>NZ_FMYY01000016.1 GCF_900101595.1 Paenibacillus sp. cl123
GACCGTCGAAGTCCGTGTGACGCTAGACGAAGAAGTCATTTTGTGGTTTCAGGGCAAGGCAGTTGCGCTTAAGCCAACGGAACGGCCGAAACGGATTTCTGCGCCAAAAGAAAAAGCGGGCTCTGCGCAGCCACGCAAACCCGCCAGCAGTCATCCGTGGAGAACCGCGGAGACTCAAAACCAATCCAAGCGTACCACATCCAAGAGCTCATTCCAAGATGCCATCTATTCACAGCACAACCGCTATTCGGAGGCCTCCTGGTAGGCGGCTTCCATTTATTCTAAAAGTGACATTTTCTCGGAAAAGTTAAGGTGACATTTTCTCAGACGATTGACACATGAACTTCACAAAGCTTTGGGGCTATATGCCGCCGCCGTCATTCCGGCTATTTATGTAAGGAAATGCCGCGGAGTCACGGCGCATCGTCCGCCACTTCCGCAGCCCGCTCGCGCTCAAATTCCGCCAGCCACTTACGGTCCTGCGCCGTCAGCTCCACCTGCTCCAGCAGATCGGGACGCTTGCGCCAGGTCCGGTACAGCGACTGCTTGCGCCGCCACTGATCGATATGGGCGTGGTTGCCCGAGATAAGCACCTCCGGCACATCCCAGTCCCGGAACTTGGCCGGCCTCGTATAATGAGGATACTCCAGCAGCCCTGTGCTAAACGAGTCGGTCACCGCGGATGTCTCATTGCCCAGCACGCCGGGCAGCAGCCGAACGACGCTGTCGATGACGACCATTGCGGGCAGCTCCCCGCCCGTCAGCACATAATCGCCTATAGAGAGCTCGTCGGTCACCAGATACTCTCGAATGCGTTCATCGTAGCCTTCATAGTGGCCGCACACAAAGATCAGATGGCGTTCGCCGGACAGCTCCTCCGCTTTCTTCTGCGAGAATGGCTCTCCCTGCGGACACATTAGGATGACCCGCGGCTTCGCCTGCTCGTCTGCCGGCCGTATATCTTCGACAGCGGAGAAGATCGGCTCGGCCTTGAGCACCATTCCCCCTCCGCCGCCGTACGGATAATCGTCCACCGTGTTATGCTTGTTGTTGGCATAATCGCGGAAATTCACCGTATTCAGCTCGACCAACCCTTTTTCCTGCGCCTTGCCGAGGATGCTGGAATGAAACACCCCGTCGAACATCGCGGGAAACAAAGTCAGCACATCGATTCTCATAGATCCAGCAAGCCTTCCATCAGGCGAACGGTCACCTTTTTCCCGGCTACATCGACATCCAGCACGACATCATCGATGTACGGGATCAGCAATTCCTTGCCTTGCGGACGCCGCACCACCCAGACGTCGTTGGCGCCGGGAGACAGGATCTCCTTGATCTCGCCAAGCGCTTCGCCTTCTTCGGTGACGACCGAGCAGCCGATGATTTCATGGTAATAGTACTCGTCGCTGTCCAGCTCGGACAAGTATTGCTCCTCCACCTTCAGCAGCCAGCCTTTATACTTCTCGACTTCATTAATATTTCCGAAGCCCTGGAACCGGATAATGAACATCTGTTTATGCTCACGCGCCGTCTCTACCGTCACCGGAAGCTTCGCCCCCGAATTCGGATCGACAAATACAAGCTTGCTGTTTTTCGCGAACCGTTCATCCGGAAAATCCGTCTCCGGCACGATCTTCAGCTCGCCGCGGATGCCGTGCGTATTTACAATTTTCCCTACCGTATACAGCTTTTCACTCATGCTTGCTCCATGCCTCCTGCCGCCAAAAAACTCTTGAAGGCTCGCAGATATTTGCTGCGCCCGCTTCCCTGTATAGAAAGAAAAGAGTTAGGAAGCATCTCCTAACCCTCATCTTTTCCATTATGACACAATCTCAACCGAAACGCGTTTCGATTCTTTCACTGCAGCTGATGTAACTACCGTGCGAAGCGCCTTGGCGATACGCCCCTGCTTCCCGATCACTTTGCCGACATCGGACTTGTGAACGGACAGCTCAAACGTGATGCTGCGGTCGTCCTCCACGATATTCACATGCACATCCTCCGGATGATCGACGAGCGCCCTGGCAATTACAGATACAAGATCTTTCATCGGAATCGGACCCTCCCAATCACACAGATTACTTCTGCAGCTTGGACTCGTGGAATTTCTTCAGAATGCCAGCTTTGCTGAACAGACTGCGAACCGTATCGGAAGCTTGAGCACCGGTTTGAAGCCATTTCAGTGCTTTCTCTTCATCAATATTTACAACGGCTGGTTGAGCAACCGGATTGTAAGTACCAATTTCTTCAATGAAGCGGCCATCACGCGGGGAACGGGAATCCGAAACCACTACGCGGTAGAAAGGAGCTTTGTGAGCGCCCATACGCTTAAGACGAATGCGAGTTGCCATGTTAACATTTCACCTCCCTAGTAAGATAAACGCTTATAATGAGATCCTAGTCCGAACGCTGCCTGACCGGATCGCCTTGATTAACGCAAGGCGGGCGCAGCTTCTGCCCTTAAAACGACCGTCCTAAGAACTAAAACGGGAATTTCATGCCTCGTCCCATTTTTTTCAGCTGCTTCATCTGTTTGGCGCCCTTCGGGCCCATCATGCCGGAGAACTGCTTCATCATCTTGCGCATCTCATCGAACTGCTTGATGAAGCGATTGACATCCTGCACCGAGTTGCCGCTGCCTGCCGCCAGACGCTTGCGCCGGCTTGGCGTAAGCAGATCGGGATTCTGACGCTCTTCCTTGGTCATCGACTTGACGATTGCCGCTACGCGCGTCATCTGCCTGTCGTCGACCTTGACATCCTTCATTCCCTTGATCTTGCCGGCGCCAGGCAGCATATCGAGCAGCTGATCCAGCGGTCCAAGCTTCTTGACCTGCTCCATCTGCTCCAGGAAATCGTCGAAGGTGAACTCCGCCTGACGAAGCTTGCGCTCCATCTCCTTGGCCTTGTCCGCATCGATGCCAGCCTGAGCCTTCTCGATCAAGGTGAGCATATCCCCCATCCCGAGTATCCGCGAAGCCATCCGCTCCGGATGGAACGGCTCCAGGGCATCCATCTTCTCGCCCATAGCCGCGAACTTGATCGGACAGCCGGTAACGGCCTTAACGGACAATGCCGCCCCGCCGCGGGTGTCGCCGTCGAGCTTCGTCAGAACGACGCCTGTCAGCTCCAGCTGCTTATGAAAAGTTTCGGCCACATTGACGGCATCCTGACCAGTCATCGCATCGACGACCAGCAGGATCTCGTCAGGGGTTACCGCAGCCACAATCTGCTTCAGCTCGCCCATCAGATTCTCGTCGATATGTAAGCGTCCCGCCGTATCGATGATCAGATAATCATGATGCTGATCCTTCGCATGCTGAAGCGCCTGCTTCGCGATCTCGACCGGGCTGACTTGATCGCCCAGCGAGAATACCGGCACTTTCAGCTGCTCGCCAAGCACTTGCAGCTGCTTGATCGCCGCCGGGCGGTAAATATCGGCTGCCGCGAGGAGCGGCCGGTGATTTTGCTGCTGCAGCAGCTTTGCCAGCTTGCCGGTCGTCGTCGTCTTGCCCGCGCCCTGCAACCCCGCCATCATGATGACGGTCGGAGGCTTATTCGCCTTGGCCAGCTTGCTGTTTGTACCGCCCATCAAGGCCGTTAGTTCCTTGTTGACGATATCGACAACAATCATGCCGGGCGTGAAGCTTTGGAGCACTTCCTGGCCGATCGCCCGCTCCTTCACCTTGGCCACGAATTCCTTGACGACCTTGAAGTTAACGTCCGCTTCAAGCAGTGCGAGACGCACCTCGCGAAGCGCTTCGTTCACGTCCTCCTCGGTCAGCTTCCCCTTGCCTCTCAGTTTGCTGAATACGCTTTGAAGCCGGCTGGATAATCCTTCGAATGCCACTGGGGTCACCACCTTCAAGGGAAATTTCATTGCTTCGATCGCTCTCTTAGTCCAATGCCTGAAGCTGTTCCGTCAGCTCGATCAGAGCCTTTGCTTGCGCCGGCGCCAATCCGTCAGCCAGCCCGCTTACGCTCTGCAGCAGCCGCTGTCTCCGCTCGTGCTTATCCAGCAGCCGCAGCTTCGATTCGTATTCCTCAAGCACGGACTCCGCACGTTTGATATGCTCATAGACAGCCTGCCGGCTAATCTGAAATTCCGCCGCGATCTCGCCAAGCGAGTAATCGTCATGGAAATAATGCTTCATAAAGGTTTGCTGCTTCTCCGTTAACAACCGCTCATAGAAATCGAACAGCAGATTGATCCGGTTTGTTTTCTGAAGGGCGCTATCTTCCATCATTCGCGTTACCCCCTTCGTTAAGGTAAAACCCTTTACACCCGAGCAACATCACCTATCATACTTAAACCTGGCTAGGATGTCAAGTCTTTCTCCTTGTCAGACAAAAGTCAGACAAAAGTCAGACAAAAGTCGGTCTTCGGCCGGTCCTTGAAAATCTCTACGTACGGCTCCATGCTTTTGGTGCGTGGGTAGGAATGGATATGGGCTTCCAACCGCTCTTGAAGTCGTGTCCAATTGGGATTGATTTTAGAGGTAAGGACACGACTTCAAAGGCGGACGCTTTCGCTTTTACACCCCATATCCATTCCCTTTCTTCTACTCCGTGCTCTCTTCGACTTCTCTAAGAGCAATCCGAGCTGCCATGCTCCTATTAAAGCGGCATGCAGCCAGAGCCGATTGACTTCACAACGATTGGATAATACGCCCGCTATCGGGTTCAAGCCTGCCCGCGTTTTTCTTCATCCGCTATCCACTTGTTGAAGAGCGCGTGAACGAACTGATCGGAGTCGAACTGCTGAAGATCGTCCATCTTCTCCCCGAGGCCGACAAATTTGACCGGCAGCTGCAGCTCCTGCCGGATGGCCACGACGATGCCGCCCTTGGCCGTGCCGTCAAGCTTGGTCAGCACAAGACCGGTCAGACCGGATTTTTCATCGAACAGCTTCGCCTGCATCAGCGCATTTTGCCCGGTCGTGGCGTCCAGGACCAGCAGCACCTCGTGAGGAGCTTCAGGCACCTCGCGGCGGATGACGCGGAATATTTTATTCAGCTCTTCCATCAGATTCACTTTATTTTGCAGCCGGCCTGCTGTGTCGCAGAGCAGTACATCCGCGCCGCGGGAACGCGCAGCCTGCAGCGCGTCGAACATAACGGCAGCCGGATCGGAGCCGGCCTGCTGCTTGATGACGTCCACGCCTACACGGCGCCCCCATTCCTCGAGCTGCTCGATCGCGCCGGCCCGGAATGTATCTCCTGCGGCCATCATCACTTTTTTGCCTTGCGACTTGAGCAGATGCGCAAGCTTGCCGATCGTCGTCGTCTTGCCGACGCCATTGACCCCGACGAACAAAATAACGGTCAAGCCGCTGTCTGCCATGCGCAGCGCCGTCTGCTCGTCGCCCTTCAGCAGCGCGATCATTTTCTCGGACATAATCGGCTGAAGCTCGCTCGGGCTTTCGATTTTACGCTTGCGCACCTCGGCCCTCAGCTCTTCGATCAGCTTCAGCACCGTATTCACGCCCACATCGGCGCCGATCAATATTTCTTCAAGCTCTTCGTAGAACTCCTCGTCGATTTTTTTGCGCCGGGAGAACAGGTCGTCGACGCGTTCGATGAACACATCCCGCGTCTTGGCCAGACCTTCCTTGAATTTGCTGGTTACCGACTCCGTTTTGGCGGAAATGCTTTCCTTCAGCCGCTGAAAAAAGCTCATGCTACCATCCACTTTCCACATATATTTAGTTGACTATGCCGCCCCCAGCCTCCCTGAGCGGCAGCGCGAAGCCGGCAAACTTCCGTCTGCCGGCAAGCTCCGGAAGCAGCCTTGCGTCAGCCTGCTTCCATGACCGCTTCCTCATCCTCCAGGCGGACGGACACCAGCTTGGATACGCCGCCTTCCTCCATCGTCACGCCGTACAGCACATCCGCTTCCTCCATCGTCCCCTTGCGGTGCGTGACGACGATAAATTGCGTCTGCTCCGAGAACTCGCGCAAGTATTCGGCAAACCGCGCCACATTCGCCTCATCCAGCGCCGCTTCGACCTCGTCAAGCACGCAGAACGGAACCGGCTTGACCCGAATAATGGAGAACAGCAGGGCAATCGCCGTAAGCGCGCGCTCTCCGCCCGAGAGCAGCTGCAGATTTTGCAGCTTTTTGCCTGGCGGCTGCGCCACAATTTCTATCCCCGTGTCCAGCAAATTGTCCGGCTCCGAGAGGATGAGATCGGCCCGGCCTCCGCCGAACAGCTTCGCGAACACGATGACGAAGTGGGACCGGATCGCATCGAACGTCGTGCGGAACCGCTTGGCCATCTCCTCGTCCATCTCGCGGATGACGCCATACAAGGCCGTCTTGGCTTCGACAAGATCGTTTTTCTGCTCGGACAAAAACGTGAAGCGCTCGTTCACCCGCTGGTACTCCTCGATAGCCCCGAGATTCACGTCACCGAGTATGGCGATCTCACGCTTCAGATCACGCACGAGATTTTGTGTGCCGAGCACATCCTCCGGCACCGGATACCGCTCCTTCGCCCGCTCGTAGCTAAGCTCGTAATCCTCCAGCAGCTTCTTGAGCAGGTTCTCCAGCTCGACATCCAGCCGGTTCACCTTGACCTCGGTCTGCCTGAGCTGCTCCTCGACGCTTCGCAGCTGATTGCGCTGTTCGCGGGTTTTATTCTCCTCCGCTTCCAGCTTGGCGGTCCAGGCGGCGCGCTCCGCTCTGTTCAGCTCCAGCGCTTCGGCCGCCTGCTGCTTCTTCAGCTTCAGATCGTTCAGCTGCTCAATTTGCCGGATCGTCTCCTGGTCATGATGCTCCATATCGTACTCCAGCTGGCGCAAAGCTTCCTTATTCGTATTCAGCTCTTCCGCAATAACCCCAAGCTCGGCCGCCAGTCTGCGCTCCATCTCCTGAAGGGATTGCTTGGCCTGCGATTGCGATGCGACCTGCACCTTCAGCTCGGTCATCTGCGACTGCAGCTCTTCCTTGGCCGACTCGCTCGCCTTGCGGCGGATTTCGGCCTCGCGGATCGCCTGCTGCAAAGCCGCTTCTTCCCCGGCCAGGCGCTCGAGCGCTTCAAGCGCGGCCGCACGGCGGCGCTGAAGGTCCATACGTTCTGCGCTCATCGTCTCATCGTCGGCGCCATAAAGCGCAAGCTGCTCCGCCACCTGCCTGGATTCATGAGCCAGAGGCTCCAGCGAAGCGCGAATTTGCTGCTCCTCGATCCGGCGCGACTCGCCCAGCTCCCGCAGCTCATCGAGCTGCCGGCCGGCGTCGCCGATCTCCTGCCGCATCGCTTCGGCTCTGGCCTTGTATTCCGCCAGCTGCTCCTGGGATACGGCGATCTCCTTGTCCATCTCCTCAATCTGCCGCTGACGGCTAAGCAGGCTTGTCGTCTTCCGCTGCTGGCTGCCGCCTGTCATCGAACCTCCGGGATTAACAACGTCGCCCTCCAGCGTTACGACCCGGTAGCGGTACTGAATACGCGCGGCAATCTTGTTGGCCGCTTCAAGCGACTTCGCAAGGATAACATTGCCCAGCAGGCTGCCGATAATCTGACGGTAGCGGTCCTCGAATTGAACCAGATCGACCGCAATGCCGACAAAGCCCTCCATGCTCTCCACCGCCCGCTGCTCGCTGTCGGGGATCGAGCGGGCGCGAATGACATCAAGCGGCAGGAACGTAGCCCGTCCCAGCTGCCTCCGCTTCAGAAACCCGATTGCCTCGCGGCCATGCGCTTCGCTCTGGACAACGACATGCTGCAGCGCCCCGCCAAGGGCTGTCTCCACAGCGGTTTCAACATGAGCGGGCACCTTGACCAGCTCGGCCACCGCGCCGTGAATGCCCCGCAGATCCGCGCGGTCCTTCGCCTTCAGCACTTCCTTGACTCCATGCATGAAGCCGTCGTAATCGCTTGCCATCTCGCTCATCGTATCCCGCCGCGAGATCAAGGCATCCAGCTTTTGCTCCCACTTGCGGACCGCCGCCTGAGCCTCCTCGGACAGCGACTGCTTCTCGCGCACGCCCTGGCTAAGCTCCAGATAGCGGTTGCGCGCTTCCTGGATGCCGGCGATCGCTTTCTCCAGCCGCTTCTCCAGAGCGGACTTGCGCGCCGCAATGCTTTCCTGCTGATCGCGCCACTTGCGGTTCTCGTCGCTGAGCCGGTCGAGTCTCCGTCCCAGCGCCTCCAATTGCTGCTCCGTGTAGCGCGCCTCATTGCGGGCGTTGGCCGTCTGGTTCAGCAGCTCGAGCAGTTCTCCCTTAAGCCGGTCCTCCTCCGCGCTGCTGATGCCGCCGGCAACCCCCAGCAGCCGATCCTCTTCGGCCTTCAGCTGACCTTGAACGACCGCCAGCTGGTCAGCTACGGTGCGCAGCTTGCCGCGCGCTTCCCCGAGCTCGGCTTCCTTGTCCGCCATGCGGCTCTCCAACTGCCTGGAGCCTATCTCGAGTTGAGCGCGGTTGGCGGAATAATTTTTCTTGCGTTCCTTCAGGACCTCGCCCTGGCCTTCGCATTTCTCGAAATCCTCGCTGATCTGCAGCAGCTTGCCCTGAAGCTCCTCGATCGCCTCCTCCTTGCGGCGCAGCTCCCAGCGGTCCGTCTCCAGCTGGGCGTCATGCGCGCTCACGAAGCCGGACAGCTCCAGCTGCGCTTCCTTGAGCTTGTCCAGCCGCTTGTTCGTTTCGTCCCATGTTTCGTAGATCTGCTCGATCTGGTAGACGTACATGGCGATTTCGCTGGATTTGAGCTCTTCCTTCAGCTCCTTGAACCGGATCGCCTTCTCCGATTGCGTACGGAGCGGATCGAGCTGGTCCTCCAGCTCCGACACCAGGTCGTGAATCCGCAGCAGATTTTGCTCGGTCTCCTGCAGCTTTTTCTCGGTTTCCTTCTTGCGCGATTTATATTTGACGATCCCCGAAGCCTCTTCGAAAATACCCCGTCTCTCTTCGGATTTCGTGCTTAAAATCTCCTCAATCCGGCCTTGCCCGATGATCGAATAAGCTTCCTTCCCGATCCCCGTATCCATGAACAGCTCCGTAATATCCTTCAGGCGGCAGGGCTGCTTGTTGATCAGGTATTCGCTCTCTCCGCTGCGGTGAACCCGTCTGGTGACGGTCACTTCCTGGTAATCCAACGGCAGCGATTGGCTGGCATTATCCAGCGTCAGCGAGACTTCCCCATAATTCACGGCCTTGCGGGCATCGCTCCCTGCGAAAATAACGTCCTGCATATTGCCGCCCCGCAAGCTTCTTGCGCTCTGTTCCCCGAGCACCCAGCGGATGCCGTCGGAGATATTGCTTTTCCCGCTGCCGTTCGGACCTACAACTGCGGTGATGCCTTGGACAAATTCAAGCTCGGTGCGGTCCGCAAACGACTTGAAACCCGACAGCTCAATACGCTTCAAAAACAAATGAACTCACCTCAAAATCTATTGTATCATATCCGCCGCCTCGCGTAGAGCGGGCTTTTCTTCAGGCGTTCAGCGTAAAAAAGCCCCGCCGCATGGAGCCTTGCAGGGGACGCTAAGATATATGGTCTTGCCGCACCTAGCTTCTTCATCGGCCGGCTCCGATGGGGATTGTCCGAAGCCGCCCCTAGCTTTTACGCAAAGACGGACGAGAGGGGAAGGGCGCCGAACGAACGCTAACGGAAATTAGCGACCGTTATAGCCGTTTCTCTCATGACCTTGCCATTCTTACGGAAATCAGCGACAAAATAGACGGGACACCTGTTATCCAATTCGCTTTAGACCTGGCAAAAGAATTTAGCCCGCCTGGCACGGCGTGGGTAAACGTCTTAAGATGTCTTGAGAAAACCCGCATGGATAGCAAGGAATCGAACAGCCGCCAGAGCCTGTTCTTCCTGTGGGTGACCCCCGCCATGTGGCGCCGAGCACCGCCCTCTGGGAGCTGTTCGGAGAAGAAAAAAGCTCCAAAAAACGGCGACCCATGGCCGCCGCCTTTTCTCTCGCCTCAGGATTGCTTCGCCCGCACCTTCAGCGTCTCGAGCGCGCCGGACGCCGCATGCTGCTCCGCCTCCTTCTTGGAGCGGCCCAACCCTTGGCCGAGCCGCTCATCGAACAGGAACACCTCCGCGATAAACTCGCGTTCGTGCGCAGGGCCCCGCTCGTCCACAATCCGATACTCAAGCGGCCCCATATTATGCTGCTGGGTATACTCCTGCAGCAGCGTCTTGAAGTCGGCCGTCAGCAGACGGCCTTGCTCCGGAAGCCGCGGAAACATATGCACGCTGAGGAAATCCCGGACGACCTCAAGCCCCTGGTCCAGGTACAGCGCGCCGACAAACGCCTCGAATACATCGGCCAGCAGCGCCGGACGCGTCCGCCCCCCAGTCAGCTCCTCGCCTTTGCCTAGCAGCACATACAAGCCGAATTGGAGCTGCTCGGCAAAACCGACAAGCGACGGCTCGCATACGATGGAGGCTCTCAGCTTGGTAAGCTCCCCTTCCGAGCGATCCGGGTATTTATTGTACAGAAATTCGGAGACGGTAAGCTCCAGCACCGCATCTCCCAGAAACTCAAGCCGCTCGTTATCTCTATGATGGCCCATTCGATGCTCGTTGACATAGGAGGAATGGGTAAACGCTTGTCTGAGCAGCTCCGGATTGCGGAACGGTATGGACAAATCGGATTGTAATTGCTTCAAGTTTCGATGCATGGCGATCACCTTCGTGTCAGCGGATGGTCCCAGGGGACATACGTCCTGCGAGCTTATGCCCCCTGAAACATTGTGGTTAGTTTACGGTCGTCCAAGCTAACTTATGCTTCGTATTTCTTCAGGATAACGGTAGCGTTATGTCCGCCGAACCCGAACGAGTTCGACATCACGACGTTCAGATTGGCCTCGCGCGGCGTATTCGGAACGTAATCCAGATCGCATTCCGGGTCCTGGTTCTCGAGATTGATCGTCGGAGGAATGATGCCGTGCTTCAGAGCGAGCGCACAGATCAGCGCTTCCACTCCGCCGGCCGCCCCAAGCAGGTGTCCGGTCATCGACTTGGTGGAGCTGACCGCCAGCTTGTAAGCGTGTTCCCCGAATGCCTGCTTGATGGCCGTCGTCTCGGATTTGTCTCCGACCGGTGTCGACGTGCCGTGCGCATTGATATAATCGATCGCCTCGAACGGAATGCCCGCGTCCTTGACGGCTTTCACCATACAGCGCGCTGCCCCGTCCGGGTCAGGATCGGTCATATGATGCGCGTCGCCGCTCATGCCGTAGCCGATCACCTCGCCATAGATGCGAGCGCCGCGCTTCTGGGCATGCTCCAGAGACTCCAGAATCAGAATGCCTGCGCCTTCGCCCATCACGAATCCGTCGCGGCCCGTATCGAACGGACGGCTTGCCTTCTCCGGCTCGTCGTTGCGCGTCGACATCGCGCGCAGCGCGCAGAAGCCGGCCACGCCCGTCGGACTGATCGTCGCCTCCGCTCCGCCGCAGATCATCACATCCGCGTCGCCGCGCAGAATCGTTTTGAACGCGTCGCCGATGGAGTGTGTTCCTGTCGCGCAAGCGGTGACCGCTGTGCTGTTCGGGCCTTTGGCTCCGGTAATCATCGAGATTTGACCGGCTCCCATGTTCGCGATCATCATTGGAATGAAGAACGGGCTGACACGCTTCGGCCCCTTCTCCAGCAAAATTTTGTGCTGCTCCTCCCATGTCGACAACCCGCCGATCCCGGAGCCTACGTAGACACCCACGCGCTCGGGGTCCGTCTGCTCCCGGATGTCCAGGTCTGCGTCCTTAAGCGCATTCAGCGTTGCCGCCACGGCGAATTGGACGAACCGGTCCATCCGGCGGGCTTCTTTCTTATCCACATAGTCCTCGACGACAAAATCCTTGATCTCTGCGGCAATCCGCGTCGGATATTCGCTCACGTCGAACGATTCGATACTGCTGACGCCAGACTTGCCCGCAAGCAAATTCGACCAGAACGTTTCGACATCCTGGCCGAGAGCGGACATCACGCCAAGACCGGTAATTACGACTCTCTGCTTCACTTGATACCCACCTCTATGAATACGGTTCAAGCGGTGCCGGCCCAGTGCCGGGCAAGCCGCTATCTCCAGAATATACTGCAATTAGGACTTGCTTTCGGGCACTCCCGGATATGGAGATAAGTCCCGTCACAGAACAGCATAACGGGACTTATACGGCTTACGTATGAGATTTTATGTACTCAACTACTTGACCTACAGTAGCGATTTTCTCTGCGTCTTCGTCAGAGATTTCCATATCAAACTCATCTTCCAATTCCATAACCAATTCAACAACATCGAGAGAATCGGCACCTAAATCATCTTTAAACGATGCTTCCAGGGTCACTTCCGCCTCATCGACGCCAAGACGGTCTACTACGATCCGCTTTACGCGATCTACAACGTCGGACATCCGGTTCACCTCCTCTTTGGTATTATACTGAACTTATGGACAAAATGCCAGAGCCAGTTGCCAAGCGGGCAAAAATGTGGCGGCAGCGTCCCAAGCCGGCACGGGACGCGCTTCCATGCGGGGCCTTGCGCCCAAGAGACCCCCGCTAATTTGCCCCGGAACACCGGCTACATATACATGCCGCCGTCGATGTGAATCGTCTGGCCGGTCATGTAGGAAGCATCGTCCGAGACGAGAAACCGTACGGCCTTCGCAATATCTTCCGGCTGCCCCAGCTTCGCCAGAGGGATTTGCTTCAGCAGCCCCTCGCGCAGCTCATCGCTCAGCTTATCCGTCATATCCGTCTCGATAAAGCCGGGAGCCACACAGTTGACGGTAATGCCCCGCGACGCCAGCTCCTTGGCCGCCGCCTTCGTCATCCCGATCACGCCCGCCTTGGCTGCCACATAGTTAGCCTGCCCCGGATTGCCAAGCGCGCCGACGACCGACGAGATATTGACGATACGGCCCGAACGCTGCTTCATCATCGGGCGGGTTGCCGCCTTCACGCAGTTGAACACGCCCTTCAGATTCGTCTCAATCACTTGATCGAACTCTTCTTCCTTCATCCGCATGATCAGGTTATCCCGCGTGATGCCGGCATTGTTGACCAGAATATCGATGCGGCCGAACGTCTCCAGCACATGCTTGAACATATCCTCGACTTCCTGGACGGAGCCGACATTAGCCTTGATTTTGAAGGAACGCCGCCCCAGCGCTTCAATAAGCTGGACGGTTTCCGCTGCGGCAGCCTCGCTGCCGGCGTAGTTGACGGCGACATCGGCCCCCGCCTCCGCCAGCGCAACCGCTATGGCGCGCCCGATACCGCGCGATGCGCCCGTGACGAGCGCGACTTTCCCCGTAAGCATGAGTATTGTACTCCTCCCGTGACAATCTGCCGGAGCAGGAGAAAAACGCGCCTGCTTCCGCCGGAATGCCTGATTTAAGCCTCTGCCGGCTTGAACTGCTCCAGCGCCTCCAGGCTGTTGATCGTATGCACCGTGACGCTGCGATCGATCTTCTTGATCAGCCCGGTCAGCACGCTGCCGCTGCCGAATTCGATGAACGTATCCACGCCTTCCGCAATCAGCCAAGCTACGCTGTCCTCCCACAAGACGGAGGAATGCACCTGATCGACCAGCAGCCGGCGGATTTCCTCCGGCTCCCGCACCGGCCTTGCGCTGACATTGGCTACCACCGGCACGGCTGCGCGGCTCATCTCCACCTCGCGCAGCACGGCTGCCAGCCGCTCGGATGCCGGGCGCATCAGCGAGGAATGGAACGGCCCGCTAACCTCCAGCGGGATAACGCGCTTCGCTCCGGCGCCTTCCTTCCCTTGCTCGACGACAGCCTGAACGCCCTCCACGCTGCCCGAAATGACGATCTGCCCCGGACAGTTCAGATTGGCCAGCTCAACCGGGCTCCCGCCCGCGCTGATCGAAGCGCACAGCGTCTGCAGCGCCTCGCGCTCCGCGCCGAGCACAGCCGCCATCGCGCCTTGCCCGCTCGGCACGGCCGCTTCCATAAATTCGCCCCGCGACCTGACGGTGCGGACCGCGTCGCGGAAGCTCAGCACGCCCGCAGCCACCAAAGCGCTATATTCGCCCAGACTATGTCCGGCGACATAATCAGGCTGCAGCGCATGCTTCGCCTGGAATCGCTCCAGATAGGCGATGCTCGTCGTCAGCAGCGCAGGCTGCGTATTGGCGGTCGCCTTCAGCTCCGCCTCCGGACCTTCCAGAATGATGCGGCTCAGCGCGAAGCCCAGCGCTTCATCCGCCTCGTCGTAAAGGCTCCTCGCCGCCGCATCCGCCTCTACAAGCTCCTTGCCCATGCCTACGGCCTGCGCTCCCTGACCCGGAAACACGAATGCCAACTTCCCCATATTCGTCAACCTCCTGCGACCTGTACGTCTTCTATTACCAAACCAGTACGGAAGCGCCCCATGTCAGTCCGCCTCCGAAGCCGACGAGCACCAGGGCGTCGCCTTCCTTCACCCGGCCTTGCTCCACGGCTTCCGCCAGCGCCACCGGGATCGAAGCCGCCGACATGTTGCCGTACTTGTCCAGGTTGATCATGCATTTATCTGCGGACAGCTCCAGCTTCTGCAGAGAAGACTGGATAATCCGGATATTCGCTTGATGCGGCACGAGCAGGTCAATGTCGCCTTTGGCCAGACCCGCTTTGCGAAGCGCCTCTTCCGCCGCATTGCCCATGATCCGCACGGCGAACTTAAACACCTCGGAGCCCGCCATATAGATGTAGTGGCCTTTGCCCGCAAGCGTCTCCGGAGTAGCGGGACAACGCGAGCCGCCAGCAGCTACCTGAAGCAGCGGACCGCCCGAGCCGTCGGCGCCAAGCTCGAACGACTTGAACCCCCGGCCTTCCTCCACTTGCCCGAGCACGACCGCTCCCGCCCCGTCTCCGAACAGAATGCAGGTATTGCGATCCGTATAATCCGTAATCTTGGACAAGCATTCCGCGCCGACGACAAGCACATGCTTGTACACGCCGCTCGCGATAAAGTTCGAGCCCGTCGCAAGCCCGTAGATGAACCCGGAGCAAGCGGCCGACAGATCGAAGGCCGCCGCCTTCTTCGCCCCCAGCTTGTTCTGCAGAATGCAGGAGACCGAGGGGAACGCCATATCCGGCGTAATCGTCGCCACGATGATCAGATCCAGCTCCTCCGGACTTACGCCCGCCGCTTCAAGCGCGCGGAGCGATGCCTCATAGGCCAGATCCGAGGTCGCCTGCTCAGCTGAAGCCAGCCTGCGCTCCCGGATGCCGGTTCGCGTCACAATCCATTCGTCGTTCGTCTCTACCATGCTTTCCAGTTCCTGATTCGTCAACACACGATCGGGCACATACTTGCCGGTGCCGATAATGCCTACAGGCAGTAAACTCATATTAAGACCTCTCGCTTCCATTGCTGATTTCTGCACGGATTCCGTCGATCAGGCCGCTCTGGACGGCGATGCGCGCCTGTCTTACCGCGTTTTTGACGGCCACTGCGCTGGAGGAGCCGTGGCTTTTCAGCACAAGCCCGTCCACTCCGAGGAGCGGAGCGGCGCCATGCTCGTTGTAATCCATCTTTTTGCGGAAGCTGCCAAGCCCCTTCTTGACCGTAGCGGCTGCCAGCTTCGTATACCAGGTGCGGGTAAATTCCGTTTTAAGAGCGGAGAAAATAACGGAGGCCGCCCCCTCCAACGATTTCAGCATAATATTGCCCGCAAAGCCGTCGCACACCAGAACATCGCAAGGCTTCTTCAGCACATCGCGCGATTCCACATTGCCGACGAACCGGATGGGCGCCTGCTCCAGCAGCGGATAAGCCGCTTTCGTCAGCTCATTGCCCTTCATCGCTTCCGTTCCGACGTTCAGCAGTCCGACCTTGGGCTCGCGGACCCCGTGTACTTTGTTACGGTAAATGCTGCCCATGATCGCATACTGGACGAGCTGCTCCGGGGTCGCATCCATATTAGCGCCCAGATCAAGCGCGAGCAAGCCCTCGCCGTCCATCGACGGCAGCATGGGAGCGAGCGCCGGGCGCTCGATGCCCTTCATCCGTCCGACGACCAGCAGGCCGGCGGTCATCAGAGCGCCGGTGTTGCCTGCCGAGATCATCCCGTCCACGGCGCGCTCCTTCACCATGCGTCCCGCCACGACCATCGAGGAATCCTTCTTGCGGCGGACCGCCTTCACCGGCTCGTCATCCGCTTCAATTACTTCCGCCGCGTGGACGATCTCCACATTGGCCGGCTTCTTGCCCTGAAGCAGCGGTTCGATTCGGGCCTGATCGCCCACGAGCACGACGGTTGTATCCGGCCATTCGGCCGCAGCCAGCAGCGCACCCTCCACCGTGGCCTGCGGCGCGAGGTCTCCCCCCATCGCGTCAATCGCTATCCGCATGCAGGTCTCCTCCTTCGGAGCGTTCTTTGCTCGCATGATAAATAATAAAGTTGCCCTGGAACACCATCTCGTCGCCGACATAGGTGAATACCTCCACCTTGGCCTTGCCCTTGGAGATGGAGCGGACGTACGCCTTGGCGATGCATTTCTCGGCGAGCCGGACGGAGCGGACAAAGCGGATATCCGCCGCCGCCGTCAGCGCCACCGCATCGTTGATCAGAGCGACGGCCAGCGAATTCGCTTGCGAGAAAATATGATGGCCGCGCGCGATCTTCGTCCGGGAGAACACGTGCTCCTCCTTGATTTCGAACATCGAAATGCCGCTTTTGTCGAGCTGGAGGTCTATGACATCCCCGATAACCTCATGAAGCGGCAGCGAGCGCACCTGATCGTAGGACTGCTCCGCCATCAGCTTCATCCGCTCGCGGAGCTCGGGGATACCCAGCTCCAGCCGGTCCAGACGTATAGTCTGTATACTGACCTGAAACTGCTTGGTCAGCTCCTCATCCGTTATGAACGGATTCTCTTCTATCGCTTTGGCCAGCTGCTGCTGGCGCTGCCGTTTGGGAAGGCGTTCGATCGCGAGCACCACCTTTGACGTAACTGCGTGCCTGTAGGTCATCCGTTGTCAATCTATGAACTGACACTTTATCTTATGACCAAGTCATAACGAAAAGTATACTGGATTCCGCAGGAAAAGGGAAGCGGCAAGCGGGGAAAAACAGCTCCGAATCCCGCGGTCCTATTCTCGCAGCCCGCCCAGCTCCCTGACAAGGCCCTCTCCGGACAGGCTGCACGGCCAAAAAAAATAGCACTCAAGCCGTTGGGCGAGCACTATCTCTTTGACGTTTGTATGAAATTACTGGTTGATGATCTCTCTGCTCTTGTACGTGCCGCAAGATTTGCACACGCGGTGAGCCAATTTCAATTCGCCGCAATGGCCGCATTTCACCATACCCGGTACTTCCAATTTAAAGTGAGTCCGACGCTTGTCACGGCGTGTTTTGGACGTTCTCCTTTGAGGTACTGCCATATTTCCCACCTCCTTCAACGAATTCACGCGTACGGCGCCCCGTTCTACTCGTTCTTGAATAAATCGGCAAGGCCTGCCAGACGCGGATCGATCTTGTCCGTTCTGCAGCCGCACTCCTTCTCGTTCCGGTCGGTTCCGCAAGAAGGGCACAAGCCTTTGCAATCTTCTTTGCATAGCGGAATGTACGGAAGCGAGAACATCACGCTCTCAGCCAAAAAAGGCGCAAGCTCGATGCGGTCGCCCGACACGTAAAGAACATCGTCTTCTTCCTCATCCTCTTCGTCCGAGTCATTAGCCGCATTCTCTTCGCCTTTTACGAACGTCTCATGAAAAGGAATCTCCACATGATCCCGAACCGCCGTCAAGCAGCGGGAGCAGGAGAGCTCTACATCGATCTCCAGGTTGCCGTAAACCACTGCCGCACCTTCGACATCCCTCGCTTCGAGCTGCACATGCAAAGGCCCGAATCCGGTAAGGCTGCCGTCTGTGGGCAGCAGGCTTGTCAGGTCTTCTTGACCTTCAAGCTTCAGCACGCCTTTCGTCGCCAATTCCTTCCAATGTATAAACATGATTATCACCCCAAACAAACAAAGATTATTATATCGACTATCCTTACCTTTTGTCAACATTTTCACTTCATCCAGCACTTCATGATATAGTGATGAATCATAGGCCATTATTTCCCCAATGTCAATATCCGGAGGAATCCTCTTATGAAGACCGTCGGTCTTATCGTTGAATACAATCCTTTGCACAACGGGCATCTGTACCACTTCCAGCAATCCAAGCGGGCTGCGGACGCCGATGCGGTCGTCTGTGTGATGAGCGGCCACTTCCTGCAGCGCGGCGAACCGGCCCTTGCGGGCAAATGGGCGCGAGCCGAAATGGCGCTGGCCATGGGCGCCGATCTCGTGCTGGAGCTGCCCGTCGCCTACTCGTCCCAGCCGGCCGAATGGTTCGCTTACGGAGCCGTCGCAACGCTTGCGGCCACCGGCGTCGTCGACAGCCTGTGCTTCGGCAGCGAAAGCGGCGAGCTGGGCGGGCTCACCGCAGCCGCGGAGCTGCTGCACCAGGAGCCGGCGGCTTTCCGGGCCGCTCTCGCCGAGGAGCTGGCGGCCGGCCAGTCCTACCCGGCCGCCTACAGCTCGGCCGTGGCCAGGCTTCTGCCGGGCATGGACAAGGCCGAGCTGGCCAAGCCCAACAATACGCTGGGCCTCCATTATCTGATCGCTCTGCGCCGACTGCAGAGCGCCATCCGGCCGCTGACGATTCGCCGCACGAAGGCGGAGTACAGCCAGTCGGATGTGACCGATGCGCGGATCGCCAGCGCGACAGCGCTCCGCAAGCTGCTGCTCGAGAAGGGCTCGCTCGATGAGATCCGCCCGTATGTCCCGGAAGCGACCGCCCGCATCCTCGAGCGCGAATGGCATGCCGGTCGTGCGCCTGTCCATTGGGAGCTGTATGCCCAGCCTCTGCTGCAGCGGCTGCTCACCCAGTCGCCGGAGCAGCTGGCCGTCTACGCCGAAGTGACCGAAGGATTGGAGCATCGCCTACGGCATGCGCTCGGCAGCCTCATGCCGGGGGGAGCAGCTCCCGTCGAGGCGCTGCTGGCGCAGCTGAAGACGAGGCGGTATACCCGCACCAAGCTGCAGCGCATGCTGCTGCGCATCCTGCTCGGTCATACCAAGGAAGAGCTGAGCCCTGCCCGGCTCGCCGCGGGCGTCTCGTATATCCGCGTGCTCGGCTTCAGCGAACGCGGACGCGGATTGCTGAAGCAGATGAAAAGCAAGGCGAAGGCGCCGATCGTCACCAAAGTAACGACCGCACCTTCGCCTTTCCTTGAGCTGGATATCCGGGCTACATCCGTCTACGCCCTGGCCTACCGGGAATTTTCGTCCCGGGAATGGCTTCGCGATTATTATGAAGCTCCGGTCCGTTCGTTATCCTCGGAGATTCGGACTCCGGACGATCAGGAGGATTTCGGCTCCAGCGTGTCGAGGTAGCTGAGCGCGTCCTTCACCGTGCCGACCGGCACGATCTTCATGCTCGTGCCGATTTCCTTGGCCCGCTGGACGGCAGCCGAGTAATTCGGAATGACGGCGCCGCCGGCCGTTTGAGCGTCCTTGGGCGCGAAAAAGATTTCCGCCCCCGCGCGGTCTGCCGCCACGACTTTATGCATGATGCCTCCGATAACTCCTACACGGCCTTCCGGATCGATCTCTCCTGTCCCGGCGATCCGATGGCCTTTGGTCAGATCCTCCGGACTGAGCCGGTTCATAATCTCGAGCGAAAACATCAGACCCGCCGACGGCCCGCCGATCGCTCCCGCCTGAATATCGATCTGATGCTCGGGACGGTCCGCCTGAACGCTGTGCACCTCCGCCGGCACGATGCCGAGTCCGACCCGTTTCGCCGACTCCTCCACCTTCTCCTGATCGGGCAGCACGGCCAGGGCGATGTCCTTCGTCCGGGTCACATCTCCGCGCTTATAGCTGACTTTGACGGAATCCCCCGCCTTCTTGTTCTGCAGAACCGCGCGCATCTCATCGTAGGTCTGGATCGGCGCGCCTTCCAGCTCGGTGATGTAATCCCCGGCCCGCAGCACTTCGGACGCGGGAAATTCGGGATATACCTGCTGTACGACAATGCCGTCCTTGCGGATATGATACGGAATCTTCAGCTCGTTGTACGCCGCCTGGATCGCATCCGCCTGGGAGGTATGCATCACGATAACCTGCCGCTGGGAATATTCCTCCCGGGTCTCATTGTTCTTAAGCAGCTCGCTTTTCAGCCGCAGCTCCTGGTACGGAGATACGAAGGACATCAGATATCCCGCTATGTTCACCTCGGAGAGCTGAACGGTCGTCAGCATGAACTGCCCCTTGTCCTCTCCCGCCGCCTGCTTGGCATGCACCATCGGAGCCAATACCTCCGCGGTGCCGGGCTTGAAAATATAATAAGGCAGCGGAACAAAATACACGATAAATACAAGCAAAACGGCCGCAAATACGGAAAATACAATACGCGACGCTTTCTTCAAATGTCCGGAATCTCCCATAGCTCTCCACCTCTGTCTATACCGACCTATCTGTCTATCGTACGCGCCTCAGGTCTATTCCATGCGCTCTGCGCGTAAACATGTACCAATCTGACAAGCCGGAGGGATACGGATGCCTGCTTTATCCGCCCTGATCTCCCCCAGGCTGACCACTTTCCTGCTGGGCGCGGGAGCACTGGCGTTCGTGGTCAGCATCATCGTATTTCCCGATCAAGCGTTCCGCTCCTCGCTGCAGGGGCTGCAGCTCTGGTGGAAGCTCGTCTTTCCCGCGCTTCTGCCCTTTCTGATCCTGACGGAGCTGCTCCGCGGTCTCGGTCTCCTGCACGGCATCGGCGTGCTGCTTGAGCCGTTGTTCCGCGTCGTGCTGCGCATCCCAGGCATCGGCGGCTTCATCATGGCGATCGGCTTCACGGCGGGAATGCCCGCGGGCGCGGCCGCCGTCGGCACCCTGCGCAAGAACGGGCAGCTGACGCGGGACGAAGGCGAGAGGCTGCTCGCCGCCTCTCATCTGCTCAGCCCCGTCATCCTGATCAGCGTTGTAGGCGTCGGCTTCCTGCACAGCGCTGCCGCCGGCTTGGCTCTTGCCGTCATTCATTATGGCTCAGCCTTGCTCCTGGCTTTGTTCCATCGTATGAGACTGCCCTCCGACGCGGAGACGACCTCCTATCCCCGGGACAACACAGGCTACATCCGGCGTTTTTTCATCACGCTGGAGGATGCCCGTGCCCGGGACGGCCGCACGTTCGGCAAGCTGCTTGGCGATGCCGTGTCGTCGGGCGTCCAACAGTTGTTCGTCATCGGCGGCTGCATGATGATGTTCTCCGTACTGTTGCAGGCCGTCTCCTTGACCGGCGCGACCCAGGCCATAGCTTCAGCGCTGCAGCCGGCCGGTGCGGGCAAGCTGCTCCAGGATCCGGGCGCCTTTCTCTCGGCGGCTGTCGCCGGCCTGCTCGAGCCGCATCTGGGCGCTTTTGCAATCTCGCAGCAGCTGAATAACGGAGCAAGCGGCGCTGTCTGGGGGTATGCGGCGCTCAGCGCGCTGCTGGCCTGGGGCGGGCTCTCGTCCCACGCGCAGGTGAGCAGCTTTACAGCGGCCACCGACCTGCGCTTCTCGCGGTTTATGCTGGCGCGTCTTCAGCACGGCGTCATCGCCTACCTCGTGACACTCGTAGTCTGGCATCCGCTGTACGCTTATTTCGGCCGCGACGCCACCGTTTCCGCGTGGGCGCCTTCGCTGTCTCAACATAACGGCTGGCTGCTCGAGCAGGACCGGTGGTGGCCGTTTATCAGCCCCATGATGCTTCAATTTGGCAGCACCCTGCTCGTCATGCTTGTCCTGTCCGTCTTTGCCGCCTTCCTGTTTCACCGCGGCCGCAAGCCGTTCAAATAAACCGGCAGGACGAGAGGACCGGAATCTCGCTTACGCTTTGCGTTCTTCGCCCAATTTCTCCCGCAGCGCCCGCTCCACGACCGGTGGAACCAGATCCGTCACCGGTCCATGGTAGCGGGCGATTTCTTTGACGATGCTCGAGCTTAAGTAGGAATATTGCGGAGAAGACGTCATAAAGAACGTCTCGATGTCCTCGCACAGCTTGCGGTTCGTAGACGCCAATTGCAGTTCGTATTCGAAGTCGGAAACCGCCCTAAGCCCTCTGACAATCAGATGCGCATCCTTTTGCTTCATATAATGAATGAGCAGATCCTGAAAGCTGTCGATCTCGACATTCGGCAGATCCGCGGTCGCCTGCCGGAGCAGCTCCGTCCTTTCCTCCACGGAAAACATGGGACTTTTACTGGAGTTTCTCAATACGGCCACAATCAGCTTGTCGAACGCCTTCGCGGCTCGGTGAATAATATCCATATGCCCGTGCGTCACCGGGTCAAAGCTGCCGGGGTACACCGCCACCGTGTACCGCCGTTCGCCTGCTTGGTTGTTGATTTCCATCGGCAAGGTCATCTCCCTTTAGCTTTATTCCTTCTCCACCATGCGAAACACCGTGATGGCTGTGGCGCCATACTCAGAGCGGCGTACCGGCTCCAGCAAGCCGACCGGCTCCTCATAACGATCGTCGGCATCATGCTCCACGACCACACGGGCCCCGTCAGCCAGCATCCCGCCTTCCAGTTCCTCCAGCAGCGGTCCAATGACCTTTAGCTTGTATGGAGGGTCCAGAAATACCAGATCGAACTTCATCTCCCGCTTCGCCAGCGCCTTTAGCGCTCTCTGCGCATCGTTGCGGTATACCTCCGCCCGATCCGTAAAGCCTGTCGCCTGCAGATTCAGACGGATCGTATCGATCGCCTTCTTGTCCATATCCGTCAGCACCGCCAGCTCCATGCCGCGGCTGAGCGCTTCGATACTGAGACCTCCGGTGCCTGCGAAGAGATCGAGCACCGCCCCTCCGTCGAAGTACGGGCCGATCATGCTGAATACCGCTTCCTTTACTTTATCCGTGGTGGGTCTTGTCCCCATCCCCGGCACCGCTTTCAGCGTCCTGCCTTTGGCGCTGCCTGAAATTACCCTCATGTCGTGCTTCCTTCCTTCTTCCGCTGAATACCGTTATCGTACCATAAAGAGGAAACGTTGCACAAAGCGCCTTGCAAAAAAATGTTCCGGCTTATGTATATCTTTCCGTGATTTCGGCCATCCTTGAATTATCGACATCCGAAAATGTCGTAGATAACCGCGGAGAAGACTTACGTTCCCCATAAGCTCTTCGTCCGGTTTCTCCTCTCCCATGAAAGGGCCTCGTCGCGAGACGGGGTCCGATTTTTTTATTAGCCTTATCATCAACAGGCTTGAGCTCACGCGTGATAGCTGCCTATCTATTGGACCCCGCTACGACTTGTATTTGTAAATTTTACATTTAAACAAAAAAAGCGTACAAGCCGGTTTAGGCTAGTACGCTCATTCTCACATTCACGATTTATAGGTTTATGACTATTATGGAAGCGATTTTTGCTACAGCAGCTTGGAGCCGATGAAAGACAGGCTTTGGCGTACGGCGGCTTCCGGGTCCCAATTGTACTTGGGTGAAATATGCTCCAGCGTCAAATACCCGTCGTAACCGATTTTTTTCAAGCCGCTCACGAAGCTGTCAAGCGGAAATTCCCCTTCGCCCCATGCCAGATGGGCCGTCGTCTTGCCGTCTCCGTCCAGGAAATGGACATGGACCAGTTCGTCGCCGAAAGCCGTCCCGTAGTCCTCAATGGTTTCGCCCGCCAGCATCATCGGGATCGTATCGAGCATAACCTTCAATGCGGGAGAGCCGACCTCGGCATGCATGCGCCTGAGTGTATCCAGGTTGTAAATCACGTTGGATCCGATGTTCGACATCGCTTCAAGAACAAGCGTAACGCCTGCTTGCTCCGCATCCTTCGAAAGGATATGCAAGGACTGCGCCGCCCGCTTCCACGCTTCCTCCGGAGGCTCGTTGTAGAAGCCGAAGCCGACGATTACGAGCATCTTCCGGCATTCGAGAGCATTTGTCACCTTGAGGCATTTTTGAAAATAGTTCACGCTTCTATTCCGGCATGTATCGTCCTTCGCAGACAGGTTGATCGGATAAATCGCCTGCTCTGGCGTAAAACAGACGAGCTCAAGGTTTCTTTGCCTGATCTGCTTAAGCACTCCCGCCACTTCTTGAGGCGATGCGTCGTCGACATACAGATGAGGAGTGCCTGCCCACAGCTCGATTGCTTCCAGCCCGGTACGGACGGTTGAATCCAGAAAGTATTCCAGCGGATAACGGTGGTAATTCTGATTCATATTAGCGAGCTTCATCATGACGAATTCCCCTATTCTCCGATGATTTGAATATACACCTTGCGCGCTTTGGGCCCGTCGAATTCGGCCAAATAGACGTCCTGAGCGTCGCCGGTCACCATTTGGCCGTCTTGCACGACAAACAGGCAGTTGTTGCCCGACAGCATCGATTTCAAGTGCGACGGCGAATTGCTGCCTGTCGCTCCGTAAGAAGGCAGAAAATGCGCATGCGCATACGGCGCATCCTTCGGAATGAGACGCTCCAGCGTTTCTTCGATATCCGTTTCCACGCATTCGAGCCCTTCATTGACCATGATGCCTGTCGTCGTATGGGCGGTAATGACAGCCGCAAGTCCGTTCTTGACTCCCGATTCTGCAATGAATGCCCGCACATCCTCCGTAATTTTGATCATTTGAAACTCAGCCCGGGTTCGGAGCACTATGCTCTTCAGTTTGACCATGCCCGTTCACCTACCCTTTCAGTCCGATAAATTTCAGTGCGTTCAAGCCGAGAATCTTGTTTAGCGTTTTCTCTCTGAGCTGGAGTCCTTCAAGCGCTGGAAGCAGCCGCTTGGCCCGGAAGCGGGGGGCGTTCGTGCCAAACATCACCTTGTCGCCCAAATTCCGCTCTATCCAGAGCGGCCCCATATTGCGCGTGAACACCTGCTCGTAAAAGTCCTTGGCGTTGTCCATATGCAGTAAGGACGTATCCGTGTAAACGTTCGGATATTTAAGCAGCAGCATCACCGTCTCATGAATCCAGGGCCATCCGAAATGAGCCAGGCACATGCGGAGCTCCGGGTAGGCGATTGCTACGTCCTCAAAATGCAGCGGATGCGAATATTTAGCCGGAGCGTCCGGCTGCCAGCTCATTCCCGCATGAAACATGATCGGCTTGTTGTACTTCAGGCACACCTCATAAACCGGCTTCAGCATCTCCTCGTAAGGGAAAAACCGCTGTTTGGACGGATGCAGCTTGAGTCCCATCAGACCAAGCTCCCCAAACGCATGCTCGAGCACCTGCACCGCATCGGGGCGGCGGGGATCGACGCTGGCGAAGCCGATAAAGCGGTCCGGAGCCAATTCGACGATTCTCTTGATCTCCTCGTTGGTCACGATGCAGCCCCCGTGAAGCGACGTCAGATCCTCGGGAAGCAGCACCGTCTTGGCGATATTCATATAGTCCATCTCGATAAACACCGATTCCAGCGGGTAAGGAGACTGCTTGTAGATGCCGAACTGTTCCTTGCGGAAATTCAGTTTCTCCTTGTCGTCACATATATCTTTGTAAAATATCGGATGCGAATGTATATCAATGATCATCGTATTGTCCTGCCTTTCGTTGAAGGTCACCCTGGCCCGCCTCTAGGGAAGGAGGTAAGGGAGCATGTGTCTAGCGCTAGAAAACCATGCCTTTCAGCAAGTAGCTGAATCATTAATACGGCTTGAACCGGGCCACCACATGCGAGGCCACTTGGGCTCCGCGATGCAGACAGTCCTGGATCGCTTCTCCTTGAAACACACCGTACATAAAACCGGCGCAGAACGAGTCTCCCGCTCCGACCGTGTTCACTACTTGGGCCGGGACGATGCCTTCCCGGTAAAATCGGGTTCCATCGTACGCGAGACTGCCATGCTCGCCCAAGGTTGCGATAACGGCGCGCGGACCGAGACGCTGGGCCCACTGTATATAGGTTTGAATGAACTCGTCCTCCTTCCCGTAGGAGAAGAAGGCATAATCGATATGAGGCAGCGCAGATTCAACCTCTTTATTTACGCGTGTCGAGAAATCAAATACCGTTGTCAAGCCCCGGTCCTTGAACACGGGAAGCGACCCGGCTGCTCTCCCGGAAAAGTTAGTGTGGACGCAATCATGCCCGGCAATAAACTCAATATCTTCGGCGCTCAGGACGAAATGAGCCATGACGCCTTCCATTTTCTCCTTGTGAACCCGATCGTTTCCGTTCAGGTCCATCCGAAACATCGCCGTACGGCCTTCCGCTACATGCAGATGACTGATATCGATGCCTTCCCCGCGTAAAACGTCAGCCATCTGCTTGCCGTATTCGTCGGTTCCAACGACGCTCACCATCGAGGTTTCAATGCCGAGACGGCTTAAATGAATGACGAAATCGACGCTGTTGCCCGTCGGATAAGAGCAGTTCAAGTTTTCGTACAGATCGATGCAGCTTAAGCCCACGCCTGCAACCCGCATGGCTCAACCTCCCGTTTATGGTTTCCGTGCATATAGGCGCTACTTTACGGCTTTTTTGGCGCAGTTAACCGCCCGCAGCCATGCTTCGCCGAAGCTCCGCCGTCTGCAGCTCATCCACCTCTCCCGTTCCCGGCACAAAAGCAACGCCGTATTCACGCAGGGCATCGTCCGGCTTGACATAGCCGAAGCGAACGTCCTGCCGCACCGAGTCCGGATCCCGCTCGAGGGGATTCCTATACCCGCCGCCTCCCGGGGTACGGATAATGACGGTGTCCCCCCTCTGAATCGTCAGCGTCGCTTTCGGCGGCAAATTCGTCACTTTGCCCGAAGCCTCGATATGGATGCATTCCGACGCAGCGCCCTCCTTTCCGCCGAACAATCCCCACGGTCTTGTCTGCTGCCGCTCGGATGTAATCGTCACGATCACGTCGTCGGCTTCGGAAATAATTTCACGAGTAATGCCCACGCCTCCGCGGTATTTGCCGTAGCCTCCGCCGCTTTCGACAAACGAGTACTTCTTGACAAGCAGCGGGTAAGACTGTTCGATAACCTCCGTCGGCGTATTTCGCGTATTCGTCATATGCGTATGGACGCCATCCATCCCGTCCAGGCCAAGCACAGCGCCTTGTCCTCCGCCGCAGGTCTCGATGTAGGAAAAATACTCGCCTGTCTCTTCGTTAAATCCGCCGAAATTGAGCCCGTTCATGGAGCCGGAGCAGGCTGCGATCGCCGCCTCGGGCAGCACGGGCGCAAGCGCCCCGAGAATCGCATCGGTGATGCGCTGCGACGTGTTTCCGTTGGCATTGGACACCGCCGCCGGAAATTTGGCGTTAACGATCGTGCCTTCCTGGGCATGAACGTGAACCGGCCGGTACGCACCGTCGTTGGGCGGAACCTCGGGATCAAGCAAAGCTTTGACTGCATAGTAGGCGCATGCGCTTGTAACTCCGATTGTCGAATTGATCGATCCTCTTGCTTGAGGGGCAGTGCCGTCGAATGACACGTGGATCTCGTCGTCCTTGACACTAACCTGCACCGCGATTTTGATCAGGTCGTCGGTCAAGCCGTCTCCTTCCAGGTAATCCTCGAAAGCGTAGGTTCCGTCAGGGACCTTGCGGATGGCCGCACGCAGTCTTCGCTCCGAATAATTCATCAGCTCGTTCATGCACGCTTCCGTAAAATCGGGCGAATACCGCTCAAACAGCTCCTTCAGGCGGGTTTCGCCGATTTTGTTGGCGGCGAGCTGGGCATAAATATCGCCGAGCATCTCCTTCCCGGTCCGCGAGTTTTTCGTCAAGAGGCGCAGCACCTCTTCGTCCATCACACCGGCTTTGCGAACGCGGATGGCCGGCAGACGAAGCCCTTCTTGGAAAATTTCCGTCGTTTTTACCGAACAGCTTCCCGGTGTCATGCCGCCGACATCGATATGATGTGCAATATTGGCGGTCAGCGCAACGAGCCGGCCTTGATGAAACACCGGGGAGATCATGAAAATATCCGGGAGATGCGATCCGCTGATATACGGGTCATTGATTAATATCGCATCGCCCTCCTTCAGCTCATCCGGCTTGTAAATTTTCAGCACCTCGCCGACCACGGATGGCATCAGTCCGAGATGAAGCGGAATATGCTCCGCCTGAGCAACCAGCTTGCCTTCTTTCGTATAAATCGCCGTCGAACAGTCCATCCGGTCCTTGATGTTTGTGGACAACGCCGTTTTGATCAAAGCGACACCCATTTCTTCGGCAATCGTGTGAAACGCATTTTTCATAACCTCTATCGTAATGGCGTCTACTTTTCCGCTCATGGTCCATCCTCCCTCGTTATGCGTTATGCAAATGAATGATCAGATTGCCGAAATCGTCGGATACCGCTTTTTGTCCCGGATGGATGACGATGGTGGAATCGAGCTGCTCCAGAATGGCCGGTCCTTCCACGATGTTGCCCGGACGCAGGCCGGAACGGTCATAGACCGCCGTATCAACGAATTGCCCGTCGAAAAACACCTTGCGGGACGGGATCGATACGGGCGCTTCGGATGCATTCTCCCGTTTGTCGAACCGGATTTTCGGAATGGCTCCGATAGCGGTTAGACGAACGTTGACCAGCTCCACCGTTTCGCCTTCCCGGCTGAAGCCGTACATTTTGTGATGAAGCGCATGGAAATCGGTCACCGCCTGCTCAAGCAGCGACGCATCTACCGTTAAGCCCGGCACCGGCACATCGATCTCATAGGCCTGGCGCAAGTAGCGCAGGTCGAGTGCCGCATGCAGATGAATATCCGCACCGGCGAATCCTTCCTTGCGCAGCTGCTCCCGCGCTTCTTGCGCAAGATGGGCGATGACTGCGTTGGCTTCGTCTAGCTTCAGCTGGCAGACGCTGGACAGCACCGTTTGCACATAGTCATGGCGCACATCGGCCATCAGCATGCCCATCGCGCAGGTGATGCCCGGATTCGGCGGGATGATGATCTCCTGACAGCCGAGCTCCATGCCGATGTCAACCGCGTGGACCGGTCCAGCTCCGCCAAAGGCGACCAGCGAGAAGCTGCGCGGATCATGGCCTTTTTCTATGGAAATGACGCGGATGCCGCGAATCATGTTAGCATTGACGACTCTCAAAATTCCTTCGGCAGCTTCCTCTATCGTTATGCCGAGCGGGTCGGAAATTTTTTCCTTCATCACTTGCCGGGCCAGCTCCAGGTTCATCTTCATTTTTCCGTTCAAAATGTAGCCTGGATTGATCCGTCCCAAAATAACGTTCGCATCGGTAACGGTCGGCTCCATGCCGCCTTTGTTGTAGCATACAGGCCCGGGCATCGCGCCTGCGCTCTGGGGTCCTACCCGCAGCGCTCCGCCGGCGTCGATCCAAGCGATGCTGCCGCCGCCGGAGCCGATCGTATGCATTTCTATCATCGGCAGCTTGATCGGATTGCCATCCACTTCGCTCATCGTCGTGTACTGCGGCTTGCCCTTTTCGATCAAAGCGGTATCGAGGCTGGTGCCCCCCATGTCGATAGTAATCAAATCTTTATAAGGTGTCGTTTCCACGATGAAGAGCCCGGCCAAAATGCCGCCCGCCGGCCCCGACAGCACTGTCCTGGCAGGCGTGTGCATCGCGCTCTCTGCGGTAATAATGCCTCCGTTCGACTGCATGATGTACAGCTCGGACGACACGCCGGTCTCCTTCAGGCTGCCGACAAGCCGATTCAGGTATCCTTTCATCTTGGGCAGAACATAGGCATTGGCCGACACGGTGCTCGTGCGTTCATATTCCTTGAATTCAGGCAGCACCTCGCTCGATAGCGTGACATAAGCTTCGGGATATTCTTCCTGCAGCGTTTGTCCGATCATTTTCTCATGCGCATCGTTCATGTAGGAATTGATCAGGCAGACGGCGATCGACTGTACGCCTTCGCTTTTCAGTCTGCGCGCGATCTTGCGTATTTCCTCCGTGTCGAGCGGCTCCAGCACTTCCCCGCTCGCCTTTATGCGCTCGCTGACTTCGATGCGCAGGTCGCGCGTGACGAACGGAGGCTTTTTCCTCGCTTTGAAATCGTACAGCTTCGGCCGGGATTGCCGTCCGATCTCAAGCACGTCGCGGAAGCCTTTGGTCGTCAGCAGTGCTGTCTTCGCCCCTTTCCGTTCGAGAAGCGCGTTTGTTGCGACCGTCGAACCGTGAATGAAAAACGAGATGCTCTTCACATCGATGCCGGTTTGATTCACAATTTCGTGCACGCCGTTAATGACGGCCTCGGACGGATCGTGAGGGGTTGAGGGCACCTTGGCCACATGCACCTTGCCCGTTTGTTCATGAATGAGAGCAATGTCGGTAAACGTTCCGCCGGTATCGACACCAAGGCGATAATTCATGTTGAACACCTCTTTGGTTAATTGGGATTAATCTTTCATGGAGCCGCTTGCCAGCCCGCTGACAATATATTTTTGCAGCGAAGCGAAGATCACGATAATCGGCAGGGCCGCTATGGCAGCCACCGCCATCAAGTAATTCCACTGCGTACCGAACTCGCCGGTGAACTTGCTGAGGCCCATCGTTAAAGGCCGCACGGTTTCATCGGAGGTTAGCGTCAGCGCAAAAATGAAATCGCCCCAGCCCCATAGAAAGCTGATCGCTCCGACCGTGAGCAACCCCGGCAGCACAAGCGGCAGCACAATTTTCCAGAATGCCCTTGCTTTGCCGCATCCGTCGATCAGCGCCGCCTCTTCCACCCCGCCGGGAATACCGAGAAAATAAGGGCGCAGCACCAGTACCGCAAAAGGCAGCGTATGCGTCGTATTGGCGATGATGAGCGCCGTGTAGCTGTTTACGAGCTGCACCTTGGAGAACATGATGAACAGCGGCATCGCGAGCATAATGTTCGGCAGCATCTGGGTCGCAAGCAGCACGATGAGCACGACGCCCTTGCCCCGGATCGGAAGTCTGGCAAGCCCGTAGGCGGCAGGCGCCGCCAGCAGCAGCGTGAGAAGCATCGTTCCGGCCGCTATGATACTGCTGTTCCCGATGTAGCGGAAAATGCCCGTGTTCGTCACGAAGTTATGGACATATGCCTCTAGTGTTGGCGCAAGGGGAATATAGTGCGGCGGATAGGCAAACAATTCGTTCATCGGCTTGATGGACGTCACAAACAGCCAATAGATCGGGAACAGGTAGACGAGCGTGACCACTGCGGCAACGAAGGCGGTGCAATAGCTGCGGAAGCTGTATTTGCCGAAAACGATCATGACTTCTCCTCCTTGCGGGACATCCACAGGTACACCGATGCAAGAGCGATCAGAAAGACGAACATCAGGCTGGCCACCGTCGATCCCATACTGATTTCGTAGTTGTTGAAGGCGAGCTTGTAGGCAAAAAGCGGCAGTACGGTCGTCACGTTCACCGGTCCTCCGCCGGTCATGACATAGATCAAATCGAACACCTTGAACGTGTAGATCAACACGAGCATCAGCACGATGAAGATGGTCGGCCGCATCAGCGGGATTGTAATCTGCGTGAACTGTCGCAGCCTGCCCGCACCGTCGATTTTGGCCGCTTCGTATAGCTGCTCCGGCAGCGCTTGCAATCCCGCCAGCAGGATCAGCATATTAAACGGGATGCCGATCCAGACGTTGGCGATCGTCGCCGCCGCCAGCGCCGTATCCTGATTCGTCAGCCAGAACACCGGCTGGTCGATCAGGCCGAGCACGCTCAGCAAATGGTTAAACACGCCCGAGTCGCCCGATAAAATCCATTTGAACAGCGTTCCCGTAATGACGATCGGCATCATCCAGCCAAGCAAGATGAGCGATCGCATCAAGTCCCTGCCGGGGAAACGGCGGTGGAAAAAAAGCGCCAGCGCAAACCCGAGCACGAACTGAAATACCAGACTGCCGGCGGTGAAATAAAGCGAGTTGCTCACCGAGCTCTTGAAGAGCGGATCGGCGAATACCCGCGAATAATTTTGCCACCCGACAAAATGATGCCCGCCTTTCAGATTCATCAGCGTGACATCCTGAAAGCTATTCCATATATTATAGAAGATAGGGAATATAAGGAATATTAGGACAAACGCCCCTCCGGGAATAACGAACATATAATTGGTCAATTCCATCCGTATTCGCCGGGGAGCCGATCCGGAGACAGCTCTCTCCGCCTTGGGCAACGCACGGTCCGTCATGGAGCTTTTTCCTCCCCTCCTTTGTTTAGGGGAGGAGCCCCTCCCCTTGTCCGCCACTTTTTATTTCAGCAACGGCTTGATTTTCTCCGCCGCTTCCTTCACCGAGTCTTCCGGCGATTTCACACCGGTTACGGTTTGCTGCACCATATCCTGAATAGCCTCGGAAATTTTCGGGTAATTCGGGCCGTAAGCACGGGCTTTGGCGTATTTATGCTGATCGGCGAAAATTTTCATATATTTGTCCGTTTGCCAATAAGAATCGTTAATCAAATCTTGGCGGCTCGGAATTCGTGCGCCTCCGACCAGCAGCGGCTTCAGAAATTCGGGCTTCTGCGAAAACTTGATAATATCCCAAGCGACGTCCTTATACTTCGAGGTTGCTGTAATCGCCCAGTTGTCTCCGCCCAGAATGGTCGCTCTTTCCTTGCCGGCCGGCAGGTCGACAAGTCCCCAGTTGAACTTGGCTTCCTTCAACGCAGGCAGCTGCCAAGGCCCGCTTAGCACCATTGCCGCCTTCCCGGCCATAAATTGCAGAAAGGTAGCCTGCTGATCCTGCGTAAGCACTTCCTTGGACATGGAGCCGCTGTCTACCAGCTCCTTGTAGAGCTTGAGCGTATCAACCGTTCCCGGATCATCGATCCTGGTCAAGTCGGAGCCCGCTTGCCAGAGGAAAGGGAGGTATTGGAAAGTAAGCTGTTCGCTTTTCGGAGCTGCGATAGCAAGTCCGTAGACACCGTTTTTACTCAGCTTTTTGGCTGCGGTTTTCAGCTCGTCCCATGTTTTGGGAGGCTCCACCCCCGCTTCCTTGAGCAGGTCGGCGTTATAAAACAGCCCGAGGTTGTTGTTGCTCACCGGAACCCCGTAGTTTTTGCCTTGATACATCGTGGCGTCCCAAGGCGCCTCGAAATATTTATCCGCTTCGCCCCATGCCTTGACCTCTTCCGTAATATCGGCCAGCACGCCGGCCGAGGCAAAAGCCTGATGATCCGGACCGTCGATCATAACGATGTCGGGAAGCTGGCCGGCGGCCGATCCGAGCAGCAGCTTGTTTTTGATATCGGCAAAGGGGACAAACGTTCTTTCGATTTTCACATTCGGATGCTCTTTCTCGTATGCGGCAATCAAGGTGTTTAGAGCGTCGATCATTGCCTGGTTCGGCTGGAAGTCCCACCATGTAATCTTGATCTGCTCGTTCGATTTGTTTGCAGTTCCCGTGTTCTCCTGGGGACCCGGCGTGCTGCCCGTTCCGGAGGAACAGGCGGTGACGAAAGCGAAGCTCAATGTAAATAAAGCGAGCAATCCTTTTTTGTACATTTGTTCGAGTAGCCTCCCTTTTTTGGACTTCCGATTGGAATGAGGATATGCCTTGCTTCTTCCTCTTGGCATCATTATAGATCAACCGGTCTTCGCAAAATATAAACAAAGTTAAGAGAATCGTATATACAATTTTAATGTGTGCGGAAGCGCTGGCCGGTGGACGCGTCAAATCAAGCGAAAAAAAGAAGACGGCCAAGGCCGTCTTGTCTTACGCCGAGATGGCGAGCTTATTATTTCGGATAAACGCGGGCGTGTCGTGGCAGCCAGGAAACTTCAGCTTGTCCGGGAGCACGGATACCTCTGAGCCGGCTCCCGGCCTCCAAAGGCTTATCCGTCCGCACGGATGCGGATCGTGACCCTGGTTCCCGGCCCCCCTTCGCCGGATTCGATGCGCATGCTGTAAGCCTCGCCGAACATGAGCTTGAGCCGCGAATCGACATTTTTCATACCGTAGCCGGAGCCCTTCATCGCCTCTTCCTCCCACAGGTCGGAATCAATGAGCCGTCTCTGTTTGTCCAGCGTTTCGATCGGCATGCCAACGCCGTTATCGGCCACCGTCAGCACAACCTCCCCGCCGTCCAATTTTCCCGAGACCATGATCATCCCTTTTGTGCGAAGCCTGCGAATGCCGTGCAGCAGCGCATTTTCTACAAGGGGCTGCAGAACGAGTTTGCCGATTTTGTGCTCCCGAACCTCCGGCTCCAGACGGATTTCATAGTCAAAGCGGTCCTCCAGTCGAATTTTATGAATGTCCAGATAAATCCGCACCATCTCGAACTCTTCTCTTAAAGCAATCGCTTCGTTTCCCTTGCTCAGGATGATCCGGAACAGCTTGGACAAGCCTTCGACCATTCTGCTGATCTGCGGCCGGTTGCTGTCCAGAGCCAGCCAATGGATCGTATCAAGCGTATTGTACAGAAAATGCGGATTGATCTGATACTCCAGCACTCTCAGCTCAAACAGCCGCTTCAGGTTTTGCTCTTCGGCTACGTTGCTCAGTAAATGTTCGATACGGGAGGCCATCGAATTAAACGTACTGCCCATGATGCTGATTTCATCGGAGCCTCTGACCGCAATTCGCGTTCCCCACTTTTCCTGGCCGAACTGCCGCATTCCCTTCAGGACATGACCGATCCGGCGCGACATGACCGTTGCCCCGAACAATGAGATTCCCAGCGCCACGATCAGAAAAACCGCATAGCCGAAAATCAGATTATCGCTGATCGATTTCGTCTTCTCGCGTATATACGCATTATCCAGTCCAACAAATAAATAATTTCGGGTATCCGCCGAAAACGGTCCTTCCAGCTGTCTTACGTTCATATGCCATGAGGTGCCGTGATACGATACGTCCGTCTGCCTTTCTCCGAATTCGGCAAACGACAGCGCCTCGTCATGCTCTGCGGAAAATCGGCGTCCATCGTAAATCATGTTTCCGTTGCCGGAAGCGTTGGATAAGCCGAACACCATCTTTCCAAAATAATTGTAGGTATCGAAGGAATCTTGAATTTCCCTCAGCGAGAGATTAATAATAACGCGCCCAATCACCTGCTGGGGCATCGTGGTGCCATATATTTTGCGGGAAATGGTGATCATGTTTTCATTTTTGGTCAAAGCGTCGTTGATGCTCCAGGGCAGCGGATCGTCGGAATCTGCTTTCAGAAGTTTTGAGGCCCCGAGGTCTTCGGGATAGATTTGATAGTTTTGCGCCGTGCTCAAATATACGTTTCCTTGCGTGTCGACGATGGCCAATGAATAAATATTCGACCACACAAGGCGGTACCTGGATAAGAGCGACTGCATCAGCGCCTGATTGTCGTACAGCATTTGCAGCTTCCTCAGCTCGGTATCCGCGGAAGGATTTGCGTTCGGCGCAAGCCCCTCCCGCCAACTGTACGTCAAAATCCGCTGCACCTCGGGCTCAATGATCAGCTGATTGGAGAGCGTAGTGACCACGCCAAAGAGGGAGCTGATCTCACGATTAACCGCATGCCCCAGCCCCAGCAGCGTATCTTGGATTTCGCTGGCCTTCTGTTCGACCTGGCGATCGGTCAATTGCTGAATAACGAATACCAGAAGCAGGTTGGGAATAAGGAGCAGCAGGAGCAGCTTGGTAAAAATCATGCGCGACATCTTGTTGTACCACCGGTTCAGCAAGCTCCTGGGGCGCTCAGTCATGAGAGGAAAGTCCTTCCTTGTAGACGGACGGACTTTTGCCGATCCACTTTTTGAAATAGCTGCTGAAATACAAATGATTGTCATAGCCGACTTTTTCGGCAATTTCGGAGATTTTGAGATCCGATTCGTTCAGCAGCTTTTTTGCCTGCTCCATGCGGAGCCGAGCCAAATACTGCATACACGAGAAGCCGGTCAGCTTGCGGAACGTTTGCGTCAAATAATTGGGATGCACATAAACGAGGTCGGCCAAGCGCTGCAAGCTCAAGCTGCCGTCAGCGTAATACTCCTCCATATGCGTGATCACTTTGGCAATAATATCGTTCTGCTGTCCTTGCCTTTTCGGTTCGACCCTTGCTATACATTCCTCAAGCCACTCATGCATGCGTTCAATCAGCCCGGATCTCGGCAGCCCGGCAAGCAGAGGGGGAGAAACCGGCTGCTCCAGCTCGCGAAATAAATCCTCCAGCGATTCGGTCAGCCTGTAAAACGAGCGAAGCAAAAAGTCCGCATGCGCAGAACTCGCCGCAATCGCTCCGACGACCGCCTTGGCATCGGCTCTCGCCGCATCCCGATCGCCTGCGCGCACGGAAAAGCGCAGCTTCTGCTCCAGCTCCGACGGGTACAGCCGCTGCTCTTGGCCGGAGCGCTCCATATCCTCGAAAGCTGCTGCCACCGTCTGGCGGAATTGCAACAAATTCACAGCATGCGCGCTTATTCCGAACTCGACCGGCACGCCAAGCATGCTCGCCGACGTACCGGCAAAGCGGGCAACCGATTCGCGCACCCGCTCCGGCTGCGTTTCCATCACGCCGAACACGAGTGTGCACGAATCCTTAAGAAGCACAAATCCCCTATACTCCGCCATCACCGTCTCGGTAAACAAATGCTTGACCGCGACGGAATATAACAGGGAATCCCGCTGCGACATACTCTCCCCTGCCGACAGCAGCCGGATCACCCCGCCGGAGAGCGAGGTCGCCTCCAAATCGAAATCAAAGCAGTCGGCATGCTGCAGCAGATCCCGGGCGGAAACGAGCCTCGACTCCAGCAGATCGGACAGCAGCTTGTCTCTGATGTATAGCGCACTGCTTGCGCTTCGCTGCTCCCATTTGAGCAAATCCTTTTTACGCAGCTTGTCCTGCTCCACCTCGGACCGAATTTCGCGCAAGGCTTCATCCAGCTCTTCACGGGTAACCGGCTTGGTCAAATACCGGCACACCTTGAGGCTGATCGCTTGCTGGGCAAGCCGGAAATCGTCGTGTCCGGACAGCAGTGCGCATTTGACGCCCGGATATTCCGCATTGACTTTCCCCACCAGCTCCATCCCGTCTACGTATTTCATAAAAATGTCCGTAATGATCAGGTCCGGAGGAGAGCCGCACTGCTTCAACCACTCCAAAGCCGTCTCCCCGTCATCCACAGACGCCGCGACGTTGTACCCGAGATCGCCGACCATTCTCTCCAAACCATTTCGAATCATCGTTTCGTCTTCGACAATCAGAATCTCCATAATCCGCGCTCCTCTCATCGTAAGTCCATGAAGATTCACTGCTCCCGGCATGCAGCCGATCAAAATAAAAGGATTTTCAATGAACCAGAAATCGGAACCGGTCTGCGCGGAACAACGTATGAACGTACTCCATGACCCGGTTGTCTTCCGAGTAAACGACGGCGGTTAGCAGAAACAGGGCGGCGGCGTTTTTGACGCCAAGCAGCCTGGCCTCTCTGCTCTCCGCGCGTGCCATCTCCAGCGTCTTGCTGGAATGGGCCGGCCGAATGCCGTATTTGCTATCCAACAGATGATACAAAGATTGCTCCGCCAAATCCCCCTCTTCCATCCCAGGATAACGGTCCGCCGGCAAGCTGGAGGTTTCGAGCGCTACCGGCACCTCGTTCGATAACCGAAGCCGCACGATTTCGATAACGGCATCGCCCTCCATGATGCCAAGCAGCCGTGCCGTCTTTCCCGCCGCTTTGACCGTTTTCATACTAATGATCCGCGAGCCTGCACGGAGACCGCGCGAATTCATCCTTTCGGTGAAGCTTGCGACGTTCACGAGCTCCCGATCGATTTTATGCTCCGCCACAAAGGTGCCTTTTCCTTGCCGGCGCACGAGCATCCCGTCCTGCACCAGTTCCGCAATTGCGGTTCTCACCGTTATCCGGGCAACGCCGTAATGCTTCACGAGCTCCAGCTCCGCAGGAAACCGCTCTCCCGGCTGCAGCTCCCCCGTTTCAAGCATGCTGCGGAAATGTTCGGTCAGCTGCACGTAAAGCGGTGTTTCCGTTTCCTGGTCCACCCGGTTTTTTATCATACGCCTCCCTCCTTCGATGAGAGCTGATAATTAGTCATTGTATGACACCGCTTACAAAACGCGTATTGCCAAACATCCAACAAAATGTCTCCCGCGCCTCGACGCCCAAATGTCCCATAATGTACTATCAATTAAATTATAAAAAGAGCAGACCGATGCGTCAACCGTTTAAAATTTCAAGGAATACGCGACATGCTTAAAGGCTCCGGGTTGATAACCCGGAGCCATGATTCAAGTCTACCCAACAAATGCCGCCGGGAACTGACGGAAGATGCCATACGCCATCGTATCGGCCATTTCCAGCGCCTGCGGTTCGATTCTATCGTTCGTCGCAATATTTTCCGCATAGTTTCCCGCTAAACGGGCGGCTGCTTCATCGGTCAGCAGCTTCAGATGCTCATGCATCATGTCCTGCCATTCTTTCCGGGACCAATACGGATTGATCCGACTCAAAAATTCGGCGATAGCATCGGCATTCGCATACCATCTGGCATTGATCTCCGCGGCCACATTCGAATGGCCGGCCTGCAGCGCCTTGACCAGCTCTGCGGCTATGACGAGATGCTCCCTCATGAGCTTCCCGAATTGATTGGCGGCGGCTTCCCCGTAGTAGGGTCTCAGGGCGGCGGTGAAATCGTCCGCATTGCGCAAAAGCCTGACGGTTGTGGGCTGTTCGTCCGGAAACTTGCCAACGATACTGTTAATGGTCAGGCGCGTCCAGTAAATATGCTGCTCCCATAATGCCCGTAAATGGCGGTTCAGCGCTACCATGGATGGAGTCCAGACAGCTGGCGGGTGAAGTCTCGGGGCAAATGGCCCGAACGGCATATAAGTATACCTATACATATCGTATCAAAAGCTCCTTTTTCACGAATTTAGTATAGGATATGGGGGATCGCCTATTTGGTGCCCAAAATAGCAGTTAGCCGCACGGCTCCCTGCTCCACAGGCTTTATACCGTCAATGCCGGCCTACCTTATATATATTGTCGCATAACCGGCTGAGCAAACTGGCTTCATGGCTGACCACGATCACCCCGATATTCCGGCTCCGGCAGATGCCCAGAAACGCGTTCCAGATTTTCGCCTGTGTGATCGCATCCAGCATCGTGGTCATCTCGTCGGCAATGATATACCTGGTGGCGGGATTCAGCGCCCGGACGATGCAGAATCGCTGCAGCTGCCCGCCGGACAGCTCGATGGGCCAGCGGTTCATCCACTCCTCCCGAATCTCGAATGCATCCAGCATATCCTGCGTGGGCGTATAGGATTCGGTCAGAACGTCGCGCATGCGCCACTTGGGGTTGATCGCCTTTTCCGGGTGCTGGTAGATCAATTGGACCGGGCGAAAAGCCCGAGGCTTCAGCTCAATTCCGTCTGAGGTGACGCGGCCCGCGGAAGGGCGGATATACCCCGCCAGTATCCGGGACAACGTCGTCTTGCCGCAACCGCTGTAACCCGACAGTCCGAGCACCTCGCCCGGAGCGACAGAAATATTCACATCCTCAAAAATCCAGCGTTCCTTTTGATAATAGTAGCCGAGATTCTCACCAGTCAGCGCCATGTCGCGCGTCCTCCCTCCTCCTGAAATTCCAGGTCAAAATCGTTCTGAGGCAGCGTTCTCCACAGCCTTTGGGTGTACTCGGTTTTCAGCGCTTCGCCCTTGCCTGTAAATGCCGATACTTCGGAAATTTCCACAGTAGCTCCGTCCTTGATAACTGCTACGCGGTCCGCTATCTCAAGCGCCGACATAATATCATGAGTAATCAGCATCACGCCCGCTCCATTTTCTGCAAATTGCTTGAGCTGCTTCAAAATTTCGGACAGAGCCTGCGGATGGATGCCGGGCGTCGGCTCGTCGGCAATGACAAGCTTGACGCCCTCCCGCACGCTGGTCGCAAACAGCACCCGGCGGAGCATCCCGCCGGACAGCTCGAACGGCAGCAGTCGCCCATCGCTTTTCTTCAAGCCATATTGCGCAAACAGCTTTTCCTGCTGAGCCTTGGCAGTTGCCCGGTCCAGCCCGATCCGGACCTGCCGTCCGACACTCATCAGCGGGTCCAGATAATTGACCGACTGCGGAATAAACGCAATCTCCCGCCCCCGGAGCTGCTCCTTCCTTGTCTGCGTCAGTTCCTCTCCCTTGTACACTATGCTTCCGCTGCAGATTGCATTGCCGGGCAGGATGCCAAGCACAGCGTGAGCCAGCAGGCTTTTGCCCGAACCGCTGGCGCCCACCACCGCTACGATCTCCCCCTCGCCGATGTCCACATGCAGACCGGAGATGGGACGAACGATGCGCTTTTGCGTGCCTTTCATATACTGCGAGAATCCGATCGACAGGCCGCTTACCTGCAGCAGCGTGTTTTTGTGCGTACCGCTCATTATGATCCCTCTATTCATTGGAGCTGGAAGGCTCCATTAAAATACGAACCTGCTCGCCGATATTGTCAAAGCTTTTGACTACGACAACCAGCAGCAGCCCCGGGAAGACGACCAGCCACCATTTCCCGGTCGAGATATGGCTCATCGCCTCCGATAAAATAATGCCGATGGCTGGGGTTTGGGGAGAAAGCCCGAACCCGAGGAAGGTCAGCGCCGCTTCATGCAGGATCACATGAGGAAACATCAAGAGAAAGCCGATCATAACTTGGGGGAAAATGTATGGCAGCATATGCTTCCTTGCGATATACCACGGAGACTTCCCGCAGCTTCGCGAGATCTGGATATATTCTGCGTTTTTGATCTGCAGCACCTCGGAACGAACCAACCGGGCCAAGGCCGTCCAGTGCGTGAGCGACACGCCGAGCACGATGCCATAGATGCCGCCCCCCGCGATAAAGCAGATCAGCACCATGAACACCAAATGAGGCATTCCGATAAATAAATCGATCACCCAGGAGATCACGGCATCCACCGCCTTGCCGAAGGTCGCTGCGCATACGCCCATCACGATGGCGATCAGAACGCTGAGCAGGGAGGCAAATGCGCCCACCGCCAGCGATAAACGCAGCCCCTTGATGGTCCGCGTAAACATATCCCGCCCCAGCCAGTCCGTGCCGAATAGATGGTCAAGGCTCGGAGCCAGATTTTTGCTGCCGCTCAAGCGCAGGTTGTCGTTGCTCAGCCAAAAGCTCAGTATCAGAATCGTCAATAAAAAGCCGGAAGAAATCGCCAGAAGCAGAACCATTTTTTGACGTACGTTCATTCCTTCTCGGGTGCCGGTCGCAGCGGTCATCTCAGACTCCCTCCTTCATTCTCGGATCGACGACCTTGTTCAACAGGTCGGCGATCAGATTGCCGGCGAAGACGAACAAGGAGCTGATCAAAATAATGCCTACCATTAATGGCAGATCGCCCTTCAGCCCGGCTGTCGTCAGCGTGCTGCCAAGCCCAGGATAGGCAAATACCTGCTCCGCCAGCATCGAACCGCCGAATAGCTCGCCGAAGTAGGCAAATTGCAGGGACACAGCCGGAAGAATCGAATTGCGCATGCCATGGTTTTTGAAAATTTGCCATCTGCTTTCTCCCCGGGCCTTGGCAAAGATGACGTATTCGGAATTCAGTATATCGATCATCTTCTCGCGGGTGTGCATCGCTACGTTGGCCACCCCCAGAATGCTCAAGGCAAGCGCCGGCAGCACAAAATGCCGGACCCGGTCCATAAACTGCACTTCGCTCTCCAGCACGCCGGGCGGCGCCGCGAGCCCTATGGGAAACCATTTGAGCCAGACGGCGAACACGATTAGCAGCAGAAGGCCCATCCAGAAGATCGGAGTGGATACGAGCGTATAGCTGTACCATTTAATGACCCTGTCAATCGTTCTCCCTCTGTTCATGGCGGCGATCATGCCCAGTATGTACCCGACGACTCCCGACAGCACCCAAGCCACCCCCATCAAGGCGAGCGAGGTCAGGAAGCGGCTCTTGATAATATCCAGCACCGGGCTGCGATAAAGCAGCGACGTGCCGAAGTTGCCCTGCTGGAGCGCGCCGGCCCAGGCGAAATATTGCTCCACCGGGCTCTTATCCATGCCCCAGTAGGCTTTGAACTTCTCGATCTGCTCCGGCGACGCCGAGCTGTCTCCCCCGATATAGGCATTGACCGGGTCCAGCGGAGACAGATGGATCAGAGAAAAGGTCAGCACGGATAAGCCGATCAGCAATGTCACTACGCGAACCAGGCGTATCCCGATACTTTTAGCCACGATAACTCCCCCTTCACACTATAAAGAGAGCTTTCAGAGGCTGAGAGCCTCCAAAAACCCTCCTGTTCTAGCCGTAAATCGGCGTTCAGTTTTTCCATGTCCACTCCGTTACATTGCCGAATAGGGCCCATTCATGGCCGTGCGTATGAACCGGTTGCTTGCCGAGATCGAGCTTTTCATTGGCCAAATACAAGTGGTCTACGCGCAGCAGCCATACGATGGGAGCGTCTCCGATGCCGCTGAAGCCGGTTTCCCCGTCCCACTGGGCCAGCTTCCAGTACTTGTTGGCTTCTTCCTGGGTAGAGGCGGTGAGCGCTTTGTTCAAATACTCGTCTACCTTGGGGTTCTGGTAACCCGCCATATTGTCGATGCCCTTGTTCATCCGCTGGGAGGAATTCATTGAATACAGCTGATGGGGATGATGTCTGCCTCCGCCCCAGGCCACGGCCGCCGTTTTGCCCTTCATATAGATTTCATCCCACGTAGCGCCAATCGTATTGATCTTGATGCCGAACTGGGCAGCCTGGTCGGCCACTGCCAGAGAAAGATCGCTGCGAAGCTGGTCGCTGGAGCTGAAGTACATATCAAACTCCGCCTTGCGGCCGTTCTTCTCCACGATGCCGTCCTTATTGGTATCGGCCCAGCCGCCATCGGCAAGCAGTTTTTTCGCGGCCTGGAGATCGCCGTCCTTGACAACCGTCTTCTCATTGAACCAAGGCATATTGTCGCATAGGCAAAACGCTTTTTGACCATGTCCGTTCAGCGCAACATCCAGCAGCTTCTGACGGTCCAGCCCGATAGCAAGCGCCTTGCGTATGGCGAGGTCGCTCGTGACATCGTTGCCGGTGTTCACTTCTTTGCCGTTCGTCATGCCCTTGCCGCCGCTCGGCAGCGTAGGCAGCATAATGCCGCGGGAATCGATGCTCTCATAAGTGCGAAGCGTCATGCCCTGTACCTTCTGATCCGCAAATGTCGGCGGAACATAGACGATATCGGCCTCTCCTGCCTTGGCGGCTGCCAAGGAGGCGTCTTCTGCGAGAAGCAGGAAGGTCAGCTTCTTGAACTGGGGCTTGTGGCCGTACCAGTAAGGATTGTATTCCAGGATAACCTGCTGTCCGTCGTTGTACTGAGCCACCTTATAAGGACCAGAGCCAATCGGATTTTTGGAATAGTTATCGTCGTAATGAGCTTTCGGAACTATTCCGATCTCAGTGAGCTGACTGACGAAGGTGGAACGCGGTTCGTTAAGCCGGATAGCGACGGTGTTGCCGTCCACAACGTCGATGGATTTGACGAACGACAAGTCGAACTTGATCCCGTCCTGCTTCAGCATTTCGTATGTAAATTTGACATCCTCTGCCGTCACTTTTTCCCCGTTGGAGAATTTGACATCGTCGCGCAAGGGAAAGGTCCAGGTCAGGGAATCCTCGCTGATCTTATAGGACTTTGCGAGGTCTCCGATAAAGTTAAGGTCGGAGTCGATCATCAGCAAGGAGCTGTGGGTCAGCCGTATTTGTGTCATCCCCCAGCCCTTCTTCGGGTCAAACTGCCCGCCGTCCATTTTGCCTACGGCCAGCACCAATTCCTCCTTGAGCGCTGTCGGCTTCTGTCCATCCTGTCTGGCAGATTCAGCGGCCGGAGAATCTGCAGTGCAGCCGGCCAGCAGCATGAATACGGATAAGATCATAGCTATGTACGGTAAAACGTGTTTCTTCTTCATGTGTGACTCCCATTCCCTCCATCGATAATCGTTTCTCTGCTTTGAACAGCCTTTTGTCGGAACATTACTGTTTTAATAGTAATTATTACTATATAACACATGTCGACCCCCTTCTAGCAGTCTCAGCATCTTTTATTCAGTAATATTTACTATTATATCAAGGAATCATCTTTGCGCAACCCCAATCTGCGATCTTGTTTGTATTACCTGGCATAAACCATAAAAAGACTCCCGCTTAAAGGAGTCCTTTATGCCGAACGGCAGCTGAAACTGCGAGCGACCAGAGGCCGATCGTCGCCAAGGCCGGCAATTCGCTGGAGGACATTTGCCGCGACATCGGCTATGCCAATGTCAGCTGCTTCAGCAAGCTGTTCAAGACGTTTCGTGCAGCCCATAGTATCGCCGGGCATTGCCTGCCCGAATCTTTCCTTTAGCCTCCTCCTCCAGTTCCGCAGGGAGCACCTCCTCGAACAGGCGGATCACGTCCCCATACCCGCCTGCCTGCAGGGCGACCGGCCAGTCGCTGCCGAACATCAGCCGATCGCTGCCAAACATCCGCACCAGCCGTTCGACGTAAGGACGGAGAAGCCCGGCTCGGGGCCCCCCGGCCATCGTAATCATCCCCGACAGCTTGACGGCGGTATGCGGAAGCCGCGCCAGCCGCTCCATGCCGGAGTGCCAAGGCTCCTCTTTCCCCTCTCGGACATTCGGACAACCCAGATGATTGATAACTGCGCGCAAGGCCGGCACCTCCTCCAGATAGACCGCCGCCCCGGCAAGATCGCCTGGCTGCGCAAGCAGGTCCAGCGTCAGATCGGCCTCAAGCAGCCCGACGAGCGCCGCCCGCAGCCTGCGCTGTTCGGCTGCCGGCCTGTCCGCGCGGAAAGCGCTGCCATTCAGACGGATTCCGGCCAGGCGCGGGCTTGCCGCAAGCGATTCAAGCTGCTCGCTGAAGCGGTCTGCGAACGGATCGAGCCCTCCGCTTACGCCTGCGATCAGCGGCCAAATCTGCGACAGCTCCAGCAGGAAGGCGGCTTCCTCCGCCGTCGGCGCCGCCTGCACGGCGATCAGCTCCTTCACGCCGCAGGCGTGAAGCTCGGGCAGCAGCCGCTCCGGCATGTAATCCTGGTACAGCCGGGCATTGTCCTCCTTCAGCCAGCCGTAATCCCCCCGCGACAGCTTCCAGAAATGAACATGACTGTCAACGTACATATGCGCGCCCCCTATTCTGCCGGAAATAAGCTTTGACCTTGAAACAGCTCATACACCCGGCGCAGCTCTTCCGGCTCCAAGCCCCGTCCGTCGCAAAGCGCCATATTGGCCCGCAGCACCTCCCGGGTGGCCGCTCCTGTCAGCGTGACATGGATGCGCGGCTCGGACAGACTGAAGCGCATGGCCGGCTCGACAAGTCCGAACGGCTCCGACTTGCGCAGAAACTGCAGCCGGGAGATCCGCAACGCGGCCTCGTCCACAATCTTGCGGTTCAGGAAAGGCGCCGGGGTATCGGCCAGCAGGCCGAGTCCGAGCACGCTGCCATTGATCACGCCGATGTCCGCCTCCGTGGCGAGCGGCAGCAGCTCGTCCTTCGCCGTATGGTCGATGAGCATATACCGGGCGTAAAATTGAATGCTGTCGAACCGGTTCAGCTTCACGAATCGCCCCAGCAGCGGCAGCAGCCGCGAGGAAATGCCGATATACCGGATTTTTCCGTCCTCACGCAGCTTTTCGAGCGCAGGCAGCGTCTCCTCCAGAATGGTCTCGAACGGGACTTGCTCCGCATCATGGATTTGCAGCAGATCGATCCAATCGGTGCGCAGCCGCGCCAGACTCTGTTCAACCGAGCGTACGGTAGACGCATAATCGAATGACTTTCCCGGTCCTACCGCCTTCGTGGCCAGCACGACCTGATTTCTTCTTCCTCCGTCCAGAGCCTGGCCGATTCTCCGCTCCGATTCGCCGTCGCCGTAGCTGGGCGCCGTGTCGATCAGATTAATGCCTCCGTCGATCGCTTCGTGGATCATCTTCTCGACCTCGCGTTCGTCCGCTTCTCCGAAAACGCCTCCCAGGGGCGCGCCGCCAAGCCCGAGCTTCGACACGCGAAGCCCTGTTCTGCCAAAGGTTGTGTATTCCATGCTTCCATCCTCATTTCATCACCTTATTTTAACAATTACTACTTCAATTATAGCAGGGCTTCGATTATTTGCGAGTCATAGAAGATAGTATCCTAGCTCCCTATTGCCAACCTTGCCATTGGTCTAGCCCTTTAATGCTATATACAAGCGAAGAAGCAAAATGCTAGGATTTTGTGTATGGAGGAGGTGTCGATGATGTACAGATGGACAATGGTCATGCTTGGAGCAATCGCTTGCTTCCTGGGCGTTACCGTTTTGTTTATGAAGGCTGAGCAGCGGCAAAATGAGATCAAACATGAAGCGGCCGCCCCTGCACTCCCGGACACTCCATTGAACGCTCAAGCGGCCGAGGCGATCTATAAACAGTCTTGCTTGGCTTGTCATGGAGCGGAGCTGGAGGGCAAGCTGGGACCGAATTTGCAGAAGGTGGGCGGCAAGCTGAGTGATCAGCAAATCTACAAGGTGCTGCTGAACGGCAAAGGCGGCATGCCTGCTTTCAAAAGTACCCTGAAGGACGAAGAGCTGGTCAACCTTGCCAAATGGCTGGCCGAAAAAAAGTAAGACAGGGCGCCTTCATTAGCTAGAGAAATCTCACCGCTCACTGAAAGGCCCCTCTTGTTAGGATTCATCTAACAAGAGGGGCCGTTTTTTTGGGGACAATGCTTGCAGGCGCAGATAAAATTTTATTCGTTTAGCAAAGAGCTCGGCTTAACCAACCGTATTACGCGGTGAACGCTCCATATATGGCGCAAGTTGAATTTCGCGAACCTCATGGCGAATCCAGCTCATTAGCGACAACACGACAAGCAGCAGAACGACGGCTATAAGGAATCGCCGACGGCTGTCTTCACGGACAAGCCTTATCAACACCACGCATAAAACGATGGCCAGTACAATTGCCAGTGCAAGCAAGGCGGTGTGAAAAAAGGAGCCGCCCATGAAAGCATGTCGAACAACGGAGTTCATACTGAAGAGGAGCAATGGACCGGCCAACAGCTGGAGCAGAGTGAAGCCTGCAGCCATTCCTTTTCCAAACGTTTTAGCCCGAAAGGTGACTTCTTCCCCGTGCCGCTGGCTCGAACGATTACCCCACCAGTAGATGTACACGCCCAGCATCGAGAAGCTGGCGGCCATAAAGTGAAGGTATCGCTGCCAGATCGTCGGATAAGCGAACAAGGACAGCCAGAAGCCTCGCCCCGGCTCCCACAATTCCGGATGCAGCATAGACACGACGTTGGTAATAAAAAGCAGCGGTACAAACAGCAAAATCAAGGCGCCGGCAATTCCGAACGTGAGATGCAGCTTTCGACGGCGCTTCAGCTTCTCCCAACTGAACTTGTACGCGTACAAAGATAAAAATGCAAGGATCAGCAGCGGTATCAGCATCAGCCACATTTTGCCGATCAAAATGGTAGAAGAATAAAAATACTGGGTATAAATCGTACTGATGATCAGCAGCGGAGCGATGCCGAGTACAATCGCGATACTCTTGACGATCGACACTTGGGTCGCCAGATGAAAAGCCAGCTTGTCGGCTAAGGCATCCTTTCTTACGATGCCCTTGATTTCGTTGTAAACCGCCGAAACCGAGCCGGCCACCAAAATATTGACAAATACAATGTGCAGAACGAAAGCCGTCACCAGCAAAACCTCAAAGAAAGGCAAATCTCCCGGAATGGCTAGCCCAAGCTCGTTGGGAACCGGCGAGACGGCGCTTAGATAGACGTTCATGGCGTGTCGCTCCTCTCCGCAACTATCTTATGAATGTAGGCGGCCAGCGCCTTCACTTCTTCATCCGTCCCGGCGAACGGCGGCATCACCGGACGCACCATATGCATCTGCGGGATAAAGGCGGCCAACGCTTCCTCGCTCCAGCCCTTGGCTCGCTCGGTCATGACCCGGCTCCGGCGCGGTCCGTCTATGCTGTGACAGGCGATGCACTGCATTCGGAACAGTTCTTCGCCAGCCTCCAGCTTGTTCTCCTCGGTTACCTGTTTTACTTTGGAGAATGTCGACTGTGCCAGTGCGCCATCCCGTTTGAACCGTTCCACGTCCGACTTGAGAATGCCGTTAGCGTACATGTAGTTGTAAATGACATACGGCTTGCGAATATTTTCGCGGACAATCTCAAACTCGGTGATCAGCGCCAGTGAGAAGATGGCGGTGAACACTGACAGTGCCAAAGGATGCCTTGTACGTCCATCCAACAACATAATCCCAAACACCAGAATGAGCAGCAGTCCGGCGGCATTCAAAAAAGCAAACGCAAAGTCGCTCATGCCGCTCGCCCACACGACCAAGGTCTGTGCTTGCTCAGGCAAGGTACGCAAGTACCACCAGCCGGACACCAGCATGCAAGGAACGGATACAATCAGCCATTTTCCGTAAATGCGCTGCACGGAGGCTCGATCAAGCGGATGCTTTACCCGCCAGCGGTTAAGAGGGGTCAACAGCGCCACCCCCAGCGCGATAGCAGCGAAGGTGCGAAACAATGTCGAGGGGACCCAAGTCGGATTCAGGAAGGCGCTCCAGAACGACAGCGTTTCTACCCAGTTGCCCGGGTTCAGCTGCGCAGCCAGCACTCCGGTGATGATGACCAGCGTGAACCAGGACATGATGCACAGGGCAAGGCCAGTCCGTAGATGGAGTTTCTTGCGATCTCCCTTCCACCTGTCCCAGGTATAGTAATACGTGAGCAGCAGAATGACCTCCGATACAAAGACTAGCCACTCGGTAAACCATGCCCAGTGGAAAATACGCAGCAGCGAACCGATCGCATTGGGTAAAATGACGGTTGTCGTAAACCAGATGCCCACACCGGTCATCGCTCCCGCGGTCGTCGTGATGATCAATATCCACTTGCTGAGCCATTTGGCGTATTGCTCCAGACGAGCGTTTCCAGTTTTCACAGCCGCGTATTCAAGCGATACCATCAAAATCGAGCCGCCGATTGCGACCGCATGGTTGATCATCACGTGAAGAACGGCCATCATACCGATCAAATTGCCATTGCCCAGCCAACCGAAATCAATCGTCGGAAATTGCAAAGTGAACACTCCCTTTCTGTATGCATATAAAAAAATAAACCTTGCACGAAACAAGGATTATTATATCCAAGCTATTTCAGATCAAAATGACCCGAAATAGCTAATATTTTGTCATTCAGATGAACAATCAGCATGTTTACTTTAAATAATTATGCATTTCTCATGATTTGAATCATTTGCTCCAATTTACTTATTTTTTGCTTTAACTTTTCGTTCTCACGCTCCAGCAAATGCAAATGGCTGCGCTCCGGTTCCAGTTCTCCCCAACGCTCCGTCCGCTCACGCAGCTCCTCGATCCGGCTTCTCAGCTCAGGCTGCGTATACAGGAAGGGTTTGGACACGCCGGCCTCAAGCGATACCGTGTTGAAGTTCACTTTCATGTCCCGATTAAGCAGCCGTTCAATAGCCTGCTCGGCTTTTCTTGTCGCCGTACTGGATTTGAGCTTGCTGAACTTCCTAATGCCTTCCACATTGCGCTGCTGCATACTATTCTCCTCCTTCATTTGCTAGTCGCTGACCTTATTGACCTTAATTATAGGCAATGCACAGCTTTGGCAAATGACCCTGAGGGGCCACATGTGAGTGTTATTTATGAAATCTGTGTGAGCGATTTCCCAAACTCCACCGCGGACAGCGCAGAGATAGCCCTTTGGAGTCATAGGGCGGGCAAGAGAGACATGATATAATGAACCCTATATCGATGACAAGGAGTTTTGAAGAAAATGGTCGCGATTTTAAAGCGTCACGGATTCAAGGCAGCCGTCTGTGTGCTGCTTATCGCTCTCGCATACAGCGTATACAGCTGGGTTAGCCAGGACGGTCCGCCTCTGCCTACACTCAAGCAGGCGCCTGCCTTTACGCTGCAGAACCTGGACGGCACCCCGACCGGGCTGGAGCAAACCGACGGCAAGGTGAGACTGGTCGAGTTTTTATTTACGAGCTGCCCCGATATTTGCCCCATGACAACCTACAATATGGTGAAGCTGCAGAACCAGCTGAAGCAGACAGGATTATGGGGAGACAAGGTTCAGTTTCTCTCCATCACTTTCGATCCGCAGCGCGATACGCCGGAAGTTTTCAAGCGTTACGGGGACAAGATGGGGATGGATTACACCGGTTGGACGCTGTTGACGGGCACGGAGAAGGAGACCGCCGAAGTTGCCCGCAGCTTCGGTGTGCTGGTACAGAAAATGCCGGATGGCTCATTCGTCCACACGGTCACCTCCCTGTTTCTGATCGATCAGCAGGGCAAAATTCGCAAGGTGTTCCCGATGGGAGAAGAGATGAACAACGAGGATGTATATAAAACGATCCGGCAGTTAGCCGGATCATCGAGCTAGCTTACTGTGCCGAGCAGAGGGTCTTCCGGGTCCTCTGCTCTTTCTTTGCGGAACCATGCAAAAAAAATGGCGCCGAGCACCCAGCCATACGAAATTTCCTGCATGATCTTCATGATCACCCCGCCTAGCTGCTGGTCGGCCAGTTGAGTCAGCCATGACAGCTCGAGAGGAGGCTTCTCTGCCGTAATCGAATAGAAAGGCAGACATAGCAAATGTGTATCTCCCGCATACAGCGCGTACAGCGGCTCACGAGCAAAAATGATCAGCGCGCATGCCGGAGTCAGCATCAAGCCATTCAAGAAAATATACCCCATCTTTTTCAAGGGGCTCATCGGGTACGGTCCCACCAGAGAATAGACCGGCCACCAGAGGCCGAAGGCCGTCACAAACAGCAGCAGGTGCAGCACGTTGTGAAGCGTGTAGTTGGACATCGCCGCCTCGAAAATAATGGGAATATGATAGAAGGAAAACGCTCCGTTGAACAAAAACAAGGCAAGAATCGGATTACCAATGACCGCGACGATGCTGCGAATTACGGGCAGCTTCAGCACCCCCTCATAAAAGCTTGAAGGCAGTCCTGCGAGCAGCATCGGAGGAACGATCAGATAAAGAATGGACTGCTGCAGCATATGCATGCTGAACCAGAAATGGCCTAGCAAATTGAGCGGTCCGCCCAGCGCCAAATACCAGAGCAAGAGGCCGCCAGCAAAGCTGATTGCTCCCGCAGCGGACACCTTCCCTCCCGCGTACCTCCAGTAACATAACCCAATAAGCAGCACGATCAATATAAGCTCAGGACTGAATACAGCTCGGAACCCGTATGCAGCCACCAACGGCTCGAGGCCCATGATTTCGTCTCCTTTCTGAAATGTAACTATGTTATGATTCTTCCTAATTCTATCCTGTCCGTGGCAAGCTCTCCTTAAAATGACCCCAAAGAGCTATGGCTGCTCCGCGAGGTTCCGCACCGTATGGGGAGCGGGCTACCGCCTGTATTCTTCAGCTGCTCCAGGTCCTTCGCCGATGGTTGGCGACACCCGGCGGACAAATCTGGTTCTCCTGCGTCGCCCTGCTTCCGGTGGCGTTGGACAAGCCGGTTGATGCCCTCTTTACGGCAGATCGACAACCTTCTCGTACCGGTGCAATTGTCCTTGCGAGTCGGAGAAGGAAACTATGATCCGCCATGAACCGGAGCCGCCGAACCTGTAAGCTCGGTTGACCGATTCATACGTGAATTTATCGAAGCCCTCGAAGCCGTACGGGTCGGGCCCGCTTACTTTCAGTTCTAGCGGTATCGATTGCGGCTCCGTATCCGGCGAGGCCAGCGGAGCTGCCTCCACCTTGGGCTCTACCGGAGCTTCAAGCTCTGAGGGCAGCCAACTATCCAGCTTGATCGAATGCCCTCCCCCGCTCTCCGGCTTGATCCTCAGCGACATATGGGCCTCTTCACCCATCACATGCCAATAGAGAGGCTCAGCGGAGGCTTGGGATGGGGAGGTCGTCGACAGCATCCCTGCCGCTATGAAGGCCGCGAGAGCCAGCACAAGCTCCAGTTGGACGCCGTTTATGAACCGGCCGATCGCCTGCTCGCGCTCCGTTCCCTCCTGCTCCAGCAACGGCTGCAGGCGCGGCAGCCAGACCCGACGATGGAAAACTCCGATACCAATCACTACGAGCAGTATCGCTCCCTTGAGCAGCACAAGCTTGCCGTAGCGGCTGTCCAGCAGCTCGGTCGCAGCGTGCAATCTTGCGATGGCCAACCCGGCTCCCGTAGCTCCCATGAGCGGGACGATCAGCAGAGTCAGCTTGGAGAAGCGGGAAATCGATTGGTTCCAATCCCGAATATTTTCCACCGACGGCTTTCGGGCGAATGTCGCCGCGAAGATTCCGATCAAGCCGCCAAACCAAAGTCCGGCCGCAATCAGATGCAGCAGATGACCGCCGACTGCCGCAGCCGCTCCATCAGATGTCCCTGCCGCATGTCCGGTCAGCGGGGATAAAGCTGCCCACAACACAACGATGAGTCCCTTGATCCACTTCAGCGACTCTTGATCGCGGGAACAGGTCAAAAACAGCAGGAAGCCGGCCAGCAGCGGTCTCATCCATGCGGCCGTGCCGATCCAGGTTGAGGTCAGCAGCAAGAAAAACCGCTCCGAGGCTGATTGCATCCCCGGGCCGCTAAGCTGCTCAACCTGCAGCCAGACCTCGAGAAAGCCGGTCAGGAGGCTGAGCGCTCCGGCCACCAGCAGCAGCCTTCGTTCTACACGCAGTGAGAAACCCAGCGGAGCCTGCCTCCCGGTCCAGATCCAATAGCGATAGCCGAGAAACCCGAGAACGAGAACCGCTGCCAGTAAGTCGGCCGTTCTCAATAAATGTCGGGCAACGGCCCTCTGATCTGTTCCGTGATGCATGTGCTCGTCATGCAAATGAGCCTGCGTGTCGGCGTTATCGCCTGAAGCTGACCCGGGCTGTGCGGCCGGAGCGAGCAGCGAAGACGACATTTCCATATTCGCATGGGCACCGGCGGCAGCCGGCCATGACAGCGTAAGGGCCGCCAGTATACTGACATAAAGACACCAACGAAACATCGCATTCACTTTCCTTCCTCCATACGCAAGCAGAGCCGCCCGCTTCCGGCCAGCGGCGGCTCTGCTCTATGGACAAGTTATGTCGTCTGGCTCAGCACCGCGGCGCGCAAAGCGGCCGACTCTGCGCCTGTGTGGTTCAAGCTCCGGACAAGCGCGAACAAAGTGGGCGGATATCCAAGTTGCCGTGTTAACGTCGCTTGCCCTCTACAGGAAGCACTCTGCGTCGCCGACAGTAAAGCCGTTATTTTTTCTCCGCTAGCCAGGCGGCCAAGGTTTGCACTTCTTCTTCCTTTAATTTGGACTTGTAGGCAGGCATGCCTCCTCCGCCGTTTTTCACCTTTGCGGCAATCTGCTCTTCTGTGAGCTTGGTTCCTATCTTCTGCAAGCTTGGCCCCATGCCGCCCTGCAGATCATTGCCGTGACAGGAAAGACAATTGGATTTATACAGCGCTTGAACGTCTTCGCCTCCGGCCGCCTGGCCTTGTCCGGCGCTTTGCGCAGCTTCTCCGGCGCTCTTGCCGCCGCAGCCGGCAAGGGCAAGCGTCAATGCGGCCGTCCAGACGGCAACCATCATTCTTCGTTTCATTATTTAATTCCCTCCCGTTTCAGTACTTTTCAAGAATGAATCCAGCCCTTCTCGTAAGCATATCTCATCAGCTGCACCCGATTGTCCAGATGAAGCTTGTGCAGGATATTTTTCAAATGATTTTTTACCGTATGCTCGGAAATATCCAGCTCGTCGGCGATTTCCTTGTTCGATCTCCCGCAGGCTACGCACTCCAGAATTTCCTTTTCCCGGCTTGTCAACGGCGATTTTTCGGGCACGTTAGTCTTCACCATCGTAAATTCCTGCAGCAGCCTCACCGCAACCTCGCGAGACATCGGAGCTTCGTCGAAGGCGACTGCCCGCAAATATTCATGCCAGGAGGCGGGGCTCAGATTTTTCAGCAGATAGCCTTGGGCGCCGCGCTTGATGGCTTCAAACAGATGAGTGATATCCCCCGATACGGTCACCATAACGATCTTCACATACGGAAAACGCTCCTTGATCGCTTTAGTCGCCTCCAGCCCGTCCAGCCCGGGCATACGAATGTCCATCAGGATCAAGTCCGGCATGCATTGCTCGGCCAGCCTCACCGCTTCCTGCCCGTTGACCGCCTCGCCGACGATTTCAAAAGAGGCATCCAGCCCGATAATATCCTTCATCGCCTCGCGTGCGTGCTCGTGGTCGTCAGCCAGCATAATTCGGATCGGCTGTGTCATCGCTTGTCCTCCTTCTCGATCGTCACCATAGTACACCCTTGCTCTCGTCTGATAACGAGACTCCAGCCCAATTCGTCAGCGCGCTCGCGCATCATCAGCAGGCCAAAGCCGCCGCGTGCCTCGGAGGGCGTCCCTGCGTCAAAGCCTTTGCCGTCGTCGCGAATCTCGCAGCTCCAGCCCGCTTCTCCGCGGTCGCTCCCCTGTATCCATAGATTTGCAGCATCCGCATGCTTGTAAGCATTGATCATCGCCTCGCGAATCGTGGAGTACAGCTCCACCTTCTCCTTCAGCTTGATCCTCTCTTCGGACAGCGACCAGTTCAGATGTACCGCAATGCCCGTATCCTGCATAAACTCCTCGGTCAGCTGGCGTATCGAATCCATCCACGGCTCGGCCGAAGGATTGACCGGATAGCGAAGGCCGGCGATCGCCTGCCTGACATAATCGTTCACCTCGTGGACAGTTTTGCGCAGGCTCTGGTAAGCCTCTCGCAGAGCGTCCGTCAGCACGCCGGTCTGGCTCTGCTCCACCCGGTCGATCCGAACCGACAGCAGAAACAATGATTGTGCGATGCCGTCGTGCAGCTCCTGCGCAATTTTTTCACGCTCTTCCAGAGCGGCCTTGGCTGCCCGCTCCTTCTGCAGCTCCTCCTGCAGCTTCTCGATCATGAAGAACAGCTTGCGCAGCAACGTCATCGTTACCAGAAAGACGAGCAAAGGCGCCAGCCAGTTTCCGAGATCCATGGAGATGTACGGGAGCAGGAAGGCGTGGCGAATATATTCCCATAACCCGATGGTCAATGTCGGGATGATCAAAATCAAACTTTTTAAATGCCGGTACAGCAATCAGGTTCACTCCCTTAACAGCCCCATACCTTTATCAAATCATATTGTCCGCGTTGCTGGCTATGACTCGAAAGAGTCATTTGTACTCCGCTTATGAACAAAGCGTGACAGGGAGGAAGTCGTATCCTTTCCCAAAGCTTCAAACCGCATTAAAAAGCGAGGCCCGCCCGGCACTAGCCTGGGGGTCTCGCTTTGTTGCAAGCGGGATGTCATACAATGCCTGGCGCCGCATGCTTTGACCATTGCTTGGCATACCTATGAGACAATGCTCATGCTTCCCATATGACCCTAATGCTTGTCCTTTCATTAGTATGACAGCGGGGGGTGTTAAGAAACCGTCCTGCATCGAGTGCATAACGACGGTTTCGGGAATTACCGATGACGCTTCATCTGCCCGCAAGCCGCCCGAACCGACGGCCGGACGGCCCCGGCAGTTCCGCTACGCGATCATTCGCGAGGCAGGCCCGCTGCGTCCCTCAGCGCATTCGCCAGCTGGTTGTAGTACCGCTGCTGCGAGGTCAGCGCCTGGACCGTCTCGGCGGACGCGCCCTGCTTGGCGGCCTCCGCATCCGCCCACGACTTCTTAATCCACGTGTTGATCACCGTCTGCGCCACTCCCGGGTCCAGCGCCGGCTGCTGTACGATTGCCATCCCTACCTTCCACCCTCCTGCGTCCCCGTTGGACTCATTGTAATCGATGCCGATTCCGTTAACCGTAACGTCATTTTTATATTGATAAATGCTGATGGGATCGTACCTCAGCCCGCGGCTCCAGGCGTAGGTCTGCATAAGCTTGGTCGTGATTCCCCGCTCATGCATCGCTTTGACGACGCTGTAGGAGCCGTATACCCCAAGCTCATAGCCCACGATCTCCGCATCGAATGCCCGGAGGTAGGCGGCGATCGCGCCATAATCGCGTGCAGGCGCATCATAGTCCACTGCCGCATAGATGACAGAGCCGGGCGGCTGGCGAACCTCCTTCGCGTACTGAAGAGCAAGCTTGCCGTCTATCGCTCCCGCCCCTGCTCCTTCGCGTACGCGGTTGGCGTAGCGCTCGAAGAAAGAGACGATGTACATGCCCGCTTCCGTAATCCACTGTGCCTCTTCGGGAGAGAGGCGCTTCCAAGAACCCGCTTCAGCGAGATACCGCCCCACGAATGTAAAGCCCTGACTGGCAAACAATCGGGCAAGAGCCGCGGTCAGCGGCGTAGCGCAATCGAATCCTTTGGCCATCAGACTGGTCTCCTTTCGGCGAAATCTACGAACCCCGGGAGTAGTCCCTTTAGTTTAAGATATTCGACCGCTTGCCTGTTCGTGTGGGCCATGCCAGCCTGAAATCAAACAAAATGCAGGCCGCCTCAGAGAGAAGCGCCTGCATCCTTTAATCCCGTGGATAATCCACCTTCATAATGTCCAGGAAAGGAACCTTCGTAAGCTCCCCCTGATGCTGAATATGGACCAGCTTGGTGCGGGAGTCCATCAGCACGATTTGTCCGCGCACCTGCTCCTCCCATCCCCAGACCGTCAGCACAATTTCGGAATCCTCTTGCTTGGCCTCGACCAGTTGATTGCCCAGCTCTTCCAATTCGAATTCATCCCGCGTAGGACGCTTCGTTACTTTTGCTTTGGCCATATGACTGCCTCCTTCTCCATCAAGTTCAATTGTCTCTTGCTGCCAGCATCCTCAGCCCGTCCTGCTCCAATCGTCGCCCTCGCGTCACGTTCTGCTTTCTTGCTTATAAGCCAAATAGAGCAAGCCGCCAAGGGCCGGAAGCCCCGTCCACAGCATCACATCCACGCCAGCGTTCCCGAACTGGATAATCCAATACATCCCGCTGGCCATCACCAAGACGGCAACCGTGTGAATGAAGAGCGCAAGCGGCTCGCCGGCCGGCACAGGACTGACGGTTTCGCGGACGCGGCCCGTCACGTAAGTGAAGCCCATACGCAGCTTATAGAGCATATAGGAAAGCCCGATACCCGCGAGCTGGCTAAGCAGCTGCAAGGAAAATATGCCGGCGCCTGCGTCCTCGGCCGCTATATCCGCGCTCACAATCCCCAGACCATCCAGCGTCTTCAATCCGAGCAGCTGGACCATCGCATAAGCCAGATAACCGGTTACGGTCATAGTCATCGCGTGATACGGATGCACCTTGAGCGTATAAAGCAAGCCCAGGAAAATGATCAAGCCCTGGGCGGCCATGTCCCACTGCGTCAAGTCAAATACGATGCGCAAGCAATAGGATACGACGGAACAAACGCCTGCTATAAGGAGAGCTCCGCCCAAATGACGGAAATACGGCCAGCGGAATATCTGGAACAACAGCGCCAGCAAGGCCAGCACGTCCATCATGCCCAGCACAAGGTACATGCCAATCATCCGAGCTCACCTCTTCTCAATCAGTCCGGACATCTCTCTCAATATACGTGATGCCCGCCGGTATCGCAACCTTGTCCCGCGCGAACACAGGCGTATAATAAGAGAGACGCGGAAGCAGCGCAAGTTATCCTTCTTTTTTGTGCACGGAATGTCGGATAGGGCGCAGTCGTTCCTGATACGATGATGAAGCAGGGAGGTTATAGCAATGGATTTGCTTAAGAGCATGAATGGAGCCCTTCAGTACTTGGAGGACAATCTGCTCAATGAGCTGGATTACAAAGAAGTGGCGAAGCGGGCTTGCTGCTCGGAGTATCATTTTAAGAGAATGTTTTCCTTCCTAGCCGGCGTTACGTTGTCGGAATATATCCGCCGCAGGCGTCTTACGCTCGCAGCCTTCGAGCTGACCAGCGGCCAGGCCAGAGTGCTCGACGTAGCCGTCAAATACGGGTACAGCTCCGCCGACTCATTTGCGCGTGCTTTTCAAGGATTGCACGGCATATTGCCGTCGGAAGCGCGGCAGCAAGGCCAGCCGCTCAAAGCTTTTCCGAGAATGACCTTTCAGCTGACCATCCAGGGAGGGAATGAAATGAATTATCGTTTGGTTGAGAAAGAGGCTTTCCGCATTGTCGGCATCCATAAGCGAGTGCCGCTCATCTACCACGGGGTCAATCCCGAGATCGCGGCGATGTGGCAGAGCTTGACCGAGGACAACATTCGCACGATTAAACAAGCTTCGAACATCGAACCGCACGGACTTATCAGCGCATCCGTGAACTTTTCGGAAGGGCGGCTGGACGGAGCCGGGGAGCTGGACCATTATATCGGGGCGGCGACCACCTCGGAGTGCCCGGACGGCTTGTCTCACCTGGAAGTGCAGGCATCCGCCTGGGCCGTATTCGATTCGGTAGGACCGTTCCCGGCTACGCTGCAAAATATTTGGGGACGCATTTATTCGGAATGGTTTCCATCCTCCTCGTATGAAGCGGCGGAAGGACCCGAGATTTTGTGGAATGAACACAAGGATACGTCTTCGCCGACCTTCAGAAGCGAAATCTGGATACCCGTGAAGAAGAAATTGGCGGCGACCGACTAAAGCCGCGCCGGTCTGCGCCGCCATCCGGCGACAATGCCGGGTGGCCCAGGGCGCCCGGCAATCTGTATCAGTTCCTTTGGAATGGGGTAATATAGGTTATGCCCTTATTTCACAGGAAAGGAAAGATGTGCTATGAGTAAGCATAAAAAAGAACCGGATGTGTCCGGCACCTTTGCCGGGATTACCACACCGATGGATCAGCAGGACATGGCATCTACGGATAAAATCAGCGGTTATGTCGAAACCTTGATGGACCGTATGGCCGGCAATGAGGACAAGCTGCCGCATGAAGATAGGCCAAGCTACCGTGCCGAGGGGACGGCGTCCGACAAGCCCCGCCAGAATCGCTGATCCAGCCTGAGCCCCGAATGCGAATCAGCCGCTGTCTTCTCCCCCGCGGGGAAAGCAGCGGCTGATTGATGTGCCTGCCCAATCGCCGTCCTCAGCGCTTCTTCTCAACCCGGCTGATTTTCTCTCACGATAAATGCCATCCGCATTCCTCCCCTAACAACATTTGACACTTAGGGGAGTTTTCCTGCCTGGCCGGCGTCCTTCTACGTCTGTCCGCGTCTGTCCGGTTAATTCACCCGGTTCTTGTACTTGCCCGAATGCAGCAGCCTCAGCTCCAGATCAACCGTCTCCAGCTCCGTTATATCCTTCACCGGCTTGCCCGCTATATAAGTTTTCCAATCCTCATGGTGGTAACGGAACAGATCATCATTCAGATTGTAAATATCCGCATGGATGTCCAGACCTTTCTGGAAGGAGGTGCGAATCTGCCTGTCCACATCCTTCTTCACCCTCTCGATGATGGAACTCTCCTCCATATTTTTATACAATTCTTCGATAAATGCCGTCGCCTTCAGCTTCACGGTATATTTAACCTTCCCGCCCTCGATCCGGTAATCCACCCTGCAGTCCTTGACGTGGACAACCAGCGTAGCTAGCGTTTTTCCCGCCTCATGCAGGGTGACCGGCAGCCGGGACATTTTTTTATCCAAATACCTTTTGCCCATCATTTCCTCGAACAGCAGGCTCCCCTTATACATCCGGTCATGGAAGAAATACGCGCCTTTAAGCTTCATCTGCCGGCTCGCCTTCCCCCCTTCCTTCCACTCTGTCTCGGCGGACGACAATACCGGAAGCATTGCCGTCCTGCCTCGTTCGAGATAATCGGCCAGGAAGTCCACCAGATAGATCGGCTTAATGTCCGAATATTGCTGATAAGAGTCCTCAGGGTTCATCAGGATGGTCTGGTACGCCGTCATGCCGAAAAAGGAGTCCAGGTTGAACAAGCGCTCGATCGGCTCCTCCGTGGCGTACAGCCATACATTATAGCGGATTTCTCTGTATCTGTTGATAAAATCAACCAGTTCCTTTATATCCGCATGCTTGACGGCATTTTTGCTCAGGACGACCGCGCTCACATGCCCCCAATAGATGCGCATCTGCTCGCTCCTGTACAATTGGAAAATCGCATCCGTCAATGTCTCTCCCTTGGCGCTGCCGACGAGGATCGGATAACTTTTGCCGGTATCCCCGCCTTCCTGCTTGGCCAGGTCATTGAAATTCAGCGCCTGGAGATAAACGGTATATTGATCGTCCTTGTAGTCGATGCCGAAGGACGTTGTATAGATGAGATAGGTGAGCTCCTTATAGTCCCAGCAGCCGGGGACGACCAGCAGCACCGCCACTATAAGCTGCAGCTTGATGTAAAAGCTCCACGGTTTCACGGCAGCACCTCTTATTTTCTTTTTAGATGTTCCGGCTTCCTTCCACGCCACTTGCGGGGCAGCAGGATGACAGCGCGCAGCACATCCTTCGGATTGACGGGGGACAAGGGAGATAAGTACGGAATCCCGTAAGAGGTCAGGCCGGCTATATACACAATGACCAGAATGCAGGACAGCATAAATCCGTACATCCCAAGGACAGAGGCCAGCAGCAGATTAAAGTAGCGAATGACGCTGACCGTCCCCGTCAAGGTTTGGTTAATCAGGGTGGAGCCGGCCACTACGGATACGGCAGCCACCACAACGATCGTCGGAGACGTTAGCCCCGCCCGGATAGCGGCATCCCCGATGATAAGCCCCCCGACAACGGTAATGGTCTGGCCGATCGACGACGGAAGCCGGTAGCCCGCCTCGCGAAATACTTCCATCAGCAGCAGAATAAGCAGCATCTCGACAGGCACGGAAAAAGGTACGCCCACGCGGGTCATCGAGATCGTGGACAGCAGTGGAAAAGGCAGCTGATCCTGATGAAAGCCTGTCAGCGCGATGTAGAAGCTGGGCAGAAAAATAGACACGTATAAGCTGACCAGTCTCAGCAGCCGGCCGGACGTGGCGGATATGAAGTTAAAATGGGCGTCCTCGGCTGTTTTGAGCAGCAGGGTCATAGTAGCGGGAGCGACGATCGCTCCCGGCACGCCATCGATCAAGATGACGAACCGTCCCCGCAGCAGCGAGGATGTAATGAAATCGGTTCGCCCCGTATAGACGCTGAGCGGAAACAGGCTGTACGGCTGGTCGGAGATAAGCTCCTCCAGCTGGGTGGCGCTGCTCAGCTCCTCGATCTGTTGCTCCAGAGCGGATAATTTAGACGTGATCAGGGACAGCGTATCCGGCGAGAGCTTATCCGTACAATACATCAGGCCTACCCGCGTCTTCGATTTCGTACCGACCGTATAGGAGGTAAAGGCTACGGTAGGACTCGGCAGCCGTTGACGGATAAGTCCCAGATTCGTCATCAAATTTTCCACCAGACCGTCCTTAGGCCCGCGGATCGACACCTCGATATTGCTCTCCTCCGTATCGCGCGCCAGCCGCTTGCCGCCGTGATACGAGTAGCCAAGCCCTAGCCGGGGAAACCAGAGCACGACATTGCCCGCCAGCACCTGGCCGGCCAGCTCCGCGTCATTCAAGCTCTCGATCTCCTTCAGAGGAATCGTGGCCGCCCGTTCGATGGCCTCCCCGCTGGAGAAGCGCGTAAACAGATAGATCCGCTGCAGGTCGGGCAGCACGTCCTCAGTCAGCACCCTGGCGTCGCACAGCGTCCGGCATTGGATGATCGTGATCGTATCCCGGCCTTCCGGATCATAGCTTTTCTGCGTGGAGATGACGTCTTCGCAATGCGACAAGATGGCGAGTACAGCTTCGGCCCGGTCATTCATGAGCGGTTCCCCGCTTTCTGTGCGCGGATATCAGCACCAGTATGTAGAGGACAGCCACCAGAGCGAGCAGCCCGGCAAACATAAGCGGATAATAGCCATTTTTCATGAAATTGTAGAAGGTGATGTCTCCTACCGGATACAGCGCCCCGATGGCACAGAGCGCCGTAATGCCAACCAGGAAAAGATTCGAGGGAACGAACTGCCTGACAATGTACAGAGCCAGCGCGATGCGGACAAAAGCGCCGCCGACCCATTGAAAAATAGACAGAAAATCGACATGCTCCATATAATTGCCCACCTTCACCAAACGCCACTGCTCGAAGGCCGCATTGCGCTGCTGAGCCGCTTCGATCGGCCCGAACGCGCTGATCGCCCCCATCGTCGGTCCCAAGGTAAGCCCGGCCAGCAGCAGGCCGAGGATCAGCATTTGCCACATGCCTACCTTGCTGGACACCTGATGCTGCATGAACACCAGGAAAATCAGCTCAACGAAGCCTGCCCCGATATACATGACTCCTTTCCACATGGGCAGGGGTCCATATTCGAAGATGGGAAACAGCAGCGAATAGTCCTTGATCTGGAAGTTCGCCATCATCACGAACTCGCCCAGCAGTACGATAATCGGCAGGAAGATGCCGGCCGTCGCCACGAGCGTACGCAGCCCTTTCATCGCCGTATACAGCGCGGTGGCCAGGAAGGAGACCACAATGACTCCCATCGGGGTATTGGGCATATACGAAGCGTTCGTCCATATGCTCATATCTTTCGTCGTGATGATGATGGCGGCGGTCAGCAGCACGCCGGCCGCCGCGGAGAAAGCGACGCTCGCCCACCGGCCGTAGGCTTTGGTCAGCCACTTCCGGATGTCTTGCTGCCCCGTCTTTTTTATAATGTAGCCGATCGTCAGAAATACGGGAATAAACAGCGCGGTCGTCAACAGAATGGATAACCAGGAGTCGCGCGCTGCCACATCCAGGATCAGCGGAATAACTTGAACATGGTTCATCATGCCTACGGACAATAAAAAGACGGTCGACAGCTGAAGTATCGTAAATTTCTGCGGCGGCATCTGTTTCTCCCCTTTGCCAGCATTTGTCGTGTTACAATTATGCCTCAAATTGACTTGGTTATACTTGGCTGGAGGATGTTGTGGAGAAGCGGCCGCAGCCTTCCGGAGCATGCTTAAGAGGGCTGCGCGCAGCGCAGCCCTTCTCAATCCTTTTAGTTACACAACAAACGCACAACTAATAATCACCAGCAGAATGAAAAGCACCAGAATCGCGCCAGTGGAAGTATAACCGCCGCATCCGGCACCTGCGCCGCCAACATAACCCATTGAGGAAAACCTCCTTTTTCAGAAGATAATCCATCATATTGCACGGCGTCCTTCTCCGTCTGTGCGTTTGACCAGTTCCTTCATTATTCTTTGTTCCGCTGTCCCGGCCCGGCTTCTCTCCAAGGGTACGGCATCATTTCCCCGGCTTCTTCATCCGGTAGATCTGCTTGTTCTCCAGTACTCTTACCGGAGCAGACCATTCGTCGTTTGCGTTCATCGCATCCAGCGCGTCCTCGACAGCCTGAAGCTTCGCATCCAGCTGATCGATATGATGCAAAGCTACGGCTTCCGGCAGCTGAGGCTGCACCGGGCTTCCCCATTCGCCGAGATTATGATGCGACAGCACCAGATGCTGGAGGGCGATGACGTTCTCGGCGCCAGGGTCCAGTCCCAAGCGGATGGCCGCTTCGGTGATCCAGCCGGATACGAGGGAGATATGGCCGAGCAGCTTCCCCGTCAGGCTATACTCCCGCACCACGCCGAGTTCGGCATTCATTTCCTCGGTTTTTGCGATATCATGCAAAATAATGCCGGCCTTCAGCAGCTCCGCATTCAGGAACGGGCGCTGGCCCGCTATAAATTCGCCCAGCTCCAGCATCCGCGCGGTGTGGTAGGCGAGACCCGCGTAATAAGCGTGATGCATTCCTTTGGCCGCCGGGTAGTGCAGCAGCTTGTCGCCTGCCTTGGCGATGCAGAAATCGACGATCGCCCGCATCTCCTCATCGCGGATGCTCGCCGCGGCGCCTGCGATAGCTGCGACCAGATCCTCGGCCGCCACCGGAGCGGTGCGCAGAAAATCCTGTATCGAGCAGCCGTCTTCGGGGGTGACCTTCCGGATACGGGCTATTTTCAGCTGCAGCCGGTCCCGGTACAGCTGCACCACTCCCTGGACCTTGACGAGCATCATCGAAAAAAACGTTTCCTTGTCCGCGCTTGAGATATCCCACAGCTTGGCTGATATTTCACCGGTGCTGTCCGCCAGAATCAGATCGAAATAAGGCTTGGGCGGGGTAGCGTTCGTCTGCTTCACCTCCGCCAGCTTGAGTAGAAAAAAACCGGTAACCTCATCGCCATCCGCAAAGCTTTTAATTGCTGTCATTCTTCTTCCCCTCTCTTGCAACAGGCCCATCCCTCATGCTGCGGGCGGCCTATTCTCCCCTTTTTTCCGCTATTTAACTGTAAGCCATGCGCCCGGACAGATCAAGCCTAATATGATGAAGAAACCCCGGCAGGCAGACAAGTCATGTTCCCGCAGATTCTGCATAGTGTTAATAAAGGTGCAGGGCATGTACAAGGAGGAATGCAGGATGGAAGCGGAGCTTATCGCAATAGGGGCATTTGTCGGAATGCTTATCGGGATGACGGGCGTCGGGGGAGCTTCGCTGCTCACTCCGCTGCTCGTAGCTGCGGGCATTCAGCCTATGGCAGCCGTTGCTACCGATCTGGTCTATAACTCGGTAACTAAGCTGTTCGGCAGTATTCAGCATCTGCGCCAGCGAACGGTCGATCTGGCATTGGCCCGCCAATTCGCGCTGGGCAGTCTGCCCGGCGCCGCGGCCTCCATCCTGCTGCTGAAGTGGTACCCTCCGCTGCATGCGTATCAGGACCTGATTATCCGCCATGCGCTGGGATTCATGCTCGTCCTCGTCGCTTTGCTGAATCTGGTTCAGCTGGCTTTGAAGGACAAGGGGACCTCTCGTCTTCAGGAGCTGTCCCTGGAACGCAAGCTCCCGCTCACGATCATTATCGGCTTCGTCCTCGGTTTTATCGTCGGCTTCACCTCGATCGGCTCGGGCTCGCTGTTCGCGCTGGCCATGATGCTCTTCTACCGGATGTCCTCGGCGGAGCTCGTCGGGACCGATATTGTCCATGCCTTCCTGCTGGTTACCGCGGCCGGCCTGCTTCATATGGGCCTCGGTCATGTCCATTACGGGCTTGCTTTTCAACTGCTGATCGGCTCGGTACCCGGCGTTCTGCTGGGCAGCAGGCTGGCCCCCCGCATGCCGGCCAAGCCGCTCCGCATAGCCATAGCTCTGCTGATTCTTCTCAGCGGAGTGAAGCTCATCGCGCATTGAGTCCGAGGCGCGCGCATCTTTTTTCGAACAGCGGCCGGGGCCTTCTGTCTGAGACGGAGGCTGAGATCGTATGTTTATTTGACCGTTGATGCTCATAAACCGCTTGACATGATACATAATGTAACATATATTTACCTATGTGAGGATCATTCTCAAGCGCTAGACGTGTCTTATATGCCGGAGTGATGGAACGATTTCCCGGTTTTTATCGGCTCCTTGGCATGGCCCGTTACATAGTGTATCTCCCTCCACAGGGAGCACTGCCCTTTGTCGCGAACAAGTTGAACTTCTTATTCTTACTCCTGACCCTTGAAGGGGGATATATATGTCTTATTTGCTGGAGCTGAATATTGCCGAGCATCGTCTCGCGGTTGAATTTCCTTCCGACACCCTCTGTTCCTGGGCGGTGCGCACCTTCAGCGCCGTACCGGCTACAAGCTACACCTTCGCTTCTCCGATCGACATGCTCGTCAGCGTGGAGATGGGTTACGGCAGAGCCTGGGACGCTCGTCTGCCGCGGATTGTATTCACGGCGGATCGCGTCTGGTATTCGCGCAGCGATCTGCAGCTCTCCGCTTCGCGCGATTATGCGGAGGCGACGATCGACGCTTACGACGAGGCCGCTCTCGAGCACGCCCTGATGGTGCTGTATAACGCGCTGATTACGCAGCGCGAGTGGGGCTTGCTCGTCCGTGCCTCCTCTGTCGCCGAAGGAAACAAAGCCAGCTTGTTTATGCTGCCTGCGGACCATCCGGACACGAAACGTCTGCCGCAGCAGTCCGGCGCTCTGCTGGCCGACGAAGCCGCCGTGCTGAAGGTGTCGGGAGGACAGGTCCGGGTCTTTAACTCTCCCTTCCGTCAAGGCATCTGCCGCCAGCCGCAGGATATTCATCTGACGTATGACGTCGGCGCTTATTACCTGCAGCGCACCGCGCCGCTCCACCACCACTCGCCCATGAGCAGGACGGACGCCGTGCTTCAGCTGCATAGCTCCTTGCTGCTTAAGCCGCTCGATCCAAGCGACACCTCCAAAACGATCGCCATGTGCCGCAAGGCTACGGATAAAATCCCTTTCTATGAGCTGTACGCTCCGACGGACTGGCTATGGGAGAGGGATGTCGTAGGGACGGCCGGCATGCCGTCCAAGCGCCTCCAGCACGGCTAACCGCCATACGGCTGCCCTCTCTACGCTTTCCCGCCTCCCGGATTTCTGGTAAGATCGGGTGGATGAAAGGATGTGCAGGTTGTGAGAGACGAGAATCAGGTCAAGCGAAAGCTGAATGAGCTGCTCATGCAGCGCAAAATCATGGAAACGCAAGCCGAAGCCGCGGCCGGCTCCTCCCAAGCCTCTGCGGCGGGAGAACGGCTCGAACGGCTGGACGAGCAAATTCTTCTGCTCGAGTGGGTGCTCAACGAGCCGCGCGGCCGCTACCACGCCTAAGACCACAGGCATTCCCCGCTCCGGGCTGGGCCGCCCCGCCGGACGAGCGCAGGCGGCGATGCTGCCGCCTCCGGGACTAACGCTCGCCGCCGCATATGAGAGAAGACCGTCAGGACATAAGGGAAACGCCCCCTCCTGGTCAGCATGGACTGACGCTGGGGAGCAGGTTCCCTCATCCTGACGGTCTTTGGCACGCTTGGGCTTTGCTTGAGAGCCCGGCTCCGCGGCAGTTCGCTTCACGGACGGGCGCAGCCGCTCCCCCCCCCCCGGTTATACCATCGCCGTCGCTCTCGCCTTCTCCCGGCGCTCGGCGCGTTCCTCTTCCTTCATCCTCGGGCAGGTGTAGCAATAATAGCCGCCTTCTGTGCGGTAATACATACAGCAGGCATTTTTCATCCGCATCTGCTTGCCCGGCTCCTTCAAATCTTCGATCCAGCGGATTTTCACATCCAGCGGGTTCTTCTTGCGTCCGAACATCTCGGCCGGGAATTCCTCCCGCAGGTACCGGTAATCCTCCCGTACCCTCCCAAGCAGCGCCTCATCGGCGATCTCGGCTTCCCAGTACGCCATATAATAATTAAACTTGGTCGGGAACTGGCCCCACAGCTGTCCGATTTCGGCGCCCCCCGCCTCCGCCGCCGCCTCCAGCAACGGACGAAGCGTACATCCGTACAAGGCTTCGAGGGATGAGTCAAGCCAGGCGGTCCGCTCGCAAGCATTCTCCGGCGCAGACGTTTCCCCGCCCGCCCCCAGATTGAAGGTCATGATCGTATGGCCATTGTGCTCCTGCAGCATGATCTCCAGATTGGTCAACGACAAGTCCAGGGACGTATTGCCGGCGGACATGGCATATTGCTGGCCGAGAGCCAGGAAGCCGAGCCAGCTGCCGAAATAGACCGCTGCCACAGGCAGCTCGAGCGCCTTGATCCGCTGGGCGAACAGCTCCAGAAAATCCTTCATCACGGCGGGCTGGAGCAGCTCGGCCGCAGGGCTGGACCACAGCGGCGGCTGAAGCGGAGCTGCTTTGCGGATATAGAACTTATTCTCGATAAAAGCGTAATCTATCGTCATATGAATATCGCCTTCCTCCAAGCGTCAGCCTGCGGCAGCGGGCGGCGCTCCTTAATTGAATTATGTATGATAACGATTTTCATTTTCAATTATAATCGAAAACTTCTCATTTTTCCATCCTCTTCTTGAGAAAGAAAAAAGCCCCTGCATCGGGGGCGGACAAGTCTACTCTGGTCTACTCCTGCCCATTGCGCATTGTTCCCGCTCCGCTTCCGGAGAGGAGCGTCGAAGCTGCGCCGCCATGACGATCGGCCGTCTCCCCGGCCGGACCGTCCTTAACCTGCCCAGCCGTGAAGCACCAAAGTTCCCCATTGCGCCAGCCAGCGGAGCCAGCCGATCACCGCCATCCACAAAGGAATGCTGAGCAATGCCCCAAACGCCATGCCTACCGAAAACCGATTCTCCATTCCCCCGCACCTCCTGCATCGAGCTCCCCCCTAGCCGGAGACCGCCCGATTCGCTTTAGGCCAAGCATACCAAAGCTTTGTTGGGAATTTGTTAGTATATCGTTAGATTTCGGTCAGTCTGGCTTTCCTGGAAAAAAAGCGGGGGCGCGACAGGAGTCATAACCACCGGCTTAGCCGGTGGCTTCCATCAGCCCTATAAGGGCATGTTACTAGCAAGCGCCTAAGAAGGCGCACTGAAAGTCTGCCAACCGCGATGAGTCTCAGGCTTGCCCCTCAAAGGGGCTTCTTTATTTGCCCTTTCCTACCGACTCACCCGTAAACGGGTCGAACAGTTCCTTCATCGTGAGTTGTTCGTAGTTCTTGTCCTCCGTTAGCTGATTGCGAATGTATTCGGCGATCACTTTCTTGTTTCGTCCTACCGTATCCACGTAATACCCTCTGCACTAGAACTGGCGGTTTCCATATCGATACTTCAAATTGGCAAATTTATCGAAGATCATCAACGAGCTTTTTCCCTTCAAATATCCCATAAATTCTGACACACTCAGCTTTGGCGGAATACTCACCAACATGTGGATGTGATCGACACAAGCCTCCGCTTCCAGAATTTTCACGCCTTTTCGCTCACATAGCTCTCGAATGATTTTCCCAATTTCTCTTTTTAATTTCCCATAAATGACTTGCCTTCGATATTTCGGTGCAAATACGATGTGATATTTGCAGTTCCAACGGGTATGTGCTAGACTGCTCTTATCCATTCCCTTGTCCTCCTTGATTTGATGATGCGGTTGGCAGACCGGCTATCATTTTATCATAGAGGTCAAGGGATTTTTACTTATAGCTATAAGCTTTCCTGAACCCCCAGTCGAACTGGGGGTTTTCTTATACAAGAAAAACCCGGCCGGCGGCCGGGTGCTTGAAGATCTTTGGTACTGCTCCATACTTTTGGCGCGCGGGGAGAGATCGGCATGGGGGGCAGCCGCTCTTGCAGTCGTCCCTCTCCGATCTATTCCTTGCCTGGTTCTACTTCTGTCTTTCTTTCCCAGCCGGCTCCTATTTTTGTATGTTTTTCCATACAACCATGGCTCTGCGCAATACGGCTACGGCTATTTGTACGATTTTACGTATAATATATACGCTGCATCCGTTTACTTTAGCCTATTTATACGGCTTTTCGTACAAGTTCAAGCCTTATCCTATGATATCTAGCCGGTTATATGTTTTTTCGTACAAAGCGCCGCTCGCTCCCATTTTTTCATCGTCATAAGAGAAGCTCCCGGCTTCCGTACCCAACTGGTACGGCAGTCTGTCTAACTCTCGTATAATTCCAGCGGCAATCCGTCCGGATCGGCGAAGAAGGTAAAACGTTTGCCGGACGTTTCGTCCACCCGGATCGCTTCCACCCGGACGCCTCGGGCAGCCAGCTCGGCTGCCGCCGCTTCGACGTCATCGACCTCGAAGGCCAGATGCCGCAAGCCGCGGGCTTCCGGATAACTGGGCCGCTCCGGGGCGCCGGGGAAGGAGAACAGCTCGATCTGATACTGCCCGCCGACCGCAAGATCCAGCTTATACGAGCTGCGCTCGGCGCGGTAGGTTTCATTGACGACCTCCAGCCCGAGCACCTCCACGTAGAAGCGTTTCGATCTCTCATAATCGGAGCAGATAATGGCGGCATGGTGAATTTTTTTAATAGCAAGCATACAATGTGATCTCCTTAGATTTAAGTACTTTAGTAGCTGATCAGCGATGCCATCAATCCTCCGGAGGCGACGCTGAGGCAGAACGAAAAGATGCCTACCGATACGTTCCCCTTGGGAATTTCCGCGGTCACCCGAAATGGCGTCAACAGCTCGAATATGTAAAATACGATGATCTGAAACGCGATGCCGAGCAGTCCCCAGATGATCAGATCAAGCAGGCCGACGGAGTGGTATACCGCCGAAGCAAGCACCAGCACCTGACCGATCAGCTTGCCTCCCAGATCATAAGCCGCCGCCTTGCCCGCCGCGGCCTTGGCCGGATGCGCAACATCGCCCGCATCGCGGATCAGCGCGAACTCATTGTAGGGAGTCACCAGATTGAAAAACAAAATGCCAAGTCCCATCAAGGGAACCGTTACGCCCAAATACATCAAAAAGCTTAACACATTATCCAACTGGCTCACGTTCTCGACCTCCCGGTTATCTTCCGCCTTATTCTGTCTTCAAGGCACATGGCAAATAATAAGACATATTGCTTGTGATCGCTCCCCCGACCCGTGCAACTACCGCAGAGCCCTGCCCGTCGATCAGAAAGCAGCCCCACAGCAGCCGGCCGTCGAACGGCCCGTTCAGCGTCTCTACCCGGATGCGGGGAAGCTCGACGAACGGCTGGTACACCATCGGCTGATCCGCGTACTCCAGCTCGCCGCTCGACTCCAGCACCGCGCCGCTGCCGTCATAGATCGTAACGCTGCTGCCCTCGCGGCCCAAGATCGGCTTGCCTACATGAGGGATGCCGGCCTCCAGAGCCGTGGAAGGCTCCATATAGGTAGGCAGCATATACCGCCCGATGGCCGCATGCTCCTCTTCCGAGTAAAATTGCCCGCTCTCGTGCAAGCTCCAGATCAGCGCCTGCAGCGCCTTCGTCTGAGCGGCAAAGCCGGAGGGCGGATTAATGATCGCCACGCGGCCCGCCGCGATCAGCTCCAGCACATGGGCGCCCGTCGGATAACCGTCATCGTCCCGGTCCTCGGCCAGCTTCTCCAGCGCATGCAGCCGGTACAGCACGTCGACCGGGGCCATCGGCACCTCAGCGCCTTCACCGCCTCCCGCCGCTCCGGCCTCTGGAGCGAGCAGCCGGTCGTCCTGCACGCGCAGGTCTTCCAGCGGCACAAACACCGCGCCCTCCAGCCCGGACCGCTCCAGCAAATAGCGGGTCGTTCCCGCATCCTCTTCATGCCATCCGAGCGCGCTGAACACGATGCGGACTGTCCCGCAGCCGGCTTCCCGGTACAGCTCCACCATGCGCCGGAAGGCTCCGGCGAGCTGCTCCGAGCAGCCTGCATTCGGATCCGCTTCCCCATAGGCCGCACAGATGCGGCCGTTCGCGTGGAACGCCTCGACGATGCCGGTCGGCGTATCGCTGTTGAACTCCAGCATCTTCCAGCCCTCCGCAGTATGCGCAAAATCGAAGCGTCCGATCATCGTCGGCACGGATTCGTCGAATCGCAAGCGCAGCGCTCCGAACGCCGCTTCGGGCAATCCGAGCTCCGTCCATAGGGGCGGACCGCCCTGCTGCACGACGCTGACCGTTCGGGCATAGATGCGGCCCAGCGCTTCGGCAGCCTCGCGCATCTCCGCCAGCTCCCCGGGGCTTAGCTTATACAGCCCCGCAAGCGCATACTCTTCGCCGTACATATGGTCCCATGTAAATACGCCTTCGCGCCGCAGCGGCCCATAAAGCGCTTCGCGCCGGCTGATATAATCGCCCGGCATGCCGCCGTCGTCTTGCTTATCGCCTTGCAAGCCAGCACCTCCATTTCCCCGTCAGATTTTTTGCCGCTCCTGACCAGCCTCACTGCCCGCCTCGCGCATCAAGAGCTGGAGCTGCCGCTGCTGCCGATACCGCCCTTGCTGATGCCGGAGGACGGCTTGGAGGAGGCGCCGCTGTTCAGCTTGCTGCCGCTGCTGCCCGAGCTGCCGCCATAATAATAGCTGGAATGCCCTCCTCCTCCGTCATCGCAATATCCGTCCTTGTTGCGGTCGGTGCAATTGTTGTTCGTGCAGCCGGCCGTTGTGGCGGCTACCAGCGCAGATGCGACGAAGAGAGACAGGATACGGTGTGTTCGCGTATTTCCCTTCGGTGAATCCATATTGAATCTCCCCTCTCCCTAGCTGACCGGACAGACCGGATCGGAGCAGGCCAAACCGGCCGGTATATCGAAGCATTCGCGAAACGAAGGCCGCTCCGCTCGCCCGACTCGCCGGAACCTGCTGCGAGCCTCGGACTGCCGCCCGGTCCTTGGCCCTTTATACAGGTGACGCATAGAAAACGTACGTCTCGCGGTCCTCATCGACCTCCGTACTCATTCTCTCCCATTCCCGCTCTTCGGCGTACAAATAATTGGCCTGCATATGCAGCATCAGGTCCAGCGTATCCGCAAACTGCAGCGTTTCCACCAGTCTGTAGTCCGCCATGCCCTCCCGGTATTCCCTCAGCTCCATATAAATGCCGCGCGGTCCGTCCGCATCCGGACGGCGCCACGGCATCGTGCGCTCATCGGAGGCCTCCTTGACATAGATCACATAGGTATGCGCCTCTACGGCGCAGGACGTTTTCTCATATACCCGTCCGCCCTTGACGAAGTAGTCGCAGGCGAAGCGAAGCGCCGCCTCGTCCCGGCCGATCCGGTCGTATTCGTAAAGCACCGGAAACATGCTTTCACTTTCCGCATACAGACGATATTCCAAACGTGCCACGTTCTATTCCTCCTCTCCCGAAGCCTGGCTTGACGGCTTACCTTGTGATATACGCGCCAAAGCCGAACCGGATTCGCCTTTACCTCCCGGGTATCCGGATGTTTCCCTTCGCTTAGACGCAGCAAACCTCGGGAAAGTTGCGTTCTTTGCCCTGCGCGCAGCTTATGTAAACCGGCGGAAGATTGGCCTTAATGCGCATGCCCGTACGTCTGCTGACCCATCCAGATATACAGCGCCATCAGTCCGAACAGCAGCACGCAGAAATTAACCAATACAAAGGCATAGCGGCGCACAGCCGAGCCGTGGAACTGAAAAGGAGTTTTGAACGCCCCTCTTCCCTCGATCAGGAACATGATCAACAGCGTGTGGATGATCGTATGTCCGACGATCTCCTTGAAGCCGAACACCATCGTCGTTGTGACAAATACGAGCGTAACCAGAAGCGAGGTAAACCGGCTCAGAATGCCGACGATAAACGTCCAGGCCAGGCCAAGCTCGATAAAGCCGCTGATCAGCACGAACTCTTCGACCGTGAACCCGAACGTAGGGATATCGAACTCATGCACGATATCATAGGCCAGCTCCGGCAGCGTCATCTTCTCTAGCCCGACCCAGGCCAGCGAAAGCCCAGTGAACACATACAGCACCGGCGTCGCTCCGCGCCTCCACCGCGTGCCGGCCACGATCAGATAATAGACGATCCCGACATAGAACATATAATCCAGCCCATGGAACAAGCCGTATTTCCAGAGCGCGTACACGTACAGCACGGCTAGCGCGCCTCCGCTGACCGGCAGCAGCTTTCGGTGCAGCAGCCCTGCGAGGGCGATCGCCAGCATCGCCGTGACCCAGCTTCCGCTGGAAGCAAGCTCCGGCGCGAGGAAGGTTCCCGTGACGAGCTGCAGAAGCAGTCCGATCCCCAGCCCAAGCCGCAAAATTAGCGTTTCGTACGGCTTCAGCTTATCCAACAGACTGTGGATGCGGCGAACGGGACGCAAGCGCTCGAGCGGTTCGTCGAAGATTGCGGACAGCAGCAAGCCGGCCAGCGTTACCCCTAGCCAGAACAGAAAGGAGGGCGTAATTACCTCCGCAAACGAAAGCGGGGACCAATGCTGTTCCCCTGTAAACCATTTGACATGGGCATACATGCGCTTCATGCCGGTATCGGACAAAAACATAGCTCGCTTCATCTCCTCTTCCTCAGTAGATAGGCAGTCCGGCGGCGGCATCCGTTTTAGCGGCGCGCCGTTTCCCGCCGGTCCGGTCTGCATCCTTGATATGCCGGAGGGGGCCTGCCAGGCCGGGTTCTACCTTCTACTACCCGCTGCGCCCCGGCCCGAATAACGGCGGACTGGCGCTGCTGGACGCGGCTTTTCCATACATGCTATACGACGCTTTCGTTCTATACAGGCTTTGTACAGGCTTTAAACGTTCTGCTGCGCAAAAAACCTTGGAAAACTCCTCCAAGGTTCCTTGTTCACTTCACCATATAGCCTACGCCCGGATAAGTAACGATCAAGTCAAGAGTGTCGTCAGCCTGCTTTATTTTTTGCCGGATTCTTGCAATGGCTACCCGCAAATATTCGACGTCGTCGCGATATTCGTTCCCCCATATTTCGATCAGAAGCTGCTCGTGCATCATCACCTTGCCCGCATTTTGGACGAGCAGCGCAAAAAGATTATATTCCGTTTCCGTCAATTTAATCTCTCTCTCGCGAAACCATGTCCGCCTTTGGGCAAAATTGACTTTGATATCTCCCAATTGAATCTCGCTTGAAACGGCGTCTTGTACAGATATGCGCCCGTCCGTTCGGCGAAGCACGGCATTTACCCTGGCGAATAATTCCTCCAGCGAAAAGGGCTTTGTTAAATAATCGTCAGCCCCCAGATTCAAACCCTGCACCTTATCATGGGAATCGCTTCTTGCCGTCAGGACGATAACAGGCACGTTGCAAAAACTCCGCAAACGCCGAAGCACTTCAAATCCGTCCATGCCGGGCATCATAATATCCAGCAATATAAGATCCGGATCAAATATATCCACCATGTCGAGTGCCTCCGGTCCGCTTAAGCTGGAAGCTGTCTCATGACCCAAAGACTTTAAATTCGCCGATACAAAACGGATGATTTTCGGCTCGTCGTCCACGATGAGAATCTTATGCTTCTTCATGCCCGTCTCCCTCCTCCCAATCATATTTCGGTACGGAAATGATAAAGGAGCTTCCGGCGCCCGGACTGCTCGTTACGCTCAGGTATCCCCCGTGGGCTTCCATAATCCCTTTGCAGATCGTTAATCCGAGGCCGGTGCCTCCCGTTTGGCGGCTTGACGACACGTCTACGCGATAAAATCGTTCAAAAATTTTGTCCAGGTGCTCGGCTGCCATCCCGATCCCATTATCCTGTACCCGAATATGCACGTAATCCGCGTCCGGCTCGGCAGTTACCCGAATATGCGGCCGGTTCACATTATAACGGACAGCATTCAGGAATAAATTCACCATAACCTGTTCCAATCTGGATTTGTCCGCACGAATAAGCGGCAAGCCGCTATCCAGCTCTACCTCAAAGCGCGCATCGGCCATGCCGGCAAACCGCGGTATGCGCCGAATCGCGCTTTGGATCACAGCATGTAAACGTACAGGCTGCAGGTTAACCCGCAAGGCGCCCGATTCAATTTTGGAAATGTCCAGCCATTCGTCAATCAAATCCTGGATGCGCCCGATATCCTCGCGTATTCCTTCGAGCAGCTCTCGCTTAAATGCTTCGTCCCATTCGGCATCCGTTCGGAGCAGCGTTTCAACCCCGCCTCGAATACTCGTAATCGGCGTTTTAAATTCATGGGAGGCCAGCGAGATGAGGTCATTTTTAAGCGCATCGATTTCATGCTCCTTCGTAATGTCCCGCCAAATATATCCTTTTCCGAAGCTGCGTTCCTCGCCCATAACATGAAAAACGGAAACCGAAATAAACCGTTCCTTGCCGTTTTCGTCCAACACAGTACAGGTGGCGGGAATACGCGGATTCGTCCTTAACCCGGTCCATGCCCCGTCCTTCTTCAATAACTTGTCTTCCATGATCTGAAAAAGCTCGTCCTCCGTCATGGAAACCAATTGATTGTCCTCCAGCTGAAACATATCCGACATGCGTCGGTTGGCATACACAACTTTATGGTCCGTATCGATCAGCACGATCGCCTCCGACATGCTTTCCAGGACAGCGTTCCATGTCGCATGCTCGTGGCGGATGCTGCTGTGAAGCATATCGTTATGCAGGATGATGGCGGTCGTATTCGCGAACGTCTGCAGAAATCTCCTGTCGCCCTCGGCAAGGGAGCTTTCCGCGCTAGTCGGAAGAATCAGTCTGCCAAGCTCGACATTTCCGGCATGGATGGGCACAACCGGTCTGCGAACGTCCTCCTCATGTTCGGCCCGGCTGGCTTCCTGGAGACCGTCCCCTCCTGTTCTCCCGCCCAATGACAGCCTCCCTTGATGCGGATACAAATACAGCTTGACCTCCTGCCCGATTAAATCACGCAAGCTCGTCATGCTTTCTTCGATCAGATCGTTCGTCGTCCGATTGGGCATAACAGGCGTAAGCAGCCTATTGACTGCCGCCAGCTCCCGGTTTTTACGCAAAAGGCTTTGCGTCCGCTCCGTGACCCGGCTTTCCAGCTCGGCATTCAGCGCTATGAGCGCATGCTGGTTTTCCTTGATTTGTTCGGCCATCCGGGAAAAATGCTCCGCCAGCATCATTAATTCATAGGGTCCCCTGCGAGCGGCGATCGATTGTTTATCGGGCTCGCCGAAATCCCCGTCAGCCAGCTTTTCCGTATAGCCGACTAAGGCGTGGATGGTGTTATTTAACCTTTTGGCCAGCAGCGTACCTACGATGACAGTCACCAGCAGCGTCAGAACCAGCAATAAAAACGTTGTCCAAAGCGAATGGATGAAAGCGGCATTGACCGCTTGGTACGACCTCGCTACCCACACCGTCCAATCGAGATCCTGAATATGCTTGTACGTGATCAGCTCCTCGGCGGCTTCTACAGACAGACGATATTTCCCTTGTCCTTTTTCATGCGTCCTTGTATCGGAGACCACTTGTTCGCCGGATAAATCGGTCAATGCGTCGACGATGCTGCCGCTCGGGTGATAGATGGCTCTCCCCATGTTGTCCAGCACAACCGGATAAGCATCTGTCCCATAATCGTATTTGGCGACCAGCTGAGCGAACGCCTCCAGATCGAGCACGCCGACGATCAGTCCGTCCCACTGCTTCCATTCGTTATAAACCGGCGAGACGATGGCCAGCACCGGTTTCTTCGGGTTCTCGAAGCCGCGGAACAAGGGCGTAATCGTCGTCGTATTCGTCTTCTTCACTTCTTGAAAATAATCGCGGCCGCTCACATCGGCGCCCAACACGCTCGTTTGACCCCTGCCCGGGTAAGCGGCATTTATTTTACCGGCATTATCGACCACGTACAGCTCGGCAAAGCTCGGAAGGTTGCTGTGAACAGATTGCAGCTTAAGCGTCAGGCTTTCCCGGGTTCGAAACGGAGGGCTGGAGGCGCTGACGGTAGTTGCCAACGTTTCCACGGCGTTTTTATGATAATAAATATACGTTTGAACCGCGTCCGCAAGCCGGTATGTCGTCTGTGCCTGCGTCTTGTTGTAATCATCCGTAATCCTCTTGATCTGATATACCTGCAATCCGCCAAGGACCAGAATCGGGATCAGAGCAACGATGGCGAAAGCAAACGTTAAGTGCATCCTCATGGATTGATTGTTCACGGCTTCCTCCGTTAAGTTGAACTAACTTTAACATCTATTGTACCACGTCCGGTATCCGGACACTTGGAATTTGCGGCTCCGCTTAATCCAAGATGGCAATATCGAGCGGATAATCCGGAAGATTCATTTCCTTCGTCGCTTTCGTTGTCAGATCCACGACCGTCACCCCGTTCCAGCCGCTGTCCGCGAAGGTAACGCCGCCCGTGAGATACGCCAGCCTTCCATCCGGACTGCCCGCTACCATCTGATGCGTTTTGGCCAACGGAATAATTTCTTCATGCATAGTTTGTACATCCAATACGGTCAAGTTAGGATCACCGCTCGCGCTCCCGGCAGCCCCATTGCCGACAATAAACATTTTGCTGCCATCCTCGGACAGAGCGACGCCCTCCTGATGCGTGTTGCCCGTAAGCGGCTTCGTTTCATAGGTGCCCCGAACCGGGTCCAGAACGGCTAGCCCGCGCCCTTGATAGGGAAGCAGCAGCTTGCCGTCGTCCCGAACTACGGCATAATGAGGTTTCTCGAAGCCTCCCGCGCCAAATGGAGCAACTTTGATGCGCTTTGCGCTCCCTTGCAGCGGATCTACGATCGTAACGGAATAGGAATCATGATCAATGCTGTATACTTCACTGCCGTCCCGGCTTACTGCGACATCGAAAGGTCTGGTTCCGACAGGAACACTTCCGGAAAAAGCAAGCTTGCTCGTATCCATGATCTCCAGTTGGCTCTCCTTGCCCGGCAAATATACGCCGACATACACGTAACGGCCATCGGGAGACACGGCAATACCCATGCCACCCGGCCGGTATTCCCCGCTCGTGACCTTGTCAATGTTCGATTGGTACGGAACAAGGGCTATGCGCTTCCGCTGCTTGGTGTCGACGACCGCAACGCCTTCGGCCGTGGATACATAAGCTCTTTCGTCCCCGTATAAGACAAGGCCGAACGGGAAAGAGCCCACTTCCAGCTTATCCATTTTGCCCGTTTCCGAATCCGTAAACGATATATAATTCCCTTTCGAATGGGTGATCACTAATTGATAGGCTTTCATTGCGTCTTCCTCTCTTTTCGATACTGCCGGTGAGTTTGGCTGCTGCGCTTGACTATCCGATTGTTCAATGTCAGGGCGGCTAGAAGCCGTCTGGGTTTGACAACCTGATAAAGCGATCGCGAGCAAAAGAGCTATCCATACTGACATTCGTGCCATCCCTGGTCCTCCTCCCTGTTACTTCTTGGGGAGGAATGGATATGGGGTTCCAACCGCTTTCCCTTTTCCACCCCACATCCATTCTCTTCCTTCGACTTTATATTAAAAAAGGAGAGCCCTTCAGCAGCAGGCGCTCTCCCGGTACATTTATTTCCCGACAAGGCTGATATCCGCAGCTGCAGCCCAATTCCCTGCGGGGGTCACCGCATATGTCGTGCCGGCGGATAGTTTTTCCCCATTTTGAAGCTCGAATGTTCCTGTAGCGCCCTTTCTGCTCGTCAGCTTATATTGCGCGGTTAATGGAGCGCCTCCATTGGCGGGCGTCAGTGTTACGCTGCGAAGCGCAAACAGTTCGTCCTTCGGATCTTGTTTTAACGTGATGTTGATCGTGGTTTCGTTTACTTGTTCGGCCGACGCTATGGCGAGCGGAGCGATTTCTCTAGCTGTAAAAGTCGAATTGGCAATAGTCGCCCAATCGGAAGTGACTGTGTAAGTGACGCCAGGCTGGAATGTTTGCCCGGCGGGCAGCCGAAATTTCGGAGCCTGTCTGCCGTCAGTCGCTTGAGTGAACGGGATGTAATTAGCGATCATCGTTTCGCCGTTTTCAGGCGTAATGTATACCTGCTTGTCTCTCATGGAAGATAGAATGTCGTACTGTTTTCCGTTATACCTATTGTTTTCGTCGACAATAAAAGCTCCTTTACGGCTCGATTGATAAGCGGCAATAATATAGCCATAATCCGCTACGCCGTCCTCCAGGCTGGACTCGACTTCAAAGGTGTCGGCAGCGATCTGCTGAGTTTGGCGGAGCGCAAGCTTTTCGGTGTTCGCGCCGAAGGTTACGGCCGATTGTCCTTTATAGCTTAACGAATACGTCGTCGCTTCCTTTTGCGGAGTTACAGGCACGATATAAGTGGAGGCCGAACCCGACTTCAGCTGTGGAATATTCAACACGCCCAATCCATTGTCGAAAACAAAATTTTCCTTGGCCTTGGCAACCTCAACATCTTCTTGAGGAAGCGGCGCGGAGAACGTAATTTGTAGAGTTATTGCATTCAGCGGCGTAACGCTGACAATCTGCACCGGCGCTGCTTGCTGCGCGGCATAGGCGAAGTTTACCGCCTCTCCGCGGGAAACCAGCTGATCCTTGGCGTAATTGCCTCCTAATATTCCTTTCACCCTATCCGCATTATCGTGAAATAGGGAGGCCGCAATCTGTACAAGCTGCTCTTGGGTTACCGGCTGATTCGGATTAAATTTGCCGTTTTCAGTTTTCATAGCGCCCGTGTGCACGAGGGCTTCCGCATAAGGCCGGTACCAGTCGCTCTCAGCTACATCGGAGAGTGCCGAACTTTTTTCGGCGCTTTCTTGCACATGAAAAGCGAGTGCGAATATTTTAGCCAGCTCTGCGCGAGTGACGGGTTGACCGGGACGAAATTCATGATCGGAGTAGCCTGTGATGACATGCTGTTTAATCATCTCTTCGATAGCCGTTTTATACGATGCCGACGGTGGAACATCGGAAAATGCCGCCGCGAAAACCTGGTTCCCCCATAAAGATAAACTTACTGCCGAAGTGACGGCCAGAACTGCGATCTTTTTTCTCATCATCTTATGCTCCCTTGGCTTTATAATGTAAGATCCGTCATTGATCTTGTGTTCAGCATACACTCTCTAGCATTGCGATCGAATAAATAATCGCGGCGAAGCATTACAAAAACATAACAATATAAAGAAATGCTCACGGAGACGCCGTCATAATTTACCATAAAATTTTTCTTGAATAACGAATGTATGTTCGTAGTATAATAAGGAACAAGAATATATGTTCCTATGTCGGGTGGTGTTAGTTTGAGTATAAGTCCACGGATTGAAACAGAAGAAGATATTCAACTCATCAAGGATTATACGTTGCTGCCTATTTTGCTTGATATGCTGGCAAGAGATATCGATGAGCTGCAGCTGTACAAGGACAAAATTGTTTACCATCACGTTATCTTTCATCTGAGCGAGATCGAGAATGCCGTTCGTTCCGAAGTGCTGCGCCTTAAGAAGAAGATGAGGGCGGCGAACATCATCGTTCTGACCACGGACATGAATGCGTCCGGTATCGAGGTCGAATACAAGGTTCGCGGTTATATCCATCATTTCAAGATGCTGAGAAGCTTGGTGAAAGCGGAATTGTCGAGCTTGCTTGCCGACATGCGGAGGCGATCAGGATGAGCAGCGCTGAAGAAAAATCCACCATCCTGTTGGCGGACTGCCTCAGCTTCTACGCCAGCATAGAGAAGGCGGATCATCCGGAGTGCAAACATAAACCTGTTGCCGTGGCAGGCGACCCTTCCCGCCGATCCGGCATTATCCTGGCTGCTTGTCCGATCGCCAAAAAGTACGGGGTGACGACAGCGGAACGATTGGGCGCGGCTCTGGCCAAATGTCCCGAGCTTGTTGTCATGCGCCCTCGCATGCAGCATTATATCGATGTGTCGCTCATGATCACGGACATTTACAAGGAATACACGAACCTGGTCGAGATATTTTCCATAGACGAGCAATTTCTGGACATTTCGGGGAGCCTTGCCATCTTTGGCGATGCTGAAACGGTCGCCCGGTCCATTCAGCAAAAAGTGCTCAAGCAAACAGGAGTCTGGGTGAGGATAGGCATTAGCTCCAATAAGATGCTTGCCAAAATCGCTACGGATATTTGGGCGAAAAAGAACGACTGCGGCATTTTCACCTTACCCAAATCGGATATCGAGACGCTGCTCTGGCCTCAGCCGGTACAAAAAATGTTTGGGGTCGGATCGCGTATGACCGCTCATTTTGCAAGGCTGGGCATGCTGACGATAGGCGATATTGCGAGAACTCCCCTGCCGCGGCTTAAGGAGAAATTTCGGGTTCGCTTCGGCAAACAAAGCGATATCCACGCCGAAGTGATGTGGCGCACGGCCAATGGCCTGGATGACTCCCCCGTTACCCCCGGCACCTTCCGGACGCCGCCCAAATCCATCGGCCATATGATGACGCTGCCCAGGGACTATCAGAAGAACAGCGAAGTCGAAACGATTCTGCTGGAGCTTGCCGAGGAGGTTTGCCGGGACTGCCGCCGCAAAGGATATATGGGCTGGGTGGTTTCCGTCAACTGCATGTGCAGCCCTTACGAGGCTCCGACCGGATTCTCCAGGCAGATGAAGCTGCCGGACCCCACCAACCATACGAATACGGTCTTCGAGGCCGTCAAGCTGCTGTTCTATCGTTTTTGGGATAAAATGCCGGTTCGCCGCGTCGGAGTCACGCTGAGCGGCCTTGTAGACGATCAAGATTACCAGTTAACGCTTTTTGAGGATCAAGTGAAGTCGCGGGCCCTGGATAAGGTGACGGACTGTATCAAAGACCGCTACGGCAGCGCCGCCCTCATGAGAGCTTCCTCTCTGACCGCATCCGGGCAAGCGCTTGAAAGGTCGCAGAAGATCGGGGGACATTATAAATGAGCAAGAAGCTCCAGGGCAACGGCTTGTGGGAATCTCACCGCATGATGCTGCCGCAGCACAAAGAGCAATCGATGCTGAACGAGGACAACCAGACCTCCCCGTCCGCCAAACCTCCTACGAGCAAGGAATTCGAGATGATGCGAGACTCCGTTGTCCTTTCGGTTGCGCTTCAGATTGTGGAGAAGAAAAGCATAGAGATGGAAACCTCCTCCCACATGCTCCAACTGCTGTATTCGGCCGCAGCCAAGGTGCTGGTTCAGATGATGAGGGAGGATATGCGCAAGCTCAAAAAACATCTGCTCGAAAAACATATTCGCGTGTACGAAGCGGCGAAAGACGATGCCTCGCTTCATTACCGTTTCGTCTGCCGCGGTCAGGAAGACGGATTTACGATGACCAGGGAGTTTATGCGGGGAGAAATCAGCAGAAGGATCGGCAGCTACGTCAAAAAGCTCGTGACTACCCTTCATGAGGGAGCTAGGAGCAAATAAGAGAAAACGGCAGCCATCGCCTGGGGCATACAGGCGCGGACTGCCGACGTCTTATATTTTGATACTGACCACGAGTATCACGGTAACGATCAGCGCCATGAACACGGACAACACCGCGATATAACGCGACACCTGAACGGCTCTTGCCTGGCCGGCCTGCTGCGCTGCGCCCGTCTGTCCGACGGAAGCCTCCTGGGCAAGTTTTTTCGTCAGCCGGCTTCCCATGATCCCGAGCACAACCAGCGCCAGCAAAATCAAGGTGCCGCCCCCCTTTTCCATCACTTCCAGCCAAAGCGGCTTGTCCTTGCCCAGATCCATCTGGATGATCATATATACGCCGCTCCCCAGAACCGCCACCGCTCCCGAATGACCGAGCCGCTGGAAGATGCGGATCAGCCTCGCGCCAAGCGCCTGGAGCCCGCCTGCCTCCTGCTGACGCTGACGGCTTATGGCCGACAACGTAACAGCTGCAGCCAGCAGCGCGCCGAGCCAGAGGAACAATCCTGTAAAGTGCAGAAATAACATCAAACCGAACATCATCCTTGCCTCCCTTTCTCGTGCTGGTTTGCCTCACCTCTCTTATAGTAGCTTTCTTATATAAACGGAAGGTAAACAAAACATTACAAACCGGATTTGGCGCGGAGCGGCAATCTGACGGTGAAGACAGCTCCCTGCCCCGGCTCGCTCCCCGCCTGTATGGTTCCGCCATGCAGAACGACGATCCGCTGCGAGATGGCCAGCCCCAGGCCGCTGCCGGTCGATGCGCCGCGGCTACGAATCTTATCGGCCTTATAGAAGCGGTCAAAGATATGAGGCAGATCCCCCGGGGCAATACCGGCTCCGGTATCGCTGACGGTTACGATCGCCCCCTCGCTCTCAGCCGCAAGGCTTATCCGGACAGTTCCTCCTTCCGGGGTAAACTTAATCGCATTCGCGATCAGGTTAAGCCAGACCTGAAGAAGCAGCCCGGCGTCAGCGGATATCATAACCTCATCGAGCTCCGGCTCGACGGCCAGCCCTTTCCCGGTCCACTGCCATTCCGTCAAGATCAGCGCCTGCCGGATCTGCTCGTCCAGCCGGAACGAGGCGGCTTGCCTGACGCCCTCCTCCTGATCCAGTGCGGCCAGCGTCAGGAGCTGCTTGCCCAGCGAAGATAACCGCCGGCTCTCTTCCTCAATGAAAGCGAGATACCGCCGCCCTTCCTCTTCCGTAGCTTCCCCGGAGCGCATCGCCTGCGCGAAGCCCTGAATCGTCGTAAGCGGAGACTGAATCTCATGAGACACATTGGCGACGAACTCCTGCCTCATGCTGTCCAGCCGCTTAAGCGATTCGGCCATGTAGGCAAAGTGGCGCGACAGCTCCCCCAGTTCATCCTGCCTGGCCGTATCCGCCTGGATGCTGTAATTGCCGCCGGCAAGCGCCCGCGTAGCCTGAGTCAGCCGCTTGACCGGCTTGACGATATAGCGGGTGCAGATCATCATAAACACGATGCTCAGCACGAAGGTCATCCCCAGCAGCACGGCGAGCATATTTCGGACCTCGCCGACCTGCTGCCGCATGTCCGGACGGATAAATAACGCGTAAGCTTCCCCCTCCCACATCACACGCAGCCCGACTGTATTCACCACGCTATTTTCGAAGTAGCCGTTCACCATCAGGAGCCTGCGCTCCTCGAGCAGCCCCTGGTAGACCTCCCCTTGCAGCACCCGGCGGATAACCTCTTCCCCCAGTGCCGTATCCTTGAACGGGGCGCCGTAAAATTCTCCGTGCCGCTCTCCGTCAGCCGCATAAATCTGGAAGCCCATATTCCCCATACGCGACAAAAAAGCAGGCAGCTCCGCACCGGGCAAGCTCTCGTACAAGGTGCGAATCTCGCTCGCCAGATGCAGCGCCCGGCGTTCGCTGAATGATCTTAAAGTCTCCAGGTAATACCAATTGGTCAGCAGCAGAGCCAACACGCCGCTCACCATGGCGATCACCACATAAGTCAATACGATCCGTACGTATAACGTCTTCACCCTTCGCGCACCTCGAGCTTATAACCCAGGCCGCGCAGCGTCTTGATGGCAAAATCGTCCGAGCGGCTCTGAAACCGCTCGCGCACCCGGTTGATATGCACGTCGACCGTCCGGCTCCCGCCTTCATAATCCGCTCCCCAGATCAGTTGAAGCAGCTGCTCGCGCGTGAAAATGCGGCCGGGATGCGCCGCAAGCTGGGCAAGCAGCTCGAACTCCTTCAGCGGCATCGCAACCGCGGCGCCGTCGACCGTCACCTCATAGCTGCTGCGGTTTATAACTGTGCCGTTCAGCCGGATCATCTCCGGCGATACGACCTGATAACGGCGGAGCAGCGCCTTGATGCGGAACAGCAGCTCTTGCGGCTCGAACGGCTTTACGATGTAATCATCCGTGCCGGAGCGGAAGCCCTGCTCCTTATCGCTCAGCTCTCCTCTGGCCGTCAGCAGGATGACCGGGATATCGTAGTGCTCGCGAATATCCCGGCACAGCTCCCAGCCGTTCCGGAGCGGCATCATCACATCGATGACCGCTAAGTGAACCGGCTCGCTCTCCAGCAGCCGGGCCGCTTGCTCGCCATTCTCCGCCTCGTATACGTGATAACCTTCCTTCCGCAGCACAAGTCCGAGCAGCTCCCGGATAGGAGGATCGTCATCGGCCACCAATATGCGCGCTCTCATTGCCCACCCTCCTTTGATCATGCATCGGCATCGGGCCTGCAGTCTGCTTGCGCCCATTCCGCGGCAAAGCCTCTTTGTCGCTAGTATGCCCGCTTCGCGCTTGCGGCTTGTCCATGTCGAAGAAGCCCGGCTGCAATCGCCGGGCTTCCGGGTACTCCTTGGCTAGAAACCGGTGCGGACGGTATCCTGGCCTTTATCGGAGATGGCCTCCCCGTTGGCCGCTCCGCCATTGCCGAAGACGGCATTGGCCTGACAGCGAGGCGAAGCGAGCTGCACGCCCGCTTCCGTGCAGCGGAACAGCGTATTGCCGGTGATGACGTTGTCGCGGCAATACGAGCCTTCTTTCTCTCCCTGCACCGCGAGACGGATGCCGGCCTTGGACCGCCGCACATCATTGCCGGTTACCGCGTTGGCATCGCCGTTCACCAGCGCGATGCCGGTCGGACAATCGATCAGCTGATTGCCCGTGATCTGATTGCCGCTCAAACGCTCCGTCGCCGACGCAGCATCGCCCTCCAGCAGAATACCGGTCTCGGCGACCCGGGCGATTCTGTTGCCCTCGATCACATTATCGATGCAATAGCCCTTCAGCACGATACCGTGCTTGCCGCTGGTCTCGCCTTTGGCCAGTCCTGTGGAGGACACCTGGTTCGCGCCGATCCGCAAGTAAGCGCAGGACTTCAGCGGAGACGACACCGTCACCAGCGGGGCTTTGCACTGCTCGGACACATTGCCGGCAATGACCGAGTGGGAGCATCCGGCCGATACATAGATGCAGGAGTTTTCCAGCTGCATGAACCGGTTGTTCTGCATCAGATTGTGCTCGCCCCCCTCCATATAGATGCCGTAGCCGTGAGAGGTGTTGTCGATAGGAATAAAGCGATCGAAAGAGCAGTCCTCGATGGTTACCCGGCGGCTGTTTTTCACGCCGATCCCGTTAACGATCCAGTGAAAGGAGCAGTTCCTCACAAGCACCTGCTCGCAATCCTTCAGATCGATGCCCCGTTCGACAAGCTGGTTGTCGGCGGAGACGACCATTCCTTGCCCCTCGAAGGACAGCCGTTCAATGATCGCCTTTTTCACTTGATGTCCGAGCAGCAGCGGCATGCTGGCGCGGGTCGATTTGATCATCGTGGCTCCGAACCCGTCCCCAACCAGATGAACGTTGGACAACAGGACCACGCTGGCATCAATCAGGTAAGTCCCGGCAGGCAAATAGACCGTACCGCCGAAGCGGCCTTGGCCCGCCGCGTGGATCGCGGCTTGAATGGCGGGCGCATCGTTCTCATAAGCAAACCCGTTGCCCTTGGCGCCATAATCCTTCACGTTCAGCCAGCCTGCAGCATTCCCGCTCCCGGGAGCCCCAGGAGGCAGGGCGGCGGCTGCCGCCAATTGCTGACCCCCGCCGCCAAGCATAAGCCCTGCTGCCGTCGTCCCCATAGCGGCGAGCAGCTTGCGGCGCGACCATGTCGCTTCGCTCCGCGTATCCGAATCCTTAGACATTCCGATCCCTCCAGCCAGCATTCTAGTTCTCTATGAAAATTATAGCTTTGTATGCATCCATTTACAATTCATAGTTTTTCTTAGGTGAGAGGCTTGGCGTGTCCTGAAATGGGCAAAAAACCGGAAGCGCCGCCTCCGGTTCCTGCACGGCTTCCGGAGCTATTCCGGAAACCGTAAACTCATGTATGCCGCATGCCTGCCGCCAGGGGCCGCACGCGCTCTTCCCATCAAAATCAGCGAAACATCGACCACAGCTTAATCAGATGAAACGTGTTGTTAGGATCGATCCTCTGCGAGATGACAAAGCTCACCAGATGCTCGGCCTGCTGGTCTGTCACTTTCTCACCCAGCGCCTTGGTCAGCATGCCGACAAATCTGCGAACTTTGGCTCTGTCCTGCAGATCGGCTTTCGTGACGCCGTGCAAAATCATCTTCACCCGTTCCTTCGTCTCCGGATGCTTCATCTTCTGCTTAATGCGCTCGATCTGCACGGGATCAAAACCGTGTTTCAAATAGCCCATGGGCACGCCCCTCCGTTTCTGTTCCGACTTTGACTTTATAGCCTAACCCTACAAAGTAAGTCTATGACGGTGGGCCTGTCCATGTGTACCGATTTTATTGAAAGGACAGGGATAACCCTGCCCGGGCAGATCAATCCAGCATATCGCTGTCGAATATATGCTCGCGATGGAGGAAAGCCCGCAGCGGCAAATAGGCGGCTCCCGTCCAGAAGTCGGACAGCTTGACCAGCTCGGCCGCATCGTCGCGAGCCTGCTCCATCGTCTCGAAATCGACGACCATATCAGCCAGACGGAAGTCCGGAACGCCGCTTTGCTTCGTGCCGAAAAAATCGCCCGGCCCCCGCAGCTCCAAGTCGCGCCGGGCGATCTCGAAGCCGTCGTTCGTATCCGTCATCGCCTTCATCCGTTCTTTGCCAACCTCATTTTTCGGATCGGCGATCAGCACGCAATAAGACTGATGCTCGCCCCGTCCGACACGCCCGCGCAGCTGATGCAGCTGCGACAGTCCGAACCGGTCCGCGTCGTAAACGATCATCAGCGTCGAATTCGGCACATCGACGCCAACCTCGATAACGGTTGTCGAGACGAGCACATGCACGCGCCCTTCACTGAACTCGCGCATGATCTCATCCTTCTCGGCTGAAGCCATGCGCCCGTGCAGCAGCCCGACCCGGTAAGCCGGAAACGCGAATTGCAGCTGGGCATGAATATCGATCGCATTCTGCACGTCCAGCTTCTCCGACTCCTCGATAAGCGGGCAGATCACATAAGCTTGTCTGCCTGCATCGACTTCACGGTTGATAAAGCCGAGCACCCGCTCCAGCATCGAATGCGGCACCGAATACGTCAGGATCGGCTTGCGTCCCTTCGGCAGCTCGCGCAGCGTGGAGACGTCGAGATCCCCGAATGCCGTAATGGCCAGCGTCCGCGGAATCGGCGTCGCCGTCATTGACAGCACGTCCGGGTTCATCCCTTTGCGCCGCAGTACGCTCCGCTGATTCACCCCGAAGCGGTGCTGCTCATCCGTCACAACCAATCCGAGCGACCGGAAGAAGACATCCTCCTGGATCAGCGCATGCGTCCCCACGACGATATCGACCATCCCCATCTGGATGGAGCCCAGCACATCCCGCCGCTGCCGGGCCGTCAGGCTACCAGTCAGCAGCGCTACCTGAATGCCGTACGGCTCGAACAGCCGCTCCAGCGAGCGCTTATGCTGCTCGGCGAGTATCTCGGTCGGCACCATCAACGCTCCCTGATACCCGGCCTTGACGACGGCAAACAGCGATATCGCGGCCACAACCGTTTTCCCCGCACCCACATCCCCCTGCAGCAGCCGATTCATACAATACGGACGCTGCAGATCGTCCAGAATCTCGGCCGTTACCTTCTTCTGAGAATCCGTCAGCGTGAACGGCAGAGACCGGACGAAGGCGCGAACCGCCGGCAGATCGACCGGATGCGCCACCCCGTCGGCCCGCTTATGATTAAGCGCCCGGTAAGCCTGCATTTTGAGCTGGAACAGAAACAGCTCCTCATATACCATCCGCCGCCGCGCTCTCTGTCCCCGAGCGAGCTGGCCCGGCATATGCAGCAGGCTGACTGCCGTCTTGCGCGGCAGCAGATCGTACTTGCGCATCAGCTCGGCCGGCAGCACCTCGGGGATCAGCTCGGCGAACTGGGTCAGCGCCTGCTTGGTAATTTGCCGGAACCACTTCTGCGTGAGCCCCGCAGTCAGCGAATAGACCGGCTGCAGCGTCCCGGTCTGCGAGCTGCCCTGGCCGGGAAACTCAGCCTCCGTCACCGTCAGATGCATCCGCTTCTGATCCCACTTGCCGGTCAAAATAATTTCGGCCCCGTTCAGCAGCCTGTCCTTCATAAAATGCCTGTTGAACCACACGGTCGTCACAAACCATGTGTCCACCATCACCTTGCAAGTCATCCGGGACTTGGTACGGCCGTACATCTGTACTTGCGGCAGCCCGACAATTTTGGCCTGCACCGTAACCTTGTCCCCGTCCTTCACCTCGGTCAAATCACGCAGCGTGTAGTCTTCGTAACGGAAGGGATAATAGTCAAGAAGCTGCCCCACGCTTGAGATTCCAAGCGCGTGCAGCTCCTCCAGCTTTTTGCCCTTCACGCCGACAACCTGATTGACCGGTAGGGTGTACAAATCTATCGACATGGTCAATCACTCCTGGCGTTAGTGTTCCAAGCCTGCCCTTGCCCTTGCATGAGCATCCGGAACTTGACTAAAATGCGGGATAAGCGAATACCGCGATCGTCCCGGGCCCCGTATGTGTCCCGATGACTGAGCCGATCCGGGTGTAGCCGATGCTCTTGACCTGCAGCAAGGGCTTAAGCTGCGTCTCCAGCTCCCGCACATCCTCTTGGTTGTTCGTATAAGCGAGAATCAGATGAACCGGACGATCGCCGAAATCCTTCAGCAGCATCTCGCTGATCCGGCCGATCGCTTTTTTGGTGCCTCTTACTTTATCGACGGAATATACTTGGCCTTCATCATGAATGGATAATATCGGCTTGATATTCAGCAGAGAGCCGACCAGCGCCGCCGCTTTGCCGATCCGGCCGCCCCGCTGCAAATATTCCAGCGTATCGACCAGGAAATAAATCCGGGTGCCGGCACGCAGCTTCTCGATCAACTCGAGGATTTCTTCCTTGCTTTTGCCCGCCTTGGCTGCTTGGGCCGCAGCGACCGCAAGCAGCCCGAAGCCGTAGGACGCCGACTTGGAGTCGTAGACCGTCACATCGGCCTTATCCTCCAGCATGGACATTGCCAGCTGAGCCGATTGGTAAGTGCCGCTCATCGCCGAGGACAGATGCAGAGAAATGATAGGACCGTCGCCGGCTTCCGCCAGCCTCTGATACACCTCAAGAAATTCAGCGGGCGAAGGCTGCGACGTTGTCGGCGAAACCTTGGAGCCTGCAAGCCGGCTATAGAAAACGTCCGGGCTAATGTCCACCGCATCGCGAAAAGCTTCGGTGCCGAATAATACTTGAAGCGGCACCATCTCGATCCCGAGCTCCTTCCGAAGCTCTGCGGGAATGTCCGAAGTACTGTCCGTTACGATGCGTACTTGGCTCATAGGCCCCCTCCTGTTCGATTCATATTGATATAAAGCGCGGCATTCCCCCGGACGAGCCGCAAGACTGACAGCCTCACGTCCCGCCTGGCGCTACTCTGCCGAAATAATGTAATAGTAAAGCGGCTGTCCGCCGTCATGCACTTCCACCTCGACATCCGGGTGGGCTTCCTGCACATAGCTCTCGAGCAGCCCGGTGACCTCTTCTTCAGCATCCGTGCCGGCGTATAAGGTCAAAATCTCCGCCCCGTCTGCAAGCAGACTGTCGATAAGCCTGCTGCACGAAGTGATCAGGTCGGGATCGGATGCTACGATCCTGCCGTTATGAATGCCGATATAATCGCCCTGCTTAATAGCTATGCCGTCCATCTGCGTGTCGCGGACCGCATACGTAACCTGTCCAGCCTGCACCTGTCCGATTGCCCGCCCCATGGCTGCCGTGTTATCCTCCGGAGTCTCCGTCTCCTGGAAGGCAATGACGGCCGCTATGCCTTGAGGAATCGACTTGCTTGGAATGACGATCAGCGATTTGTCCTCGATCAGCTGAGACGCCTGCTGTGCGGCCATAATAATGTTCGAGTTGTTAGGCAGCACAAATACCGTTTGCGCTTCCACCTCCGATACCGCCTTAACGATATCCTCGGTGCTCGGGTTCATCGTCTGTCCGCCGTGCAGCACCTTGTCGACCCCGAGACTGGCAAATATGCCACTCAGCCCGTCGCCGACCGAAACAGCTACGAATCCGTAAGGCTTCAGCCCGCTACCGGCAGCCGCTTCAGGCTCCGAATCAGCCGAGGAAACAACCTCCTCCGCTTGAGCAGCACCGGTCTGGACGTCTGCATGGGACTCCGACTCCAGAATATGCGTATGCTGGTCCCGCATGTTCTCGATTTTGATCCGGCTGAGCTCTCCGTACTGCTGGGCATGAGTCATGACCGTTCCCGGATATTCCGCATGGATATGCACCTTCACGATATCGTCGTCGGCAACGACAAGCAGAGAATCGCCGTAGGCGGACAGCTCGTCGCGGAATCGGCTCTCTTCGAACGTCTGGGAACCAGGCCGGGCTTTATCGAGCCGTACCATAAATTCGGTGCAATAACCGAATTCGATGTCCTCCGTCGCCATATGCGCCTGGGCGCTTCTCGGTTCAGCCCGCACGCCGGCGCCAACCGCCGGCTTCACGGCTTCCGCGAGGTCGTCCAGCGGCTGCACCGCTCCGAATGCCACATAAGGCATATCCGCAGGCTCCTCGATCTCCCGTTCCGATTCCAGCACCGCCAAAAAGCCTTCATAGATCAGCTGCAGGCCTTGTCCGCCTGAATCGACAACGCCGACCTGCTTGAGCACCGGCAGCAGCTCAGGGGTATGATCGAGCGCCTCCTGCCCGCTGCGGACCAGCTCAGCCATGACGGCCGCAATGTCCGTCTGCCGCTTGGCTGCCGCTACCGCATGCCTCGCCGCTTCCTTGGCTACAGTGAGGATCGTCCCTTCCACCGGCTTGACGACCGCCTTGTAAGCCATGTCCACGCCATTCTGGAACGCGGCCGCCACCGCTTGCGAGCTTGCCTTCTCTTGATCGGCCACCGCCTTGGAGAAGCCGCGGAACAGCTGCGACAGGATTACGCCCGAATTGCCCCGCGCGCCCATCAGCAGCCCCTTGGCCAGCGTCTCGGCGGCCTTCCCCAGATGGGCGGTAGGCTTGCGCCGCAGCTCCTCGACGCCAGAGGTCAGCGTCAGATTCATATTCGTGCCTGTATCTCCATCCGGAACCGGAAAAACGTTAAGCGCATTGACCCGGTCGACATTCGTCCTGAGCCGGAGTGCTCCTTCCTCCACCATGCGGATAAAATCCGTTCCGTCTAATTCAATGAAGCGCTTACTCAAAAAGACCATTCCCCTTCCTGCTGATCCCTATCGCGCCGGCCATGCCGGTCACCGTGCTGCCTAAGTAGTCTTATTGTGCAATACGTACGCCTTGAACAAAGATGTTGACAACTTCCACGTTAAGTCCCGCTACCTCGCGCAGCATATATTTGACCTTGGTCTGCACATTATGTGCGACTACGGATATTTTCGTACCGTAGCTGACGACAATATAGAGATCGATAGCCAGAATGCCGCTATCGTCGCGGTGAACCTCGACGCCCCTGCTCAGGTTGTCCCTGCGCAGCAGCTCCGCAATCCCATCCTTAAACTGGTTGCGCGAAGCCATCCCGACCAGGCCGTAGCAATCCAGCGCGGCAGAGCCTGCCAGGACGGAGACCACGTCGTCGGTCACGTAAATTTTGCCGTATGGTGAAGCCAGTTCAATAGCCATCCGCAGAACTCTCCTTTTAATTGAAATACGATGGGCTATATGCAAAAATCAGTCGTCTGCCAGGACGCTTGGACGGCTCGCCGGCCGCGCCATGCGATTCCGAGCGCAGAACAAGCCCGCCCTGCAGGCTGCAGCTTTGTTCCATTGTACTATAATCGCAACAAGAAATAAACAAACAAGCGGGGAAAAGCGGCAAGATTCCCCACCGCCCGCGTTGACGGCCCAATCGCTCTATGCTATGATGTTTAAGTATGTTTATGAGTGCGCATGTTGTAAGGAGGTGTAATCGATGTCCCGTAAATGTTTTATCACAGGTAAAAGTCCTAGCACCGGTAACCATGTTTCCCATGCTAACAACAAAGCGAAACGCACCTGGGGAGTCAACGTCCAGAAGGTCCGTATTCTGGTGGACGGCAAGCCTAAGCGTGTTTGGGTAAGCACCAAAGCTTTGAAATCCGGTAAAGTTACCCGTGTGTAACTTCCTGCCTGCAGACAAAAAGCACCTGTTCCAGGTGCTTTTTTTGTTGGCCTCCGGCCCTCCGGGGCGTGGAAGGGAAGGCGGGCTGGAAGTGTTGAGCGCCGCAGGGCTTTTGGCCCAATCTTCTTAGGATGACATGTGGAAGATGCTTTAGACCGCTTCTGGTTCCCGGCTCCCCGCTCGTGTTGTGCCGGACCTCTAGTTTTTGCTGAATGTGTTCAGTACGGCCTTCACGAATCCACCTAAAAACTTCGGAAGCTTGATTGTGTAAAATTTCATTGCGCACCCTCCTTCCAAGCTTTGCTTGCAAAGCCACTTCGCCAGCAGGTCCATCCGGGCTTCGCTTCGTCAACTCTTTCCTCCGCTGTGCTCTGTCTCTAGCAGGGCCGGATGGCGGAGTCCTTCCCTTCCGCTCCGCAGCCGCCTTGCCGCCTGTACGGGCACTGCCCGCACCATCGTCTCCTCAGAAGTATATTCCGCCTGCGGCCAAAACGTGACTTGAATCCTCTGCCGGCCGCCAGTTTTTGAGAGACGTCCGGCTTTCCGGCGTCCGGGCTCGTTTGTCTTCCCCCGCGGTACACACGGTACAACACGCTACACACAAGGATAAACGCCTCGCGGCGCCTTTGGAAACCGTGTGTTGGCCGGGAAATTGAAACAATCTCCGGAGCTTATACTTTCTGAAATTGCAAAAAAGGCTACAAAAGCCTTTAACTTTTGTAACCATGTTATGCCGCCTTACGGCCGTTTATGCTCTTTTTTGTCCTAGCCGGCTGATCCGAATGAACACCCGGGCCTCTATGCTTCCGGCAGAGGCAGCTGAGTGAACTGGTAGACGGCGTAGAAAAAGGTGTATATAAAATAGAAGACAATCGACGTACACACAAATCCGATACGCATGCCGCGGGAATCGTTGCGGGTGAAAAACTGATAGCCGATATACAGCGCCCCCAGCGAGAACACATATTTCAACATGTCATTCCAGATGGAGAACACGAAAATCAGGCCGCCGCATAACATGCCGAATAAAATAACTTTCCATACACGCATCTGCTCGAATCAGCTTCCTTCCCCGCGAATCGCCCGAATAGCCGCCGCGCGATCCGGCTGTCCGAATATCGCGTTGCCCGCTACCAGCACATTCGCTCCCGCTTCAATAACCTGCCGGGCCGTAACCGGGTTAATACCCCCGTCCACTTCAATATCGACATGGGACAATCCTCTGCCGTCCAGCAGCCGGCGCAGCTCGGCTATTTTGCCAAGCATGCTCGTAATAAAGCTCTGTCCGCCGAACCCCGGATTGACCGTCATGACAAGCACCAGATCCAGCAGCTCCAGCGGCGCATAGGCAATAGACGATAACGGGGTAGCCGGATTCAGCACGACCCCCGCCTTTACGCCCGCTTCCTTGATGCCATGCAGCGTCCGGTCCAGATGCACGCAAGCTTCTGCATGGACGGAGATAAGGTCGGCTCCCGCGCGTGCGAAAGCCGGTATGTAACGGTCAGGCTGCTCGATCATCAGATGAACGTCCAGCGGCAGCTGCGTCTTGGGACGCAGCGCCTCCACCACAAGAGGTCCGATTGTCATATTGGGAACGAAATGGCCGTCCATCACATCGACATGAAGCCAATCGGCCCCGCCGCGCTCCACATCGGCGACCTCCTCGCCGAGTCTCGCGAAATCCGCGGATAATATAGATGGCGCAATGCGCAGCATCGCTAATACCTCCTCTTCTGCTCTCGAATTTCCTCGAGAAATTGATTGTAGCTGGAATAGCGCGAAGCGGCGATCAGCCCCTTCTCCTGCGCCTCCTGTACCCGGCAGCCTGGCTCATGCAGATGCAGGCAGCCGCGGAAGCGGCATTCCGCCGCATAAGGGGCAAATTCGCGGAAGCAGGCTCCGAGCCCTTCGGCGTCGACCTGCAGAAAATCCAGCTGGCTGAAGCCCGGCGTATCCGCCACGATGCCGCCTCCAGGCAGACGGAGCAGCTCCACATGCCGGGTCGTATGTTTCCCGCGGCCCAGCTTCATGCTGATCTCGTTGGTCTCCAGCTCGAGCCCCGGGATCATCGCATTCAGCAGCGACGACTTGCCTACGCCGGATTGGCCCGCGAATACGCTGATGCGGCCGGCCAGGCGATCCAGCACCTGATCGACGCCAAGCCCTTCCTTCGCGCTTGTCAGGATTACTGTATAGCCAATCGATTCGTAAAGGCGCACAGCCCGGTCCAAATCGTCGGCGCTGGCATCCTTCTCCTCCTGCCCCATACCTTGCTCCGCCTCCGGCGAAGACCACAGATCGCGTTTGGTCAGGCAAATAATCGTGTCCAGGCCTGCGCTTTCGGTATGTACGAGAAACTTGTCCAGCAGCGGCAGGTTCAACGCCGGCTCATTGATCGAGAAGACGAGAACAACCTGGTCCACGTTCGCGATCGGAGGACGGATCAGCTCCGAGGTGCGGGGATAAATCTCCGTCACCGTCCCCTCTCCGTTATCCGTCAATTCATACCCGACGCGGTCCCCGACTAGCGGGGACACGCCGCGTTTCTTAAATACGCCCCGGGCCCGGCATTGAATCGACTCCAGCTCGCCGGTGTGCTCCGGAAGCACATAATAATAACCGCTCAACGCCTTGACGATCAGTCCGATTGCCATTATGGATTCGCGCCTCCCGTTGCCGTATTCGCTCCCGCCCGGCCCGCCGGAGCGTTGGCGCCCCCGGCAGGAGGAGCCGTTGCTCCGCTTGTTCCGCTGGTTCCGTTAGCTGCACTTGTTCCACCCGTTCCGCCGCCGGCTGGAGGGTTCGCTCCCGAACCGGAACCGGAGCCACCGCCTTCACCAGGCGCCGTTCCCGTTCCGGTTCCCCCTGTCCCCGTGTTCGGCGTTCCGGTGCCCGGCGTGACGGGCTTCCCGCTTTTCTGAGCCAAATAATCCGTATAGGTCACCGTTGTCAGATCCGCCGTCGTGTTATCGACCTTCACCTGGATGACGGCGTTTTTATCCGGAGAAACGATAAGCTTCACCTGCAGCATTTCCGTTGTTGTCACATTGCTTAGCGTCTGATATTCAAATGGCGTGTCGTTGGCGGCATCCGTAAGCAAAATTTTGATGGTGGACGGATGTCCTTCCCGGGCCGGCTTGAGCGGGATATTCACCGACATCGGTCCCGCCTCCGGAGGAAGTCCCGAGCTGACCGTAATGGAAATCTCCGTTCCCGGCGCCACGTCGTCATTTGGCTCGAACGGGAACTGCTTAATCACTTTTCCTTTGGACTGCTTGTAGTTCGCTTCCTGGGTGACGCCGTCCTTGGCCAGCTTCAAGCCGCTGACCAGAATCATGTTTTTCGCTTCGTTCTCCGTTTTGCCGATGAGGTTAGGCATCTTCACCTTTTCCCTGCCCTGCGATACGGTCAGCTTCACCATCACCGCCGACGGGTCGGCGAACTCGGTTGCGGCCGCAGGGAACTGGCCTACGACGGTGTCCACCTCGGCATCCATGAATTTCGGCTCGACGACGATGTTGTTGTCCGGGATGCCCAGCGCGACGAGCTGAGCCTTGGCGTCGGCGACCTTGAGCTTGTTCAGCTCGGGGATCTTCAGCTTATCGGGGCCTTGGCTGACCGTCAGCTTCACCTTGGAGCCTACGGTAACCTTCATCTTCTCCGGGCTTTGCCTGAACACCGTGTCCTTGGGCGAGTTTTTCTCGTCCTTGGCATACTCGAACTCCGGCTCCAGCCCGGCGTCAATCAGCTCCTGCTGCGCCTGCACGAGCATCTTGCCGACGACAGGCGGAACCTCGACAGTCTGGACCGCGACCCGATTCTTGACCTCTCCGACGGCATACCACATACCGCCGAGCAGCCCCAGCATCACGATCACGATAATCAGCGGCTTCACCCAGCGATTCTTCCGCCGCGGCTCCTCTTCCTCCTCCGGTTCATCGTCATCCGCTCCGGGACCCGGCGGCACCCGGACCGGCTCATAGCTGCCCGGCCTCAAGGCCGGCATGACGCGCGTCCGCTCCTCGTCCAGCTCATCGTCGTCGAGGAAGCTTGTCTTCGGCTCGTTGCGCCGGTGCGGCAGCAGGCAGGTCTCCAGATCGGCCAGCATGTCGATGGCTGAGCGGTATCTTTCCGTCGTGCTTTTGCGCATCGCGCGCAGGATGACATTCTCCACGCTCTGCGGGATAAGCGGATTGACCTTGCGCGGTTCCTCCACATCCTCCTGCAGATGCTTAAGCGCCACGCTGATCGGACTTTCGCCCAGGAAAGGGAGCCGTCCCGTCAGCATCTGGTACATCACGATCCCGAGCGAATACAGGTCAGACTGCTCGCCGGTCGGCGTTCCTTTTGCATGCTCCGGGGAGAAATAATGAACCGAGCCGACGACGGAGCCGGTCTGGGTAATCGTTGAGGAGGTAACGGCCCTGGCGATGCCGAAATCGGTTACCTTGACGCGTCCGTTTTTGCCGATCAGAATATTGTGGGGCTTGATGTCGCGATGAATGATTTGATTATGATGGGCGTGGTCGAGCGCATCGCAAATCTGGCTGGCAACATGCACAGCCTCCTCCACCTGCAGAGGCGCTCTCGCTTTGATCAGATCATTAAGCGTGGTGCCCTCGATATATTCCATGACAATATAATGCACATCTTCTTCCTGACCGACATCATAGATGCTGACTACGTTCGGGTGGGATAAGGAAGCGGCTGCCTGAGCTTCCCGGCGAAAGCGCTGGATGAACTCCTCGTCGTGCACATACTGCTGACGAAGCACCTTGACGGCCACATGGCGGTGCAACAGCATATCCAGCCCTTTATACACGATAGCCATCCCGCCTCCGCCGACCCGCTCGAGAATTTCGTACCTTCCTCCTAGCTGTCTGCCGATCATTCCAGTCCTCACCCCGCTTCTCCGTCAGATTGTACCGCACCCGGCTCCGCTGCATTTTCGATCAGGATCACCGTTACATTGTCATCCCCGCCCGCCGAGAGCGCTTCCTCAACCAGCAAGCGTACTTTGTCCTCCAGCGGGCTGTCCGTCCGGACCGCCTTAAGCATCAGCTGCCGCTCGACCAGATTGCTGAGGCCGTCGCTGCACAGCAGCAGCACGTCTCCGGGCTGCCAGAGGATTTCCTGCACGTCCACCTCGATAGTGGACTCTGTGCCGAGCGCCCGTGTCAGCACATTGCGCCGCGGGTGATGCTCCGCTTCCTCGCGGGTGATCTGGCCGTTTTTCACCAGCTCGTTAACGAGGGAATGATCCTCGGTAAGCAGCTCGATCTGTTCTCCGCGGATGCGGTAAGCGCGGCTGTCCCCGATATGGCCGATGACGGCATGATGACGGGAGGCCAGGACGGCGACGACCGTCGTCCCCATCCCGTGATAGTTCTCCCGCTCCGAAGCAAATTCAAATATTTTGCCGTTGGCCGCTTCGATCGCGGCCCTCAGCCGCTCCCCGCGCTGCTCGCCGGTCAGATGAGCTTCCAGCGACTGCAATCCGCGGGGAATCCATTCGATCGCCATCCGGCTCGCCACATCCCCGGCCTGATGGCCTCCCATACCGTCCGCGACGATAGCCAGCGACCAACCGTCTCCCTGCTCTTGGACGAAGGCGCTATCTTCATTAACAGCCCTAACCAATCCCACGTCGGATAAATAGGCCACTTTCAGCATCGCTTTGCTCACCTCGCACCCGATTCCATATGTTTCGCCCTCAGCTGGCCGCATGCGGCGGCGATATCGCTGCCCTGCTCGCGGCGAATCGTGGCGTTGACCTTATTTTTCTCGAGGATACGCTGGAAGGTGAAAATGTCATTGCGCGGCGTGCGCACATAATCGCGCTCCGAAACGAAGTTCACCGGAATCAGGTTCACATGCGCCATCGGGAACGTCTTCAGCACCTGAGCCAGCTCTTCCGCATGCTCAGGACGGTCGTTGACATTGCCCATCAAGGCATACTCGAACGTAATGCGGCGGCCCGTTTTGGCCACATAATACCGGCACGCCTCCAGCAGGTCGCTGAACGGAAAGCGGCGGTTGACCGGCATCAGCTTCGAGCGCAGCTCATCATTGGGAGCATGGATCGAGATCGCCAGATTAATCTGCGTATCTTCATCGGCGAACCGGTAAATGTTCGGCACGATGCCGCTCGTCGACACCGTAATATGACGCTGTCCGATATTCAGCCCCTTAGGATGAATCATCACCTTCAGAAACTTCATCACGGCATCGTAATTCTCGAACGGCTCCCCGATCCCCATGATGACGATGCTGCTGACCCGCTCTTCCGTCGCGTCGAGCAGCTGCTGGGCTTTGACCACCTGCGCGATGATCTCGCCGGAGGTCAGATTGCGCTTCAGCCCTCCGAGCGTAGAGGCGCAGAACGTACAGCCCACCCGGCAGCCGACCTGCGTCGTCACGCAGATGCTGTTGCCGTAGCTATGCTTCATGATGACCGTTTCGATCGCATTCTTATCCGTCAACTCGAACAGAAACTTGACCGTACCGTCCTTGGAGCGGTAATGGGCAACTTCATTGAGCGTAACGAAATCAAACTGTTCGCGCAGCTTGTCCCGCAGCGACTTCGGCAGATTCGTCATCTCGTCGAAGCTTGAAACTCTTTTCACATACAGCCAGTCGAAAATTTGTCCGGCCCGAAAGCCCGACTCTCCCTGCTGCTTGGTCCACTCCTGCCAATCCTCCAGCGTATAATCGTATACGTAAGGCTTCAGATTGGTAGGCATCTTGCTTGCCGGCACATCCATCATTTATCACAACCTGTTTTGTCTAAAGTGAAGGCCTTTCGGACATTGCACCCGAGAAGGCCACGTTTTATTTTACCACAATTTGCGGGATTATGCTTGCTTGCACAGCCGGGCGATAAAAAATCCGTCCGAGCCGTACTCATACGGCATGATCTGCACCATCGCCGCAGCCGGCGTCCCGGGATCGGATGATCCGGACGGCGCCGCCGAAAGCGGCGGCGCATCCAGCCTAAAACCGTCATGCTCGGCCAAAAATTGCTCGACCGCCTCTTCGTTCTCGCTGCGCTCTACCGTGCAGGTGCTGTACACCAGCACCCCGCCCGGTTTCAGCAGCGGCGCGACAGCAGCCAGCAGCTCGCGCTGGAGAGCGGCAATTTCCGCAATCTCCGCTTCCGACTTGCTCCACTTCAGATCCGGCTTGCGGCGAATAACGCCCAGACCGGAGCAAGGGGCGTCAAGCAGAATGCGGTCGAAGCTGGCCGGCGGATAATGCTCGGCCAGCCTCCGCGCGTCAGCGGTCAGCGTATGAATCGACTTCAGCCCCAGCCGCTCCGCTTGTCCAGCGACCAGCTGGCGCTTATGCTCATGCAGATCGCATGCGATCACCTCGCCGCGGTCTCCCATCTTCTCCGCCAGATGAGTCGTTTTGCCTCCCGGCGCGGCGCAGCAGTCCAGTATCCGCTCCCCCGGCTGGGGATCGACCCATTCGGCGACAAGCATGGAGCTCTCATCCTGAACCGAGAACAGGCCCCGGGCAAATTCGGGCGTCAGCGCCATGTTGCCGCCGCCCCGGATGATGAGACCGGACGGCGCAAACGCCGAAGCTCCGGCCTCCAGCCCTTGCGCGCGAAGCCGGTCCATCAGCTGCGCCGGCTCGGTCCGCAGCCGGTTGACGCGCACGCTGACGCGCGGCGCTTCATTATTGGCCCGGCAGATCGCAATCGTCGCCTCCTCGCCGTATTGCTCCAGCCAACGCCCTACCAGCCACTCCGGATGCGATTCCTCCAGAGCGATCCTCGCGGCGGGAGCGAGCCCCTGCGGCAGAGCGAGCTCTGATTTACTGCGAATCACGCTGCGCAGCACCCCGTTCACCATGCCCGAGATGCCGGCATGGCCGCGCCGCTTGGCCAGGTTCACCGCTTCGTTCACCACCGCATGATCCGGCACCCGGTCCAGATAGTACATCTGATAGAAGCTGAGCCGCAGCAGGCAGCGCACCCAAGGCTCCAGCTTGGCTAACCCTTTGGAGACGAACGGTCCCAGGAAATAATCGATTGTGTTCAAGCGCTGCACCGTGCCGTACACGATCTCCGTGGCCAGCCCGGCATCCGGCTTGTCCAGCTTGTACTGCTGCAGCGTCTGGTTCAGCAGCAGATTGCTGTAGGCCAAGTCCGTCTCCACACGGGTTAGGACATCCAGCGCAGCCTCCCGCGCCGTTCCCTTCCTCGTCTTGCCCGGCGTGCCGGGAACCTGCTTGCCGGACTTGGCGCCCCCGGCGCCGGGCTTTCCGGCAGCCGGACGTCTGCCGCCGCCTTTGTCCGCAGCCGGTGCGCCGCCACTTCCGCCTGTCCCGGCCTGCTCAGGCTTCCGCTTCGAAATGTGCTTTGAACCTTGTTCCAAACTTTGCTTCGGCACCCGCTTTGATGTTTGCTTGGATGTTTGCTCGCTCACAGGCTGCCCTCAGCTCCGTCCCCGGCAGCTGGCCCAAGCACCGTACCCGGCGTCAACTGACCGCCCCGGGCGAAGGTGGCTGCGTCCATCGCCTTCTTGCCGGCCGGCTGCAGCTCGATAATTCGCAGCACGCCGCTGCCTGTCGCTACATCGATCCCGTCCGGGCCGACGCGGAGCACCGTGCCCGGCTGGGCGGACGAGCTCCCAGCCGATTCCGCCGGCTTGGCGCAGGCCCATACCTTCAGCACTTCGCCGTTCCAGAGCGTAAAGGCTCCCGGCTTCGGATGAAGGGCCCGTACCAGCCGCCAGATCTGCTGCGCCGGAGCATGCCAGTCGATCTGCTCCTGCTCGCGCGTAATATTGGGGGAATAAACCGCTGCGCTGTCGTCCTGCGGGACAGCCTGGAGCTCCCCGGCCAGCAGCCCGGGCAGCGTGCGCTGCAGCAGCTCCGCGCCGGCGACGCTCAGCTTGTCGAACATCGTCCCCGTCGTATCCTCGTCGCCGATCGGCACGGTAACCTGGCTGATCATATCTCCGGTGTCCAGCCCCGCTTCCATATACATAATCGTGACGCCCGTCTGGGCGTCTCCGTTCATCACGGCATAATGAATCGGAGCGCCTCCCCGGTACAGAGGCAGCAGCGAGGCATGCACATTGATGCAGCCCAGCCTCGGCAGTTCCAGCACCGCCTTCGGCAAAATTTGCCCGAAAGCGGCCGTCACGATCAGGTCGGGCCGCAGCTCCCGCAGTTCTTCTACCGCCTCGCCCTTCCGCAGCCGTTCGGGCTGAAGCACCGGCAGTCCATGCGCAAGCGCCTCCACCTTCACCGGCGTCGGGGTCAGCACGCGTTTGCGCCCGACGGGACGATCCGGCTGGGAAACAACGCCGACGACCTGAACCGACTCATCGGCCAACAGCGCCCGCAGCGAAGGAACCGCGAACTCGGGAGTCCCCATAAAAACGACTCTAGGCTTGTCGGTCATGCTTCCTCCTCGTCGGTCTCATCGACAGAGCGGTACACCGTTTCCGCCAGATCTGTATACAGAATACCGTCCAGATGATCCACCTCATGCTGGATGCAGCGGGCCAGCAGCTCGGTTCCCTCGACGATAATCTCTTCTCCGTCGCGGTTCAGGCCCTTAACCTTCGCTCTGGCCGCCCGCTTTACGTCTCCGCGCAGACCCGGGATGCTCAGACAGCCCTCAGCCCCGAACTGCTCGCCTTCCAGCTCGATGATCTCCGGATTGATCAGCTCGATCAGTCCTCCATGCTCCTCGCCGCAGTCCATGACGATAACGCGCTTCAGAATGCCGATCTGCGGAGCGGCAAGCCCCACCCCTTCCGCGTCGTACATCGTATCGGCCATATCATCCAGCAGCTTTACAATGTTCGGCGTAATTTTCGGCACCGGCTTGCATACCTCGCGCAGCACCGGGTCCGGGTCTTTCACAATGATTTTGATAGCCATCTATGTCAGCACCTCTCCAGCTTTCTAAAGTGTTGCTTTTCTTATATCCATATGGGGTCCTACATCAAGATTTGCGGGTCCACATCGATCGATACGAGCAGCTTGTGCTGCTTCACCGTCTCGTCGAGCACCGCCGCCGCCTGTCTGACAAGCTCGGCGACCAGGCTTTCCCCCCGATATTTTATCATGCATTGGAAGCGATATCTATCTTTGATCCGCGAGATGGGCGAGGCCACAGGCCCCAGCACCTCCAGCTCCTCCGTATCCCGGGGAAGCTCGGCAGCCAGCTGCTTCAGTCTGGAAGCCAGCGCTTCTCCGGAGCGAATCAGCAGCGGAACCTGCTCGTGAGACAGCGTAACGAGCACCAGCTGATGGAACGGCGGATAATTATGCAGCTTGCGCATCAGCATCTCCTTGCGCATAAAGCTCATATAATCATGGCGGCTGGCATGGATGATGCTATAATGCTCGGGCGTATACGTCTGCACGAACACTTCGCCCGGCAGATGATGCCGTCCCGCCCTTCCCGCCACTTGGGTCAGCAGCTGGAAGGAGCGTTCCGCGGCACGGAAGTCAGGCAAGTTCAGCACCGAATCGGCGGCGAGTGCGCCAACCAGCGTCACATAAGGAAAATCAAGCCCCTTTGCCACCATCTGGGTGCCTAGCAGCACATCGGCCTGCCGGTTGCGGAACAACGTCAGCCATTTCTCATGCGAGCCTTTCTCCGACGTCGTGTCCACATCCATCCGAATGACCCGGATGCCGGGAAACAGCTTGCCGAGCTCCTCCTCCACGCGCTGCGTGCCTGTGCCGAAATGCCGGATATGCTCGCTGCCGCATTCCGGGCACAAGGGAAGCTCGCGCTCCGCGTACCCGCAATAATGACAGCGCATCGCCCGCGAGCTCTGATGATAGGTCAGCGAGATGTCGCAATGCGGACACCCGGCCACATAGCCGCAGGTGCGGCACATAACGAACGTGGCATATCCGCGCCGGTTCAGCAGCAAAACGATCTGTTCCTTCTTGTGTAACCGTTCCTCGATCGCTTTATACAGCTCCCGGCTGAACATCGAGCGATTGCCGTTTTTCAGCTCCTCCCGCATATCCACGATCCGGACGGGAGGCAGCGGCCTTCCTTCCACGCGGCTCGGCATCGACAGCAGCTCGAAGCGGGGACGCTCGTCCGTTGCCAGGCGCGCCGCCTCGGCGCTTGTCCGGTACATGCTCTCCAGCGATGGCGTGGCGGAGCCCAGCACGACCGAAGCGCCATGCTCGCGGGCGCGGGCGATAGCCACGTCTCGGGCGTGGTACTTCGGACTCTCCTCCTGCTTATAGGTCGACTCATGCTCCTCATCGATCATGATCAGACCGATATTGCGAAACGGGGCAAAGATGGCGGAGCGCGCGCCGATCACGACGCTGACCTCGCGGCGCGTAATTTTGCGCCATTCGTCATAACGCTCTCCGTTCGACAACCGGCTGTGCAGCACGGCGACCCGGTTGCCGAATCTGCCCTTGAAGCGCTCCACCATCTGCGGCGTCAGCGAGATTTCGGGCACCAGCACGATCGCCTCCCGCCCTTCCTCCAGGCAGGTCTGGATCGACTGCAGGTAGACCTCCGTCTTCCCGCTACCCGTTACGCCATGAAGCAGAAATACGCGCTGTTCCCGGGACAGCACAGCCGAGCGGATGCGGTCGTAGACGCCTTGCTGCTCCGGCGTCAGCGGCAGCGGAGTTGTCGGCCGGAAGGTGCGGGACGCGTACGGATCGCGCTGCACCTCAACCTCCTCCAGACGTATCCAGCCCCGCTCGGCCAATCCCTTGACGGCCGAAGCCGTAATATGCAGCCGGGTCAGCAGCTCGGTCAGCTTGATCGGCTCCGGATGCTCGCGCAGGTAGCGCAGCACCTCCTGCTGCTTGGCCGCGCGGGCGGGAAGCTCGCTGATCCAGCCGTCCAGCTGCTCCGTATCATCAGGAGGGATCACGGTCAGCGCCTTCTTCACCGCCATCCGGTCCTTCACCATCTGCTGCTCCTGCAGGACGCCCTCCTCCAGCAGCTGCCGAATCCGCAGGCCGTCCTCGGGAAAACGTTCCAGCAGCGTCTCCAGCTCGATCGCTCCCTGTTTGCGCACATACCCGATGATAGCCTCATCCTGGGGCAGCAGCAGAGCCATGTCCATGAGCGTACGAGCATCTGCCCCGCCCGCCGGGCCGCTCGCAGCAGCGGCGGCCGCTGCCGGTCCCGTCTGCTGCCGACTGTCTGCAACCGTAATATGGCGTTCATACTTCGCCTTAAGCGCCCCCGGGATCATCGCTTGCAGCGCGGTAATATCGTGGCAGGCATACGTTCGCCCGATCCACTGGGCCAGCTTCACCAGTTCGGGCGTGAGCGGCGGCGTTACATCCAGCACCTGCCGGATCGCTTTCAGCTTATTCGGAGCCAGTGCCGAGTCCTCCAGCAGCTCGACTACAAAGCCCTGAACGACCCTGGGCCCGAAAGGCACGCCGACCCGGCTGCCGACGGCAATAAGCCCGCGCTGAGGCTCGGGCACCGCATAATCGAACGCACGGTTCGTTGGCTTGGCGGGGACGTCAACGATCACTTTAGCGATCATGAATCGGCCGCTTCCCCCTTCCTTTGCCGGTCGGCGATCAGATGAAGCAGACGCGAGGCCACCTCGCGCTTGCCCATCATCGGGAGCGCCTCGACCAGGCCGTCCGGATCATAGACGCGGACCACATTCGTATCCGTCCCGAAGCCGGCGCCTTCCATGGATACATCGTTGGCGACCAGCAGATCGCACCGCTTGCGGCGCAGCTTATCCATGGCGAACTGCTCGAGATTGCGCGTTTCCGCGGCAAAGCCTACGACAAACTGATGCGTTTTCCGCTCCCCGATCTGCTGCAAAATATCCGGATTTTTCACCAAAGTCAGCGTCAGCTCTTCCTCCGACTTCTTCATCTTATGTTCATGCCGCTCAAGCGGACGATAGTCGGCGACAGCCGCCGCCTTGATAATAATATCCTGGTCAGCCAGCCTGGAGAGCACGGCTTCCTGCATATCAAGCGCAGACTCCACGAGGACAAGCTCGGCGCCCGACGGGGCGGGGACCGACGCCCTGCCGCTGATCAGCGTGACCTTAGCCCCCATCCGAACCGCCGCCTCGGCAAGCGCATATCCCATTTTTCCCGACGAATCATTGGTCATATAACGGACCGGATCGATGCGTTCGACCGTCCCTCCCGCCGTCACCAGTACCCGCCTGCCTGCCAGCCGTCCGCGCTCGGCGAAATGCCGCTCGACCGCCTGCACGATATCCTCGGGCTCGGCCAGCCGGCCTTTGCCCACATAGCCGCAAGCCAGCTGACCGGTCCCAGGCTCGATGAAGCGGATGCCGCGCTCAGCCAGCGTCTGCATATTGCGCTCTACAGCCGGATTTTCATACATGTGCACATTCATCGCCGGCGCTACCAGGATCGGAGCCGTCGTGGCCAGCAAAGTGGTGCTCAGCATATCGTCACCGATCCCCAGCGCTATTTTCGCGATCGTATTGGCTGAGGCCGGCGCTACTACGACCAGATCGGCCCGGTCGGCCAGATCGATATGCTGCACGACCGCCGCGTCCTTCTCATCGAACGTATCCGTCGCCACCTCATGCCTGGATAAGGTCTGAAATGTAAGCGGCGTGACGAACTTGGTCGCTGAAGCGGTCATGATGACGCGCACCTCCGCTCCCGCCTGCGTCAGCTTGCTGCACAGCGCAGCAGCCTTATAGGCAGCTATGCCGCCGCAGACGCCCAGCACGATTGTTTTTCCGTTCAAGGCTTTCATGGACAAAACTCCCCTTCGCCTCGCGGCTTTCATTGAGTAAAAAAATAACAACCCGAAGGTTGTTTACTTTAAGTCTGCTTTTTCTCTGTCTTTTTCTTTGCTGGGAAGCTTCTCATACGAGATAAAATCTTCATAGATTTCTTCCAGCGCTTGGCCGACCTGTTTATGGGAGCGTTTGTTGCGCAGCTCGCTTTTGGCTCCGTCACGCAGCAAACGCGCGCGCTTGGAAGCGGCGACGACCAGCGAGTACTTGCTGTCCACTTTGTCCAGCAGTCGATCGATTGAAGGATACAGCATTATTTTTTCACCTCAGCCATCCATTGTTGAATTTTGCAAACCATGCGGTCCTTGCGGCAATGCTCGGCCGTGAGAATGCTGCGAATGCGCGAACAAGCGAGATCGACCTGATCGTTGACGATCGCATAATCGTATTGCTCCATCATCGCGATTTCATCGACGGCGACGGACATACGGCTGCGGATCGACTCCTCGGACTCGGTGCCTCGTCCCACAATCCGGCTTTCCAGCTCGGGCAGCGACGGGGGCAGCAGGAAAATAAACACGCCGTTCGGAAACTTCTGCTTCACCTTCAGCGCACCCTGGACTTCGATCTCCAGTATAATATCTTTACCGCTGTTCAGCGTGTCTTCCACGAATTTGCTCGGCGTCCCGTAGTAGTTGCCCACGTATTCCGCCCATTCCAGCATCTGGTCCTGATCGATCAGCTGTTGAAATTGTTCCCTTGTCTTGAAAAAATAATTAACGCCGTCAATCTCGCCTTCCCTCGGAGTCCGCGTCGTTGCCGATACCGAGTACACAATATCGGGGGCACAGGAGCGCAGCGCCTTGCAGACGGTCCCCTTGCCTACGCCGGAAGGTCCGGATAACACAATCAAAATGCCTTTTTCCGAAGGGGAAATCCCCACTTTACTCGTCATGATCATCGTCCTTATTGGAAAGTCGGTGTGCGACCGTCTCCGGCTGGACGGCAGAGAGGATCACATGATCGCTATCCGTAATGATCACAGCACGGGTACGGCGACCATAAGTCGCATCAATCAGCATATGGCGGTCGCGCGCTTCTTGGATAATTCGTTTGATCGGCGCCGATTCCGGGCTGACAATGGAAATGATTCGGTTAGCGGAGACGATATTCCCGAATCCGATATTGATAAGTTTGATCGCCATAATGTACGGTTCCCCCTGGTTCTTCGCACTCCTTCCGGACAAGCTTGAAGGGCGGCGCGAAGAAAAGTCATCCATTTTATTCGATATTTTGAATCTGCTCCCGCACCTTCTCCAGCTCCGCCTTCATGCCCAGCACAATCCCCGCCAGCTCGGCATGATTGGCCTTGGAGCCGATCGTGTTGACTTCCCGGTTCATCTCCTGAACAAGAAAATCAAGCTTGCGTCCGACCGGCTCCCTCTCCTCAAGAGTCCGGCTGAATTGGCCCAGATGGCTCTTCAGCCTCGTAAGCTCCTCATCGATGCTGGACCGGTCGGCCAGCAAGGCCACCTCCAGCGCCAGACGGGCCTCGTCGGGCTCCGGCTGCTCCAGCATCTCCCGGATACGCAGCTTCAGCTTGGCCGCGTAGTCCTTCACGACCTGCGGCGCCAGCCGGCCGGCCTGCTCAAGCAGCTGATCCAGCAGCAGCAGACGGGCGGAGAGATCTTCCTGCAGGGCCGCTCCCTCCTGGTTCCGCATGGCGGCCAGCCTGATCGCGGCTTCAGCGGCGCAGGCGGCCAGCTCGGCTTCCAGCGCCTCATCGTCTACATCCGGCTTGTCGCGGAAGGCGACGATGCCAGGGAGCGCCAGCAGATCATGCAGCGTCAGCTCGCCGGAGAGCGCAAGCTTCGCGCGAAGCGAGTCGGCAGCCTGCCGATAGCTCCCGGCCAGCGTCCAGTCCACTTCCAGAACCGGCGCCGCGCCGGGGTCCCGTTCCACAGTAACGAACACGTCGACGCGGCCCCGCTTCACATGCTGCTGGATCGCTTGCTTAACCGTGCTCTCGTAACGGCCGAATTCGCGGGGCATCCGGACCGCTACCTCGCAGTAACGATGATTGACCGACTTGAGGTCAATCTGCAGCCGGAACCCGGCAAATGAGCGCTCCGCTTGTCCGAAGCCGGTCATACTCGTTACCATGACTCTCACATCCGTTATCCTATTTTAATTCATTTTGCAAGAGGGGACAAGTGGGAAACGCTGCGGCCCGATTTCTCCCATACATAGCGGGTCAGCTCCACCGTCATCTCATAAGCCATAAACGGAGTCATCAGATAGATGCCGTTGAAATGACGAAGCGCCACGTCCAGCAGCTCGCGGGCAATCTGCACGCCCATCGCTCTGCCCTCTTCGCCCTTCAGCCCGCTCATCCGGCGGCGCACTTCGTCGGACAGCTGCACGCCCGGCACCTCATTGTGCAGAAACTCGGCGTTCCCCCCGCTGGCCAGCGGCGCGATGCCGATAAAGATCGGAACGTCCAGATGCCTGGTCTGCTCACGAATTCTCTCGATCAGCTCCGCGTCGTAGACCGGCTGCGTCATAATATAATCCGCGCCGGCTTCGATCTTGCGCTCCAGACGCTGCACGGCTTTGTCCAGATGCTTGACGTTGGGATTAAACGCCGCGCCTACGACAAACCCGGCCCGCTTCTTCAACGCCTTGCCCGAGAAGGCGATTCCCTCGTTCAGCTGCTTGATCATCCGGATGATCTCGAAGGAGGTCAGATCGTACACCGAGCTGGAGCCCGGCAGGTCGCCGAACTTGGCCGGATCGCCCGTAACGGCGAGCACATGGTCGATATCCAGCGCATGCAGTCCCATCATATGCGACTGCGTGCCGATCATGTTGCGGTCGCGGCAGGCGATATGAATGAGCGGGCGGATGCCTACCTGCTCCTGCACGAGCGAACCGAGCGCCATATTGCTCATCCGGGTGACGGCCAGCGAGTTGTCGGCCATCGTCAGCGCATCGGCCCCGACTGCCTTCAGCGCCGCCGCGCCCGCCATGAACTTGGCGATATCCAGATCGCGCGGCGGGTCCAGCTCCACGATGACCGTGACGCGCTCCTTCACCAGATCGACGATGTTCGGCTGCACCGGTTTCAAAGCTGCGGCGCTGCTTGTCAAGGCGGCAAGCGCCGCCGGCTGCTCAGCTCCGCCGGCCGGCGTTTTCTTGTCCGCCGCCGCATGCGGCTGGGGCACGTAGTCGGCCAGCGAAGCCGCGATAGCCGCGATATGCTCGGGCGTCGTGCCGCAGCAGCCGCCGACGATGCGCGCTCCTTGATCGACGAATCGTCTGGCCGTTTCGCCGAAATATTGCGGTGTCGCGGCAAAGGTGTACCGGCCGTCCACATAATCGGCCAGGCCCGCGTTCGGAAACACCGACATCGGCGGCGAATCCGCCAGGCCGGATACATGCTCCAGCGAGCGCAGCAGCCCGTTCGGACCGCTGCGGCAGTTGAAGCCCACGACGTCGGCTCCCGCAGCCAGCAGCCGCTCGAACGCTTCCTTGAGCGGCACGCCGTCCATCGTAGCGCCCGCGCCCTCCGTGGCGAACTGGCAGATGACCGGCAGCGGCGACAGCTTGCGAATCAGCTTCAGCACAAGCAGCATCTCTTCCAGATCGAAGAACGTTTCCAGCAGCAGACCGTCAACCCCGGCATCAATGAGCACCTCGATCTGCTGGCGCAAATCCTCCTTGATTTTGGCGGTGCGCACATTTTTCCGTTTGCCCGCCCGTATGGAGCCTACCGCTCCCACGACATACGCGTCATCGCCGACAGCCTGGCGCGCAAGCGCGACACCGGCCCGGTTGATCGCCTCCACTTCGCCCTCCAAGCCGAACTTGGACAGCTTCTCGCGGTTGGCGGAGAACGTGTTCGTCTCGATCAGCCTAGCGCCGGCTTCGTAATACCGCCGGTGCACGTCCCGAATGACGTCCGGCTTCAATAAATTCAGTTCCTCATAAGAGATGCCGACGGGAAAGCCCATTTGGTATAAATAGGTCCCCATCGCGCCATCCCCGACCAGCACCCCGCGGCGCAGCGCTTCTCTCAAATCCGGTTTCACACGAGGCTCCCCTTCCCCTGGTAAAGTCTAAGCCGGCCAATGCCGCCCTTAATCCTGCGGCGTCCACGTCCCCTTGAATACGGTGCGGGCCGGCCCCGTCATATAGACGCGGTTGTCCGCTTCGTCCCACTCGATCTGGAGCTCGCCTCCGGCCAGCGAAACGATGCCCTTGCGATCCATCCGGCCGGTCAGCACCCCCGCCACCAGCGTAGCGCAAGCTCCCGTCCCGCATGCCAGGGTGGGGCCGGCTCCGCGTTCCCACACCCGCATATCCGCATAGTCCCGGCTGCGCAGCGACGCGAACTCCACATTGGTGCGGCGCGGGAAGTACGGATGGTTTTCCAGCTCAGGTCCCCAAGCGTGCAGCTGGGCCGAACGCGCATCCTCCACAAAGATTACGCAATGCGGATTGCCCATGGACACGGCGGTAAATCTGAACTCGCGATCCCCCGCCGCAATGGGCTGCTCGATGATCGCGGCTTCGTCCAAAGTCGTCGGCACCGCCAGACCGTTCAGCACCGGCTCGCCCATATCGACGCGCACGCTGGCAACACGGCCCTTGTCCACCACAAGCCCTGTTCGCTGCGCGCCGGCTCCGATCGTCTCGATCGTCAGCTCGCGGACGGCCGCATCGACAAGCCCGTTCTCATATAAATAGGTAGCCGCACAGCGGATCGCATTGCCGCACTGCTCCGCTTCCGATCCGTCGGAATTTATAATACGCATCATATAATCAGCTTTGCTTGAAGGCAGCAGATACACCAGACCGTCGGCGCCTATGCCGAAATGGCGGTCGCACAAACGGACGGCTTGCTCGGCGGCGTCGGCAGGCAAGCTGTCCAAGCCGGCAAGTACGATAAAATCATTGCCCAAGCCCTGCATTTTGGTAAAATTCATCGTGAAAACTCCTAATTTTGCGGTTTACCCCCTACTATAGCGCAAATGCTCAGGGATGCATAGCGATTCCGCAAAATTTTACATCATTGCTCCCGAAATTGCAAACAGCCGGAGTGTCGGCCTAAGGCCAAAACTCCGGCTGCCGGCCGCGGAGACAGGTTTTGCGAACCTCCGCGACATGCTTAAGGTTTTGTTGACGGCTTACCGCACGACCGGCTTCATCGATCGGGGTCCGCCCTTGCGCCGCGACGATTTGCCGCGAGAGGTCGAAAGCACGCTGCCGATCCCCATCAGGAAGGTCGGAATACCCGCGAACAGGAGCACCAGCGCCCAGTCGGCAACGCCGAGAGGAACCGTCTTGAAGATCGGCTGGAGAGCGTCCACATAAAGCACGGGAATCATCAGCAGCAAGGAGGACGCTACGGCAAGCACCAGCCAAATGTTCTGCAGCGGATTCCGGTGGAAAATCGAGCGCGAGCTCCGGCAATCAAACACATGAATCAGCTGAGCCATAACGAGCGTTGCGAACGCTACCGTCTGCGCCTTCATCAGCGCTTGAGGACTGTCGGATGCCGCCGTCAGCGCGATATAGAAGGCGGCCAAAGTGCAGAGGCCGATCAGAATGCCGCGGCTGACGATCTTCCAACCGAGCCTGCGGGCGAAAATATTTTCTCTGGCGGAGCGCGGCTTCTGCGTCATCAGATCCTTCTCCGCCTGATCGACGCCAAGCGCCATCGCCGGCAGGCCGTCGGTTACCAGGTTCACCCACAAAATCTGGATCGGCACAAGCGGCAGCGGCAGCCCGGCCATCATCGCCAGAAACATCGTCATAATTTCGCCGACGTTGGAGGCCAGCAGATAGCGGATAAATTTGCGAATATTTTCGTAAATGCCCCGTCCTTCCTCGATCGCCGAAACGATCGTGGCGAAGTTGTCGTCCGACAGCACAAGCGCCGACGCCTCCTTCGACACATCCGTGCCGCTGATGCCCATCGCGATTCCGATGTCCGCCGCCTTGATCGCAGGCGCATCATTCACGCCGTCGCCGGTCATCGCCACCGTATGGCCCTTGCGCTGCAGCGACTTGACGATCCTCAGCTTATGCTCGGGCGAGACGCGGGCATACACATAGATATCCTCGACATGACGGTCGAGATCGTCATCGCTCATCGCGGCCAGCTGCTGGCCGTTCATCACCTTGCCCTCCTGCGGCAGGATGCCCAGCTGACGGGCGATGGCCTCGGCCGTCGTCTGGTGATCGCCCGTGATCATCACGGTCTTGATCCCGGCCCGGCGGCATTTCGTGATGGCGTCGCGGACTTCGCGCCGCGGCGGGTCGATCATGCCGGTCAGGCCGATGAAGACGAGCTGGCATTCCACCCCGGCCTCATCCAGCTGCCGGTCGGAATCCTTCAAGTCGCGGTAGGCGAGCCCCAGCACACGCAGCGCATTCTGAGCCATCCCGTCGGCGGCGGCGCTCACCTTCTGCTTCAGCGTCGGCGTGAACGGAATCACCCGGTCGTCCCACAACACGTATGCGCACTGCTGGATCAACAAATCGGGCGCTCCTTTCGTGCAGGCCATCCGCCCCCCCTGATGCTCCACGATGACGGACATCCGCTTGCGGTCCGAGTCGAACGGAAGCTCGAGCGTGCGCCGGTACAAGCTTTCCAGCGAGCTTTGCGTCAGCCCGGCCTTGGCCCCCAGCACGACGAGCGCTCCCTCGGTCGGGTCGCCCTTTATCGTCCACACGTCCGCTCCGTCCGCGTCCTTCTTCTTGCTCTCCTGCTTCTCCTGGTGCAGGGAGGCGTTATTGCAGAGCACCGACACCTGCAGCAGACGCCGCAGCATCTGATTATTGCGCAGGTCGACCGGCTTGCCCTCCTTCACGATCACCCCTTCAGGCTCGTAGCCGTCCCCCGTCACTTCCATCATCTGGCCGCCGACCCACAGATGGGTCACCGCCATTTTATTTTGCGTCAGCGTGCCTGTCTTGTCCGAGCAAATAACCGACGCGCAGCCCAGCGTTTCAACGGAAGGGAGCTTGCGTACGATCGCCTTGCGCTGAATCATCCGCTGAACGCCCAGTGCCAGGGCGATCGTTACAATGGCAGGCAGGCCTTCCGGTATGGCGGCTACCGCCAAGCTGACACCGGCCAGGAACATGCCGTACGGCTCTTGCCCGTGCAGGATGCCCGCAACGACAACCATGACCGTTAGCGCGAGCGCCACAATGATCAATATTTTGCCAAGCTGCTCCAGACGGCGCTGCAGCGGAGTTTCCAGCGCATCCGTATTTTGAATCATATCGGCGATCTTGCCCATCTCCGTCTGCATGCCGGTGCGTACAACGACGCCTTTCGCCGAGCCGCGCGTCATCATCGTCCCCATAAAACCGAGATTGCGCTGGTCGCCGAGCGGAATATCGTCCAGATCCAGAGCGGACGTGTGCTTGGATACCGGGACAGATTCGCCTGTCAGGGCAGACTCCTCCGCATAAGCGCCGGACGTTTCGATAAACCGGATATCCGCCGGGATACGGTCCCCGCTCTCCAGCACGACCAGATCGCCTGGCACAAGATCGCGGGCCGGGATGGACTCCAGCTTCCCCTCCCTGAGCGCCTTGGCGTTCGGCGCCGACAGCTCCTTCAGCGCGCGCAGAGAGCGTTCGGCGCGGAATTCCTGAAGGAAGCCCAGTATGCCGTTCATAATAATGATGGCGATGATCGTCACTGCGTCCAGATACTCGCCCAGCAAGCCGGATACCAGTGTCGCGCCCACCAGCACCAGCACCATGAAGTCTTTGAATTGGTTGAGGAACAGCGTGACCGGCGAGACGCTTTGGCCCTCCGCCAGCTCGTTTTTGCCGTGCGACGCCAGCCGCTTGTCCGCCTCCTCCCAGCTAAGGCCTTGCGAGGGTTCGGTTCCCGACGACTGCAGGATCTCCTCCGGCGTCCATTGATACCATGGTTTCTGACTCATCTGCTCTTTCCCTCCCAAAAGGTTGTCTAGCCTAAATGTATTCAGACAAGCCGCAAATTAGCACGGTTTCCTGCTTTGCCCCGAACTCTCTCCCGGCTGGGCGCGATTATGTCCCGGGCAGTCCGGGAGCCGCCGTTTCTCGGCAAATTAGGTATAAGTCAATTAAGGCCTTAAGTTTTTCGCCAAACTATGGCATGATAGGATGAGATTGAAACAGATTGGAGTTGTTGTCCCCCATGTCTTTCGACGGTCTCGTCATTCATGGTCTCGTTCAGGAGCTGCAAGGGCTGCTCCCGGGCCGTATCAATAAAATTCAGATGCCTTCCGGCAATGATATCGTGCTGCAGCTCAGGGCGTCCGGGAAAAATCTCAAGCTGCTGCTGTCAGCCAGCCCGACATATCCCCGGGTCCATCTGACCGAAGAAAATTTCATCAATCCGCAGGAAGCGCCGATGTTCTGCATGCTGCTCCGCAAGCATTGCGAGGGCGGCATCATCGAGTCGGTCGAGCAGTCGGGGATGGAGCGGGTGATCCGGTTAAACATTCGGCAGCGCGACGAGCTCGGCGACTTGAGCCTGAAAACCATGATCGTGGAGATCATGGGCCGTCACAGCAACCTGATCCTGCTCGATCCCGCCTCGAACACCATAATCGACGGCATCCATCATGTCACGCCGGCTATCAGCAGCTACCGGGTCGTGATGCCAGGCGTTACCTATGTGCATCCGCCCGAGCAGCATAAGACGAATCCGCTCGAAATTGAATCTGAGGACATGTTCAGCCGGCTGCTCGGCGATACGGCTCACATTCTTGTTGAGGAAGGACAGGCAACGGGCGGCAAGCTGTGGGAGCAGGCGCTGGTGCAGCGGTTCAGCGGCTTCAGCCCGCTGGCGGCGCGCGAGCTCGTCTACCGCGCCTGGGGAGGCGCCCCAGGCGCAGCCGTCGGCCCGGAGGCGCATGCCGAGGCAGAAGGCGCTTCCGCATCGGCTGAGGCTAGCGGATATGCCGAAGCCGCCCGGAAGCTGTGGCCGCATTTCCTCCGGCTCACGGAGCAGCTTCGCAGCGGGAAAACGGAGCCTGTGATCGTCACCGTACCAGACTCGGGCAAAAGCTATTTTTCCGTCACGGAGCTGTCTCATCTGCAAGGAGAAACCCGAAGATTCGATTCCATCAGCAGCTGTCTGGAAACCTATTACAGCGATAAAGCGGAGCGCGATACCGTCAAGCAGCGGGTCAGCGATCTGTTCCGGCTGCTCACAAACGAACGGAACAAAAATATCAAGAAGCTGGAGAAGCTGGCGGAAACGCTGGAGGATGCGCAGCAAGCCGACCGCTTCCGTATTCTCGGCGAGCTGCTGACGGCATCGATGCATCTGATCCGCAAGGGCGAGAGCCGTATCCAGGTGATCAATTATTATGACGAGGAGCAGCGCCCGATCGAGATCGAGCTCGACCCGCTGCTCGCTCCGTCGGATAACGCTCAGCGGTATTTCAAGAAATATACGAAAGCCAAAAACAGTCTGGCCGTCGTCGGCGAGCAGATGACTCAGGCTCGGGAGGAAATCGTCTACCTGGACAATCTGCTGCAGCAGCTTGCAGGCGCGGGCATGCAGGATATTGAGGAAATTCGCGAGGAACTGGTTGAGCAGGGCTACCTGCGCAGCCGGGGCAAGAAGCACAAGAAGAAAAAAGCGAACGCCAAGCCGCTGCTTGCCTGCTATACATCCAGCGAGGGCATCGCGATCTATGTGGGCAAAAACAATACGCAAAACGAATATGTCACCAACCGGCTTGCGCATAGCGGAGACACCTGGCTGCACACCAAGGATATCCCCGGCTCTCACGTCGTCATCCGCAGCGCGGAGTTCGGAGAAGCGACGCTGCTGGAGGCGGCGCAGCTCGCTGCCTATTACAGCCAAGCCAAGGAATCCAGCGGAGTGCCTGTCGATTATACGCTCATCAAGCATGTGCGCAAACCAAGCGGCGCGAAGCCCGGATTTGTGATCTATGATCACCAGAAAACGCTGTTCGTCACGCCGGATGCGGACAAGCTGAAGCAGCTTCCGATGACGATCAAGTAAACCGCTTCATATTGACCAACAACAAAAGGAGCTAGGCGGCCGGTTTCCGCTTAGCTCCTTTTGTTGTTGGCGAACCGCTCCAACCTATTCCAACCCGTTACACGGAAATCAGCGACATTTAGACAAGCAAATGAAGCGAAAAACGGACTGTATGGCTCGTTAAGGAGCTCCCGGTTCCGTTACAAATGAAAATCGGTCGATTTCATGCGCTTACGGTCGCTGATTTCCGTTACAACTCCGCTCCGTTGCGTCCCCGCCTGCTTCTGCGCACTCTCCGGACGAGGCCATGCGCGGCTCCAGCGGCTTCAACTTTCACAACATTACCCGCCGGTAATGCCAAGCCGCTTGCGCAGGTAAGCCTCAAGCGGCCCTTTCAGCTCCTCGCGCTCCAGCGCGATCTCGATGGTCGCTTCGATATAACCGAGCTTGTCCCCGACATCGTAACGCCGGCCCGTTATCGGATGCATGACCATCCGCTGCCGGCCGTTCAAGATGCGCAGAGCATCGGTCAGCTGAATCTCGCCGCCGCGTCCCGGAGCGCTCGTCTCCAGAATATCGAAGATATCCGGCGTCAGCACATAGCGGCCGATAATCGCCTGATTGGACGGGGCCGACTCGCGGTCCGGCTTCTCGATCAGATCCTCGATGTAGGCATAAGCGGACGCCGTCTCAGCCGGCGACAAAATGCCGTACTTGTGGACATCCTCCCAAGGCACCTCCTGCGTGCCGATCACCGACGTTTTCGTCCTGTCGAACAGATCGATCATCTGCTTGAGGCATGGCGGGTCGGATTGGATAATATCGTCGCCGAGCAGTACGGCAAACGGCTCGTCGCCGATGAACTTTCGGGCGCATAACACGGCATGTCCCAGACCGAGCGGCTGCTTCTGGCGGATATAATGGACATCGGTGAGATTGGAGATGGTCTGCACCAGCTCCAGCAGCTCGTGGTTGCCCTTCTCCTCCAGCACAGCCTCCAGCTCCACGGAGCGGTCAAAATGATCCTCGATCGCCCGTTTGTTCCGGCCCGTCACAATAATGATATCTTCGATGCCCGAAGATATCGCTTCTTCAACAATATATTGAATCGCCGGCTTATCGACGATCGGCAGCATTTCCTTCGGCTGCGCCTTGGTGGCCGGCAGGAACCGCGTTCCAAGCCCTGCGGCCGGTATAATGGCCTTGCGTACTTTCATAGCTGCTCTCCCTTTCGCTTATACAATTGATCGATGACCGAGGCTTCGATACGCCTAGCTCCGATCGGGGCATGGAATACGACGCCCCCGCGTTCTCCATGGTAATCGGAGCCTGCCGTGATCAACAAGCCATGCTCCCGCGCGATAGCGGCATAAACGCCCTCCTGCTCAGGGGTGTGGTCGGAATGGTAGGCCTCCAGCCCGGCCAATCCACGCGCCGCAAGCTTCGGAATCAGCTCGTCGCAGCCATACAGACCCGGATGCGCCAGCACCGGCGCGCCGCCCGCCTCGCGTATCCAGCGGATCGCCTCGGCAGGCGTAATGCGCGGAGGGTTGGCATAGGCGGCCCCGCCGCGGCCCAAATAGCGCTCGAACGCCTCCTCCATCGAGCCGACATAACCTTTGCGCACGAGCGCATCGGCAATATGCGGCCGCCCGATCGAGTCCCCTTCTCGCTTGAGCGAGCTGACCGACGCAAGGACGTCGTCCATCGTTATATCGAGCCCCAGCCCGCACAGCCGCTCGATAATCATCTCATTGCGGCGGTCTCTGACGCCGCGCAGCTGCTCCAGACGCTCCAGGAAAACGGAATTTCTCCAGTCAATCCAGTAGCCCAGCACATGGATATCGATGCCTTCGTGAATGGTGCTGATCTCAATGCCGGGCACTACCGTAATTCCATAGGTCTGCGCGGCGGCCAGAGCCTCCTCCAGCCCGCCGACCGTATCGTGATCGGTAACGGCTACCGCCGCAAGGCCCGCAGCGGCAGCCAGCTGAACATTATGCGATGGCGTCCCCGTTCCGTCGGACGCTATCGTATGCGTATGCAGATCCGCATAGGACATCATTCTGCACTCCTCTCTGGTATCAAACGCCATCAGCTGAGGTCCGCTTCTCTGCGTCCGCGGCTACAGCCACTGGCTCAAATCCCGCTCTCTCAGGAAAGTCAAGAAGGTAACGGCGGAGATGGGCAGCAGCGTAGAGCTCAGATAGATGGCATGGAAGCTGCGCGCGAAGCTGACATCCTGCACGTCCTTGACTTGAAGCACGCCCAGCGCGGCTTCATGCTTCAGCGAGGATTGCGATAGGATGGAGATGCCGAGCCCCGCTTCGACCGCCGATTTCACGGCGCCGGTGCTGCCGAGCTCCATGACGATTTTGAGCGACGATATGTCGCAGCCCGCACGGGCCAGCTCTTCCTCCATCACCTTGCGCGTGCCGGAGCCCTGCTCCCGCAGCACGAACGGATACTCGCGCAGCCGCTCGACCGGAACCTTGTCATATTCGCCGAGCGGATGGTCCTTCGGCATAATAAGCTTCAGTTCATCGCTGAGCACGGCTTCCGTATGCAGATCAGGATGGTTGACCTCGGCTTCGACGAGACCGAAGGTCAGCTGGTGGCTTAGAACCTCTTCCAGAATCTGCTTCGTGTTGATAACCTTCATACTGACGGAGATATGCGGATACTCCTGGCCGAACGGACCAAGCAGCCGCGGCAGGATGTACTCCCCTACGGTCAGACTTGCGCCCAGATGCAGCCGTCCCTCCAGCATATGGGTGAATTTGGACATGCCTACGTCCGTTTCCTTAATCAGATCGATACTGCGCCGTGCGAACGGCAATAAGGTGCGCCCCGCTTCCGTGAGCTCCACACGCTTGGTAGAGCGGATGAACAGCTTGGTGCCGAAATATTCTTCCAGCGATTGAATCTGCATCGTCACGGCGGGCTGAGTCATATGCAAGGCGCCGGCCGCATGAGAGAAGCTACCCTTCTCGGCAACCGTGTAAAAAATATGAAGTTGGTGAAAGTTAAGCGCCATCATGACCTCCGCAAAGCGTATTCCTCCAAATTATATATAATAACCTGCCCGGAGGCCAATGCATTCGCGCATTTCTTCAAAAAAAGAGCGGGCATGCCGTTCCAGCCGGCATACCCGCATGTTGCAAAAATGAACATCGAGCGGCTTTATCTCCGCTTGCGGCTGTTTTTGATAAGCGTCATCCGCCGGGAATGGCGCAGCCAGGAGTAATAGGAGCGAAGATCCCGCAGCTCCATTGTCTCGGACATTCTGCCCAGGAAGGTGATAACGATCATTTTGTAGACCGGCGTCTTCGCAAGGGACAGGCGCGATCCGTCCATCTCGGCAAATTCGGCCACCATCACCAGGTCGTCATCAATCAGAAATACATCCTGCTCATTTTTATAATAGGTACGGATAGAGCGGTTTCTCAGCTTGTTCCCTATAAATTCGGCAATATCGGCAAAGCCCGTTTTCTTCGATTCGATGCGGTCCGTCCAGCGGCTGCGGGCATGGTGGGTAATAATAATCTCCCCTATCACCCTGCTGCCGAGGGTCATCGGGCCGCTTCCGTTACGGGAATTGAATTCGCCTGAATTTAAGTGAGCCATAACAAACCCTCTTCCTATAAAAATAGTCCGTTCATCCTATATACATGCCTACTCTCTCTTATTCTAACTTATTGTCGTATAGAATCAACTTAAAAAATCTTTAGATTTCGCCCACGGCAAATAACCCCACGACGTGGGGCTGGCAGGATGCCGGCTTGGCTCGGCCTATTTCGCAGACAACTCGCCCGAGGTCGAGAGCCCCGCCCGCGCGAAAAAGCTTTCGCTTGGCAGTTTGCCATGAGCATGCTACAGCGTGTAGAATCTTGTTTTGTCAGGCATATTACTATTATATTCGGTCGGAATTTCATTGCGGTGGGACCGCTCCACTTTCTTGACGAACGGCAGCCGCTGAAGCTGCTTGACCGTTTCATCAAGACGGCTGGCATAAATGTACATTGCGGCATAGTGCAGCTTTTTCGAAATAAAATGCACATTGCCATACTTCTCCAAATGCTTGGCCGCCGCTTTCACATCGGAAACCCATACGATAATGCCGGCTCGCTCGGTAAACATGGCAATACCTTCTTTCTGCAGTTAATTTAGGGAAAGGGATGAACCCTCTGTATGTCAACTCATCTATCGGCACCTTTCGTGGCCGTCACACGCGGTTCGCTCACCGAAAGCGTACACCGCGGCCATCTGGCGGCAGTCGACGCATCAGGACGCCTGATCGCCGGCGCCGGCGACAGCCGGTTCTATACCTATGCCCGCTCGACCGCCAAGCCGCTGCAAGCCATCCCCTTGCTGGAGATGGGCGGAGCAGAGCGTTACGCCTTGACGGAGCCCGAAATCGCGCTGATCTGCGCCTCCCACAACGGGGAGCCGGCTCATACCCAGACGGCTTTATCGATTCTCGGCAAAGCCGGTCTGGATGTAAGCGCTCTAGACTGCGGGCCCCAGGAACCTCTGCTGAAGCGCGAAGCGGATAAGCTCAAATACGATCACATGCCGGCGACGGCGATTCATAACAATTGCTCAGGGAAACATGCGGGCATGCTGGCCCTGGCGCGCCTTATGCAAGCATCTACTCATCAGTATACTCGCCCTGAACATCCTGTCCAGCAAAAAATGCTGCATGCCATCAGCGAGATGTGCGAAGTCCCGGTCAGCGACATTCAGCTGGGCATCGACGGCTGCGGCGTTCCCGTCTTCGCCATGGAGCTGTCGGCGCTTGCCCTGGGCTATGCGAAGCTGGGCAGACCGGACTCGCTCGCGCCGGCCCGCGCCCAGGCATGCCGCCTTATTGTGCAGGCCATCGGCCGCTCGCCGTTTTATCTGGCAGGCACCGACCGCTTCGATACCCGGCTGGCCGAGGTAACCGGAGGTCGTATCATCGGCAAAATGGGAGCGGAAGGCGTATTCGCCGCGGCCATTCCGGCGGAGGGAGCCGGGATCGCACTCAAGCTTGAGGATGGCGCCGAACGCGCCTTATACCCCGCCGCGGCCGAAGCGCTGCTCCAGCTCGGCTTCCTGACGGAAGAGGAAGCGGAGAAGCTCCGGCCCTATCACCGACCCGATGTCGTAAACCGCAGGGGCGAAATCGTGGGCAAGCTGGAGCCCGTTATCCGCCTTGCCCGCTGAACTTGCCACGGCAAGCTTCCGCTTAAAGCAAAAGAGGCCCGGGAGGGGCCTCTTCCATATTAGCCGCACTTGCCGCTGCAGCTGCCTCCGGAGGAGCATCCGCCGGTACTGGCAAGCGGATCGTTCGACGGCACCTTGATCGTCTCGGAGACGGCCCGTGCGATCGTCTCCGACACGGAGTGGAGCAACTCGTCGAGCTTGCGCTCCGCTTCCTTGAAGCGCCGGACCGGCTCCAGCAGGTCCAGCTTGGCTTCGACGGATCTCACCTCATCCAGCGCCTCATGGTAATTCGGGTGATAATGTCCGAAGCGTTCGCATTCCGCGAACCTCTCCTTGCTTTTCTGAAACTCCTTCACCAACCGCTGCACCTCGGCATCGGCGTCTTTTGCCTGCTTCCAATATAGATAATCCGCTGTTTCAACGGAATTTTTGATCAAATCGGCCAAGTCGTAGGCTCCCATCAGCATAGCTGACATATCGAGCGTTCGGGATTCCATAACCGCCATCCAACAGCACCTGCCTTTCGGGTACGGATAATTAGGCTTACTCTGTCAGTATACCATATTCGTCTATCGGCGTGCCCAATTAATATTTGTCGTTGATCCCGGGCAGGATAAGCTTCATTTCTTCCCAATCCTCGCCGAGCAGCCGAATTTCCGGCAGACGCTCCCGTTGTTCGCGCTCCCCCCCGGCCCAATCCGCGGAGTACGGCCCCGCTTCCATCCCGGTCAGGCACCAGGTTCCGCGGGTTTCCTGAAGCTTGCGCGGCACGATCCGGTAATCGGCTCCGTTCTTGCGAATCTGCAGCAGCGATCGAAGCTGGATCGCCTTCTCCACCATCTCCTTGCGGGTCGAAGGATGGTAGTTGCGGTAATCCTTGAGCCACGAGGAGGGGATATCCCGCAGATCGGGATAAAGATCCGCAGACTCGGGCCACCCCGGGTCCAGTTGAAAGTAGCCTGTTGCATGCCTGGCGTAAACAAGTCCTTGACCCATAGCCTCGGGCTCTTGCCAGGGCAGCCGGACGGCCGCGAGCTCCTCGCCTTCCAAGGACGGATAACCCGCCGCGCCGCCATCCTCCTGGTCGAGCTGCATCCCGGCCATATAACCCGCCTTCTCCAGCGCTGCGGCCAGCGCCTTCACATCGCCCGGCTCCACAACGTAATCCTTGTCGCCCAGCGGCTCGCGCAGCAGGCCTGCCAAAGCCGGCAGTCTGCCGAGCATCGCAGCCGTCTCCGCATCGGCGCAACGGAGCAGGGTAACCTGAACGACATTCGTTAAGCCGAACGGTTTCGCCCACTGCTCGACCGTAAGCCTTACATGCTCAGGCACCCCGTAAGCCGCATGGCGCTCCAGAAACCCGAGCACCTCCTCCCTTGTGCGGCCGTTCTCCAGAGCAAACTTCAAGCTGGCCTTCGTCAGCTTGCATACGCTGAGCACATCCCGTACAGGCTCTTGCGCGAGACAGCAGAGCTCCCATTGAACACGCAGCGGCACGTCCGGCGGCACCAGAATGTCGAAGTCGGGCTGGACGATCAGCCCGCCGACAGAGCCGTCCGATTCCGGTTCGGCCGGCTGATGAGGATGCCTCCGCCAGCGGTAGCGCGGCGGCGGGCCGGCGTCAACGCCCGCCTTCCCGTCTCCTGTGCCGGACCAGGGCGAGTCGGCGGGCTCCCTCTCCAGCCATCCGAGGCAGCGGAGAGGCTCCAGCCATTGCTCTTGCAGCAGCCGCAAGCGTTCCTCGAACTCCAGCGGCTCCGACGGCGCGTCCAGGAGGCAGGATTTCACAAGCAGCTCCAGGATGGCGCCGGCCTCGAAGGAAACGGCGGCAGGCCAAGCCTCCGCCAGCAGCGCTGCATGCTGCAGCCATACGGTATCCGGGAAAGCGATATCTTTCCACCAGACATACAGCCGACTGTTCTGTGCGGAGCGGGGCAAGGCCAGGAAGCGCCGCAGCGCTTCCGGTTCTACCCGGAGCTCCTCTTCCTGGCGCACAAGCAAATTAAGCTTCAACAACGCGTCAAGCGCCAGCGCCACTTTCGGCGGGTAGATGTCGGCATGGGCGTATTTTAAGACGACTCCTTGCAGCCGGGCTTCCTCCCAGGCCGCAAGCTCCGCTATGCGCTGAAGATTGCGCTTGGTCAACGTGCCGCTTTTGGTCAGCTTCAGCCGCTGCTTGGCCGCATAGACAAGAAGATCGAACAGGGGCAGCACCGGATCAAAGCCGTCCTGCAGCGCTTCGACTTGCCCCTCTCCATCCCCGCGCTCCCTGAAGAACGGTTGCAGGCCGGGGCACATAATTCGCTGCCACCGGGCCAAACCATCCTCGGGCAGCACGTATACATGCTCGCCCCATGATTTGCGGAAGGCAAAGATCAGTCCCTTGCGGCGCAGTCCGGCGCAGCCAGCGTGAATTTCGGCTCCGGACAGGCGGGCCGCGGCCGACCGTTCCAGGCGCGCATCATCGAAGGGCGTGCAGCCGATCCGCCTAACGATGATGTCCAGTACTGCCCGCTCCGCCGCAGACAGCCGATTATATACCGTTTCCAGCACAACCTCGTCCTGCCAGAGGCTCTCCAGCGTGCTCCCGTTCTTCAGCCAAGGAGCGTATACCGTCTCGCCCTCCATCCTCTGGCGCAGCTCCGTGGGCAGCAGTCTGGCCAGCTCTGCATATTTCATGGACCAACCGCCTCCCTGCAGCGCTCCGACTTGTCTGCGGCTGCGCCGGAATGATCTCCCGCGGCTATGATCAGATCGGCGTACTCAGGATCTGCCTGCGTGTCCAGGGACCGGTACGAATAGCCCTGCTCGATCAGAAACAGCTGGCGGTTCATCGCAAATTCCTGCTCCTTCGTATCCGAGCTGACCAGCGAATAGAAATAAGCCTTGTTGTCGCCCGACTTCGGCCTCAGGATACGTCCCAGACGCTGCGCTTCCTCCTGGCGCGAGCCGAAGCTGCCGGAGATTTGAATCGCCACCGCCGCGTCCGGCAGATCTACCGCAAAGTTGGCGACCTTCGATACGATCAGCACCGACAGCTCCCCGCACCGAAACGCCTTGTACAGCGCCTCCCGCTTCTCATGCGCCATCTCCCCGCTGATCATCGGCGCTCCCGTCCGCCTGGCCAGCTCCTCCAGTTGATCGAGGTATTGTCCGATCAGCAAAATCTGCTCTCCCCGGTGCCTGCGCAGCAATGCTTCCGCTACCTTCAGCTTGGCGGAGTTATCGCTGGCGATGCGTATCCGCTCGCGCTCTCCCGCCATGCGGTAGCTCTCCATCTCCTGGGGCGGCAGCGGGACCCGCAGCTCGATGCAGGCTACCGAGGCGATCCAGCCTTGGGTTTCCAGCGTTTTCCACGGCATCTCGTACCGCTTGGGTCCGACCAGCGAGAACACATCCTCCTCCCGCCCGTCCTCCCGGATCAGCGTAGCCGTCAATCCAAGCCTGCGCGTGGCCTGAATATCCGCCGTCATCCGGAATACAGGCGCAGGCAGCAGATGGACCTCGTCATAGACGATAAGTCCCCAATCTCTTTTATTGAACAAATCGATATGGACAAAGGGGCCGTTCTTGGACTTGCGGTACGTCAAAATTTGATAGGTCGCTATCGTAACGGGGCGAACTTCCTTGACCGTGCCTGTATATTCGCCCACCATGTCTTCCGTCAGATCGGTTTTGCTTAAAATTTCGCGCTTCCACTGCTTCACGGACGTGCTGTTCGTCGTCAAAATCAGCGTGGCGCACGATAGCTTCCCCATCGCCGCGATGCCGATCACCGTCTTGCCCGCTCCGCATGGCAGAACCAGCACCCCGCTGCCTCCTTGCAGTGAACCTTCGCGGTAGAAGGAGTCGACAGCGGTCCGCTGGTAGTCCCGGAGCTCGAAGGAAGCCTGTTCACCCGCTCCCGCACGCAGCCGAATCGGCAAAGCCTCTCCCTGGCTGTAGCCTGCCAGATCCTCGACCGGAAACCCAAGCTTGATCAGCTCCTGCTTCAGCAGCCCGCGATATTGGGGAGAGAAGCGCAGCGTCCGGGCATCGGTCTGAACCACGCCGTAAGAGCGGAGCGACTTGAAGGAAACCATCTCCTTGATGACCTGCAAATCATCCGATATAAGCAGCAGCTCATCCCCGAGCCGCTCCAGCCGAACGAGTCCGTATCGTTCGATATAGCGGACGATATCCTGCTTCACTGCTGCCGGAACGCCAAACTTGGCGTGTTCTTCCAGGAAGGCGACGACTTCCTCCGATGTCATGCCCGAAGCCGCCGCGTTCCACAACGACAAAGAGGACATCCGGTACGTATGGATGTTGTCCGGAGATTTCACCAGCTCAGCGAAGGCGGCGAGTCCTGCGCGCACCTTCTCCATCTCGGGATGGCGCGCTTCCGCCAGGATACAAAAATCATGCTGTACGATCAGCGGCTTGTCTTTACGATAAACAGCCATGTCGAGCCGATCCCTCCAAACTTTAACAGATAAACTTAGTATGAGGGAACGCGGCTGGATTTAAACCTCCTCTCACTTGAAAACCGCCGCCAGGTATGGAAAAATAGAAGGATATGCCACGCATCGTCCTATGAGATGATGACATCTTGACAGAAAGGAGCCGCTGCTTTGACCTCTCTCCGCCTGCTTTTTCTCGCCGCAGTCCTGCTCCTGACAGCCGCCGGCTGCAGCTCCCGGCCCGCCGGCGCACCGGCGGCTAACGAAGCTTTCCTGCAAGCCGTTTATGAGCAATATCCGGATCTTCGCGACAAGCCTTACCAGATTGCTCAAGTAAAGCGCGTCGTTGACGGCGATACGTTCCAAACCGCAGACTCCGCCAAAGTGCGGCTGATCGGAGTCGATACGCCTGAAAGCGTCGGCAAGGTCGAGCATTTCGGCAAGGAAGCGAGCGAGTTCACCAAGAAAGAGCTGACGGGCCAGACCGTGTATTTGTTCTCCGATGCCGGGGATACCGACAAGTATGGAAGACTGCTGCGCTACGTGTTCAAAGAAGGAGAGCCGCTCATGTATAATGAAAAGCTGGTGCAGGAAGGCTACGCCAATCCAATGACGGTTCCGCCCAACGTCTTGTACGCCAAACGATTCGTCAGTGTCGAAAGAGAAGCGCGGACGAAAAAAGTCGGCTTATGGGCAGCATCGGCTTCATCGTCGTCTTCTTCCAAAAAGCCGGCTTCGTCTACCGCTCCTCCTACCGTTCCCGAGGACGGGAAAAGTTGCTCTAATCCACAGATCAAGGGCAATATCAATGCGAAGAAAGAAAGCATCTACCATGTGCCGGGCGGCCGATCTTATGAGCAGACCAAGGCCGAACGTATGTTTTGCACCGAGAAGGAAGCCGAGGCTGCCGGATTTCGCCGCGCAAAGGAATGACGGTTCCTTGCCGGCTAATGACTACGGACATACGAAAAAACATTCTCCCGTGAGCTGGGAGAATGTTTTTTCGTATGCAGGTATTCATTAGCCGGATGAATGCCCAGGCTACATGACCGGCTGCTTGTGATTTTCGGAAATTTGGCTCAGCGCTTCTCCGGCTTCATCTTCAAACTTATCGCGCACGGCCAAGTCTCCGATCGAGACGATCCCGACGAACTGACCGTTCTCGACAACCGGGAGACGACGAATTTGCTCCTTGGCCATAACCTTTGCCGCTTCGTCTACAGTCGTATCGGGAGGCACGGACACCACCCGGTCGCTCATGACTTCCTTAATCGCCGTCGAGCCTTCCTTCTTGGCCGCGAATCCGCGGATGACCAAGTCGCGGTCGGTCAGCACGCCGATCAGCTTCGTCCCATCCACAACGGGAATAAAGCCGGTATCCTCCTGCTTCATCTTGACCGCTGCTTCATACACATTATCTTGAAGCGTCACCGTTGCGCAGTCCTTCGTCATAATTTCCCGAAGTGTTCTAGCAGCCATAGCGCTAATCCCTCCTGAGATGAAAAGTTCGGGCTCGCCCTCCGACGTCGATCCGATCCGGATGCTTCGTCAGGCCCCGTCTCCCATATGCTCTCCTGGCAGGAGATGCGCCATTCGCTTTTCACTTGTCACATAACGGAAAACCCTGCCCGGCGGTTCGGGTGTAATCCAGCAGCATGTCCACGAACAGCTTCGCTGCATGCAGCATCGACCTCTCGTCGATATCGAACCGGGGATGATGATGGGGATGCACAATCCCGCGCTGCGCATGGCCGGCGCCGACGAACATGAAGCAGCCGGGCACCTTCTCCAAGTAATACGCGTAGTCCTCGCCGGCCATAATCAGCGGAGATCTTTGCGCATGCTCGCCGAACGTCCGGCGCGCCGCGCGGTCGAATCGCTCGGCTTCCTCCGGATGGTTGATGACCGGCGGGTAGCCCATCTTGTAGTCCAACTCATAGGTCGCTCCATGCATCAGACATGTTTGCTCCACGATCGTTTCGAGCCGCTGCCTTACCTTCATCCGCAGCGAGTTGTCGAAAGTTCGCACCGTTCCCTTCAATACGGCCGTCTCGGCGATGATGTTGAATGTTGTTCCGCTATGGATCGAGCCGACGGATACGACGCAGGGCTCGGTCGGGTCGGCCGAACGGCTGACGATCGACTGCAGATTGACGACCAACTGAGAGGCGACCAATACGCTGTCGATCGCCTCATGGGGCAATCCGCCATGCCCTCCTCTGCCTGTTATCTCAATAACGAATTCATCCGCAGCCGCCATCGCAGGACCCGGCCTGCAGGCCGCAGTCCCTACCTCGAACGGCGTCCATAGGTGAATGCCGTAGATCACATCGACATCCTCCAGCACGCCTTCCTCAATAAGGCCAAGCGCGCCCCCGGGCGTCGTCTCTTCCGCAGGCTGGAAAATGAATACCACTTGCCCGCGCACAGATTCCGGATGCTCGCTCAGCACTTTGGCTACTGCCAGCAAGGTAGCAGTATGCGCATCATGTCCGCAGGCATGCATAACTCCCGGTACGGTTGAAGCATAATCGCAAGCTTTCTCATCTTGTATAGGCAATGCGTCCATATCCGCCCTCAGCGCTACGGTCGGACCAGGCGACGCCCCGCGCAGACGCGCCACCACCCCGTGGCCTTTACCGGCTTGCTCCCGAACTTCCAATCCCCATCCGCGCAGCTTCGAGGCTACGAATGCGGCCGTCTCCGACTCGCGGTACGACAGCTCGGGATGCCGGTGCAAATGTCTTCGCCACTCCACCATATCCGGGTAAGCCGCTTCCAACGCTTCATATATATCCATAAGCATGCCTCCGATGAACGGTTCTGTTTCGATCGATTATCGTCTATTGTAGCAAAAGCGCGAAGCCGTTTCATCCCATGTGTCACAATTTTTCAAACTTTCCCTTAAGGGCCATCGGGAGGGGCATGCATTAGGGTTGCACAAGTAAGGGAAACATACTATCATGGGTAAAGTGATGTACATAGATTAGGAGGGCTTGCTGTGATTATTGAAAACAGTGGTTTGAAGGGCTTGAAGAGCGATCTCGCCCACTTGGACGAATGCATGGAGCAGCTTGGTTTTGTACGCTGGCAGTGGGAATATTACCGCGCCACTTACGATCTGAAGCTGGAAGATAAAGCAAGCCGCAGCGAATATTTTCTGCGCATCAATACGCGCGTAGAAACGGGCAAGCTGGAATCTCCTTACGCGATCCTTTACGTGGAAGATACTTATATTGGAAAGGCCACTTTCCCGCACGGACTCGACTACAATTCGCCGATTCCGGACTTCATTATGAAGGCAGCGGCCGGCAAGCTGGCTGAGCTGAAGTCGAAGCTGACCCACTAGGCGGAAGCTTACGATGAGCGCCCCGCGACGAGGAACGCCTGACTTTCTGCTTCTTTTTCTGACGTTTGCACTCGTTTGCTTCGGTCTGGCGTTTGTGTTCAGTGCCAGCGTAGCCGAAAAGGACCCCTGGTCTCTCGTGATCAGCCAGGGCAGCAAGGTTTTGCTTGGAACCTTCATCATGTTTTTCTGTATGAATGTCGACTTCCGCAAATTTCAGAGATGGGTCGCGCCGTTCCTGACCTTCTCTGTTGTCCTGCTGCTTCTCGTTCCGGTCATCGGTATTGAGATCAATAATGCCAAAAGCTGGCTAAGCCTCGGACCCTTGGGCTCCATACAGCCAACGGAGTTCGCCAAGCTTGCCGTTATTTTGTACCTGGCCGCTCTAATCAGCAAAAAAGGCGAGAAAATTCAGGATTTCAAGCGAGGACTTGCTCCTCCTCTGCTGGTAGTCGCTTTCATCTGTTTGCTTATTATGCAGCAGCCTGATCTTGGCTCCACCCTGATTCTCGTGATGAGCGCTGCGCTGGTTATTGTCGTCGGCGGAGCCAGCTTCAAACATATCGCAACTTTGGCTATAGGCGGCGTCATGGCTTTGGCGGTAATCGGCACGGTCTACTTTCTTAAGACGGAAGGAAACAGCTACCGCATCGGACGATTCACCACGTATCTCAACCCGTTCGCTGACAAGGAAGGCGAGGGCTGGCAGATCGTGCAATCGCTTTACGCCTTCGGGCATGGAGGACTGACCGGAGCGGGCTTCGGCCAGAGCATCCAGAAGCTGCATTACCTGCCGCTCGCCTACAATGACTTCATATTCGCAGTCATCGGCGAAGAGCTCGGATTTATCGGCACCGCCATTTTTCTGCTGGTGTATCTGCTGTTTTTGCTGAGAGGATTAGTTGTGGCGCTGCGCTGCAAAGAGCTGTTCGGGATGCTCGCCGGGGTCGGCATCGTTGGTATGATCGGCATTCAAGCCTTCATCAATATCGGGGGCGTGACCAATACGATCCCGATGACCGGTGTCACCCTGCCACTGATCAGCTATGGAGGCACCTCGATGATGGTGACGCTGATGAGTCTCGGAATTTTGCTAAGCATATCGAGGGAACAAAACGCTCAGGTCAAGGAGCCGCAGCAGCGGGTGCATGGCAGGAAGAGAGCCGTATAGGCTCTCTTTTTTTGTATGGATATAGACAGGCCAAGTAAAGGGTGCCTTTAGGATATAAATTCTTTATCTTCAAAAAAGACAAAGCAGGGAGCCGCTTCACGCTACTCCCTGCCGTCCGGCCCCGGTTTATTTGACACGATGATGTGGATCTTCCGTATGTATCAGTTCCTTCTCTTCTTCGCGGAAAGCTACGCCCTCTACCTTCACGTTCACCTCAACGACCGACAGCCCGGTCATATTCTCCACCGCTTCGCGAACGTTCTCCTGCAGGTCGCGGCATACTTCCTGAATTTTGCTGCCGTAGTTGACAATGACTCGCAGATCAATGGCGGCCTCGACTTGGCCCACTTCGACCGAAACGCCCCGTTGAACGTTTTTACCGCTCAGGCGCTTCGCCAGACCCTCCGAAATCCCTCCTGACATGGCTGCGATCCCCGGCGTCTCTAAAGCAGCGAGCCCTGCTATAGTGGAAACGACGTCATCTGAAATGCGGATAAGTCCTGTCTGAATTTCTTCGCTCATGAGGATCACTCCTTCAAGGATTATAAGTCTATTGTAATAAGTTCCGGGTTGGAAAGCAAATACACGCTGTTCGCCTTGACAAACTTCGACGCCTTGACCTGTCAGCGAATAGGTTGTTCGCTTTTTCCCGCGCGGCGCTGCCGGTCAACCGGATCAGCCATTCTTTCGAAGCTTGACCGGGGTGCTGCGGCGCCCCGTCATGCAAGAAGACAAGGCATCCCTGTCAAGGAACGCATTGTCTTCTTACTGCTAGTGGCCTGTACTCGGGATCGATTCGGATTCGGCCACTCCGGCCGTCCGCGTCACACGAATGCGTCGGATCCGGTGGCTGTCTCTCTCCAGCACCTCGAAGGAGAGATCGCCGTACGAGTACACGGAACCCGGCTTCAGCTCGGGATTTTGCTTAAACAGCCAGCCTCCGATCGTGTCTACATCGTCATTATTGAGCTCCGTGCCCATCAGATCGTTGACCTCATCCAGCAGCACCTTGCCTTCGAACACGTACCGGTTATCGTCCAGCTTATCGATTGCCTTGACCTCATCGCTGTCGAACTCATCCCGGATCTCGCCGACGATCTCTTCCAGTATGTCTTCAATCGTAATCAAACCGGCTGTCCCGCCGTATTCGTCAATAAGAATCGCGATATGAACCTGCTGCTGCTGCATTTTCTTAAGCAGCGACTTGATCGGAATCGAGTCAGGCACCGTCAGCACCGGATGGATCAGCGCCCGGTAATCATAATTCTCATCATTCTGATAGTTCAGGAAAAACTGCTTCGTGTTGATCATCCCGATAATTTTGTCTTTGCTTTCCGAAGCGACCGGAAATCTCGTGTATTGCTCCCGGCGAATAATTTCCATATTCTCCTCAAGCGACAGATTCGTATACAAGCAAGCCATATCCGTCCGCGGCACCATAATTTCTCTGGCCAGCAAGTCATCAAAGGCAAATATCCGGCTGACATATCCGTACTCCGTCTTGTTAATCTTGCCGCTTTGGAAGCTTTCAGACAAAATAATCTGAATCTCTTCTTCGGTGTGAGCGTCCTCGTGCTCTTTGGCCGGCTTCATGCCGAACAAGCGGATTAACGAATTGGCGGAACCGTTTAAAAGCCATATGAACGGGTACATAATTTTATAGAAGAACATGATGGGCTTGGCTACGAGCAAGCTGATCTGCTCAGCCTTCTGGATCGCGAGCGACTTCGGGGCCAGCTCGCCCAGCACGACGTGAAGATAAGTGATGGATATAAAGGCGATAAGGAAGGAAAGAATGCTGCTGGCTTCAGATCCGAGTCCCATGGAATGGAACAGAGGATCAAGCATCTTCTCAACCGTCGGTTCACCGAGCCAGCCGAGGCCCAGTGCCGTGATCGTAATGCCGAGCTGGCAGGCGGACAAATAGCCGTCAAGATTGCGGGTCACCTGCTGTACGGCCAAAGCGTTTTTGCGGCCCTCCATGACGAGCTGGTCGATACGGCTGGACCGCAGCTTGATGATGGCGAACTCGGTAGCTACGAAAAACGCGGTCAAAATAATCAGCAAAGCGACTAAAACTAAGTTTACAATCATGTTTACCTTCCTTTTCTTTTAGAACTATTCATTGTATAAGTTCTTATGAACTTATTATAGGAGCTTAAAATTGAATACACAACCGAGAAAGGAGTCAATATAAGCGCATATCCGTTCATTTTCGGCCCTGGATTGAGCTGTGCCATTCCCGCACGCTTATTATTTCCCTTTGACAACCGATTTTCTAACTCTTAAGATGAGTTCATATGAACTTCAGTATTCAGAAACAGAGGTATTCACATGGAAACCTTCACTTTGACACGTAAGGAAATGTCCTCCCTGCTCATTTCGCTGCAAGGACGTTCTCCTAAAAAACCTATAGCTATTCTTCAGGAAGCTTGGTCCAAGCATCATCAGCATGAGCTTAGACAAGGAGCTTCCTTGACTGCCTTCCTTTCAACCCGGCTGCCGGGCGTGTTCGAGAAGCTGCTGAAGACAGATCGGATCGACGGCCTTTCCCTGCAGGAAATCGTCGCGCTGGGCAATCAGATCGAATATACGAATTACTCCATTACGTCGGTGCAGAATTGGGTAAAGCGCGATTTCAAGGAATTTCTCGGCGCGCCACAGGCAGGCAAAAAATATTCGCTCCAGCAGGCCGCTCTCCTGTTTATTATCGAAGATCTAAAAGGCAATCTGGACTTCGAATCCATTCGGAGCTTGTTCCATATCATCTTCCGCAAGCCTGAGGTCGAGCATGACGACTTGATCCGTCCGCTGGATTTATATGTAGCCTATACGCATCTTTTCGAAGAACTGGATCAAAATAACGATCAGATGCTGGACGTTCAGGGGCATGAGGAAGGCAAGCGGAATCATGATGTGCTTATGGAGAATATGCTGCGCATTCGTTCCGATCAATATGTAGGCCAGCTGGCCGAATTAACGCCCGAGCAGCGGGAAGCGGTCCGCAATGTCGTGTTTATCGCGATGGTTTCGATTCAGACTGCTTACTTTCATTCGCTGGCCCGTCAGTACTTGAATGCCACCTTGTTTTTGCAGGATCTGCATGATCGTTAGAGCTAAAAAATTCAGTGTTGCTATATTCAAATGACAGGATTAGAATAGATTTGGTTCATTTGAGGGATACTTTTCCATACGAGGTGATAAGGCTTGAAACGCCACGGATTTACCATCGGGCTTGTCGGCAGCTTCGCGCTGAGCGGCATTGCCCATTATGCGGGTGGAGCTATATTCAGCTCGACGGTGCAATTTTTCATTTCGGCCATCTCCATTATTTTTGTGGCCGGCTTTTTAGGAAAAGCGACGGAAAGCGTGGCTCACTATGCGGGAGAGCGCATCGGAGGATTTCTTAACGCTACGTTCGGCAATGCGGCGGAGCTGATCATCTCTATATTTCTGATCAAAGACGGATTGTTCGATGTCGTTAAAGCCAGCATAACGGGAGCGATAATCGGTAATATGCTGCTGGTGCTCGGCCTTAGCGTTCTGCTCGGAGGCATGAAGTTCCGCGAGCAAACGTTCAACGTGAAGCTGGCAGGCCATAATGGCTCGCTTATGCTGCTGGCCGTCATCGCGCTCTTCATCCCGGCAGCTTTCACCCGCAGCCTGACCTCGAATGAAACGATCAACTTGAGCATTATTGTTTCGGTGATTTTGATCATCGCGTATTTGCTCTGGCTGTTCTTCTCCATGGTCACCCACAAGGACGATCTGACCGACCCGGTCGTTGAGCATGGCGAGGCCGCTTGGTCCAAGGGCAGGTCTGTTCTGTACCTGATACTGGCTACGGTCATGGTCGGCTTCGGAAGCGAATGGCTGGTCGGCACCCTGGATGAGTTCAGCCACCAATTCGGACTGTCGGAGCTGTTCGTGGGTGCCTTCCTGATCGCGATAGTCGGCAATGCCGCCGAGCACAGCGCCGCGATCATCATGGCTCGCAAAAACAAGATCGGTGCCGCCATCGAAATTGCCATCGGCAGCTCTCTCCAAGTCGCGTTGTTCGTCGCTCCGCTGCTTGTGCTGCTGTCCATGCTGTTCGGCCAAACAATGGACCTCGTGTTCACCACTTACGAGCTGATCGCCATCGGAGTCGCGGCTTTTATCGCCAAATCGATCTCCCAGGATGGGGCGACAACCTGGTATGAAGGCGTGCTGCTGCTCGTCGTGTATGTGGTGCTCGGGATTGCCTTCTATCTGGTATAGGGAATCGGACAAAAAAATAAAAGGTAACCTTCCAACAGGAGGTTACCTTTTATTTTGCAGTTCCATCGCCTCATAGAGAGAAGCCAAATTGCGCTCAAGCTTCACCAGGATCTGCTTGCCGGTCGACTCGGTAATTAAATCCGCGCGTATAGCGAAATCAATTTCCCTCGATAGTCCGTAAATTTGCGTATCTAAGACCTCTTCATACAGAGGACATTTGCGTGTGGTCAAATTTTCCATCTGCACTTCAATCAGCTTCTCGATCTTATCCGCATCCTCTTGCAGCAGATGCAGCGCTTTCTGCGATAAGCTGAGCAGCACATCCGACGACATGGCGCTCCCCCCTGTAATTCCCGTAAGCTTGATCTCCGAGCCATCCAGGCGATCGCTCGAGTTGTTCCGAAACCATGCAAATCTGCAATACGGCTTGTTAGTTTTATATTAGTCTAAAATGAGCTATTACACAAGTCCAACTGTTAATAAATGCTCCCGATCGCGGCTACCGCCTCCTGGTTCTGCCCTTGCATGCAAAAAGGCATCCCCGCTGGCGCGAGAATGCCTGTGCTGCCGTCTCTTATTAATCCTGAATGCTGTTGATGCTCAGACCATGCTTCGCGAAAACTTCAGCCATTGCTTTCTTGGCATCGTCCGCGTCAGGACCGTGAACATGCAGGTCATACTGGCTCGACGTCAGAAGCGTCGTGAACAAGCCAAGAATGCTTTTCACATCGATAAACTTATTGTCATACTGAAGGACAATGGAAGATCTGAATTTGTTAGCGGTTTGCGAAATCTCCACAATAGCAGCGTTGTTAGCGTTAGGCATCTAAAAATCCCTCCAAGCTTTAATGGAACGAATGGAAAAAGAAGTCGCTTTCTTTCTTATGATAATACATGGGAAGGCCGCAACATGCAACTAGATTTTTTGGCAATATTTATTTCAAGCGCTCCGGATTCAGCCCCTCCAGCTCAGGGATGACGAAGCGTCCGTCTTTGCGGATCAGGCGGTCGTCGAAATAAATCTCCCCTCCTCCGAATTCGGGCCGCTGAATCAGCACCAGGTCCCAATGAACCGAGGATCGGTTGCCGTTGTCCGCCTGCTCATAAGCTTGGCCGGGAGTGAAGTGGAGGCTGCCGTCAATTTTCTCATCGAACAGCGTGTCCTTCATCGGGGTCGATATATAAGGGTTGAAACCCAAGCTGAATTCGCCGATATATCGCGCCCCCTCGTCCGTATCGAGGATGTCGTTCAGCCGTTTTGTATCGTTCGAGGTCGCTTCCACGATCTTGCCGTTCTCGAATCGGAAGACGATGTTCTCGAAGGTCACATCCGAGTTAATCGAAGGGGTGTTGTAGGCGATAACCCCGTTTACCGATTCCCGGACCGGCGCCGTGTACAGCTCGCCGTCCGGAATATTGCGTCGCCCGCAGCATTTCACCGAGCCGATGCCCTTGATTGAGAAGGAGATATCCGTAGCCCCCGGTCCGACGATCCGCACCCGGTCTGTCCGGTTCATCAGCTCCTGCAGCGGGTCCATGGCGCTGGACATCGCGGCATAATCAAGATTGCATACATTGAAGTAGAAGTCCTCGAACCTCTTCGTGCTCATGCCGGCCAGCTGAGCCATGGACGCATTGGGGAACCGCAGCACGACCCAGCGCGTCCGCTTCACCCGTTCCTCCAGATGCACGGGCTTGGCGTACAGCTGCTTGTACAGCTTCATCTGGGCGGCCGGCACATCCGCCAGCTCGCTGACATTGTCGGCAGCACGAATCGCTACATAGCAATCCATCGCCTTCATTCGCTCCAGATCGCGGCGGGACCACTCCTCCAACTGTTCGGAGGTGATTCCGGTCAAAAGTGCCGCTTGTACGCGCGGGTCGATCAGCTCCGCATACGGATGCCCTCCGCGGGCATACACTTCTTCGATCAGGCAAGCTACCAGCTCTCTGTCGCTTCCGGTCATCTCGATCAATACTTTCTCGCCCGGCTGAACATCCAGCGAATACTGGACAATATTGCGGGCCAGCTTATGTAAACGCGGATCTTGCATCGCAGCTCTCTCCTGACTTTTTACCGTTTGGTCATATCGGTAGTATTGGTGGTGTTGCTTGTGCTGCCTGTATTGCCGGTTTTGGCGCTTCCCGCAGACCGGTTGGGCCCGTTAGAACTCGTCCGCGTCCACTTCTTGCGGAAGTAGGCGCCGAGGCCGAACATAAACAGCAGAATAGCTCCAAGTATAAGAAGCCTTCCCTTATGCTGCCCAAAATGAAGCAGATCGTGCCCCACCATCGACTCCAACCAAATCATAGGGATATTTCCGATCAAGGTGCCCAGGATGAAATGCCTTGTACGAATCTTCATAAAAGCGGCGCCGATGCTGATAACCGATGCAGGGAGCACGGGGATCACCCGGCTGGCCGCTACGCACCATAGTCCGTACCGCTCCAGCATGCTGTTCACTTTGCCCAGGAAGCTGTAGTCCGCCAGCTTGCGCTGCACCCAAACGCGGCCTAGATTGCGGGCGAGGAAATAGGCGATTATAGCGCCCAGACAGGCAAAGCTGTAATTAACCGCCAAACCGCCCCAAAAGCCGAACAGCAGCACATTAACGCCGGCGGCGACCACAAAAGGAATAAAGGGCAGCAGCGAGTGCAGCAGGATAAGCAGCGCCCCTCCGACATATCCCAACCATCCGAGCGAGCCGAGTACTTCCGAAACATGCTCCACATTCCATGGGCTCACAGGCTTGGCCTCCCTCCACAGTCGCCTATTATTGTATCAAAAAAGTCCGTATTTCACGAGTCAGACCTTTTGTTTGATTTTCCTGCCGTATCACTTGACATGACCCACCTGCTTCTTATAGAATTAGAAGTCGAGATAAGCGAGTGTGCTTCGGAAGAGTCATGCTTGCTTATGGTGGAAGATTGAGTCACCCTCTATAGATTTTGTTGCCGACAGGACCGCGGCTGGGTACTTCCTGTCGTTTGCTATCGCCATCGATAGTATGACAAAATCGGGCCCTTCTTCACCCGTTGCTTTACCCTACACTATACCCAATTTTAAAGGAGCTACCATACATGTCCCGTTATACCGGTCCTAAGTTCAAATTAAGCCGCCGCCTCGGCATCTCCCTCAGCGGAACAGGCAAAGAATTGAAGCGCCCATTCCCTCCAGGTCAGCACGGCCCTGGACAACGCAAGAAAATGTCCGGCTACGGCGTTCAACTGCAAGAAAAGCAAAAGCTTCGCCATATGTACGGTTTGAATGAAAAACAATTCCGCAACCTGTTCGACAAAGCTTCCAAGCAACAAGGTATCGCGGGTGAAAACTTCATGTTCCTGCTCGAAAGCCGTCTGGACAACCTGGTTTACCGTCTGGGCCTTTCCAACTCCCGCGCCGGCGCGCGCCAATTGGTCGCTCACGGTCATATCACAGTCAACGGCAAGAAGGTAGACATTCCTTCGTACATCGTATCGACTGGCGATGTTATCGGTCTTCGCGAGAGAAGCCGCGGCCTGTCCGCAGTCAAAGAAGCTCTGGCTAACCGCAACTACCTGCCGGCTTACCTGGAATTCAACGAAGCCGCTGTAGAAGGCAAATACGTTCGTCTTCCTGAACGTTCCGAGCTTGCTCAAGAAATCGATGAGAAGCAAATCGTCGAGTTCTACAGCCGTTAATAGAAATTGGCACACACACACAAGCCGCTCCTGCCGGAGCGGCTTTTTTTGCGTTTTCTTGCAGCCGCACCCAGCTTGTCCGACCCAATCAAAAAAAGCATTCGCAACTCAGCTGCTAAAAAAGCTGAATTACGAATGCTTTTGAATAAAACAGGCTCAAGGTGCCTATCCCAGCTTGATCCGCGCAAACTTACGCTTGCCTACCTGCACAATGTCGCCGTCGGCAGGCGTCAGCTCCGCATTCGGATCGTCCACCTTCTGCTCATTGATCTTGACCGCGCCCTGCTGCAGACTGCGGCGCGCTTCGCTGCCGGATGCCTGCAGGCCGAGTGTGACGAGCAGCTTGGCCGCACGGATCATGCCGCCCTCCAGCGCTTCCGCCGGCAGCGTTACATCCTCGATGTCCTCGGGCAGCGCACGCTGCTGGAATACGGTCACAAAGTGCTGCTGAGCCTCGTCCGCTGCCTGCGCCCCATGATACATCCGCACGAACGTATGCGCCAATCTCATCTTGGCGTCGCGCGGGTGAACGCTTCCGTTCTCCAGGCCGCTGCGAAGCTCGTTCAGTTCTTCATTGCTCAGATCTGTAGCCAGCTCGTAGTATTTAATCATCAGCTCGTCCGGAACGGACATCGCTTTGCCGTAAATTTCTTGAGGCGCCTCGTCGATGCCGATGTAGTTGCCGAGACTTTTACTCATCTTGTTCACGCCGTCAAGACCTTCAAGCAGCGGATTCATAATCGCGATCTGAGCCTCGACGCCGTATTCCTTCTGCAGCGTGCGGCCCATCAGCAGGTTAAACTTCTGATCTGTGCCTCCCAGCTCGATATCGCTCTTCAGCGCTACAGAATCGTAGCCCTGCATCAAGGGGTAGAAAAACTCATGGATATGAATCGGCTGGCCGCCGCTGTACCGCTTCGAAAAATCATCCCGCTCCAGCATCCGCGCCACCGTCAGCTTCGCCGACAGCTCCACCACATCCGCAAAGTTCAGCGCTCCGAGCCATTCCGAATTGTAGTATAAATTCGTCTTGCTCTGATCCAGAATTTTGTAGATCTGCTTCTGGTACGTTTCCGCATTGCGCTTGACATCCTCTTCCGTCAGCTGCTTGCGCGTCTCGGACTTGCCCGTCGGATCGCCGATGCGTCCGGTAAAGTCGCCGATAATAAGCTGTACCTGATGGCCAAACTCCTGAAATTGACGCAGCTTGTGCAGAACTACCGTATGCCCCACATGAATATCGGGCGCCGACGGATCGAGACCAAGCTTTACATTCAGCGGCTTCCCGGTGGCGACCGAATGAATAAGCTTGCGCTTCAGCTCATCCTCGGGGACAATCTCCACGACCCCGCGGCGGATTGTTTCGAGCTGACGCGTTACCTCCTGCTGCTGCTCTTGCGATAATTCTTCCCATTTCGCCATGACCTGCCTCATCCTCCTCTGTATGTTCAAACATGCCTGACCACGCAAAAAAGCCCTCTCATCCACAAGGGACGAGAAGGCTATGTCTCGCGGTACCACCCTACTTAAAACCGCAGATGCTCTAGTTGGCAGAAACATGCTCTCTACCAGTGGCGTCATAGCGGTTTTCACTTTGACAGGATAACGGGAACACCCGATCGGAAGCTACTGTTTGCGCTTTATAAGCAAAGTTCCCTTCCGCTGCTCCGGACCGTAATTCAGATCAAAGTCGCGTACCGGTTCACACCCGCCACCGGCTCTCTGCAAGCGCCATTCTTTGTCCTACTGATTGTCCATCCAAGCATTTGACCATATGCAAGTTTCTCTTATTTAACCATACGCCTCGCCGAATTGTCAAACATGCGCTCTCCCCCTCTGCCTGATAGGCCAAATGTCATCAAAGAATCATGAAAGCATGCGTCTGGATCGATGTTCGGCTTGACGGGGTATGCTATAATAGGATGGAATGTTTTCCATTATCGGGAGGTACCGGCTTACATGGATACGGAGAAAACGGAGAAAGAAAAAGGCTCTGCCAAAAAAGTGCTGCGGGCAACTGTCAAATATACGCTGCTAACCTTCAAATGGCTGTTCATTATGGGGATTATCGCAGGATTTGTGGCAGGAGGCGCAGCCTTCGGTTATGTGTCGGCGCTGGTCAAGGATGATCCTGTGCGCGACAAGGAAACGATGCTGCAGCAGATGAATGACGACGCGTTAACCGGATTCGTTTATTTCCGGGACGACACGGTAGTGGGGCAGCTTCGAACGGAAGAAGACCGCAGATTGGCCGGCTTGAACGATATCCCGCAGATCGTGCTGGACGCCGTCTTCGCCATCGAGGACAAAAACTTTTATGAACATATGGGCGTAGACATCAAGGGAACCGCCCGAGCCGTTGTACAGAAGCTGCTTAATTTGGATGTACAGACCGGCGGCAGCACCATCACTCAGCAAGTGGCCAGGCGAGTGTTTTTGTCGCTGGACAAGGCCGACAGCCGCAAAGCGAAAGAAATTTTCCTGTCGATGCGTCTTGAGCGGATGATGTCCAAGGAACAGATTTTGCTTGCGTATCTGAACAAAATTCCTTATGGCAACGGCTCGTCCGGCTACAATGCTTATGGCATCAAAGCGGCCGCCAAGGGTATATTCAACATCGAGGATCTATCCAAGCTGAATCTGGCCCAAGCTGCCTATCTGGCGGGTCTTCCTCAGATGCCAAGCAACTTCTCCGCCTTTAGCAGCAGCGGAGTGTTTGACGGAGCCGCCTTCAAAAGAGCCGTACAGCGGCAACAGCTTGTCCTGCGCCGCATGCTGGAAGAAAACAAGATCACCCAGCAGCAGTACGACGAAGCGATAGCCTTCGACTTGCAAAGCACGCTCGCCGAACGTGTCAAAAAAGCTTATTCTACATATCCGTTCCTGATGATCGAGGTAGAGAAAGAAGCAGCCAAGGCGCTGCTGAAGGCAGAGCAGCCGGCGCTGGACGCCCAGAAGCAGCCGGATGCCTACAACGAGGCGCTGAAAAGCATGCAGGCCAAGCTTAGCCGGGGCGGATATCATGTCTACACCACGATAGACAAAGAAATCTATGAGTCGATGCGCGACATCGCCCAGAACGCCAAAAACTTTACACCGGATGACAAAGTCAAAGGCGTGGAGCAGGTCGGCGCCGTGATGGTCGAGAATAAAACCGGCGCCATACTCGGGATGCTGGAGGGACGCGATTTCTTCAAGGAGCAGATGAATCATGCTACCCAGGCTTATCGTCAGCCGGGTTCGACCATGAAGCCGATCGCCGCTTTCCTCCCTGCGCTCGAGAGCGGAGCGATTCAGCCGGCCACAGTCATTGACGACGTCCCGATCGTCCTGAAGGACGGGACCAAGGCCGGCTACCATATTCCCGAGAACTGGGATGACGGCTACCACGGTCTAGTTACCGCCAGACACGCGCTGAATCAGTCGTACAACATACCGGCCATCAAGCTTTTTACGGAAACGGTCGGTATCAAGGAAGCTTGGGAGTTCGCTCGGAAGATGGGCATCCAGTCGGTGACGGAAGCGGATTATGTCGCGCAGACCGGCGTAATCGGCGGTCTCAAGTACGGGGTTACGGTGAAAGAGCTGACGAATGCCTACGCCACAATCGGCAATCAAGGTGTGTACAACGAAGCTTTTATGATCCGGAAAATTACCGACTCCAACGGCAAAATCGTTTACGAGCATGAGAACAAGCCGACCACCGCTTTCTCGCAGGAGACGGCGTACCTGATGAGCGATATGATGCGTACGGTCATTACATCGGGAACCGCAACCGACTTGAAGACCAAGTACAAGTACTACAATAAAATACCGATCGTCGGTAAAACCGGCTCCACTCAGGACGATGCCGATGCCTGGTTCATGGGCTACACGCCCGATGTCACACTTGGCGTCTGGGTAGGTTATGAGCTGCCCATTCACAAGCTGACGAAGAAAAGCGGAGGAACCAACAGAGCCAAGGACGTATGGGCCATGGCTTTGAATGCAGCCATCGAAAAGCATCCGGATCTGTTCCCGACCAAGGAGTTCAAGCGGCCGCCGAATATCGTCGATATGACCGTCTCCAGTCTGTCCGGGAAGCTGCCAAGCGATGCGATCAAAGCCGCAGGCAAGCTGAATAAAGATATTTTCAACAAAAAGTTCGTGCCGACCGAAGAGGATAATGTCCTGACTCGCCTGCCGATCATCACGTTCAACAAAATAAATTATATCGCTCAATCGGGAACTCCCGCAGAATTCGTCAGCGAGAAAACGGTGATCAAACGCGAAAAGCCGCTCGGCGATTTGTTTAAGCAAATCGCATCCATCATGAATCGGTTGCCCGCTGACCGCAAGCGCAGCATCGATTTCTTTAAGCCCAAGGATTATGATGAGGATGCTCCTTCGGAAACGGACCCTCGCACGGATGACGGCAAACCGCCGGTTGCTCCGGGGACCGTGGCGGCCACTCATTCGGGCCAAACGAGCGTGATCACCTTCCAGGCCAGCCCCAGCGAGGACACGGTCGGCTACCGGCTCTACCGGTCGACCAGTCAAGGCAGCTACCAGAAGGTTGAAGGTAAAGTGCTGCTTGCCGGCGAAGAAACCAAGTTTACGGATCAAGCAGGCCCCGGCGTATTCGGGTATTACGTTACGGCGGTAGATGTAGCAGGCCGTGAGTCCGTGCCAAGCAAGGCCGCTTACACGGACGGAACCTCCGTAGACTTGCTATTCCTCACTCCGGATAGTGACGGGGCCATTGACCCGGCGGGAGTAGCTCCTCATCCTGGCCAAAATCCAACGCCTGGCGGCAAGCCCGATACCGGTGCTTCCGACAAGCCGGATGCCGGCGACGAAGAGTGGAAAAAAGCTCCCTCCGCTCCTGCAGCGCCTGCCGTCAAATCAACAGGCGGAGGCATCGAACTAAGCTGGAAGGCTAATGCCGCCAAAGAAAAGGTAAAGTCTTATACCGTGTATTTCAGCGCTAAAGAGGACGGCGAGTTCACCAAGCTTGGCACGGTCTCCCAAGCGACTCAATTCCGCTATTATGCGGTTTCGACCGAAGGATTCTATCGGATTACGGCGACCAATGAGCATGGCGACTCCAAGCCATCGCCGGCCAAAGCGTTTAAGAAAAGCAGCGATTAATGGAGCCGATTAAGCAGTTGAGCATCAAGATAAATAATCCTCGGCTATCTCAGTCTGCTGCGTATTGCCAGATTGCCCGGCCTCGCCTACGCGAGGCCGTTTTCATTTTGAAAATACATGAAATCAACTGAATCAAGTACACACCATAATGATATTGCCATCCGGATCTTTAAAGGAGAACTCCGCCAAATCGGGATGTGTTATGATATCGGTTATTAGCTCAGCTCCCATCTTAGTGACATGGTTAAAGGCTTCGTTAATGTCAGATGCGCTAAAGTTAAATAACGGTTGATTGGTGGGAATAAACCTATAATCTTTCTCAAAGCAATGGTTATCAAGGGTTATCCCCGGGCGCCCGTCTCCCATATTCAAGATATATATAGGTCCGTTATATGCCTCGTCCCTTACCTCGAGCCCAAGTAGTTTACTGTACCAACGTACCGATCGTTCTAAATCGGTCACGTGAACAAAAAACGTATCTATCCTATTTTCAATTGCTTTTAACAATTAACATGCACCTCCATTGCATTTGTGTTGCTGCGGTAGCTTTTCTTGTCATAAAGAAAAACCTAGCCTGCGGCTAGGTCCTTGTCTGAACCCATACTTTCGAGCATGGGGAGGGAATTGGATATGGGCTTCCAACCGCTGTTAAAGTCGTGTTCTTTGAATGTATGAAGTGGTATGAACACGACTTTAAAGGCGGCCGCTATCGCTTTTCCACCCCATATCCATTCCCTTTCTTCTACTCTGTGCTTTCTTCTCTAGAGCCGATCCTGTCTTCAATCCGGTACTCGTATCCATGAACTCCCTTGTAATATTCCGGGTACATTTCCCCCTCACATGCTTCGCATGAAAACTGCGG
>NZ_FMYY01000052.1 GCF_900101595.1 Paenibacillus sp. cl123
TTTTCTGTGAAAATACGTTAAACAGATGAGTGTGCGATTTTCTGTTTTTAGGCAATACAATGCCCGGGATCTCCATTTCAATGAGTCCATGTTTATCCTGTCTATAAGTTGGTAACAATAATTAACTTGCTCGTTTTTTTGGTCCGCCTTCTAGGTAAGCTTCTTTGTTTTTAAGCATGTTATAGGCAATGACCAGTATGGTTCGTGCAACAGCAATGCAAGCTTTCTTCTTTCCACGCCTTGATGCGATCTTCCAAAATTTCGTGGATAAACCGTTGTTTCTCGTACGAGCGATTGCCCAGGCCGCTTCGCATAATGCTACTTTGGTATGTGAATTTCCTTTTAAGCTCTTCGTACTTTTTTTTTACCGGCGCTCTCGTGGTTACCAGGTGCCAAACCTGCCCATGAAGATAGGTGATCGGCTGATGGAAATTGATCCATATGGACACCAATCTCAGCAATAAGAGCTGCCGCTGTTGCTTCGCTAACCCCTGGGATCGTTTGAAGAAGCTCATATTCTTCCCGGTACGGCTCAAGATGAGCATCGATTTTTTGTTCTAACTGGCTGAGCGACTTCTCTAGATATTCGATGTGTTCCCAGCAGTCGCGGATCAAATCCATTTGATGTGGAGTGATCGTGCCTAACATGGAGTCTGTAATGGCATCCTTTTTGCTTCGAAGTCTGCCTTTTACACTTTCCTCCACATCCTCTGCCTCCACATAGCCTTTCGTAATCAACTTTTCGAGCAGGTTCCGACCCGACACACCAAATACATCAGAAGCGACAGTTCCCAGTTTCACGTTCGCGCATTCGAGGTATTTCTGGATGCGATTCTTTTCAGCCGTTAGATTTCCTAAGCGTTTCTTGCGAAGTCGGCATAAATCACGGAGTTCTCGTACATCCTCGGAAGGTATGAAACTCCGCTCAATTAATCCTACACGAAGTAATTTTGCAATCCATTCAGCATCGCACACATCCGTTTTTCGGCCCGGGACATTCTTGATTCGCTGAGCGTTAGCAACCGTAACATCAAAGTAACCTTCTAAAATGTTATACACAGGCTTCCAATAAACCCCCGTGCTTTCCATGGCAATATGCGTTACCGCCTTGTTTTCAAGCCATTTTAATAGCTCAAAGAGGTGTTTCGTCATCGTGCCAAACGTACGGGTTTCGCTTTCGACTTGACCCTCTTCACCGGATGTGAGGACGCATACCACAATGGTCTCTTGATGGACGTCCATTCCGGCGCACCGCGAATACAATACTTCCATGTCACCATCTCCAACCTAAATTCCATGGTGAGGATGAACTCGAGCTTAACCATTTTTCTGTTCGCAGTTCTCCAAACGGGCATTCGGAGCTAGCAAGGAGTTGTACACAGAGTTCGATCCTTACAGTTTTCGCACAGGGGTAAACCACCATTAACCGTAGCGTAGTGTTCACCATGGTATTAAAAGTATGGGATGGCATAACCTGCGATAAACGCACGCTGCTCATTTTCATGCTGGAGTTGTGCCTTGAAAGACATGTTTGTTTTCG
>NZ_FMYY01000008.1:0-59223 GCF_900101595.1 Paenibacillus sp. cl123
GAGATTTTGACATGATGGACGATGGAGAACCAGAAGTGCCGCCGCAGTTTTCATGCGAAGCATGTGAGGGGGAAATGTACCCGGAATATTACAAGGGAGTTCATGGATACGAGTACCGGATTGAAGAGAGGATCGGCTCTAGAGAAGTAGAAGAAAGCACAAAGTAGAAGAAAGCACAAAGTAGAAGAAAGGGAATGGATATGGGGTGGAAAAGCGATAGCGGCCGCCTTTAAAGTCGTGTTCATACCACTTCATACATTCAAAGAACACGACTTTAACAGCGGTTGGAAGCCCATATCCAATTCCCTCCCCATGCTCGAAAGTATGGGTTCAGACAAGGACCTAGCCGCAGGCTAGGTTTTTCTTATTTACAGAAATTTGGCAGGAGCGACGACCGGTAGAAATGGGTACGTACAAGCTGGTAAGATGGTCATAAGATGTAGTAACATGAACCCAGGTGCAGCAATTGGAAAAGGTGGCGGATCGGATGCGATTTTTCTTATCGCTTAGGCAGGCATTCGGAAATCTCAGAATCAAGCATAAGATGTTTGCGCTCATTTCGCTGATCATGACGTTTTGTTTCCTGATCACTTATTTTGCCTTGCAGTATGTGTATTCGATCTATGACGAGCAGCTGTACGCCAAATCCTCCCAAGTGCTGAATCTGTCTTCCAACGGGGTGGAGGAAGAGCTCCGGCGGATCGAGCGACTGTCGTTCAATGTGGCGACGGATGCGGAGATTCAGAGCTTCCTCCAGGCCATGAAGCCCGACACGCCCAGCTATGAGCTGCTGCGGCTCCGCTCGGATCTCAATGATCGTCTCGTTCAATATGCCGGCTATGAGAAGAACATTTATTCGGTGGAGGTTATTGATTTCTCCGGACATGTGACGCGCGCGGGACTGAACCGTCCGACTGCCGAAGGATCTGGGGCAGACGTTATCCGTTCAGCCGACAATGCGTCAGGAGATAATGTGTGGAGCTATCCGAAGAATACGGAGGAAACGCTGATCGCCGCGAGGCAAATTCGGTCTTATCGCAATTTGGAGCTGAGCAAGCTGGGGACACTGCTGATCCGCGTCCGTCTGGACCGGATCGTCAACGATGTGCTTACCGGAACGGAGCTCAAAAACGGAGAACTCGTCATCACGGCGGGAGAGACGATCGTGTACCCGCTGGACCGGGTGCCTCTGACAACTGCCGTCCGGCAGTCGGGTTCGGATCACTATCTGGTCCAGGAAATGAACGGACGGCAATATTTTAATACACGCGTGCAATCCTCGTATACGAATTGGACTTACACGAGCCTGATTCCTTTCGAGAGCATATTCAGGCAAATTATTTGGATGAAAAACATTTTGCTGTTCGTCTTCATCGGCAGTTTGCTCGCCGTGCTGGCGCTGGCGATCAGCTTTGCCCGGAGCATCACGAAGCCCATGGAATCTCTGATCGGACGAATGAAGCAGGTGCAGATGGGGAACTTCAGTCAGATCGAATGGGATACGGGAGAGGCCGGCACGTTGCAGTCCATGGATGAGGTCGGACATCTGAACCGTTCATTCCGCATTATGGTGCAGCAGATTAATGAACTGATTACGGAAAATTACGCCAAGCAGCTGACGATCAAGGAAACGCAGTTCAAGGCGCTGCAGGCGCAGATCAATCCGCACTTTATGTACAATACACTGGAATCGATCAATTGGCTGGCCAAGGTCAATCATCAGCCGGTCATCTCGAAGATGGTGGAATCGCTCGGATTTTTGCTGCGAAGCTCCATCAGCATGAAGGCCTCGCTTATCCCGCTGCGCGAGGAGCTGGAGATCGTAGGCCACTATGTGACGATTCAGAAATTTCGTTTCGAGGAACGGCTGGACTTTCATATGGAGGTGCCGGAGGAGCTGAAGGGCTGCTGTATCCCGAAGCTTTCGCTGCAGCCGCTCATTGAGAATGCCATCAATTATGCGCTGGAGCCCAAAATCGAGCCGTGCCGTATCCGGCTTGCTGCTGTCCGGGAGCAGGAGTCATTGATCGTGACAATCGAGGATGACGGGCCGGGCATGGACGCCGAGCTGCTCGAGAAGGTGCGCCGAGGGGAAATGCGTCGCGGCAGCGGGATAGGCCTGCGCAATATCGAAGAGAGAATCGTCATTTCATTTGGCGAGGCATATGGCTTAACCTTGGACAGCGAGCCGCACAAGGGAACCAGAGTGACGGTCAGACTACCATACGAGAGAGGGTGTTCCCATGCATAAGGTGCTGCTGGTGGACGATGAACGAATTATTTTGGAGGGGATATCGGCGGTTGTAGAATGGAAGGCTGCGGGCACGGAGCTGGTCGGCACGGCGCGCAACGGATTGGAAGCGCTTGATGCGATCGAGGAGCACAAGCCGGATATTATTATCAGCGATATTCGCATGCCGGCCATGGACGGACTGCAGCTGGCAGCCAAGGTTCATGAGCTGCATCCCCATATCAAGCTGATTATGCTGTCGGGCTTCAACGAGTTTGAGTATGCCCGGACGGCGATGCAGTATGGCGTGAAGCACTATCTGCTGAAGCCGTGCAATGAAAGCAAAATTGTCGAGGCGCTGAAGGATGTGGCGGAAGAGCTGCGCCAGTCGGTGGAGCGTGAGGAGTTCGTCAGTCAAATGAGGGAAGGGCTCGCCAAGGTGCTTCCCCATGTGAAGGAACAATTCCTCAAGGAATTTGTGACGAATAAAACGTACGGCGCGCATGATTGGGCTTATTATCGCAAGCTGTTCGATCTGGATCTGGCGACGAGCCGCGTCAGGCTCATTTTGTTCCAGTTGGAGGGCAGCTTCGAATTCGAGCATTTGTTCGCAGTCAAAAATATAGCGGGCGATATTCTTCCCAAAACGCTGCTCAGCTCAACGATCGGCGATCATGTCATTATTGCCGTGGAGGATGATGCGCCGCTTCAGGAGCTTCATGAGATGATGCACCGCATCCGGGAAACTTTCCGTGGCTACTACAAAATCGATCTGACGATCGCGCTGAGCGAAGCCGGGGACATCACGACCGCCCGCGCGTTGTACAAAGAAACGCTGGAATGCTTGCAGCACCGCTTCTATCTCGGGGAAGGCAGCCTGATTACGAAGCGGGATTTGACCGGTCCCGACCATAAACCGGCCGAGGAGTTTATATTTGACGAGGAGCAGCTGCTGCTGATGGTGAAGGCAGGGCGATGGGATGATGCGAGCGGCCAGATCGATGACTTCTTCGCCAAGGCCGTTGAGCAGCGCGCCGGCGTCTACACGGTGAAGTCTTACGTGATTCAGCTGTTCATGGCCATTATCCGCCTGGCGGACGCAGAGAGGATCAACGCTTACATGGGGAAGCTTGTCCAGCTGGCCGAGATCGACACTCTGCTTACGATGCAGTCGTTCCTGAAGGAGGCAGCTCATGAGATTACGATGCGTCAATATGAGCAGAACAAAAGCAAGCATTCGGCGATCGTGCAGAAGGTAATTGGCATCATCGAGGAGCAGTTGGGCAATCCGGAGCTGTCGCTGAATTGGGTAGCTCATCAATTGCTTTATATGAATGCCGATTATTTGGGCAAGCTGTTCAAAAAGGAGACGGATGAGAAGTTCTCGAATTTTGTCATGAAAGCCCGGATCAAAAAAGCGACCGAGCTGCTGGATCAGCGCAGCGATATGAAAATATTCGAGCTTGCGGAGCAGCTGGGCTTTGGCGATAATCCGCAATATTTCAGTCAGGTGTTCAAGAAAATCGTCGGCTGCACGCCTTCGGAATATACCAAAGCCTGACGAATGCTTGCGGAATGGCTGTGGCATTTGAACAACCGGGAGAAGTAGAGAGCTAACGTAAAAGGTAAGGAACGAGGGGCCGCTGCAGGCCCCTTCCCTCGTCTGCGCCGATGAGACGGAATTCCGGGACCGCATACCCGGCAGATAGCACTGAAAATTGAACAAACAGACCGGATAATTGAATTAAAAAAGAGATGCGAATCGGGCATAATAAGCTTGTAAGCGCTAACGACAAAGATGGTTGATATAAGGGGAGGAACTACGATGAAGAAAGCGTTATCTGCAGTATTGTCCCTTTCGGTTCTGTTCACGGCGGCGGCATGCGGCGGCGGAACGAAAACGGACACCACCACCCCCGCAGCAGGCACCGATGCCAAGACGCCTGCGCCGGCGGCTTCCAAACCGGCCGATCCGGTTAAGCTCCGCATCGCCTGGTGGGGCGGTCAAGCAAGACATGACTACACGCTCAAGGTCATCGAGATGTATGAGAAGGCGAATCCGAATGTCGATATCGAAGCGGAATACGCGACCTTCGACGATTACTGGAAAAAGCTAGCCCCGCAAGCGGCGGCAAACCAGCTGCCGGATATCATCCAGATGGATATCTCCTACTTGACCCAATACGGCGGCCGCAACCAGCTGGTCGATCTGACGCCGTTCACCAAAAATGGCTTGCTGAACGTAGCGGACGTCAGCGCTTCGGCGCTGTCCGGCGGCAAAGTCGGCGATAAGCTCGTCGCAATGAACCTGGGCGTCAATGCGCTCCAATCAACGATGGACTTCGAGATGCTGAAGAAAGCGGGCATCGCGCTTCCGTCGAAAAACTGGACGTGGGACGATATGGAGAAGATGGCTGCCCAAGCTAAAGCGGCGGGCAAAATCATGGGCGGTTACCGTCATGACGTATTCTTCCCGTATTTCCTGCGGACGCAGGGCCAAAAAATGTACAGCGCTGACGGCGCTTCGCTGGCTTATCCGGACGACAAGCCGTTCATTGAATACTTCAAGCGCTACCAAAAATGGTATGACGCCGGTTACCTGCTGAGCCTGGATAAAGAAGCGCAAAAGAAAGGCACGCCGGAAGACGATGAAATGGTTATGGGCAACTCCATCTCCACGAACGGCTGGTCTAACCAGTTCCTGGGTCTGGCAAACTTGGCGAAACGCGATCTGGAGCTGCAGCCGCTCCCGGGTCCGAATCAAAAAGCAGGCCTGTTCCTGAAGCCAAGCATGTACTGGTCGATTACGAGCGGCTCCAAGCAGCAGGAAGAAGCGGCGAAGTTCATTAACTTCTGGATCAATGACATCGAAGCGAACAAAGTCATCAAAGGCGAGCGGGGCGTACCTGTATCCTCCAAGGTGAAGGAAGCGCTGAAGCCAATGTTGTCTGCGAATGAAGCGAAGGTGTTCGACTATGTTACCTGGGCCGAGCAGAACAGCAGCGATATGGATCCTCCTAACCCGATCGGCTCGATCGAGGTTGAGAAGCTGCTGAAGGATACGAGCGAGCAAATTCTGTACAAGAAAATTACCGTCGAGGACGCAGCCGCGAAATTCCGCAAGGAAGCGAATGCGATCCTGGCTAAAAACAAGAAGTAATCCCTTCGTCGGCACAAGCCAGGGCCGGGGCCGCAGAGCGGTTCCGGCCCTTGGCGCGTCCGGACGGACGGTCGGTTCGGGCAGCGCCGGATGGGTTGGAAATGTGCCAGCATTGTCTGCTTTTTGAACAAAATGAACGGTTTTTTGCCTTCTGCGGGCGACCGCTATCCTGCATAATGAAGCTATACCATTAAGGCATAGGGGTTGAACAAGATGAAGCTAAGATTGAGGGACAACGACCACCTGACCGGATACGTGTTCGCCGCACCGTTCATCATCGGATTTTTAATTTTTACGCTATACCCGATGATCACTTCCCTTTATTATTCGTTCACGGATTATAACATGATGGAAACGCCCCGTTGGATCGGGCTGGACAATTATCACAAGATGTTCTTCGAAGACGACAAGATTATGAAGTCGTTTCAAGTCACCTTTACTTACGTGTTTGGCAGTGTGCCGCTGCGTCTGGCGTTTGCGCTGATCGTCGCGATGCTGCTCAACAAGGCGATCCGGGGCATCGGGGCATACCGCTCCGCCTATTACTTGCCTTCTTTGATTGGCGGCAGCGTGGCTGTCTCGATCATGTGGCAGCAAATTTTCGGGGACAAAGGTTTGCTGAACTCGTTTCTCGGCACCATGGGCATCGAAGTGACCAAGTCCTGGATCGGCAGCCCGGATACGGCACTGTGGACTTTGATCGCACTGTCCGTCTGGCAGTTCGGATCGTCGATGCTTATCTTCCTTGCGGGTCTGAAAAACATCCCGGCCTCCTACTATGAGGCGGCGAGTGTAGACGGGGCGAACGGCTTCCGGCAATTTTTCAAAATTACGCTTCCGCTGCTCAGCCCGATTATTTTCTTCAACCTGATTATGCAGCTGATCTCGGCCTTCATGACATTCACGCCGGCGTACATCATCTCGCGCGGCGAAGGCGGACCGCTTGACAATACTTTGCTGTATTCCTTGTATCTGTACCGCCAGGCGTTTTCGTTCTTCGATATGGGCTACGCATCGGCCATGGCTTGGACGATGCTGATCATTATCGGAATCGTCACGCTCGTGATCTTCAAAACCTCAACGCTCTGGGTCCACTACGAGTCGAAAGGAGATAACTAATATGGCCATGCAGCAGGCAGCTAATCAAACGGCAGGCGTACGCACATCGGCTTTACCGAAGCGGGCCATCAAGAGAGTCGGCTATCATGTCTTTGTAGGCGGACTCGCTCTCCTGATGCTGTATCCGATTTTGTGGCTTGTCGCAAGCTCGCTTAAGCCCAACGATGAGATTTTCTCCACGGCTTACAGCCTGATTCCGAGCAAGCTGGAATTGGGTAACTACGTGACGGGCTGGAAAGGCTTCGCCGGCACCACCTTCGCCACGTTCCTGAAAAATTCGCTGATCATCTCGATCGTTTCGACGATCGGAGCGGTGATCTCCTCTGCGCTGGTCGGCTACAGCTTCGCCCGGATCTCGTTCTGGGGCAGAGGCTTCTGGTTCGGCTGCATGATGGTGACGATGATGCTGCCACATGATGTCACGATGATCTCGCAATACGTAATGTTCGCCAAGCTGGGCTGGCTCGGCTCGTTCAAGCCGATTCTCGTTCCGCAGTTTTTCGCAACGCCGTTCTTCGTGTTCCTGATCGTGCAGTTTATCCGCACGATCCCCAAGGAGATGGACGAGGCTGCCAAGATGGACGGCTGCAGCCGCTACGGCATATTTTTCCGGATCATCCTGCCGATGATCGTGCCTGCGCTGATTACGTCGACGATTTTCTCGTTTTACTGGCGCTGGGACGACTTCATCAACCCGCTGCTGTATCTGAACCGTCCGGAGCTGTATCCGATGTCGCTTGCGCTCAAGCTGTTCCTGGACGCCGAATCCATCAATAACTGGGGCGGGATGTTCGCCATGTCGACGGTATCGCTGCTCCCGATTGTCATCGTATTTTTTATCTTCCAAAAATATATCGTTGAGGGCATCAGCACCAGCGGACTTAAAGGCTAAGACTGATCATGATGGAGAGGGGATTTATAGCTATGCCGGCATTAGTATTTGACCCGAATGAAATTCACGAAACGATCGACCGTGTGGTCCGCCGCACGTTCAATATGGATTACAGCTGGGATTGGCCCGGCGGCGTAGCGTTCTACGGCGTTACGGAAGCCTATGAAGCTACAGGTAACGAAGCATATATCGAGCTGTTGAAGGCTTGGATCGACGAGCAGCTGGAAGACGGTCTGCCGAAACTATCCGTGAATGCGGTGTCGATCGGCCATTCGCTGCTGACGTTGTACAAGGTAACCGGTGACGAGAAATATATCGATATCGCCATTCAGATGGCGGATTTTTTGAAAAATGACGCCGAGCGGTTCGCGGATGGCATCTTCCAGCACACAGTCAATTCCGAGACCTATAATTTTCCGGAACAAGCTTGGGTGGACACGATGTTCATGGCCGGATACTTCCTGGTTCGGATCGGATCGCTGCTGAACCGCGAAGATTATTTCGAGGACGGCATCAAGCAGTATCACGGACATGAACATTTCTTGCAGGATTCCGTAACAAACTTGTATTATCATGGTTGGGACAACATCGCACAAAATCATATGTCCGGCATTTACTGGGCGCGGGGCAATTCATGGGCGGCGATTACGATGGCGCGCGCGCTTCAACTGGTCCATGTGACGCATCCGTCCTTCATGATCATCGAAGGTTCGCTGCGCGATCAATTGGCCGCTCTCGTTCGCTTGCAAGGAGAAGACGGCTTGTGGCATACGGTGCTGACCGACCCGACCTCTTATACCGAGACATCCGGATCGGCCGGCATCGCCGCCGCGCTGCTCAGCACAGGCGGACTGTACAACAAATATGTGAACCGCGCCATCCCAGCTTTGCTCGCCCGGATCACGGCGGACGGCACTTTCACAGGCGTATCCGCCGGAACGGCTGTCATGCGCGACGCGGCCGGTTATAAAGGCGTGCCGGTGAAACGTATTCAGGGCTGGGGCCAAGGGCTCGGATTGACGTTCCTGTCGTCGCTGCTGAAGAAACGGGACTGGTAAGAGGCGGAACGAGACGGAGTGGCGATTGGCGGCTGGAAGAAGACCTGGATTAGAGAAGACCAGGATTAGAGAAGACCAGGATTAGAGAAGACCAGGATTAGAGAAGACAAGGGGATGCTTCCTGATGATCAATCAGCTGAAGTTCGACTTTGGAACCGGAGAGTCCGGAGAAGGTTATAGCAAGTTAAGAGCCGACGCGTGGTATGATGCCGCGCTCGGCTACGGCTTTGTCCGGCAGGAGCATTCGCGGATCGCAGCAAAGGACCGGGGGGAGCCGGAGGCGCTTCGCCGCGACTTCTGCATTCCGCTCGATGCCGTGTTCCGGGTGGACGTGCCGGACGGTGTGTACACGGTGCATGCGCTGATCGGCGACGCTATTGTGCCAACCGAGACGACGATCAAGGCGGGCTGCGGCCGGCTGATGGTCCGCAGACTGCGTACGTCGGCCGGACAGTTTATCCGTTACAGCTTCTCGGTATGGGTAACCGGCGGCCGGCTGGAGCTGGCATTCTCGGGTCTCGCGCCGCGCATCAATGCGCTGGAGATTGTGGCCGCCCCGCAGGTGCGCACCCTATTTCTGGCAGGCGATTCTACGGTGACGGACCAGCCGGCTGACGGCTATCCTTATGCGGGCTGGGGGCAGATGCTGCCCTATTTATTCAAGCATGACGCGGCAATTGCGAACTTTGCGTTGTCGGGGAGAAGCTCCAAAAGCTTTATTCAAGAAGGGCATTTGGATAAAATCTGGGCCGCAATCAAGCCTCATGACATCCTGATGATCCAATTCGGCCATAATGATCAGAAGCCGGACGAGGAGCGGCATACCGACCCGTTTACAACCTACAAGGAGCATCTGTTGCGGTACATAGAGGGAGCGCGGGAACGCGAAGCTTATCCGATCCTGATCACGTCCGTCCAGCGCCGATATTTTGAGCCGGACGGCACGTTGACCGATACGCATGGAGACTACTTGACGGCGGTGCGGGAACTCGCCGCTGAGGAAAATGTGCCGCTCGTCGATCTCGCGGCAAGCAGCAAGCGGTTATTCGAAGAGCTGGGGCCGGAAGGCACCAAGTCGATTCTGATGTGGGGCGCTCCGGGCGAATTTATGAATTTCCCTGGCGGTGTCGAGGACAATACCCACTTCCAGGAACGCGGAGCGGTGCGTATCGCCGAGCTTGTGGTCGAAGGTCTGAGGGAACAGCAGTTGAAGGAGATGCTCTTGCTGCTGCGTTAGACGCCGTTTACGGGAGGATACAAGTCCCAAGGTAAAGGGAAGGTAAAAGTAAAGGTCGCTTCGGGCGGGGAAACCAGTCCGTCCAGCGGCCTGATTCTTTAGGTATGCGATGTATACGGGAAGCCAGGAGAAAGAGAGGATACGATAAATATGACCAAGGTGACTGAAACGGAAAGAAAGCTTCCCGCCAAGCTGCTCCACGGAGGAGACTACAACCCTGACCAGTGGCTGGCTTATCCCGATGTCCTGGAGGAAGATATTCGCTTAATGAAGCTGGCGGCATGCAATGTGATGTCGGTAGGCATTTTTTCCTGGGTGTCGCTGGAGCCTGAAGAAGGCGTGTTTGCTTTCGAATGGCTGGATCAGGTGCTGGACCGGTTCGCAGATAATGGCATCCATGCGTTTCTGGCAACGCCAAGCGGGGCCAGACCGGCCTGGATGTCGGCGAAATACCCGGAGGTGCTGCGTGTCGGAGCGAACCGCGTACGCAATCTGCACGGCTTCCGCCACAATCACTGCTATACCTCTCCGGTTTACCGGAAGAAGGTGTCGATCATGAACCGTAAGCTGGCTGAACGCTACGCGGACCATCCAGCCGTCATCGGCTGGCATATTTCCAACGAATACAACGGAGAATGCCACTGCGATTTGTGTCAGGACGCCTTCCGCGAATGGCTGAAGGCCAAATACGGCACGCTGGAGACACTGAATCATGCGTGGTGGACGAGGTTTTGGAGTCATACGTATACGGATTGGTCCCAGATCGAATCCCCGGCGCCGCACGGAGAAACATTTGTTCATGGCTGCAATCTGGACTGGAAGCGTTTTGTGACGGATCGTACGGTTGACTTCTGCCGTCATGAAATTTCGGCGCTCCGGGCTGTATCCGACAGACTGCCGGTGACGACGAATTTGATGGATCTGCCGTACGCGGACTTGAACTATTGGAAGTTCGCCGATGTGCTGGACATCGTCTCCTGGGACAGCTACCCGACCTGGCATGATGCGGAGGACAATAGCTTGCAAGCGGCCCGAATCGCGATGGTTCACGATATTATGCGCTCGATCAAGGGCAAACCGTTCCTGCTGATGGAAAGCACGCCGAGCTTGACCAACTGGCAGCCGGTCAGCAAAAGCAAACGTCCGGGCATGCATCTGCTTGCATCGCTGCAGGCGGTCGCGCATGGCTCGGACTCGGTGCAATATTTCCAATGGCGCAAGAGCCGCGGCTCCAGCGAGAAGTTCCATGGAGCAGTGGTCGATCATGCCGGTCATGAGCATACGCGGGTATTCCGCGAGGTGACGGAGGTGGGCGAGGCGCTGGCAGGGCTGGAAGCGGTCGCCGGAACTCGGGTGTCCGCGGATGTGGCGGTCATTTTCGATTGGGAGAACCGCTGGGCGATCCAGGATGCTCAAGGTCCCCGCAACATCGGCATCAAATATGAAGAGACGGTGCTGTCGTATTACCGCCCCTTCTGGGAGCGGGGCATACCGGTCGATGTGATCGACATGGAGCAGGACTTTACCCGCTACAAGCTGCTCGTGGCGCCGATGCTGTATATGGTTCGTCCCGGCGTGGCCGAACGGATCGAGGCATTTGTGCGGGCAGGCGGTACGTTTGTGGCTACGTACTGGTCGGGCATCGTCGATGAGAACGACTTATGCTTCCTCGGCGGTTTCCCGGGTCCGCTTCGGCAGACGCTTGGCATCTGGGCCGAGGAAATTGAGGGACTTCATGACCGCGATGCCAACGGCATTCGAATGTCGGATGGTAATGAGCTCGGTTTGAACGGGGTGTTTGACGCTATCGAGCTGTGCGAGACGATTCATCTGGAGGGAGCGACAGCGCTCGCCGTGTACGAGCAGGATTATTATGCGGGCCGTCCGGCGCTGACGGTCAACCGCCTCGAAGCCGGGAAAGCTTATTACGTCGCTTGCCGTACGAAGCAGCCGTTCCAGGATGCACTGCTGGGCGCGCTGGCTACTGAAGCGGGCGTCCGCCGCGCGCTGGCGGCGGAGCTGCCGCAAGGGGTGACGGCGCAGGTCCGATCGGATGGGACAAGCGACTATGTATTCGTGCTGAACTTCGCGGGAGCGGAGCGCGTTGTGAAGCTGGACGGCCGCGACTATGCGGATGTGCTTAGCGGGGAGACAGCCGAAGCGGAGCTGCGGCTTGAGCCTTACGGACTGCGCGTGCTGCGCCGCGAGGTGTGAGGGCGCGCAGCATACAACTTCTGCGGAGGGTAAGCGATCGCCCTAAGGGAAAGTCGAGCCGTTCAAGCAGAATGGCGTTCTTCGGACGCATAGTCGGATTGTTCCCCGCAAGCAAAGGCGGTATACTAAAGCTATCAGGAAACAAGACCGGAGGCGAGTGAATGGACGAAAGCGAGCCGCTTCCGGAAGACCGGGAGCATATCCATCACCCGCATGATACATCGTACCGGTTCTTGCTCTCCAGCGTTTGTGGAGCTGTGGGGATGCCGGAGGAGAACCAACAGAAATTTTTTGCCTGGATCGCCCAGGTATTGAGCGGGAGGCTGCCCGAGGAGCGTGGAGATCGGAAAAGAAGCCGTGGCCAGACAAATGATCGCGGAAGGACTGGATGCGGCGTTGATAGCCAACGTGACCGGCTTTCCGTTGAAGAAGATAGCTCGATTGAAAAAGCGAAGCCATTAATGTGTGAAGCATACCGCTCCCTATGGGGCGGTTTTTTGCCATTATAAAAGGTAACAGTTGTGGGTTTGCAAAACATCTGAATCGGCGTAATGAAACCATTTCAGGGACCTGGCGGATGGACAGCTTTTACTCGCCATGTTGAAGCTGGGATGACCGACGGCATGCCTAGCAAATAAATCAAAAAAGGTATTGACTCTCACGTTGCGTGAGACCGTAAAGTAAGTATCGAAAGGAGGTCAGCCGATCTGATGAAGGTAAGAGAGGTTGCAGATCTAACGGGCATCAGCGTTCGAACGCTGCATCATTATGACGAAATAGGGCTGCTCGTCCCCGATGGGACGACAGAGGCCGGTTATCGGCTGTATTCGGACGACAACTTGGCGATGCTGCAGCAAATCCTATTTTATCGTGAGCTCGGATTCTCTCTGAAAGCGATCAAGGATATTGTCAGCGATCCATCCTTCAATCGGCGGGAAGCGCTCGAGCTGCACCGCAGCCTGCTGATCGAAAAGAGGCGTCGACTGGACGACATGATCGCAACGGTGGAAAAAACAATTCAGCATCATAAAGGAGAAATTACAATGACCAACGAAGAAAAGTTCAAAGGCTTCGACTTCAGCCGTAATCCATACGAAGAAGAAGCACGCAGACGGTGGGGAAATGAAGCTGTAGACAAATCCAATGCAAAGGTCGCCGGAATGTCCAAGGACGAGCAGACAGCCCTGGGGGAGGCTGTGAATGAGATTTACCGGAAGCTGGCCGGGCTGCGCACTGCTTCGCCAGATTCAGAGCAGGCACAGGAGGCAATCGGAGAGTGGTATGCGATGCTGAACAGGATGGGCAGCTACCCGCCGCAAGCCTTCAAAGGACTCGGGCAAATGTATGTCGATGACGAGCGGTTCACGGCAAGCATTGACCAATTTGGCGAAGGACTGGCGGTATTTATGCGGGATGCGATGGCTGTATTTGCAGACCGTCACGGCCAGTAGGCTGCACCGTCATTAATGGGTCATCGCTTGCGGCGGAGAAAAAGGCTTACTGTATACTTTCTGTTCGGCAAGAAGAGACTGGGATATTAAAAGCGTGAAGGGGCTGCAGACTTTTGCAGCCCCCTTTGTGCGGAGCGTGAGTACATACTCCGCATGTGAGGAGTAGACAGTGTAAACAAACCAGTGGAGTAGGTAATATTCGCTTAATTCATTCCCTCGCAAGAGGGATTTTTTATTTTGGTTTTAAACCTGAATAGAGTACTTCAAAATACTGATCAAACATCTCATCAAAGTTCTGGTTCGCACTCACGTATTCGAAGTATTTCCAAAGAATTATGTCTCCTGAAAGAATACTGACTATCTCATATTCTATTTTTCCTGATTCATAAACTACTAACTGACCCAAGCAGTTTTCAGATTCATGAAGAACTTTGGTAAAGGGCAAGGCTATTAATCTTTCATCAACGGCAGGTTTAATGAACTCTGTAGATACAAAATTCTCAGTCAACGCAGGGATTTTGCTTTCCATCCAATCCTTAAATTTTAATCTGAGCATAAAGCAGCCTCATTTCTAACCTCAGGGCTAGTAGTTATCCCTTACTTATTTCCCTCACTCCACAAGGTGGGCATTCGCTTAATAATGCTCCTAATTGTTTTATTATGGGGCTTTATCTTTATTCATATGCTTTTCAAACCTGCTGAGAATATCGCCCAGAGTATTATGTAAGTCTTCAAGAAGCACTATGCCTAGATTTCTATCACGAGCATTAATATGTTCTCCCAATAGTTGATTCAGTTGATCTAGGTTGTAAACTTCTGGAACAAACTCATCTCTTATATAATTATATCTTCTATTGAAAATTTTTCTAATGAATACTACTTGCTCATTCGACATTTGAAGTAGTAATCTAAATAGTTCATCAACATTAAAATAAGTAAAAATTGGCGAAGCATAGTATTCATTATCAAGTTTCTCATAAAACTCGCTTAGTTTAAATTCTGAAAGTAATCTCAATAAGTCGTCAGATTCAATTTGATACTTTTTCGATTGCAATCTTGAGTTAATTTCATAAATCTTTGATTTGAACTCATTAATGTCTTGATCGTTTACGTTTTCGCTACCATGAAATATATAGTCAATGTCATCATTGTATTGTGAGTGCTCAACTGAATTTTCAAGACCACACATAAATTCTTGCTTCAAAACATCAACATCTAATTTTAATAATCCTCTTTTGATGAAAAATTTGAATAAGGTATATCCTTCAAAATACAAAGAAAAATGATACATGCCATGTTTATAATTTTCATACGATTCATTAATTGCTTCGTCAAACTCTTGATTTGATAAAGTCCAATATCTTCTTAATTTATGGTGACTAGGAACCTGCTCTTCTTGACTATATTTGATTATTTCTTCATTCATTTCTGTAACAAACAAATTAACTTCAAACAATCCTGTCCTAATAAAAACCTCAATAAATTTAAAGAATTTAAAATCATAATCATGTTGGGAGAAATACTTGTTGTTGAATTTAGTAATGAAAGTAGGTGCTCTATCCTCAAACATGCCTGCCATTATTAATGAAGATTGAAAATCTGTATTCGATTTTGCTTTAATAAATTCATCAGTGTTTATCTTGCCAGCTTTCAACTCAAACGAATATGCTAATGTGAAAATTAACATTGCTTCAAGTAGCTGTACCTTAATTTTTTCACAAAAACTAATCGAATTTGTATATATTTTTTCATAATCATCAAGTGCATGCTTTAAAATCCTTAAATTTGAAGATGAACTGGAGTTAAACGTTTCCCTAATCAGATTTTCATTGCTACATAAAAAAATACCAAAATCAGATGAATAACGCTCAAGAATGCCCTTTATTATCTCTTCAGTATCTGTTTTAAAATTGTACGTTTTTCTAATCAACTTTTCTTTCATTCTTTTGTAATCATTCGATAAGCTAAACAAATCATTGACCTTATTTCTGACAACATCTTCCTTAGTAATATCAGACATTGTCCCATCTTTAAACAATTTATCGCTTTCATTCTGGTTCTTATTAGTTAAGGTTCCTTCATGAGCTAAAATGTATGAGGACACCATATACTTAAGTTCAATATTTGACATAACTTCCCTGTCTAGAATCTCTTGTTCGTTAGATAAAATAATGCATTTTACCTTATCATGTTCAACAAAATTATTTATGTATCCAAGGACCTCAGATATTGGAATTTGGGATCTTTCTAAGTCATCAAAACAAAGCACAGTATTTTCTAAAGAGTAAAGTGAATCATAGTCTAATGCTATTTCTCCATCTAATGGATTGTACCCGAGTGCTTTACCAACATTAAGCAACATTTTTCCAAGCTCAGGTACTGCCTTCCCATACTTATTATCGAAAAGTCCCCTTAACTTGCTGCTCTTAATCATTGAGGAGTAATATTCCATGCAAATCTTCTTGCTGATTTCATCAGTTGATTTCAGTCCGTAAAGCGAAATGTAAATCACTTTATATGGCTTACCATTATCAATATTGATTGATTCAATTGCAGGTGAAGCAGCTTTACTCCAGAAATAAGTTTTTCCACTACCCCAATCCCCTGTTATCATAATTGCGTAATCAGTGTTTTCTTTATTTATGTAATCAATAATTCCATCCAAAATAATTTTCATAGCACACCTTCTTCTTTAACCTTATTTCCACACTCAGCACAGAACTTTGCATTAGGTGTCCTAAATGGTTTCCCACAATTACTACAAGGCACACCAAAATCAGATATTCTATGATGAATAATTGCATTATGGTGAAGATCAGGCATACCAGTGATCTTCTCGTATTCCATTCTTAATGGATGAAACCTTTCATGCATTGTGGCATTATCCAAGGGGATTCCGTATTTCAGTCTAAAATCCTTCGTGGCTTTCATACACTCCCCAAATAGGCTGTAAATTCTTCTATACTATTCTTCATCAAGCATGGGCATGTCACTCTGGCAACGCCAACACCACATTATTTTCATTGTATTTTAAACTCCATTAGATAAAATTGGACTTTTAATCTTACTCAACTAACTTGAAGATTGATGAAAATTCTCCATTGATCAATAGATGGTTAACTAACTCCTCAATTCTTGGGCGACTAATTTCAGCAACCAAAATCATATTGCTGGACCAAAAGTAATCACCCTTTAAGCACTCTCCAGATATTCTGTTTTTGCAAATTAAGGTTTCAATGTTTCTATAAGTAAAAAGTGAAGCAATCCATTCAGTACCATCGTCAAATGACACCAGAACATCAGAAATAGCATCTGATTCATTCCAGCCTTCAGCCCATTGCTCTGCTTCTATCCAGATGGAGTATTTCGTTCTGCTCTTTACATGTTGAACTCCTCTCCATGTTATATCACCTATATTATTCCAATCAATTGATTGTGTAAATTTTGGAAGACATTTATTCCAAAACAATTGTATACATAAGCATTATATATCATTTGCTTTTTATACATGGGAAATTTTTCTCAAAGGATATTGACAGTAGTGTTCTCACTTTGGGTATTCTAATCAGTTGAATTTTTTATTACACCCCTCCCAATAATACTGCCATCAGGGAGTTCCTATAACATATGGAACAAGTCCTGAAATCCTAGGTATGGGGTGTTTGAATGTTTGATACAGTTGTGTTAGCAGCCGAAAGTATCTTTATTAATCCTGAGATTATTAAACATGTTGGTAAATCTGAATCAAGTACCTATTTGGATAAATCAACAGGAGAATTAAAAGAAGTGGTTAAATTGACGGACAACAGAATACCCTTCATCAAATACAATGTAGGATATCACTATCTTAGGTTGCAGCTTTCAATCCCCAAATTCTTATTTGGCAACAACATTACATTAATTAAAGCTACGGATATAGATGCATTTTTCACTGAACTACAGCAAGAAATTAGTCATTTATTAGGGATTAAAATTGAAGATAGTCAATGGAAAGTGCAGCGATTGGATTTATCGTGGAATTTTAATGTAGGAAACAAGGTACAGGATTATATTAAACAAATTTCCAATCAAAGAGCTTCAAGAATGAATACTATTACTTTGTTTGACAATGCTGATTGAAATAAAACTTTAGCGAATTTTACGACCGTACTCCGAGGCAGTAAACGCGGCAATTGAGCCATAATGATGGCGCGTTCCTTAAGGGTTAGGGCACGAAATGCTCAATATATGGTTTGAGTTTCCAATTTTTTAGCGGAATAGTTTAATCATTTTTGAGGTTCTCTTCCATGTAGGTTAAAGCATCGTTCATATGCTTCAGTAAATTCATGTCCATACACATCCTTTTATCCAAAGATATGCTCGCAACAATTCGTTTTATTATATCGGATCTTTATTTTAACTAAGTTTAATCCTGTTGATCCGACAAAAGTAATATCGGAATTGTCGGGAACGAAGTTGGCGAAGTTGCTAATGTTTATTTAAGAGAGGGGCTTCTTAAATGAACTATTTTGCCACGGTGTTGCCTGGTCTAGAGGATCTTTTGATTGAGGAGATTAAATACAGATGCTTTGAAATAGTGGTGACAAAAACAAATCGGGGAAAAGTATTCTTTACAACCACGCTAGATATTGAACATCTAAAAAGTTTAAGACTAGCAAACAATTTATATTTGGTTATTTCTGAATTGGAAATTGGATTGCATCGGATACATCTTCATCAATTGCGCGATCAAGTTTCTCGTATCAATCTAAAGCCATTCCTAAAAAAAGCGACATCCTATTATGTGAATGCCAGCCGTAAAGGATCACATACTTATAGCCGATTTGAAGCAGCTAATGCAGCAATGGAAGGAATAAAAAAACGCTACCCTTCCAAAAGATTTAGTAGGAGTCGACTTGCTGATGCAGAATTTCGATTAGATATTGAAGATCACTACGGACTTTTTTCACTTAAGTTAACTCATGCATCTTATCGCTTTAGACAAATTGATAGAGGTTTCTCAGCAGGGTCACTATTACCCACTGTTGCTCATGCAATGGTTTGGCTTTCTGCTCCTGTAGAAGAGGATATTTTTATTGACCCTTGTTGTGGATCGGGCACAATCTTATGGGAACGATTATCCTATCCATTTACCTATATTGGAGGGGGGGATATCAATCATCAGGCATTCAAAGCAGCAAAAGAGAATCTCATGGATACTTTTGCAGAGGTCACCCATTGGGATGCTCGTCAATTAGCTATTGCCGATGCTTCTATTGATAAAGTCGTGACAAACTTGCCATTTGGAAGGCAAATTTCATTTGGAAGAGAAACAAATGAAATCAATCGAGCAATATTAACCGAAATTACTCGCGTGATGAAAACCCAAGGGAAAGCTGTCATTCTAACGGAAAATTGGGATGAAATTTTACAAGTTGCAGCGTCATTGCATTTGCGATTACTAAAATCATTTCCGTTAAGTCTCAAGGGATTACATCCTACAATATATGTTTTCGAGAAAGTTAAACACAAAAGTGGTTTCTTACAAATGGATACGAGCTTGCAGCAAATGCCCAATTTTTCAAAGTACTAAAAATGGATGCATCATATGAGCTCTGGCTTCCAGTCGCAAGAAGTAAGTAGTAACTGAGAATTTATGAAGATGAGAAGCAACATATATTGTAAATAGGAAAGGACGAAAAAAAATGACTGCATACGAAAAACCAACGTTGGAAACTCCAGAAGTGGAAGTTGTGTTGGCTGAGTATTTTGGTTCGAATGTGATTGGGGTAACGCCATTAGAAGGGGGTAATTTAAGCGCTGTATTTTCCTTCTCGGTTTTTGATAAGGAGTACGTTATTAAATTTAATGAGTTAGAAGGGAGTTTTGAAACGGAAAGATTTATTTCAGACCTCTTAACAACACAGGGAATCCCTTTTCCATCTTGTTTGGGGCTAGGTAAATATAAATCATTTAACTATCTCATTTCAGAAAAGATCAGTGGACTCCCTCTGGCAAGCTGCTCTCCTGAGCAACTACGTCAATTGATTCCCGAGGTCATTCAACTTCTAACTCGAATGAACCACGTTGATTTAGGTCGTACACACGGCTATGGATTCATAAATTCGAGCGGGAATGGTACTTATAACTCTTGGAGGGAACATGTACTTGCCGTTAATGCAGAGGATCAGGCGGGTACTTTCTGGGAGGGGTGGTACAGCTTATTCAAAACTTCTTGTTTGGAGAAGGATGTGTTTGATGAATGTTATAACCGTTTATTAGCCTCTACTACCTATAATGAACCTCATCGGTATTTTATTCATGGTGATTTCCAGCAGTTTAATATGCTATCCGATGGTCAGCGCATAACGGGTATTATCGATACTAATAGTAAATATGGTGATTTTCTTGTCGACCTTGCAACATTAGACTGGCACTTGAAGAAACTTGATGTGATCAAGGAATACCAAAATTATCAGCAGCAAGTTGGGATATCCATTCCTTATTTTAAGGAAAGAATAATTGGGGCAAAATATTACAATGGATTGATCGGATTACGTTTTTACGCGAAAATGGGATGGAATGATGCTTATTTCGGACTTCGCGAAGAGCTTTTAAGATTGGCCAATTAACGCGATAGTTAAAACTGCCATTAGGAGGGCCCTCATAGTCTGAGGGCTCTCCTTATTACTTGATGGCTTTATTTCGTTTTCAAAACCCCTTCATATGCTATACCCTATAGAGCTCCGCACAGCACTCCACATGTGCGAAGCATGAGTACACAGCCTTTTATGCGAAGCGTGTACAGCCCGCCGCCTCTATGCTTCGCTCCACATCTTAAGCCGGCAGCAATCCAAGCCCCGCTCAGATAGCTTTTGCCGTCTTCAGCCGAATGACATTCCAGGAGGCCGGAGACAGCTTAGCCGTTACCTTCGTCCCGTCCTCCACGACGGCTCCGCCGCTTGCATGCGGCTGTACGTTATACGGATTTTCCCGCGTATTGACGGCTTTCAGGTCGTCATGCTCCAGCACGAGATGCTCGATCAAAGAAAGCGCGCCGAAGCTGCGCAGATCGACCTGCAAGTGCAGAGGCAGGTCCAAATGACGATTGACCGCAAATACGGTGATCTCGCCCTGCTCCTCCCGGTAAACCGCGACCGATTCCAGGTAAGGGACATCGGTAATTTCCTTCGTATCGTATTTATCCGACTGGATCAGCGGGACCAGGGATTGGCCGCGTCCGAACAAAGAGGCGTGCAGATAAGGGTAGAAGATCGTTTGCTTCCAGGAAGCTCCGCCGGTCTCCGTCATGATCGGCGCGATGACGTTGACCAGCTGAGCCATGCAGGCCATTTTCACCCGGTCGGCATGCTTGAGCAGACTGATCAGCATGCAGCCGACGACGAGCGCGTCTTCATGATTGTATACATCCTCCAGCTGAGGGGGAGCGATCTGCCAGGGATCAAGCTTTCGGTCCGCCGCGTGCGAATGATACCAGACATTCCATTCGTCAAATGACAGGTGAATCGTTTTATGGCTCCGCTTCCTGGCCTTCATATAATCGCAGGTGCTGATGACCTTGCCGATGAAATCGTCCATCTGAACGGATCGCGCCAGGAAAGTCGGCGTATCGTCCTGCGCGTTGCCGTAATATTGATGCAAGGACATATAGTCGACGTTCTCGTATGTATGCTCCAGCACGGTCGCTTCCCACTCGGCAAAGGTAGGCATACTCAAATTGGAACTGCCGCAGACGACCAGTTCGATGCCTGGATCAACAAGACGCATCGCCTTGGCCGTTTCATTCGCCAGCCGCCCATATTCCTGCGCGGTCTTATGTCCGATCTGCCAAGGGCCGTCCATCTCGTTGCCAAGGCACCATGTCTTGATACGATGCGGCTGTTCATAGCCGTGTCTGCGGCGCAGATCGCTCCAATAGGTCCCGGCGGTATGGTTGCTATATTCGAGAAGATTGCGGGCATCGTCGATACCGCGGGTACCCAGATTGACCGCCATCATCACCTCGGAATTCGCTTTTTTCGTCCAGTCCACGAATTCATTGAAGCCAAATTGATTCGTCTCCAGCACGCGCCATGCCAGCTCAAGCCTTGCAGGCCGCTCCGCCTGAGGTCCGACGCTGTCTTCCCACTGGTAGCCGGATACGAAGTTGCCGCCAGGATACCGGATGACCGGCACGCTCAGCTCCCGAACCAGCTCCAGCACGTCGCGGCGGAACCCTTGCTCATCGGCATCCGGGTGGCCCGGCTCATAGATACCTCCGTATACCGCCCTTCCCAGATGCTCGATAAACGAACCATACAGCCGATCGTCCACAGCTCCGATCCGAAAATCCTTATCCACGATCATCGTCGCTTTCACTGCCATCCCTGCTCACCTCTTAATAATTTTAACAAAATATAAAATGGTTTATATAAATATAAACTATAATGATTACAACTCATCGACCGTGAAATTGCAAGCTTAATTTTTCGCGCCTTTATACTTGCTGGGAGCGATGCCGAACACCTTGCGGAATTGATTGGCAAAATGATTGTAATTATGAAATCCGACATCGAACGAAACCTCAAGAGCCGTGCGGTCGGTGTGCGTCAGCAGAAGCGCCGCCTGTTGAACCCGCATCCGGTTCAAGGCTTCGAGAATCGTAAAGCCTGTCTGTGCTTTGAACAGGTGAGACAGCCTGGAAGGGGAGAGGCTGACGCTTTGAGCAAGCGTATCGATTCTAATCGGTTCCTTCATATGCTCCGATAAATAGCGAAGCGTCTCGCGGATGCGAGGGTCGGTCTGCTTGTTCAGGGCTTGGGCGAGCAGCAGCAGAATCTCGCGGATGGTCATTTCGCACAGCTCCTGCCAGTATGGGCTGCGTTCGATCGAGTCGGAGATAATCCGGCGGAAGGCGCGGTGAAACCGCTTGTATTCATTGATGCCATCCGCATGATGCAGCAGCACCTCCGCCTCCGGCAGCAGTCCTGTCTCCATCAGCCGGGGAGAGAAATGAGCCCACATAAACTGCCAGCGTCCCCCTGGCACCGTGCCGTACTGATGGGGAACGCCGGGACAGAGGAGAGCGACATCTCCCGGGCGGCAGAGCGTTTCACCCGAGGGAGTTCGCATGTAGCCAGCGCCTGATTGCGTGAGAGTGACCAGCCAATCGCTCATTCCTTCTGTACGTCTGGTCACATAAGTATCGGGCTCATTGAAGTGACCGGAGATGACAATGCCGTAAGCTTTTCCGTCATAGCGCGATGGGTCGTCGAAAGATTTCATATGAAGTCCTCCATTTAGGTCATCGGATAAGTGAAGCCTGACAGGCGATGCCTGCAGGAGTATTACAGATTCAGCATAGTTCATCCGGCTGTCATCCCGCAACAGTAGGCGGTCTGCCGACAGGACGCAGCAGAATCGGATGACTCGTTAGCAGAATTGCTGCTTCAGGAGCCGGCCTTTTTCCCGTATGCTGAGGTAAGGGTATAGCATTAATATGAGGGAGGCATGAAGATGAGCGATAAATCAGGCACGCTGACGGATGGACAGAAGCGGCAATTTGTGACGGAAGGTTATTTGATAATGAAGGGATTGTACAGTCCTAATGAGCTGGAGGAAATAGAGCGGACCTTCGAGGAAATCAGCCATCGGTTCATCCCCGGACATTTCGAGCCGGTGCTGAACGCGTCTTCCGCCGATCCGCTGAGCCGATATCCCAGGGTCATGCAGCCGCATCGCTTCGACGAGACGGCATTGCGCTATATGCTGCATGAGCCGGTGCTGGATGTGCTGACAGACTTGTTCGAGGAAGAGCCGCTGGCAGCGCAAAGCATGTTTTATTACAAGCCTCCGGGCTCCCGGGGACAGGCGCTGCACCAGGATAATTTCTACTTGAAGGTAGAGCCGGGCAACTGCATCGCGGCGTGGCTGGCAGTCGACAGCGCCGATATGGAAAATGGCGGGATGCTGGTCGTTCCTAAAACCCAGGAGCATGAGATCGTATGTCCTGAGCTTGCGGATGAGTCGGAATCGTTCACCAAGCATTTGGTTAAGGTGCCGGAGGGGACCAAGGCGATTCCTGCGGTGATGGAGAAGGGGGATGTGCTGTTCTTCAACGGCAATCTGATTCATGGCTCTTTCCGCAACAAAACGAAGGACCGGTTCCGCCGCGCCTTTATCTGTCATTATGCGGGACAGTCCGCGATGCGGATCGCAAGCCATTACAGACCTTTGCTGCGGGCTGACGGAAGTGTGGCCGAGACGGACATTAATCACGAAGGGGGACCGTGCGGAGTGGAGTTCGAAGCGCTTTACCCTCACTAAAGCTCGGTTCGACGTATCCAAAGAAGCCTCCGCTCTGCGAAGGCTTTTTTTGTTTAATCAGAATCCGCCTGATGACCCTTGTCACGCAGAATCACATTAGGAACAAAACGAACATAAATAAGCTCTCCTGCAAGCTCGACAATAGTTTGCGTTACAATAATGGCCGCTACAAGTTTGCTCCAATTTTCAGGTAAAGCTAGAGCAAGGGGAAGAACCACAAGAGAATTACGTGTTCCCGAACTGAATATAACAGCTCGTCCTGACATCACGTCCAGTCGAAACCATTTGACGATAAAGCGGCTAATGAACGGCATGACGAGCATAAATGCTATATAAATCGGAATAACTTGGATAAGCAGATCCCAATAGGGGGATAGCTTGCTGATTTGCGATGATACAACAATAAAAAGCGTAAGGGCCATCAGCGGAACAGGAATCCATGCTGAGACATTTAACAGGAATTGACCGCTGAGACGAGCTTTAGAAGAAAGCAGCTGCAATCCGATGGCCAGCACAAGCGGCAATAGGATGACGATTAAAAATGCTTCCGCAAAAGGCCCGGGATTCACAACCTCCGATGCTTTGCGGCCCATGAACATCCACAGATAAGCGGGTAACAACAGCATTTGCGTCACAAAAAGGACAGGTGTTGATAAAAGCATGGCTTTTTCATTGCCGCGGCCAAGATGGGTAAAAATAATGACATAATCTATGCAAGGTGTCAATAAAACAAGATACACGCCCAGCAATACAGGAGATTGTTGAGGAAGGAACTGCGACAACAGCCAGACGACAATCGGCACCGCCACATAATTGGCCGTCAGGATGGCCCCCATAAAACGCCGATTTCCAAGTGATTCCTTTAACGAGGTAAAAGGAAGCTGTGTAAACATGCCAAACATTAAAACAGCAATTACGGCGGAAATAAGGATATGTTGATCTAAAGTTGTCATTAGCTCAGGTGCTGACAAGCCAAGCCCGGATGCTAGCACCAACACCGCGACATAAAGCCAAATCTGATTTTGTTCCAGTTTCTCCCTGGTCATCTTATCCCCTCTAACTCCGAAGGAAATACCTGAACGCTCTGCTTCGTTGGAAGCAGTAGTCTGAGAATCCGCCACTTCAAGCTTTGCTAAGTAGGGAGTGTTCAAGATTGCATTATAACGTTAGAGGAAGGTGAAGTAAATGGAAAAAGCGCAGACCTTCTGTCAAACATAACTATCTTAATTGGACAATCACAGGTATGCTTTTATTGGAGGTGTTAAGACGGAAATGGAATGGAAAGATATTGTAGCCATTAAAAAGGCAACCGATAGCTTGGAAGATGGGGAACTTAAGCCTTATCTGAGATGGATGTTGGCGCAAATCAAGTTGATGAAGGAGCAGGAGGGAACGCTCGAAGCGGCGGTTTCCGAACTGATTGAGCTGTATGACGCGCTGATGGGGCTTCAGGAAAAAAAGGAGGTCTGGTCGCCGGCGCCGACTTGTACCCATGTCCATATCGTTGTCGGCGAGTCCTTTGCGGGCAGCATGAAGCAAGCGCTAAAAGCACTCGGCTGCGCGGAAACGCACAAGCTGATTACGCTTCGGGAAAATTACGCCATCGGTCCGATCTCCGGTCTGGACTCGCCGGAAGGACGTAAGGCACGCAGCAATTGGTTCCGCGATCATATTACGGAAGCCATCGAAGCTTACACGACGTTCGAAGAGGAATACAAGGAGCTTTTAGACAAGGTGGAGCAAATTCCGGAACAGGCGGAGGTGATGGTTTGGACCGGCGGCAATGCATGCGAGCAGACTGGGATGAGACATGCGCTTTACCTGCTGCGCAACAAAACTAATTCCATTTCAGTAAACGACGCTTGCGCCATGTGCGAGGAGCTGTACAACCGGCCCGATGCCTTCATTACCTACAGGCACTCGGGAGAGATACCTTCGGACAAGCTGCAGGAAGCGGTCACTCGGCTGGAAGGCAAAGGGAAATTGGACGCCGCTGCTATCGCGAGGCTGGTACGGGAATGGCGCATGATGACGGAGCAAACGGGAACGCTGCGTATTTGGCAGGACGGCGCTGTGCTGGAGGTGCCCGCACCATATTATGATCGATACCTGTTGGAGAAGCTGGACGAGCTTAAACCGCCCGGGGGCGATAACGGATTCTTAAAATCAGCCCGTTTAATCGGCGAGGCGATGGGGTATTGCGAGCAATATATCGGGGATTCATATTTTGAATACAGGCTGAGAGAGCTGATCTATGACGGAGTTCTTGAGATTAAGGGCGTCCCCGCCGGCATGCGATATTACAGCGTCAGACGCAAACAAGGCACGGGAAAAACAGACTTCCGCCCGCTTGTCGATGAGCCGGCCGGCCGATAACAGCGGGAAACGCCTCCGGCGGCAAAGGATGAAATCCTGTACGTACAAGGCGTTTATGTTATAATAGCTGCACATGAATTGCGCATAGCGCATGGCCAGAGGTGTAGCATGAACGACAAACAGATACCGAAGTACAGGCAACTGAAACAGGGACTGCTGGACAAGCTGAGCGGAGGCGAGTGGAAAGCGCATGACCAGATGCCCTCCGAGCATGAGATCGCCACGAGCTTCGGAATGAGCCGCCAAACGGTGCGGCAGGCGCTGGGCGAGCTGGAGCAGGAGGGCTGGCTGTATCGGCTGCAGGGGAAAGGAACATTTGTCTCCGAGCCTGCTGCTACCAAGACATCCGGTCCGGTGCGAACGATCGGCATGATGACGACCTACATATCGGACTATATTTTCCCGCACATCGTGCGCGGAGCGGAAGCGGCGCTGCGGGACAAGGGCTATCGTCTCATGCTTCTCAGCACGGACAATGACAAGGCCCGAGAGCGGGAGAATCTGGAGCTGCTGCTCGGGGAGCCGCTCAGCGGACTGATTATCGAGCCTACGCGCAGCGCGCAGGGCAACCCGAATCTGGATCTCTACTTATCCCTTCAAGTGCAAGGCATCCCCTTCGTGATGATTAACGAGCGCTATCCGGAGCTGAACTGCCCGTGCTTCCGTCTGGATGACGAGGCGGGCGGATATGCGGCGGCAGAGCATCTGATCCGGCTTGGCCATCGGTCCATCGCCGGCTTCTTCAAAACCGACGACCTGCAGGGGGCGAACCGGCTCAAAGGCTTTCTGCGCGCGCTCGGCGATCACGGATTGCCGTTAAGACCGGACTCCGTTACCTCCTATATGACGGAGGACGGAACTGCAAGGCCGTATGCGGCCGCCATCGCCATGCTGGAGCGGGAAGACAGGCCGACGGCGCTGGTAGCGTACAATGACCAGCTGGCGGTCCGGCTGCTGGAGGCGGCCAGACAGGCGAAGCTCTCCGTGCCGCGCGAGCTGTCGATAGTCGGGTTCGATGACTCCTCGCTGGCGACGGCAACGGAGGTCAAGCTGACGACGCTGACCCATCCGAAGTCGGAGATGGGCCGTCAGGCGGCGATTCAGTTAATGGATTGGATCGAGGACAGGCAAGGAGCGGCGACTGACCATGCCGGACCGACTCGCCATGCAGAGAAGGAACGCGACCGGCTGTTTGCTCCCGAACTGATCGTCAGGGGTTCTACGGCTGCGCCTCATTTGTAACGACAAAGGCATCGCCCGCCCGGCTAGGCCGGGAAGGGATCGATACGAACCTTCCGTTCTGCAGCATGACGCCGGATTGGGAGGCCTTCAGACCGGGGTTGCAGCCGTTGACCCGGCATTGGACGAAGCGAACCGGCGTCAGGCGGGCCATCCTGGCGACCGTGCCGCCTACTTGCGGGGCCTCGACGATCCATTCGGCGGACGATTGCGGCCCCTCGTAGCTTTGCAGCGTGTAGAAGGTCCAGCAGCGGGTTAGATTGCTGAGGCGTATCGCCCATTTGGTCCGGCTGCGCTTGGCTATGACGGCCCGAATCCGGTCTCCGGGGTAGACAGGCAGCGGGATAACCGTCTCGGCGTCCGGGAGAATTTCCCACCAGGCGTAATAATGCGCTTTGCCGCCTACATATTCATGTCCGGTTCCGGTCTGGATCAGGCTGTCGTTGCGAAATCCGTCGATGCCGATCCAGGCTGAAGAATAAGCGCTGCCGGAGCCGGGACGTACGGCCGGAACGGTCCATGCGCCAGAGATGCGCCGGAAGGAACCGGGGTTTCCCTCAATCGCGTAACCGCTCCAATTGCCGGAAACCCAGCCCAAACCGGTCTGCCGGACGGCCGGTTTGCCGGCGTTCCCTGTCTTGCGGCGGCCCGATCCCGGGCCCAAGCTGCGAAGCAGACAGGCGCGCCGGCGTTTTCTGTTCAGCTTGCGTGTCATGAAGCCACCTCCTGAAGGTTGATGTTATATGTAATGCAGCATGTGCTTCGCCCGCTTGGGGGTTTTGTCCATCCCCTCTCAATTTCCAGAGTTGCCCTAGAGGAACTGCCGACCGGCGGTTCTTCTTTTTTGTACGTACAAATAAAAATATATCTTTTAAAGTTGTACGTACAATTGTATAATGGGGTTGATTGAAGTGCCGATGGAGGGAGAGGGTTGGTATGCTGGAGCGGCTGAAGCAGGAGGTTTGGGAAGCCAATATGGATTTGCCCAAATATAAAATGGTCACGTTCACCTGGGGGAATGTCAGCGGGATCGACCGCGAGCAGGGGCTTGTCGTCATCAAGCCAAGCGGCGTTCCTTATGAGGAGATGAAGCCGGAGCATATGGTCGTCGTGGATCTGGAAGGGCATGTGGTGGAGGGGAGGCTGAAGCCGTCCTCCGATACGCCGACTCATCTGGTGCTGTACCGGGCGTTCGCCGGACTTGGCGGCATCGTGCATACTCATTCGCCGTGGGCGACGGGATGGGCGCAGGCAGGCAAAGGAATTCCGGCGCTCGGGACGACCCACGCCGATTACTTCTACGGCGAAGTGCCCTGCACCCGGCCGATGACAGGAGAGGAAATTCAGGGAGCCTACGAGCTGGAGACCGGACATGTGATTGTCGAGACTTTCCGGAATCTCGATCCGCTGCGGATTCCCGGCGTGCTGGTGCATTGTCATGCGCCGTTCACGTGGGGAAAGGACGCGCATGAAGCGGTTCATAACGCGGTCGTGCTCGAGGAAGTGGCCAAGATCGCTTCGCGGACGCTGGCGCTTCAGCCGCAGACTGCGCCGATGGACCAGCGGCTGCTCGACAGGCATTTCCTGCGCAAGCATGGAGCTGACGCTTATTACGGGCAAGGCTGAGTGCCGGCATGCCCGGTCAGGGTGCAGCGCGGATGAGGAACGGATGCAAGGCAAAGACATGACTTGCGGCTGCCGTCAAGCGGACGGCATCCCGGAGGAGGATGAAGCATGGGGAAGAGGTATGCAATCGGCATCGATTACGGAACGCAATCCGGTCGTGCTGTGCTGGTAGATCTGGAGGATGGAGCGGAGGTGGCGGATCATGTGACGCCATACCCGCATGGGGTCATCGACGAGACGCTGCCCGGAGGACGCATCAAGCTGGAGCCGGACTGGGCTCTCCAGCATCCGGGCGATTACATAGAGGTGCTTAGGTTGTCCGTACCGGCTGTGCTGGCTGCCTCGGGCATTCGGCCCGAAGCCGTCGTCGGCCTCGGCATCGACTTCACCGCCTGCACGATGCTGCCGGTGGACGCCGCCGGAGAGCCGCTGTGTCTGCAGCCGGCTTACCGGGACAACCCGCACAGCTGGGTCAAGCTGTGGAAGCATCATGCCGCGCAGGATGAGGCCAACCGGCTCAATGAGACGGCCGCCGCGCGAGGAGAGCGATGGCTGCCCCGCTACGGCGGCAAAATATCCTCCGAATGGATGGTGGCCAAAGCCTGGCAGATTGCCAATGAAGCGCCTGAGATTTATGAAGCGGCCGATCTGCTGCTCGAAGCGACCGATTGGGTGACTTTCCGCCTGACGGGCGAGCTTCTCCGCAACAGCTGCACGGCCGGCTACAAATCGATCTGGCACAAGCGGGACGGCTATCCGGACGAGGCGTTTTTCCGCGCGCTTGATCCGCGGCTTGCGGACTTGACGACCACAAAGCTGCGCGGGGATATTCTGCCGCTCGGCACCCGAGCCGGCGGCCTGACCGAGGAGCTGGCGGCGCTTACCGGTCTTATGGCCGGAACGGCCGTGGCGGTCGGCAATGTCGATGCGCATGCGGCCGTGCCTGCAGTGGGCGTCGCCCAGCCGGGCAAACTCGTCATGGCGATGGGGACGTCGATTTGCCATATGCTGCTCGGCACCGAGGAAAAGCAGGTAGAGGGCATGTGCGGTGTGGTGGAAGACGGCATTATCCCGGGATACTTCGGCTACGAAGCCGGTCAATCGGCTGTCGGCGACATTTTCGAATGGTACGTGGAGGAAGCGGTGCCGGGTTATGTCAAGGAAGCCGCAACCCAGGAAGGCATAAGCGTGCATGCGTGGCTCGAGCGCCGGGCTTCGGCCTATAGGCCGGGGCAGACGGGCTTGCTGGCGCTGGATTGGTGGAACGGCAACCGCTCCGTGCTTGTCGATACCGATCTGACGGGCCTTGTTGTCGGCTGCACGCTGCTCACCAAGCCGGAGGAGATTTACCGAGCGCTGCTGGAGGCGACTGCATTCGGCACGCGCGTCATTGTGGACGCCTTCCATACGAACGGGGTGCCTGTCGATGAACTGTATGCCTGCGGCGGTCTGCCTCAGAAAAACCGGCTGCTGATGCAAATTTACGCGGACGTGACGGGCCGCGAAATCAAGGTGGCCGCCTCCAAACAGACGCCGGCGCTTGGCGCGGCGATGTTCGGAGCGGTGGCTGCAGGGCGGGAGCGCGGAGGTTATGATTCCATCGTGGAGGCGGCCGAGCGGATGGGCAGGGTGCGCGAGGAGACATTCAAGCCGATTCCGGAGCATGTGGCCGTATATGAGCAGCTGTATCAGGAATATGTCCGGCTGCACGATTATTTCGGGCGGGGCGGGAACGATCTGATGAAGCGGCTGAAGATGCTGAAGGAGCAATCGCTGCCCAGCCGAAGCTGAAAAGCATTCGGGCCCCGGGCGGTCATAGCGGGAGGCCGGCCGGGTCGACAACATTTTATTATGCGGGAGGACGAAAGTATGCTAACGATTAAACCTTATCAATTCTGGTTCGTCACGGGCAGCCAGCACTTGTACGGACCGGAGACGCTGGAGCGGGTAGGCGAGCATTCGCGTGCGATTGCGGAGAGCTTGAACGCCGATGAAGCGCTGCCCTTCGAACTGATTTTCAAACCTGTCGTGACGACGCCGGATGAAATTCGCAAGCTGATCATCGAGGCTAACGCAGACGAGCTGTGCGCGGGCATCGTCACCTGGATGCATACGTTTTCCCCCGCCAAGATGTGGATAGCGGGACTGTCCCAGCTGCAGAAGCCGCTGCTGCACTTTGCGACGCAATTCAACCGGGATATCCCGTGGGAGTCCATCGATATGGATTTTATGAATTTGAACCAGGCGGCGCATGGCGACCGGGAATACGGCTTTATCGGCGCCCGCATGGGCATAGCGCGCAAGGTCGTTGTCGGCTATTGGGAGGATGCCGAGGTGCGCGCCCGGATCGGCGCTTGGACGCGGACGGCTGCGGCCTTCGCGGAAAGTCGGGTGCTGAAGGTGGCGCGGTTCGGCGATAATATGCGGCAGGTCGCGGTTACGGAAGGCGACAAGGTGGAGGCGCAGATCCGCCTGGGCTGGTCGGTGAATGGGTACGGCGTAGGCGATCTGGCGCGGCGCGTCGATGCGGTGGCGGAGGATGCGATCGACCGCTTGCTGGAGGAGTATGCCAAGCGGTATGATGTACCTGAAGCGACGGCGGGGAACCGGGAATCGCTGGAAGCCATCCGCTACCAGGCCAGATTGGAGCTGGGCATCAAGTCGTTCCTGGAGGAAGGCGGGTATACGGCGTTCACGACGACCTTCGAGGATCTTCACGGGCTGAAGCAGCTGCCCGGTCTGGCCGTGCAGCGTCTGATGGAGCAGGGCTACGGGTTCGGCGGGGAGGGAGACTGGAAAACGGCAGCGCTCGTCCGGCTGATGAAGCTGATCGCCGGCAATGTCGGGACCTCATTCATGGAGGATTATACATATCATCTGGACCCGGAGCAGGAGCTGGTGCTCGGCGCCCATATGCTGGAGATATGTCCGACGATCGCGGCCGACCGGCCTAAGCTGGAAGTTCATCCGCTGGGCATCGGAGGCAAAGCGGACCCCGCCCGCATGGTGTTTAACGGCAGAGTCGGCAAGGCGCTGAATGCGTCCATCATCGATCTCGGCCACCGCTTCCGACTGCTGGTCAATGAAGTTGAGGCGGTAGAGCCAGAGCGGCCGATGCCGAAGCTGCCGGTGGCCCGGGTGTTGTGGAAGGTGGAGCCGACGCTGAAGGAGGGCGTCGAAGCCTGGATTTTGGCGGGAGGCGCCCATCATACCGGATTCTCGTATGAGGTGACGACCGAGCAGCTGATGGATTTTGCCGAGATGGCGGGCATCGAATGCGCAGTTATCGACAAGGACACGACGGTGCGCGCCTTCCGCAGTGAGCTGCGGCTCTCGGACATGGCTTGGCGGTTTGGCCGGGGATAAGAACGGGAGAGGTCCGGTTGTCCGAAACTTCCGCCCGGAGCGAGCCTGAACATAAAGGTAATGAAAAAGGCATGTCAGGTTGAAGGAAGGGCGGTTTATCATGAGCTTAAGTCTGAATGAGGTCGTTGCCCGGCTGAGCGAGGGGATGGAGCAGGGGGGAAAGGGAGCGTTTCCCGATCCCCTTGTAGTTGCCGACGGAGCCATCCGGCAAGTTCCCGAATATATCGCGAAGCGCGGCTTCGGCAATTTGTCGATCGCCGCCGATGCGAACACGTACGAGGCCGCAGGCCGCGAATTGGAAGCCGGGCTGCGGGAACGGGGCGTGAAGGTCCTCACGACGATCGTGCTGCCGAATAGCCAAGGCGACGTAGTAGCGGACGAAGCTTCTGTCGTGCAGCTGCTGATGGATTTGCAGCGGAACAACAGTCAGGCGGTTGTAGCCGCCGGCGCCGGAACGCTGCATGACATCGCCCGGTACGCCGCCTATACGGCCGGTCTGCCGTTTATCTCCGTGCCGACCGCTCCTTCGGTGGACGGATTTACGTCCAAGGGCGCGCCGCTGCTGCTGAGAGGCGACAAGATTACGGTGCCGGCCATAGGTCCGGAGGCGATCTTCGCCGATCTCGCTATTTTGCGGCTTGCGCCTGCGGCGTTGGCGGCCGCCGGGTTCGGCGACATGCTGGGCAAATATACGTCGCTGTTCGACTGGAAGTTCGGCAGCGTGACCGCCGGGGAGCCGTATCGCGCCGATGTGGCGGAGATTACCGAGCAGGCGCTGCTGGCCTGCGTCCGCCATGCCGAGGATATCGGCCGAGGCGCGGAGGAGGGCCTGCGCGTGCTGACCGAAGCGCTGATCGCCTCGGGACTTGCCATGCTGGCGTTGGGCCATTCCCACCCGGCCTCCGGGGCGGAGCATCATTTATCCCATTACTGGGAAATGGCCTATCTCCGGTCGGGTCACAGGCAGCTGCTGCACGGAGCGAAGGTTGGCGTCGCCTGCGCCGAGATTGCTGCGCATTACCATGGGCTGTGGAGCGCCGGCATGTTCGCCGGCAGTCCCTGGAGGGAAGCGGTCGGCCGGGAGCTGGCCCGCGTGCCGGGCGACTCGGTGCTGCGCGGGCTGCTTCGCAAGGCGGGCGGTCCGTCCACGCTGGAGGAGCTTGGCGTGGAGGAGGAGCTGTTCAAGCGCAGCTTGTCCGAGGCGCACCAAGTAAGGCTGAACCGCTGGACGATGCTTCGGGCGGTCAATGAAGGCTGATACAAGCTGGCGAAAGCGAAACGCCCCGGAGTCGGATGGAACCGACCCCGGGGCGTTTTGACTGGCGCAGGAGCGGTCCGCTGAGCGCAGGATACCCGGGCGGGCGGCTTGTCGCGGAGCGGCAGTTTCGGTATGATGAGTGGGAGAAGGAATGATGGCGAGGGAAAGCAGATGCAGCAGAAGAGAAAAAGCCGCAAGCATTTCCGGGCTCGGCTGGAAGAGATGGTTGATAAGCTGCGCCAGGATATTGTGTCAGGGACTGTGGCCGATGGCAGCTTCCTGCCGGCGGAGAGCGATCTGGAGGAGCGCTTCGAGCTCAGCAACGCTTCCGTACGCAAAGGATTGCATGTGCTGGTGGAGGAAGGCTTGCTGGAGAAAATACCCCGCGTCGGCAACCGGGTGACGCGGCCTGTACCGGCGCGGAAAACAGTCCGGTTCGGTTATGCGGGGGCCATCTCCCGCATCGTCAGGATGGACGAGCTGCTGGAGGTTTTTCACGAGCGGTATCCGCATCTGCAGGTGCAGACGGTGGAGCTGCCCTCGCGCGGATATACCGGGATTATCAAGGAATATATGGAAGCGGGCCTGCTGGACGCCGCATTGATGAACAGCAGCAATTTTCAGGACTTCAGGGAATTGGGCTGCACCGGGCTGCTGCACCCGCTGAAGCCGACGGAAAGCGCCTATCCGTTCCTGACGGAGCCGTTTTGCGAGGAGAGAGGCGCGCTGCTCAGACCTTTCGTCTATTCGCCTGTTATCCTCTGCTACAATAAGGATCACTTCCGGGAATCCGGCGTGCCCGTACCTGACAGCAGCTGGACATGGCAGGAGCTGTTCGAGCAAGGACGCAGGCTGGCTGTGCCCAATGAAAGGTTCGGCTTTTATTTCTACTTGCCTTCGCGCAACCGCTGGCCGATCTTTATACTCCAGAGCGGGGCGGCCGTTCGCCGGGATGAAGCAGGCTGCAGCAGGCTGGACGATCCGAAGCTGCTGGAGGGGCTGGCCGCCTGCCGCGACCTGGTAGCCATGTCAGATGTTTTTCCGCGCATACTGTCGGAAAGTGACGCGGATGCGGAGGCGCTGTTCCTGAAAGGCAAAGTGTCGATGATCATGACGACTTATTTTTTCCTGAATCAGCTGCGTGAGTCGGGCATTTCCTTCGATGTGTCCCCGCTCCCCAGTCTTAACGATGCCAGCACGCTCCTGATTGTGAACGGCTTGGTGATCAATGAGAGATCCCCGCAGCGGGAGGAAGCCGCGCTGCTGGTTGATTTTCTGACCTCGTACGAGGCTCAGCGGCATCTCCGCCGCCGCACCCTCAATATTGCGGCTCATCGGCAGGCGATGGAATGGGAGGGGGAGGAGGAGGTATACCGGCCGGCCCGGTTTTTTATGTACCGTGAGATTTTCCCCACCTTTCGTCTGATGACCGAGCTGGGCTTCAGCAACGGTCAGCTGAAAGCGATCCAGCGCGAGGTGATGCTTTATTTGTCCGGATTGCAGGATCAGGAAGCTTTTATCCAGGCGGCGCACATGCAGCTGAACTTGGCGAGTGCTGCCGAGGCGCAAGAGGATGCCTTTTCTTCCCTGGAGCAGGAAAAAAGCCAAAGCGGCAGATCGCTGCCGCCTGCAGCCGAAGATTGAAGCGTAAAGCTCAGACGCAAACAAGCCGATCCTGTACGAAGCAATAGCCAAGACGCCTTAACGAACCGCTGTCCGAGCGGCTGAAGGCGTCTTTTTGGCATGCCTGGTATCGGAAGCAGGGGATGCATATGCCAAGCTTCGAATGCTGCCGCCTGTGACCGCTGCTTCGCCCTAATGCCTCTCACGAAAGCCCGAAAGCTTCATTCCGCTGAACATTCATTTATCTAACTCATAAATAATTTGTTGTTTTCTATATTACATATTGACTGCGCTTTCATAATGGGTTTATTATAGCTATATCAACAAAATAAGAGTTAGTAATGAGTCACAGAGAGGGCGGATACCTATTGGATACAAGCTTAGAGTCCTTCACCAAGCGGCATGGCGTATATCTGCACAATGTGGCCGAGCTGGAGCCCGCCTATCCGGCAGGGGGCATGCGGCTGCAGCGGTTTCCGAGAGAGGTCCGGCATCGGCTGACGGAAAAGGGCCGGACGAAAGCTATGCAGTCCAACGGCTGCGAGGTGCGGTTTGTCACGGAGGCGAAGATGGTGCAGGTCACCTTGGGCGCTCTGGAAACGAACGGAAGAGTGCTGGTGTTCCGCGGCGATTTCTTTCATTCGGTCCACGAGCTGAAAGCGGGCTCAATCTGCACGCTGCAGCTTGAGCAGCCGGAGCGGTTCTCGGAGGTGAGCGAGGATAAGCTGGAGGGGGCGTTTGCGCCGCGGGTGTGGCGCTTGTTTATTGACCGGTTCGCTGTTGTATGGTACGGGATCGAGAGCTTTGGCTTCGCGGTGAGGCCGCCGGACCCCGCGGAGATGCCGGCTCTGACGATGCTGGCCTACGGCTCGTCGATTACGCAGGGAGCCGGGGCGACGAACGCCTATAACGGCTATGTGCATCAGGCCGCCCGCAGGCTGGGGATCGAAGCGCTGAATTTGGGCTTGAGCGGTTCATGCTATTGCGAGCCGGAGTTGTCCGATTATTTGGCCGCCAGGCAGGACTGGGATCTCGCCTTCCTGGAGATCGGCGTCAACATGCGAGGTACGATTCCGGCGGAGGAGTTCGAACGGCGCGCATCATATCTGCTGGACTGTCTGATCGACAACCATCCGGGCAAGCCGGTGTTCGTCACCATCGTGTATCCGAACCGGGCGACGTACTTTCGGGAAGCGAATCATGTTTTCAGCGAACGGGAGCGCCGCTACAATGAGGTGCTTGCAGGCTGCGTGGAGAGCCGGCGGCGCGAAGATTTGCATTTGCTGGACGGAGCCCGGATCATGAGCGACTTTACTTCCTTGACCAGCGATCTGATCCATCCGTCGGATTACGGGCATCAGCTGATGGGAGAAAATGTAGCGAATATGCTGCGGCCGACGGTGGAACGGCTGATCGCTGCGGGCAAAAGCCAATTTGAAGGAGGGTATGCAGGATGAAGAAATGGATGCTGTCCATGCTTGGGCTAACGCTCGCCGTTGCAACGACAGGCTGCGCGCCGGATGGGAATGGCGGGGACGGAGCGGCTTCGGGAGAAAGTACGGGTAAAACGGCGTTTTCGATCTCATTTCGGACCGGGAACATTTCGTATGCGGATAATCACCCTAATATTAATGAAGATAAGTGGGTGAAAAAGCTGGAAGAGCTGACCAACACGGATCTGGATATCCGGCTCGTCCCCCACAAGGAATTCGATCAGAAAATGATCCAGATGTTCGCCATCCAGGATATTCCGGATGTGGTGCAGGCCAGCTCCGGCTTGTCCAATCCGCAGCTGTCAGGCTCTGTTCAGGCCGGCGTGTTTCTTCCGCTGAACGAGCTGCTGGAGAAGCACGGTCAAAATCTGCTGAAAAAAATTCCCAAGGAGGCTTGGGAGAAGGAGACGGATGCGAAGGGGAATATTTATGCGATTCCCGAATGGCTGTCCAATCCGTCCCGGCGCGCTACCTGGATCAGAGCGGATCTGCTGGAGAAGACAGGCTTGCCGGAGCCGAAGACCGTCGAGGATTATTTGAACGTGATGCGTGCGTTCAAGAAGCTGGGCATAACGCATCCTTATATGGGCCGCCAGGATTTTGTTTATTCGGATGTCTTTTTCGGGGCCTATGACGTATTCGGCAACTTCTTTATGAAGCAGGGCGATCAGATCGTCCCGAAATTTTTCAATGTCGAGGGGATGCAGCAGGCGATTCAGACCTATAAGACGATGGTTGACGAGGGGTTGATGAGCAAGGAGTTTGCTACGATCGATCCGACGAATTTCAAAAATGAGATTTTGGCCGGCCGGGCAGGCATCTGGAACATGAATGCCAACCTGCTGATCCAGTGGGACCAGCAGCTGAAGAACATCGTCCCGGAAGGACGGATGAAGCTTATTCCTTCTCCGGTCGGTCCGGACGGCCAGGGCGGCCTCCGGCTTGTCGGCAATGTGACCAGAGCCTACTTTATTAATAAGAAGGCCAAGGACCCGGCCGGTATCGTCAAGTTTTTCGATTGGATGGTGAGCGATGAGGCGGAGAAGTTTTTCACCTTCGGGATTGAGGGGGAGAACTACACGATGAGCAACGGAGCCATTCAGTACAAGAAGCCGGTGACCAGCCAGGAAGTGGATGAAGAAACGTTCCGGCAGACGCTGCTCTGGCTCGTCCAGGATACGACCTATAACAAGGGCGTACTCAGCCAGACGCCGGAGGGGCGCGAGCTGATGAAGCTGTATGACACCGTATTGGCCAGCGAAGGCCGCGACGGCATTCAGTTCGATCCTCCGCTGCAAGGCTATGCGAAAAATCCGGATATTGCGCCTACAGGAGATAAGCTTCCGCCGGTTATTCTGACCCATGTCCTGAAGATGGTCTACGGGAAGGAGCCGATAACGGATTATCCGAAGGTGCTGGAGGAATGGCTGAGCAAGGGCGGCAAGGATGTTGTCAAGGAAGCGACGGAGAGGTACAACAAGCAGGACGGCGTCACGTTGTCGCGGCATAAGAACTAAAATAAAGCCTTCGGCTCCATGTCGGAAACATGGTTGCCGAAGGCTTTTTGCTGCTTGGGCTCGCAATCTCGCTTGTACTCAGCGGAGCAGCTTCGCCTGCCTGTAGACGGGCGGTATAGGCCGATAGTTGCTGCTGAATCCGTATATGTACAAGCTTAGTCGCGAATGCCGCATTTTTTGGCCAAAATCGGCCACTGGGCGACGAACAGCTCCTGCCACCGGTCTTCGGGCAAAATGCCGAGCCAATTCGCAATCTGGTTCAAGCCCATTTCATCCAGCACTTGGATGGCGTACTCTTTCTCGCCGCGCGCTGCCAATTGTTTCGTTGCCATAACTTCCTGCCAGCTCCCTTGTCAAAGTATCCAACAAAACATATATATGCAGGAAGCTTGCGATGTGACACAGGAGGTTGAAAATATTTTCAGCGGCCGCTTGCCCGGGCGTTACTGGACGGCAGCCGTATGCTTGGTCCGGTATTGGCCCGGCGTCATCCCTTCCTGCTTGCGGAAAGAGCGGATGAAGTTCTGCGGATTCGTATACCGCAGCTTTTCGGCGATGTCCTTGATCGGCATATCCGTCTCCGCCAGCCATTTCTTGGCCATGCTGAACCGGTACATAATCAGGTATTCGCTGAATGAATACCCCGTCTCCTTGCGGAAAATGCTGCTCAAGTAATTGGCGTTGTAATGCAGCCGGGAGGCGCATTCCTCCAGCGTCATGTCGGTGCTGTAGCCATGCTGCACCAGATCGATGATTTTCTCCGAAATGTTGTGATACTGCTCCTCTTGGCGGTCGCGGAAAATGGCCGCCATCGGCCGGATCACGCTGCCCCAGAACCAATCCTCAATCTCCGAGGCGATCGACAAGCCGAACAGCTCCTCAAACAGAGAGTCTTGGCTGGAGCGGATCTGATGCATGCCGATGCCGGACTCCTGCATGGCGATCAGCAAGTTGTTCAGCAGCCGGGCCAGCGGAATCTGATATTCCTGCGGCGTCAGCTCGACAGAGAACACGGTATGGAGCAGCTGCTTGAGCAGCTCCTTCGACTTTTCCAAGTCGGCCAGCTTGACGGCGTCGAGCAGTTCGTTCTCCAATTGCTTCGGGTAGTTCAGATTCAAGTAGTGGCGCCCGGCGTTGAGATTCTCATACTGGATGATAATGCCTTCCCCCAGCTTGATCCGGTGCTTGAGCGCCTCCAGTCCTTCCCGGTAGGCGATCGGCACAGCGGATATCGCATGGATCGGCAGGCTCATGCCGATGCTGACCTGCAGGTTCAGGTAACTGGAAATTTGCCGCTGTAAATTTTCCGTCATCGCATAGACCGAGCTGCGGAACGTCTCGGGATTGCTCTCCGGGCTGCCAACCAGCATCACGACGGTCTGGTCGATCGTCACGGGGACGAATCTCCCTTCCGGGGGAACCAGCTCCTCGATAATATTATGAATGGCGAACAACAGCAGATCGAGATCGCGCCGCTCGTACCGGGTATTGTCGATCGAATCGATCTGCAGCGTGATGACGGCCATCGATGCCCAGCTCCGGCTATGAACGCCATAGCCGAACTGCTCGAGGTTCTCCTCCAGCTCGCTTTGCTTCACCTTTCCCTGGAACAGCTTGATGAGGAAAAACGTCCGCACCTGCTGAACGTGCTGTTGAACCTCCTGCTCCAGTCTGGACTTGGATTGGAACAGATGGGCAACCTGCTCGCCGATGAGCTGAAATTCATCGGCGCTGCCCTGGCGGGCCCGCTTATCCTGCAGGCGCGCTCCGATCTGATTAAGCAGCACCTGGATCGGCGAATACATCCGCCGCGATCCGAACCAGGCGAGCAGCATGGACAATAGCAGCATCAGCAGGCAAACGTAAATCGTGTACAGGCCGATCTTGCCCGACTGCGCGGTCAGGCTCTGAATGGAGGTGATCGACATATAGGTCCAGCCGGTAAGCTGGGAGCGCAAGTAAGTGACGGAATAAGGCTTGCTGGCCAGCACCGTCTTGAACTGTCCGGAATCGCCCGGAGCCAGCAGCTTCGCAAGCGGCATGCCGGCTTCCTCCAGCGGCATGCCGATCAGACTATGATCGGGGTGAAGCAGCAGGCGTCCCCGATCGTCCAGAATGACGATGGAACCGGTGGAGTCGTCGACCGGCGGCATAAACTCCTGCAGGCTGCAAGCCGGGATATTGGCTGCCGCAAGTCCGTATTTCTCAAGTCCGGTGGTCGGCAGCTTCTTGACCAGGCTGATGCTGTAATCGCAGGACAAGCTGCGCGCGTTCTCCTCGCTATGGAACCAGGCCGAGGGCGTCAGCATCCAGGGTGTCTGCTCCTGAACGTTCATCAGGCTCTCCAGCTGCTCGCGGTACTGGTAGCTGTCGAGCCGGTACAGGCCGGAATTTTTGATCATCCAGTTCTGCTGTTGATTGAGCAGCAGGACATCTTCGACCCGCGTATCGAAGGATTGCATGTAGCGGATTTCTTTGCGCAGGTCGTCGTAGGTCATAAAATCGTTTTCGGCTAGCGGAGCGGTGAGCGCTTTCTTGAGCACGGTCGAGTTGAGCACCTGATTCAAGGTATGGTTGACAGTCGTTAGTTTGTGCTCTACATTGGTATTGATTTGTTGAATGAGCTGCATGCTTCCTTTGTTGGCATTTTTCTGGATTTCATTGGAGGACGTCACATAGGCGAAGAATCCGATGAACACGACGGGAAGTGTGCTTAGCAGGAATCCGAACAAAGTCATTTTGCTGAGAAAGCTTAAAGAGCGCATCGGAATCACACCTCACGTTATGATAATTGGCCCAAGCCGTATAATCCATTGTAATCAACCCCGCCTGCCCGGGCAATAATCATCGGCAGCGGACGATAATCATTGTATCAGGTGATGGCGCCCAGGCGCCATTATGCTCCATTACACGAAGGGGGAGGCATGTTACGGATGGATAAGAGAGCGCTGTCACGGCGGGCGGCTGTCTGCAGAATATGGGCCATACTGCTGCTGGCAATCTGCCTGCTCGGAGGTTGCACCGCTGGCTCCAGCCCATCGGAAGGTCAGCAGGAGGGAGAGAAGCCGGTCGTCTCCATCATGGCCCCGCTTCATTTCCCCCATTCGCCCAAGCAGGAGCTGATCCGCGAGATTGAGAAGCTGACAAATACGAAGCTGGAGATTGAATGGGTGTCGGACGGCATTTATACGGATAAGATGAACACGGCGCTAACGACCAACTCGATGAAAAAAGTGACCTATGTCAAATATACGGATTATTTGCTGCTGAAAAGCGCCGTCCGCTCGGGCTCCTTCTGGGAGATCGGTCCTTATCTGGGGCAGTACCCGAACCTGAAGCAGCTGAACAAGGAGATTTTGCGGCAATCGGCCGTGGACGGAAAGGTGTACGGCTTGTACACGGAGCGGCCGTCTTCCCGCCAAGGCATTATTATCCGCGAGGATTGGCTGGAGAACCTGCAGCTGGACAAGCCGGGGACTATCCAGGAGCTGTACGAGGTGATGCGGCGTTTCACCTACGACGATCCGGACCGCAACGGCAAGCAGGATACGGTCGGTCTTACAGACCGCAACGATCTTGTATTCGGCGCGTTCAAGACGCTCAGCTCGTACTTTGGCACGCCCAATAATTGGACAATCGCCGGCAATCAGCTGATCCCGGAGTTTGAAACCAAGGCCTATATGGACACGATGAATTTCGTGAAGAGGCTGTATGAGGAAAAGATTATTAACCGGGACTTCGCCGTGACGAGCAAGGAAGTGCAGCGGGATCAGCTGATCCGCGGAACGGCCGGCGTTTATATCGGCAGCATGACGGACGTGCAGAGGCTGTCGGATGAGGCGAAGGCCATGAACCCGAAGGCAAGATTTACGCTGGTCAACCGAATTCAAGGCCCGGAAGGCTACCGGGTATGGTCGATTCCGAACTACAGCGCCTTATACTTGTTCTCCAAGAAAGCGATCAAGACCGAGGAGGAGCTGAAAGCTATATTGGCCTTTTTCGACCGGACGATGGACAAGGATGTAGCCAACCTGATGCGGTATGGCGTGCAGGATGTGCATTATAAGCTGGAAAACGGCAAGGTTGTATTGCCCGAGGAGACCTCGCAGCTGAGAGCTTCCGAGGTCAACGGGTTCTATGCGCTGATGATCGCCGACCTGAGCAATCCGAATGTGCTGGAAATAGCTAAGAGCACGGCGTTATCCGGTTTGGCCGATCAATTGGTGGAGGACAATGAATCCTTTATCGTCAAGGACCCGATGGTGAATGTGGAGTCCAAGACGTATGACGAGAAAAGCATCGAGCTGTTCAAAATCATCTCGGACGCGACTTACAATTATATGCTGGGCCACCTGGATGAGGCCGGCTTCCGCCAGGAGATCGCGAAGTGGAAGCGCAGCGGCGGCAAGCAGGTTATGGAGGAATACGCCGAAGCGTACTTCAGGAATAACAATTGAATAGCTCTTGAATCGTGAACCGCCGGCGCGTACAGCGCGGCGGTTTTTTTTGGTCTCCGGAGGCGGTGTGCCGGATCTTGCGGCAAGTGTCATCCCGCGGACGGACTAATCATGTTCTCAGGTTACGGACGAAACAGGCCGTACAGGGCAAATGATTGTAGCCGTAATTGTGCCGGGTGTCGTAGGTTAGAGGTGCGGCAAGAACGTCCGGATGCCGGAGGCCGGATCGATGCGGTCCCCCTCGAACGACAGACGGGCTGGCTTGCCGAAACGCCGATAAAAATTAACCGCATCCAAAGTCAGCCAACCATGAAGCTGGAATCAAACATCATTCATTTGCTGGAGGTCGAAGTTCCATGACAAAGAAAAAAATGTCCATTTCCCTGAGCGTCCTGCTCGCCTCAAGTCTTACGCTGGCGGCCTGCTCTACCACAGAGAAGGCGCCGGCCGCCGGCGGGGAAGCTGCCAAGTCGACTGAGCCGGCCGGCCCGGTGGAGTTCACGATCATGGCTCCGCTGAATACGGCGGAGGCGCCGACCGACACCGTGAAGAACGAGCTGGAGCGTCTTACGAATACGAAGCTGAAGTATCAATTTTTCCCGGCGGACACGTATGAAGAGAAGCTCAATGCGACGCTGGCGACCGGGGCGCTGCCCGAGGTTGTTTATCTGAAAAACCAGGCGACGTTTATCACGATGAAGTCCGCTATCCGCGACGGCCAGTTCTGGGAAATCGGGCCTTACCTGAAGGATTATCCGAATCTGAGCAAGCTGAAGCCTGAGGTGCTGAACAATACGAAGGTGGACGGCAAGCTGTACTCGCTGTACCGCGGCGTCGATCTGACCCGTCAAGGCATCATTTACCGCAAGGACTGGGCTGACAAGCTCGGGCTGAAGGCTCCCGAAACAACGGAAGACCTGTATGCGATGATGAAGGCATTTACGGAGCAGGACCCGGACGGCAACGGCAAGAAGGATACGATCGGCGTAGCAGACCGCAACGATCTTGTGTATGGAGCGTTCAAAACCGTTGCGGCCTGGCTCGGAGTGCCCAATAACTGGGGCGAGAAGGACGGGAAGCTGCAGCCTGAATTTGCATTCCCCGAGTATATCGGCGCTATGGACTACTTCAAGAAGCTGCGCGATGAAGGCTTGATCAACAAGGACTTCGCCGCTACGAGCAAAACGGATCAGACCAAGCTGTTCACCAATGGAACGGCGGGTATGTATATCGGGGCGATGACGGATGTCGAAACGCTGCATAAGGATCTGGTCAAAAACGTGCCGACGGCTGTTGTCGACGTACACAGCATGGTGAAGGGCCCATCCGGCAAATATGCGGCATGGTCGCTGCCGGGCTACGCCAACGTGCTGCTGTTCTCCAAGTCCGCTATCAAGGATGAGAAGAAGCTGAAGGCTATCCTGGCCTTCTACGATAAGATGATGACGCCGGAAGTGGCCAACGTCGCTTTCTGGGGCTTGAAGGATGTTCACTACACGCTGGAGAACGGCAAAGCCAAGAAGGTTGACAATAAGGAGCTGATCGAGCGCGAAGTGAAGGCGTTCACGGACGGAGCGATCGGCGACGAGGATACGAGCGGCCGCTACCTGGGCGTATCCACGCTGCCGGCACGCGTCAAAGCGGACGAACTGAAGTTGGAAAACCAAAAATATGCGGTTAACGATCCGACTGCGCCGCTGGAGTCGAAAACGAACCTGGAGAAGGGCGTTCAGCTTCAGGAGCTGATCAAGGACGCTACTTACAAGTATATCTACGGCACGCTTGACAAGGCAGGCTTCGAGAAGGCCGTAGCGGACTGGAAGAGCCGCGGAGGCAACCAGATCATAGAGGAATTCAATGCCGTTTACAAAAAATAACCGGCTGCAGCTAATGCGCATAAGAGGAGGGAGCCGCCTTCGAGCGGCTGCCTCTTCTACCTACTACCTCCCGGAAAGGAAGATTCGTTATGCAAGAAGTGCATGTGCAGCACAGAGCAACGCCCGTGCGTCGCAGCAGTGAACTAAGCAGACGCCTGTGGAAAAACAAGTGGATTTACGTCATGTTATTGCCGGGAGTGCTTTACTTTCTGATTTTCAAATATATCCCGATGTACGGGCTGATTATTTCATTCCAGGACTACAAGCCGTTTAAGGGCATTATGGGCAGCGAATGGGTCGGGTTGAAGCATTTTGAACGATTGTTCGCCGAGCCGGATTTTCTCAATATTTTGAGCAATACCTTGATTTTGTTCGGGATGAACCTGCTGTTTTATTTCCCGATTCCGATCATTTTGGCTTTGATGCTGAATGAAGTGCGCGTTGAGTTTTTCAAGAAAACGGTACAGACGCTCGTATATCTGCCTCACTTTATGTCATGGGTTATCATCGTGTCGATTACCTTCGTCATGCTGACGATGGATGGCGGGATTATCAATGAACTGCTGAAATATTTCGGATTTTCGGAAGTCAATTTTCTGCTCAGCCCGGAATGGTTCAGACCTACTTATATCCTTCAAGTGATATGGAGAGAAGCGGGATGGGGGACGATCATCTACCTGGCGGCTATCGCCTCGATCGATCCGCAGCTGTATGAAGCGGCCCGCATGGACGGCGCAGGGCGGCTCAGACAAGTATGGCATATTACTTTGCCTGCAATCCGCAGCGTCATTATCGTCTTGCTGATTTTGAAAATTGGCGATGTTCTCGAGCTCGGCTTCGAACATGTATATCTGCTGCTCAATTCCATGAACCGGAATGTAGCCGAGATCATCGATACCTATGTATATACCGCAGGTCTCAGACAAGGACAATTCAGCTACAGCGCAGCGATCGGCTTCTTCAAATCGCTGATCGGGCTCATTCTCGTCATGGCGGCCAACCGTCTGGCGAAGAAGATGGGCGAGGATGGCGTTTACTAAGAGGATACGAAGCGGCTTTCCTTTGGAAAGCCCATAGCTTTTGCTTACGATGCAGCTTTCCTACGGAAAGCTTGAGATGATGCTTACGAAGTAGCTTTCTAACGAAAGCTCGGAGGAGGAACCCCCATGGTAGAAGACAGAACATTAGCCGGCCGTTTGTTTAACGGGATTAATATCGCGCTGCTCGCCCTGATCGGCCTGGTTACCGTGCTCCCGTTCATTCACGTGGTGGCCGGTTCGTTTACGACCAGCGCCGAGCTGGCGATGAGAAAGTTCGTGCTCATTCCGACCGATTGGAGCCTGGAGGCTTACCGGTTTATATTTTCGACCAATACAATTTTCAAAGCGATGAGCGTTTCGATCGGCGTTACCCTATTCGGAACTTTGTTCAGCATGTTCGTTACGGCGTTAACGGCTTACGCCTTGTCGCGCAAGGACCTGGACGGCCGCAATCTCGTGATGTTCCTCGTCGTGTTCACGATGCTGTTCAGCGGCGGGCTCATTCCTACCTTTCTTGTCGTGAAGGAGCTGGGACTGATCGATACGTACGCGGCCTTGATCCTGCCGAGCGCCATCAGCGCGTTTAACCTGATTATCCTGAAAAACTTCTTTCAGAACGTACCGGAAGGACTGGAGGAATCGGCTAAAATCGACGGCTGCAGCGACTGGGGCATTTTGTTCCGGATCGTGCTGCCGCTGTCCATGCCTGCCATCGCTACAATCTCGCTGTTCTACGCGGTGACCTACTGGAACACTTACCTGAGTGCGATTCTTTACTTGAATGAAAGCAAGATGTGGCCCATTCAAGTATTGCTGCGCCAGATAGTCGTGCTGGCAAGCGGGATAGATCACAGCTCGGCGCTGGATAATACGACGCCTCCGCCTGAGCAATCGGTGAAGATGGCCGTTATCGTGGTCGCTACGCTGCCGATTCTGCTTGTGTATCCGTTCCTGCAGAAGCATTTTGCCAAAGGCGCCATGCTCGGATCGATTAAGGGTTAGTGGCGAACATAAATTTTGTCCAACTAGAGAAAGGATCTGAACCCATGAATCGTGTATCCGCTGCCGAACGCGCGAGATGCGGCGCCGGCCTATATCGCCTCGCCGGAGGCTTACGCCCGCTGGCTGCGGAGCATCAGTCTGGCCAATAGCTGGCGCGGCTGCGATCGGCTTTGCAATTCGGCGCCTTATCTGGCTCAGATGAGCGTTGCGCAAAGAGAGCCTTATTTGAAGGAAGCGCTCAATCATTTCGATAAAATTCAGGACCCCCATACCGGTCTCTGGGGCGAAGGCGGCCGGTATATGCAGTTGTCGGGCACCTTCAAGCTTCACACCTTCTACGGGCGGTTCCGGATTGCGATGCCAAGAGTGAATGCCATATACCGCAGCCTGCTCCATACGCTGCGTCACGAGGAAGCGCTCGATATGTGCTACATTCGCAATCCGATCAGCCTGCTCGCCGCGATCAAGCTGCCGCTGCCTCCGGAGGAGCTGCTGGAGATCGCCGAGATTACGGTGCGCAATATGAAACGGCTGAAGCGTGCGGACGGCGGATTTTCCCGGGAGCTGGCTCATTCGCCAACTGCGCCGAACGTCGCTCAGGTCAAGCCGGGCGAGTTTTATCCGGAGATGCCTCTGCCTGTTCAGCTTGGTCTCGGCAAGGACGAAGGGGATATGAATGCCGGCACGCAAGCGATACTGATCCGCTCGCTGCTGTACGAATTGGCCGGCTTGGAGCCTCAGCCGCTACCCGGCTGTACGCCTGGAGCAGCGAATACGAAGCTTAATGACAAGATATGCGTAAATAAACGGAAATTGAGCATGAAATGAAAAGAAATCATATTAATATTGCGCTATACTGGGAATATGATCGAAACGAGGTGGCTGAATAATGACGGCGAAAGCATTCCTGGACGATAATTTCCTGCTTACGAATGAAGTGGCCGAGCGGTTGTATCATGATTATGCAAAAACGATGCCGATCATCGATTATCACTGCCACTTGAGCCCCCAAGAGATTTATGAGAACAAATCATTTCAAACCCTGACAGAAGCATGGCTGTATGGCGACCATTACAAGTGGAGAGCGATGCGCTCCAATGGCGTAGCGGAAGAGCTTGTGACCGGCGGGCCGGATGTCAGCGATTATGACCGCTTCCTGGCATTTGCCAGAACGGTGCCGAAGACGATCGGCAATCCGCTGTACCACTGGTCGCATCTGGAGCTGCGGCGCTTTTTCGGCGTGCACGACCTCATTAATGAACAGAATGCGCCGATGATTTGGGAGAAAGTCAATGCGCAGCTCGAGGCGGGCGGCTTCGCGGCGCGCGATCTGATCGTCAAGTCGAACGTCAAGGTCATCTGCACGACGGACGATCCGACAGACTCGCTGGAATACCATATGAAAATCAAGGAGCTTCCTGACTTCGACGTGAAGGTGCTTCCGTCGTTCCGTCCGGACAAGGGGCTGGAGATTAATCGCGCCACGTATGTGCCGTGGGTGAAGAAGCTAGGCGAAACAGCCGGCCTGCCGGTAGACAGCTACGACCAATTCCTGCAAGCGCTTGACGCGCGGATTGTCTTCTTCCATGAAGCCGGCGGGCGCGTATCCGACCATGCGCTCGATTATGTGCCTTACGCCGAGGCGACCAAGGAGCAGGCTGCGGCGATCTATGCCAAAGCGCTTGCCGGCGAGCCGGTTAGTCTGGAGGAAGAGAAGCAGTACAAGACCTATACGCTGCTGTTCCTGGGACGCGCCTATGCGAAGCTCGGCTGGGCGATGCAGCTTCACATCAACGCTTCCCGCAACAACAGCTCGAGAATGTTCCGCACCTTGGGTCCGGACACTGGTTACGACTCGATCAACGACAGCGACATTGCTTACCCGTTAATGAAGCTGCTCGATGCGCTCGATGCGGACGACTCGCTGCCGCGGACGATTTTGTACTCGCTGAATCCGAAGGATAATTACGTCATCGGTACGCTGATCGGCAGCTTCCAAGGCGGGGGCATACCGGGTAAAATTCAGTTTGGCTCGGCATGGTGGTTTAACGATACGAAGGAAGGCATGCTCTGGCAGATGAACGCGCTGGCTAACCTGGGCCTGCTCAGCCGGTTCGTCGGCATGCTGACGGATTCGCGCAGCTTCCTGTCTTACACGCGCCATGAATATTTCCGCCGATTGCTGTGCAATCTGCTCGGCGAGTGGGTCGTGCAAGGCGAAGCGCCGCATGATCTGGAGCTGCTGGGCGGCATGGTGCGCGATATTTCTTACGATAACGCCAACGGCTACTTCGATTTTTAGAGTTCAATTTACGGGAAAAGGAAGGGAACGCGATGTTAACCTATCAATCCATCATTGAGCAAGTGAAGTCGGGGCAGTCCGCAGATGCGGCTTCACCTTTTGTCAAAGTATATCCGCAGTCGCTGACGGAGCTGGAAGGAGCCGCGCTGCTGATGGTTCGGACCGAAGACGGCAAACGCCTGCTCGCGGTCGGCGACGGCCCTATCGTGGGCGAGCTGGAAGGCGAGCCTGCCGAAGGAGGCAAGCTGGCTCCGCTTACGCATGCGAACCGCTTGGTTCTTAACCGTTATCTGCCTTACACGGCGCCTCAGGCGTTCGGTACGCAGGTCGCGACGTTCGGCCTGGGCGACCGTCTCGGTCTGGCCAGCCCGGGTCATATCCGTACGGTGCTCGGCAAGGATGTGCGTCCGATTTTGGCGCAGCAAAGCATCCGGGAGCTTGCGCTGACAGGCCGCACGTATGAGGATGTGCTCGATGCGGCCTGCTACGCCGTCTTCCAGGAAGGCTACCGCGACGGGTTCGGCGCAGACGGCGACCATTTGAAGAAGGAAGAGGATATCGAATACGCGCTGCGCCTCGGATTCACGATGCTGACGCTCGATTGCTCGGAAAACATCGACAATACGATCGCTCCGCTGTCCGCTTCCGAGCTGGAGGAGCGCTACGCCAAGCTGCCTCAGGATGTCCGTGCGGGCTATGAAGAGCGTTATTTGGCGAATTCGCCTCAGCTTGAGGGCGCTGCGCTGAATTTTACCCGCGAAGAGCTGGTACGCGACGTGCTGATTTATCATGAGGCGATCAATTTTATGGAGCGGATTTACCGCAAATATATCGAGCAGTTGAACGGCGCAGTCGACTTCGAAATTTCGATCGACGAGACGGAGACGCCAACCTCGCCGGAGGCGCATTTCCTCGTGGCCAACGAGCTGTACTTGCGCGGCATCCAGATGTTCAGCATGGCTCCGCGCTTCTGCGGCGAGTTCCAGAAGGGGATCGACTACATCGGCGACATCGCGCAATTCGAGCGCGAGCTGCAGGCGCACGCGGCCATCGCCGACCACTTCGGCTATAAGCTGAGCATTCACTCGGGCAGCGACAAATTCAGCGTGTTCCCGCTGATCGGCCAGTACACGAGGGGCCGCTTCCATGTAAAGACAGCCGGCACGAACTGGCTGGAAGCCGTTCGCGTCGTAGCCCAGGCAGACCCAGCGCTGTACCGCCGGATGCATCAGCATGCTTTGGATCACTTCGAAGAAGCGACTGCGTATTACCATGTGACGACCGATATCAGCGCGATTCGACCGCTCTCGGAGACGAGCGATGCCGAGCTGCCGGACTACATGAATGAAAATAATGCGCGCCAGCTGCTGCACATCACTTACGGTATTTTGCTGCAAGCCAAGAACGAAAACGGCAACAAGCTGTTCGCGGACGAGTTCTTCGCTTTGTTGAACAAGCATGAGGATGATTTTGCCGCGGGCCTTGGAGCGCATATTGGCAAGCATTTGACGTTGCTGGGCAAATAACGGTTATATTCGGACGGCAATGAAGACAACGCATAAACTGCAGGCTATTTTCCGGCAGGCTTTTCAGCCCGGGAATAGCCTCTTTTTCTTGCCGAAGGATGATTCGGAGAATGGTTTGGAGGGACTTGCCGATACGAATTGTAGCGGAACACAGAGCTACTTGGAACGTGATACGCTCCATTTTTACTCCATTTGCCCGTCCAAGAGTCGCTGAGCTCCGTTGTCGTTCCGGGCGCGCCATCCGGCGAAACTACAATTTCCTTTGACTTCTGCCCGGCATCGTATATCATAGAAAGAGTGCCTTCAAACGGTCCGCGGCTGCGGCCATGCCGCATACCCGGGCGAGGGCTTTGCCCATATATTAGATGTACACTAAGGAGATAACATGACATTCGAGAACTTGAATATTATTCCCCCGATATTGAAAGCGCTGGCCCAGGAAAATTATACGACCCCGACGCCGATCCAGGAGAAGGCGATCCCGCCTGTGTTGGAAGGCCGCGATTTGCTGGGATGCGCTCAGACGGGAACAGGGAAAACAGCGGCATTTTCTGTGCCGATCCTTCAGCTGCTGAGCAAAGGGCAGGGAGCCAAAGGCGGCAAGCGCCCGATCCGCTCTCTGATTCTGACGCCGACACGGGAGCTGGCTATACAGATTCATGATAACCTTCAGGCATATGGCCGGTACACCTCCTTGCGCAGCTGCGTCATTTTCGGAGGCGTTTCCCAGAAGCCTCAGGAAGCGGCACTGGGGCAAGGCGTGGACATTCTTGTCGCGACTCCGGGCCGGCTGCTCGACTTGATGAACCAAGGCTTCGTGGATTTGCGGCAGCTGCAGATTTTCGTACTGGACGAGGCAGACCGCATGCTGGACATGGGCTTTATCCATGATGTCAAACGGATCGTGGCGAAAACGCCGAGCAAGAAGCAGACGCTTCTGTTCTCGGCGACGATGCCGCCCGAGATCGCTCAGATGGTCAAAAACATTTTGATCGATCCGGTCAAGGTAGAGATTACTCCCGTGTCCTCCACAGCCCAGAAAATCGCCCAATCGCTGTATTTTGTGGACAAAGAGAACAAGCAGAAGCTGCTGATCCACTTGCTGCAGGACAAGTCCATCGCCTCCGTTCTCGTGTTCACCCGCACGAAGCATGGCGCAGACCGGGTCGTCCGCGATCTGTCGAAGGCAGGCATCAGCGGCCAGGCGATCCATGGGAATAAATCGCAGAATGCGCGGCAGGCCGCTTTGAACAACTTCAAAAACGGCGCCACGCGCGTACTGGTCGCTACGGATATCGCCGCGCGGGGGATTGACATCGACGAGCTGTCTCATGTCATTAACTTCAATCTTCCGAATATACCGGAGACGTATGTCCATCGGATCGGTCGTACCGGCCGAGCAGGTCTGAGCGGAACAGCGATCTCTTTCTGTGAATTCGAAGAAAAGCCGTATCTGAAGGATATCGAGAAAGTGATCGGAAAGACGGTTCCCGTCGTGACCGATCATCCGTATCCTATGCAGGTGACGGCAGCCCAGCCAGAGCCGGCATCGGCGCCTTCCGGGCAGCAGAAGCGGGCCAAGCAGGGTCCAACGCGCCCGTCCGGCGGACGCTCGGCCCGAACGCCGGGTCAGCCTCAGCCGGCGGCGGCAAACCGCCAAGGCCAATCCGGCAGCAGCCGCGACGGCAAGCCGGGAAGCGGCGGCAGAAGCCGGGCGGAGGCCGGGCCGAAGGGGCAAGCGCGCAGCGGGCCAAGCAGCCAGCCGGCACGCCGCGGTCCGCTTTGGCCGGATAGCGCTTCGGGACGTTCGGCTAGCGGCAAGCCCAGCCGTCCAGGCAAAGCTTGATGACAGGCGGAACAACCGGGTGCAGAATTATGGACTCGGGTACCGGATGGCAAGCAGGCTGACTCTATAGCCCCGCAAGTTCGTAGGATTGCGGGTTCCGGGCTGATCGCCTGTCGAACCGATCCCATGGATGGACAAATACGCCTTCATCGCCGCTCGCAGAGAGGGGCTGAAGGCGTATTTGTCGTGCATATGACGGGCGGATCGGCTAGCGGTTGTCCACCTTTTCCGGGTACAAATCATGGTTCATGAGTCTGTATTCCGCCATTTGCTCATATTTGGTACCGGGAGCTCCCCAGTTGCAGTACGGGTCGATGGAAATACCGCCGCGCGGCGTAAATTTCCCCCAAACCTCGATGTACCGGGGCTGCATCAGGGCGATCAAGTCATTCATAATAATATTCATGCAATCCTCATGGAAATCGCCGTGATTGCGAAAGCTGAACAAATACAGCTTAAGCGATTTGCTTTCGACCATCCGCAGGTCGGGGATGTACGAGATGTAAAGCGTCGCGAAGTCGGGCTGTCCGGTCATCGGGCATAAGCTTGTGAATTCGGGACAGTTGAACTTCACGAAGTAATCGCGGCCCGGATGCTTGTTATCGAAAGCCTCCAGCACGCCGGGAGCATAGTGGAAAAGGTAATTTGTCCCCTGATTGCCGAGATGGGTGATGCCTGCCAGCTCCTGTTCGGTTCTTCCTGCCATAGTTGCTTCTCCTCCTTATGCATTCGGCGGCGGTCATACGCCCTTCTTATTTCCCCATACCCAGGTATGAAGCTGGGGCAGCACATGTACGCGCTTGAGCCGCTCGTCGGTCATAACCCGGTCGATCAGCCACTGGTATTGGCTCAGCAAATACGGCAGCAGCCGATCCGGCGAAGCTTCATGGCAGCGGCCATTGCCGGTCTGCACATAGAAGGGAGCCAGAGGGTACCGCTCATGTACAAGGGCTGCGAACTCCAGATCGGGTTCGCCGAAAACGACGACCTTCAGACTGAAGTTCCGTCCGGCCGCCGCCAAGCGGGCGGTGATGCTGTCCAGCATCTGCCAGTCCGTCCTCATTCCCGAGCTCGGCGGCTTGGGGGAAAGGGTGAGATCATCGACCCGCAGGAACCAGTCCTGCCAGCGGCTGCCCTGCGTCTCCAGGGCGACTTGCATCCCTTGAGCATGGAGCAGTCCGATAAGCGCTTCAAGCTGAGGCAGCAAGGCGGGATTGCCTCCCGACAAAGTGACATGGTCGAAGGCATCGCCGCCAACGGCCCGCAGCTCGTCGCATATTTGCCCGGCAGACAGCAGCCGAAGGTCGGATTTGGCGGTGCCGTCCCATGTAAATGCGGAGTCGCACCACGAGCAGCTGTAGTCGCATCCGGCCGTGCGGACGAACATCGTTTTCCGCCCGATGACCATTCCCTCGCCTTGGACCGTCGGGCCGAATATTTCCATGACGGGAATCGCAGGGGCCGCTGCCGCTTTTATCCGCTCAAGCTCAGGCATGCCCGGCACCGCCCTTCGGCCGGTACAGGCAATAGCTGGTCGGCGTTTCGCGGAGAAATACCTGCAGGCAGCGAGGCCGATTCGCCGTCTGATCCAAATGCCGCTGCACGATCTCCCAGATCGTCCTGGCGACCACTTCTGTTGTCGGATATCGTTCAGGGAGCCGCTCATCGAAGCTTTCGGTGTCCTCGTTGAGCAGCGTATGGTCAAACCGGCTGTGGATCAGCTGCTTGATGGTGGAGAAGTTAACCAGAAACCCGGTCTCGTCCAGCACGTCTCCGGCGATCGTTATATTAGCGAAATATGTGTGGCCGTGCAGCTGGCGGCATTTTCCAGCCTGTTCGGCAGGGATAAAGTGGGCGGCGGCAAACTGAAAATCTTTATTAAGCTCATACATATAGGCATGAGCAACGGCCGGATAGATCTGCTGAATCATGAAAATGCCCTCCTGACGGAGGAGGCAAGGTAGTCGTCGAGCCCTCTGCGGCGCAGCTTGCAGGCCGGACAATCTCCGCAGCCGTCGGCGATGATGCCGTTATAGCAGGTCAACGTGCGCTCCCGGACAAAGTCCAGGACGCCGAGCTGGTCGGCGAGCTCCCAGGTCTGGCTTTTCGTCAGCCACATCAACGGAGTTTCGAGCACGAACGAATGATCCATTGCAAGATTAAGCGTGACATTCAGCGACTTGATAAATACATCCCGGCAGTCCGGGTAACCGCTGAAATCCGTCTCGCAGACGCCGGTCACAATATGGCGCGCCCCGATTTGCTTGGCAGCAACGGCTGCGAAGGACAGGAACAGCAGATTGCGTCCGTCTACAAAGGTTGACGGCAGAGCCCCATCCTGCTGCTCGATAGGGATGTCGCTGCGCGTGAGCGCATTGGCCGTCAGCTGGCTGAGAAGCGACATGTCCAGCACATGATGCGGGATGCCCAGCTCGCTAGCGATGTTGGCTGCCGTCTCAACCTCCAGCCGGTGCCGCTGGCCGTAGTCGAAGGTGACGGCTTCTACGGCGTCATACTTCTTAAGCGCCCAGAACAGGCAGGTCGTGCTGTCCTGCCCGCCGCTGAACACAACGATTGCTTTGCTTGATGTCATTACATGCTCTTCCTCTCTCGGTAAGATGGAGAAGAAAGAGATTCGGCATGGCTTCCCTATGCTAAAGAATCGGCGCGAAGCGGGGCAAGGCCGCTTCGCGCCGAACGCAAAAACGACGATACCTGAACAGGGCCATCGCATTGCCTTAGTTTTTTATAGAGGGAGTTCGCGAACCTCTCCCGGAACGCAGCTTGCCAGGCAGGCTGCCGATTAATCCGGAATTTCTTCTTTAGTTTTCTCACGTACTATAGCACAGATGCGGGGGAATGGGAATAGCGGACGGAGAAAGAGGGAGCCGCTTTTATTCAGCCAGCCGGGCCGCTGCTAGCGCTTTTTTCTTTCAGCCATCCGGTATGAACGCGCCGAGGTCCGGGTAATTTTTTTGAAAGTTTTGCCGAAATGGGAAAAGTTGTCAAATCCGACGCTCGCCGCCACATCGATGATCTTCAAATCCGTTTCGCGGAGCTGGCGCTGGGCTTCCCGCACCCGGGTCAAATTCAGATAGTCGGTTAAGGCAAAGCCCGTCACTTCCTTGAACATCCGGCTCAAGTAATAAGGGCTGACGAAAAAACGCTCCGACAGCATATGGAGATGGATCGGCTCGGCGTAATGGACATTGAGAAAACGCACGATTTCCGATATTTTCTTGTGCATGGGAGTGGCGTAAGCAAGCTCCACCGGCGCATGCTTCTGAAGAAAGCGCGAGGCCAGTAGCAGCAGGTCCACGGCAGCATGTCTGACGTAAAGCTCATAGCCAATCGGCTGCTCTGCGAGCTCTGCTTCCAGCCGGTCCATATGGCTCTCGATGACCTCTTGATCATCTGCAGGCAGCCGGATCACCGGACTGTCCTGGTGAAAGGGACTGAGCAGAAGCTTGGACTGCTGGTCGCAGACCGAGTGGACGAACCGGTCGTCAAAATGCAGGATGACACGCTCATGTCCGCCGGACCCCGCCTGCAGCGTCTTATGTAGCTCATATTTATTAATAAAAACGAGATCCCCTTGCTGGATAGGATAAGAGGAGTCTTTGATGAAATAAATACGCTCGCCCGATCGCATATAGTAGATTTCGTAATAGGGGTGGAAGTGATTATCCGTCATACTGAAAGGCGTGCTGCGTTTGGCATACTCAACGTACAAAGGATCGGACATGCTGCCGAAGCTGCTAATCTGGGCATCGCTCATCGCTATTACCTCTCTTTCGAGCTTCATTATAGCAAAATATGCGGGATTAATAAATAAATCAGCATGAAAGGAGCAGAAATACATTTTATATTGCGTTAATATGAAGGGGAGAAGAAGAACAACGAATGAGATGGAGGCGACATGCATTGAACACGAAAAAAACGTATGTTTTAGTCGGATCCGGGGGCCGCGCTGAATTTTTTTACTCGGCTATTGCCACTCACTATAAGGAAACCTCGCAGCTGCTGGCTTTCTGCGATATCAACCAGACTCGTATGGATTACGCGAACAAACGGCTCGTGGACAAGTATAATTATCCGGCAGTGAATACTTATAAATCCAATGAGTTCGATCAGATGATCGCCCAAGAAAAGCCTGATGCCGTCATCGTCACCAGTGTGGACCGCACGCATCATACTTATATTATTCGCGCGCTGGAGCTGGGCTGCGACGTGATCACCGAGAAGCCGATGACCGTGGATGAGGACAAATGCCAGGAGATTTTGAATGCCGTCGAGCGGACGGGACGTAATGTCCGGGTTACGTTCAACTACCGCTACGCTCCTCATCATACGAAGGCACGCGAGCTTATTGAGGACGGCGTCATTGGAAAAGTGACTTCCGTGCATTTCGAATGGCTGCTGAATACCCAGCATGGAGCCGACTACTTCCGCCGCTGGCATCGGGACAAGCGGAACAGCGGAGGGCTGCTCGTTCACAAGTCCACGCATCACTTCGATCTTGTCAACTTCTGGATCGGTTCTCAGCCGGAAACGGTGTTTGCTTTCGGCGACCTGTTGTTCTACGGGCGCGAGAACGCCGAGCAGCGGGGAGTCACCAAGTTCTACGAGCGTGCCACGGGCAATCCGAATGCCGAGAACGATCCGTTCGCTCTGCACCTGGACTCGAATGATCATCTGAAAGCGATGTATCTGGATGCCGAGCATGAGGACGGCTATCGCCGCGATCAGAGCGTATTCGGAGACGGCATCAACATCGAGGATACGATGGGCGTTTTGGTGCGCTACAAAAACAATGCGATCCTGACCTACTCCTTGAACGCATACTTGCCATGGGAAGGCTACCGCATCGCCTTTAACGGTACGAAGGGACGTCTCGAGATGTCGATCGTCGAGCAATCCTACGTGAACTCGGGCGGCGACAAGGCGCTGGAAGGCGCGTTGAAAGGAAAAACGATGCGCGTTTTCCCGATGTTTGCCGCTCCTTACGAGGTTGAGGTGGAAGAGGGAGTCGGCGGTCATGGGGGCGGCGATCCGGTGCTGCTCAACGATATTTTCGGCACGCCTGTCGAGGATCGCTTCAACCGCGCGGCCGACCATGTCGATGGAGCGCGCTCCATCTTGACAGGGATAGCGGCCAACCGTGCGATTCGTACGGGTCTCCCCGTCAACATCGACGATCTGGTGAAGTTCTACAAGAAATAAAGGCAAGACTATATTTCAATAGCATGCAGCAAGCCCCCCGTAGCGTCGCAGCCGAGGGGCTTGCTGCATGAACGTAGGATCGGCGCCCTGAGCCTCCGTCGGCAAACATGAGGGGCCGAGGCGCTACAGAGCTTACAGCTTGGATTTGATTTTGAAGTGAACAACGGCCGTATACAGCAGCTTGCCTGCATTCTGGTCAAAGACAGTTTGATGCTGTACGGAGGCTACCTGCAGCATTAATGATTTGTTGATCGTAACCTGTTCCTCCACCTTGCGCTCCAAGTTTTTTAAGTCATACGCTTCGAAAAATTCCACTTTATCTTCGATCATATCAAGTCTGAATTCCATCATTCGGGTCCTCCTAAGCAGACTCATGTTTACAAGGTAAGTATTCGACTTCAACGGTCTGAATCCTTCCATGAGGCTTCTATTGAGCATTTTGAAAATAAAGCGATAGGTCAAAAGTATTAAATTTTTTTGATGTTGGCCTGTCTTGGTAAAATGTCGAATTCGCCATATAATGTGAAAGGACTATTTTATTTGATTCTATTTATCGAAAAGGAGATACATGCATGAATGTGATCCGCAACATTAAGACTTTGGAAGGAACGCAAAGCTGCGAGAACTACATAAGCAGGCCCAAATCGGCTCCGGGTAGGCTGAAGAAAGTACTGCTTACAGCTCTGCTGGCTCAAACCGTGGCTGTTCTTCCCTTCGGCGCTCTGGCTTTTGCAGCCGTGGAAAATCCGGTCTACAAAGATGTATCGGCTTCTTCCTGGTCGCATAATTATATTTATCAGATGTCGGCGCTGGGTATCGTCGAAGGTGACCAAGACGGCAGCTTCAATCCTCAGCAAGCCGTTAGCCGGCAAGAAGCTATTATCATGGCTGTGAGATTTATGGGCGGCAACGGGCAAGCGGATGCCGGATCACTCCCTCTGCAAGTATCGGATTGGGCAAAAGGTTGGGCGGGACAAGCAGTCGAGCGCGGCCTGCTCGTAGCAAGCGAAGAGAATGCTGTCGAAAATTGGGGTAGCCAGCCTGCGAGCCGAGAGTGGATTACGAAGCTCGTCGTGAGAGCGACAGGGAAGCAAAGCGAGCTCAGCGGATCAGAGCAAGCAGCGTCCGGGTTTAATGACGCCTCGCAAATTTCACCGGATCTGCGCAGTTATATCGGCGCTGCAGTAAAGCTGAACATGGTCAGCGGATTCCCTGACAATACATTCAGACCGAAAGACACGATGACCCGCGAACAGATCGCTTCGATATTCAGCAAAGCGAATACATATACAGTCGATACAACAAACCGGGTTGTGCGAGGGATTTTGCAAAGCCTTTCGGCGAGCAGCGTCGAAGTTTTGACTGATGCAGGAGACATTCAATCCTTTGTACTCGCTTCTAATGTGAACGGGTTAAGCGGGAGCAGCGAGGCTTTGAACCTGAAGATAGGAGAAGCCGTTTCCGTCATCCAGAGAGAAGGTGTGGCGCTCTTTATCGCCGGAACGGGCGGAACAGTACAAGCTGAGCCTGGCAAGCCTGGGGAAAAAGGTGAGAAGGGCGAGAAAGGAGATAAAGGGGAGAAAGGAGATAAAGGCGACAAAGGGGATAAAGGTGACCGCGGGGACGCTGGCTCACAAGGAGAGAAGGGTATTCAAGGAACCGCTGGAGCAGTCGGTCCGCAAGGTCCGGCAGGAGCCGACGGTGCAGTCGGTCCGCAAGGCCCGGTAGGTCCGGCAGGAGCCGATGGAGCGGTCGGTCCGCAAGGCCCGGTAGGTCCGGCAGGAGC
>NZ_FMYY01000008.1:59538-242099 GCF_900101595.1 Paenibacillus sp. cl123
TCGGTCCGCAAGGCCCGGCAGGTCCGGCAGGAGCGGATGGAGCAGTCGGTCCGCAAGGTCCGGCAGGAGCAAATGGAGCAGTTGGCCCCGCAGGTCCGCAAGGTCCGGCAGGCCCAGCAGGAGCCGACGGTGCAGTCGGTCCGCAAGGTTTGCCAGGTCCCGCAGGTCCGCAAGGCCCGGCAGGAGCCGATGGAGCGGCAGGACCGCAAGGTTTGCCAGGTCCTGCAGGCCCACAAGGCCCGGCAGGTCCACAAGGTCTGCAAGGTCCTCCAGGACCTGCAGGAGGCGGAAGCTCGTTGTCTGATGTTGGATTCTCGGCTAAGCTGCCTATGACGAACTTAACTACAGGAGCAACTCTCAGTGGCTGGAACGTTTCTAGTCCTTTTTATAGTGGAACAGGCTTTAACAATACAACCGGAAAATATACGGTTCCTGCAACAGGCCGCTACTCGATCAAAGCAACCGTGAATTACAGTACAACCGCTGCTATTACAATATCGCAAGGTGCTGGAGTAGATCCTGCTTTTGTTATTCGAAGCACCAATAACGGTGATATGATCACGGGCCAGCTTCCTGTCTTAAACGTGAATGTCGCACTCGTACTGACGTTGAGAACCATACTGGGCAGCGCTACCGTTACGTTGGACGGTGAGGTTGACCTGATGCAGGGCGACGTCATCGAATTGGTTTACGTTCCGGACGGCTTGACGATTCCGATCAATGTCGGCGGTAATTCAAACCAGGGAGTTGTTTGGTCCATACATCAAATGACAGAAGCACAAGGGAATAACATCCCATAAATCGCAGCCGAGCGAAGCCCGAGTGACAGCTTCGGACTTCGCTCGGCCGTATGGGATTTGCAACGCAACTCTAAGGGATAAAATCCAGGATTGGCGGAGGATGCTGTGATTAATAAACGTAAGATAATATGGGGGAGCGTTCTAGCCACGGGGCTCCTGCCCCTAAGCATCGCTCAATCAGCGTTATCCAATAACGAGCCGGGTGCCGTGATGGATTCCCGGCAAGCGATCGTGGTTCAGGCAGCACTTGTCAATGAGAATGTCTCCGATGTAGCGTCGGCTGTTTATGGAGAGGCGGATCCTCGCGAAGACGCGCTTCAAAATGAGCAGCCAGCAAATGTATCGGGTGTCGTCTATGGCACAGCCACACAAGTGTCGGCCGCTGTCTACAAACCGGCGTCCGTGACTCCGATGCTGCAAGCAGGAACTGCTCACAGCTTCGCTGTAGACTCTGCAGGCGGGCTATGGCAGTGGGGTCAGGGAGAAGCAAGCGATGCTTCCTATGCACTTGTCCGGATTGAAGGATTGGACCGCGTCATAGCAGTAGCCTCAAGAAACCATCAGCTGGCACTGCAAGAGGACGGAACTCTTTGGGCCTGGGGAAATAATGAGTTTGGCCAATTGGGTGACGGTTCGACCATTAATGCCGATTCTCCTGTACAGGTATCTTCCATATCGGATGTCGGTCAGGTAGCAGTGGGCTTTACTCACAGCGCAGCTCTGACAAACGATGGCACGGTGTGGACCTGGGGAAGCAGCTCCTCGGGCGAATTGGGAGACGGGACCTATCAAAGCCGGAGCGTACCGGTCCAAGTAGCTGGTATCACATCCGTTGTGAACATCGCAGCAGGAGCGGCCCATACGTTGGCTTTGAAGGAAGACGGGACGGTCTGGGCATGGGGGAGCAATGAGTTCGGACAGCTCGGCGACGGATCAGAAGTGAGTCGTTTGCAGCCGATACAGGTAGCCGGACTTCAGGATGTGGCTGCCATTTCCACGGGCATGTACCACAATCTGGCCGTAACCAAGGATGGAAAAGTATGGTCCTGGGGTCAGAACTTATATGGAGAGCTGGGGCATGGAGATAAAGCCAGCTTGGCAGTACCTCAACCGGTAGCCTCGCTATCCGATGTGATCGAAATCTCAGCTGGAGCGATGACAAGCATGGCGCTGCAGGCGGATGGAACGGTTTGGTCCTGGGGCGCTAACAGCTTCGGACAGCTGGGAATCGATTCTCAGCAGTCTTCAGCTGTGCCTGTACGCGTGAATCTTCCGGTAAAAGCCAGTCAAATAGCCGCCGGGTATTTCATTGGCGGCGCTATTGGAGCGGACGGTCTTTTCTATGGCTGGGGGTATAACCAATATGGCCAGCTTGACACGGAGAAGTCCAAAATCGCAATATCTCCTCTAATGTTGAAAGGGCTGCGCGCCTATTCAGAGAAAGCTGGCGAAGAAACCGACAACTAAAAATAAAGGGCATTTCCACCGGGTTCTACCCGATTGCGAAAATGCCCTTTTTAATGCCATGAAGCAAATAAGCAGATTCAGGTTATAAATATGAAAAATGAACGAACAAAGGCGGCCAAGCATGGCCGCCTTTGCTCGTTATTCGCTTCGGGCGGTTGTTTCCAGCCTATATCATTCCGGCACGGTGTAATTTCAGAAACGACGTTTAATATGATCGCGGTTAGGGCAACAATGCTAAGAGACAAACCGAGGTGATCCCAGCATATGAACGTTTTATCCCAGCTCTTCGGCAAAAAGCCCAAACGCGCTTCCAGCGTCCCTCCTCCGGGCGAGAAGAAGGAGCCCTTGGAGGCCCGCCTGCGCGACCTGCTTCATAAGGTACGGGCTACGACCGGTAACAGCCCCGACATCATAATTCGCGAGTTTGCCTTAACACAGGACAAGCCGGTGCAGGCGGCTATCATTTATACGGATGGCCTGGCCAATGTCTCCGATGTTATGGAAGCGCTCCTCATCGACATGAAGGAGGCTTGGGCTTGCACGCAGCAGGATACGAGCCGCTTGCCGGAGCTGCTGATCCAGTCGATCTTGAAAATAGGCGAGGCAGTGGAAATCTATGATTACTCCGAGCTATTTCAGGCTGTGCTGTCTGGAGATACCGTCGTCGTCGTCGACGGCTACGCGCAGGCCATTGCCGCAAGTACAAGGGAGTGGAAGGAACGGGGGATTTCGGAGCCATCCTCGCAGACGGTTATCCGGGGACCGCGCGATGGCTTTACCGAAACGCTGCGGACGAATACGGCGCTTGTTCGCAGAAAGATTAAAGACCCTTATCTATGGCTGGATATGTTTCAAATCGGGCGCGTGACGAAAACGGATGTGGCTTTGATGTATATCAAAGGCATTGCGAATGAGAAGGTTGTGAATGAAGCGCGGGAGAGGCTCCAGCGGATTTGCATCGATGCTATTCTGGAAAGCGGATATATCGAGGAGTTCATCCAGGATGAAACCTTCTCACCCTTTCCGACTGTGTACAATACGGAACGTCCGGATGTGGTAGCGGCCGGCCTGGTAGAAGGGCGCGTAGCCATTTTGGTAGACGGCACGCCCTTTGTGCTGCTTGCCCCGGCATTATTCACTCATTTTATTCAATCGGCCGAGGACTACTACCAGCGGGCGGACATCAGCACATTAATCCGCATACTCCGCTATATCGCTCTGTTTATTTCGATGCTCGCCCCTGCCGCTTATATCGCGGTTACGACGTTCCATCAGGAGATGATTCCAACATCCCTGCTGATCGGGCTTATGGCGCAGCGGGAAGGCATTCCGTTTCCGGCTTTTATTGAGGCGGTGCTGATGGAGCTTACCTTCGAAATATTAAGGGAGGCTGGCGTTCGAATGCCTAGGGCGATCGGTCAGGCGGTTTCGATCGTCGGGGCGCTGGTCATCGGGCAAGCGGCCGTCGATGCTGGGCTGGTTGGTCCCGCGATGGTCATCATCGTATCCATCACGGCGATTTCGAACTTTGTCATCCCTTCCTTCAGTATGGGAATTTCCTTACGAATGATCCGTTTCGCGCTGATGCTGCTTGCCGCCTCATTCGGACTGTTCGGCATTCTTGTGGGATTGATCGCTATGGTGCTGCACCTGTGCAGTCTGCGTTCCTTCGGCATTCCCTATATGGCGCCGTTCGCGCCGCACATCCAGGAGGACCAGAAGGATAATATATTCCGTCTTCCGCATTGGGCGCTCTTGACAAGACCAAGGCTGACGGGCCAGACCAATATCGTCCGGGGGCAAAGCGGCGCGGCGCCGAAGTCGGACGACCGAACGACTAACTAACTAACTTAAGGGTTGAGTCCCATGAGAAACACATTGATGAAGCTCGGTATACTTGTGCTTGCCATCTTGACTTTGACAGGCTGCTGGAACCGCAGAGAGCTTAACGAGCTTATGGTGGCTTCCGCTTTGGGGATTGATAAGCACGATAACGGCTATGAAGTTACCGTCCAGTTAATAAATCCTGCAGAGATCGCAGCGAAGCAGGGCGGAGGCGTCCGTGCGCCGGTCATCGCGCTTAAAGCCTCGGAGGGGAAGACGGTGTTTGAATCGATGCGCGAGCTTACGGCTACCGCTCCCCGTAAAATTTACTTGTCCCATATACGGATTCTTGTCGTCGGAGAAGAATTAGCCCGTCAAGGTATTGCTGAAATACTGGATATTCTTTCCAGGGACCATGAATTCAGAACCGATTTCTATATGATGGTCGCCAAGGACACGACGGCTCGGGAGGTGCTCAAGATATTAACGCCGTTAGACAAGATTCCGTCCAATAAACTGTTTACCTCACTGGAGACGACGGAGCAAAGCTGGGGAGCTACGGCCAGGGTTGACCTGCACGGGGTTATTTTTGATTTGGTCAGCAAAGGAAAGGATCCGGCCTTGTCGGCCATTCGAGTGATTGGCAATGCGGATACAGGAGAGTCGATGGCCAATCTGAATTTCGTTCAGCCTCCGGCTATCCAGCAATATAACGGGGTTGCCGTTTTCCGGGAGGATGCGCTTGCCGGCTGGTTCAATACCGCTGAAAGCAAAGGTTACAATTATATTCTCGGGAATATTCGAAGCACCATTGAAAGCGTCGCATGCCCGAATGGCGGATATGCAGGCATGGAAGTGATCCGAACCCAGCATAAGGTCAAGGGAGCGGTAGAGAATGGCCGTCCGGCCATTCATGTCAGCCTGCGGGTGGAGGGGAATATTTCGGAAATTGCCTGCGGTATCGATCTGGGCAATCCCCGCACCGTAACTTGGCTGGAGACGAAGGTTTCCGGACAAATCAAGGATAAGATGGAGTCCGCTGTGAAGAAAGCCAAGACATACCGGGCAGATGTATTCGGGTTCGGCAATGCGCTGCATCGTGCGAATCCGGATTTTTGGAGAAGCATCGAGCAGAACTGGATGGACTATTTTGTCGATCTTCCCGTTCAGCTTGAGGTCAAAGCTGAACTTCGCCGCACCGGTTCGGTGGTCGAGTCGTTTATTGAGAAGTGGAAGGAGTAGAAACAGGTGTGGAATATAGCCATCGTTCTCGTTGCGGCTCTGATTATCGCGGTGGAATGGCCTGTTTTACGCCAAGCGCGCACGAAAAGGGAGATAGCGGTCTTTATCGTGCTGCTTGGCTGCGGCACGGGGGGCAGCATCGCCCAGGCGATGCAAATAGAAATTCTGAATCCGCTTGACGTGATAGCCGTTATCTACAAGCCGATGAATGAGGCAATCTTTGCATTACTAAAATAAAGGCCGAAGGGAGGGGAGGATATGGTTGAACAGGGTAAAATCAGCATTCGCCAGTTTAAAATCCTGGTCATGCTGTTTAGTTTGGGCAGCGCCATCTTGATCGTTCCCTCGTCGCTTACCTCCGCCTCAAGGCAGGATGCCTGGATTTCCGCTATCTTGGGCGGAGGAATGGGGCTCCTGCTGCTGCTTATGTACAATCATTTGGCCAAGCGCCATCCGGAGAAATCTCTGGTGGAATACAGCGAGGCGATTCTTGGCAAGTGGCTCGGCAAAGCCGTCGGTCTTTTATTTGTCTCCTTTTTCTTTCTGCTTTCGTCGCTTGTCCTGAGAAATATCGGCGACTTCATTACGACGATCGTGATGCCTGAAACGCCGATTCAAGCTATCCATATTATGTTTACGCTTATCGTCATTGCGGGGGTACGGCTCGGTCTGGAAGTTATTGCAAGAGCATCTGAAGTTTTTACTCCTTGGGTTCTTTTCCTCATTTTTGTGCTGGTGGCCGTCATTGCGCCGGAGATGAAGCTGGATCGAATCGAACCGGTGCTGGAAGCGGGCTTCAAACCGCTTATTCGTGGAGGACTCAGCATATTGGGGATTCCTTACCTGGAGCTGGTTGTGTTTCTGATGGTACTCCCCTATGTCAATAAGAAGGAGAAAGCCGGCAAAGCCTTCATTGCCGGCGCTATGTTTGGAGGCGCTATCCTAGTGGCACTTACGGCCTTGTGCGTGCTCGTGCTTGGCTGGGATTTTACGTCCAGACATGCATTTCCAAGCTATACGCTGGCGAAAAAAATTCACATCGGCGAATTTCTTCAGCGCATCGAGGTACTGATGGCCGTCATTTGGTTCCTGACGATCTTTTTCAAGCTGGTGATCTGCTTCTATGCTTCTGCGCTGGGGCTAGCTCAAATTCTTAAAATTCAAAGCGCCCGTATTTTACTGCTGCCGCTCGGCATGAGCATGACCGTGCTTTCGTTAGTGGCTTACCCGAATATTGTGTACTTCCGGGCCTTTGCTTCGGAAGTTTGGTTTTCATATGCACTGACCTTCGGTCTGCTGCTGCCGCTGCTTCTGATCGGAGCAGACATGATCCGGCGGGCGATATCGAAGTGACAAGAGCTTGTAAAGAGCGGAGCTCCCGTTCAGCATATCGCTATCATGCCATGCGAAAAGCCCGGATCGCCGTTGCAGCGAGTCCGGGCTGTCAGCCGTCTCATCCGTTTTCTTTGACTTCGGAAGCCGATCCCTTCAGCAGCAGCTCCAGCGACTTCCGCACGAAGCCGCCTGTGGCATTCAGAGCCTCCTGGGCTTCCTGAGCGGTAGCCTCGCCGAGAATCATGACGATCGCCGTTTTGACATGGCCGCCTGACTCTTGATACGCCTGCTCGATCTGGCTGTCGGAGGCTTCGGTAGCCAGACGGATAATCCGCTTGGCCCGGTGAACCAGCTTCACGTTGGAGGGAAGCACATCGACCATGAGGTTGCCGTATACTTTACCCATCCGGATCATGGAGCTCGTGGTCAGCATGTTAAGTATCAGCTTCTGCGCCGTACCGGCTTTCATACGGGTGGAGCCCATCACGACCTCGGGACCGACAACTGCCTCCAGCAAGATGTCCGACAAAGGCGCCATGGGCGTCCCGGCATTGTTGCATAGCCCGATGACGCCGGCGCCTACAGCGCGGGCGCGCTTCATGGCTCCGAGCACATAGGGCGTTCGGCCACTGGCGGCGATGCCGACGATGACATCATCCGGACCGATCCGGTTAGCGTCAATATCGGCCATCCCGAGCTCCTCGCTGTCTTCCGCGCCTTCTACCGCATCCTTCACGGCCTGAAAGCCGCCGGCGATCAGCCCTTGAACCATCTCGGGCGGCGTGCCGTACGTGGGAGGGCATTCGGAAGCATCCAGAATCCCGATGCGCCCGCTCGAGCCCGCGCCGATGTAAAACAATCTGCCGCCCCGCTTGAAGGAAGCGACGATCAGATCGACCGCTTTGGCCAGCTCCGGGATCATCCCTTGGAGAATGTCGGCAACGAGCCGGTCCTCATTGTTGATTAATGCGAGAATCTGCTCGGTGGGCAGTTCGTCAATATGCTGCGTGCGCGGGTTTACTTGCTCTGTTGTCAATTCGCTTAACTGATGTATCTGCATGATGTTGCTCCTTTATGAAAAGTATTGGCCCGGATGGGGAGTATCATTCTGCCGGGCGGCGGGTTACAATTGCGGTATGCCCTATCCCCGGCTCAGCAGTCAGACGAGAGTCGGGCCGCCGCCAGCCTGGCTGCTCCATAAGCCGGTGGCTTGTCGGATAGCTGAAGCCGGAGATCCGGCAACGCTTCGGCCAGCCGGCTGCGAAAGATGGATTCAAACAAGGCGCTGTGCTTGAATATAGAGCCGCCAAGCCCTAAGCTGTCTTGTGCGAACCAGCGGTTTTTAAGCGCCAGCGCCTCTGCCTGCGCAGCAAGCTCCAGCGCGTTGCGCTTGACGATCCGCATAGCGGCGGGGTCTTCCTCACTGGCCGCCCCAATGGCGACGCGTGCAAACTCGGCGATATGCTGTTTATGAATCTGCGGTCCGTAGATATAGGCCTTCAGTTCAAGAAGCTCCGTCCAGCCACGGCTCTCGAGGACGGCCTTCGTCATGGACGTGGGAGGATCGATGCCGTCATAACTGCGCATAATGGCTTGCAGCGCGTCAAGTCCGATCCGGTAGCCGCTGCCGCCGTCTCCAAGCAGATGCCCCCAACCCCCGACACGATAGCGAGCGCCATCCGGCGTGCGGCCGAAAACAATAGAGCCTGTGCCCGCAATAGCCAGCATGCCGTATTCCCGGCCCAGTGCCGCCATCAAAGCGCTTTCCGCGTCATTTGTAACGCAAAGTTCGGTACAGATGCCTGCCTGCTCTAATATGGCCGTTATGGCCCGTGACACCTTCTCACGCTCTTCCGGTGTATCCACCCCGGACAATGCCAGGCACACCCCGAGCTGTCCGGAATAACGTGCGGCAGGGACGGCTGCGGTCTGAACGGAAGCGTCAGCTTCACGATCATGGCTGTTCTCCGGCATGCCTGCGCGAACGCTTGCGAGTGCTTCTATCAGATAGGAGCCTAACCGGGAGGAGGCAACCTCAAAGCCGACGGAGTGGGGATTGGTGGAGCCGCCGATGTACCGGCCGAGCTCATTCCCATCGGCATCTGCGACGTAGACGTCTGTTTTCGTTCCCCCGCCGTCCACGCCAATGAATAGCTTCACCTGAATTCACCTTCCTGCCATCGAATGTTAACTGTAATAGGATAGCTTGAGTATAAACGAAAAGGGTCGTCCATGTAAAACAAAATTTTATGTTAAAAAAATATATTGAAATTTAGTTTCAGTCATTTTATAATGAGACTCATCTGGAAGCGAATTCAAAAGGTCAGGGGCTGAGAGAAGTGAATGGCGGTCTTGTCCGCTTAAGAGAAGCGCTTAATGAACTGACACCATCCGAGAAGAAAGTCGGGGAGTATATCCTGGGCAATCCGAAGAAGGTTGTCGAGTTATCCGTCGCCCAGTTAGCCGATTACAGCGGAGCGAGCCAGGCAGCGATCGTCAGATTGTGCAAGTCGCTTGGCTTAAAGGGATTCCCGGATCTGAAGCTGAAAATCGCGGGCGATCTTCAGGAATCGGCCCAAGTCCCGGGCAAGCAAGGTTATCAAGAGATCAGCCAGCATGATTCGATTGCCACCCTGATCCAAAACGTATCTGCGAACAATATTCAGTCGATTCGCGACACGGTGAAAATTTTGGACGTCGAATCCGTCGAGCGTGCTGTTGACGCACTGAACCGGGCCGAGCGCATCTTTTTCTTCGGTCTTGGCGCATCGGGGTTGATCGCTCAGGATGCCCAGCAGAAATTTCTGCGCATCAACCGCATGTCCTTCACCTTTGCCGACCCTCATATGCAGCTTACGACTGCGGTGACGATGACGAGCAAGGACGTGGCGGTAGGCATCTCCTATTCGGGCGAAACCCGCGAGGTGATCGCCGTGCTGAAGGCGGCTTCCGAACGCGGAGCGACGACGATCAGCATCACGAAATACGGCAATACCGCTTTGCACGCCTATTCCCAGATTCCGCTGTGCATTTCCTCCACGGAGAACGAAATCCGCAGTGGCGCGACCGCTTCCCGCATTACGCAGCTGAATGTGATCGATATTTTGTATCTGGGGGTCGCAAGCCGCAATTACGAGCAGTCCGTCGAGTACCTGGAACGGAGCCGCGCGGCGATTCGCGAATTAGGCCATTAACGCTCGGTTTCTACTATTATATGATATAACTTAGGGGGATTTCGAATGAATCGTACGAAATGGTTATCCTTGATGGTTATTAGTGCACTGGCTCTCAGCGCTTGTTCGAACGGAGGCAGCAAGCCTGCCGAGAACGGCACAGCCGCTCCTGCGGGAGATGACAAGAAGCCGGATACTGTCAAAGTATGGACGTACCCGGTACACGGCACCTATGAAGACGACTTGAAGCTGCTGATCGCCGACTTTAACAAGACGAACCCGCATATCAAGATTGAATACGAAATGCTCTCCTGGGCGGAAGGCCCCAAAAAATTCGACGTTGCGCTGAACGCGGGCGACCCGCCGGATCTGTATTTCCACTCGGTAGCCGGACAATATGTCAATACGGGCCTGGCGCTTCAGCTGGACCAGTACCTGACTCCGGAAATAAAAAATGACTATGTGCCGGGCACGCTGGAGCTCGGACAAATCCAAGGCAAGCAATACGGTCTGCCGATTTACCAGTTCCAATGGGCATGGGGCGGCAACAAGCGTATTCTCGAGGAAGCCGGCATCGACTGGAAGAAGATTCAGGCGAACGGCTGGACCTGGTCCGAATTCAACGAAGCGGCTAAGAAAATGACGAAGAAGCTGGCCGATGGAACTCCGCAATACGGCCTTGTAACGGACGGAACAAGCCTGGACTTCATCCAAATGCTGTCCCGCAACGCCGGCATGCCGGATGTGCTGGACAAGGACGGCAAGTTCCAGTGGAATGACGACCGTATCCTCGATACGCTGAAGTTTATGCAAGCTCTGGTCAAAGACGGCATTATGCCGAAGGAAAGCGCGGCATTGGCGCCGGCCAAGCGGACGGAAATGTTCTACGCGGGCCAAGCCGGTATCATCAGCAAAGCGATCCCTTATTATGACGTTATGATTCAGAACCGCAATAAGGATATCGATGCCGGCAAGATCAAGGGCGAGAAAATCGAGTTTATTTTGCTGCCGGTGCCTCACCATGACAAACATCCGGCCAAAACGACGATGGGCGGAGAAGGTTATGTCGCCTTCAAGCAGAAGGCGGATAAAGGCGAGCAGCACGCCAAAAACACGTTCCTCGTCATGGAAGCGCTCAGCGGCGCGAAAGCAGGCAATTCGGCCAACGAGCTGTCCCTGCCATTCGTGAGAAAGTCGCAAGCGAAGGAATTCGAAGGCAAAGGCAAGGCGAATCCGGTGAACATTACGGCTGCCCAAACGATGGCGAAAAACATCGCGATGCCGGTCGAATTGAACCTGGATGTCGATAAAGCCGCGAAGATGAAGCAATTCAACGAGCAAGTCGTCAAGCCGAACTTCCAGGCCGTATTGGCCGGCGAGAAAACCGCCGAGCAGGCTGCGGAGGAATTCAAGAACAAAGGCAAGCAAATGTTTGGACAATAAGGAGCAGGCTTAACGGCCGGGCTTCAAAAAGCTTGTAGCGATGAAAGATGGAGAGTACAAACGGGAAGCCGTCCGATTGCGGCAGCGCAGCGATGGACAGCCCGAGAAGGGCGCGGGCTTCCCGGATGTACTTTCTTTGTATCCGCACGCACCTGCCACCACCACACGAATGCAGTTGGCCTTCAGGAAAGGAGAAACTCATGCAACAAACTTCAGCGGTCAAGCGCACGGGGGGAAGCGAACGGACGCCGCGCAGCGGGTTTTGGCGCGATTATGGCTGGGCATACCTGTTTATTGCCGTACCTGTGCTGCTGTTTCTGATTTTTACGTTATATCCCGTGATCTCGGCCTTCATCATGAGCTTCCAGGAATATGGCGTTTTGAGCTCCAAGTGGATCGGTACAGCCAACTATACGCGGCTGATGCAGGACGAGGTGTTCTGGAAAGCGATGAAGAACACGGCCGTCTTCACGATCGGCACCGTTCCGGTTAATATTATTATTACTTTCGTGCTTGCCTATCTGATCTTTCAGATGAAAAATAAATGGCAGACCTTCTTCAAAGCCGCGCTTTATTTGCCGTCCGTTGCATCGGGCGTTACGCTCTCGCTGGTTTGGCTGGCCATGTTCGACCCGACCTCCGGAGGGCTGTTCAACAAGGTGCTGGGCCTGATGGGGCTGGAGCCGGTCGTGTGGCTTGGACAATCGAGCACAGCGCTTTTCTCCCTGATGCTGATGACATACTTAAGCTCTCACGGCAGCGGAATTATTTTGTACCTCGCCGCGATGGGCGGCATTCCCAAGTCGCTCTACGAAGCCGCGGATATCGACCATGCCAGCGCGTGGAGACAGTTTACGAAGATTACTTGGCCGCTTCTGAAGCCGACAACCTTGTATTTGCTCGTGACCGGCGTCATCATGTCGTTCCAGGTGTTTATCAGCGTTTATCTGATGACACAGGGCGGACCTAACTTTGCGACAACAACGATCGCTTATTTGATCTACGATACCGCATTCGTGTACTACGAGTTCGGCCTGGCTTCAGCGCAATCCTTCGTATTGGCGGCGATGATCGTCATCATCTCCATCGTGCAATTCAAATACTTCTCGACGGATATCGAGTACTAGGGGGCGATGACAGATGACTAAAACAACCAAATCGTTCCTTATCGCTCTGGCCGTCATCGTGCTGTCGTTCTGGACATTTATGACCATCATTCCGCTGTATTGGATGTTTATCGGATCCTTCCAGGACTCCTCGGCTTCGGCTACCTTCCAGCCGCAGATGATCCCCGAGATCTGGTCCGTGGCTCCGTATGAGCGGTTTTTCGGCAAAACGATGGCTTGGCGGTGGCTGTTCAACTCGCTGTTCGTATCGGCCATTCTGACGGTTACGAACGTCTTCTTCGCTTCGCTCGCAGGTTACGCGTTCGCCAAGCTGAAATTCCCGGGCAGCAAGTCGATCTTCTGGATCTTGCTGGCGACGATGATGATCCCGGCGCAAGTGACTTTGATTCCGCTGTACATTCTTGTCATCAACACCTTTAATCTCGGCGACACGTACACGGCTATCATCCTGCCGTCCTTGGTAGGGGTGGGGAACATCTTCCTCATGAAGCAGTATATGTCCACATTGCCGACTTCACTCATTCACGCGGCCCGCATCGATGCATGCAGCGAGTTCGGGATCTTCTATAAGGTCATCCTGCCGATGGCCAAGCCAGGTTTGGCGGTGCTTGCCATCTTCACGTTCGTTGCGCATTGGAACGATTTCTTCTGGCCGCTGCTCGTGACCCGCAGCAATGAGATGAGAACGATACAAGTAGGTCTGGCCAGCTTCAAATTCGCCGAGTCGACGGACTTCGGAGCCATTATGGCCGGAGCCACGATCGGGGCGCTGCCTATGATCGTGCTGTTTTTCTCCTTGCAAAAGTACTTCCTGCAAGGTATCACCATTGGAGCCGTTAAGGGCTAGGAGGAGAAACGTATGGCTCGCGTAGTATTTGACAATGTCCGCAAGGAATATGAAGACAGTAAAAGAGGCAGCTTCACGGCGGTAGCCGGTTCGAGCTTTACGATAGAAGACAAGGAATTTGTCGTGTTCGTTGGCCCGTCCGGCTGCGGCAAAACAACCTCCTTGCGGATGATCGCAGGTCTTGAGAAGCAGACGAGCGGCGATATCTTCATCGGCGACCGTATCGTCAACAATCTGCATCCGAAGGACCGGGACATCGCCATGGTGTTCCAGGATTATGCGTTGTACCCGCATATGACGATTCGCGAGAATCTGTCGTTCGGGCTGAAAAACCTGAAGAAGCCTGCCGCGGAGATTGAGCAGAAGGTAAGGGCGGCTTCGGCCATTCTCGGGTTCGACGATATGCTCGATCGCAAGCCCCGCGAGCTGTCCGGCGGTCAGCGGCAGCGGGTGGCCGTCGGCCGCGCGATCGTGCGCGATCCGCAGGTGTTTCTGTTCGACGAGCCGCTGTCCAACCTGGACGCGAAGCTTCGCATTCAGATGCGCGTAGAGCTGTCGGAGCTGCACAAGCGGCTGGGCGCTACCATCGTATATGTGACGCATGATCAGGTGGAGGCGATGACGCTCGGCGAGCGGATTGTCGTGATGAATAAAGGCGTCATCCAGCAGATTGCTCCGCCTACCGAGCTGTACAACAAGCCGAGCAATATGTTCGTGGCGGGATTTATCGGATCTCCGGCTATGAACTTTATGGATGCGGTCGTGGACGGAGGCAAAATTACCATTGACGGCGGCCGGTCCTTCGTGCTGTCGGACCAAACAGCCAAAGCGCTGCGAGGCTATCAAGGCAAGCCGATCATACTGGGCATTCGTCCCGAGCATATTTTCGGAGAAGACTTCGCCCTTCACGTAGCGCATGATCACAAGATGATGGCCCCGGTGCAGGTGGTGGAAAACCTCGGCTCCGAAAATCTTGTGTACTTCCGCGTAGGCGAACGTACGGTAACGGCCAAGGTGCATCCGGAGACGACGGCGGCTGTCGGTCAGCTGAAGTCGTTCGTGCTTGATCTGAGCAAGGCGCATTATTTCGATCCGGCGACCGAGCAGCGCATCGTGTCCGAATAGCAGCCCGCACATCATCCATGAAAGAGAGGGATCGGGAAATGAAGAGTCTTGGCGCAATTCTGGTGCAGTCCGGCGGCCATGTTTACCGCGAGATGACGAAGGTGTTTATGTTCAGCGCCGTCTCGTCGCTGGTGCTGGCTCCGCTGCTCCTGTTTCTGCCGGCGGGTCTGGCGCTCGTGCTGCTTCCTTTGCTGTACGCGCCTCTCGTAGCCGGGGTATTCCACGCGATGCACCGTATGCTGGAGGGGGAGAGGGTGAAGCTGAAGGATATGCTGGCGGGTGCGGTGCGTTACTTTATCCCGTCGGTCTTGTTCGGCCTGCTTTGCTCGCTTTTCCTGATTATCCTTGTGTCGACCTGGTGGTATTACGGCCGATCGAACGGCATGTGGGGCTGGGCGCTTGCGATTTTCCAGACCTATTTTGTTCTCATGGTATTTGTCTCCCAGCTCTACACGCTCCCGCTGATCGTCCAAAAGCAGGAATCCTTTTTCCGCGCCGTCGGACGCAGTGTCAAGATGACTGTGCTGCGCCCGGGTTATTCGATCGGCGCCGCCTTCCAGCTCGTCTGCGTCACGATCGTTTTGGCTGCGACCGTGGTCGGATTTGCGGTGCTGTACGCCGGGATTGCAGCGATCTATGCGAATATGGTAACAAGAAACGTGCTTGCAGATGAGGAGGAAGAAGCTGCGCCAGCAGACGGGCGACAAGCATGGGGAGGTACGATGGGATGAGTGGGATGATGAGAAATCGGATCAAAGCAGGAGCTGATCGTGTGCAATCGCTGGAGGCGCAGCTCCGGGGTCGCCGGGTTGGTCTGCTGACTAACCCGACCGGCGTCGGAGGGAGCTTCCGCACGACGGTGGAGCTATGCGCGGAACTGCCGTCTGTACGGCTCTCCGCGCTTTTTGCATGCGAGCACGGCTTGCGGGGAGAGCGGCAGGCAGGCGTACGATTCGAGGATGAGCGCCATCCGGTGCTCGATATCCCGGTGTACAGCCTGTACGGCACGAGGAAGAAACCCGATGCCGGGATGCTGGCCGATGTGGACGCGGTGCTGTTCGACATTCAGGACACCGGCGTCCGGTTCTATACTTACTTATCTACGTTAACTTATATGATAGAAGCCTGTGCGGAGGCCGGCAGGCCGTTATTCGTGCTGGATCGTCCGCATCCGCTCGGCGGCGTCAAGGCTGAGGGTGGCTTGCTCCAGCCGGGATATGAATCGATGGTCGGCGCGGCCGCGGGCACGCCTTATGCGACGGGAATGACCATCGGGGAGTACGCCCTCTGGTTTAACGACCGTCTGCCTCGTCCCTGCGAGCTGACCGTGGTGCTGATGGACGGCTGGCAGCGCGGCATGACGTATGCGGATACCGGACTTCCGTGGATTTTGCCTTCGCCCAATGTGCCTACGATCGATACGGTTCGCGTATACGCCGGCACATGCCTGTTTGAGGGAACGAACCTTTCGGAAGGCCGGGGAACGACTCGTCCTTTTGAGCTGATAGGGGCTCCATGGATCGACGGAGAGCGGCTTGCGCGCCGTTTCGCCTCCTACGGACTTCCGGGCGCGCATGCGCATCCGATGTATTTCTCGCCATCGTTCTCGAAGCATCAGGGAGAGCTGTGCGGAGGCATTCAGCTGTTCGTGACCGATCCGGACTCGTTCGAGGCGGTACGGACCGGGCTTACGCTCGTCCGCTGCGTGCAGGAGCTGTACCCGAATGAATTCCAGTTTCTTCCGCCTGTACGCGAAGGCGGCCGGCAGTTTATCGAGCTGCTGACCGGAGACAGTCTTGTGCTGCGGACGCTGGGCGACGATGACGGTCTGGAGCGGATCATGGAACGGTACGACGAGGAAGCGCAGACGTGGATGCAGGAGCGGGAAGCTTATATCTTATACAAGTGAGGAGGAGGATTGGAGTGAACACGGAACCGCAAGTCTATGAGCAGGGCGGTGAGATGGCCGGCCGGTACGGAGAGGCTGCTGACCCGGCCGTTATTCTGCGAGGCATGAGCCTGGAGGAAAAGGTCGGCCAGCTGCTGCTCTGCGGCTTCGATGGCACGGAGCCTTCCGCCGATATCGAGCGGCTGATCCGCGAGCAGGCGATCGGCGGCGTTATTCTGTTCGCCCGCAACGTCACCGGCACAAAGCAGGCAGCGGCGTTGAACCGATCGCTGCAGGCGGCAGCGGCGGACGGCGGCAGGCTGCCACTGTGGATAGCCGTCGATCAGGAGGGCGGCATGGTCGCACGCTTCACCGATGGCCTAGCGCTGATGCCTGGCGCGATGGCCATCGCCGCCGGAGGAGATGCGTATTCGGCCTACGAGGCCGGTTATGTATGCGGCTGCGAGCTGGGGGCGCTGGGCGTCAATATGAATTTTGCCCCGGTGCTGGACGTAAACAACAATCCGTCCAATCCGGTCATCGGCGTCCGGTCCTTCGGGGAGGACCCGGAGCGAGTCGCCGAGTTTGGGGTCCGGCTTGTTCAGGGGCTGCAGGATGCCGGCATGGTCGCGACAGCCAAGCATTTCCCGGGTCACGGGGATACGGATACGGATTCGCATCTTGACTTGCCTGTCGTCCGGCATGCCAGAGAGCGGATCGAGCAGGTGGAGCTGGTCCCGTTCCGGAAGGTGATCGAGGCCGGCATCGACTCGGTGATGTCTGCCCATATCGTATTCCCGGCCTATGAACAGGAGAAGCTGCCGGCAACTTTGTCCCATGCGGTGCTGACGGGGCTGCTGCGCGAAGAACTCGGCTTCGAAGGCGTGATTATGACCGACTGCATGGAGATGAACGCGATCGCGGATCATTTCGGAACGGCGGAAGCGGCTGTGATGGCCGTAGAAGCCGGAGCCGATCTCGTGCTGATCAGCCATCGTCACGATCGTCAGCTGAGAGCGTGGGAGCTGCTGCTGCAGGCGGTGCGGGAAGGGAGGATAACGGAAGAGAGGATCGATGAATCCGTGCTTCGGCTGCTCCGGCTGAAAGCCAGACGGGGCGTGTTGATGGCCGTGGAGACCGGGGAAGAGAGCCGGGTGGCCGGCGAGGTTGGCAGCGAGAAGCATCTGGCCGCCGCCAAGCGGATCAGCGAAGCAAGCGTCACGATCGTGAAAAATGAAAGCGGCCTGCTGCCTCTTGCTCCCGGGCAGTCGATGTATGTGCTCTCTATGGAGCCGGCGGTGCGGACGCTGGCCGAGGAGCAAGCGCCGGAAGGGATATTCAGCTTGGGCCGCGCGCTGCGGGAGCTGGGGGCGAATGAGACGGAATGGCTCATCCCGTTCGGCCGGGCGGCCGAGCTTAAGGAGGAGCTGGTTCGCGCCTGCATGTATGCCGAGCGTGTGATCGTCGCGACATACAATGCTTATCTCGAAGCCGATCAAGTGGAGCTGGTTGAAGCGCTGCAGCGCTTCGGCAAAGACCCGATCGTTGTGGCGCTGCGCAGCCCATACGATCTGCTCGCTTTCCCGGAGGTCGCGACGTTCGTCGCGGTCTACGAGAGCCGCCCGCTGGCCATGCGCAGCGCAGCGGCTGCCCTGCTGGGGCTGAACCCCGCTGAAGGCAAGCTGCCCGTGTCGCTGGGCGAGCGCTATCCGGCCGGAACCGGAAGAGGTCTGCGATGATCGGCTGGCTGCGCGATGTGCTGGAGAAGGAGGATCGCCTGGTCGTGGGGCTGATGTCCGGCACCTCGCTGGACGGGATTGACGCGGCCGTGGTCCGGATCGCGGGCAGCGGACTTGCCTCCAGGGCGGAGCTGGTCCATTTCCACAGCGTGCCGTATACCGATGAACTGCGGGAGCGGCTGAAGCGGCTCTGCAGCCCTGACAGCTCCTCCGTGCCGGATATATGCGCGATGAATTTCTACATCGCAGAGCGCTTCGCCGAGGCGGCGGGAGCGGCGGCGGCGGGAGCGGGCCTGACGCTCGACGATATCGATCTGATCAGCTCGCACGGGCAGACGATCTGGCATATTCCGGTGGCTGCGGACCCAACCGCCGATCCGTTCGGAGTCAGATCGACGCTGCAGATCGGCGATCTGTCGGTGATCGCCAAGCTGACCGGCCGTCCTGTTGCGGGCGACTTCCGCACGGCCGATATGGCCGTAGGCGGACAGGGCGCCCCGCTTACGCCGTATGGCGATCTGATCCTGTTCCGCGACGAGCGCATCGGCCGGATTGTGCAAAATATAGGCGGCATCGGCAACTGCGCCGTGCTTCCGTGCGCGGCGAAGCCTTATGAAGTGAGCGCCTTCGATACGGGCCCCGGCAATATGCTGATCGATCAGGCGGTATGGGAGCTGTCGGGCGGCCGGATGTCTTATGATGCGGACGGCGCTTGGGGAGCGGCCGGACAGCCGCATGAGGCGCTGCTGGAGGAGATGATGAGCCATCCGTACTTCGCGCTGCAGCCGGTGAAGACGACGGGCCGCGAGATGTTCGGGAAGGCTTACGCCGAGCAGTGGCTGTCCAGCATGCGAGGGGCTGGGCTGCCTGCGGAAGACATCGTGGCCACCTTCACGGCGTTCACAGCTCGCAGCATCGCACAGAGCTATACCGATTTCGTGCTGCCCCGGCATGCCGTCGGCGAGGTTGTGATCAGCGGCGGCGGCGCTCATAACCGGACGCTGCTGCGGATGCTTGCGGAGCTGCTGCCGCAGCAGCAGGTGCGGACGGCGGCTTCGCTCGGTGTCTCCGACGACGCCAAGGAGGCGATCTGCTTCGCGATCTTCGGGAACAATCTGCTGCATGGCGAGCCGAACAACCTGCCGTCCGCGACGGGAGCATCCCGGGAGACCGTGATGGGCAAGCTGGCCCTGCCGTAGGCAGCGGCGCGGGGCGATGAGCCTGATCCGGAGCGGCGTACTATGACGGATAGATGACGTTTGGATGGAATTAGCCTGACAGAACCCGGAGCGTTCGGTCAGGCTTCTTTTGCGTTTCAGCGTGCATCCTTTACGCAAACGAAAGCAGGGGAATTTTACCTGACTCGTATAGAATGAATAAACGATCGAAAAGGAGAAGGGGCAGAAGGAAGGGATGCGCAGCAGTCGAGCGTAGTATTGACGGAAGCCAACGCCCCAAAGCGCACGAAATCGCTCGGATGCAATTTGTAACGAGGCTCAGCGACCCAAACTGCACGAAATCAGTCGGATGCAATTTGCATCGGAACTCAGCGACCGTAAACACACGGAACTCGCCGAATTTCATTTCTAACGGAACTGTACGCCCTTATAGAGCAAAACGGTCCATTTTTCGCTCCGTTTGCGTCAGTAAGGGCCCCTGAGTTCCGTTTACAGTTCTGGGCGCGCCATCCGTCTCTCGTCTGTCTATACGTAAGGATGCCGAAAAAGTTGGTTATTCTGCTGAGCGCTCGGCTTCAGTGCCCTTGCGCTTGCAGCGCCGGGAGCTTCTTCAGGCTTAAAAATCACGGAGAGCTTTTCCCCAGCGTGGTAAGGAGTCCGTCCATACTGACCCTGTTTTTCTCACGGCGGTAAGCGTCCAGCTTTTCTTCTCCCTTGTTGACGGACCATTGCTTGAGCGTGTCCCGATCGGCTTCATAGGAGAAGTAAGGGACACTGAACCCGCAAGAGGTTTTAACCTCGTGTATCGCGGCGGTTATGATCTGGCGCGCTCCGGGCAGCGGCTGGAAGAGGGGGATCAGACGGTCCCATTCCGGCGTGTCCGGCAGCACGACCTGGCCCGAGCCGTAGAGCCGGAGAATCATGGGCGCTCCTTCGAAGGCCATGAACATGAAGGTGATTCGGCCGTTTTCTTCCAGATGGGCGCTCGTTTCGTTGCCGCTGCCCGTCATGTCAAGATAGGCCACCTGCGAGGACGATAAAATACGGAAGGAATCATAACCCTTGGGCGACAGATTCACATGCCCTTCGACTGCTGTAGGAGCGCTGCCGACGAAAAAAATATGCTGTTTGCGGATAAAGGCTTCATGCTCAGGGAGCATGTTCGGATAAGATTTGCCCATAAGGCACCTCCAAATAGATGGATATTAGCGCATTATAATCCAAATCGGCAGCTCGTGGAAGGGATAGATTTGTCTTTAGCCGCGCGCTTCCACTACAATAAATCTGAGTTTCGGCAATTAACGGAGGGAGGCATTGTCTTCATGCAGATATCGGAAAAAGAATTGCTCTCAAATCGGCTGCTGGCATGGATCGTGGAGCAGGCGTCTCCCGAAGCGGCGGTACAAGCCGTTCATCGACTGAAAGGAGGGATATCTTCGCTTGTGCACGCTGTCACCCTTCGGGAGGGAGAGCGAACTGCCGAATGGGTGCTGCGCAGGTTCGACAACGCGGAGTGGCTGCGCCAGGAGCCTGACCTGCCGAGGCATGAAGCTCACAGCTTGCGCTTGGCTGCAGAGGCAGCAGTGCCGACGCCGCAGGTGATTGCATGGGATGAGACCGGCAGCATGACCGGCATGCCTGCGCTGCTGATGACCAAACTGAAGGGGGACGTCGTCCTGCTGCCCGAAAGTATGGCAAGCTGGATCGCGGGGCTTGCCGAAGCGCTGGCGAAAATTCATCAGGTGCGGGCCGATGAGTTCGCATGGGCCTACTTCACCTATCAGCAGCTTGAGACCCTGGAGGCGCCCGGCTGGACGAACCGGCCTGACGTATGGCGCGCTGTCGTGGATCAAGTGCGAGGACCTCGTCCGGCGTATCGCGAATGCTTCATTCACCGTGACTATCACCCGAACAATGTGCTTTGGGAAGAAGGACGGGTAAGCGGGGTTGTGGATTGGGTAAATGCCTGCCGAGGGCCGGCGGGAGTGGATGTCGGTCATTGCCGGGTCAATCTGGCGCAGCTTCACGGGCTGGAGGCGGCGGATGCCTTTCTGTCGGCCTACAGCATGTACGCAGGCGAAGCTTTTCAGTATGACCCGTATTGGGATCTCGTTTCTTTGACGGATATTCTCTTCGGACCTCCTTCGGTATATGAGGGATGGACGGAGCTCGGAGTAACCGGGCTGACGGACCGGCTCATAATGGAACGTCTGGACGACTATGCGGCCAGCTTGATCGAGCGATGCGGAAGAGGCAGCTTGCGCTAGAAGTCGGGTGAAAAGAATGCGGGAGAGCCGCTAGGGGCTTGAAGCAGCGAGCGGAAACATCGATCGCGATCGGCCGCAGGTTGCGCGCATTCATCGGAATTACAGGGAAACCGATCCGAACGACGACGCCGCGGAACATGCGCCAAAAAACATGCGGCAGTCCGCACGAAGCGGAACTGCCGCATGTCTGCTATTAAACCGGCTGTCCGGATACGGCCTGGCAGAACCGCTTCAGACCTTCCTCTACGATCGATCTCGGACAAGCGAGGTTGATGCGAAGCCAGCCTTCGCCCTCGGTGCCGAATACGGAGCCTTCGCTGAAGGCGACCTTGGCTTTGACAAACATCAGCTCCTTCAGGCCCTTCACATCGAGCCCGAGGTCCCGGCAGTCCAGCCAGAGCAAGTAGGTGCCTCCCGGCACAAGCGGCTTCACCTGCGGAAGCTGCTCCTTCAGGTAGGCGATGGCAAAGTCGAGATTGCCTTTGACGTAAGCCATCATCTCATCGAGCCATTCCTCGCCTTCATTATAAGCCGCCTGCACCGCGTCCTGGGCAAAGTGGTTCGCCATATGCAGGCTAAGCGACTTGAGGCGCTGTTCCAGCTTGCGCTTGACCGCCGGGTTGGACGCGACGATAAACGAGGTATGCAGCCCGGGCAAATTAAACGTCTTGGTCGCCGCCAGGCAGGTGATCGTTCGGTCGGCAAGCTCAGGCGACAGGGAAGCGAACGGAATATGCTTATGACCGGGGAAGGTCAGATCGGCGTGGATCTCGTCAGAGACAACGGTGACGCCATACTGCAGGCACAGCGCGCCCAAGCGCAGCAGCTCCTCGCGCTCCCAGACGCGGCCGCCGGGATTATGCGGGCTGCACAGCAGCAGCAGCTTGGCGCCGCCTTGAAACAAAGTTTCGAGCTGGTCATAGTCCATCTCGAAGCGGCCGTCACGGATCACCAGCGGGTTTTTGGCAACTACCCGGCCATTGGTACGGATCACGTCATAGAACGGATAATAGACCGGCGATTGCAGCACGACCTGGCTGCCCGGCTCGCTGAACAGCTCCACAGCCAGGCTGAGCGAAGTTACGATGCTGGGAGAGTCCGTTATCCAGCCCGGGCTGATTTCCCAATCGTGACGGCGGCTGTACCATTTCACGATCGAGTCGTAGTAGCTGTCCGTATGTATGGCGTAGCCGTACACGCCCAGCTGAGCCCGCTGGATCAGCACGTCGCGGACGGCGGGTGGGCAGTGGAAGTCCATATCCGCGACCCAGAGAGGAAGCACATCGGCAGCCCCGAACAGCTTCTCTCCTTGGTCCCATTTGTAGGAACGCGTATTGCGGCGGTCGATCAATTCGTCAAAATTGTATTTCAATGATGTCACCTTCTATAGTAGATTTAGCTGCTATTATATCATCAATAATGCCCGATTGCGATGAAAGTCCGGAACCGGCGGGGTTCCGGCAGCGCTGCTAATATACCCGGTGAATGACATCCTCAAATTCGGGTTCCTCCATATGAATATCGTCGATCTCTCCCCAGGCGCTCAGCTCGCGCAGCATATCCATAGCCGTCGCTTCCTGACGGTTGCCCTCGATGACGACCCCGTGGTCGGTCCGCTCGGTCACGCGGAAACTTGACCCTGCATCGCCCCCCGAAAGCTCGGGTACCGTGAAGCCGCCCCGGAAGGTCACGCGGATGACGGTCGGCAGCCCGATAAGCCCGCGCAGGTCGGCGATCGTGCCGTCGTAGGCCAGCCGGCCGTGGTTGATAACCATGACCCGGTCGCATAACTGCTCGATATCGTCCATATCATGGGTCGTTAGAAGGACGGTTTTGCCGAAATCGCGGTTCAGCGTCTTCAGGAACTGCCGGATATTGCGCTTGGCTGTAACATCGAGGCCGATCGTCGGCTCATCCAGGAACAGCAGATCGGGATCGTGCAGCATCGCTGCCGCCAGATCGGCGCGCATCCGCTGGCCGAGAGACAGCTTGCGGACGGGCGTCTGCCAAAATTCCTCCAGGTCCAGCAGCTCCGCCAGCTGTCCGAGCCTTCGCCGCTTGTCGCCGGGCTCGACCTTGTACATCTCGGCAAGAATGTCGAAGGAGTCCTTGACCGGCAAATCCCACCACAGCTGGCTGCGCTGACCGAATACGACACCTAGCCGTCGAACTACCTTGCGCCGGCTGCGGTGAGGATTATCCCCTCCGATCAGGACAGTTCCTTGAGACGGATGGAGGATGCCGGTCAGCATCTTGATCGTCGTTGATTTTCCGGCTCCGTTGGGGCCGATATAGCCGACAAATTCACCCTTGCCGATGGCGAAGCTGATATCGCGGACAGCCTCCTTAATCCGGTATTCGCGCGAAAACAGCGTGCGCAGGCCGGCAAACCTGCCCTCCCGGGTTACGGGTGTTTTGAAGGTTTTGCCGATATGGCTAACTTGAATGATGGCTTCCTTGCCTTCCGGCTTACTGGTTGTATGGATCATTGTTTTCGCTCCTCTCTAACTGCCTGTACTTTGGTACTTGGTTAAGCCGTAGCGCCAGAACTGCAGGCTGGCAGCCAGACAGAGGAGCGCCGCCGCGCCGATGACAGCCAGCAGCCAGCCTCCGTATTCGCCCCGCAGAATGAAAAGCGCAGGGGCATAACTGACCAGGCCGACGGGGATGACGAACAACAGCATGGACTTCATCCAGCCGGGGTAAAGGACAAGCGGATATTGGGCAGCCGTGCGGGCCGCGTCCTCCGTAATGTTTTGCAGCTCAGTAATCCGCGTCATCCAGAATCCGACCGTGGCGGTCGCCAGGCCGATCGCGAACAAGATGACCGAGCCGGTGCCGATGGACAGCAGCGTATAAGGAATCGCGGTCCAGCCGATCTGGCCGCTTTGCAGCATGCCGTTCAGCGCCCAGCCAAGCACAAACCCTCCTTGGACAAATTCGCCGGGCAGCAGCCGGAAGTTTTGCGTGAACAGCGCAAAGAGAATAGGCACGGGACGGGTAAGCAGCTGGTCCAGCTCGCCTCCGACCAAATATTTCTCGAGATTATGCACTTCATTGGCGAAGGTGCGGTACAAAGCTTTGGAAAGGGTCATCACCGCAAATAAATAGCCAACCTCGTACAGACTCCAGCCGCGCATCGCACCGAATTTGTTCATGACAATGGCGAGCATAAGGAATTCGGCGATCTGGATCAGAGCGGCGAGCAGGCTGCCGAGTACAAAGTTGAGCTTGTACTGCATGCGGCTGCGAATGCTGGCCCGGATAAGCAGGACATACAAGCGGGCCGTTGAGGTGATGGAGGAGAGCTTCCCATGCTTGGCGGACTCCGGATGCTCTAGGTGCTTTGATTGCTCTGCATACTTTAATTGCTCTGCATGCTTTGACTGCTCCGCATGCTCCGATTGCTTCACGTGCTTCATCCCCCTTGCACCTCCAGCTTCCGCCTCAGCAGCATGGTAACGCTCAGGCATACGGCAGTCAGGAAGACGCACCAGAGCAAGGAGCCAAGCAGCAGCGAGCCGTCTTCGAATCCGAGATAAATGCGGGTGGGGACGTAGAGCAAATACGGATAAGGAGAGCACCAGCTGATCGTCTGCAGCCAGCCGGGCAGCCATTCGACCGGAATAAAGAAGCCGGCGAGCAGCATCATCATGGCGTGATTGCCCCAATAGAGCCAGTTCGATTCGGTCGTCCACAAAGCGGTCGCCCCGATCAGATAATTGATGCAGATGGATACGTACGCGGAACAGGCCAAGCCGAGAGCGGTGAGGGCGAGGCGGGAAGCATCGGCAGGAATCTGAAGCGAGAAGACGATCACATACAGGGCGTAGATAGGAATGGATTTGTACACAAACTGGTAAGCGATCTGGCCCCATTCCCGGCTCATCAGGTGAGTGAACAGATGAACGGGTCGCATGAGATCCAGCGAGATGTGGCCGGTTCGGACCGATTGGGGAATACCGAGGCCGTTCGTGATGAATCCGGTAATCCAGAGGGAGGCTTGCGTGAACGCGATGTAGCTGATCATGCCTTGCACGCCATAGTCGCCGAGCGAGCGGTTTTCACCTATGCCTATCCAGATGCAGGCATACATGTAGCCGAATATCGCGCTGGCTATGTTGTGCACCATGTGCGCCCCGCGGTATTGCAGGTTGCGGGAGTAGGCCTTGACGGCCAAAACGTAGTAAAGCATTGTACACCTCCGATAAGTTTGTAGACGGGGCTAATCCGCCAACTTCAGTCAAGGCGAAACGCGAGAGAGACGTTCACCATCATAACAAAATAAGGGAGCGGGCGCAATCGGTATTTTTTCTGCCCAAAACCGTTTAGCTCTAGCCCGGGTTGTGGTAAAATACGTGAAGAGCAGTGACATGAACGTGAGCAAATGTGGTTTCAGGAGCGTGCAGGCTTATATAGTTGCATTGCCAACTAAGATAATAGGAAGTGAATTGCTTCATGAACTCTCAGAGGCTGTTGCTCGACTACGTCAAGTCCAAGTGGCATCATTACGCGCTTGCGGTCGCGCTCATCGCGGCGGCCAACATCATTCAATCGTATTACCCGAAGCTGCTTGGCGATTTCACGGATCACCTGCAGCGGGGCGAGCTGACGCCTCCCCTGATCGTGAATTACAGCCTCAAGCTGCTTGCGGTCGGCGTGTTGTTCGGCCTGCTGGCCGGAACCGGGCAGTATGTGGTCATGCGCGCGGGCCGGTATTTCGAGTTTGTCACGCGCCGCAAGCTGTTCGAGCATTTTACCCGCTTGAGCGAAAGCTTTTATTCCAAGCATGGGGTCGGCAAAATGCTGAGCTACGTCATGAACGACGTCACCGCGATCCGCGAGTCGATCTCGATGGGCATTAACCAGACGACCAACGCCGTGATTTTGCTGATCGCAGCCGTAGCCATGATGGTGGCCAGCTCGATCCCGCTGTATCTGATCGCCGTATGCGTCGCGCCGCTGCTGATCATTCCGTTCCTCGTCGTCCGCTTCGGTCCCGTGATCCGCAAAAGATCCCTGACCGTGCAGGAGTCGCTGAGCAAAATGACGGAATCGGCCGAGGAGCAGTTCGGCGGCATCCGCGTAACGAAGAAGTTCGCGGCCGAATCGATCATGATCCGCCGCTTTGGAGAAACGGTGGACCGAATTCGGGATAACCAGCTGAGGCTTGTGCGCGTTTCCTCCTTGTTCCAAGCCTTGATCCCATTCCTGGGCGCGCTTTCACTTGTCGTTACGCTTGCTTTTGGCGGGTACTTGACGATCAAGGGAAATATTACGCTCGGGAGCTTTGTCGCGCTTACCCTGTACATCCGGATGATGGTCAATCCGCTGCAGCAGATCGGCAATGTGATCAATACGATGCAGCGCTCGAGAGCGTCGCTGGAGCGGCTTGGCGATCTGTTGAGGCGAAGCCCGGATATACTGGAGCTGGAAGGGGCACGCGAGCTGGATCTTGACCGCTCGGCGATTCGGATCAGCCGGCTGACCTTCAGCTATCCCGATTCGGAGCGGCCTTCCTTGATCGACGTGGATCTGACGGTGGAGCCGGGGCAAACGGTCGGCATCATCGGCAAAACAGGCAGCGGCAAAACGACGCTCGCCAAGCTGCTGCTGCGCGTTTATGATCCTCCTGCAGGCACGGTAAAGATCGGCGGCGTCGATATTAGGGAGCTGACGCTGGAGAGCCTGCGCAGCCAGATCGCTTATGTGCCCCAGGAGGGCTTTTTGTTCAGCACGACAATCCGCGACAATATTGCGTTTTACCGGCGGGATTCCGGCATCGACCAGGTCGAGCGGGCAGCCAAGCAAGCTCAGATCTACAGCAATATCCTTGACTTCCCCGACCGGTTCGACACGAAGCTGGGCGAGCGGGGCGTCACCTTGTCCGGCGGCCAGCGGCAGCGTACGAGTCTCGCCCGGGGGCTGATCAAAAACTCGCCGATCCTGCTGCTGGACGACAGCGTAAGCGCCGTTGACGCCGTCACCGAGAAAGCGATCATCGAGACGATCCGCAAGGAGCGGGCCGGACGGACGACCATCCTGATCGCTCATCGAATCAGTGCGCTCAAGCATGCCGATATCATCATCGTGATGGATGAGGGCAGAATCGTACAGCGGGGCACCCATGCCCAGCTGATCGCTCAGCCGGGGATCTACGCGATGCTGCACGCCATTCAGGAGGAGGGGAATCAGTATGCCGAAGGATAAAACTTCTAAAGAAGCTCCGACCAAGTACAGATCAGCCTTCCGCGTGCTGTTCTCCTACGCGAAGCCGCATCGCCGAACCTTTGCGTTGATGATCGTCTGTACGCTGCTGGCGATCGCAGCTGATCTGTTTCAGCCGTATCTGGTCAAAATTGCGATCGACGACCATCTGATGGCCGGGGATACGAATTACGTAACGCTTGTGATCATCTGTGCAATCTATCTCGGACTTTCGCTGACCGGGCTGCTGTTCACCTACCTGCAAAATAATTTGCTGCAGTATGCCGGTCAGAGCATCGTCGCCCGCATCCGCAAGGAGCTGTTCGAGCATATTACGAAGCAGTCGATGTCTTATTTCGACCGCATGCCAAGCGGCAGCCTGATCACGCATGTATCGAGCGACACGGAGACGATCAACCAGTTTTTCAATCAGGTGCTGCTGAGCTTGATCCGGGACGGCCTTACGCTTGTATTTATCATCGTGCTGATGTTCCAGCTGGACGTGGAGCTGACGCTGTACTGTCTCATTTTGCTGCCTATCATTGCCGCGATCGCGATCTCCTTCCGCTCGTATATGCGCAAGACGTATCAGATGACGCGTGCCAATCTGTCGCGGCTCGTCGCGTTCGTCGCCGAGAATCTGGCCGGGATGAATCTGATCCAGGCTTTCCATCAGGAGAAGGAGCAGCAAAGTCAATTTACGGATAAAAACCACACGTACTATCGGTCCAACCTGCGGGAAATCCGTACGAATGTGTTGTTCAACCGGTCCTTCGATATTTTGGGCAACTTGTCCGTGGCGTTCGTGACCTGGCTCGGAGGCATTGCCGTCTTCGACAAGCAGCTGGAATTCGGGGTGTTGTACGCGTTTATCACGTACATCCGCATGTTCTTCCAGCCGATCAATACGATTACCCAGCAGTGGAATACGCTGCAGTCGACTACCGTATCGGTCAGCCGGATCTGGGGGATATTCTCCGTTCAGCCTGAAGTAACCGATGCGGCCGCTCCCAAGCAGATTGCTCCCGAGACGGTCCGCGGCAAAATCGACTTCAACCGGGTGACTTTCTCGTATGTGGAGAATCAGCCCGTTATCCGCGACATCGACCTGCATATCGCTCCGGGCTCGCTGATCGGCATCGTCGGCACGACCGGCGCGGGCAAAAGCTCGCTGATCGGGCTGCTCTGCCGGTTCTACGACGTGCAGAAGGGCAGCATCAAAATCGACGGCACGGATATTCGCGACATTCCGCAGAACACCCTGCACCGGATCGTCGGTCTCGTGCAGCAGGAGCCTTACCTGTATTCGGGCTCGATCATCGATAATGTCCGGTTGTTCGACGAATCGATCTCGCGCGAAGACGTGATCCGCGCCTGTAAATTCGTCGGAGCCGACGCGGTGATCGCCAGGATGAAGGACGGCTACGACACCCGGCTCTCCGAGCGGGGGAGCGGGCTGTCGGCAGGCGAGCGGCAGATGATCTCCTTCGCCCGGATTATCGTATTCCAGCCGAAAGTGCTTATTCTCGACGAAGCGACGGCCAATCTCGATTCCTATACCGAGCAGCTGATCCAGTCCGCGCTTGCTGTCGTTTCGCAGGGGCGCACGACGCTCGTCATCGCGCACCGGCTGTCGACGATTATGCAGGCCGATCGGATACTGGTGATGCGCAGCGGCGAAATTGTCGAGCAGGGCGATCATGGCGAGCTGCTGGAGCTGCACGGCTATTATGAGCAGCTGTATAAGCATTCGCAAGGAAATATGAGGGGAGCAGGCTGAAGATATGGACATTAGAAAGCTGAAACCGGACGAACGGCCGCCGATGGAGCTGCTGCTGCTGGCCGATCCTTCGGAGGAGCTGGTGGAGGAATATATCTCGAGAGGCCGGTCCTATGTGATGGAGCGGGATGGGGAGGCCATCGGCGTTTACGTGCTGCTGCCGACCCGTCCGGGTACGGCCGAGCTGGTGAATGTTGCGGTGGCCGAATCGTTCCAGGGACAAGGCCACGGCAAAACGCTTGTCCTCCATGCGATTGGCCAAGCGAAGGCTCTCGGCTACAAGACCATCGAGGTGGGCACAGGGAGCACCGGACTCTCGCAGCTGGCGTTATACCAGAAGTGCGGTTTCCGGACGACTTGGATCGACCGGGACTTTTTCACCCGCCATTATAAGGAAAATATATACGAAAACGGGCTTCAGGTTATCGATATGGTGAGAATGTCGCTGGATTTGTAATTATATCGGAAAATTCGGAATAACTTCTTGCGCAATTACCGCCGCTCGGTTATGATGATCGTTGTATCCTTAGCGGATGTCCACAACTGAATAACGGGAAACAGGTGCTTCCCGGAGATGAATCAGTCTCCGGATAAGCTTAATAGGGAAGTTCGGTGCAAAGCCGACGCGGTCCCGCCACTGTAACAGAAGAGTCGCAGCACACATGTCACTGGTTGCAAGAGCAGCCGGGAAGACTGCTGACGATGTTGACGCTGATAGCCAGGAGACCTGCCTGTTTCGACGACACTGCATTACCTACGGGAGATAGGGAGGTGTTAGACGGCACAAACCACGAGCAATAGCGATGGCGTCTTTCCCCTTGACTTCTTTAGGGGGAGAGACGCCTTTTTTGTTTGGGTATCGACGGGGAACGGGCATACAGCCGGGAGATTCAATCACAATGGGGAGGTCATTATCGACTATGAGCAATCAAATACGGACAGGCAGCCTGGGTTATCCGCGTATCGGAGAACAGCGGGAGTGGAAAAAAGCCTTGGAAGCATTCTGGGCGGGAAAGACGGACGAGCAGACGCTGACAGCGGAGATGGAGGCGATCCGTCTCGGCCAGCTGCGCCGTCAGCAGGAGAAGGGGCTCGATTTCATACCGGTTAACGACTTTACTTACTATGACCATATGCTGGATATGGCCGTTATGTTCGGCATCGTTCCAGCCCGCTACGGTCATTCAGGGGGACCGGTTTCACTGGCAACGTATTTCGCTATGGCGCGGGGCAGCGCTCAGGCGGTTGCCAGCGAGATGACCAAATGGTTCAACACCAACTACCACTATATCGTGCCGGAAGTAGGCGATCTCCAGCCTTACCTGGCCGAGAACAAGCCGCTGGCCGCCTACCGGTTCGCCAAGCAACGAGCCGGCATCGAAGGGCGTCCGGTCATCGTCGGGCCGTATACTTTCCTTAAGCTGTCCAAGGGCTTCGCCGCATCCAGGCTGGCGGAGAAGGCGGACCAATTCCTGCCGCTCTATGTTCAACTGCTGCAGGAGCTCGAACAGGAGGGCGTGCAGTGGGTGCAGATCGATGAGCCGGCGCTTGTCAAGGATATGAAGGCCGAGGAACTGGAGCTCGTCGAGCGCATCTATGCCGGGCTGCGCGCTCAAGTGCCGGGACTGCGCATCCTGCTGCAAACCTACTTCGAAGCGGTCGATCATTTCGACCGCGTGACCGCCTTGCCGGTGGATGCCATTGGCCTGGACTTTGTCCACGACCGGGGCAGGCACCTGGAGGCGCTGGAGCGCCATGGCTGGCCGCAGGACAAGCAGCTCGCTGCCGGCATCATCGACGGGCGCAATGTATGGCGCTCCGATCTGGACGCCAAGCTAGAGCTGATCGACCGGCTGTCCGCTTATGTTCCTGCGGACCGTCTGATTGTCCAGCCGTCCTCCAGCCTGCTCCATGTGCCGGTGACCGTGGACCGGGAGGACAAGCTCCAGCCTGAGATCAAGGACGCGCTTGCCTTCGCCGACCAGAAGCTGGACGAGCTGGCTTTGCTGGCGAGAGCGCAACGCGAGGGCCGCGAGGCGGCAGCCGGCGAGCTGGCTGCCGCCCGCGACGCGCTGTCCCGCTTCCGTGCCCTCCCCGAGCGGAACAGGGCGGATGTAGCCGAGCGTCTGGCGGGCATCGATCAAGCGGCCGACACGCGCAGCCAGCCGTTCGCCGAGCGGTTCAAGGCGCAGCAGGAGAAATGGCGGCTTCCGCTGCTGCCGACCACGACGATCGGCAGCTTCCCGCAGACGAAGGAAGTGCGCCAAGCCCGCCAGCAGTGGCGCAAGGGCAGCTTGGACGATGCCGCCTACGAGGCATTCGTCAACCAGGAGATCGAAAGCTGCATCCGGCTGCAGGAAGAAATCGGCATTGACGTGCTGGTGCACGGCGAATTCGAGCGTACGGATATGGTCGAATTTTTCGGCGAGAAGCTGGCCGGATTTTTCTTCACCGCCAATGGCTGGGTGCAATCGTACGGCTCCCGCTGCGTGAAGCCGCCGGTGATCTATGCTGACGTGGCTTTCGTGGAACCGATGACGGTCCGGGAAAGCGCCTATGCGCAGTCGTTGACGTCACGGCCGGTCAAAGGAATGCTGACCGGGCCGGTTACCATTCTGAACTGGTCCTTCGTCCGCGACGATATGAGCCGCGAGCAGGTGACGAATCAGATCGCGCTTGCGCTCCGTCACGAGGTGGAAGCGCTGCAGAGCGCCGGCATCGAGATGATTCAGGTGGACGAGCCTGCCGTCCGCGAAGGCTTGCCGCTGAAAGGCAGCGACCATGAGCATTACTTGAACTGGGCGGTCCGCTCGTTCCGCATCGCAACCTCCACGGTGCGCGATACGACGCAAATCCACACGCACATGTGCTATTGCGAGTTCCATGATATGATCGATTCGATCCGGGCGATGGATGCCGATGTCATCTCGATCGAAACGTCGCGCAGCCACGGCGAGCTGATCGAAAGCTTCGAGCTGCAGGGCTACGACCACGGCATCGGCCTGGGCGTGTACGATATCCACAGCCCGCGCGTACCGGATGTCAAGGAAATGACGGATATGATCGACCGCGCCCTGCATGCGCTGGACGCCCGGCTGTTCTGGATCAATCCGGACTGCGGCCTCAAGACGCGCGGCTGGCCGGAGACGGAGCAGTCGCTGCGCAACATGGTGCAGGCCGCTCTGACCGCCCGCGAGCAGCTTCAGTCGGTGCAGGCGAAGTAAGCTCTTTTCCTCGGGGGAATCCGGCTGCAAAGGCTGCCGCTACCGCTGTTTCAACTCCCTGTCGGCGCTTCGGTATGGACAAGGGGGCCATTTCTCCCCGGGACCGAAAGCAAGAGCCATAGGTGGAGATCATCAAGGACCTGGCCGATTTTGCCGACAGCTTCACAGAAGCTGTTGACAAACGGTCAGGTCTTTTTTGTGGCATATATGGCTTTACAGCAGCAGATAACACGTGTTAATATTCGTCGCATAGGGCAAAAAAGCGGAGCAGGCTGTTTTCTCGCGACTGGATGCCGAAGACGGTTGCCCGCGAAAGGAGACATCATGAAGAAGACCTGGTTTTATCGGCTGCTGTTCTCCTATTTTCCGATTTTTTTCAGCCTGACCTCGATCCTCGTTCTCGTTACCTTCCTGCTTCTGAGCGAGATGTCCCAGCGGGAGACGGCCAACGGGAATCAGCAGCTCGTCCGCCATCTGATGCAGCTGATCGACTATTCATTAAAAGAAACGGACAGCGCGCTCATCAAGGAGCTGGAAACCGACGAGAAGCTGAGGGGTTTCTTTCAAGGAGAGGGCGCAATCTCTTATTTCGATACCTATGAAATATCCAAACGGATTCATCAGATGGGGGGACCCGACAGCCTGATCGATTCGATCTATTTGTACCGTTATGCGGATAACATGGTGCTGAGCACGAACACGTTCATGCCGCTCGAACGGTTCGGAGACCGGGAGTTTGCGGCCGGACGGGCGGACAGGGGGATGCTCTACGAGCTGTCGGGGCCGCGTACGTATATGGAATTTCAGGATCAGGAGCGTTACCCGGCATCCGTCGTCTCGATGGTGCGCAAATATCCGCTGCTGCAGGGCGGGCAAGGGCTGGTTGTCGTCAATATCAGCTTGGCCAAAATCGGCAAGCGGCTCGAAGAGCTGACCGGTCCGGGCAGCTTCGTCGAGATTCGCGATGCCGGCGGCGCTGTCATCGCGGGGCCAGGGGGAACCGGCGAGAAATTGCCGGGGTCGACGTTATCCCGGCTCAGCTCGGATTATACGGGCTGGTCGTATACAGGCGGCGTGCATGACGATAATGTGTTCAAGTATGTGTCTCTGTTCTCCTATGTATGGATCGCGGCCAGCCTGATTGTGGTAATCGTCGGCACGGTATGGATGACCTATGTCACCCGCAGGAATTACAAACCGATCGAGGAAATTATGGACCGGATTCAGCTGTATTCGCAGAGCCGCAGCTCCAAGCTGTCCCGCAAGGGGCAGGATGAATTCAAATTCATCGAGCAGGCGCTGGACAGTTTGATCGACCAGTCGAATACGTATCAGAAAATGCATGAGGAAGATTCCATTTACCGCCGCCGGCATTTTTTTACGGAGCTGCTGGAAGGGAACCGGGCGATCGACCGGGAGGAATGGGAGCGGGAAACGAAGCGTTTCGATCAGCCGGGCGCATTCCGCACGCTAGCCGTTGCCATCTATGAAATCGACAAGTATCCGGCCGTGCAGTCCAGCTATTCGCAGCGGGATTTGTATTTGCTGAAATTCGTGCTGAACAGCGTGGTCAAGGAGCTGGCCGAAACCCATCGGGTCACGGTCTGGACAGAATGGACGGCCCAGCATCAGCTGACCGCTTTGTATCAGAACGCCCGCGAGGCGGACGAGGCGGAGGATGCGCTGCTAAGAGTCACCGGCGAGGCGCAGGCTTGGGTGAAGGACAATTTGGAGTTTACGGTAACGGTCGGACTCGGTTCCGCTGTAGACGATACGCTTCAGGTGCCGGAGACGTACGTGCAGGCCCGGCAGGCGTTGGATTTCAAGGCCAGCGCAGGACCGAACCGGGTCATTTCCTACCGGGATGCGCAGTCCGGCAACGGCGAGCTTTACCGGCAGCTTCCGCTGATCCGCAGCTTTGCCCGGGCATTCCGGACGGGGGATGAAAATTGGCGGGAGATGTTCCAGTCGGTGTTCCGGGAAGTGCGCGTCCAGCGTCTGCCCAGGGAGGAGCTGGTGCAGGTGCTGGGCACGTTCATCGATCATTTGTACCGCGAGATGGTGGAGCTTCCGCCTGATATGCAGGACGTATGGAAGAACGAGATCGTCGGAAAGCTGAATGAGCTGAGGGATACGTTCGACTGGAGCGGGGAGATGGAAAGCCGGTTCGCCGCCATATTGGAGGAGTTCAGCGGCAGGCTGCGGGAGCAGCAGGAAAGCCGCAGCCACTACAAGCTGATCTGCGAGGTGAAAGACTATATCGACCGCGAGTACGCGAACCCGGACCTTTCACTGAACCAGTTGTGCGAGAAGTTCGGGATGAACGGCAAATATGTAAGCCGTCTGTTTAAGGAAACGTTTGGCGAGAAGCTGGTCGATTATCTGGTCGGCGTCCGGATAGCCCAAAGCCGACGGCTGCTGGAGGAAACCTCCTTGTCGCTTAAGCAGATCGCCGCCGAGGTTGGTTATCTCCACGATATTTCGTATATCCGGGCCTTTAAGAAGGTCATGGGCACAACGCCGGGCGATTACCGCAAAAGCTATGAGAAAAGCGTCCTTTGACGGCCGGGTACGGGGGGCGCTTTCCCTATGTACCGTAACGCGACGGTTCGATTCGACTGACTAGTCCACATACGATAAAAGGCTCCCGTTCTCCTTGCTGCGGCGGGCCTTTTTGCCATTTGGTCCATGGCTGAATTCCGGTTAGCCGGGTCGTTTTGGCCAATCGGTTAGTTGAGCGAAACATGTAAATTGCTCGAAATCGAAGGCCTGCGGTATAGTGCAATCAGGACGGCGGGCTGTACAACGATCACGATAAACGAGGGGAGCTTAATCGAAATGAGCATGAACAAGAAAAGGCAGCGCAGCATTCTAAAAGCAGGCATGACGGCGCTTGCGCTGACTGGAGTCATCGTCGCAGGCTGCAGCGCGGAGCCCAAAACTCCGGACGCTGCCGGGTCCAAGCCGCAGGGGCAAGGAGAGAAAGCGCAAACGCCGGAAGCGCGGGGCAGCATCACCGTTTCCATGTATGAGCGCAACAATATACCGCCGGAGGAAGGGAACTGGGACAAAAACCGCTGGACAGAGTGGGTCAACAAGCAGGGACCGGTTGATGTGAAATATATTACGGTGCCCCGCTGGGAATCGCTGCAGAAGTTCAACGCCCTGTTCGCGACTAACTCGGCGCCCGACCTGATTCTGGAGTACGATACCGGTTACCGCAACCAATGGTACGCGCAGAAGCTGCTTATGCCGCTTGATGAGGTCATCGAGCAGCACAGCACCACGTACAAAGAGCTGATGAAGCAGTTCCCGCAGCTGAAGAAGCTGGGCACGAAAGATGACGGCAAGCTTTATGAGATCGGCAAGGTTACGCCGCTGAATGCGAACCACCGGATTTATATCCGCGAGGATTGGCTGCAGAAGCTCAACCTGCCGATGCCGGCGACGACGGAGGAGCTGCTGCAGACAGCGAAGGCGTTCGCATCTCAGGACCCGGACGGCAATGGCAAGGCTGACACGTTCGGCTTGAATCTGAGCGGCAACGGGGTTTCGATCCTGCAGCACATGTTCGGATTCGGCGAGGTTCAGTGGCGCTTCGAGGGCGACAAGTTTATTCACGAGTGGGACCGTCTGAAAGCTGCGACGGCGTTCCAGAAGCAATTGTTCGATGCGGGCGCAGTCGACAAAGATTTTCTTGCAGACAAAAACGGCGAGAAAGCGAAGCAGGACTTCATGTCAGGCAAGCTTGGCATGTATCTGCATCAGGAGCTGACTGACAAGGATTACGACGCGCTGAAGAAAAATGATGCGAAGGCGAAGCTGGCTATGCTGCCTCTGCCCAAGTCCGAATTCGGACAGTTTAGTCCGGTTGTGAGCAGCCCGATCCAGATGGTCGGAGCGATCAACGCGGGAGCGAAAAATCCGAAGGCCGTTATGCAGTATATTGACTTCATGATTAAGCCGGAGACGGCGCGTACGCTGGAGAACGGCCAGGAGGGCGTCCACTGGAGCAAAAATGAAGCAGGCTGCCCGAAGCCGATCGACGTCGAAAAAAATAAAAAGGAAATATCGTATACCGCTGATATGCGGATGATGTCGTCGTTGCTCCTGCTGGGCAAATGCTCGTTCCTGGAGCAGCGCGCCGGCGATACGGACACGCAAAAAACGCTGCGCCAGTTGGCGCTGGACGCCAATCAGGCCTATGTCAGCAAGGATCGTCCGATTCCGACGCTGAAGCCTGAATATTTGCCGGTGCTGCCTCAGGACCTGGCGCTTATCGTGAAAAATACCGAACAGCAGATAAAGGATGCATGGATGAAGGCTGTTGTGAGCGGGGCCGGCTATACGGCGGATCAGGCGGAGAAGGATACGAAAAGCATCTGGGAGAAGTCCGGCGGGCTGCGCGTCGATGAATTTTACGCCAAATGGTATGAGGCAAATAAAGCGAACGCCTTTCTGCTGAAGGACCTGTACCAGTTCGGGGAAGATGCGGTGAAGCTGTACGGCAATAAATAAAGGCCAGTGATAGGGACAGGTCCGGTCGGCTGGGGCGAACGGACCTGTTGCCGTTCAAATCTTAGAGAATATGCGCTCAGGGCGGAGAGGAGAAGGAGAGACCTTATGAAAATACATGAAACGGCAGCCAACGATTTCAAGGAAAACATCCTGGTCCTTCGGACGCGCAGCCGCAGCCGGTTTCGCCGCAATGTGCCGCTGTTGCTGATGTTTATTCCCGTCATTGTTTTCTTCGTGCTGTTCCGCTATGTGCCGATGCTGGGCAATGTCATCGCCTTCAAGCATTACAATTTGATGCAGGGCATATGGGGAAGCCCTTGGGCGGGGCTGGACTATTTCCGGATGATGTTTTCCAATCCGCAGTCGCTCGACATTATTCGCAATACCTTCGTGCTGAGCCTGCTCAAGATCGTGATCGGATTCCCGTTCCCGATCCTGATCGCGGTCATGCTGAACGAGGTTCGCCGGTCATGGTTCAAGCGCTCGGTGCAGACGCTGCTGTATTTGCCCCATTTTTTCTCCTGGGTCATCGTCGGCGGCATCGCCGTTACGCTGTTCGGCTCGCAGGCAGGTGCGGTGAATGCGGTTATCGCGTATTTCGGCGGGGAGCCGGTCCGCTTTCTGTATCAGACGGGCTCCTGGCTGGCGATTTTTTTCGGCTCGGGCATCTGGAAGGAAGCGGGCTTCTCGGCCATTATTTACTTGGCGGCGATCAGCTCGATCGATCCTTCGCTGTATGAAGCGGCCAGCATCGATGGCGCAAGCAAGATCAAGCAGGTCGGTTACGTCACCTTGCCGGGCATTCTCCCGGTGATGACGCTGATGCTCATCCTGTCCATGGGCAGCGTGATGGAAGTTGGCTTCGATCAGGTGTACAACCTGCAGAACGCGGTCGTGTCCGACGTGTCGAGCGTCATCAGCACCTATATTTATACGGTCGGGATTCAAGGCGGGATGTACAGCATGACGACCGCGATGGGGCTGTTCGAGGCCGTTATCGGCCTTGTGCTGGTTATCGGCGCCAATCGTCTCGCCAAGCTGTTCGACCAGTCGCTATGGTAAAGGAGGCGAACGTTTATGAAGCTTTCGCGCAGTGAGAAATGGTTCTATGCCGTCAATGATACGCTTTTGTTTATCGCAGGCGTAAGCTGCCTCATTCCTTTGCTGAATCTGGCGTCGATTTCGCTCAGCGAATACGAAGCCGTCGCAGCGGGAAGGGTCGGGATATGGCCAGTCGGTTTTTCGCTCGAATCCTACAGGATGCTGATCGAAGGCACGCCGATTATGCGCACATTCCGCAACAGCCTGGTCATTACCGGCTTCGGAATCGTGTTCAGCATGCTGTTTACGATTCTGGCCGCTTACCCGCTGTCCAAAGGGCATTTCTATGCGCGCCGGTTTTTCACCCTGGCCATCGTGTTCACGATGCTGTTCGGCATCCAGGCGATTCCGGCCTTCCTCGTCAACCGCGGACTCGGTATCGTCGACACGTATTGGGCGCTGTGGCTGCCGGGCTTGGTCAGCGCCTACAATATGCTCGTGCTGAAAGCGTTTTTCGAGCAAATTCCGGAAGAGATGAATGAAGCTGCCCAGATCGACGGGTGCAGCGAGTGGCGGCTGCTGTGGCAGATTGTGCTGCCGCTGTCCATGCCGGTGCTGGCGACGCTGACGCTGTTCTATGGCGTCGGGTATTGGAACTCGTTCCAAAGCGTGTTGATTAATATCAACGACTCATCCAAATTCAATCTGGCCGTCCTGGTCCAAAATATGGTGGCCAACCAGTCGCTGCTGCAGAATCTGAACAATGTCCAGCCGCAGGAGGCCGAGGAGATGCTGACGCCGGAATCCATCCGGTCCGCAGGCATTATAGTCATGCTGCTGCCTTTGCTGGCGGTGTATCCGTTCCTGCAGAAATATTTTGTCAAGGGCGTGCTGATCGGGGCAGTGAAGGGGTGAGCGTCGAGGAGGGTCTGAGCGGCTCGTTCGGGTAAGCCGACCTGGAGCAGCGGCCCGTCTGCGGGCTGCCCAAGGGCTGGAAAGGAGGTGAGGGGCTCCGCCAAGCGGCGGAATCACGAAACAAATCGAATCATCGGCCCCGACAAATGCTCGAGAGGAGAGTGTCATTGATGTGGAAAAAAATGCATCGCACGGCGGCCAGACTGCTCGTCGGCTCGCTGCTCGCCGGACTGCTGCCGCTTCAGGCCGTCCCGGCTCTGGCCGCAGATACGCAGCCGCCGGGAACTCCGGCTAACCTGGAATCGGTCTGGCGGACAGAAGCGTCCGCGCAGCTGACCTGGTCGGTCCCGGCGGACGATACCGGTGTGACCGGCTATGACGTTTACCGGGACGGGGCGCTGGAGGCAAGCGTCAGCGGAGCTCCGCTGTACCGGGCGGAGGGACTGAACCCCGGGACGGATTACGTTTTCACCGTGAGGGCCAAGGATGCGGCCGGTAACGTGTCGGCCCCCAGCACGCCGGTCACCGTGAATCTGGATGAGCTGGACCGGGGACTCTGGACGGTCAGCGCTTCGCATAATAGCGGAAGCGCTGCACGGATGGCGATCGACGCGCTGCCGTCCTCCCGCTGGACCAGCGGCGCGAATCAGGCGTCCGGCATGTGGTTTCAGATCGATACCGGACCCGGAGCGAAGTCGTACCACAAGCTGGTCATCGACGCGACCGGCTACAGCGGCGATTACGCCCGCGGATATTCGGTAGCCGTATCCGAGGATGGGGAAAACTGGAGCAGCCCGATCGCTTCCGGCAACGGCAGCGTACTGATCCAGGCCGATTTTGCCGAGCAGACGGCCCGTTATCTGCGCATTACGCTGACCAAGGGAGTCGGTAATTATTGGTCGATTCAAAACTTAAAGCTGTTCGGTTCCCATACGGATGACCTCGAAGCGCCGGCTGCGCCGGGTGGCCCTGCCGCAGCTTCCGTAACGGATACGGAGGCATCGCTGACCTGGAGCCCCAGCGCCGACAATGTAGCTGTGCTCGGGTATGAGGTGTACGCCGGCGCCGAATATGCCGGCTTCACCCGCCAGCCGGCGTTAACGCTGAAAGGGCTGGCTCCCCGGACCGCCTACACGTATCAGATAAGGGCTGTCGATATGGCTGGGCATAAGTCGTCCTACAGCGAGCCGGTCGCTTTCACCACACAAGGCGCGCTGGAACGCGCATTGTGGTCGATCACCGCTTCGCATGGCGCAGCCAGCGTTTATTCGGCCATTGATGGCAGCGCTTCCACGAGATGGTCGAGCGGTGCGGCGCAGGCGGCGGGCATGTGGCTGCAGCTCGACACGGGCCCGGGAGGCAAAGCCTATAACAAGCTGCTGCTGAATGCGACAGGGTCCAATGGCGATTACCCGCGCGAGTTTCAGTTGACCGTTTCGGAGGATGGCGAGAGCTGGAGCGCCCCGATCGGGACCTTTACCGGAACTTCGGCTATGGTCCAGGCCGTTTTCCCGGAGCAGACGGCGCGCTTCGTCCGCCTGACGCTGACGAAAGGGGTCGGCAGCTACTGGTCGGTCCATGAGCTGAACCTATACGGACTGCCGGAGCCGGATGAGAACCCGCCGACGACGCCGGGAAACCTCACCGTTAAAAAAGTTCTGGATACCCAGTTCGACGCGTCGTGGGACGCTTCCACGGACGATATCGGCGTAGCGGGCTACAACATCTACCTCGATTCGGTCAAGGTCGTCTCCACGACTCCGGCCGTTCGCGCCCACCGCTTCACCGGCCTGACCCCTAATACGGCTTATTCGCTTGTTGTGAAGGCAAGGGACGTATACGGCAACGAATCCGCTCCTGCGGCTCTGACAGTCACAACCCAGCCGGTCATGGAGCTGCCGCTGATCGCGAAATACGAGATGGAGCCGCAGGCTTCGGACCCTGCCGCGATCTGGAGCACGCACCGTCCGGAGCAGCCGGAGAAGGCCGGTTCTTTCCAAGCGCCGGCCGCTTACGCGCCGGGCCGTCCAGGCAGCGGGCAGGCGCTTGTGCTGAGCGGGAGCGATCAGGCGACGATCACCCAGCCGGGCCGGCTGAACCGCATATCGTCCGCTTTTACGATATCGGCCTGGATCAAGCCGGATGATCTGAACGGCTACCAGCCCATCGCCTCCAAGCGGGATGCCAACTGGAAAGGTACGACCTTTTATCTTGGCCTTCAGGGCAACAAGCTTTATTTCGGCTCCGACTATGGCGAGAAATGGTACAACTGGTCATTCGCAGCTCCGGAGCTGGCGGCGGGCCAGTGGTCCCACGTGGCCGCCGTCTTCGAGAAATACGAAGGGGCATGGCTTTATGTAAACGGCAAGCTGGTCGGCCAGGTGCCGGCGGGCAGCGTATTTACGGATCTGCTGCCCAATGAGCTGCCGGTTATGCTGGGAACGGAATGGCACTTCGACAACACCACCCGCACGATGGTCAAGTACGGCTACCGGGGAGCGGTCGATTCGCTGCGGATGTATGCCGCGCCGCTCACGCAAGCCCAGATTCAAGCGGATATGAACAATACGATTATGACGCGTCCCGCAGCCGACAGCGACTTCACCGCTCCGACCAAATACACCACGCTGCGGCTGGTTCGCTTCGATACGCCGACGGGGCTGTTTACGAAGGGCAGCGCCAAGATTCATCAGAACGCCGCCCGTCGAGAGGGACCGGACGCGGTCGATTGGCCGCGGGTTCAGCTGCATATTCCGCAGGATAATGGCGCCGGGACGGTTCGGACCGTCGAGCCGTTCGCATCCGGCCCGGAATATAAAACGGAGCTGCTGCTTCAGCAGCCGCCCGCCAACATGTCCATCGTGCAGCAGCCGTATGACAATGTGCTGTCGCCCGGCAATCACTGGCTCCGGGGAGTTGCCTGGCGCTGGGGGCAGACGAATGTGTATACGACGGACCGGACCGCGCGCAGCTGGACATGGGATTACGAGCTGTGGACCTTTCCCGTCAAAATTGCCGGCGCTTCCGCCGGCGCGGTCCGCAGCGTTATCCTGAAAAACGACGGCCAAGAAATCTATAACAGCGGGACGCGGACGCTGGATTCCCTGACCCTGCTCCTGCCGCAAAATGAAAGCGGCAAGCCTTACGAGCTATGGGTGGACGGCCGGGGGCCGGTGCGATTCGATGCGGGTCTGGCGCCGATCGTTCCCGGAGATCCGAAGGATATTCCGCTGCAGATCGATCTAACGGTACCGGGGCCGGGCCCGGCGATTACGGTAACCGGCATGGACGGTCCCGAGACGTTCCCGCATGAGGCGGCATGGAACGCCGATGTGCAGGCGCTGTCCGGAGCGAAGCCGCCGGCGCCGGCTTTTGAGCCTGACCCTTCCGCTGCCGCTCCGATCTCGCGGCATGTCGGAACGGCGGTGCCGCGCTCGCCGGAGTCGGTCAACTTCGTCTATTTGCCCCACGGGATGAGCTCGGGCAGTTACTATCACTCCGAGCACAGCGAGATTGCCCGGCAATATGCAAGCGTCGGCACTGTGGATCAATATGCCGATTACGTAGCGGATACCGGCTATGACCGGGTATATGAATTCAGTACGTTTGCGGACCCGGCAGCTGCCGGCAGTCACGAGCATATGGCCCAAGCGCTGGCGGAAAGGGGCGTGCAGCTCGGGCTCATTCCCCGGACGGACTGGGATGTGATTAGTACGTCAAGCCAGAATTTGCCGTTCTACAGCTCTTATATCGCCGACTATCACGCTCCGCTGTACCGGGAGCTCCAGCTCGGCCTTCAGCGGCTGAGCCGCTACCCCAATGTGGCGGGAATCAGCCTGGGCGCGGATAACGCCGCCTACGCCCAATACTGGGACTGGGCGCCGCCGCATCCGAACCGGCCGTGGGGCCGGGCGTTCGCGCCCTTCCAGACCGGGGCCGGCGAGCCGCTGACGACGCCGATCGCGCCAAGCCTGCAGGGACAATATTCGCTGAAAACACATGAATATTGGGCGGGCAGCGTGAGACCGTTCCTTGACTACATCGGGCGGTACAACGAGACGTTCAGGGAGTACGGATATTTTGCGCGAGCCGCTGCCGAGGTAAACGCCGCCTACACGACGACAACCGGATCGTACGGAAGCTCGCCCGGAGTTGGCGGACGGGGCGGCTGGCTGTGGGCGACTATTCCCGGCAAGGAGATGCACGAGCAGCTGCCTGTCCAGACGGCTTACGACTGGAATGAGCTGAATGCCTCCAAGCCGCTCCATGCGGTGTCGCTGATCGACAAGCTGCGGAGCTATGCGCCGAATAAGCCGACCTGGGCGATTCAGGACGATTTTTCTCTCTTCTTCGGCAAGGCCGACCGCGAGAAGACGTACGCGATGACCTTGACGCGGGGCATCCAGGCGATCGGCACCAATGTGCTTCCCAACGACCGGGGGCCGCTCGCCCATCCGCAGATGATCGGCGAACAGAAAGAGCTGTACGCCTGGATTCACAAGTACGGCGGGGCGTACGCGCTGACGGAGCCGACCCCTTCGATCGGCATCATGTATGTGAACGATCAGGCGCTGCTGCGGGGAATTGTCGGAGGCGAAAGCCCGTCGGAGGAGCAGCTGCTGCAGGGCTCCCATGAGGGCAAAGTTTCGGAGGCGCTGTTCCTGACGCATGCGGCCGGCTGGCCGTCCAAGATCATCACGCCGGAGGAATTGAAGCGAGGGCTGCCCTCCTCGATCAAGGCGATTCTGTTAGTCGGTCTGAACGAATTCGATGCAAGCTGGCACTGGTATGACGGGCTCGTGTCGGAGCTGCAAAGCTTCGTCGATCAGGGAGGACGTATCCTGAAGGACAGCGAATCCGTATCTCCCGTGGCTTCCGCCGAGACGGGGATGCAGGTGGCGTCTTATGTGATCCAGAGCAATACGGATCAGACGAACCTGCTCTTAAGCCGCAATACGGCCAATATCGCCAAGCTGCGGACAGCGATGGCCGGCGTGCCGAAGCCAGCGGCTTACTCGGACAGCAGCACGGTATGGGCCGTGCCGACCCGGGCCGGCGACACGGAGTACGTTACCGTGCTAAATGAACGGCATGATGCGGCGGCAGGTGAAAGCCAGCATTTGCTCGGCCAGACCGCGGCGCTGCAGTGGAATACGGCAAGGCCGATCTACGATGTCCGGCAGGGCCGCAAGCTGACGCCAGCCGAGGCTGCGCAGGTCGACCTGCAGACGAACGGCTTCCAATGGTATGCCCTCCCGCCGGCCGAGGTGACGGCTCCGGGGCTGACGGTAACGGAGGCGGAGTCCGGCTTCTACGAGGCGTTCGCGACGATCCGCAATCCGGAGGCGATGGCCGGCATCCCGCTTGAACTGACGGTCACCCATACGGTTAGCGGAGACTCGGCAACCGTGTATACGGCGACTGGCTTGAGCGCCAAGCTGCCCTTGCACAAACAGGACGCTCCCGGCATTTACACCGTGAAGGCGAAGGAGCTGCTCAGCGGCTTGGAAACAACCGTCGAAGTCAACGTTTTGTCCGCAGCCGCCGATCCTGAGCCTGCGGTCCGGCTGCACAAGCCGGAGCATATCCGGGCATTCGCCGCTCGCTCCGAGGTGCCGCTGACGATCGCGCTGACAGCGGCGCAGCAAGCCGATCCTGCCATCTCCGCTCAGGCGGAGCGGCTGGTGCAGCATTTTGCGCAGCAGGGACGGGACGTAGCGCTCGGGCTCGCGGAGCCAGGCGGGGTGGTGAAGAGCTTGCAGACCTATAAGTCCATGACCTCCTATCCGCAGTGGCTGACGTTGGACTCGGATCTGGTGCTGCTGGGCACTTCCTCCACCAACGTGCTGCTCCTTGATCAAGCCCGGGGTTATCTGCTGCCGGAGCATGGAACGGGGATCACGGCAGGCCATGCTGCGGTCAGTCTGGCGAATTCTCCCTTTGTTGGGGAACGTCATGCGCTGAATATCGTAGCGGCCGACGCGGGCGGCGTGACAGCCGCCGTAGACGCCCTGCTTGGACTTGCGCCGCCTGGGCCCGGCATCGTTAAGCTGGCCGGCGTAACGCGGGCAACGCCAACGTCCGTCGCCTTGTCCTGGGCCGCCGATCCGGAGGCTGCGGAGTACCGGGTAGAGCGGCGCAGCGGAGGAAGCTCCGCTTGGCAGACCGCTGCGGCTTCCGTAGCGGGGACGGCTTATACGGACGAGGGACTTGCTCCCGGCGTGTTCTATACGTACCGGATCACAGCCGTCAACGGGTCCGGTCAAGGCCCGGCCGGCGATCCGCTTTACGTCGTAACTCCCGGCGGTGCTGCATCTGCCGATACGGCGCCGCCAACGGCACCCGGGGAGCTGTCCGTACTCGGGCGGACGGCAAACAGCGTCAGTCTCGGCTGGACCGCCTCCAGCGACAATATCGGAGTGGCCGGCTACGACGTTTACCAGGGCGCGCTCAGGCTGAATGAGCAGACGGTGACGGGGGTCACCTACACGGTATACGGACTGCTTCCGGCTACGTCGTATACCTTTACGGTAAAAGCGAGGGATGCGGCGGGCAATGAATCGCCAAGCTCCATGTCCGTCACGGCAGCGACCTATGCCGAGCCGGGGGGAGCGCCCTACAAGCTGGAGCGGACAGGGTGGACGGCTTCAGCCTCCCACCAGCCCGCCAAAGCTGCGAACGCTGTGGACGGCAAACCGTCCACCCGCTGGGACACGGGGGTTCATCAAGTCAGCGGACAATGGTTTCAGCTCGACCTCGGCGGCTTGCGCACATTCAATGGCCTCGAAGCGGATACTGCCGGCAGTGCCTATGACTATCCGCGCAGCTATGAAGTTTATGTCTCGGCAGACGGCGTGAATTGGGGGACGCCTGCCGCCGCCGGCGCAGGCAAAGCGCTGCTGACTGTCCGGTTTCCTGCACAGACGGCCCGTTACGTCAAACTGGTGCAGACCGGCGCAGCGGGCAATTTCTGGTCGATCCACGAGCTGAACCTTTTGGAGTTTCCGCCGTTGTGAAGCCGCTTGTCCGGCTGTGCATGATGACGCGGTCAGCTGTTTATCCCTGTGCAAGTTTCGAAAGGAGTTCCCGCCCGGCGGGAGCTCCTTTTCGCCATTCCGCCGGGCACGCTGCCGAATCGGCTCGGGGCTGCCCACATTGCGCACTTCCGGAGTCGACTGCAGGTCCATTTAAGGTATAATGAGAACAGACCGCGGAGCTTCGCTGGTTATTTTCTTCATGATCGGGAATGGACACAAAGGAGATTGCAATGAAACAGCGTAAAAGGAAGACGGAAAAGTCGGTTAAACGAGCGGTCGGGCGTCTGCTGCGTCTGCTGGCGCTTGCAGGGTTAATGGGATGTACGACGTTTCTGGTCGTTAATGAATATGTGCTTCAATCAGGCGATGCCTATATTTTGCCGAAAGACGAGCTGCCGCAGGTTGAAGCCGCGATCGTGCTCGGCGCATCGGTTTACTCCAATGGGAAGGTTTCGGATATTCTTCGGGACCGGCTCGACACGGCCTATGACTTGTATGTGTCGGGGCTTGCAAGCCGCATCATCGTCAGCGGGGATCACGCCAGCGATGATTATGATGAAGTGAATGCGATGAAAAATTACTTGATGAAGAAAGGAGTGAGGGACGCGCACATCTTCATGGATCATGCCGGCTTTAATACTTATGACAGCATGTACCGGGCTCAGGCCGTATTTCAAGCGCAGAACCTGATTATCGTCACCCAGGATTATCATCTGAAAAGAGCCATTTATGTAGCCCGTGCGCTCGGAATTGAGGCGGTCGGGGCCGCTTCCGACAAGCAGGCTTACCGCGATATCCGCAAATACGAAGCCAGGGAGGTGCTTGCCAGAGTGAAGGATTTCCTCAATGTTCACTTCATGAAGCCGCCCCCGGCGCAGCTCGGGGAGCCGATTCCCCTCAGCTCGGACGGCAGGCTGACCAATGACAAATAACCGGATATTCATGCATAGCTGGTTGAAATGGATTTTACTGGTGCTCTATCCGCTGCAATCATGTATACTTATTTCGATTATGTGACTGGAGGATGAGTGGATGGAAACCTTGAACAGGCCGATGGGGATCGGCGCGATCCTAGACAAAAGCTTTCAGTTGTACCGCAGTCATTTTACCGTTGCTTTTTTATTGCTGCTGCTGTTTGCGGGACCTTTTTACATCATTCAAAATGTGCTGTTTTATAATCTTTCGACGTTGTCGTTTTTCCCGGAGAGCGGAACTTCCATCGCCGATTCCTTCGAGCTGTTTTTGAATGGAGGCGCGGCCAGCGCGGAAGAGGCAAGTCCCGGCCTGCTGCTGTTTACCTTTCTCGTGATGCCGCTTTACCTTTTGCTGCTGGTGCCGGTATTGATGTCCTCCCAGCTTTTGCTGGTCAAAACGGCGCTGCAGGGCGGGGAAGTCCGCTTCGGCGAAGTGCTGCGCGGGGCGTTCGTGCGCTACGGCAGACAGGTCGGCAATACGCTGCTGTACGGGCTGATCATATTCGGACTTATGTTTGTCATCTGGATAGCGCTTGTCCTGGCGCTTGTCCTCATCGGCTCGTTGACGGTGGGACTTGGGGCCGGTTTTCTGGCGCTAGGCGGCGACCCGTTCGGGGGAAGCATCGCATTTATCGTGATCGTGGCTGTCGTATACATACTGACTGGATTTGCGATTTCAGCCTGCTCAAGCTATTTCATAATCCGCTTCGGCTTCTACCTGCCGATCGTGACGCTGGAAGATGAAGGCGAGGCGATCCGGGGCAGCTGGCGGCTGACGCGGGGAAGCTTCTGGCGCATCTTTGCCGTATTTTTTATTCTGACTGTCATTTATACGGTGTTTTCTCTCGGAGTTTATGCCTTGCTGATCGCCGTCTTCAAAATGTCTCTGATCGGACAATTGATCAACACCGTCCTTATTCTGCTGATCGCCCCGCTGTACACCATCCCGTACGGCGTGATTTACTTCGACCTTCGCGTGCGCCATGAAGGCGCTGATCTGGAGCGGTATATGCAGACAACGGCTGTCCCGCAACAGGCGTGGGGTACGGGCGGAGCCGGGTATGCAGACGCTTCGGCAGCTCCGGAAGATGCTTCAGCAGGGCGTATGCCGGCAGGGGAACGGGCGGAGCAAGCGGCAGCCTCCTCTCCCGCCTCGGAGCCGACGAAGCCGCAGGGGGCCGTACCGAGCGATGACTGATGCCGGGCTGCAAGCCGACAAAGAAAAGCTGCAGGAGATTCTCTCCCGCGACGAGTATGCGGCTTACGAGCGCGGCGGAGCGAACCCGGTGATGGATTGGCTGGAGCGGCTTTGGCAGGGCCTGCTTGATCTGTTTCCCGATATGGACCTGCCCCCGGGGACGCCGAAGCTGCTCGCCTACGGGCTGCTGGGCTTATTATTGATCGCGCTCGCTTCGGTTATCGTCTGGCTGGTCCGCAGCATGATCCTGATGCGCCGGAGCCGCCGGCCGAGCGTCTTCCGCTCTGCGGCCGAGCTGGGCATGTCGTCGGCCGCTCATCTGGAAGAGGCGCGGCGATGCGCTGACGAAGGGGCATACCCGGAAGCTGTGCGCCGGGCCTTCCTGGGGCTGCTGCTGCTGCTGGACGAGCAGGGATGGATTCGCGCCGAGAAGTGGAAGACGAACCGCGAATACGCAAACGAGCTGTCGGAGCGGGCGCCTGGGCTCGCGGAGCCGTTTCGGGAAGGGGCCGCTTTCTTCGAGCGCGTCGTCTATGGCGGAGCCTCCGCGTCTGCCGCCGATTATGACCGCATGCGCAAGCTCGCCGAGGCGGCAAGGGAAGGAGGCGATCGCTCTGCTGAAGCGAAATAAGCGGCAGCTGGCGCTGCTGCTCAGTATCATCGCGTTTCTGAGCGTCGGCTATTTCCTTGTCCGGCCCAAGCTGCCTGATTATACGCCTTACGTCTCCTCCTCGCCGGCGGCGGACGGAACCAAGGGACTGTATACGCTGCTGGAGGAAAAAGGCGAGCCGGTCGGGGCGTGGCGCAAGCCTTGGAGATCGCTGCCGGACACGCAGGGACATACGCTGGTCGTCATCCAGCCGTCGTTCCTGACCGAGCAGGACCGCACGGCTGCGCTGCGGTGGGTTGAGCGCGGCAATGATCTGCTGCTGTTCCACAGCTCGCCGCCGCCGTGGGCGCCATTCGAGTTCCTCGAAGCGAACAGCGCCGTGGCCGATGAGCCGGCCGTTCCTATCGCGGATCTGCAGCGTCCGGAGCGGGCTTCATGGACGGCCGCTGTCAGATCCGGCATGCGCATCGAGGCGGGCGAGGGTATCGAGCCCCTTCTGCAGGATAAGCAAGGCTTTATCGCCGCCCGCTCCTCGCATGGGAGCGGGACGGTCACCATGCTGCTCGTGCCCGAGTGGCTGGAGAACGGCTCGCTGCTGAGCCAATCGCATTTTGAGCTGCTGTGGCCTTATTTGCCCCGGGACCGCGAGGCGATCTGGTTCGATGAGTATCACCATGGGCTGCAGGACAAGCCGGGACTGCTGGCCGTGTATCCCGGGTGGCTGCTGGCGGTGCTGGCCCAGCTCGCGGCGGCGGCCCTGCTGTGGCTGTGGCTGAAGGCCGTCCGCTTCGGACCCGCGTACACGCCCCGGGCCTGGACGGTCAGACGCGGGGACGAAACGCTGCTCGCAGCCGCCGGCTGGTATGAGCGCCAAGAGCTGGCGCGGGATGCCCTGATGCATCAGGAGGCGTATATCCGCAGCCTGCTGCGGGAGAAATGGGGCGTCAGAACGGATGCGACGGACAGCCAGGCGCTTGGCGCGGCCAAGCTCCACGGAAACAAGGAGGACGCGGAGCTATTGGCCGGACTGCTGGCAGCGTTCCACAGCGCCCGCAGCTCCGCTGTCTATAGGTCGAAGCAGCTGGTCCAGGACAGCCGCAGGGCTGATGAATTGATACGCAGACTGGAGAGGAAGTGAGCCGATTGCAACAGCTATTGCAGCAGATGGACCGGATCGTAATCGGACAGCAGCATCATATTCGCCTGCTGCTGACCGCATTTTTGGCAGGAGGGCATGTGCTGCTGGAAGGCGTGCCGGGACTGGGCAAAACGAAGCTGGTCCGCACGCTGGCCGATTCGGTCGACGGCACGTTCAGCCGGGTGCAGTTCACCCCGGATATGATGCCGAGCGATATTACCGGCAGCGTGGTGCTGAATATGAAGACCGGCGAATTCGAGACGATCCGCGGTCCGGTATTTACCCATATTTTGCTGGCCGACGAGATCAACCGGACGCCGCCGAAAACGCAGTCCGCGCTGCTGGAGGCGATGGAAGAGCGTCAGGTGACGATTCAGGGCAAGACCTATCGGCTGCCCGATCCTTTCTTCGTCGTTGCGACGCAGAACCCGGTCGAATATGAGGGCACCTATCCGCTGCCCGAAGCCCAGCTCGACCGGTTCCTATTCAAGCTGAGCATCACCTATCCGCCCCAGGATGCGGAGCTTGCGATGCTGAAGGCGCATGCTCCTTATTTCGCCGCAGCGGGCGGCGAAGAGGGGGCGCCTGCCGTGTTCCCGCTGGAGCGGCTCAAGGAGCTTCGCGTGTCGCTCGTCGATGTGGTTGTGCAGGATTCCCTGCTGGATTACATCACGGCGCTGGTTCGTCGTACCCGGGAAGACAAGCGGGTTCTGCTCGGGGCAAGTCCGCGTGCCGGTATCGCGCTCATGATGGCGGCCAAGGCATGGGCGCTGCTGGACGGCCGAAGCTTCGTGACGCCGGACGATATCAAAACCGTAGCGGTGCCGGCGCTGAGACATCGGCTGCTGCTGACGCCGCAGGTCGAATTGGAGGGAGAGACGAGTGACCACTTCATCCGGGAAACGCTGGGGGAGATTCCGGTACCTCGCTGAGCGGCTGGAGCGGCGGCTGATCGTGCCCACTCCCCGGCTTGCGGCGGCGGCGGGGCTTGGAGCGCTGCTGGTCGCGGCCGGTTATGCGGCCGGCGCAGGCGCAGCCGCGCTGGCCGCGGTCAATCTCGCGCTGGCGGCCGCGTCGGTGCTGGATTTGTCTCTGCTGCCCAGACGGGGCAGCATCCGGGTGAGCCGGACCTTGCCGGGCCGGGCGGATGTCGGCAGCCCTTTCGAAGTGAAGCTGACGGTGACGGCGCCGCGAGCCCTCTCGTCCGGTCTGCTGCTGCAGGCGGCTGACGATGTGCCCGGGACGTTCCGCCTGCATGAGCGTCAGACACTGCGGACGTACTGGGAGGGCAAGGAAACGTCCCTTACTTATACCGCAGCCGGACAGGAGCGGGGAACGTATGCGTTCCGGCGCATCTGGATTCGCTTCAGCGGCAGACTGGGGCTTTGGTCCAAGCAGATGAACGTGCGAATGGAGCAGAGCATCCGGATCTATCCCGATATGTCGGCGGTCCGGGGCGTTTTGTCGGCGGCCCAGCGGGATCTGATTCTTGACGGACGCCGGGTGTACAAGCGGGAGCGAACGGGCTCGGAGTTTCATGCGATTCGTGAATATACGCCGGATGACGATCCGAGGCTGATCAATTGGAGAGCGTCCGCGCGCGCCAGAAGCTTGATGACGAACCAGTTTCGACCCGAGAGGGGCAAGGTCGTCACGATCATGCTGGACTGCGGACGGAGGATGGGCGTGGAGCTTGCGGGACGCACCAAGCTGGACGCCGCGCTGGAGGCGGCCCTGGCGCTTGCTGCCGTTGCGCTCAAGCAGGGGGATAAAGTCGCTCTGCTGGCGTTCTCCAGCAGGATTAAGGCTTATGTGCCGCCAGGGGCAGGGCTTGCTCATCTGCAGACGCTGACGGAAGCCGTGTTCGATCTGGAGAGCGAGTTTGTCGAAGCGAGCTATCTGACGGCGCTGCAGCATCTGATGCGCGTGCAGAGCAAGCGAGGGCTGACCCTTTTGTTCTCGGATCTGGACAATGCGATGTTCGACGAACAGCTGCAGCCGCTATTGCAACGGCTGCGCAGACAGCATCATGTGCTGCTGCTCGGCCTGCGCGATGAAGTGCTGTATGGCTGGACCGTTATCGGTACGGCCGGCAGGCGCGAGGCGTACGTCAAGAGCCTCGCGCACAAGTTTGCCTTGGACCGGCGCGAGCTTGCGGCCCGGCTGGCCGCATCCGGCATCGAGGTCGTGGATGTGCCGGTCTCCGAACTGGCGTGGACGGCGGTTAACCGGTACTTGGCCGTGAAAGCGGATGATTTGGTCTAGCGTCGCTAAGCCCGTCTTCTCCCGGCAAGCTCCGTCTCCGCTGGGCAGCGTAGCCATATGCGATATAGGCGGCGAGCGCAAGCAGCGTCAGGCCGGCGAATGCGTACTTCAGCTCCAGCGACAGGTCGGAAGGCGTAATATAGCCCTCGATGATGCCCGCGATGACGAACAGCGGGATCGTGCCGATGAGCAGCAGGGCGGACTCCTTCACCGAGCGCAGAAACCTGTATTTGCGCGTGAAGCTGCCCGGCACGATCATCCGGTAGCCCATGTACAGCCCGGCCCCGCCTGCGATGAAGATAGCCGTCAGCTCGACGATGCCGTGGGGCAGGATATAGGCCCAGAAAACATAGCTGCGTCCGGATTGCCAGAACAACGCAGCCAGCGCGCCGATGAGCAGCCCGTTATAGACAAGCACGTACACGGTAAGCACGCCGAAAGTGATCCCGCTGACGAATGCCAGCACGGCAACGCGAATATTATTGGTCATGATGGTGGAAGACATGACGGCGCTTTGCACCGAATCATGATTTTCGCCTGTCCGCATAGGGTCCACATTCTCAGCTATGGAGGCAGGCAGCACGGCATACAGGTTCAGCGGGTCCTGCCATACCGCAGCGAAGCCGGACGCGCCGCCCGCCAGAAATAGCAGCAGCGCCGCCGCAATAAACCATCTGCGCTCCAGTACATACCCGGTAAAATGATGCTTGAAATAGTCGCCGACACGGCTGACCGATCTCCGCTCGGCGGCGTGAACCGCGTGATGGGCGCGGCTGACCAGCTGGTTCAGGAAGACTCCGGCATCATCTTCCGCATAATAGGTTTGCGCGAATGCGAGATGGACCGAAGCCTGCTTGTACAAGGCGGTCAGCCGGTCGATATCGGCGGCCTGCACCTCGCGCTTGCGCCGTTCGAACTTCTCAAGCAGCCGTTCGAGCTCCGACCAGACCGGCTTATGCTCGCGAATAAAACGTTGTATTTCCATCCAGGGCAGAAGCCTCCTTCCCTACCTATGATCCATACTACCACATTATTTGGAAAAAGAAGCAGGTGAGTTTCCGATGAATGATTCGTTCAACCGCGCAGCGGATATCGTAACCCCCGAGCATGTCAGGCTTCAATTCCGCACAGCCGGCCTCGGCAGCCGAACGGCCGCCCAGCTTATCGATGTGCTGCTGCTAAGCTTGCTGTTCGGTGCGGCCGCTCTGCTCATCGGCCTGGCGTTTGCGGCCTCCGGCGCCGGTATGGCCAGCGTGCTGGGCGAATACGCCGTCGCCTTTCTGGTCTTGCTCGGTTTTGCATTGATCGGAGGATATTTCGTGCTGACGGAAGTATATATGAGCGGCCAATCTTACGGCAAGCGTTGGATGGGCCTGCGCGTCGTACAGGAGAACGGTCAGCCTGTGACCTTTCTATCCTCGGTCATCCGCAATTTTTTCCGGCTGATCGATTTCCTGCCGTCTTTTTATTTCCTGGGGGCGATCTGGATGTTTCTGCATCCGCAGGATAAGCGGCTGGGCGATCTGGCGGCCGGCACGCTCGTCGTCCGCGACCTGCGCGCCGATCAGCTGGCCCAGCGCCAGCGGACGGAGAAATGGCTGCGCCAGTGGAAGCAGCCGCGTCTGCAGCTGGAGCTCGCCGAAGCCGAGCGGCGCAGAGTCGACAGGGAGGACTGGCTGCTGCTGGCTTCGTTCGTAGAGAGGCTGCCAACGCTTGGTCCCATGAAGCGGGATGAGCTGGCCTGGCAGATCGCTCAGAGGCTGGCGGCCAAGCTGGAGCTTGATCCGCAGCTGTATGCACGGGGGCCCGTAGCTTTCCTGATTGCCTTATATGAGCAGCTTTCCGAGGAATGGACGTTATAGGAAAATGGTTTTGCCTCATAGCAGGGCGCGAGTTCCATGGAGGAACGGCGCCCTGTTATTTGGCCTCTCGTGCAGGTTTTTCCAAACTTGGGATTGTTGAACCTAATAGGGTCTGCTACACTAGGAGTCAAATCCTGGGGGAGGGCGAATATGTTCAGAAGCTGGAATAATCTGAGAGTCAAGTTTGTCATCGGCTTTCTAGTGGTTCTTACGCCGCTGCTTGTATTCGTCTTCTACAACAATTTGTATGCGATGGAGGTTGTCCGCGACCAGGTATCCAAGGCGTATATCGATCAGCTGGAGAAACGGGTCAATCAGCATAATCTGGTCATGAAGATGACCAACTCCTATATTTACTCGGTGCCTGACAGGGACCCGGACATTACGGCGCTGTACTTCACGGCTCCCGGCAGCAATGAATACGCTCTCATCCGCCAGCGGATCATTAACAAGTTCGGGATAGATATGGATTTTTACACCATAATCGACTCTCTGTTTCTGTACACGGCTGCCGGGGACGAGTTTATTTTCATGAGCAAAAGCAGCTATAACGAACGGCTCGACCTGCTCGGCCGTCTGCTGCCGGACATTCTTCAGGCCGAGGAAAGCGAGGTTCAGCCGGAGTGGCGAATCGTAGATTCGGCGACCGACAAAGCCATGATGAAGGTCGTCACAATTAATCCGGATCTGTACATGGGCGCCTGGATCAAGTTCAATGACCTGCTCGAGCCGATCAAGGCCATCGGCGACGAGCATCTGGCAGGCAGTGTGATCGTCGATAAACAAGGCTTTCCGCTATCGGGCACGACGCTCTCGCCGGGGCAGCTGGAAACGGTCCGCGCCCATCAGGGCGGGAGCGGGCAGCCTTATCAGACGGTTCGCGATCCGGACGACGGGCAGAAATATTTGCTGATCAGCGTGAAGTTCGAGCTGGCGGATGTCTATTATACGCTGCTGATCAAAGAGGAGGCGCTGCTGCAAAATCTGCCTTTCTTCCAGCGGGCGGTCTTCCTGATTCCTGCCGCCGCCGCCGTTATTCTGCTGTTTGCTCTGCTGTTCATCCGCAACATCCTCTTCACCCCCATGAATGTCATGATGCAGGGGATGAGGCGAGTGATGAAGGGGGATCTGGAGGTGCGGCTCAGGCATAAGTCCTCGACCGAGTTCGACTTTCTCATCCGCACCTTCAATGACATGGTCGCCCAGATCCAGCATCTGAAAATCGATGTATACGAGGAGCAATTGCGAACCAAGGAGGCCGAATACAAGCATCTTCAAGTACAGATTAATCCGCACTTTTACTTGAATTCCCTGAATATTATTTATAGCCTCTCCGCCTTGAACAAACAGGAGCTCGTGCAGGAGATGGCCGAGCATCTGGCCGAATATTTCCGGTTCGCCATCCGGACGAACCGCAGCTTTGTTCAGCTGCATGAGGAGCTGGCCCACATCGATCATTATATGGAAATCCAGAAGCTTCGCTTTCCGAGGAAGCTCACCTTCTCCGTCTCGCTGCCGGACGATTGCCGCAGCAGCATGATCCCTCCGCTTACGATCCAGCCTTTCGTAGAGAACTGTGTGGTACACGGGTTCAAGGACCGCAAGCGCGTGCTGGCTGTGGAAGTCCGCATTACCCCAGACGAGCGGATGCAAGACACGATATGCATCCGGATTCAGGACAACGGTCCGGGCTTTCCGTCTTCTCTGCTCGAGATGCTGCGCCATGAGCAGGAGGATGCGGACTATGGAGATAAGCATCTCGGGATATGGAATGTGCGGCATCGCCTGAAAATGAAGTTTGGGGAACGCGCATCCATTCAGTTCGGCAACCGCGAGGGGGACCAAGGGGCTGTCGTTACGATCCGGCTGCCCAAGCAAATTTACGAGGAAGAAACAGGAGGGCACCATCATGTTCAAGCTGCTGATCGTAGATGATGAAGAATATGCCGTACAAGCGCTTTGCGAGAAGGTCGCATGGGCGAAGGCGGGGATAGAGGAAGTATTCACCGCATACGATGCCGAGGAAGCCAGGGAGATTTTGAGTCAAACCGCTGTCGATGTGATCGTCTGCGATATTGAGATGCCGGGAGAGAACGGCCTGGGCTTGCTTCAGAGCATCCGGGAGCAGAGTGCGGATACCGAGGTGATCTTCCTGACCGGGCACGCCAGCTTCAGCTACGCACAGCTGGCTCTGCAGCTTGGAAGCTTCAGCTATCTGCTCAAGCCGGTGAAATACGACCAGCTGCTGGAGGTGGTGCGGGAAGCGCTGGCCAAGCTCAGCCAAGCCAGGGAGCTGAAGCAGCAGCATGAAACGTATTCCAAATACTACGGGCTGTGGCAATCGCAGAAGCCGCTGCTCGTCGAGCGTTTCTGGCAGGATGTGCTTGCTCAGCGCATCGCTCCTTCGCCGGCGAAAATCGCTGAGCTGATGGAGACCTACAGCATCGAGTTTAAGCCGGGCAGTCTGCTGATGCCCATCATGATCAGCATCGAGCGGTGGAGCAAGGAATTCAGCATACGGGATGAAGAGATCGTGGAATACGCGCTGCGCAATGCCGCCTCCGAGATCATCCAGAGCGGCAGGCCGGGCATTGTCCTGCAGGACGGCCACGGCATCAATCTCGTGCTGCTCTACGCGCTGCAGGACAGGCCGGTTGAGCGGGAAGAGCTGATGCAGCAGTGCAGACAATATATGGAGGCATGCTCCAAGTACTTCTACTGCCAGGTGTCCTGTTATTTGGCCGACCCGACGCCGATCGGAGATTTGACCAAAGTCTATTACGAGCTTCTCAACATGGAGCGCAACAACATCCGAAGTCCCGGATCGGTGATCTGGAACGAGCCAGGGGTCCGCAGCACGGGAACCGCTATGCCGATTCCCTGGTTTTCGGAGCTGGCTGTTTTTTTCGAGACAGGGAAAAAGGAGGAGTTTGTCCGCAGGCTCCAGGACATGTTCGCTATGCTGCGCGAGCAGCCCTTACTGACGGTCGAAACGCTCGGCGCTTTCTACCATGCGCTGTTGAACCTTGTCTACAACGTCTTCCACAGGCAGGGTCTCTCGGTGCAGCATCTGTTTTCGGCCAAGGAATTCAGCGACGAAGCCTATGCCACCAAAAATCTGGAGCATCTGGAGGCTTGGGCGCTCAAGGTGTCCACAGTGGGGATGGACCGGTTATATCCGCCGCAGTCGGACAAGCTGTCCGTGATGGAGCAGATTTATGCGTATGTGAAGGAGCATCTGGCCGACGATATGACGCGGGAGGACATTGCGTCGTTCGTGAATTTCAATCCCGCTTATTTGTCCCGTCTGTTCAAGAAAGAAAGCGGCATTTCCTTGTTCGATTATATTCTCCAGGAGAGGGTCGAGAAAGCGAAGCAGCTGCTTGCGGATACGGGCCTGAAGATCAGTGAAATCGCGGAGATGACGGGGTACGGGAACTTTTCCCACTTCACCAAGATGTTCAAGAAGGTGACTGGGCATACGCCTCAGGAGTACAGAAAGCATGCCAGAATCGAAGATTGAGCGCGGCGTATCGCGGATGGGTTTAGGGCAGCGCGGCGGTTATCGGCGTCTTCGCGCTTGGAAAGGATAAGCTGTTCGGCCATCCCTCCAAGCGCGCAAGACGTTTTTTGCATGCCACGTTTGCCGGTGGTATTAGTAAAATTCACTCATCGGGCAGGTCACCAAAACGTTAGTCAGGAAGTCACTGACGGTATAGAGAGTTTTTCCAAGTCTTTCTATAATAAGGTCATAAGCGCGAGAGAGGAGAGAAAGCAAGATGGACACCGTAGAGGTACGCGGGCCCGACCGGGCCAGCCGGCCGCTCAAGAAAGCCAGTCATCGCTTCACGGCCTGGACGAACCTGAAGAAGTTCAAGATCCTGTATCTGATGTTTTTGCCGGGCGCGTTGTTTTTGCTGATCAACAATTATTTGCCGATGGCCGGCGTCGTGATGGCTTTCAAGAATGTCAATTTTACCGACGGGCCCTTCCGCAGCCCATGGAGCGGACTTCAGAACTTCAAGTATTTATTCGCTACTGACGCGGCATGGAGCACCACCTATAACACCTTGATGTACAACAGCATTTTTATAGCGCTTAATCTGGTGATAGGCGTCGGCATGGCGGTAATGCTGTATGAGGTCAAAAGCAGGAGATTGTCCAAGCTGTATCAATCGGCGATGTTTTTCCCTTATTTCCTCTCCATGGTCGTCATCAGCTATCTGGTGCTCGCCTTCCTCGGCGTGGAGACCGGCTATATCAATACGTCGGTGCTGAAAGCGCTCGGGCTGGAGCCGATCGACTGGTATATGACGCCCGAATATTGGACCTATATCTTACCGTTTGTCAACGTCTGGAAAAACATCGGTTATTATGTGGTCATCTACTACGCCGCCATTATCGGCATCGACGAGGAATATTTCGAGGCGGCGGTGCTTGACGGAGCGGGTAAATGGAAGCAAATTATGAACATCACGATTCCGTTTTTGTCTCCGCTGATCATCACGATGACGCTGCTGCAGATCGGCCGTATTTTCTACGCGGACTTCGGCTTATTCTTTAACGTTCCGCTTGACGCGGGGCCGCTGTATCCGTCCACTCAGGTCATCGACACGTATGTGTACCGGACCTTTATCCAGAACGGCGATGCGGGCATGGCGTCCGCAGCGGGTTTGTATCAGGCTTTCGTAGGCTTCGTGCTCGTGCTGCTCGCTAATTTCGCCGTCAGGAAATTTGACAAAAACTCAGCGCTTTTCTAAAGCCTTCGGGAGGAATTTGTATGAGCGGGCAGCAAAGCGGCGGCAAGGCGCTTAAAGCCTCAACAGGCTCCGGCCTGGCGATCAACGCGTTTTTTATCCTATGGACACTTCTGTGCATAGTTCCTTTTATTCTGGTCATCGCGGTTTCCTTCTCGGACGAGAACACGATTTTGGCCAACGGGTACAAGTTTATTCCCGATAAGTTCAGCCTGAGCGCTTACGAGTACATCATCAAGGATAAAATGCAGGTGCTGAACGCTTATCGCGTTTCCATCACGGTCACGATCACAGGCACGCTGCTCAGCCTGCTGATCACGGCGCTGTACGCCTATCCGCTGTCCAGAACCGATCTGCCATACCGCGGTTTCTTCTCCTTCTATGTATTTTTCACGCTGCTGTTCAATGGCGGGCTGGTCCCGTTCTACTTCCTGTACGTAATGGTGCTGGGGCTCAAAAACTCCATGCTGGCGCTGATCCTGCCGCTGCTGCTTCAGCCGTTTTTCGTCATCATCATGAGAACGTTTTTTCAAACCTCGATCCCGCCGGCAGTCATCGAAGCGGCCAAGATCGACGGAGCGGGAGAGATAGGCATCTTCTGGCGAATCATCATCCCGTTGTCCATGCCGGTCATCGCCAGCGTAGGCTTGTTCACGACGCTGAACTATTGGAATGACTGGTTTCTCAGCCTGCTGTTCATCGAACCGGGCAATAACAATGTCGGGCTGCAATATTTGCTGCAGCGGGCTGTGCTCAACATTCAATACATCACGCAAAATTCGAATGTTTCGCAGTATTTGTCCGGTCAGGATCTGGCCAATCTTCCGAACCGCACCCTGCAGATGGCGATGGCCGTCGTAGGCATCGGGCCTATCATTTTCGCTTATCCTTTTTTTCAGAAGTATTTTGTCAAAGGTCTTACGGTTGGCGCAGTCAAAGGCTAACTCCGGTCAGCTGCGATGCTGCCCGGTTAGCATATAGAAGGGAATTATTCCAATAGCCTGTGGGAGGGTTTGTATGAAATCGAGCAGAAAGAGAAGCATGCTGATGGTGCTGCCGCTTGCGCTGGCCTTTACATTAAGCGCTTGCAGCGGAGGGAGCGCGCCGGCAGGGGGTGACGCCGGGAAGCCGGCCGAGGAGCCCAAGGGTGCGTCGGAAGCGGCGGGAACGGCGGAGACCGCCCTGTATGAAGTCAGCCTCCAGTACCCGGGGGTGCCGCAGAAGGGTGTTCCCGCCGTGGAGGCGGAGGCCAATAAATATTTGGCTGCCCAGAAGATCGGAGCTACGCTGAAGATCAATGCCATCGACTGGGGGCAATGGGATCAGAAGCTGAATCTGATGATTGCTTCCGGGGAGAAGTCGGACATTATCTTTACGGCGGCTTGGCAAAACTACACCGTTAATGTAGCGAAAGGCGCATTCCTGGATATCGGCGAGCTGCTGAAGTCGGATGGCAAGGATATCGTGGCGAATCTGGACCCGAGGTTCCTGGAGGGCTCGAAGATCGGCGAAAAAAACTACGGCGTACCGACCAACAAGGAGCTGGCGGCGACACGCGGCGTCATTGTGCGCAAGGATCTGGCCGACAAGTACAACATGGATCTGACCGCGGTCAAGACTTGGGAGGATCTGGAGCCTTTATTCAAGATTATCAAGGAAAAAGAGCCGGCGGTTACGCCGTTCTATAACTCCAATGCAAATAACGGCAACGGGCTACTCGACAATTTGGACTGGGATTACCTGGGAGATGCCTCGGTGCCTGGCGTCATCCGCAAGATCGGCAAGGAAACCAAGGTGATGAATGCGCTGGAAACGCCGGAATATATAGAGAAAGCGAAGCTGGCGCGCAAATGGTATTTGGCCGGATATATCAACAAGGATGCGGCAACCTCTACCGTATTCCCCAGAGACCAGGCCAAGGCAGGCAAAGCATTCGCCTTCACGGACGGCCTGAAGCCCGGCAAAGCGGCGGAGGAGCAGGGCTATATCGGCTTCCCGCTCGCCCAGATCGATCTGACTCAGCCGACGATAACGACCGGAGACGCTTCCGGTGCGATGCTGGCGATCTCGAAAACGTCGAAAAATCCGAAGCTGGCGATGCAGGTGATCAATCTGCTGCATAAGGACCCGGTCTTCAACAATCTGATCAATTTCGGCATCGAAGGCAAGCATTATGTGAAGGTTAGCGACAAGATTATCAAGAACGGCCCTGAAGCCGAGCTGTACAACCCGGGCGCCCAATGGCAGCTCGGCAACCAGTTCCTCAACTATCTGAAGGAGAACGAGGACCCGAAGAAATGGGAGCTGTACAAAGCGTTTAACGACAAGGGAGTAGCATCCCCGTCCTTCGGCTTCGCGTTTAACTCCCAGCCGGTGAAGACGGAGATTGCGGCTTATACGACGATCAACGAGCAGTACCACGTCCCGCTGACCACAGGCTCGGTTGATCCGGATAAAATGATTCCGGAGTTTCTGGAGAAGCAGAAAAAAGCAGGCGTCGACAAAATTATCGCCGAGAAGCAGAAGCAGCTGGACGATTTCCTGGCGGCGCAAAAGAAATAAACAAAGGAAGCGCGAAACGCCCCTATGCCGACTGCGGTCAGCGGGGGCGTTTTGCCGTTGGCGCGCTTGCCTGTTGATTCTGCGGATCGGGAGCTTAGCCGGGTGCGGCTATAAATAGGATTATATATCGGCTTGGCTTGCTTCCCATCCGCATCGGAACGCCCTTTGCAGCGGGCAGCCTCGTTTAATGCGGGACAATATTATTGTTATTGTTTAAATTTTTCGCAAGCGGGAGGGGAGGAGTGGGAGCGTTTATACGAAAATCCGCACACCTCCCGCATTTTGGGCCCTGATCGGGTGGGTTTATACGAAAATCCGCACAGTTCCTGCATTTTGGGCGCTGATCGGGTGGGTTTATACGAAATTCCGTACACCTCCAGCATTTTGGGCGCTGATCGGGTGGGTTTATACGAAATTCCGTACACCTCCAGCATTTTGGGCGCTGATCGGGAGCGTTTTATACGAAAATCCGCACACCTCTCGCACTGTAGGCGCTAATCGGAACTGTTTTATACGAAAATCCGCACACCTCCCGCACTGTAGGCGCTAATCGGAACTGTTTTATACGAAAATCCGCACAATTCCCGGCATTTACCGCCCGTCAGTCGCATTTTATAGGAACGGAAGGGCCGTTTGCCCTGGTTTGCGGCGTCCTTCCTCACAGAGGCTGCTCCTTCCATCAAGTGGCTTCTTGTGGAAATAGAACAGCCTGTCCTTTCTACAGATAAGCAGCGTCAGGAGAACAGCCAGCTGATCGCTTCGGGCATATGCTTGGCAAAAAATACGCCGTCATGCGTACCGCCTTCTTCCTCCACAAATATCAGCCGGTCGCTCGGACAGCCTTTGTTTACCAGTGCCTTGTAGGCTTCATGCGTGTAGGGAACCATGTTAGCCTGAATATTTTGCTTATGCACGCCTTCCTTGCTCCCCACGTACATAAACAGCTTCTGATTCGCGGAGGGTGGAGGGCTCTCCCGGACAAATTCCAGGAAGCCTTCGTACCAGAAGGAAGCGGATAAAGCCCCGATCCGACCGAACACATCCGGATGCCGATAGGCGGCATACAGCGAGATCAGACCTCCTAACGAAGCGCCGATCATGGCGGTATGCTCGGCGTCGGGGAGCGTCCTGTAGCTGGCGTCTATCTGCGGCTTCAAAATCCCGGTCACATACCCCAGGTAAGCGTCGCCTTGTCCCCCGAAGTCCGGGTACGTGCTGAGCAGCGCTTTGGCCGGCCAGGGCGTGTATTCGTTGTTGCGGTTGATCGGTTCGATCCCGACCAGGATAACCTCGGGCAGCGCCTTGGTCATAAACAGATGCTGCAGCCAGTTCAGCATATAGTCGATCAGCTCGCTGCCGTCCTGTAGATAAGCAACCGGGTATCTACCTCCGTCCTTGTACGAGGGAGGCAGGAAAACCGTAACCTGATGCTCCCCGATCATTTCTTTTTTGATGCTGTTTCTCACTCAACCATCTCCCGTTCGCGTTTATAGGCATTAAATAGCCCCACCAAAGTGGGGCTTAGCGACGTTATATCACCAACTGCCGTCGGTTCGGCGGCCTAGGCTAAGACTTTTTCTTCTGCCGCAGCCATACCGCTCAGCAGCTGCTTCAACTGCATATACAACAAATCCGGAGATTCGGCGCAGATCACGCCGGACTTGCCTACTTTAGCGACGCATTGCTTGGAGCACTGCTTGCAGCAGCCCAGACAATCCTTTTTCTTATGTTCGATATCCGGAAATTCATCCTTCATCGATTTGAATACGGATTTGGAGCCGTTTTTGAAGTTCTTGCAGCAATATTTGACTTTCATCAAACCGTCTCCTTCAGCAAGCTTGTGCGCAAATGATAATCATTATCGTCAATTATAGGCGTGGGACAAGCTTGCTGTCAATGAAGTTTTAACGGTTTGATTTATAGGTAAAAGCTGTGCTAACCCATGAGGCTTAAACTTCTTCTTCGCGTCCGGAGGCATGCGAGCGGTAGAGAGCTTCGATAACCGCGACGATATGGCGGGAGTCCTCCAAGGTGCATGCGGTCTCGCTGCCTGTCTCGATATGGCTGATCAAATCCAGCAGCTGGAGGATGAACGGCAGCTGCTCCTTCTGCACCTCGATCGGCTCGTAATCGCTGCCCGTGCTAATATCCAGGGAAGTGCTCGTTCTGAGCCTGAGCTTGCCGCCCGTGAACAGCAGCTCGGTTTCATTGCGGGCTGCTCCTTTGAAACCGGACTGCACGATGGTTGTCGCAGTCCCGTTCTCATGATGGAGGAATACGGCGCCGCCGCCCTCGATATCTCCTTTGCCGCCATGCGGGCTGACGATTGCTTTGACGCGGATGACGCGCGAGCCGCTGAGCCAGACGGCCTTGTCGATCGAATGCGACCCCAGATTCGCCAGAATGCCGCCGCCTGCAAGCCTTCTCTCGAAAAACCAGCCGGGACGCTTGTCATGGAAGTAATCGACATGCCGGGCGTCATTGATCATGACCAGACGACCGAGCTCTCCCAGATCGATTCGCCGCTTTGCCTCCAGATTCTCGGCAATATAGCGCTGCGTATGGCCGACCAGGACCCGGATGCCGCTGCGGTTCACGGCCTCCAGAATCTCATCGCATTCCTTCACATCAAGCGCCATCGGCTTCTCCAGCAGCAGATGGGCGCCGGCCTCCGCACACGCGAGCGCCGCTTCCTTGTGCAGAAAATGGGGGAGCGTAACGATCGCAATATCCGGCTTCTCCACTTGCAGCATCTCGCGGTAGTCCTTGTAGCTGTTGACTCCCTCATAGGCTTGCGCCCGCTCTCTGGCTCTGTCTTCCTGTATATCCGCTATGGCGACCGGTGTCGTCCGCTCCAACTGGTGGAGCGCAGCCAGGTGCGGCCCTGCAATGCCCCCCGCGCCGATAACAGCTACCCGATAGTTCATGTCGTTCCCTCCGTGACGGTTGAAATAGATTTACTCGCACTCCGATACATGCCCCATTATAACAGCGCCGTCCCGTGATCGGAAGCCGGTTGGCTGTCTATAATCCAGCGATAAATGCGGACATAACCCGACCTAGGTCCAGTTCTATCCTGTTCGCAGGTTGGTGGGAAGCCAGGGGAGCTCACTTTATAATGGGACTATACAAAACAGGATAAGGCAGGTTATACAAATGATGAATGCAGGAACACAGACACAAGCTCAGGCAGTGGGCTGGAATCAGTCTTTTCTGATCAAAATGCAGTACCTCCTGGTCACGACGCTGCCATTGGGAATAGCGGGCTTCGCATTTGCCGTTACTTTCTTTGTACTGGGAGTGGCTTTGACGCCGATCGGCATAGGGATTCCGATTCTATACTTCGCGCTGGTCGGCAGCAAACGTCTGCAGGAGCTGGATGCCCGGGCCCTCGGGCGCAAGGAACAGCAAAGCGCCGCTTGGGGAGAGGGAGAGTCGGACGGGAGCCTGGCGGAAGGCAAGCGGGGAATGAAAGCCGTGTTGCTGTCGCTGGAGTCCTATTTGCCCATTTTATATTGGATATTGAAGTTTCCGATCAGCCTCGTGCAATTCGTATTGGCCGTTGCTTTTCCGGTCGTCGGCTTTATTTTACTGTTCACCCCACTAATCTATATGGCTGCTGTGCAATGGTATGGCTTTAACATGTTCGCCGACGATATGGTGATGGACATGCTGCTCCCGATGGCGTCTCCGCAGACGCGCTCCTATATCGTCGGAGGTCTGGGCGTTGTCTGGTTCGCTATCGGCATCTATCTGGTCAACCGAATGTTCCGGGCTTCCATCTGGTTCGCGAAAGCCTGGACAAAATAGCTCGATTTGGGACTATATTCGTGTTATACTAGTTCCATCGGGTAATAATCCGACACGATAATAGCAAATCTGACGAAAGTCAGGGACGCAAAGCTACAGGGACTAACGTGTAAACTATGTCAGCCAGCTGCCGAAGGTACGAGGACTTAGGTCACTACGCTTCCCTTTTGGCTGTGCAGGGGAAGCTTTTTTGTATGCTCCCTTGCGCTGCAGTCTTTAAGCAAAAAACTAGTGGAGGTTGGGTGCAATGAACGAGAACAACACAATGGAATTGAATGAGCTGCTGGGCGAGAAAATCGCCGGAATTCTGCTGCAGGACATGCGGCAAGCGTCCAAGGAAGATTTGCTCGCGATGAGGGAGGCCTTCGAGACGCTGCTGAAGTATGAACAATCGATGAAGCTGGCCGTAAGCTGACGGCTGTCTGATCCCATACATGTGAGTCACCGCGTCTACCCGCCAGGAATTGCGCGACTGACCACCGAAAAAAATCCGGCCTGCTCAGGCCGGATTTTTTTCGCATGGCGGCAGGTAGCCGCAGCGGCCTATATATCGTCCCACAGCTTGACGATCACTCGTCCGCGCAGCTGACCCTTTTGGATGCGCTCCAGCGCTTCAGGCAGCGCGGGCAAGCCGATCATGCGCCAGCCCGCATTGAGATAGGAGATGGGCTTCCAGACGGAAGCAAGCTTGCTCCACACCTCTTGCCTGACCGCCATGGGGCAGCCTACGGAATCGATCCCGAGCAGGCTTACTCCGCGCAGAATAAACGGGTATACGGTTGCCGCAAATGCCGCCCCGCCCGTCAGCCCGCTGACAGCAGCTGCGCCGCCGTACCGGATCGTGCCGAGCGTATAGGCGAGCGCCTCGCCGCCTACCGGGTCGATGGCGCCCGCCCACAGCTCCCGGCGAAGCGGCTTGCCGTCCGCAGGCCGCAGCTCGTCGCGTCCGATGATGGAGTCAGCGCCCAGCTGCCGCAAATAATCATGCTCGGACGCCTTGCCCGTACTGGCGGTAACGCGGTATCCGCTCGCGGCCAGCAGCGAGACGGCTACGCTTCCGACCCCGCCCGTCGCGCCGGTAACGAGCACAGGAGCCGTACGGTCGCCGGGCTGCAGGCCGTTTCTCTCGAGCGCCGCCAGGGACAGGGCGGCCGTGAACCCGGCCGTCCCCAGCGCCATGGCCTCAAGCATCGTGAGACCTTCCGGCAGGGGGACCACCCAGCTTGCAGGGACTCTCGCATATTGGCTGAAGCCGCCGTAATGGGTCACTCCGAGCTCATAGCCGGTAACCAGCACCGGGTCTCCGGGGGAGAAGCCGTCCGCTTCCGAATGCTCGACGACGCCTGCCAGATCGATCCCGGGGATAAACGGGTACGACTTCACAATCGGGCTGACCGGCAGCGCGGCAAGTCCGTCCTTGTAGTTGACGCTGGAGTAATGGACCCGGATCGTGACTTCGCCTTGGGGCAGCCGGTCCATACTTAATTCCTTGACGGCGCCGCTTGCCGCATCTCCGGCTTTCTCCAGCAGATAAGCTTTAAAAGTATCCATTTGCCGCTTCTCCTCCTATTAGAAAAAGACTATTTTTTTACTCGCCCAATTTTCCTAAGTCCAACTTTAACAGAAATGGCTTCCGAAATTCCAGCTTGCATGAGCCGGGCGTTCGCCGGGATCGTGGCGGGCGGTTCCGTCCTTACAAATATTTTTATCCCGTCATCAATCCCGTTCAAGTAAAATAGATGCATATTCGTTCCAAATACAGATCTGGAAGGCGGGCGTTCGATGTATACCGTGTTAGTTGCCGAGAACGAGCCATGGGTGTTAAAAGGCATTGTCAAAATGGTGGAAGAAGCCGGAGAGGAGTTCGAGGTCGTCGGAGCATGCAGCAACGGGGAAGAGGCGTGGAGCATGATTCAGGAAGTATGGCCCATGCTGCTCATTACCGATATTATGATGCCGGATCTGGACGGTCTGTCGCTGTGCAAAAGAATAAAGGAACATCAGCTCTCTCTCGTCTCCATTATCGTCAGCGGGTACGACAACTTTCAGTATGCCCAGAAAGCGATGACCTACGGTGTCTCCGAATATTTATTGAAACCGCTGGAATTCGAGCTGCTGGCGGAAACGTTGAACCGGTCGAAGGAGAAGCTCGAGTCGTTGAAACACTTGAACAGCTATATCGTAAAGTTTCAGACTTTATTGGACAACCGGCAAGGACTGCAGCCCAAGCTGGCACTGAACAAGCAGATCGAGCTCTTTCAAGCTGTGTTGCGCATGGGCTACATCCAGCAAAACGTGCGCGTCAGCCTGCTCAATATTTTCGAACATAAACTGAAGATGCTGCTGGAGGAATGCGACGTCAGCTTCAAGGATGCGCCTCCGTACGATGCCAGCGATGATGAAAGCATTATTCGCTACTACACCGTTATGCTGGAGAAATGGTACTTATCGCAAAACAAAGCAGGAGAATCAAGCATGCCGAAAGTCATCGAGCAGTCATGCCGGTACATCAAGGAAAACTTCAAGGAAGAGATTACTTTGACCGAAATGGCGGCGTTAACCAATTTCAGCGTCTCTCATTTCAGCACGTTGTTCAAAAAGCATACGGGAAGCTCTCTGGTCAATTATGTAAACGGGATCAAAATCGAGGAGGCCAAAAAGCTGCTGCTTTCAACCTCGTATTCCGTCTCCGAGATCACCGAAATCGTCGGATTTTCCACAACGCCTTATTTTTCAAGAGTATTCAAAACGACGGTGGGACTTTCGCCTCTCGAATACAGGAAGAGGATGGGGACATGAGGTGGCAGCATTGGCATTACCGCTTTTCTTTTAAAACGAAAATTTTGGCGCTGGTGTTATCCGTAAGTTTTGTATCGATTGTGCTGATGGCTGCGTTCACTTCTTATTATTACACCGTATCGGCGAAAAAGGACTTCTATATGATTGCCGAGGATTCGACCGCGAGAATTAACCATCAGCTTGACCGGTACTTCAATCAAATGGCTCAATCGACGTATGCCTCCATAGCTGGTCCACTGCCGACCAACCCGCTGCTCGGAAGCAATCCGGAAAGCGGTCTTCTGCAAAAATGGCTCAACTCCGGAGAGCAGTTCAGCCAGACTCAGATATCGCTTGTCGAGGGGATTTTGACCAAGTATATTGCCTTGAACGATTCCAATATATTGGGGATTGTGCTGCGCGCTTTGGACGATCGCCTCGCTTATTCCCAGGACAGCAATCTTCCCCAGAGTAAGGAGGCGCCGTGGATCGATACTCCGGTGTTGGAGCGGCTGCGGGTCGTTCCCTATTATTATAATCGCAGCAGCACGACAGCTACGGCTTATCCGTTTATTACGTTGATCATTCCCGTGTTTAATCCGAGCACGGTGAAAATCGTCGGCAATCTGAATGTTGCCTTGTCCATATCGGAAATCTCCAATATTCTCGGACAAGCGCGCTTGGGTAAAACCGGGTATTTTTTCATTGTCGATTCCGCAGGGAAAATCATTTACCATCCGGACGTTCAATGGGTAGGGGAGTATTTGGAAAATACCGCGTTGCATGAAATCCGTCTGTCCGAGAAATATGATGAGGTCAGGCAGGACGGGAAAAAGATCCTGGTGTCCAACAATCATTCGGAATTGACCGGGTGGAATATCGTGGCTTATGTGCCGATGAATGAAATGGCCAACGGGCTTAACGTCGCCCGCAATTCTACTTTAATGATCATGACGGGCATTATTATCATCTCCTTGCTGCTCACTCCCCGGGTCGTCGGTCTCGTTGTTCACCCGATACGCCGCTTGAGTCTGTTGATGAAGCGCGTTGAGAACGGAGATTTATCTGTCAGCGCGGAAGTCATTCCGGGGAAAGATGAAATTCAGCAGCTGAACAGCAGCTTCAATCGCATGAAGGAAAGGCTTAGCGAATTGATCCACAATATTCATGATCTGGAGATGAAGGAGGCTTACCTGCAGCTGCGGCAAAGAGATGCGTTAATTCAGGCGCTTCAGAATCAAATCAACCCGCATTTGCTCTACAACACATTGGAAATTATTAAAAGTATCGCCTATTTGGAAAAAGTGCCCATGATCGAGAAGATGGCGACCAATCTGGCGAGCGTGTACCGCTATACGTCCAAGATGCCCGGTCTGGAGGTGCCGTTGCGGGATGAACTGCGAAATCTTCAGCATTATTTGGAAATTGTCTATATCCGGTTCGGTCCAAAATTTCAGAGCCGGATCATCGTGGATGAAAAATATATGGATTGCCAAATTGTTAAGCTTTCGATTCAGCCTATTGCAGAGAACAGCGTGAAATATGCGGTCGAGCCGAAAAACGGCAACGCTGTCATTCAGATTCATGTATTTGAGGAACAAGACGATCTTATGATTGAACTATCCGATAACGGAAACGGCTTCAGTGAGGAAGTTTTGCAGCGGATCAGAATGAGCATTCAGGCTATGGAGGGGCAGTCCGGTCAGGCGGCTGCGGAAGAATCGGTCGGAATCATCAATGTACACGCAAGGATGGTATTGAATTATGGCGCTCCATACGGTGTAACCATACGCTCGACTCAAGGAACAGGCAGCGTCGTGACGCTTCGATTCCCAAAAAGGATAAAAACAGAACCGTCAAATCGGATAAAAAGTCCGTAATATCCGGAAAAAATGACGCAACCCCGGGGGATATAATGAAATGGCAAGAGGAGCATGACATAAATTGTACTGGGGGAGGCCTTCCAAGCATGAAGAAAGCAGTAATCGTGATGAGTGCTTTAAGCTTGACACTCGTTCTGGCATCCGGCTGTCAGCCGAAGACGGAGTCTGCGGACAGCAAACCAAATGCAACATCCTCCGCACCGGACAGCACGTCGGAGAAAATTAAAATCGAAATGATGGCGGCATCGTGGACAGGGGGAGGGTGGCCGGATAACAATCATCCGATCATCCAGTATATCAACAAAAAGTTTAATGTCGATCTGCAAATTCAATGGGTTCCGAATGCCAACTTTGCCGAAAAGCTGAACGTCGTCTCCGCCTCCGGTAAAATGCCTGATGCGATCCGGGTCGATTCCGGCATGTTTTTAAAATGGGTGGATGAAGGCGTATTCCTCGATTTGCAGCCATATTTGTCCAAATACCCGGTCTTGCAAAGCATCGCAAAGCCGGAGGAATGGGCGATCCTGAATCCGAAGGACAAAATATACGGCATTCCGATCTATGAAACTGCCCAAAACTCGCTTTATGTCCGCGCGGATTGGATGGAAAATCTGGGGCTGCCGCTGCCTGATGCCACAGCGTTCACCATTGACAAGTTTTATGAAATCGCCAAAGCGTTTACGACGCAAGATCCGGATAAAAACGGCAAGCACGATACCTTCGGGTTCTCTGCATTGGGGAACTCGCTCCAGCTGGGCGACCCGCAGCTGCTCGCCGCCTTCGGCATCGCCAACGGTTGGAAGGAAGTCAATGGCGAGCTCGTTCCCATGCAAGCGCAAGCCAAGGAATGGACCGAATTTTTGACTTTTATGAAGAAGGCTTATGAGGAAGGCGTGCTTGACAAAGATTTTATTACGAATACGAATTTCAATGACAAGTATGCGCAAGGTAAGGTAGGATTCGCTATCGATATGCACTACCAATTCAGTCAGCAAACGAACCAGCAGCTTCAGAAGATTGCCCCTAATGCCAAATTCGTCGAATTGTCGCCTCCTATCGGAGCCAGCGGCAGCAGAGGAACGAAAACGCCTTCGAGCGGCATGCTGAAGCTGGTTTTGAGCAAGGACATGGATGAAAACAAGCGCCAGCGCATGCTCGAAATTCTGAATTGGTGGGTATCTCCGGAAGGCGAAGACATTATAAAGAACGGGATTGAAGGCACTCATTATCAGAAAAAGCCCGACGGCTCCTACGAAATGACTGATGCGTTAAAGGCAGAGGGCGAAGGACGGCAAAGCCTCTTATGGAACTGGATGCTGCGAGGCAATTCAAATACGTACAATATTTACAAGTGGAGCGATCCGATATGGGCCAGCGAAATGGAAAAGTCCATTAAAAACGCCAAACAGTATCCTTATAAAAATGCCTCCGACGGGTTCTTGAGCGCCTCCGAAACGTTCACGAAGCAAGGCAAAACGCTGGATGACAAATTCCTTCAAGTCGTGCTGGAAATTATCGCGGGCCGGAAGCCGGTCGAAAGCATCAACGATGCGGTCGGCGATTGGAAGAAAAATGGCGGAGATAAAATTATCGAAGAAGTGAATACGGCGTTCAAAGCGAAAAAATAATTCGGAACAACCGGGAACAGTCTTGCGAGGCTTCGGCCTTTGGAGGTTGTTCCTCTTCATGACAGGCAGCTTAGCGAGGAGGCATACCGTGCTCAATGGTTATTGGCGAAGAGCCTTTCCGATCTATGTGATGATTTTTCCCGGATTTTTATTTTTTATGGTGTTCAAGTATGTTCCGATGTTCGGTATTTTGATTGCATTTATGGATTACAGCCCGTTTAAAGGGATCGGGGGCAGCGAGTGGGTCGGACTGGACCATTTTCGCAGATTGTTCTCCGAAGGGGATTTCTGGATGCTGCTGCAAAATACGCTGATGCTGAACGTGCTCGACGTCTTGTTCTTTTTTCCTGCGCCTATTCTGGTTGCCCTGCTTTTGAATGAAATGAGAGTCAAATGGTTCAAGGGTACGGTTCAAACGATTTTGTACGCTCCTAATTTTATATCCTGGGTCGTCATCGTAGGGATTACGCTCCAGCTGTTCGCTACGGGCTCGGGGGCGATCAACGAGCTGCTGGAAGGCTGGGGGTTCGATCGGATCGAGCTGATGACGGACCCGAAATACTTCCGGTGGGTGTGGCTGTTCCAAAACATTTGGCAGGGAGCGGGCTGGGGGGCCATTATTTTTCTGGCGGCTTTGTCCGCTGTCGACCCTACGCTTTATGAGGCGGCCGAGATGGATGGCGCCAGCCGCTGGCGCCAGCTCTGGCATATTACGCTGCCTGCTCTGCGCGGGGCGATCGTGATTTTGTTTATCCTACGCTTGGGGCATATCATGGATCTCGGCTTTGAGCATGTGTTCCTGCTGCAGAACCCGATGAACAGGGATGTCTCCGAAGTGTTCGAGACGTTTATTTATAAGGTTGGTCTTAATGAAGGAGATTACAGCTACTCGACTGCCGTCGGCTTGTTCAAATCGGCAATCGGCCTGGCGATGGTGCTGACTGCCAATGCATTGGCCAAACGGACGGGACAGGAGGGAGTCTTTTGAAGACACGGACAACGGGCGCGGATCGCATACTGGACGGCATCGTATATGTTTTGCTCCTTCTCGGTGCGGTGGCCGCTCTCTTTCCCTTGTTCTATGTGTTTGCGATTTCTTTCTCCACGGAGCGGGAATATTTGACGCGCGGCTTTTACATCATTCCCGAACAATTCACGCTGGACGGCTATTTTTATTTAATGACGCATTCCGGCTTCAAAAAAGCGCTCATCAATGCCGTCCTGATCAGCGCAATCGGGACCTTGATCAATATGGCGCTGACAACCTTGATGGCTTATGGCCTCTCCAAGCCGTGGCTGAAGGGAAGAGGGTTTCTGAACTTTATCGTCGTGTTTACGATGCTGTTTTCAGGAGGGATGATCCCGACTTATTTGGTCGTCAATTCGCTTGGTCTGATTAACAGCTTCTGGGCACTTTGGCTAAGCTCGGCTGTCATCGCGTTTAATCTGGTCGTGATGAGAAGCTTCTTCCGCACGTTTCCTGCTGAGCTGGAGGAGTCCGCTCGCATCGACGGCAGCGGGGAATGGAGGCTGCTGGCGACGCTTGTTATTCCTTTGTCCATGCCGGCCATCGCCACCTTTACGTTATTTTATTTGGTCAACAACTGGAATACTTATTTCTCGGCGATTCTATATTTGAATGATAACAACTTGATGCCGCTGCAGGTGTTTCTCAGACAGATGCTGATCGAAGATGATCCGTCCATCTCGAACGCCTCGAGCGTCCAGTACCGGTACACGCCGGCCGCCAAGATGGCTGCGATCATCATCACGGCGATGCCGCTTTTGATCGCGTATCCTTTTTTCCAAAAGCATTTTAATAAAGGCGTTCTGCTCGGTTCGGTCAAGGGCTGAATGCGATAGGAGACAAATCGATGCACAAACCGAAATATATCGCCCATCGGGGTCTTAGCATGCACGCGCCCGAAAACACGACTGCAGCCTTCGAATTGGCCGGACATTCGGGGTTCTGGGGGATTGAATGCGATACGTATTGCACAACTGACGGCCATTGGATCGTTCATCACGACCGGACGGTGGACCGGATGACGGATGGGACGGGGAAAGCGAAGGACTTTGCGTTCGAAGCGATCCGCAGCTTGAACATCATTGCCGGGATCGGAATCGAAGCGTATGCCGGGTTGCGGATTCCAGCTTTGGGAGAAGTGCTGGACATCTGCAAACGTTATAAGATGCACGCCTTTATCGAAATCGAGGAATATCATCACGACGCCGATCTGGAGAACCTGGTCGAACTGGTCGATCGGCACGACATGCTGGATAACTGCAGCTTCATTTGCTTTAACGCCGATGATCTGAAGAAAGTACGGGCGATAAACGGTCGCGTCCCGCTTGGGTATTTGTCGGTCAAGCCGCATGCGGCCGCCGATCTGGACTTGATCGAGCAGCTAAAGCCAGCATTTCTGGACTACGACTACCGGTCGGTCACGCCTGAGGATGTCCGCATGCTGGCGGCCAAGGGGATTGACGTGTCCGTGTGGACGGTTAATTCGCGAAGCGATGCCCAGCCCTTTATCGAGGCGGGAGTTGCTTATATGACAACCGACACGATTTTGACGGATGAGGCTAAGAAGTAAGGGGAACCCCATACGATCAGGCCAACAAACTGCCGCGTAACCTCGGGGCAGTTTTTGATTTGAGCTTTTTTCGAAATCTCGGAAGGATGAGCTCCGGTGATTGTTCGTTTGGCATCTTCCTCGAAAAGGCTCCGTGCAGGAGCTTTTCTTAAGCAGAGGGGATGCAGCAGCAGAGCGGAGTTGTAACGGAACTGAACGACCCTAGGCGCATGAATTCGACCGAAATCCATTTGTTACGGACTGAGTGCCTCTTAGCGAGCCAAACGGTCCATGTTTCACTCCATTTGCCCATCTAAGGTTCGCTGAGTTCCGTTTACTGTTCTGGGCGCGCGCCATCCACCTCTCGTCCATACTATGATCAGGGGATTCATGGATACAACTGCCGGACTTCGAGAGGGATCGAAGAAAGCGCGAAATAGAAGAAAGGAAAGGCCGGCTAATTTCTCAATGGAGGAACAAGCGAGAAGGGGAGCTGGGAAAAATGTCGATGGATTATGTTTATTTGACCATTTGCTCGATCATTTATAGCGCCATGATCTTCGCCAGCCCTAACCTGAACTTGATGAAGATCGGTTATGTAGTTCCTATCGGACTATCGATCATGTTTTTCGATAAGCGGAAGCTTTTGTTTACGATGCAGCTCAGCCTCCTTTCTATCGGAGTTAACTATGGCAGCATGTTTACCAAAACGGTCTGGGGGGCGTTCCTGTTCATCTGGCGCTGCTGGACATCGATAACTTTAAATCGATCAACGATACATATGGGCATTTGACAGGCGATGCGGTGCTGAAGCAGGTGGCGGGACAGACGATGCTTCTGGCCGCCGGCAAAGGGTTTGCCGCCCGGTACGGGGGAGAGGAATTTGCCATTTTGTACATGGGACTGGAGGAGGACGAAGTATACCGCAATGTGGAGGAAATCCGGGAAGCCGTCGCTGCAGCTTCCTACGCGGAGCTTGAAGGGAGAGGCGTCACGATCAGCGTAGGGCTGCACCGACTGCATACGAGCGAAACGAAGGACATGCTGTTCAAAAAAACTGATGAAGCTTTGTATGCCGCCAAGCATTCGGGGAAAAACCGGACGGTATTCATCTGACATACGGATTCCGAAAGCAGAAGCTCAGATCCTGACCGATCTGAGCTTTCTCGCCGTCTGTCGGAGCTATCGCGGATTGCGGTAAGGGACGCGGCTGTGAACGGCAAGCCCGATCAGTATCAGCACGATCAGAGACCCGAGCGCTGCCCGGCTGGCCAGGTTGCCATGCTCGGCGAGCACGAGCGTGATGGTGCCGTACAGCAGAGGGCCGACGATGGAGGACACCTTGCCGGAGAAAGCGAACAAGCCGAAAAATTGTCCTCGCTTCTCTTCTGGCGTAAGCTCTACGATCATCGTCCGCGAGGTGACCCACATTGCTCCCATGGAGATGCCGTACAGACTGCCGGCAACCCAGAACAGCTCTTGGCTCGCGGTCAGCGAAGCCAGAGCGATGGAGGCGATCATGACGACCGCTACCGCGCCGACGGCCCGCTTGGAGCCGGCATACCGGGTGATATAGCCGAAGCCGAAGGAGCCTGCGATGCTGGACACCGTCGAGACGAGATACAGCAAGATAAACTGTCCCGTCGAGAATCCGATGACCGTCTTGGCGTAGACACCCATAACGGCGATCGCTGTGGCTACCGCGTCATTGAAGAAGAAGTAGGCGATCATAAACAGGAAAACGGACCGGTAGGAGCGGGCTTCCTTGAAGGTTTGCCACACCTCGCGATAGCCGGAGAAAAAGGAGGGCTTCGGCCCTCCGGCAGCGGCAGCCGCTGCCGCGCGTCCGGGACTTTCCTTGTACCCCAGGAAAAGGGGGAGCGAGAACAGCAGGAACAGCAACGCGCTCGGAATAAAAGAGCGGTGGAAGCCGGCATCGCCGATAAACGGATAGACGGACAATCCGACCAGGGTGCCGAAATAGCCGACGGCAACCCCATAACCGGAGATGAGCGGCATCTCCTTCTCGTTGCCGAGATCGGAGATCATCGCGTCGTAGAACACAAGGCTGGAGTTATAGAAAAACTTGGCAAACATGAAGAAGATAAGCACCAGCGCCAGCGATAAGGGGATTCCCGCCACCGTAAGCCCGGTCTGCCAATAAGAGGCCGCCCCCATCAGCAGCGTGCTTCCGATGCACAGCAGGGTAAGCGGGACAAGAAACGGCTTCTTGCGCCCGGTCCGGTCGATCAGCACGCCGTACAGCGGAGTGAGCAGCACCAAGAAAAAGCTGGCCAGCGCGTTCGTATAGGTGATGAAGGTGCTGGCGATCTGATTCATCGTCTCGCTGCCGCCGAGCGTTTCCTGCAAATAGAAGGGAAAAAAGATAGTGACGATGTTGGATGTAAAGATGGTGTTGGCAAAATCGTAAAGCGCCCAAACCAGCACCGGCAGGGCAAAGTAAAGCTTCCAGCCGCTTCGGGGCAGCTCCGGGCGTTCCGACATACGGGGTGTCAAGGACATTGGTTGCACCATCCTTCTTGGCAAGTTGTGAGCCATGCTCTCTATTCACATGTATTCGTGCCGTCCGTGCAAATTCCTTGCTTTCATACAAAATTTACATCGTGCACGGCCGTTTAGCTCCGCAAGAACAGCCGAGGAAGCTGTATGGGCTCACCGCTGCTGCCGGACTTGTATTTTTTGGATGTGGTGCTATAATACATGTTACAAATTGTATATTCCAATCGAAATACCTTGATTCGAAACTAAGCGAAGGAGGAGGTTTCGACATGAGCAAAATTTTGATCGTGGACGATTCGCTTTTCATGCGCGTGCTGCTGCGAAATGTCATTCACGAGCTCGGCTATGAGACGGTAGTTGAAGCCGCCAATGGGGTGGAAGCGTTGTCAAAATATGCCGACGAACAGCCCGACGTTGTGACGCTCGATATAACGATGCCCGAAATGGACGGTATCACGGCTTTGGAGAAGATCATACATATGAATCCTGCCGCCAAAGTGATCATGGTGTCTGCGATGGGACAGCAGGCGTTACTGATTCGGGCGGTCAGCATGGGGGCCAGCGATTTTATCGTAAAGCCGTTCAGCAAGGAACGGGTGCGGGAAGCCTTGAAGAAAGCGTTCGCCGGATAAGCGCAGGGCGGATTTTAGCAATAACGGGTTTATTTTGATACAATATGGACGATCGATCGCCTTGGCGATGCCGGGAAGCGTCTGGATACAAGGAGTTGCGACGACGCCTGGCCATGATACAACTGAGAGTAAGGGAGCATAAGCGGACGTGGATATTAAAGGGATAGTCGTCAGCTCGGACGAGCAGCTGAAGCAAGGTCTGGAAGTGCGGATGGAAGTGTTCGTTAAAGAGCAGCAGGTGCCGGAGGAGCTGGAGATCGACGAGTTCGACTCGTCATGGGAGGCATGCAGGCATTTTCTGCTGCTGGACGGGAGCAGACCGGTCGCGGCGGCACGCTATCGGAAGTACGACGAGAGCACGGCCAAGCTGCAGCGGATCGCTGTGCTGGCCGAATACCGGGGGCTCGGTCTCGGCAAGAGAATCATCGAGATGATGGAGGACGATATCCGAAGTCGCGGCATCGCCTCAGCCATTATATTGGACGGACAAACGCAGGCGGAAGCGTTCTATCACAAGCTTGGCTACAGCACGGTATCGGAAGAGCCGTTCCTTGACGCCGGTATTTGGCATGTCCGCATGATCAAGACGCTGTTTGAAGAATAGGCGGCCGGGAGGCGGCTAAGCGGGCGTAGAGCAGGCATCACTCCATGCCTGTCACAGGTTGTTCGGTTGGATTGGGGAGCATTATGATATACACTGGGGAAAACAATCAGCGAGGAGTTTGACCCAAGTTGGAACGAGAAGAGCTTATGCGGCAAGCGGAGGAATTTATCCGGGTCTGTTATGCGGAGCTTCATAAATCGGAGGACGAAATAACCGCCAGACTCGCACATATAACAGCGGAAATCGCCGATATGAGAACGTACGCCCATACGCGGGAGGAGCTGACCCACGGCGCCCGGATGGCCTGGCGCAACAGCAACCGCTGTATCGGCCGGCTGTTCTGGGAGACGCTGGAGGTTGCAGACGCGCGGGAGGTGGACACGGACGACGGGATGGCGGCCGCGCTGTTCCGTCATCTGGAACGAGCGACTAACGGCGGCAAGGTACGCCCCGTCATCACGGTATTCCGCGCAGCTTCCGCCGCGAGGAAGGACGCCCGCATCTGGAACCGCCAACTGATCCGGTATGCGGGATATGAGGATCTGGCCGGGATCGTAGGCGATCCGATCTCTGCGCCGTTCACGGCGTTCTGCCGCTCCCTCGGCTGGCAGGGGGCGGGCACGCCGTTTGACGTGCTGCCGCTCGTCCTCAGTGTAGAGGGAGATGTCCCGCGCGTGTACGAGATTCCGCCGCCGCTCGTGCTGGAGGTGCCGATCGTACACCCGGACTATCCGCAGCTTGCGGAGCGGCAGCTCAAGTGGTACGCAGTTCCTTTCGTCTCCGACATGCGTCTGGAGATCGGCGGAATTACTTACCCGGCAGCACCGTTTAACGGCTGGTATATGGGAACGGAGATCGGCGCGCGCAATCTGGCGGATGCGAATCGTTACAATCTGCTGCCGGTGATGGCCGGCATCATGGGGCTGGACACGGCGAGGGATTCCTCGCTATGGAAGGACCGGGCTCTCGTGGAGCTGAATGCGGCGGTGCTGCACTCTTACCGGGAGCGCGGGGTTGCCATCGTCGATCACCACACGGCAGCCCAACAGTTCCGGCGCTTCGAGGAAAATGAGCGCAAGACGGAGCGGCCCGTTACCGGCGACTGGACATGGCTGATTCCGCCCGTTTCTCCGGCGGCGACCCATATTTTTCACCAATCGTATGACAACAGGACTGTCACGCCGAATTTTTTCCATCGCTGACTGCGTGGGGCGTTGGTCCGTTTCCACCGTCCGGATGACTCCGGACGGTTATTTTGTTTGGCAGCAGTCGGCAGACTCATGATAGAATAGCGGTACGTTAAGGAAGAGGGGACATTTATGTTTAGAAAACAAGCACTGCCGCGGATTCCGATCGGTGAATACTTGTCGCTGTTCCGCAGCTACCTGAAGCCGCAGCGCAAGCGCATGACCCTGCTGGCGGCGCTGCTGATCGGCGGCATCGGCTTGCAGCTCGTGAATCCGCAGATCATCCGCTACTTCATCGACACGGCCGGCTCGCAGCAAAGCGGGGAGCCGCTCGTCTGGGCCGCCGTATTGTTTATCGGCGTGTCCTTGATCCAGCAGCTGATCAACGTCAGCGCGTCCTATATGGGCGCCAATGTCGGCTGGATGGCGACGAATCAGCTGCGAGTCGACGTGGCGGCCCATTGCTTGAAGCTGGATATGGCGTTTCACAAGCAGCAGACGGCGGGCTCCATCATCGAACGGGTCGATGGCGACATCAATAATCTATCGAACTTTTTCTCCCAGTTCGCCATCATGCTGGTCAGCAATGTGCTGCTTGTCGCGGGCATGTTGGTGCTGCTGTTCCGCGAAGGCTGGCTGATCGGCAGCGGGATGCTGCTGTTCGTCGTCTTTGCGCTGATGGCCATCCGTTATGTGCGCCGGTTCGCTGTGCCTCACTGGACCAAGGTTCGGGAGGTCAGCGCCAAGTTTTACGGCTTTCTGGGCGAGCATCTGGAGGGGACGGAGGATACCAGAGCCAGCGGAGCTACCGGATATGTCATGCACCGCTTCTTCACCTTGATGAGAGAGTGGCTGCCGCTGCGGGTACGGGCTTTCTTCGGCTGGGCATCGATGTGGATCACGACGATCATTGTGTTCACCATCGGCAACGCTGTCGCTTTCACGGTCAGTTATTATTTGTGGCAGAAGGGCTCGATTACGCTGGGAACCGTTTACATGGTTTTTTATTATACCGAGCTGATGGCCAAGCCGATCGAGCAGATCCGCACTCAAATGGAGGATTTGCAGAAGGCGGACGCCAGCATCGGGCGGGTGCGCGAACTGCTGCAAACCTCCTCGTCCATCCAGGACGGACCGGGCGGTGCCATACCCGGGGGGCCGCTGGGCGTCGCTTTCAACCGCGTGCATTTCTCCTACGAAGGGGATCGCTCCACGCTTGCGGATGTCGACTTCCGGCTCGAGCCGGGCCAGGTGCTTGGTTTGCTGGGACGCACGGGCAGCGGCAAGACGACGCTGGCGCGGCTGCTGCTGCGCTTTTATGATCCGGGTGAGGGCAGCATCACCGTCGGCGGGGTCGATATTCGCCGGGCGAAGCTGCAGGAGCTGCGCAGCCGGGTGGGGATGGTCACTCAAACTATCGAGCTGTTCCAGGGGACGATTCGTGATAATCTGACCTTTTTCGACGAGCGGGTGGCGGATGAGCGTATTGTTCAGGTGCTGGAAGAGCTGGGCATGGGGCAGTGGCTGCTGTCGCTGCCTCAAGGGCTGGATACGCGACTGGAGTCGGGCGGCGGAGGTTTATCCGCAGGCGAAGCGCAGCTGCTGTCCTTCGCCCGCGTGTTTCTCACCGATCCTGGCCTCGTCATTTTGGATGAAGCTTCCTCCCGGCTGGACCCGGGGACCGAGCAGCGAATCGAGCAGGCGATGAACCGGCTGCTGGAGGGGAGGACCTGTATCATCATCGCGCACCGGCTGGCTACGATTGAGCGGGCCGACCGGATTCTGATCTTAGAGGAAGGCCGCATGCTGGAGCAGGGCGACCGGGTCAAGCTGGCTGCTAATCCGGATTCCCGTTACAGCCGGATGCTGCGGGTCGGAATGGAGGAGATGCTGGCATGACGACATTCACTTTTCTGCGGAAGCTGGTCAGCTATCGCAAAGGGCTTTATTTGCTGAATGCGCTGGCCTGGTCGCTCGTCTATCTCGCTCCGATCGTTCCCGGTCTGCTGACGAAGCAGTTTTTCGACGAGCTGTCCGGCCATGCCGCCTATTCGCTGGGGCTGGGCTCCCTGCTCGTGCTGCTGCTGATGGCGGCGCTGGCGCGGATCAGCTTCATCCTGTTCGGCTTCACGACAGACGTGCAATTCAGATTCCGCATCGGCGCTCTGCTGCGCCGCAACGTGCTGCGGCATATTCTCAAGGAGCCTGGCGCGCGAGCTATCCCGTTTTCCCCGGGCGAAGCGATCAGCTCCTTCCGCGATGATGTCGATCAGGTGGAGGAGAGCGTCAGCTGGTCGGTCGATGTGCTGGGACTTACCGTGTTTGCGGCCGTCTCCTGCATCATCCTGATCCGGATTCATCCGCAGATGACCTTATGGGTATTCCTGCCCTTGATCGTCGTCGTTACGGCCGCCCAGCTGTCCACGGCGCTGCTGCAGAAATACCGGGCCGCGAGCCGGGAGGCGACGAGCCAGGTCACCGGAGCGATCAGCGAAATGTTCGGCACGGTGCAGTCCATTCAGGTAGCTGGCGCGGAGGAGCGTATGATCCGCCGCTTCCGGCGGCTGAGCGACGAGCGCCGGCAGGCGATGCTGAAGGATACGCTTCTGACGACCTCGCTCGACTCCGTGTTTTCGGGCGTCGTTCATTTTGGCACGGGGCTGATCTTGCTGCTGGCCGCCGAGTCGATGAGGACGGGACAATTTACGGTGGGAGACTTTGCCTTATTCGTCTATTACCTGGGCTTCGTTACGCATTTCATTCAAAATTTCGGCAAGTTTATTACGTACTACAAAGTAAGCGCCGTGGCGAAAAATCGGCTGCAGGCGCTGCTGCAGGGAGCCGATCCGCAGAAGCTGACCGAGCATCATCCGCTGTATCTGCGCGGTACGCTTCCCGGGCCGCAGGAGCATATGGGAGCGGCCGGCGGCGCTGATTCCTACGAGCCTTTGCACAGTCTGGCGCTTGCCGGATTAAGCTATAGGTACCCGGACACAGGGCGCGGGATTGAGAACATCGATCTCCGGCTGGAGCGGGGGTCCTTCACCGTCATTACTGGCCGGGTCGGTTCGGGGAAAACGACATTGGTGCGGACGCTGCTGGGGCTGCTTCCCAAGCAGACCGGCGACATCTTCTGGAACGAGCGCAAGGTCGAGGACCCGGGCGAATATTTCATCCCGCCTCGAAGCGCCTATACGCCGCAAATCCCCCGTCTGTACAGCGACACGCTGCGCAACAATATATTGCTTGGTCTGGAGGCGGATGAGGAGCGGATAACCCGCGCGATCCATGCGGCTGTTCTGGAGGACGACGTGACGCGGCTGCCTGCCGGGCTTGGCACGATGATCGGGCCGCGGGGCGTCAAGCTGTCCGGCGGGCAAGCCCAGCGATCCGCCGCCGCCCGGATGTTTGTCCGCGAGGCGGAGCTGCTCGTCTTCGACGATCTGTCGAGCGCGCTGGACGTGGATACGGAGAGCAAGCTGTGGGAGCGGCTGGCCGGGCTGCGCGAGGAAACCACCTGCCTGGTCGTATCTCACCGGAAGGCGGCGCTGGCCCGCGCCGACCGGATCATCGTGATGAACAACGGCCGGATCGAGGCAGAAGGCAGTCTGGATGAGCTGCTGGCGGACAATGAAGAGCTGCGCCGTATCTGGTACGGCCCGGAGGAGAGGCAGGGCGATTCCGGCGAATAGCCGGCGCATTTCCCGGGAAAGCGCAGGAGTCGACATCGTTCCGTCCGGCGCCTCGGCAGTTGTCGAATAAGAGCCGAAAATGGCTTGTTTGCGGCTTTGGATGGGAAGCATAGGCGCAGCAAAGACGCCCCCGTGCCGCTTGGCAGCGGCTCAGGGCGTCTTAATTATGGACTGGCTAATGCTCAAAGCTGTGCGGGTCGCCAATTAGCTGCAGCGGGCTTCGGAGGAGTAATACCGGCCGGCGGGACCCCTGGCGCAGCTTCGCTCACTGTCCCCCGGCAAGCGGCGCAGGCTTACTTGCCCTCCGGAGACAGCGCCGAGCTGGCGCGCGGCATGACGGTTACCTGTGCCGGCTCGGATATGGCGAGCACATTTTCCTTGGAATCCAACACCTTGATCTCGAGCCGGATAGTGCCGGGCTTGGCATAATATTCTTTGGGCAGATTGACGCTCACCGACGATTCGCTGCTCCAATTGGTCGTGAGCTTTTTGCCGCCCGCATATACTGTCGCCCCCTGACTGAATCTGCCGCCTTCCAGCGTCAGCAGCACCGGTCCGTTCCCGTCGCCGCCTGCGGTGAGGAATTCCGGGGAAATATGACGGATCTCTGGCTTGCCATAGCCGAGCGTGAAGGGCGGCTGAGCGGCCAGCGCTTCGGCGGCATGGTTCTGCTCGTTCAGGAACCGCTCCTCCTGCCGGGCCCGCCAGCTCTCGGCCAACGTCCGGTCGATGCCGAACCGTTCATAATCTCCCTCGGGCGGCAGGATCGGCATACGCTCGTACAAGCCGCTCAAATAATCCGAATAGGCGCCGCCTTGCAGTCCCGCCATACGCAGCACATAAGGCCCGAGAAACGAAGGGCTGAGCTCCAGCTGCTCCCGGGGGGCATCCTGCAAGTAATTGTTCCAGATCAGCACCGGCACCTCATGCATTTTGCGCAGGAAGTCGGGATCGTCTTCTCCCGTAATATAACCGGTCTCCGTATAGACGGTATATTTCTCGAGCGAAGGAAGATGGTCCCCGAAGAAGACGAGGATCGTCGGCTCCTTCAGCAGGCTGAAATGGAGGATCAGCTCCTGCAGCATGCGATCCGCTCCCTGGGAGCCTTGCGCATAGGTTTCGGCAATGCCGATCGCTTCCGCGGACGGATTCCCCCGGCTTTTGATCGTGATCGTATTGTTTTTGAATTTGCCCGGCCAGTAGTGGTAATGGTTCTCCATCGTATTGGCGAAGATCAGGTCGGCGCCCGGGCTCCGTTCGCTTTCCTCGATGATTCGCTTCGCTACGGCATGGTCGCCGATATACGGCCCGACATATTCGTCGGGATTGAAGTATTCCAGCGGGATGAACCGGGAGAAGCCCATATGCCGGTAAACTTCCGCGCTGTTGAAAAACCATTGGTGAAAAGGACTGATCGCCGTCGTGGCGTAGCCTTGCCGGCCGAGCTGACTGGCCAGCGATTCCGTCGGCTGCTTGATATATTGCTCGTATACGATAGATCCCTCGGGGAAAAAGCGGTACGAGTAACCGGTCAGCACCTCAAGCTCCACATTGGCCGTCCCGCCTCCAAACATCGGAGACAGCATCGTGCCGGATGTGTAGCGGCGTGCAAGCTCATGATACATCGGGATCGGATCGCGGCTGAATTCCAGCCCGGGCAGCTTCGTCATATCCCAGAAAGATTCGCTGAGCACGATAATGATATTGGGCGGCTTATTGAGCTCCTCAGGGGTCCAGTCCGTCACCTGCTCGATGACGGGAAGCGGGGGGATGATTTCGGATTCCTTCGGGAGCCCCAGCCTTTCCGAAGTCGGGATCAGGATGAGGGCAAGCGATATGATCGCCGCAGAAAGAGTTCGGACGGAAGGACGCATAGGCGGTCTCCTAGCTGTAGTCAATTTCTATCGTTTCAGCAGGCTCTCGTTGTATGGGCCGGACAGAGCCAGGCTTGTTGCATGGTTTATTATAGCATGCTCTGTCAAGAGATGGCAGGTGATTAAAGCGTTTCCGGAATCCGGAAGTAACCGATCCGTTAGTCTGCCGTCAGCGAGCTGACATTTCCCTTCCAAAGAAAAATACGCTATGATGAAATAGCGGCAAACCGCGTTTATTTACGAAAGGAATACGATTTAATTCGCCTTGTGGAGGGGAACGTTCTGGATACTTACGCTTGTCTGTATGTAATCCGCGGAGAGCCGTTTCGCTCGGGCACGTGTCTGGACCTGACAGCTGATGAGACGGTAATCGGACGGGCTACGAATAAGGACGCTCCGGATTTTGCATTTTCCAATGCCTTTATTTCCAGGAAGCATGTGGTCATTCGCCGCGAAGGCGAGCAGGCTGTGCTGTACGATCTCGGCTCCCGCCACGGCACGGAGCTGAACGGATCGATGGTGAAGCCTCATGTAGGCTATCCTCTGAAGTCCTTCGATATCGTGAAGCTGGCCAAGGGCATGACTGTCCTGCATTTTTCTTATATATTTGCCGACCAGACGCTGGAGTTCGAACCGCTCAGCCTGACGCAGCATCTGAACCTGCAGGGGAAGGAGCTGGAGAGAGCCGGAACTGTAGCTCTGTATTGGGAGAAACGGGAATGCGTCGTCGGCGGCAAACGGATCGCTATGTCCGAGAAGGAGTATTTGCTGCTCCACCTGCTGCATGAGGAGGCTGACCGGCTGGTGCCGGTCGAGGAGATCAAGCGAGCCGTCTGGCCGGAGAGGTCGGCGGGCAAGGACGGCATCCCCGATGTGACGATGGACGAGCTCAACGCCCTTGTTTACCGGATACGGAAGAAATACGGCAAGGATACGTTCGCCATCAGCGCCGTTCGGGGCAGCGGATACATATTGGAGCTGGAGTAGCGGCAAGACCAAGCAGCCGCATGATCTGCGGCAGAGGAAGGAAGATAGCCCATGCGTTATATGGAAGTTGAACCATCCGGTCCGCTGCAAGGCAGCGTGCGCATCCCCGGATCGAAAAACAGCTCGCTGGCGCTGCTCGCCGCCGCTTGTCTGGCTGATGATATAGTCAAACTTGAGGGGATACCGCCCATAGACGACGTTAAAGTAATCGCCCGGATCGCTCAGGAAATCGGCTTGTCCTGGGAGCGCAAGCCTTCCGGCGAGCTGTGGCTGGACCCTCGCTATATTCACAGCGCGGTCATCGACCCGGGCAAAGCCGGCTCGTATCGCGCATCCTATTACTTCGCCGGAGCGCTCTTGGCCAAGTTCGGCCGGGTGACGCTCGGCTTCCCGGGCGGCGATGATTTCTCCCAGCGGCCGATCGACCAGCATATCAAGGCGTTTCAGGCGCTGGGCGCCAAGGTGCTGTTCGCCGAAGATCATTACATCGTCGAAGCGGCCGAGCTGCGCGGAGCGGATATTTACTTCGACACGATCACCTCGGGAGCGACGATCAATGCAATGCTGGCGGCCGTGCGCGCCAAGGGCAGAACCCATCTGTACCATGCCGCCCTCGATCCGGAGGTTGTCGATACGGCAGCTTTCCTGAGCTCGCTCGGCGCTCGCATCTATGGAGCGGGCACCGACCGCATCCGCATCGAAGGCGTCCCTTACCTAAACGGAGGTTTTCACACCGTCATCCCGGACCGGCTGATCGCCGGAGCGTTCCTGATGGCGGCCGGGATAACGGGCGGCACTGTCACGGTCCAAGATGTCATCCCGGAGCATATGGGCTCCTGCCTGGCCAAGCTGGAGGAATGCGGAGTAGGGGTGGAAGTCCGGGAAAGCAGCGTCACGGCCTACGGAGGCTCGGCTATCCGGGCGTCGCGCATCCGCACGTCCATGTACCCCGGCTTCGCCACCGATCTGCAGCAGCCGATGACGGCGCTGCTGACTCAGGCACAGGGCAAAAGCCTTATTACGGAGCGGGTATATCCGAACCGGTTCAATCATGTGCCGCAGCTGCGGCGGATGGGCGCGGACATCGAGGTGCGCCAGGAGACCGCCTTTATCCGCGGCGGCCGGCCGCTGACGGGCGGCTGGGTGCATGCGACCGACGTTCGGGCCGGCACATGTCTGGTATTGGCCGGACTCGTGGCGGAGGGCCCAACCTTCCTCACGGGCGTGGAGCATCTGGAGCGCGGGTATGGCGATGTTACGGGAAGCTTCGCAGCGCTGGGCGCCGCCCTCCGCTTTGCGGAAGCGGACCGGGAGCAGGTGCAGGCCGCGTACTGAATGCCGCGTGCCTGGGCGATGGACCGGTACGCGCTTAAGCGTCTAAGTGCCGAAGGAGGAGTATTGTGGGCTTTGGGTTGATATATATCGTGCTGATCAATCTGATCGGCCTGATCCTGATGGGGGTCGACAAGCGCAAAGCGAGAAGCAAAGCTTGGCGGATTCCCGAGAAGCGGCTGTTTTTGGTCGCGCTGGCAGGAGGGGCGGCCGGGATGTGGATGGGGATGCGCTGGTGGCGGCACAAAACGAAGCATAATTCGTTTGCCATCGGCATCCCGGTTATTTTCTTCCTGCATATCATGGTAGCGCTGGCCTTGTGGGGGCAGCAGCTGCCAAAGTAGCCGCATGCCGCGGCGACTGAAAAAGGCCGGCGCGGGCTTCGCGCCGGCCTTTTGCTTGCGAGCAGCTTCACCCGAGCGATAAAGTGCGGTCGAACTTTCTGCTCGCAGGAAATGCTGCCGCTAAAACACGAAGCTCCGGTGGTTGTTCGATTTTTGGGGTTACGCACGGCTTCTAAAAAATGCCGGGAAACCGACCGGGCTCCGTCTGTAATCGGAACCGGGAGCTCCTTAGAACGCCAAGTAGTCCAAACATTTTTCGCTCCATTTGCCCATCTAAGAATCGCTGAGCTCCCAATGTCCCTTCGATCGTCTGTCTGCTCCTATCCAGCAACCGGACCCCTTTGTACGATTTTCCGTATAATCCTTCTCCTCTTAACTGCCAGCCGAGCATGTTTATACGAGTTTCCGCACAATTCCTATATTCTCGCCCGCCATCAGACCATATTTATACGTTTTTTCGTATAACGCCTGCACTCGGGCGGTCAGTTGGACGCATTTTATACGAATTTTCGGCTACGGCCGGAGGCGCCCCTTTTGAGGGATATCCGGAAGTCCGATGAATAACTCGCGGTCTGCGGCCGGCCGGCCGGTCGGTCGGTGTTTCCGCTCGCCGTTTCAACTCCCTACGCCTTGCATACCCCCGATTACGTTGTTTCTTTATTAATTTGACCGCTAAGCAGGCCATTCTCTCTGCCTTTTACCCGCAGCTCAGCCATTCCACGCCGAAGCGCTGCCAGAAATCTAATATTGCGCGCCGAATGCTTCAGCAAACCGTTTTCAACAGCTTATCATTTTTCGCACATCAGCCTTGGCGGGGAAGTAGAGGTGGACGATCGCGGATGCAAACGTGTAAACTTGGAGCAGGCGTAGGGGCGGGAAGGGAGGCTTGCTTAATCTTTATGAAGAAAACCTTGTTTAATCGGCTCCTGTTTTCCTACATGCCGATTTTTATTATCGTGGTGACGTTTACGTTTTTTGTATTTTTCCAGCTATTGAGCGAGCAAAGCCGCAAGGAGGCGCTGAACGCCAACAAAATGCTGTCGCTGCAAGCTATGCGTCTGATCGATACTTCCCTGAAGGCGATCGACAACATGGTGATGAAGGAGATGATCAACAACGAGCAGCTGAACGACTTTTTCAGCACGGAGAACAACGATAACATCTACATCAACATCAGCGCGGTTAAAAAAATGCAGGATATGATTTCCTCCTATCCCTTGATCGACTCGATCTACCTGGTGCGTTACGCGGATGATTTTGTACTAAGCAATGCGACCAGCGATCAGCTGCAGAACTATAAGGATGAACCGTTTATCAAGCGTTCCATGAATCCGCTGGCGTCCAAGCAATGGTCGGGCGTGCGAAGCTTCGAGCAGTTTTCCGTCAAAGGCAGCAAGCCTGTGGTCAGCCTCGTGCGGGGCGCGCCATTTATTACCGGGGAGAAAGGGATGATCGTCGTCAATGTGGCGACCGATTCCTTGCGGAGCAGCATTGCCGACCTGTACGATTCGAAATCAAGCTTTATCGGCATACGGGATGCTGCCGGAAGCGCTTTGTTTAGCGGGATGAGCTCAGCCGAGCAAAGGGTTTCTTCCAATTATGTATCGAGCTATACCGGATGGTCGTACCAAAGCGGGCTTGTCAACGGCAAAGTATTTCTTGTCATGTCTTCGCTGTACAACGTCTGGTTTATTATCGGGATTGCGATGATCGTGCTTGGCTTTGTGTGGCTGATTTATGTGACGAGGCGCAATTCCAAGCCGCTGGAGCAGATCGTGGCGCGCATTCGCGGCTACCGTCTTCCGTTGTCCAAGGAAGGGGGAGACGAGTTTTCGTTCATCGAGTCCGCCTTGTCCAATATCATCGAGCAATCGAATCAGTTTCAGCAAAAGCATGAGGAAGACCGGCATCTCCGGATCAGATATTTGTTTCATCAGCTGATCGAAGGCGATTCAGACTTCACGCATGAAGAATGGCTGGAGGAAACGAGCAGCTTGCAGCTTCCGTTCGCTTCCGGCAGTCAAGCGGCGCTTGTCATTGAAATGGACAAATACAATGATTTTTGCAATCATTACTCGCGCAATGATCAGAACCTGCTGAAGTTCGCACTGCGCAGCGTCATTCAGGAGCTTGCCTCCAAACACGGGCTTACGCTCTGGGAGGAGTGGACCTCGGCATACCGGCTGAGTGTCATTATGTTCGGCGAGCCAGAGGAGGGGGAAGCCGGCACTTCCGCGATTGTGGAGCTTTTCGAGCATGTCCGCTTGTGGGTGCAGGACAACCTGAAGTTTACGATTACAGTAGGCATCGGCGAGCAGGTTTCCCGGCTTTCCGATGTGGCCGGCTCCCACCAGGAGGCGCTCAGGGCGCTTAAGCATAAAATCGTGCTGGGGGAAAATCGGCTGATTACAAGCGAGCATCTCGCCAATCACGATCAGGCCGAGGTGTTCTCGCATCTGAACGCCATCCGAGCGATCACGCAATCGTTCCGGCTGATCGAGGACGAATGGAAGACGAAGTACGACGAGCTGTTCAGCTTAATGAAGCAGGGTTTGCTGACGAAGGATGAAATTACGAACCTCATGAATTATTTCACCTACTTCCTGGGCAGAGAAATGGCCGGCATGACGAAGGAGTATCAAGAGTTATGGATGCGGGACGGCTTGCCGCAGCTCAGCAAAATTATTGAGCAATGCCATTCGCTTGAGCAAATGAGGGAAGAGACTCTGGATGTGCTGAATGCTTTGTACGCTTGTCTGCAGGAAGCACAGGACCGGCGTTTGCATGCGGCTACGATTCGCGATATGCGCAAATTCATCGAAGAGGAATATGCCAACCCGAATATGTCGCTCGACTATCTCAGCACAACCTTCAATATCAGCAGCAAGTATGTCAGCAAGCTGTTTAAGGAAGAGACAGGCCAGAAATTCGTCGATTTCCTGATCGATCTCCGCATGCTGGTGGCGCAGCGTTTGCTTGTGGAAACGCAAGCATCCGTCCAAGAGGTCGCCGAGCAGGTCGGTTATACGAGCGCGATTTCCTTTAGTCGTGTGTTTAAGAAAGTAACGGGCAGTTCCCCGAGCGAATTCCGGGAGGGAGCGGCACGCAGGCAGTCCGGGTGAAAACGGTTAAGCGGTTGAAAATGGTTTGCCGGTATGTATCCACCGTGTGTTCCCAATACGTTTCAAACGCAGCTCCGGACATTTACCGGAGCTGAGCTTTTTTCCGCCGTTTGCGAAAACGGTTAAGGCCGCGATTCTTGTTTCTTGCAGCCCATCGCTTTCGCGAACTATGATGGCCATGTAACCAGCAATCCATCATAACGGGCGAAAGGAGGAAGCGCATATGACAAGCATGCCGAAGGAAGCAGGGACATCCGCTCCTGCAGCATACGACAAGCCGTATAACCCCGCAGGACAGGGAAACAAATCCTCATTAACTGTAATCAGGAAAAAGCTGAAGCGTCACTGGCAGCTGTATCTGGTCGTTTTTCCGCCGCTGCTGTATCTGCTCATTTTCAAGTATATTCCTATGGCGGGCGTCGTCATTGCGTTCAAAGACTACAACGTCATCCAGGGGATTTGGGGGAGTCCCTGGGTCGGTCTGCAATATTTCAAGGAATTTTTTGAATCTCCCAATTTTTGGATGTATTTGCAAAATACGCTTGGCATCAGCTTATACGGCTTGATCGTCGGCTTCCCGGCGCCGATTTTGCTGGCGCTTGCTTTGAATGAAATACGAAACGGCTTTTTCAAAAGCAGCGTGCAAATGATTACTTACGCGCCTTATTTTATTTCCACGGTCATCATGGTTTCGATCATTGTCGTCACCTTGTCGCCTAATGTTGGTATTATCAGCAAGTTCATGAGCTTGCTGGGCGTGGAAAATACAAACTTTATGGGCATTCCCGGTTTGTTCAAATCGATTTATGTGTGGTCGGACGTATGGCAGCATACGGGCTACGGCGCTATTATTTACATCGCGGCCTTGGCGGGAGTGAATCCTGAGCTGTACGAATCGGCCAAGGTGGATGGGGCGTCCAGGCTGCAAAAAATAGTGAATATCGATTTGCCAAGCCTTATCCCGGTTTCGGTGATCCTGCTTATTCTGAACTTGGGGAACATCATGAAGCTTGGCTTTGAAAAAATATATTTGATGCAAAATCCGCTTAACCTGAGCGCGTCGGAGGTCATTTCCACCTATGTGTACAAGGTGGGACTGCTCAGCTCCAGCTTCAGCTTCTCGGCGGCGATCGGCTTCTTCAACTCGTTCGTCAATCTGATCCTTCTAGTGTCCGTCAACTATATAGCCAGAAGGCTATCGAACTCCAGTCTGTGGTAAGGAGGCCGCCAATGCCTAAAACGTCAGGAATTAAAGAGCCGCAGGGCGATCGCTTGTTTTTGCTGGGCATTTATCTGTTCTTGACCGTTGTAATGATCGCGGTGCTGTTTCCGCTTATCTTCATCATCTCCTCCTCCTTCAGCTCGCCGCAGGCGGTCGTAGCCGGCAAGGTATGGCTATTTCCGGTTGACGTGACGCTGGAAGGCTATAAAGCGGTATTCCGCAATCCGCAGATAGCGTCGGGATACTTGAATTCGGTCTTTTATGCGGCTGTCGGCACGACAATCAACGTTGCCTTGACCGTCATGCTGGCTTATCCGCTTGCCAGGAAAACGTTTTATGGCCGCGGCTTCATTATGGTGCTTCTGGTCATTACGATGATGTTTGATGGCGGGCTTATCCCGTATTATCTTGTCGTGAAAAATTTGCATTTGCTCGATACGCGCTGGGCAATGATCTTGCCTGGTGCCTTGGCGGTGTTCCAAGTGATTGTAGCCCGGACTTTTTTCCAAACGACCATTCCGGACGAAATTGCCGAAGCGGCCGAGCTTGACGGGTGCAGCGATTTGCGGTTTATTACGAGCGTCGTGCTCCCGCTCTCCAAGCCGATCCTGGCTGTGCTGACGCTGATGTACGCGGTTGGTCACTGGAACGCCTATTTCGATGCGCTGATTTTTCTGAAATCGCCCGAGCTGTTTCCTCTGCAGATCGTGCTGCGCAACATCCTTATCTTAAGCACGATCGATCCGACCATGGTGACCAATGTCGATCAGATGCTGGCCCAGCAAGGCTTGAAGGATCTGCTTAAATATTCGCTTATTGTCGTGGCAAGCGCCCCCGTGCTGATCATTTACCCATTTGTACAGAAGCATTTCGTGAAAGGCGTTATGATCGGTTCGTTGAAAGGATAACGATTGTCTGAATGTCATCCTAGGATTCAAATAATGGGAGGGTTCGTCGATATGAAACAATGGCATGATTCGTCCAAGCTAACATGGGGATTTGTATTGAGCGTTGCACTTGTGTTAAGCGGATGCAGCACGGATTCGGCCAAGCAGCCGGATACCGCGCCGGCTGGCCAGGCGCCGGAGGCAAGCGACATCTTTACCCCTGTCGGACAATACCCGATTGTCACTAAGCCTATGACGATCAAAATGTTTGCGCCGCAGCTGGCCCGTCTTGAAAACATGGAGACCAATCTGTTCACGAAATACCTTCAGGATAAAACGAATATTCAAATCAAATGGGATCTCGTCCCTGAAAAAGCGCTGAATGACCGCAAACAGCTGATGCTGGCAAGCGGGGACTATCCCGAAGTCATATTGCATGGGGCTTTGACTAAAGAAGAACAGATGAAATACGGCAAGCAGGGCGTGTTTATTCCGCTGAACGACCTGATCGATAAATACGCGCCTAACTTCAAGAAAGCGATGGCGGACCTGCCTTACCTGAAAAGCTCCATTACTTCGCCGGACGGCAATATTTATGCGCTGCCGCAAATTAATGAATGCTACCACTGCAACTACGCCCAGAAGCTCTGGATTAACCAGTCCTGGCTGGATAAGCTCGGGCTGAAAATGCCGACCACGACAGAAGAGTTTTACAAGGTGCTGCTGGCGTTTAAGGAGAACGATCCGAATGGGAACGGCAAAAAAGACGAAATCCCGCTGACAGGCTCCGATGATATGTGGGCGGGGAATGTCACGGCCTTCTTGATGAACGCGTTCATCATCGACGATCAGGTAGATAAAGACAGCGGGACTTTTCTTCAGCTGAAGGATGGCAAGGTCGATTTTGTCGCCAACAAGGCGGAATGGAAAGAGGGCTTGCTTTACCTGAACAAGCTCTTCAAGGAAGGGCTTATCGACCCGGCATCCTTTACGCAAAACTCAGATGCCATTCAGCAGCTTGGCAACCGCCAGGACGCCAATGTGATTGGAGCGATTACGACCGCGCTGATCAGCTATGCGCATTCTCCCGACGATAAGCATCCGCGCCACAAAGAATATGTGGCCATGCCTCCGCTCAAAGGCCCGAACGGCGTACAGCAAGCCGGGTATTTCGCAGGAGTGGGCAATTCGCAGATGGCCATCACGAACAAAGCGACCAAGGAGCAGCAAATAGCCGCGATCCGGCTGGCCGACTACTTGTATACGGAAGAAGCTATCGTGCTGGAGGAACGCGGCCTGGAAGGTCAAGGATGGCGCAAGGCGAAGGAAGGCGAGCTGGATATGAACGGCAAGCCGGCGAAATACGCCATTATTCCGGACGATCAGAACAGAACCACCTACAATGACCGCTGGGAGCAGATCGGACCGTCGCTCCGCACCTACCAGTATCGCGACTCCTGGGCGGCGATTCAGGACCCGTTGGCCGAGGGGGCTTATGAAGTGCGTTTGAAGCGTGAGTCTGCGAAATATGAGCCGTTCCAATCGAAGCAAAATTATCCGTCCAGCGTGTTCATCGCCCTGGAAGACGCCCAAAGCGCGGCCCAGCTGAAAACGTCTATCCGCGATTACGTCAAGTCCAATATGGCGCAGTTTATTACGGGCAGCAAAGACATCGAGAAGGAATGGGACAGCTATGTCAAAGGCTTCGAGGGTCTGCGGCTTAGCAAATATGTGGAGATTTACCAAAAGGCTGTTGCCAAAAAGTAAGGGGTCAGCTATAAAACGGAGAGGTCGGATACGATGAATCATATGCCAACATTAATCCCTACAGCCAGACAGCTTGACTATCAAAGCTGGGAGTTTGGTTTGTTTCTTCATTTTGGACTGCGCACTTTCTATGAAGGCTACGTCGATTTCGACGAAAGGCCGATGAATCCGGCCGAGTTTAACCCGGTGAACCTGGATTGCAAGCAATGGATTCGAACGGCCAAGGAGGCGGGGATGAAGTATGCCGTACTAACGGCGAAGCATCATGACGGGTTCTCCAACTGGCCTTCCAAGTACAGCTCGTTCAGCGTGGCGGCTTCCTCGTGGAAGGATGGAAAGGGGGATGTCATCCGGGAATTTGTAGACGCTTGCCGGAAATATGATGTGAAGCCCGGGTTATATTATTCCCCGTATGATGGATCGGCGGATTTCTACAATCAGGATGCTAAGGCGTACGACGACTATTTCGTCAATCAGATTACCGAGCTGCTCACCGCCTATGGCGAGATCGACATCCTGTGGTTCGACGGCTGCGGCTCTGAAGGGCATACGTATGATTGGGCGCGGATTATCGGTGAGATTCGCCGTCTTCAGCCCAATATCTTAATTTTTAATATGGGCGATCCCGATTTCCGTTGGGTGGGCAATGAAGACGGCATTGCGCCTGTTCCTTGCTGGAATGTAGTGGATTCCACGGAGTTTTCTATTTTGACAGAGGATAAGGAGAAGCTGGGCGACCGCTTGTGGCTGCCTGCCGAATGCGATGTTCAGCTGCGGTCCAACTGGTTTTACAGCGATAGCGACGAGCATACCTTGAAAAGCCTGGAAGAGCTTATGGGCCTATATTACCACTCCGTGGGCAGAGGGGCGAACCTGCTGCTCAATATCGGTCCGGATCGAAACGGTCTGCTCCCGGAGCAGGATGCGGACAGGCTTCAGGAATTCGGCTCGGACATTCGCAGACGTTTCGACCGTCCATTCGCCAGCATGGAGCATTTTACGAAAACGGGCCATACGTGGAGCTATGAATGCAAGGAGCCGCAGCTGCTGGACCACGTTATTCTCCAGGAGGATCTGGTCGCCGGAGAGCAGGTGAGAAGCTTTAAAATTCATATCATTACGCAGAAAACAAGAAGAGCGGTCACTATTTATGAAGGACAGCATATCGGGCATAAAGCGATTATTCGCGTGCCGGCGATTAAAATCCGGGGGCTGCTCGTGGAAATAACGGAAAGCGATCGGGAGCCTGCGCTTCGGGCATTATCCCTTCACCATGTCGGTGGCTGACGCCTCGCGGTATGATATGGGCCGGAACGGTGGGCCGGATAGCTGCATAGAATGGAGGAAACGGAAGGCTGGAAGGGAGACGGCAAATTTATGCCGACATACCGGATAATCGTCGATCTGTCCGACAGAAAGCTTCATCTGCTGGACGGCAACCGCGTGGTGCAATCTTATCCGATCGGGGTCGGTACGATGCTGACGCAAACTCCTGTTGGCGAATATACCATTATAAACAAGGCGCCGAATCCCGGCGGGCCGTTTGGCGTTCTATGGATGGGACTGTCCCGGCCGCACTACGGCATTCACGGAACGAACCAGCCTTCCAGCATCGGCACGATGGCTTCCCATGGCTGCATTCGGATGTATAATCGGGATGTGCTCGCATTGTCCCGATTCGTTCCGATCGGCACAAGAGTGACGATCCGGCAGTAGAGCTGGCAGAGGTCACCGACAAGCGGGAGCAGAGCAAGATGATTCGGCGTAAGCCGGTCCGGCATACATGTGAGAACAGTCACAGGCACCCGGCTGTTTTTACATTATACTACCAATATGGTATGGTTGTGGTAAGCCTCACTCGCACGTATAGATGCTTCTATACCGGGAATACTGATGGACACGCAACCGAGCTGGAATATTTTGCGATAATGGAGGGTGCGAATATGGAATATTCATTTCTGATGGTAAAGCCGGACGGGGTAAGACGCCAATTGATCGGCAATATTGTGAGACGCTTCGAGAACAGAGGGTTTGTCCTCGTCGGGGCCAAGATGATGACGATTTCCAGAGAGCAGGCCGAACGCCATTATGGTCAGCATAGGGAGAAGCCGTTTTTTGGCGAGCTGGTGGACTTCATTACGTCCGGTCCAGTATTTGCGATGATCTGGAAGGGAGATAACCTGATCGAGGTTTCCCGGATCATGATGGGCAAGACAAACCCGCTGGAAGCCGCTCCAGGAACGATCCGCGGCGATTTCGCGACTTATGTCGGAGAAAATGTAATTCACGGCTCCGATTCGCCGGAGAGCGCGAAGCGGGAGCTCGATAATTTCTTCACCCCGGACGAGCTGGTGGCAGCCGGTGTGCTGTCGTCGCCTTCCGAGAGGCTGGTCGGATAACGACCGGCTGAGGCAAGAAAGACAAGCAAATCAGACCAACCGGATGAACCAGATAATCCGGATAAACCAGACAAGTCAAGTCTATTCCGTGCTGCGGAACGGCTTGGCTTGTTTGCGTTGCTTGCACCGCGAATCCCAATCCCTTGACGCCCCATTAGGGATCGCTGATACGGTTTTCTGGTCGGTTTTTCCGATTCTTCACTCTTTTCCTTGTTGTCCGGGAAATGATGACAAAGTGGTAATCCTGCCGATAGAAGCGTTCCGGCTCCTCTCTCTACAATAGGAAGGGAATCGAACACAAGGAGGGATTGCTGTTCATGTGGAGTAGTTTAAAAAGCTGGACGTCCAAAGGCTTGGTCGCTTCTATGCTTTGCGGCCTGATGCCGGCCCCTTACGCGGCGGCATTGGTTGCGGGCGAGACAGCCGCCGATCAGGCGGCAGCCTCATCGGGCAAGGAGGCGGCTGCGCAAGCAGCCGGGCTTGCCGATATCAGCGGGCATTGGGCGGAGCCTGCTATTCGTTCCTGGCTGTCTCAGGGGAGGATCGCCGGTTATCCGGACGGGACGTTCCGCCCGGATCGGACAATTACCCGGGCGGAGTTCGCCAGCCTTGCGGCTGCGCTGTTTCCGGCGGTTGCGGAGCCGGGTCTTCGTTTCCAGGATGTGCAGCAAGGCGCCTGGCAGGAAACGGCTGTGGCCGAAGCTGTCGGCTCCGGCTTGATGGACGGGTATGCGGAAGGCGTCTTTCGGCCTGATGCGCCGATCAGCCGCCAGGAGGCGGCTGCCGCCTTGGGCCGTGTACTCGGGCTGCAGGAGCGAGCGCAGAGCGTCGGGTTCAGCGATGAGACGGATTGGCCGGCCTGGAGCCGGGCGTATATTGTCGCCGCGCATAAAGCGGGCATCATGGAGGGGTACGAGGACGGAGCGTTCCGTCCGGAAGGCCGCCTGACGCGCGGCGAAGCGCTGATGCTGTTGACCCGCGCGGAGCGCAAGCAGGCGGAGCCGCTGACGCTTGCTCAAGCGGGAGAGTACGGACCAGGCGAAGGCGCTTGGATCGTGCATCGCGACGTAGCTGTCGCCGCTCCCGGCGTGACCTTGCGGCATATGACGATAGCGGGCAAGCTTGATTTAACCGAAGGGATCGGCGAAGGAGAAGCCCTCCTGCAAGGGGTCCATGCGCTTGGGGCGGCGTCGGTGGCAGGCGGGGGCATTCACAGCATTTATTGGCAAAACTCCTCGGCTGGTTCTCTGATCGTAGGGAAGAAGGCCGGGCCGGTTCGCATCGTGGCACAAGGAGAGAGCCGGATCGGCGAGGTCGTGCTGAATTCGCCCGCCATCCTGGAGCATGAGGAATCGGAAGAAGCCGGGAGCGGAGTTACCGCCGCGGAAGCAGGAGCCGGCAACCGGAACAGCAGCTCGTCAGGGAAGCCGATGGGCGTTCCAAGCGGAACCGGATACGGATTTCACACCGTCCTTCTGTCAGCGAAGCTTCCACCCGGCGCGGACATTCAACTGAAGGGCCGGTTTGCATCCGTCAGCGTGCTGTCCAAAGAAAGCGTTTTATCGATACAATCGGGCACCATCGGTACGCTGATCATCGATAAAGCGGCAGAGAAGCCCGTTGTGCGGCTGGGCAAAGCTGCTGTCCTCGAGATGCTTCGGGCCGATGGAGCTTTGGAGATAACCGGCGAAGGGAAGATCGTTAGCGCCGAGCTGAATGCGAGCGGGACGAGCTTGTCGGTGAAGCCGGAGAAGCTGGAGCTGGCGAGCGGCGTTACGGCGCGGATCGAAGGGATTTTGACGGGAGAAAGCGCGGCCGGCGGCGGCTCTTCGCAGTCCAGTGAAGAGGAAGACGACAAGCCGGAGCCTCCTCCCGCGGAGAACAAGCCGCCGACTCCGCCGTCCAGCCATCCGAGGCTGTTTGTCAGCTCCCGTCAGGATATTGACAAGCTGCGGGCCAAGACCCAGACACAACTGATGTCGCCGGCTTGGAAGGCAGTGCTGGAGGCGAGCGGACGGACAACCGGCAAGGAGGATGTCATCAAAGCGAAAGCGCTGCGCTACTTGCTTGGCGACGGTGAATCGTATGGAGAAGAAGCCGCGGACCTGTTCGACGCCTATGTAAAGGGCTTCAGCGATACGAGCGCCCGGGGCATCGGCTCGATGCTGTTGACGGGAGCGATCGTATATGATTGGTGCTACCCGCTGCTTACGGCGGAGCGGAAGGCGGACTGGAACGCGCGGTTCGAACAGCATGCCGCGAAGATGGAGATAGGCTATCCGCCAAACGCCCAAGGAGCGATCAGCGGCCATGGCGCGGAGGATCAAGTGCTGCGCGACCAGCTTTCCTGGGCGGTAGCCGTGTATGATGAGCGTCCGGAGATTTACGATACGGTGGCGGGCACGATTTTCGACAGGTACGTGCCGGTGCGCAACTGGTTTTACCGCTCGGGGATGCATCACCGGGGCGAATCGTACGGTCCGTATACGTTTGCGGCCGATGTGGCGTCTTCGCTTATTTTCAAAGCGCTCGGACGGGATCGGGTGTATGACATCTCCCAGCAGGATGTGCTGTACCATTACTTGTACGCGCGGCGGCCGGACGGCTCGCTGCTGCGCAACGGGGATTCGTATGAGGACGATCAGCATCCTTACGGCGAATATTGGCGCAACTCCTGGTCGTGGATCGGAGCCGCTTCGTACTTTCAGGACCCGTATTTGCAGCGGGAGTTTTTGCGGAACTACGCCGGTTATGACGGCACGAAGGCCAATGAAGCGGGCAAGCTGGACCCGGTGCTCGAGCTGATCTACGCCGATCCGGAGCTGGAAGCGAAATCGGTCGCCGATCTGCCGCTGACGCGTTACTTCGGCTCGCCGCACGGGGCGATGATCGCACGCACCGGCTGGACGGAAGGGGTTCATCCGACGGCTGCGGATGTCGTGGCCGACTTCCGGGTGAACGAATACTATTTCGGCGGGCATCAACATCTGGACGCCGGGGCGTTCCAGATCTATTACCGCGGGGCGCTCGCTATCGACTCGGGCAACTATGCGCTGTACGAGTCGCCGCATCATATGAATTACAGCCGCCGTACGATTGCGCACAACAGCATGCTCGTGTACGATCCGAACGAGAAGTGGCAGTGGCATGAGGTGGAGCCCGGCAAATATAAGGACCCGTTCGACGGCGGCAAATTGAAGCCGATCGGCAATGACGGCGGTCAGCGCTGGCCGAATGAAGCCTATGAGCCTTACGATCTGGAAGAGATTACTGATCCGGCCAAAGGCTACAAGCGGGGAGAGGTGCTGGGCCAGCAGTTTGGTCCCGATCCGGTGCGTCCGAACTACAGCTATGTCAAGGGCGACTTGACCGGGCATTACTCCTCCAAAGTATCGGATTATCAGCGCTCGTTCATGTTCCTGAACCTGAAGGGGCAAGAACATCCGGCGGCGGTGCTGGTGTACGACCGCGTGACAGCGGCGGACCCGACGTTTCGAAAAACATGGCTGCTGCACAGCATCCAAGAACCTGTCGTGAACGGCAGCCAGACGACGATCGTTCGCGATACGGACGGCTATGACGGCAAGCTGATCAATACGACGCTGCTGCCGCATAACGCCAAGATCGTGCCGGTCGGAGGTCAGGGACAAGAGTTTGCCGATCTGGACGGCGTAAACTGGCCGGAGACGAGGAATACGACGTCCTCCAGCGAAACGGGAGCATGGCGCGTGGAGATATCGCCGGAAGCGCCTGCGGCAACGGATACTTTTCTAAACGTCATGCAGGTGATGGATGGCGGGACCGAGCCGCTTGCGGTTGAACGCATAGAGGCGGGGAGCATGGAGGGAGCGAAGCTTGCGGACCGGGTCGTCCTGTTCAGCAAAAGCGGAGAGCGGCTGAGCGGCAAGCTTGAGCTCGATGCGCCAGGAGCCGGCACGCTCCAGTATGTGATTGCCGATCTGAAAGAAGGGCTGTGGCGTATCGAAGGCGGCGCGGCCGCGTCGGACGGAGTCGTTACGAAAGAGGGCGGAGTGCTGGCCTTCAGCGGTCATGCGGGGAAGTACACGCTAACCTATGCGGGAGAGCAGCCTGTTCCGGGCAAGGACATCACGGAGTTCCATGTCGAGGGGCAATCAGCCGAGCCGGTCATCGACACGCAGGCTGCGACTGTACGCTTCCGGATGCCTTACGGCTCTGACATGACGAAGCTGAGGCCGGTTATCCGCGTATCGGAAGGAGCGAGCCTGCTGCCTGTCTCCGAAACTGCGTGCGATTTCACTCAACCGGCGGCCTACACGGTTCAGGATAGCCGCGGCGGCCTACGCGTTTGGACGCTGACGGGGATCGTCGATCCGCCGAGTGCGGCGAAGGCCATTACAGCCTTCACGATTGCGGGACAGACGGCGCCTGCGGTCATCGACTCGGCGTCGCGCACGGTGAAGATACGCATGCCGTACGGCGCGGATATCACCGCATTGACTCCGGTTATCTCGGTGTCGCCGTACGCTTCGGTATCGCCGGTTTCCGGCGCGGTGCAAAGCTTTGCCGCCGGTCCGGTCGACTATACGGTAACGGCCCAGGACGGGTCAGACGCCGTCTGGATGGTCACCGTCAGCTTGGATGCGGCCGGCGACGGGAAGGACATTACGGCGTTTTCGATTCCGGGACAGAGCGGCGCGGCCAGCATTGATGCAGCGGCTGCATCGATAACCGTTCCGATGCAGGAAGGCGTAGATATAACGGCGCTGCGACCGGTGATTACGGTATCGGCTGGAGCGACGGTGTCGCCGCTTTCCGGGGAGCCTCGTGATTTTACGGCCCCTGTGACGTATACGGTTACCGCGCAGAATAACAGCGTGAAAACATGGACAGTGAGCGTGAAGCAGGTCAAGTCCTGGTTTTCGACGATCGATTGGGTCGCCCAGAGCCTGGGCAGCAACAATACGGGCACCGTCGTAGCGGAATTTGACTTGACGCCGCTTAAGCCGCTCAGCGCTTCGGGGGTCAACTCGCTGCTGGCGTACGGAGATTCGTCGACAGTTCTGGATAATTATCCGCAGGTGCCGGTATCGATTTATTTTAATCCGGACAACGGCATATTTATGGCCAGAGACGGCGGAGCATGGGCGGCGGAGAAGCCGGAGGTGCCGATTGTCGTCGGCAGGAAGTACCACTTCAAGCTTCAAGTCGATTTGCCTGTCCGCATCTACAGCGTTTGGGTGACGCCGGAAGGCCAAGCCGAGCAGCTGATTGGCCGTAATCTGGCCTTCCGTACCGGCGCGACGGCGATGGACGATTTGGGCAAGGTGTACTTGAAGAGCCTCGTGGAGGACAATTCCTTCAAAGTAGAAAATCACATGATTTCCCGAGCGTCCGATTTTCCAGGCGCGCTGCCGACGAATCCGGTATTTGCCGACGAGGATGCGGATATGGGCGAGGTCTCGGGCACGCTGAGCTGGACGCCGGCGTCGCCGGAGACGGGAATTACGCACTATACGGTTTATTTCCTGAACGGAGCGGGCGGCCGGGTCGGAGCAAGCCTTGGCGAAGTGCCTGCCGGTAGCGGGAAGCTGATGATTCCCGCCGATACGCCGCTTCCGGCTGGAGCCGTGCAGCTTGGCATCTATTCCAAGAATGAACGGGGTGAAAGTATGGACGCGGCCCGAATCGCGATCAATGATGACAGCACGATCGATAACCGGCTTAAAATCGCCACGGCGATGGACGGCTTGCGGGTTATGAGCCGCATTGCGCTGCTTGCGGATCACCGCATCGAGCTTGGCTTTAACGCCAAGGTGGCGGCTGCGCCTGCATCCGCCTTCAAGCTGCAGCGGTACAATGGGACCTCGTGGAGCGACGTATCGTCATTTAGCGCCTCGGCGATTTCGGACGACGGGACGAAAGTCGTTCTGACGGCGGCTTCGGCCTTGCCGACAACGGACGCAGGCAGCTACCGGATCGTGTTCCTCAAGCCGGAAGAGGTAACAAACGAGAAAGGCAAGCCGCTTGACAAGAACGCAGGGGACAATGACAGCATCTGGTTCGATCAGGCGCCTCCAAAGGTGGTCGAAGCGCGGGCAAAGACGGCAGGCGCAGGCGGCCAGGCGGCGGCGAATACGCTGGAAGTGGTGTTCTCGGAGCCTATCCAGGCCTTCGATGCATCCGATCTCGTCGTCAAGGACGCAAGCGGAGCCGTATGGGATCGATCGCACTGGATCGTGGAGCGGTCGCAGCCAAACATGCTGGAGCTGCTGATGAAGCCGGAGGCAAGCGGCAGCGAACGGTTCGCCGTCAGCTTCCCGAATCCGGTTCATACGGCGGACGGATTCGGCGTGAAGCTGCAGCCGACGGGCGAGCTGCCGGAGGTGACAATTGCGCTTGAGGCGGCTCCGGCCGATGCCCCGGCTATCAAGGCCGTATGGGCGGCGAACGAAAGCGAGCGCATCAAGCGCGACGATACGTCCAATCCGAACCGGGCAGGCAACTCGGCTTGGGACGGAGCGGGGATTAAGCTGTTCGGCGGAAGAAATGAGGTGCTTGCTTTTCAGCTGATCGTGGAGAGCGGAGCCAAAGGCATCGATGGCTTGTCGGTCTCGCTGCCTTCGCTGCAGCAGCAGGGTGGAAGCGGCGTGATCGCTTATAAAGCGCCGAGTCCGGACCCGACCGAATACGCGGGCCGTCCGATCCAACTGTTCTCCCAGCATTATATGAACGTGACGAAGATGACCAATGCCACCTGGATTTTGCCGGGCACCGGTGTCGGCAAGCTGCAGCAGCCTACAGGCTGGTTCCCTGATCAGCTTGTGCCGGAGAATGCGAAGCCGGGCAAGGGCGGGTTCCCGCTGACGGTGCGGCCGAACAGCAATCAGGGCATCTGGATTGAAATTTATACGGACAAAGCGCTCCCGGCAGGAATATACACCGGCAGCGTTCATGTCGTCGCGGACGGAGAAACGCGCGCAATTCCGGTGGAGCTGGAGCTGATGGATTTTACGCTGCCGGATGAGAACAGTATGGATGCGATGCTGTATTTCGAAAGCGTGCAGACGGAGCAATATGAAGGAGCGGCGAAGGACGAAGCGTATCACCGGCTTGCTCACCGCAACCGGGTGGAGTTTGTGCAGGCGTATGACCCGGCTCAGGTTGAGGCGAATATCGGACGCTTTGACGGGCAGGCATTTACCGGGGCTTCCGGTTATGAAGGACCGGGCGAAGGCGTAGGCAACCGCGTCATCCCCCGAACGTTCTACTCGCCGGGCACGCTGTTCGACGAGCGGGACTCCGCCTGGAGCGCCTCGGACGAGTGGATGACTTATCTGGACGGCACCTTTGGCGAAGGAACCAAGCGCACATTCGTCTATATGCCGGATGAGCCGGAGGAATCGCAGCATCCCTATATCAAGCAGGTGGCCGCCAACATCAAGTCGAATCCCGGACCGGGCGGCAAGCTGCCTACCCTGATCACGAAAGCCTATACGCCCGATCTGGATGCTGCGATCGATTATTGGACCGTCGGCACCCAGCTATACGACCATGACCGGGCGCTGATTGAGCGCCAGCAGGGCGACGACATGTTCGTGTATAACGGCAACCGGCCTTATGCGGGCTCGCTCGTCTACGAGGCGCCTGCCTCCGACCCGCGCGCGAACGCCTGGGGCGCTTTTGAGAAAGACATTCCGCTGTATTTCTACTGGCATATTAACCATTGGAAGCATAACTCTTCCGTCTGGCGCGGCATCAGCCGAGAGCAGAACGTTTGGCTGGAGCCGCTGACCTTCAACAATCGCGGCGGCATGTTCGGCAACGGAGACGGCGTGCTCGTGTACCCGGGACGGGATATCTTGCATCCTTCCGAAGACCGCGGTATTGACGGTCCGATCTCCAGCATGAGGCTGGTGAATTTGCGCCGGGGACTGCAGGATCACTTGTACATGACGATGCTGACAAAGCGCGGTAAAACCGCTGAGGTACGCCGAATCGTGAGCGGGGTGGTCCCGAACATGTACCCGGGCAAGCGCCTTGGACAGACGCTTGGCTTTGCCGAGTCGGGCAGCGCGTATGAAGCGGCCCGCTACGAGCTGGCGCAGATGCTGGAGGGCACGCCGGACACTACATTGCCGACGATTACGGTAACAGGGCTCGTCTACGGAATGACCGTGGCTGCGCCGGTGCTTGTCTTTCAGGCTTACGCGCAGGATGCGCAGGAAGCTGCGCTGACGCCGGTCGTGCGGCTGGACGGTGATGTGGTCGCCTCCGTCTATGGGGATCACCGCTACGAGGTGACGTTGACCGAAGGCGTCCACACGATCACGGTTGACGCCGAGGATGCGCAGAAGCGCAAAGCGCACACGCAGGTCTTCAAGGTGACGTATTCGTCCGGACCGGCGGAAGATGAGGAGGATCAGGTATCGGCCGTCCTTGACGGCGCAGGCTTGATCCGGGCGGCGATCGTCCAGGCCGGCAGCGCCGACTTCCCAAGCGCCGCATGGTTCCGCGTATTTGACGGCTCGACAGCCCTGTCCGCCTTTACGCCGCTGGGCGAAGCGGCCGAATTGTCGGCTTCCAAAGCGGCCGGCGATCAGGTTGTGATCCGGATTTACGACGGCAACGAGGTCGAGCTGGGCATGAGGATCGTGACGCTGAGCGCAGCGGATTAAGGGCGAGCCGGAGTTGTCTCTGAAGTAATTTTACTGCTGCAAGGGAGGCGGATGGCTCCCTGTATGATGAAAAAAAGGCCGAGTCAGGGGCTGTATATGCCTCCGGGCTCGACCTTTTTGGCGTATGGCTGCTTGCCTGGACCAGCACGGCAAGCACCAAACAGAGCGGAGTTATAACGGAACTGGGAGCTCATAAACAGCCGCATGGTCCCGTTGTTCGCTCCTTTTGCTTGCTAAGGGCCGCCGGGTTCCGTTAGAATTCTGCGCCATTCGCCTCGCCTCTCATCCGTTTGTGCGCAACCCCGCCGCCGGGCTTAAACAGGAGCAAACGCGGATGCAAGCCCGTCGGAGCTACACCTGCCGCTTGGAGCGGCGGTATTCGCTCGGCGTCACGCCGGTAAATTTCTTGAACATCCGGTTGAACGAGTTCATGTTCTGATAGCCCGCCCGCAGCGCGATATCCTGGATGCGCAGCTCGGTGTCCTCCAGCATCGCTATCACTTTCTTCACCCGCGCATCGTTCACGTAGTCGAGGAAGTTGATGCCGGTCTTTTCCTTGAAGTAAGAGGACAAATAGCCCCCTGTAATCCCCAGCCGCTCGGCGATCAGATCCAGCGTAATGTCCTTGTCGTAGTTCGCCTCGACATAGTCCATCACGAAGCTGACGATGGAGTCGCGCTCTTCTTTTTTGCTGCGCACGATTGCGCACGCCTCTTCGATCCAAAGCCGGAAAAATTCCTCCAGTTGCTCGGCGGTATGCACATGTTCGCTCAGCTGCCGTATGCGCTCATCGATCTGCAGGCTGCCTGCCTGCAGGTTGCACGCTACCAGAAGCCGTACCGTTTTTTGCATGTAATATTCCGCGAACCGGTACATCTGCGAACCCGAGGCTGCTTTTTTCATGAGAAAGGCGATCATTTTCCGGATGGCCTGCATGGTTTCCTCAACGTTGCCGGCGGGCAGGTTCACCTCGAATTCCTGCTCCAGCGCTGGAGGGATGCTGTCCCGGGTCACCTTCGACCCGGCTTCCGTCACAATGCGCGTCTGGTCGTCGAAAGGCCGTCCGTCCGCCAGCTCCAGCACCTCCTCGTACGCTATCGTAAAATCGGCGGCATTGCGGTGTACGGAAGAAACCGCCATCGTCATGAAGCAATAATCGCTGTCCATATCCAGTACCCGCCGCGTCTGCTCCAGCGTCTCCAGCAGCCGTTCCCGCTCTTCGCTGAACACCAGCGACAAAATATGCCGGGCATCCGTCTGAAACGTTTGCGATTCCGGAAATGCCGAAGCGACCGATTGGGTGACGTATTCCCGCAAGAAATAGGTGGCCCGTTCCTCGGTAAACGCCCGTTCCTCATGAAATTCCGGCTTGAACGTTACCTCGAGCAGCACGAACATATATGGCCCTTCGATCGGAACGGAGGAGCCGATATCCGGGCTGTCGCTCAAGCCGAACTGGATTTTTTTCAGCTTATTCAAATACATGTAGGAGCGAAGCAGCGAATTTTTGCGCTGCAAGTCTTCGTGCGCCGTCTCGTTATCCAGCCGCATGCGGTCCAGGTTCGAGCGGATGAATTCGAACTCGTTGTAGCTTTGCTCGGCCTCGGGCCCGCGCGGCCCGTCGGCTGCTTTGCCGCGGTTCAAGTCGCGAATGGACTCGACGATGCCTCTCACCGGATTGTTGAACAGCTTGCTGAGCAGAAACGACATGGCGACGCCGATGACGACGGACAGCAGCATGATAGCCAGCAGCGTGAGATTCAGCTTGGCGATTTTGGAAGAAATGGCCGCATCCGGCACGATATTTACGTACGTAAGCCCGGTCACAGGCCCTTGACGGTAGAAATAAAAGCTGCTGCCCTTGCGCACAAACTCCTCGCCATCCGAGGGGACGGGCAGCCCGGCGGCCTCCGATACGGATTCCACCGATGAAAATACGTTATGGCCCTCACGGTCCAGAATTACAAAGTTATTGTTGATGGAATGATGGAACGCCTGGAACATTTTCTGCACGTCGAGCATGGCGATCAGTTTGAACTCCGGGTACAGATCGCTCTTCACGATCATCGGAAATACGAGATCGGTCTGCCGGCTCGTCACCCCGTATGCGATATCAACGAACGAGGCTGCGGGGTAGATGCGGAAGCTGAAGTCCTGCTTGAACTGCTCTCTCCAAAATTCATAAGGGTAAGCTTCATTATAAAAATGCTGGGAGAAAAAAGTTCTGGCCTGCGAGCCGCTTGTTTTTTCCAGCACAAAATCTGTCTTGTCATCAAACAGCAGCAGATTATCGAGATGCAGCTGCGAGTTGCTCACAATCGCTACCAGCTCGCGGATGACCTGATTCGCGCTCACATAATCGATCTGCTGACCGGCGGCGAACCGAACTTTGTCGTTCAAGTAGACGCCGAGCGCGAGCGTACTGACGAGCTGAAAATGCTTCTCGAAGCTGTCAGCCGTATTTCGCATGTTCTGGGTGTTGTAGCGGATAATTTCTTCGCGGATGCTGTCCCGATAGATGGTTAATGAGAATAAATGGAAAGAAACGAGCAGGACGATGACAGATAAGAAACCGACGAACAGCTTGAAGAACAGAGAACGCGCTTTTAGCTTAAGCAATAAAACCGTTTTCAAAACCGTACACCCCCATGCCCGGAAAGTTGTAGTATGTCTGTTTTGCGGATACTTCACTCTTTTGCGAAAATGCCTTAAAAACGGTAAAAAACCGCAATTGCTGCGATTTTTTCGGCTGCTCCTCAGGGTATATATTAGCTTTATCAAAAATTGCAGCCCTTGGCAAGTACCTGCAAAAACGCAAGTCGACTTTCTGGAATGTTCATCGTTTTGCGGATTTCGTCAATTCAGGTACATTTTCGAAGGATTGGTCGTAGAACAGAAACTGCCCGTCCCCTTATAGTTGGGGCAGAGAGGAGCTTGAAGCCCATGCAAACCGACACGATACAGACGGATTCATTAGCTGCCCGGGCAGGCGGCGCGCAACGGGCGAAGCCCAGGAAAGCGCCGCTCGCCGTCAGGCTGTGGAAGGAACGGTATTTGCTGCTGCTGCTGTTGCCCGGTCTTATTTATTTCATCGTTTACAAATACGTGCCGATGCTCGGCTCGGTCATCGCCTTCCAGGACTACAGCGCGTTTACCGGCTTCCTGCACAGCGATTGGGTAGGTCTCAAGCATTTCCGTAAAATTTTTGAGGACGCAGAGGTGCTGCGCGTTTTGTGGAACACGCTTTACTTGTCGTTCCTGCAAGTTGTCTTCGCCTTTCCCGTATCGATCCTGCTCTCGTTGATGCTGAATGAGCTGAGGAACGAAACGTACAAACGCGTCATTCAGTCCATCGTTTATTTGCCGCATTTCCTGTCTTGGGTCGTCGTGATCGGGATCGTTACGATCCTGCTCAAGTCCGAGGGCATCGTGAACCAGACGCTGACCGCGGTGTTCGGGATCAAACCGGTTCAGTTTCTGCAGGAGCCGTCATGGTTCATGCCGCTGATTATGCTGGAGACGATCTGGAAGGAATCTGGCTGGGGCACGATCATATTTCTGGCGGCGCTGTCCGGCGTCAATCCGAGCTTGTACGAAGCGGCCGTCATGGACGGCGCCGGCCGCTGGCGGCAGATCTGGCATATTACGCTCCCGGCGATCCGGAGCACGATTGTCATTCTGCTTATACTTCGGCTCGGCAGCGTGCTGGATGTCGGCTTTGAGCAAATATTCCTCATGCTGAACCCGTTCAACAAGGAAGTAGGCGAGGTGCTGGACACGTACGTATACTTCAAAGGGGTGCAGCAGGCGGACTTCAGCTTCGCTACGGCCGTCGGTCTGTTCAAAGGACTCGTCGGACTTGTCCTGATCGTCCTGGCCAACAAGCTGGCCAAACGGTTCGGCGAAGAAGGCGTGTATTAAGAGAAGGAGGCTCTATCCCATGCACAGCAAAACGCTCGTCGACCGCATCGTCGACAACATCAACATCATTGTTCTTGCCTTCGTCGCCTTGCTCATGCTGTTCCCGTTCTATTACATGCTCGCCGTGTCGTTCACCTCGTACACCGAATTTGTCCAGACGGAATTGCTGCTCTGGCCGAAGCAATGGGTGGCGGACGCATACCGGTTTATCTTCAGCTCGGACGCTTTCATCCGGTCGGTCGGCGTGACCGTATTCGTAACGGTAACAGGGACGCTGTTCAACCTGCTGTTGACGTCGACGATGGCGTATGCCCTGTCCAGGGAAATTACGGGAAAACGCGTCTATCTGATGATGGTGCTGTTTACGTTTATTTTCAGCGCGGGCATTATTCCGATGTATTTGGTCGTCAAAGCGACGGGGCTTCTAAACAGCTACTGGGCGCTTATCATCCCTGGAGCGATCAGTCCGTTTAATCTGATCGTCATCCGCCAGTTTTTCATGAACATTCCGGGGGAATTGCAGGAAGCGGCTCTGATCGACGGCGCGAACGATCTGCAAATTTTCTCGCGCATCGTTCTGCCGCTGTCCAAGCCTGCGCTGGCCGCCTTCGGCCTGTTCTATGCCGTCGGACATTGGAACTCGTATTTCGGAGCGATTCTGTACATCAGCGATCCGGCCAAATGGACCGTTCAAGTCATCCTGCGCCAAATCGTGATCGTGGAGGAAGCGATGAACACTCTCAGCGCCGGGCGCGACATGATGATGGGGGCGAACCCGCCGCCGCCGGAGACGATCGGGATGGCTGCCATCCTGCTGGCAACGCTTCCGATTCTGATCGTTTATCCGTTCCTGCAGAAGCATTTTGCCAAAGGGGTGATGCTCGGTTCGGTGAAGGGGTGAAGGCTGGCGGGACAGCTGCGGTTGCATGTACGGACTTGACTGTGAAATGATAATGATAACTTATGGGAGGGTTATGCATGACAAAGAGAAGCAATCTGAAGGCATTTATCGCGCTAAGCGCGGCACTGAGCTTAACCGGGACTGTTGTCGGCTGCTCCTCGGGATCGGGCGAGCAACCGGCTGGAGAAACGCCGAAGCCCACCGGTCAGCAGACAGGATCGGATAAAAAGCTCGCGATCTCCTATCTGGACGGCACCTATGCAAGCCCGATTCCTCCGGCCGACGGTCCGGGCGTGAAGATGATCAACGAAAAGTTCAACATCGACTTCAAGACCGAGTTCGTGCCGTTCTCGGAATACTCCCAAAAGCTGCCCGTGCGCATGGCTTCGGGCGACATTCCCGATATCGTGGGCATGGAGGGGGCGGATTCGAACTACTTCAAATGGGCCAAGCAAGGAGCGTTCCTGCCGCTGGATGACTATATCGACAAGTACCCGACGCTCAAGATGGTCCCTCAATTTGTCTGGGACGCGATGAAGGTCGACGGCAAGGTGTATGGCATACCGCGTTATTTCCCGGTCAAGTACGGCAAACAGGCGATGATCCGCAAGGACTGGCTTGACAAGCTCGGCCTCAAGATGCCGACCAATTTCGAAGAGCTCAAGCAGGTAGCGATCGCCTTTGCCAAAAACGATCCGGATGGCAACGGCAAAGATGATACGTACGGGCTGATGCTCGGCAAGGGCATCCAGTACGATTTCGATTTCGGCGCGTACTGGCATCCGCAAGCATGGTATCACGAGAAAGACGGTCAGCTCATCCCGGGCATCGTCGCCGACGCAAGCAAGGAGCGCATCCAGATGCTCGCGGACTTGTACCAGGCGGGCGCGATTCCGAAGGACTGGGCCGTTTCGAAAATTTCCGATGTGAAAAAGGCGTTCTACGCCGGCAAGTTCGGTATTTTCTACGAGCAGGCTTACGATAAATGGCCGACGGACTTCAAGACGCTGGCCGAAATCAATCCGGGCGCAGAGCTGGTGCCGATTCCGCCATTCAAGGCGCCGGACGGCAGCCAAGGCTTTATGGGGCTTTCGGGCTATTATCAGATTTTTACGCTGTCCGCGAAAATGAAAGGCGACAACGATAAAATTATGCGTATTCTCGATATGAACGAATACTTCCGCAAGTTCGTGCCGGTGAGCGAGCGCACGGCCAGCAATGCCGATTTCGATTGGCTGTACGGCAAGGAAGGCGTCGGCTACAAGCTGAACAACGGCGTCGTCGAGAACGCCGATTTCGGCACCGGCTCGCAGCCGCGTTTCTACTTCGAGACACGCTACTGGGCGCCGAACGACGAGGCGAACGAAATTTCGAAGGTGGCGATTCATCCGCTCCAGAAATCGTTCTTCCAGGCGAGCGAGGAGATGCTCAAGCAAACGAAATCGTATATCAATCCGATCAATCGCGTGAAGTCGGCGAAATTTATGGAAAAGTGGAGCGAGCTGGAGCTTATGGTGCGCGACGAGCAGACGAAGATGATCGTTGGCCAGACGAAAATCGCCGATTGGGACAAAATGGTGCAGCAGTTCATGAGCAAAGGCGGCAAGGACGTCATTGACGAAGTGAACAAACTGATGAAGGATAGCAATATTAAGGGAGAATGGCATTAAACCAACGCCGCGATCTGTATAAAGTCCAGGCCCGGAGCCGCAGCAGCGGCCCTGGTTCCGGACTTTTTTCATATTATATAGGGGAAAAGGAGCGCGAAGAGGATGGCAACTGGAAAAGCGTTATACCGCAATGCCCGCGTTTACACACCGGGTGGTCCGATAAAAGACGGATATGTGCTTGTCGGCACGGACGGGGTTATTGAAGCTGTAGGCCAGATGCCGGGCGGGGAGGAGGAAGAAAAGGACACCATCCTGAAGCTGGCGGGAGAGGTCGATTGCGGAGGCATGCTGCTTGTTCCCGGGTTTATCGATATCCATGTGCATGGCGGAGGCGGCTTTGACGTGCTGAGCGGCCTTCCGGAAGAGCTTGATGGCATGAGCCGCTTTCATGCGGAGCATGGTACGACGGCATTTCTCGCAACGACGGCGACGGTGGAGCATAAGCGGCTGCTCCATGCCCTGAGCCAGGCGGGGGCGAGCGTTGGGCAGACATCGGGAGCCGAGCTGTGCGGCATTCATCTCGAGGGGCCGTTTATATGCAAAGCCCGCCGGGGAGCGCAGAGCCTGGAAGCGATCCGGCTGCCGGACCCGGAGATTATGGAAACGTATCTCGAGGCGGCGAGCGGGAATATCCGGCTTGTCACCCTTGCGCCGGAGGTCGAAGGGGGGCTAGAGGCGGTTCGTTATTTGATCTCCCAAGGCATCACGGTATCGGCCGGGCATACGGATGCGACGTATGAGCAGATGCGCCGGGCGGTGGAGGCGGGTGTCAGCCAAACGACCCATCACTTCAACGGTATGCGTCCGATGCATCACCGGGAGCCAGGCGCGGCGGGGGCAGGTCTTCTGCTGGATGAGCTGACGACGGAGCTGATTTGCGACGGCGTACACGTGCATCCGGCGGCGGTCAAGCTGCTTTTTGATGTGAAACGCCCCGAGCGCGTATGCCTGATCACGGATGCATTGTTTTGCGCCGGGCTGCCCGATGGCAGCTATGGGGATATCGTCGTTCGCGGCGGCGAAAACATGCTGGCGGACGGATCAAGCCTGGCGGGCAGCTCGTTAACCATGCTCCAGGCGCTGCGCAACGCGCTGAAGTATACCGGCCGGACGCTGGAGGAGCTGCTGCCGTCGCTGACAAGCGTGCCGGCCAGGCAGGCCGGGCTGCAGCGGCATAAGGGAGAGCTTAAGGCCGGCAAGCACGCGGATTTCTTGCTGCTGGACGCAGAGCTGCAGCTCCAAGCGACATTCGTCCGCGGCCAGCTCGTGTATCGGAGGAGGACGGCGGGATGAGCGGCGGGGAACGTTATGCAGCCGTAGATATCGGAGGGACCAATACGGTAATCGGCGTGTTTGACCAAGAGAACCGGCTGCTAGTGGTGCGCCGCTTCCGTACGATCAAGCCGCGCGCCCCTCTGCAGACGAGCGAGCCCATAGCATACTTCGACCTGCTGGAGCGGGAAATCGGCGAGGCGCTTGAGGCCTGCGGCGGGAAGGGGAAACTTGCCGCAGCGGGCATGGGCGTACCGGGTAAGGTGGACCCGCTGGCCGGCATGGCGCTCGGGGCAGTTAATCTCGGCTGGGCCGACGTGCCTTTTGCGGAAAGGATGTCGCAGCGGCTGGGCGTGCCGGTATTTATCGATAACGACGTGCGCCTCTACACGCTGGGTGAGGCATGCTCCGGAGCGGCTCGGGGGTTCGCCAACGTTCTGTGCGTGACGCTTGGCACCGGCTTTGCCGCCGGCATCATCGCTGACGGGCGGATCGTTCGCGGAGGCGGGCTGTTCGCCGGCGAGCTCGGGCATGACCGGGTTGACGGCGAAGACGCCCCGTGCGCCTGCGGCCGCCGAGGCTGCCTGGAGACGGTCGCCTCGGCGACAGGCATCGTCCGGCTGGCGGAAGCTCAGGTGCGGGCCGGTTGCTCGGAGGGACTGGCTCGCATCGCTCGTGAGCGCAGGTTGACTGCGCATGATGTGTTTCTGGCATGTGAGGCGGGCGACGCAGCGGCGCGGGAGGTGTTCGGTCACGTCGGCACCGTGCTTGGGCGCAAGCTCGCGTCCGCGGTCTTTCTGCTGAACCCGGACGTGATCGTGATCGGAGGCGGAGCAGCCCGGGCCGGACGCTATGTGCTTGAGCCGATGCGAGCCGTGCTCGAGGAGCATTACGCGCCTCTCCAGCCGCTGCCCGAGCTGCGGCTCGCAGCACTGGACGACTGTGCCGGACTGTACGGCGCGCTCCACTTCGCCCGGTACTATGCCCGCTGGGGAGGGGAAGCGACGCATAGAGGTCTATAAGTTGCTCTGTACCATCAGTTTGGCTGCAGGCACTCCTTCTTCGGCTTCATTATTCAAATCGCGAACCTCTGGTCCAAAGGCGAATAATAATCTTTCCTTCCATGGTAAATCATACACAATATGACCCCCGTGGAAAGGAAGTGAGAATTATGATTTCGCCTGAGCTGGACGATAATCTGAAACGGCTGGAAGCTGTTTTTGCGGATTGCGACGATCTGACGCTGCTGCCTTGGAGCTATGGGACCGATCTGAACCAAAGGGCGCTTGCTGTATATTTCACATCCATGGTGAAAGAAAAAAATTTCAGCTATACGAAAGAAATTCTGGAGGGCGTCGTCCTGCAGGAAGCAGTGGACGGAGCGTCTATCGAGCCGGAGCATATCATTCGCTTTTTTGAAGGGCAAGGGGTGTCGGAACAAAAAGGGAAGGTGCTTCATGATTTTGATCAGACGATCAGTCAGATTTTGGAGGGCTGCCTGGTTCTGTTTTTCGACCAATGGCAAGGGGCTGTTGCTTATAAAACGTTTGGCCTGCAGCACAGGCAAGTCACTGAACCGATCAATGAGCCGTCGGTCATCGGTCCCCGGGAGGGCACCATCGAGAACCTGGAAACGAATATGGGACTGCTGCGCAGCCGGCTGCGCAACCCTTTATTCAAGCTGAAGCTTGTACCAACAGGGAAAAACTGCGGCAACGAGCTGTTCTACGGCTATTTGGACGGAGCAGTGAATCCGGAGACGCTGGCCGAATTTGAGCGCCGCCTGGCGCGCGCCGCGGAATACGATATTTTGGAGCCGTCCTATCTCGAAGAGCTTATCGAGGATTCGACCTACAGTCCTTTCCCCCAGTACAGGTACTCGGAGCGGCCCGACGTGGCCATCGCGGCTTTGCTTGACGGGAAAATCATCGTGATGACGCAGGGCTCGCCCTCTATTATGATCGGACCTTCGCTGTTTGTAGAGTTTTTCAGCACGCCTGAGGATTTTTATCAGCGAACCGTACATGCGACCTTGATTCGTTTGCTTCGCATCGGAGCTTTTATATTTGCGTTGACGCTTCCCAGCATTTATATCGCGTTCTCCACCTTTCATCCCGAGCTGCTCCCTACGGTTTTGCTGCTGGCTATACTGGATACCCGGGAGGGCATCCCGTTCCCGGCGTTCATCGAGGCTTTTGTCATGGAGTTTTTCTTCGAGCTGCTGCGCGAAGCGGGGATTCGTCTTCCCAAGCCGGTGGGCTCGGCGGTCAGTATCGTGGGAGCGCTCGTCATAGGGCAAGCGGCTATTCAGGCGCGGATAGCCTCTCCAATCATGGTTATTGTCGTAGCGGCGACCGGAATAGCTTCTTTCGCGATTCCGCAATACAATCTGGCTATCACTCTTCGTATCTTGCGGTTTCCGCTCATGATATGCGCAGCTACCTTGGGCGGGTTCGGTTTGATGATCGGCTTTTTGCTGACGCTGCTGCATCTGACTTGCCTGAGATCGCTTGGACAGCCCTATTTATCGGCGCTGGCGCCGATGGATATCTGGCAGCTGCGCGACGTATTCATCCGGTTCCCGCTTAAGTTTCTGTTCCGTTCGCCGCGCAACCGGCACGCTCATCAACGAGTTTCGAAATGGAAGCAAAGGAGTGACGCCCCATGAATGTTCCCCTGTCCAGGTCTATACGATTGCTGGCGGCGCTGCTGCCCGCCCTGGCGCTGTCCGGCTGCTGGAGCAAGCTTGAGCTGCCCGAGAGAGGTTTTGTCCAGGCGATTGCCATAGATCTGAGCGACACCGGAAGGATCGATTTAGTCACGCATTTATACAAGCCTGCCGGCGCCAATACGCTGGATCAGGCCGCTTCCAAATCGTCGTTCGTCAACATCCGGACCCAGGGCGCATCTGTATTTGACGCTGTTCGCGACATTACGATCCATCTGGGGCGCAAAGCGCAGTGGAGTCACATGAGGGCGATTGTGGTCGGCGAAGCCGCCGCGCAGAAAGCAGGCATGAGGACGCTCCTAGATTATTTCACGCGCGATCATGAGCCGAGAGGGACGATTACAGTACTGATTGCCAAAGGCTTGGCGCGCGATCTGCTTGACATCAAGCCTCTAATTGAAAACACTATGGGCCAGCAGCTCAGGGAGGTGGAGCGGACCGCTTTCGAATACACGGGGAAAACGGTCACCTCCAGGCTGCTGGACTTGAATATTCAGTTGAAAAGTGAAACGGGCATAGGGATGCTGCCCTATGTCTCGATCTCAGAGGAAAAGCCGAAAACGACGACGGTAGCCGGCCTTGCTTTGATTAAGGGAGACAGGCTGGAGCTGCCCGTCCTGTCGCCCTCCGAAACGGAGGGTTTGCTTCTGCTGAACAATAAGTACAGAAACGGCATCATAGACACGCCGTGTTCGGCCCGCCAGGAAGCCGCAGATGACCGGCTTGTGAAGGAAGCTTTTGAGATACGCCATGCCTTCTCTAAGATGGACATGGATATTCAGGGAGAAGAGATTAAGGTGAGCTACAAGATTAAACTGGAAGGCTCTGTCGGAGAGCTGCATTGTCAGCGGGTATCAAACATGGAGGAAGAAAGCGATTTTGAGCGGCGTGCAGCCAAATATACGCGGGATAGTCTGGCCAAGACCGTCGCTCAGCTGCAAAAGCGCAAAATTGACGCATTAGGGATAGGAACGGCGATTTCCAGAAAAAATCCGGCTTTGTGGAATCGATTGAAGGAGAACTGGGACCATCGATTTGCGGATATTCCGATTCAGATTGAGGTGCAGGTGAACGTGATTTCTACGGGTATGAATGCTTTCGCCCCGATGCCGGGATTAACGGCCGGTTCACGGCTAAGCCAAGCAGGGACTGCGGATGGCTGAGCGGATCATTGTCCTGCTGATCTGTGTGGCGATGCTGGCCTATTGCGATGTTCCCCAGCTCAAAAGAAGCGGGCTTCGGGAGAAGCTGCTGTACGGCGCTTGTTTCGTTTTCTTCGGCTACATGATGACAAGCTTTATCGCGGATGCGGGGTGGCCGACTCTCAATGAAGTGCTGAATTTACTTCTTAGAGAGCCCTCCAAGCAGATCGTGGCCTGGCTCCAATCCTAAACAGGACCCTAGTTTAAGCGGAAAGGCGGGAAATACGGTGAAGCACAATGAAGTCGTCAGCTCCGGGCAAGTTGCCTCCCTGTTTCTGGCTTTTATGACGGGCTCGTCCATTATTAACATTCCCGGCACGGTCGTTGGTCTCGCCCGGCAGGGGGCATGGATTTCCCTCCTGCTATCCAGCGCTTGCGGCGGACTTCTGCTCGCGTTTGTGCTGTTTCTTCACCGTCGACATCCCGCCAGAACCTGGATTGAAATGAGCCGGGAATCGCTTGGGGCGGTGGTGACGTTTATCGTGTGCCTGCCTTTTTTAGTCTATCTGTTTCTGATGATGACCTGGATAATTATCGATATCGGGGGCTTTTTTACCCTAACCATGATGCCGGAGACACCCGTGTATATATTCAATCTGCCGATTATCATCATAAGCGCCTTGACGGTGCGGGCCGGGATTGAGGTGATGTGCCGCATGTTCAAGCTGCTGCTTTATATCATGATTTTTTTTGCCGTCGCGGTATTGATCATGTCGCTCCCCAATTATCATCCCGAGTACCTGCTCCCCATTATACATACAGGCTGGAAGCCCATTTTGCATGGGGCGTATTATACCTTCGGCTTTCCTTATGCAGAGGTCGTTATTTTTTCCATGCTGCTGGTCTATCGGAGGAGGGGGGACAAGTCCAGGCTCGGCCTGCATATGGCGAGAGCTTATTTGATCAATGTGCTGCTGCTCATGACGGCGATCGTTTGCACCATTATGGCGTTCGGACCGGTTGCCGTCGATTTGAAATATTCCTTGTTTCAGATAGCGCGTCTTATCAGCATCGGGGACTTTATCGAAAGAGTCGAGTCCGTCATCGGCATCTCGCTGATTCTCGGTTCTTACATGAAAGCGACCATTGCGTTGTTTGTGCTGAATTTGGCGCTCAGCCAGATCGCTCGGCTGCGCAACGGCCGCATCCTGATCATGGTGATTGCGATGGCGAGCTTCGCCCTTACCTTGATCATGTTCAAGCATCAGGCCGATTTTGCGGAAAAGGTTTCGGAAGTATGGCCGCTGATCAACCTGTTCGGAGGTATCGCCCCGCTGTTCCTGCTTGTGGGCGCCGTGTATGTCAAGCGAATGATCACCAAGTGAGCAGCGTCTCTCCCGGGCACACTCCATCCTCTATGAGGAATCGGCTGAGAGGGGCTTAAGCGTATTTTCCAACCGCGTGCCGTGACGGACAAACCAAGCGAGGCTTGCGCCCGCGGAGCGGATCTGACGGATGACGGTATCGGCGCCGTCTATGCCGTCCCAATACCGGTACAGGAAATGCAGGAATACATCGACTCTCCGCAATTGAATTAGAAGAGGAAGCGCCTCCGCTTCGGCCCGAGAAAGCTTGGACACGCCGGCATAACCTCGGACGAAGGACTCCACCGCCGGCCATAGCGCATCGTCCTTTGGCTCGCCGTTAATCAGATCCGACAAGGCGACCGCCGCCTCCATCGCGCGCAGGTCTACCGTGACGAATTCAAAGTCTAGCACCGCAGTAATCGTCCCGTCCGCCCGCCCGAGCATATTCGTATGGTTCAAGTCGCCGTGAATCAGCTGATGGGGCAGCGTTTTCAACTGAGGAAGCTGTCTGCGGTAATTTGCAAGCCACGCTCCGATGCTTTGCAGCGCTTCCGTTTCTGTCGTGAACAGCTCCGGAGGCTCAGCGCAAAATCGCAGCGCCTCGCCGAGCGAATAAGCGGAGGAGGCCTGATCCAGCTCATAGTAGGGCGGGTAAGCGGGCGGCGCAGCCGCAACCGTCTTCTCCAGGGCTTGGGTCAGCCAAGCCGTCGTCTGTCCGAAGGAAAAAGGGCCTGATCGGGAGCGCAGGGAGGGCCGTTCTCCTTCGATATAGCGGAAGAGGACGGCGATTTTGCCGTCGCCGGTCAGTGCCCATGGCTCGCCGCTTCGGGCCGCGACGGGCACCGGAGTATGAAAGGGCAGCGCGAGCCCGCTAAGGCTCTTCAGCACGTCCAGCTCGAACTCGACTCTGGATGCGTCCCTATGGGTTTCGTACACGCGCAGCACATACCGCTCGCCGTCCGCTTCGGCCAGCCGTGTCGTATTATTCATCCCGCTTGGTCCGGCGTGCAGCGTATATGACGCGGCCGCGGGTAAAAAGGCCCGCAATGCTTCGGCAAGCTGATTATCATTTGTATGCATAAAATCTCCTTAAGGCTGGTATGGATTCCATCGTACCATAGAAGCATGGCAGATTTGAACTTTTCCCGGAAAAGCGATACATTGAAAACTGGGGTTTCCAAACAGCCGCAAAGGAGCGAATGAGATGCGTGATCCAAGACTTAAGCAGTTTGCTAAAAATTTGGTGAGATATTCCATTGATCTTCAACCCGGAGAAAATGTGCTGATCGAGATGATCGGACTGCGCGATCAGGAGTTGACCAGATGTCTGATCGAAGAGGTGTACGCCGCCGGGGGGCATCCGTTTCTCGAATTCCGTCATCCTGAAGTGACGCGCAGCCTCATGCTGGGAGGCACCCAAGAACTGTATACCCAGCTGGCTGAGCTCGAGCTGAACCGGATGAAGAAAATGCACGCGTATCTGGCAGTTCGCAGCGGCGACAACATTACGGAGACGTCCGATGTGCCGGCTGAGAAAATGAGCTTGTATACGAAGCTGTTCCAGCGCCCGGTAACGGACTGGCGGGTCAATCATACGAAATGGTGCATTATGCGTTATCCGAACCCGTCGATGGCCCAACTGGCCAATACGAGCACGGAGGCGTTTGAAGATTTTTATTTCCAGGTGTGCAATCTGGATTACAGCAAGATGTCGGCGGCGATGGACGCTCTCGTGGCCAGGATGGAGCGCACCAAGGAAGTTCGTCTGCTCGGTCCGGGGGCTACCGATCTGACTTTCTCCATCGAAGGCATACCGGCCATCAAGTGCGCCGGCAAAAACAACATCCCGGACGGAGAAGTATTCACGGCTCCGGTGAAGGATTCCGTGAACGGCATTATCGCTTATAACGCGCCGACGATTTATCAGGGCACGTCGTTCGAGAATATCACGCTCCGCTTCGAGAACGGCAAAATTGTGGAGGCGACAGGCAGCGACAGCGCTAAGCTGAACGACATTCTCGATACCGACGAAGGCGCCCGTTACATCGGGGAGTTCGCCATCGGCGTCAACCCGTATATTCAGAAGCCGATGAAAGATATTTTGTTCGACGAGAAAATTGACGGCAGCATCCACTTCACGCCCGGCAATGCGTATGAGGATGCGGATAACGGCAACCGCTCTTCGGTTCATTGGGACATGGTGCTGATCCAGCGGCCGGAATACGGCGGCGGCGAGATTTACTTCGACGGAGAATTGGTGCGCAAGGACGGGAGGTTCGTCGCAGCGGATCTGGAGCCGCTCAATCCCGAAAATTTGAAGTAGATGCGGGGCGCGTACAACGAGACGGGTTTCGTGCGTCAGGCAGCAGACCGACCGGCTGCAGAACCGGGGCAACCAGCATGCGGAGGCTGATGGAAACGGCGGCGGTTACTTGGGCAGGGGGAGCTTTATTTACGCTGCTGCATGTGCCGCTGGCCTGGATGCTCGGCCCGTTGACGGCGATTATGCTGTGGCAGGGAGTGGTCAAGCGGCCTGCGGCTTGGCCGGTCTCGCTGCGCAACGGAGGGCTGCTTATCCTCGGCTACGGCATGGGGTTATCCGTGACGGCGGAGAGCGCGCGCCAAATCGGCAGCCAGCTGCCGTCGATGCTGATCGCCACCGTGCTGACGGTGGCCTTCAGTCTGCTGACCGCGGTATGGATAGCGAAGGCGACGGGGATCAGCTATGCCAGCAGTCTGGTTGGCAGCATACCGGGCGGACTCTCGCAGATGGTCGTGCTTTGCGAGGAAATTCCCGGCGCCGACAAGACGGTGGTGACCTTCATGCAGACGATTCGGCTGCTGACCGTTATTTTTGTCGTGCCGTTTCTGGCCGTGCATGGGCTTGGAGAGCAGGGAGGGGCGCTCGATACGGCGACTGCGGCTGGTCAGACGGCATCGGCGGCTGCGTCAGCGGGCTGGGGAGACATCCCCTGGCTGAAGGCGCTGCTTGCGTTGGCTGCCGCTTCGGCGGCTGCCTGGGGCGCCTCCTTGCTGCGCATGCCGACGCCATGGTTTCTGGGCCCGATCCTGCTGATCGCGCTGCTGACGGTCAGCGGCTGGAATCCTCCGCAGCTGCCGCATATGGTCGGCCTTGCCGCCCAGTGGAGCCTTGGCGTATTTCTCGGGACGGGCATCCGTCTCCAGTCGCTTACCTCTTGGAAACGTCTGCTGCCATTTTCATTAGGCGGCGGCCTTGCCGTCGTCGCCTTCTGTTTGCTGCTCGCTTTCGGCTTCAGCCTGTTCCATCCGATCGGTCTGGGAACGGCCTTCCTGGCCGCCGCTCCCGGCGGGATGACGGAGATGGGGGTAACGGCGACTTTGATTCAGGCGGATGTATCGATGGTGGTGGCGTATCAGATGTTTCGGATCTTATTTGTGCTTTTCCTTGTTCCCTATCTGATCAGGTGGATATTCCACAGCCGCGGGGGCAATCGGGTGAGAAAGCCGAATTAACCCCATTGCATGCCAAAGCGAAAGCCCCATGACCGGGAGTGCATGACCGGTTACGGGGCTTTCGCTTGTTCAGACGTTGAGCAGCAGCAAGATGATCGAGGTCAGACTGAAGCAGGCATTGATCAAACAGAGGAATAACACGACCTGCTTGGGGTTCAGCCCGCTGCGCAGCAGCCGGTAATGGGCCTGCGTGGCATCGGCCTGATAGATCGGCGTCCCGTTGCGCAGCCGCCTCAGGACGACGAAAATATTATCGAAGATCGGCACGCCCAGCGCGAGGATCGGGATTGCGAGCGACAGCACGGTTGCTCCCTTGAAGGCGCCGTCCAAGGCGATGACAGCCAGCAGGAAGCCGAACAGGGTGGCCCCCGAATCGCCCATAAACACTTTGGCCGGCGGTTTGTTGTACCGGAGATAGGCGACGGCCGCTCCGACGAGAATGATAGCCATCATCGCCGAGTCGGATTGCCCCTTGGCCAGCGCGACGACAAACAAGGTAATGGCGGAGATGGCCGATAGTCCGCCCGCAAGGCCATCCATCCCGTCCATAAAATTAATGACGGTCGTAACTCCGAAAATCCAGGTGACGGTAAGCGCAAACTGAAGCCATACCGGCAGCAGCACATCCTGCCCCGTGAACGGGTTGTTGAAGCCGTAGAACACGATGCCGGACTTGTAGACGATGACCGCCGCGGAGAGCTGAACGATCAGCTTGGGCCAGGCCGCAAGCTCTTTGCCGCGGGTTTTGTACCAGTCATCGACAAGTCCCACGCCGAGAATGAGCAGCGAAGCGAACAGCAGCGAAGCGGAGCCGCTGCCCCGCCAAGCGATGAAACCGGCATACGCGACGGCGAATCCGGCAAAAATAGCGAGTCCGGCAGTAAGCGGTATAGGCTCCCGGTGTATTTTGCGTTCAATGTCGGGCTTGGGCTTGTCCACAAAATCGATACGGAAGGCCAGCTTGCGAAGCGGGGGAATCAACAGCAGCACAACGAGAAATGAAACCATAAAGGCGGCCAAATACAGAATAAGTATCCCCTCCAAATGCTGGGAGTTCAGTGACATTCTTCAGCAAGTATAGCATAATCGCGCGAAAAGGTTCCATGATATGACAGCATTATCAGGGTTGCGTCAGCGAGCGGGCGGTGGCGGACGCTTCTCCAACTTGGCGGTATCCGCAGGCTGTTACTTGGGGCGGGAGGAGTTGGAGATTTTTTTCAGGAGAAAGGAGCCGATCTCCGAGGCCAAAATAATGAGCGAAAGAGCGGCAAGCGCATAAGGCAATATAAGCGGAATCGCCCGGATGTCCCAGATATGGGTCAGGCGGAGAAATAAAGGGTATAAAAGCATCAGGATAAGAAACGCAGCAAGTTTCATAGGAACCTCCGCAAAGAATGACAGGCTGGGAGAGGCCGCAAGGCCGGCTCTAGTGGTCATTGTACCATGATTGGACAGGCTGGAGAAGCGGGGATGTCGGAAGGGTGAATGCTGGGAATAATATGGATAAATATAACAATAAACAATTAATTCCGATGGATTTTAAAAGGTTTTTCTGAAGGGAAATGAAATAATTTATTTGAACAAGAGTTTATTATTTATTGACGAATAGGGGCGTCCATACTATTATTACAGTATTGCTTTAAAGCAGCTTTACGTCACAACTGTATGGGGGGTCAGCAACAATGAAGAAATCATCGACGCTTTTATCTCTGCTTATTGCCGTCCCGCTCGTGCTTGCCGCCTGCGGTACGAAGCCGACGGAGTCAACGGGAGGCTCTACGGGTGGAAGCGCTCCCGCTGGAGACAAAAAGGTCGTCAAGGTCGGCATCTCGCAGATCGTGGAGCATCCGTCCCTTAACGCTACGCGCGAAGGCTTCCTGGCTGCATTGAAGGATGGGGGCTACATCGACAAGGACACGATGCAGCTCGATTATCAGAATGCCCAAGGCGACTCTACGACTAACCTGACGATCGGTCAGAAGTTTGCCGCCGATAAGAAGGATCTGGTGTTCGCGATTGCGACGCCTTCCGCACAAGCCGTTGTGCAGAACGTGAAGGACACGCCCGTTCTGTTCGGCGCCGTAACCGATCCGGTCAGCGCCAAGCTGGTAGCGCAGCTGGACAAGCCGGGCGGCAACGTTACCGGAGCCGCGGACACGCATCCGGACGCCACTCCGAAGCTGATGGATTTCATCGCATCCGAGTTTCCGAAGGTGAAGACCGTAGGGGTGGTCGTGAACGAAGGCGAGCCGAATGCCGCTTTCATGGTGAAGACGGCTGAGACAGCGCTTGCCAAGCACAATATCAAGGTCGTGAAAGCTTCCGTATCGAACGCATCCGAAGTGAAGCAGGCGGCGGAATCGCTTGTCGGCCGGGCTGACGCGATTTTCATCACGCTTGACAATACGGTAGTGAGCGCGGTCGAATCGATTATCAAGGTAGCCAACGATAAGAAAATTCCGTTTTTCTCCAGTGACCGGGATACCGTCGAGAAGGGCGCTGTCGCTACCTTCGGCTTCAAATACTATGACCATGGTTATCAAGCCGGCAAGATGGCCGTTGAGATTCTCAAAGGCGCCAAGCCGGGCGATATGAAGGTTACGTATCCGGACAAGCTCGACCTGATCATGAATGCCGACGCCGCCAAGGCGCAAGGCGTGGAGATCACGGAGTCGATGAAGAGCAAAATGCAAGATAAGAACAACCTGCTGAACGGCGCTAAATAAGCTTACATTTACCTCTGCAGCCGAGGTAATCATCGAAGCGGGGGTGGCCTCTCTTGTATGCAAAGAGATGCTGCTCCCGCTTCTTTTACGATAGGGGGATAACATAATGGGTTCCGCTTTATTGGGTTCCGTGGAACTGGGCTTGCTGTATGCGATTATGGCGCTGGGCGTTTATTTGACGTTCCGGATTCTTGATTTTCCGGATTTGACGGTTGACGGCAGCTTCACTACCGGAGCCGCGATCGCCGCTGTGATGATTGCGGCCGGACAATCGCCGCTGCTGGCCAGCTTGGCCGCTTTTGCCGGCGGACTTGTCGCAGGGGCCTGCACCGGTCTGCTGCACACGAAGGGCAAGATCAATGCCCTGCTGTCGGGCATTCTGATGATGATCGCGCTGTACACGATTAACCTGCGGATTATGGGCAAGTCCAACATCCCGCTGCTTGGCGTCGACACGCTGCTGACGGATGTCAATGTCCTGCTGGTTATGCCGGTCGTCGTCGCCTTGATCAAAATTGCGCTCGACTGGTTCCTTCGCACGGACCTCGGTCTGGCGCTCCGGGCGACGGGCGACAATCCGCGCATGATCCGCAGCTTCGGCGTCAATACGGACAATACGATCATCGTCGGCGTCAGCTTGTCCAACGGGCTGGTCGCTTTGTCGGGCGCGCTCGTCGCTCAATATTCGGCTTTTACCGATATTACGATGGGGATCGGGATGATCGTTATCGGGTTGGCTTCGGTCATTATCGGTGAGGCGCTGTTCGGCGCGCGCACGGTAGTCCGCGCTACGCTGGCCGTCGTGCTGGGAGCGATCGTCTATCGCTTGATCGTTGCCATAGCGCTGCGGGTCGGACTGGAGCCGACGGATATGAAGCTGATGACGGCATTGATCGTGATCATTGCATTAACGCTGCCGCTCGTTCGCAAGTCGCTGCGGCAGAAGGCGCTAATGCGCCGGAGAGCTGAAGAGCTGCGGGCACGCGGTTCCCGGCCGCCACAGGAGGTGAAACGCTGATGCTGCGGATCGAGCAAGTTACCAAGCTGTTTAATCCGGGCACGCCTGATGAGAAGGTCGCGTTGTCCGGCATCAATCTTCATCTGAAGGATGGCGATTTTGTCACCGTCATCGGCAGCAACGGGGCAGGCAAATCGACGCTGATGAATATCGTCTCGGGCGTCATGCCGCCTGATCTGGGCCGTGTCTGGATCGACGGCAAGCAGGTGGACGGGCTGGCGGAGTTCCGCCGCAGCGCATGGATCGGACGCGTCTTCCAGGACCCGATGGCCGGTACAGCGCCGACGATGACGATTCAGGAAAATCTGGCGATGGCCTACAAGCGCGGGCAGCGCAGAGGGCTGTCGATCGGGGTTACCGTCGCCAAGCGCAAATGGTACCGCGAGCAGCTGAGCCGCCTCGGCATCGGCCTGGAGGATCGGCTGAACGCCAAGGTCGGCCTGCTGTCCGGCGGGGAGCGCCAGGCGCTGAGCCTGCTGATGGCGACCTTCACCCAGCCGCGGATTTTGCTGCTGGACGAGCATACGGCCGCGCTTGACCCGTCTCGTGCTGAGCTGATTACGAAGCTGACCGAGAAGATCGTCTCCGAGCTGAAGCTGACGACGCTGATGGTCACACATAATATGGAGCAGGCGATCCGGCTGGGCAACCGGCTGATCATGATGGACAAGGGCGGCATTATCCTGGAGGTTTCGGAGCAGGACAAGAAGGGGCTGACGGTGGAAGGACTGCTCCAGCAGTTCGAGCAGATTCGCGGCTCGAAATTCGCCGACGACCGGGTTGTGCTAGGGTAATCGAGCCGGAAAACCGGCTGTGAAGAAAAACCGATAAGGACCTGACAGGCAGCATGACGATAAGCTGCTTGTCAGGTCCTTATTTGATATGCTGCGGACTGCGAGAAGCAAGCGCACGCGCAGCTCCCGCATTTACAAAATGACTTCGCGGCCCGTTTCCGCCGATTTGTAGATGGCCGACAAAATTTTGATCATATCGACGCCATGCTCAGGCAAAATAATCGGCTCCGCCCGTTTCTGGACCACATCGATAAAATGCTTCAAATGCTCGCCGTGAGCGGAAGGCGGGGTTCCCTTGAACACCGGAGCCATATTTGTCAGCTGTCCGGCCGACTCCGAGAAGATCTGCAGCTCTCCCTTCTTCAGGCTGAAGCCGGCTTTCGTTCCCCGGATCTCGATGAAGGTCATTTCTTCGCCGACATTGGAAGCCCAGCTGAATTCAATCTGCAGCGTAGCGCCATTCTCGAAGCGGATAAAGCCTGTCGCCAGATCCTCTACGTCGAAGGTGCCGTCGGCTTTTTTCTCCCCGAAGCTGCTGTGTACGGAATCGGCAATTTCATTGTTGGCAAATTTGGTGTAGGTGGCTCCGGATACGGACACCGGCTTCGGATTGCCCATCAGCCACATCGTCAGGTCAATATAATGGACCCCCAGATCGATCAATGGGCCGCCGCCCGACAGCTCCTTCGTCGTGAACCAGCCTCCCTTGCCCGGAATTCCCCGGCGGCGCAGCCAGCCGCAGCGTCCCGTGTACATCTCGCCCATATGGCCTTCCTCGATAAAGCGCTTCAGATATTGGGACGAAGGGTTGAACCGGTTGTTGCGCATCGTCATCAGCACTTTGCCGCTTGCCTTCGCTGCGTCGGCCATTTTCTGCGCTTCCTCGGGATTAACCGCGTCGGGCTTCTCGCAGAAAACATGCTTGCCGGCCTGCAGAGCGGCGATGGAGATTTCGGAATGGAACAGGTTGGAGGTGCAAATATCGACTGCGTCGATGTCATCCCGCTTCAACAGCTCGCGGTAATCCGTATAGAAGGAAGAAATGCCGTATTCGGCGGCTACAGCCTCCGCGCGTTCCGGATTGATGTCGCAGACGGCGACCAGCTCTACCTCCGGATGCTCCAGCAAAGTTTTCACATGTGCGGCACGGAATATATTCCCGGCGCCGACGATTCCCATTCTTATCACTTGACTCATTCGTACACCTCTCCAATCGTAAGTATGAATGGCAGTTCTGCCGCTTGCGCAGCTTAAACTTGGGCAATCAGCCGGGTCAAATTCGCCAAGCTGGTCTGTACGCTCTCCAGCGGATCGCCGTCGCATTGATCCTGCTCCACGACATACCACTCCACGCCGCTTTGCTCGCCCCACCGGAGGATGGGAAGAAAGTCGATGCTTCCGGTCCCGATCTCGGCAAACGTTTCCCGCTCATCCTTCGTCATATCTTTAAGATGCACGATCGGCATCCGGTTTTCGTAAGGTTCAATAAAGCTCATAATATCGCGCCCGCCTCTTTTCAGCCAATACACATCCAGCTCGGCCAGCACCAGACTGCCGGCCTGCGGCTCGAGTATGTATTCAAGCGCGCTGCGGTCATCCACTTGAACGTCGAATTCGAACGCATGATTGTGGTAGCTGATGCGCAAGCCGCGTTCCTTCACGGCTTCCGCCGCGCGTTGAAGCGTCTCCCGGACCTCGCGGTAGCCTTCCTCCGTACGCAGCTCAACCGGAATCGAAGGACATATAAGGTCCTTAGTCCGGAACCATTCCGCTTCCTGCGCCAGCAGCTCCAGCTCGTCGACGATCCGCGCATAGCTTACATGCAATCCGGCTGTCTGCAGTCCCAGCTCCCGGATGAGCCGGGCAAGCTCCTGCGGATCATGATCATGATAACCGGCCATCTGCACGCCGGCCCAGCCCATTTCTTTGAGACGCCGCAGCGTCGCGGGAAAATCCTGCTTGCAGGCTTCGCGCAACGTATACAACTGTACGGCCAATTTGCTTTGCAAGTTGTTCCACTCCCGGCATAATCGATTTTTGGCAGGCCCGCCGCTTTTCATTATACATCTGCGCCCCCGGGAAGTCCTTTACGTCTCTTCCGATTCTCTTATCCTATCTTATTGCGGAAGCGCTTGCCGATCATGCCGATGCCGGGGAAATCCCTTTACACAATAGCCGTATTCCCCTACAATGAGCATTAATCCATCCCATTTCAGGTGATTGTTCATGCAGGTTATAACTGCGGGCTTTTCCAAACATACCAGGCCCTTTTATTCTCCCAAAAGAATGCTGCGGCAGTATTATTTGCTGCGTTTGCAGACGGAAGGATTTTGCCAAACCCGGATCAACGGAACGGTGTATGACGTCGCCCCCGGCGATCTTCTGCTCTGTAAGCCTCAGGACAGCTATGAGCTGATGATCAAGCTGGAGGAGGATCATGCGCATCCGAGCGCCGATTACTACCTCAGTCTGGAACAGGGAGAGGATTGGCTTCAGCAGTGGTGGGAGGAGTACGAGTCGATCGTGAAGCTGAACGTAGGCATCGACGAGATGCTGATCTCCATCTGGAAGCTGCTCGTCCAAGAAAAAAGGCGGGTCAAGGACTCGGATGCGGAAGTTCTGAACTATATGGCCCGTTCTCTGTTGCTGCATATGAAGCGTTTGATCGCCGGCGGGGACAGCGCAAACGTATATGAGCGGTCCATCTCCAACCGGATCAAGACGTTCATTGAGAAAAATGCGACCGAACCGATCACGCTGCGCGATGCTGCGGCATCCGTCGGGCTGAGCGTGTCGCGGGCGTCCCAATTGTTCAAAGAAACCTTCGACCAGTCCATCATGGACTACGCGATTGAGGTGCGGCTGTCGCTGGCCAAGGAGCGGATGCTGATCGGCGGCTCGACCTTGCAGGAGATCGCTTATTTTTGTGGATTTGCCAACTACACTCATTTCAACCGGCTGTTTCACTCCCGCTACCGGATGTCGCCCAGCGACTACAGGAAGCAGCTGCGGCCTCTCGATTAGCTTGCTTCGGCTATACTGATTAGGACTTCTCAAGAGGGGCATAAATGGTAACCGGAAAAACGTACAAATGTGTCTGGCTGGTGATCGTAAGCAGGAGAGATGGACGGAAAAACGTATAAATGTGCCTGGCTCGCGGCCAACAGTAGCGGGAATGAACGGAAAATCGTACAAATGTGCCTGACTGGCGGTCAACAGTAGCGGGAATGTATGGAAAATCGCACAAATGTGCCTGGCTCGCGGCCAATAGTAGCGGGAATGTATGGAAAAACGTACAAATGTGCCTGACTGGCGGTCAAAAGCAGGGGAGATGTACGGAAAATCGTGTAAACGCACCCGACTGACAAGCAATGGAATAGCGTTTGCGCGAAAAATCGTTAATGCTCAGCTCTCTCCCCAAAGGGGCGCTTAAGCAGCAGCTGTCCGACAAACAAACAGCACTCCGAAACCACAGCGCGCCTCGCTGCCAGTTCCGGAGTTTTTGCCGCTTCGGGAGTCCGATGATCAAAAGGCCGGACAGCCGAACGGGGAGTTGAAACAGCGAGTGGAAGCCCCGACCGGCCGCAGACCGCGCGTTACCGGACCTCTAGCGCGACGCCACGCAGGCAAAAGCCGCCCGGCGGACCGGACGGCTTGCGAATAAAGGCTATACGACGCTTGGGATGACCTTGATCTCCCGGTCAATTCGAGATAGGAAAGTATAGTTGGGATTGAAGGTAAAAATCCGCTTCATCCGATAATGAAGCAGCACGACCGCAGTCAAAGCCTCATTCAAGGAAAACTTGTAGTCGGGATAATCCAGCAGCAAGCGCTTGGATTCGTACTCCAGCTCCGACCCTCCGGGGATGATCGTCAGGATGCCCTGCTGCATGGCCTTGTCGACCGTGTTCAGGAAGGTTTGGGCATCGGTATAATCAAAATGATTGCGCAGCCACTGATGTGTCTCGAATACGACGTAATTGGTCGTGGCGAGCGGCCGGTCCAGATCGTTCAGGTCGTAGAACAAGGACCGGGCCTTCAAATAGTAAGGGTCCTCGGGATTCATAAACGCCATCCAGGCGGACTGCTCCAGGAAGACGGCCTGGCCCAGAAAATCATGCTCATGCGAATTCATCTTCTTCCACCTCCGTCTTGCGTTCCTCGCGTGCATGCCAGCTGTCGGAGCGGTCGCGAGTATCCCGCTGTTCGAACTTCTCTCTCCGTCCGGTCAGCCCGTCCAGGGCGAGCAGCGGATTTTTCTCGAGCTGCATGGCGCTGGCTTGATGGAGGCGCTCGCCGGCTCTGACGGCGAACTGCTGTTCCAGGATGTAATGGACGACGGAAGCGATCGTCGTGTTTTGCGCTTCGGCAAGCTGGCGGCATTTTTCGTAATATTCCGGCTCCAGCTCGACCATGGTGTGCTCCGTGCCTCCTTCTTCATTCAAGATCAGCGAAGAGGCGGCGCTTTTCCATTTTTTAAATTGGGATTGGACAAAATCTTTGGAATTATTCATGGTTTGGTTCACCTTCCACCGCTTGGATTTGAGGCTGTCATTCGGTTAGGACCTTATAGGGATTCGTCGGGAAACGTCGATTTCGGTCGCGTTGCGACGGCAAACTTCCACTATAATGTGCAACCATTCGCCGCGATTCGGTATATGTCGACGCTTACCCTGTTACCCCATTAATTAAACAACGAAACGGCTGTCAAATTCAAGCTTGCCGCTTGCCACCCGCCCGATTCGGGAAGGAAGTCCTAAAGTTGACAGAGCCTGCCGGATCGGTCAAGATAAAATGACAAGCTAAAATGTTAAGATGAAGCAAGACTCTCCGGCCGGCAAGGCGGCAGAGTCCGTATGCGAGCGACAAGGGGAGCGGATCATGAGACAAGTGCTGCGTGGCGGGGTTGTCTTCTACAGAAAATTCATATCGCCGCTGAAGCCGCCGACCTGCCGCTTCTATCCGACCTGCTCCGACTATGCGCTGCAAGCGCTCGATAAATATGGAGCCGGCAAGGGATCCTGGCTGGCTGTCAAGCGGATCTGCAAATGTCATCCCTTCCATCCGGGGGGAATTGACCATGTTCCTTGACATTCTTGACAGGCGGGAAGAATTTCGCTATATTTGGCTTAATGTCCCATGAACGGATAAGTACTTCGAGGGAAGCCATACAGAGAGCCGGGGTAGCTGCGAACCGGCGGGCGGAAATCGGATGAAGATGGTCCCGGAGGATATGAGGGTGAGCTGCGCGCGGAGCGGGTAAGCCTTCATCGCATTCCAGCGTTACGGGAAGGTCATGATGACCGCTGAGCCTTGTCGGGCTGCGGCGCGCCGGATAGTAGTCAGCGCGTGCCCGGACAGGGGAAGTTGGGTGGTACCACGCGAGCGATGCTCCCGTCCCAAGAGGACAGGGGCTTTTTTGTGTTTTCCAAGCCAGGCCGATCGAGCCGACTCCGAGGAGGTTGTTATTTTATGTCCGCCAATGAGCTAACCAAACCGAGCTTTTACATCACAACTCCGATCTATTACCCGAGCGACAAGCTGCATATCGGCCACGCCTATTCGACCGTAGCGGGCGACGTGCTGGCCCGCTACAAGCGGCTTCGCGGCTTCGACGTCCGCTACTTGACGGGGACGGACGAGCACGGCCAGAAAATCGAACGCAAGGCACAGGAGGCCGGACAAACGCCGCAGCAATTCGTCGACGGCATCGTGGCCGGAATCAAGGAGCTGTGGAGCAAGCTGGACATCTCGTACGATGATTTCATCCGTACGACAGAGCCGCGCCATAAGCAGGCGGTAGAGAAAATATTCGCGCAGCTGCTGGAGCAGGACGATATTTATCTCGGGCATTACGAGGGTTGGTACTGTACGCCGTGCGAGTCCTTCTTCCTGGAGAACAAGCTCGTAGACGGCAATTGTCCGGACTGCGGCCGCCCCGTGGAGTGGGTGAAGGAAGAAAGCTACTTCTTCCGGCTGAGCAAATATGCGGACCGCCTCGTCGAGTTCTACGAGCAGCAGCCGGACTTCATCCAGCCGGAATCGCGCCGCAACGAGATGATCAACAACTTCATCAAGCCGGGGCTGGAGGACTTGGCCGTGTCGCGGACGACGTTTGACTGGGGAATTCGCGTGCCGGGCAATCCGAAGCATGTGATCTACGTCTGGATCGACGCGCTGTCCAATTATATTACCGCGCTCGGCTACGGCAGCGACGACGATACGGCCTTCCGGAAGTATTGGCCGGCGGACGTCCATCTGATGAGCAAAGAAATTGTCCGCTTCCATACGATCATCTGGCCTTGCATGCTGATGGCGCTTGACCTTCCTTTGCCGAAGAAGGTGTTCAGCCACGGCTGGCTGCTGATGAAGGATGGGAAAATGTCCAAGTCCAAGGGCAATGTCGTAGATCCGGTCACGCTGATCGACCGTTACGGCCTGGACGCGCTGCGCTATTATCTGATGCGCGAGGTGCCTTTCGGCTCGGACGGAACGTTTACGCCGGAAAGCTTTGTCGAGCGGGTTAACTTTGACCTGGCCAACGATCTGGGCAATCTGCTGAGCCGCACCGTCGTGATGATCGACAAATATTTCGGCGGGGTCGTGCAGCCGTATGCGGCCGGCGCAACCGAATTCGACGCAAGTCTGCTGGAGACGCTGGAAAGCTCGGTGGCCAAAGTCGAGGAGTCGATGGAGAAGCTGGAGTTTTCCGTGGCGCTGGCGTCGATCTGGCAGCTGGTGAGCCGGACGAATAAGTACATCGACGAAACTCAGCCATGGTCGCTTGTGAAGGACGAAGAGAAGCGGCCTGTGCTTGGGTCCGTCCTGTATATGCTCGCCGAGTCGCTGCGCATCACCTCCGTACTGCTGCAGCCGTTCATGACAGGCACGCCTCGCGCGATGTGGGCACAGCTCGGCATCGAGGAGGGAGAGCTTACGGCCTGGGACACGGTCCGCAGCTTCGGCACGCTGCCTGCGGGTACGCGCGTTGTCAAGGGCGAGGTGATGTTCCCGCGGCTGGAGGCGGAGAAGGAGATTGCTTATATCGCCGCCTCTATGGGAGGCTCGGCGCAGGGAGCGGATACCGCCGCCGCAGCTTCGGCGGGAACAAGCGCTGCTGAGGCTGCAGGCCAGTCCTCCGCGGCTGATTCCTCCGCAGCCTCCGAGGAGCATGCGCCGGAAATTTCTATCGACGACTTCTTCAAGGTCGAGCTCCGCGTTGCCCAAGTGATCGCAGCCGAGCCGGTGAAAAAAGCCGACAAGCTGCTGAAGCTGCAGCTAGATCTGGGCTTCGAGCAGCGCCAGGTTGTTTCCGGCATTGCCAAGTTTTATACGCCTGAGCAGATGGTCGGACGCAAGGTGATCTGCGTAACCAATCTGAAGCCTGTCAAGCTGCGGGGCGAGCTGTCCCAAGGCATGATCTTGGCGGCTTCCCAGGGAGATCAGCTGACGCTGGCTACGGTGGCCGAGGATCTGCCCAACGGCTCTATCGTCAAATAGGCTCGCAACTCGCAAGCCGAGCCGAGCTGAGCTGGAGCCTGTCAAGCAGGCGGTTTTGCCTTTATACACTCGCAAGCTGCGCACGTCATTCGATATGAGCCGCAGCATGCGGGTGTATTTTCTTTTTCGTAAAACCTACTTTTAACATTGACAAGGCGCAGCCAGGGATATATAATCAGCGTTGTTAATGAAAATGATTACGATTTACATGGTGGAGGGAATACCGGATGCTGCGATTTTTTTCTAAAGGACGATTTTTATTAAGTGCTATATCGATAGCGGCGCTGGTGATGGCGCTGTCGGCTTGCGGTCAATCGAAGGCTACGCTGGCCGAAGGGAAAGTAAATGTGGTGACGAGCTTTTATCCCTTGTACGATTTCGCCTCCGCGATCGGCGGAGAGCATGTGAATGTGATCAATCTCGTTCCTACCGGCGTCGAGCCGCATGACTGGTCGCCCAAGAGCCGCGATATTCAGAACATAACGAATGCCGAGCTGTTTGTATACTTGGGCGCAGGCTTCGAGGGCTGGGTGCATGATACGCTGGACAGCATGAAGAGCGACGCCAAGGTTCAAGTCGTGGAAGCAAGCCGGGGCATAACGCTGATCGAAGCCGGCGAGGACGATCATGAGCACGAGGAACACGGGGAAGAAAAGAAGGATGGGCACGGCGATGAGAAGGAAGCCAAGGAAGGGCATGATCATGACCATGATCACGGGTCGCATGATCCGCATGTATGGCTGTCTCCGCTGAACGCCAAGCAGATGGCGCTGACGATCAAGGACGCTCTTGTCCAGGCGGATGCCGCGCACAAAGCCGAGTTCGAGGCCAACTACGCCAAGCTGGCAGGCAAGCTGGATGCGCTGCACAACCGATATAAAACCGAGCTGGCCGCCACGTCGAAAAAAGAAATCGTCGTCACGCATCAGTCGTTCGGATATTTGGCCAAGGAATACGGCTTGACGCAGAAGGCGATTATGGGCATGTCGCCGGACGCCGAACCGACGTCCAAGGAGATGAAAAGCATCCTTCAATTCATCAAGGATAATCAAGTCAACTATATTTTCTTCGAAGAGCTGGTCTCCGATAAGCTGGCCGCCACGATCGCCAAGGATGCCGGCGCGCAGACGCTGGTGCTTAGTCCGATCGAAGGGTTGACGGAGGAGCAGTTGGCCAAAGGCGACAATTATGTGTCTTTGATGGAGAACAATTTGAATAATTTATTAAAAGCGTTAAAATAGATAGGACACCTTATATATGAGGAGCCTTGCTAATGGAATTGAACGCTCATTCCGGATGTCATCAGCAGATCGTTACGATCGATGACGTCTTTTTTTCTTATGAGAACAAAACAGTCATCAACGGCTTAAGCTTCTCTGTGCTGGAGCGGGATTTCGTCGGCATCGTCGGCTCCAACGGAGCGGGCAAAACGACGCTGCTCAAGATGATCGTCGGCTTGCTCAAGCCGACCCGCGGCGAGATCCGCATGTTCGGACAGCCGCTCTCATCGTTCCGCGACTGGGAGCGGATCGGCTACGTGCCCCAGAAAAATGCGCTTAATCCGCTGTTTCCCGCGACGGTGCGGGAGGTGGTGACCTCCGGGCTCTACAACAAAAAGACGCTGCTTCGCCGGTTGACCGCCGCGCAGCGGAGCAAGGCGGACGATGCGCTGTACGCGATGCGCATCGAGGATTTGGCCGACCGCCGGATCGGGCAGCTGTCGGGCGGCCAGCAGCAGCGCGTATTTCTGGCGCGCGCGCTCGTGAACAATCCGGAGCTGCTCATTCTGGACGAGCCCACGGTCGGGATCGACAGCGAGACGCAGGCGGGATTTTTCCGGATGATCCGGCATATGCATGAACATCATCATATCGCGTTTATGATGGTATCGCATGACCTGGACATGGTGCGTTCGTACCTGGGACCCGAGCCTGAGCAGCGCAGCGGCGGACTTGGCTTCTACGTCAAGCACACCCATGCCCCGGAAAATTGCCGGGAGACGGATTTGTCGCACTCCATGCGGCAGCTGCGGGAGACGGCCGAGGTTATGCTGTAACGGCGTGCTGTAAAAGGGCAGCTGCAGATGCCGATGCGGCAGGAAGCCGTAAGTTTGGGCTAGGGTTAGCGGACAGGCTTGCCGTGCAAGACGACAGTTTGAGTTTTAGTTTGGGAGAGAAACGACTTGGATATTGTACATGAATATTTTTTTCAGCGGGCTTTGATCGGAGGGCTGCTGATCGGCTTGACGGCGCCGCTGATGGGCGTATTTCTGGTGCTCCGTCGTCTGTCGATGATCGGAGACACGCTGGCCCATGTATCGATTGCAGGGGTGGCGCTCGGCTTCCTGATCAATGTGTATCCGATCGGAGTCGGACTGCTGTTCGCGCTGATCGCTTCCTTCGCCATCGAACGGCTGCGCAAGGCGTACAAAACATATGCCGAGCTGTCGATCGCCATTATTATGTCCGGGGGCGTAGCGCTGGCGACGCTGCTGTTTACACTGGGCAGAGGGTTCAATATCAATGTGATGAGTTATTTTTTCGGCAGCATCTATACGCTGGACAGCATGGACCTGTGGGTCGTAGGCGTTGTAGCCGTAATCGTCGCGGCTTTCGTTGCGGTCAACTACAAGGAGATGTTTCTGCTGTTCTTCGACGAGGATGCAGCCGGCGTAAGCGGTCTGCCGCTGCGTTTCTACAATATTATGATTACAATGCTGACCGCGCTAGTAATCAGCGTCTCGATCAAGATTGTCGGAGCGCTGCTCGTCTCGTCGCTGCTGACGATTCCCGTAGCCTGCAGCTTATTGATTGCGCGCAGCTTCAAGCGCTCGATCTTCTGGTCCATCCTGTTCTCGGAGCTGGCCGTGGTGCTTGGCTTGTTTTCGGCAGGCATATGGGATTTGGCTCCGGGAGCTACCGTCGTGCTGGTGCTGATCGCCATGCTCATCGTGATTATGTTCGCCAAGAGAGGGCTCCGTTCCTGATGGGGGCGGAGCACAGAGAGAGGGAGGGGAAAGCATGGAGCTGAACATATGGATCGCGCTGTGGGCGGGATTGATATCCTTTATCTCCCCATGCGTGCTTCCGCTGTATCCATCGTTTTTGTCCTACATAACCGGAGTTTCCGTAGGCAAGCTGAAGGACGGGCAGAACTCCAAGGAAATCCGCTTCAAGCTGGTTACGCATACGCTCTGCTTTATTCTCGGATTCAGCATTATTTTCTACAGCCTGGGGCTCGGTGCGAATGCGCTCGCCTCCGTTTTCTTCGATAACCGGGAGCTGCTGCGCCAGCTGTCCGCCATCTTTATCTTCGTCATGGGCTTGTTCCTGCTGGGCATCTTCCGTCCGCAGTGGCTGATGAGGGAGCATAAGCTGCAGATCAAAGCCCGGCCTGCCGGTTATCTCGGTTCTTTGCTGATTGGCATCGGCTTTGCCGCGGGCTGGTCTCCGTGCATCGGACCTATCCTGTCTGCGATGCTGGTGCTGGCTGCCAGCGAACCGAATTCCTGGCTTCCGCTCATTACGGCGTATTCGTTTGGCTTCGCCATTCCGTTTTTCGTGCTCGCCTTTTTCATCGGATCGACGAAGTGGATCTTGAAGTATTCCTCTGCGATGATGAAGGTGGGCGGGGGCGTTATGCTCGTAATCGCCGTCTTGCTGTATACGGATCAGATGACCCGGATCACGATCTGGCTGCAGAGCATCACACCCGCCTGGATAGGCTAGCGGCTCGTATGGATGCGGAGCGATTAAACCATAGGAGGAGAGACGTGATCCATCCTGAAATAGCTAGTCGACGATTGCTTCATCAGCGTATTTCTTACGGGAGGTTTGACAAGCCCGAACAGGTGGTGCGCCATCTTGGCGCGATGCAGGCGCAGGACTATCATCAAGTGCTATGGGCTATTGGCGTTCGTATGCAGCACGCGGTTATTGGGGATATCGAGCAAAGTATAGCGCATCGGCAAATCGTGCTGACTTGGCCGATGCGCGGGACGATTCATTGCGTGCCCCCTGAGGACGTGAGGTGGATGCTGAAGCTGCTTTCTCCGCGAATTTTGGCAAAGGATAAGCGAAGGCTGGAGCAACTGGAATTGACCACCGATATGATTGAACGCTGCAAACAACTGGCAATCGACGCTTTGCAGGGGGGAAGGCGGATGACGCGCCCCGATCTTATGCAAGTATTCGAGGAAGCGGGGATCAGCACAACCGGTCAGCGAGGTTATCATCTGCTGTGGCATATCGCGCAAGCGGGCCTTATCTGTATGGGCCCAAGAGAAGGCAAACAGCAAACCTTCGTATTGCTGGACGAGTGGGTGCCGCTGGCCAAGGAAATACCGCCGGAAGAAGCGCTGGCGCTGCTCACGGAACGATATTTTCGCGGTCATGGCCCTGCCACGGTCCAAGACTTGGCGTGGTGGACCGGACTTACGCTCACGGATGCGAGAAAGGGCGTCGAAGCTGCCCGAAACCGATTGATATCGGAAACGATTGCCGGCCGCGTATATTGGCGGGCATCCGCTGAACAATCAGGAGATGCTGTCGTTCAATCAGGCGCCTATTTGCTCCCTGGTTTCGATGAGTATTTTCTCGGTTATCAGGACCGCACCGCTGTGGTAAGCGCCGAACATGCCCGATTCATCGTTCCCGGCAACAATGGGGTATTCATGCCCATTATCGTCGTAGACGGACAGGTGGCGGGTATCTGGAAGCGTAGCATTACTTCCAAAGGCATCGATATAATCATGCATTTATTTTATGCGAATCCAGGCCGAAGGGATGAGCTGATGAATGCTGCCGCGAAGTATGGCGAATTTATGGGGCTGCCGCTGACCTCGACGGATATTCAGGTAATGGACTTATAAAATCTCCCACCCGGTCTGACGACCGGAGACATGGAGCCGCTGCAAATGAGAGCCGGCCGGGAACGCCCGCGGCGCTCCACTGCCTTGGATCAAAGTGAAGCCGGCTCATTCCTCAAGTAAAATACTCGATCTTGGCCTGCGGAAAGCTGTCAAAGATGCGCTCGGTAATAAATTCCCGCAGCGCCTGGGCCTGCTCGTCGGGATATACATATTTGCCTTGCCCGTAGCGGCCCCATTTGTACTTCCGCTTGGCTTCATCCATCTCCAGCTTCGACTTGGGATAACGCTGCTCGATGATTCTTTTCGCCGTCTTGGTGAACCGGTGCTGGATCAGCTCGAAGGTCAGATCGGAGGTCGCTTCAGGAGGAAGCGCCTCTTTTAATTTGCTCAGCAGAGCCGCATACCCGTCTTCCCAGCCGTCATGCCAGATGATAGGGGCGATGATGAAGCCAAGCGGATAGCCGGCTTTCGCCACTTGGCCGGCCGCGGTGATCCTCTCCTGGAAGCTGGACGTCGCAGGCTCGAAATGCTTGATGACATAGTCGGCATTGACGCTGAACCTGAAGCGGGTATGACCGTTATGCTTCGCATCCAGCAGCGGCTCCACATGATGAAACTTCGTAACAAAGCGCAGACGGCCCAGCGGCTGCTTCCCCATGAACTCGATATATTCCTTTAATGATCCGGAAATATGCTCGAGACCGACCGGGTCCGACGTGCAGGCTGCCTCGAACCTGGTAATCTCGGGGGCCCGCTCGTCCAGATAGGCTTGCGCCTGCGCTAAAATATCATCGGTATTGACATACACGCGCACATAAGGCTTGGCCCCCAGCGTCGTTTGCAGGTAGCAATAATGGCAATGCGCCATGCAGCCGGTAGCGATCGGGATCGCATATTCCGCCGACGGCTTGGACGTGTCGAACTTCAACGTTTTGCGTATGCCGACGACCAATGTCCGCTTGGCGATGCGGTATTTCTCCAGGTCGGTTTCCCCGGGGAGATTCGTAATCCGGTTATGGGAGGAGGTCATGCGGATTGGCAAGCCTTCGCGCAGCGCCCATTCGTGGATTCGCTGTCCCTTGGGATACTCCAGCGCGCTTGGCTCAAAGTATACGAGCTCAGGCACGAACACTTGCGTTTGCCTTACGGGCGGCGGCAGCAATTCGGTTGTCATAATGAACCTCCCTTGGCTTCTCTATACGGTGGGCTTGCTTTACGCCGGAAGGCTGTGATATAGTTAGTAACGCTTATCCGGACCTCCTTAGCTTGCTGCGGCAGCGGGAATTCCACACATGGGAATTCGCTTAAGGCGTGACGGATCTGCACGAACCAGATTTCCGTTATTGGATTACAGGAGGATACTAGATGGCTACGCCGAGTATGGAAGATTATTTGGAGAAAATTTACAAATTGATCGACGAGAAAGGCTATGCGCGCGTATCCGACATTGCCGAAGGGCTGGAAGTGCATCCGTCATCGGTTACGAAGATGATCCAGAAGCTCGATAAGGACAATTATTTGATCTATGAGAAATACCGCGGGCTAATCTTGACGTCCAAAGGGCAGAAGGTCGGCAAACGGCTCGTTGACCGTCATCAGCTGCTGGAGCAATTTCTGACGACGATCGGCGTGGCGGAAGAAAATATTTACAAGGATGTTGAAGGCATCGAGCATCACCTCAGTACGGACTCGATCACCTGCATTGAAACGCTGGTCGAATATTTCAGGCGGGATCCTTCGCGCGGCGAAGATCTGTTGAAGCTGAAGACCGAGCTTGAAACCGAATAGATAATAGACTTAGAGCCTTGATCCGGCATGTTGCGGGTCAAGGCTTTTTTTGCTGCGGGCAGTCATTATGCTTCCGGCTTTGTCATAGGGACAACCCGATTCCTCATACATTACATCACGGTAAAGCAAAGCGTCGCTCGGCTAATGGGGAAGAGGGGATGCGGATGAAGATCAACGCCGTGTTTCAAGGCGGAGGGGTAAAGGGAATTGCGCTGGCCGGCGCCGTGTCGGCTGTGGAGAAGCTGGGCTATAAGTTCCATCAGGTGGCCGGCACGTCATCGGGAGCTATCGTCGCTTCGCTGGTGGCCGCCGGATACAAGGCCGATGAGCTGCGGGAGATTATTGAAGGAACACCGTTTAATTCCTTTCTGCAGCGGGCGCCGATCTTTAATACCAAAGTCGTCGGACCGCTCGCCCGGCTGTTTATCAAGAAGGGCTTGTATTCCGGCGAAGCGCTGGAGCATTGGGTGCACAAGCTGCTGCTGGCCAAAGGAATCAGGACCTTCGGCGACCTGAAGCCGGAACAGCTGCGGATTATCGCTTCGGATATATCGGGCAGAAAGCTTCTGGTGCTTCCCGACGATATCGAGCAGTACGGGATCGAGCCGAAGCGGCTGCTTGTCGCCAAAGCCGTGCGGATGAGCACGAGCATCCCGTATTTTTTCGATCCGGTTATTATCCGCAAGCGAAAGCCTGTCCGGACCAAAGGGGCCAGCTTCGCGGACCAATTCGTATATATTGTGGACGGGGGGCTGCTCAGCAACTTCCCGCTGTGGCTGTTCGACAATCCGGATCCCGGCAGTGTGGATTCGCTGCTCCCGACAATCGGCTTCCAATTGGTCGGAAGGGGCTCGGCTAAGCCGAATTCGGTGTACGGACCGCTTTCGATGTTCAAGGCCTTATTTTCTACGATGCTGGATGCCCACGACGATTATTACATTCAGGAGAATAACAGATTCCGTACGGTCAAGATTCCGACTCACGGGATCGGCATTACCGACTTTGACTTGACGGCGGAGCAGAGCGTTGAACTATTCGAGTCGGGCAAGCAGGCGGCCAATAAGTTTTTCAACAAATGGCAGATCGACGAATACAAGGAGCATTATTATACCCAAGTATGCCGTACGCCTCCTCCTGGAGCGGCCAAACGGATAAGTCAGGCCAATCCGTCCTTGAAAAAAACGACCTGAATCCAGAAGCGTCCGGCCACTCCTATGCAGGTTGCCGCTTCGCAAATGAAAAAGGACCTCATTCCTGCCGGGGATGAGGTCCTTTTGTCCGAGCCGCGGAAAGCCAGCTTCAGGAAAGTCTAATGGTACTTGGGCGGTTCGTCCTGCTTGTCCTTGCTGCCCGGAATGACCCGGAAGTTGGCGTTCTTGCGCTTGCCCTTGGCGAAGCGGCCGCTCGGAGGCTTGCGGCTCTGCCGGTTCCATGTGTTCGGCGGGAACTTGTACAGCAGGAATATGGCGCCGAAGACGAGCAGAGGCACGAGGAAGGCCCGCGGGCTCGTAAACAGGCTGGCAAGCACGCCGATGGCAATCAGACCGAAAATAATATAGGCTATCGTGTTGCTCCGGTTTCTCATATAGCAGCTCCTCCTTTGGCCTAATTTAAGCTTATCCCATCTGGCGGTCGATTTCACGCATCCGGTTGAAGGAAGCGATTGACACCTCAACTTGCGAATCATCCGGTTCCTTGGTCGTGAGCAGCTGCAGCCAGAGCCCCGGGTACCCCAGATAACGCAGAACCGGAACTTCCCGGAGCGAGTTGGTGAAGCGCAGAGCTTCATAGGAAACGCCGATGACGAGCGGAAGCAGCACGATCCGCTGCACGATGCGCTCGACAAACGAGTTATATTCGAAGAACGAATAAATCACGACGCCGATCAGGACAGTGAATACAATAAAGCTGCTGCCGCAGCGGTAATGGAGCGTATTGAACTTCTGCACGTTCTCGACCGTAAGCTCCACGCCGGCTTCATAAGCGCTGATGACTTTGTGCTCGGCGCCATGATACTGGAACAGGCGTTTGATCATCGGAGTAAGGGAAATAAAATAAATATAACCGACGAGCAGGATGATCTTGATCAAGCCTTCGATCAGATTATGACCGATCCGATTTTCGAACATGCGGCTAAAGAGCGCGTGCTCTATGGCGGTGGGAACAAGGGTAAAGACGAATTTGCCGAATAAAAAGGACAGCACCCCTATAAACGCTACGCCCAAAATCATCGATATCCGGCTGCCGGCCGATTCTTTTTTCTCTTCCTTGACCTCGCCTTCCTCTTCGGCGAAAACCTCGGCAGCGAAGTTCAGATGCTGCGCTCCCTTGGCGCTCGATTCCACGATGCCTACGATGCCGCGGACAAAGGGGATTTTCTTGAGCGTCTGGACCCAGGGAATCTCTTTCTTTGGCACTTCCAAATATTGAATCGTCTGGTCTTTGCGGCGCACAGCCGTCACATGAACCGTTTTTCCTGCGAACATAACCCCTTCGATAACGGCTTGCCCGCCATAAACCGCTTGCTGCTGACTATTTGACAACCGATACACCTTCTTTGACTTCATCTTAGGCCATACTTAATTATTGTAACGAATCGCAGCCTATATTGCCACTTGTTTATGGGATGAAGTTTTGCACATACTATGCAGGAATCGCAATCACATCCAAGATGAAGAAGGAGCTGTCTGAGCATGCGGCGGAGCTTGAATCGACCTGTGAGGACCGGGAAATGGTCATTTGCGTTCTACATCGGTTTTTTCGCAGGGCTCTTATGGGGCGGACTAAAAAGTGTCGAGTACTACTTTCACTTCACCTCGCTTACGCCCGGCTTTCTGCTGGAGCCGTTTTTCCTCCATGAGTTTCTCGTATCTCCCGCCGGCTTCTGGGTAGGATGGGGGGCGTTTACGCTGTTCTCAATCCTAGCTTCCCTGCTCTATGCGCTGCTCATGGCCAAGGCGAAGGGACCATGGTTCGGGCTCGGCTACGGAGTCGTTTGGTGGGGAGTTATCTTTTTGCTGATCGGACCGATCACGGGGATGACCAAGTGGATTGCCTATATGGATCTGAATACGATTGTGACGGAGCTTTGCTTATTTGTGCTGTGGGGACTGTTCATCGGCTATTCGATCAGCTTTGAATTCACCGACGAGCGCAGCCGAGAGCCGCAGGAGCGGAACAAGGACGGTTCGCCCGAACCTGCTTAGGGGCCGTCCAGCGGAGAGCGCCGGGCCAAAAAAAAGTTCTCAAACCGGGGAAACATATGGTAAAATGGCTAAGCGTATGCTTGGGTCACGGTTAGGAGGACATATCGAATGAAAGAAATATTGCTGCTGAACGGGCCGAACCTGAATATGCTGGGCGTTCGCGAACCCGGCGTGTATGGGACGCTTACGCTGCAGGCGATCGTGGACCGGCTCAACAGGCTGGCTGAAAGTCTCGGAGTCGGTCTGGAGAGCTTCCAGTCCAATCATGAAGGCGAGCTCATCGATAAAATTCATAGCGCCTATGGCTCCAAGCACGGCATACTGATCAACCCCGGGGCGTTCACTCATTACAGCTACGCGCTCCGCGATGCGATCAGCACGGTAGCTCTGCCTGCCGTAGAGGTACATATCTCGAATATTCACCAGCGGGAGGCATTCCGTCATGTATCGGTCATTGCGCCGGTTGCGATCGGGCAAATTGCCGGCTTCGGCGCTGACAGCTACGAGCTCGGCCTGCAAGCGTTAGTACACTATATAAACCGTTCGGAGGGATAACGATGCAAAGCGAGCGAATAAACCGGCTCCGTGCGCTGATGGAGCAGCAGGGACTCGAGGCGCTGCTGATCACGAATGCAACGAACAGGCTTTATATGACCGGATTCACCGGATCGGCGGGTTATGTCTTGTTTACGCCGAAACGGTCCATCCTGCTGACGGATTTCCGGTACATGACGCAAGCGCCTCAGCAGGCTTCCGGCTACGAGGTTATCGAGCATGGGGCAAGCCCGATGGAGACGGTTCGCGCGATAGCGGAGGCCGAGGGGGCCACCAGGCTCGGCTTCGAGCAGCAGGATGTATCCTACGGCGCATATCTGTCCTACGGGCAAACCTTGGGCGGTGGGATTCAGCTGGTTCCTGCGGATAAGCTGGTGGAGAACCTTCGCATGCTCAAGGATGAGTCCGAGATCGCGGTCATCCAGGAGGCTGCGGATCTGGCGGATCGCACGTTCCATCATATCGTCGGTCTGCTGAAGCCCGGGGCGGCCGAACGCGACATCGCGCTGGAGATCGAGCTGTATGTCCGCCGAAACGGCGCGGCTTCCACCTCGTTTGAAACGATCGTAGCTTCGGGGGAGCGTTCCGCTCTGCCTCACGGCAAGGCCAGCGACCGGATCATCGGCACGGATGAATTTGTCAAATTGGACTTCGGCGCGTATTATAAAGGATATTGCTCCGATATTACGCGTACGGTCGTATTAGGCAAGCCGACGGACAAGCATCGCGAGATTTACGCGATCGTGCTGGAGGCACAGCTCGAGGCGCTGGCGCGTATCCGGCCGGGCATGACCGGGAAGGAAGCGGATGCGGTCGCCCGCGACGTGATCAAACGCCACGGGTACGGCGATTATTTCGGCCACGGCTTGGGACACGGCCTCGGGATGGAAGTGCATGAAGCGCCGCGGCTGTCCGTCACCGGAGATATAGTGCTGGAGCCCGGCATGGTCGTTACCGTAGAGCCCGGCATTTATTTACCCGGCTTTGGCGGCGTACGGATTGAGGATGATATCGTCATCACGGAGAACGGCAATCGCAGGTTGACGCAATCAAGCAAAGACTTGATTGTGATTCCATAAGGGTTACATCTCAGGGAGGTTTTTTACAAGTGATCTCAGTTAACGATTTCAAGACAGGTTTGACCATTGAAGTAGAGCATGATTTGTTTACAGTTATTGACTTTCAGCACGTTAAGCCTGGCAAGGGCGCGGCTTTCGTCCGCTCCAAGCTGAAAAATCTGCGCAACGGCAACACGGTCGAGCGCACCTTCCGCGCCGGCGAGAACGTCAGCCGCGCCCATATCGAGAACCGTCAGATGCAATATCTGTATGCCAGCGGCAAAGAGCATACGTTCATGGATACCGAGACGTTCGATCAGATCACGCTGGATGAGAAGCAAATCGAGTGGGAGCTGAATTTCCTTAAGGAGAACATGAACATCAACATCATGAGCTACCAGGGAGAAATTCTCGGGATCAACCTGCCTAACAGCGTGGAGCTGAAGGTTGTGGAGACCGAGCCTGGCATCAAGGGCAATACGGCGCAAGGCGCGACGAAAAATGCCAAGGTCGAAACCGGTCTGAACGTACAAGTGCCACTGTTCATCAATGAAGGCGATGTACTGCTGATCGATACCCGCGAAGGCGACTATATCTCCCGGGCCTAGTGTAACCTACCTACAGAATGAGAGAACAAGCCGCATCCTACCGGGTGCGGCTTGTTGTCGTACGCAAGGAGAATCGTATGGAAAAACTACTGATAAAGGGCGCGGTCTACAGCTTTCTTCTCGCTCTGCTTGCCGGACTGGTCCTATTCCCGGACCCGGCGGCAGTGAAAAGCGGCTGGAGCGGAGCCCTACGGGTGTGGAGCTATTCGGAATATATTATGAGATTGATCAGGTTCGCGTCTCTCATTTGCCTGATTACCCTTGCGGTGCTATGGCTCAAGAACCGCTTCGTATGGACCGGGCAAAAAACAGGTTTCGGCGAATTCATGCGAGGCGTTGTCATCTCTTTTGTGATCGTCCTGCTCGCGATACTCGCGTTTTCCTTCATCATCTCAACGTTTTTATAAGTCAGGACCGCTCTTTGGCCTGCTCGGGCTTACGCTCTCCCCGCAGTCTTTTAAACAGCTTATAGATAGATTTCGACTCTTTGGTGAGCAGGGGACCGAGTACGGCCAGCAGAAGCACATAAAGCACGGCGAACGATTGCACGGAAGGCATCAGTCCGCCGGCCTTGCCGATATTGGCCATAATAATCGAAAATTCGCCGCGGCACACAAGCGTAAAGCCAACGTTCAGCGAAGCTTGCGGCGATACGCCGGCCAATCGCCCGGCCATGGCTCCGGACAAATAATTGCAGATCAAGGTAAGAATGACGGCAACGACCGCCATACCGACGGCTCCCCCTAGGGCGGAAGGATCGATCGTAAGCCCGAAGCCGAAGAAGAAGATCGCCCCGAAAAAATCACGGAAGGGCAGCACATAATGCTCAATCCGTTTCACATGACTCGACTCGCCAAGCACAAGGCCGATCATGAGCGCACCGATGGCTTCGGCCACATGGAGCTTCTCCGAGAAGCCCGCCACCAAAAACAACAGCGTCATCACGCTGAGCAAAAACAGCTCGGAGGATGGGACAAGCAAGGCTTTGTCGAAATACTTGACCAGCTTCCTCCCGATAACAAGGAACAGCAGAATAAACAATAAGGCGGATAAGGAAACAAGCAGCACTGCACCGACCGATGCCGCTCCGCTAAGCACAAGGCCGGAGAGGATCGAGATGTGTATGGCAATGAACAGATCGTCGAACATGATCATGCCCATAATGATTTCTGTCTCGGGATTGGCGGTCCGCTTCAGGTCCACCAGCACCTTCGCTACGATAGCAGTCGAAGAGCTCGTCATGATCCCGCAGACGACGAGCGTTTCCTTCAGGGGCAGCTCCATCATCCAACCGAGCAGCAGGCCCGAGATGAAATTTAAGGCGACATAGAAAAGACCGCCGATTACGATGGATTTGCCCGATTTCATCAGGCGCTTGACGGAAAATTCAAGTCCCAGATAAAACAGCAGAAATAAAATGCCGAGCCGTCCCATGAACTCGATGACGGACGAGCTTTCGATAAATCGCAGATCGATGATCCAGAAGTGCGGAGCATGCGGACCGACCGCCATCCCGATGAGGATATAGAACGGTATGACGGAGAAGCGCAGCTTGTTGGAAATAAAACCGACCGTCGTAATAAGCGCGAGCGCCAGCCCGACCTCGAATATGATCATATCCATAGGCTAACCGCTCCCGGAAGCCAGCAGTTGCTTCAGCGCCTTTAACTGAGTCCGGTCGCCGGCTACGACGGCAGTAGCGCGGGAGGTGAAGCTGTAGTCGGGACCGGGGTTGATGCAGGCCGGTCCTTTGTTCTCCATCATAGCGATAATCGTTGCTCCCGTCCGGCTGCGGATATCCAGTTCGCCGATAGGCAAGCCAATGCAGTGGAAGTGAGGCTCGATGCGAATCCATTCGATGACCAGATCGTCAAATGCCATCTCCAGATTCTCAAGCGCTTTAGGCTTGTAGGTGAGTCCGGCCAATATGCCTGACAGCAGCCGCGACTCCTCGTCATCGAGCGAGAGCGTTGAGTAAATTTCATCCGGATCATCCGGGTTCATATGGTACAGCTCGCGCCTGCCGTCATTGTGGACAACGACGACCAGCTTATCGCCGCCTCCGGTTTCGAGACTGTATTTCCTGCCGATGCCCGGCAGATCCGTTTCTCTAAGATCCAAGAAGCTCATCCCCTTTCCATACGATTGCGGGTTCGTCGGCAGGATGGATCAGGTCGATGCGGACGTGAAACGTTTCAAGATTGGTTTCTACAGGGAGGATGTCTCCCGCCTTCCCGAGCAGAAGCTTTTCGACAACAGGGGACAGGAAAGAGATCTGGTATTGTTCCGGATCGGATTCATCCGGGAAAACGATAGTGAAGGTATCGGAGATGCCGTCCTCCAGATAGGTGACGGTCACGCGGCTCCCTATGAGCACGATAGCCGGCCAAGCTTCGTCGGGCGATGCCAGCAGCCGTTCCAAGGTATGCGTGTAGGAGGAAAGAAGCTTGCCCATCTGGGTTCGCTTGTTTCCAAAGTCGGGGAAATAAGCGTCGAGAAAGCGATTCCTCTCGTCGCCAAGCAAAATAACCTGCCGCACGTACTGCTCCCGCAATGAGCGAAACGATGGACTAAGGCTCATAGTAGATATCACCTCCTATGTGCCGCACCCGCACTGTGATCAAGCTAAGCCTGCATGTTTTCATGACAGCTTCCTCCTTTTGAAATAGGTTCAAGCCTGCGTTTGAACGAACAGACCTCTGCGGAACAGAGGTCTTGTGTCTATTGTAACAAATCTGGATTAGAAGTCCAGCCTCCTGATTCTTATATAGCTTTATTCGGCGGCGTATGGGAGGAGATGACAAATAAAGCCGGATGGTTTAAGGTAGAGTTACACCACTTTCGGCTTGGGGGAGGAGGGATGGCTGCGGTCATTCCTGCGCATCTAGTGCGTGACGGAGCAATCCTGGAACCGCCAAGCATTTGCTGCAAGGGAGGCGACATGAGAACTTTTACCTGGAAGCCGTATCCGGCGGTAGCCGTACTGCTCGCTCTTACTGTTTTTTGTGCAGGCACCAGCTTATATTTAAGGTATCGGACCGGAACGATCGTGTACAATTCCCTGATCTGGGATATTTTTCTCGGCTGGGTGCCGTTGATGCTGTCGCTTATCGTGTTGGAATGGGCACGCCGCAAGCGGTCATGGAGCAGCCGAATTATCCTGCTCACTGCCGGGCCTGCATGGTTTTTCTTCCTTCCCAACGCTTCGTATCTGGTTACTGAGCTGATCCATGCATTCCGATACTTCAAGCCCAATCCGTTTACGACCTTCTGGCTGCACACGGATTTCTGGCTCAGTCTGATCTCTATCTTCTCCACCGGCCTGTTGGGGCTGCTGCTGTTCTCCTTATCGCTCTACATCGTCCACGAACTGGTCAGCGAGAGCGTCGGCCGGCTGTACGGCTGGCTGGGAGCCGGCTTCACGATCGCCGTCAGCAGCGTCGGCATCTATATCGGGCGATTTATCCGCTGGAACAGCTGGGATGTGCTTTACGAGCCCCAGGCGATCATCTCGGATATGCTGCAGATCGTTACCGACGAAAGATCAGGGAAGTTTATGCTTGCCTTTACGCTGCTGGTCTTCGTCGTTCAGGCGCTGATGTACATATTTTTTCATACTGTCGTTGCCCTCGGCAAAGGCAGCAGCAATCGTTTATCCTAGCGGAGAAGGGGAAGAGGATATGATATTGGAGGTTGCCATATTACAGATCAAGCCGGGGATGGCGAGCGAATTCGAGTCAAGCTTTCGCAAAGCCTCAAGCATTATTTCCTCGATGAGGGGATATATCGAACATGAGCTTCAGAAATGCGTAGAGACCGATAACAAGTACATCCTGCTCGTCCGCTGGGAGACGCTGAAGGATCACACGGTCGGCTTTCGCGGTTCTGCGGACTATCAGCAGTGGAAGGAGCTGCTGCATCATTTCTATGATCCGTTCCCGGAGGTCGAGCATTATATCAAGATTAACCTGGGTCAGGAGCCGCTGTAGCGGGATGGTTGCCAACGGGCTTATGAAGGACGAAGAGCCGGAGTCAGGCAGCGATTTACAGCATTTGCCATAAACAGCGATGAGGACAGGGCGCGTGGAAGGACGTTTTTGGGAAAACCGTATCGGCCGGCAGGCCGTACGGTTTTTTGCGTTTTCAGCGAGTCGAGGAGAAAGGAAGAGAAGAGCAAAAAGAAATTGACAATGATAATCATTATCATTTATTATCAAACTAGTGCTGCTGCTTTTTCTGGAAGCAACCGGCCCATCGACTGGCCAGCCGATGATACAAAAGGGAAGCAAGCATCCCGAAATGTGGAGGGTACCATGAGTTCTGTAATTATTGTATTTGCCAGTATGACCGGCAACACGGAGGAGATGGCCGAGCTGATCGCCGAGGGCGTAAGGTCGGCCGGGATCGAGCCCGTGCTGAAGTCAGCGATGGATACGAGCGCCGCCGAACTGGAAAAGTATGACGGCGTGGTTCTGGGCGCCTACACATGGGGCGACGGCGATCTGCCGGATGAAATGCTCGATTTCTATGACGAGATGGATGACATTCAGCTGGAAGGCCGCAAGGCAGCCGTCTTCGGGTCGGGAGATTCCTCATACCGGGATTTCTGCGGGGCCGTCGATACGCTTGCCGAGAAGCTCAAGGAGACCGGCGCCGAGCTCGTGCTTGAGGCGGTTAAGGTCGAGCTTAACCCAACGAGCGAGGAAAAGGAGCAGTGCCGCAGACTGGGGAGCGCGCTGGCTGCATTATTGGCTTGAGGGTTGCCGCTGAACGGTCCGGGATAAGGGGTTAGCGGAAGCAGCCGGCTTGGGGTTCTTCCTCCGGTGCCTGACCCGTTTACATAAGCGCTGCGGATAAACGATGACCCGGTTGACTGGCCGGGTCATTTTTGTTGTCTGTGCAAACGGCTTCCGGCATACACTAGAAGCACGAGCGAGCCGAGGTGAGCGAACATGAAAATTGCGATAGTGATATGCCCGGAGGCGAGGCATGCGCAGGACCCGGGAAGGCGGAGCCTGCAAGGGCCGGGGCTGACGCCCCGAGGAAGGAAGCAGGCTGCTGAGCTGGCTGAGCGGATGCCGCTGGAGGATTCGGATGCGATCGTCGCCGGGCCCTTTTTGCGGATGCTGCAGGCGAGCAGACTGTGGGCGGGAAACAGCGGAGCGTCCCGGTTTGTCCACCCGCTGGCAGGAACCCGCCAGTACCCGTTCCGATTCGATTTGGCGATGCAGCCCCATGAGCGTCCTCTGGAGCTGGCGGAGGTGGTCGGCCAATTCGGCGAATGGCTGCCGGTTCCGGGGCTGCCGGAGCATCTGTGGTTCCAGGGGGTTCATACGATGCCGCCGCTGCTGTTTGCCCAGCAAGCGGCGCGGTTCGTCAGCTGGTGCCGGACGCTTCAGAAATCCCGCGTTGTGATCGTCACGGATGAGGGCATGCGCGATACGCTGGCGGACGTTTTGGCCCATGAACAAGATTTCGACAATTGTCTATTTCTATGAACGCGGCCGTTATGGTATAATTCAACCTTAGTTATGCAAAAGTTTGTGTAGGGAGTGAGCAGCTTGGCTCTGATAGTAATGAAATTTGGCGGAAGCTCGGTGGGCGACGCCGAACGGATGAAGCGGGTTGCCGGCCGGGTTGTCGAGCGGCACCGCGAAGGTCATCAATGTGTGGTCGTCGTGTCCGCGATGGGCGATACGACGGACGACTTGATCGATCTGACGAAGCAGATCGGCGTGACGGCTCCGCCGGCCCGCGAGATGGATATGCTGCTGTCGACCGGCGAGCAGGTATCCGTTGCATTATTGGCGATGACGATACATACGTTGGGAGAATCGGCCGTGTCCTTCACGGGCTGGCAGGCAGGCATATTCACGGAAGCGGTGCATGCGAAGGCGAGGATTACCGATATCCAGCCTGCCCGCGTGCGGCAAGCGCTCGATGACCGCAAGATCGTCATTGTCGCAGGCTTCCAGGGGATGACCGCGGAAGGCGAGATTACGACGCTCGGACGCGGCGGCTCCGATACGACGGCCGTAGCGCTGGCAGCAGCCATCGAAGCCGATGTTTGCGAAATTTTCACCGATGTGGAAGGCGTCTACTCGACCGATCCCCGGATCGTCAAGTGCGCGCGCAAGCTGAATGAAATTTCGTATGACGAGATGCTGGAGCTGGCCAATTTGGGCGCAGCCGTGCTGCATCCGCGCGCGGTGGAATACGCCAAAAATTACAAGGTGCAGCTGGTGGTCAGATCCAGCTTCAATTATAACGAAGGCACGAATGTGAAGGAGGAAGCAGCGATGGAGCAAGGGATCGTAGTTCGCGGGATCGCCTACGACAAGAACGTAGCCCGCATCAGCATTTTGGGTGTAGAGGAGAAGCCGGGTCAGCTGGCCAAAGTATTTACGGCGCTGGCCAAGGAGCAGATCGATGTGGATATCATCGTTCAAAGCGGTGTAACGAACGTATCTGCCGATTTCTCTTTCACCGTATCGCTGAACGATCTGGATAAAGCGCTGCAGACGCTGGAGAGCATCCGCAATACCGTAGGCTACCGGGAGATCACGTCGGAGAACAACCTGGTGAAGGTATCGATCGTCGGCGCCGGCATGGTCAGCACGCCCGGAGTTGCCGCCAAAATGTTCGAGACGATCTCCGATCTGGGCATCAGCATCTTGATGGTCAGCACCTCCGAGATCAAAACGTCCTGCGTCATTGAAAATGAAGGCCGCCTGAACGAGGTTGTCCAGGCGCTTCACACCGCTTATGGGCTCGACACCGATTCGACCGTATTCGTCGGCGGACCTGCCGACCGCCGTTAATCAGCGGAGCTTGTCGAACAATAGCGTAAAAACCTTCAATAAGAAGGCGGTAATCCCGGCGGCCATCAACGGTCCGACCGGGATTCCTTTTAAGAAAATGATGCCGATGATAGAGCCGATGACCAGGCCGACGATCATCTGCGGGTCTATCTTCAGCAGCTCAAGTCCTTTGCCGTTCATATAAGTGGCGATAGCGCCGCCCAGCAAGGCAAGGACGCCGGGCCATGTAGTGAACATCGAAGTAACGTCCTTGATCGAAATTTTCTCGCTGGCGAACGGCACCAGCACCCCCATCGTCAAAAACAGCAGCCCCAGCTCCAGTCCCCGGCGTTCGATAGTTGGCAAATACCTCTCCAAACTGATCAGTTTGATGACCAGAAGCACACAGGCGGCCGTCGTAATAATATGCGAGCGGCCAATCAGTCCGATAATAATCAGCGCGACGAGCAAAATATCTCCGTTCATTGTGCAGGGCCCCTTGTCCATAGCGTCTCATGCTTTCCATTGTATGAACAAGCGGCCGAATTAGAACCATTTAAAGGGGGAGCGACATCCCCGCCTCCAGCCGGCCATTGCGTACGATAGGCGCTTGCTCCAGCACATTGACCTGGGAACAGTAGGCCACATCCTCACGGAATCCGATCCGGCTAAGCCGCTTGCCTCCCGCTCCGGACAACAGCGCAGCCTCCAGATCGCCGCCGGCTTGACGGTACAGGTGCAGCATGGCAAGACCGAAGTCGTCAACCGTGATCTGGCCGCTGCCGGAGCCATCCGACCGTTCCTTTGCTTTCAGACTCAGCATCTCCTCCACCAGCAGGCCGGCGCATAGGCCGTCCTCCAGCGCGAACATATCCTGCGCCCCGGCGCACAGAATGACGATATCTTCCCCCAAGCCGATCGCTCTGCGTGCGCATGCCCGGGCGTTGAGCAGGCTGCCGATCACAATATGCCCCGCCTTGGACGCCTTCTGTATAGCTCTGGTGCCATTGGTCGTCGTCAGGATAACCGTCTTTCCCTCCACGCGTTCCGGCGTATACTCCAAGGGAGAATTGCCGATGTCGAAGCCGGGGATTTTTTTGCAAAATCTTTCGCCGCCCAGCAATTCCCCCGGTCGCTGCAGACTTCGCGCCTGGTTCACCGTCTCTACGGGAATAAGCTGGACGCAGCCCGCGTCGATGGCCTTCAAGATCGTCGAGGTGGCACGCAGCACATCGATGACGACCACAGTCTTTTGCTGCAAATCCTCTCCGCGGGCTTCATTGACGCTGGAAATGACTTGAATATGCATGTTTGCTATTCCCCCCTTCGGATGCCGTTCCGCTTCCTCATATCTGATAAAACCATACGGGCGAAGCTGCGCTTGCGGCCGGCCGCTGCGGCACGCTCGCGGTAAAGGGGACATCGCGCTTCGTCAGCGCCAGCGTATCGGAACGCAGTCCGCGGCGAAGCGCCTCCAGGGAGACGACATCCGCCGGGGCGATATTGCCGAGATGAATGCCGGCTCCAAGCCGCTTCAGCAGATGGACCTGCTGCTCCTTATGAGGCGCCTCCCAGAGCAGCAGTTCGGGACTCGGAACCTGGGCGAGTACAAGCTCGAGCTCTTCGTCCTTGCAGCTGCCGTCCTCCGCATAGATGCCTACGCCTTTGCCGGATTCCCGGCCTTCTATCGTGACCAGTTCGGCGCCGAGCTCCGAATCGATCACAACCGTTTCGATCAGCTCCTCCAGCTCGATCGTCGAGCCCCAGCCTTTCTTTCCGTATTCGGTAATGACGGTCAAGCCCGCATCGACGCCCCTGCGGATCAGCTCGCTGCGCAGACTGCGGGGAACCTCGATCGTGCCGTCGGATATTTCGATGCCGGTGAATCCCAAATAAGCCAGCATATCCATATAATGGTCAACGCTTTGCTGGACGATGGCAACCTCGAGAAAGGTGCCTCCCGGGTACACGATAACATCATGAGCGGCGGCCATCTCGATTTTTTTGCGCAGCAGGGCTGTGTCATACAGCGGAGAGGTACCGAAGCCGATCTTCAGCATATCCATATGGGAGCTTGCGGTTTGCAGCAGATCCTCCAGCGCATGGAGCCCCAGACCTTTGTCGATCACCATCGTTTTGCCGGTCGTACGCGGTTTGCCCGTTCGCTGCCCTGATGGATCACCTAGCTGAGGGTGCCAATGCAGCGGTGTTGAAACCTCCATTACTTATCGCCTCGCTGTATCTGGAAATTGGGAAAATCATGGATCATCCTATGCATTCGCGGATAGGGATGTGCCTGCATAGCCTAAATGAAGACGAGCCTGCATACAGTGGTAAGGGAATGACCGTTAGGCCGAGGGGAGGGAAAAGAATGCTGTCGATGATTCATAAAGTCGTGCTCGGGATGGCGGCGCTGCGCGTCATGTCCGGCTGTATCGAAATTTTTGCGGCAGTGCTTATGCTGCGCTTCAATCAGATCGAGAAGGCGCTGCTGGTCAACTCGGGGCTTGCGCTGGTCGGACCGCTTGTACTGCTGGCCACAACGACGCTGGGGTTGGTCGGGCTTGCAGACAAGCTGTCCTGGGGGAAAATGCTTTGGGTGCTCGCCGGCGTCAGCTGCATCTTTATCGGAATCTTAAAAAAATAAAGCTGTCATAGAATCAAGCCCATAGTCATACACATGATTGTAAAAGATGGACAGCTTGCCTTCAGGCTTCCTGAGGATTCCGTCAGAGCGTAGGGAGGAGTAAAGGATGCAATCGCTGCTCAATTATTTTGCCGATCCGTTGAAATCGATTCTAGCAGCTCTATCAACTCGGCTGACGCATCCCCTGCAGGAGATTCGGATTCGCGAGGGACGGCCGCTCGAAGCCTCGTGGGGGGGCGGCTACGGCTTCATCTCAGGGGAAGGCGCCTGGTCCCGGTCGCCGGAGGGGGCGTACCGCCCGACGCGGCAGGACTGCGCCGCTCTGCTGGAGCTGCTGACCCAGCATTCCATGTATACGTTCGAGGAGGAGCTGAAGCGGGGGTTCCTGACTATACAGGGCGGACACCGGGTCGGGCTCGCCGGGCGAACGGTGATCGAGCAGGGGAAGGTCAAGTATATCAAGGAAGTCAGCGGCTTCAACATCCGCATCGCCAGAGAGTGGAAGCAGGCGGGGAAAGCGGTATTGCCCCATCTGCTCGATCCCCGGCACGGGAATTTGCTTCGCACGCTGGTCGTCTCGCCGCCGCAGCTCGGGAAGACGACCCTGATCCGCGATCTCGCCCGGCTGCTGAGCGGCGGAGATGAAGCTGCGGGACGCCGAGCATTCAAGGTCGGGATCGTGGACGAGCGCTCGGAGATCGCAGCTGCCGTCCGGGGCGTGCCGGGCTTCGACCTCGGCCCCCGGACCGATGTGCTGGACGGCTGTCCCAAAGCCGAAGGGATGATGATGATGATCCGCTCCATGTCGCCCGAAGTGCTCGTCGCCGATGAGATCGGACGCGCCGAGGATGCCGCCGCCCTGCATGAGGCGCTGCATGCCGGCATCAGCGTGATCGCCACGGCCCATGGCCGGGACGTGGAGGATATTAGGAGACGGCCGATCTTGAAGGAGCTGCTGCAGGACGGCGTATTCGAGCGCTTCGTCGTGCTATCTCCGGCAGGACAGGCAGCCTGCGGGGGGCTGGCGGCCTGCGGTCCCCAGACGGCCGTCTTCGACGGCAGCGGACGGCGGCTCGATGAGCGGCTGGCGCTCCGGGGAGGGGCGAGCTTATGAGCGCGCTTCGCCGGTCCGGCCTCATCCGCAGAGGAACGCCGCCATGATCAAGCTGCTCGGCGCGGGCATGATCTTGCTGGCCGGCACGCTGCTCGGGATGTACCAAGCCTCGCAGCTGGCCAAGCGTCCCAGGCAGATCGGAGATGTGATCAGGCTGCTCCAGCGGCTGGAGACGGAGATCGTGTACGGCTTTACGCCGCTGCCCGCCGCCCTTCGGACGACCGGACAGTCCAGCTCCACCGAGGCGGGAGCCTTGTTCGTCCGCACAGGAGAGCAGCTGGCAAGCTCCGGCGGCCGGCCGGTGCAGCTGATTTGGCAGGAGACGGTCACTTCTCTCTGGAAGGATTTGTCCATGAAGCAGGGGGAGAAGGAAGTGCTGCTGCAGTTCGGAGCTACGCTCGGACTGACGGACAGGGACGATCAGGTCAAGCATGTGCGGCTGGCGATCAATCAGCTCCAGAGCGAAGAAGAGGGAGCGCGCGACGAACAGAGGCGGTATGAGCGAATGTGGAAAAGTCTCGGTCTGCTGGTAGGGGCGCTGATCGTCGTATTGATGTACTAGCCCGGACAGTCTTGGCCAAAGGGTCTAAGGATGGGGTGCCTCTCATGAATGTGGATGTGAATGCGATATTCCAGATCGCCGGCATCGGCATCATTATCGCGATGATACACACTGTGCTGAAGCAGATGGGCAAGGAAGACATGGCCCATTGGGTCACGCTGATCGGATTTGTCGTCGTCCTCTTTATGGTGGTCCGTCTGCTCGACAGTCTGTTTCAGGAAATTAAAACGATCTTTCTCTTCCAATAAAGAAATAAAGATATTAGGAATGACGGAGCAAGGAAGTCAAGGAAGGCCAACTTCAAGTGCAAGGCGGGTGCGGCCCATGGAGATCATTCAGGTCGTTGGGCTCGGGCTCATCACGACAGTGCTGGTACTGATCATCAAAGAGCAGAAGCCGATGTTCGCCTTCCTGCTGACGGCGTTTACCGGCATTGTCATCTTCCTGTTCCTGATCGGCAAAATATCGGCGGTCATTCAGGTGCTGGAGGACTTGGCGGCCAAAGCGGACATCCATGTGATTTTCTTTAAAACGATATTGAAAATAATCGGCATCGCCTATATAGCCGAGTTCGGCGCCCAGATCGTCCGGGATGCCGGTCAAGAGTCGGTGGCGGCCAAGATCGAGCTGGCCGGCAAAATATTGATTATGGTGATGGCTATTCCCATCGTATCCGTCATTATCGAAACGGTTATCAAGCTGCTGCCCGCTTAAGAAGGACAGGCGGACGGGGCCCGGGTGCGGCTTGTGCCATACGGCAAGCCCGGAAGCTGAACCAGGAGATGAAGCACATGTTCCGCCTAAAGCAACGCAAACCGACATTCGCTTCGCTGCTGCCGGCGCTGCGACATCGTCTGGCCCGGGGGGAGCTCCCCGCGATCAGGCTCAAGGAAAGACATGAATGGCATGGCATGGAGCGCTGGCTGATCGCTGCCGCGCTGGCAGCCGTATTTATTCTCAACGGCGATGCGGGGGTTGGCTGCCTGCATGGTACAGGCTGCGGCAGCATCGCCGAGGCGTCGACGCCCGCTGAGGAGCTGGTCCGCCAGCAGGCGGAGCGGCTGCCCCTGGATCAGGTGGAGCAGTTCTGGAGCAGCCTGATGAAGCAATACGGCGGCTACTTTCCGGACAGCAAGGCCCCGACCTTTATGGAGCTGCTGCAGGGAGCCAAAAACTTCAGTATCGGCGGGTTGTTCTCCGGTCTGTTCAAGTACTTCTTCCACGAGCTGATCTATAACGGCAAGCTGCTCGTGTCCATCGTCGTGCTGACGGTGTTCAGCATGCTGCTGGAGACGCTGCAAAGCTCGTTCGAGAAAAATGCCGTCAGCAAAATCGCCTACTCCATCTCCTTCCTGGTCCTGATGATCATCGCGGTGAACAGCTTCAATGTGGCAATCGGCTACGCCAAGTCGGCGATAACCGATATGATCCACTTCATGATCGCCGTCGTGCCGCTGCTGCTGACGCTGCTCGCCTCGATGGGCAACGCGGTGTCGGTCACGGTGCTTCATCCGCTTATCGTCTTCATGGTTCACGCAGTCGGAACGGCGGTTCATCTGTTCGTCTTCCCGCTGCTGTTCTTCTCGGCGGTGCTGCATATCGTCAGCGGCCTGTCGGACAAATACAAAGTGACGCAGCTGGCGAATCTGCTCCGCACGGTCAGTCTAGCTTGCCTGGGCATCTTCATCACTGTCTTCCTCGGCGTGATCTCCGTTCAGGGGGCGACCGGCGCAGTGGCGGACGGCGTTACGATCCGAACGGCCAAGTATATCGCCGGCAACTTCGTTCCGGTCGTCGGCCGGCTGTTCTCCGACGCGTCGGAGACGGTCATCGGGGCGTCGCTGCTCGTGAAAAATGCGGTCGGCCTGTCCGGCGTCGTAGTCATCCTCATGCTGTGCGCATTTCCGGCGCTGAAAATAATGGCGTTAGCCTTCATATATAATATCTCGGCGGCGGTCATGCAGCCGCTCGGCGATAACCCGATGATCACTTGCCTCGAGACGATCGGCAAAAGCATGATCTACGTCTTCGCCGCGCTCGCCGTAGTCGGACTGATGTTTTTTCTGGCCATTACGATCATGATCGCAGCGGGCAATGTCTCGGTTATGATGCGTTAGCGCTGCGGCTTCGCGGAGGGAGGGGCGGTTCTGGAATTTTTGAGCCAATGGCTGAAATCGGTTGTGCTCGTCATTCTGATCGCAACCTTCGTCGATCTGCTGCTGCCGAACCGCTCGATGCAGCGCTATGTCAAAACGGTGATGAGCCTGTTCCTGCTGATGACGCTCCTGCAGCCGCTGCTTGCGCTGCTGCGCACGGACTCGGCCATCGAGGAGAAGCTTGCCGCCGCGCTGCTGGAGCCGCAAGCCGTCCGGGCAGGCGGCCAGATGGCAACGCTGGAGTCCGTTCGCTCGCAAGGGCAGGCGCTGCAGGAGCGGCAGCGGGAGGAAGCAAACCGGCTGGTGCGCTCCCAGGCCGCCGAGCTGATCAAGCGGCAGGTCGAGCGGCAGGCCCCGGTGGGCGTGCAAAGCGTGCTTGTCGAGACCGAGCCGGACGGGCAGGGACAGCCGGTGATCCGCAAGGTCATCCTTGCGATCGAGGAGACTGCGCCTCAGCCCGCGCCGCCCATAAATCAGCAGCCGGCCGCGATGGAGGCGATCAAGCCGATGGAGCCGATCGCTCCTCCGGCGGATGTGCGCATCGGACAAGGGACAGCGAGTGCGCCGCAGAGCTACAAGGCGCGTCAGCCGGAGCGCTTGTCCGGGGAACAGCAGCAGCTTAAGACGCAGATTACGCGGATGCTGGAGCAGGAATGGCAGCTGCAGCCGGAGCAGGTTGAGCTGACGATAGAGCCGGCTCGAGGGAGGTGAAGTGATGGAGGAGAATTCGAAGAATAAATGGCTTCGCTGGATCGGCGGCGGACCGGGGGGACCGAAGCGGATTCAGACATTCCGCTGGCTGCTTCTGCTAGGGCTGACGGGAGTCGCGCTCATTATATTGAACTCCTTCATCACGGTGAAGGATATCGACCCTGCGGGTTCGGGCCGCGCGTCCCCGGGCGAGCAGACCAGCGCCGTCTTCGGCTCCGCCAGCCGGGAGCAGACGAGCTTCCGCGAGTACGAGGAAGCTTACCAGAACAAGCTGCGCGAGATGCTGACCCAGATCGTGGGCGTGGGCGAAGTCGAGGTGCTCGTTACGATCGAGTCGACCGAGGAGATCCAGACGGAGCGCAATACGAAGGAGTCCCAGCAAGTAACCAGCGAAAAGGATCAGCATGGAGCCACCCGGCATATTACCGATATAACCCGCAGCGGAGATGTGGTGGTTTATGAAACCGGGGGAAACGGAAAGCAGCCGCTCATCGTCAAGACGATTAAGCCGAAAATCAGGGGGGTCCTGGTTGTCGCCAAGGGGGCGGAAAACTTGACTGTCAAGAAGATGATGATCGAAGCGGTCGAGAGGGGACTGGACGTGCCGGCGCACCGGATATCCATCCTTCCCCGCAAGCAATAGACGCCGGATGCGGCGCCGCAACAAACCTATAACCGTATACGAGGAGGAATTATCGATGAATTCCAAAAAACAAACCATTTGGCTGGTTTCCATGCTGAGCTTGATGGTCGTGCTCTCCGCCTACTACCTGTTCACTGAGGATGTCAAGGAACTTGATGTAGCAACCTCCGCTACCGGGCTAAATACCCGCGAGATCGTCGTCAACACGGGCCAGCTCGATTCGGCCGGCCCGGTTGCTCCGGAAGCCCAAGCCGTATCCGGCAAAGCTGCCGCCGGCTCCGCTAACGGCCAAACGACAACGCCTCCGGCAGCCGCGCCTTCGTCGTCCGATGCCAAAGCGGGCGGCCAGACGGACGGCAAGGCCAGCAGCACGAAAACCGATACGCCATCCTCGGCCGGCACAAGCGGAGCCAAGGCTGACGACAAAGCGGCTCAGCCTGTGTCGAAACCGGAAGCAGCCGGTTCGACGGAAGACGCCAAGGTTCTGCAAACGATGCAAACGACAGCCAAAGCGACAAGCGGCTCGGACTATTTCATCTCCCTGCAGCTGAAGCGCAATGAGGAGCTGGCGAAGCAGGTGGAGGGCCTGATGGCAATCGCCACCGATCTGAAAAAAACGAAAGAAGAGGCGGCCAAGGCGCAGGAAGAAATCGCCAGGCTGCAGGATATGCATGATAAAGTGACCAGCCTTGAAGAAGGTTTGATGAAGGACTTCCCGCAGGTCGTCGTTACGCAAGATGCGGCCAAATGGAAGGTGACGGTTCAAGCGAACAAGCTGGAGCGGAGCCAGGCGCTCAGCATCGTCGACAAGGCGATGGCAGAGCTGGGGCTGAATCCCGATCAGATCAAGGTGGAGATGAAGCCGTAAGCGGACAGACGGCAGTCCCCGCGGTTGTCCGTCTGGCGGCGGGAATTCACCGGGTTTCTGCGAGGAAAGGTTAGGAGGGGGAAAGCCTGCGAGCAGCGGGCTTTTTTCCGCTGCGGGGCTTGGCCGCCGCATCCGGGAGCGCAGCAGGGGCTGGGCATGGCTGCAAGAAACTCTTCCCTTCAAACTAGATTGTGATATAATAACAACGTCAGAAAGCCCAAAGGAGTGGATTTCCTGTGTTTAAACTGAGTGAAATCAAAGAATTGGTCAAGCTTGTGGATCAAAGCTCTTTGCAGGAACTTGAGATTGAAAGTGAAGGCGCGCGCCTTTTCATCCGTAAACCGAATAAAACCGAACAGGTGGTGCTCGCAGCGCCCAGCCCGCAGCAGCTTGCCCCTGCGGTCACGCATATTCCTGCTTCCGGGCCGGCTGTACAAGCTCCCCCGGCGCAGACGCCGGCTGCTGCCGCTCCTGCCGCCGATGCGGGATTACATACGATCGTCTCACCGATGGTAGGCACCTTCTATGCGGCGCCGTCGCCGGGAGCGGCAGCGTTCGTCTCCAAGGGCAGCGATGTCAAGGAGAAAACCGTCGTCTGCATCATTGAAGCGATGAAGCTTATGAACGAGATCGAAGCCGAGGTCAAGGGCGAGATCGTCCAAGTGCTGGCGGAGAACGGTCAGCTCGTCGAGTACGGACAGCCGTTGTTCCTGGTGAAGCCGGAGTAAGTAGGAGGAGAGAATCGTTGAAGTTTCATAAAATATTGATCGCCAACCGCGGCGAGATCGCGGTGCGCATCATCCGTGCCTGCCGGGAGCTCGGCATCAGCTCGGTAGCGGTGTATTCGGAAGCCGACCGCGATTCGCTGCATGTTCGCCTGGCGGACGAGGCCTATTGCATCGGGCCTACCTTGTCCAAGGACAGCTACCTGAATTATACGAACATCATGAGCGTGGCTACGCTGACGGAAACGGACGCCATTCATCCGGGATACGGCTTTCTGGCGGAGAACGCCGACTTCGCCGAAATTTGCGAGAGCTGCAATATTACATTTATCGGTCCTTCGCCCGAAGCCATCAGCAAGATGGGGGATAAGGCGGTCGCCAAGCAGACGATGAAGGAAGCGGGCGTACCCGTCATTCCGGGCTCCGACGGACTGGTGGAGACGATGGACGAGGCGATTCGCCTGGGCCGCGAAATCGGTTATCCGATTATTATCAAGGCGACGGCGGGCGGAGGAGGCAAAGGCATTCGCATTGCCGACGACGAGGACATGCTCGTGCAACAGATCACGACCGCCCAGCAGGAGGCGCAGAAGGCTTTCGGCAACGCCGGCGTTTATCTGGAGAAGTACTTGACCGGCATGAAGCATGTTGAAATTCAGGTGCTGGCGGACAAGCATGGCAATGTCGTACATCTGGGCGAACGCGATTGTTCCGTACAGCGGCGCAGGCAGAAGCTGGTGGAGGAAGCGCCGTGTCCGGTGCTGACGCCCGAAATTCGTCAGCGGATGGGCGACGCGGCAGTCAGAGCCGCACAGGCAGTCAACTATTCAGGCGCGGGTACGCTGGAATTTTTGCTCGGGCAAGACGGCCAGTTCTATTTCATGGAGATGAATACACGGATTCAGGTGGAGCATCCGGTTACCGAGATGATCACCGGGGTCGATATCATAAAGGAAATGATCCGCGTGGCGGAAGGAGAGCCGCTGTCCTTCACGCAAGAGGATGTCGTGATCAACGGCTGGGCGATCGAATGCCGCATCAATGCCGAAGATCCGGAGCGGGGTTTTATGCCGTCCGCCGGCCATATCAAATTTTATTTGCCTCCGGGCGGATTCGGAGTGCGGGTTGACAGCGCCGCTTATCCGGGCTATACGATATCCCCGCATTACGACTCGATGATCGCCAAGCTCATCGTGTGGGGAGTCGACCGGGACGATGCGGTCCAGCGGATGAAACGCGCGCTCGCCGAATTTTCTGTTGAAGGCATACATACGACGATACCTTTCCATTTGAAGCTGCTGGAGCACAAGAAGTTTCTGGCCGGAGATTTCGATATCAAGTTTCTGGAAGAGCATGATGTCAATGATCCGGAATCGTAGAGGTTCCGAACCTTCACGTTCACTTCGTTGTCATATTTTTGGCCCGGTGGTATAGTATACAGTATAGACAAGGTTTGGGCTGATGCCAGAACCAGTCGTCAATTTCGGGCAAAGAATCGGACTATCAACCTGAGCGCTCTGCTTTCCAAGTGAACGAGGCCATTTTGCTACGCAAAAAATATGAAGGAGGACCTTCCATGAGCTTACTTGCTGCCGATTACGAGAAAACCGACATGGGTACGATCCAGATTGCGCCTGAGGTCATAGAAATTATCGCCGGCATGGCTACCATCGAGGTGCCGGGCGTCGCGGGAATGAGCGGCGGCTTTGCCGGCGGGATCGCCGAGCTGCTGGGACGCAAGAACTTGTCCAAAGGCGTGAAGGTTGAAGTTGGCCAACGCGAGGCGGCCATCGACGTTTCCGTCGTCATCGAGTTTGGAACGAGAATCCCGGAGGTCGCGAGCGCCGTTCAGCAGAACGTGAAGCAGGCGATCGAGTCGATGACGGGACTCAGCGTGATCCAGGTGAATGTGCACATTCACGATGTCATTTTCAAAGGTGCGGAGAAGCCGCCGGAAGAGCCGGAGACGATCTCGCAGCGCGTGAAATAAACCGATCATAGTCAGGTTGAACCCCCTTACGCTCACGTCTGGGGGTTCCTCCATATTGCGGAAGGAGCCCAAACACGTGGTCAAAGTACTCGATAAATTTCTGCTGTTTCTTCTCAGCCTTATCGTGATTATTGTCGCTATTGTCGCCCTATTTGCCGCGTTTGGGTGGATTTCGCTGGGCAGCACGCAGCAGTTCGCCGAGCATGTCTACCGGGATTTCGACTATGCGATTCCGTTCATTGCGACGGCGGCCGTCACCGCATTGCTGGCTCTGCGCTTCCTCTACATATCGGTGCGGCGGGGGAAAGCTTCCATTCCTTCGATCGACCAGCGTACGGAGTTCGGCGATATTCGAATTTCGCTGGATACGGTGGAGAATCTGTCGCTCAAGGCTGCTTCCCGCTCCCGGGGGGTACGCGATCTGCGGGCTCGGGTCAAGGTGAATCAAGCGGGGCTTGAAATCGTCATTCGTGCGATCGTTGACGGAGAAACTCCGATTCCCGGCCTGACGGAAGAGATGCAGGCGAACGTGAAGAGCCATATTCAGGACATCACCGGCATTCCCGTGGCGTTCGTATCCGTCTTTATTGCGAACATTCAGCAATCCGCTCCGACGTTCAAGAGCCGCGTAGAGTAGGAAGGAGTGCCTGGGCATGTGGAGGTCTATGTGGGACCAACTGATGGAGAAGCACCGAAGGGCAACGTTATGCACCCTCGCTGCGTGCGTGCTGGGCATCATTTATTTGTTCTTTGGCTTGTTTCATATGTTAATCTTTGGCTTGATCGTATATACTGGTTATTATATAGGGAATAAGCTTGACCGGAACGAGCCGGTATTTCCCGCAGAAGACGTTTGGCGCCGGCTAATGGACAAATGGAGATTGTTCCGCTAAAATCCTTGGGAGACGCCCAAGGATTTTTTTGTACGGATTTGAACCAACAGGAGGATTTACAATCAATGAGACGAAGACTGGCGAGGGAGCTTGCTCTGCAAAGCTTGTACCAGATGGGAATGAACGAAGTCACGACGACCGATGCGGTCGATCATGTTGTGGAGGAGGCCAGAGGTGAGGATGAGGCGCAGCTGACGCGTGCGAAGGACCAGATTTCCGAGCTGGACGTCAAGGAATTGGTCGAAGGCACGCTGCGCCACAGATCGCAGATCGATCATTTGCTGGTCGATTATTTGAAGGGCTGGCAGATGGACAGGCTCTCCAAGGTGGATCGCGAAATTTTGCGGCTGGCCACCTATGAGATGATCTACTGCGACGATGTGCCGCCGAAGGTTGTCGTCAACGAAGCGATCGAGATGTCGAAAAATTTCGGGACGGAAGAATCCGGCAAATTCGTTAACGGAGTGCTCGGCAAAATGATTCGCGACCTCGAAACTTTGCGCGGACAAGCTCCGCAGGAATAAGCTGCTGTTGCCGCGTGCCTATGCAAGCTGATGGAGAGAGAACCGCTAATCCGCAATTGTATCTACGAAAGGGGAACGTAAGCAAATGTCTGCACATGTCATCAACGGGAAGGAATTAGTCGGCGCCTACCGGGCCGAAATCAAGCAGCAGGTCGAACGGCTGGCCGGACAAGGAGTGAAGCCGGGCTTGGCTGTGGTGATCGTTGGGGATGATCCGGCGTCGCATGTGTATGTGCGCAACAAAAATCGCGCCTGCGAGGAAGCGGGCATCCACTCTGAGGTTTACAAGCTGGCCGCAGAGACGACGGAGGAGGAACTGCTCGCTCTGATCGCCAAGCTGAACGCGGACGAAGCGATTCACGGCATTCTTGTGCAATCTCCTTTGCCTGGACATATCAATGAAGAGCGGGTCGTTGAGGCAATTGCGGTCGAGAAGGACGTCGATTGCTTCCACCCGGTCAATGTCGGCAATCTGATGATCGGCAAGCCTGGTCCGGCGCCTTGTACGCCTGCGGGCGTGATCGAGATTTTGAAGAAGACCGGCGTTGAGATCGCCGGCAAGCATGCGGTGGTCATCGGTCGCAGCAACATCGTCGGCAAGCCGATGGCGGTGCTCTTGCTCAGGGAGAACGCGACAGTAACCGTCTGCCATTCGCGCACGAAGGATCTTGCGGCGGTCACGAGCCAGGCGGATATTCTGGTGGCGGCGATCGGCAAGCCGAAAGTCATCAAGCGGGAGCATGTGAAGCCCGGGGCCGTCGTTATTGACGTAGGCGTGAACCGGCTGGATACGGGCAAGCTGTCCGGAGATGTTGACTTCGACGATGTAGTGGATGCGGCATCCGTCATCACGCCGGTTCCGGGCGTAGTCGGACCGATGACAATTACGATCCTGCTGCGCAATACGCTGGAAGCTGCAGAGCGCGCTGCGGGTTTGCGCGCCTCTTCGTGAGCTTAGCCTATGAGCCAGAAGACGATACTTTCGATCAAGGAACTTAACCGGTTCATAAAGCTGAAGCTGGAGAGCGAGGACGCCCTTCAGAACGTGTGGGTGCGCGGCGAAATATCGAATTTTACCCATCATTCGAGCGGACATATGTATTTTACGTTAAAGGATGCGGACAGCCGGTTAAAAAGCATTATGTTCGCCTCCTATAACCAGCGGCTCGCGTTCATTCCGAAGGAAGGCACAAAGGTGCTGGCCTGCGGGAATATCTCCGTCTACGAGCGGGACGGGCAATACCAGTTCTATGCGACTCAGATGCAGCCGGACGGTATCGGCAGCTTGTACCTGGCCTTCGAGCAGCTGAAGAAAAAGCTGGAGAGCGAAGGCTTGTTCGCGCCGGAGCGGAAGAAGCCGATCCCGGCGTTTCCCCGCGGGATCGGCGTGGTCACGTCCCCGACGGGAGCGGCGGTCCGGGATATTATCATCACGCTGCAGCGGCGTTACCCTTCGGTGCCCGTGCTGCTCTTCCCGGTGCTGGTCCAAGGCAAGCAGGCGGCTCCCTCCATCGTGAAAGCGATCGAGGAAATGAATCGCTTGAACGAAGTCGACGTATTGATTGTAGGCAGGGGCGGCGGTTCGCTGGAAGAACTGTGGGCGTTTAATGAAGAAGCGGTAGCGCGGGCGATTCATCGCTCGCTGCTGCCGATCATATCGGCGGTAGGCCATGAGACGGACTTTACGATCGCCGACTTCGTAGCGGATCTGCGGGCTGCGACCCCTACGGCCGCGGCTGAGCTCGCCGTACCGCATCATATGGAGCTGTCCCAGCGTCTGGCTCACTTGAAGCAGCGCCTGTACGGAGGCTTGACCGCCAAGCTGGATCAGAGCCGGGAGCGCCTCAAGCGCTCCGAGCGGTCGCCTTATCTGACGAATCCGCGCAGGCAGCTGCTGCTGCAGCCGGCAGAACGTCTGGACCGGACTCGCGAGCAGCTGATCTACCGGCTGCGCGAGCGGCTGAACCGGTCGCAGGAGAAGCTGATGAGAAAGGAGCGCCAACTGGCGCAGCATAATCCGAAGGAGCAGATTCACTACTCCCGAAAGCGTCTTGAAGGAGCAAGCCGGCTGCTCAGACAGTCTATGCAGGCGGCGCTGAAGGGCAAACAGCGGGACTGGACGGCTTGGGTCCGCCAGCTTGACGCGCTCAGTCCGCTCAAGGTCATGCAGCGGGGCTACAGTCTTGTCTATGACGAGAAGGGAACGCAGCTTATCAAGTCCACCCGGCAAATTCAGCCGGGCGATGTGCTGAAGCTTCAACTGTCGGACGGGAAGGTCGATTGTCATGTCTGGTCTATGGAGGAGAATTCACAATGACGGAGCAAGAACAAACCACGCCAAGCTTCGAGCAGGCGATCGAGCAACTGGAGAGAATCGTCGCCAAGCTCGAAAGCGGAGATGTGCCCCTGGAGCAAGCGATCGAGCTGTTCCAGGACGGGATGAAGCTGTCCCAGCTGTGCGGACAGAAGCTGGAGCAGGTGGAGCGCAAGATCGAAGTACTGCTTGAACAGGAGGGCGGTCTTGTGAAGAAGCCGTTCCAGCCGGGTGAAGGAGATTTGAAATGAACGGCAGCTTAAGCATCTCAGATTACATCAAAGAGCAAGCCGCGCTAATCGAGCGCGAGCTGGAGCGCTCCGTTCCCTCCGAATGGAGCATGCCGGCCGCTCTGCGCGAGGCCATGCTGTATTCGCTGATGGCCGGCGGCAAGCGGTTGCGTCCCATTCTCGTGCTCGCTGCGGCCGAAGCGCTGGGCGGACGCGGAGAGGATGCGCTTCCGGTTGCGCTAGCCGTAGAGATGATTCATACGTACTCCCTTATTCATGACGATCTGCCGGCGATGGACAATGACGATTTCCGCCGCGGCAAGCCGACCAACCATAAAGTATTCGGCGAAGCGATGGCGATCCTGGCGGGCGATGCGCTGCTGACACACGCGTTCTATACGGTCGTTCAAGCAGCGCGCAAGCGGGGTGTGCCGGGCGACACCATCGCCGACATCGTCGAGGAGCTGGCGCGTTTGTCGGGCGCTCCGGGCATGGTGGGCGGCCAGGCGGCCGATATGCAGGGCGAGCAGGGCGTGACGAAGCTGGAGGAGCTTGAATACATTCACCTGCATAAGACAAGTGACCTGATTGTGTTCTCGTTGAAGGCCGGAGGCCGTATTGCGGGAGCGGATTCGGCGCAGCTGGCCGCGCTGGAGCGGTTCGGCACGTGCATCGGACTGGCCTTCCAGATTCAGGACGATATTCTCGATCTGGTCGGCGACGAAGTCAAGCTCGGCAAGCCGGTGCAGAGCGATGTCAAGCAGCAGAAGGTCACCTACCCGTATTTTATCGGGATGGACGCTTCCCAGGCGAAGGTGGAGGAGCTGACCCGGGAAGCCCGGCAGGCGGTCATCGGTGCGGGGTTTCCCGCTCCCGAGCGGTTGCTTGAGCTGGCCGATTACCTGATGAAGCGGGATCATTAGACCCGGGCATGATCAAGCGGTCAGCATCTGATTGACCGCTTGCGAACAAGACCGGCGTAGTTCCGTTTGAGCGGGCCGATTCGCCGTGATATAATGACTGGGTACATAGTACGGCAAACATCTTATTGCGGAAAGCGAGGGGAACAAGCATGCTGCTCGAACATATTCAACAGCCTGAGGATTTAAAGCGTCTGACGATCGAACAGCTCGAACCGTTGGCAGCCGAAATCCGCCAGTTTCTGGTCGAGAATCTGTCGGTGACCGGCGGCCACCTCGCGCCGAATCTTGGTGTTGTCGAATTAACGCTCGCACTGCATTACTTGTTTGATAGTCCCCAGGATAAATTCATATTCGATGTCGGACATCAATCTTATGTGCATAAAATATTGACAGGGCGTAAGGACAGATTCGGTACGCTCCGGAAACATAAAGGGCTATGCGGCTTCGTCAAGCGCTCGGAAAGCGAGCATGATGTGTGGGAAGCCGGCCATAGCAGCACATCGCTCTCGGCGGCGATGGGCATGGCGGTCGCCCGCGATCTGCAAGGCGGCTCGAACCGCGTGATCGCGATGATCGGCGACGGCGCTTTGACCGGAGGCATGGCGCTGGAAGCGCTCAATCATATCGGTCATGAGCAGCGCAAGCTGATGGTTGTGCTGAACGATAACGAGATGTCGATCGCGCCCAATGTCGGCGCGCTCAGCAATTATTTGGCCCGGATTCGTTCGGACCGTCATTATGTGAAAGCGAAGGAAGAAGTCGAGCATCTGATCAAGAAAATTCCGGCTATCGGCGGAACGCTGGCCAAGACGGCCGAACGCGTGAAGGATTCCTTCAAGTATCTCGTCGTGCCGGGCATCTGGTTCGAGGAGCTGGGCTTCACGTACTTCGGACCTGTAGACGGTCATAACTTGCCGCTGCTGATGGAGACGCTGCGCCAGGCCGACAAGGTGAACGGCCCGGTCGTCGTTCATGTCATTACCTTGAAGGGCAAAGGCTATTCTCCCGCAGAGGCGGATTCGCACAAGTGGCATGGGATCAGCCCGTACAAGATCGAATCCGGCCAAGTGCTGAAATCCGTCGGCCCTCCGATGTATACCGAGGTGTTCGGCGGCACGCTGATCGAGCTGGCCAGGGAGGATAAGCGCATCGTAGCGGTCACCCCGGCGATGCCGGGCGGGTCCGGCTTGACCGGTTTTGCGAAGGCTTATCCCGAGCGGATGTTCGATGTCGGCATTGCCGAGCAGCATGCGGCTACGTTCTGTGCGGGCCTCGCTGCGGAAGGGCTGAAGCCGGTGTACGCCGTTTATTCGACCTTTATGCAGCGCGCCTATGATCAGATCGTGCATGATATATGCCGCGCCAATCTGAATGTCATGTTCGCCATCGACCGCGCCGGATTTGTTGGTCCGGACGGGGAAACGCATCACGGCATCTTCGATATTGCGTATATGCGCAGCATTCCGAATGTGGTCGTGATGATGCCCAAGGATGAGAACGAGCTGCGTCATATGATGAAGACGGCTCTCGACTATGATCAAGGCCCGATCGCTTACCGGTATCCGCGGATCAACGGGCTTGGCGTTCCTCTTGACGATGAGCTCCAGCCGATCCCTATCGGCACATGGGAAGTGCTTCGTCCGGGCGCCGACGCGGCGGTGCTCGCCGTTGGTCCGATGATACCGGTCGCGCTGGAAGCAGCGGAAGCGATGGCCAAGGAAGGTATCCAGGTGCGCGTAATCAATGCCAGGTTCATCAAGCCGATGGACGAAGCGATGCTTATGCAGCTGGCCAAGGAGGATATTCCGGTGCTGACGCTGGAAGAAGGCGCTGTGATGGGTGGTTTCGGCAGCGGCGTGCTCGAGTTTTATTCCCTGCAGGGCATCTACGGCATGCGTGTCAAGGTGATCGGCGTGCCGGATTATTTCGTGGAGCACGGTTCCGTGAAGGAACAATACGAAGAGGTCGGCTTCACGGTGGAGCGGCTCGTTACCGATATTCAGGCACTGGTGCCCCGCCGCAGGCAGCGGGCATAACCCAAGCCTTACTTAACAGAGGAGCCCACATGAATTCGGAGAAATCGGCTAAAGAAAGGCTCGACGTACTGCTCGTCGAGCAGGGATTGTTTGAAACGAGAGAGAAGGCCAAGGCGGCCATCATGGCCGGTCTTGTCCTGGTCGGGGGAGAAGCGGTAGATAAAGCGGGGACCAAGATCCCGGTCACATCGGCCATCACGGTGAAGGGCGCCATACATCCTTACGTCAGCCGGGGCGGCTTGAAGCTGGAGAAAGCCTTGAAGACGTTCGAGCTGGATCTGAACGGCGTCACGATGATCGATATCGGGGCTTCAACGGGAGGGTTCACCGACTGCGCGCTGCAGAATGGAGCCGCCTTCGTGTATGCGGTCGATGTCGGCTACAACCAGCTGGACTGGTCGCTGCGCAAAGACCCTCGCGTCCATGTGATGGAGCGGACGAACTTCCGCTTTATGCAGCCGGGCGACTTGAAGGGGCCCGCTCCCTCCTTCGCATCGATCGATGTGTCCTTCATTTCGCTGAAGCTGATTTTGCCGCCATTATTCCAGCTGCTCGTCCCGGGCGGCTCGGTCGTGGCGTTGATCAAGCCGCAGTTCGAGGCCGGGCGGGAGAAGGTGCCGAAGACAGGCGTCGTGAAGGAGCCTGCCGTACACCGCGAGGTGCTGGAGGCGGTGCTCGCCTATGCGGCTGACACGGGCTTCGCCGTTCGCGGCCTGACCTTCTCGCCGATCAAGGGTGGAGAAGGCAACATCGAGTTTCTGGCCCATCTGGTCAAACCTGTTGCGGAGGAGGCCGGAGACGGCGAGCAGCCGCATGATCGCCAGCAATCGCATATTGATCGAACGAGCCTCGATGCGCTGATCCGCGAGGTAGTTCAAGAGTCGCAAAGCATGCAGAACTCATCCGTGGGCTAGTTTCGTCCACAGCGGTGAGTTTTTTGCTGCAGGGGAGGAGTTTGCCTCCGGGTTCCCGAATAGTACAGACGAGGTGATGCCATGCAAAGCGGAGACGGGTTGGTCGTCCTGTTGGTAGTCGTAGCGTTCGGGTTCTGGTTTTACGCGGCTATGAGAAAGAAGATGCGGGAGACGGTCGAAGCCTCTCCGCCCCTCGATTGGTTGAATGCCGATGCCGAGACTGAGGTGCCCGAAGACGAGGCGACCCGTCTGCTGGACAAGCATGGATACCGCGTGCTGGCAGGCAAGCGGCGTATTCCGATCACCATCCGCGCGGATGAAGCCGCGACGCTGCAAAGCCGGTTATTCATCGATTACATGGCAGAGAAGGATGGACATTACTACGCGGTCAAGCTTGCCAAGGAGCGGAAGCCGCTCGAGCGTACCGGAAGCTCGCTGCGCGACCGGCTGCTCGTGTATCAGCTTCTTGACGAGCGTACGGACGGCGTCTTGTATGTGCGGCTCGTTGAGAAGCAGGTCGAATGCTACCGCTTCTCTCTGATGGAGGCGGATGAGGAAGAATAGTCCGATATTTGTGAATAGAAGCCTAGGAGGAACTTATGAAAGGCCAACGGCATGTGAAAATACGGGAAATTATTACGAATAATGAAATTGAAACGCAGGATGATCTGGTCGAACAGCTTGCGCTAGCCGGATTTCATGTCACACAGGCAACCATCTCGCGGGATATCAAGGAGATGCACCTGATCAAGGTGCCGCTCGACGATGGGCGCTACAAGTACTCCATGCCCGCGGATCAGCGGTATAACCCGCTGCAGCGTCTGCGGCGCGCGCTCAACGATCATTTCGTACATATCGATTATTCGGAAAATCTGGTTGTGCTCAAAAGCCTCCCGGGGACGGCCAGTGCGATCGGCGCCTTGATCGACAGTCTGGAATGGAATGAAATCATGGGCACGATCTGCGGCGACGATACGATTTTGATCATCTGCCGGACGAAGGAACAAAGCGTCCATGTGGTTAATCAAGTGATGGGGATGTTAAGCTGATAGAAGAGGTGAGCGTATGCTGTTGGAATTATCGATTCGCCATCTGGCGGTTATCGAGCATGTCGAGCTTCATTGCAAGTCCGGCTTCCACGTGCTTACCGGTGAGACGGGGGCAGGAAAATCGATCATTATCGATGCGCTCGGTTTGATCGCCGGAGGCAGAAGCTCGTCGGATCTCGTCCGTTACGGCAGTGACAAGGCTTCTATTGAAGCGTCCTTCCTCGTAGCGGGGGATCATCCGGTCTGGGCTGCGCTGTCCCGTCTTGGGATCGAAGGAAATTCGGATGAAACCCTCATCATTCGGCGCGAAATTTCGGCGCAGGGCAAAAGCACCAGCCGCGTGAACGGACAGCTCGTCAATCTGGCGATGCTGAAGGAAATCGGCGAATGTCTGGTCAATATTCATGGCCAGCATGAGCACCAGTCCTTATTCCATCCGGAAGGCCATATCCGATTTCTGGACGTATTCGGCGAGCCGACGATCGGTCCGGTGAAACGCGATTATCAAAGCGCTTACGAGGATTATCAGTCCATCCGCAAGCAGGTGCGCGAGCTTCAGGAAACGAGCCAGCAGGCGCTGCAGATGGCGGATCTGTACAAATTCCAGGTCGAGGAAATCCGTTCGGTGAAGCTGAAGGCCGGGGAGGATGAAGCTCTCCAGGAGGAGCGGAGGAAGCTGTCCAATGCCGAGCGCCTGTACCAGAGCGCGGCCGATGCTTATGAGCTGCTGTACGGCAGCGGCAAAGGGCTGGATGTGGTCGGCCGCGCCGTTCAGAAGCTGCAGGATATCGCCGCTTACGATACGTCGCAGCTGCAGCCGCTCGCCGAGCAGGTGCAATCCGCGTTCTACCAGCTGGAGGACGCCGCCCATCAGATCCGCGATTACCGCGATGAGATCGAGTTCAATCCGGGCCGGCTGGATTTTATTGAGCAAAGGCTGGATACAATCTCCTCTCTTCGGAGAAAATATGGAGACAATGTGAAGGAAATTATCGCATATGCCGACAGAATCGAGGCTGAGCTGAGCCTCATCGAACATAAAGACGAACGGCTTCAAGAGCTGCAGCGCGAGGAGAGCAAAGCCTTCGAGCGGATGTCGAAGCTTGCTTCCGATCTGACCCTGAAGCGGCTGGCGGTAGCGGAGAGGCTGGCTGCCGAGATCGTCAATGAACTGCGGGAGCTTCATATGGAACGGACCCAGTTCAAGGTGCAGGTGGAGTCGGAGGGCGAGCGCAAATTTTCGCCGGACGGGGCCGATCAAGTCGAATTCCTGATCTCAGCCAACCCGGGGGAGCCGCTGCGCTCCTTGAGCAAAATCGCCTCAGGCGGGGAAATTTCCCGGATCATGCTGGCTATGAAGTCGATATTTGCTCGGGTGGACCGCATCCCCGTCCTTGTATTCGACGAAGTGGATACGGGAGTCAGCGGACGCGCGGCGCAAGCCATCGCCGAGCGGATGTCCAGGCTCTCCAGTGATTGCCAGGTTTTCTCGATCACCCACCTGCCGCAGGTGGCCTGCATGGCTGACGTTCATTATCTGATCCGTAAGACGACGGACGGCGACCGGACTTATACGAATATACATGAGCTGCACGACGGCGAGCGGGTGCATGAGCTTGCGCGGATGCTTGGCGGTGTTGAAGTGACGGGCAAGACACTGGAGCATGCGCAGGACATGCTCAGCCTGGCTGAGGATAAGAAGCTCCGTATGGCTTGACAGCGGTGGGAGCATTTTGGAGTTATAAAAGCATAGGCGGGGGGTTACCTTAAAGGTACACAAACGGCGGTGCTGCGCAAGAGAAACGGCGAACCGACAGGTCGCAGCGCAGGTGTGACGCCGGCTTTCGAGTCAGAGGAGGCCGGCGCCGCTAAGCAAAGGAAGCAAGGGAGCGTGAGCGAATTGAGTTCCAACCAGAGAAAAAGATTGATTGGATTAGTGCTCGTCCTCTTCGTTTGTTTGGGAAGCTTAACCACCCCTTTCCGCAGCTTTGCCTCATTCCCCGAGGAGCTCCGATTGTTTACCGGACAACAAGCCCATCTGAAGCTGGCAATGCCTGTGAACGCCCAGATTACCGTGAGCCACCCGGAAATTTTGAAAGTGAATGGTTCAACCGAGCACTCCTTCCGAGTCGATCTACATCATCCGATCTCATTGGAATCTTATCAGGCTGGCAAGGCGGAAATGAAATTGAAGCTGTTCGGCGCCATTCCGTTTAAAACCGTAAAAGTTAATGTCGTTCCGGATCTGAAGGTGATTCCCGGCGGACAGACAATCGGCGTGAAGCTCAAATCCGCCGGCATCATGGTAGTCGGCCACCATCTGGTTGCTGTCGCGGAGGATAAGAAAACATCCCCTGGCGAAGAAGCCAAAATACTGCTGGGCGACCTGATCGTCAAAATGAATGGAAAACCGATCCAGGATGTAAGCAAGGTTGCCGAGCTGGTGAAGGAAGCGGGAGAGAACAAGAAGCAGATCCTGCTTACCATCGTACGCGGTAACGATACCTTGGAAGTGCCGATTACGCCCGCCTATGATACGGTGGACAAAGCCTATAGGCTTGGATTATACATCCGCGATTCGGCCGCAGGCGTCGGCACGTTGACTTTCTATGCACCCGATCAAGGGGTATATGGAGCGCTTGGCCATGTAATTACGGATATGGATACTCAGACTCCGATTGTAGTGGGCGGAGGGGATATCGTTCATTCGAACGTCACGTCCATCTCGAAGAGCCAGAACGGCGAACCCGGCGAGAAGCGGGCGCAGTTTTCCAGAGAAAGCAAAGCTATCGGCAATATCGAGAAAAACACGCAGTTCGGCATTTTCGGCAAAATGCATGATGCTCCGGATCACGGGCTGACGGATAAAGCTCTGCCCGTTGCTTTCGCCGAGGAGGTCAAGGAAGGCCCGGCCCATATTTATACCGTTGTGGGTGGTCAGAAGGTCGAGAAGTTCGATATTGAGATTATCCACGTCGCCAAGCAGGAGCATCCTCAAACCAAGGGGATGGTCATCAAAATTACGGACCCCAAGCTGATTGATAAAACCGGCGGGATCGTGCAAGGGATGAGCGGCAGTCCGATCATTCAGGGCGGTAAAGTCGTTGGGGCGGTAACCCATGTTTTCGTGAACGACCCGACCAGCGGATATGGCTGCTTTATCGAGTGGATGCTGCAGGATGCAGGTATTATGCTCAGATCGAAAGGAACGGCCGGGAACCCGGCCAATGAACTGAAAGCCAGCTAAGCCAGGCTTTCAGTTTTTTTTTCGCTTGACTAAGCTAAACCTCAATCTTTGTACGGATGCCCTTGGCGATCATTCAGCTTCCATGGCTTTGCGACCAATCCCCATGGGCATAAGGAATTACCTGATTGATGGCGTTTCCGGCGCCGGCAAAACTACGGTCTGCAACGAATTGCAGCGGCGCGGCTACCATGCTATTCATGGCGATCGTGAGTTGGCTTATCAGGGCGACCCGGAAACGGGTACCCCGACGGATGGCTTTAAACCCGAACACCATATTTAGCATGTTGATAAAGTAAAGGCTTTGGTCGACAATCAGGATGAGGCGGTAACATTTTTCTGCGGCGGTTCGCGGAATCACTCCAAATTCATCGACCTCTTCGACGGTGTGTTTGTCCTGGAGGTCGACCTGGAAACCACTCTCCGGCGGATTGATGAGCGTGTGGCGCTGGACCCGACTGACTGGGGTGGCAGACTAGAGGAACGGGAATTATTGCGCGCTTGCATCAAACGAAAGAAGGCATTCCTAAAAACGGGATTATAATCGACGCCACCGCACCGATCGCGCACATCGTTGACGAAATCCTCCAACGCCAACGGCAGCTTAAAAGAAGTTGAGACAGTTCACTGGCCCAATAACCTGATAGAAGACCGGATTGGTTTTACATTCTGCCAAGTGGTGGAAGCAAGCAACAAAAATCGCGTAAACTTCGTTCAAGAGAGCGAGACTTGCCTTATTCGGAGAGCATTTGTCGATTATTGTTTAATCGTGCATTAAATTTTCCATTATAATAGAAAACTTAAAAAAAATCCATAAAAATAATATTCGACAGAAGGAATTTGAACCCGTCTGTCGAAATCATATAGCAAGGTAAATAATGCTAAAGTTAATTGCCGCAAATGAAGGGAGAGCTTGCCGTTGCAAACCATTGAAGTTCTTTTAGCTGATGATAACCGTGAATTTACGAACCTGCTTTCTGAGTTCATTGATGAACAAGAGGATATGCGCGTAACTGGTGTGGCCTACAACGGAAATGACGTTCTTCGATTAATCGAGCAAAGCGGCCGCGTTCCTGACGTGTTAATACTAGATATTATTATGCCTCATCTGGACGGGCTCGGCGTATTGGAGAAGCTGCGCGAGATGGATCTGAGCCCGCAGCCCAAAATCATTATGCTGACGGCCTTCGGTCAAGAAAACATCACGCAGAAAGCGGTACAGCTTGGCGCTTCCTATTATATTCTGAAGCCGTTTGACATGGAGATTTTGACGAACCGCATCCGTCAGCTCGTCACAACCTCCTCGTCATCGATGCCTATGATGAGCTCGCAAATTTCCATGAAAGCCAATGTCGTTCAACTGCCGAAGGGTAAAAACCTGGACGCGAACATTACGACGATCATTCATGAAATCGGCGTTCCGGCGCATATTAAGGGCTATCAGTATTTGCGCGAAGCGATCACCATGGTTTACAACAATATCGAGATACTGGGCGCCATTACGAAAACGCTCTATCCGGCCATCGCCGAAAAATACAAAACGACGCCCAGCCGCGTCGAACGCGCCATCCGCCATGCGATCGAGGTCGCCTGGACGCGCGGCAATATTGACAGCATCAGCCACCTGTTCGGCTACACGATCAATATCAGCAAATCCAAGCCGACCAATAGCGAGTTCATCGCGATGGTGGCGGACAAGCTGCGTATCGAGCATAAGGTGTCGTGAAGGCAAGAGCCGTAAGGTTTTGAGCGTGTCAAGGGCTATTGCAGTTTTGGCTATAAATATCCGAAAGCGGACGTTTTGAGCCGATAAATATCGAATGAGTAAGCCAACAAATACCACTTGTTTATTGGGTTCCCAACAACCCCATAAAGGAGTGGTATTTCTTATGACAGACATGGAATTTCACATCGACAATTTTATGCTTTATTGCAGTTCGAAGAATCTTTCCCGCAAGACTTTGGCATCCTATGAACAAACCCTTAAGTTGTTTACGTTGTTCTTGAAGCAGAGCTTTGATATCGAAGATGTGAGAAAGTGCAATCGGGGCATATTCGGCAATACATTAAGTATCTGCGGGAGCGGGGCAAGTACACGGTCGTCAACAAGGAAGAGAGCAAGAACATTAATCATCCCGATAACCGAAGCGATTATAAGAAGGACATATCGACGACAACCATAGCCAACTACGTTCGGAACATCAAAGTCTTTTTCAATTATCTGTACCACGCCGAGCGGGAAATTCCAAAGAACCCCGTGGACAGTATCGACAACCCTAAGCCTGAACGGAAGATGAAGAAGATATGGACACCTGATGAAATCAAGCGAGTATTAAAGCAGTTCGATTCATCAACCTTCCACGGCTACAGGAACTACATCATTACCAATCTATTGTTGGATACGGGAATGCGAATTGGAGAATGCCTGTCCTTATTCCCTGAGCATTTTGACTATACCCATAAGAGCATCTTAATCACGAACCCGAAGAATAAGCAGGAGCGATATGTGTACTTCTCGTTCAAGCTGGCTAATGACATGAAGCAATGGATGAAGTACAAGGACAGGTATTCGGAAAGCCCATTCTTGTTTCCGACGACCAGAGGAACGCAGCTTGAAGTACGCAATTATGAACGAGCATTGCGCGAAGCGGGAGAACGGGTAGGGGTATCCATACATCCTCATCAACTGAGGAATAACTTTGCTAAGTACTATATCTTGAATAACGGGGACTGGTTTAGCTTGTGCCGCATTCTAGGGCATAGCTCGGTTGAAGTAACTCAGAAAGCTTATCTGGATTTCACGAATGATGAAATCGCTCGTAAGTATCAGAAGCATAGTCCTATCGCGCACATGGATGGGATTTGATTGTGCAGTGAAGCTCTAGGAGGCGTTTCTAGGCTCTTGGGGTTAGGGAGCGGGGATTTTCAATAGGGCGGGTTAAAAGTCGTAATAGCCTCATTATGAGGCTGTGAGGTATCATACAACATGGAGCACCTATCTCGTAATGGAGAAGGTGCTCGTTTTGTTTAATTCTTTGTCCTTTGGATTACATGATTGATACCGATAACTGCTAAACCGATTATTACCAAGATGAACCATGCAGGGGCTGAGAAGGCCTTGCCGCCTCCTAATGCGATTCCGACGTTACCCATTGTGTGTCACCTCCTCTCCCGTAATCTGAGCAAGGAGAGCGGGCAGAGAAGCGATAATTTGATTCCAGCTCTCCCTAGTTGTAGGCTTGGACAAGAACTGCATGAGCTGCTGACGAAAACCGCCGCTGATCAGAACAAGCAGTACATATCTGTAGAACGACGGCTTGTCTGTAAAGAACTTTATTTGATAATAATCCTCAAGGTTCTGGATGCTGTGACCGAAGATGGGGATGTCATATACGCTTCCAAAGTGGGTTTCAAGGTCTGACCAATAATCCTTAAGCAAATTTATGAGCTCATACGCTTCTCTATAGTCCTGTTCTTCGGATTGTCTAACCGCATTCCTCCAGATCATTTGTTGCAACCATGCATTTGTAGACTCTAGGACAGTATCGCCTGCGATTTCCGATGCGATATTGGATTGCTGATTGAAGACACGGAATACTTCCTGAGAGATGGCTCCCTTCGAAATGATATCAGAAATAAGCTTGCTTACAATCATTATACGTTTAGCATTTTCCCGTGCTTCGATCTTTTGCTTCTCTTCAAACTCTTTTGAAGGCCGACCAATTGCTTTTGGTGCTTTTGCCGCGTCGTCGGTGGCAATATCATCAATGATCTCTGGATAGTCAGGATGAGCAGTATATCCCGCAACGTCCTTGAATGTATTCATAATGCTTGAATGGAATTCAATAAGTCGTGCCTTTAGCTTGTCCCACTGAACGGGATAGCCTTTCCAGTACAGGATGAAGATATAGTCCTTCTGATGCTTACATAGCCTGCTAGATTTAAGCTTATCAATCAAGATAACAGCGCTTATTGTCCGCTCGTCGTAGTGGGTAACGACACCTTGGGAGAACCCTAGACTAACACGATTCCCAACGATAAGACCATATTCCACGTAACGCTCAATCATATTGCTGCTTATTGATATTCCATGCTCTCGAACTCGTTCAAGCAGTTCCTTTTTCAACATTGTTTTCACCTCTTGAACCGATTGTATCCCGCACAGAATATGAAAACAATGGATGCTGAATGCGGAAATGAATTTGGTGATTGATACTGTATCTATAGTAATACGAGCTGGATCACCGTAGCGAATTTGGAAATCATGCTATAATTACATCTACAGGAATAGAGGGGACTTAGTACTAGTACAGGACTAAATCTTCCGAACAATTATGGCTTCTGAATGGGGGGAGTTATCGGTGAAAAACCTTAGAAAGAATCATCATTACGTATCCCAATCATACTTAAAAGCATGGGCAAATAATCATCATAGAGTTTGGACATACCGTACGTTAGTCTCCCATAATGCAGTTCCAGAGTGGTCACAATCGTCAATAAGGAGTATAGCCAATCATCAGCATCTGTTTACCCGCACCATAGTAGGAGATGAGTCCGATGAGGTTGAAGTGTGGATGGATCAGGAAATTGAATCTCCTGCACAAATAGCCTTGTCAAAAGTACGTTCTAATGAACCTTTAAACGGACAAGAGTGGGAGTGCTTGCTTAGATTTGTAGCTCTTCATCACATTCGCACCCCAGCATATTATGTAGAACGTATGGAGTCTTGGAAGAAAGAGATGCCAAGGATTCTCGAAGGGGCTATGAAGTCCGCAATCAGTAAAATGAAAGCAAACAAGAGCCAGGGGCACAATTCTGCTCCTGAGTCAGATCCTGATTCTAAAATGATCCCTATGAAATTAACTAAAGAAATAAATAATAATTCTGAGATGGGTCAGTTGAAATCAGAGTTGATATTGGGACGGGGGCTTTGGTTGTTTGCTATTCGTCACATCATGTCAAATACATATAAGGTATTGAATAATCATTCATGGAGCATACTCCGTGCTCCTGAAGGAATGGAATGGATCACTAGTGACAACCCAGTAGTAAGATTGAATTACTACGGAGCAGGGTCTTTGGATCGGCTACACTTAGTTGGACAATAAAAATAAGGGCTTGTAGAATAAAGCTATCATCCTAAGGAGCGGATCTCTACATGCTAAAACAACGCAGAACCTTTACAGCAGAATTTAAGAAACAAATGGTGGGGCTCTACGAAAATGGAAAATCCCGAGCAGCGATTGTGGAGGAATATGACCTCACTGCCTCCGCTTTGGACCGCTGGATTAAGCAGGCCCAAACGACGGGTTCGTTCTCCGAGAAGGACAATCGCTCCCCGGAAGAGAACGAGCTTATCGCCTTACGAAAAGAGAACCAGCGTCTGAAGATGGAGGTAGACATTTTAAAGCAAGCCGCGCTGATCATGGGACGAAAGTAGCTATCATTCAGAACAATCGTGATAAATACTCGGTATCAGCAATGTGCGACGTCCTGCAAATCGCAAGAAGTACCTTTTATTATGAAGCGAAAGAACAAGTGAACGAAGATGAGTTAACGGAAGCCATCGTGGAGATATTCCACAAGAATCGAAAAGCCTACGGTACACGAAAGATCAAAACCAAGCTTCAGGATCAAGGACTCATCGTGTCTAGACGTCGTATTGGCCGAATCATGCAAGAACAAGGCCTAGTCTCAACCTATACAATCGCCCAGTATAAGCCTCATAAAACGGCCTGTAATGAGGCGGCAACGACAAATGTGTTAGATCGTGAGTTTGATCAAGCTGAAGCTAAGCGCTTCGTGGTAAGCGATCTGACGTACGTGAAGGTAGGGCATCGTTGGCATTACGTTTGCGTACTTATCGATCTGTTCAACCGAGAGATCATTGGCCATAGTGCAGGTCCAAATAAGGACGCTGCTCTGGTTTCACGCGCCTTTGCCACCGTACAAGGTGATTTGAGTCACATTCAGTGGTTTCATACGGACCGCGGCAGTGAGTTTAAAAACCAAAAGATGGACGAGCTTTTGGAAACCTTCAAAATTGGCCGATCGCTAAGCAAGAAAGGTTGTCCCTATGATAACGCTGTGGCTGAAGCCACGTACAAGGTCATGAAAACGGAATTCATCCACCAAATGGACTTCCAAAGCCTCCA
>NZ_FMYY01000021.1 GCF_900101595.1 Paenibacillus sp. cl123
CCGTGACTCAGCTTAGCCCGACGATCAAATTTTCTGTCAATGTCAGCGGAGCAAAGGGGAAAACCTTTAAAGCAAAATTCAATCTGTCGCCGACTCTGTACGAGGCGGAAGATTTGCCGACCACCGCATCGGGCGCCGTCCAGGCCGATTTTACGGATTCTCAAAGCTCCAACGGGGCAGGAAACAAGCTGGATGCCAACGGGGTCAACGACTATGTGGAGTACAGTTTGGATGTCCCGTCAAGCGGCACGTATAAGATCAAGCTGGGCGTAAAAAAATTGGATTCAAGAGGCAAATTCAAGCTGTACCTGCCACAAGCCAATTTATATATAGGCCCCGAGCAGGACCAATATTCTTCAAGCATTGAGCATGCTGAATTGGATTTTGGAAATTACACGTTTAACTCTGCCGGAACTAAGGTCTTTAGGTTCATTGTGACCGGCAAGCATGCTAACAGTACAGGCTATACGCTGGCGAATGATTATATCAGGCTGACGGCTCAATAAAGAGTCAAGTGGTGCGAGGGGGAATGGGTACGGGTTCCAGGACGCCTCAATCGGTCGCTCAGCAGCGTTTATCGTAAAATAAGGTTGGCCAGTTTTAACCGGCCAACCTTATTTTACGAACCTCTATACGAATCGTCGCCTGAAACGCCTTACTCGGCTTGTCCCTCCTTCGCCCCCCGCCTACAGCCGCTGGGCCGTTTCTTCTCCGCCAGGCTCCCCGGCTTGTTTACCGTCGTCAACCCCTGCTGCCGGCTTGTCGCCCTCTACCTTCCCGCCGGCGGCGCTGCTTGTACCTTTCTCGCTCTCTTTACCCTTGTCCTCGCCTCTTTCTTTCTCTCCGCTCTTCTTTTCGGCGTCCTTCTTCTCGGCGTCCTTCTTCGCTCCATCCTTTTTCTCGGCTTCCTTCTCCTTGCTCTCCCCCTTCTCCTGCTCTTTGCTGCCGCCGCTTCCCGCGCTGTTCACGCTGCCCGCTCCCGGCTTGCCCGGAGCCGTGCCTTTATCCGCTCCAGCTTGACGGTCCTTGTCCTCCGCGGCCTGTTTATTGTCCTCGGCGCCTTCTGCTCCGGACGGCTGCCCAGCCTTCTCCTGGCTGGCGGCGTTCTGCTGCTGAGCCGCCGCCAGCAGCGCAGCGGCCTCTGCCTGCCGTGCGGCGGCTGCCGCCTCTTCCTTGGCGCGGGCCGCCTGCCTCTTGGCTTCCGCCAGCGCGTATAAAGCCTCCTCCGTGCCGTTGATCAGCTTGCTGCCGCCTGCGAAGGCTTTATACGATTCCGGCTTGACGAAAGCCTGGGCCGGCGTACCTTCCAGCGCACGGCTTACAACTTCCCTGAACAGAGCCGCCGGGTATTTGCCGCCGGTCGTGTTCAGATATTTCTCCTTGTTCGTCCGCTCGTAGCCGAGCCAGACGGCAGCCACCAGCTCATGCGTATAGCCGACAAACCAAGCGTCCTTGGAGCCGTCGATCTGATTGCCGCGGGCATCCTTGAATTCCGGAATATCGGGAAGCTGCGTCGTTCCCGTTTTGCCCGCTACGGGCCTGTCCATTCGCGCTGCCTGGCCTGTGCCCGAGGTCACAACCTTCTCCAGCATCTTGGTCATCGTGTAAGCTACGCTAGGGTCCAGCACACGCTGAAGCTGAGGTTTAGCCTCCTCGCCCACCAGGCTGCCGTTTTTATCCGTAATTTTGGTGATCGCATAAGCTTTGGCCATCATCCCATTATTGGCGAAAGCCGTATAAGCCTGGGCCATCTGCAGCGGGGAAGTCCCTTTCGTCATTCCTCCGAGGGCGATACTGAATACCCGGTCCGATGGCTGAACGGACAGACCGACCTTGCGGGCGAAATCAAGCCCCTTGTCGATCCCGATCTCCTTCAGCATGGCGACGGCAGGAATATTGTAAGATTGGATCAATGCCTCCTCCATCGTCACCCAGCCATGAAACTTCATTCCGTAGTTCATCGGCTTGTACCCGCCGCCAAAATCCGTTTCTTCATCATAAATTCGGTCAGCCGGCCCAAAGCCCTGGCTGAGCGCAGGAGCGTAGACAACCAACGGTTTGATCGTGGAGCCCGGCTGCCGTTCGGCTTGCGTCGCATAATTGAACGCCCGGAACGTCTGCTGCTCTTGATTGCGGGAGCCTACGATGCCGCGAATTGCCCCGGTCTGCGGCTCCATCAAGACGATCGCGCTCTGCAGACCTCCCCGATCCTCGGGGAAGAAGGAAGGCTCCCGGTAAACCGTTTCCGCCGCCTGCTGAACCTTCGGGTCCAGATTCGTGAAAATATGGAATCCGGAGGAGAGGATTTGCTGCTCGGACAAGCCGTATTTCTCGATAGCTTCATTGATGACATGATCGATATACGAGGGATAGATCTTCGCCGTTTTCGTCTCCGACTTGTCCACCAGCTTGAGCTCTTCCTTCATCGCCTCATCCCGCTGCTGTGGGGTAATTTTCCCCTGTTGGGCCATGAGGGTAAGGATCAGATTTCTTCGCTCGACAGCCGGACCCGGCTTCTTGACCGGCGAATAATAGGTCGGGGATTTCGGAATTCCGGCCATCAACGCGGATTCCGCCAGCGTCAGCTCGGAGGCGTTTTTGCCGAAATACGTCCGGGAAGCGCGCTGCAGCCCCCAAGCTCCTTCGCCGAAATAAATATAATTGAGATACATCTCCAAAATCTGGTCCTTCGAGTAAGTATTTTCGATTTTGAAGGCGGCGATCGCTTCTTTTATTTTGCGGGTGTAGGTTTGCTCGGTGGACAGCAGCATCGTCTTCGCCAGCTGCTGGGTGATGGTGCTTCCGCCTTCTACGGTGTGGCCGGATTTCCAGTTTTTATAGAAGGCGCGGGCGATCCCGTATATGTCAATTCCTCGATGCTCATAGAAACGGGCGTCCTCGACGGCAATCACCGCATCAAGCATCTGCTTGGGATATTGATCCAGCGGCGTGTACTCCATCCTGGCATTCGTCACTTCCGTTATGATCTGGCCGTTGCGGTCATAAAAATAGGTCGAGCGGGCTGGCTCCTGATCGAGCCGCGTAATGTCCGAAGCCGCATACATCGACTTGTAGGTTTTCCACGTCCAGTTCAAGCCCCATAATCCGCTGACGACGAAGGCCAGCACAAACAAGCCCAGGAAGAGCTTTAGTGTGACTACTGCTTTTTTGCGCCAATTCGGCGTTTGTCCCGATACCGACTCCATATTCCGATCCCCCTAAGCTGCCTGTTTTACTCCTTGTTTACCACCAAGGCGTATAGGTCAAACAGCCTGCCTGGATCTGACGAAAGCAGAGCATGACAGGCATGACAGCTCCTGACGAATTGCATAGGGAAAATAGGCGCTTCAACGGCACTTGCGCTCCCCGGGCGAGCATCGCCGACCGCGTCGGCAGGACCTCCCCTCCCTGTCCCGGCTGTTCCAGGCGCAGGAAGGCATGTCCGCTACCGCATACCGGAGTTATGTGCTGCAAGGCGTTGACCAGGATATTGTCCTGGAGGACGAATTTGTAAATCAGTTGCGGAGCATCCGCGGTGAGGAGAACAGATCATGAGGAAGGTCGAGGTCGTTCCATATGATGTAAGCTGCCCGCATTGTACGAAAAGGAGGCGCTCAACTACGGATGGCTGAAGCTTCAACCGGCCAAGCAGTTTCCGGCAAATATCAACGCCTACATCGGGTGGCAAGGATGCGCTGGTCAAGGAGCTGGTGGCCAAGGCGCTCAGCTGGTATAACCAGGCAGAAGCGCTTCGGCCGACTAGCCGTCAGAGACGGAAGAGAAAGCGGAGCGGGAAGGTACTCGGGAGCTTGCTAAGGCTGCACGCTCCTCCTTTCCCGCCCGCTACCGAAGCTGCAAAATAAACTTCTGCCTGGAGCCGCCTTCCGGACCGGCAGGCAGCTTGTCAGCCGACGGCCTAAATCCGAGCTTGCGGTAAAGCTCCCTTGCCGGCTGGCCGTCCGGAATATCCGGGCCGAACGTGACGACTGCCACTTCCGCCGGCCGGACAACGCCGGAAAACGCATGCCGGACGAGCGTTGTAGCGACTCCCCTGCCTCGCGCCCCGGCATTCACCGACAGCCAGCCAAGCTTGTAGACTGGCGCATGCGTGGAGGAGAACAGCAGACCTCCGAGCAGCTGAGCCCCAGGCGGGCCGTCCTGCTCTCTTATGCAGAAAGCGCTTCTGGCGTTGATATGCTTCTCCAGCGCCCGGATAAAGCCCGGCTCTTCCACCATCGGACCAAATAAATATTCAACCTCGGCCGCCAGCTCCAGCCACCCGGGCATATCTTTTTCTACGGCGTGCACAACTTTCATCTTGATTGTATCCCCCCTTCTCCCTGTAAGCTATCACATCAGATCGAACGCTTGGCCGCGCATCTTCCGGTAAACCTGGGGACTGATTCCCTTGCGCTTTTTAAACAGCTGACAAAAGTGGGAGGAACTGAAGCTCCCTACGTCCTCGGCAATTTCCCGGATGCTTCGGGTGGTCGTCAGAAGCTGATCGCACGCTTCGCGCAGACGTCTCTCCGCTATATAGGCGGAGAGGCTTATTCCTGTATATTTGCGAAACAGGTGAGAGATATAATAAGACGACAGATGAAGCTCGGCCGCCATTCGCTCCAACTGGAGAGGCTGCTTGTAGTTCGCCTCCACCCAGTCCATCATCTTCTCCACATGCACCGTCGTCTTGGCCGACAGCTCGGACATCCGCCCTCCCGGAACCACATGAATCTGCAAATACCGCAGCAGCACGGTAAGCAGCAGCGCCTGCTCCTCCTTGGTATCCGCTCCGGGGGACTGCATCGCCAGATGATAATCGTCGAGGATATCAGACAGCCTCATGTCGCTGCCCAGATCGAATACCTGCTCCGGCAGCGTGCCTTTCCAGAAATGAAGAAACCAGGCATGCAGTCTCGGAAACGGACTGAGCAGCGGCTCTGCGACCCGCGGATCGAATGTGAGGATCGATCGGACATATTGTCCGCCGGACGTTCCCGGAACATCAATCTTGTGCAGCTGGTAGGGCTGAAAGCAAAGCAGCATGCCGGGCCGCATCGGGAAGCTTCGACCTTCGACGGTGACCTCGCCTTCTCCTTCATACACATACAGCAGCTCGATGCCCTGATGGGCATGCAGCATTTTCCACGGCCATTGGGTGTTCCTGGCCCGGTGGGTGACGCGGAAGGCGGTCGGTCCAAGGTCCATCGGATCTATATAACTCATCTTCGCAGCTCCTATAATAGCAAGATAGCTATATTTTAGCACAACCCGCCCCCATCCGTACCGATCTATAATATAGAAGAGCAAGGAGCGATCACAAACCGTGCCAGGAGGAATCATAATGTGGAAACAAGCGATTGAAGAAGCTTTGCGGATTACGGAAGCCAATATCGGAAGGTTCGAGGGCAAGTTCCCCCATGTTAGCGACGGCGGAACAAATTACGTGCTCAACGACAATAGGGAATGGACCGACGGCTTCTGGTCGGGCATCCTGTGGCTGGCTTATGAATATAGCAATAAAGAAGTATTTCGCGAAGCCGCTGTCAAAACAGTCGACAGCTTTAGCCGCCGGCTCGAGCAGCGCGTTGCATTGGAGCATCATGATATCGGCTTCCTGTACTCGCTCTCGACCAAAGCGCAGTGGATCATCGAAGGCGACGAGCAGGCCAAAGCACTGACGGTGAAGGCTGCCGATGTGCTGCTCGACCGCTGGAGAGAGAAAACCCAGCTGCTGCAGGCTTGGGGTCCGAAGGATGACCCGACCAATGGCGGCCGGATCATTATCGACTGCCTGCTGAATCTGCCTCTGCTGTACTGGGCGGCCGAAGCGACCGGAGACAGCCGCTACCGCGAGCTGGCCGAGATTCATGCGCATAAAAGCCGCCGTTTCCTCGTTCGCGGAGACGATTCGTCTTACCACACGTTCTACTTCGACCAGGAGACGGGTGATTCGCTGCGGGGCGGCACACATCAAGGATTCCGCGACGGTTCGACCTGGACGCGCGGACAAGCGTGGGGCATCTACGGCTTCGCGTTATCCTACCGCTATCTGAAGCAGCCCGAGCTGCTCGAAACGTCCAAGCGCATGGCTCGCTACTTCCTGGACCACCTGCCCGAGGACGGCGTCGCGTATTGGGACTTCGACGTGCCGCAAACGCCGGAATCCCAGCGCGACAGCTCGGCGTCGGCGATTGCCGCAGCCGGCATGCTGGAAATTGCCGACCTGCTCCCGGACAGCGACCCGGACAAGGCGTTCTTCCGCAAGGCGGCAGAAGATGCGGTTACCGCTCTGTACGAGCATTACTCGACGCGCGGGGAAGCGGATGCGGAAGGCTTCCTGAAGCATGGCTCTTACTTCGTCCGCGGCGGCATCTCGCCGGATGATTACACGATCTGGGGCGACTATTATTATCTGGAAGCCCTGGTTCGCCTCGAGCGGCAGCTTACCGGCTACTGGTATGAGCGCGGCCGTTAATACCGTTTGACCAGAGACACGCCGGACAACTAAATCGGCCCCCAGCCATGGCGAGACAACGTCTGATCATGGCTGGGGGCCGACTTTTCTATGTTCGGGCTGGTCCGGCGGGAGGCTGCCAAGCGTCAGCGGGCTGTGCGTGGGGCTGGCTCGGCGGCCGGCCGGGATCGCTGCTATGTCCGGGTTAGCCCGGCAGGCTGCCGGACCGCGACGGACTTTGCCCGCGGCCACGCTTCGCCTGCCCTGCCTAGCCGACGCCCAGCCTCAGCCTGAAGTCTGCTGCAGCTCGGCTTCGGACCGTGGAAGCGGATCAGGGAAGCGGCTCCAGTCGCGCTCCATCTCTTCATCCGTCAGCAGACAGGCATCCAGCTCCGCGGCGATCTTCTCCTTGTCCATGCCGATGCCGATCAGCACGAGGCGATTGATCCTGTCCCCGTAGCGGGGATGCCAGGATTCCGCCAGTTCCGGCTCCTCCTGCAGCAGGCGTGACCGCTCCTCCTCCGGCAGCGCGGCGACCCAGTAAGCGGCCGCGCCGAACCGGATAGACGGCCCCGCCTGGCTCAGGCTGTGCCCGATGTCATTGCGGCTCGCCAGCCATACCATTCCCTTGGCCCGCACGACCTCAGCCGGCCAAGCCTCCATCCAGCTCATCAACCGTACGGGATGGAACGGGCGCATCCGTTCATAGACAAAGGAAGCGATGCCGTATTCTTCCGTCTCTGGCGTATGCGCGCCTCCCTCCAGCTCCCTGATCCACCCCGCCGATGCGCTCGCCTCATCGAAGTCAAACAACCCCGTATTCATGATATCGGACGGCTGTACGGCTCCGTTCTCCGCCCGAATCAGCCTGGCGCGCGGCTGCAGCTTGCGCAGCACGGCCTCCAGCTCATTAAGCTCCTCAGCAACCACCATATCGCATTTGTTCAGGACCAGCACATCGCAGAACTCGATCTGGTCGATCAGCAGATCCACCACATCGCGCGTGTCTTCCTCTCCTGTCGCCTGACCGCGCTCCAGCAGCGTCTCTCCCGAGGAGAAATCATGCCAGAACCGATAGGCGTCCACGACGGTTACCATCGTATCGAGACGGCAAAACCGGGACAGATCGATCCCGTTTTCTTCATGGATGTAAGTGAACGTCTGGGCTACCGGAACCGGTTCGCCGACCCCGGTAGATTCGATCAGAATATAATCGAAGCGCCCATCCTTGGCCAGCCGCTCCACTTCCCGCAGCAAGTCCTCCCGCAGCGTACAGCAAATACAGCCGTTAGACATCTCGACCAGCGTCTCATTGGTGCGGGACAACCCTCCCCCGTCGCGGATAAGCGCGGCGTCGATGTTCACCTCGCTCAAGTCATTGACAATCACCGCCACCCTCAAGCCTTGGCGATTGTTCAGCACATGGTTCAAAATCGTCGTTTTACCCGACCCGAGATAACCGCTCAAAACGGTGACGGGGATTTTCTTTGTCATTCCGGCTCCACCCCTAAGTGTAATTTTTACTATAATGACAGCAAGTAAAAACGCCTTTTATTTTTAAAAAGGCGTCCCATTCCTATAAACGTAATAAATACAATTAAACACATTGTAGACACAAGAGGCCCGCTTGTCAAGCATTGATGCATCCATGATCAACCGCAAGCGGGGCCGGCTCATGCGCAACGGGGGCCCCTCCCTTCAGTCCCCGTTAAAATGCCTCAGGCCGCCAAATCCTTGGCAGCCTGGGGGAACTTAAGCTTTATTGATTGATATATTTTTCGAATACAAACCCAAAATCTTTGATTTTATGCTCGGCATGCTTCGTTTTCAGCCAGTTATACGCCGCTTCATTGATGGCGCTGAACTGCTCGGCGGCCGAGGCGCTCTGCGTGGAAATGCGTCCCGTACTCTCCTTGGCTATCTGAACGCTGGCTACGGCATATTCATACAGCTGGTCGTTCGTTGCCACAATTTCCGAAATCTTTAATAACGTTTTATACAGATCCTTAATCGGTTCAATTTGCCGCTTATCAACATCTATGGAGAAGTTTGCGGAGCCAATTTGGAATTTAATCTCAACGTCCAGATCGACGGTCCCGGCAGTCTCCATGTAGACCTGCGAGATTTCATTGGCAGAATAGCTGTAGCGCTTCAGGATGCGCTTGCTGCTGATGGCGCTGTCTCCATCCAGATGGATCAAGGCCAGATTGGTAAAGCAATACTCGTCTTTCTTCGATTTGATGATAAAGTAAATCTTTTCCCCGTCCTCATGCATGACATAATCGTCCGCATCTACCTTGTCGAAGTCCTTCCGGTCGATAACTTTACCGATATCGCTTAATCCTAGCGCATCTGCCGCCAGCTTTTTAAACACAGCCCTCATCCTCTCACATGACAGTGATTTCTAAATAGTTCCATTGCCATATCTATTGTAACGAAGCCGGAAGCATGCTGGCAATACGTTATCCCTTAAATGTTCATTGTAAGTCAACGATTATCAGGTTCCCGGCGAGCCGTCTGCCAAAAGTAGTACACCATTAGGCCAATCCAGCCGTAAGAATAAACAAAACAGCCGCCGGAGGATATCCGGCGGTGAAAGCTCGGGCTGTATACAAGAAAAGCTTGGTTCGCTTGGTTGGCAAGCTTACGTCTGCTCCTGCAGAAGCCGCGCAGCCTCATCCTTGAAACGAAAGCTTCTGGCGATATACAGAAACGGCGTCGAGGCCATCGACACGATGAATTTGATAATATAGGTCGTAATCAGGATCTGCACCCATACATCCAGGGTATATTCTCCGATAAATGCAATGGAGCAGAAAATCAGCGTATCGACCAGTTGGCTGACCGCCGTGCTGCCGTTATTGCGCAGCCACAGCTGGCCCGGCTTCGGGAATACCCGTTTCAGATAAGAATAGATCTTCACATCGAGAAACTGGCTGACGAAAAACGCGGTCAGACTGCCCAGCGCAAGCCGCGGCAGCAAGCCGAAGATCGTCTCCAGCGAGCTCTGCGCGAAGTCCGTCTCCTGCGGCGTGAACATCAGCGTCATCTTCATCGTCACCATCGTAACCAGCATGACGAAGAAACCGAACCAGACCGCCTTGCGCGCTTCCTTCTCGCCATACTTTTCATTGAGCAGGTCGCTGGTCAAATAAATCGAGGCATACATCGTATTGCCGAGCGTCATGACGATCCCGACCATCTCGATCGTTTTGGTCACCTGAATATTGGCAAGGATCGTCGCAATCCCGACCCATGCATACAGCCCGCTTCGGCCGAAAAAACGGTAGCACAGCAAAAAGCAGCCAAAATGAACAAGGACGAACAACACGCCCCACAGCACATGAAACATAATGAAATAAGCCTCCTAGTTTTGGTTACGCGGGAGTTTCCGAACCGCGGCCCGGTGTCCGGACACAAGGATAAGCGTCTTACGGCGTTTTTAGAAGCCGTGCGCAACCCAAGAAATCGCAGATCACCGAAGCTTTTACTTACTCAGATTTTGCTGAAAACCTGCCGGCATCGGCAGGCCCATTTCATTATACAAGGATCTTCCGCAATAGCAAGAGAAATTCTTGCCACTGCGGCTGCTTCGGTCTGCCGCTCGCATCCGCGCTATCCTCACCCCTTAAATACGAAGCATAGTTATTTCCCCTTTTAGTAATAATAGTAAAATCGAATCTTGCCTTACCGAATCCTGTATAGCTTTCGCCAATATTATTCAAGGGGATCAGCCATATGCACTTGTTTTTAGCGCTCTCCACCGTCTTTGCCGCCTGGAAATGGGGCGATTGGCGCAATTGGAAGCAATATCATCCCACTATGCTGTATATTACGTCGGGGGGCATGCTGTATGAATATTTAACACATGACCGAAATCTGTGGGTGTTTAATCCTGATTTCCTCTACAATCAGAAAGTAACCGTCCTCATATATGCCATCTTGACGATGCCTCTCAATGTGCTGCTCTACTTATCGACGATGCCCCGCAACAGCAAGCTGAAAATGATTCGTCACATCTTGCTGTGGATCGGCATCTACGCCGTTACGGAATGGCTGCTGCAATATTTCAACAGAATTGATTATGCGTACGGATGGACATTCTGGTATTCCGTCCTGTTTGACTGTATAATGTTTCCCATGCTGCTGCTGCATCACAGAAAACCTGCAGCCGCTTATTTGCTGTCCATCTTTATCATATGGTTCCTGATGTTTATGTTCCAAATCAAGTTGTAAGCCCGCAGTTTGCAGAGTCTCCCCTTCCGCGGACCCTGCTCCCCGGCGTTACTCCGCACGTTCCGTCTTCCCCTGCAAAAAAGCCAGCTGTTCCGGGCTCAAGCTGATCTCCGCCGCGCGCAGACTATCCTCCAGCTGCTCGTCAGTCCGGCAGCCGACGATGGGGAAGGTTTGGATCGGCTGGGCAAGCATATAGGCAAGAACTACCCGGCTGATCGGAACAGACAGTTCTTCGCTCAACTGTTTGGCCCGCTCATAACGGCGCTTGTTCTCCTCCAGCCTATACATCTTCGCTATACGCTCATCGGCCATCCCTGCCGGAGATTCCTCCAGCTTGGAGAATAATCCCTGCGCCTGCGAGGAATAAGCGAATACCGCCATCTGGCGCTCCTGATGGTAGCGATACATTGTTTCGTCCATATGCATCAGCGTCGTATCCTCAATCCGGCTCAAATCAACTTCAGCGAGACTCCACGAGACCTGGCTCGCTACAAATCCTTGAATGCCGTGCTCGCTTGCATAGGCGCGCGCTTCCTCCATCCGGTGCGTTCGCCAGTTCGAGCAGCCGAAGTAACGAATTTTCCCCTTCTGCACCCATTCGTTCATGGCATGCAATATTTCCCCTACCGGGCGGCTCGGGTCGTCGCGATGCAGCCAATACAGATCAAGCTCGTCCACCTGCAGGCGCCTCATACTGCCTTCCAGATCTTCGGCGATCAGCTCCGGCGTCAGCCTTCGGATCTGGGGAGCGCTTGGTTCCGGATGGGCCCCTTTCGTCGTCACGATGAGCCGCGCCCGATTGCCGCGGGCCTTCATCCACCGGCCAACGGTCGTTTCGCTAAGGCTGCGCTCGCCTGGCAGCCAGTTGGCATACACCTGTGCCGTATCCACCATGTTACCGCCCGCATCGACAAATGTGTCCATCAGCCGGAACGACTGCTCCTCGGTCAGCTTCGAGCCAAACAAAACGCTTCCGAGCACAATCGGCGAACAGTCCAGCTCCGTGTTCACTATCCTCTTCTTGTCCATAAACGCGCGCCTCCTCTCGGCCCGGGATTTCCCCGTGCCTGTTCGGTTTTTCCCCAGTCTTTACCCTGTGCAGAATCGCGGTAATCGGAATGATGCCAAATGAAATAAATCGCGAAAAAAATGTTGACTTATGCCGAATCCTGTGATAAATTAATTGAGGTCGAGCGAGACAAGCTCAACATGCAGGTCCGTAGCTCAATGGCAGAGCAACCGGCTCTTAACCGGTAGGTTGTGGGTTCGACCCCCACCGGGCCTATTCTAAACCAGCGAAAAGCATCCGTGATGATCACGGATGCTTTTCGCTGTATTCAGGGGAATGGCCGCGCCTGTTCAGGACACGGCCTCTTGCCCGTTCAGGATTCGGATTCCTGTCCGTTGCCCAGCGCAGATGCGGTCCATTCCCAATCGAACAGCCTACGGATTATCCGTCAGGGAGAAACAAATTCTTGGCAAGCTGCTTCAAGGATTCTCGACGAAGGAACTGGCCGAAGCGTTGTTTATCTCCGCCTACACCGTGCAGGATCATCTGAAGTCGATCTTCGCCAAGACCGGCACGTCCAGCCGCAGAGAGCTTGTCTGGCAGCTGCTGTCCCGGTACAGCTTGTCCTACTAGAGAATAGGTCTCGATGGACTTGGAACAAATCACGCAGCCAACGAAAAACAAGCCTCAGCTTCTTACTAAGGCTCGTTTCCATATGCAAAGAACTGCTTCTCCTCCTTGCAGGCTTTCATCTATCGGCGGCGGGGGTGTCTGCGATAGCATGCTCCAGCCGGCGGATCCGGTCAAAGGCCGTACGCAATATGCCGATGCCAATGCCGGGATACAGCCGGATCAGCCGGTGCAGCTCGCTCCCCCGGATGGCGAGAATATGCAAAGGGTCCGTTGCGGCAACACCGCTGGCTGTTGCCAGAGTTCCGTATAGCGAAGAGGACTCTCCGTAAACATACTTTCGCTTGAGCACCGTAATCTGCCGCTCGCGGCCTGATGCGTCGGACGCGCAGATGTTCAAAGCTCCTTCTATAATGACGCCAAGCGTATCGTTTGCAGCGCCCTGCCGGAACAAATAGTCCCCTATTCTATGAAACCGCTCTTCGGCAATCCCGGCTACGCGGCCAAGCTCCTCCAGCGACAAAGCGGAAAAGAACGGAACCTGCTTCAGAAACACCATTTTATCCAATAAACCGAGCAAGGGTCTTGATTCATTCACCTGATCCACCTCCCTGCGGGGCTGCAAGGCCGCCGCCGCGATTGCCCTCAACCACGGATCCCGCTCAAATTCAGCCGCACGGCGCAGCACATCCGAAGCCTGTTCCGGTGTCACGGGGGCCGAATCCTCCCAGCCGGAGACAGCTTCAAGCAATGCAGCTGACAGCCGCTTATCGCCAAGCCCTTCGGCCAGCACCTCCAGACCGCTCTCCCGCAACTCTTCATCATCGTCTTCTGACGCAACTCTTACGGCCTGCGCCGTCGCTTCGTCCGCCACACGCTCCATAACGGCCCAAGCGCCCTCCAGGGCGAAGCGCCTGAGCTCCCGAAGTCGCATAAGCGCCAGTGTTGTCAACCCGCCGCCAGCCGACTGAACCGCCCCGGTCAGCTCCCTCCCGCTCCACAGCTCTCTGAGCGCCCGGATCGCCTCCGGTACAAGCGCGTCCCGGCAGCTCTGCTCATCCCCGAGCTTTGTCAGCGCGCGGATAACTGCGCTCCACGCCATCGGCTGCAGCCGGGGCAGCGCAGCGTGCAACGACGCCCAGGCTGCCGGCCCCATACGCTGCAGAGCTCGCACAGTGGTTTCATGCAGCCCCGGCTCGGCCTGCTCGAGCAGCTCCAGAAGCCTCGGAATGGAAGCCGTATGGCGAAGCGTCCCAAGCGAAGCGATCGCAGCCTCGCGAACAGCCGGGCTCTCGTCCCGCAGCAGTCGTTCCAGCTCGCTTTCATACCCGCCAAGACCGGATTCCGCGAGCATCTCGCACACCGCAATAACGGGTTCGCCCCCCTCGCGAAGCAGCCGCATCACCGTCTCGGCCGCATCCGCCCGGCTTGGCTCATCCTCCAGCTTGTACAGCGCCTTGACCGCCGCAGCGATAATCTCTGGCTGCCCGTCTTTCAGCAGGGGCCGCACATAATCGGCTGCCAGGCGGTATTCCCGCCCCGTCCGCTCAAGCGCACGCACCGCCTCCCGGCGCACCTCGTAATCGGGGTCAGACAGCGCTCGCGCCGCTTCGCGCACCGTGCCTGCGCCCGCCTCGGACAGATCGAGCGCGCGCAGGGCGGCTGCGCGGATTCTGGCTCCCGGGTCATCCAGCAGCGCCAGCAGCTCGGGCGTATAGGACGAATCCCTGCTCCGCCCCATCCACTCCAGCACTACCTCACGGGTATAATCATTGGGCTGTCGCAGCAAGCCCGAGAGAACGGACCGGAATTGCGGCTGCCCGGCGAATTCGGCGAGCAGCGCCGCCATATCCGGCTCCGCATTCGTCATCGTCTGCACGGAGCGGATCAATTCCCGGATGTACAGCCTCCGTCCGGCAATGGTCAGCAGCACGAGCGAGACAGCTCCGCCCAGACCTATCCACGCGAGCTGCCGCTGCTCCATGCCCCAGCCCCCATGCAGCCATTGCAGCGCTGCGCCGAGCATAATCCCCGCAGAGGCGGATACGCCGGAGACAGCGAACCGGTAGCCGTCGCGGCTTAAGATCGGCAGCAGCTTGAAATACATCTGATTCGCTGGCTCCGCCACGTAATACAGCAGCAGATAACCAAGCATATAGACGAACGATGCGGCAAACAGCGCCCCGGCGGCCCCGAGCGCGCTCACCAGCAGCACAAAACCTCCCGCAAACACAACCGCAATGGCCAACAGGATGTTGGACGGACCAAGCCAAGCCGTAATCCGCCCCATCCCCAGCTGTAGAGCCAGCGCCAGCGCGAACAGCCATGTCGTGACAAGCCCAAGAAACGAAGCAAATTCCGCTTCCGTGGTGTAGACAGCTCCCGCTGTCAGCAAAAATTCGTACTCCATCAAGAAATAGAGAGCCGGCATCAGCGTCATGACCAGAGTGGCGGTCAGCAAATAGGGCCAGGTCACCATTTTTTTGAAATAGGTCAAAGAGGAAGCCCCGTCTCCCGTCTCCCCAAGAGCCGAAGCAGGCGTCGCCAAGGTAAGCGGCACCAGATAGCGGGAGATAGCCCGCCAATAGTTGACTGAGCCGGCCAACAGGAATACCGGCGCGAGCATGTAGACCGCGTCCGCCCCCCAGACTCCGCTCACCAGCTGCGCGATGACGCCCGCCGCAATTCCCCCAAGAGCAGCAGAGGATACGAAGGAAGGCATAAGACGCTTGGCCTGCTGGGTCGGACATAAGTCGATGGCCAGACTCCACAGCAGAATCGTCTGCTGGCGGACAACGAAGCTCGAGCCCAGGAATAAAACCGCGTAAAAGGCCGGCGCCTCCGTCCCCGTCAGCCTGAGAATCAGCAGCACCAGCGCGTTCAAAGCGACAATCGCCCCCATGCCTGCGAACAGCACGCGCATCAGCCGAGGCTTCCGCAGCCGGCCGGAGAGCCACGAGAGCAGCCATGCCTCGAACGGCAGGATGACCGCCTCCGCCGCATACATGTATGGCAAGTAGGAGGTGCCGAGCCTCTGATTGAATAAAGCGTAATAACCGTTATAATTCAGAATTTCGGAGACGGCGCACAGAAAAAAAACAGGAACCAGCATGGCCAGTTTGCGCCGGTCCTCAGGCTTTATTCCCATCCACCGCCACAAGGCTGCATTCATCGTTCCCGTCCTAACCGGTTAATCAATTCGCATTCGCTCCCCGCAGATCCAAGTAGTACACAAGCCGGTCCTCCCCTTCATAATAATAATCCGGGCAGCGGCCGGTCAATACAAAGCCGCAGCGGTCAAACAGCTTGCGTACGGGCCCGTATTGCTCAAGACTGCATGTGTAAGTGAGCAAATACCTGGCGCCCGCCTCTCTGAGCCGCTCCAGCATCGCCTCGTACAATACGAGCGCAAGACCCAGCTTGCGGTAATCGCGATGGACAGCCAGATAGTCCCACTCATAGCCGCCGGTCTGCTGCTCGTTTTCTTTGTAGCTGCTGCAGCCGGCAATCTCTCCGCGTTCATTGCGCACATACAGGCACACGCATCGGCCCGCTAGCGCATCATAAGGCATAGCATGGAAATAAGCTACTTCCCCCGGCGTTGTGCGCGGATCGTCAAAAGCGGCATCGGACAATAAAAACTGCTGAATAAGCCGGGCATCGGCTTCATGCTGCAGCACTTCAACCTCATATAAAGGCGTTGTCATCAGGTTCTCTCTTTCCCCTCATAGCCTGATTTAAATGGATGTAACAAACTATCTCTTAGGTATCATAACTTTTGCAGGCAAGAACATCCCCAGTTGGCCCATAGGTATAAACAACAAAAAGGGAAGCATCAATTTACTCATACTTCCCTTGTTAAACCACGATATTATGTTCTCACACTTTGTAGCATTGTTTCAATCCACGGACTTCACACCTGAGATGATAGCTGATCGATCAATCCTCAATAAAGTACTTGTTATCCTTTTGTACAATACTATGCTGCTTAAATACTTCTTGTACAGGCTCTTTCATAATATCAGAAAGTTTATACGCTGTCCTTATATCAACAGTTTCAGAAGCAAAAATTTGACTTACTCTCTGTTTGGTCAATCCCAAATATCTTCCTATATCAATATATAATGGAAATCATAAAAATCAACTTTTACTTTACTTTCGTAAAAGTCCAAAAAATTATTACTCCGTTGTTGCACACGAAAAATAAAGCTGCACACCATTTCATTCCAATATGAAAATGAAAGAAAAGTCAGACAAAAAGAAAAACCCTTATATATCAAGGGTTTCTCAATCATTATTTGAGGATAACTTCACAGTTCCCCCTAGCAAACACGCTCTGCTCAGCCGCCGCGCCAGCCACCCCTATCAAGGTTAGCCGGTCGCGCGGCTGACGATGCTGAGCACATCGGCTCTGCTCAGCTTATTGCCGCCGGCGCCGATCAGCTTGACGGTCGCATGCGCCAGCGCAAGCGGGAGCTTGCAAAATTGCAGCGCCGGTCCTTGCTTCAGCTCGGCCACATACTCGTCGGCGAGCTGCAGATTGCGGCGGGTGTACCGCAGCATCTCTTCTTTGCCCCAGCCGTTCGGATAGAAATCGACGCCGCGCTCCAGATCTTCCTTCCGGTTGCGCAGGATATTAACCGCTTGCAGACCTCTGCCGAAGGCGACTGCTTTATCCCGGTCCGTCTGGATCTCCTGATCGTCCCACGCCCATAGCTCGGACAGCATCTCGCCGACCATCCCGGCCACGCTGTAGGTGTAGCCGTCCAAATCCTGTTCCGTCTCGATGCGCCACTGCTTGTCCACCCATTCCGCCATTTCCCCGGCCATCCGCGAGGTATACCTGCATACGATCTCGACCGTCCCCGCCGGACACAGCTCTATCCATTCATGCAACCGCAACGTAACCTCCGGCAGGTTTCCTTTATAGGGAGCAAGCAGTTCCTGCAGCGCTGCAGTAGGATTAGCCGTATGAAGAATATCACGAATCGAGTATAATAGCTTGGTTTTAGTCGGGTCGTCAAGCTCCGGCCGGTCCTCAATCTCATCGATCGACCGCATACAAAGATAAGCACCCGTCACCGCTTCCTTCAGCCCCGGATCAAGCCGGGAGATAGGAATATAAAAGGTACGGCTTGTCTGCTTCAACATGTTCAGCGCTTCACTCATAGCTTTAATAATCATTCACTCCATTTGCGTAAGATGTCATCGTTCTGAGCCATGGCCGTACGGCAGTCATGATTAGGATTAGAACTCTTCCTTCCATTTTCCTACGAATGGCTGGACAATGCAAATTATATTGCTGGTATGGGCTTTCAGCAGCCTCCTTACCTCTTTTTAATCATCTGATCTTCCTTTGAAAACCGGTACGCCCGTATTTTTCCTGTTCTCCCGGCTCAGTTGATCATTAAGATACATTGCCCGTATTACATTGTTTTACATTTTTAATAAATTTACTCATTTTCTGCCGACAAAAAATTCCAGAAAATTTGAAAGAAGCACGGCGATACGTCTAAAAAGTAAAGAGACCTGCTCGCATACGCAGATCTCTTCCACCCTTATTGAACCGCTATATCATCAAACCTGGCAGCCGCTTTGTACGTAGCAAGGCCGATTTTACCTGAACTGAAGCTAGAATCCGTTGCAGTCAGTTCTTTGACACCATTCACATAAAAATCAAGCGTATTGCCTGCAAGTACCGCTTTTAGCACATAAGTCGTCCCTGGGGAAAGCGTATAAGCTTTCGATACCAGAATTGTTTTGGTCCCAGCAACATGCTTACTGATCTCTAAAGCCCCATTCGAATAATAAAAATTATATTTATTACTCGTATCTGTGAGTCTGCCCATCAATCCAACAACGGCCGTTGATAATCCATAGTTGATAGGCTTCACTTTGGCCTCTATGGAATAGTCGGTCCACGTGCTGTCCCCTGCCCAGCTATACGCTGCAACCGCAGTATTGGACTGATCATACATCTTCGTACCATCTGTTACAACGGACCATGTACCTCCTGAGGTAGACCACCTATCGGCGGCGTTATCCTCAAAACTATCGTTGAACGAGATCGGCGGCGTCGTTACTAAAGAGTTCACCGTTACATTGTCAAAACGTGCTGCTGCTTTATACATAGCAATTCCGATCTGGCCCGAGCTGAAACTCGTATCTGTGGCTGTTAGTTCCTTCACGCCGTCGACATAGAAGTCGAGCGTACTGCCAACTAATACGGCTTTGAACGTATGATTTACGCCTGTCGATAACGTATAAGCCTTAGAGGTTAGCACCGATTTGGTATCAGCCACATGCTTGCTGATTTCCAATGTGCCATTGGAATAATAAAAGTTATATTTATTGCCAGTATCCGTAAGCCTTGCCATGATGCCGACTACACCTGTGGAAATGCCATAGTTAATTGGCTTCACAGTTGCTTCAACCGCATAATCCGTCCACGTGCTGTTACCTGCGACAGAATAGGCTGCAGCCGAATTACCCGACTGATCGTACATTTTCGTACCATCCGTTAAGACGGACCATGTGCCGCCTGATGTTGTCCAACCATCTGCAACCCCATCTTCAAAATTATCACTGAAAAGCAGTACCGGCGGCGGTGTTGTTACCTCTTCATAGCTGAATTTCGCCTTAAATGTTTTTCCTTTGGCGCCACTGACATTCACGGTAAACTTAATGGTTGGGCTTAACTGTGTGACTACGATGCCAGGATCTGTTGAGATGGCACCCATAGCGGCCTTGTTAATTTCTACGGAAATATTTCCCGTATTGACTTGTGTCGGGTCGGAAATCGCAACCTCTATATCGCTGCTTGTTTCTTTGGTCATAACGGAAGCCTTTTTGTCACTGGACAGGAAGTTGCTACCACTTACTTGAACCCATTTCAGTGCATCGTTCCAGAAGTTCGCCCCCACAATATTAAGCGTGTTTTCCTTCACCGCCTGGGCGGATGTGGAATTTTCCAGCACCGTAATGTTCGGGTTGCTCGCATAATTACTTACTTGCGCGCTAGATTTCCCCGGCAATGTGACATATGAATAACTCCCATTGGTTGGATTACCGCCATGGTCAAACCATAAACCCATATAATTACGTGTTATTGCCGTTGTCGGTTCATTGGGATTGATCGCATTCCATGAGCCTGTTCTAGCATCACGAAGTCCTTTGACAACCCCGCTGCCTGGGAAATAATAGCCAATATCCGCTCCGGCAACATTCCCCGCCAGATGCGCCCAATTCGTACCCATCATCGTTTCTGACCAGCCCAATGCACTGGATTTGGAGGTGCCGTTCACGATCAACGCATTATCGCCGCTGCTGTTCAGTTTGCGATTCTCTATAATCGTTTCTATTGGGCGATTATCCGTGCTCGTGATGCCGGCACCTAGGGATACAATCTCATCATCCAGCATAAACCACGATTTCTTAGCGGTTAACGAATTACCAAGGGCTTTCAGATCCATACCTGAAATACCATATAAACCTAGAATCGAAGTGCCTCCAACCCAGTTGTTCGTCGATAGCGAGCCTGCCGAAGAAGCATTAGCCCTTGTCTGTGTATCCACTGTCGTACCCGGCAGTCGATACGGATTCACCGTTGCCCAGAAATCATCACTGTATTGGGCCAGATCCGCGTTATACACATACGTCATGCCTTCACCGGTATACCAGCCTTTTAAATTTTCACTATTCGTCACTTCATAATTGTAAATACGGTTAGAAAACATACTGAGGCCAAAGCCAAAGCCTGGACGAAGATGAACCGCCCGATCCATGACAGGAAACTGCTGATGTTTAATCAATTCGCCTCTGGATGTGATGGTGCCGTCGTTAACAATCGCTTTGCCTAGCACGATCATTTGAATGGGCGCATAAGTAAAAAAGTTCCTATACGTATCCGCCTCAATCCAATACTTCACCATACGCTTAAAAGCCGCAGCATCCGCTGCCGGTGCGAACTGGGAGATTCGAATAATCGACTGAATCACATTGTGACCAACTTGATGGTCTTGAAAATTGGACCGAGAAATCTCCCGTCCTCTGGACAAATCCATCATAGCCCCTTTATAAACCAAAGGTTCAAAGGAATCATAGACCCATCTATATACATTTTGTATATCGGGATCGATGACTTCCCACGTGGAATCTTCCAAAATATAGATGACTTTGGAAATTTCCGAAAGCAAGGCTTTCCCATAACCACCCGTATAAGGATGTTTGTTATGTTGAATAAAGGAACCGTCTGTATAAAATCCATCCCCGGAGGTCACATAATTAAACACACTGCTGAGACCATCCCTTGCGCTCGTCAACTTTGAACTGCTTTTGACAATAATCCCTCTAATTGCAATGACAGTGCATTCCCATACGCGATTCGCCCCCGTCGATGTAATCGTAGGTTGGAAACGTTCAACGGCATTCATATAGTTCGTTATTTGCGTTGCCGTCAATTGTTCATAAAGCAATACAACGATGTCGTTGAGAGCAAGAGGAGCGCCAATTTCCCAATCCCACCAATTGCTATAGGTGGTCGTGCTCTCATTGTAACGGTTTGTATACATCCAGTCCAAAGCACTTTTAATATCCGCCAGCAGGGCAGCATTATTTTCAAGCGAAGAGCCTTTCGTTGCATAGGCAAGGGCCATAGCTTTCAAACGATTATAGCCTGAAGTGACATGTTTGGAGCTGGTGGTACCGGTTAAATCGCTCCACAGATAGGTGCGTCCGGCCGCCTTATTCATCGTGTCCCAATGGTTTTGTGCGGTTGCTGTAATCGCCGTAATCTGACTGGCAATATCCGCATCCAAGGGGTTGTACGCTGTTCCCCCGGTCAGCATCTCCTTCCATTTGTCTCTAAGGGAATCATACTCATCGGCCGCATGGGCTTTAGGAACGAAGAATGTCCCTAATAAGACAAAGACGAGGGCGAACGATAATAAAACGCTTACAAATTTACGGATAAATGGTACGTTCATAACTTACACCTCTCCTTAGGGGATTATGCTGTCTCTTGCTCGCATAAATTCTTCACGTACATCCCTCGTTACTTCACCTCCCTTCATGGAGTCAAGCGAAGGTTCTGTCGTTGCTGACAGAACCTTCTTCTCTTTTCCAACTCAGCCTTATTTCTTTCTAAATGCATCAGCTTGTTTCTGCAATTCTGTTTGAATTTTCTTCACGACCGGCTCTGCTTTCGATTGCATTTCAGCAAATACCTTATCATCTGCAACACCGGCGGAAAGCGGCTTATGATACTGCTCAATAAACGTGTTCAGTTGCGCAAGCTCATTCGCAATTGGTGTAATGTCAAACGTTAAACCAGTCAGAACGTCTTTCTCGAAGTTAGCCGCATTGCGTGACCATTTCGTCAGAGATACGGAAAGATCGCTTTGATCAGAGCTGATACGATCCATAGCCGGGTTGCCGATCCATGCCCAAGGGAACCATCCGTATCCAGCTGCGCCTGATCCGTTTTTATACTTGTCGTCGCCCATTGGCTCCCAATGCTTGCCTTGTATACCGTATGCGAGAAGATCGAAGTTTTCTTTTTGGTTCGCCCAATCCAGGAACTGAATCGCACGTTCTTTGTTTTTGCTCGCTTTCGGTACAGCAATGAAATTCCCGGCTGTGAAGCTGGATACTTTTTTACTCGTCATATCGAAGAACGATACATACTCTAGTTTGGCGCCAGGCACGTTTTTCTGAAGCGTCGCTTGGTTAGCTGAGTTCACTGTCCAGTCATCCGAATGCGTGATCCCGACTTTGCCTTGCGTGACAAGCTCACGAGGACTTTTCACGCCCATGATATCAGGGTGCATAATGCCTTCTGTATACAGTTTACGCGACAGCTTAAAGGAATCCATAATCGCCGCTTCGTTCGTTTCGAACAAGTTATAGATCTTACCGTCATTGCCTTTAAAATAAAGCAGTACTTGATTCATCCCTGCAACAGGAACTGGACGAATATTCCCCGGTTCGAAGAACAACTTGTGAATGGCCGCTGTCGACCCGCCATTGATCGCCATTGGAATCAGGTCTTTTTCTTTCTCCTTCAATGTTTTACTAAAAGCAATCAATTCATCATACGTTTTGATTGGAGCAACGCCGTATTTCTCTCTAAGATCACCCCGAATCAAGTATCCTCTTGATTTATAAAAGTCGGTTTCCAGCGGAATCAGGCTAATTTTTCCGTTAACTTTATTCGCATCCCATTGCTCTTGCGGCCGATTCTTCTTAATATTCGGACCATATTGATCAAGAAGCGCTTCTAACGGTTCATAGAAACCGCTTTGCACTTTCGTCAGCAGCCCGTTGTCCATGTTATCCCAAATGAGATCGTAATCCTCGCCGCTCGCCAGCGTCAATTGAAGCTTCTGCTTTAGATCAGCCCAAGGAACAAATGTCACATTCAATTTAACGTTCAACGTACCTGCCATACGTTTCTCTGCTTCGGCCAAGACCTCGTCAAAATCAGTTGGTTTGGTACCTGGAAGCATGATTTTGAGCGTTGCCGGCGCTAATCCTTTGCCGGCAGCTGCCGTTTCTTTGGATGTAGGGGCTGCAGTCCCCGACGTATTCTCTTCTTTTCCCCCACAAGCCGCCAATACACTTAAACTGAGAATGGTAGATAAGGCAATGACCCCTGCTTTTCCAGCTTTCATCTCATTTCCTCCTCAAGAATGATATGACTATATTCTACCGCATCTCCTCTATGTATATCGGAGGCGGATAAAACCACATTTACCCCTTCACAGAACCAATCGTTAAACCTTTAACAAAATATTTTTGCAAAAACGGATATAGAAGAATAATAGGTCCAATGGTGACGCAAACCGTAGCGAATTGGATACTTTTACTTGGCGGGGCTTCTGAGACAGATGCGCCGCCGATATACGATTCAATATTTATCGTCGAAATGAGTTCACGAATCATCATTTGCAGCGGATGCAGGTCCTTGTTATCAATAAACAAGAGCGCTAACCACCAGTCATTCCAATAATGCAGGGCGTAAAATAACCCAACTGTCGCCAAAGCCGGCATGGATAGCGGCCAAATAATCCGAAAGAAAATATACAGCTCATTCGCACCGTCAACGGTGGCGGCTTCATTAATTTCATAAGGAACTGTACGAAAGAACGATACAAGGATAAAGGTATAGAACGGATTCAACAAATAGGGCAGAATTAACGCCAGCATGGAATCCTTTAAATGCAGCCAGTTCGTAATTAAGATATAGAAACCGACCAAGCCAGCTCCGAACAAGAAGGTAAAATAGGTCAGAAAAGCGAGAATATTACGGTATTTAACGCGTCGATGGGAAAGTACATACGCAAACATGGCAGACATCACAAGGGCGCTGATTGTCCCTACTACGGTTACCGTAACGGAAACATAATAGCTTTGGAACACCTGCTTACCGGTAAACAAGTACTGGTAGGCATCCAAGCTCCACTCTTTGGGCCATAATCGGAACCCATACTTCGTCAAGCTTTTCTCTGATGTCAGAGAACCAGCTACAACCATCCAAAAGGGAATGATCGAAAATAAAGTAAACAAGGTGATAAACGTATACGTGAACAGCTTGAACCATCCGTCTCCGTTTGGCCGGAAGCTCGTTCGTTTGGGCATAACTACGGCTTTATCCGCCAATAGCTGCGCTTCATTCATTAGGGTCACACCTCCTAGAATAGCTTGGAATCCGGATCGATTCGTTTCACTAAGTAATTAAATCCTATAATTGTGATTAATCCGAGCAGTGACTGATACAGAACGACAGCGGACGCCATCCCGAAATTCCCCAACTGTCTTAGGGAACGGAAGGAATACGTATCGATGATATCCGTCGTCGGAAACAGCATCCCGTTATCACCGATAATGCCGTAGATCATCCCAAAATCACCGTAAAAAATTCGCCCGACTGCCAGCAGCGTAAGAACAATGATAACTGGCCTGATCATTGGCAGGGTAATCCGAATAACTTGCTGCAAGCGTGAGGCTCCATCAATCCGGGCACTCTCGTAGTATTCCTCGGAAATACCTGTAATGGCGGCTAAGAAGATAACGGCTTTATAGCCAGTAAACTTCCAGACATAAATAATGGTTAATAGCCACGGCCATGCATCGGGCGAGTTATAAAAATTAATTCGTTCGTTGCCGAAGCTTTCAAGCGTTCGATTAATAAATCCGTCCGTTGTGTTGATTAAGGCAAATACCATTAAGCTGACGACCATCCAGGAAATAAAATACGGCATGAAAATCAATGACTGGCACAACTTCTGATAGATAACCATGCGGATTTCATTTAACAAGATCGCAATCGTCACCGCGAAGACCATACTTGAAACAATGAACAATCCATTCAACATCAATGTGTTCAAAGTCACCTTGTACCAGGCATCGCTGCCGAAAAAAAACTTGAAATTATCGAACCCGATCCACGGGCTTCCCCAAATCCCATCACTTATTTGAAAGCGCTTGAACGCGAGCACATGACCAACCATCGGTAAGTAAGCGAAAATGGCTAGAAACATAATGCCCGGCAGCGCCATCGCATAGAGGATTTTATTGGTTCTGATTTCTTTTAGGAATGACAACTTGTTCTCCCTCCTCTGCTTTTGTCTCGTTGTGATGCTAGTCACATGCTATCCCATCTTCCCCGCAGCTGCATAGTTCTCATTCTGCTTTTGAGTTTTCAGAACTCACTAATCCCCAGGGTTCTCGTTCTGTCGAACGGTTCTTCAGGGGTACTCCTTGCTGCACAAGGCTTTGCGGGCATGGCGAAAGGCCGTCCCTTAAGGTTCAATACCTTTGGGGACGGCCTCTTCGCCATGACATTATTCTAAGGCTTGCGAACGATACTGAACCGGCGTCAACCCTGTCGCTTTCTTAAAAGCCGTGAAAAAATGACTCTTCGATTGAAAGCCTGTTTGTTCAGCGATTTCTGCTACTGTGGACTCCGTTGTTGCCAAGAGAACCTTCACCCGTTCCATCCGCTGGTTCAGAATGAAATCAGATAACGTGCAGTTCATCCACTCTTTAAACACTTGTCTTACATAACTAACGGAAACGGAAGTATGATTGGCAATCATATCCGTCGAAAGCATCGGATTATGCAGATTGCTCATCACATACTGAACAGCCTCGGTTGCGATCTCCTCTTTCCGGTTATAGGTCGATCTTTGCTTCAAATCTTCCATAACTCCGTGCAGGAAATCTTCAATCCATCGGATGGCTCCGTTCAAGTGTTGGAATTTATCTAATGTATGCTGAATCCCCTCCATACCTTGGAGCGTATCTAGCTGTTTAAAGGATTTCATCAATTCGTAAATCAAATGAGTGAGCTGCAGCTTGCATTCCGCATTCGTCATCCCGCGCATATAATCGGTTAATTGTTTCAAATAGTTCTGTACCATCGTCTGATTCCCCAGTCGTACGGATTGAATGAGTTCCTTCACGATCTCTTCATCCATCACCGGTCGAATCGTATCTTCATATAAGGTCAAATCCTGTTCCGAGTATACGCGATCAACGCCATCCAGAAATTTAAGCATAGAAGCTTCTACTATCACTTCATACGCTGTCAGAAGACTTTCCTCAGGCGTCTTCAAATCACTTACAGCGGCAACAACAGTGAATTGAAGATACTTGTCAATGCTAGTCCTAAGCTTCTCTAACATATCTACAATCACCAATTGCTCTGAACGCGCATCCATGACTAGCACCACATGATCGGCACCGAAGTCTATCACTTCCCCAATGACCCCGGTGTGTTCCATAATCTCGCTGGCGATGTTGGCCATGGCATATTTCATCAGTTTACGAGAAGGGAAATCGTACTTCTCACAGAATGCAGCATAAGTTTCAATTCTCACAACGGCCAGATACACCGCTTCTGCGTGCAAGACAGGCACCGTTTCAGACAATTGGCGCTTAATCGTGTCTGTTAAAGAGCCGCTGAGAATCCATTGCCGCAAATTCTCTTCCTTTACCAAATAACGGCTATCTTTGATGGAACGATCCAGCTGCTCAATGCGCTGCACCATGGATTCAATCCCGGTCGTAATGATTTGAGCCGCTTCCGCTGGACTTGCGGTTGTCGCTTCCTGTCCCAATTTTTCTTGCATCGTCCGAACCAAACTGCCGATGGGCTTGAAATTAACTCTGGAGTACCAGAACAGAATGACCCAAATAATTAATAAAAGCAATAAAAAGGACAACACCATGGACCATTGTGTCTGCGTTACATTGCGATGAAGAGCCTCGAGCGGCGTCATATGATAAATTCGCCAGCTTTGAGCCCCTAGATCCATTCGACGAATGGACCATTCATCGCCTTCCAGCCGAATGATCGATGGGCCTTCGTCTTGACTCATCTTCGCGATCACAGCCTTCGTCGTATCATCCGACTTCCGGCCGAGCATGACTTCAGCATCTTGATTTACAATAAGCACATTGCTCATCTGTTCCGGATCCGTTTGAATAAGGAACTGCTCCAGCTTCAATTTATCCAGGAGGACAATCACCCTGCTTTTCGCCACAGGCATGCTGAGTAATAGATACTCATGTCCGGATCTGCTTATATTCAGAAACGTTAAATTCCGAGCTTGTTCGGAACTGCTCAATTGGAGCAGTTCTTGATCCGAGAACTTATCTATATAATTGACACCTTCCAAGGAAGAATAAACACGATTAATGGAAGGATTCACCATAAACACGGCATGAAAAAAAGGCTCAATACCAATAAAGTCATTAACGTTCTGTTCCATTCGTTTATACGTCCAGTAATCCTCCGAGGATGCTGTCAGCCACGCGTTGGAATCCTGATCCTGCGCCAAGCGTCCGGCGTACATCTTCATTTTCTGCAACGTGTAGTCCGCATTATCCTTAATTTGACTCACTCGCTGCAACGTAATCCGATCGATTTCATTAATGGCATTGTGGGTCTGCTGCCGAGTCAGAAAAAAAGAAAATACCGCAATAATCAAGGTTACCGCCAAAGCAAGATATAGAAATAATCGAACATACAGCTCTCTAGGGATGAGATTTCTAATCATAGCCAAATCCTCTCTGTTCATCTGTGTACATCATTTTACATGATCATCCTAAGAGCTGCCCGGTTTTTCCTACACCTGCTGTCGAAATGCCAGCGGTCCTGTTCCATGATGCTTGCGGAATACACGATAAAAATAAGTCGAATTACCGTATCCGAGCTCTAAAGAGATAGCTTCAACGCTTCGATCCGTCGTAAGCAGCAGTTCTTCGGCTTTGACCAGCCTTAGCTTATGCATGAATTGCAGCGGCGGACCGCCAAATGCTTGCGTAAAGCAAGAAATAAGATACGAAGGTGTCCGGCCTACATGATCAGCGAGTTCCTTAGCTGTGAGGGGAGAACGATAATGCTCATAAATATAATCCCGCACTTGGTAGACAAAGCGGGGGTGACGTCCGTCTGAACCCCTGTTCAGCTCGAGGCTCACTTGTGACAGTATTTCCAGCATAATGCCTTTGCACATCGGAATATGATACATATCCTTGGATTTCCAATGCTCCAGAAGTGTGGAACATCGCTCTTCCAGGTAAGGCAGCTTTTTTGAAGAGAGCTTCATCGGTTTGGCTGTCTGTAGGATGCTGAATTCGTCATCTCCAGATTCTCTCTGGAAGCGGATACCATATTTCCTATGGGATTGCGACTTGTCGGACAGGCCGGTTCTCACCGTTCCATGGGGCAGATATAGAACATCCCCCTTTTCCAAACTGAACACAGTCCCGTTAATCACATATTTCAACTTGCCGTCCGTGATGAGCAGAAGCAGATCATACTCTTGTACAAATGGTTCATGATGCCATTCCGGACCGGCTTCGTAGTGCATCACTTGCGTTATTTTCATCCCGGCTACATCCCCTGAAAAGATTTCATTAGTATCTCTCCATTATAGTTAAAAATCGTAATTTTGTTAAGGTTCTCTTAGTAATATCGATGGTTTAGCTATCCTAAGTCATATACGATTAATAAAAAAAGTAAGAAGAGGATGAAGCCAAGCATGTCTGCGGTATCTCCACGTTCCCTCAGCCCATCAAGCAGGCAACCACTGACGACACCTTGGACTGCTCTCTGTGATTTTGTGCTTTCTGGTCTGACAACAAAAAAGAGCTTCCATAAAGGCAAGCTCCTCTTCTCCAATTATTCAACTGCAGCGGCGGATTTCTCGGTAAAAACCGAAACAGCCTTACAGCCTGAAAGTCATATCGGTCAAGTAATAATAAGACCCCGGCTCCTTCACAGCCGCTAACGATACCGGGAGCACATAGACCTCCAGCTTCCCGCCAGCCGTCTTCACGGCCTCGATCTCAAGCTCGCTGCCGCCCGCAGGCAGCGTCAGCTCCACGAGCTGCTCCTCCGGCGCACGATGATAGGCCGGCATGAATTCCGGCGTATGCGCGCAGTCAATCACCGTCTTCCCGTCCAGCTTCAGCTTCACGGGGCCATGGGCGACCGCGATCAGCCTCACCTGGCGTTCGACCGGATTATGCAGCCGCGTCCGCGCCCTGTAGACGCCGTCAGCGGTCGTGTCCAGTACCTGCTCCCACGCCAGCCGGTTTCCCGGAAATGCCGCCTGCACGCCGGCTTCCGGGCTGTCCGGTCCCCAGACCGTCCAGCCCGCCGCTCTGATGAGCGTGAACGGAACTGTCTGCGTCGCCCATACGGCTCCGTCATGCTGCCGCTCCCATCGCAGCGACAGCTCCTCATAGGCAGCCATAGCCGCAGAGGCCGTGACCGCCGCGCCCCAATGCAGCGCCTGGCCGGGCGCAAGCTGCACCCGGACCGCATTCGGTCCGCTCCAGCCCTTCGGGACAGCCAGCGACAGCGCTCCGGTCAAAGCCGTGCGGGAGCGGTTGATGAGCGACACCGCCAGCCGCTTGGACTGCCCCGGCGCGATAGCCGGGCTACCGCCGTCTTCGCCATAGTCGATCACCAGCTCCAGGTCGGGCTCACGCCGCGTCCCCGCCGGCAGCAGATAGCGGACAGCGGTCGTTCCATGCGTCCACAGCCTGCGAAAATCGTCCGACGGACCCGACTCGCGCCGCTCCGCGCTCCACGAGGTTGGCAGCTCCGGATGCACCACTATGCCCGCGTCGGCATACGCCAGCACCTGCTTGCCCGCGCGGATCGTCCGCCGCGTCAGCTCGTCCAGGCTGGCGGGGGCCGGGAAGCCCTTGATCGGCGGACTGACGACGACGCGGTCTCCGACCGGCTTCACCCAGCGCTCCGGCAGCCCTTCCGGTCCGAGCAGCATGCCAAGTATGGCGCCCAGCGTGGCGGCGGTGCAGTCGGTGTCGTAACCGCAGTTGACAGCCTTCAGGATCGCATCCTCGAAGTTCTCGCCATAGAGCCAGCCGAGTATCGTAAAGGCTATATTTTGCGGCGCATCTGTAAAGTTATCCCGTCCGTGCTGCTCCAGAATAAGCGTGCGCGCTTCCGTCCAGCTGCGCCCCTCGCTATGCCAGCGAAGCAAATCCGCGAGGGCCAAGGCGGTGCGGCTCTCCGCCGGGATGTACTGCAGCCCGATGGCGATCAGCCGGTCGCGGTCCCGCTCATAAAATATCGCGCTCTGGATAGCTGCGAAAAACATCTCGCCGTATACGCCCTCCCCCCCTGCATGATCGACGATGGCATCCTGGTACGCATAATAGGCCGCCTGCTCCGGCATCCCCGGGGCCGCCATCGCCCAGATCTCCGAGCGGATGGGCGAGCCCATGCAGTCCGTGAACGGATTGTTAAAGGCCCCCGCCACCGGCGGCAGCAGCCCCCGGCGCAAATTCGTCAGCGCATAGCCATATTCGTCGTACGGGAAAAACACATGCTCCAGCCATTCCTGCCCGAGCTCTCTGGCCGTCAGACCGGGGCCGTATTGCTCAAGCGCATGCAGCCAGACGAGCTGCAGGTCGAGATCGTCATTTTCCAGAGGACCGTCCGGCAGCTCCGGATAGTAAGTCAGGCTCAGCAGCTCCTTTTTCCCCTCCGCCGCATAACCGAGCGTCCCGCCGATATTTTTGCCAAGCCAGCCTCCGTATACGATTCTGTAGTAATCCTGCTCATTCAATACGCTTACGTTCATTTCGCAGCCTCCAGCCTTCGAGTCATGGTATAATGGTTACGGTTTCACTATGCCTCGATTATAGAGATCCGGGATGGGCGGATACCATGAACAGAAATGAGATTTCCCGGAAAAAAATATCGATTTCCTACTCCGTCAGGGGGCGTCCGTCCATATGCATTACGCCATGTCGCGCTTGTCTGTCCTGGATGTGCGCTGGGCCGGTCTGTTCGACGTCGCGTCCAGTCCCACCTTCCATAAGCGGCATTATAATCCGTATTATGAGCTGATCGTCGTCGCCGAAGGCACGGTCCATCTGCTCGTCGAAGACAGCCGGCTGACGCTGTCCGTCGGCGACTCCATCCTGCTCAAGCCATGGGAGCAGCATGGAGGCTGGGGCGATGCCGGCGCAAGCGGCGCGTTTTTCTGGGTTCAATTTTCCTGCGAGCCGGGCCTGGAGGAATTCGCGCTGCATCGCGCGCCCGAGCTCACAATCGTCCAGGCGGAGCGCACCGAGCTGCGCACAGTAGATGTCCGGCACGAGGAGCCTGTCATCGTGCCGCGGCGCGACCGGGTCCGGAACCGGTATGAGCTGCTCGCGCACTTCCAGGAGCTCGTGGAGACGATGCGGGAGCCGGCCGGCTACTTCCGCTTCAAGGCTTCGCTGCTGCTGGCCCGGATGCTGCATCTGATCGCGGACGACTTTCTCCGGAGAAGCCGGCTCGATCTAAGCTTGCCCGCCTCCTACCTCACCTTCCGGCGGCTCGTCGATCTGTTGAACAACGGCTATGAGACGAAGCTGACCCGGGAAAGGCTTGAACAGGCGCTGGACCGGAAATACGACTACTTATGCCAGGTATTCAAGAAATATGCCGGCGTCTCGATCCACCAGTATACGCAGCAGCTCCGAATCCAGCGCGCCAAGCACTTGCTGCGGCACACGTCCTGGAGCGTGAAGGAAATCGCCCAGGATACGGGCTATGACGACCCGTTTTACTTCAGCCGGATATTCAAGCGGCTTGAAGGCGTTTCGCCTCAGCAATACAGGGATAAATGATCCATGTCCGGCTGCCGTGCTGATATAATCGTATATTTTGGAGGGTGAATCGCCCAAACCAATAGCCTCCTTCCTTCATACCATAAAGAAGCTGAATAGGAGGGAGGCGATCGTATGGGTTATGTCGGCGGAGCTGGTGTTGGCTGTGGCGTAGGTGGCGTAGGTGGCGTAGGAACGACGACTGGCGTCATTCTTGTCCTGTTCATTCTTCTGGTCATCATCCTTAGAACTTTTGTCTAATCGAAGAGATCCTCTCTCAAGCTAATGCTGACAGCCGCACAGGACTCCCGTGCGGCTATCAGCTTTATATGCAGAGCTGCTCGGAAGCCAGTCCGGGCTATGTAGTCCCCGTTTCCCTTCACAGCTCTCCTTGAAGCAGCTCGTCCAAAATCCGATGCTGGCCAAGCGGCGACCAGCTTTGCCCGACCCAGTTGGAGGCCAGACGTATCCGCGGGCTGCATACCGGCCCGCGACCGCTGCCGCTCCCACTTCCGCCTGCAGCCAGCCGGTCAAGCACCTCCTCCTCGTCCTCCGCCTGCTCCAGATAATCGTAAACGTACAAATGATCCGTATCGATCAAAGGAACCTGGTCGAAGGTGAACTCCTTATAGGCCGTATTCAGCGGCACCCGGAAGCAGGGCTTCAGACCGAGCTCCGTATACAGCAGGGCATTCATCGGATGCTCCGCCGTGCCATGCACCCGGACCTTGCCGTCGTACAGCCGCATGAAACAAAAGGTCTCGCTGTCGCAGGCCGAGCGCAGCAGACCGCGGGCCTCACGGATCCGGCGCTCGACCTGCTCAATCGTGCGCTCTGCTTCATCTTCCCGGCCCACCAGCTCCGCCAGTTTTCGATGCGTAATTCGCCAGTCCTCCGTATAGGCCAGCAGGACCGTAGGCGCAATTTCCTTAAGCTGCTCATACACCGGCCGATGACGGTAATCGGCGACGATGAAATCGGGACGCGCCTGGCGGATACGCTGCAGCTCCCGGTGAATGAAAGCCGTGCTCTCTTCTTCGATCCGGCAGCCGCGTTCCTGGCCGTTCATAACGGCTACCGGCTCGACCCCGACCGAGCGCAGGCAATCCTCGTACCGGAAGCTGCAGGCCACCGCTACGCGCAGCTGCCTCCTCTGCATGTACATATACGGAGAGAGTCCCACCTCCCGCTTGAACATCCGGCTGAAATAAAATTCGTTGCCGAAGCCGACCGACTGGGAGGCGGACTTGACGGAGACATGCTCCCCATCCAGCAGCCGCTTGGAATGATTGATCCGGATGACATTCAAATATTCCATCGGCGACACGCCCCGGATTTTTTTAAAGCTGCGAGAATACGAGGTCGGCGTCAAACCGGCCAAGGCGGACAGCGTTTCCAGCTTGATGCGCTCGCTGTAATTCGCATGCATATACGCCATACTGCGCTCCATGCCGTCCGGCTCCTCCGCCTCCTTCCGGACGGATAGCCGGTCCTCCAGCTGCTGCAGCAGTCCCTGAAGCCGAAGCTGCAGCGCCGGCTCCCGTACGGAAGAGGCGCGTACCGCCTGATAAAGCCGCTCCAGCTGCCTCAGGATCGTCCCGGCGCCGACGGTCTTCAGCAGACCCGGCGGCAGCCGGCAGAACGCATCCCGTTCGCCCGCAGGCGAGCACGACCAGGAGCCGCGCCGACGGTCCACCAGCAACGGCCTCAAGGTCAGCATATAATATGCGATCCCGCCTGGCTCAGGGACCAATTCAACCTGCATACCGGGCCGCAAATACAAAATCTGCTCCGGCTGTACGGCAATCACCTGACCGTCCAATCGAAGCAGACCTTTCCCCCGTTCAACGAAAATCAGCAGGTTTCCCCGGATCGTACGCCGGAGCGAAGCCGGGCTGGGACGGCTGATCCGTTTGCGGAGCGAGGATAGAAGCACAAGCGCATATTCGGAAGCTTGGTATGACGGCATCATCGCTCACCTTCCTGTTGGGCGCTGCCATAGGCCGGCATTATCCGCTATCGGCGGGATAGCCCATCCCATAGCAGTGCCTCTCAATTGATACTGATAATTATTATCATTATTATCAGTATACACGGTCGAGCGAGTTATTTGAAGACGGTCAGCAGGTTTTCAGCCGGGATGCGCTCGCTGGCCTTAGGCACGATCTTCGGATATCCGATATGCAGGGCCCCGACAATCTTCTCGCCCGGCTGCACCCCCATAGCCCGGCGAAACTCGGGGCTATAGCTGTAATGATTCGTTTTCCAGACGACGCCAAGCCCCTGCTCCCAGGCTGCCAGCTGGAAATTTTGAATCAGGCAGCAGACGGCTGCGTAGTCCTCGTCCCATATTTTCTGGCGGGGGTCCTCCTTCTGCAGCACAAGAAGATGGGCCGGAACCGACTCCAGGTACTCCTTTTTCCTGTCGCCGTACTTGGCCCGCTCGTCCGGAGCGTACGTCTGCACCATGGCTTCGGCGAACGCCCGTCTGGCATCCCCTTGAAATAAAATAAATCTCCAAGGCTGCCGCTCTTCATGATTTGGAGCCCAAACCGCGATGTTCAGCAGCTGCAGCAGCAGCTCCTCCGCTACCGGCTCATCCTTGAACACCCGGACCGTTCTGCGCGAACGGATCACATCGGCTACCGGCGTCGCCCCCGTTACAGTCGGCATTTCCATAGCTTGCTCATCCTCTCTGGATCATGTTTGGATACGCAGCTCAGCCGTACTAGACGGGCCGGCTGGCGCTTGTTCTTTAAGAATGGCGGCTTGCATACAGCAAATAAATGAAAAATGGAGCGCCGATAGCCGACGTGAATACGCCCACCGGCACGTCCAGCGGCAGAAATAATGTCCGGCCCGCCAGATCGGCCAGCAGTACAATCGCAGCGCCCAGCAGCGCCGAAACCGGCAGCAGACGGGCGAAGGACGAACCGACCAGCTTGCGCGCCATATGCGGAGCGAGCAGGCCGACGAAGCCGATGCCGCCGCCAACCGAGACGGCTGAGGCGGCTAAGCCCACGCCGAGCAGCAGCAGCAGCAGGCGGCTGCGCTCAACGGCGCTGCCCGCGCTGGTCGCCAGTTCATCGCCCAGCTGCCCGATGTTCACGTGCCTCGAGAGCAGGAAAGCCAGCGGAAGCAAAACCAGCGCCCAGGGGAGCAAGGTAAGCACATTTTCCCAGTTAGCCGCATAGATGGAGCCCGTCAGCCATACATAGGCCGTACCGGCGTCGTTTTTCGGGCTGAAGATGATCATCATCGTGGTAGCCGCCGAGGTCAAGGAAGACAACCCGATCCCGATCAGCACGAACCTTACGGGAGCCGTCCCCTTCTTCCAGGCCAGCGCATACAGCGCAGCCGCGACGACTGCCGCCCCCAGCAGCGCGAAGGCGGGCAGCCAGCGGATGCTCAGCGCCCCGGTTCCGTAGGTCAGGAACAGGACCGCCGCCACGGAAGCTCCGCCGCTCACTCCGATGATATCGGGAGACGCCAGCGGATTGCGCAGCATCCCCTGCAGCAGCGCTCCAGAGCCGGCCAGGGCCGCTCCTACGAGCAGGGCGATGACAATTCTCGGCAGCCTCAGCTTCTGAACGACCATCACATCCGCCGCTTCTCCCGAGCCGAACACCGCGCGAAGCACCCGGGCGGGCGAGATGAACATCTCACCCGCGCCTGCGCTGATCATCGAGACGATGAGGATGAGCGCCAGCAGCGCGGCAGCCGTGACCGCCGCCTTTCTGGCGGGCGGACTCCAGCCCGTGCTGACGCTTCTCCCGTTACCCGTAGAGTTGATCATGATCTCACCGTCCCTCTCCGTGCGATATAGATGAAGAAAGGCACGCCGATCAGGGCTGTCATCACTCCGACGGGGACCTCCTCCGGCATCATCAGAAAGCGGGCCGCCAGGTCGGCCGCCACAAGCAGGACCGCTCCCAGCACAGCGCAGTACGGCAGCACCCAGCGATGCTCCAATCCGGCCAGGAAGCGCGCCATATGAGGGACCACCACCCCGATAAAGCCAATCGGGCCGGCTATCGACACGGCCCCTCCCGCCAGCGCCAGCACGATCAGGCCGATCCCCGCCTTAAGCCAGGCCGTGCGCTGGCCGAGTCCCCGGGCCGTCTCCTCGCCCATGGCCAGCACATCTAGCTGTCTGGAAAGCAGCCAGGCGGCCGCTCCGCCAAGCGCCATGTACGGACCCGCCACGATCAGCATATCCGGCTCACGGCCGGCAATCGTGCCCGTCAGCCAGAACAGGACGGAGCCGAGGCCCTGCTTGTCCAGCGCCAATATGCCTTGGGTGAAGGACGAAAACAGCGCCGTCAATGCCGCTCCGGCCAGCACCAGCTTCATCGGGGACAAGCCTCCCCGTCCCAGCGAGCCAAGCAAATATACCGCAATCGCTCCCAGAGCCGCTCCGCAGAAGGATAACCACATCAGCGCCTGCATCGACGTCACGGAGAATACCACGGAGGCCAGCACGACGACAAAGCTGGCCCCCGCATTGACTCCGAGCGTCCCCGGGGACGCGAGCGGATTGCGGGTTAAGGCCTGCATCAGCGCGCCGGCTACCGCCAGCCCCGCTCCGACCGCAGCGGCAAGAAAGGCCCGCGGCATTCGCGTTGTCCGGATAATCATCTGCTCCATAACCGTCTCATCGTAATGAAAAGCGGCAGCCCATCCGATGGAAGGGCGATAGCTCTCCACACCCAGCAGAATGCTGGCGGCCATAGCGAGCAGCAGGGCCGCGCATCCGGCCGCCAGGCCAGCCAGCCTCCACGCATGTTTACTTCTTGCAGTCATTGACCCGCTTCTCCCCGTTTTCTCGTCATGAACATAGCCGCTTCCCGGCTTCTACTTAATTTGAAAATGCTTGTACAAATCGTCCAGCAGCGCTTGAGCAGCCAGCGCTCCGGCACTCAGGTTCCAGGTGATGACGTCGACCGGAATATATTTACCGGCCTTCACTCCCTTAAGATTGCTCCAGAGCGGATGAGAAGTCCAGGCATCGTGGGCCTGCTTCCGGGACGCGTCCCCTTCGGTATAACGGGTAATATCGAAGATATAGTCGCCGTCAAGCTGGCCCATCTGCTCCTTGGAGGTCAGATTAACCACCGTCTTGCCCTCCACCTGCTGGGATTTCGGCCGGGAAAGTCCCAGCTCCTGCAGGATCGAGCCTGCGAAGCCCGTTACATAGAGCCGGGCGCTGCCGTCTCCCTCGAAACGGATGATCGAAATTTCCGTCTGGCTCAGACTGGCTCCCGCCTTCTGCTTAAATTCCGCGACCCGCTTGTCCCAGCCGGCCAGCAGCTGCCCGGCTTCCTTCTCCTTATACAGCGCGTCTGCGCCCAGCTTCAGATTCCCCTTCCAATCGAATACATTTTCCGTCATCACGGTAGGCGCGATACCGGATAGCTGCGGATATATTTTCTCATGCCGCGACTTCGCGCCGATGATCAGGTCCGGCTTCAAGGCAATGATGGCTTCAAGATTAGGCTGGGTTTCTTCGCCCAGATTCTTCACACCGTCCATCTTGTCCCGCAGAAATTTATACCACGGCTTTTCTTCCCACGATTCCACGGCTCCCACCGGCTTGACGCCAAGCGCGACCGCATTGTCCACCATGCCGTTGAACAGCACGACGACCCGCTCAGGCTGCTTCGACAGCTTCGCAGTTCCCATCGCATGCTGAATCGTCCTTTCCTTGCCTGTACCCGTATCAGAAGGAGCCGGAGCTCCCGTATTCGACTTCTCCCCGCCGGCCTGACCGCCCGAGCCTCCCGTGCTGCCCGCAGCTCCCGAGCCGCAGGCTGCAAGCACCCCTATAAGCAGCAGCGCCATCCCTAACCGTAAAGCTTTCATGTCCTAGTCCTCCCCTGACTTCCCATCTCTTAATTGATAATGATTATCAATAAACAATAATAGAGACCGGGTAGCTTTTTGTACATGCCGGATTTTGCCCGTTTCATATACCGATTTTATCCGGGGTGCGCCGGGATATCCGGACTGCGCATGTGTTGCATGACAAAAACGCCCGGGAGTGAAGCTCCCCAGCCCATCAGGGCGCGGCTCACTGCCAGGCGGTTCTGATTTATATATAGCGGCTTGGACCAATAATGGCATATAGGGCCCGCATGCGGATCAGCGGCTATACCCGCACATATACTTGCCCGTCCTCCACTTCCACCTCATACCCCCGCAGCTTCACCGTCTCATCCGCCAGATGGACGCCGGTCAGCAGGTCGAACTCCCAGCCATGCCACGGACAGCGCAAAATCTCCTGGTCCCGTCCGTACTTGTATTCGTACACCATGGACGGGAGCCGCGTCCCGCATACCCGGCCCACGCAGACGGGAGCCGCGCCGTGCGGGCATATATTCCGCCAGGCCTTGTACACGCCATTTACATAAAACACGCCAAGCTCGATCCCGTTCACTTCCACGATCTTGCGTCCCTGCTCCTCCAGCTCGGATGCCGCCGCGACCGTATACCGCTCCTTGACCTTAGCCATGGCTGGGCACCTCCCCGAGAGCCGGCTTGGCCTTCAACCCATACAGCTCGATCGCATTATCGGCTAATATTTTCTGACGCAGCTCCCGGCGGACCGGCCGCAGCGCCATCTGCGGGTTGTCGAAATCCCAGTGCGGATAATCCGATGAGAACATGATCATATGGTCCGCGCCGATCATATCCAGAATCTGATTAAGATGCTGCGGATCGGACGGCTCCTCGATCGGCTGCGTCGTCAGGCGCACATGCTCCCGGATGTAGTCGGACGGCATTTTCTTCAGCCATGGCGCCTGATCGCGCAGCGCCTTGAAGTTTTTATCCATCCGCCACATCAGATGCGGAACCCAGGCGATGCCGCCTTCGATCGCGACGAATTTCAGCCCGGGGAACTTCTCGAACACGCCTTCGCACACGAGGCTGTTGACATGGGCCATATAATTGATCGGCAAAATATTATGCCACTCCAGATAAGACGTCGGGTAGCCCGACGGGGTAGGCGCTCCGGCTATGCCGCGGCCCTCGGTCCCCGGATGAACGGCTACCGGCAGCCCATTACGCTCCGCCGCTTCGTAGATGGGATGATAGAAGCGCTGCCCGTACAGCATCCGGGAGCCGCTGCACATAATGACCTGCACCATATCCGGATGCCCCGCCATCCGGTCGATCTCCCGGGCGGCAGCCTGCGGGTCCGCATGATTGACCAGGATCGAGCCTTTGAACACGGGACTGACCTTCAGCCAAGTCTCCGCCAGCCAGTCGTTGTAAGCGCTCGCCACCACATTGCCGTAATCCGGGTTCGGGTTCAGCGAGATGCCAAGAATCCCCGAGCCGGTCAAGATACCGTAATCAATCCCGTATTTCTCGAAATGATGCTTTAGCATAAACGCCGGATCGCTCCCGGGCATGCCCCCGCTTTTCGGGTTCGCATCCTTGCGCATCACGCCGATCGGCGAATACCAGCCTCCTCCGTAGGCCGGTCCGGCTCCCAGCCAATACTCATGCCACGCTTTGGGCAAATAAGGCAGCAAATCTTTCGGGCTGGCGATAGCATTGTGAACGTCGGCGTCAATAATCGCAGGTCGGTCGCTCATAAGTTAAGTCCCCCTACAGCTGGAATGTGAATGCTTCTACTTCCACTATAGAGGGGATGCAACGCGGGGTACATGAACAGATGTTTCGAATAATCTGGATTTTTGTCATCTGAATATCAAGAGTTTCGGTAGTCTCTTGGCGTCATCCCGGTTTCTCGGAAGAATAGCCTGGAGAAATAAAACGAGTCCTCGAACCCGCTTTCCTCAGCGACCCGCTTAATCGGAATCCGGCTGCTTCTCAACAAATATTTGGCATGGTCCAGCCTCAATTTCGTTAAATATTGGATGGGACTGAGCCCTGTATTTTTCTTGAAAGAAACCGAGAAATAACCGGGAGACAAGGAGACATGGCTGGCAATCATTTCCCTGGAAATAGGGCTTTGAAAGTGAGTTTTCATATAATCGATGGATTTTTGTATGGTATCATGATGCGGAATTTTTTCCATGGAAAACTGCACGGACCGGTTGATCAGCTGTATCGCCTGCAGCAGCTCCAGCTTGACCAGCCACTCATAATCGCCGCTTTTCTCTGTCCAATGTCGGAATGCTCTTGCAAACAGCTCCGCGATACCGGACGATTCCTGCAGCACGAGCTGTTCGGGCAGCGGCAGAGGATGGACCGTCTCCCGGCTTTCCATGCGGTCCCCTTCCCAGCGTACCAGCCCGTATCTGAATTGTATCGAGATGAAGCGAACCGGACGCTCGGCCGTTGTCGTTATGCGCATATATTGATTCGGCCAAATCTGGAACAAGCGTCCCGCCTCCAGCAAGCTAAGCTGACCGGCCAGCTCCAGCATGCCCTCCCCTTCCACCACATAAGTCAGGGTATGCAGACCCGTCCGCTCCCTTAGCAGCACATAGTCTATAGGCTCCCAAAATTGACGGTCCCGCTGCACAACATCGATTATTCGAGGGGTAAAGCCGACGAAGAATTCGTAATCCATCCCGAAATTCAATCCTTTCGTTGCCTGAAGCAGATTCGGATCGTGCCCTCATCATAATATTGATCCGGTATGGCTGGCAAGCTGGCCGGGGATGGCGGGAGTTGACGGCGGATGATCCGCTTTTGGCGCGTGGGGAGGAATGGATATGGGATTCCAACCTTTCTTGAAGTCATGTCCGGTTTGAATTTATTTTTAGAGGTAGAGACATGACTTCAAAGACGGCCGCTATCGCTTTTCCATCCCACATCCATTCCCTTTGTTCAACCTCGTGCTTTCTTCGACCTCTCTTTCTGGTTAATCCGGTCTTCCATTCGGTATTTGCTACCATGAAGCCTCGGGTCAAACGCAGGATACATGTCTCGCCCGCATGCTTCGCACGAAAACTGCAGCGGCAGCTCCGGATCTCCAGCGCCCTTCCGCTTACTCTACACAAGGCTGCATATCCCCTGCTTCTGCCGGCCCCTCTCCTTTCCGATTCCCTGAATCCATCGTGCAGACATCCGTGGAGGCTCCCCCTGGACCTTGTTTTATGATAGTATACGTTCTGCTACGCGCACAAAAACCGTCCGGCCCAACGCCAGACGGCCGATGAAATGCCGTGCCTATTTCTGCGGAATTGACAGAAAAGTGGATGACGTTTACCCTGATAACAGACAGCGCAACGCGCAAGCATCCATGCTAGCAAGCCAAAGGTGGTTAACCGATGAACGAGGAGTCATCCGTCCTTTCAATCCAGCCCTCCATCCGGGCAGCGCATTACCATGCCTACGCCGGCAGGCGCCGGGAGAAAAATCGGTTCGGCTACTGCTATGCCTTTCACCTGATCGACAAAGGAGCCGGCTCCTTGCTGATCGGGGGACGAAGCTATCCGTTAAAAAAAGGCACACTGGCGTTTATTCCGCCCGGAATCGAGCATTCCTTTCATATGTCCGAGGAGCAGCCGATCTCTTCTTATGATATGTATTGCGATTTTTTCGTAAAGCTGGAGACGGTCCAGCATCTTTACTTCGATCCGCCTCACGATTATGAAGCCGAGCTTATGACGCTGAGCCGCCCGGGCAGGGAGCTCGATCAGTTGACGGGGGTTACCCGGCTCTCCCGCTACCCGGAGCTGATCCAGACCTTCATCCAGGTCGTGCGGCTGAACCGGCTCGGCATTCAATACAAAAGCGAGATCGTCGGCAGCCTGCTGTACAGCTGGATTTTGCAGCTCGTTAATCTGAGCATCTCCGACAACATCCCGGACTACCGGATTCAGAAAATTATCGATCTGATGGAGCAATATCCCGGCATGAACCCGCCTTACGAGCAGTGGCTGGAGCTGTGCCAGCTCAAGAAATCGCAATTTTACAGCATGTTCAAGAAAATGACCGGCCTCACGCCCAAGGAATGCTTTTTCCGCATCAAAATGCAGCGCGCCTATGCGACCATCCAGGAAAGCGACCGCTCGATCACGTCGATCGCCGAGGAGCTCGGCTACTCGTCCATTCATTATTTCTCGAAGCAATTCTCTACCTATTTCGGTCTCCCTCCCTCGGAGCTGAGGAGGCAAGCTCAGGAGGCGGGTCCGCCTTCAATCACGGCAAAACGCTCCTCCTCGCAGTGACAGCTAGTAATAACTCAACTGTCTGCCGCAAGGGGAGCGTCCGTTTATTAGGGTTATGAGCCGGTCTCTTCCTCCGGGCTACGCAGTGACCGAACGGAGCAGCCAGCCGTCCAGACTTTGCAGCCGGACATTCGCGTTTCTGGCAAATATTTTAACGCCCAGGGACTCCAGCTGCGGATAGATCCGGTTGGTCATCGTTTTCAGGCCGTCATTAGCGAACAGCTCGACGGATGAACGATCTACAAACAGATGCAGCTTGAGCCGCCCGTCCTCCAGCAGCTCCAATTCCGCCTCGCTGACTCCGCCGTCCCCTTGTCCCGAGCGGCTGCGGTCTACCCGAAGCTTCCGCTCCGCCGTGTGGTAGACGATCTCTGTGAATTCCCGGCCGTCCGCGGAGCAGCGGACTTGAATGCCGAACTCCGCAGCTGCGCTCAAGTCCCCCGCGTCGAATACGGCGATCAGCTCCAGCGCATCTCCCGCCAGCTCGGGAATGTCCACCAGGCTCCCGGCGGCCACGTACCGTTCCTGCAGCCCGGCATGCGAGCCGCGCAGTGCCTTCAGCTCGGCAACCGGCACCATCCGCAAGCGGCCGTCGTCATTCAGCTTCAGCTCGCGAGGAAGCGTGAAAGCTCCCATCCAGCCCTCTGCCTGCTCCGGCATCGAGGCTCCCCATATATTCATCCAGCCGATCAGAATGCGTCTGCCCTGATCGTCCAGGAATGTTTGCGGCGCATAGAAATCGAAGCCGTAATCCAATCGTTCGGCATATTCATACCTGAACTTGCCCGCTTTATAGTCCATGTTTCCGGTCAAATACATCGTCTTCGTCGCTCCCATATTCATGGGAGACATAATCAAGACATGCCCGTCCCCGGCTTTCCCGACGCTCTCCGTTCCCAGCGGAAACAAATCCGGGCACTCCCACATATTGCCCATCGTGCCGTCGCTGTCCGCCGCGATTCCCTTATATGTCCATTGCCGCAGGTCTGCGGAAGCGTACAGCAGCGCTTGTCCCTGACCGTCCATCCCGTGTCCGACGATCATATACCAGACGCCGTCATGCTTCCACACCTTCGGGTCGCGGAATCCGAACCCTCCGGCTGCCGGCGGACCGGAGATCGCCGGGTTATGCTCCCATTTTTCGAAATGGACGCCATCCGTACTGGTGGCGATGCACTGCGCTTCTTCGGGCGAACGGCCGTCGACATGTCCCGTGTAGATCAGCGTCAGCACGCCTTCGTCATCGACCGCGCTGCCCGACCAGCAGCCGTAGCCTCCCTCCTGGCCGAGATCATAAGCCTCGGACGGAGCGAGAGCGATGGGAAGATGCTCCCAATGAACGAGATCCCGGCTTTTCGCATGCCCCCAATACATAGGCCCGTGCTTCGGCATGTAAGGATAATGCTGGTAGAACACATGATATTCGCCTTGGAAATGAACCAGTCCGTTGGGATCATTCATCCAGCCCGCAGGGGGCATGAGATGATAATGCAGCCGATAACCGTCCCCCGGTATAGCCCCGGCCAGCTCGGCCAGCGCCCGGTTGGCTTCCTCTACCCTGTTCCTGTGCGTGGAGGAAGGCTCCCGGTGGTCTTGGACCCGATCGTTTACATTCATCGTCAATTCTCCTTTACTCTGCTATTCCCGGTACTCTGCTTTTTCCCGGCGACCTCCGACAGCAGCCTGTCGATGTCCTCCAATCCCGCCAACGCCGGGATGGCGCCCTTGCGTGTGGTGGCCCAGGCGCCTGCCGCATTCGCAAAAACAACCGCCTCGTTCAGCTCTGTCTCGCTCCACTGCTTCAAGGGCTTCCCGCTCTCCAGCACCCGGTACAGCAGCGCGCCCAAAAAGCCGTCCCCCGCTCCCGTCGTATCGACTGCCGCTACCGGAAAGCTGTCCGTCTTGCCCCAATACTGCTCCGTCCGATAGTAAGCGCCCGCCGCACCTGCCGTTACGAGCAGCAGAGACACGGGATATTGCTGCAGCAGCCGGGCGGAGGCGGCTTCCAGGTTCTCGTCCTCCATCAGAAAAACAAGCTCCTCCTCGGATACCTTCACAATATCGGCCCAGGCAAGCCCTGTCAAAATCGTTTCCTTCGCCTGCCGGCGATCTCTCCATAAGGAAGGACGCCAATTGGGGTCGTACGAGATCAACGCTCCCGCCTCCTTCGCTTTCCGGACCGCATGGAGCACAGCTCCGCAGGCCGGCTCCGCCGTCATGGAAATCGATCCGAAATGAAACAGCGCTGCGCCCTCCAGCACCGACTCCTTCACCTCATCGGCTCGCAGCAGCTGATCCGCCCCCGGCTGCCGGCTGAAATGAAACGACCGGTCGCCATGCTCGTCCAAATGGACGAAAGCCATCGTCGTATGCGCTTCTTCCGTGAGCAGCAGCCCTTCTGGCGAAACGCCATGAGCTTGCAGCATCTCCTTCAGATAAAGCCCGAACGGGTCGCTGCCGACCTTGCCCACAAACGCCGACCTTCTGCCCAGCTTGGCGACCGCGGCGGCAACATTCACGGGCGCGCCGCCCGGATTCCGCTCATAAAGCGGCTGACCGGCTTCCGAAACCCCGTAAGGCGTAAAATCAATCAGGCATTCGCCAAGCGCAACTAATTCATAGGCCACAATAATTCTCCTCTGCATATGTGATGGATCGGTATAGCATGCCGGATCGGTTACCCCTTAATGCCCGACATCGTAATCCCCTGGATATAATACCGCTGCAGAAACAGGAACAGCAGCAGGATCGGCACGGTCGAGATCGTATTCGCGGCCAAAATCTTGGACCAGTCCGTTCCTTCCGTGGAAGAGAACGACGAGATGGCGACTTGGATCATTTGCATTTTTTGATCATTGATGACGATCAGCGGCCACAGATAAGCGTCCCAATTGCCGAGGAAGGTCATGATGCCCAAGGTAATAAGCGCCGGAACGGCGGCCGGCAGCACAATATTCAGGAAAGTCCGCGGCAGCGAAGCTCCGTCGATCCGGGCGGCTTCGATGATTTCATACGGAATTTCGGCAAAAAACTGCCTCAGCATAAAAATGCCGAAGACGGACAGCATCGAAGGAACGATCAGCGCCTTGTAGGAGTTAAGCCAGCCCAGCTTGTGCATCAGCAAATAGTTGGGCACCAGCGTAACCTCGCCAGGAATGATCATCGCCGACATGAACAGGGCAAACAGCACCGGCTTCCAGGGGAAGCGAAGCTTGGCGAACGCAAAAGCCGCCATCGAATTAATGACGAGCACGCCCGCTGTGACAACAGACGCCACCAACAGCGTATTGCCGATATACCGCAGAAACGGATTGCGGGCGCTGAAGATGACATTCACATAATTGTTCAGCGTAAATTCGACCGGGATCAGCATATGGATATTCAGCGTAGCCGAGTACTTGAACAGCTCCTGATACGGGCGCAGCGAGCCGAAGACCATCCAGACAATCGGGATGATGGAAATAATCGCAATTGCCGCCATCAGCACATATTTAACAGCTGTCAGTGTATGTTTCATAAGGGGCCTGCTCCTTTCTACCTGTCGGCGTCTTCCTTGAAAATTCTCATTTGGATCAGGGAAATGATCAGCACGATGGCAAACAAAACGAAGGCTGCGGCTGTCGCATATCCCATCTGCATCTGTTGAAAGGCGGTTTTGTAAATATAAAACACGACGGTTTCCGTCGAGCCGTTAGGTCCGCCATTGGTCAGCACAAATACCAGACCGGAGAGCTTGATCGCATCGATCGTGGTGATGATGACGACGAAGGCCGTCGTCCGCTTCAACAGAGGCAGCGTGATCCGGGCAAATTGCTGCAGGCGCGACGCTCCGTCTACCCTGGCCGCTTCATACAGATCGCCGGGGATGTTATTGAGACCGGCCAGAAAGATGATCATGAAAAATCCCGCCGCCTTCCAGATCCCGAGCAGGATGACCCCATTCATCGCCGTCTCCGGGTTGGACAAAAAACTGGTCACAGGCAGCCCGAATATTTTCAGCACCGCATTCAGCAGCCCGAACTCCTTGTTATAGATCAGTTTGAATACGGTAGCGGCTACCCCGGTAGAAATGATCACCGGAATAAAATACGCGGTCCGGAACAAGCCCGTCATCCGCGCCGGCTTCTGGATCAGCATGGCAAGCCCTAGGGAAATCGCGGTCTGAATCGGAATAACGACAATGGCAAAATAAAAGGAATGTTTCAAGCTGTTATGAAAGGCGGTATCGTCCCATAAGGCGATATAATTATCAAGCCCGGCGAAAGACTGCCTGGAGCCGACGAGCGAATAATTCTGAAAGGAAATGACGAACGCCTGCAGCATCGGGTAGAACACGAAGACGAGCAGCAGCAGCAGCGCCGGCAAAATAAACCACAGCGCCGTTGTCTGCTCGTGTCTGTGATAGCTTCTCACAGCCCGCTTCTCCTTGGCCGCGGGCATTGCAGTTTGTATGGCCATCGGGTCATGCCCCCTGTTCTTATTTTGCTTCGAAAACAAATACGTTCAGAACGGCTGCCACCTTGCCGTCTCCGGTGACGGCCCTGATCTCCGCTTCCCCGGCCTTCAGCCCGGTGACTTCTGCCTTGGCATCAGCTTTGGCATGGATCGAAGTCCCGCCTTCCGCAGTCACCATGGCGACCGCCGGGTCGCTGGATTCCCACTTCACTTCCTGAGACGCGGTCAGCGGCAGGACGGCGGCAGCCAGCTTGCGGGTTTGGCCGACCGGCACATCGATAGCGCTCTGATCGAACACAATCCGCAACGGCTCGAGCCCGCCGGCTTTTTCGTCCCGCCACACCGTCTGCAGCGGGTAAAAGCGGGCCTCCTCCAGCGTTACGCCGCCCTGCGCGGCCGTCAGCTCCAGTCCGTGGCTGAGCCTGCCGGGGAAGATCAGCGATGAAATCACCGCTTCCCCGTCATTGGCAAACACCTCCAGCGTCGACTCATCCACAAATAAGCGAAGCTTGACCTTCTCCTCCCTCAGCTTCAGCGGAGCTTCCATCACTTCGGCAAAACCTGCCTCAAACGCAGCGGCCCCTGACCTTCTCCGGTCCACCGCAAGCTTCTCCGCCGCTGCATCATACCTGATAACCGTCTCCTCATCGGCGCCCTTCCGGACCTTCAGCTCCAGCCGGGAGCCAGGGCTGACGGTGAACTCCGTCTCCAGCTCGTAGGAGGTTCCCTTCAAGCCCTGCAGCGGATTAACACCAGGGGCCAGCTGCTGACGGGACAGCTTTACGGCTTCGCCGCGCAGCTTCTCCAGCTCCTTGACCGGATGCTGCACAAGGCGCAGCCCTGTTCCCGGAATATCCCGCAGCCTCAGCTCCCGCGGTATGGAAAGATTGCCTTTCCACGGCTCCGTCGGCATCGCGAACGGGTAACGCCAGTTGGACATCCAGCCCGTCCAAATTCTGCGCCCGTCCTTCGCGGGAATGTCCGAATACGATACGGCTGCATAAAAATCCTTGCCGTAATCGGCCCATAAAACTTCCGTCGGGGCATTCTCATTTTGGAACGTCTTCCCATCGAACGAGCCGACAAAATATTGAGCGGTCGAGCCTTTCGTAGCCGGGTTGCTCCCGATGGAAACGGCCAGCACCCATTTCTTGAGATTGGTTCCCTCTACAGGAAGCTCGAAGAGATCCGGACATTCCCAGACGGCCGCATGAGAGCCGTGCCCTGCGCCGAATTCACTCTCCAGCTTCCAGGACTTGAGATCTTGAGATGTATAGAACTGAATGCTCCGGTCTACGGAGACGACCATCACCCACGAACGGGTCGGCTCATGCCAAATCACCTTCGGGTCCCGGAAGTCCTTCAGTCCGGGGTTCGGGATGACGGGATTGCCCTCGTATTTGGTCCAGGTCCGTCCCTTATCCTTGCTGTAAGCGATGCTCTGGGATTGCTGTCCGCTCTTGAAATGCGTGAATATGGCTACCAGTCCAGCCTTGCCGCCGAAGAAACCGCTCGTATCCTTCCAATCCACCACGGCGCTGCCCGACCAGATCTCCCCAAGCGGGTCCCGGGCCAGCGCGACCGGCAGATGCTCCCAGTGGAGCAGATCCGTGCTCACCGCATGCCCCCATTGTCCGCTGTTCTGATAGAATTGGTGGTATTCGCCTTCGAAATACACCATTCCGTTCGGATCGCTCAAATTCCCGGTCGGCGGGGACAGATGATACTGGGGCCTGTACAGCTCCGTGTAATACAACGGATCGGTGTTGTACGCAAACGCCGGACTTTCCGGATTTTCCGGACCTTGCCGATCCGCCGCCTTGCCTCCATCCTCTCCCGTACAGGCTGAAGTCAGCATGCCAAGCATGAGAAGAGCTCCCGCCCATGCCCCTTTTCCTCCGTTTCTTTTCATCTGCTGCTCCTCTTTTCATTTTGTTGCCCTAATTGTATCGAATCCGCCCTTGAATTCATTTCAATATCATCTGTTCTTTTGTTTAGATTTGCTGGGTTAAGAAAAGCGCCTGACGGCAACTGCACCTCTCCTTCCCGGCTCTGGGCTTTAAAAACCAAAAACCGCCCGGAGCCAGCAGCGGCAGTCGGACGGTTTTGGGCCTGTTATCTTAAGCCCAGCGCCTCAACCCGGTATTCCTTGGGGCTGGCGCCATAATATTTCTTGAACACGGTGCTGAAGTAGCTGGAGCTGGAATATCCGACAAGCGTCGCGATGTCCGTCAGCTTGAGCTGATTTTCCTTGATCAGCGCCAGCGCCTTGTCCATCCGCAGCTTGGTTACGTAATCGCTGAACGTCATTCCGGCCGCCTGCTTGAACAAACCGGATAAATAAGTTTCGTTCAGATGAAACATATCGGCGAGAGAAGCCAAGGACAGCTCGTACGAAAAATTGTCATCGACATATTTCCGGATCGCTTCAACCAGCTGCTGCCCGTTGGAGAAGCGGGTTTTCCGGACCTCCTCCATCACCAGCTCGGCCAACTCCTCCAGCTGCCTCAGCACCTGTTCCTTGGAATGGGAATCTCTGAGCGACATCTGACAGCTCCACAAATGCCTCTGCAGGGCGGAATCTCCCAGCTCGAACTTCCGGGCAACGGAACTGAACAGCAGAATAACCCGGAAGGTCAGGAAGGTAAAGGCAAACATTGTCGTGTCCGGCCCCGCCGGCAAAATGTCCTGAAGCAGCTTGTACACGGCCTTCTTGTCCAGGCTTTCGATCGAAAGGATCAGCTTCCGCTCTGTTTCGGTCGTCAGCGTAAATTCCTGCCCCGCACCCGGCTTGCGCTCACCGGGACCCGCGCCTGCGCTCCCTTGGCTCCAGGAGAGCATACAGGAGGCATAGGCATCCTTCAGCCGCTCGATTCCGTACACCGGCTCGCCGATCCCGACGACCGTCTCCACCCGCAGATAGTGATGAATGCTGTGCTGAAGCTGACGGACCAAAGCCGCGGCGATCTCTTCCTCCGCCCCGTCCTTCTCTCGCAGAATAAGAAAATACATCATCGACGGATAATGAAAATCGTAGAGCGGGATCACCTCCGTCCACTGCTCGGCGATTTCCCGGCATACCATGCCGAAGGCCAGCACCAGCAAGTCCTTGCGTTCGCTCCAATCGTCGAGCCGTCCGCGCGGTATTCTCATCTCGATGGCGGCAAATCGGGCGTGCACCTCGTCTGCCGCCAGCGCGGACAGCTGCAAGCCGCGCAATCTCTCCTTGACCGCCGACAGGCTCAGCCACTCATCCTTCACCAGCTGCCAGATCAGCTGCTCCTGCAGCGTAACGAGCTGCTTGCTGCTTTGCAGCTGGTCCAGCCGATCCTGACGGGTTTTGGCCCGGTCTTCCTCCAGCTCCTTGGAGAGCCGGGCCAGCAAGGCTGTCAGCTCGCCCCGGACGACCGGCTTCAGCAAGTAGTCCTTTACGCCGTACCGGATGGCGGTCTTCATATATTCGAAGTCGGAGTAGCCGGACAGCACGATGATTTTCAGCTCCGGGCAGCTCTCCTTGCAGGCTTCAATGAGGGCCAGTCCGTCCATCTGCGGCATCCGGATATCGGATATGAGGAGATCGGGGAGCGGCTGCTCCTGCAGCAGCCTCAGCGCCTCCAGCCCATTCTCCGCCTCCGAGATGATCCGGTAACCGGCCGCCTCCCAATCGATCTTGGCTTTGATGCTGTTGCGGACTCCGATCTCATCGTCAACTAACATAATCGTATACATGCTGGAATCAGCCCCTTATGAGCGGAAGCAGTAAGACAATCTCCGTACCCAATCCCGGCGTGGACTGGATGCGAAGCCCGAATTCGCTCCCGTATTTCAACCTGCAGCGGGAGAGCACATTGCGCAGTCCGATGCTGTCCCCTCCGCTGTTCAGAATCTGAATGAACTCGTCCGTCTCGCCTTCGGCCAGCAGCTCCCGCGTCAGATTCGGCGGCATGCCGGTCCCGTTGTCCTTCACCGCCAGCAGCAGCCGGTCGTGCCGGACCGACGCCCGGATGGACACCTTGGCTATGCCGTCCTTCTCCAGGCTGTACTTCACCGCATTCTCGACGAGCGGCTGAAGAATGAACTTCGTCATCATATATTCCCTCGCCTGATCGTCCTCATGCACGGTCAAGCTCAATCGCTCCCCATGCCGCAGCTGCAGGATGAACAAATAGTCGCGGATATAATCCAACTCTTCCTTCACCCGCACAAGATCGCTGTTCAAGTTCAAGGAATAACGCATCATCTTGCCGAGCGCCTCGGTCGTGTCCATCACGAGCTCCTCCCGCTTGGTCGCCGCCAGACCGCTGATGATCTCCAGGGTATTGTTATAGAAATGCGGATTGATCTGCAGCAGCAGCGCTTTGTATTCGGCATTTTTCCGGCGCAGATTGGTTTCGTATTCCGTCTCGATCAAATATTTCAGCCGGTCCGTCATCTGCTCGAACACGCCTGCCACATATGCTACCTCGCTGCTCCCGGCCTGCTGTCCCTTCATCAGTGCGAGAGCCGGGCCGAATTCCCCTCGCTTGATATGCTTCATGGCGCCGGCCATCCGGCTAAGCGGCCGGGTTACGCTGTAGGACAGCCGGTAGGCGACCAGCAGAGCTACGGCAAGCAGCAGCAGGCTGATAAGGATGAAGGTTTGCCGGGTATGCTTGATCTTCGCATACAGCTCGGCCTGCGGCACCGCTCCGATCACGATCCAATCCGGGCCGGCCAGCTTGCGAAAAAAAACCGTATACGTCTGTCCCCGGTGCTCGACGGGGAAGACGCCGCCGGTTTGACCCGCATAATCGTTCACGGCCATGGTCAGTCCGTCAGACAAAAGCCCGCTGTCGATCGCGGCTTCCTGACGAAGCACGCTTTCGCCCTCGCGCGTCATCAGATAAACCCTTCCCGTCTCGCCGAAGCGAATTTTATCGATTGCGCCGCGGAGCAGAGAAGCGGGATAATTGATTTTGACGATCCCCACATTGCGGAACGATTGGAGATGCACCAGGGGCACGATCAGGCTGTTTACGTAACGGGACCTAAGCAGATCGTCCGCTTGATCGCCATCCTTATGCGCCGTCGTCCAGCGTCTGCCGCCGCGGCTGTATTCCTTGTACCAGTCGCTGCTCAAATAAGTGCGGTCTTGCGTCCATATCCCCCCGCCCTCGCCGGTAAACGCGCTTAGCGAAATGCCGTTCGAATTGTTCACGGCATACGAGGAGAACGACTCCCGCACCCTTTGCTTGGCTAAAAGGCGCTCCTGAGTGGAGGATTCGCCCCCCAGCAAAATTGCCGCCCATTCCTGCGTCGCCCGGCTTCCCATCATCTGATTGCCGATATCCTCGACTTGGGTAAGCAGCGTGTTCACGTGGGAGGCGAACTGGTCAATCGTCTGCGACGCCGAGGATTCAATGGACGCTTGGATGATCTGGGCGGATTTCTCGCTTAACATATAGACCATGGCTGCGAACGGGATGATCATCAAGATGGAGAAAGCCGCCATCAGACGGCTGCGTAACGAGAAAAACATCGGCGATCCTCCCCTGCTGCGTTCCCTCTCCGATTGCGGAGCCTATGCCCCCAGTATAGCAGAAAGAGGCGTTCATTCAGAATGAACCGCCTCTTCGTCCGTCTTGGCTTCCTACTTCTGCTTATCCATATCGGCGTATGCCTTGTCGATCTTCTTGACCGCTTCGGCTACCGAGGCATCCACATTCCGTTTGCCGATCACGATCTCTTCGAACAGCTTGTTGACCGCCTCCGACATCTGCGGGAAGATCGGCGTGATGGGCCGCGGCCGGCCGTATTTCTGATTTTGCACGACAAATACGTTTTTCGGGTATTCGTTCAGCTCCGGGAATTCCTTGGCGGCCGAATAACGCGAAGGAATGTCCTTGGTCATGGAGCTGTAAGCGATCTGACCTTCCTTGCTGGTCACGAAGTTGACGAATTTCCAGGCGGCATCCGCGTGCTGGCTTTTCGCCGAAATGCCGAGCGCCCAGCTGCCGTTTGCGACAGCTTGCTTGCTGCCTTTGGGCAGAGGGGCAATATCATAATCGACCCCCAGCTTGAAGTTCGGGAATTTCTCCGCCAGATAAGCGAGCGACCAGGAGCCGTCCACTGTCATGCCCAGCTTGCCGTTCGGGAACGGATCGGGCGGGTACTCCAAGGCGGACACACTGTGCTTGTTGTACAGATCGGCGAAAAACTCCAGCGCTTTTTTCGTCTCCGGCGAGTCCAGATATCCCTTGGAGGTTTTGCCCTCCGCATCCATCAGCTCGCCGCCGAACTGCCAGATAATCGGATACTTGAAATAAGCCGTAGCCCCCGCATTATTGAAGCCCTGCGCCGGATCGATACCGAACACGCCGCCGGCGGGATCATTGATTTTTTTCGCAGCGTCCAGCACTTGCTCCCATGTCCAGGGCTCGTCCGGGTTTTTCGACGGCAGCGGGATGCCTTTTGCTTCGAACAGCTTCTTGTTGTAGAACAAAGCAATGGACGACTCGGTCAAGGGAGCCATATAAATTTCATTTTGGTACGTATACGTAGCCAGCGTAGACTTCGGAATATCGTCCATGTTGCCATCGGCTTTAAAGTACGAGGTAAGCGGCTTAAGCGCGCCCGCATGCGCGTACGAACCGAGCGTCGGAGCATCCAGCGCCATAATGTCCGGCGGGCTGCCCGAGGAGATCGACACCCTCAGCTTCGTGTCATAATCCGAATAGGGAATCGGCGTCATCTCCACCTTGATGCCCGGATTTTTCTCCATAAACGAAGCGACAAGCTTGTCATAAGCGGCGTTTTCGGTATCGTTCCCGGAATTTCTCCAGAACGTGAGCGTTACCTGGCCGTCCCCTCCTGAGCTGCCGTTCGTTTTCCCGTCCGTCGCCTGATGATCTCCGCCCTGACCGGAGCAGCCCGCGAGCAGGCTTACCGCAAGCACGGCGCTAACCAGCTTCGTATTTCTTGTCATACGATTGATTCCCCCTCAAATCCTTGTGTTGTCGGAACTTCTATCCCTATCATACTTGAAGGTGGCGACTAATAAATTCACAATGCTCTGTTTCTTACTTTCAATTTGCTCATTCTTCGACATTGACAAACACTTGGCTCCTTAGTCTTTATTAAGCCGCCCTTTCGTTCTTTCAGAAGCGTAATGGCAATAAGAGTACCAGAAATAGTAATAGATTTCCAGTATTGCCCATATGGGCCTTGTGTTACTGTGAATAGAGGATCAAGCATCAGCAAGCTCTGATTCCGAATTATGGCGTTGCCGCGCAGAGGAGGTGCCTTGGGCGAAGGGAAAAGAACTGCTTCACAGGCTAAAGGGCAGACAGAGGGCTGCGCCGAACAACGAGAATTCACAAGCTATAGGACATCCCTCCGCGGCCGAGCGGCTTAGGTCTGCCTGCCGCATCCGGTTTGGCCAGTTTCGATGAAGAAAGGAGTCGTTGATGAAAAACATGTTGCTGTCCAGATGGAACACGCTGCTGATCGTCATCATGCTGTTTACTTTATTTCCCCAAGCTCTGGCAGGAGCTTCGATGCCGGGCGGAGGAGAGGGGGACGGTGCCGCACAGCTCTCAGCAGCCGCGGCGGCCGGGGTGACGGAGGCCGTCTATGTGCAGTCATCTGACGGACAATTCCAGCTTCCGGTGAACCTGATCAACTTCAATGTCGATGCCGCTCCGCAAAAAAATAACTATGTCGCCTTGTTCACCAGCGGTGCGCAGGTGACTAACAGCTCCAACTCGCACGAGGTGTATGTCAAGAAGACGAACGTCGCCATCGCGGTCGACAAGCACGATCGGGTCATCCGTGTCATCGGTCCGACGACGGTCCCCGTGACGGGAACGGGCTGGGAAGAGAGCCAGCAGCTGCCGATTCCGGACGGCGGCTATGTCCTGCTGGCCAACGACTCGTCCTGGGGAACTTCCGTGTACCGGAAGCCGTTATTCGAGCATTTCAAGACAGGCGATCTTCCCTCCCTGCATAGGGGGAATGATACTGTGCACGCGGAAGATTTTCTAAGCCCGGATCCCGGTCTGCAGGTGCTGACCCCATCGGGAACAACGGTGACCTCTCCATCGTTCTCCGTAGCCGGGCAGGTGACCGGGTATACGGCCGGGCAAGGCATCCGGGTGACGGTGAATGGAACCGAGGCGCCGGTAAAGGCGGATGGAAGCTTCCAAAGCATTGTCCAATTACTGGCCGGAACGAACGCTATCGCGATCCAGCTCTTCAAGGGTGCGGCGGCCGTTACAGCCTCTACGGTTACCGTAACTTATAACCCTTCGCAGCCGCCAGCCGGCCTGATCGAGGTGGAGGCTGCTCCGATCGACATTACGATCAACATCGAGGGGCCCCGCCACGAGATCGGGTACATCGACCGCGATATCAGCGGCATCGACAATACCCTTGCGTTATTTACAACCGATTGGGGCACGTCCATCACGATCCCGGCCTTGAATGTGGCGGTCCAGGTCGACGCTGCGAATAAGGTGCTGCAGGTTGTGAACCCATCGATAGGCGGCCTGCCTCCGGTCTGGTCGGGACCGACGGAGCTCGCGATTCCTCCGGGAGGTTACATCCTGGTTGCTCAGGATACGAGCTATGGGACCCAGAACTTCAAGAAATACCTGGCTGTGAATTTCAAGATCGGCGATACGATCAAGCTGCGCAAGAACGGTCTGATTGTGCCGGTCCGAGAGCTGATGAATGCAGACGGTCCTACGGCTAGACTGACGGTTGACCAGTATGCGATGTACACGGAGACGAAGGCCTCTACCCTGCTGTCCGGCTCGGTCAGCAATTATACACCGGCCTCGTCGATCGTGCTGACGGTTAATGGCATCCCGGTTCCGATCGGGGCGGACGGACGCTTCAGCACGGAGCACCCGCTGGCGGAAGGCGTGAATTACGTGGATCTCGCCGTGACCCGCGGCGGCAAGGCGCAGGATGTGAAGAGCATTGTCGTGTTCAGCCGTCCGGGCTTTACTTCGGACAAGAAGGTCATCCTGTGGGTCGACCAGGCGGCCAATGCCCGCAAGTTCAAGACAAGCGAGCATGTGCGGCAGTTTCTGCAGACAGCCAAGGGGCATGGCGTCACCTCGGTCGTGCTCGATGTGAAAGGTGTCGAGGGCTTCGTATCTTACAAGAAGAGCACTCTGACGCAGCGCCCGTATGTCAGTATGATCCAGGCGCCGGAAAAAGCGGGCTCCAATCCTGATCTGGACTTGCTCGATGAATTTGTCAAGTACAGCCGGGAGCTAGGGCTCGATATTCATACGGCGTTCAATATATTCGCCGAGGGCTCGATCACAAGCAAGGAATATGCGGTGCTCAATGATCATCTGGACTGGGAGGAGCGGGTGTATGCGGCCGTCGATAACGGCCAGATTAAGCGGCTGCGCGAATCCGGCAAGCAGGGGGCTGTGGCCTTCGTCAACCCTTCCCATGACGGGGTTCGCGATTTTCAACTGAAAACGATCGAGGAGGTGCTGCAGCACTATGACGTGGACGGGGTCGTACTAGACCGGGCGCGCTATGACAATGAGACGGCGGATTTCAGCGATCTGACGCGAGCCAAGTTCGAAGCGTTCCTCGAAGCGCGTGGCAAGCAGCTCGTGAACTGGCCGGCGGATGTGTTCCGTTATGTGAACGATGTCAGGGTCGACGGCCCGCTGGTTAACGACTGGTGGGAATTCCGGTCGAAGACTATCAAGAGCTTCACCTCCGAGGTGAGGGAGCTGGCGGACCGGTATACGGCTAAGAAGGGCAAGAAGGTACAAGTGTCCGCTTATGACGGCTCCTGGTTCGAAACGTATTACCTCAATGGGGTTCATTGGGGCAGTCCGAATTTCCGGTATGACGAGCACTTGAAATGGAAGGACTCGGCTATGTACTCCGCCGGTTATTACGAGAGCGGGTATGTCAATAATCTGGACTTCATCATGATCGGCGCTTATCAGAAGACGGCGCCGGAGATTCAGCACTACATGACGCTGGGGAATATTGTGACGCATGGCGAGGTGCCCCTGTACGCGGGCATCGCGATGACGAATGTGCAGGAGCCTGCGCTTCAGCGCGAGGTATTCCAGGCCGGACTGGCCCATACTCACGGCCTGATGCTGTTCGACGCATCTCAGGTCAACTGGCCGGTAGCCGGAGCGGCACTGAAGGACCAGGAGTATGTGAAGGATTACCAGCTCGGCATTTCCTTGCCGGGGCAGCCGGATTCGTTCATGGAGGGCAGCTATTACAATGCCAGCGTCATCGCAGGGAACATCGGCGTACTGACCGAAGAGTTCGGGTATTCGACCGGCAACAGCCGGTTCGGTGTCGAAGCGGTCGTGGACAGCACGGGCCGCGTGACCCGTATCCCCAACCGGAGTCAGGCGATCAACTGGAACTGGGGCCAGCCGGAGGAAACGAACAGCGTTATCCCTCAGGGAGGCTTTGTCGTCTCGGCGATGGACCCTTCGGGTACACGCACGAAGCGTCAGTGGGTAGCGGGCGCCTACCAGGTCGGGGATCAGGTCCGGGCGGCGGCGCTCAGCGGTTTCCTGCCGTTCGAGCAGATGAGAACCGGGGCGGATCGCCTGATCCTGGACGGCAGCGTGAAGGTGCTCGGTCCCGGCAATGCGGAGGTGACCGTGAATGGCGCAGCGGCCGGCATAGCGCAGGACGGCAGCTTTCAAGCGAATTTGTCTCTGCAGCCGGGACAGAATACGGTGACCTTGATCGTCAAAGTGGACGGCTACAAGACGAATGAGAAGACGCTTACCATTGTTCGCGATGAACAGGCCATCAGATCGCTTCAGCTTGTACCCGGCCGTCTCGATCTGCGCAAGGGAGAGCAGGGGCAACTATCCGCCAAGGCCGAATATGGGAGTGCCGTACTGGATGTGACCGGCCAAGCCGGTTACACCTCCTCAGAGCCGGCTGTGGTCCAGGTGGACCGGACCGGGAAGCTGACAGCGCTCAAGGAAGGAACCAGCGTCATTCAGGCGGTCTATGAAGGCCATCGCGCCTCAGCCGAGGTTCGAGTCTTTGCCGCGGATTCGGGATCCGGCTCGGATGGGGATTCGGGATCCGGCAACGATTCCGGCGGCGGCTCGGGCAGCTCCGGACCACAGGCTTCACCCCCTATGGAGCGCAGCGTAGTTTCGCAGCAGTCAGGACCTGACGGGCGCGGCATGACGGTGGTCACAGTCCGTGCCGATGCGCTGAAGAAGGAACTGGCGTCCTTGGCCGGGCAGGCCAGGCCGGATCTGCGTTATGCAGTGCCGGGCAGCGAGACATCCGCTGCCGTCGTCTGGCCGGGCTCGGTCATCCGCGAGGCTGCTGATGCAGAAGCCTCCTCCGGCGCCTTGCTGGTTATGGAATCCCATCTGGGAAGCTACGAGCTGCCTATCGGCTTGCTGAAGGGAATGCTGCCCCAGCAGGACGACTTTGAGCTGGTGCTTCGCATCGAGCAGGCTTCACAGGCACAGGCCGCTGAGTTGGGCGGTCAGGCTGCCCGCCAAGGCATGAAGATGTTGGGCACCCCGGTGTCATTTCAGATTGAAGTGAAGTCGGGAGAAAGGTCGCAGCTGCTGCCCAAGCTAGGCAGCTATGCGAAGCGGATGCTCAAGCTGCCGGGGCAAGCGACAGATGCCGCCCCAACAGCCGTCGTCAAGGCCGTTGCGGATTCCGGCCGACTCCTCTTCGTACCGGCCCGTTTTGAAAGCGGAGCCCGCGGGGAGGGCTGGAAGGCGGCCATCCTCGATCGGAGCGGAGGTATGTATGCGGCCGTTGTCTCCGATGTCCGGTTCGCGGACTTGGCCGGGCATTGGTCCAGGCAGGATGTGGAGGCGCTGGCATCCAAGGGGATTGTAGAGGGAACCTCCGAAGATTCCTTCTCGCCTGAATCGAAGCTGACCCGGGCCGGATTTGTGACCCTGTTGACGAGGGCTCTCGGGCTGGAGCCTACGGCTGCCGCTGCGGAGTTCACGGACGTCCCTGCCGATGCGTGGTACGCGTCTGCCGTCGGGGCAGCCGTACAGGCGGGACTTGTCGACGGCTTCCGGAACGGCGAGTTTCGTCCGGATGACGCGATCACCCGCGAGCAATTGAGCGTGTTGGCGATGCGCGCTCTGAAGTGGACGGGAGCATCGATGCCGGAGCATTCGTCTACGGCTGTCTTGGAGGGCTTTGCCGACAGCGGCAGTCTGTCCGAGTGGGCCCGGGAATCGGCGGCTCAAGCGCTGGCGACCGGACTGCTGCAAGGCCGGGAAGAGGGAGCATTCGTACCAGCGGGCACCGTTACCCGTGCGGAAGGTACGGTCGTATTGCGGCGGTTGCTGCAGAAGGCCGGGTTTATCAATTAGAGCGCGGGTTCGCCGCTAGACGAAAAGAGGGTAGTCCGGGATGCAGACGCACCGGACTACCCTTTTTTTACATGGCTAAGGAGACATATCGCGCATGGGACCAGGGTGCTGCCGCCTGCATGGCCGGAATGTGCCTGGCCGGACGAGCCGCCCCCGATGCGCAGCGGGTACGCATTGGCCCTGAGCGAGATGACAGGAAGCATCTTCATCTCGTCCGGTATTGCCCCCTTACCGAGCTGGCCCATCAAGTGAACAACCGGCTTCCGGGACGGCCTCTTGCTTATCGCGGACGCGCCCCGTTCAGCCCGCCCCGCCTGTCAATCCCAATCGCTCATACTGCTCTGCCGGCGCATCGTGCTCCCGCATGAGCTGCGCCATATGTTCGATCATCCGCGTCGGCGCCAGATCGATGAGCTGCGTCAGCCTTTGCCGGTAATGGTAAAACGACCGCCCGGCCTTCTTCGGACCGGCATCCGTTTGCCGCGGCAGCTTGGTCGCCTGCTCCATGGATTGTCCCCCTTCTCGTCTTAGCCTTATTGTAATCGCCTTCATAACCGGGCAAAAGAATTGTGTTTTTACAATGATGTGTATTTTTCTTACTTTTCATCTCAGCCTCTGACCAATCGGCAGCCTGAATGCCGCCATTAGAGCATTGATTATTTTTGTCGTTTGTTTACGTTTCGTGTAATTCCGAAAATAACTTCCCTTCCGATGATGATGTTCGACGCCTTGATTAGCACTTTTTAATTTCATTTTCTAAATTTTTATTCACAAACGATTATAAACAACAATATTCATTTACATATTTCCGTTAATTTGTTAATATTTAATTGCGGTTTTCGCCGCATCAACAAAAATCGAAGAGAAAAGGAGGCGACAACTATTATGGGATATGGGTAGCGCCGCACAAACGATTGAAAGCGTTTTACTAATAGTGGAGCTTCACAGCCGGATTTATGAACATAGCAGCCGCTTAGCTGAACGAGGAGGACGAATAATTTAGACAAAACGATCTGGCCGAAGATATCGAGGACATGGATGAAGAAATCCAATTTAAAGGAGGAAATTTTTATGTTATATCGTTTCTCCACCTGGAAACTTCAGCAGCGCTTGATCTTGCTTCTAGTTGCGCTGCTTGGCGCCGCCAGTATAGCGCCGGGCACGGCGGACGCAGCGTATTACAACACCTATTCGACGGTCGCTACGCTCGGTAACGCCAATGGCTGCAACGCCGCTCAAGGCTTTGCCGTCGGGTCCACCTACGTTTATTCCGTCAAAATAAACGGCGATGAAAGCAAGGCCGTCATTTACCGGACCAAAATGAGCGACGGCACGACGACGCTTATGACCAACGGAGATAATGGAACCAATTATGCCACCTACCTCGGCCATGCCAACGACGTGGCGCTCAGTACGATCAACGGAGAATATTATATGTTCGTCGTTACGATGAAAGCCGGCAGCATGAGTCTCGTGAAGCTCAAGTATGTAGGAACGACCTATTACAAAGTCGGCAACTATACGATCAAATACAACGGCGCGGAAAAAGCCATGTCCGGCGTCAAAATTATGAGCAAAGACGCGAACAACATCCACTTTCTCCTCAAAACCGGGCGAACCTATTATAAAGGCTCACTCCCTCTGACCGCCAACAGTGGCACCATCAACGTAATCGACGGTTTTTACCTCAATATTGAAGATGCGCTGGTCAACGGCAGCAAAGTATCCAATATCACCTCGTTTGTCTTCCAAGGCTTCGGTTATCACAACAACACGCTTTACGTCCCGCTAACGTATCAGAATGTCAGCATCGTGCTTGTGTACCGCAATATATCCACAGCCTCGGGCACCATACAGGCCGACAATAATCTGTCATTCCGCGTGACGTCTGCCGCCTACCCCGATCTATTTGAAATCGAAGGCGTCGGAATCGCCAACGGAGATAAGCTGTGGTTCAGCACCAACCGACGAACTCAGCCGGGCGACACCGCTCATGACGGTGTGCATTATTTCAATAATTTCAGCGCCTCCTGACATGTCCATTAGCTTCCTTGCAGATTCAGCGCGTCTTCCAGCAGCGGCTGCCCCAAAAGGCCGTCCCAGAAGCAGGTTTTCACTTGATGGGACAATTCGGCTGGAAGTTGTGCGAAAATACGTATAAAACGATCTTGTGCGGCGGTCGGAGTTCAGGAGTTGTATGGAAAAACGTATAAAACCCTCTCCTGTGGCGGTCGAAGTCGAGGCGTTGTGCGGAAAAACGTATAAAACCCTCTCCTGCGGCGATCGAACTTGAGGCGTTGTGCGAAAAAACGTATAAAACTCTCTCCTGTGGCCGTCGAAGTCGAGGCGTTGTGCGAAAAAACGTATAAGCCCTCCCCAGTGGCCGTCGAAGTCGAGGCGTTGTGCGAAAATACGTATATAACCCTCCCCTGTGGCCGTCGAAGCCGAGGCGTTGTGCGAAAAAACGTATATAACCCTCCCCTGTGGCGGTCGAAGTCGAGGCGTTGTACGGAAAAACGTATAAAACTCTCTCCTGTGACCGTCGAAGCCGAGAGTTGTGCGAAAATACGTATATAACCCTCCCCTGTGGCCGTCGAAGTAAGAGGGTCCCGGGAGTAGCTGTTACTACTTAAGACTTCAAGTAAACAAAAAACTTAGCAATAACACCTAATCGCGTCTTCCTTTCAAACAAGTCCCGTCTCCAAAGCGTTTACCTGCCTGAAAAAGTTCCAAATTTCAAGTAAAGGAAGCTCCGACTCCACTTAGAACAGTGGCGTCGGAGCTTCTTTTTACAAAGGACATCTAGCTCTGATGAGACAGCCTCTTCCCCACTCAAAGCCCCTTGCCCGGCTAATTCTCCGCTCACGCCTCCGGATGGTAGCTTTCCCGAAACTCCGACGGCGTCATCCCTGTCGTGCGCTTGAACGTTTCGCTGAAATATCTGCGCTCCTCATATCCGACCGCCGCGGCCACATCCTGAACGGGCATGCCGCCGATCAGCAGCGATTTCGCCTTCTGCATGCGCTCCGACGTGACGTATTGCGTCAGCGTCATCCCCATCACCTTCTTGAACAAGCTGGAATAATAGCTGACGCTCAAGTGAACGGAGGCTGCGCATTCGCCGACCGTCAAATCCTGCTCCAGCCTGCCGCTCACATACTCCAGCGATTTGTAGATGATCCGCTGCCCCTCGGACAACGTATTTCGCCGCACCAGCTCTCCGCCTTCCCGGCATAAGGCCGCAAGCATATGCTCCAGCCCCGAAGTGGCTGCGCCCGAGCCGCCTACTGCTTCTTTGTACGCTTGGATGAGCGGCTGCAGCTCGCCCAGCGCCACAAGCTCGTACAAGGTGCGGATGATGGAAGCGGCCAGCTCCTCGAAATGGCTGAGCAAATAATCCGGATGCGGACGCGGCTCTTGCTTGTGCAGCTCCGCGGACATCTGCATGAGCAGCTCCGCCGCGCGCTCGCCGTTGCCCGCACGGAGAGCCAGCAGCACCTCTTCCTTGCCTTCCAGCGCGACCGGCGACTGTTTGTCCGAGCGGGGGAGCTCATCATAACCGATCGCACCGTTGCCCTCCGTAAACAAATGATAGGCCAAAGCGCGGTCCGCCTGCCTGTACGAGTCCGGCAGCTCGGCGACCGATTCCGCTCTGCCGCCGACCCCGACAGACACCGTAAACTTGGTGAACGCCTCAATGTTTCGGCAGCAGTTCTCCGCGATCCGCGTTGCCGTAAGCTCGGCCGGCACGTTCAATATGGCGACGAAGCGGTTCTCCTTCGAGCGAAAAAACACGCACCGGGCATGCTGCCGGATCGTCTCCTCGGCAATATTTTGCAGGGAGAAGCGGATCAGCTCGATCTCATGGATGGACAGCTCGGCGACCCGCTCGTGAAATCCGTCGATCTCCAGCAGCATGACGATAAGATCATGGGGGTCGATGTCCATCTTCAGAAACGCCCAGCGCTGGGAAGCTTGCTCCCAAGGCGTGCGATGATGTACAAGCAGCGACATGTATTCCTGCCGGAGCAGAGGCATGCTCTCCCGCAGCTTGATCTCCATCCCTTGAATGTTCAGCAGCTCGGCCTGCTCCTGCTTGATTTGCAGCATGGCCTTGCGCACCGCCTCCACGATGTCCTCTTCGGTAAACGGCTTCACGACGTAATCGAACGCCCCGAGCTGAACCGCCTGCTTCGCATAATCGAAGTCGGTGTAGCTGCTGATAAGAATAACCTTGCAGGCGTGGCTGAGCTCCAGCAGCTTGCGAAGCATCGTCAGCCCGTCCATCCGCGGCATCCGGATATCCGTAATGACGATGTCGGGCTTCACCCTCGCCACCAGCTCAAGCCCGTCCTCTCCATTCGAAGCGGTGCCGGCCACCTCAATGCCCTCGCTGGCCCAATCTATAGCCGTCAAGCCGTCAACGACACTGCGGATATCGTCGATGACGCATACTGTAATCTTGTCTTGCCCGAGCATCCTAGAGCACCTCCTCCAACGGTATCGTAATCGTGGCCGTTACACCCTCTCCCTCGGCCCCTTCCAGGCTCAGTCCGGCCCGGTCGCCGTAATACAGCTCCAGCCGTCTCCTCAGATTGCCGATCGCATACCCGCTTCCCGCGCCGCGCCGCTCTCCCGTCGCTTTAGCGTCTGCCTGAGCCGACGGGGCCTTTGGCATACCCGCCCCGTTATCGATGACCTGAATGCAGCAGCTCTGCCCTTCCGGCGACTTGAAGGCGCGAATCCTGATGACGCCTCCGCCGTCCATCTGATCGAAGCCATGCACAATGCTGTTCTCGACGAGCGGCTGCAGCATAATGCGGGGAACGGCAAGCTCCCGCAGCTCATCGTCAGCCTCGATAGCATACGTAAACAACTGCTCGTAGCAGAATGTTTGCAGCTCCAGATATTGGCGGACATGCTGCAGCTCCTTGTCCAGCGTCGTCATCTCCTGTCCTTTATTAAGTCCAAGCTGAAACAGTCTGGATAAGGCGACGACCATCTTCTGCGAAGGCTCCACCTGATGCAGCTTCAGCTTCCAGTAGATCGTATTGAGCGTATTGTACAGAAAATGCGGGTCCATCTGCGCCGACAGCGCTTTGATTTCCGTCGCCCGCTTATTCGTCTCGGCTTCCTTCACCTCATCGATCAGCTTCACAATCTGCTCCAGCATCCGGTTGAACCGGAAGCCTACCTGCGCCAGCTCGTCATTGCTTTTGCTCTCGAAGCGGGCCGCCAGGTCGTTCAGCTCAACGCGCTTCATGACCTGCTGAAGCCCTCTGAGCGGCAAAAGCAAATAGCGGGTAAACGCGCCCGACACCAGGACCGTGAGCAAAAAACAGCCGGCGGTAATCGCGGCGATGATCCATTTGACATAGATCAGCTCCTTCAGCACATGATCCTTGGACTGAATGGCGACGACGGACCAATCGTTTAGGCCCAGACGCGCATAATTGAACAAATAAGCTTTCCCGTTCAGCTTATCGGGCGTATAGCCTGTCGGGCGCTCGTCCACAATCGAACCGAGCGCCCCGCTGGCAACGGCTTGGCCGATCAGCGCACTCGTCTCGCGCGCGACCGGCTTCCCGTCCCCGGCCAGCAGGAAACGCGCCGCCCCTCCGTCCGCGCCCGTGCTCAGCAGCTGGCGCAGCCCTTCCTCCCGAATATTCACGACGACGTATACATCCTTCACCGGGTCCTCGGAGATCGGCTGCAGGATGAGCGACACGACGCGATTTTTCCCGAGAAACAGCGTATCCTCATGCCCCTCGATCCAGATATTGCGCTTCTCCCGGGCGATTCGTGCGTACAGCGGCGTGTCTTCGAAGGAGACCTGGCGATTGCGGTTCATCGACAACGGGTAAAATTCGCCGATCGGCGTCGCCACATAAATGGAGTGAATGAGCGGCTCGGCGATGCGCGCCTGCGAGAACATATTGTCCAGCTCCGTCAACCGGGTAAAATAACGGCTCGCATCCCCGGCGTTCACATCCTTCAGCATGACGCGGAACGGCTGGCTGATCATAAATGTCATCATGACAAGCATCAGCTTGTTCAGCTTCTCGTCGACGATTTGCGCCGACTGCGAAACCGAATCCTGCGTCAGCTTCATCGCGTGGTTCTCTATTATCGAGGAAGTAATCGAATAGGACAGTCCTCCGGTCAGCAGGACGGACAATATCGTGACGACCAGAAAGGCCAGTCTCAGCTTGCTGCGGAACGAAAGCTTGCTGCGATCGAGCATTGGGAATTCCCTCCGTCCGTAAGGTAAAATGGCAGCTTGCTTTGCATATGGCGGCCATACGTCGATTATGTCACGGCTGCCCGGCCAATACAACGGGAACGGAACAGGGCGCAGCGACTTTTGCCGTCGCCCCGCCCTGTTCCTGTTAGTTGCTCAAGCCCTACCCGCCCGCAGCAGCGGATGCATAGTTGTCGCCCAGCCAGGCTCCCTGCTCCAGAAGCCGCTGCTGCAGCTCCGGCACGGAGACGTCGCGCGAGCTGCCGTTAACGCCCATTGCCATGGCCGCAGCCGTACCTGCCGCCTGACCCATGGCGAAGCAATTGGGCATGACGCGCAGCGAGCCTTGCACCGCCCGGTCCGAAGAAGCGGCCCGGCCCGGCACCCACAAATTGTCCACCCCTTCGGGGAGAAGCACCCGGTAAGGCACGCCGTGAGACTGGCCCGGCGCCAGATGCGTAAACGTCATGCTGCCTTTGCTGTTCGCCAGGTGAATATCGATATAATAAGCATTGCGGGCGATGTCGTCGGGGAAGGTCCGCGCCTCCATGAAATCCTCCGCCGTAAGCACATAATCGCCCCGGATGCGCCGGGTTTCCCGAATTCCTACCTGCTCGCCGCTGGCGATCAGATGAGCCTGCTCGAAACCCGGTACATAGTCACGGAAAAACTTCGTCTGACGCTCGGCCAGCTTCCGGCCTTCGATCGCTCCGCGCGTCAGGTCCTCCGCTTTCGTCCCGTCGATGCCGAAGACATGGCCGAAGTTTACGCCGACCAAATAGTCGTTAACCCAGGCAAGCCCCGAGATCGACTTGCGTCCTTCCGGCAGCGCGCCTTCCGCGATGGCGCGCTCCACCGTCTTGTGCAGCTGGCCCGTATCGCCGGTTTCCTCCAGAAAGCGCAGGAACCGCTGACGGTCGACATTCGCCAGCATGTAGCACATGCTGCCGGGCTGCAGTTCCCCCTGCTCCCCGCCTTTTTGGAAGGATACCCCAGCCAGCGCGGCAATATCCGCATCCCCGGTAGCGTCGATCACATAACGGCAACGGACGAAGGAACGACCCGTTTTGTTCACAATCACGATGCCCTCGATCGTTCTCCCATTCTCCGAGAGCACGACATCGTATACGAACGTATGGTACAGCAGCGACACGCCATGCTCGGCGGCCGCATCGTCGTATACCCGCTTCAGCACCTCCGGATCGATCGGCACCCAGTCCAGCGTATGCTCGTATTCGCGGCGGTAATCGGGGTTACAGGCCGCTTTCATCCGTTCCATCAATTCAAGCCCGATACCACGAATGATCGTCTTGCGCTTGTCCGTGAACGGGCAAAATGCCGGCACCAACGACACCGTACCCATTCCCCCGAGAAAGCCGCGCTGCTCGATAAGCAGCGTTTTCGCTCCGTTTTTCGCCGCGCTGATGGCCGCCGCTATGCCGGATGCCCCGCCGCCGACGACGACCACATCGACCTCCCGGGATACCGGCACCTTTTGCTCCGGCAGCGTGATTTGACCATTGCTCATCGTCTGTCTCCTCCATCCGTTCTGGGCAAGGAACGATCGTTCCCCGCCGCGGTTGCTTGTCTGCTTGCTTGACTGTTGTCTGCTTGCTTGACTGTTTGCTTCTTCATTTGCTTTTCAGCCGGTTTTCTGCCGGGCGTCACTTGCCCGATCCCGGTCTTGGTCTGTTTATTTTCCTTCCAAGCAGAGCTTCACCAAATCATCTACATGAGCGGTTGCCAGGCATTCCACCGTATCCGCCGCTCCGTAATAAATTTTGACCTCGCCCGACTCCTCCAGAATCATCCCGCCGGGAAAAATAACATGATTGCGGAAGCCGCCCGCTACCTCATACTCCGCTTCAGGCGCCAGCAGCGGCGTCCTCGACATTCCGACGATGCGGCTCGGGTCCTCGAGATCCAGCAGCATAATGCCGGCCGTATAGCGCTTCTTCCACGTAGGCTCCCAGCCGTTTTTGCCCCGCGACGGGTCCAGATCTACGGCATGGAAGGCGGTCAGCCAGCCCTTGTCGGTTTTCACAGGCGGAGCGCCCGGGCCTACCTTGTCATTGGCGAACGGCACGTGCTCCACGCCGAGCACCAGCTTGGAATTCCCCCAATATGCGAGGTCGGGAGAATCGCTCATCCACATATCGAAACGGTCGATGCCGCCGCGGCTGTACACCGGGAACGGGCGCTCCAGACGCACGAACTTCCCGCCGACACGCTCCGGAAACAGAACCATATTGCGGTTATCCGGTACAGATAAGCTCAGCACCTCGAAGCTGCTGAAATCCTCCGTTACGGCGATGCCGCCGCGCAGTCCATGCTTCGTGTCCACCGCAAAGCACATATAACACCGGCCGTCGATGACCGTCAATCTCGGGTCGTATACCCGAATGACCTCTTCGTCTCCCCAGCTCCAGCATGGCGTAGGCTGGACTTCCCAGCGCACGCCGTCGTCGCTGTACGCTAGGCCAAGATTCGTTGTGCTATGGGGCTCGATCGTCTCCTGCTCGGCATTTCCGTAGTCGTTGCGGAACACCATCACGTATTTGCCTTGGTACTTCGTTACTCCCGCATTAAACACCATGGCCGGTCCGTAAGGAACATCCTGAGGCGTAAGAAGCGGGTTATTCGGATGCCTGCGGATGATCGAACTCGATTGCAGCGGACCAATCTGTGCAGATAGATTCGTCATGGAAATATCTCCTTTGTCTTTTAACTTTAACTATATTGTACTTGCCTGCTCACACTCGCGGCCCCACCTGCAGCCCCGTCTCGCCTGTGCGCCTGCCGTCAGCCCTTGACCGAACCGGCTGTTACCTGCATGAACGATTTGTTCGCCAGAATATACACAATCAGCATCGGCAAAATCGATAGGCAAGCCCCTGCCATCATCAAGTGTACCTGCATGGCCGCAGATGAACCGTAACGAAGATTCGCCAGCCCCACGGTCAACGTCTGAAGCTTCGGATTCGTCATCGTAAACACGAGCGGCAGGATGTATTCATTCCACGCATGCCGAAAGGCGAACAGCCCCGACACGCCGAGCCCCGGCGCCAGCAGCGGCAGGATAATCGTAAAGAAGCTGCGGGTAAAGCTGGAACCATCCATCATCGCCGCTTCGTCCAGATCCCGCGGAATGGCTTTGAAGAAACCGAGCAAAATAAAGAATGTGCTTGCATGCGCGCTGATCAAAATTAGAATGACGCCCCACAGCGTCGTATTTAAATGAAGCTTCACCATCAGATCGAACTGCGGACGAAGCACAACCGCTCCGACGGAAATAAACATAGTTGACGCCTGAATGCCTACAAAAAGCGCCTTGCCCGGAAATGACCGCCGATCCACCACATACGCGGCCATAGCCGCCACCAGCAGCGTTCCGGCCGTGACCATCACGCTGAGGAACAAGCTGTTCCAGGTATATTGGGCGAAGTTCGTCTGCTTCCATGCTTCCGCGTAGTTGGCGAACCGCCATACTTCGGGCAGCAATCCGCCGCCGCTCATCAGCTCCGCGTTGCTCTTAAGCGAGCCGGAGAGCGTCATCAGCACCGGGAACAAGGTCAGCAAAGCCGTAACCAGCAGAAATGCCCACATGACGACCTGTCCTACCAGCTTCAACAAGCGGAAGGACGACGGATTCGTTTGTAATGCCTGTTCGTTCATAACCCGGACCTCCTCTAGAACACCTGGTTCATTTTCTTGCTGAGATAGTAGTAAAGCCCTGTAATCGCCCCGACAATGACCGCCGTCGCAAATCCGACCGCACTCCCGTACCCGATCTGCTGATCGACCGGAGCGCCTGTGGATACTGGGAACAGCAGCTTGTACAGGTAAAGATACATAACCTCGGTTTTGCCGATCGGCCCGCCTTCGGTCATAACCATAATGCTCTCGTAGCCCTTGAGCGAAGCGATAATCGCCAGCATAATAATCATCTGCATGACCGGTCCGAGCATCGGAATCGTAATATACCAGAACCGCTGGCGCGCGTTGGCTCCGTCGATCGCCGCGCTCTCGTACAGATCGTTCGGTATGCTCTGGAGACCGGCCAAAAACAGCAGCATATAGTTGCCGATCGCTCCCCATGCGGCCACAATAATGACCGTCAGCATCGCATACTTCGGCCCCAGCCATTCGATCGGCTGCGAGATGATGGCGTATTTCATCAGCAGTTGATTGACCATGCCGTTATAGGAATTGAAGATAACGTAGAATACGACCGATATGACCGCCGTACTTATGACCGTAGGCATGAAATAAATCGCCCTTAGCAGCCCGCGGCCGCGCAGCTTGCCGTTCAGGATGACCGCGAGCAGCAGCGAAAGCGGGATCGTCAGAATCAGCTTGCCAGCGGCATAAACGAACGTATTGACGACCGATTCCCAGAACTGCGCATCCCCGGCCAGCCTGCGGAAATTATCAAGACCGACAAACAGCTCCTGGCCGTAGCCAGGATAATCGTAAAACATGTAGCGGAGCACCCACAGCAGCGGGTAAATGCCCAAAGCAGCGGTCAATATGATGCTCGGGAAAAGAAAGAGGGTGTTTTCTCTCAGCCGTCTCCACACAACCATGTCCTATCCTCCTTCACAGCTTGCTTGCTTAAGATGTTTTTTGAGTCGCCGCAAACGGCGAAGGAGCTTTCGCGCGTATCCCTCGAAAGCTCCCTCCCGCTAAGGCTCTCTAGCCGGTTTATTTTCCTTGCAGCTTGCTAGGGTCGAACGCCGGGTCCGGTTTGATCTTCACGTCGCCCTTTTGAACCGCCTTATCCAGCGCCGCGTTGTAGCGGGTATTCAGATCCTGAACGATCTTGTCCAGATCCCCGCCGGTCAGCATATACTTGAAGAAAGCGTCGGCATAGTTTATGCCTTCCGGCGTCACATTCGGCGATACCGGCCAGAGCGAATCCAGCTTGCCTACGAGGAAGCCTTCCATGCCCGGCACCTGCGGCTGCTTAGCCTTCTCGGCGATGCTTGGCACGACCGCAATGCCGAAGCCCTTCTCATGATACGTTGTCAGCACGTCGTCGCCGTACATGAACTGAATGAATTTCCATGCCGCATCCTTATTCGGCGATTTCTCGCTCAAACCGAGCCATGTGCCCGCCGACACAATCTCCGAGGTGCCGCCCCGCTTGCCGTCCAGCGTCGGCGCGAGCGCTCCGCCCCAATTGATTTGGGTCGGGAACTGATCCTTGTACACGCCAGGCTCCGTCGAGAACGACAAGTACATCCCGATCTTCCCGGCCGCAAACTGCGCGCGCATCGGGTCGATGTCCAGCGTTTCCGCACCCGGCAGAATGCTTCCGTCCTCATACATCTGTTTGAAATACTTGATCGCCTCTCCGTACGGAGCAAAATCGAATTTGCCCGTCTTGATATCGTAGCCAAGCCCCTGATGTCCGCTTAAGGACAAAATTTCGCGGAGCGAGCGATCCATCGCGCTCTTCGGATTTTTGAAGTTAAGCGCAAAGCCGTAAACGCCGTCTTTTTTGCCGGCTTCGGTAATCTTCTTGGCCGCGTCCACCATCTCGGCAAGCGACTGCGGAGGGTTGGCGATGCCCGCCTTCGTGAACAAGTCCTTGTTGTACACCAGACGCAGCGTAAGACCCGTGTTCGGCAGCGAATACAGCTTGCCGTCGAAGCGATTGACCCCGTCGATCAGCACAGTGGCAAATTTCGTCTTGATCGCGTCGTCCAGATACGAATCAAGCGGAGCCAAGTATCCTTTTTTATAGAACGTTTCCGTATTCGCGCTCTTCAGACGAAGCACATCCGGCGCCTGATTGCTCGAAAAAGCGATATCAACGCTTTGGTTGTAATTTTCCGACATGACCGTCATTTCAACCTCAATGTTGTCCTTGTTCGAGGAGTTGAACTTGTTGATCAATTCCTTGATATATTCCTGGTCATGGCGATCGTCGGTCCAATATTTCACGACCTTCTTCTGCGCCGGCGGTGCGGCCTGCCCGCTGCCGTTATCTCCCGTCTGCGTTGCGTCTGCGCCGCCGCAGCCGGCTAAGCCAACTGTAAGCGCCACGCCTAACCCGAGCCCTGCCATTTTCTTCATATCCCATGCCCCTTTTCCTTTATATAGGATTGCTGCTTGCCTGTGTTCTTATTATAGACCGGGAGAACGCAAAAGAGAGTGGGGTGAGTCCACTCTCTTGGGTAACAAAACTATGATGGGGTGGTAAGAATAAAATCCACATGTTCAGGAATTTAGACAAAATCTTTGACAGACCTTTTCAGGAATCATCAGTATATCCATTACGCTTCAATTTTAGCTTCATGCGAGTTAGTGAAGCGCTGTTCCGCCGCGGCTCAATCGTAATTCAGCTATTTTCGCCATCTGTTGTATCGAGGCGGGCAAAAAAGAACCACAACGCGGGGGTTAATCGCATTGTGGTTTATAAAATTGCTACTTACGAAATATTCTTTTGATAAAAGATTTGTTACGAGACTTCTCAATATAATCATAAAACTGCTTATCGGGTAAACTTCTTACATCAATATCTCCATACGTTTCTAAGAATCTCTGATATTTATCCTTATAAAAATCTTTCAATCTAGTAATAAATATTTCTTTCGACAAGGGGAGTACCGTACCATCAGGTTGTGTTACTTGCATCGGAACGATTTCCCTATCAATAATTTCAAAAAATTCAAAACAACGCTCTAATCCCTTTTCAAACCAAGACAAGCAACCTTCAACACTCATTTCTACTAGGTAGCCATCTTTTTCTTGGACTCGTAAAATAAAAAACTCTCCAAGGATCAGAATGTCGTTTCTTTCTTGAACACTTATTCCATACTTACCTAGACTTTCAATAAACATATCCTTGAAGATATTTTCATGTTCTGGACGCAATTTAACAAAATAACTCTCCATTCCCATAACTCACTCAATCACCTTTACTGGTATTTTTTTCAGTCCCATTTGTCTCGCAGCTTCCCATCGGTGATGCCCGTTTATGATTTCATACGTTCCGTTTCCTAAATCTTTAACAAGAATCGGCTCCTCTATCTTGCCAGTTTCACTTATAGTTCTTTTGTGCTTGGATAACGCTTGTTGAGAAGGACCAATGTTAGGATTGCTAAACTCATCATAAGAATTAGGCTTGATCTTATCTATTTCTACATTTTTTCCGATATACTTTGCCTTAAGACCCTTAGCCCAATTCCACCCTTTCTGTGCTCCTGACTTAGCTCCGTTGTACGCGGCTGGGATACCCTCAACAATTGCAGCGCCTACAAAACCAGAGCATTGGTCATCATAAGCACATCCAATAAATGCGTCAGTAATACCAGTTGGGTCGCTTTCAATTCTAAAAGAACCTTCCGGATAATATTTGCCTTTGTACTCACCATTTTCATAAATTGGTTGACCAAAGTAATACTTATCATCGTTCCATTTCGAAGTACCAACATCGCGATTTACATCCTCTTGACCTTCGATACCTCCGTTACATCCACCAGGTCCTGACCACTTCCCATCAGCAGAAGTACACCAATGACCTGTAGGGTCAATATTCGTCAATGGATTGTTATGCACGTATGTGTATAGGTTAAGGCTCAAGGGGTTATTGATATCCCCTTCATACGTATCCTCATTAATAAAACGATGTATACTCGGATCGTACCAACGCGCACGTAAATACTGGAGCTTGGAGACAGAGTCCCATAACTCTCCGCTGTAACGGAAGGGATTCGGTACGCTTTCCTTTACATTCAGCGGATTGCCCCATATATCATAAGTATACTCATTTAATCGCGTTTGTCCCGTGCTGTCTCGCAGTTCGGTGACGTCCCCGTGCCCGTTATGAAGATAATAAGATAAGGCTTGGCCGTCGTCCATAGCCACAAGTCCTAAACCACGGATATACCTGGCTTTCCACTCCGCTTGGCCTTGAACAAGGCTTCCTTCAGCAATGACTTGATCGCCATTGTAGTAATACCTGGATGCCTCTCCCTGACTTGCCCGCTCCCATAACAGACCATCTCCGTTATAACGGTAGGTCGTCGTTTGACCATCCCTGGTAACACTCGTTAGTCGATCCCGTTTATCATACGTATACGTCGCATCAGATAATAATAAGCCTTCGCTTTCCTTACTTTTCGAAGTGGAGATTCGATTCAACTCATCATAGGTAAACGTCGCTTGTTCCCTGTTTGTTGCGATCGAAGTCTGGTTACCACCTGTATCATAACCATATGCATAACTACCCAGTACTTGACCCCCAGACTTCTTCTGGATCAAGGTGCTTAGCTGAAGTCCTTCATAGGTAAAATCTGAGATGACGCCATTGGCTTGCGAAATTTGCTTGAGCTTGTTATTTTTCCAATACGAATATTGGGCGTACGGGCTGCCAGTTGTTGTCGGCGCTACAGCTTGCAGGCGATCGCGGGAATCGTACTTGTAATAGACGTTCATATCGAACGGATCCTTGTAGTCCATTAACTTGCCGGTTTCATCGTAGTTATACTGGATCGTTTTGCCGTCCGGATAGGTAACCTTAGCCAGGCGGCCTGTCAGTTGGTCGTACGTATATAGGGTTTGCCCCGTGGCATCGTTCATCGTCAGGCGTCTGCCGCTTTGGTCGTACTGATACGAGATCGTTTCACCTTCGATGGGCTGACCGCTCGAGTTTAGCACTTCTTGCTTCTCAAGCCAATTTCGATTCGTAAAGGTTTGGCGGAACGTATCCCCATTGCGGTTCACGTAGCTTGTTCGGTTCCCATTCCCCTCATACCGGTATGTTTCCCTTTGATCTCCAGGAGTAATTAGCAGGATCGGACGACCCAACTCGTCCATTTTTTTGACACGTTCTTTTCCATCCGGGTAAATCATTTTCATTTGCGGAAAGAGATCTGCCGCAGGACTGTAGTCGTAGCGGGTCGTTTCCTGCTTCGCGTTCGTCACACTCTTCAGCCGATCCAATACATCGTAGGTATATAGCGTTTTGTAGCCCCGCGCATCCGTTGCTTCCAGCACCCGCCCTTCGTTGTCGTAAAGCAGGCTGGACAAGATTTGGGTCTGAAGGGTAGGCAGATTATTCACGATAACTTTTTTTGTTTCTTTGGTCTCGACCGGTCTGCCCAGTTTGTCCGAGGTTACCGTGATGATATAACCTTCCTGATCGGTCGTTTTCTTGGTCAGCAAAATATCATCGTATTCAACCGTACTGGAGGAAAGATCAGGGTATGTGGTTTTGTACAAACGATTCCAAGAATCATACTCGAACGTTGTGGCATTTCCCCGCGCATCTTCGGAGCGGGATAGCCTGCCGTAAGCATCATACCGGTATTTACTGGTGATCAGCCGCTCATTGATCCCCGTCATTTCTTTTAAGCCTGCAGGATTCCATTTTGTGTAGGTTTGCCCCCCTGTTTCATCTACAATAAGCAGGGAGTTGTCCATATCGTTATATTGAATGATGATTGCACTGCCATCCGGCTGGTTCGCTTGGAGCAACCGCCCTAAGCGATCATATTGGTATGTAGTCGCATTTTGGAGACTGTCCTTGCTTTTCGTTATGTTGCCGGTATGGGTATCATACTCGTATTCCTGAACGACTTGTGAGATAGTGCCATCAACCGCTGTCACTTGGGTCGTGGTTTTCGTTGGAAATTTGTTTCGGTACAGATCCGAATATTCGATATCTGTCACGGTGCTCTTTGCATTTCCTTGCTTGGTTTGAATTCGTCTGGGATTGCCGTAAGCATCAATCAGTTCGTATCGCTTCTCAAGCAAAAGCGTCCCTGTCGGGCTGCCGTCAAATACTTGCTCAACCTCAATCTTACGCTGCGCGTTACGCGTGAATACGGTATACCGTGTTTGCGTGTTGGATACAGGCTGTTTGATGCTTGTAAGCAAATGGGTTTGAGGATGATAGCCATACTCGGTTTTGACATTCATCGGGTCTATGGACCACATGACATTGCCGTGAGCATCATATTGTCTTGAGCTTGTATATACGCGAGTCTGACCTTGTGACGAATACGTCACCTGCTCCTGAGTCGGTTTAGTCAGCCGTCTCGCCCTATCATAGGTGTAATCGGTTGACACGGTTTGCTGCACACCGTTCCAGGTCGCTGTTTGCGTCATGTTAGAAGTAAAGAACACCATTGGAATTTCTTCGTTGCCGATGACTCTCTCACTATGGAACTGTGTCTGCAGCAGTCCGTTATTTACGGTAACCGAAAAATGGCTATTATTATCGCAACTCTCGGAATCCCCTACATATGAATACGTATGTTGTTGGATTTTTTGAATGGCTCCATTAGCTGCTTGCATGGAAATATATTTCTCTTTTAGCCGATATTCTTCCTCTTGGTGAGCGGGTCTACATCTTTTAACCGGGGTCTCCTCGTATACATATTCGCTTCTGGCACCAGTGGGATGAGTCACTCCGGTCAGTAAGCCAAAAGGGCGGTAGCGGTTATTCTCATAATAATTTAGCCGGTTGGCCTGTCCTATTTTGTAGTCATAGGTCGTTGTTCTCCCTTCCGCATCCCTAACTTTGCTGAGAAAACGAACGCCATCTTTGATTGTGGCTGCATATCGGACTTTTTGGTCGCCTTTGGTGAGTACTATACCCAGCGCATCGTTGTGAATGGTGATCGATTCGCCGGTATCGCTTGTAATCATGGAGGGAAACGCGCGCCCAAACGCATAACCTTGATCCTGGTAAGTAAAGCTGATCGTGTTGTTATACATATCTGTTATTTTCTCTAATCTTTTATACTCGTTAATCCCGGGTTCAAAGTGATATTTCGTCCCTGCCAGCGTGTGCACAACAAACCTGTTATTCTCTCGCTTGATGACCAAGTCACCGTAAGGATAACCCACCAAGTGGTAGTTGTCATTGCCTGTACTTTCGATTTTGTAGGCGCCGGAGCCCAGTTCTCCTTTTAAATATAAGTAGTACTGCTCATATCGATCCAAAATATAGGGGATGTCCCAGTCCCAACCGACTCCGAGTGGCTGGATACCTTCAATAGCAGACTTATTATGCCCGTAAGTGCGGGTGAGCGGGAACGAAAGCCCGTTTCTGCTTGAAATCACCATGTCGGTCGTTTCCAAGGAAAGCTCGCCAGACACGCTGGAGACCGACTCATATTTGGACGGTATGAAATAAGGAGCTTCTTCCGGCCTGGTATGAACTTCTTGTACGACATTCCGCGGAGCCATCAAAAAATCATGCTGCGTCTCCAGCGGGGCGTATACTTCACCGATGACGGTACTCTCCACTTCTTGAGAGCGATTTACATACTGCGGGCTAAGCTGGTTTAGACTCTCTATGAGATCGGCGCCCGTCTCCTTTTTTCTTTGGAACGCTGCTTTCGCTTCTTCCAGCGAGTAGCCTTGATGGAGAATGGTCTGAAGATCTTCATCGGAAACCTCGTATGCCTGCTTCCAGGAATCGAGGGCCTCTTCTTGCGCAGCCTCTCTTGCCGGAGATAAAGCTGCTGACGCACGTGCGATTTCTTCCCACGGCAGCATAGGCTGCACCAATAACCAAATCAAAATGACGCTGACGACACGAACCATCTTCTTCACCATACGTTCCTCCCGGTAAAGATCCCATTAGGGGATCAAGGTTTTGCTTTCGATATTCCCTCTGACATCGTAATGATATTGGATTCCGGTCTGATGAAAAGAAGGTTGGGTCGGTTCTGGAACCCCCGCCGGCAAAACCACCGTCCGCTGCGAAGGGAGCGACCATTCTTGCCCATCATAGGTAACGACTTTAAATGTCCACGTTCCCCCGGGGAGTGCCGTCAGTTGATGCTCCTTCAACGTTGATTTTATGATGCCCGACTGGTATCCGATTGTTTGCCAACCGTCTTTGGATCCCCAAACCCGATACGCGGCCTGTGGCTGCTGATTGGCATCGGTGTAGTTCCAGGTTAGCTTCGGGGTATTCATCGGCAACGCTTGTCCATCCGTATAGGAAGTGATGCCGGTCACAGGAAGCGGATTAACTGTAAAGGTATGCAAACCTGAGAATGGCGAGATTTCACCTTGACCGTCCTTGGTCCGAACCTTCCATGTATAAGCTTGTCCCCTTTGTAAATAACCAGCTGGCACCGTATAGGATGTGTTCCTGGATAATTGCCATCCCGAATGATGAAGAAGCGTGCCCGTAGTAGTATATACCGTTACTTCAAAAGCGGTTTGTCCATCCCCTGCATCAGGATCTTGAAAAGACCATCGTAAGGTCGGGGTGGTCGATGATGTCGTCAATCCTGTGCGAGCAGCGGTAAGATTTATGGGCATGGATGGCGTGTGCGAAACTGTAATGATCCCACGGTAAATAGCGCTGTCTGCTCCTCCTTTGCCGTCTGAAACTTGGACTTGCAAGTTTCTATACATACCTGCCGGAATATTATCCGTTGTCGTATCCCATGTTAGGGACCAGGTCGGGGTCGTATTCGTGTTAATCACATCCACCGACTTCAGTATCCCATGCAGCGTTGCGGACACGGTAACCATATCGTTATCCGAGTCGTGGACAGTTCCGCTGAGCGTGATCGTGTGACTGGCACTTCCTTTACTAACAACTTGATTCGCTTGCGTAAGGCTGATTTTCGGAAATTGATTTAATATAGCCGCATAATAAGCCTTGCCCGCCCCCCAGTCACTCATGGTAATAGCCTTCGTTTCACTTGACAAGGAGGGAAAGAGGTTGGTGACGTCTTTAATTGTAGAATTATGCTTCATTTTTACGGTGTTATCGTTGTATAACACATAATACTCGGTACGGGTGGGCCAAAAATCATCGTCAATGGCAATAGATTTGGCACCAACAAGGCTTGGAAATTTATTTGTGACATCGGTTACGTCCGTCCCATTTTTCCTTAACACTCTCTGATCGTTGTACAAAACATAATAAGAAGAATATCCGTCCACTGCTATTGACTTGGAATTTTCCAAGGGAGGAAAGTCGTTACTAAGCACACTGAAAGCAGAATCCGTTTCATTGCTTTTCATCACATGATAAACCGTATTATTTTCATAAAGAACATAATATTTATAAAAGTAGGGCGGGGAGGTGAAATTGTGATAATCAGCGGCAATTGACTTGGCGTGAGTTAAGTCAGGAAATAGATAGGATACATTGTCTTCTAGGGTGATCGTGCCATTTAACTTTACCTTTCTCGACACGACAGGTCCCATGGGGGTTGTGCTGGTGGCTTGAAGGTTGCCTCGTGTCAAATTATACACTTGCTCTGTCACGGAGCCGTATACATTATTCTGAACGGTTTCCTTCGACAGTAAAAATTTATTGCGCCCTTCATCAAGAATACGGGACTGATGAGCTAGACCAAAGCGTTGTCCCATAGCAGAACCCGCAAATTTTAAAGAACGGGGCTGAAGGGCGTCTCGATGTAAGGAACTTGCCTCCGCTTGCGGTGTGAAAGCCGTAAGCGGACTTAGTAGTATGCAGATGATTAAGATGAATCGCCATGATTTTGATTGCAATGCTTTTAACATGATCGCATCTCCTTAAATACTTGATCTGTAACTGTTGTTTCGCTTCCGCGGCGTCCTTTGTTTAATTAATACTTACGGAACAAGATCCACCCTCATCAAATTCCCATTCGCATCATAAGTATGCTTCAGCTTTTGCCCCGAGGAGAAGCGAATATAATCAACTCTGCCTCTCGCATCATACTTGTACTCGTAATTCCCAGTGTACCGGTATACAGTCTTGCTCGGCTGAGATTCATTCGCCGCTGCATCCACGGCTCTGACACTCAGACTATAAAGCTGGTTGGCACCCATATTCGAGACCACATAACTTGTAGATGCCGTCGTGCCAAGCAAAGCTGGTCCACTGTAAACGCGGTACTGCGTCACGCCAATGTTATCTGTCGAAGCGGTCCATCCCAGCGTAACTGAGTTAGCTGTTTGACTGACGATCCTCAGATTTCCCGGAGCTGTCGGAGGCTGGCTGTCTCCGCCGACAACTAATGTGTTGCTCGGCCCCGATACACTTCCGAACGAATTGCGGGCTTTGACCGTAAACGTGTAATTGCCAGTGGCAGTCAATCCATTGAAGATGTAGCTGGTGTTATTCGTAACGTCCAAGGGAGAACCATTAAGGAGAATATCGTAGCTGACCGGACCTAAAGAATCTGTTGAGGCGTCCCAAAGCAAGGTTACACTGCTGCTGGTTCTACTGCCCACACGCAAATTAGACGGCACAGCTGGAGTCGAGTTGGCACCGATATAGCTGATCACCGGGTCCCAGGCTGTGCTATCGGCATAAGTGGTTACATTCTTATTCACAATGAAATAAATACCGTCACCCGCAATCACGTTCGTAGTCAGGTCAACGTTATAGCCTACCCCATCATTAAACCCAATTAAATGCCAACCAGAACTCGGCCACAGCTGTGTTTGGTTTTTCATTATCTTAACCCTGACGCCATCTCCAAAGCTCGTATCTCCCTTTCTAACATTGCCCGTGATGCGCACTGTTCCAGGAGCAGACGCTGTCCACTTGCGGGCGGAGTCCTTGACATCCGGATGATGACCAAGTGCAAATACTAAGTTGTAGGTGCTCGTTCCCTTCCAACGATAGTTAGCGGCATCCCAAGTCATAGGAGTGAAAGCGATCCCATCCCATTCTAGGTAACTCCAATTATTCGCCCCCTGGGTAGAACTGAAGCCCGCTGAAGCGCTGCTCGGATCATCCACATTATATGTAATATACACCCAGGCAAAGTCCACATAGCTGTTGTCGTCCCACACGGCTCCTCCGTACACCACACCACTCGGGCCCAGCAGAGAACGCACCGTATCTCCTGAAATATCCACATACGCCCGGCCGCCCGTAACTGCAGTTGTCCGTCCGATCCAGTTGGCCGAGCGGCCATCGCTCCCTGGAGCCGGCGCGTTCAATCCAAAGCCATACAAATTTCCATACTCTGCGCGAGTCAAATACACATCGACATCACGTCCGCCATTTAACGCGTAGCCGCCCATATTTTCAAAACGGACATTCGTAATCTTGGAAATATCAATATTGGGCGTATCGATATAAATTTTATTGGTCCAGGTCGTTGACCGCGGATCAACTCCATGTGTGTTCGTAGTCGTCGTTGGGTCAATCAAAATCGGATAGGTTAGTCCGGTGTCGTTAAGTTCAAATTGCAGGCGAATATCTCCGTTGTTTGACACGAGATTCACCGACAGCCGATCATAACGGTATTCGGAGCTCGAGCTGTCCTGTACCCACATTTGAGGAATTGAGAATTCAAGTTGATCGTTCCCATTCAAAAAATCGACGGACCCGTCCGGATTGAGCCGGGGAGTGACATCCCTGGTATTCATTAAAAAGCTGAACGTTTTAGGGGCTTGGGGCGCTTTAAGCAGCAATTCCATTTTCAAGGAATCCTGTAGCGTAGTATATTTCAGATCCGTGCTGTCCCAAGCATCAACGAAAGTCAAACTATTGTTGATGATGATACCTTCCGTTTGGTTCGTGTGTTCCGGTTCATAAGAAACAGAATGGTTGTTAGACTCAAACTGAAGAGGCTGGTTGCTCCTATTGTTGAATTTTGCCTTGAAATTGTTTTTCCGTACTGAGTGGCTAAATTTAGCTTCCGAGCTGTCCGGTACGATGTGGGTATCTATTTCCTGCCAGAGGGAGCCTTCCTGATAGTGCAAAGAATAAGGAGAGCTGACCACGGTTTCCGTACGATCGCTGTTCAGATAGGTTTTGGTGGTACGGCTTCTTTTTTCGGGCAGTTCCTTGAGAATGACAGGTTTTGCTTGGGGAAGAAACTGCTCAAACGCTCTTGTAAAACGTGTCGGGTCGTACACTTGCTTGGTCACTCCCACCGAGTCGCTTCTGAGTTCCGAATCGGTTACCGGGTTCGTTAATAGCGGGGCAGCACGCTCGGCTTGCAGCGAAGTAGGAAAAGTAAGCAAGATAACAAAAAGCCAAAGTACAATAAAGCGACAGTTGTTCATAGCACTCACCTTTGCAAATAGACTGGTTTACTTACTCCAATTGATCGTAAATATCAATCAAGAGCGCTTACAAATGATGTTAACAAACACATATAAACACAAATTTCCACAAAAAGCATTATCCGATTTTGTAATATTTTGTCGATTCCTTTATGAATTTCCTTTTATAAAGACTTTTTTAGAATTTGTTCCCAGTTCCGGGGACATTACGGACAATCGTGTAGGCGGCTCCCCATTCGATGAGCAACTGACTTTACCCACAAGTTCATCGCCATATGCGAACAAGCGAATAGACTCATGCGCAGGCTTCAGAGGTCTATCACTGATTCTGGTTTGGCGACTTGGCTCCTCCCGCGACCGGACCTCACCGGCTGGTAGTTGCATGATTAACTGAACACGCTTAACCCCCTAAAGCCCCTGGCCGTCAGGCCAGGGGCTTCCGAACATCACGTTATTTTCTTACAAACAAGCTCAACGATCATGTCACTGCCTTCTGAGTATCAGCTTCTCCCCGACTTCCCTTTATAGTCAACGGGACTTATACCGTTATATTTCTTGAATACCTTGGAGAAATAGGTGCGATCGGAGTAACCCAGCATAGCGGCGATCATTTCAACCGACATCTCTTTGTCTTTGATCATCTCAAGCGCGATATTCATCTTGTGACGATCCACATAATCAGTGAAATTGATGCCTGTCATCTTCTTGAAATACCTTGAGAAGTAACTCGGATTGAGGTATAAATGATTCGCTATGGACACCAGAGAAATATTCTCGGAGAGATGTTCCGATATATAGCGATCAATGGCTTTTAGCTTCTGCCTATCGATACCCTCATCTTCATCAGGGATACTCTCGCGCAATATCGCGCTGATGCGCTCCAGAACACACTTCAAGGTTTCTTGCTGACGCATCGTACTTTCTAAGTTGGAGTGAAATATGTTGCATTCCTTGTCATAACCGGAATCGTATTCCAGGAGTCGTACCCATTGAGATAATTGGGCAATGAACGAGGTTGGCGATATCTTGTCGGCCGCGGACTGTTTAGCGTATTTGTCTATCATATGGGACAGGGCAGCCATATCTTTCTCATGAAAAGCGCGGAACAGCTTTTCCTTTAAACCCTCTTGCTGAGCGACTTCATGATACTCACTACGGCCATGTCTTTGTGTCATTATGCCGATCGAATCGGTGTCATAATAAAGCTCTCTATTGTACAACCGCAATTCCTCAAGGGCCCTCCCGATCTGTCCCATGCTTTGGAACTCATAGCTATACACCATATAAATTTCAATCTTTAAGTAATTCCTTACCTTGCTCTGCAGATCGGCAGTGAACAGACGGAAAAACTCATGGACATTCACGGTCAAATCTCGTCGATAATTTATTAGAAGATGCAAATCCAGCTTCTCGCCCGTGAAAACCGTAATCCCGGAAAAACTGCCGGCCAGCTCCTGTGCAATATTATATACCGCGTAATAAATCAATTGCGTATCCTTCAGATTGTAGCTTTGGATGAATGAGGAATAGTCGATATGGATCAGACCCGCCCTGAGGAAAGGCTCCCTCCACTCGATTCCGAGTTTCCTGCCGGACTTCAGCGCTATTTCCGAGTGATCGCCAGATATTTAGATAAATTGGCTGCTACGTAAGCCTTTCCGGGAATGGCGACCATCGGAAAGAAAATCGTTTCCGCTCCTTGATCCGTTATGCGGAAAGGAGTAAATTCCTCCACTTCAATCACGGTAGAATCGCCGTGCTCGGTAATCCGCTTCACTTTCAGACCATATCCCGATCCGTCGGCGAATTTCGTTTGGATTCGCTGACCGATCCATGCGTCAGGAGTTGAGAGCTTGCCTTTCACGGTAATCGTATTGCCTCTTACTACGGGATCAAGCGCCATATTAAGAGAAGCCGTTGATGCTGCAGTGATTTCCAGCAGCTGCGAGTCATAACCGAATAAAGTATGAGTTTGTTCCACTACTTGTCCTGGCCCGTATACATAGCTGAACAGGAGTTTGCCAGTTGCCGCATCGATTCTCGCAAAGGCAATAGAGCCTGCGAAGGTAATTCCATAGAGGCTGCGCTCTGTAGAGTCACCGCTTGTATAGATGATATCCTGGTATTTACCGCTGTTCACGACGGCAAAGCTCGTCATCGGAGCCGCATCATCCGGTTGATGCCACTCTACACGGGAAATCTCGCCCGTTTGATCTTGTCTGAATATTTCATGAACGGCGCCGTATTGCGTAATTTCGGTACTGTCGGAGACAATTTTTCTTCTGACGAGATGAGGCGTCATATACTTGGATTCATCAGCTTTCGTTTCAATCCTTCTTGCTGTTGGAATACTCGATACAAATACGTCGGAGCCGCTAACCCCGCTCAGGAATGTACGGACGGATGCCCCCGTTTGTTGTCCTGTCCAGGTCATGGAGAAGCTGTTGTCGCCGGCGCCAGCCTTCGGATTCCTCAATTGATTCCTATCTGTGGACAAACCTTCCGTACTGTTAATGCTGACCAAATAGTCCTGCAGGCTGGCTTTTCCCGTATCCGTAAGCTGGATTCCTTCCACCTGAACATCCATGTTTTCCAATTCTGCGCCACGTTGATAAATTTCATGCGCCTGACCGCCCTGCATCCACGTCAAATCAAAGGTACAGTTGCGGTTTCCGTCCAGATTGATCATCATAAGCAATCTCCGATTCATGGTCGCGCCTTTGCCTTCCGGTCCCGGATTCGAGCCTTCCACCAGCTGCACCTTTTTACCGTTTGCCGCTCCCGAATCGTAAGCCAATAACGCAGGCTTTGTCCATGCATCTGCCGATCCTGTATTTGCTCCGTCTTCCCTCCATATCCACGGCATATTTCTCCAATACGGCCGCATCGACGGATAGCGCACGGTAGAGCCGCTGCCATCGCCGTAGCTGGTCCTATTTACATACCCGGTATGCGGCAGCATCTCGACTCCGGCCCCTCACAGATCAAGGGCTAAAAAGTTCGTATGGGTATGGCCGCCTGAAAAACCAAGATCCGTAGGCTGGAACAACAGTCCGGCATGCGTAGCTTCGTTTTTATCTCCTTGAAAAAGACCGTAATACCCCAATCCAGGCAGCTCGATGTTTTTTAATCCCTTATCTACAAGCGGGAGCGGCTGCGGATCGCCGGTTTTGCCGTAAGCATCATTAACCGGTATTTCTTTGCCATCCGGGTAAATAAGTTTATCCGAGCTGAAGCCCAGGGACACTTGCAGCAGCGGCCATACACAGCATCCTGTGGAAATTGATAATTGCCTCCCCAAAAATTCGTATAGTTGGTGTTTACGACAATGCGAGGGTAATCCAGCGCCTGATGATAAAGAATAAGAGCTGCCTTTCTTGCATATTTCCGGTCATGGGTCAGCTTGTAGAGCTGGGCAAACATTCTCGCGTGCCGTTCAAACTTGGTATGCTGATCCGGGAATGCAATAGCGGCTGATGCCTCTTGAACCTCCCGGATAAAATCACTTTCATCCATGTCCAAATAGGCTTGAAGCTCGGCAGTCATAATTTGATCGAAGCTGTAGTTAAGCTCGGACCTGTAGGACACAGCCAAAACGGCCGCCAGATTTTCAGCGCTTATGGCTTGCGAGTTCCAGGTGTAAGCCGGTTCTTGAACCGTAACCGTAAATGACTTGCTTATTCCGCTGCTTGATTCAATTGCCGTAATGGTTGCCACCCCCGGATTGAGCGCCAGCAGTCCGTTGCCGGATAATTTGGCAATCTCAGGGTTCGACGAGGACCAGGTTACCTGCTCCACATAGGCTTTTTCAGGAACTGTCTTGTAGTCAAAATAGCCGCTTTTCCTTTAACCACTTCTCTATCAGGGAGCTCAAAATCCTGAAGAGGCAGGACAATATCGCTAACCTTCATATAGGCTATAAAAGTTCGGCTCGCTGTCTTGCTTGCGTTTGTGTTTTGGATAATCTTGTTTTGAGACACACCGACAAAATTGCCCAGATCCAGATTGTTGACCTTTACCTCTCCGTTGATCCATACACTGTAGCGATGATTGGGCGTGTCCATATCGACCACGATGTCATACCATTGATCGGCTGCATAGCTGCCCAGCACGTTTCCCTTGTAATCCTTGATACGTCCAGCCTGGTCAAAGGTCAGCAGGGTAGGCCACGCCGGGGTTCCTGCAGGGGGATTCATACTTTTCATCTCGAAGAGTGACCTGCTGGAATCCGTATTGTTGAATTTCACCCGTGTCTGGATGGCGAACCGATCCGTTTTATTGATCGCAGACTTGAAGGTATTCAAGCTGCTGTTGACCGCCTCCAAGTAGAGCACGTTGCTTCCGTTGTCGCTTATAAGCCCGGCACTGCTTGAGCCGGCATTTGCCGTAATCTTCCCTAAAAAGTTGGAATCGACCGTCACGACATTATTATTCACCTGCAAATTAGAGTTGCTGTAATCAGCGTTCAAATACGAAGGATTGATCAGTATAGGCGCCGTCATGGCTTTTACGGTAATATCAATCGATGCCGTGATGGACGGGTTCTGCGCTGACGAGACCGTAATGCGCGCCGTCCCCGGCCTCCTGCCTGTGATTACGCCCTGGCTGTCAACTTCCACGATATCCGTATGGCTGGATAACCAGTTATAGCTGTGATCCGCCGAATTGGACGGCGTTTTAACCAATGTCAACGGAGCGGTTTGATTAACGAAGAAATCTCCATTCAACGGCTGAATGGAAAGCCCCGATAATGGGACTGAATCGCTTACGGTACCCGCTTTCAGGTAGGCTATCGTTATTCGGCTGGGCGTTTTGCCCGCATTCGTGTTTTGTATCATTTTATTTTGGGTCACGCCGGTAAAATTGCCAAGATCGACATGATCCACGGCCAGCTCCCCGTTAATCCAGGCACTGTAACGATGGTTGGGAGAGTCCACATCGACCACGATGTCATACCATTGATCAGCTGCGTAGGTGCCTGCAGGATTGCCCTTTGCATCTTTAATTTTGCCTAGTTCATCGAACGTAAGCAGCGTTGGCCAAGCCGCGGTTCCCGACGGCGGCGTCATACTCTTCACCTCGAAGAGACTTCTCTTGGAATTCGTGTTGTTGAACTTTACCCGGGTTTGGATACCGAACCGGTCTGCTTTATTGATTCCGCTTTTGAAGGAATTAATGGCCGCCGTGCTCGCTTCCATAAAAAACGCATGGGAATCATCGCTATCGGCGACTCTACCCGCAGAATTGCTGCCCGGAGTCATGGAAGCCGTCCCCAGAAACTTTGAATCTAATGTATAAACATTATTGGAGACAGTGGGAGCGGTTACATTAAAATCAATGCTGGTGAAATTTCCAGAAATCATCACCGGTTCCCTTTGCTCTGCTGCTGATGCGGTCAACATGGGAAAAGACGAGGATACAAGCAGTAACGACAACCAAATAAGCATGACTTGCTTTCCGATATTCATAAAATACCCTCCTTATGATCGGTCGATGACTTATACATGCGAAAGTCTCCCAATCCAGTTTTATACTTAGTATACAAGCAGAAGGTTATGAACCGTCTGCCATTTCTTTACTTGGGCGTGCACTATTTCAACTCTTTTATATAATCAAACAAAGAAAAAACGAGTGATGGCAAAGGCGGCATCCACGGCAAATGGCTGCAGCCTCTTCCACACTCGTTGTCAGTCCGTTGCAAAACCTGTTGTTTTCTCCGAAGGTCTACCCATTCGACGCCTTCAATCTCCTACATCGGTCATATCGATCTCCTCGGCTCGCTCTCCCTGCCCTGCATAAGCAGCCAGCGGGACCAATGTAACCGAGTACAGCCGCATCAGCTCGTCCCCGTCTATCCGGAGGGGCAGGAGCATCAGATCATGCTCGCCGGCGGACAGCGAGACTTCATGCTCCGCCACCAGCCGGTCGGCCGTGGCCGAAGGGGCAATATGGCCTTCGATTCGCCGGCCGCCAGCGGCGATCGCATAGCTGCCCTGACAGGCTGCGCCCGGCGGAGCGCTGTAGGCCAGCGCCAGCTTGAACGTTACGTCCTGGTGAAGCCGGACTCTCCACTTGACGAACTGATTCACGCTGGTCCAATCGCGGATGTAATCGTTGCCCCTCTTGCCGTCGCCATAGCCTATGCCTTGGCTCACTTCGGCATCGAAGGCTTTCAGCACCGTCGGCTGCGCCCCGCTGAGCAGGCGCCCGGCATGAACGGCAGGCTCGCCGTCCACTTCGACGGCCACCACGCGATTGACGCTGAGGTTAGGGCTCGCATGCCTGCTTCGTCCCGGAACCCGGATCAGCCAATCGCAGCCGTTTAACCGTCTCGTCTCCAGAGGCTCGCGTCCGGCATCCTCCAGCAGCCATGCCTGCCGGATATGACTCTTCAAGCCTGCCAGCACCAGTTGGCCGTCCTCCGGCCAGTCGAACACATGCAGGTACAGCCTGTTCCCTTTTCTCGTCGACTCGCCCCAGCTCTGCACAGGAAGCGGCGTTCGCACGGTGCCGTAGATGCTCTCGCCGTTGACGGCGAGCCAGCCTCCAATCCGCTCGAGGATAGGAAGGTCACGATCGTCGATTTTGCCGTTGCCCATCGGCCCCAGATTCATCAGCACATTGCCCCCGCGCGCCGCCGACTTGGCCAGCAGCTGTATAAAGACGCCGGCCGGCTTGTGGCTGTGATCGTCGGCCGAATAGCCGTACGATTCATTGGTCGTCGGGATCGTCTCCCAATCTCCCTCGCATGGAAATATGTCCAAGGCGCGGTCCGCCGTATTCACATAATCGGCGAAGCTGTCGAACCCGGGCCCCCGGGCCAGCCGGCCGTTCACGACCACCCGGCTGTCCGCCTCGCGGATTGCCTGGAGAATTCGCAGATTCTCCGACAAGGGCAGCTTATGCGGGGTATCGAACCACAGGATATCCGGCTCGTAACGGCGGATCAGCTCGATAATTTGCGGAATCGCCTTCCCGCTCACATAATAGTCGGCTACCCGGGGCAGCAGCTCCGGATGCTCGCTGAACCACAGCTTGCCCGGACCTTCGTACAGCTTCAGATCGCCCCCGGGATTCGTATACTCCCAGTCATTGCCCGGCGCATCCGGATGCTCCCAGTCGAAGGCGTGGGAATAATAAAATCCGTAAGCAAGTCCATGCCGCCTGCAGGCGTCCTTAAGCTCCATCAGCGGATCTCGCTGAAACGGAGTCAGACGGATATCGAACGAAGGATAAGCGTCCGAAGGATAGATCGCGAAGCCGTCGTGATGCTTGGCTGTAATGACGACATACTTCATCCCGGCGGATTTGATCTGCTGCACCCACGCTTCGGCATCAAGCTGTTCCGGGTTAAACTTGTCGATAAACTCCCGCTTGTACTCGTCCAGGCCGATCTGCTTGGCGCGCATCAGATGCTCGGCGTAGCCCTTCGACGGCTCCCCCTTCCATCTCCCGCCGGTCAAGGAATAGACGCCCCAGTGAATGAAGCAGCCGAACCTCGCCTCGCGCCACCAGGCGATCCGGCTCTCCTTCGCGGCCAGCGATTCGGGCCACCAGCCCTCGACCGCCTGCCGGACAGCCCCCCGGTCGCGAGCCTCCGGCTCGGGGATAAGCGCCGCTATGACCCGGATCGAGCCGAACGGCAGCGAAGCCGGGGGGCGCTTGAGACAGGGCGGCTCCACTGAGTTCCCTCCGGCGATCACCTTCGAATCTCCCCTGAACCCGTCCCCGGCGTAGACGATAGCTTGATAGCCCGGAGCAACCTGTACGGCGCTTACGGCGCATTCATTCAATCCGAGCTCCGACAAACGGGCGGATAAGTATTCCCCTGTTTGAAGTCCGATGGGCGCTTCAGACTGGCGGATTATAACAACCGGCGTTTCTTGATGCATGGTCATGCGGAAACCTCCAACTAGCTAATTTCCTCTATTATCCCGTCAAACCGTCTGCTTGTATTTAGAAAAAATTCCGCCCGCTTATAAGGGTTTCCGGCAAGCTCCGACCAGTTGTGATTGCTCTCCTAATTCTATAAGCACTCCGCAATCACCCGCAAGACTCCGCCCCTACGCCCGCTGTACTCCCTTCCCGGCCATCCGGCGTCCGCTTCTCCAAGGCGGCGATCGATCTCATCTTCATGACCCACAGCCCCAGTCCGATTACTGAAAGTCCCGATACGATGAACAATAACCCGATGCCCCGGCCCGGTCCGACGCCGATCCAAGCTCCGACTGTTGACGTTAGACTGCCGCCCTCCGCCAGCAGCGGATTAAATACATGGTCCGCCAAAGGCCCCGCGGATGCGTAAGCGACAACATAGCCGAGCTGCGAGACAACGCCGATGATTCCCCACGCCCTGCCTTGCGCTTCGTTCGGAATATGGGTGCGGATCAGCACGTCGGCGCCTGTGTTAACGAACGGCATGGCGGCGAAAAACAGAAAGCCGGCCGACGCGATGACCGCAACGTGAGCGGAAATCCCGATCAGCGCAAAGAACAATCCGGCCAGGAGCAGACCGACAGACAGCATCCGAACATAACGCCGGTCCTTGCTGAACACGCCGATAAACAGGCTGCCCAGCAGCAAACCCGTCGCACTGACCGACTGCACGATCCCAAGCGTCCGGGCGTCGGCAAGCGGCAGCACCATCGGCGTATACAACGTTTCCAGAAATCCCATGTAAAAGGTGACCGTCGTCAGCAGCAGCGTCAAATAAAAGACGCCCCGGTTCGCAACGATCAGCTGCCAGCCTTCCCGCAGCTCCTGCGCCATCCGCAGCGGCTGCCGGCTCCCGCCGGTCGGCCTGGAAGCGGAAGCGAAGCTCCTGCGCACGAATGTAATCGTCATAAAAGTGACGATAATCGTCAGCATATCGATAGCCAGCAGCGCCTCAATCCGCACAACCTGAAGCAGCAAGCCCGCCACAACGGGCGAGATCAGAAATTTGGCCGCTCCGGCCAGCTGAACCATCCCGCTCGCCCGGGCAAAATCCTCCTCGGACAGCAGATCGCTGATGCTCGCCCGATAAGCCGGTTCGGTCAGCGAAGCGAAAGCTGAGCTGAGCGCAGCGGCCGTGCAAATCTGCCACAGCGCAGCTTCTCCGGTCAGCATGACCGCCAGCAGACAAGCGATGCCGAGCGCAGAGCCGCCGTCGCCCAGCAGCATCATCAGCCTTCGATCATAACGGTCCGCCATAACGCCGCCGACGGGCGCGAGCAAAATAATCGGCAAAAAAGCGCTCAGCGTCACCAAAGAAACAGCCGTCGCGGACTGTGTTTGCTGGAACACATAAACGCCGAGGCCAAAGGCAGTCAGGCCGCTGCCGATGCTGGAAACCAGCTCGCCCAGCCACAGGATCAGAAAACTCCCGAACGGCTTACGGTTCATGGCGTTCATTTTCCGGCGTATCCGTTTGGCTGAGCAAACCCGCTATATAAGCCAAGCTGCCCGGTTTCGCTCCCAGCAGCGTTTCCATCGCATAGATGAATCCGTTAATTTTGGCCGTCAGTTCGTCCGGACGCCATGGAAATATTCCCTCGTCAAACATCGTCACGGCCGCGACCAACAGCAGCTCGATCGACTCCCTCGGATAGGGAGTTGTGAATTCGCCCTCACGGATGCCTTGCTCGATTACCTCCTGCAGGACGGGAGTAAGCCGCAGCACGGTCTCCGACAAGCTTTTCTGATGCAGCTGCGCATTGCGGATATGATGCAGCTCCTCCACCAGGTACGGCTCGCCGTCCGAGCCATGCTTCTGCGCCAGCATAATATGCAGCAGCTTCTCATGTACGGTCAGGCGGTCATCCGCAGCAATCGCCGTGGCGGCCTTAACTCCTTTCTCTACATAGCGGTCTACGATCGCATCGAGCACTTCTTCTTTGGATTTGAAATAATAATAAAAGGTGCCTTTGGCAATGCCGACTTCCTGCAATATATCTTGAATCGTCGCTCTCTCGTACCCTTTCGCCTGAAACAGCCGCTCCGCCGCGTCCAAAATCTCATTTCGCCGTTCTTCGGGTTCCTTAAGGATTCTCATGCCTATCGCTCCCATCCATAGACTGACCGTCGGTCTACAACGAATATAGCTGATGTCAGAGCACTCTGTCAAGAGTTGGAAATGAAATGATGCATGTTGATCGCAAATAAAAATCACCTCCAAGAACGCGGCCGGACCGCATCCTCAGAGGTGATTTTTTAGAAACCGCTACCCGCATCAACGATTGCTGCTATTTTTTATTTACCTGACCATATCCCGTGCAATGCCGTTACTTTCTGTTCGAGTACTTGCCGGGCTTCAGCTGTAATCCGGTCCTGCATAGGCGGATTCGCCAGATGCTTCAAGAAATCCTGCAGATGTTTTGCCGCCTGTTGACTCGCCCCCCTCTCGTAATGGTGCGCGGCCTGCCGCAGCCTTTGGCTCAGCTGTGACGCAAGCGGACCTGTTACCTCACCCGAAGTGATGTAGCGGTCGAGATGTCCTTGAACAACCGATAAATTCACCTGCGTCTTCACGATAAGCGGCAGACTCGGCTCTGAAGTCGCACCTCGCTCATCCTTGGCAACCACATAAAACTCATACTGCGTATCCGGGGTTAATCCGTCTACTTGATACGTGACCTCGGTTACGACCCGGTACGCCGAATCGGTCACCGTTGTAAGCAGTGCGCCATTCCTATAAAGATCATAAGCCAGTGCTTGTACATCGTTACTGCGATTCCAGGCCAGCCGGGCCGATGTATCCGTCACTTGATCAGCCCGAAGCTGTGACGGACGATCGATGACATTGCGAGTCGTGAAGCTCCAGACGTCCGATATCGCTCTTCCCCCATAAGCATCCTCTACCAGAGCATACCAGGAGTAGCGTTTTTCCTCATCCAGTCCCTGCCATACGACTTGCGCTGTCTGACCGCTCGGAACCTGCGACACTTTGCCGATTTCCTTGCCCGTATACACCTGCATCCTCACATAATCCGTCGATACCCGCTTTTGACGAGGAGTCAGTTCCAGGGCTAATGTCGTCTCATCTTTTCCCGGAAACTCGGTTGGGTCATAGTAGTTATAATCGTTTTTGTATGGAGAGTAGGTATTGACGAAAATCGTGTTGCTCTCCGTGTCAAAATGCAGCAGCTTCATATACCCCATGCCGCCTTCTTCGTGGCCCTGGTAGTCATTAAGCATCTGATACACCCGGCGGTCCGGTTCGCTGTCGCCATCGTCATCGATCTCATCTGTCCGTAGTGCACTGCCGGTATAGTGACCGCTAAACACCGCCACGACATTTTTATTTTTCACGATCACTTCCTCAAACACTTTGTTCCCTGTGGCCGATCTATTGCCATTCGGCTGCAAATAATCATGCAGGTTGACAATAGCCATCCGGTCCGGGTGCTCGGATAGCACCTGATTCATCCAGGCCATATCCTCCTCGTTCACGCCCCAGCCCATGTAGAGGAAAATAAAATCGTTGCCATTGGACGAAATCAGATCGTAATGGCCCCGGTTGTTCTTGTAGCTTTCCCCATAATAAGGCTTGTCCTCGAAACGTTCCGCTCCGAAGTATTGCTCATACGTGGTGTAATCGATCTCCACAGTGCCCACATCATGATTGCCTGCAAGCACGCCGTATGGAATATCGGCATCCTCCAGCAGCTGCATGTAATCATCCGCCACATTCCATTGATAGGCGGCCTTCGGCTCGTTAACCAGATCACCCGTATGAATGACATACTTAACGTTCATCGCACCCGCTTGATCGCGAATCCATTTCACCATCGATTCGTAGATATGCGGGTGCAGCTCGGAATAAAATTGAGTGTCCGACATCCAGACGACTGTATAATCATAGTCTCCGCGAGAAGGAATCTGGTCTTGAATCATCATATGGATGACCTGATCCCGAACGTAGTCTCCGGCGCGGACGGTACCCTTCAACTCGAAATCCTGCTCGGAGCTCGGGACGAAGGAGTCCACCGGGTTCCATTTGCCTTGGCCATGATTCCAGGCGTACATCGTAACCTTCCTGCCCGGGAGCGAGTTCCCCTCCCATAACACCTCGACCAGATCTCCCTCTGCGACCGCCTCGTCGAGCTTCAGCTCCATCCGGATATACGGGAACTTCTCTGTCGAATCTACCGTGACATAGAGGTCATCGGAAGCCTTCACAGCCGTTCGCTCCTCTTCCGTTAAGGACGTTTCCCCCGAAGGCCTGGCTGTACTTGGCGGCTCCCACGCCGTGGCATGCTTGAACAGCTGCAGCTGCTGTGCTGCGGCATCATACTCGTACCCTTGGCGGAACGTGACGTTCAGCGTATCGTGTGTCGGATCACTAACGGAAACCTTCAAGGTCGGATTCGTATCCACCTCTCGCTGACCATGTTCCGGTGCAATGAGCACGGGCTGATTCGGGTTTTCCTCCGGCGTCAGGAAGGTTATCGTTTCTTCACTCCGGTTGCCTGCATGGTCCTCAGTATTAATCTGCAAGGTATGAGCTCCTGGCGCCAGTGCCGCAGAAGACGTGGAATAAGGAGTCGTGACGTTCTGTCCATCCAGCTGGACATCCATCCTCTTAACCCCGGAAACGGCGTCGTCGGCAGCGGCCTCGATGGTGAAGCTGCCCTTGTATAGCTTCCCTTGCTCCAGATTTGTCGAGATGGCCGGCCCGGTATTGTCTACGTTCACCCCAACAAGGACATCATCCTGGGACGGAGCCGTCACCTTGAGCGTATGCGGCCCATCCGGCAGCGTATTCGTCTGCCAGCGATAGCTAAGCGCATTCAGCTTATCGGGGGCTATCTCAAAGGTGAAGTAGACGACCGGAAGAAAGCGGCCATTGTCTCCTACATCGATTAATAAGGCAGGGTCCGTATACTCCTTGGATCGGAGCACCGTGCCGTCAGCCAGCACCAACCGAACATTTCTGACATCATAGTCATCCAGATCCTTCTCGGGGGCATCTTCAAAGTAAGGCCTTACCGAAGAGCCGGCCCGCAGTGCAATGACGTTCTCCCCTTGCTCCAGTCTCTCCGGGTCGATAGGCGCGATAACGGTATCAAAATTATTCACGGCCTTGTCAGCCATAAACAAAATGTCCTTGCCCATTGTAATAGCGTTTTTGCCGTTCATGCCCTGCGCTTCGAATACAAAAAACGCTTGCTGCTCCATCGCGCGTTCGGTGCCGCTCACCGCGTTTCCGTCAATCGAAAGCGTAAGCTGGGAAGGGTCCGTTTGATTCGCCGCAGCTTTTACCAGCACGTCCCCTTTAACCATACTGCCCTCGGTCAGATTCACTCTCGGGCTCACAGGATTAACCAAATTGATGCGGCTAATCGGGGTCTGAGCTTCATTATATCCATCGGTAGCGGTGAAGTAATACTCGACGCCCGAGTTCCCCAGAAGCTCCAGCAGACCGAGCTTATACTGATAAATGTCTGCAACCTGTCCTTTTTTCAACGAAGCTGTCTTGAACTCGGCTTGCCCTTCCATACGGTAATGAAGCGTCAGGCTTTTGACCAGGCTTGCATCTGTCGCTTCGGCCGTTATCACCAAATCCTCCGTCGGATCAGCTGCGGCAAGTCCCGTCTTATCCCTCAGAACGGGCGGCTCTGTATCCTGGATGGCAATCGGCACGGCAGGAACCTGATCGGGCTCTATTTTCCCCGGTGTGCCGGGGAGCAGGCCCCCGCTTATCAGGTCCATTTTCTTCGATCCGTCTTGCGGGTACTTATAGAAGATTCCTTTGTCCGGTTTTGTGATTTGTTCGCCTTCATTGTAGAAAGCCGAAACCAGCTCATGACCCGTGTTCGTCATGACGACAACCTCACGCATCCGGGTGTTCGCCATACCGCCTGAATAAATTCTCACAATCTCTTTGTTTTCGATAAGATTGACGTTAAAGTTGGCGTTGAAATCGGCAACGGTCGCTTCCCCGTTATACGTGTTAATAATCCAGAGGACGAGCGTTTTACCGGGTTCAATCACCACATCGTCAGGTACATGCGCCCATACGGTTTCACTTTCCAAGTAACGGTACAGAATTCGGTAATCCTTAAAGTTCATCGGCCGATCCGTGTTATTGTATACCTCGATAAATTCATAGCCATCTGCGTTGTTCACGTTAGTTGTATCAGGTACAAGCTCTGTAATCAGGACGGGCGGTACCGCGTGGGCATTTTCTTGAGCCCGAGCCTCTGTGCCAAATGGCAGGGTGATACCGCTTACAGTTACCGTTAAGGAGAGCAAAAGAGGCCAAATCGGTAACCGGTGCTTACCTTTTCTTTGCGCTTTCATAACATCCTCCTTGGGAAGGGATAGAATGAATGTCCTTTTGCATGGAATGGACTGTTCTTTACTGCTGCGTTATCCTCGGTACCTCCTTCGGCCTAATCCTTGCGTCCGACTCGTTCACCTCCTCTAGCTTGTTCCTCGATCTTATTCCATGACGCGTTATTGCGGCAATTGACCGATTTTTAGTTCGCCTGGCGGGGAAGGTTTATATGAAATACGGATAAGCATATAAGAAAGTGTATATTTCCTTGCGGGGAGTGATGATGTACTATTAAATGCTTGCTTACCGGTCGCCCCGAGTCCATAGGAATGTGAGATGGGATGAAACTCCTGAGATAGTGCGAGAGTCGGTTCAAGATTATCTCCACAGCGAATTGGAATGCAAAGTAAGAGATAAGGATAGCTATCGGTTGGTGAGCTTAACAAAAAAAAGCCCTAATACGGTGGCACGCACACTTTCTGCACTAAAAGCTTTCTACAAGTCGATGATTCGCCTAAAGTGCTATCCCTACACGAACCCCCTAATAGTGCGTGAATGGTTTTTCGAAAGGACAAGCCTCGTTTACCAGTCGTAGCGGGTACAGAAGAGCCAATTCATCTTCACAGAAGGCTAACGGATTCGTATTTTAAAGTGGTCAACGAAGAATGGATACCTATCATAATTGAAGATTGGGACCTACCTTATAAAGTCTATAACGCAGGAAAACGTGTCAACTGGCACTTACGAGATGAGGTGATTACCCGTTTGCTCTTCGAAACAGGCGCCAGGGCATCAGAGGTAATCGAATTGACGTTTGGACGACTATTGAATGCGAACAAATCAAACGGAAGCTAGTGCAACCAATAAAGGTAGCCATAAGAGAAGGACTAAGTACATTCGCTTCAGCCAAGATACTCTGAAGTTGCTTATTCGGTACGTCAATTCCGATCATATGAAAGTTAAATCGTTCTTTCTGGTAGTTCAACGGGCAAATCATATATGGATTTTTGGGGTCGCTAGTGATTGAGTTCTTCCTGTCAAGGACCGGCGATCATAGGGCGAGGAAAGGAGTATGTTGGATGGGGACTAGATATGATGCTGGGCAATTACGAGACGGTATCGATGAAATGGAAGCAACCATTGAGCGTCTTTGGGCAGAGATACAGAGACTTAAAGAGCAAAGGAACGCACTCGTGCAGGGAAATCTGGTACTTTACCAAAAACTCACTCAGACTGATTTTTGACGTGTTCCCACGCGGAATAATGAGACAGAATCACACAAAGATGCAGCGGCACACTTAGACTAGAAATATAGTCTTAAGTTGCCGCTGTAATATTATCTTTTGTATCCGTTACGGGGTCGAAAGAAAATAATTTTTAGTTCTTAAGCCAAAATTGCACTTCATGATTAGTGAATTCATTCTTTATTAGAGTAGAAAAAATCTGCTCGTTTTTAACTTCTAAAATACACTGCTTATAAACATATTCTCTGCCACCATTTTCTTCATACCACTTATTTATTCGACTCCTGTGTTCACTGTCCCCTCTAACAATTGTTTCTATTTCCTTGTACTTTTCATAACTGTCGTACTCCCAAATAGCGAATATTTCAGTGGTCGATTCATTACTGGGTATCATCCATCTTCCAACTAATCGAGTCCCATGTTTGATTTGATTAGGCAAATTAGTTTCATTAAAATGTGCATTAAAAATATCAACAAACTCATTTTTTACAATGTAAAACTTCCTTCTATAAAACAAATCGTCACACCCTTTCTAAAGTTTTAAAAATAACCACTATGTGTTTTTCAGTCATTTTTCCTCTAGCTGGGCCACGATCACCTTAACGCCAAGTGCTTGAATTCGTTCGATTGCCTCTGGATCTGCATCCTCATCTGTAATTAACAGATCTAAATCTTCAATCCGGCCAGCTTTCGCAAACCCTTCGTTGCCAAGGGAATGATGCGTGGCAATTCCGATGCGGCGGCGGGATGCAGCAGATACGGCACGACCGAATACCCCTACTTCAGGAGAAGCCACAAAAATCCCTTCCTCCGAGATGCCGCCCCCAGTGACGAAACTGACATCAAACTTAAACAGGCGGATAAATTCTGTCGCTAGTACGTCGGTAATATTTCCTGACGGCTTTACCCGACCACCAATTAGGTAGGTTTCAATCCACTGTCGTTCCCTTAAAGCATCGGCTACCCGCATGCTGTTTGTAACGATTGTAAGCGGCATTTGTTCAGGCAGATGCTTCAATAGCACATAAGATAAAGATCCGCTCCCAATAAATACAGTATCGCTTTCCCGAATATACGAAACAGCTATTTTAGCAATCGCATTTCCTTGCGGAGTTCCTTCACTGTACCGTATTTCTGCTGGAGGTGGGGCTTGTCGAACCTTCGTGGATAGAATCGCACCACCGTGGGTTTTCTTGAGCAATCCCTGATCCTCCATAATGGAGAGGTCACGCCTTATTGAATCGATGGAAACCTGGAATTTTTCCGCTAAGTCTTTGACCATTACGCGTTTTTCTTCATTCAATAAACCTAGAATTTTTTCCCGACGCTCTTCAGCAAACATCCCCGCGTCTTCTTTTTTCATGCATTATTCCTCCTGAATATTCACACTTACTCCTATAATAACTCAATTATATTCAATAATTTGCTGTTTTGTAAAGTTTTTTTCGAATTACTTGTCATTTTTACGCTGTTTTATGCACCTTTGTTTCGAGTTGCAGTTTTGCTACGCTATAATCATGTTAAATAAAAAAGACCGTCTATGCGGTCCTTGGCATTTTGGAACTATTGATTGCTGCTGGAAGTTTATTTAACTATCCTGCTTGTAACGATCAATCCTCGATTAATGCTTTTTTCTCAGTCCGAAAAATAAGGATCTACATATTAGTTATGCATAATATGTAAATCCCTCTATTTTAATAATATTTTTCAATCAAGGTCTTGATAATTTTCAGTCTACTGGTTTATTTTCTTTTAAAAACAAATCCCCCCAAACGGCTGTGTTCGGGGGATTAATTATTTATTGGAGATGGGCTTAAAAATTGTGACACATCTAATAATATAGCCAGGGGTTATTCCAGTAGTACTGTCATTTAATAAAACTAACCGGAGTGACGGCTTTTGGGGTTCCTATTGAATTCCACCACGAATTGCTTGTCTCTCCAAATCTTCCTTATCCGCAAAACGGCTTACCACTCTGCAACCGTGCCGTCGCGATGTCTCCAGACCGGATTTCTCCAGCGGTGTCCGGTTTCTGCCATCTTTCGGACCACCTCTTCATTGATGGAAATGCCGAGGCCCGGACCTTGCGGAATCCGCACATGACCGTCCTCGTAGCCGAATACGGAAGGATCGTCCAGATAGTCGAGCAGATCATTGCCCTGGTTGTAATGAATCCCCAGGCTTTGCTCCTGAATAACCGCGTTGTAGGCGGTCGCATCCACCTGCAGGCAGGCGGCGAGGGCGATCGGTCCGAGCGGGCAATGCGGCGCTACGGCTACATCGTAAGCTTCGGCCATGGCAAATATTTTCTTGCACTCCGTAATCCCTCCGGCATGGGACAAGTCCGGCTGGATAATATCCACATAGCCGCTTTCCAGAAGCTTCTTGAAATCCCATCTGGAAAACATCCGCTCTCCGGTAGCGATCGGCGTGCTGGTGTGGTTTGCAATCTCGCGCAACGCTTCATTGTTTTCAGGGAGAACCGGCTCCTCGATAAACATCAGACGATAAGGCTCCAGCGCTTTGGCGAGCGCCTTGGCCATCGGTTTATGGACACGTCCGTGGAAGTCCACTCCGATGCCAAAGTAAGGCCCTGCTGCCTCCCGGATGGCGGCGATTCTTTCCGTCACCTGATCGATCTTCTCATAGGAATCAATAAACTGCAGCTCTTCGGTAGCATTCATCTTCACCGCCTCGAAGCCGGCATTCTTCTTCTCCAGAGCGGCCCGTCCTACGTCATCAGGCCGATCCCCACCGACCCAGGAATAGACGCGGATGGAATCCCGGCAAGCCCCGCCGAGCAGCTGATAGATGGGGGCGTTGTAGTATTTGCCCTTGATATCCCACAGCGCTTGGTCGATCCCCGAGATGGCGCTCATCAGAATCGGCCCGCCCCGGTAGAAGCCGCCGCGATACATGACCTGCCAGTGATCCTCGATGCGAAGCGGGTCCTTGCCCACCAGGGCGTCCATCATCTCGTGAACCGCGGTCTGGACGGTCAGCGCTTTCCCTTCTACAATCGGCTCTCCCCAGCCGACAATCCCTTCGTCCGTTTCAATCTTGAGAAATAACCAGCGGGGAGGCACGATAAAGGTTTCGAATCCTGTAATTTTCATCCGGTAAGCTCCTCTCGTTCATACGACAAAAAATAGATATGATCTTTTAAATAAATCATATTATCTTTCACTCCGTTCGTCAACAGCTTCCCATCCGTTTATTTTTATCCCCGGCGTATGGTAGAATGGGCTGTATCTGAATGGCTGACCGGAAAGGAACGGAACCGCGACATGATGAAAAAAACCGCCTTCCAGCTGACTGTCGATACGATTAAAAGCAAAATAAGCGAAGGACATTGGGCTCCCGGCGAACGCCTGCCTACGCTGCAGCAACTAACTAAGGAGCTGAGCGTCAGCATAACAACGGTCAGGGAAGCGCTGCGCAGTCTGGAGAACGAAGGAATCGTGAGCATCGAACACGGAAGAGGCATGTACGTGCGCAACGATCCGCTGCTGCTGGAAGATCCTACGGCTGCCCTGAAGGAGCTCGATGACGTTTCGCTGCTCTCCCTGCTGGAAGCCCGCCTGCTGATCGAGCCGGAGCTGGCGGCGCTTTGCGCAAGGAAAGCGACCGAATCTCAGGTCAAGCGGCTCCGCCAGCTGGCCGACCGGATGATCCGACAGATGGGCGAGGGAGGGCCGTTTCTGCAGACGGATCTGGAATTTCATCAGCTGATCGCTGAAGGAGCCCGCCACCCCGTCCTGGAGCGGATGCTGGACAGCATTACTCCGCTGCTGGCCGGAGGCCGCAAGCAAACGAACACGCTGCCGCATATGCGAACCAAAGCCTCAAACTACCACAGCCTGATCGCCATCGCCATCGAGGAGCGCCAGGAGGAACGGGCGCGCCGGCTCATGTTCGATCATATCTCGGATATGATTGTGCCACTGCAAAGCCCCAGGGTCTAAGCAACCGTACGCCATCCGGGGTAGAGAGGACGCGGATACGCTTCCCCGGCTTGACACAGCAAGCCGCCCCGAAGTTTCCCTGTACAAGAAAAAATCGTGCGGCCGGCGCACGATTTTTCCCCTAACCTCTTATTTGTTGTAGATCCGGTACAGCAGCACAGCCGCTTAGGCTCTCATTGTTTGCTCCAGCGGATTCAGCTTGCCAGCCAAGCGGTTCAAGAAAGCGGCCCGGCCGGGACCGCATCCGCATCCATCGCGCAGCGAAACCCTACGTTGCTCGACGAGCTGTCAGGCGTATTGGCCGTCCGGGCCGCCACCCGGTACCGGTTGCAGTAAGACCTGTGGCAGAGGAACGAGCCTCCCCTCATCGCCTTGGCTGTCCCGCGGGACGGCCCCCGGGGGTCCCGGCTGTCCGCTCGCAGATGATGATCCCGGCTGAACCAGTCCGCGCACCACTCCCAGACGTTTCCCGATGTCTGATACAGCCCGTAACCGTTAGGCGCGAAGCTCTGGACTGGCGCCGTGCCGACATAACCGTCGGCAGCGTTGTTTTTATCGGGAAACTTGCCCTGCCATATGTTGCACATATGCTTGCCTTCCGGCTTGAGCACGTCTCCCCAAGGATACTTCTTCTGCACGAGTCCGCCCCGGGCCGCATATTCCCATTCCGCTTCCGTCGGCAGCCGCTTTCCCGCCCACCTGCAGTAAGCCGCCGCATCGTTCCAGGAGACATGTACGACAGGATGATCCAGCCGGTCAGCCACTGTAGAATCGGGTCCTTCGGGCCTATGCCAGCATGCGCCCTCCACCTGCCACCACCAGGGCGTTTTCTGCACAACCTGCCGCACCCGGCCGGCTGTCTCTTCCGGGAGCAGAAGATGGAAAACGAACGACCAGCCGAACTTCTCGGCATCGGTCCGATAGCCGGTAGCTTCGGCGAACCGTTTGTATTCCGCGTTCGTCACCGCGCAGGACGCGATGCGGAACGGGCTCAGCGTAACCTCGCGAACCGGTCCCTCTCCGTCGTCCGGAAAGCCTTCCCGGTCGTCGGTGCCCATCAGGAAAGCTCCTCCGGCAAGCCCGATCATCCCGCTGCCGCTGCCGCCTCCGCCGCCGCTCTCCGGTTTCAACGGCAGCGCTTGCGCCAAGTCACGCCTATTCCATTCGTCCGGGGGATCAGGCCGGAGGTCATCTCCCGCTGCAGCGCGGGAAGCGGAGCAGCAGGACGGTAAGTTCGCTTTCATAGGACAAGCCCCTTTCTTGGATTAGCTGTAGACGGCCGCGCCGGTCAGACCGGAGATGACGATTACCTGGAACGGATGCATGCGGAAGCGCAGCAGCGCCGCCAGAGCTCCGAGGAAAAACAACAGCGAGCCGAGCGTCCGCATATCCAGCGAATCGATCATATGATTGCTGACGGCAAACCGGATCGCTCCATAGAAGATCAGGCCGGTAATAATCGGGCGAAGACCGTAGAGTGCGTATTGCACCCATCTGTTCTTATCGATCTTGCTGAACCCGTATCCCACGGCAATCACGATAAGCAGACTGGGGAGCACCATCCCTGCGGCGGCAAAGCCGGCTCCCCCGATCCCCGCGGTCTGATAGCCGACGAATATGGCGCTGTTCGTCCCCATCGGTCCCGGCGACATGCCGGCTACCGCGATCACATCCGTAAACTCCTGAATACTCATCCAGCCCTTCCCCGTCACCTGGCGCTCGATGACGGGAATCATCGCATAACCGCCGCCAAACGACACGAAGCCGATCATCAGGAAGGTTGCAAACAGTTCGAAATAAATCATGCGCTCACTTTCCCTTCTAAATCCCGTCACCCACGTAATAATCGGTATATTTGTAGGAGAACGCGTCCGGCTCCGCATGTTCGATCGGCACCATCATCCCCAGCCTGAGCTTGACGGCCGCCAGCGCCATACCGGCCAAAGCGCCGGCAATGATCAGCACCACGGGGTTGATGTGCACAAGCAGCATAAGCGGAATCGTCCCTATGACGATGAGCAGCGTCGCCTTGTCGAGCACTGCCGTCCTGCCGATTTTGATTCCCGCGACTACGATCAATGCGACCGTAGCCGCCCGGATGCCCACGAAGGCCGCCTCGATCTTCGGATGATCCCGGACCTGCAGAAAAGCAGCGCACAACCCGATCACGATCGCAAACGTAGGAAGCAGGATGCCGGTCAGCGCCGCTACCGCTCCGGGAATTCCGGCGACGCGAAAGCCGACAAATGAAGCCGAATTAATTGCGATCGCACCGGGTATCGATTCGGAGAGAGCGAAAATATCGGCGATATCTTTCCCCTCGACCCAGCCTCTCTTCTGGACGACCTCCCTCTCGATCAGCGGAATCATCGCGTAACCGCCCCCGAAGGTGACCGGGCCGATTTTGAAGAATGACCAGAAGATTTGTCCCAGCAGCTTCCAGGCCGGTAAAGCCATAGTCCTTCTCCTCCTTCCCGGCTACTCGATGACCGGAAGCGCCTGCGCCTCAACCGGCACCTTCCATCGTTCCGGCTCCGCCACATCGACGGCGCCTCCCCATCTCGCGAGCAGCCGGTGATGCTCTCTTTTCGCTTCGAATCTGGCGATGATGCCGGCCGCATCCCAGCTGTCGGCCAGGCTTTCCCGGAAGGGTCCCGCGATATCGGGCCTCTCCCGGACCAGATTGCGCAGCTCCTGCGGGTCTGCCTCCAGATCGAACAGCTGATCCTGCGCCTCCTCGGAGGCATAAGCGATATATTTCCATCTTCCGGTTCTCAGCATGCGGCCCGCTACCGCGCCGCCCTGAGAGGCGAACAGCATCTCGCTGACGACCGTACGCCCCGCCTCTCCGGCGGCCCCTGCCAGCTGCGGCGCGAGACTGCGCCCGTCCGGCCGGGGCGGCGTTTGCGCTCCCGCAAGCTCGCATAGCGTCGGGCCCAGATCCAGAATACTGACGGGCTCAGTCACGGTATGTCCCGCCGAAATTCCGCTGCCGGCAAACAATACCGGAATTTTCGCCGATCCCTCGTAGAAGGTCTGCTTGCCGATCAGCCCGTGCTCGCCCGCCTGTTCGCCGTGATCGGACATATAGACGAAGACGCCCTGGCGGCTGCGCCGCTCCAAGTACCGGTCCCAGGCTGCCCGCACCGCGCCGACCTGCCCGTCGATCGTCTCGATCATGCCCAGATACGCGGAGCGCAGCTTCCGCAGACGGTCAAGCGTCAAGCCGTCCGGACGCATGCGGCCCAGCAGCGGATGCTCTTCCTCCTCGGCGGCGAACGAAGCGGGAATATCGATGCGCTCCTTGTAGTACGCGTACAAATCCGGAGGAGCGACAAACGTATGATGCGGGCCGTAGGTGCCGACCACGATGCACTGCGGCTTGTCGTGATCCTGGCTTAAGTAATCCAGCGCCGCCCGGATCACGGCTTTGTCGTATTCGAGCACAGGGGATGTGCCTCCGCCCATAATTTTCAGGCTTTCATTGGCCATCGTCCCCACATAAGGGCCCAGATCGCTGCGTGCCCGGCCGTAGCGCCCCCAGAACAACGGAGTCAGATCGCCCATAATCCGGCGCGTAAATCCGTGACGCTGATCCTCTCCGAGAAAATGCATCCGGCCGCACAGCACCGTCTCGTACCCTTCGGCCGCAATGCCGTGAAGAAACGTAGCCTGGTCCCCGCCTATCGTTCCTTCGTTGGTGTATACACCGGTTTTCTCCGGCAGCTGTCCGGTCAGCATCGCCATCCGGGAAGGCACGCACAGCGGCGAAGCCGTGTACGCGCAGGACATCACCGTCCCCTCCTGCGCCAGCCGGTCCAGATGCGGCGTCCGCACGAGCGGATGTCCGGCAAACCCCGCATACCCGGCATGATGCTGATCGCTCAGAAAAACAAGCATATCCGGTTTATTTATCCGTTTGCTTATCGATTCGTTCATGACGAAGCCCTCCCGTACGCGCCGTTTTTCCTTCCGTATCTAGCCACTCTGTCGTCACGGATGACCCCGCTCCAATTAAGACCAAACGCAAAATCATACACATGGCCGGCGGCATCCGCATAGGCTTCCATATCATGGGGCACGTCCTCCAGCTGCTCCTCCACCGTCTCCATGTGGGCGGGCAGCTGGAAGGGCAGCAGACCGCTAGGCTCCGCGCCTCCTGTCAGCAGCTCCAGAAGCGCGCGATCCTCCGCGCCAAAGTGGGCTGCAATCGCGCTAGCCGCCCCTTCGAACTCCGCCACGACCGCCGGATTGTACATCAGGATGCACACGATAACGGGCTTCCCGTTCATTCGCTTCTTCGCGTCCAGCACCATATCGAGATCGCCTGCATTGGCGACTGTCACCGTCTTGCCCTTGTAGCTGCGGTTCAGCACATCCCGCGGATCGCCGGCCAAGCTCGTCTCCCGGCCATGCTCCGCGGTATAGGGCCTGTACTGCAGACTGATCGGCACATACCCCGTGCCTCCCGCCTCCGCATCAGCCTTGCTGTAGCCCATCGTCGAACGGGGGCTTTCGATGAAAACGAGGGCGCAATCCGCCTCTTCAGGCGTCTCCACCGGCTCGACATATTCCCTGACGATGTCGAGCTGCACGGGGCAGCCCTCGCTGGCAGCGACCGGCGCCCCGATCCAGCTCTTGCCGGCAGGCAGGCTTCTGTCCGGTATATATACCTTGGTCCTTTTTCGCAGAGGGAGCGTCTGGCCTTCGTTTTTGAGCAGCACGACCGAATTCAGCTGCGCATCGAAGCCCGCTTTCCGGAACCCGGCGCAGCCTGCGACAGCCGCCGAGCGCTCCGGCTGTACATAAGGATTTTCAAACAGCCCGAGCCTGAACATGTTCTTCAGCAGCCGGACGGCGGATTGCTCGAACCGCTTCCGCATCCAAGCCTCTCCATGCTCCCTGACGCCGAGCCGGTAAGCCTCCAGCACCGGAGCGGCCTGGTCATTGCCGCCGAACTGATCCACTCCGGCCATCAGCAGCTTGTAATGCCGCTCGGCCACGGAGTAACCCTCCTCCACTCCCCAGCATCTCCCGCCGGGAAACAGGCTGGCTATATCCGCAGGCTCGTCGTTCGTAATGCTCCAATCCGTGCAGACGACGCCGTCATAGCCATACTTGCCGCGAAGCAAGTCCTGAATCAAATACGAGCTGTACGAATTGCCTACATTCTCGCCGTTAACCGGGTCCTGGCCATAGGAGATCGTGTAATACGGCATCACCGCCGCCGCCTGCCTGGTTTTGCCTTGCAGCTTGAACGCTCCTTCGGTGAATGGGAGCAGATGCTCGTCAAAGTTGCCGCCCGGATAGACGGCATACTTGCCGTAGCCGAAATGGGCGTCCCGTCCGCCTTCGCCGGACCCTCCGCCGGGCCAATGCTTCACCATCGCATTGACGCTGTCGGTGCCCCAGCCGTCCGCCAGCTCGGCTTCTCCCTCCGACGTCTGGAAGCCGTCGATGTATGCCCTGGCCATATCGGCCGACAGCTGCGGGTCCTCGCCGAAGGTCATCCCGAAGCGGAACCACCGGGGATCGGTGGCGATATCCACCTGCGGGGACAGCGCCGTCGTCAGGCCGAGCGCCCGGTACTCCTTGGCGGCGATTTCACCGAAGCGGCGCGCATATTCGGGGTCGAACGTCGCCGCCAGCCCCATCGTCTCCGGCCAGACCGACACCTGGCCCCCCTTGACCTTGAACTCGGCGGAGGCGTCCATTCCGTGGCGCGGGTCCGAACTGTTATTGGCCGGAATGCCCAGACGCCGGCTCTCGGCCAGCGCCTGCACCCGGTTGCTCCAGCCCGCTGCCGCTTCCGGACTTTCGATGCTCGTGACCAGCACATGGCGGATATGATCGCGGATCAGAAACTCCCGCTGCTGGTCGGTCAGTTCATCTGCCGCAGCTCCGCTTTCCTCGTATGTTCTGCCGCCATATGTAGACGGCTTCCAGCCGAGATTGCCGGGAATTGCCTGATGGCTGCTGTACAGCATCAACCCCGCGATCTCCTCCACAGACATCCGGGAAGCCAGATCGCGCGCCCGCTCCTCGGGGCTCAGCCGCCAATCCTCATACGGATCGAGCGTTCCGTCCTTACTCAAGTCCTTAAAGTACAATCCGTCCACCTTCATGACACGCACGCCCGACGACGCCGAATAACCCAAGGTCGGCCCGCCGGGATTGGCGACATAACGGATCTCGTCTTCATGCCGTCCGCTGCTCATCCCATTCCCTCCGTTCTTCCTGTTGTACAGCCTGTTCTCTCTCGCTTTCCTATCATGTACAGCCCGCTTCCCCTCCGGGCGGTTCGCGCCAAACCCGCGTCCGAGTCAGCTTATCCCGATTGCCTCGCTATAAACATGCCGCGGTCACTATCCCTCGGCACCGTGTCCGCCGTCTCCAGATACCAGTCCAGCAGCCTTGCTTCAAGCTGTCTGCGCACCTCCGCATAGCCGGGGTCATCATAGACGTTGCCCAGCTCCTGCGGATCGCGCTTCAAATCGTACAGCTCGCTTGCATCGCCGCTCCGGCGGATCAGCTTGTAGTCCTGCGTGCGCAGCATCGTCGTCCGGCAGACGCTGTGCGGCTGCTCCTGCTGCTGTCTGGCTTTCGGCCAATAGCAGTTGTCCGGGTTGTTCGCGAACCAGGCGTCCCGCACCGGATCTCCCTCGAAGCAGTGCGGCTCCCGCGGGTTATACCCGCCGTCCGCAAACACCGCCCGGTCCGGGTCTCCGGCCGCGCCGCCCAGCTGCGGAACGAGCGAACGGGCAAAATGATCGTGCTCCGCCTCCACGCCGGCCAGCTCCAGCATCGTCGCCATCACGTCAAACAGCTCCACCTGTTCATGAACCACATGCCCCTGCTTATTTCCCGGAGACCGTATAATCAGAGGCACCCGGGTCAGCACATCCTCCATGCCGTTCGGCCATTTCTCCACCAAACCGTAATCCCCGGCGTAGTCCCCGTGATCGGAGGACACGATAACCGTCGTGTTGTCCACCAGTCCGCTTGCTTCCAGCGCCCGCATCAGTTCACCGAACGCCCAGTCGGTGTAGCTGATCATTCCGAGATAGACGGCCTGAATCCGCTCCAGCGTTTCGTCGGTTATCTGATCCAGCCGGCGATAGCTGCGGATAAACTCATGAAACGCAGGCTTGCCTTTCAAGCCGGATGCTCGGAGCGGCGGCAGCGCCCCCGGATCGTACATGCTGTAGAACGGCTCGGGCACGACATACGGCGCATGGGGCAGAAGCGTCGGCAAGTACAGCATGAACGGCTGCTCCTTCGCCTCCTCCGACTGGAGGAAAGACACCGCTCTCCCGATGGAATGCGCCGTTTCCGTGGACCGCTCGTCTCCTTGCCCGGGCTCCATCAGGAAGCTGTAGAAGCGCGGATCGTCCGGCTCATACGGATTCCGTTTCTGAAAGTCTCCCATGAACTGGCGTCTGATCTCGTCCGGCTCCCGGCAAGCGTCGTCCTCCAGAATTTCTTCCAGATACGCATCGTTGTACAAATGATTTTTGCCGTACCACCGTATCCGGTACCCGGCGCGCTTCAGGTAGCGGAACAAGCTGGGCTCATGCGGGCGCAGCAGATGCCACAGCGTGCGGTGGCCCGAGACATGCGGGTATAAGCCCGTCATCAAACTGCACCGGGACGGACTGCATACCGTATTCTGCACATGGCATTGATCGAACCGGACGCCCTCGGAGGCGAGCCGGTCCAGATGCGGCGTCCGGACGACAGGATGACCGTAGCAGCCTACGCTCTCCGCCCGCAGCTCATCGGGAAAGAAGAAAATAAAGTTCATTCTGGAATCGCTCATCCGCGCGCTACCCCCTCATCTTGGCGTGCAATCGCGCCTGCAACCATCCCAAGGCGGAGTCCGGCTCCTGGGGAAATTCTCCGGGATGCCTGCGCACCAGCTCGGCCACGTGATGACCCCGCCCCGTCTCCTCCAGCCGCTTGATATAGTTCGGCAGGTAGCCTCTGGCATGGAACGGTCCGCCTTCCTTCATCACCGTCCAAAGCGGATCGGTATCGTCGCCGGACCGGCTCATCATCTCGTCATGCCAATCGTTTAGGTAATAAACCGCCTGCATGCATAAATCTCTGCGCTCTGCGGCCAGATTATGCTGCTCCTTCGGATCGTCCTTCAGATTGAACAGCATCTCCCGGTCGAACAGATGGAAGCCGTCATGGTAGGTGCGGATATATAACCAGTCTCCGAAGCGAACGCCACGCTGGGCTACATGCGCGCATTGCGAGATGACGAGGTAGTCGCGGCCGCAATCCGCGCCTTCTCTCAGTACGGGCGCGTAGCTCGCCCCGGTCCATTCCGGGAACGGCTGGCCGCCCAGCATATCCGCGAGCGTCGGCAGCAGGTCCACATGATAGTGCAAGCCTTCGTCCACAATCCCCTGCTTCATGCCCGGCCAGCGAATAATCATCGGCAGACGGCATGTGCCCTGATCGGCGGTTGCATGCTCGCCGTAGATACCCAGCTGCCCCATATTCTCACCATGATCCGCCGAGATGATGACGATCAGATCGTCCATCACGCCCTGCTCCGTCAACGCCGCGAACAGCCGGCCCAGATGCTCATCCATATACCGGATGCCGCAGTCGTACCCGTCGATCATGCTGCGCAGGTCGTCCATCGTCTGAATCTCGCCGATCTGGCGCGGAAGACTCGGGCTGGTCCGGTTCGTGTATGCCTTCTTCTGGAAATCGATTACCAGCTCTTGTGCGGAGTGGGAGCCGACCATCTGCTTATGCTGCTCAAGCACCTCCTCCGTCAGCCATTCCGGCAGCGGCTCATGCTCGAACGGATTGCCGAACTCCATCGGCGCGCGGTAGGGCGTGTGGGGGTCCCAATAGTTGATATATAGGAACCAGTCATCCTTCTTCGCATGGCGGTCGATCCAATCCAGCGCAACCGGGGTCACATGCTCGGCCGATTCATTGCCGTATTTCCCGGTATTGATAATCTCGTTGAAGCCCGCATAAAACGCGAAGGTCGAATGCCGCTGAGCGAACGGGCTGATCAGCGCCGTATTCAAGCTGCCGGCCAGCTGCAGGTACGACGGCAGAGCTCCTCCCCGCGTCAGCTTGCCCATCAGCTCCCGACCCTGTCCTTCCAGCTTCATATCGCCGGCGGTTCCGCCATGGCCGACCAGGCCGTTCACGATCCCGTGCTTGCCGCTCATCAGCGCCGTCCGGGACGGAGCGCAGGGAGCATCGGAGGTATAATAGTTGGTGAAGCGGACGCCCTCGGCCGCGATCCGGTCGATATTCGGCGTCGTGTTCCGGTGATAGCCGTAGCAGCTCATATGGTCGGGACTTAAGGAATCCAGATCGAGAAATAATATTCTCATGATAAGCTCATCTCCATTTCCAGATAAAATCGGCCTTGTGCAATCAGCCCTTCACCGAACCAAGCATCATGCCTTTATTGAAATGCTTCTGCAAGAACGGATACACGATCAGCAGCGGAAGCGCGGTGACGATCACAGCCGCCATCTTGACGGCGGGCGTATATTGGAAGGTGCCGGCATCCGCCTCCATGCCCGAATCGGTTTCGATCAGCATCTGCCTCAGAAACACCTGAAGCGGCCAGTCGGACGAATCGTTGATAAACAAAATCGCGAAGAAATACGTATTCCAGTTAAATACCGCATAAAACAAAGTGAACGTGGCGATCGAAGGCATGGACAGCGGGATCACGATTCTCCAGAACAGCCGCAGCTCCGAGCAGCCGTCTATCCGCGCCGATTCCTCCAGCTCAGCCGGTATGCTCTGGAAGAAGCTTCGCATCACGATCAGATTGAACGGGGCGATCGCCGTATTCAGATAAAGCGCCCAGTAGCTGTTCAGCAGGCCCAGCTCTTTGATGACCAGATAAGTCGGGATCATGCCCCCGGCGAAAATCATCGTGAACAGCACCATGAAATTCATCGTGCGCCGGCCCCTCAGCCAGCTCTTGGACAAGCCGTACGCCATAAGCGATGTCAGCACGATATTGATCGCCGTCCCCACCACCGTAATCTGAACCGCATTCTGAAAGGCCCGGATAAAGTTCCGGTTGCTCATCAGATAACCGTAAGCCTCAATCGTCCATTCCCGGGGAAAGAAGAAAAATCCTCGGGACATGATCTCCTGCTGAGTGGCGAACGAGCTCGAGATGACATAGATGAACGGGACAAGCACACAGAGCAGCGTCAGCATGAGCACCCCGAACAGAAGGGCGGTGAAGAGAGGATCTTTGCCCCGCGAATCATACGTATTCATGCTAATAAACCCCCTCTTCTCCGGCTTTCTTGGACCAGCGGTTCGCGATGACGATCAGAACAAGCCCGATCGCCGACTTGAACAACCCGACGGCGGTCGTATAGCTGAACTCTCCCTGCAGCACGCCCGTCCTGTACACATACGTATCGAACACATCGGATACCGACAGATTAAGCGAATTTTGCATCAAATAAATGTGCTCGAAGCCGATATCCATCACATGTCCCAGCCTGAGAATGAACAGGATCAGGATCGTGGACTTCAAGGCGGGCAGCGTAATGTGCCACACCTGCTTCCACCGGTTCGCCCCGTCCACGACGGCAGCCTCGTACAGGGTAGGATCTACGGCCGCCAGCGCCGCGAGGAAAATAATCGCGTTCCAGCCCGCTTCCTTCCATATATTTTGCACGACATACACCCACCGGAAGTAAGCCGGGTCCGTCATCAGCTCGATGCGCGGAAGTCCCATATCGGCCAGCGCTTTATTGATGGCTCCTTCTTGGGTGGCGAACAGGATGACCGTAATCCCCACGACCACGACCCAAGACAGAAAGTGAGGCATATAGATTGCCGTCTGCACCAGCTTCTTGAACCATTGCAGCCGGACTTCATTCAAGACGACGGCGATCAGCACCGGTGCCGGAAAAAACAGAAACAGATTCAGCGCGCTTAGAATCAGCGTATTACCTAATAGAGACCAGAAGTCCGGCTCCCCGAACAGCCGCTGGAAGTGCGCGAAGCCGACCCACTCGCTGCCGGCAAATCCGGCAAACGGGCTGTAATCCTGGAAGGCGATCACGATGCCCCCCATCGGCAAGTAGCGGAAGATCAGAAAAAACAGCAGGCCCGGCAAAATCATCACATATAACGGAAGTCCCCGCTTCCATTCCTTCCAGGCGGTCTTTCTAGACGATGCGGCATTGGAGCGGTATAGCTTGACCGTCGATTGCTCTTGCATGCGTGCCCCTCCTATCCGTTTCCTTATTCCTTGTAGGCCTTATTGATCTCATCGATGATTTTGCTGCCGCCGCCGGCCAGCCAATCCGCCGACGCCTTCTCGATCGCCGAGACCGGATCACGGCCCATAATAATTTTGGTGACCGCCTCCACAAACTTTGCGTTCAGGTTGGCTCCGCTGCGGTTCATCGTCTCCGACTCAAGCCCCGCTGCCGCATTGGCCCACCTATGCTTCTCGTTGCGGGCGAACATCTCCCGGATAAATTGATGCTGGGCCGGGTCCTCCCATTTATACATCTGAATGCCGGGATCAAACGGCCGGAAAATCCAGTTGTTGATCAGATTTTGCCGGTCCTTGTCGGCGGCCGGAAGCTTCTCGTACTTATCCGCAGACACTTTCTTATAATGGGTGCCTTCGATGCCGTGCTTGATGAAGTCCGAGCCTTCCGGAGACAGGAAATAATCCAGCATCATCAGGATGCGGCGCTGCTTCTTCGGATCGATTTTGGCGTTGATGACGTTTTTGTCCAGCATATCCAGGCTTTGCGTGCCCGTCAGGCCAGTCGGCCCCTTCGGAGGATCAATGGGCGCATGCACGGCGGTCGGCACCAGCTTGGTCAAATTATCGGTCGTGGATTTGTACTGATTCGGATTGATATTGGCAAATCCGATCTTGCTGGCTTCAAATTTGTCCAGCGGCCCGCGCACCTTGTTAACCGCAAAGTCCTTGTCCAGCACACCTTCGCTGTAAGCTTTGCTCAGGAAGGTCAGCAGTTTTTTCCATTCCTCCACCTGGGTCTGGTAAGGGACCAGCTGCCCGTTCACTTCCGACCACTGGTTGCCCAGCCCGAACGCAGCCATCGCAAATTCCAGGTCCCGGAAGACAGAGTCCGTGTCGATATAGAACGAGAAGCCGCTCGTATCCTGTTTGCCGTTGCCGTCGGGGTCCCGGGTGGCAAAAGCTTTGGCGACCTCGTAAAATTCGTCCATCGTTTTCGGCGGCTGCAAATTAAGCGCTTTCAGCCAATCCTCGCGAACAGACAAGGAATCCCGGGTTTGCGTGATATAATACGGAAAGCCAAGCATCTTCCCCTTCGGGTTCAGTATGCGGGCCGCTTCCGGAGGAATGGCCGCCAGATTCGGATATTGGCTCAGGACAGGCTGCGTGTCCAGGAACAGCCCTTGTTTTTTCCATTTGTTGAATTCCGAAGACAATACAAGGAACACATCCGGGAAATCGTTCGAGGCAGCCAGCACGTTTAATTTCTCTTTGTAGTTGGCGGCAGGCACCCACTGGATTTTCAGATCCACGTTAAACTTGCGGTTCAGCTCCTGAATCATCGGATGATCGTCCGGCCACCCGCCTCCCTGGTAAGCCCGGGCCATCCAGTTGATCGTCAGCTTCTCATCCAGCTCGGCAGCGGCGGCCGGCTCGGCTGACTTCCCCGGTCCGCCGGCATCCGGCTGCTTGGAGCAGCCCATAATGCCGCCCACGGAAAGCAGCAGCGCGCACAGTACTGACAGCTTCTTGTTCATAAGTTTCACCTGTCCCTTTTCAGCAGTTGATTTGGCTTCTCCCTTATCATAGGGGATTCATGTCAGTAAGGCTTTACACAGATCTCTGATTTCTTCACCGCCGTCCGCTTCTGCCATCCAAGCTCAGCGGAATCCGGATCGACACAACTGTCCCGCGTCCCTCGAATGAAGAAAGCCGCAAGCCATACGTTTCCCCGTAATTGAGAACCAGCCGCGCATGCACATTCGTAATTCCCATTGATTCCGTCGAGGGGGAGGAATGCCCGCTGTCATTTTCCGTCATCCGGTCCAATCGCTCGTTCAGCTCCTTCAGCTTCGCTTCGGCGATTCCTTGCCCGTTATCCGCAATCTCGATCACCAGATCGTCCCGGTCGTTATATGCGCTCACAATAATCGCGGCGTCCCCTCCCTTGGGCTCAACCGCATATTTCACTGCATTCTCCACAATGGGCTGTATCGTGAGCTTCATGATCGAGCAGCTGCGAAATTTCGGATGGACGGTTATGCGACTTTGAAATTTCTTAGGGAAGCGAATATGGGTAATCTCCAAATATTTTTCCAGTATGGCCAGCTCTTCTCTCAAAGCAACCTCGTTATCGGAAATTCTGGCTGTGTAACGGTACACATCCGCCAGGTTGCCGGCCATGCTGACCACGAGCTCATCGTTGTTGATATAGCCGATGCTTTTAATCACATCCAGCGAATTGTACAACAGGTGAGGATTGATCTGATTTTGCAAGGCCTGAATATAGGCCTCTTTCTGGCGCAAGCGGGATTGCATCTCCTGCAGCTTCAGGTTCGAGATCATACGAATCTGCTCATCCAGCTGCTCCACCATCTTATTGAAGCTGTAGTTGAGCTTCTGAAATTCATTGCGGCCCTGATGGAATTCGGCACGGGTTTCATAATCGCCCTGAAATACCCGGTTCATCTGCTGTTTCAGGTGCAGCACAGGCGTGATGAACAGATTTGAAACCCGGGGCACGGCCAAGACGATCACAATGGCGATCAGCAGAAAGGCCAGCAGAGTCATATTTCGCGCCGCATACAAGCCGCTCGCCATCTCGTCGAACGGCACGACCGCCACCACCTTCCACCCGGATACCTGGGAGCTGCTGGTGGAGACGAGCATTTTTTTGCCCCCGTATTTCTGAATGCTTACGCCGCCCGCCTCCGGAATGTCCATAACGCCCATCGGGGTATCGGCCAGCTTGCGCCCCCGCCAGTCCTTGAGTTGGTGATACACAATCGTATCGTCCTGCGAGAGCATCATGAACTGGCCGGTTTCCCCCAATCTGGAACGCTCGAAGGTCGCCTCCAGCTCCTGCAGCGATAGGTCGATAATAATGGAGCCGATGGGGGCCAGACTTCTATTGCTGTATACCGGATTCAGCATGGAAATGACCGGGATGCCGCTCATTTGCGGATAAGCGATCGTATGGGTAGGAATCAGAGCCCTTTCTTCGGAGAATGGCATGGAGAACCACGGCTCTGCCGCCAGGGCGACCTCCTCGGACAAATAACTGCGCATAGCCAGCACTCTTCTGTCCGTAGACAACAAGAAAATTCCGGCCACCTCCGTAAAATTCAGCGCGACATGACGCCTGAGCTGCGCTTCGATCTCCTCTTTCTCAAAAATGGTCACCTCCCGACTCCCATCAAACCAGCTTTGAATCGGCTCCGCGTTCATCAAGGTCCGGGTCGTCTTGGACAGCTGCTCGAAATAAAACTCGATGTGATGATTCAATCTTTTGCTTGCCTCGTCCGTTACCGTATGAAAGTCCTGCTTGACCGCATTGCTGTAAGCGATATGGGAGATCATGCCCATCAGCATCAGCGAGATCAGACTGATCCCCATAAACAGGACGACCATGCTGAATTTGATCGGAAAGCGCATCCACAGATGTCTCATATTCCCATCCCTTTTCTGAATTCATTGGGCGAAAGTCCGGTCAAGTTTTTGAACACGCGATTAAAGTAAGGCATGGAAGAAAAGCCTACCATATCGGCTACCTGATAAATTTTCAGGTCGGGCTCCAGCAGCAGCTGCTTGGCCTTGTCGATCCGCAGCCGGTTCATATAGTTAATGAAGGAATCTCCCGAGTATTGCTTGAACAAGGCGCTGAAATGAGAAACGCTGAGGCCGGCATAATCGGCGATCTCCGACAGGCTGATCTCCCGCATGTACGACTTCTCGGCATATTCGCATGCCTGACGGATGACAAGCCGGAACGAGCGTTTGCTCTGCGGATCTTGTCCGAGCCGGCACCACTGCTCCGCCAATTGCTGTACCTGCCTGCGGGCCGACTCCTCCGTATTATCGTCGCCCGCGGGGCGCTCAGCCTCCGGGTACGAATACGTCAGAGCATCCTGCAGCTTCCCGGCCAAGATGCGCAGCAGTCCCAGTCTGGAGCTCGGATGCCCGTGCCTGCTCTTGAGTATGGCCTGCACGAGCTGCGACTGCTCGCTCATCAATTGCTTGGCTTCCATCGTCTGCATCCGGTCGACGAACGATTGGATCGCCATCAGCTGTTCATGAAGCGGATACAGTCTCTCCAGCCGGGCTATCGACCTGTCCAGCGCCTCCTTCAGCGCTTCTTCCCGGACTGGCTTGAGCAAATATTCGGACACGCCGTAGCGAATGCCCTGCTGAGCATACGAGAAATTATCGTACCCGCTGATGATGATGCTCATGATCGGAAACTGAATGTCATCGAGCCGCTTGATCAGCGACAGCCCGTCCAGCTTGGGCATCATAATGTCCGTGATCAGCACGGTCGGACACAGCTCATGAATCAGGTTCCAGGCTTCCTCTCCGTCGCCGGCCTCGCCCGCAACCTTAAAGCCGCCGCCGATCCGCTCCACCATCTCGACGATTCCGCCACGAATCCAATGCTCGTCCTCCGCCACCAGCACATGATACATAAACCAGCCACCTCCGGTCTTCTCTGCTCGCAATCCTTCTCTTTATTTTGTTCTGGATGGAGGATGCAAAAACCTTTGGTAAGTCGAGCCAAGTCCTTATCCGATTGTCTGAAATCTTATCTTTGCCTCACATGCTCGATCCGTTTCCCTTGCAGGCGATCCGTTTATTCAGTTCTCTGACCTTTGTCCTATACGGAAAAGACCTTGACATCCGCTTCAAGCGGAAGACAAGGTCCTGTTTCTGTTTCTGTTTCTATTTCTACGTTTAACCCTCTTTGCCCCAGACGCTGTCCGGATCTTCAATCGGTGTCCTCGATAAGCCTCCGGTCGCCTCCCACCAAGCATCAACCGCTTGCCGCAGTCTGAGCCGCTCTTCCTCGGCATCAGGCCGTCCGGCTACATTGACAAGCTCGTCGGGATCTTGCGCCAGATGGTACATTTCCTCCAGCCCGTCCTCGAAATAATACACGTACTTCCATTCCGGCGTCTGCACACCGCGCAGCGGATGATACCCCCAGTACGCCCGGTGATGCTCGAAGAATACATGCTCGCCGGCCGGCGGACTGTCCTCGCCCAGGCGGGGCAGCAGCGACCCTCCTTCGCATTCTTCCGGCACCTCCACGCCGGCCGCCGCCAGCAGCGTACCGGGAATGGCCGCGCTGGAGACCAGGTCGGGTATGAGCTTGCGCGAAACCGCCTCCCCCGGCACATACAGTACAAGCGGCACATTATACAGCTCCTTGTACGGAAGCACGCCCTTCAGCCGCAGCCGGTGAGCCCCCTGCATATCCCCGTGGTCGCTCGTGAACAAAATCGCCGTGTCGTTCATCAGCCCCTTCGCTTCCAGCTTGGCCAACAAGCGGCCGAGATTCGTATCCATAAGCGCCAGCAAAGACCGGTACCGCTGCGCGTCCCGGCGGACGAGCGCTTCCGACAGCTCGGATTCGCCCTTGCGGGAGCGCTGGCGCTGGAACGGCGGCTTGCCGGACAGATCGTCCAGCTCATAGCTGGCCGGGATCGGCATTTCCGCGAGCGGAAACCGGTCCTCGTACCGCTCGATCCGCTCGAACGGAGGGTCCTCCGGCGAGTTCGGATGAGGCATATACCAGCTTACCTTCATGAAGAACGGCTTGCCTCCGTTGTAGTCCTCCAAATAATTCAGCGCTTGAGCTGTCGTATGCGCATCCTTGTTGCTGTGAAATCTCGGGTCCTTATTGGCCCCGTCCAGCTCGACTCCGTCCGTCCGGTAGCCGGTGACCTGGAATTCATGCTCCGCAGCCGACAGTCCCAGGTGCCACTTGCCGAAATACGCCGTCTCAAAGCCTGCCTCATTAAACGCCTTGGCGATCCCCCACTCCCCCGGATCGAGCACATGTCCGATCTGATTGACCCCCACCTGATGCGGGTACTTGCCCGTCATCCACGAAGCCCGCGAAGGTGTGCATTGTGCGGAGGTGCTGATGGCTCCGGTGAATCTCACTCCCATCGCCGCGAGCCGATCCAGGTTCGGGGTATAGTAGCTGGGATCGACGCATCCCATCGCGTCCGCGCGCTGCTGATCCGTCGCGATCATAATTACATTTCTCATCGTCTCTGCCTTCTTCCCTTCGGATTATCCTGCTCCTTCCATTGTAGGCGATGATCGTCGCAGTTTCGTTGCACGATCCGATGATTTCTTCTCCTGGACGGGGCGCTGAGCGCCCTGTCCGTCCAAGCAGCCGCAACCATCCGGCGGTTAGCGCCGGTGTATACGCGTTGTCGTTATATACAGCCCGCTTCCGGAGCAGTATACGCTCAAACAAGCCCGCTCCCGGATACTGCTCCGGAAGCGGGCTCTGATTGTTGTCCCTATTCAGCAAGGAAGCAAGCTGTAAACTTGCCCGCCCTCCACGCGGAAGACGAGCGTCTGGCCGTCTTCGCCGGCAGATGCAGGAACCGGTCGTTCGTCGGCTGCGGCAACCTGCAGCCTTCCCCGGACGCGAACCCGGCATACGCCGCTCTTGGCTGCCATCAGCCGCGCTTCGCGTAGCGCTCCCCCGCTCCACGCGATCGAGACTTCATAGCCGCCGCGAGCTCGCAGTCCGGATATTTCCCCTTCGCTCCAGGCTTTCGGCAGCGCCGGCAGCAGGTGCAGCTCTCCCTGATGGCTCTGCAGCAGCATCTCGGCGATGCCTGCGGTCACCCCGAAATTGCCGTCGATCTGGAAGGGCGGATGCGCATCGAATAAATTCGGGTAGATCGACTTGCGGAGCAGATTGAGCACATACGCATGCGCCTGCTCGCCGTCCTCCAGCCGGGCGAACATATTGATGATCCAGGCGCAGCTCCAGCCGGTATGCCCGCCTCCGCTGCTCAGCCGCCTGCGCAGCGTTGTCCTCGCGGCTTCGGACAGCTCGGGCGTCCCGCGGGTGGAGATGGCCGTCCCCGGATGCAGCGCGAACAGCTGGGAAATATGCCGGTGGCCGGGGTCATGCTCCTCATAATCCTCGAGCCATTCCATCAGTTGTCCGTGCCTGCCGATCTGCGGCTGCGGCAGCCTCGCCCGCAGTCCGGACAGCCGCTCTGCGAACGCTTCGTCTCCGCCAAGCAGCTCCGCGCTCCGGATGCAGGCCCCGAACAGCTCGGCGACGATCTGTGTATCCATGGACGGGCCCATGCAGAGCGCCGCCCGCCCGCCGTCCGGCAGCACATACAGATTTTCCGGCGATACGGACGGACCGGTCACGAGTCTGCCGTCCGGCAGCTCGTACAAATAATCGACGAAAAATTCGGCGGCTTCCTTCAACACCGGATAAGCGCGCTCCGCCAGAAAAGACTCGTCCCGGGTAAACAAATACCGCTCCCATAGATGAAGGCTTAGCCAGGCGGCTCCCATCGGCCACAGCACGCAAGTCGTAAACAGTCCTTCCGGCCGCGTCTCTCCCCATAGGTTCGTATTATGATGGGCGACAAAACCTCCGCAGCCGTACAGCTCCCTGGCCGTCCTGCGGCCGTGCTCCCGCATCCGCTCCAGATGATCGAACAGCGGCTCATGGCATTCGGACAGCCCGCACACCTCGGCCGGCCAGTAGTTCATCTGCGTATTGATATTGATCGTATATTTAGACTCCCAAGGCGGTGTGAAGCTGTCGTTCCAGATGCCCTGCAAGGTGGACGGCAGCGTTCCCGGCCTGGAGCTGGCGATCATCAGATAACGCCCGTACTGAAACAGCAGCCCCGTCAGACCCTGATCCTCGGCGCCTTCCTGAACCCGCTTCAGCCGCTCGTCGGTCGGAAGCTGATCCGCTTCCGCCTCGCTGCCAGGTCCGAGACGGAGGGACACGCGGTCGTACAGCGTCCGGTAATCCGCCGTATGCCTGGACCGCAGCTCCTCGTAGGATCGTTCCTGCGCGCCGTTCAATTGGCGGAGGCAGACCTGTTCGGGATCGGCCTCGCGAAACGTGCTGCCCGCCGCCAGCAGCAGCGTAACCGCCGACGCTCCTTCGACGGAAATAAAATCGCCTACCGTCCGAATCGTCCCCGTACCGCCCTCCTCCGGTACGGCTCGCAGCAGGCAGACATAGTCCACGCCGTCCCGGCCGCATTCTCCGCTCATGCCGACCGTTCGTTCATCCCGCGCCCCGCTTGCGCCTTCATACGGCCTCCTGTTCAAGCTCGCGCTCAGCCGGAGCCTCCCCGGCTCGCTGCAGGTCAGCCGGATCACAAGCACTTGATCCGGGCTGCTGCAAAAAATTTCGCGTGTATAACGCAACCCATGAATCGTATAAGAGATGCGGACAATGCCCGTCGACAAATCCAGCTCGCGCCGGTAATCCTCGACTTGGCCGTTTGCAGCGCCGCCGAAGAACAGCTTTAACTCGCCCAGCGGCTGGTACGGATTATAATATTTCGGCTGCGAGTACATAGCCATCCGGGTCAGCCAGGCCGCCTCCTCCGCTTCTCCCCGGAGCAGCAGCTCGCGGATATGAGGCAGGCAGCTTCGGCCGTCCGGATTCTCCCCCGCCTTGGGGCCGCCATACCAGATCGAATCCTCGTTCAGCTGGATGCGCTCGTCGCCCGGCTGGCCGAATATCATGCCGCCTATCCGCCCGTTGCCTACCGGCAGCGCTTCAACCCACTGAGCCGCAGGCTGCTTGTACCAGAGGCTGCTGTCTGCATGCCTTTTATCCATTCAAATTCCTCTCCTGTCTGTACGTCTCTCCTGAACGTTTGAAGGTTGGCAGGCCAGCTTCCCGGCTCGCGCTTCGTCCGCTTATTCGGGAGCGATCGGCACCACCATATTCCACGTCTGCGTTGCCCGCGCAAATCCGCCTGGGCCATCCGCCGTGGCGGCGAACAGATGTGTCGGCTTTCCGTCCTGGAACAATAGGAACGGCCGCTCGAAGCTGCCCATCGTCGTCACCGAGCCATCGTCCCAGGTGATGCTGCGCGAATACGCCTTCGGATGCTCGCCTAATTGCCAGTCCAATCCGTCGCGGGAATAAGCATGAATGCCCGCATGCGCCTCTCCGCAGAGGTTGCCGTCCATATCTTTGGCGATCAGCTCGTACCGGTCGCCGGTATGCCACACGAACGGGTCCTCTAGGTGGAAGCGGTCAGGCGGAAACACCGGCTCCTCGCTGACAACCCGGTAAGCGCCGTCGAAGCGTTCGGCCCGCGCCGCCCCGAGCGTCATTTTCCCGTGTACATTCCCCTCATAACGGCGCGCCTTGTAGATCAGCATCACCGAGCCATCCCCATGAATACACGGAGCCGGATTCGAGGTCAGAAAGCTGTCGAAGCGGCCGGGTCTGGTCGGCAAAATCGGGGCGTCCCGCCGCTCCCATGGGCCAAACACGCTTTTCGCGGTCGCTATTCCGACCCGCTTATTGGCACGGGCCACGATCGTCCGCGCATCGCTCAGGCCAAACGCGCTTCCTTCCTCCGGCAGTACGTCGGCCAGCGGATGGGTGGAGCCCATATAATAAAGCACGTAGGTGTCGCCATGCCTCACGATGTGCGGATTATGCGTGCTGCGGCCGTCCCAGTATTCCGCCCCGCGCGCAGGCAGCACGACTTCCTGGAACGCATACGGTCCTTCCGGCGTATCGGACACAGCCCGCACGACCTCCGAATGGACCAGCCAGCCCGGATGCATCGGCAGATGCTTGGGCCAGCGCGATGCGAACATATGAAAACGACCGTCCTCCCCTTTTACGACCGAGCCGCACCACACCCAGTACCCGTCCATTCGGAAGCCCCCGCTGCGCGGAGCCGGCAGCAGCCTGTCGTACAGACTGCGGATTTCTTTACTCATGCTGGTCACTCTCCCACTTCATATCGGCATGCGCCGTCACCGCCCGATCGGGCCTCTTCCCTCTATTATCAGGGGATCCCTCCCTTCTGTATTTAGAGAAGATTCCGCCCGTTTATAGGAAATTCCGCCGACAAGTCCTTGGGTCGAGTCTTTGAATTCGTTATCACCCTTGCCCTTTCAAATATAAGAAAAGCTCCTGATCGGAGTCAATTCGAGGAAGATACATTCGTGTTTTAGCGGTAGCTTTTCTTGCGAGCAGAAAGTTCCACCTCGCTTTATCGCTTTTGTGAA
>NZ_FMYY01000020.1 GCF_900101595.1 Paenibacillus sp. cl123
TTATGCGAAGCGGCCTGGGCAATCGCTCGTACGAGAAACAACGGTTTATCCACGAAATTTTGGAAGATCGCATCAAGGCGTGGAAAGAAGAAAGCTTGCATTGCTGTTGCACGAACCATACTGGTCATTGCCTATAACATGCTTAAAAACAAAGAAGCTTACCTAGAAGGCGGACCAAAAAAACGAGCAAGTTAATTATTGTTACCAACTTATAGACAGGATAAACATGGACTCATTGAAATGGAGATCCCGGGCATTGTATTGCCTAAAAACAGAAAATCGCACACTCATCTGTTTAACGTATTTTCACAGAAAAACCGTGCAAATGCCCCGCGACTGGCGCTCAAACTATAGCTTTTATGCGAAAAATCGTATACACGTCCCCAATTTGCGATTGCGCTATCCGTATTTATACGAAAAACCGCCCATCTCGCCACAGCGGCGGTCAAACCTCCGATTTGTAAAAGTCATCGCTACCGCGCCGCCCCTTCATAGCCGCATCTCCGGCCTGCACGCCCATTTAATCCTCCCGCGTGTCCAAAAACAATCGCCTCACCTCGTCATACACCTGCTTTAACGGCACCTGGTGGGCTTTAGCCGCTTGCTCGCATTCCTTGAACTCAGGCGCGAATTGCACCATCCGGCCGTCATGGAAGGCCGCTTTTACGTGAATCGTCCCCCACCGAGTGTCGACCGGTATAAACTCCCTTCCCAGCCGATGGCATTCCGCCCTCACATACCGCAACCCGATCGTCGTCGTCTCCGAGAAGATGATCTCCTCAAGCTCCCCGGCTTTCCTTTCGGTTGTCAGCACGTTGAGCATGACGCCCGGACGTCCCTTCTTCATAATAATCGGAATCCAGTACACATCGTTGGCTCCGGCTCCCAGCAGCTTGTCGGTAATATAAGAAGTAAATTCCGGATTCATATCGTCCAGATTGGCCTGAATAATCAGCATCCCCGTATCCACGTGCTCCGTTCGGTGGTCAAATGCCATCTCTATCATTCCTCCCCTTCCCAGCATCATATCAAACTTGTTCCGGGATAAAAAGCCAGCGGCGCGCGCAAGCTAACTTTACCGACTTAAGCGAAGACTCGCATCAAGCAGCAGGAGGAAATTGTTCATGGTATTCCCTGGCACAAAACCTATCGCCGGCTGGGTTTGCGGCGCTTTGCTCGCAGCCGGCATCTGGAGCGGCATCCCCCAGTCGGGTTACGCAGCAGCCGCGGCCCCTGCAAAGCCGGCGGCGCCAACGCCCGCCAAGCCGAAGACCTCGGGCAATATGAAAGCCGTCTTCGCCGAACGCAAGGATATGTTAGATAAGATCAGCGCGCTGACGGGTATTCCGTGGTACACGCTGGCTGCTATCGATCAATACGAACGCACTATCAATATCGCCAAAAAAAGAACGGTTCCGGGCGGCTTGATTGCCATCCACTTCACAGATCTGCAGTGGGGAGGGATCATGAATCCGGATCATGAGGATCAAAATTTAACCAGTATCGCCTTCTTCGGCGGACTGGGGCAGGATGGCTCGGGCGACGGGCTCGCGGACCGGGCCAATGAGATGGACCGGCTGTATGCGATGGCCCGCTATTTGCTGCAGCGGGGCACGGCTCAGGAAGACTTAAAAATTGCCTTGTGGGAGTATTATCAAAATACGCGCAGCGTCGAGCGCATCCAGCAGTTCTCCGCCATCTATGCAGCCTCGGACACGCTGGACCTGCACGAGCATTGCTTCGTGCTGCCGCTCCGCTCGGATTATTCCTACCGCAGCACCTGGGGCGCAAGCCGCGGCTGGGGCGGGTACCGGATTCATGAAGGAACGGATCTGTTCGCCGGCCATGGCGTGCCCGTTCGGAGCGCCACCTATGGCATCGTGGAAATTATGGGGTGGAATCCTTACGGAGGCTGGCGCATCGGCATACGCGATCTGAACAACGTGTATCATTATTACGCCCATCTGTCCGGTTTCAACAAAAAGGAGATCAGCACGGGCACCGTCGTCAAGCCCGGTCAGGTTATCGGCTGGGTAGGAAGCTCAGGCTACGGAAAGCCGGGAACGAGCGGCAAATTCCCTCCACATCTGCATTACGGCTTATATCGGGACAACGGGCTAACGGACTGGTCTTTCGATCCTTATCCGCATCTGCGCAAATGGGAACGCGAGGAAGGCTTGCGTAAACGCAAATAAGCCCAAGCCCAACATACCAGCACTAGTCCAAATGGACAAACAACGGATCAAGCCATTTCGACGTCGAAGCCACCGGAGAGAAAGACGGAGGAATGGGTTCGCCGCCCGACAAGTCGGGCCCAAAAAAAGCACGAGTAACGCGTATATGATGATTCAATAAAGTATTCAAAACCCTCAAAGCCTCAGTTTTGCCAATGGAAGGTCCAAATCGGCCTTGGCTGACGGGGCTTTTATTTCCCCTCCAAGCTGGGCCAGACCGGCAAAACAAGAGAAAAGCCCGCCCGGCGAACCGGACAGGCTTAGCTTCATGTATGCTTCATATGCTGAAGCATCTGGACGAAGATTTGTTCAATATGCTCGTCGTCGAGCGAATAAAAGACGGTCTTGCCTTCCTTGCGCCGCTTCACGATCCGCAGATTGCGAAGGTAGCGGAGCTGATGGGAGACGGCCGACTGCCCCATATCGAGCACTTGGGTAATATCATGCACACAAAGCTCCTGCTGCAGCAGCGTATGAATAATTTTGACCCGGGTCGGATCGCCCAGCGCTTTGAAAATATCCGCAAGCCCTCCAGCCGTCGCTTCCCCGATCAGATTGCGCTTCAGCTCAGCGAGCCCGGACGTGCCTTCACAGGTATCGTCGCATTGCTCCTGCACGATGTTGCTCATCTCGCACCGCCCTTCCTTCAAGCAAATGGATTCCTCTATACGACATTATACCATGCCTGCGCTTAGATAAGGGCCCGGACTCCAAATAAGACGAGGCCGATCAAAAATCCGCAGATCGCCCCGTTCACCCGAATCCACTGCAGATCCTTGCCGATTTTGTCTTCCATCAGGGAGATCAAGGTGGCATTGTCGAACTTGTCCACATTCTCATGAATAAGCTTGCCGATGAGATGATGGTTTTCGCCGATCCAATGGGTCAGACCGGTGCGGATAAATGTCTCCAGGCTGTGCATGGCGGCAGCGTCCGATTTCAGCTTGTGCAGCATGCGCTTCAGATAAGGAATCATGTACTCCTCGGCAAAGCGCTCCCCGCGGACAAAATCGGTCAGCCTGGAGCGGATGCTCTGCACGACCCGGGCCGTCTTGTCGGACAGCTCCAGTCCGTCCAGCAGCTCGCGCTTCCAGGATTCAATCGCCTCGCGTTGCTCCTCGGTCTGGCCGAACGACTGCAGAGCTTGGCGCAGCTCGCCAAGCACCCAGCGGCGGTTGCCGTCCTGGGCATTTTTCAGCCGGATAATCTCGCGGAGCAGCTGTTCCTGGATCATGCCGCCCAGCTTATCCTCGTTCACGAACCCGGCAAAGGCGTTCATTGCAAAGGACATAAACCCGCCTCCGGTATTCATCTGCGATACCGCATTAACAGCCAGCGCGCCGAGCCGGTTTCGCGTGTCCGTACGGCTTACCAGATCGTAGACGAGATCCAGCAGTCCGTTCAGCGCCTTCTCGTCATATTGGCGATCAACCGCATACCGTACCCCTGTCTGCAGCAGCTGAGGGACATCCAGCTCATCCGCATAGCGGCGCAGCTCCTTCTCCGCCAGACCCGCTGCCTCGTCCCACGGAATCTGCTCCAGCACCGTCTCGACCAGCTTCAGCAAAGCTTCCTTGGCCTGCTCCGTGCCCACCTGCCGATCAAGCAGCTCCAGCAGCCGCTCGCCGATCTGCAGCGTCTCCAGCTTGGCGGTCATGCTTTCCTTGCTGAGCAGCTCATTTTGCACCGTCGATACCAGCGCCTGCGTGACCCGCTCCCGGTTCTTCGGCAGCAGCGCCGTATGGGGGATCGGGATGCCAAGCGGATGCCGGAACAGCGCCGTCACCGCGAACCAGTCCGCAAGACCGCCGACCAGACCCGCCTCGAAGCCGCTTTGCAGAAATCTTACCCATGGGATCGCAGCCGCCCAAGGGATGGTCAGCACAAATCCCGCAAACATGACGATGAGGGAAATGACTGCCGTGTATCCTGCTTTCCCTTTCTTGTTCCTCATGCCTTCCCCTCCCTGCTTGCATCTCTCCTATGTTGTCTGAAATCCATGATACTGGTAGGATGCCACTTTTTCAATAGGAGTATCACCGGGACAGCCGAGCGCCCTCAAGCAGTATTACCCTTCCTGCTATAAATACGAAGCGCAGCCGGGCCTAAGCAAGCGCCTCCGCATGACAAAGACGGCAGAGCCTGAGCCCCGCCGCCTTCGCCATTTATGTTTCTTGATGCAGGGCTTCGCGTTAGAAACCCCGGTTGCGCAGCCAGCGCTCGCAGGCGGCCGTCCATGGCTCCGCGTACGGGTGCTCCGGCGCAAGCCCCAGGCCGTGCCGGCCGCTCTCGTAGCTGTGCAGCTCGAACGGCACCCCGTTGCGGCGCAGCGCCGCGGCGAAGTACAGCGCGTTCTCTACAGGCACTGACGCATCATCGGACGTATGCCAGATGAACGCCGGCGGTGTTTCGGGACTCACCTGCAGCTCCAGGCTGAGCGCCTTCACGAGCTCTTGGGGCGCTTCTTCTCCGATGAGGTTATTCTTCGAGCCTTGATGACCGAACTCGGGGAGCAGGCTGATGACCGGATAGCAGAGGATCGCCAGATCCGGCCTCGTCGACTGCCGCTGCAGCAGGTCTTCCGCCGCCTCGTCTCCCGGCTCGAACAGCACGCTGGCCGAGGCCGCCAGATGGCCGCCCGCAGAGAAGCCCAGAATACCGATACGCCCCGAATCGATCCCCCATGCTTCCGCATTCGCTCTGACGATCCGGATCGCCTGCTTGGCATCTCCTAGCGGAGCCGGGTGCTTGGACGGCGCCACCCGGTAATCCAGGACGAAGGCCGAGATGCCGATCCGGTTAAGCCACTCGGCTACGGGCCGCCCTTCGTGATCCGCTCTCTTGACGTAACCGCCTCCCGGGCATACGATGACGGCGGGATGATGCTCCCCTTCCCCGGCTGGCAGCAGGTACGGAGTTAACGTCGGCTGCTCCTCCTCCACATCCGGCTGCCGGTCAGGCAGCTCCTGCGGCCATACTTTCATCACAGACATCTGAACATTCCCCTTTCGATGCTTGGCAAGATTGTGGCCGGCCGTTCTGCCGGAACCAGCTTCCTGTTCGTATTCGACATCGTGCGGCTTGTTCCTTCCTGAATCTGCCTGCTTTTCAAGGATTGCCTCAGCCTTCGTTGACCGAGCATGCGGAGTGCGTGTTCGGACTCAGTTCCAAAAGTATTTCATCTTCCTATAACCGACATCCCATATTTTTTCGTTCCCTTCAACGGTTATCCTAATCTCGCTCCCCGCCTCGACAGGAATCTTAAACATCGCCGGGAACAGTTCCGGATAAAGACGTTGATCCTCGCCAGAGCTGGTCAATACCTCCCGTCCATTGACGGAAACACGGATGCTTCCAGCGTAGTCCGTTTGTTCAGGCATCCCGTAATTTAAGAAGAAAATCATCTCCTCTTTACTCGCGTATGTGAACGTTTTTAAATGTTCATTCCCGACATCATACATATTATAGCGAGGGATTACGTCTTGACCACTTAATGTAAAGCGATTCGGTTTTATTCCGGCTGATAAGATTCCGGAGTTGTCCATCAATTCGTTTATGGCGACAAACGGACCTTCTTCTTTAGTTAACGCTTTATCCACAATCCCACACAATCCCCATAACCCAGCTAAAAGAAACACAGAGGAGATAGCAGTTATTATGATATTGCGCCAACCATTTTTTGAACGAAAACCAAGCTTATACGCCCCAAAACCGACTGCTGCGCCTAATGAGTTTTGAATGGCGTCGTTAATATCAAAGCTGCCGAGAAACGAAAGTGCCTGTACAGTTTCCAGTACGATAATCGACAAAAAGAACAATGTAAGGAATCGAACAAAAGTGATCCGATATAACAAGGGAATCAGTATACCAAAAGGAATAAAAGCTATGGTGTTCCCAAAATCTACAATATCCATGAGCGTAGGATGTAGAAGATCAGATATAGTTGGCAGCGTGAAGAAATTGTCAGGTAAGAAGATAAAAGTGTAGCCATCGGCTCGCTCGGAGGCACCTGTTCTACCGAAAGCGAAAAACATAAAATAAAGAATTATAACGGTATAGAGTATGGTTAAGGTAAGCATAATCTTACGTTGTTTTGTCATGATTAACTCCTTTGCCGCGGGGATATTTCCTGGAAACTGAACTTGCTGCCCCGACCTGCATTGAACCCTTGCTTTACATTTAAGCTTTGCGCTGCGGTCTGGCTCCGCGCTTTTTGGTTGTGTTCTCGTCGTCATTGAGCAGCAAAATACCATTCCTAAAGAATCACGAAAAAAGAGCAAATTAAATATAAATTCGCTGAAAAATCCACCTTCCATACTTATCTGCAAGGAGGATTTCCCTTTTCCAGGTATTAGTTTAAACAATGCAAGTATAGCTTCACTGCCTTACACATTGACGGCGGTGAAAGAGTTCAATTCAACTCTGAACGCCGTTATGGGCAGCTAAGTTTTTTATGGGGACAATTTGGGGACAAAAGCTATTTCCGAGAAACCCCTTATCAATCAAAGCTTTAGCATCCCGCGGCGAATGAGGATCAATAGCCTATGTTCCCGTTGATGGAGCATGCAGTCACTTCTGTATCATCTGAATCAGGTTGCCGCATGTATCGTCGAACACGGCTATTGTGAATTCGCCCATTGTTGTCGGCTTCATAGTAAACTTCACACCTTTGTCCAATAACCGTTGATACTCTTGGTGAATATCAGCAACGCCAAACATGGTCGCCGGGATGCCATCCTCCGATATTTTCTTTTGATAATCTTTGGCGGCAGGATGGTCATTCGGTTCGAGGACAAGCTCGGTACCGTCCTGCTCATCGGGAGAAACGACCGTGATCCACCTGAATTTTCCCATGGGGACGTCATGCTTTTTTACAAATCCGAGCGTCTCCGTATAGAACGCCAACGCCTTGTCCTGATCTTGAACGAATAAACTGGTCACGATGATTTTCATCCATATTCCTCCTTTGATATTACAGCATTGGCACTGTGCGAGTATCTGGCTTGGGTCTGAATTTATATCCATCCTTCCAGCAAATGTTTAAGCGGTTCGTTGTTGAATACAAGCACTCGATATTTTCCCTTTTTTTCTGACTTTACGAGCCCTGCTTCTTCCAATACGGATAGATGTTTAGCTATCGCCTGCCGCGTGATGGAAAGGTCATGCTTCGTAATAAGACGAACGGTAAGCTCGTACAATGTTTGCTCATTGCGTTCGGCCAGCTCGTCTAATATAAGCCGGCGCGTGGACTCGCCAAGAGCTTTGAATATAGCGTCATTTTTCTCCTTATTCATAACATGGATTATAGGCAACTCCGGAGTTGCATGTCAAGCACAAGCAACTGAAAGCTGCATGTATGACAACAGCAATCTGAATAAGTTTAAAGCCTCATAATTGAACTCGAAATAGCTGCTCGAATACAGAAAAAGGAAGGAGCTGTCTCAAAAAAGGGCTTCTCGCATGATGATGCAAGGAAAGCACCAGGCAGTAAGGGAAAACCGTAGTATGCCTTCCTGTCCGGCAGCCAAATAGGGGATTTGTATGGAAATCCGTACAACGAGCCCCGACCTAATGGCCAATACTGGAGATTTGTATGGAAATCCTTACAACATACTCCGCCCCTCATCCACCATGTGGAATTTGGACAGATATTAACATGTCTCAAGGCACAACTCCAGCGTGAAAATGAGCAGCGGCAAATATTGTGTCCTTAGTAAAACAAGGCTGCCCCCTGTATGGGACAGCCTCGTTCTGTTACCGATCGTCATTCCGTTATCCGCGGGCCGTTTTACTCCAGCCTCTTTATTTCAGCCTCTTTATTTCAGCCTCTTTACTTCAGCCTCTTTACTTCAGCGTCTTGAGCAGCCGCTTGGCCGTTGCTCCGTTCGGCAGCGCGACCGATTCATATACCCGGATCGTGACGTTCGAGTCGAGCTGCTCGCTCTTGATATTGTTAAACGTCAGCGACTGGCGGCCGCTGATCAGCCGGTTCGTCCCTGCGAACGGCGCCTCGATCGCGTCCAGCGTACGTCCCGCCGCATCCACCGCTTCGAATCTCAGCTTGGACGAGCTGTCGTCGACGACAACATCATCGGCCTGGGTAATGTCCAGATCGAGCATAACCTTATACGTATACGTAAAGGTAGCCGAGTTGAACAGTGCCGAGATTTGATACAGATTGAACCGGATATCGAACGGATACACCTTGTACACGGTCTCATCGCTCATGCTGTCTCCATCCTTCTCCAGCGGCGTCCGCAGAGAAGCGACCGTAGTCTTATATGGCGCAGCCGCACGGGTATCCAGCAGCTTCAGGGTGAACGCCTCCGCCTGCTCGGACTTCGGCACGGAGAACGAGTAGTTGACGATGGAGCTCAGTCCCGGATTCAGCATGGCCGGCGCGTTAGCCTGCCGCATGCCTGCGTAGGCGGCTCCTCCGCTGCCGACAAGCTCAGCTCCAAAGGAAGGCAGCGTGACGGGAACCGTCCCGTTATTGGTCAGCCTGAACTTGGCGACAGCCGTTTGGTAGCCCATATCCGGATTTTCGCTCACATGCAGCTCCATCAGGGAGACCGAGGTTTGACCGTCGATCAGCTTGGAGACCGGATCGAAGGCGATCGGGCTGCCCAGCGTATAGGCAACCGGCACCGGCTGGCCGCCGCGGTCCGCCGGCAGCGACACGGTCAGCTTGCCCGTATCGACCGCCACGGACGGCGCGCCCGGTTGGGGGACGAACGCTTCCGTCGTGACGACGGTCAGCCCAGTCACCGCAGCCCCCGTCTCCAGCGGAATCGCATAGTGCAGATAGGCTTGTCCGCCTGCTTCGAGCACGACAGGCTCCTTCTCAGCCGCTTCTCCCCGATAAGCCTTCTGCTCGGCCGCGGCATCCAGCCGGAAGGCGGGCACCGTCTCACGGCCCGTTCCGGGATTGTCCGCCAACAGCGTAACGTTCGCTACCTGTCCCTGTTCCGTGCTCTGGATGGCGTATTGGGACGGCGTATACCTCAGCCCGGAGTTGACGCCGGGAATGGTGAATGTCTCTCCCCAAGCCAGCTCGGGCAGAGCGGACAAAGCTTGCTGTCCGCTTCCGTACCAGACATGGCCGACGGGCATATCCAGCAGCAGCGTCTCCTGCTTCGGATACACATATTCATTGACCTTCACCCAGGACAGCCGCGCGGCGCGAAACGTATCCTTGCTGTCGATCGTCGCCATATAAACAAGCTCGCCGATCTCCTTCGGCTGCAGCGCCTTCTTGTTCGCTGCGCTTGGCTTCAGCACGTAGGCGATGCCATCCTGCCCATACAGGCGCAGCTCATGCTCAGGCACGCGGTTGGACACGGCGCCCCCGTTATACAGCCTTACCGTCGCCGCCAGCTGAAGTCCCTGCGCAGTAGTCTCCACCGAGACGCTCTTGACCGCGGCGCGAATATCGGCGGTGAGGCCATAGTTGGCCGGCGCTGCGGCAGGCACCGTGGCAGAGGATGCGGCCAAGACAGAAGCGGAAGCATCCGCCTCGCCCGCCCCCGCATCCGCCGCCAGCGCGCCTGCGCCTCCCTGCAGCATCATCGCCCCGACGACAAGGGCGGTTACGCCCGATTTCCAAGGTTTATTCATGAAGTTAGTCTCCTCGCTTTAGTTGGAATTCGTGCCTGCCGCCTGAGCGGGCGCGTTCTGCGTTTCCCCGGTCTTCTGTCCGTCCTTCAGCGTATGCTGCCCGGTTACGACCAGCTGATCGCCTTCGCGGATGCCCTCCAGCACTTCCTGATACGCGCCGTTGATGCGTCCCAGCTTCACGGCCCGCTTCACATATTGGTCGCCCTGCTGCACGAACAGGAAGGCTCCCGCTTCCTCGCGAATTAGGCTCAAGGTCGGTACGGCAAGCACCTGCTCCTCCGCCTCGGAGGTCAGCTGCACCGTCACCCGCTGGCCGGGCTGAAGAGCGCCATCGCTGTTCGCCACCTCAAGCTCAAGGGTGTATGTTTTGGTCGCGGCGCTCATCACGGGAGAGAGATAAGCAATGGCCGCCGTCTTCTTGGACTCCGGCAAGCCAGGCGTGTAATACACAAGCTCCTGCTTGTTTTTCACCAGCAAATAGTTCGCCTCCGACAGCTCCGTCTTGATCCGGATCGGATCGACCTGCTGCACCTGGCCCAATTTGCCTCCGGGAGATACCGTCTGTCCCGCGGTGACGTTAAAGTCCGTCAACAAGCCGCTGACCGGCGCCCGAACCGTGTAATGATCCAGCGCCCGGACCGCATCGTCGTACGACAGCCTCGCAGACTCGGCCTGCGTCTCCACCGAGGCGATCGCATTTGAGTTATCGCTCGCCGCCAGCTTGCTGCGGGCCGAATCCAGCGTCATCCGGGCATTGTCCACCTGCTGCTGAGCCTGCTGGAGCTGGTGCTCGGTCGCCTGGCCGGCGTCATAATCGTTGCGCAGCTTGGCCTGCTCCTCCTCCGCATTGCGCAGCGCCGTCTCTGCGCGGGTGACGCCGTCGGCCAGATCCTGCCGGCCGTTAGCACGGTCATCCTTGGCCTTCTGCAGCGACTCCTGCGCGCTGCGCAAGGCCAGCTCGCTTTTGCTGCGCGCGGATTCCGCATCCCGGCTGTCCAAGCGCAGCAGCGCGTCTCCCTTCTCTACCCGCTCCCCGCGCTGCTTGAACACCTCGACAACCTCGCCGCTCGCCTTGGGCAGCACATCGACCACATGCTGGGCGATCACCTCGGCCACTTGCTCGGCAGGCTGGCCGATGCTTCGCTTCGCCACCGTCTCCAATTTTACCGGGCGCACCTGCAGCTGCGCTTCGGCTGCCCCGCTGCCGCCCGCTCCTCCGACGGAGCAGCCTGCCGCTACGGCAGACAGAACGGCTGACGCAAGCACGACGCTTGCCAGCCGGCTTTTGGCCGCCCGTTTTTTATCTCCGCTAACCCTCTTCATCCCTCTGGCCTCCTCAAAAAGCTTCTCTACGCGGCTCATCGGCTTAACGCCGGGCCGCCCTCTCTATTTTCCCGACTTGCTTTAGTAATCGCCCGCTTGCTTGCGGCCGGCTTGCCCCTTACAGCTCGGAAGCGGAAGCCGGTGCCGTTGCTGTCTCCACAGGCTTGGCGCCGTTCCCGAACCACCGGCCCGCACGCGCCTTGACCCCTTCGATCAGCTCATAGACGACCGGTACGACAACCAGCGTCAATACGGTCGAAGTCGCCAGTCCGCCGATCACGACTACGCCAAGCCCTTTGCCGATCAGTCCGCCTTCTCCAGACAAGCCCATAGCCAGCGGAATGAGCGCCATAATCGTCGCTCCGGCGGTCATGATGATCGGACGCAAGCGGACAAGTCCGGCTTCGATCAGCGCCTGGCGGACTGTAAAGCCTTCCTCGCGAAGCTGCTGAGCCCGGTCGATCAGCACGATCGCATTGGTGACGACGATGCCGATCAGCATCATAAAGCCGATCATCGAGGTAACGTTCAACGCCTCGCCCGTCAGGACAAGACCGAGCAGACCTCCGATAGCCGCCAGCGGCAGGGAGAACAAAATCGCGAACGGAGCGCTCGCGTTGCCGAAGGCAAGCACCATGATCAGGTAAACGACGAAGACCGCAACCGCCATCGCCATGAACAATTGAGAGAAGCTTTCCTCGATGTCGGCCGACACCCCCTGCACCTCGCGGGAGACGCCGTCCGGCAGCTCTACGCCTGCCAGCTGCTCGGTAAGCTTGGCGCTGACGCCGTTTTTATTCTCGTCGTTGATTTTGGCCGTCACCTTCACCAGCTGCTGCTGCTCTTCGCGCGACAGCGAGGCCGGGGACTGCTTCTCTTGAATGGTCGCAATCTCCCTCAGGTAAACGGTCGCGCCGCTGCCCGAGGTAAGCGGAAGATTGCCCAGCTTCTCCAGCGTATCTTTATCCGACTTGTTAAGAGACACAGTCGTCGTATAGGTCACATTGTCCAGCTTCAGATCGCCCAAGCTCTGCTTCTGCACCCAGATGCGGGCCGTATCGCGTACATTCGCGGCATTCAGCCCGTAGCTGCGCGCTTTCTTCGGATCGACGTCAATCACGACTTCCGTCTTCGCATCGCTCAAATTATCTTCAATCTCCGACAATTCCGGGAACGTGCGGAGCTTCTCCTTGATAAGAGCCGCAGCCTGCACCAGCTGCTCCTGATCCTCGCCTTTCAGCGAATACGAGAAATCCGTTGTCGCTACGCCGAAGTCGCCGCCGAGCGCATGATCGGTCACCTCAGAGCCCTGTGGCAGCTCGGATATCAGAAATTCCTTGATCTGCTCCTTCACGCGCTCCGGATCGACACGTTCGTTCAGCTCCACATAAATTTGCGAGGCATAAGGCGAACGCTCGTCATCGCTGCCGCTGTAGCCGACCAGCCCTTCGACAAAGGTGAGCAGCGGCTGTCCGTCGCTGTCCTTTGTCTCCATCAGAATGCTCTCCAGCTCCTTCGTTTTCTCATCCGTCGCTTCGAAGGAGGTTTCGTAAGGCAGCTTCAGGGAGAAATACATCGTCCGCGAAGCTTCTCCGCTCGGGAGGAAGGAGACATTCAACGCCGGAATCGTAGCGCCCAGCGTTACGACGAACAGCAGGCCCGCGATGACCAGCGTCTTGATGCGATGCGTTAGCGACCACTCCAGCACTCTGCCGTAGAAGCGGCCCAGCTTGCCGTGATCGGACTCGTCATGAGCCTTCGGCTGCTTCTTGCCGCTCAGCACCAGCAGCTTGGCCAGCATCGGGATGACGGTGAGCGCTACGAGCAGCGATGCCAGCAGCGCGCAGGCGAGTGTGATGGCGAACGGGCGGAAGAAGCCTCCCACGATCCCGCTGACCATGCCGAGCGGCGCGAATACGCCGACCGTCGCCAGCGTGGACGAGGTGATCGCCATCGCCACCTGCCGGGTAGCGAGCAGAATGACCGATTCATTTCTCTTCTGTGCCTTCTCAAGAGATGCGTAAATGTTCTCAATAACGACGATCGCGTCGTCCACGACCCGTCCGACGGCGATAAACATCCCGCCGAGCGTCATCGTATTGAGCGTGAGATCCAGCTGCCACATCAGCAGCAGCGTGATGAGGATCGACAGCGGGATCGAGACAAGCACGATCAAGGTCATGCGGACATTGCGCAGAAACAGCAGGATCATCAGCGAAGCGAGCAAAGCGCCGATAATCCCTTCGCGTAGCAAGCCATGGATCGATTCCTTGATCTGGTCGGCGCTGTCATACGTGCTTTTGAACATGACATTCGGAAGCGTCTGATGCCAGCCGTCCACCTTGGCTTTGAGCTCGTCGGAGAAATCGACCGCATTGGCGCTGCCCGTCTTGTACAAAATAAGCGCGATAGCCGGCTTGCCGTCCAGACGTCCGACAAAGTCGGATTCGGTAATCGCCTTGACATGAGCGACCTGGGACAGCTTGACGATATCCCCTTTGGCCGTCGTCAGCTCCAGCTCCTCCAGCTCATGCACGCTTTCGATGCTGCCCGTCACCCGGGCCATCTTGTCGTTGCCGCTCAGCGTCACGCTGCCGATCGGGCTTTTCGTCATGGCGGAGCTGATCGCGCTGCTGACCTGCATCGGCGAGAGGCCGAAGTTCGCGAGCGCGCCCGCATCCAGCTCGATGTCCAGGCTCGTGTCCCTCGCCCCGACGATATCCATATGATCGACGCCCTTGATGCCGGCAAGCCCCGGTTCGATCGTGTCCTTGAACACCTTGTCGAGCTCGGTTTGGCTCATGCCGTTTTCGGCGGACACGACCAGATAATTGCTGGCCATCGACGAAGCGCCGAATGTGGACGCCTTGGGCGTTCCTGCGGATGCCGGAAGCCGGACCTCGGTAAGCAGGCTTTCCACATCCTGCTTTTTCTTGTCGATATCCACATCCTGCTTGAACATGATGATAACGAACGAGTTGTTATCGCTCGAGGTGGAGGTCAGCGAATCGATATCCTCCAGATTGGCCAGCTTTTCCTCGATCGGGGCCGTAACCTCATCCATCACGTCCTGGGGAGCGCCCGCATACTGCGTCGTCACCACCACGACAGGGAACGAGACATCCGGCATATTTTCCACCTTCAGCTTGCCCGCGGCATACAGGCCGCTACCGAACAGCAGCAGCATGATGATGAACACGGCGGAAATATTTTTCATTGAAAACTGCGTCATTCGGTTCATTCCTGCACCCCTCATCCCCTATGCGGACCTCAGGTCCTGTCTGTATATGCACAACCCACTATATACCCGAATTATGAACTCCGTATGAACAGAAGCTCCCCTGCTTCGGCCCATGTTCGAATAGACGGGCGGTTTGCGGATAATAGGCCATGCCGTCGTTCTGACACAGCCGCGCTCTCCCGCCCCCATTGGAAAAAAGCGCAAAAAGCCCAAGCCTGCAGCTTCCTGCAGCGCTTGGACTTGTCCGGCGATTATCCTAGGTTTGGTTGGCAGCGGCGGCCCCCTCCAGCCGCTCTGCTCTTGCTTCGAGCGGCGGCAGCGCTTTAAGGCTTGGACGGCGGACCGAGCCCGCTCGGCAGCGTCACCGTCACCGTCGTTCCGCGTCCCGGCTCGCTGGCCGCCTCGACCGTTCCCCCGTGCAGCTCCGCAATCTTCCGCACGATGGCCAGGCCGAGCCCGCTGCCGCCCTTCTCGCGTCCCCGCGAACGGTCGGCCTTGTAGAACCTCTCGAAGATTCGCTCCATATCCTCGGCGGCTATCCCGATGCCCGTATCGCGGAATATGACCCGCACCCGATCCGTCAGCGCCTCCAGCTTAAGCTCGATAGAGCCGCCCTCCGGAGTAAACTTTACGGCGTTCGTCAACAGATTGACCCATACCTGGCTCAGCTGATCCTCGTCTCCCATTACTTTTACCTGCGGCAGCTCCAGCTGCAGCTCCAGCCCCTTAGCCGACCAATGCGGCTCCAGCGCCACTACGATCCGGCGGAGCTGCTCATCGAGCCGTAACGGGACGGGATGAAACGGATGATGCTCGCTATCCAATGAAGCAAGCTTGAGCAGATTTTCGGTCAGCCGGGACAGCCGGTCAGCCTCCGTTTCGATGATATCGAGGTACTGGCCTTTCTCCTCCTCCGGCATGCCGGGATTGCGCATCAGCTTGGAGAAGCCGGAGATGGACGTTAGCGGAGATTGGATCTCATGCGAAACATTGGCGACGAAATCCTGCCTCATCCGCTCCAGCTGCCGCAGCTCGACCGCCATATGATCGAAGCTGCGGGCAAGCTCGCCCAGCTCGTCCCTGCGCTTGCGCAGCTTAAGCTGAACGTTGAAGTCGCCTTTGGCCATCCGGCGGGTGGCCTGCGTCATCCGATTGAGCGGGTTGACGAGATACCTCGCGGCCACCAAAATAAACAAGCTGCCCGCTGCCAAGGCGATCAGCAGCGTCGTCAGCAGCGTTTTGCCCAGATCATCCGGCTCCGACTGATTCCCGGGTTGAATGAACAGCCCGTACACACCCTCCTCCGTGCGCACCGGCGCCCCGTACATGCGGCTGTACAGCGAGCCGATGCCGGTGCTGGCATAGCTCTGGCCGGAGCGGACCTGCCGGAGCGCATCCGGCGGGATCTGCATCGGCTCCGGTTGAACCGGGCCGCCTCCGTAAGCATGCGCTTCACCCGAAGGAGCGATCAAGGTTATCCTTAACACGGATATCCAATGCTGCTCCCGCAGCAGCTCATCCCACTGTCCGCGCTCTACTCGCCCCAGCACCCCGGCTATATCCGCGGCCGTATCGCTGAACTGTCGCTGAATGCCTGCATTGAACGTATCCCGATACAGCGACAGCATCACGAAGAAGGCGACCGTCAGCCCGAGGATAACGGCGACGAGAAACGTCAGGACAACTCTCTGATACAGGGAGCGGATCATGGAGCCGCCTCAAGCTTGTAGCCGAGCCCCCGGATCGTCTTGATCGCCAGACCCGCCCCTTGCTCGGGAAGCCGTTCCCGCAGACGCTTGATATGCACGTCTACCGTCCGCTCATCCCCGTCGTAATCGAGGCCCCAGATTTGCTCGATCAGCTGGTTGCGCGTAAATATTTGATTCGGATAGGAAGCCAGCTTAAACAGCAGCTCAAACTCCTTCAGCGGAAGCTCCAGCCGTATTCCGCCGCATACCGCCTCGTACTGCTCCCGGTTCATCTCCAGCCCGCCGAAGCGGACCGTCTGCGACAAGCTGATCCGGTACCGCTTGAGCAGCGCGCGCACCCGCATCACCAGCTCCATCGGGTCGAACGGCTTGACCAAATAATCGTCCGTGCCCAGCTGAAAGCCTTTCACCTTGTCTGACGACTGGGAGCGCGCCGTCACCATCAGCAGCGGCAGATCGGCATAATAGCGGCGGATTTCCCGGCACAGCTCCCATCCGTCCATATGAGGCATCATAATATCGAGCACGACCAGCGCCACAGACTCGCTCTCCAGCAAGGCCAACGCTTCCTTGCCGTTCTCCGCCTCCAGGACGGTAAAGCCTTCGGCCTGCAGCGTCGCTTTAACCAACCGGCGGATAAACGGATCGTCATCGACCACAAGCACTTGGTTCATTGTTTTCTCCTCGCATTCCACTACCCCTTCCAATAGGAGAAAAGGGCACCGGCTCCAAGTCCGGTACCCTGATCATAATAAAGTCGCGCGCGTATTTCAACGAAAGGGGACATTCGGCAGTATGCTCAGCTGAAGAAAGCGATGCCCAGGAGCCCGGACAAAACCAAGGCGGCGGCCGGATGCATCTTGTACCGGATCATGCCGACCACTACGCAGGCGGTAATGATCAGTCCGCCCAGCAGCGACCAGTTCCATATCCCGCTCTCCTCCGTGGAAGCCAGTCCGTAACGCAAGGCCGCATAGGCGATCAGGCCTGTTACGACCGGCCGCAATCCGTAGAACGCGGCTTTCACCCGTTCATGCCGGTGGTACTTCAGGAAAAACGTCGCGATTACAACGACAATCAGCAAGGAGGGAAGCACCATCCCCGCCGTCGCAGCAAAAGCGCCGCTCGCTCCGGCCGTCTTGAAGCCGATCAGTGTGGCGCTGTTGGTCGCGATCGGCCCCGGGGCCATCCCGGCCAAGGCAACGGTATCGGCAAACGCCTGATCGCTGAGCCAGCCATGCTGATTCACCTCATGCTGAATTACGGGCAGCATCGCATAGCCGCCGCCGAAGGACATCAGGCCGATTTTGAAAAAAGTAATGAATAAGTTCCACAGCATATGCCAATCCACCCCGGTTCCCTAGATGCCGTCAGCGATGTAATAGTCGGCGTATTTGTGACCCCCGTATCTCGTATCCGAATCCCCGGTCTCCGGGCCGTTCAACTGCACCACGATCCCCAGCTTCTGCTTGACCATCACGAACACAATCCCCAGCCACAGGCCGGAAGCAATGACGAATAACGGATGAATCGGGGCGCTGAGCAGCAAAACCAGCGTGCATACGGCGGAGGCAAATGTCGTCTTGTCGACGACCGCCTGACGGCCCATCCGGTAAGCGGCCACGATAATCAGGCCGAAGACGGCCGCATGTATGCCCTGCAGCGCCGCCTCCACCTTCGGATAGTCCCCTACCCCCGCGTACACCAGGCAAAGCGCCAGCGCCAGCAGAAAGGTCGGCAGCGTAATGCCCAGCACGGCGGACGCCGCTCCGGCGAGACCGGCCATCCGGTACCCGACGAACGCCGCCGCATTGACCCCGATGCCGCCTGGAGCTGAGCCGGCGACGGACAGCACGTCGGACATGTCCTTCTCCGCTATCCATTCGCGCTTGCCGACCACCTCCCGTTCAATCACCGGGATCATCGCGTAGCCTCCGCCAAATGTAACGGGACCGATCTTCAGAAACGTAACGAACAGCTCGACGAGCAGCCGCCAAGAACGTTCTTTCATGAATTTGTCCCCTTTCTCATGTCTTGTCTGCGAAGCTTGTTACTTGTATTATACTCGACTTTTTACCTTTTTGGAATAAACTAAATGAAAATTTGCTATTACTTTTTTAGTAGAAAGGCGATAAGTTCTAGTTATATCCCCGTAAATCATGGATCTCCTTGTCCTCTTTTCCGATAGGACTTGTTGATTTAATACCAAAAAGAAATAAAGATGAGCAATGTAGCTCAGAGACGAGCTTAGCCGATCAGGCAGAGAACAAGAACGACAAAGAACCCTGCGGTTAACCCGGTTAACCGAGGGTTCTGCCACTCATCAGGACGGCGGCCGGCCGCCGCCGCGTTAGGCTTCCGTTCTGCGGAGCAGCGGACCGGACGAGATAAAGGCATAATAAACAGCAACAGTCCCCAGCAGGGCGGCGCTGCTCCATACGGCGGTATGCACCTGGTAGCGATCCGCCAGCCAGCCGCCCAGCACCGGGCCAATCATCACCCCGACGCCTTCCACGCTGGAGAACAGCCCCCAGCCGAGGCCCTTCTGATCGGAAGGCACAAACTGGGCCAGCACAGCGTTCCACGATGGCAGCACCGCGGCATAAGAAATGCCGAGCACCCCGGCGACGGCAATGGACGCCCACAGTCCTGAAACCTGAGTCAAGGTGAACAAGCAGGCGGCAAATGAAGCGAAGCCGATAATGACAAACCAGCGCCGGTCCGACCGGTCCGAAAGCCGTCCCATCGGAACGAGCCCCGCTACCGTGAGGGCGCCGGCCGCAATAAGCACCAGCGAATACTCCGAATAGGCCAGCCCCAGACTGCTCTGGGCGAAAGAAGGCAGCACCGGCACCAGCATTCCTGCCGCGGTCGTCTGCAGGATCATGGCCGGCAGCAGCACCCGCATCGAGCGCACCCTTTCCCAGAGCATCACAAGCTGCGCGCCCAGCGGAATGACCGCTTCCCGGCCCCGCTCCTGCTCCCCTCCAATAAATAGCGACAAGATCAAGGCGGCCCCCCATAGCCCGATCATCAGCCAATAGGAAGCGAAGTAGCTCCGGTCGAGCAGCAGATTCAGGACCACCGGTCCAGCCCCCAGCCCAGCGAGCCAGCAGGAGTAGACGATGCCCATATGGGAAGCGCGCCGTTTGGCATCCGCCCGGCTCAAGCCGCCCAGCCACACCGGCGACATTCCGACGCCGAACAATCCGGCGGCCAGCGCCAAGGCCCACAGCGAATGAGCCTGCTGCACGAGCAGCAGCCCGGCCAGCGAGGCCGCCAGGCCGATCGGAGCGACGAGCCGCAGCGAGAAGCGGTCCAGCAGGTAGCCGGCCGTGCATTTGATTAGCGTATCCGTTACATAATGAAGCGAGACGGCCAGCCCGATCCCGGCTGCGGCAAGCCCCAGCTGCTGAACGCCGTAGACCGGCAGGAAGGAGACCAGAAACGCCCCGCGGACGAACTCGACCAGGAAAAGGATGACCGCATATACAATCATCGACCCCGAAGGTATCGTAGTAGTCGGCATGGATGATTACCTGCCTTTGTCTGTTTTGGATGCCCCCTTAGGTTTCCCTACTCCCTCCCCGTTATGCCCGCCGCTGAAATTTCCGGGACCGGCTTCGGGGAAAACGGCAAGCCGGTCAAGCCCTTCCCGGACCGGGATCTTCGCTTGTCGCTATCCTATTCACCGGGCTTTTTCTCTATCCGCAGTCCCTCCACATGCTTGCGGCCCAGCAGCTTGCGTTTCTTGCGGTTTTCCTTCGATTCGAAGACGATATCCAGATCATAGTCGGCGGGGTAAAGCTTCGTGTTTTCGATGTGCAGGGCAAGCCTTTTCTTATTAATAACGAACTTCTGGTTCTGTATAAGCACTCCAACATTCCCCCGGCTATCCTCCAGCTCGCATACGATGCCTGTACGGCCCAGGTAAGCGATGTAGACGCTGTCCCCGAGTTCGAGACCGCGAGCAACAGCTGCGCCGCTGTCCGAATCGGGCGACGCCGGTTGCTGCTCCCGAGCCGTCCGCCGCTCCGCTGCAGGCCGGGATTGGGCAAGCTGTTCAGCGGAGGCGAGCGCCGGCGGCTGCGTCTTGGCAAGCTCCGACCGTCCAAGCTCTTCCTTGGCCGGAGCTTGCGCGGCTCCCTGCCCGGAGGCATCCCTGCTTAAGGCAGGCTGGGTCTCCAGTCCGCTGTTGTGTGCTTCCGCAACGGAGGCAACGGAGGCGGAGGCAAAGACGGTTCCCCCGGCGAGCCCGCCCTCCGCTATCTCGCGGGAACGCCGAATCAGCCCGGCGGACACTCCCAGCTTCTGTGCGATCAAGAAGGCGTAGCTCTGTCCCGCTTCTCCAATCTTCAGCCGATAGAGCGGCTGCAGCGTCTCGGCGTCAAATTCCATTCTGGCATTCTCCACCCCGTCCGTAGCGGAGGCGAAGTTTTTGATCTCCGTGTAATGGGTCGTTGCCACTACGGTCGCCTGCCTTCTGAGAAGCTCCTCGAGAATCGCGATGGACAATCCGACGCCTTCGCCAGGGTCAGTGCCGGTCGCCATTTCATCGATCAAAACCAAGGTTTTCCGGTCCGCAATTCGCAGGATCTCAATGACATGGCGGATATGGGCCGAGAAGGTGCTAAGCGCGTGCTCCAGGCTTTGCCCGTCTCCGATATCTGCAGCAATATGCTCGAATACGGCAAACACGCTGCCCGCCTTCACCGGAACAAGCAGACCCGATTGCACCATGAGGGTCAGCAGCCCGACCGTCTTAAGCGCAAGCGTCTTACCTCCCGTATTCGGCCCCGTGATGATCAGGGACCGATATCCGTTCCCGACAGCGAAATCAAGCGGGACCATAGCGCCCTTCATAAGCGGGTGTCTCGCCTCGCGGAGCTCCATGCGGCCCTCCCCGTTCAGTCCGACGTTGCCGCCGCCCAGAGCTATCGCATACTTCGCTTTGGCAAATAAAAAGTCGTACGCCCCGACCGTTTCCATGTTCAGCTGAATGTCGGAGGCGTAGCTTTCGGCCAGCTCGGTCAATTCGCTCAGCACCTTCAGCTCCTCGCGGGCTTCCTCGGCCCGCAAGGCCGACAGCTCGCTGTGCAGATTTGCGATGTCGGCAGGCTCGATGTAGACGGTCTGGCCGCTGCCCGACTCATCCAGCACCGCCCCCTGCACTTGTCGCCTGTGCTCCTTCTTGATGGGAAGCACATACCGGCCGCCCCGCATACTGTACAAATTTTCCTGCAAAATGCCGCTGTACCGGTTCATCAGTCCGTTCAGCTTCGCCTGGAGCCGCTCCTCCACCGTCCTCATTCTCTTGCGGGTTCGGGACAGTTCCTTGCTCGCGGAGTCCAGCACCGCCCCGCCGCGGATACACCGTTCGATCGCGGATTTCAGCGGATCTGCCGTATACATGGAGGCTGCATAGGAAGCCACGTGAGGCGCGGCAGCCGTCTTGGCGGCCATATACCGGATGAGCTGGGCGCAGCTGAGCAGAAATTGATAAAGATGCGAGCAGTCCCGCTCGCTGAGCACATAGCCGGTCCCGAGCAGCGCGACGATCGGCTCCATCCCCTCCAGCGACGGGATCGGCACGCTGGAGCCGGTCAGGAGCAAGCCCTTGGCCTCCTCCGTTTCATCGAGCTTTTGCCGGATGAGCTTCTCCTGGGTCATCGGCACGAGCGCCTCGATATGCCGCTGCCCCAAATAAGAGATGGCGTAAGAGCGGAGCTCTTCCTTTACTTTGTTGTATTCCAGACGTTGCAGCGCTTGTTTGTTCATGTCGATCTCTCCTTTTTATTGAGCGGGATTTAGTGGGGCTGACTTTTTAGGAACGCAAACTCAAAAAGGACGAAGAATGACCGCAGGTCATTCTCCGCCCTTCGTTGGAACCCGTCTCATGAAGCGACCATAACAAAAAAAACCGCGCTGAGAACTCAGCACGGATGGGCCGCAATGGACAGGATACTTCCTGAGGCATTGTATGATATCCGCTGTTCTTAACCAATTCCAAGGACTTCTGCGCGCACAGCAAACGTAGCCTGCCTAAAACCGGCAAGCTGCCCAAGTGCAGCAAACAAAATCCTCACTATGGAATTATGAGTTAAGAACAACCACCGACATCAAAATCTCTCCTTGTTTGGAAGCTAGCCCTACTATAGAGCAAATTGGATAGGAAAGTCAAGGGGGCTGGCGCGGAACTTTAACGGAGCTCAATTGCGCTGCAGTTCGATCCGTGCGCTTACCTTGGTCACGAGGAGGAGATTACGATTGAAGGCGAACAGGAATCATCAAGTTTCTGTCTACTGTCGGGTGGGCAGAGGCGTCTGACTGGTTACTACCATGTTGCTCCCCTTAAGAATAAAACAATGCTTTCGCTCTTTTTATCGAGGCTTTTTCCCGCCGGACAGCTTGGTTCTTAATGCATTCGATCAAGTTCTTCTTGCTGTGACATTTTGTTTACAAGTTAGACGGCTCGTATTGACATGTGCCCTCTATACTCGAAAGAGTACAAATCAGATGATATGCCATGGGAGGAAAAATCACGATGAGGAAACTGAGAAAAATGACGATTATCCTGATAAGCTGTCTGTTAATCGTTGTGATGGCCGGATGCAGCGGCAATAACAGTGAAGGGGCGAGCAGCGGAAGCGGGACACAGGACTTACAAGGAACGCAAACGCATGCTCCGGCAAAGCCTGAACAATCGACCGCAATGCCTACACCGGATCCTAACAAACAGAGCACCCTTGTTTTCACCATGTATAAAAACGATCCCTACCTTCAGGATGCGAAGATAGCTTACGAGAAAAAGCACCCGAATATTAAGATTGATTTGAGATACACCATTAAAAATGGCAGCGAAGATGTTTCCGGAGTTAAGCAGGAGAAATTTCAATCAACCTTGATTGCGGATTTTCTGAAGGGAGAAGGCCCCGACATGATCGTGACGGACAACTTGCCCTCAAGTAAATATGTCGGTAAAGGTTTGCTCGCGGATGTGGGCCGAATGATGAGCGGTGACCCTGCATTCTCAGAAGAGCAATATTTCCAGAACATATTGAACAATTTGAAAGAAAGCGATGGCGGCTTGTATACCGTGCCGTTATCGTTCTCCTTGTCCGCATGGATGGGAGATCAGGAGGCATTGGAGAAGTCGGGCGTGAAATTCGACGATAAAACCTGGACTTGGAATCAATTCATCGACACAGGAAAGGCGCTATCCCAATTGGGGGGCAACAAGTACGCGCTTGTTACCAAAGCACCGCAAGTTTTGTTGTCCGATATGGTCAGTGCCAGCTACCCTCTGCTTATGGATCGTATAACCCGCAAGGCCCACTTTGATTCCGATTTTTTCATTCGAATGCTGGAGCAGATCAAGACGATGGAAGCCGAAAAGGTTGTTTCGTATGTCAACAATCTAAGTGAGAGCAAAGCTTATTTTACAGAAACAGTGCTGCTGACCCCTTATCAATATTTTATAAGTACAGCGGATATGAAAGAGAATAGGGGAAATAAGCCCAAGCTCTACGAAAAACCAAAGGCAGAAGGCCAGCAACCCGGAGGATACTTCTCGCCGCTTACAAATATCGCCATCAACTCGAAATCTTCCTTACAACCGGAAGCGTGGGACTTTCTCAAATTTTTGATGTCGGGAGAAGCGAGCACCGCTTCGAGTTGGGGACCCGATGACCTTGCTTATGAAGGGCAAGGGTATAATGGGACGTTTCCGATCTCCAGAACAGTTTATGAAGCGAAAACAGACAAGCTGCTTCAGGCGGGCGAGGTACCCACGGTTACGAACAATGGCACAATTCGCGTGACGAAAGAGGATCTGCAGGAATTGGAATCCATTCTTTTGCAAGCCAACAAACCCATCGCTCAGATTGATATAGGGACGAGTTTGTTTAAAGAATCACCGGCCTTCTTCAGCGGGCAGAAATCCGCCCCAGCCGTGGCGAAAATCCTCCAGAACAAAGCAACGACCTACCTCAATGAATAAACGTCGTTTCTCATCCTGGCTGCGGAAAGACGAAATCACGGCAATCCCTTTTTTGGCGCCCAGTTTGCTGGGATTTTCCCTGTTCTTTGCGATTCCGTTTGCCATAAGCATCTACTATTCGTTCAACGATCAAGTGTCGGATGGAACATTCGTATGGTTCAACAATTATAAGGAATTGCTACTGAGCAGTTCCTTTCGCAAAGCGGCCGGCAATACGCTGCTCTTCGCTGGAGTTAGCGTTCCGCTTCTGATCGTGCTGTCTCTGACCTTGGCGCTCTTTCTCAATCAGCGAATTTGCCTGCGGAACGCGATGCAGACAGCTATTGTCTTGCCTCTCGTTGTCCCCGTCGCATCAATCGTGATGATCGCGCAAATTTTCATTGATTGGAACGGGGCTTTGAACGCCTGGCTGCACCGTATCCATCTTCCGCGCATCGATTGGCTGAATTCGGATGGATCGTTAATCATCTTGGCCATGATCTATATATGGAAAAATATCGGATACAACATGATTCTCTTCGTCGCGGGACTTCAGACGATCCCGCGCAGTTATTATGAAACGGCGCTCGTCGAAGGCGCAGGCAAGATACGCCGGTTTACCGGCATTACGCTCGTTTACTTAACGCCAACGATGCTTTTCGTCATCCTGATGTCGATCGTCAATTCGTTCAAGGTGTTCCGGGAAATTTACCTGCTTGCGGGTCCATACCCGTATGACCGCATCTATATGATGCAGCATTATATGAACAACATGTTTTTCTCGCTTGATATCCAGAAATTAACGGCTGCTGCTGTGCTTATGGTCGGCTGTATGGTGATGTTAGTATCCGTCCTGTTATCGTTCGAACGAAGATTTCAGAGAAATATGGAATAACCGGGAAGAGAGGAGCCCATGCTAGAGACACGGAAGGTCCCCACACTGGTTTTTTCTCTTTTTGTCGGTATTGTCTCGATAGTCATGATGGTGCCGATCATACTGACGATAACGAACTCGTTGATGACCGAAAGAGAAATGAGCTTTAATTACGATTTGGTGGGCAAGATGACCGATGCTTCGGTCCAAGATACGTTCGTCAACTTGAAGTTGATTCCGGATTGGATCACGCTGGATCAATATACGAAGTTGCTGATCACGACGACGAAGTTTCTGCAGATGTTCTGGAACTCGGTGCGATATGTCGTTCCGATCGTAGCCGGACAGGCCGCGGTTGCCGCGCTGGCTGCTTACGCCTTTGCCAGGCTTCGTTTCCGAGGGCGAGATACGTTGTTCATGATCTATCTGATGACCATGCTCATGCCGTTTCAGGTTACGCTGGTTCCGAATTACATCATGATCGACAAGCTTGGCCTCATGAATACATCGGCTGCAATCATTCTGCCGGGGATTTTCGGCGCATTCGGCGTCTTTATGATACGCCAGTTTATGGCAAATCTTCCGCATGTCTATACGGAAGCAGGCAAAATGGACGGCGCGGGGCACTTCACCCTATTTCTCCTTGTCATCCTTCCCTTAGTTAGACCGGGATTGGCTGCGTTGATCGTGCTATTGTTCGTCGATTATTGGAATATGGTCGAGCAGCCCCTCATCTTCCTGAAGGAGGAGTTCCAATATCCGCTGTCGCTATATTTATCGCAAATTCAACAAGGCGAGCGAGGCGTGATCTTCGCCGCATCCGTTCTGTATATGGCCCCGATGATACTACTATTTTTGTACGCCGAAACGTATTTGATCGAAGGCATCGAGCATTCCGGGATCAAGGGGTAGCTGAAAGCAGGAGTGAATGTGATGGAAGCTCTGATAAACGAAGAACAACAGAAAACACGTAAACGCAATATCGCCGTGATCGCGAGCTTGTTTTTCGCTTGCCTCATCGCTTTGACCTTGTTCGGCAATACCTTGGTCGCATTAACGCTGCCGAAAGTGATAACGGAGCAACCTGTCTCCGGCACGCTTGATCTCACCTTTCAAGGCACTGCCATCCTTAGGTCCGCGATAGAAGTCGATCTCACGAACCCCGGTGGGTTAACAACGACGAAAGTGCTGGTGAAAGAAGGAGATGCGGTCCGTAAAGGGCAAATTTTGGTTCAGTACGACAACAGCGAAGCGGAACAGCAAATTGATGCGGAACAAGATGTCCTGAAAAAGACAAAGCTTGACTTGAACAGACGGTTTGACGAGTATAAGCAAGTCGCCCGCGGCGAAGACCCCGATGCAATCGCCGCGGCCCAGAATGGGTTGGAAAGTGTTAAACTCGATATTACCGCACAGGAGAAACGGATTCGAATGCTGCAAACCCAAATGTCAGCCAAAGAAAAGCTCTTGGCTCCTTTTGACGGCATTGTGACAGCGGTGAACGCCATCGAGGGTCTCCCCTCTACAGCGTCGGATATTCGTCTATTTTACACGGATAAAGGACTTCGATTCGATATACAGGTGCCGATCGAGTTGGCAGTTGGGCTCACCGAAGGCGAGTCCCTCAAAGTTCGCACAATCGGTAAAAAGAGCCGCTTGCTTCAAGGCCAAATTATGAAAATCGAAGCAAGTACCACACCGAATGAGAGCGACAAACCGACAAACGGCCCCCCAACTAGTTCAACCTCTTCGGGCGAGTCCCCTACAGTACGTGAGACGAACCGCCTGCTTGTGAGTCTTCATGACGAATCCCTGCATGATGGCGATCGTGTGCAGGTGGAATTATCAAAGACAGTCGGCAAAGAGACTCTTATTATTTCAAGCAAAGCGGTGCGACAAGATCGGAATGGTGCCTATGTATTTGCGCTAGAGAGCACATCCGGACCGCTCGGAAATGTGTATTATGCATCCAAACGCCCCGTCACGGTCTCCGGTGCAAACGAACAGCAAACTGCGATCAGTGGCGATTTTTTGGAGAAAGCAAACATCATTTTGGAGAGCAGCGAGCCTCTTGAAGATGGTCAGCGAGTGCGATACTAAGCTATAATTGATGAATATAATATCTCTTTAAGAAGGAATTCTTATGAAAAAAAACAGAATACTCATTATTGAAGACGAAGTTGCCATTGCGGATATATTGGAATACGGCTTGATCGAGGAAGGATACTTTACGAAGATAGCTCATACGGGTACGGATGGATTGAAGGTGCTTGCGGATTTCCAGCCCGATTTGCTTATACTTGATTGGATGCTGCCCGATCAAAGCGGGTTGGATATTTGCAAGAAAGTTACAGCCACCTATAATATTCCCATTTTGATGATTACCGCGAAATCGGATATTACCGACAAAATATTGGGGCTGGAGTTCGGGGCGGACGATTACATCACGAAGCCGTTTGACATGAGAGAGGTCAATGCCCGAATTCGTACCATTCTTAGACGATTCGATCAAGCCGTCCGGAGTAAAGAGGAGGCCGTGGGAGCCGGCGGGCCAGTCTTGCGGTTTAAAGATATCGAAATCGTCACCAGGGAAAGATTGGTCAGGAAGGCCGGTAAGGAAATTGAATTAACGCCCAAAGAATACGACCTTCTGCTCAGGTTGTATTCGCACAGAGGGAAAATTTATACCCGATCGGAACTTCTAGATGACGTATGGGGTTACTTTTACTCCGGGGATACAAGAACGGTTGATACGCATATTCAGAGGTTGCGCAAAAAGCTGGATATTAGCGATTTGATCACAACGGTTTTCAGCATCGGCTACAAATTCAATAGTATGTCGGATTTGTGATATGATACGGACTATTCGAACCAAGTTTATGATTGGTTTTTTCATTATTTTTGGCGTGTTTTTCCTGATCCTTCAACAATGGGTGAGCATAAATATCGAATCCGGCAATCGAAACACTGTGAACAATCAGCTCCAGGATCTGAAAAACAACAGCAACAGCTTTATCCAGCAATCTTTTCTGACGCATCACTTCACGAGCGATGAGATTTATTTTGAGCAAATAGCCGAAGAGACGGCAACGGTGCTGCAGTATGCTGCTTCCAGCGGGGTTGCGATGTATTCGATCGCTGGCGAGCTGCTCTACGCTTCCGATCAAGCAGCCTTTACGACAAGTGGAGAAGATTTGCAACTGGCGCGGCAAGGCAAGACCGCGTATACCCTTACGCGGGCCAAGCGGGGAGCTTCCGTGTTATTTGCTTATCCAGTCGTGGTCCATGGCACGAAAGTGGGTATTGTACGCTTTGCCAAGGACTTTACTCCCCTTTACGAGCAAAGCGGTTATATACAGCGTACGATATTTTCGATTGCGTTGGCCGTATTTGCCGCCGCGTTCCTGTTCTCTTATCTCCTCTGTCGGCATATCACCGTTCCTCTGAGCAAGCTGACGAAAGCCACTACAGAGGTAATGAATGGGAATTTTAACATTCGAATCGAGGTTAAGCAAAAGGATGAAGTCGGTCAACTGGCCGTCAACTTTAGCAGTATGGTCGAGAAGCTTCGGGAACAGTTTGCGATCATCGAAAAAGACCGGGACAGGCTCGAAGAATTGAATCATCATCGGAAACGATTTTTCGATCAAGTCACCCACGAACTTAAAACACCGTTAACCACGATTATGGGTTATGCGGAAATCATTCGTAAAAACGGGATCAATGACCCGGCCCTTTTCCAAAAAGGGGTCAACCATATCGTAGATGAAAGCAAGCGGCTGCATGCTATGGTTTTGGAATTGCTCGAAAGGTCTAAGGCGACGGGAGCACATCATACGGATATAACAGTGGACGCGGCGCAAATTTTGTTAGACGTTTGCGATACGATGGCAATCAAAGCGCAAAGGTACAAGAAGACCATTCGCTGCGAAGCGGACAAAGGGCTTTTTATTCGCGGCAAGTCGGATCGACTGCGACAGTTGTTTATCAATCTGTTGGATAATGCGATCAAATATTCGTACGCGCACACCGAAATTATCGTGATTGCCAGCTTGGAGGACGATCGGATCCGAATGATCGTATCCAATCAAGGGAAGACGATAAGCGCAGACAATTTGGCAAAAATCTTCGAACCTTATTATCGGGCAGGACATCCCTACACGGAATCAGCAAGTATCGGACTCGGTCTCAGTATATGCAAAGGAATTGTGGACGAGCACCGGGGTCGCATCCAGATATCAAGCGATAACGGGTATACGAATGTGGATATGGACTTTCCGCTCGCGAAAGCTTAAGAGGGGATGACGATGAAAAGACGAATCAGCTTGTATGTACTACTTGCGACTGTTTGCTTTTTGCTGACCGGCTGCCTGGGAGCGCCGCGGACGGAGACCATTATTTTGAATGATGCGGAGCAGCAGCCTGGCGAAGAAACTTCGCCTTTTACGGTACAAACGATCTATTCCGTACTGGATGGACAAGGAGAAGGCATATATCCGATTGGATGGATCGACGCCAGTGCGTTGCTCGCGTTTACGCCCGAGTTTCCGTCCTGGTCCCGTTTGGATCGCGTGAATGAGCCGTATACCGCTCGACAGAAATTGTCCGAGGTAGGCGTATTCACCTATCCCCAGAACAGCCTCGTCTCGTCGCCGGATCGGCAAAATGCAGCTTATATAAGTGTGTCCGACCGTGTACTGCAATTGAACTTGCATTCTCTTGGTGACAGCGGAAATACACTCATTGAAACCACGAAAAACAAGCAAATCTTAAATGCGCGGATGTCGTGGTCGAGCAACGGCCGCTTACTCTGTTATACAATTGACAACGAGGATGAGAAGGCCATTCAACTAAGCGTCTACGATACGATAGAAGGAAAGTCGAGACGGTACACTCTTCCCCTTGCGCAACAGGACGAACTCGTTACTTCGGTTTATGTTTCGAACAGTGGCGAAGCCGCGGTCATTGTCAAGCGATTGGGTCAAGAATCGGTGCTGGAATTGGGTGAATTGAGGGGGAATGAATTCATCAGCCAATACCGTCATCCTATAAGCAATGAAGACTGGGTAGAATGGATTCATCAAGATCAAATCTCCTTTGTTGGGGCGGACGGAATATTGTATGCTTACGATCAGCGCAATGATGTCCTTTCGGTTTTGCTGAACGATATCGGACAGTTTCGCCTGTCGAGTGACCGCAAATTTATTGTCTATACACAGGAAGGCGATGCTGTTTATGCCGCCAGTATATACGGCAACAATGTGTTGAATATGAAGCAAATCTATAAGGGAATCGTACCCTATCAAATGGTTTGGAGCCCGGATAACGGTAAATTGCTGCTCGTCGGTTCCAAACCAAAGGAGCAGGCAAAATCAAAGCCGTATACAGAATTGAAGTATCAGGGCCTAGTCATTGAATTCAAATGATTATTTTATTGCGCAAAACCTTCTGTCCGGGTAGGGACAAGGAGGTTTTTTTCGACGAGGACCATCTCAAAAGGAATTTCCGGATTCATCGCTGTACAGTTAAGCGAAAATATACGTCCCCTTCTCGTATTCAAGAAGCTATCGGCTGGTACCGCAGGCAGGCGCCGATTTCAACGTTCTGCCGCACAAAAAACCGGTCGACTTGGCAGTCAACCGGCCGCTTGCAGCCTGACAAGGATTACAGTTTGTTAAATACGTCCGTCAGCACAGGGACGATCTGCGACTTGCGGGAAACGACGCCCTTCAGGACGGCTTTGTTGCTGTCCAGCTTCACGTTGTACGCCTGCTCGACCGCTTCGGCTTTGCCGCCGAGAGCGAGACCGATCGAGTCGTTGTTCAGGATATCCGTAACGACAAACAGGAACAGGTCCAGGTTTTTGTCGGCGATGATCTGGTTCAGAGCCGCCTCGACTTCAGCCTGGCGGGACAGTACATCATTCGTGTCTACCGCGTTGACTTGGGCGATTTCGACCTTGTAGGCGCCCATTTGGAACTCTTTGGCATCCAGCGAGATAAGCTGGGCGATTGTTTTGTCGCTCAGATCGGCTCCGGCTTTCAGCATCTCCAGCCCGTAGCTGTCCACATCCACGCCTGCGATCTGCGCAAGCTCGCGGGCAGCGGCTACGTCCTGATCCGTGCAGGTAGGCGATTTGAAGAGCAGGGAGTCGGAGATGATGGCGGACAGCATCAAACCTGCAATTTCGGGGCTGATCGCTACGCCGTTCTCTTTATACATTTTGTTCAGGATCGTCGCGGTGCAGCCGACCGGCTCCGCACGGTAGTACAGCGGACCGCTTGTCTCGAAGTTGGCGATCCGGTGATGGTCGATAACCTCGATAACGCGAACCTGATCGATATCCGATACGCTTTGCTGGCGCTCATTGTGGTCGACCAGAATAACTTCCTTCACTTCGCCCGCTACCGTCTCCACGAGGCGCGGCGCTTCCACCTTGAATTTGTCCAGCGCGTATTGCGTTTCGCCGTTCACGCTGCCGAGACGGACCGCCTCGACCTCTTGGCCCAGCTTCGTCTTAAGATCCGCGTATGCGATTGCGGAACAAATCGTATCCGTGTCCGGATTTTTATGCCCGAAAATAAGTGCTTTTGCCATAATCAAGCTCCTTGTTCGTGAATTTGGCGCGGTTGCCGCCGATGATAACTATTCCCATTCCCGATTATAACGTGAAATCTAGTATATTCCAATTCCTTTAATGAGAATATTTTTTGAAAAATTTCCGAACCGGCTCGCTCCTTGCCAGCTCAAGCCGGCCCCCGATTTCCCGCGGCTTCCCAGGGCCGGACATTCCATCCCTGCGGATTGCGGTTCGCCCACTGGCATTGCCGTCGGCGGCGGGCGCTGGCCGCCCGGCTTACGCCCGGCCGCTCCCCAGCTCAATGACGCGGCTGCACAGCCGCTCGACCAGCCGATGCTCATGGCTGATCACCAGCACCCCCATCTGCCCGCGGGCAGCTCGCTCCAGCACAGCCTGCCAAATCTGTGCCTGAGTAATCGCATCCAGCATGGTCGTCATCTCATCGGCGATCAGTACCCGGGTCTGCGGACGGATCGCCCGCGCAACGCAGAAGCGCTGCAGCTCGCCGCCGGACAGCTCGCTGGGCCACCGGCGCAGCCAGGCCTCTTCGATCCCGAGGTCAGCCAGCAGGGAAGGGTCCGGATCTCCTCCCTCGACCAGCGTCCGTCCCATCGTCCAGCGCGGATTCACCGCCTTCTCCGGATGCTGGAAGACGAGCTGAACCGGGCGGTAGCCGGTCTTGGGCAGCGGTTGACCGCCCAGCGTCACCCGGCCCTCCCAGGGCCGGTCGTAACCGGCCAGCAGCCGCGCCAGCGTCGACTTGCCGCAGCCGCTCGGGCCGACCAGCCCCACAATCTCGCCGGGCCCAACTGTCAAGCTCACCCCGCGCAGCAGCCATGGATGTCTGCTGCCGTAACGGTAGCCGAGCTCATGCGCTTCAAGAAGCATGGATGCACCTCACCATTCCTCCGCGCAGCGCTCGTTCGCCCGGACGTTCTGCCGTGCAGGACGCGTCGGCATAAGCGCAGCGGGGAGCGAAGGCGCATCCTGCTGGCAGCGCATTCGCCGGCGGCTGGGAGCCCCGGAGCGGCACGAAGCCGTTCTGCGGCAATGCCCGCCACAACGCCCTCGTGTACGGATGGCGCAGCGCCTCGCCCGCTCCGGCAAACTCCTCCGCCCGGGCGATCTCGACCACCGAGCCGGCGTACAGCACGGCTACCCGGTCGGCGACCGCAAGCGCCGATTCGATGTCATGCGAGATCAGCATGACACCGCAGCCCTCGTCCGCCAGCTCGCGAAAGCTGCCCAGCGCCTCGGCCACTACCGCGGGGTCGAGGCCGGGCGTCGGCTCGTCGGCGACCACGAGCCTCGCCCCGCTGACCGTGGCGGTCGAGACGAGCACCCGGCGGGCCATCCCGCCCGACAGCTGAAACGGAAACAAGGCCGCCGTCCCCGGCTTCAGACGGTAACGCTCAAACACGCTCCGCTGAGCTTCCGCCGGGTCACCGGTCCGGACGGCGTCCCGGACCTGGCGCCCGACCCGCATCAGCGGGTCCAGGTACTGCACCGATTGCGGCACGAGCGCAATCTCGCTGCCGCGCAGCGCCTGCTGCCGCTCGGGCGTCAGCTCCTCTCCGCGGAAGCGAAGGCTTCCCCGGGCCCGCGCGTTAACCGGCAGTATGCCGAGTATCGCGTGAGCGAGCAGGCTTTTGCCTGAGCCGCTGGCGCCCACCACCGCGAGAATCTCGCCGCTGTCGACAGACAGGCTCAAGCCGTGAAGCACCTGCGCCTGCTGCTGGCGGAAGCCGCGCACGTATTGAACGAAGGCTACCGAGAGATCATTTACTTCAAGCAAAGCCACGGCTTGCTCCCTCCTTCGGTTAAGTGTCTTGGATCGTTACTCATGAGCCCGCTTCGGATCGACGAGCAGCCGCAGATGGTCGCCCAGCCGGTCGAAGCAGCGAACGACGAGCAGCAGACATAACCCCGGGAAGAGCGCCAGCCACCACATCCCGGTCGACAGATAACGCATGGACTCCGACAAGATGATGCCGATAGCCGGCTCATGGGGGGACAGTCCCATCCCGACGAAGGTGACGGCCGCCTCATGCAGGATCGCATGCGGAATAATAAGCACAAGGCCGACCAGCAGCTGCGGCACCAGATGGGGCAGTATATGGCGAGAAGCGATCCACCACCGCGAACGCCCCAAGTGCTTTGAGATTTGCACGAATTCGGCCGAGCGCAGCTGGAGCACCTCAGTGCGGATCAGGCGCGAGAGACTGGGCCAATGCGTCAGCGCCACGCCGACGATGACTCCTTTGGCTCCGCCGCCAAGGACGAAGGCAATAAGGATCAGCGTTACCAAATGCGGCACGCTTAGAAACAGATCGATCAGCCAAGTCACGATCCGGTCCGCCGTCCGCCCCATCGTAGCCGCTATCAGCCCGAGCAGCGCGGCAATGACTACGCTGATCGAGCCTGCGGCAAGGCCGACCTTAAGGCTGAGCGCCAGTCCCTTGAGCGTGCGCGCCAGCATGTCCCGGCCCAGCCAGTCCGTGCCGAACGGATGGCTCAGGGACGGGGCGAGGTTGCGCAGCTCCAGCCGCGAGGTGAGCTGCCCGCTGTCCGTCAGCTGGGCGCCCAGCGCGAACAGCAGAAGCAGGCCCGCTGCGGCGGCGGCTGACAGCAGGGCGCGCTGGCGTCCGTGCAGCAGGCCCGCCCCGCCCGCTCCCCCGGCGAGCATCGAGCTGCGGCGGGCGCGCAAGCGTAAACCAAAGCCAAAGCCAAGGCCTCCGGACTTCTTCATAGCTGCGCCTCCTCCCGGATTCTCGGATCGATCAGCCGGTAAGCCAGATCGGCCAGCAGATTGCCCAGGAAGACGAAGAGCGCGCTAAACAGCACGATGCCGAGCAGCAGCGGCACATCTCCCCTTAGCCCCGCTTGGGCCGTAGCCTGCCCGAGACCCGGATAGGAAAACACCTGCTCCGCCAGGACAGCCCCGCCGAACAGCTCCGAGAAGGAGGTGAACTGCAGCGTCACGGCGGGCAAAGCCACATTGCGAAGCCCGTGGCGCCAGAACAAGGTAAAGCCCCGCTCTCCGCGCGCCCTGGCAAACAGCACATAATCGCTGTCCATCACCTGGATCAGCTTCTGCCGCGTATGCAGCGCGATGCCGGAAATCCCGATCACGCTCAGCGTCAGCGCAGGCAGCAGCATATGGCGAAGCCGGTCGGCAACCGTGACCTGATCGGCCAGCACCCCGGCGGGGACGCCAAGTCCGACAGGTAACCAGCCGAGCCAGACGGCGAACACAAGCAGCAGCAGCAGACCAAGCCAGAACGTCGGCGTAGAGGCCAGCGTGTAGCAATACCACCGGATCAGCCGGTCCATCCACGTGTCCTTCTTCATCGCCGCCAGCGCCCCGGCGGCGAAGCCGACCAGGCCGGACAGCAGCCAGGCGGTCAGCATCAGCGCCAGCGAAGCGGCGAACCGCTCTCCGATGACCTCCAGCACGGGCCTGCGGTAGATCATGGACTCTCCGAGGTCTCCGCGCGCAATCGCCGAAGCCCACTTGGCGAAGCGCTCGACCGGAGGACGGTCCAGTCCCCAGTAGGCGGCGATCGCCTCCCGCTGCTCCGGCCCCACCTTGAGCAAGTCCGCGCCGACATAAGCCTGGACGGGATCAATCGGCGACTGCTCGACCAATGTGAAGGAGATGGCGCTGACCGCGGCGAGCAGCAGCACCAGTCTTATTCCTTTGCGCAGCAGATAGGACAGCCATCCGGCAAGCAAGCCGCGGCGGCCGCCGACATCTTCCTTATCCGGCTCCGGCTCATTTCCGGCGGCTGAGGTAGCAGGCTTATCCGCAGCCGCAGAACCGCCAACATGACCGACCTGATGCCCACTCGCCTTTTCGCCCGCTCGGGTCCGTTTTATTTCGTCCATCGCCACTCCTCGATGTTATCCGTCACCGGCCAGCCGTGACCATGCGGATGGATCGGCTGCTTGCCGATATCCAGCCCGTCCCTCACCAGATACAGATGATCGATATTGACCATCCATGCCCATGGAGCGTCGCCTTTGGCGCTGAGACCTGTCTTGCCGTCCCATTGGGCCTTCTTCCAGAACTCTATCGCTTCCTTCTCACTCGCCGCCCTCAGCGCTTTGTTCATGTAATCTTCAACCGTATCGTTGCTGTAATAACCCGGGTTGTAATATTCGACGCCTTGGTACTTGGCGCTATATACATTGTACATCTCCAGCGGGTCATGGCTTCCCCAGCCAAACATCACGGGGTTCGCATGCATCAGCTTCTCCAGCTCATCCCAGCTCTTGCCCTCCGCCTTCACCTGAATGCCGAGCGGCTTCAGCATATCGGCAGCCGCGATCGCCAACGACTGGCGCGTCACATCGCTGGCCGGGTAGAGCAGGCTGAACTGAGCCTTGAGCGCCCCTTTCTCCCGGACGCCGTCGCCGTCCGTATCCTGCCAGCCATCCGCCTCCAGCAGCTTCTTCGCCCCGTCCATATCCGCATCCGGAATCACAGCCTCGGGATTAAACCAGGGCAATCCGTCATTGACGGTATAGGCGGGGGTTCCATGTCCTTCCAGCACACCCTGTACGATGGCCTTGCGGTCGAGCGCCAGGTTGATCGCCTTGCGGATCGACAGTTCGGCCGTCACATCATTCCCTACCGGATAACCGTCCTTGGTCTTGCCCCCGGCTTTGACATACGGGAACATGATGCCCCGGTTGTCGACCGAATGCGCGGTTTCCAGCCGCATCCCCGCAACAGGCTGCTTGCTGAAGGCCGCAGGGATGTAGGACATATCGACCTTGCCAGCCTTGGCCGCCGCATAAGCCGCATCTTCATTCAGGAACAGAAACGTCAGCTTCCGGAAATAAGGCTTGCTCCCGTAATAGTCGGGATTCGTCTCCACGATAGCCTGCTGCCCCTTGTCCCATTGCACCAGCTTGTAAGGCCCCGAGCCGATCGGCTTGGATGCATAATCTTTGCCGTGCGCATGCTTAGGTACGATCCCCGTGGCGACCAGCATCTGAACGAAGGTCGACTGCGGCTCTTTCAGCGTAAACTTGACCGTATAAGCGTCCGGCGTTTCGATGGATTTCAGATTGCCCAGATCGATCGCCGACCCGCTCTTGCCTGCGGCTTCGAACGTATACTGGACATCAGCGGATGTCACCTGCTTCCCATCCGAGAACTTGGCGTCCCGGCGCAGCTTCACCGTCCAGACCGTGCCGTCCCCGTTCAATTCATAACCGGTCGCCAGATCATAGCCGATCTTCAGCTCGCTGTCCCGCTTTAACAGAGTGCTTTGGAAAAGCGGCGAGCCGTACCTGCCCCAGCCTGTCGTCGGATCGAAGCCCGTTTCCGGTTCTCCGCCGACGGCGAGAATCAGCTCATCCTTCATCGAAGCCGCGGCCTCCTCCGGAGCACCTGTTTTCTCCCCCGGTCCCTGGGAGGTGCAGCCGACCAGCAGGGCCATCAGCAGCATGCCTAGCCAAATCAGCGGTTTCTTTCGTCTCCTCACAACCCGTTCACTCCCATATGCAAATAAAGTAGCATGAAATAACAAAATAGTAACACAGTCGGCAAGCAAAGTCACTAACTCATATCTCTTATCCTCAAGATATCAGTGAACTACGCGCAATCTTCCGCTGATCAAAGTTTTCATCTTGTTCACCGCACTTTCAGATAAAACGAACACCCCTGCCGCCTGCCGGCCGTCCTCCAAGGACAACCGGTACAAAACGTCAAGGGTGCTGAAGTGAAGCTGAGGTGAAGCTGCGAGCCCAGCTAGCTTTTTTGCATGGCGGCAATTTTGGCTGCGGACGGCAGGAAAAACACCGCCGCCAGGTTCAACAACGCGATGACGAAGATCGCCGCGAACACGGACTGCATCCCGGCAGCCATCTCCGCTTTCGTGTGATCCATCAGATGGCTGTTGAACAATACGCCGAAGATCGCAACGCCGACCGTCTGGCCCAGCGAACGCATAAGCGAGTTGGTCGCCGTCGCCGTGCCGCGCATCTGCCAGCCGACGACCGACTGGATCAGCACCGTCTGCGGCGTGGACAGACAGCCCATGCCGAAGCCGATAATGGTCAGAATGGCCGTCATCGACCAGAAAGGCGACTCGATCCGCAGCGCCATCAGCCAGATGCCTCCGAGCAGCACCAGCAGCGAGCCGAAGACGACAAACCTCTTGGCTCCGAGCCTGAACATCAGCTTGCCGGCCAGATTGGCGGCAATCGGCCAGGACAGCGACATCGACATCACCATCAGACCCGAATGCGTAGCGCTGTAGCCCAGCAAGGACTGGAGCCACATCGGCGCATAAATCGTCGTCCCCGTCGAGATCGAGAAAGCCAGAAATCCGCTGAGATTGGATACATTCATGACGCCATTGCGGAATAAGCTGAGCGGGATCATCGGCTCTTCCGCGCGCCTTTCGATACGAATGAACGCCACGAAAGCAAGCAGCGCAACCGCGAGCAGCGTCCATAGCACCGGAGAGCTCCACGGCAGGCTTTCTCCTCCGCTGAGCAGCGCATACAGAAGTGCGGATATACCGAGCGTGAAAGCAGCCGCGCCTGCATAATCAATCTTTTTGCGCTGCCTCTCAAACTTCTCATGCAGGAAGCCGAATACGAGCACAAGCGACACCACCCCGATCGGGATGTTGATATAGAAAATCCAGCGCCACGACAAATAGTCGACAAAATAGCCGCCCACCAGCGGCCCGAGCAGGCCGGCGACCGACCAGACGGACGCAAACACCCCTTGCATGCGCCCCCGCTGCTCGCCCGGATACAAGTCGCCGATAAGCGTGAAGGTGACCGGTGTCAGCGCTCCCGCTCCGATCCCTTGCAGCGCCCGGAACCAGATCAATCCCGTCATCGATTCAGTCATTCCGCAGAGGACGGAAGCCAGGACGAAGACGATCAGACCGATCATAAACACCGATTTTCTCCCGTACAAATCCGCCAGCTTGCCGAAAATCGGCGTCGCCACGCACGTCGTCAGCGTGTAGATGGAGAATACCCACGTGATCATGGCGAGTCCTTGCAGTTCTTCGATAATATGAGGCGTGGCCGTACTGACCACCGTGACATCCAGCGCGCCGATGAAGAGCGCGGCCAGCAGGCCGAGCGTCACCATCTTGCGATTTGTTTCTTTCCGCGGCCCTTTCGGCAGCAATTCTGATTGATAGCTTTCCATCCGTTTCGTTTCTCCCCGTTCGGTACGTCGGTACGCACCTGTCCTAATTATTTCTATCCTGAATGGCCGCCTGATGGCCTGCGTTGCATGGCTTGGTCAGCCAGCTCCAGCAGGCCCTGCTCCAGGCAGGTTTGCACAGACAGCGTCTTGGCCGCTTGCCCGAACCGGATCACGATACGATCTCCGCTCAGCGAGCCTATCTCCCCTTCGCCAAACACCCGGTGACGCACCAGCCTGCCCGGCTGAAGCTCGCCGCTGTCGGCAATAGCGCGAGGGCTTGTCCGCGCAACTGTCTTAACGACTCGCACGCCCGTCCCGCCGCCAGACACATCTCGTGACACAGCCGGTTTAAGGGACCTCCTGCCGCCATGACCTTGGCTCTGCTCCTCACGTCTGCCGCCGCCAGCAGCACTTGCCTTCTTCCGCGCGACAGCTCCCCCAGAACTCTCAACGCCGGCCGACTCGGCGTCCGGATTCATAATCCGGCGCACAGCCGTAACGAAGGGTGACTCCGCCACCTCCGTCCCGTCCCTTTCGCGGTAAGAGATCAGCTCCAGCTCGCTGCGGGCTCTGGTCATCCCGACATAAAACAACCTGACCGCCTCCTCCATAGCGAAGCCGCCCTCCGCACCTTTCTTCTCCTTATCCTCGCTTGACGGGATAATGCCGTCGATCAGGTCGATCATATAAACACGTCTGAACTCAAGCCCCTTGGAGCTGTGAAGCGTGGAGCAGGTGACGGCATTCTGGTTCTTGCGGTTGCGGGACTGCTTCAGCAGAGCTTCCAGCTGCTTCAGCCGCGCGGCGAACTCTTCCAGCGTCATGAGAGGCTCTGCGATATCCTCCAGCGTATTGAGAATGCCAAGCAAATACTCTTTGCGGAAGCCCAGGCGCTCGCACATCCGGTCGATCGCCTTCTCATAGCCGAGCCTGGACCGAATCGTGCGTATGGCCTCCCGCGGCGGCATCTTGTTCATCGAACGGAGCGTCTCCTTCGCCTCGGCCAGCGGCTTTCGCTGGTAATCCTGCAGCTCCACCCGCTCCAGCAGCACATCGAATACCGACTCCCCGTCCGCTGCCGTTTCCTTCAAGACGCTTATCTGCTTCTTCGAGATATACCCCGTCAGCTTCATATGTATGCTCTCCAGCAGATCGGGCCGCCGATCGGTATAAGACATCCGCATGAAATTCAGCACGTCCTCCACCACCCAATGGGAGAAAAACCGGAGATCGGCATCCTTCATATAGAACGGAATGCCCGCCCGGACCAAATAATTCGCCTGGTAGGCATAGCTGCCCAGCGAGCGGATGGCGACCGGTTTGCCGGCCGGATTCGCCGTAAACATGTTTTTATCGTAGCGGTTTTTGTTCCGTTTGATAAAGGCGTCGGCCGTACGCACAATTTGCCCTGTGGACCGGTAATTTTGTTCCATGTACAGCGTTCTCGCCTTCGGATAATAGCTGCCGAACTGGAGCAAATACGAGGGATCGGCGCCGCGCCAGCTGTAGATCGACTGGTCATCGTCCGCTACGACGCACAGATTGCCGTGAACGCGGACCAGCTTGGCGATGATCGCATGCTGGACCGCGGATGTATCCTGGCTTTCGTCCGTCAGGATATAGTCGTACCGGCGCTGGTATTTCTCCAGCAGCCGGGCGTCCGACTCCAGGACATCATGGGCATCGTCAGCATATCGTCGTAATCCAGCAGCAGCCGGTCCGCTCCGCTTTGCTTGAACAGCTCATACTCCCGCGCGATCGCCGAGGCCTCCTTGACATCGCAGCGAACTGCGTGCCAATCCTCCCGAGGGATCAGCTTGTTTTTGATCAGACTGATATAAGTGGTTAACGCATCCATCTGATCGTCCGTAATCGAAGCGCCGGTCATCTTGGCGAAAAGATGGCGCAGGATCATTTTCTTGTGAAGCGGAGGCGGGCCGCCCTCTTCAGGCTGAAGCTCCTCCTGCCGCAGCTCCCCTTCGATCAGGCGATAAGGCGTGCGTGTCCGGCGCATATGCTCGCGCACAACCTCGAAGGCCAGGCTGTGGATCGTAGAGAAATCGACGGGCGGCAAGTCCGGGAAAAAGCGGGCGAACCGCTCTTCATGTCTGCCGCCGACGCCCGGCTGAAGGTCACCGCTTTGATCCGCGCAGGATCGACGCCCTTCTCCTCCAGCAAATAGCCGATGCGCATTATGACCGTCGTCGTCTTGCCTGACCCGGGCGAGGCCAGCAATAGCAGCGGCCCTTCGGTCAACACGGCGGCTTGCTGCTGAATGCCGTTCAGCTCCACCCCGATCTCCGCCGCCTTGCGCCGGAAAAACCGCTCTGCGTCAGGCGGAAGATCGCAAGCTCCGCGCCGGGCTGTTGAAGTCATTGAAGTCAAATCTTTCATCTGAAGCTTTACCCCTTTAACTGTGCTGCCTTGGCCTGGTGCCTGGAATCATTCCAGTATAACACAGTTTGCACTTCTACTCAGGGAAGTAAGCCTCATAACTTGACTATTTCTCTACCGTCGTCGATTTGCGGAACGTCAGCAGCTCGCTGACCGTTACGAACCTGTAGCCCCTTGCCTTTAATTCCGGAAGAATTTGTTTCAGCGCCTCGATCGTTTGGGTGCGTCCTTCGACATGATCGTGGAACAAGACGATGTCTCCATTGCGGGCGTTATTCAATACTTTGTTTACAATCTTGCCGACGCCCGGGGTATCCCAATCCTCCGTGTCCTGATGCCAGGACCACATGACAACGAGATAACCGGACTTTTTCGCAGCCCTCACGACATTTTCACTGTAGTATCCCCCCGGGGGCCGGAACAGCTTGGTCTTTTTTCCCGTCGCGTTCTCAATGACATGCTCGGCCTTCATCAGCTGTTCTTCAATCCGGGTATCGGGCATCTTCTTCCTGAAATACGTATGGCTGTAGGTGTGATTGGCGATCTCATGGCCCTCGTCCACCTCCCGCTTCACCAGCTCCGGAAACTCCTCCACCCGCTTCCCGACCACGAAAAAGGTCGCCCTAGCCTCGTATTGCTTGAGCAAATCCAGAATAGCCGGCGTATCCTTCTCATCGGGCCCGTCGTCGAAGGTCAAAGCGATAATTTTCTCATCGCTCGGCACCTCCCACACAACCTCTCCGCGCTCTTCATAATAAGAGCGGCTGTTGGCCGGCGTGCGCGGAGCCGCCTGCACCGCGGGCAAGCATAATCCGGCGACCAGCACAAAAGTTGCCAGCAATCCGACATAGATGCGCAATCGCATACTTACTCCCTCCTTCCGCAACATCTGTAGGATGAGCAAGTGCTTGCCCTTCTATGTTGGTTCCCTGTAATATCCGCTTCGAGCGCTCTTTGCCGGCTCAGGGCTTGGCCTGGGAAACGCAGAGCAGGATGCGGCAAAAGCCTGACGGCTCCAGGTCGAGGTCCGTCAGGCTTTTATGTACATTTCGGGGGAAGGAAGATCGCTATTCCTCCGACCAAGTGATGAGAATATCCGTATAGCCTTCACTGGATGCTGATTCCCCGCCAATAATTGAAATCCCGTGTACGCCGTCTATGACGCCGGTAATGGTAATGCCGCTGGAATCGACGATTTGCACGCCGCTTTCGAAGGTTTTATTTTTCACATAATTTTTATAAAGCAGGCCGAGCGCATCTACGCTTTCCTTGGATAAATAGTTGAAGGTAAACGATTTTTTGCCGTTCTCCGAGCTGTCTACCGAAGTCACGATCTTGAAGTCCGCAGGCAGCGGCAGATCAGGCGGCAAGTAGGCAGGCCGGACATCCCGGTTCGTTCCGGCGGCTGGCGGCGGCGATTCGGTGCCGGCTCCCGTGCCGATGCTGACCTTATTCTGCTGCTCGTCATAGCTGATCGGCACTTTCAGCGCTTCCGCTACGGCGCGAACCGGTAAATATGTCGACCCTTCATAAGTAATCGGAGGCAGCTTCGTTCCTTCGTTGTCAGCCGCGCTGAAAGCCGCGCCGTTCACTTCAATAGCGATGCCGTGATTCAAATATGCCTGAATGGTCTGCAGATTGCTGGCGGCATACGCACCGGCCGCTCCCGCAGCAATCATTCCGCCAATGCTCAAAGGAATTATCCATTTTCTTGTATTCAACATCATTTCCCTCCCATCGGATACCATAACCTGCCAATAACCCTCTCTATTACCCCGCTTTGGGCGCTATGAAACGGCCGGCACCCAGACAGCTGTCCGACACGAAAAAGACCATCCTCCGAGAATGGTCTTCTTGTGCTTGGCTGTGCCGCTCCCATAACGCCAAGGCTCAGCTTGCAGGCTTGGAGGAAACGTCCGCCATGGCGGCAATCTTATCGTTGATCTTATGCCGGACGCTCAGCAGCCACTCGGCCGAGCGCGGATATTCGCTGAACGTAAGCGGTTCGGCAAGCCCTTCCTCCAGCAGCTGCATCACGGCAGGCTTGCCGATCAGACCCTCGAGCAGCTGCAGCGCGCGCAGGTCCTGCATCGCCTCGTAGAACACCTCGAGCCGGATCGATTCGATCGGCCCATCCTCGCCGGGATAGACTAGGAAAGGGTCCCCTGACGGGAAGCTGCGGTCGGCATCAGTCACCAGGAAGGGATTGATCGACTTGATCGAATACTGCGAATGCCAAAAGTTGAAGCCCCAGTGCAAAAATCCTTCCAGCCCGTATTTGTACAGCTGCAGCCCGATGATCCGGTTGCGGCTTGACGGCATATGGAAGAAGCGGTTGGACACCTTCTGCCGCTGCGATACGCAGTAGTAGGTCCATAGAGGCTCCACGTTATTTTCCAGAAAAGGCTCAATATGATTGTTCGCTGCAACCGGCCTGCGGACAAGCCCTTGCTCGTAGAAAGCATATTCGGACAAAGCGTCCAGGAACGGAAACTCGCTCAGATGGCTTTGGAGCAGAGCCGCAGCCTGCCGGTACGATTCCAGATGGTCCGCCCCGGGCTCGTCGGATACATGGAAGTAGCTGCGCCGCTCCAACCCGTTGGCCAGCAGAAACGACTTAAGCTCAGGGAGAAAGGCATTCAGGAAAGCCGCATAGTCCTCGCCCGCCGCATCCGTATCCCAGCCGAACAGCCGCTTGTCCTCCCCATTCACCCGAACGATGATTTTGGGCGCATGCCGGGCTCCCCATTGGGTAAACAGATGAGAAAACTCCAAATATTCGATGCCGTACTGGTCGCACAAGCCGATCCATCTCTCCAGGCGCTCGAAGCCGAACGTGTACTTGTCCCCGTCCTTGCTCACATCGACCAGCTGCACGGTAGGACGCTCTCCTCCCACAGCGGTATCCAGAGGCGGTGTGAACAGCGGCGTCAGCAGCATATTGATGCCGTGACGCGCGGCCGTATCCATAAATTGCCCGATGCGGCGCCAGTGCTCCTCGCTGAATACCGGGCAGCCATAATAGGACGCCAGGCAGTCGGTATGGAACCATTCCGTACGGATCAGCTTTTGCCGGGGCAATGCGGCAGGAATTACGTCCAGCTCGAAAAGCTCCTCGCCCAGCGCATCGCCTTCACCGTTCTCGAAGCGGATACGGATCGGATGAAGGCCGGCAGCCTCCTCCGCCTGTACCTCTACGGTAACCCAGACCGCGCGCCATTGTCCGGGCAGGGCTATCGGGGACATCTCCGTCAAGCTATAGAGCGGGTCGGGATACAGACCGGGCGTTGTGCGAAGCACATCCTCATCATAATCGTCGAAGCAGGGGAGCTCCGAAGGAGCGAGGCCAACCGTCCGGAGATGGACATGCGCCTCCAGCGGAGACTCTACCCGGATATGTAGCGGTTTGACAAGCGTCTGTGACCGGTAAGCCACCTGAAAAGCATATACTTCACCGCGGAGCGCGGAGCCGGAATGGAACGCTTCGTCCCGCAGCTCCTCGTCGGCGAATACTTTGGCCAGTGAACTCAAGCAGCGGGTTTCGAAGGAAATAGCGGGTGCAGCCATGGATGAAACGCCTCCTCATAAAGTTAGCTTGCATCTTGCACTACGCCTATTGTAGCTGGCGCAAGCTTGCATGGCTTTGGATAATCCGGAGATCATGTTGGATTTTTCCTGACCCAAGCACCCGGTTTTATTTCGTTTGACCGAAGCGACTCCCTCTTCTGCCTTCTCTGCCTGCCGCATCACCGCGAGCAGCGGCCGCACCGCTACAGCGTCTCCGCCATCCGGCGGTAATTGCCTGGCGAAACCCCTTCCCACTTGGTGAAAATGCGGTTGAAATAATGCTGATCCTCATACCCGACCTGTCTGCCGACCATCTCGACCTTCAGCTCCGACATCCGAAGCAGCCGCTTGGCCTCCTGATGCCGAACCTGCTGCACATACTTGCTCCAGGATTGCCCGGTAATTTCCTTGAACAGCCGGCAGGCGTAGTCTTCGTGAACATTCAGCTCCCGGCCCAGCCGGGCACGGGACCATTCCTCCGCACAGCACGCTTCGATGCTGCGGACGATCCGGGCGATCGCCCGTTCATATTTTCTGGCATGGGGCTGCAGCCGGACCGGCTTGTCCGGAGTCCGCAGCAGATGGGCGAACAGCTGCAGCAGCAGTCCCCGGCATGCCAGCTCGTATCCTTCCGACCGGACATGAAACTCCTTCACGATCTGTTCCATCAAACGGACGCACTGGCTGTCGACCGGCAGAACATGCCGGCTCTGCAAGCCGCCGATTATCGCATAATCGGGCTCGCGGCAGAACCTGCTCTGGCGGACATTTCCCTCATCGACGATGATCTCTTCGTCCCCCGTCAGAGACAGCTCTCCGAAATAATCATAGTGGATGCCGATCAGCGAGGCCTCTTCGCGCAGAATTAGACGATGAGGCAGCAGTGAAGGGAGATACAGCAAACTGCCGGGGAGAACCGTCAAGCTCTTCTCTCCCACCTCAGCCTGCAGCTCTCCCTTCACGACGTACAAAAGCTCAAAATCATACAGACGGCGTTGGATCAGCTGAGGCTCCGCCCGCTCCATCTGCGCCGCCCAGTGGACAGTTGGCGCCAAACTCCCGAAGACCGCGTTTACGGTGACTCCCTCCCAGCATAAACATATGATTGCTTATGCTCTATTGTATCCGGCCGCCGGGACCATCACAAATGTTTCCTGAACCAATCGGCCGCGGCCTGAACCTCCGTACCGGTCAGTTGATGGCCGAACCGCTCCCAATGAACGGCGACAGACGCGCCGGCCCGCTCCAGCAGGCCGCTCAGCTCCTCCGTCTCGGCGGCCGGGCAGATCGGATCATTCAGCCCCGCGCCGATAAAAACGGGCGTGCCGCTCAAGTCGGGAAGCGCAATCCCCCGCCGGGGCACCATCGGATGATGCAGGATCGCCGCCTTGAGCGCTCCCGGTTGATGAAACAGCAGGCTGCCGGCCAGATTGGCTCCGTTGGAATAACCGACGGCTACCAGGGAGCCGCGGTCCAGCCCGTACTGAACGGACGCTTCGTCCAGGAAATCATGCACTTCCTTCGTCCGGAAGATTAAGTCCTCCTCGTCGAATACGCCTTCTGCCAGCCGCCGGAAAAAACGCGGCATCCCGTTCTCCAGCACATTGCCCCTCAGGCTCAGCACAGCGGATTCGGGGGAGATGCGCTCCGCCAGCGGCAGCAGATCATGCTCCGTGCCGCCTGTGCCGTGGAATAAAACGAGCGCAGGCGCATGGCTCCGAGCGCCGGGAGCGCCAGGCTTGAACAGATGCTTCATCGCGAGTCACCTCCCAGCTCTCTCACCTGGATCGGCCGCAGATTCGCTTCGATCTGAGCCCGATGCGGCTCATACCACTCGGGCAGCATCAGCTTCTCGCCAAGCGTTTCGGCCGGTTCATCATGGGCGAAGCCCGGCGGGTCGGTCGCAATCTCGAACAGGATGCCGCCGGCCTCGCGAAAATAAATGGCGTCGAAGTATTGGCGATCGATAATTTGCGTCGGACGAAATCCTTGCTCCATCACGAATTTCTGCCACTCGACATGGTCTGCCGCATCTTGGGCGCGCCACGCGATATGATGAACGGTACCCGCGCCGCCTACTCCCCAGCCTACACGCTCCAGAGGAACGTCTATCCGGTTGCCGATGTCCCCGGAAGCCTGGAACCGCGCATAACCCGCATCCTCTCCAAGCCTGCTGAGTCCCAGCGTATGCTCCAGGACGTTCATCGTATCCTGCGGATTGCCGCTGAAGAGCACGGCGCCTCCGAATCCTTTGACAGCCTGCTCGGAGGTTATACCGTCGAAGCTCCATCTGCTCGGCTCTCCGGCTTCACGTTCGACCAGCTCCAGACGCAAGCCTTCATTGTCCTGAAATTGCAGGTACTGTTCCCCGAAGCGGCTTGCAGTTTCCGTCTGAACGCCGAAGCGCTCCAGCCGCGAACGCCAGAAGCCCAGCGAACCAGGCGGTACGACATAGGTGGTAATGCCGACCTGCCCGCCGCCTATGCGGCCTCTCGAAGATCCCGGAGCCGGGAAGAAGGTGATGATCGTCCCCGGACTCCCGGATTCATTGCCGAAGTACAAGTGATACACCTCGGGCGCGTCGAAATTGATTGTTTTCTTCACCAGTCTGAGACCCAGAATACCGGCGTAAAAATCGACATTGGCCTGCGGATCGCGGGCGAATGCGGTAATATGGTGAATGCCTGTGGTGTGTTTGGACATCGTAATTCCCCTTTCGATTTAGGTGATTACAGGCCGCAGCGTTGACCCGTTCGATCCGTTATGGCAGCAGCCAAGCATCGAGCGAGATAGTCCCTGCGCCGGTCAAGGCGACGCCCAGGACAACGGCGATGAGCACTAGCGGATATTCGTAGCCGCCAGCGGTCGACCAAATGCCGTTTTTCCCATGCACCTTGACGATTGCGCCCAGCATTGTGACAGCAAGCAGCGCAGCGGCCAGCGGCGTGAACAAGCCGGCGGCGAACAGCAAGCCTCCCGCCAGCTCCATCAAGCCGGCCAATACGGCCATCGCCACCCCGGGCTTAATGCCGACCGACTCCATCCAGCCGCCCGTCCCTTTCGGCCCATAGCCGCCAAACCAACCGAACAGCTTCTGCGCGCCATGACCTGCGAATAATAATCCCACTACCAATCGAATAATCAAAAGTCCCCATGCCATCATAAAAACCAGCCTCCTTATTTTGTTAGAAATAATTAATCTTTAATTAAAGATATCTGATATGCTGTTATGTGCTATCCTTTAAAACAGCGGTTCGGCTCCCTCGTATAATGTCCGAGATAAACATTTTGCGCGGCAGCCATGTCTCTTCACCTTGTCTCACCTCACATTAGCCGCCCCCCATCTGGACCATCCTTTCTGCCGTAGTGTGTTGAAGTTGTCTTTAAATTAATTATCTTAAATTAAAGATATATGATTTGGCGTCTCCTGTCAAGCGTTTTGTTTGTGCTTGACTTCCCCTTATGAAACCACTACATTATAGCTATTCAATAAAACAATTGAATAGTTGAGGAGATGCCGCCTACATATGGAACGAGTATGGAAAGATCAGTTATACCAGGAATTTGCTCGCATTGGCAAATGTTTATCCAGTCCTAAACGATTGGAATTGCTTGATTTGCTTTCTCAAGGGCCTAAATCGGTCGATCAGCTGGCAAAAACAACGGGGATGAGTGTGGCGAATGTTTCGCAGCACTTGCAAACGCTGCATGAATCCAGGCTGGTTCGTTCGCACAAACAAGGCAACTTTGTGATCTACGGCATTGCCGAGAGCTCTGTGGCCGATTTTATGGTTTCCTTGCATCGTCTTAGTGAAAAGCAGCTTGTAGAGGTTCAGAAGCTTAAATCAGACATCCTGCAAGCTCATGTCAGTATGGAGCCCATAGCCCTGGAAGAGCTTCTCGAGAGAATGGAGAAAGGAGAAGTTTTGCTGCTGGATGTCCGGCCGGAAGAAGAGTACCTGGCAGGTCATATTCCGGGCGCGATCTCTGTACCTATAGAAGAGTTGGAGGAACACCTGGCCTCCTTGCCGGCGGATAAGGAAATAGTCGCTTATTGCAGAGGCCCCTATTGTCTGATGTCCGCGCAGGCAGTTGAGATCCTGAAAAGCAAGGGAATCAAAGCATCTCGCCTGGAAGAAGGCGTACATGAATGGAAACGCTACGCGGAATTTAAACAATAGCCAGAAAGGTGATTCTACGAGATGACTCATGATCCCGGCTTCACGGACCATACGATTAGGCACTATGCGGATTCTCCTGATATGCAGAAAAAGCTTTACAAGCGCTCTCTGCTGATCATTGTACTTTCCCAAATTTTCGGAGGCGCAGGTCTTGCATCCGGCGTAACGGTCGGTGCGCTCCTTGCCCAAGAGATGTTGGGCAAGGAAAGTTTTGCAGGCGTTCCTACGGCTTTATTTACTCTTGGCTCCGCCGCGGCCGCTTTACTGGTAGGCCGATTTTCGGAACGTTATGGCCGCAGATTGGGATTGTCTACAGGATTTTTCGCAGGCGGGCTTGGCGCGCTAGGGGTAATATGGGCCGCGGTGACCAATAACGTGGCGCTTCTGTTCCTGTCGCTGCTGATCTACGGTGCAGGGTCGGCAACCAACATGCAGGCCCGCTACGCCGGAACCGACCTGGCTATGCCCAATCAGCGGGCGAAAGCCGTCAGTATCGCCATGGTATCGACCACTTTAGGCGCGGTTGCGGGTCCTGCTATGGTGGATATGACAGGGGATTTTGCCGTTTCTGTCGGCGTTCCGGCGCTTGGAGGGCCCTTTATTCTAGCTGCGGCCGCCTATACGCTCGCCGGGCTGGTTTTCTTTATTTTTCTGCGGCCCGATCCTTACATCGTTGCCAAGGCTATATCTGCAGCGCAGCAATCTCGGGACCGGCGCACTGATGAGGAGCGTACAACGGTTCATACAAGCAGCAACAGGGGTTTGGTTATCGGAGCAACGGTCATGATTTTAACCCAAATCGTCATGATTGCCATCATGACCATGACCCCTGTCCACATGAAGCATCACGGTCATAGCTTGGGAGACGTCGGATTAGTAATCGGTGTCCATATAGGCTCCATGTATTTGCCTTCACTCCTTACAGGGGCATTGGTCGATAAAATCGGCCGCGAGGCGATGTCCATCGCTTCGGGGGGCGTTTTGCTGCTCGCAGGTGTAGTAGCCGCCGCAGCTCCTCCGGATTCCTTGGCCGTATTGCTTATTGCCTTATCCTTGCTCGGGATCGGCTGGAACTTTGGGTTAATCAGCGGAACCGCCATTATTGTGGATTCTACCGATCCGGCTACGCGCGCCAAAACGCAAGGAACGATTGATGTTTTGATCGCCTTGTCCGGCGCCTCGGGCGGGGCGTTGTCCGGCATGGTTGTAGCCCATTCCAGCTATGCGACGTTATCGTTAGCCGGGGGCGGGCTTGCCTTGTTGCTTATCCCTGTGCTGATATGGTCCCGGAGAACCAGCCGTGCGGCAGCTCCAGCCCAAGATAAACAACTCGAATCTTAGAAAGGAACAACGCAAATAGCGGCAGGCCAGGACTTTATTTCTCGTCCGAGGCTTGCCGCCGTTTTTGCTGACCAAGCTTCAACTCCCTACCGGCTCTCCGGCCGTCCTCCTATTCGCCACACTTTCAGATAACAGGCCTATTCAGCACGTAACGGGGATTGGCGTAATAGGGAGGCCGAGGACCGATTGCCGGGATGGACCAAGGCTGATTATTGAAAGCGTAATAAAGAGGGACCCGTTCCTTCGAGTACGGAAGCAGCAGCCAGTGTACTTGCGGATAAAATGCCAGAGGGGACATAGACATCGTTATTCTCCTTCACGTCGTTTGCTTACAGCCTATGCCCTGCTTGCACGGATGAGCCAGTACCTGTTTACGCGGCGCATTTATTTTATCAGGGAGCACAACAAACGCCCAGCGCCCATACTCTGTAAGAAACGTACATGAGGAGGCAAGACGGCCATGAACGAAAATCAGGGGCTCGGCATTCAAGGCTACCAGCAGCTGTTCGATCAGCACAAAGATGAGGGTGGCTACCCGCTCTACCCCAATTACGGAAAAATTACCCGCTATGAGGAAATCCCGCTGGCGGTGCCCGAGCAGCGTCAGCTGCGCCAGCCGGGCGCGGAATCGCTCATGGTCCCGCTACCGATTATCGAGAACCCGCATTATCAAGGCAGCGGCAAGCTGGCCGGCAAGGCCGCGCTGATCACCGGCGGAGACAGCGGGATGGGAGCTGCCGCAGCTATCGCCTTCGCCAAGGAAGGCGCCGATGTGGCCATCGCCTACCTGGATGAGCACGAGGACGCCGAACGGACGAAACGGCGGATCGAGGAGCTGGGCAGACGCTGCCTGACGCTGCCGGGCGATGTGCGCGACAAAAACCACTGCGCAGCCATCGTAGAGCGCACGGTGCATACGTTCGGCAAGCTGGATGTGCTCTGCAATCATGTGGGCATCCAATTCCAGCAGGCCAGCCTGCTGGATATTACGGATGAACAGTTCGACAATACGTTCAAGGTCAATATTTACTCCCACTTCTACACGACGCGCGCCGCTCTCCCTCATCTGAAGCCCGGCAGCTCCATCATCAACACCGCTTCCGTGGTCACCTACGTCGGCGAGCCGTATTTGCTCGATTATACCGCGACCAAGGCGGCCAATGTCGGCTTCACCCGGGCGCTCGCGCGCAACCTCGCCAAGCAGGGCATCCGGGTGAATGCGATCGCCCCCGGTCCGATCTGGACGCCGCTGATTCCATCCAGCTTCTCGGCCGATCGCGTCGCCGTCTTCGGAGCGGACACGATGCTGGAGAGGCCGGGCCAGCCGTTCGAGGTCGCGCCGACGTTCGTCTACCTCGCCTCCGACGACTCCCGTTACGTTACGGGACAGGTGCTGCATGTAGACGGCGGACAATCGACGAACTCGTGAAGACGGCGGGTCGCCCAGTCTTGGCTCTGCTCCTGCCAAGCGAAAACAAAGCCGATTCGACATAAGATCGAATCGGCTTTTTAGGTGAATTCCATTTGATCGGGTCATGAGGATACCTGGGCATTCCGCAGGCGTCGCTTCTTGCCCTTGACCGATAAGGCGAAGCACATAAGCAAGACCAGGCAAGCGAGCGTATACGGGTAATTGATATCCAAATCGAATAAAAATCCAGCTGCAATCGGCCCGGCGATGTTGCCCAGACTCGTAAAAGCCGAGTTCAGGCCGGCCACATAGCCCTGCTGATCTTTGGCCACCATCGACATCTGCGTACTGATGGCCGGCCGCAATATATCGATTGCCAAAAATACGATAAAGGTCACGGCGAAAATCATCCAGAACCGGTGAACGAACAGCGTCAGCAAAATAAACAAGCCGGCAAAAAGCAGACAGAGCGAAATGACGCGCCGCTCTCCGAAACGCTTCAATATCCAGCTGAAGGCCGTCACCTGAACAACAGCGCCCGCTATAGACCCAAACGTGATGATAAAGGCGATATCCTTGGGCTCGAAGCCGAATTTGTGATCCACAAACAGTCCAAAGACCGTTTCAAAATTGGCCAGTCCAAACGACATAACAAAAACGATAATCAAGCTCAGAAAATAAGGCTCTTTATAAGCGGACCTCAATTGCCCAAGCAAGCTTTTCCGTTCCTCCGGTTCAGGCGCCGGGGTATCGGATGCAGCTGCCGGCGACGGGAGCGATTCCCGCAGGATAAACAAGGTCATGACAGCCGCAACAATCCCCGCGGCGGCCGCAGCGTAAAAAGGCACGCGGATGCCAAACTCGGCGATATAACCGCCGATGCCCGGGCCGATGACAAAGCCGGTCGTAATGGCCGCTGTAATATACCCCATCCCGGTCGCGCGTTCTTCCGGCGTGGTGATGTCTGCCGCGTAAGCCATGACGGCCGGCATAATCATAGCTGCGCTGACGCCGCCCATCAGCCTGGAAACAAACAGCAGACCCGATGAACTGGCCACCCCGAACAACCCTTCGGAGACGGCGAACACGACTAAGCCGATGACAATCATCTTTTTTCTGCCGAAGGAATCGGTTAACCGGCCGGCCCACGGCGAGCACAAAAGCTGCGTGAGCGAAAAAGCGGCAACCAGCAGACCGATCGTTCCCCCGGTAATGCCCAGACTTTCCATAAACTTGGGCATGATAGGAATCACTAGCCCGATGCCTGAGAAAACCAGCAGCAGATTGAACATGAGGATCAGCAAAGCTCCCCGATTTTTTGTTAATAAAGCCATGTTAATTCCTCCACACTTATATTACTGAATATTTATTCAGGATAATGGCAAAAAAAAGCTAGCGGGTTGATTTGGCGATGCCATGAAGAAACACGTCCATAGCCAACCGATATGCCGCCAGCGTTTCCTCCCGTTCCATTCTCCGGCTATGCTGATTTAACCCGAACAGCAGACTGTCCAAAATAATGGCCAAGCCGGACACATTCGCAGCCTCTAACTCCTGGTTATCAATTCCCTGCTGAAGCAGCTGCCGGTTAAAGTCAATATACCCTTGGACGATCACATGGATGCGCTCCTCCACATCCGGGGCCTTCTCCGAATTGTTGAAAAATTCATTGGCCGCCTTCGTCAGCGGATGACTCAGTTGATCAAGCGCCAAATATTCGGCCATGCCATACAGCTTATCGATTGTAGTAGCATACTGCTTTTCCTTGACCAGCCATGTTTGATCCCATTCCCTGTTCCAATCTTCGATTAAGTATAGAAAAAGCCCTTCCTTGCTCTTGAAATGGTAATAGATGTTGCCGGCGCTGCAGCCGGTCGCTTTCACAATATCTTCAATGGACGTTGCTTTATAGCCTTTTTGAGCAAACATCGACCTTGCCGCATCGGCTATCTTTTTCTTGGTCTGCTCGGTTTGCTGCTGCTTTTTATTCACACCTGCTTCACCGCCTTCGGAATGACAAGCTCTTCTAGGGGCAATCACAATACTGAACATTCATTCAGTATTATAAGCCGGGAGATCGATCTTTGCAAGCCTTGCTGCCTGTCCTCCTTGTAGGTTTGTAGAGTCCAACAGAAAAAACACGCTGCTCGATATCGGCAGCGTGTTTTTTCCTCATTCATGTTTCGGAGCAGCGGCATTCAGGCCGCCATAGATCTGCAAGCCTTCGCGCAAGAAAAACAAGCCTCCGCACAATGCCGGCAATGTTCATGATGGTGTTTACGGCATTCATTGCCGCATGCTTCGCAGATGTCCGCGCATATACGGCAAATATCCGGCGCATAGGAACTATTCAGGGACATGGCCTGTGCCGCGAAAGCGCAAATTTCCGCACATTCCCGGTCCAATCGAATGCATTCCTTCATCATACCTATATGTTCTTCATTTAGGCACGCCTTGTAACAGTGATTGCAAGCCTGCATGCAACGGATGCATTCATCGATGCAAGCTTGAATTTGCTCGTGGGACATCGCTGAATCACTCCTTTAGGTAGTTCATCCTCCTTCTATTACCCACTATTTCTTTTTATTACTCGATCAGCGTTTCATCCCCGGCAGCTGGCTCGACTACCGGCAGCTCCCCAAGTTCAATTTACAGCGCCACAGGCGATATCCGGCCTCTCGCTTGCCTGGCCGCCAGCTGCTCCATGCCTTCGGCAAGCAGCTGCAAGCCCTTCTCAAGCACCTTCACCTCGATGGTCAGCGGCGGCATCAGCTTGGCGACCTCGCTGCGGGGACCGGATGTTTCCATAATCAGCCCTTTGCCAAAAACGATACCGCATAGCTCCTCCGCAAGCCCCTCTTGTTTGAAGGCCATGCCTTGTATGAATCCTTTGCCGCGAATCTCCCCTTCAAGCTCCGGGAACCGCTGCGCCAGCTTCTCCAGCGTCGTCCGGATCAGCTTGCTCTTGCTCTCCGTCTCACGCTGCAGCTCCGCCGTCCGCCAGTACTCCAGCGCCTTAGCCGCCGCCACAAATCCGAGGTTGTTGCCGCGGAACGTGCCGTTATGCTCGCCCGGATTCCATTGATCGATCTCCGGCTTCATCAGCGTCAGCGCCATAGGCAGGCCGTAACCGCCAATGGACTTGGACAGGCATACGATATCCGGCTCGATGCCGATGCCGTCAAAGCTGAAAAAGGTCCCCGTTCGGCCGCAGCCCATCTGGATATCGTCGACGATGAGCAGGATTCCCCGCTTGCGGCAGAGTGTCTCCACCTTCTTCAGCCACGTTCCGCTTGCGACCTGCAGCCCCCCTTCACCCTGTACCGTTTCCAGAATAACGGCAGCCGGCAGATCGACGCCGCTCCCGGGATCGTCGAGCAGCTTCTCCATATAGGCGACCGTATCAAGCCCTTTGCCCATATAGCCGTCATAGGGCATGAATACGGAATGACCGAGCTCGACGCCCGCTCCTTTTCGCTTAGCGCTGTTGCCCGTCAGAGCCAGGGAGCCCAGCGTCATCCCGTGAAACGCGTTGGTGAAGGAAATGACCGATTTCCTGCCTGTCACCTTGCGGGCGATTTTCAGCGCGCTTTCTACCGCGTTTGTCCCGGTAGGGCCGGGAAACATCACCTTATAATCAAGCCCTCTCGGCTTCAGAATAATGTCGTTAAACGCCGCCAGAAACTTTTCCTTGGCCGCAGTGGCCATATCGAGACTATGCGTCACGCCGTCGCTCAGCAAATAATCGACGAGCGCCTCACGAATTCGTTCGTTATTGTGTCCGTAATTAAGCGCACCCGCTCCAGCGAAGAAATCAATGTATTCGTTTCCGCTTTTGTCCCACAGCTTGGCGTTTTTGGCTTTTGTAAATACCGTCGTAAAGCTCCGGCAATAGCTGCGGACTTCTGACTCCAGCCGGTTAAATACGTCCATGGACGGCATTTCCATCCTTTGCGTTTTCATAGATTGACCTCCCTGGTTATCGTTTGCGTACATTGTCTATCGGACAGCCGACTGATCAGAAAGCGGCCCCAGCTTGTATAACAGCTCCTCCTCATGCGCCTGCTCCGCCGGGAATAACGATGTCCGGTAGCCTGCCGACCAGTGGCACTCCAGTTTTTCCCGCTTCGCCAAGCTCAAAAACAAGGCGCGCGACGCCGCGTTCGACGGACTGATGGTCGCTTCGATATGACGGATCGTATCGGGCTCCACTCGCGACAGCAGCTCTTGCAGCAGCATCCGCCCGATCCCTCTGCGCTGCTTGCCCGGCGAGACGGCAATCTGCCATACAAAAAGACGGTCCGGATGCTCCGGCGGGCGGAAAGCGGAAACAAAACCCGCGATTTCGCCATCCGCCTCCGCAATGACGCAGGTTTCCTTGAAGTAATCACATAATAAGATATAGCAATACACGGAATTCAAATCGAGCGTACCCGTTTCTTTCACCAGCCGCCACACTGCGGCGCCGTCTTCCTTCTGCGGCTTGCGGCAGCTGATGCTTTCCCTTGTCATAGGCAACTTCTCTCCCTTCCTCGGGTGATCGGCACCGCTTCGGGAAGGCTTGCCGTCTCCATAACCCTGTGCGATTCAGCACGGCGCGAGCAATTTCTACGGCTTCTCCCGTCAATTGACCGTCGGACCGCAGCCGGCGACTGATGGGAGCAGCGATAGAAACAGCAGCGACGCCTCCCTGTTCCAGCGGCACCATGGCCTTTCTAAAGCACTCGTTCGCACGAACACGTATAATGCTAGCATAGTTCTGTGAGGGGTGTCATTTGGGCTCACGGAGGATACTTCCAGATAATCCCTGCCCTCTTGGGCTTAGGGGAGATTACAGGACCGATCCTCCTTTTTCCTTCCGGATCATACCGTATACTGGTCAAAACGGCGGTTTTCTTTCCATATCAAGTATGTTAATGACTCAAGCTCTCAAGCGACCCGGTACATGTTCCATAAGCCGTCCCTCAGGCAACTACATGTCAATTTATGACATCAAACTATAATTTGCGGATCGGGACGGCCCATTTTATTCCAACAACCGCTATTCTCCCTTAAGCCGGCGCCCTACCAGCTCCTCGACTGCTCTGCGGAATTCCAGCTCCTGCTTGCGAAGCTGCCGGGCTTCCGCCCGCAGCGAGCGAATCAGCGCCATGCACATAAACGCCATAATGACGGCAAAGGGCAATGCTGTCACGATCGAGGCCGTTTGCAAAGCCTCAAGGCCGTGGCTGAGCAGCAGCACAAAGGCAATGGCGGCCTGGGCGAGCCCCCAGGCCACTTTGATTTTCAAGGAAGGGTCCAGGCTGCCTCCACTGGAAAACATGCCGAGTACGTAGGTCGCCGAGTCAGCCGAGGTCACAAAGAAGGTGACGGTCAGCAGCGTAGCCAGAAAGGCCAGCACCATACCGCCGGGAAGCTGGGAGAGCGATATAAATAAGACCGAGGTGACATCCTTGCCTACAGCCTCGACCAAATTTATCCCGCCAAGCAGCTGCTGATGCAAGCCCGTGCCGCCAAATACGGAAAACCAGATAAAGCTGAACAAACTGGGGATAAACAGCACGCCTAAAACAAACTCCTTGATCGTGCGCCCGCGGGAAACTCTGGCGATGAACATGCCTACGAACGGCGCCCAAGCAATCCACCAAGCCCAGTAGAACAACGTCCATTCATTCACCCAGCTGCCTTGCGTGAACGGTGTCAGCCGCAGACTCATTTGAATCAGATTTTGCAGATAGCCTCCGATAGTCATAGTAAACGTATCGAGCATAAAAATCGTCGGACCCAGAATGAAGGTGCAGAGCAGCAGCCCTGCCGCCACCATCAGATTGGCGTTGCTGAGCAGCTTGATCCCCTTATCCAATCCTGTAGTCGCCGAAACCATATACAGAATCGTAAGCACAATCAATATCCCGCTCTGGACGCCGGCCTGATTCGGAATGCCCCATAGAAACCCCAGGCCGCCGTTGATCTGCAGCGTACCGAGTCCCAAGGAGGTAGCTACACCGAAAACTGTAGCAATAATAGCCAAAATATCGATCGTTTTGCCGAGCGGTCCGTTCACCCTCTCTCCAAGCAACGGATAGAAGGTTTGGCTGATGAGCGCAGATTTCTTTTTACGGTATTGGAAATAAGCGAGCGTCACCCCCACGATGGAATAAATCGCCCAAGGATGCAGGCCCCAGTGAAAAAAAGCGTACCGCATCGCCAATCTGGCGGCTTCGGCGGTCTGGCCTGTCGCTTCCTGAGGCGGGGAGGCGTAATGGGAAATCGGCTCGGCCACGCCCCAAAACACCAGGCCGATGCCCATACCGGCACTGAACAGCATAGAGAACCAGCTTATATCGGAATACTCCGGCTCATCGTCGTCATCGCCGAGCCGAATGCGCCCGTATTTGCTGAATGCCAAATAAATGACAAAAACAAGAAACCCCAGTGCGGCAAACAAATACAGCCATCCGAATTTACCCGTTGTGAATACAAGAAATTGATTCGCTTGCTCGGCCAAGCCCTCCGGATTGAAAATGCCCCATAACACAAATGCCGCAATAACAGCCAAAGCTATACCAAATACCATAAGCTCCTCCGCAGGACGTTTTTTCATACTTTTTCCTGTTTATTTCGGAGTTATTCGCGGCGGTAGCATATGGATGGGTTTCGTATGGGCGAATTGTAACATTTTGCACATAACCTGCCGATAAACTATTCATATGTTCTCGGACATAAATCGACATTTACCAACATAATAAGACAAGGAGTGAAGTCAGTTATGTGTGAAGCATCGAGTCAAAATAATGAAGGTTTGAAATAGCTTATTTTCGCTTCGCGAAGTGAAACTAATTGAAATTCACGCTTTAACAATTACGGTCAAACAGAGAGGTCGTTATTCGGATGAGTATGTTTAGAGAAAAAATAAGCTATGTATCGAAATCCATTAGAATCAAACTATTAATATGGTTTTTGCTTGTCGCCCTCGTTCCGTTAGTTGCCTCCTCTATGCTAACCTACAGCCAAAGCTCGCAGGAGCTGGTCAGGAAGCAGCAAGAATCGTTCCGCAGCCTTATCGAGAGTAAGACGCAAGGCATGGATGAATGGCTGGATCGCCGTATGAGTGAAATTGAATTGGCGGCTAAGACGGAAACCATCCAATCACTCCAGCCTGCCCGGATGACTCCCTATTTAAAACTGATCAAAGCGCAATCCGACGTTTACGAATCGGTAGGTGTAGCAGGACCTGACGGGATTGTGATAGCCGGCTCATCGGATACTTCGTTAGGAGTCAACCTCAAGGATCGCGATTACTTTGGTAAAGGAATGCGCGGCGAGACTTCCTATTCAAATGTTTTAAACTCCAAATCCACCGGGAACCGGGTTATTGTTATCGCCTCTCCTATCAAAGCCGGCAATGGCAATGTGATCGGCTTGATGTACGCAACAGTAAACTTCGAATCGCTGACCTACAATTTTCTGCAAAACGAGGATGCAAGCATCAATATCACACTGGTGGATGAACGCCAGACTTTACAGCACAGCTCCGACAAAGATGTTCTTGGCAAGTCAATCGATGAAACCTCGTATAGCGAAGCTTACAAATCCATTTTGAAAAATGAGAAAAAAGAACTGGGCACTACAGCTCTTACCGAAGCTGGCGTAGAATATTTAATTGCCTATGGACCGATCCAGGAAACAGGCTACAGTCTCTTCTATAGCATCAAGATGGATGAAGTCCTGAAAAGCTCAAAGTCCATTCAATTGAACATGATCCTGATCATGAGCATTGCCGCCGTCGTTGTCGTAGCTTTAGCCATTTATGTGAGCGGAACGATCGCAAAGCCGATTAAGAAGGTAACCGAACGGGTCAAGCAGATAGCAAGCGGCAACTTGTCAGGCAGCACTCTTATCCTGAAGAGCAAGGATGAGGTCGGCCAGCTTGGGACTCACATTCAAGTGATGACAGACAGTCTGCGCGACTTGATCGGAAAGGTTGCGGAAACCGCGGAACAATTAGCCTCCTCCTCGGAAGAACTCACTGCCATTGCCGAGGAATCGACACAAACTTCCGAACAAATTTCCCAGTCTATCGGTTTCGTGGCGCAGGGCTCTGAGACCCAGGCGGAGGCATTGGAGCAGACGAGCATCGCTATGGATGAAATGTCAACAGGCATTCAGAAAATCGCCAGCTCCGCTTCCGGGGTTTCTGAAGCTGCCGTTACAGCCGTGGAAGAAGTCAACAGAGGCAATGAGGAAGTACGAGTTGCCGTAGCTCAAATGAATCAGGTGACCCAGTCTGTTGAAGGTACCGCTGAAACGATCCGGTCCCTGGAAGAGAAATCTCAAGCCATTCATCAAACCGTTCAGCTCATATTTGATATTTCGGGCCAAACGAACTTATTGGCGCTGAACGCTTCTATCGAAGCGGCCAGAGCAGGTGAGCATGGCCGCGGCTTTGCGGTAGTGGCGGGAGAAGTCAAGAAGCTGGCTGAGCAAACGGGCGCCGCCACCAAAGAGATAGCGGATACGATCAATGAAGTGCTGCAGGCTATCGGCAAAGCCTCCACCTCCATGAACCACGGCATGGCCGAGGTTGCATCCGGTGTGCAACGGGTAGAACAAGTAGGACAAACCTTTAACCGGATTACCGAAGCTATCCAAAGCGTGAATGATCAAATCCATGATATATCCGCTTCTTCGGAGCAAATCTCGGCCGGAACCGAGCAGGTTGCCGCTTCTATGCAAGAGGTCGCCGGCATCGTAAAAGGGGCCTCCTCCCAACTGGAGAAAGTTTCGCAAGCCATGACGGATCAATATCGTTCGATGGAGGAGATTTCGAGCTCCTCCGAATCGCTTAGCGTTACGGCGGGCGAGCTTCAAGAAATGGTAGGCAAGTTTAGGCTCAAATAAATCTAAGCCTTGCAGGTTCGAGTTCTCCTTATGTCAGGAAACTCGGACCTAGGCCGGGCGATGCTCCAGCACCGTCATTTAGAAGAGCGAGGCTGCAAACTTCATCTCCGGAAAGCGGCTATCCGGTCCTTTCATTAGGCTCCCGCCTTGGTTTTTCAGATACCTATCGAAGAAATCCAGCATATAGGCATTGATAACGGAGCTCGCTCTTTCGGGCGCCAGCTTCCCTGTAACGCCCAGCATGTTGAAAATCGGAGAAATAAACTGCACGTCGGTAAAATTCAAATGCTCCGCATTGTCGATATAGAGGACTTGTCCCCCAGCGCCCACCGCTTCGCGCATCCGTTCAAGCTCCCGCTTTTTATCCTCCGTGACTTGATCCTCCCACTCTCTTGTCGAGCCCATGCTTTTAAGCTCAACATCCGTGTAGACCCGGTTATTTTTTACCATTTCTAATTTTTCAAAATTACTTTCCGATTGGATGAACAAAAACGGCTTGCCCAGCTCCTCTCTGTCGCGCAGTCGATAAAGCCCTCCGTCCAAGTCTATGCCGGCCGCGATTCGCGGGTCATAAGAAGCGTCATAGGCCGTCGCTCCGCCGATGGAATGCCCGAACACCCCCACACGACCGAGATCCATTCTTCCGGTTAGACGGCTTGGCATCTGCCCCGATTGGATGAGCTCAAATTGGTCCAGCGCAAACGCCACATCGTCGGTTAACACTTTTCCCAGCTTGTCGCGACTTTCGCGTTCTGTCCGGTAATCATGGTCTGGCGAAAATAAATCATTGGTTGTGCTGGTGGTGATTCGACCGTCAGGGAACTCGGTTGCAAATGTATTGTAGGTGTGGTCGATCACGGCCACGATATATCCGTGACTCGCGAGATTTTCGGCTTGGGACGTGTGGAGGAACCGGGAAGAGCCGAAGCCGGGATTCGCCAGAATCAGCGGATAGGAAGTCTGTGCCGCAGAAACTTCAGCTCCCGAATAAGCATGAGCGGACACGTACTTCAGGTGTTGAAAAGTAAACCCCGGAAGGCCATAGTTCGCCGCCATATAACGCAAAATCCGGGTATCGGGAATAAAGGGAGCGTACTTGCCGGTGCCGGCTTGGGCCGGATACCATACCTGAACCATCAATTCTCTTTTACCGTCCCTGGTTTCGCCGAAAATCTCTTCTCGGTTGGTATCCACGAAATGAAAGGTTTGCGTGCCCACCTTAAATTCGCCTGTCGGCTCAGGCAGTTCACTTACAGGAAAAACATACAGGAGACCCGCTGTTGCGGCCAGCATTGCCGCTATAGCGGCATAAGCTGAACCCAACATGAATCGCGGGAGTTTTGGGGGTTCGGATTTTTTAAAATAGCTGTAGCTTGAAATGGCTAAAAAAATGATCGTTAGGCCATATACGAAAAACAGCTGCCATCGGAATCCTTCCACCGCCCCATGAATGATCAGTAAAAGTGTGGCGATCCCGCTTGCAGCAAAGATCGGAATTTTGCGCCGTCCCTTTGTTAATAGGACGGTTAGTGCAAACAAGCCGATGTTCGACAAAAACAGCAACAGCTCAAACAGCCTCATCCCGATTCTCCTTTCAACCCGTTTCTAGGTTCATTGGTTCCCATTTTATCCTGCCAGGCTGGCCTAAGCTATCGATTTGCCTTACATCTGCCTTACAGCTTTGTAATCCGATCTTGCGGTATGGGAGGACTCGTCAACCGGTTTCTATCCACCTTGAAAGAGTGCCGCTGAAGGTTATAATAGATTACATCTCGCTCTTCTGAAAAGGAGCCCATTCCAATGTCTAGTATTCTGATTGTAGAAGACGATCTTAAGCTGGCGCAGCTGCTTCAATCCTATATGGAGAAGTACGGGTACCAGGCTGAAGCGGTCCGGGAGTTCGACCGGGTGATGGAGACGTTCCAGGACATTCGTCCGGATCTCGTGCTGCTGGACGTCAATCTGCCCCGTTATGACGGCTACTACTGGTGCAGGCAAATCCGAACCGTCTCCACCTGCCCGATTCTGTTTATCTCCGCCCGCGACGGCAAGATGGAGCAGATCATGGCGCTGGAAAACGGAGCGGACGATTATATTGCCAAGCCCTTCGATTATGAAGTGGTCATGGCCAAGATCAAGAGCCAGCTTCGCCGCGCTTACGGCTCCTACGCCCCGAGCAAGAGAGAACGGATCGTGGAATGCTCGGGACTCGTGTTGTATCCCGAAAGACTTGAGCTGACTTTATCCGGCAAAACCATTGATCTCAGTCATAAGGAATCCTTGCTGATGGAAATATTGATGGAAAGCAGCTCCAAGGTGGTCAGCCGCGATTGGCTTCTGGACAAGCTGTGGGACGGTGAGCCGTTAGTTGACGACAACACGCTTAATGTCAATATCACGCGCATCCGCAAAAAATTATCCGAGCTCGGCATTGAAGAAGCGTTGGAAACCGTGCGGGGAGCCGGGTATAAGCTGCGGCCTTGCTGGAGGGAGGAGCCATGAGGCTGTTTTGGAGAGAGCATGTTCCGCTGGTGTTTATGTATGCCGGGCAGCTTCTGCTGACGGTGTATATGTGCCGCTTATCCGGTTTCCGAAATTCCTTCGATCTTGCGTACATCTGCCTGGTCAATACGGCCTTGTTCGCTTGTTACTTGACATACCGTTATATCCGCCATTTTCAATTTTATCGGAGACTGACCCGGCCTCTTGTGTCGATTGACGAATCGGGCGAATTTATCGGGAACGCACCGCTCGCGGATGCGCTTGGGCATTTGCTCCAGCAGAAGTATCGGCTTTATCAGAACGATCTCCAGCAATACCGGAAGAAGCTGAACGATCACATCACCTTTATCAATCAATGGGTGCATCAGATGAAAACCCCGCTATCCGTTATGCATCTTGCGGTTCAGAAAGAAGCCGACCCTTTCTTCGACAGCATGCGAGAGGAAATAGACAAGCTGAAGAAGGGGCTTGACACCGTGCTGTATACCTCACGATTGGATGCGTTCGCGCAGGATTTCGTGGCGGAGCCGGTGAATCTTCGTCTGCTGGTCGGGAAAGTGGCGGCCGAACACAAAAATTTATTTATCCGCAATAAGGTATTCCCGGAAATTCAGGTGGATGACCGATTGACGGTCATGTCCGACGAGAAGTGGCTTGCCTTCGCACTCGGACAATTAATCACCAACGCGGTACGGTATTCGGCCGGCGCAAGCAGCCGTGTCATGATTACCTCCGATGTGCGCGGACAGCAAGCCGTTCTGGAGATTCGGGACAACGGCGCCGGAATTCCGGCACAGGACATCAAGCGGGTGTTCGACGCGTATTTTACAGGGGAAAACGGGAGGCGGTTCGGCGAATCCACCGGCATGGGGCTCTATCTGGTTCGCGAGATCGCCTCGCGGCTTGACCATCGCCTCGAGCTTGAATCCGAGCCGGGACAAGGAACAGCAGTACGTATATGGATGGGAATCGCGAAAGGAAAAATGCTTTGACATGGATATGTTAATCGTGCGCAATCTGGCAAAAGTTTATGAGGGCAGCATCGCGTATAGGGCGATGAGCGACATGAACCTCGTGGTCGAGAAAGGCGAGTTTGTCGGCATTATGGGTCCTTCAGGCAGCGGCAAAACAACGCTGCTGAATGTCATATCCACCATCGATACGCCTACATCCGGGGAAGTGCTGATTCATGGGGAAAACCCTCATTTGTTGTCCAGCCACGAGTTGGCCCTGTTCCGCAGACGGAAGCTGGGTTTTGTCTTCCAGGATTTTAATTTGCTGGATACGCTGACCATCGGGGAAAATATCATTCTCCCTCTTACGCTTGACGGGAAAAGCGTGCAGGAGATGGACGCCAAGCTTCAGCTGGTGGCCGAAAAACTCAGCATCACCCCCATTCTCAATAAACGAACCTATGAAGTGTCGGGAGGGCAGCGGCAGAGGGCAGCCATCGCAAGGGCTATCATTCATTCCCCTTCCCTGCTGCTGGCCGATGAGCCGACGGGAAACCTCGATTCCAAATCCTCACGCGATGTCATGGAAACGATGGAGACCCTCAACCACACCGACCATACGACCATGCTGCTCGTCACCCATGACGCTCTCGCGGCCAGCTACTGTCACCGGGTCGTATTTATCAAGGACGGCCGGCTCTATAATGAAGTTCACCGGGGGAACAACCGGCAGGCCTTCTTTCAACAGATTATCGATATGCTGTCGTTGATGGGAGGGAATGCACATGAGCTTTCACCGTTTCGCGTTAAATAAGAGGGGTTTCCGGGAGGGTCAATAAATGACGTTGCGACAACTTGCCTTCCGCAATGTTAGCCGGAACAAACGAACGTATGCCGCTTTTTTTCTGAGCAGCACGTTTTCGGTGATGATCTTTTTCATTTATGCACTATTTATTTTTCACCCTGCCCTTAAAAATTCCGGTTTCAACTGGTCGGCGTTTCAGGCTATGAAAGCTGCGGCATATATCGTCTATGCGTTCTCCATCTTCTTCGTATTGTATTCCGTCAGTGCCTTCCTGAAATCCCGCAAACGGGAATTCGGCGTGCTTATCGTGCATGGCATGACCTGCAATCAGCTGCGGCAGATCGCCTTTATCGAAAGCATGACGATCGGCTTCGCTTCCATAGTGTCAGGTCTTGCCGCCGGCATGCTGTTCGCCAAGCTATTTATGATGATCGGGGCCGATGCGATGCGGATGAGCCCGCTGCCGTACTATATGCCAGGCAAAGCCATTCTGCTCACGTTGTCCGCATTCATGCTGTTATTCCTCGTCATCTCCGTATTCACTGCCGCATTCGTGCGGGCCAGCAAGCCGATCGATCTGCTGAAAGGCAGCGCCAAACCGAAACCGGAGCCTAAATCATCCGTTTTTCTTTCCGTTGCAGCGTGCTGCCTTCTTCTTGCCGGATACGTCATATCGTTCCTGGTGAAAGGCGTCACGGTCGTTTTCGCTCTTTTGCCGGTCACGGTCCTGGTCATCATCGGCACCTACTTACTGTACACCCAGTTGAGCGTGTTTGTAATTCACACTTTACGAAGCAACCGCTCTGTCTTTTTGCGCAAAACGAATGTGCTCGTTCTCTCCGACATGGTTTACCGCCTGAAGGACAACGCCCATATGTTCTTTCTCGTGACGATCGTTTCGACAGCCGCCATCTGCGCCATGGGCGGCTTGTTGGGATTTCTGACTACCATTCACAAGCAAGTCTCGGATGCGTACCCGTTCGCCTACAGTTACATCCAAACGACCGGCAATGCCGGACAGGCAGCCTTTCAAACGAAAATAATCGAACAAGCGCTCGAAAAACGGGGCATTCGTTATAATAAATTGGCTGTCCGTATAGCGAACTTCGATTCGATAAAGGGACAACCCCTGAACTTCATCCGCTTGTCCGATTATACCAAGCTTGCCCAAGCCTTGGATTACCCGGCACTGTCGCTGCAGGGAAATGAAGCCGCGGCCATCTGGACCATGAAAAACCGGCCTTTTCCGGATCAGGAGTGGTCGGTAAAGGGAACATCCGTCACACTCGCCATGACCCAAACCGTCGGAAAGGCGGTCACGCCTCCCCTTGGCGATGAACCGCTGCTGATCGTTCAGGATCGGATGCTTGATTCCTTGGGCAAGCCGCAACATGAACAGCTTCTAACCGTGTACGCTACGGACAGCGCCGATTCAACGGCAGACACGGGAGCAGCCATCGCCGGGCAGCTCGGAGATGCGCAAAACTCCGATTATGGGTTCGCATCTCCTGCCTATCTGGAGGAACAGATGAAACGGACCTATAATCTGATGCTGTTCGTCGGGCTGTTTGTCAGCTGCCTATTTTTTATTGCCTCGGGAAGCTTTCTATATTTCCGGCTGTTTACCGACCTGAACGATGACAAGCAGAAGTACCGTTCCCTCACGAAGCTCGGGTTGACTGACAAGGAGCTGGAGAAGGTGGCGAATCTGCAGATGGCGCTGTTGTTTTTCATGCCGCTTGCCGTCGCGTTCATCCACAGCTCGGTTGCGCTCTACGCGCTGCATAACCTGCTCCATGCGCCGGTGACTCATTCGGCCGTCAAGGTCTGCATCGTTTTCCTTGCCGCGCAATTCCTCTACTTCCTACTGATCCGCGCCCGTTATTTAAAGCATTTGAAGGATTCGGTGCGGTTTAATTGATTCATTTTCGGCATATCACCGAACAATAGGCAATGATAATTATCAATTTCTCATATCATTGCCACTTTTTCAGAAACTCAATTTCGGCCAGCAACGGGAAGGAATGTATATAGATGCCCAGGGAAACGGGGGATACAATCAATTCGTGGGAAACAGGGAGAGGCTGAGGCTCGGAATCAGTCGTCCCTTGCCGAGCATGACCCTAATGATCCAGTAAAAGGAGAGAAAAAGGTAATGAGCAATTGGAAAAATAAGGTTGGAAAAATAGCGCTGGCCACAGCCGTAACGGGCGGGTTGTTAGCCGGATGTTCCCAGGGGGAGAAGCCCGGCTCCAGCAGCGACGCGAAGGAAGACGGGGTTGTTCTCGGGCAAAAAGAGGTAACCTTGAACATGATGACCTTCTCGCATACGAACTGGCCTTATAAGGAGGATTGGCCGGTTTATCGCTATCTGAAGGAAAAGACGGGCATCTCCTTCAAGGTTCAGCCGGTCATGAACGACTACTCGACAACGATGAACCTCGCCATTTCGTCCGGAGAGGTTCCCGATCTGATGATGGTGAACAGCCTATCCGCTGCCAACACGCATGGAGAAAGCGGAGCGTTCATCAATTTCTTCGACCATCTCGACCAAATGCCCAATTATAAGAAGTTTCTGGACGAACACCCGGAAGTGAAGGCGTCGATCCTGTCACCAGACGGAAAAAACTACTTCCTGCCCTTGTACGGACTCGAGCAGCAGTCTCGCCGTTCCTGGCTTTACCGGGACGATGTGTTCAAGAAGCATGACCTGAAGCCGCCTACCACCTACGATGAGCTCTATACGGTTGCCAAGAAGCTCAAGGAGCTCTATCCCGACAGCTATCCGCTCGCCGTCTTTAACGGACTCAGCCCGCTCATTAATATGGCTCCGGCTTTCGGCACGCACAGCGACTTTTACTATGATGAAGCCAAGAAGGAATGGCGCTATGGCCCGACTGAGGACAACTACAAGCTCATGGTTTCTTATATGAACAGATTTTATAAAGAAGGCCTGGTCGCTCCTGACTTCATGGCCCATAAGCGCAAGCAGTTTAACGACCTGCTGCTGCAGAACAAGGCTTTCATTGCGAGCGATTATATCGGCATTATGGATGAGCTTCCTTTAACACTTGGCGAAAAGGCTTCGGCGTTCAGCCTCGATTACATGAACCCGCCCGTCGGGTCGCCCGAAGGCAAGTCCCAGAATATGTTAGCCGGCTTCATGGGCGACGGATTTGCGATTGCTTCCAAGTCCAAAGAGCGCGATCTGCTGTTGAAATACGTGGATTTCCTTTTCTCTGAGGAAGGAATTGAGCTGGTAACGTGGGGCAAGGAAGGGGAAACCTTCAAGACGGAGAATGGCGTGCGCAAGTTCAATGAGGATTACAAGGAGTTCGGCGACTTGAGAAAGAAGACCGGTCTTGCGACCACCGGCGCGCACTTCGTGCTGGATATGAAGGCTTATGATTCCCTGTACTCGCCCAAGATGCGGGAGGCCATGAAGAAGATCGGGAACCACGAAACAAAGGCTCAGCCTAGGCTTTCTTATACGAACGAGGAGAATGAAGTGCTTAGCATGGTGGGGGCTACGGTGAAGAAATATCGCGAGGAGCAGGTAGCCAAATTTATTTTGGGCCAGAAGAGCCTGGACGAATGGGATGCGTATGTGAAGGAATCGAACCAGCTTGGCGTTCAGAAGGTACTCGATGTTCACAAGGGCGCCCATGACCGCACACTGAAGTTCTTGAACGAGGCCAAGTAACTCAGCAGCAGCGGTTCTTGACACAAAAGGGGGTTATTTTACTTGCAGGTTTCATCGAGAACGACAACCGGTCCGTTGCCGTCTAAGACCCGTGATTTGACGTTTGTCCGCAAGCTCAAGCGGGACCGGTATTTGCTGCTTCTATTGCTGCCCTGCCTGCTGTATTACCTGGTCTTCAAATATACACCGATCTTCGGGATCGTCATTGCGTTTAAAAACTACAACCTGTATAAAGGTGTGCTGGAAAGCGATTGGGCCGGATTGAAATACTTCCAGATGTTTATCAGCAGCCGCGATTTCTGGCCGGTTATCCGCAATACGTTTCTGCTCGGCTTGTATAAGCTTGTCTTCGGGTTCCCGGCTCCGATTATCCTGGCGCTGATGATTAACGAAGTCCGCAAGTCCTTCCTCAAGCGTTTCGTCCAAACGGTCAGCTACCTGCCGCATTTCATTTCGAATGTGGTGGTAGCGGGTATTGCCGTCACGTTCCTGTCGCCGAGCGGCGGGATCGTGAATCAGATTTTGGAGCGTTCTGGCCTGGAACGGATCAATTTTTTGGTGGAGTCCTCCTGGTTCCGTACCATTTACGTGTCGACGGATATTTGGCAGCATGTCGGCTGGGGAACGATCATTTACCTTGCCGCCCTAACGGCGATAGATCCCCAGCTCTACGAAGCGGCCCGGATGGACGGGGCCAACCGGTGGAAGCAGATGATCCATATTACGCTTCCGGGCATCGCCCCGGCGATCGTCATCATTCTCATTCTGGATATTGGAAAAATTCTGGAGATCGGGTTCGAAAAGGTATATCTGCTCGCCACGCCTGCTACCTACGAAACAGCCGATATCATATCGACTTATGTGTACCGAGTCGGTATGGCTCAGGGGAACTACAGCTATGCGACAGCTATCGATTTGTTCACCGGGGTGATCAGCTTTATCTTTATCATTGCGGCGAATGCGTTCAGCCGCAAGGTAAGCGGAAGCAGCATTTGGTAGAGGGGGGAAAGTATGAAGCAGCGCTACAACGCGTTTGACTTGGTGAATACCGTTCTGCTCTTCGGTGTTACGGCAGCTTGCCTGTATCCGTTCGTCTATATGCTCGCCATCTCCCTTAGCGAGCCGGCGGCCATCGCCAAGGGAGAGGTGTGGCTCTGGCCAAAGGGCTTGACGGTCGATATGTATCAGTATGTATTCGAAGACGGACGGGTGCTGAAGGGCTACAAGAATACATTAATCTACGTGACCCTCGGGACGGCGATTTCCCTGCTGGTAACGGCGCTCGGAGCTTACTCGCTGTCCAAGACGAGAATGGTGCTATGTAAGCCGATACTTCTGCTGATCGTTTTCACGATGTTTTTCAGCGGGGGGATGATTCCGACCTTTCTGGTCGTCAAAGAGCTCGGTTTAATTAATACGATTTGGGGAATGGTGCTGCCCGGAGCGGTGGGGACGTGGAATTTATTAATCATGCGAACCTTCTTCATGGGCATGCCGCAGGAGCTGGAGGAATCGGGGAAAATGGACGGCTTGTCGGAGATCGGGATTTTCTTCCGGATTGTTCTGCCGCTGTCCAAGCCGGTTCTTGCCACCATCGGACTGTATTATGCAGTGGGTACATGGAACAACTTCATGGGGCCGCTCTTGTACTTGCGGGATGCCGATTTGCAGCCTCTTCAGGTTATCCTGCGCAACATTGTCTTGGCCGGACAGTTTACAGGCTCCGAAGGACCGGCGGTCGGGGACATGGTCATTATGGACGAGGCCCTGAAATTCACCACCATCATGGTGTCGACGCTTCCGATCCTTCTGGTTTACCCGTTCATTCAGAAATATTTTGTCAAAGGAGCCTTGATTGGCTCTGTAAAAGGCTAACGAAGCCGTCCAGTCACTCGCTGTTCCGGAGAAGCGTTTTCCGGTAATCTCCGGGTGTCTGGCCGGTTTCTTTTTTGTACATGCGGATAAAGGAAGTGACGTTACGGTATCCGATGCGGTTGCCGACCTCCTGAATCGGCAGGTTCGTTCCGGACAGCAGCTCTTTGGCTTTGGCAATGCGCAGGGAGTTGAGCTGGTCGCTGAAGTTGCGGCCGGTTTTCTCCTTAATATAGCCGGACAAGTAAGCTGGCGACATGTTGAGTTTATGGGCCAGCATGTCCAGCGAAATATCCTCGGCGTAATGGGTATCGATAAAGCGGATGACATACTGGATGATGTCATAGTTTTCTTCCCGCTTGAGCTGGATCGCCCCGGCTGCCTCAGCGGCAAACTGTTGAAGCGCCTCCCGGTATTGATCCGGCGTGACGCTGTGAGCGAGCAGAGGATCAAGCTCTGCGCTCCATTCGTGGGTAATCTTCAGCAGCTTGACCGTTCGGCGGATGCGGCTGACTGTGTAATCGGCGAAACGCTCCAGCTGTTCAGTCGTTGCCCCCTGCCGGGTGAGCTCTTCGATAGCTCGCTGGATAAGCTGCCGGCATTCGTTTTCGTTGCCTGCCTGCAAATTGACGTAAAACTCCTGCTCCTGCTCGGTGGTGAATCCGACGACCTCCGTTACCTGCTCCTTCTCCCAGATAATCTGCGTTTCTTCCACCGGTCTCGCTTGCCGGACCAAGGAGAGAGCCTCGGCATAGGCTTGGTCGAAGTCGGCGGATTGCTGGAATAAGGAGGAGACGCTAATCGTCACCAGATAATAGTCGGAGTCGTGATCATAGATTTGCTTCAGCTTGGCGAGACTTTGCTTGAGCTGATTGGACTTCTCGCTTGTATACACGATAGAAAGAATTTGATGGGTCTCCATTTGGAAGGTGTGAGACAGCGGGAATTCCGAGCCGATCGTCCGCCGAATGATCTCCTGGATTTGGCCAAGGATACGGGAAGTCAGATCCGAAGGCAGCTGGCCCTCCAAATGACGGTACCGGATCTGGTGAACCAGGATCATAAATGCGCCGTCTCCGGCATAGAGCTGCTGGGCGTCCTGGGCGTCGATCTTCAGTTTTTTGAACCGCGCCATGTAATGATAGCTGGTCAGCATCGGCTTCACGCTATCCATCCATTCCTTGATCTGCTTGCGTTCCTGTCCGAGCTGCTGTAAATGATCCGAGATCGCATTAAATTCCGCAATGTTCCCTTTATATCGAACCGCATCGCTTTCAGTCAAGCCGGTTACGATGTTCTTGAGCGGCTGATTGATGGTGCGGCTGAAGAACAGCGAGGTACTGATCCCGATCAGAACAGTAGCCGCAAACAGCGCAACGGCTATCCAGTTCATCCGGTTAATATTCCGGTTCAGGTCGTCATGCTTAATGACCGTGACATAGGTGAAGCCCGATTCCACTCCCCGCTCGTAGAAGTAGTAGGTTTCATCGTGCAGCACCCACTCTGCGGCGCCATCCCATTCCGGTAATTTCAGGTCCGGGTCGGCTCCATCCGACTGGAACAACCGGCGTCCGTCCGCATCGAGAAGAAAAAACTGGCTTCCCGGCTTCCCTTTATAGGACTCGTACCACTTTTTCATATCGACAAAAGCGATGACCTCGTAAGGGCTTCCGGCTACATTGGTGCGGATCGGCAGGAGCAGCATGTTGCCAAGGTCCGGACGCACCATGAACACCCGGCTTGGAACCGTTTGGAGAAACTGGGGATCGTTACCGGGATGCTTCCAGTATTCAAGCGAGTAGTCCCGATTCACATAATAGTGGCCGAACATCCGGTCGTCGTTCACGATGCCGTCTTTCTCCACGAGAAAGGAATGGTTGCGGTAGTAAATCATCACGTTCACCAGATGATAATAAGGCTGGTTAACGAGCTCGCGAATGGTGGAAGCCAGGCTCTGGACTTGAAGGTAATCGATGCCTTGTTTCCCTTTCTCGTCGGCTTGCCGCTGAATGTTCCGCACATATTCGTGATGCTGGAGATTCAGCAGCCTGCCCTTCCAGTTCTTGAACTGCGTTTCGAAGCTTTCAACCGTGTTGCGGATTAGCGTTCGATTGTAGTTGACGATTTCAGTGCTGACGTTGCGTGTATAGAAGGTGAACGACCAGACATTGTAGGAAGATAGCAGAATGATGACAATCAGGAAATACGTTAGCATTTTGAAAAATAAAGAGTTGAACCGGATAGTAGGGAATAAAACGTTCACGTTGTGTCTCCTTTTGGATGCGCTCTCTTCTGGTATTGTCCTGCCGAAAGGACGAACCTGTCGTTTAGGCCTGCTTAATCCAGCGGTCCAAAGCGGGGGCAGTGAGGTCAATATTTCTCCACAGTGGCTGCTTGAAAAAGACTGGATAATGCTTGGGGATTAGCCCGGGCATCTTCCAGTCTTTAGTGTGTTGGTGGACAGGAATTATTTAGGGTTGGCCACTCCGCTGCCGCGCAGCCTCAAACAGCATAACCGTTGCCGCCATCGCCGCATTCAGCGATTCGGCCCGTCCTTGCATAGGGATGATGACATGCTGCTCGACCAGCTGCCCGACGGCCTCGGACACTCCTTGTCCTTCGTTGCCGATGACGATCCAGGTAGCCGGGCGCAGGTCGCAGTCATACAGCGGGACCGCTCCTTGCAGGCTCGTGCCCACGATCTGCACGCCGGCTTCGGCCGCCTGAGGCAAACATGCGGTCAAGTCGGCCGAGACGATAGGCAGATGAAACAGTGAGCCCATCGTCGAGCGGACAGTTTTGGGATTGTACAGATCGACGGTGCCCTTGCCGAGTACAATCCCCGTAGCTCCGACCGCATCCGCGCTGCGAATGATAGTGCCCAGATTGCCCGGGTCCTGCATGCCGTCGATAGCGATGACCAGCGCCTTGCCTGTTGCTCCGCTCTTAGTCTGGAGCAGATCGGACAATCTCCAAGGCAGCTTCGGCACGACGGCAAATACCGGCTGTGGCGTCAGCGTATCGGTGCATTTGGCCAGCACCGACTCCGATACGGCCACGCATTCGATGCCCGCGGCTCTCGCTTTCGCGAGCAAGGAAGCGCAGCTTGCCTTGCGATCCTCGGCGTAAACGATTGTATCGGGCGGCATCAGCTCCGACCCGAGCGCCTCTTCGACCAGATGCAGTCCTTCGATGAGGAAACGTCCCGTTTTGTCCCGGCCTTTGCGGCTTTGCAGCTCTGCCCACTGCTTGACGCGCGGATTTTGTGCGGAGCTGATAATTTCAGCGGCTTGCTTAGATTCTCTCACTGCGTTAGTCCCTCTATTCTACTGCTTAGTGTGCGGCAGTCATTTATTCCGCGAAGGTGCGTTCGAAATGCTGCAGGTCTTCATTTTTCCCGACAATAACGAGCACATCGTCCTCCCGGATCAAATCCTCGGCATGAGGAGCGATATTCATCTGCTCTCCGCTCTTGATCCCCATCACGTTGCAGCCGTATTTGGCCCGAATATCCAGCTGTCTCAAGCTGCGTCCGACCATCTGCCGCGAAGCCTGAATCTCGACGATGCTGTAATCCTCGGACAGCTCGATATGATCGATAATATTGGAGGCGATCAGATGATGCGCCACCCGCTGGCCCATGTCCCGCTCCGGATAGATCACCTTATCCGCCCCGATCTTGCGCAATACTCTGCCATGAAGCTCGCTTTGGGCCTTTACCACGACTTTCGGCACGCCGATCTCCTTGACGATGATCGTTGTCAGTATGCTCGCCTGAATATCTTGGCCGATCGCCACGACCACCACATCGAAATTACGCAGCCCGAGCGCGCGTATCGCTTCCTCATCCGTCGAATCTGCCTGCACGACGTGCGTCACAATCTGGGAAGCCTCCTGAATCCGTTCCTCGCTGCTGTCGATGGCCAGCACCTCGAAGCCAAGTCCAGCCAGCGTCTTGGCGACGCTGAATCCGAATCTTCCCATGCCGATAACGGCAAATTGCTTTTTCATGCGTACTCCCCCTCATGCGCGGAATTCCATTGACATGAACCGCCACTTCTTATTATGTATTATAAAGAATGGGCCGAGGCGAAGTCCACTGCACCGGAGCAGGACCCGCGAGCATGATTGAGCGGCGATCGGAGCATATTATAAGAGGTTGACAATGATGATAAGCGAAAGGCGGAGCTATGCCATGAACCTGAATTTAAGACAAGCCATCGTACAACGGATGCATGATAAAAACCAGGAAGAGCTGACCGATATCGTCCAGGACTCCATCGACGGGGAGGAGCGCGTGCTCCCGGGTCTCGGCGTTTTATTCGAAGTCATCTGGAAGCATAGCGCTCCTGAGCAGCAATCCCAGATGATTACGACCCTTAAGGAGCATCTGGCTTAAGGAAGCCCGGCGCCTAAGCCTTTTAACAGCTTCGGACTCTGGAGAGCCGGCAAAAACCATGCGGCCGCATGCTTAAATCAACTCGTTTCTCGCACGGCGGAATTGCGGCAGCGAGCTGCCGCAATCCCCGCTGTCACGTTCCTGCTGGCCAGCCAGCGTCAACGGCTTTTTACACCGACTGCCGAATGATCAGCTGCGTCTCCAGCATCGTTGGTTTTTGCCCCCATTCTCCCCTCTGCCCAGCATGTTTCAGCTTCACGCCAACCGCTTCTTGCTGCAGCCGCTCAAGCACCAGCTTCGCCGCCATCCTTCCCATGTCAAAGAAAGGCACGGCCACCGTCGTGAGCGGCGGGTCGGTTACACGCGCCGCTTCGGAATCATCATAGCCGATAATCGAATAATCCGTCCCCGGCTGAAGCCCTTGTTCGCGCAGCCCTTGTATCAAGCCGATCGCCATCCGGTCATTGGAAGCAAATATGCCGTCCACTTTTCCTTCCTTCAGATAAGGACCGATCGTTTGCGCAGCCCGGAGACCGCTCTTACGGCTATAATTTCCTTCATAATACATCCCTTGCGGCATCTGATCCGGCATATTCGTCTCGGGGGCCAGCAGCCCCGCCTCCTGCATCGCCCGTTTGTACCCCAGCCACCGGTCGCCGCTGTTGGAATATTCCGGGGAGCCATTGAGGAAAGCGATGCTTCGCTTGCCCTGGCTGATCATATGCTGCACCGCTTCATAGCTGCCCTGCACATGATCCGCATCGACGAGCTGAAACGCCTCGCCCGGATAATGCTGATTGACCAGACAATAAGGATACCCGAACTCATGCAGCTTGCGCAGCTCGGCCCTCTCCTGGGGCGTATCCGTCGCGCCGAGAATGACGCAGCCATCCACCTTGTGGGAGCGGAAAAAGCCGCTGTAATCGCTGCCCTCGCCGGGCGCGCGAAACATCAGCAGCATATCGTAGCCCGAGGTTCTGGCCTGCTCTCCGATCCCGCTTAAGACTTCGGCAAAATAATAAGTCGTAAATATATGAACTTTAGGCACATAAGGAAGCACGACGCCGATATTGCCGCTCCGCCTTCTGGCGAAGTTCTGCGCGATCGCATTCGGATGATAATTCAGCGCGGCTGCCGCTTCCAGCACCTTCTGCTTCGTCGCTTCTTTCATCGGCCCCACGCCATTGAATACCCGAGAGACAGTGGCTTCGGATACGCCGGCCATAGCCGCAACTTCTTTACGGGTTACCATCCCTCTCACCCCCAGCATGTCACTCCAAGTTAGCACGCGCTCATTATCTCCTGCATGGCCCGTTGCTGTCAACCGGGAGAGCCGCAGTTATGACCTGCCTGTCATGCGCCCCGGTGCGGTTCCCTTCCGGCATCGAGACGCTTACCGCCCTGTACATCTCCGCCACAGCCGCCGCCTGGGCCGCAATCTCTGCGATCAGATGCCGCGGCTGCAGCAGCCGGATTTGGGGGCCGAACCCCAGCACGTATTCCACCGCCTGCTGCTCGTCATTAAATGTCAAGGAAACAGGGACCCAGCCGTCCGCATCCGCTTCCTCCATCCGTATATCCGCTATGAATTTATCGGTGAAGGTCATTCTGCGGATGATGGACGAATGCGCCAGCACCTGAACCTTATAGCTGGGAAGCGCTCCTATGAAGCTCTCCTTGCTCTGCCTCCAATAATCCGCCAGCCGAAACGCCTCCGGCCTTACGAAGGTTTCGCCCGGCAGGCTCGCCTCATGGATTCTGGATACGCGATAGGTGCGGTATTCCCCATCTAGCGAGGCGGCCACCAGATACCAAGTGCTCCCTTTGGCCACCAGTCCCAGAGGAAGCACAACCCTCTCGGAACGCGAACCGTCCGCTTTCTCATACCGGATGCTGAGCAGCTTGTCCTCCCACACCGCCTGCTGTACCGTACGGAACGCGTCAAGCGCCGTGCGGGACGGTCTCCAGGCCGCTGTATCCACAAATATTTTTTCTATAAAAGGCATGGCCTCCGATTGAAAGGAGCCCGGCAGGGACGCCAGCAGCTTCTGGCGCACGCCCTCCGCTTCGGTCTGAACGCCGAGATCCTTCAGCAAGGTATCGGACGGCATGATGACCAAAGCCTGCAGATCGGCGAGCTTCATCCCGCTCAGCTGGCTGCGGAACCGGTCCAGCAGCCTCCACCCGCCGCCCTTCCCCCTGTCCGCCACGACAGGCACGCCGGACGCGCTGAGCGCATCCATATCGCGGAGAATCGTCCTCTCGGACACCTCCAGCCGGCTGGCCAGCTCGCCGGTCGTCAGCTTGGCTTGATTTTGCAGCAGCAGCATAATGGAAACGAGCCGGTCGGCTCTCATAGCGCTCCCCACCTTCTCCTCATATTAACTTTATTATATGACAATTGATGTCGTATTTAAAGGATACACTAGAGAAGCAAGCCAATGACAGGAGGAATTTCAATGAAACCTTTGAACGGAAAAGTGGCATTAGTAGCGGGCGCTACGCGAGGGGCAGGCCGGGGCATAGCAACCGAGCTGGGAGCAGCCGGAGCTACGGTATACGTAACCGGGCGGACTACTCGCGCGTCGCGTTCCGAATACAACCGTCCCGAGACGATCGAGGAAACAGCCGAGCTGGTTACGCAAGCAGGCGGACATGGCATCGCCGTCCAAGTCGATCATCTGATCCCCGAGCAAGTGCAGGCTCTTGTGCAGCGGATCGAGCAGGAGCAGGGACGGCTGGATATTCTGATCAATGATATATGGGGAGCGGAGCTGCTGGCTGAATGGCATGTTCCGGTCTGGGAGCATTCGCTGGAGGGCGGGCTTCGCATGCTGAGGCTCGCGATCGATACGCATATCATCACCAGCCACTTCGCATTGCCCCTGCTGATCCGCAACAAGCACGGCCTGGTCGTGGAAATGACGGACGGCACGGCCGCCTACAACCAGGACCATTACCGGATATCCTTGTTCTACGATCAAGCCAAAACCTCTATCAACCGCATGGCCTGGGCACTGGCTCAGGAGCTGAAGCCCTACTCCTGCACGGCGGTTTCCTTAACCCCAGGCTGGATGCGCTCGGAGATCATGCTGGAGCACTTCGGCGTCAAGGAGGAGAACTGGCGCGACGCGGCGGAACGCGAGCCTCACTTCATCATCTCCGAGACGCCGCGTTTTGTCGGCCGCGCCGTGGCCGCCTTGGCCGGCGACCCTGATGCCGGCAGATGGAACGGGCAGTCCTTATCCAGCGGGCAGCTGGCTGGCGTCTATGGCTTCAAGGATCTCGACGGCTCACAGCCGGACTGCTTCCGGTATCTCGTAGAAGTTCAGGAAGCCGGCAAGCCGGCCAATGCCAACGGCTACAGATAAAGCCGGAGGGAGCCTAAAGGCTAGAGCCGGCCATAAGCCTTCGCATACCGGTAGATGCGGCGGTAGATCGATTTATCCTTCAGCTTGCGGAAAATAAACGGGTCCGGGCATGTGTTGACCTCCAGTATCCAGGGGAACAGCCTGTCGTCCATCGCTACGTCGAGACCGACCTCTTTGATGCCGCGGTACCGGCTATGCAGCTGCCGGGCCACCTTCAGCCCCAGCGAGCGTAAGCCCTTCACTACCCGTTCCCGCTCTTGGCCTCCCGTATGAGAACCCAGCAAAGCCTCCACAGGCTTCAGCTTGCCGCCGTTGTGCACATTGGTTACCGCCTTGCCCGGCGCCGCTACCCGGCCGATTACGCCGGTCGTTACCCATCGTCTGGCTGGAGATTGCTGCACCATGACGCGCAGGTCGAAGCGCCTGCCTTTATATTTGAGCAGGTGGATGCCTTTCTGAGCCAAATATTTCCGCTTCCTGGTCAGAGCGGACAGCGACCGGTACAGCTCATCATAGGTGGCGAACGACCGGATTCTCGTCCCCGCATGATACGCGTAGGTGTGCCCCCCTTCGGCCCCATGCTGCTCCACGCGGATAACGCCGATCCCGTAAGTTCCGCTATTCGGCTTCACATACACCATGCCGTATGTGCGAAGCATATCGTGCAGGGAGCCTCTGGTCAGCCTCCGGGTATCGGGCACATGCCGGGCCGTCGCCGGGTTAGCCAGCAGCGCCTTCGTTTTCGCCCATTTGCTGGTAATATGTCTGCGGTAGGTTCGCTTTCTCATATCAACCACCTCTTTCGATTATGTTTCTATGCCGCGGACAGGAGCAAGCAGACCTTTTGCCGAAGCTTGCCGGCACACATGACAGCCGCCGCGGGAGTGTGCAATTGTACAGGTGTCCAGGTATATGCTTCGAATGAGGAATGGGCCGTCTCATCCCTGATCGGAGAGCCGCTGGCCTCCTCCTTCCTCGCCCTTACCAAGGTATGCCGGGAAGCCGGATCAGGCAAGGGATAGACGCCTAAGTCTTGTCAGGCTTCAGAGCCACCCCCCGCCTCCCTCGCCGGAAGCAATAAAAAACCTTCGCCGGCCGCGCCATAAGGCGAAAGCCTGCGAAGGTTCTCATGCGAGTCCGGCTTCTTACGGAGCCGTCTCCAAAAATTTCAAATTCGGATTTTTTTCCATAGCCGTCCGCAGCGCGTACTCGTTCTCGAACAGCGCCACGTAGTTGTCTTTCTTATCCTTCACCAGCTGAGAGTTAATGCGGAACTTGCCGGAGTCGATATCGTCTCCGACCAGCCAGCGCGCGAACTGGTACGTCATGCGCGATAGCTGCACATCGACGCCGTATTCGCCTTTCATCCGGTGCTCGAATACCTCGAATTGAAGCTGGCCGACAACGCCGAGAATCATATCCTCGAACCCGATCGTTTTAAATACTTGAATCGTGCCCTCTTCCGTCAATTGGTCGACGCCCTTCTGGAACTGCTTGTGCTTCAGCGCGTTTTTGACCGTCACCTTGGAGAACAGCTCCGGGGAGAAGGTCGGCAGCTCGTCGAACTCCAATCCGCCTATCTGGCTGAGCGTATCACCGATACGGAAGATGCCCGGGTCGAACAGACCGATAATATCGCCCGGGAACGCATCCTCCACAATATCCCGGTCCTGCGCCAGAAACTGCTGCGGCTGAGCCAGCTTAATATCCTTGCCTACCCGTACATGCTTGACGCTCATCCCGCGTTCGAACTTGCCCGAGCAGATACGCAGGAAAGCGATCCGGTCGCGGTGTGCCGGGTTCATATTCGCCTGAATTTTGAAAATGTAGCCCGAAAACTTCTCGTTCAGCGGGTCGATCTCACCCTCGTTGCTGCGTCGCGACGTCGGCGTCGGCGCCAGCTGCAGGAAGTTCTCCAGGAACGTCTGCACCCCGAAGTTGTTGATCGCGCTGCCGAAGAATACCGGCGTCAGCTCGCCGGTGCGCACCTTCTCCATATCGAACTCGTCGCCCGCCACATCGAGCAGCTCCAGATCCTGCACCAGCTGGTCGTAAAAAAATTCGCCCGCAATCTCCTTCACGATCGGGTCCTCGTAGCCGCTGACCGGCTGGACCTGAATCTCGCGGTGGTCGTCGCCCTGGAACAGCTCGACCTGAGTCAGCTTGCGGTCGTATACGCCGCTGAACTGCTTGCCGGAGCCGATCGGCCAGTTCATCGGGTAGGAACGAATGCCGAGCAAATTCTCCAGTTCCTCCAGCAGCTCAAACGGATTACGTCCTTCGCGGTCCATCTTGTTGATGAAGGTGAAAATCGGTATTCCGCGCTTGCGGCACACTTGGAACAGCTTTTTGGTCTGCGCCTCGACCCCTTTGGCCGAGTCGATCAGCATCACGGCGCTATCGGCGGCGGTCAGCGTGCGGTACGTATCCTCACTGAAGTCCTGGTGACCCGGCGTATCCAAAATATTAACGCGATGGCCTTCATAGTCGAATTGCATCACGGACGAAGTAACGGAAATCCCCCGCTGCTTCTCGATCTCCATCCAGTCGCTGGTCGCGTGACGGCTTGCCTTGCGTCCTTTGACCGTGCCGGCCAGGCGGATCGCACCTCCGAACAGCAGCAGCTTTTCCGTCAACGTTGTTTTCCCCGCATCCGGGTGAGAGATAATGGCAAACGTGCGCCGCTTGTTAACCTCTTCTGCTAAAGTTTCGCGCTTCTCGGTACTCATGTCGTTTCTTATTCCTTCCTTGACATATAATGGATTAGCTCAAAGGGATCGTCCAGTTGGCCTCGCTCAGCCAGCTGCGGGAGATGAAATCCCGTCCGCGCAGCGTCACCCGGTCCGCATACACCTGAACATACAAGCCTTGCGCCTTGTCTTGGGCCACCGTCTCATACTTCCGGTTCATAACGCGCCCGACGGACGAGTTATGGAAATAATGGAAGCTTTCCTTTACATAATGCTCGATCGTGCCTTGAAAATCCTGATGAGAATGTCCGCAGAATACGAACACATTTTTATAAGGCCGCAGAATTTCGCGGAAGCGAATTGCCGGAATCAGCTGATGCGTCTTCCCGTCGCGCCCTGCGGGCGGAAGCGGCTGATGCGTCATAATGAACACCGGCCTGTCGTCCTTGCGGGCAGCCAGCTTCTCCTCGAGCCAGGAGAGCTGCTCCTCCGAATACCAGGCTCCTTCGCCTACCTCGGGCTTCTCCTGCACATAAGCCTCCTGGGACAGCAGGATCAGCTGATGATCCTTGATCCATGCATCCTGGTAAGGCTTCTTCAAGCCGAAAAATTGCTGGAACCGCTCGCGCGACTGCCAATCCGTCTTGCCGTTCGGCATTGTATCCTGCTTGAAGCTGCCCCGTTTGTCGATCCAGATGTCGTAATAATCATGATTGCCCATGTTGGCATAGACGGGAGGCAGTTCATACCCATTCATCAGATTACGCAGCTCTTTGTAATCCTGCTCTCGCCCGTATTCCGTCAAATCGCCGGTAAACAGCAGCGCCTCGACCGGTGTCCGGAATTCGCTCATATCCTCGAAGGCCGCCTTCACCCGGCGGATCGTATTCGGATCATCTCGGGAAATATGCAGATCGCTCAGAATCAGAAACGAGCAGACAGGATCGTTTGCTTCCGTCGCTGCCTGCTCGTCGGCCGTGGCGGCAGGCTTCTGGCTCGTCAATCCGTTCGAAGTCTGACTCCTCTGGGTAGCGACCGATCGCTCAAGCAACTTGACCAGCCCGAACAAAGCCGCGCCGATCCACAGCAGCAGCCATACCAGCCATCCCAGAAACTTGCGCCTGGACACATACGTTCCCCCTTGTTTCTTCAACACTTCCTTGTCATCATAACATAACTTGGGAAGCGAAAAAAAGAGACGGTTTCGGGCAGCCTGCCCTCCCACCGTCTCTTGCTTCTTATAGCCCGGCAACTAGCGCTGAGTGAACTCCCAGGCGACTTCGCCTTCGTCCTGTCCGTTGACCGGCCACCAGCGAAAGCCGTCTTCCTCGATCAGCCGCTGCGCCTTCTCCGGTCCCCATGTACCGGCTGCATAGGTTTGCAGATCGTCGGCATCCTCCGCCTTCTCCGCCCAGACAGCCGCAATCTGATCGACATACTTCCAGGCCAGGGCCACTTCATCCCAGCGGGTGAAGTAGGTCGAATCGCCGCGCGCCGCATCATGCAGCAGACGCTCGTACGCTTCCGGCGTATTCAGGCCCACCTGGCAGCTCTGGCAGAAGTCCATCGCCACCGGCACGATCGATCCTTCCGAGCCCGGCTGCTTCGCATTCATTTTAAAGTAAATGCCCTCCATCGGGTTGACCCGGAAGACGAGCAAATTCGGCTCCAGCTTATGCTTCCTCGAGAGGTACACATTGTTCGGAACGTTCTTGAATTCCACTACAACCTCGGTCGTCTTGACGGGAAGACGTTTGCCCGTACGGATATAGAACGGTACGCCCGCCCAGCGGAAATTATCGACGAACACGCGCGCCGAGAAATAAGTTTCCGTGTTGGACACCGGATTGACCTTATCCTCCTGGCGGTAGCCCGGCACCTCGCGCCCCTTCATCAGACCGGCCGAGTACTGGCCGCGGACCGTGTGGGCCAGTACGTCAGCCGAAGATTCGAAACCGCGCAGACTGCGCAGCACCTTCACCTTCTCATCGCGGATACTCTCCGGATGCATCCGGCTTGGCGCTTCCATCGCCATGATCGCAAGCATCTGCAGCATATGGTTCTGCGTCATATCGCGCAGCGCTCCGGATCTGTCGTAATAGCCGCCGCGGTCCTCCACGCCGACCGTCTCGCTGAGCGTAATCTGGATATTGGCTATGTATTTGTTATTCCATAACGGCTCGAAGAACGCGTTGGCGAACCGTACGACATTGATGTTCTGAACCATTTCCTTGCCCAGATAGTGATCGATCCGGTAAATATCCTTCTCCTCGAACACTTGGCGAATTTCCGCGTTCAGCTTCTCAGCCGACTTCAGATCATAGCCGAACGGCTTCTCGATAACCAGCCTGTGCCAGCCCGCCGTCTCAAGCAGCCCGCCCTCCTTCAGATTATGAGAGACGCTGCCGAACAGCTCCGGTGAGAGCGCGAGGTAGGACAGGCGATTGCCCCCGATCTCGAACTTCGCGTCCAGCTTATCGGTCAAGCTGCTGAGCTCGCGGAAGCCTTCCACATTGTTGATGTCCAGGGACATATACTCGAAATGCTCGGCGAAAGAGTCCCACTGCTCGTCCTTTGTCACATTGTAACGCGCGAACTCTTTAATGGACTCCAGCACATCCTCGCGGAACTGCTCGTTTGAACGCGGACGGCGCGCAAGTCCGATTACGGCGAACTTGTCGCCAAGCTTGCGCTCGCGGTACAAACTGTAGAAGGCCGGGAACAGCTTGCGTTTGGCCAAATCCCCGGTCGCCCCAAAAATTAGAAATACGGCATTCGTCATGGTTTCCCTCATTCTTTCTGAATATGGTAGGAGCAATGGAACAGATAACGCCTGTTTTGCTATTCCCTCTAGCATACCGAATATGATAACGGTTTTCAATACTCAGTCGTAACTACCGGCGCTCCAATCGTTAATCGCCAGTCTCCATCCGTGGAGTCGCAGCGCAACGCGGCCTGAACATGGAGCTTCTCCGTGCCGCTGAGCACATAACCGTTCAACCGATCCGAGCGGTAGGAGCGGCTGATCGTGCCTCTATCCTCATAACGTTCGACCTCTCCCGCAGCGAGCTTGTAAAGGGTCCGCTCCAGCGCAGCCAAGGCGCCGTCCTCCGTCCGTTCCGGAAGCTCTCCCTGTACGACGACGTTCCAGGCTCCGTTCCAGCCTGCTGTCTGCAGCCCTGCATCCGCAAGCTGCTGCAGGCTGACAGCCCGCTCCGTATCCTGCAGCGGATACCCCTCGCATTCCGCGCGTACGATGAGGTAGGTCGACTCGGCGTTCAGCGCGGTGAGCAGCAGCGTCTGCGTGCAGCCCTGCGCCTCCGCCTGCTGGCGGTACACGGCATGCCCTTGCTGATCCGACAGCGACGAGGCCGGCTCCATCCCGAGCCGTTCGCTCCATGACCGGCCAAGCGCGAGCAGCTCGGCGTCATTCGCAGCCGGGGCGGAAGGTCCGCCCTTCTTGAGCGTCAGCTTGACGGCCGCAGCCGGTCCCAGCGACTCGGCCGCTGCTTGCAGCAGCAGGCGCGTATCGGCATAAGACGCCTCATCCGCCGGCGAATGGAGGGACTTGGCCTGCACCTGCAGCGCCGCCATACAGACGATCGCCAAACCTGTCATCATGCCGAACAACCACGCCTTCTTCATCGCCGACCCCATCCTTCGCTCATTTCTCCGAATCTATCAATCTAGGACTCAGTATGACCCGGGTCGAGAGAGTTTATACCTGATCCGCAAATTGGGCGGCGTTCGGCAGGCCATCTGCCTAGAGCATGCGGGCCATAGCCGCATAAGCTGACAGTGTAGGCAGGAAACCACTTGAGACGATAGAAAGGTGTGTTCGGCATGAAACGGATTTATCCGGTGACGGAAGAGGACTGCAAGCCGCATTGCGGAAAACCGGTATTGGTTCTGATGCAAGACGGAACGGAAATTTATGGCGTGCTCTCCCGGGTGGAGGGAGGCAAGCTGTATCTCGGCACAGAAGAGGGCGGCGCAGAAGCCACGGTCGAAACCAAGGCAGCTTCCAGGGCCCGAGCCAAAGCAAATAAGAAGCTGCCGGGCCGCGCGGGCCGGAAAGGCAAGCCTCAGACGCCTGGTGCCGGTGCGGTGACCACCTCCGCCTTCCCTTATGGACCTTATCCTTACTCGGGCGGTCCCTATTATCCGGGAGGCGGGCGGTTTATTCTGGACCTGGCGCTTATCGCGCTGCTGTTCGTCCTGATCTGACTGCCTCGGGCCGCGCCCAATATGCAGCGAAGCCACCGGCTCGGCGCTTGTTCGCGCTTGGCCGGCGGCTTCCTTCATCCGATACCGTTTGCCGGCGGAGCCGGTCGCTTGGTCAACAGAAAACACCGCATATGGCGGTCATAATAAACCGGCTCATAGCCGAGCTTGTGATAAAATCCCCGGGCCCGCTCATTGGCCTCATCGACCCACAACACGATCTCCGGAAGCTTCAGCAGCTGCGCTTTCCTCTCGGCATAGCGCATCAGCCGCTTGCCCAACCCCTGTCCCTGATGCCTCGGATGCACGGCCAGCAGATCGACGGTTAGCCGCTCCCGGTCCGTCCGAAGCGAAATAAAGCCCGCCGCCTGGCGCCCCGCTGTCAGCTCTACATAGGTCGTGCAGGCCCGTAGACGTCTGCGCAGCTCGGGACGCGTAACCCGCAGGCCAGGCGCCGTCTCCCTGGCGTAGGGCAGCAGCTCCTTCTCGACAAGCTCAAAAATAGCGCGGTCATCGCGCTTAGGAATGCGTCTGCGAAGCATCGCCCTCCCGCCTTTCAGCCGCCCGGAGACCGGATTCCGGCCGCCGAGCTTTTCCTACAGCGTATGTGGCGGGCATGAGAAATGTTAATCAAAACGCTCAACAAGGCGTCCGCTATTTCTTATACTTTTTGCCGACAAATAACAGAAACGCGACACATACGACAAGCACCGCCGCAATCACGAATATATGCAATCCATTCATCCGGTCTCAAGCCCCTTTTTATCGACAGGTAATATCCCATAGTAAGATACGCGGCAGGGATCTGTCAAGAATGCGAAGCAGCTCATGCAAAATGCCATGGAGAGTAACATGGCTTGTTAACAATCACGGGCAAGCGAGGGGCCGTGGGCTTGGGACGGAGTAACTCAGCTGACTTGGAGGGCGTCGTTCGCTTACATTGACATGTTGGAGAGTTGCAGAAGGGATTTGTTTGCTATTTATTACTGCTTCGGTGTCTCTACTCGGTGTTTCTACTCGGAAATTCCGGCCCCCGTGCCGAAATAGGGACTAGGCTGCGCGTGATCAGCAGTTCAGGCCCATTTATACGATTTTTCGTATACCCTTCATCCCTTTGCTCGCCAGCCGAGCGTATTTATACGGTTTTCCGCACAACTCCCATGCTTTTATCTGTCACCGCAGCGTATTTATACGTTTTTCCATACAAATCCCATACGTTGACCACCCATCGGGCGCATTTTATACGATTTTTCGGCTACAACTCGGAAAGACGTCGCAGGCCGTGCGATTATTGGTTACTGCTTAGGCCTCCTCATCTTATACGATTTTTCAGTTACTGCTTGCTTGGGCCTTCTTCTGAAGTAGGGAAATTTACGTAATAACGTTTTTAACGTCATCTTGCAGCCTTGCCCGCTTCGGCGTCGTGCGCTCTGCGTTTACGCCTGCTTTTCTGTGGGTTATAATGGAAGAAAGCAGTCAACGGAACATTCCAGCTTGAACGGAGGGATGAAGCATGATCGCACCGGTCGGCAGTCTATTTCGCGCTTATGAAACCCATGCTCTGTGGGCGGCACAAGACAAAGCGCAGCAGAGCCGCAGCGGCCCCGTCAGCCGTATCACCAAAGCGGTTTTCCCGGACTCGACGATGGCCGGATACCGGTTTGACCAGTTTGCCAAAGAAGCCGCCGCAGGTCTTGCCCAAGTCGAAGACAAAGCCGGGCAGGCGAAGCAAACCGCCGCCGACGCACGGGACGCTCTGCGCAGCGTAGGGGACAAGTCGGGCCTAGCGGCCGAACAGCTGACCCGCGGCTACAACGAGCTTGTGACCGCGCTGAGCGAGGCCGGGCCGATGACCCGCTCCGCTGCTTCACGGTTTGCCGCCCAACTGCCGCTTGGACAGCTGGAGGAACTGGGCCTGGAGCGTCAGCCCGACGGTACGTTATCGCTCCACGCGGCGAAATTCGCCGAGCAGTCGGCACGACGGCCGGCAGAGGCCGCGCAAGCGTTGGCAGGCTTCGCCGAGCGGCTCATGACAGCCGCGAGCGAGCTGCAGACTTCGCCGGCTTTCCAGCTTTTGGAGCCGAAGTATGGCCCGCTCCGTGCGCTTAGCAGCTACGGGAAGAGCCCAGGCAGCGGGCTAAAAACATACCTGCCGGTGCCTATAACCGGCATACTGTTCGACGCTTATATGTAAGAGGCAATTCACAGCCTCGTCCGATTGTATGTCTTTCCTGTCTTTCCTATCTTTCCTGTCTTTCCTGTCTTTCCTGTCTTTCCTGTCTTTCCTGTCTTTCCTGTCTTTCCTGTCTTTCCTGTCTTTCCTGTCTTTCCTGTCTTTCCTGTCTTACAGTCTGCTCAACGTATCGTCCTGTTCTCCAATTCATCTGTCTCGTCTTCTTTATCCCGGTGCCTTCCTCCGTTTAAGCATGCCCTTGAGCCTGCAGCCCGGATCGCCCCGGGCTTTCTTGCGTTTATGCCCGCATACGCGACGTATCCGCCTGCCTGCGCACGAGCAGCGCATGCTTCATGCTCACCTTCCGGACATATTCGCCCTTCTGGATCGCCGTCAGGCGGAAAAATTCCTCCGAACGGTACAGCTCCAGCAGCGCGCCTTCGGCAGCCGACTGCGCCGCCCTTTCCTCCTGCAGCAGGTAATGAGCGATCTGGTAGCTGAATGCTTCGTAGCGCTTCAATATTTCCGTCTTCTCCCCAAATGACAAGCTTTTGCTTGCGTCACGCATCTCGTTTTTTTCCGACGGCACAGCCGTACCTTTCATAGCCTTTCCCCTTCTTTCCTGCCGGTTCGACATTCGTTTTCTCTCATTTCCGATCTGTATATGCTCCAGCGCGGCATCCTGCGCATCCCGAACGCCCGCCTCCAATGCTTAGCAAACAGCCAGGCGGTACGCTTATAGGCGACGATTCATTGAGCGAAAGTCCCCGATGATCTCAGATCCCGCCGCCGCCAGCCAACGAGCAACGGCTGCAATTCGTTTAAGACAGCCTTCCGCAGGCAGTCCTTCCCTCCTGCGGCCAACATATATATAGACGGTTTAGAGAGGGGGAAGCACTCATTTCTAAAGAAAAGTTTATAATTGTTCCAGTGGAACAATTAATTAATCTCTTTCCTTTAATCCATATTCTCCAGCCGGCTTTCATCAGCTCGCTCTTCTACAAAACACAAAGACAGACCCCATGATAAGAGGTCTGTCCTTGTATGTCAGGATACGCGGGACGTCAGCTCTGCCTGCCTGCCTGCCTTCTGCGCATCTTGCCCTATCTCGTCTTACAGCTTGTCTTCGCCCGTGCTCTGGAACAACTCGATAAGCTCGCCATCCGGGCCTTTAAAAAAGGACAGCCTTACAGGAATACCGCCTAGCTCGACATTTTTCGGCTCCACGGTAACTTCGGCTCCGGCCGCGCGGGCGCGCTCGGTCACGCCGTCCACATCTTCCGTTCTCAGCGCCAGATGAAGAAAAGCCCCCTCCGGCTTCTGGCCTTCCTTACCGCCCGCGAATACTTCCAGATAGTTGCCATCGCCCGTATCCAGCAATACCGCTCGCTTGTCGCCTTCTCCCCACTGATGCCGAACGGTAAAGCCCAGCACATCGGAATAAAAGCGGATCGTGCCCTCGAAGTCAAATACGCGGATTGCGACGTGGTGGAAACCGCCGCCTCTGAGAATAGCGTTGCTCACAAACCGACACCTGCCCTCATCAATTTTCATGAATTAAGCCTCATTATAGCCTGTCTGTCACTATTGCTCAACCCACATCTTTTCCTTGTGCAAACACCACTCGATAGCGGATTCCGACCGGACCTTTTGCTCTTTCCAAAATCCCACTCGATCTATGTGATCCAGGACTGGGCCCATGCTTCGATGCCTCTTAATACCGGCTCCAGCGCCAGACCTTTCTCCGTCAACGAATACTCGATTCGGACCGGCATCTCCGGATACACATCGCGCTGTACGATGCCTTCCTGCTCCAGGTCCTTTAGCCGCTCGGACAACAGCCGGCCGCTGATGGGCAGAGCAGCTTCGATCGTACAGAACCGCTGCGGCCCGGCAAGCAATTGATAGATGATGAGCACAGCCCACCGCTTGCTTATGATCTGTGTTGCCTTCTCCATCCGGGGACATAAGGACGACGGTTTCAAGTAGCCTCACCTCACTAACCTGCTTTACCTTCTAGTATAACCGATATTAACTAAATATTATATAGTTTATATTTTATAGTTATCCACTTGACCAAATTAAGTTATCATCATATACTTACTTACATAAAGTAACCTATAACTTTCAGTTCCATACACCGACTAGGAGGATTTTCAAATGATGCCGTCCCTTTTCCTGGCCCATGGCTCTCCCATGCTTGCCCTGCAGCAAAATGACTATACGGATTTCCTGCAGCGTCTTGCAGGACGGCTGCAGCCGAAAGCTATTGTGATTTTCACCGCCCACTGGGAGACTCAAACGACCACCGTCTCCGCCTCCGACGCCGTCTACGAAACGATCTATGATTTCGGCGGGTTCCCGGATGAATTGTATGCGCTGACCTATCCGGCCAAAGGCTCCTCCCGGATTGCAGGCGACGTGAAGGACCGTCTGGAGAAGCAGGGCATCGCCGTTCACACCGACCTCACGCGCGGACTTGACCACGGCTCCTGGACATTGCTGTACCGGATGTATCCGGCCGCTGACATTCCCGTTATCCAGTTGTCCGTGAATCCGTATCTGCCTCCGGCCGAGCAATACAAGATTGGCGAAGCGCTGCGCGGGCTTGGGGACGAAGATATTCTTGTCATCGGCAGCGGCGTCACCGTCCATAATCTGCGCATGGTGAATTGGGGCCAAAACACGCCCGAGCCCTGGGCCGTCGCCTTCGACGACTGGCTGATCGACCGGCTGGAGCGCCGGGATCTGGAAGCCTTGTTCAGCTATGACCGCCTGGCTCCCCATGCCCAGGCAGCCGTTCCGCGGCCCGAGCATTTTGTGCCGCTGTTCATCGCACTGGGCGCGGGCTCCCCTGACCGCAAGCCGGAGCTGATCCACCGCAGCTACGAGCTCGGCACGCTGAGCTATGCCTGCTTTGAATTTTAATCCCCTAAGGAGTAAAGGAAGCGACTATGAACACACAAGTAAACATCGGACTGCTGCTGTTCCGCGTCATGCTGGGTTTGACCTTCTCCGTTCACGGCTATCAGAAATTCGCCGGAGGCATCGACAACGTCTCGGGCTGGTTTCAAACCCTTCAGCTGCCTGGCTTTACGGCTTATCTGGTAGCTGTTATCGAGTTGGTAGGCGGAGTCGCGGTCATTCTGGGACTTGGCACGCGCTTGATCTCCGTTCTATTCGTGATCATCATGGCCGTTGCCCTCTTCAAGGTCAAGCTGTCGGCAGGCTTCACCGGCAGCGCGCAGGCGGCAGGCTATGAACTGGAGCTTATCCTGCTCGTATTATCGGCCGGTCTCGCGTTCACCGGCAGTCCCCTGCTGGCGGTCGAGCGTTTGTTTCTGGACGGCACGGCCAACGAGGATTTGAGCTCGAAAGCCGCTTAAAACACCCGCGCGGCGGGCGTACCGAAATACCGCAACCGGCAAATAACCCCTTACAGTCCTGCTCCTCATGCGAAGCCGGTCTGTAAGGGGTTATTTTCATGGCTATGTCTACTCGACAAGGCCCTTCTTATAAGCATAGATCGCGGCCTGAGTGCGGTCCTCGACCCCAAGCTTCGCCAAAATATTCGTCACATGGAATTTCACCGTCTTCACGCCGATGAACAGATCGTCCGCCACATCCTGATTGGACTTGCCGGAAGCGATCAGGCGCAGCACTTCCATCTCTCGTTCCGTCAGCTCCTCATGCGGCATAGCCGCCTGCTTCGGCTGGCGGAAGCGGTTCATCAGCTTGGAGGCGACCTGGGACTCCAGCACCGACTGACCTTGAACGGCCGCTCGAATCGCCTGGGCGATCTCGCCGGCGCGGGACGTCTTCAGCAGGTAGCTGAACGCTCCTGCCTCAATAACCGGATAAATCTTCTCATCGTCGATAAAGCTCGTCAGCACGATCACCTTGCAATCCGGATGCTGCTCAAGCAGACGGCGCGTCGTCTCGATGCCGTCCATTCCTTCCATCACCAGATCCATCAGCACCACGTCCGGACGGTATTCCAGCGCCAGCCGGATTCCTTCCTGCCCGCCGCTGGCTTCGCCGACCACCTCGATATCGTCCTCCGTGCCAAGCACAGCTGCAAGCCCGATCCGTACCATCTCATGATCGTCCACCAGCAGTACTTTAATCGTCGTCTCTTCCATGATGGGTTCCTCCTTCCGCCAATATCGGAATTCTAATTTCAATGCGCGTCCCTTTACCGGGAGCCGTGATCAGATTCATCGATCCGCCGATTTCGTTCACACGTTCATTCATCGTCACAATCCCGTAGGAAGCCTGCTTCCGCGTGTCCAGATCGAAGCCGACTCCGTCATCCCGGATCATGAGCTTAACCACATCAACCGATGGCTTGGTCAGCTTCACCTCAAGCTTGGTTGCTTTGGAATGCCGCAGCGCGTTCGACATGGCCTCCTGGGCAATCCGGAACAAATGGTCCTCGATTCCCCGCGGCAGCCTGACTCCTTCTGCGAACTCCCAGTCGATCTTCATCGGCACCTTCGCGGACAGCTCCTGCATCAGCTCGACAAGCCCATCCGACAGCCGCTTGCCCTCCAAGTGGACCGGCCGCAGATGCAGAAGCAAGGCACGCATCTCGGATTGAGCGACCGACGCCATCTCCTCAATCAGGAAAATTTGCCGCTGAGCCTTGTCAAAGTCCTTGTCCAGCGTCCGGCCGACAGCCGTCGCCGTCATCGAGATCGCAAACAGCTGCTGGCTGACCGCATCATGCAGCTCGCGCGCGAGCCGCTGCCGCTCTTCTACGATCGCCGAATACTTCGCCCGCTGGGCGAGCTGGGCATTGTTGCTGGACAGCCTCTGTAGCGAAGACACCTGCTCCTCCCACTTTTTCGTGATCTGATTCAGCTGCTCGCCGAGCCGGCCGATCTCATCTTCGCCCAGCGGCGGCACCGAGCGGTTCAGATTGCCTTTCTCCAGCGAAAGCATGACCTCCCTCAGCTGCTCCAGCCTGCGCGTGATCCGGTAAGCCGACCACAGCCCATAGGACGCGCCGATGATAACCGTGATGGCGATCAGCGTCAGACTGACGCTAACGCCTTCCTTCCATGATTCGAATGGCCTCAAGTACCCGTTAGCCTGGAGGAAATACACGATGACGGCAAACAGAACAAGGCTGAGCCCCATGGACTCCGCCATATTCCGCCATATCATATTGGTTAGACGTTTTTCATGTCCATCCATTCTCCAGAACCTCCAGCACTACACGATTTTAATGTCGATATCCGCGATCACGTAGGACATCTCCAGCTTCACCTGACGGTCGGCCGTCCAGTAGTTGGGCGACTGCCAGACCAGTTTGTTCATCATGCCGGTCTCTTTGTCGTTGCCGATGCTGGTCTGACCGAACAGCACCGATGCCGTGATGGACAGTCCTACGTCCTCGGGAACAATTACGTCGATATCCCCGATCACGCCTTGTAAAATGATCGTCGTTTCCTTCGTTTCGGGAATCGCATACGTCAGGTCCATATGCATCTCGCCAAGCACGTTCCAGATCGACATATTCCGCAGAACCCAGGGCTCGCGTCCCCAGCGAATGCTGTCTATGATGCTCTGCTTGCGATAATGCTGATCATCCCGATGAAGCTTACGCGATTTATTGTAGAAAAACCCGAGCGAGATCAGAATGACCGCTATGACAAGCGGCAAATTCCCGCCGATCAGCAGCAGCAGTCCGATGATCATAAAGACATAACCCCTGCGGCCCGTGCCCGACCGAACCTGATACACCCCGAACAAAAGCAGAAAGAGGGCGACAATCGTCATGAAGCTAAGATGATCGTCTGCCAGTAAAAATACCCCCGCACCGATTAACACGATGGCAATGTTGCGGTTCCGTTTGCTGTTCATGCTGCCGCCCCCTTTCGAAACAACTCTCCCCTAACTGAGGCAAAAGCCATAGCGGCTTTTTCCGGCCCCATGGCTTTTGCCTTACCTAGCATATCACAACTGCCCGTTTCACTCCACTGGCTGTTTACTGCTCCGAGGAAATCTTTTCTTTCAACAGGTTCAGCTGCTCATCGAGCTTCTGCTGCTTGGCCGGATCGGCCGATGCCGTAGCGCTGTAGACCGAACCTCCGTAAGAGCCGGAGCCGACATAAGGCTTGCGGGCAATCTCCGCTTCCACTTCCATCGTCATGATTTTCTCTTCCATACGGCGGAACCCTTTAGCCGCATTGCCGCCTTCGATCACGTTGTTCGCCGTCACCTCGGCCATTTGCTTTTTGGCTTTGGCCAGCTGAGCCCGGGTGATCAGCTCGCTGCGCTTGTTGCGCATTTGATAGAACGAATCCTTCATCTCATGCAGCTGAGCTACCAGCTCGGCCGCTTGGGCTTTAGCTTGCTCATGCATATCCGTGTACTCGGTGATTTTGCCGTCATAGTACAGCTTTTGCTCCAACGCCTGGCGAGCCGTCGCCTCCTGGTTGTTCTTCAGCGCGTCCTTGGCCTGAGCTTCGAACTGGGCGGCCAAGCGGCCCGCTTCCTCCAAACGCTCCTTCAGCTTGCGCTCGCTGGCGATCTGGCGGGCTACCGTCACTTCAGCTTGAGCGATCTCTTCTTCCATGTCGCGGATGTACTGGTTCAGCATGATGATCGGATCTTCCACTTTGTCCAGTACCTCGTGCAGCGATGCTTTCGTCATATCCTTAATTCTCGAAAATACTCCCATGATCAGATCTCTCCTTTAGTTGTTTGAGTTGGTTGGTTTTGGTTTTGCTGTTGTTTTTCATATTTGGCGACTTTGGCGCGAAGCTCTTCGATTTCCTTCCACATCGCTTTTTTCTCGATGTCCTTCATCATATCGTCGAGATCGCTGCCCGTCGGTTCGGATGCGTGCTGACTTTGGCTGTAGCTGCCGGCATGATGGCCCTGCATTTGTGGTCCCGCTGCATACTCGGCGTCATATTCGCGATGCCCGCCATGAGCGGCGTAGGAACCCCAACCATACTTTTGCGCTTTGCGGAAATGCCTCTCGGCGCGTCTCCAGTCCTTCCAGCTGCTGAAGTTATGCTCGCCGCGGCCGTCATAAGGTCCCGCGTGTCCCGGACCCGGTCCTGGTCCGTATGGACCGCCGTAGTAAGGCTCGCTAGGGATGACCAGAGCGGCCAGCACGTAGATGCCCAGTACGACGCCGGAAGTGAAGACAGCAGCCAGTACGACGATAAGCCGCAGCAGCGTGGAATCAATGCCCATCATGCTTGCCAGACCGCCGCACAAGCCGGTTAACTTGCGATCGGTTCTTGAACGGTATAATTTCGTCATGGCCGGTTCCATCCCTCCTGCTGCAATTTGCTGCGAAGCTTGGCGAGCTCCTGATCCACCGCTTGCGAAGCGGCCCCGCTGGCCGTATTCCAAGCCTCGCGAAGGTGACCGCGCACTTCCCGCAGCGTTCGCGCCGTCATCTCCATGTCGGATACGCGCTCGTCCAGACGATCGAACATTCTCGGCGACGGTCCGCTCCCCATGGTGCGCAGCCGCTCGTTCATGCGCTGCTGCAGCCGGATCGACTCCAGCCTTGCGATGTAGTAGCTGCGTTTGGACGCCACTTCGTCGAAATCCGCCTTCAGCTGCTGAATCTGGTTCTCCAGCTCGACGATGCCCAGCTTGCTTTGCTCATACAACGCTTTGTACTGCGAGGCTTTCTCCTCCTGCGCCATCTTCTCCTGCAGAGCGATGCGGGCGACCTCATCCTCTCCCGCCCGAAGCGCCAGCATCGCTTGATGCTCTCGGCGTTCCTTGAGCTGCTCGGCCGAGGTGTATTGATGCCGGAGCGAAGCGGCGTGGCTCAGGCATTGCTGGAGCAGCCGCTCCGACTCCCTGATTTGCTCCGATTGGGAACCTAAGTATTTGTCGATCAGGCGAACCGGATCTTCCGAGTTTTCCAACATTTCATTAAAGTGAGCTACCGTGATATCACGGAATCTTTTGCCTAGACTCATAGAGGACTCAACCACCTTTTCTATCAGATATCATATGCGCTTTAGTAGACCGACTTTTTGCGGATGAGCGAGATGCCGTACCAGATCAATCCGCCTGCGAACAGCAGTCCGATCAGACCGGAGAGCTTGCCCAGCAGGATCAGGCCGCCGATACCGATAAGAATTAGCCCGATAACCGACTTGCCGTTCTTCAATCCCAGGAATCCGAAGCCGACCATTGCGATCGGGAACAGGTAGCTCATCAGATGTCCGCCTGTGTGTATCCCCATCTTGTTCAGCAAGATCAGGACTCCGAAGAAAATCATCAGCAGCGCGATGCCGGTATGCTTATTCATTCTCATGTGTTTCGATTCACCGCCTCTCTGGATATGTCTCTTGCTTATGTCTTTATTCTAGAGAAAAACGCCTTCGCCCAAAACGAACCTGCGGCGGGTTTTGCAACTCGACTTAAGTCTAGTCGCCTGCCCGGCTGTGGGCAGGACCTCCGCCAGCCGACATGCTTCCCGGGCCATGAGCGCACCCGGAAGGCCAAATACCCCCACGGAGTGGGGGGAGCTTTATTTAGAGGTTATTGAAGTCTGGAAGCTTATTCGCGCTTATTCAGAACCTATGCGCCGCAGCCTGAAATTATTAATCCCATTCGTTCAGCCGTTGTAGTGTCCATGCTATATGGCACAAAAATCCCGACGCTGGGCGCCGGGATTTCTTCATCGCATCCATTTAGAAAAAATCTGTAATAAACACAGGACGAGAAGGCACCAGCCGCTCCAACTGGTCTACCGCTTCTTTCGGAGCATCCAGTCTGCCGATTTCCTGCAGGAAGCAGGGCCTCTGGTAGCCCAGCAGCAGCGCGGACAACGTTTGGATCGAGCACTTCACCTTCTGCAGGTCGCCAGCCTCCTCCGGAGAGGATACGGCGGCTCGTCCCGCCTCATCTACAGCCACAAGCCAGACCCCCTGATTCCACGGCGCATGCTCATCCCGGATATCCAGCAGGAAGGCCCCCTCCATACCCGATTGAAACGGATATTTATTCAGAAAGGCAGGAACATCGACAATCCGCGCCATGAACGTCGGGACGATCTCCTGCTTCACCCGCGGATTATCCAGCAGAAACGGCAGCGCCTCGTTCCCCGGGGCATTCCAAGTCAGCCGTTCGATCATGGAATCATGATCCGCCAGGAAGCGCCACAAGCCCAGCTTCGCTTCATGCGTAAGCCCTATCAGTTCGTGTACCTTGAGCACCCGTTCCTTCACTTGATACAGCACATAACCCGTCGGCTCGCCCGCCTCATTATAATAGATGGCAGCCGTCCCTTTCTTATTCGGCAGCACCCGATGCGTCCACCAAGCTTCGCTGCGCTCCAGCATTCCGTTGAAGCGGACCGCGTACTCCGAATATATCCGATGAAGAGGCTCCCACTGACGATCCGTGCGTACAACCTTGCCAGGACTATGCGGCCATTTGGGAAGCTGCGCGGTGGCGATCTCGAACTGCTTATGCTCCGCGCACATCTCCCAGCCGAACTTCCGGTAGAAGCCGTATTGGAACGGATACAGGAAGGATAAGGTCTGCCCCTTGTCCTTCATGGAGCACAGGGCTTGCACGAGCAGCTTGGTCACAAGTCCTCCGCGGCGGTACTCGGGCCATGTAGCGACACTGGCGATGCCGCCCATTGCTAGCGAATGCCCCTGCATATAGCACTGAAAGTCAAGAATCGTCAGCTTCGCAGCCAGCTTTCCTTCGACGTAAGCCCCCCACTGCTCCTGCATATGATGCAGAGCCTCGCGATGCCGGCGCTCCTCCTCGGACAGCTCATACTGAAAGGCGAACGCCGAGAGCTCCATAGATTCGGCGTAGTGTTCCTGGGCAAGGATGCGAATTTCAACTTGATCCTGATTCGGCATGGTTAGTTCTCCATTCTTTTTACATTAGGATTAGGCATCCTTTTTCACTTCTTAATATGCAGTCATTGTACCTTAAGTTTCTAGGCTTTTCCATCGGCAAAACTAACATGCCAGCTCAAGGAAAGACGGGTTTTTCCGCCGATTATTTCGGGTCAAACCTAACAATTATGTCCGTGACTTTAAGACTATTTTTCAATAGGCATCCTTTGTTTACTTTTTGAATATCCATATTTCACAAAAATGTCCTGATTGTAATTAAGCGAAAATACCCTTTTAATTTAATCGGCACCATAGAATGACGTTAATAATCCCCCAAAATACCTAAATTCGTCTTTTTCCACCCTGGGATTTGTCAAGTTTTTCCGCTAATTTTAGCAAAAAGCCTATGCTATCATTTACCTAAGCAAGGTAGTTTTTGGAGACTTTCGACAGGGTTCATCAGCACTGCCGTAGTCCTACAACCACAAGGGGGTTTACAAGCTCATGAAAAAGAAGCTGCTTGCCATCCTGCTCAGCGCGATCGCAACCGTGTCCATTCTCCCATTCCAAGCCTTCGGGTACTATGTCGAAACCTCTCAGCTTAAAGTGGTCCAAGGCGTCAATTTTCGAGAGCAGCCGTCGACAAGCGGTGACAAAATTCGCATGCTCAAAACCGGAGAACTGCTGGAGCTCATTCAGACTTACAATAATAATTGGCTCCTCGTCCGGGACGCGGCCGGACAAACCGGATATGTATCCTCCTCCTCCACCTATGTGAAAGAAACAAAGATCAAAGTGCCGGCAGAGCCTAACGCGACAATCGTCAGTTCCGTCTCCTTCCGTACCGGACCTTCCACCTCCAGCACCCGCACACGCTTCCTCAAAGAAGGCGAACAGGTGCTCATATTGGAAAAAGTAAACAGCTACTGGTACCGCGTGATGGACGCCAATGAGAATACAGGCTATGTTAGTACAAGCTCCCAGTACATAGAAACTTATGATAATCAGGAGCCCGCGCTGGAGGAAGAAAAGGAAGAAGAGCTGTTCCAGGCCCCTCCTAACGGTACGATCGTCAGCTCCGTTTCTTTCCGGACTGGACCCGGAACAGACGATCCCCGGATCCGCTATCTCTCAGCTGGAGAGAAAGTGCTTGTGCTGGACAAATACAATGATTACTGGTATAACGTCCAGGATCAGAACGGAACCGTCGGCTATGTAAGCACAAGCGCCAAATACATAAGCACTGCCTTTGTTGAACCTTATAAGCAGCTTAATCGCATGACCGCCGCCGAGCAGGTTATTCAAGCGGGAATGTCATATATGGGCGTTCCTTACGAATTCGGCTCTAATCGCAATGATACCAGCACCTTCGATTGCTCTGATTTCGTCCGACAGGCGTTCTTGGACGGGATCGGACAGCAGCTGCCCGGCAACTCGCGCACGCAAGGCTCTTATGTGCGGTCGATAGGCGGTTCGCAGACGGACTGGCGGCAGCTGCAGCGTGGCGATTTGATGTTTTTCATGTCCTATAAAGGCTCCAAAGCGTCAAACTACAGCGGAATCGACAAGTCATCCGCTACCATTACCCATGTAGGCATCTATCTGGGCAATGGCCAAGTCCTGCACACTTATTCGGAGGAATCCGGCGGCGTTCGCATCGACTCGATCGCAGGCACCTCCTGGGAGCATCGGTTTCTTTTCGGGGGACACACCTATTAATCCGTCAGCTCTAACCTTTACATACCTTCTCCTTGTCATCCGTCCGTTCAGAATGGACGGATGTTTTTTTCATGCAGGAACGGGCGAAAGTCTATACCGCTTAAGCCGCGGCCTCATATGGTGTATTATGACTTCTGAAAGGGGGATGTCACATGAGCGCAGTAGGCGGATTCTACACTTCGACAGGTGTTATTCTTGTATTGTTCATCTTGCTCGTTATCATTTCTCGCACTTTCGTTATCTAATGCACGACAAACACCCCGGTTAAGCTTTCCTGGCTTGACCGGGGCTTGCTTTGCCGCTTGTTAACCGCCGATCTGAGACATCCGGCGTTCCGTTGGCGTATGACTTTGTTTTTCATTTTCCAGCGCCTTGGCCATCTCATGGCTTTCCGGCTTCACGTCCAGCGCGCGGAAGAACATCTCCGCCAGTTTGCGGTCATCCCCGATGACCTTGCGCACATTGAATTCATCAGACCAATACAAGCACGGCTTGATGTTCCCGTCTGCCGTCAAGCGCAGCCGGTTGCACGTCTGGCAAAAATGGTCGCTGACCGGATGGATCAAGCCGAAGGAGCCTGCGGCGCCGGCAATCCGGTAATTTTGCGAAGGACCATTGCCGCGCACCTCCTGCTCCAGCTTCTCCACAGACCAGCCTTGCGCCTCGCAGCGATTGAAAACCTCAGTCAACGGCAAATATCTCGACTTCCATCCTTGATCATCATGGCCGATCGGCATATATTCAATAAACCGGACATGCAGATCGTCCTCCAGGCTGAGCCTCAGGAAGTCTTCGATCTCGTCGTCGTTAATCCCCTTCATCAGCACGACGTTGAGCTTGATTGGCCCGAGTCCCACACGTTTTGCGGCCTCCAGCGATTGCAGCACCCTTCTCACATCTCCGCCGCGGGTAATCATCCGGAACCGATCCTCACGCAGCGAATCCAGACTAATATTGATCCGGGTCAGTCCGGCCTCTTCAAACGCCTCCGCGCGCGAAGCGAAATAAATGCCGTTCGTCGTCAGGGCTATATCCTCAATGCCCGGAATTTCGCGGAGCATGCCGACCAGCCTCTCCAGGCCTCTGCGCACCAGCGGCTCCCCGCCCGTCAATCGCAGCTTGCGCACGCCGTAACCGGCCAACACCCTAACGACTTCATGAATCTCCTCGAAGGATAAAATGTTCTCCTCAGGCTCGAATTGCATGCCTTCTTCGGGCATGCAATACACACATCGCAGGTTGCAGCGATCCGTGACGGAAATACGAAGATAATCGTGAACACGTCCATACCGGTCTACCAACCTCTGCGTCATTCCCTGTCACCTCGACTTCCCCGAAATATCGTTTAGACCACTGCTAACGCAAATCTCCTATAATGATGCCTGCGGTCTCCTCGATCGCTTTATCTGTTACGTTGATGATGAGACAACCTACCTGCTTCATCAATGCATGCGCGTACCGAAGCTCCTCTTCAATCCGTTCCATCGTCGCATATTTGGCTCCGAAGGGCAGCCCCACGGCTTTCAGACGCTCCGTTCGAATCTTGTACAGCTTATCGGCATCCATCGTCAAACCGACGATCCGATCGCCGGGGACGAGAAACAGCTCCTTCGGAGGCTTGACCTCCGGCACCAGCGGCAGGTTGGATACTTTAATGCCTTTGTGAGCCAAAAAGATGCTCAGCGGCGTTTTAGACGTCCGCGAGACGCCGATCAGCACCAGGCTGGCCTTCAGCAGCGAGCTCGTATCGCGCCCGTCATCGCATTTGACCGCAAACTCCACCGCCTCCACCCGGCGGAAATAATCCTCATCCAGCCGATGAAGCAGCCCGGGCTCACGCCTTGGCGCATCGTTAAACGTGTCGACGAATGCCTCCATCATCGGCCCCATAATGTCGACGGCTCTCACGCCAAGACGCAGCGCTTCCTCCTTCATCGTCTCCCTCAGCTCCGGCTGCACAAGCGTGTAAGCCACAAATCCCCCTCGCTTGGCGGCGGCTTCTACGATGGAGCGGATTTCGTCCTCGCTTTTAATATGTCCGATCCGTTTGGTCGTGACTTGATGCGCATCGAACTGACGGATCGTCGCTCTGACGACAGCTTCCGCCGTCTCCCCGACCGAATCCGAGCATATGGTGATCTGGTAATGCCTCTCTTCCTTCATCCGGTTCTTCTCCTTACATGAGTGCGTCTCCAGCTTATCGATCTACAGCCAGATCAAGCAGAATATGAGTCATGATCGTCTTCGTAATCCTTCCGACCACTTCCCAGCGGACCCGGTTGCCGGATTGTTCGGTTTTGGCGGGTACGACGACGGGCAAGCTGTCGACCTGATGATTGATCATCTTATGAGCCGCATCGATAATCGATTCATCCGGCGTGACGTGGACGACATTGGGCTCGCGCGTCATAACCATACTGACCGGCATAGAGGCCGCATTCGCATGACCGAGTGTAAATTTCAGCAGATCCTTCCTAGAGATCACACCGGATAAACAGCCATCCTCGCCCACCACGATCAGACTTCCTACATTTTCCATAAATAAAGAAACTACAGCATCATGCACCGTTGCCTGCTCGCCCACCACGACAGGAATCGATTGCACATCCTTTATTTTCAAAGCCAGAAGCTTGCGAGACAAATGCGATCCCATATTGACGGAGGATCCGGCGGTGTAGCCCACCTTAGGCTTGGCATCGATCAAACCCAGCATGACAAGCAGCGCCAGGTCAGACCGCAGCGTCGGCCTGCTTAGACCGAGCAGCTCGGCTATCTGTTCGCCGGTAATCGGCGCGTTCGCTTTCACAAGCTCAACAATCTGTAATTGGCGCGCAGTCAGTTCGATGACCCGTCCCTCCTTATCCTACAACAGCTTATCCAGCTGCATTACCCCTTTCAATTGTATCAAAAATAGTCTCTTTCTCATAGGAGGGTTTTACCTCTATTCCCCCTATTACAGCTTTTTATACGTATAATATTAAAATTTAATCACTTATATATTGCGCATTATATATCCATTAATTATACTATATTAAACGAATAGTACCAACTATATCTGGAGGAGTGAAACGCCGATGGAAAGAGAATTGGCCTTAGAGATCGTAAGAGTTACCGAACTGGCCGCACTTTCGGCTGCAAGCTGGATGGGACGAGGGGATAAACATCAGGCAGACGGAGCAGCTACATCCGCTATGAGGGCCATGTTCGATTCTGTATCTATCCGAGGCACCGTCGTCATCGGCGAAGGAGAAATGGATGAGGCCCCCATGCTGTACATCGGGGAAGCCGTAGGCAATGGACAAGGCCCTGAGGTTGATGTAGCCGTAGATCCTCTGGAAGGCACGGAGCTGGTAGCCAAAGGCTTGAATAACGCCCTCGCCGTTATCGCCATCGCGGGTAAGGGACAGCTTCTGCATGCCCCCGATATGTATATGGAAAAGCTTGCCGTAGGGCCTGCCCTTACAGGCAAACTAAGCCTGGACGATCCGCTCGAGCTTACGCTGCAGCGGGCCGCTGAGATTTTGGATAAGCCGCTAAGCAATCTTACCGTCATGATACTTGACAGGGATCGTCATCAGGAGAAAATAGCCACATTGCGCAAGGTTGGCGTGCGGATCAAGCTGCTGAGCGATGGAGACGTAGCCGGGGCGATGGCTCCGGCCTTGTCGGAATCCGGCATTGATCTTTATGTAGGTTCGGGCGGCGCCCCCGAAGGCGTGCTGGCAGCCGCTGCTCTTCGCTGCTTGGGTGGAGAGCTGCTGGGCCGGTTAATGCCGGCCAACGATGAGGAGGTTGCCCGCTGCCAAGCTATGGGCATACACGATCCGCTGAAGCTGCTCAGTATGGATGATATGGTCGGCACGGGGGATGTTATTTTCGCCGCTACAGGGATTACGCCTGGTGAATTTTTAAGCGGCATTCGCTATACATCCGACCATCGTGCGGACACCCATTCCATCGTGATGAGAGCCAAAACCCGGACCATTCGTTTCATCCAATCGAGCCATTACTTGCCAAACAAACAGCTGCTGAACGATATTCTTGCGCTGCAGCATTGATCTTGACTCTTCCTGTGTTACTATTTAGCTAAGCTAATTATTGACCAGGAAGAAGGTTAATCTCATGAGTTTATTGTTTTTCACAGCTATCGGCTTACTCGCGGCAACCTTCGGCAGTCTTGTCGGACTCGGCGGCGGGGTCATTATTGTCCCGGCCCTCGTTTACTTAGGCCCTGTATTTGTCGGCCAATCCATCTCCGTATCTACGGCGGTAGGCACCTCGCTGGCAGTGCTCATCTTCACGGCTCTGTCCTCAACAATGACCTTCGTCAAGCAGAAACGGGTCGATTTCAAAAGCGGCTGGCTGTTTATCGTGACATGCGCTCCAGGAGCTATGGTTGGTTCCTACATCACACAATTCGTCGATGCGGATTCCTTCCAGCTTAGCTTCGGGTTCTTCATGCTGTTTATGGCCATACTGCTAATAGTGCGTGACCGCATCAAGCCGCTGAATGTCCGGTGGAGCGTAAACCGCACGTATACGGACGGTGCCGGACAAACCTTCAACTACGGCTACAGCCTGGTACCCGCACTTGCATTAGGTCTAGCCGTAGGTTTTATTTCCGGATTGTTCGGCATTGGCGGCGGCTCCCTGTTCGTACCTGCGATGGTTTTGCTGTTCCGGTATCCGCCTCATGTAGCGACAGCCACCTCGATGTTTGTCATCCTGCTTTCTTCGTTAATGGGCACCTTCACCAAGCTTTCCTTGGGTCAGGTCGACCTTTGGATGGTCGTGTGTCTGGCCCCAACCGCAATCATCGGTGGCTGGTTAGGCGCCCGTATCGCCAGTAAGCTGAGCAGCGCCAAATTGCTTTGGGTGCTCCGCATCTCTTTTGTCATCATTGCAGTTAAAATGATTCTGGAAGGCTTTAAAATCTTATAGCCCGTGCCAAAAGCCAACAGGCATAAAAGCTCTCCCTTCATCCCACACTAACAACAATTCAGGGTGATAGGGGGAATTTTTTTGGCTGCACAACCCTTCGACAGGAGATTATTGGCCTATACCTTTTCCGGCTGCCTGCTCCTTCTGTTGCTCCCGGCTTGCAGCAGCAAACCGGCGCCCTCTTCTGAAGCGCCCGCTGCTCCACCGCCTTCCGCCGCTGCCCACAGACAGCAAGCCCCGGTTTCGAATGGCCTTATGGGCCTCGACGGAGTTCAAGCTCCCAATTCCGCTGTCGCTAAGCCAAACGGGCACCCGAAATCGGCAGGAGCCGGGAATAAGGAGCCGCTATCCCTTGGCCCATTCGATTTTATAGGACCGCCGCTTGTCGCCGCCCCTCCTAAACAAGCTGAGGCAGCTCCGGCTCCCATTCAGCCGTCAACCGAGTCTCCCGCAGTTCCCGCGCCTCCGGCGGCTCTTAAACCGAAGCCCAAGCCTGATGTTCGGAAAAACATCAAGCCCACAGCGGCAGCAAATGCTAAATCCGGCAGTTTGACCTTATCCCAGCTTGTCCGGAAATATCCCGATCTGCTGCTATTGCATGGACGCACAAGCAGCAAACAGATCGCCTTGACGTTCGATGATGCGCCGGATACGACTTATACCCCGCAAGTGCTGGATATCTTAAAGAAGTATAAGGTACGCGCGACTTTTTTCCTGATCGGCTCTCAAGCCCAAAAGCATCCTGCCATTGTCAAACGAATCGTTCAGGAAGGACATGTCATCGGCAACCATTCCTACTCTCATCCCTTGTTCACCAAGCTTTCTCAGACCGGCTTCCAAGATCAGATCGAGCAAACCGGACATATTCTAAAACCCCTGATCGGCTATATGCCCAAGCTTATACGCCCGCCCTACGGTGAGATTAAAGAATCTCAGCTATTATGGGCCTCGGAAAAAGGGTATTTAATCGTCAATTGGAATGTCGATTCGCTTGACTGGAAGCAGCTGGGGGAAGCTCAAGTCACAAGCAATATATTGAATCATGTCACAGCCGGTTCGATCGTTCTCCAACATTCCGGTGGAGGAGCTTCCCAGAATCTGAAAGGAACCGTACAGGCGCTTCCCCGAGTCATCGAAGCGCTGCAAGCCAAAGGCTACCGGATCGTTACGTTGCCCGAGCTTCTGCGCGTGACCAAAAGTATACGAAGCAGTTAATGCCAAAAAACAGAACTGATCTCCATAACAGAAGATCAGTTCTGTGTTCTGTTTCTGGCAGTCACAATTACATTGAAGCGACTTGGCGAGATGGAATAAATCCGCAAGTTCTTCGCCTACCGCTTCTGGCTGCGCGCCAAAATTAAAAGATGGTCGGTACCATTCCCCCATCTATTCGGATCGGGGATCCTTTGAAGGCGGAGGCCATCGGGCTGCAAAGGAAAGCAGTCAACCGGCCAATCTCCACAGGTCTGATAAACCGCCCGATTTCGGATTGAGGCAGGTTTTTCGTCATAAAGTCTTTCTCTTTAGCCTCGAAGGTCATTTTGTCGTTGGAATAAATGCTCTCGATGATCTCCATCACGTTCTCGGAGAGGGTCGGCCCCGGCAGGATCGTGTTCACTGTCACTTCGGCGCCGCGGGTCAGCTTGGACAAGCTTTTGGACAATGACAACAGCATGGATTTGGTCACACCGTATTGAGGCATCTGTCCGGAAGGCATGACGGCTTCCTCACTCGCGATGAAGATAATACGGCCGTATTCGCGTCTCAGCATGGAGGGCAAATAAAACTTGCTTAAGGCGTTGGCGGCGAGAAAGTTCGTACGGAAGTACTTCTCCCATACGGCATCGTCTACGTTGTCATAGGACATGATCTCATAGATGCCCATGCTGTTGACGAGGATATCGACGTGGGGGAAACTTGTGAATAAAGCTTCTCTTTGCCGCGAATCGACGAGATCGGCGGTTGCATTTCGAGGTTCCGTTTCCGGGAATGCCGCTTGGATCTCAGCTACCGTACGTTCTACGTCATCGTTGTTACGCCCATTTATGAGAACATGAACACCTTCCCTGGCAAGTTCAAAGGCAATCGCTTTTCCTATGCCTCTAGTTGATCCCGTTACTAAAGCTGTCTTATTCTTTAATCCCATATCCATCTGCCTGCACTCCTTGTGTCTAGGATAGGGATCATGATACATCGTTTCGTCTGCTCGGTAACTAGCACGGAACGTCAATTCTCTTGCAAGACACGCCAACTGGCAGGAGTCTCCCCTGTCCATAAGCGAAACGCGCGATAAAACGAATTTTGGTCCTCGTAGCCGACGAGAAAAGCGACCTCTTTGATCTCCAGCGCAGGGTTTGCCAAGTAAGCGAAAGCCATCTCCCGCTTCGTTTTCGCCAGCAACCGTTTAAAGCTTTCGCCTTCTTCCGTCAGCCTTCGCTGCAAGGTGCGCTCGCTCATCCCTAGCTCCGAGGCTACGGTTTGAATGTCGATTCTCCCTAGAGTCAGGCACCGAGACAGGAGCCACTGCACCTTAGCGCTCATGGTGGACTGGCTCTGCCGCTCCTCTAACGTACGATCCAAGGAGGGAGTCAGAATCTCGAGAAGTTCTTCGTTGTACGACGTGAAGGGGCGATCCAGATCTTCACGATTCAGTATGAGCCGATTGCGCTCCGTCCCTGTCCGAACGCGACAACCGAAATAACTTTCAAGAGCTTCAACATCGCCCATGGGGTTTATGAATTCGACGGCATGTGCCTTCAGATGATGACCGGTTCCCCGACGCCCGAGCTCAAGCAGATAAGCGAGCGTAATGCCGACAAGCACCGGCGGTCCGGGCAGCTCGGCATGCTGCCATTCCAATTCAATCGAACATCGCCCGCCTTCTTCCTGAATCTTCAAGTTTTCCGGAGGGCACATTTGCTTATAGCGCGCCATTCGGTTAAGCGCGTCCCGGTAGTCGCAAGCATGAAAGGTCGCCAAAGCATCCGGCGGATACTGTGCTGTCTCGTACGCGGTCGCAAGCTTGACGATGCCTGCAGCGATGTCCCCGACTAGTTCGGAATAAGCTTGCCAAATCGCATAATATTGTGTGGTCGTAACTAACGGTTCGCTGATGACGGTTAGCGGCAGACGTGCTTGGCGGGCTACATCAATGGGTTCTATTCCTATCCCCCTCAAGCTGGTCCAGAAGCCTGGCGCGATCTTGATGCGGTTTGCGGAAGAAGCGTTCATGGCTGTCGACCTCCAAGGGCAAAGTCAAATCGCAATCATCCACGACGCCGTGGACTATTGATTCTTCTGATTATAGCCTAACCGGGAGGGGTGAGGCCACCCGGTTAATCATTTGCGGTGGCCTCATGAACTATTTTCCTGCGTTATCGTTGAACACTCCCGCCAAGAAATTCATGGCGATATATATCGGAGACTTTTTCCAGCACAGTCTGCGCATGCTCTGTAAACTTCAAGTCCGCAATCCGATCTTTGAACAGAAACACGCCGGTCTCATTGCTGTTTTTGCCAAGAGCTCCCTCATATAATAGATTGGCTCCATGAGTTGGCGGAGAGGAAAAAAACTTCATGAATAGTTCGAACCCTGCGGTCAGTCCGGAATCTTTTTCTTTTCTTAGCGTGTTGTTAATGCCCGGGTCAACGCTGCGGATCTTGATGCCTTCCTTGGCAAGCTGCGGTGCGACGGCTTGGGTCCACAACGAAAGAGCCAGCTTCGAAGTCGCATAGGGTCCATACATTTTGCGGAAGGTTTGGGGATGCTCCAATTTTTCGATCGTAAACTCCTTCGTAAATCTAAACACCTGCGACGAAGTGTTAATCACCGTTTTTAAACGGCCGTTATTGAGCAGGTCCTTCAATTCCATCAGAATAATATAAGGAACGACTGTCAACAATTCATAATGCAATTCACGTCCTTGTTTCGAATAGCGCAGCTCACTTAATCCTCCTCCGGCGTTGTTAAACAAAATATCGAGCTGCTGCTCCTTGCTTTTGATTTCTTCCAAAGCGTGTCTCAAGCTGCCATAATCGGTGAGATCCTTCACTTTATAGGCGCGGAGCCGCCCGTCCTTGAGATGATTTTGGAGGAATCTATCTTCCTCCGGAAAATCCGACCGGTTCAAAGCAACCACCTGCCAGTTCTCCGACAGCATTTTCCGGGCCAATGCCAACCCGATCCCGTTACTTGCACCTGTAATCAATGCCATACGTTCTCGTTGATTCTTACTCAAAGCATGTCCTCCTTCATTCAGAATTTCACCGGTTAAATGTGCGTATCAGTCGGAGTCGGGCATTTCGCTCTGATAAAATCGTGCATTCTGCGATTTCGAATGGTCTTCCAAGGCGCGTAAATGGACGAGCTTAGATCTGGGAGCCGCCTCCGTCGACAGGGAACTCAGCTCCTGTGGTATAGGTGGCCTCAAATGCCAGGAATGCAACGGCCTTGGCGACCTCGACTGGATCGCCTAAACGCAGCATTGGGAGCTGCTGTCTCATCTGTGCTTTTGTCTGTTTGGCAGCTTCTTCCGGCATTGCCTTTTCCATGATGCCTGTGTCAATAACGCCGGGACTGACTGCGTTGACGCGAATATTTCGAGGCAATAACTCGCGCGCCAGACCTCGAGTCATGGAGCGCAGCGCCGCCTTACTAGCTGCGTAAGCACTGAGCATGGGTAGACCCACTGCGTTCACGATGGAGGTGGTAAGGACTACCCCGCCGCCTGAGCCCAGCAACGGAGCAAGTTTCTGCACGGTAAAGTACGGTCCTTTGGCATTGATAGCAAGTATCTCGTCGTACTTTTCTTCGGTCATTGTCTCGAAAGGGACAAACCCCGTAACACCAGCGTTAACGAACAGGGCATCAATTGTTCCAAATTCATCCTTTACTCGATCAGCTAACGCGGCAATATCTTTCAATGAAGCGGCATCGCTTATAACCGCGATTGCGCTGTTGCCGAGTTGTGCACGAGCCGCATCCAACGTCCCCTGGGTACGTCCAGTAATCAGAACGTGTGCGCCTTCGTCCACTAGCAACTTCGCTGTCGCAAGACCTATTCCGCTGCTGCCTCCCGTGATTACGACCTTTTTGTCAGAGAATTTGCCCTTGCTGAATAAATCCATTTCAAACGTCCTCCTTTTATAATCCGCAATCGGATGTTAGGTACAGGAGCGATTATAAAACAATAAATTTAATAAGTAAACAAAATTAATTAATTTAGTTCATTTAATTAGTTTTATACATAAAGAGCAGCACATTTGTTATAATATGTTTTGCAGGCATCAAAGGGAGGTATTTATCCGTGAGAAAAGCAGCGAGTGTAGATTCATATGTGGGAAAAATAAAGCCCATTATAAGAAAAACAAAATTCAGCCAACTGAAGGTCGACGATCTCGCCAAATATATGGATATCAGTAAAGTGACACTTTATAAGCATTTTTCCTCCAAAGACGACATCATCGAACAAGTCGTGGATTATTACATTGATTATTCGAAGGAGGCTGACACCGTTGTCAAAGATGATTCCGTCTCATTTTTGGACCGTTTTCAATTAACATTTTTACAATCTTTGATGTGCGCCGCGTATATCTCCGATTTGTTCTTGCAAGATCTTAAGGAATTTTATCCGCACCATTTTGACAATCTGTCCATTGCCCTGCAAAATCGGAATAAAAGCTTACAAGCTTTTTTTGAAGCCGGTATGGAGCAACAGATTTTCAACAGATTGAATGCCGTGTTGTTTATGGTTCAAGATGACGCTGTGCTGCGACGCTTTATCGAGCCGTCATTTTCGATTCAGTATGATATCACTTTGAAACAAGCTATTATGGATTTCTACTCCATGAAGCAGTATCAATTGCTAAAACCTGAATATCTGAAGATCATAGACAATTCCAATATGGAGGGGAAAATCGTTCATATTTTGCAAGCCATTTCATAAGTGCAGCGTCCATATCCGATTCCGTTGCGGACGACATGGCTGGTCGTCTTGCTGGAGGACGCTAAAACTAAGAACAACGAATAACAGCATGCGCTGCCTAGTCGTTTGCAAATTAGGCAATGCCTGCCGGACGCAAATAACCGCCCTAAAGGGCGGTTAGAAAAGGCACGTTCCATCCGGAGGCGCAACGACTCTTCGGCGCAATTATTCGTCGTACCCTAGAAGCATTTGATCCAGCGTCGTGCCGGCAAGCACCATGGGGTACACGTTCTCATTGGCCGGGATGACGAACTCGACGAGCACAGGTCCTGTTGTCTGCAGCGCCTCAAACCAGACCTTGGAAGCCTCAGCCTTGCTCGTTGCCCTTAATCCCTTGATTCCGTATGCTTCCGCAAGCTGGACGAAATCCGGACTGCCGGACAGATCGATCTGGCTGTAACGTCGTTCGTACATCAATTCCTGCTGCTGCTTAACCATGCCGAGTACCTGGTTGTTCAAGACCACGATTTTGACCGGAATCTGATGAATCGCGCAGATCGCCATCTCCTGCGCGCACATCTGCATGCCCCCGTCGCCATTGATCGAGACGACCAGACGATCCGGATTTCCGACTTTAGCTCCGATCGCAGCCGGGAATCCAAAGCCCATCGTGCCAAGACCGCCCGACGTGATGAGTGAGCGAGGATGCTTGAAGCGGTAAAACTGCGCGGTCCACATTTGATGCTGGCCGACATCGGTGGTGATGATCGCATTGCCTTGCGTCGTCTCGCTAATCATCTCGAGCACATATTGCGGCTTAATGACTGTATCCGAATCGGTATATCGAAGCGGATGCTGCGCCTTATACGCATGAAGCTGCTCGAGCCAGGCTTCCGTCTGAGCTGCTTGCGCTTTCGTGTTCGCATAAGCCAGCACGTTTTTAATATCGCCGATGCACGCGATCTCTGTCTTGACGTTCTTGCCGATTTCCGCAGGATCGATATCGATATGGGCGAAACGTGTGGCCTTAGGCGCAAACCCGTCCAGCTTCATCGTGACCCTGTCATCGAAACGCGAGCCGATCGAAATAATGAGATCCGCATTCTGCACCGCCATGTTCGCCGCATATACGCCATGATGTCCGAGCATGCCCAGCCACATTTCGTCATCGCTCGGAAACCCGCCGAGGCCGAGCAGAGTCGTCGCGACCGGAATCCGCGTAGTGTGGACGAACTTGATGAGTTCCTGCGAGGCGTTCGCATAGACAACGCCGCCGCCTGCGATAATAAGCGGCTTGCGCGCTTCTGCCATCGCCTGAAGCAGCGCATCCACTTCTGCCGGATTCGGTTGCGGGGCTCTGTGGTATCCGCGCAGCTGAACCGTGTCCGCCGGACGATATGCCATCCGCTGATTGGTCACGTCTTTCGGAATATCGATCAAGACAGGACCTTTGCGGCCCGTATTCGCGATGTAGAACGCTTCACGAATGATGCGAGGAAGGTCGTTTACATGGCGAACCATGTAGCTGTGCTTCGTAATCGACATCGTGATGCTAAAGATATCCGCTTCCTGAAAAGCATCCGTGCCCATGACAGTCGTAGATACGTTCCCCGTTATGACGACCAGCGGCACCGAATCCATATAGGCGGTTGCGATGCCAGTCACCAGATTTGTTGCTCCCGGACCGGATGTCGCAATGCATACCCCAACCTTCCCCGTAGACCTGGCATAGCCGTCCGCCGCGTGAATCGCGCCTTGTTCGTGCCGGGTCAAGATATGCTTGAATTCAGGCTGATGTACCATCGCGTCATAAATGTAGAGCACATTGCCTCCCGGATAGCCGAATACGCATTCCACCCCTTCCTGCAGCAAGCCGCGCAAAAGCACCTCCGAACCGGTGATATATTCCTCTGATGGCGTCGTTGTTTCATTCGTCATTCCTATTTGCTGTTCCATTGGGCAGCCTCCTTTGCAAAATAAAATCCCCTCTCCTGCTGAGTCAACTGACAGCGATTCAGTCAGCTCATACAGGGACGAAAGGGGATTTTTTCGCGGTACCACCCAAGTTCGCTGCCACTCTCGCGAATGCAGCCTCATGAGGTAAGGCCGATGCCTTACCTGCGGCGCGTTAACGAGCGCCATTTCGGTTAAGTCTACTTGCAGGCATGGAATGAGACCAGCCGCTTTCGGTTAACAGCTCCGAGACGACACCGTACAAAGGGTTAAGGCAAAGGTTTCAGCGTTTCCTCCGCTCTCTGGGCATAAGCGCCTTTGCTGGCTTTCTCTTCATCGCCTGCTGGTATTAAAATAAATAACCCCTTCCTTCCCAAGGCTCGAAGCTACTGCTTGAAGCCTTGGGACGAAAGGGGAATGTTCGCGGTACCACCCAGGTTTACTGCAATCTCGCAATTGCAGTCTCATGAGGTAAAGCCGATGCTATACCTGCAGCATGTTAACGGATGCCAGGCCGGTTGATTCTACTTGCGGGCGTGCAATCACGCCTTCCGCGTTCGGTCAACAGCTCCGAGACGACACTATACAGGCGTTACGGCGGAGGTTCCAGCAATCCCTCTGCTCTCTGGACATAAACACTACTGTATAGCCTTCTCTTCTTCGCAATATTTGTATTTTTCTGATAATAGCACAGACTCGACTTTTTTTCAAATCGAATTGATACTAAGCGCGCAAGTATTAGCGGGATTAACAGCTCCGTACTCGCTATGGTTCTCTTTTGTGGAAACGAATATTCAACAACGGTTATAATAATCATGTATAAAGTGCTTTTGGTCTATTTGGTTATTCGCGATATGTATCTTCCAGATGAGTAAATAGAGGTGACCCACTTGAAAATGAATCGTTCCTCATCCGCATTGGGTGACTTCCTTAAATCGCGCAGAGAACGGTTGCAGCCTTCAGAGGCCGGAATTCAGCCGCTGCCCGGACGAAGACGCACTCCGGGACTTCGAAGAGAAGAAGTCTCCTATCTTGCCCATATAAGCGTGACTTACTATACCTGGCTGGAGCAAGGCAAGGAGGTTAATCCTTCGCCGGAAGTGCTGCTAAGCATTAGCAAAGCGCTTCAGCTTGACGAAGACGAGCAGAAGCATCTGTTCGATCTGGCCAATGTAGATGTGGCGAGCGTCGTCACCGTGCCGAATAACGGTGGGCCGGACACGGGAGTTCTGCAGAAAATCGTAGAGCAACTGCATTATCCTTCTTTTATCACAGACGAAGGTACGGATATTATCGTGTGGAATCGAGCGGCAGAACTGATCATAGCCGATTTCGGCAGTCTGCCGGACGACGAACGGAATATGATGGACATTATGTTTTTAAAGCCTGATTACCGCCACAGACTGGTGAATTGGGAAGCCGCTGCCCGTTACTCTGTAGCCGTCCTGCGGGCAAGCTTCGATCATTACAAGAACAACCCGATATATATGGAACGGTTTGAACGCTTGATGCGGGAAAGCACGGAGTTCGTACATTTCTGGGAGCTATATGAAATCAAACAAAAACGCGTAGCTACCGCTTTATTCCGTCTTCCTGACGCACAGGAGGTGGAGTTCGAGCTCCATTCCGCGGCTGTAATCGATAATGACCCGGGACTGCACTGGTGTTTCTTTGTTCCGGTGGCCGGTTCAGGTACGGAGGAAAGATTATTACGTCTACTTGAGCAGGACAGGCTGCTACCGTAGACTGTTACTCCCGTTAATAGAATAGACGTGCTGTGGCTAGCTCCCTCCAGTTGTTTGTATAATTCAGTGGATGACAGCAAATGGAGGGTGTTTAGCATGCAAACTTGGTTCATTACAGGAGCATCAGGAGGCTTGGGTTCATGTATAACTCGCCGGTTGCTTGATAGAGGGGACCGTGTAGCCGCAACGGTACGCAAGCCGGGGGTGCTGGATGATCTGCAGGCACAGTATGGCTCGCAACTTTGGCAGGCTCATGTAGATCTGACAAACTCTCAGCAAATTGTTGAAGTGGTGGAACGTGCATTTTTAGAACTGGGCACGATCGATGTGTTTGTCAATAATGCAGCCTATGGCCTGTATGGCGCAGTAGAAGAAGCAAGCGACAGGCAAATTGAGCATCAGTTTATGACCAATGTGCTCGGCTCCCTGCGTGCAGCGCGTGCAGCCCTGCCCTTTTTCCGCAAGCAGGGCGGCGGTCACATCGTACAGATTTCGAGTATGGCGGGTCATTACTCTATTCCGGGTATGGGACTGTATTGCTCTTCGAAATGGGCGGTCGAAGGAGCCTTTGAAGCGCTAGCTAAGGAAGTGGCTCCGTTCAATATTAAGACCACTCTGGTGGAGCCCGGCGGAATCCGAACGAATTTCCTTACAAGCAATGCCGTATTCGGTGAGCGGATGGACGAATACCGGGTTACGGAGGCGGGCCGATTCGTTAGCCTGATGAAGGGAGAACTGCCCGGTATAGATATGAGCATGTTCAATCAAATGGTTATTGGCGATCCGGATAAAATGGCGCAGCAAATTATCCGTCGTGTCGACCAGGGAGAGGGTCCGATACGTATGGCGTTGGGCAGTGACGCCTATGAGCAAATCCGGGCAGCCCTGCTGGACAGACTGGCCGCTCTGGAGGCACAAAAAGAGCTGGCTTACTCCACTGATTCAGATGATGTGGTAAAACAAATTTAAAAGATACCAAAGAATTCGTCATCCACGGCAACTGATATGCTCCTCTGAAATAGCCGGTTTATTTATTAAACCTGCTTACTTAAAGAGGAGCATATTTAAAACTTGCCGTTATTTGCGATACCGCTCGGATGTCTTGATTCATGCCTGATACCAGTTCTGAGTGCCTTCCTCTACTAAACTCTTGGAGAAGATTCAAGCTGCTCAGAATGCTGGCTCTGATAATCCATTAGCAGCTGCTGCATCTTATCCACCGTCCCATCTGGATGAGGAACATGAATGCAAACGATCAAATTAGAATCGTTCAAGTAATGAAACGAAACAAGATCAAAATTCAAGATCCCGAGATTCGGACAATGCAGCGTCTTAGGAGCATCAATAGCATCGAGAACCTCGTGGGAATCCCAAAATTCTCGAAACTCCCTGCTAGCCTGCGAAAGCGCTTCGAACTGCTCGGACCACCAGGGATCGTCGACGTGACGCGCATACCCGGCATGAAAATTAGCAACGATTCGCTTGGCATGCACTTCCCATTGGTCTCCCTTTAGATAGCGGAAACGGGGAGAAGTAAACGTCATCCATACCAAATTCCGCTCCCTTTCCGACATAACCGCGAGATTTCCATTTATTGCGCAGTAGGCATCATTCCAGGCAATGATGTTCATGCGCGCATCCATGACAGTCGTAGGAGAAAGGTTCTGGCTGCCCAAAAAACGTTGAAGCTCCGGCGTTACCTTAGAGGGTTGCTTCGTACCGGTCAAAGGAAATTGCTTACGGGCAAGATGGTACAGATGCTTGCATTCCGATTCATCTAACCGAAGCACCTTCGCTATTCGATCAAGGACTTCAGCGGATACGTTGATATGACGCCCTTGTTCCAGATAGGTATACCAATCCAATCCCACATCTGCCAGCAAAGCAACCTCGCTGCGGCGAAGTCCGGGTGTCCGTCTGCGTCCGGAATCCGGCACCCCGGCTTGCTCTGGGGTTATTCGTTCTCGGCGTGAACGCAAAAAACGGGACAATTCCTCATAACGATCCAATTTGTTTGCCATGCTCTCCATACCTCCTACCCATTCATGAACGTAGGATTCCCAATCCTACGATAACTAGATCTCTTCCTAGCCTCTTCGGTTCCATGTAAGCTAGTTTATGTCCTCCGTAGGAGGAATAGCAAGAATAGATAGACAGTGATATCGGCCCCACCTGCTCAACTCCATTCAGTATCATCGAGGTGATGAAAATGAAAATAGCCGCCATAAATGGTCTTGTTGATGAGAAGTTTTACAAGAAGGGTGAGCTGACCGATGAACCTGCCACTCAGTACCTTGATCTTGTTACCGACAATTTCGCGAAATGGATGAAGGAGCTCTCCCAATTGAAGCAGCTCCAGAGTCAAAAATAAACAGAAACCTTGGAGGGAGCAACATGTTTGAGCATATCGTGCTATTGAAATTCAAGCCCGATGTTTCTATTGAAGTAAAAGAAAGTGCAATAAGACGCGCGCATGACTTTAAGGGGAACATTCCGGGAATTGTGGAACTTAGTGCCGGGATTAACGTGACGGAGGAAATCGAGCATATGCAGGGATTTACGCTGGGAATCAGAGTCACCTTCGAGAATCAACAGGCTTGCCGGGAGTATATTCAGCACCCCCTGCATCAAGGTTTATTGCAATTCCTAGGTCCGTTTGTTGAAGAAATCGTCGTCATGGATTACCCGTTTGCTTAAAGCGAAGAATCGCAGTAGGTTACGGGACAAACCATCCGTGTTAATGGCGGATTCATTTAATCTGATCCTGCATCATGCGGCCGCTCAGTTCCTCTGTCGGGAAACGAGCGGCTTTCTCTTGACCTTGAAAGTACCTTTTGTAGAGGTACGTTAGCGATAGAAGTCAACCATATCTCCAAACAGCCGTTTAATAAATTCGAGCTCGCTTTCATTATATCTTTCCAAAAATTCGTACATTCTTTGCTTTTCCTTCGCATGAAGCTCATCATGAGCAGCAAAAAGCTTTTTGCCGACAGGCGTTAGCCGAAAGTACACTTCCTTTTTGTTGTCATTGAGCTGGGCTTTTCGCACCCAGCCTGCCTTTAGTAATTTATTTGCGATCTTGGAGGTATTTCCTTTACTTAAACGTATTCTCTCCGCGATGGAAGTGAGATTGATCGGCTCCTGCTCTCCGATACACGCAATGGTGTGCAGTTCCGTCATATTCAAGCTGAATTCCGATTCAACATGCTTCCGGATATCCTCCAGGTAGGTGGCAGTTATTCGGGTTTCATATTGCTCTTTTTGCTCAAGAAACTGAATGAAAAATTCATGAATGGCGGTTTTGTTCTTACTGGCAGTATCCATGATTATGCCGGCTCCTCCATATATTTTTTTTATTATATCATAGATTGTTCTCTGAGAAACAAACAGGCCCCCTTATATTGATATTGGGATTGACAGAACAAAGAGAGACAAAGTAAAATAATATTGTTTCACAAGAAACAATATTATTTTGTTAATTTTAATCACCCTTGTTTTAACAAGCAATAAAAAAGATTCTAACGAAACAATATTTGATGAAGGAGGTTTACCGGCCATACTTGTCCACTTTTCAAGAGAAGATTTATAAATATGGAAATGGAGCATACCTGCCTATGGAAATCGTGAATCCGAAGACAGCAAGTACCTATATAGGGGTACAAGCGCTAGCCGATCCTGAATGGCTTATCGAAATAGACGCTATCTTGATCTTCCCATAATGTTTAAGAAAAGAGGTTACTGATATGAACTATGAAGTCATCCTTATCGGTGGCGGACCTGTCGGCATGATGTTGGCTGGGGAACTGGCATTAGCCGGTGCCAAGGTCTGCGTCATTGAGCGATTAAAAGAGACAACCCCCTATTCACGTGCGCTTACCGTACATCCACGAACCCTTGAAATATTAGATATGCGTGGAGTGAAATCAGAATTGATCGGTCAAGGCCGCTTACTTTCGAGAGGACATTTTGCCGGCTTAAAAACCCCTTTGGATTTCTCGGTATTGGATTCCTCTTCCAACCACACCCTCTTTTTACCGCAGAGTGAGACGGAGAAGGTGCTGGAGGAATGGGCGCTTAGCCTTGGCGCAGAGGTCTGGAGAGAGTTTGAGGCTCTGTCTGTGCACCAGGATGAGGATGGGGTTGACGTTAAAATCACGGGACCTCATGGAGAAACAACGTTAAGATCAGCCTATGTGGTAGGTACGGATGGAGCTAGAAGTATAGTTCGCAAACATGCAAATATATCTTTTGAAGGTACAAATGCGACCTTCACGGCTATTCTGGGGGATGCCGTTCTATCTGATTTGGCTCCTATGAGTGTCATTTCCCGGATTACAGATAAAGGATTGGTCAGCATCATGCCAATCAATGATCATATCTACCGAGTCTTGATTATCGATATGGAGAGACGTCACATCTCTAAGGACGAGAGTGTTACACTGGAAGAGTTTCGTTCATCGCTCATCCGTACGACCGGAAGCGACTTGGGTTTGAACGAGGTGAAATGGATGTCCCGTTTCGGAAATGCTACGCGGCAAGCGGGACGCTATCGGAACGGCCGATTGTTTTTGGCGGGAGATTCGGCGCACATTCATTTTCCCGCTGGTGGACAGGGAATGAATGTCGGCTTACAAGAAGCGATGAACTTGGGCTGGAAGCTTGCAGGAGCAATCAAAGGCTGGGCTCCGGACTGGCTCTTGGACAGTTATCATGCCGAACGTTTTCCATGGAATACGGCCTTGCTCCGGAATACCGAGGTCCAAACCCTGCTTCTGGACGTGACTCCTCCCATCACGGAACTGCGAAGCATGCTGGCTGATTTGCTTCAAATACCCGAGGCTAATTATCAGATCGCAGCACAAATTTCCGCCATGGATGTACATTATGCTCCCGACGCCGAAGCTCCTTCCCATCCTTTAAACGGGAAACGGTTCAAGGATCTCAGCTTAAAGCTGAGAGACGGGCAATTGATTAACTCCTATCCGCTTCTGCACAAAGGTACTTTTCTTCTGCTGCATTTCCATTCTAATGAACAGAATAGCGGTCCATGGGAAACGTATAGCAACCTTCAAGTTGTACATGCATCATTGGCTGAGGCAGACGCGGATTGGAACGACGTCCACACGGCACTTATTCGGCCGGATGGACATATTGCCTGGGCGATTTCTCTATCCGATCCGAATCCAATGTCAGCCATAAATGAAGGAATCACTCGCTGGTGCGGAGACATTACCGTGTAGTAATTCGTTTGAGTTGTGTAACTGCCTTCCCATTGGGTAAACTTGCATGGGGACGTCTTAATGAACTAAAATCACGGTACACTGCACTCAAAAGACGCAATGTTCTCCATGAGTATGAAAATACCGCTCAAGCGTTATTCAACAATGCTTAGGCGGCATTTTCATTTCTGAGAAAGAAGGTACTTTAACACTCCGTTTCGTTCCGCAGTTGCGGATCGGCGTCAAGCAAATCAACTGATGTAAGCGAGGTGCTTTCTACAACGATGCCTCCGATTACATTATACAAAACAGATGTCTCCAAATCGTCGTTGGGCTTTTCGTTTATGCCGTTTGTTTAGTGACTGCCCTCCCCCTACTCTCGCTAATTTTCCTCCTCTACGGCGATGCCCGCAGCTCTTAAGTGCCCATAGGCGACGATTCTACTAAACTGAGATGAAACTTCATCTACAGGAAGGGGCTTATCGTTTTTAACCCACCAAATTACAATCCCCATGAAAGCTGACCCAAGGTATTCGATCAGCAATTCCTTGGATACCGCTAATGGAGAGTTTTCCTGAGCAGGTTGCCACCCCTCAACTAATTTATCATTAATGATTTTCTCCATTTTCGCTTGAAACTGATAGATTCGATTCTCTTCAATTAACATGGAACGGTAAAAGGTCATATTTAGAGAAATATGCTCCAGTACAGTTTGCATGACTGTCTCGAGTAGAGAAATGCTGAAAGGATTCATACTGATCGGACAAAGAACAATTGCATCCTTTAAATCGCTTAACAGTTCATTCATGCATGTATCTAATAAATCAGGCTTGTTTTGGTAGTGAAGATAAAAAGTATTTCGATTGATCATAGCCCGATCGGCAATATCCTGGACCGTTATCGCCTCATATCCTTTTTCCTGAACAAGCTCATAAAACGCCTTTCGAATCGATTGTTTCGTGCGCAGTATTCTAAGGTCTGTTTTCTTGTTCATTATTTTCGTACCCCCTCAATTTATTTAGCGCCATTAAGCGACAGAGTGATATGGGTTGTCTATTATACTTCAAAACTAAAAATATTGAATATTGAGCGATATATTAGCCTTTATTATAATGAGCAATAGATAAATAAACAACGTGATGTTCATTATTTGTCTAGATACTAAATAACTCTAAGGAGGATTTACCAATGGCATTCACCCATCAAAATGAGCTTGTTCGTAAGGCAGTCGCTGTGCTGGAAAGTTTTGAGAGCGGCAAACCCGAAGCGATTACGGCTTACGTTCATCCGGATCACTATATTCAGCACAACCAGGCCTTACTCGATGGTCGTGAAACCATGCTTGGTGCTCTTGATCATCTAAAGGAAATTGGTACAAAGGTAAGCATTAAGCGGGCTTTAGTTGACGGAAATTATGTGGCTCTTCATTCGGTATATCATTTTCACGGCCCTAAAATCGTATTTGATATCTTCCGTTTTGAGAATGGACTAATCGTTGAACATTGGGACAACTTGCAAGAGATGGTGGAAAAGACACCAAGCAACCATACGATGATTGACGGACCGGTTACGATTAAGGATATCGACAAAACGGAGGCCAACAAAGCATTTGTCAAAAGCTATGTTGAGAACATCTTGCTCGGGAAGAACCCTGACCTGCTTGCCTCTTATTTTGATCGAGATACCTATATTCAGCATAGTCCTCATATTGCAGACGGCCTCTCTGGTCTTCAAGCTGCTCTGCAGGCTTTGAAGGAGAGAAAAGTTGAGTTTCAATATACTCATGTCCATCAAGTCATCGGGCAAGGCGATTTTGTTCTTACCGTGAGTGAAGGTCTATTTGATGGCCAACATACTGCTTTCTACGATCTGTTCCGTGTACAGGATGGAAAGATCTCTGAGCATTGGGACGTAATTGAGGCCATTCTGCCGGAAGAAAAACGAAAAAATACGAACAGTAGATTTTGAAGTTGGTGTAGCTGAATCGCAAGAAAGACATCGCCGAATTTAATTTTGCGATGTCTTTCGCTTCTCGTATTTGACCGCATGACAAAGGGAAGAGAATCATGAAAATATTGACACAAAAATGATGTGGCTTGTTCCTGGCTAGCCAGAAGGCGGCCGCCGCGGGTTCAAGGAGATGGACAGTCAGCGCGCTGCAAGCTATCGGAGGATTTGTGATCGTCGGCATAGCCTCGTGCTTTACCATATGGATGGCTTCGTCATGGTACGGCATGGAATTGGTGAACGCGGCAGGAGACGTGGTTGTTCCTATGGTTGTCCGGATCAGCATTCTTTTTACTGCAATCTTCCTTGCTAAATTGGATCGGATTCCGGGGAATACCACTGCTTGTACTGCTGATGTTCTTCTCCCGCTGCTGAACATGGCTCCGGAGTTCTTGTCGCAGTCGACGCGGGATTGGATCTATTCGTGGACGCCACTCCGGTTCGCGGAGGGCTGGGGGAAGTGATGTACTTCGGAGGAGTGGACGCGGTCGGCTCGAACGCCTTCGTTTTGTGGGGCGACGCCGTGGGATGTTTGGTCCTGCTGCTCGCTTCCGATTTTAAGGCTGGTCGAGCGACAGATGCGCCACCTACTTCTTCTGTTACAAGCGATTAAAACAAAAAAAGCTCATTAGAATAATTTCTAATGAACCATCGACATTTAAATTGATACCGGCGAGAGGACTCGAACCTCCACGGTTTCCCTCTCGATTTTGAGTCGAGCGCGTCTGCCATTCCGCCACGCCGGCATTTGGTGGCGTGCCCTAAGAGATTCGAACTCCTGACCTTTTGATTCGTAGTCAAACGCTCTATCCAGCTGAGCTAAGGGCACATATAACAATCAATTGGAGTGGTGCCGAAGACCAGGGTCGAACTGGTACGGTGGTCACCCACCGCAGGATTTTAAGTCCTGTGCGTCTGCCGATTCCGCCACTCCGGCGTAAATATGGAGGCGCCACCCAGACTCGAACTGGGGGTAAAGCTTTTGCAGAGCTCTGCCTTACCACTTGGCTATGGCGCCATATAAGATGGAGCGGAAGACGGGAATCGAACCCGCGACCCTCGCCTTGGCAAGGCGATGCTCTACCGCTGAGCCACTTCCGCAAATAAAACTGGGGATCTAGGATTCGAACCTAGGCGTGACGGAGTCAAAGTCCGTTGCCTTACCGCTTGGCTAATCCCCAATAAAGGTAAAGATGGGGCGATCGATGGGACTTGAACCCACGAATGCTGGAGCCACAGACCAGTGCGTTAACCCCTTCGCCACGACCGCCATATGAAATTTGTTTGGCAGGGGCAGCAGGAATCGAACCCACACCAAAGGTTTTGGAGACCTTTGTTCTACCTTTAAACTATGCCCCTATAATAAGTGGTGGAGGCTGATGGATTCGAACCACCGAACTCGTCAGAGAACAGATTTACAGTCTGCTGCGTTTGGCCACTTCGCTAAGCCTCCATATGAAACTGTGGTGCCGCCGAGAGGACTTGAACCCCCAACCTACTGATTACAAGTCAGTTGCTCTACCAGTTGAGCTACAGCGGCGTAAATGGTGGCTCGGGACGGAATCGAACCGCCGACACGAGGATTTTCAGTCCTCTGCTCTACCGACTGAGCTACCGAGCCTAACAGATTTAAATTCAACTTACTTCAATAATTTAATGGCGGAGCCGACGGGATTCGAACCCGCGGTCTCCTGCGTGACAGGCAGGCATGTTAGGCCTCTACACCACGGCTCCACACATGAAATTGGTTGCGGGGGCAGGATTTGAACCTGCGGCCTTCGGGTTATGAGCCCGACGAGCTACCGGGCTGCTCCACCCCGCGTCATTGCTTCAAAGATTCTATGGTGGAGGCTGACGGGATCGAACCGCCGACCCTCTGCTTGTAAGGCAGATGCTCTCCCAGCTGAGCTAAGCCTCCATGGGAGTGAGCTTAAGGCTCACTTTATGACCCGTAGGGGATTCGAACCCCTGTTACCTCCGTGAAAGGGAGGTGTCTTAACCCCTTGACCAACGGGCC
>NZ_FMYY01000005.1 GCF_900101595.1 Paenibacillus sp. cl123
CTCAAGCAATTCGGCAAAGTGGCAGTTGTTGCTGCCTTGGTACTTCGTTGTATACAGGGTCGCCGCTTTCGCCCTCACTTCGTCCGGCAGGGCGTGTGCCGGTTTTCTGCCACGATTCCCGTGGATAAGTGCACGAGCTCCTCCTTTGTTCTGATACTTCTGCTTCAATCGAATGACCTGCCTCTCCGTCAGCCCCAGCGCTGCTGCCCCTTCCTTGTTTGTCATATGTCCCTCGAAGATCTTTTCCACCACTAATACCTTCTTCAGCTCTGCTCTCGTCAATGTTAATGTCTCCTGTCCCATAGTGACATTATCTCAGAACAGTTATAGGGTGGCATTATCACGGAACAACAACAAAGTGAAGTGCACGGCTTGACTTTACCAAAATTCGCAGTTAAAATGTGAACAATGAAAATCATTGATGTGATCCAACGATGGGAATAAGTACTCCGGACCTTGCATAGCTCAGAGAGGGAAGCCCAGGCTGCAAGCTTCCTTATGCGAATCGGACGAACAGACATCCCGGAGGACAGTCGGGGAACCCCGCTGCTGCGCTTTCCGTGCCGTCAGGCCGGAGTGACGGAGCCGCTGGCAGTAGCCGCGCTGCGTATGGCGGGCGTTATCCGCTTCAAGTGTGAATGATCATCAGCGCCCGGCTGCCGCGGGGAGGATGCATTCGAATCGCGGGTGGTACCGCGGGAGAAATCGACATGTTCTCTCGTCCCTGTTAACGACAGGGGCGGGAGTTTTTTGTTTTTGTCCGCCCTGTTGCTGGGAGGGCACGGCCAGTAAGGGAAAGGAGTGAATGAAAAGATGAGTATTCAGAAACCGAAGGGTACGCAGGATCTGCTGCCCGGTGAAATCGAGAAGTGGCAGTATGTGGAGAGTAAGGCGCGCGAGCTGTGCCGGCGGTTCAACTACCGGGAGATCCGGACGCCGATCTTCGAGAACACGGAGTTGTTTCAGCGCGGTGTCGGCGAGACGACCGATATTGTCGAGAAGGAGATGTATACGTTTCTGGATAAAGGCGACCGCAGCATGTCGCTGCGTCCGGAAGGGACAGCCGGCGTTGTCCGCTCTTATGTGGAGAACAAGCTGTATGGCGAGCCGGATGTCAGCAAGCTGTATTATGTCGGTCCGATGTTCCGCTATGAGCAGCCGCAATCCGGGCGTTACCGGCAGTTTCATCAGTTCGGCATCGAAGCTATCGGTTCCGTCGACCCGAGTCTGGACGCCGAGGTGATTGCGCTCGGCTACACGTTCTACCGGGAGATCGGGCTGAAGGATGTGACGGTGGAGATCAACTCCGTCGGCAATCCGGCTGTCCGCGCCGCCTACCGGGAGCATATCCAGCAGTTTTTTGCGCCGGTCAAGGATCAGCTTTGCAAGGACTGCCAGTCGAGATATGACCGCAACCCGATGCGGATTCTGGACTGCAAGATCGATCAGAAATACTGCGAAGGTGCGCCGACGATTGTCGAGCATCTGGATGAAGAGTGCCAGACGCATTTTGCGCTGGTGCAGGAGTATTTGACGGCGCTGAATATCCCGTTCCGGCTGAACCCGCGCCTGGTGCGCGGTCTGGATTACTACACGCACACCGCCTTCGAATACAAGGCGGCGGGCATCGGCGCTATCGACACGATCGGCGGCGGGGGACGGTATAACGGACTTGTCGGCCAGATCGGCGGCGGAGGCCAAGATCAGCCGGGCGTCGGGCTGGGGCTCGGACTCGAGCGCATCCTGCTCGTGCTGCAGGCGCAAGGCGTGGACATTCCGGCTGCGCAGCCGCTGGATGTGTACCTGATCGGTCTCGGCGAGGCGGCGGAGAAGCGGATCGTCGGTCTGCTGCACGAGCTGCGCCTCGAAGGGCTGACGGCGGAGAAGGACTACCAGTCCCGCAAGCTCAAAGCGCAGATGAAATCCGCGGACCGGTACAATGCCGCTTATGTAGCCATTCTTGGCGATAATGAGCTGGCGAATAATGAAATTACCGTAAAGTCGCTCGCTACCGGCGAACAGGAGACGCTGCCGCTGGCAGAGCTCGCCCGTACGCTGGCGTCACGGAAACGCTAAACAACCCATTCTCATATTGGAGGAAGATAGGATCATGACACAATTGTTAAAAACGCATGACTGCGGCAAGCTAACCAAAGCAAATGTCGGCCAGACTGTAACGTTGAACGGCTGGGTGCAGCGCCGCCGCGACCTGGGCGGGGTTTTATTCATCGACCTGCGCGACCGCAGCGGGATCGTCCAGATCGTGTTCAATCCGGAGTTTTCCGGCGACGCTCACGACATCGGCGACCGGGCCCGCAATGAATATGTGCTGGCCGTTCGCGGTACAGTCGTCGAGCGCGATGCCGAGACGGTAAACGCGAACCTGCCGACAGGAGACATCGAAGTGCGCATCACGGAGATCGAGGTGCTCAATCCCGCGAAGAACCCGCCGTTTTTCATCGAGGACGGCATCGAGATCGACGAGTCGCTCCGTCTGAAATACCGTTACCTCGACCTGCGCCGTCCGGAGATGCAGCGCACGCTGCTGCTTCGTTCCAAGGCGGCCAAGGTGTTCCGCGATTATTTGGACGAAAACGGCTTTATCGAGGTGGAGACGCCGATTTTGACCAAAAGCTCGCCGGAGGGCGCGCGCGATTATCTCGTGCCGAGCCGCGTGCATCCGGGCGAATTTTTCGCCCTGCCGCAATCGCCGCAAATCTATAAGCAGCTGCTGATGGTCAGCGGTCTGGAGCGCTACTACCAGATCGCCCGCTGCTTCCGCGACGAGGACCTGCGTGCCGACCGCCAGCCGGAATTCACCCAGGTGGACATCGAAACCTCGTTCCTGACGCAGGACCAGCTGATGGAGCTGATGGAGCAGCTTACTGCCCGTTTGTTCCGCGAAACGATCGGCGTCGAGATCCCGACTCCGTTCCAGCGGATCAGCTATGCGGATGCGATGGGCAAATACGGCTCCGACAAGCCGGACCTGCGCTTCGGTCTGGAGCTCAAGGACGTATCGGATATCGTCGCGAACTCGGGCGTGCAAGTATTCAACAAGGTAGTAGCCGGCGGCGGCCAAGTGAAGGCGCTGAATGCCAAGGGCTGCGGAGTGTGGAGCCGCAAGGAGATCGACGACCTCGGGTCGTTCGCATCGCGTTACGGCGCCAAAGGCTTGGCCTGGATGACGTACAAGGAAGGCGAGCTGAAGGGGCCGATCGTCAAGTTCTTCAACGAGTCGGAACTGGAGCTGCTGAAGGAGCGTCTCGAAGCCGAAGAAGGCGACCTGCTGCTGTTCTCCGCCGACACGAAGAAAGTCGTAGCCGATGTGCTGGGTAATCTGCGCCTGAAAATCGGCAAGCAGCTCGGTCTGATCGACGAGAGCAAGTTCAAGTTCGCCTGGGTCGTAGACTTCCCGCTGCTCAGCTATGACGAGGAAGCGAAGCGTTATGTGGCCGAGCATCATCCGTTCACCCGTCCGAAGGAAGAGGATGTGCATTTCTTCGACACCGATCCGGGTCAAATCCGCGCTCAGGCGTATGACCTCGTCCTGAACGGCTACGAAGTCGGAGGCGGCTCCATGCGGATTTACAAGCGTGAGGTGCAGGAGAAAATGTTCGCTGCGCTCGGCTTCTCCACAGAAACGAGCTACGAGAAGTTCGGCTATCTGCTGGACGCCTTCGAATACGGCACGCCTCCGCACGGCGGCATCGCCTTCGGCTTCGACCGTCTGGTCATGCTGCTGACCGGCCGCACCAACCTGCGGGAGACGATCGCCTTCCCTAAGACGGCAAGCGCAACGGATCTGCTGATGAACGCGCCGGCTGAAGTGGAAGACAACCAGCTGGAGCAGCTGTCGATTCGTGTAGCGAAGAAGCCGCCTGTCGCCAAGGCGTAAGCATACCTGTCCGAAGCATAAAGCTCTTGCTCATATCCGGGCTCTCATCGGGGAGTCCGGACGCTAGGAAGCGATAAAGGAGAGAACTCGATGCTGCATCAATTTTCACGCACGGAGCTGGCTATCGGTCCCGAAGGGCTGGAGGTCATGAAGAACAGCACGGTCGCCGTTCTCGGCATCGGCGGCGTTGGCGGTATTGCCGCCGAGGCTCTGGCCCGGACGGGTGTGGGCCGGATCGTGATGATCGATAAAGACGTGGTCGATATCACCAATGTGAACCGGCAAGTCCATGCGCTGACGACGACTGTTGGCCAGCCGAAGGCCGAGCTGATGAGGGAACGGATTCTGCAGATTAATCCGGCATGCGATGCGATCGCGCTGCGCATGTTCTACACGGAGGAGACGTATGAGCAGCTGTTCGAGTATCCGCTTGATTATGTGCTCGACGCATCGGATACGATCAGCTACAAGATCCACCTGATCAAGGAATGCCGCAAGCGGAAAATCCCGCTGATCTCCAGCATGGGAGCAGCCAACAAGATGGACCCTACCCGGTTCCAGGTTGCGGATATTTCCAAGACGACGGTCGACCCGCTGGCCCGGGTCATCCGGCACAAGCTGCGCAAGGAAGGCATCCACAAGGGCGTCAAGGTTGTGTTCTCGACCGAGGAGCCGATCAAGCCTCGTGCCGACGTTACCCAGAAGATCGTGCCGGAGAATGCGCCGGAGATCCGCAAGGCCCAGCAGCCGCCGGCCAGCAACGCTTTTGTGCCGCCTGTCGCGGGATTGATCATGGTCAGCGTAGCGGTGAAGGACCTGCTCGCCAAAGCCGGAATCAAGTAAACAAGAAGAACGGTATTCGCTCGACGGGAGCGGATGCCGTTTTTTGTTTTGACGCTCAGAAGCGAAGCCGGCAGGGCTGTACCATTTTTCGATTCGGATGCGAACATGTGTTACAATATAAGGAGATTCCGTACGAAGAAGGTAGGTAGCGATGGACTTATTTGATTATAATCAGCCCTCCACGGAGGAATACATGCCGCTCGCCGAGCGCATGAGGCCGCGGAATCTGGATGAATATATCGGTCAGGCGCATCTGGTCGGCAAGGGAAAGACGCTAAGGCACCTGATCGAATCGGACAAGGTGCCCTCGATGATTTTGCAGGGTCCGCCCTCCAGCGGCAAGACGACGCTCGCTTCGATCATCAGCCAGCTGAGCGAAGCTGAATTTATCAAGCTGAACGCCGTCTCGCTGTCGATCGCGCTGCTGCGCGATACGTTCGAGAAGGCCAAGGATATGAAGAAGCTGTACAACAAGCGAACGATCGTATTTATCGATGAGATTCACGCGATGAAAAGCAATATTCAAGAGTCGCTGCTGCCTGTCGTCGAGAACGGCACGATCACGCTGATCGGCTGTACGACGGAAAGCATCCAGCATGATATTATCCCGCCTCTTGTATCGCGCTGCCGGGTATTTCAGCTGAAGCCGCTTACGGATCAGGAGATCCGCACGGCGCTTCTGCATGCGCTGGAGGATACGGAGCGCGGCCTCGGCAAGCTGAAGGTTTCGATCGCTCCGGACGCGATCGCGTATCTCGCGGATATCTGCAACGGGGATCTCCGCAATGCGCTTAATGCCCTGGAGGCTGCCGTATTCTCGACGTTCGACTCCGACGTCGTCGAGCTGGCCGCTGTGCAGGAGGCGTATGCGACCCGGATCAATACGATCACCACGAACGATAAGTACAACCTGACCTCGGCGCTCTGCAAGAGCATGCGGGGCGGCCATACGGACGGGGCGCTGTATTGGCTGGCGCGGCTGTTGGACAGCGGAGTGGACCCGATGTACATCGTGCGCCGCGTTATTGTACACAGCTGCGAGGATGTCGGGATGGCAAACCCCAACGCGCTGCAGGTCGCTGTAGCCGCGAAGGAGGCCATTCAGTTCGTCGGCATGCCGGAAGGCAGACTACCGCTTGCCCAAGCTGTGGTGTACGTGTGCGAAAGCCCCAAATCCAACAGCGTATACAAAGGGATCAACGCTGCGCTGCAGACGGTCCGGGACCACCGGGCCTATGAAGTGCCCGAGCAAATTAGAGACGCCACCAAAACGTATGTCAACCCGATCGACAACCCGGGAGCCGTTATCCAATATCTTCCGCGTGAGCTGAAGCATACCAGGTTCTATGAGCCGCAAAATGCCGGGGTCGAAGCGAAAATTTTCAGCCGTTATCACGACAAACGTCCCCAATAATCTACGATGGAGCGTGACCGTACCGGATGAACGTACAAATGGAGACTCGCCGCATAGCCAAGCGCATGAAGCCGTCTGTGGCTCTGCTGCTGCTGGCCGCCGTCGTAACGGCATGCGCGCCGAAGCCGGAGGCGGCCAGCTCGCATGCCGGGCATGAGCAGCATCAAACCGCAAGCGGAGATATTCAGGAGAAGACGGCTTCCGCTTCCGTGCTCCCGTCATTTTTGGATAAGCAGCCGGACGATATACGGCTTGTGTATCAGGCGGCCGGGCAGGCGGCGGACATCCTGAAGTGGATGCCCTGCTACTGCGGCTGCGGCGAGAGCGCAGGGCATCAAAGCAACCTGAATTGCTTTATCCAGAAAGTTAACGAAGACGGCTCGGTGATGTGGGACGATCATGGCACGCGCTGCGGCGTCTGTCTCCAGATCGCGGTCAAATCGATCAAGCTGAAGCAGGACGGCAAATCGCTGAAGGAAATTCGTCAGACGATCGACCAGACGTATAAGCAGGGCTACGCCAAGCCGACACCGACGCCGATGCCGGCGTAGTAGGCAGCCGAATTAAAGGAGACTACCTGCGAATATAACGGAACGAGGGGACAGAGCCTTGAGAGCATCCGGACGTCCGGCACAAAAACGCCGGGCATTTTTGTGCCGCTGTGCCGCTGTGCCGCGGCAGCCCTTGCCGGCCACCCGAGTACATTCTATCGCAGCCTGCGGAGGTCCGAAGGCGAACAATATTTGATCTTTTTGAATACCTTGTTCAAGTAATGGAGATCGCAAAAACCGACCTCGACGGCGATTTCCGTGACCGGCATTTCCGTCTCCAGCAGCAGTCTCTCGGCTTCGCCGACGCGAATTAACTGCAGAAAACGGCCGAACGTGTGGCCGGTCGCTTTTTTGAAGCTTTTGCAAAAATGATAAGGGCTTAAATTGACCATCTTCGCGGCGTCCTCCACGCTTATTTTTTCGGCGTAACGCTGCTCCACATACGTGATTAGCGGCTTGAACCGCTCGGCTTGCCGGGCGGTCTCTTTGGGCTTCTGCTGCGGACCGGCGCCATGCCGGAACAGTTGCGCGAAAGCGAGCGCCAGGTACAGCTTGGCGTTCATTTCGTAGGCCGTTTCGCGGCTCTCCAACTCGCGGACTGCGGACATGACCGGTCCAGCCACGTAGGCATAGAGCGGGGCTTCGGTCCCGATGTGAGGGGGAAGCCGGCGCTCCCCGGTCAGCAGCGGGGCGATCGTTCGGATGTAATGAGGATCGAAGCCTTTCCCTGCCAGCAAGTCCGGGTGAAACACGATGGCGACGAACTCGGTCGGACCCGCCGATGTCGCCTGGCCGGTATGAAGCTCTCCGCCGCCTACGAACAGCAAATCTCCGGGCTTGGCGGTAAAGGCTTGGCCGTTCACGATAAAGACCGCCTCGCCTTCCGTCATCCATATGATCTCCAGATGTTCATGCCAATGCAGTGGCAGGATGGTCGCTTCATGTCCCGTGTGGCGGTTGCGGAACAGGTTGACCGGAAATAGCGGATCTGTCTTCTGTTCTTCTCTCAGGTCGGTTCCGATAGGCATGCAGCTATCCTTCTCCCCCTATATCAAAATCGCAAGATCAGACCCATGAACCCCAAGATCATACCGAGCTATTTGGTGTCAGGTCTACTATGCTTATTATGATCAAGCTTACCGATATGCAGACCACAACGCAAGATTGCACCATCGTCCGGGGCTGGCAAAATATGAGGGGATAGAAGGAAGGGAGAATATAAACATGACAACAAGCAGCAGTCCGCATCGAATTGTGATTGCCGGGTGCGGCAGCATGGCCCGTACATGGGCAGCCTATGCGCTCGAGCGGCCCCATGCGGAGATTGTCGGGCTAGTGGACTTGTATGAGACGAGCGCGAGGAGCTTCGCCGGACATTTCGGCCTTGCGGTACCGATCTTCGCCGATTTGGATGAAGCGATAACGGCAACCGGAGCGAACCTTGTTTTCGACGTCACGATACCGGAGAGCCACAAGCAGATCGCCTCGACCGCCATAGCCCGCGGCTGCAGCATCTTCAGCGAGAAGCCGATGGCAGCCAGCTACGAGGATGCGAAGGAGCTCGCCGCCTTGGCAGAGAAAAGCGGAGCCAGGTATGCCATCATGCAGAATAGGCGTTTCCTGCCGAAGGCTCGTGCGTTGAAAGATTTTATAGCCACAGAGGCCATAGGTCCCATCGGAGCGATCCACGCCGACTTTTTCCTTGGGCCTCACTTCGGCGGCTTCCGCGACTTGATGGAGCATCCGCTTATTCTGGATATGGCGATTCATACGTTCGACCAGGCCAGGCAGATCAGCGGGGCCAACCCCGTCTCCGTTTACTGCCACGAATTTAATCCGCCGGGCTCCTGGTATCAAGGACATGCAGCTGCGATCTGCATCTTCGAGATGAGCGACGGCTCGGTTTTCTCCTACCGGGGGTCGTGGTGCGCGGAGGGCTTTGCAACATCGTGGCAGGCCGATTGGCGCATTCTGGGGGCGAAGGGCACGGTGCGCTGGGATGGAGAGAATGATCCGGTATGCGAGATGGTTGATGAGTCTCAGCGATCCGCTTTCATGAGACCCGTCAAGCGGGTCGACGTTCCGGTTGCCTGGCAAGGACGGGAAGGGCATCTGGGCTGCCTCGACGATATGTTCGATTCCCTTGAAGCCGGCCGTCCGTCCGAAACCGAATACTTCGATAACATCCTCAGCCTGTCCATGGTGTTTGGAGCGATTCAGAGCTCGAAAAGCGGACAGAAAGTGATGCTTGCTTAAGGTTGCGCCATTACAGCTTTTTTTCGTATCTCTTATCTGTTTTCCGTTCTAGGCCAAACTTCGGATGTATAAGGTAGTAATACAATCTTATTACCGGAAATCCGGCGAGCAGCGTGCAGGAAGCCTTACGGCAGCCACGGGGTCGAAGGCCGGAGGTTCCAAGTTTGGGTTAGGAAGGTGGTTTGGCTTGAGCGGCGATCCGTTATCCTTCTGGTTATGCATCATGTTGGTCGTCTTATTGATTGGATTGAACGGGCTGCTCGCGGCGGCCGAGCATGCGCTGGCCAGAGCTGCCCCGGGCGAGGGAGCCAAAGCGGTTACGCCCGACGGCTCTCTGCCTGCAGTGCGAGCGGAGGAAGGGCTGCGACCCGCCGGGACGGACTTGCCGGAGCGCCGGGCGGAGAAGCATATAGGCGGAATCCGGGCCGGCATCACGCTGGCGACGCTTGGCCTTGGCTGGCTTGGAGCGGCAAAGCTGACGGTCATTCTGGAGCCGCCGCTGCGCCCGCTCGGACTATCCGGGCAGACGGTGCATCTGCTAGCAGCCGTCCTTGGCTTCCTCGCGCTGACTCTGCTGCAGCTGATTTTGGGCGACCAGCTGCCTCGAGCCTATGCGCTGCGCAGGCAGGAGAGGGTTGTATGGCTTGCGGCGAGACCGGTTGCCTTGCTCGGCAGGCTGTTTTCTCCTCTGCTTAGACTTTCGAACGGCATGACGAACTCGCTGCTGAGGCTAGCCGGCATAGATCCGGCGGAGGAGCGGGGGACGGCTCATACCGAGGATGAGATTCGCTCATTGATGAAGGAAAGCAACCGGCGGGGGTTTATCGCCAATACGGAGATGACGCTGGTCGACAATATATTCGAATTCGCCGAGACGAACGCCAGAGAAATTATGATTCCGAGAACGGACATGGTTTGCCTGTATGCCCAAAGATCGTACGAAGAGAACAAGCTGCTGGCAATCAGCGAAATGCATACCCGTTATCCGCTCTGCAAGCCGGATAAGGATAATATTGTAGGCTTCGTGCATATCAAGGATTTGCTCAAGCTGGCCGACGGGGAGGGAGATATGCAAGAGATCGTGCGCCCGATCCTGAAGGTGCCGGAGTCGATGCAGATCAGCGCGCTGCTGAAGCTGATGCAGAAGCGGAAAACGCAGATGGTGCTGCTCATCGACGAGTTCGGCGGTACGAGCGGTCTTGTCACTTTCGAGGATATTATCGAGGAAATTGTGGGCGAGGTCCAGGACGAATTCGACGAGGAGCGCCCTCAGATCGAACGGCGAAGCGATGCCGAGCATTCCATAGACGGCAGACTGCTGATTGAAGAAGTGAACGCTTTCTTCGGCCTGGCGATTGAAACGGACGACTACGATACGATCGGAGGCTGGATGTATTCGCAGGTCGAGATGCCTCCCGCCCGGCAGCAGGAGGTGCGAATCGGCGAAGAATGGTCCCTGGTCATCGAAGAGGTGGATCACCTGCGGATCACGCGAATTTTAATGATTCGCATCCAGCCCGGGATGAACCGAACATCATCCAACTAGCTGATCTGAATGCAGATCAGTTCTTTTTTTGTATTTACAACGTAACAGTGTTATGTTACATTTATTGCGAGGAGGGGTTTTCATGCACGATGAGGAGCTGATTTCCAAGAAAGAGCTGCTGGAGCAGAAGGGCATCTCGTACGGGCAGCTGTATCGCTGGAAGCGAAAGCAGCTCATTCCCGAGGAATGGTTTATCCGCAAGTCTACGTTCACGGGACAAGAGACGTTTTTTCCGAAGCGGCGCATCTTGGCGCGTATCGATAAGATTGTCAATATGAAGGATGATTTGTCGCTCGATGAGCTGGCCGATGTATTTTCCCCGACCGCGGACAGCTTAGCGATGGAACGGGCTGAGCTAATGCAACGAAACATTGTTTCGATTGATTCGCTTGATCTATACGATTCGGTATTCGGAGAAACGGCTGTGTTTCCATTTAGGCGCATCCTGTTTACCTATATGCTCGACAAGCTGCTGTACGCCGGCGAGATCAATCTGGATGAAGGTCGGATGATGCTGCGAACGTTAATGGAGCGGGAAGCCGCGATGGAGCACAGCAAGCCTTGGGTGCTCGTGTTTATTCGCAAGATGGGCATCTCTTCTTTTCTGCTGGCGGAGGGCGAGGCGTTCTGGTTTGAAGCGGGTACGAAGGTGGTAGCCCGAATAAGCGCGGCGGCCTGTGCGGAAGAGCTAAGACTAAAGATGAGTTAACGAAAGGAGAGATTCGGATGGAGACGCGTTATCCGCTTACCGTTACCGGCAATGGCAGCTCGGCCGGCGGGATGTTCAAGGTCATTAAAATTGTGGGAGAGGCGCGCTTTACGGGAGATGTGGATTGCCTGGGATTCCGGTGTACGGGTTCGGCCTATCTGGCGGGGGCGCTCAAAAGCGACGTCTGCCGCGTCAGCGGAACATTGGACGTGAACGGAGATATGGACATCGGCCAGGCAGTTGTTAACGGCAGGCTGGAGGTAGGAGGAGACGTTAAGGCGGGGAAGATCAGGTCCAACGGCGAAACGATCATCCATGGCAGCGTAGGAGGCGAGCGGATTCACCTCGAAGGCTACTTCCTGATCAAGGGGCGCTGCGAGGCGGAAGAACTCAGGATCAAGGGGATCATAAAGATTAACGGGCATATGAACGCCGATGTGGTGGAACTGGGTCTCCACAGCCGGTGCGTCGTCTCCGAGATCGGAGGGGGGCGCATCGAGGTGAGAAGGGCTTCCGGCCACTTGCTCAAGAAGCTGGCGGGGGCCTTATTCCTTCCGGAAGATTTCTATGAAGGGACTTTGCAGGCGGGGACGATCGAAGGCGACGATGTGTATGTGGAACATACGACTGCGGACATTGTGCGCGGACGTCATGTCACCCTCGGTCCCGGCTGCCGGATAGGGCGGGTCGAATATACCGGGCAATTGCATCAGGAAGCGGGATCAAATGTGGCAGAAGCGGTAAGAACCGGAGAAGAAACGGAGTGAGGAATATGTCGGGCAGAGGAGATTTGAATATTGACGGCATTATGACTGGGGTTGGAGGCGGAGAGTATCGTTTTGTTACCATCAACGGTCATGGCACGATTAACGGCGATGTGGACTGTCTCACCTTCTCCTCGAACGGCCGGGCGGTTGTCCGTGGCGCTGTAGAGGCGGCGGAGCGAGTCGATGTGAACGGAGCGGCAACCTTCGAACAGAAGCTTGCAGCGGGTGAAGTGCGCATCAACGGCAAAGCCGATATAGGAGGCGCGCTGCATGCGGAGCTTCTGCGAGTGGACGGCCACATGAAAGTAGGGGAAGGTCTGTCCGGAGAATCGGTGGAGGTGAACGGATATCTCGGGGTTCACGGCTCCTGCGAGGCGGAATTGTTCCGGTCGCGGGGCTGCTTCCGAATCGGCGGCTTGCTCAACGCGGGGAAAATCGAGGTCGAGCTTTACGTGGAATGCCGGGCCAAGGAGATCGGCTGCGAGACGGTAGAGGTCCGGCGTCCGTTATCCGCCAATCCGTTTGGCAAGCTGGTCCGCACGCTTTTCAGCGGCGATATGCTGATCGCGGGAACGATCGAAGGCGATGATATTTATCTGGAGTCCACCAAGGCCGAAATTGTCCGGGGCAAACGGGTGAAGCTGGGCGCCGGCTGCGAGATCGGGCTGGTGGAATACAGCGAATCGTATGAGCAAAGCCCCGAAGCCCGGGTGAGAGACAGCCGGAAAAGCGTATAATCGGGCGCAAAATTTTAAAAGAACGGAGAGTCTTTATGGCAAACGCCGGACAGCGTCATTTGGGTTTTGTAGTGGCTGGTCTGATGCTTGGCATCTTGACCGCAGCGATGGATAACACGATCGTCGCTACGGCTATGGGAACAATCGTGGCGGATATGGGAGGGCTCGACAAGTTTGTCTGGGTGACGAGCGCCTACATGGTAGCGGAGATGGCCGGGATGCCGATCTTCGGCAAGCTGTCCGATATGTATGGCCGCAAGCGTTTTTTTGTCTTTGGCATGATTGTGTTTCTGATCGGGTCGGTCTTATGCGGCACGGCGCAGAGCATCGAACAGCTCAGCATGTACCGGGCCATTCAAGGGATCGGCGGCGGGGCCTTGATGCCGATCGCATTCACGATTATTTTCGACGTATTTCCGCCGGAGAAGCGCGGTCAAATATCTGGCTTGTTCGGGGCCGTGTTCGGGATGTCGAGCATATTCGGTCCGCTGCTGGGCGCTTATATCACCGACTACATCAGCTGGCACTGGATCTTTTACATCAATCTGCCGATTGGCCTGCTTTCCCTGGGCTGCATTATGTTCTTCTACAAGGAGTCGCTGATCCACGCGCGGCAAAAAATCGACTGGCTCGGCGCGGCGGCGCTGGTCGGGGCAATCGTCTGTCTAATGTTCGGTCTGGAGCTGGGAGGGCATACCTACGCCTGGGATTCCGCGCAGATCATCGGCTTGTTCGGCGGCTTTGTTGTGCTGTTTGCGGCCTTCGTGCTGATCGAAAGACGGGCGGAGGAGCCGATCATCTCCTTCGATATGTTCCGCAGCAAGCTGTATGCGGGCAGCAATCTGGTGGGGCTGTTCTTCGGAATCGCCTTCATCGTGGCAACTGTGTATATCCCGATCTTTATCCAGGGCGTATACGGCGGATCGGCCACGAACTCCGGCTTGATCCTGCTGCCGATGATGCTCGGGACGGTCGTAACGGCCCAGGTCGGGGGTTTTCTGGCCGGCTCGGGCAAAATGAGCTACCGCGGCGTCATGATCGCGTTTTCGCTGCTGTTCATTGTCAGCATGGCGCTGCTTGCCACGATATCGGCCGCTACACCGCGGTGGCTGCTCACCGTCTACATGATTCTGGTCGGACTTGGCGTAGGCGCTTCCTTCTCGACGCTGGGGATGGCGGCGATGCATCCGTTCGACGAGACCCGGCGGGGCTCGGCCAGCTCGACGATGTCCTTCGTCCGGACGCTCGGGATGACGCTCGGCATTACGATCTACGGTCTGATCCAGCGCAATGCTTTTGCCGCCCGGATGGGAGAGAGCTTTGGAGCAGGCAGCGGTACGCCTGGCGGCGGGTTGTCGAGTGATCCGCGGGCCCTCCTGTCACCGGAAGCGCGCGCAGCTATCCCGGCTCCTGTGCTGGAGACGATTACCGGGGCGCTGTCCGCTTCGATAACCCATGCATTTATGTGGGCAGTTGTTCCGGCTGCGCTGGCATTCGTTTTTTCGCTGACTATGGGGGCGGACCGGATGAAGCCTCAGCCGCGGGCCGCCGCCAAGGCAGAGTAACGAATTTTCTGCGGACATGATATACTTGCTCTAACGATTCAGTATGAGAGCAGGGAGTTGGGTAAGCGTTGGCCCGTCTATTCAAAGGATTCAAGGTGACCCCGCCGCGCGTCTTCGCGCTGGGATTTGCGCTTATTATTGCGATCGGCACGCTGCTGCTGTCGCTTCCTGCCGCCGCACAGAGCGGCAGGCATACGCCGTTTATCGATGCCTTGTTCACGGCGACCTCGGCAACCTGTGTCACGGGGCTTGCCATTGTCGATACCGGAACTTTTTATTCGACATTCGGCCAGCTGGTCATTCTGGCGCTGATTCAGCTCGGCGGACTCGGGTTTATGACGACGGTGACGTGGTTCGCGATCGCGCTGCGCAAGCGGATCTCGCTGCGCGACCGGATCATTTTGAAGGAGTCGCTTAATCTGTCGGGCATCGAAGGAGTCGTGCGGCTCATTCTGAAGGTGCTGCTGTATTCGGCTACGATCGAAGGCGTGGCGGCGCTTTACTTCAGCTATCGCTGGTCCTTCGAGATGCCGCTGCCCCAGGCCATCTACTATGGCGTGTTCCATGCGATCTCCATCTTCAACAATGCAGGCTTCGAGCTGCTTGGCGGGTCTCGGAATTTGACTCCTTATGTGGAAGACTGGGGGATCAACGTCGTATCGATGCTGCTGATTCTGCTTGGGAGCATCGGGTTTATCGTCTTGGCCGAGCTGGTGGATTACCGGCATTCGCGCAAGCTGTCGCTGCACAGCAAAGTGGTGCTGTCGGCCACGGCGGTGCTGACGCTTGTAGGCGCGCTGCTTATTTTTATTTTCGAGTTTACGAACACGCGGACCTTGGGGGCGCTCGAATGGGACGGCAGGCTGCTCGCCTCGCTGTTTCAATCGATCAGTCTCCGCTCGGCCGGCGTCAACACGGTCGATATTTCCCAGCTTCGCTCCGCGACCATGTTTTTGATGATCATCATGATGTTTATCGGTGCGGCTCCCAATTCGACCGGCGGCGGCATCAAGCTGACGACCTTCGTTATTCTGGTCGGAGCCCTGCTGGCGATGATCCGGGGGAAGGAGGATGTGGTGCTTTTCCGCCACCGCATCGCTAAAAGCGACATTTACAAGGCAACGACGTTCTGCTTTATTGGTTTATTTTGTGTTGTAGCTTCAACGATGGCGCTGTCGGCCGTCCAGCAGCAGGATTTTCTTATCATTTTGTTTGAAGCCGTGTCGGCATTCGGCACAGTCGGCCTGAGCGCAGGGCTGACAACGGAGCTGACGACGGGAGGCAAGGTGATCATCATCATCATGATGTATATTGGCCGTGTCGGCATCGTAACGCTGGCTTATGCGCTGCAGCCGAATCCGAAGAAGGAGCCTTTCCGGTATCCGGAGGGCAAGCTGACGATCGGCTGACCCGGACTCTCGGGCTTTCGCCTCGTCAACGGCTCCGTTATAGCCCGGGAAATAATTTACGACAAAGAAACCGTTGGAATCCGATTCATTCCGACGGTTTCTTTTGCGTTTCTATAGGTTGTGGTGCTGTTTGCGCCGAATGGAGAGAGCGCTCAAAACGCTATTCAGCCTTAAGCATCCGATCGATCACGGCTCCGCCCAAGCAGATGTCGCCGTCGTAGAACACAACGGACTGTCCCGGCGTAATCGCCTTCTGCGGCTGGTCAAAGGCGACTTCGCAGTTCCCGCCCGATCCGAAATGAATAGTCACGCCTTGATCCGGCTGGCGGTAACGGAACTTGGCCGTACAGCGGAAGGGCTCCTGCGGCGGCTCGCCGGCGATCCAGTTCAGCTCGGAGGCGAGCAGCCCTGTCGAATACAGCTCGGGATGCTTCTCGCCCTGAACGACGTACAAAATGTTGCGCTCCAAATCCTTGCCGGCGACGAACCACGGCTCGCCGCTGCCGGAGCCGCCGATGCCGAGGCCCTGGCGCTGGCCGAGCGTATAGTACATCAGCCCGTCGTGCCGGCCTTTGACTTCGCCGTCCAGCGTCTGCATATCGCCTGGCTTGGCCGGCAAATAACCGCTGAGAAACTCCTTGAAGTTGCGCTCGCCGATGAAGCAGACTCCTGTGCTGTCCTTTTTCTTCGCTGTTGCAAGACCGGCCTTCTCGGCGATCGCCCGCACCTCGGGCTTTGGCAGATGGCCGATCGGGAACATGGCTTTGGACAGCTGGTATTGATTGAGCGCATGGAGAAAGTAGGTTTGATCCTTCCCGGCATCCACGCCGCGCAGCAGTTGGAACTTGCCGTCCGTTTGCCCCACGCGGGCGTAGTGGCCGGTAGCGATATAATCCGCCCCCAGCTCAAGCGCTTTGTTCAGGAACTCGCCGAACTTAATCTCCCGGTTGCACATGACATCGGGGTTGGGAGTCCGGCCCTTGCGGTATTCGTCAAGGAAGTAGGCGAATACCTTATCCATGTATGGTTTCTCAAAATTGACCGTATAATAAGGAATACCGATCTGATCGCAGACGCGGCGCACATCCTCGGCGTCTTCCTCCGCCGTGCAGTGGCCGAATTCGTCGGTATCGTCCCAATTTTTCATAAATACGCCGATCACCTCGTAGCCCTGTTCCTTCAACAGGAGCGCCGAGACGGATGAATCGACGCCGCCGGACATCCCGAGGACAATACGTGGTTTGCTCATAAGTTTTCCCTCGCTTTGCTTGATGACATGGTTGTTATTATACATCTAATCGGTCGGAATATAAAATTTTTTCATGAATATGACACGGTTAGTCTCCCATCGAAAACGGTTTTATGTTACGATAGAAAAGATACGAAAATGTATGATATGTAAATGAGGTGCTAGACTTGAAAATTTCTACTAAAGGCCGCTACGGGCTGACCATCATGATGGAGCTGGCGACCCGTTTCGGAGAAGGCCCCACCTCACTGAAAAGCATCGCGGAGAAGCATCAGCTTTCCGAGCATTATCTAGAGCAATTGGTTGCCCCGCTGCGTAATGCCGGGTTGGTCAAGAGCATTCGCGGCGCTTATGGGGGCTACATCCTTTCGAAAAATCCGGAAGATATTTCCGCCGGCGATGTGATTCGGGTATTGGAAGGGCCTATCTCACCTGTGGACTTCACGGAAGAAGACGATCCGGCCAAGCGGCATCTGTGGGTGCGCATACGCGATGGGATCGCGGAGGTGCTGGATTCGACCTCTCTGCACGACCTGATCAACTTCAAGGATGAGGGTAATAAGAGCGATAGCTACATGTTCTATATCTGAGTTTCCGGATCGGTTCTAAGCCATAGCCCCACGATGTGGGGTTATTTAGGGCTTAACGGCTTTATTTTTATTACAGGCTGCAGGCCAACGATGACATGCGTGTAAATGATGATATGTAAGAATGAGTGTGGTGAATTCAATTGGACACGATTTATTTGGATCATGCCGCTACGACTCCGGTTCACCCGGATGTCCTAGAGGCTATGCTGCCTTATTGGAGCGGCAGCTTCGGCAACGCCTCCAGCATGCATGGGGCGGGCCGGGCGGCAAAGCTCGCTTTGAATCAAGCTCGGGACGGCATCGCCGCTCGAATCGGCTGTATGCCTTCGGAGCTGGTGTTCACGTCCGGCGGCACGGAGAGCGACAATCTTGCCTTGTTCGGCGCCGCTGAAGCCGGCAGGGACAAGGGCAGGCATATGGTGACAACAACGGTCGAGCATCATGCAGTCCTGCATGCTTGCCAGCGGCTGGAACGGCTTGGCTACGAAGTGACCTATGTGCCGGTCGACGAGCACGGACGAGTATCGGCTGCGGATATCCGCGATGCCGTCAGGCCGGATACGATATTGATCAGCGTCATGCACGGCAACAACGAAGTAGGCACGCTGCAGCCGATCGAGGAGATCGGAAGCTTCGCGCGCGAGCGGGGTATCGTATTTCACGTCGATGCCGTTCAATCGCTTGCATATATGCCTCTGCGTCTTTCGGAGCTGCCGGTCGATTTAATGAGCTTTTCCGCGCACAAGCTTAACGGTCCCAAAGGGATCGGCGCGTTGTATATAGCCAGGACAACAAAGTTAGCGGCGCAGAGCTACGGCGGCTCGCAAGAGCGCAAGCGCCGTCCCGGTACGGAGAATATTCCCGGTATCGTCGGATTTGCCAAAGCGTTGGAACTTTTTGACCGGAAGAGGTATGAACACAGGGAGAATGTGGAAAGACTAGCGGGTATACTGGTTAATGAGCTGGAGCAGCGGCTTGGGAAGGAAAGCTTCATAATTAACGGTCATCCGGTTCACCGGCTGCCCCACATTCTGAATATTAGCTTTCCGGGAATCGCCACGGAGACGATGCTGATGAATCTGGATCTTGCGGGAGTCGCCGCCGCCAGCGGATCGGCTTGCACATCGGGCTCGCTGGAAGTGTCCCATGTGCTGAGGGCCATGAAGCTGCCGGAATCCAGAGCAATCTCGGCTATCCGGTTCAGCCTGGGCGCCGGCAACGATGAAGCTCAGATGGTCCGCACCGCTCAGATTGTTGAAACCATCGCCCGGCGCTTACGTACTAAGACTTAAGTCTTTTCATATGCTCGTGTTCGGGCTACCTGCAGGGCTGCTCCTCGGTTTATGGCTCCGATCCGGAAATGGAGAGAATGTTGTTGAAGCGAACGCGAGATGTAATCGGGTTGCCCGTGATTTGTGTGCAGACCGGTAAGCAGGTAGGCGCAATCAAGGATGTGCTGCTCGACGACGAGTGGCAGGTTCGTGCTTTCATACTCAGCGATGGACACTGGTTCCAGGAGGCGAACTGCGTCGAATGGGAAGGTGTTGTAGCAATCGGCGACGATGCCGTGACGATCGAGCGCGAGGATCTGATCAAGCCGCTCGAAGCGGAGGAGTCGTGGAGATTGCTGCTCGGCGGCAGCCGCCGCATCAAAGGATTACCCTTATTAACCGTTAACGGAAACCAGCTCGGGTTCGTTGACGATGTTTATTTGGATGGGGAATCGGGTAGGAAAGTAATAGGTTATGAAGTAACCGAGGGTTTCATTTCAGATCTCAAAGAAGGGCGCAAGTGGTTGCCAATGCCGGACTCGGTGAAGGTCGGCGAGGATGCCTTGATTGTTCCCGTTCACGCAAGCGAGGCATTGGAGGAAATCTTCGTACCAAAAGAAGAATAGGGTGATACCAATGTTACGTTGTCCAAATTGCAACTCCAAAGATATCGGCAAAATCGGCTCGCATCAATTTTATTGCTGGGGCTGCTTCATCGAACTGACGGTGAACGGGGAGAAAATGTCTGTATTCCAGGTTGAGGAAGATGGCACGCTCAGCTCGCTGGACGATCTTTTCTTCGAAGAGGAAATGCCGCAAGTGCATGCCAATTAACGAATGACATAGTTAACCGAATATGAACGCCGCCTCGGTAAGCGACAAGCGCTTGCCGATTAGCGGCGTTTTTTGCCGTCTGCAGGCGTACGAGAGGACGAATGGACAGCTGACGGACGCAGCATGAGCAAAACGATGGGTTAATATCCAAGGGTTGTACATATACTGTCTTATGGGTAACCCGCCGCTGCCGATGCGGCGCTGCGCTAGGAGGAGAAATTCATGGACAAACTGCCAAGAAACCGCGTCCTGCTGGGCATGATCTATGTGCTGATCGGACTCGCCATCCTGCTGCTGCTTATGCAGCTTCGTCCGATGATCTCGGGCGTTTATGTGTTTCTCAGAGAAATTCTGACCCCGTTCATCATAGCTCTTATCATCTCTTACGTATTGAATCCGGTGGTATCGCTGCTGGGCGCGCGCCGCGTTCCCCGTACGATCGCCGTATTGCTGATCTATGCCATGTTCATTATGTCGATGACGGTTATTCTCATGAATGTGATTCCCATGTTCGTGAAGCAGCTGGCGGAGTTGAATCAACATATGCCTGACGTGTCGTTTCGGGCGCAAAGCCTGGTGGACAATTTGAACGGCTTGCAGTTCCTGCCCGACAGCGTGCGAATTGGGATCAACCAGTCGCTGTCCAAGCTGGAGGCGGGCATTTCGGCAGGCATAGCCAACTATATTGACGGCATCGGCAACACGATCAATGCGCTGTTTATGATTTTCATCATACCGTTCGTCTCCTTCTATATGCTGAAAGACTTTCAACTGCTGGAGAAGACGACGCTGGCTATCGTGCCGAAGACGCATCGCAAAGAAATTGTATCCATGCTGATGGATATCGACACGGCGCTCGGCAACTACATCCGGGGCCAATTTACCGTTTGCGTCATTATCGGCGTACTGGCCTATATCGGCTATTGGGCGATCGGGATGCCGTATGCGCTGCTGCTGGCCAGCATCGTAGCGGTATTTAACATTATCCCCTATCTAGGGCCGTTTCTCGGAGCTGCGCCTGCCCTGATCGTCGCGTCGACCATCTCGATCAAGATGGTGCTGCTGGTTATCGTGGTCAACACCGTCTGCCAAATTCTTGAGGGCAATGTCATCTCTCCCCAGGTGGTAGGCCGATCGCTCAAGATGCATCCGCTGTTTATCATATTTGCGCTGCTGGTCGGGGGCGAGGTGGCCGGCATAGCGGGATTGATTTTGGCGGTGCCGTTTTTTGCCGTGATGAAGGTGATTTTGCAGCATTTGTTCCTATATTATGTGCATAGACGGACGGTGCATTGAGGCCGGCATACTGGCTCCGCACGTTCTAAGGCGCATGTTGCAAGCAGGCATTACGCGCCAATCCAGGGGCGAGGAATGAAGCGAACGCTGAGTTTTGATGGCGGCTCGGAAGTTTTGCGCCGAGGTATTACATTATTGTGAGGGAGCGTCCAGTTGACAGCCCCTGCTTGACAGCGGTATAATTTGCCGGTATAAGAACCATTGACTATAGTCAAAAAGCGTCGAAGAAATTCAGTAGGTTGTAGTCCATTAGCCAGAGAGAAGGCTTGGGGCGCGGCACAGGATTCGCCACGAACGGCATAGAGCCGGACTAGGATGCTGTCAGGTCGACCCCGCTGCGAGAGCCTTCCTGATGAAGGATAACCGAAAGCTCATTTCCGAGTGCGGATAAACTCCGCCGGCCCCGGACCCGTTAATATCCGGCAAAAGGAGATTGTGCCCGGCATTCCTGCGCTTCCAAGCGTCGGTAGCCTGCAGGCGCGATAACCAGGGTGGTACCGCGATTCAATTCAATCGTCCCTGTTTTCAGGGGCGGTTTTTTGTCGTTTTCCGTTTCATACCAATTGAAGGGGGTTATTAGCAAGTGAAAGCCAGTGAAATCCGCTCTAAATGGTTGAGTTTTTTTGAAAGCAAGGGACATAACATCGAACCGAGCGCTCCGCTCGTTCCTCACAACGATCCGTCGCTGCTTTGGATCAATGCGGGGATGGCGCCGCTGAAGCCTTATTTTGACGGCCGAGTCGTGCCGGAGAATCCGCGCATCGCCAACTCCCAGAAATGCATCCGCACCAACGATATTGAGAACGTAGGAAAAACCCGCCGCCATCATACGTTTTTCGAGATGCTCGGGAACTTCTCGATCGGCGATTACTTCAAAGAAGAGGCGATTACCTGGGCGTGGGAATTTTTGACCAGCAAGGAATGGATCGGCTTCGATCCGAACCGTCTGTCTGTCACGGTATATCCCGAGGATACGGAAGCTTTCGATTTCTGGAACAAGAAGATCGGCCTTCCGGAGGAACGCATCTACAAGCTGGATGAGAACTTCTGGGATATCGGCGAAGGTCCGTGCGGACCATGTACGGAAATTTTCTACGACCGCGGCGACAAATACGGCGATCTAAACGATCCCGAATGCTGGCCGGGCGGCGAAAACGAGCGCTTCCTCGAAGTGTGGAACCTCGTATTCTCGCAGTTCAATCATAACAAGGACGGCAGCTATACGCCGCTTCCTAACAAGAATATCGATACGGGCGCAGGTCTGGAGCGGTTTGCGTCGATTCTGCAGGATGTCGACTCGAACTTCGACACCGATCTGTTCCAGCCGATCATCCAGAAGACGGCCGAGCTGGCGGGCGTTACGTACAAGCAGAATGCGGATGCCGACGTGGCGCTGAAGGTGATCGCGGATCATATCCGGACCGTAGCTTTCTCCGTGGGCGACGGCGTGCTGCCGTCCAACGAGGGCCGCGGCTACATCATCCGCCGTCTGCTGCGGCGGGCAGTCCGCTACGGCAAGGTGCTCGGCATGGACAAGCCGTTCCTGTACACGCTGACCGGCATCGTCGGCGAAATCATGGGCAGCTACTATCCCGAAGTGGTGGAGAAGCGCGAGTTCATTGAGAAGGTCATCCGTACGGAAGAAGAGCGGTTCCATGAGACGCTGGGCGGCGGACTTGCGATTTTGGCCGATCTGACCGAAAAGGCGCGCCAGGCGGGTCTGACGTCGATCAGCGGACCGGATGCGTTCAAGCTGTATGATACGTACGGCTTCCCGTTCGATCTGACAGAGGATTTTGCTGCTGAGCAGGGCTTGACGGTCGACCGTGCCGGATTCGACGCAGCGATGCAGGAGCAGCGGGAACGCGCCCGCGCAGCCCGCCAGGACGAGGGCGGCATGAAGGTGCAAGGCGGTCCTTTGGCCGAGTATACGGTTAAAAGCGAGTTTGTTGGATATACTGAGCTGGTAACAACTGCTAAGATTATTGCGATCGTGCATGAGCAGCGGTTCGTCGATCTTGTCGGAACCGGCGAGCAATGCCAGGTCATTCTGGACCGTACGCCGTTCTATGCGGAAAGCGGCGGCCAAGTCAGCGACCACGGCTACATGAGGGCGGGCGAACTCGTCCTGAAGGTCGAGGAAGTCGGCAAAGCGCCTCACGGCCAGCATGTGCATACCGTGCGAGTCGAAGCGGGCGTGCTGCGTACGGGGGAAGAAGTGCAGGCCGTCGTTACCCAGGACGTGCGCGAGGATATTATCAAGAACCATACCGCTACCCATCTGCTTCACAAGGCGCTCAAGGAAGTGCTTGGCGAACATGTCAACCAAGCCGGCTCGCTGGTGGCTCCGGAGCGGCTGCGGTTCGACTTCTCGCATTTCGGCGGCATTTCTCCCGAGGAGCTGCAAGAGGTGGAACGCCGGGTCAATGCGCAGGTGTGGAAAAACCTGGCCGTGGACATCACGCTTAAGCCGATTGCGGAAGCGAAGGCGCTGGGGGCGATGGCGCTGTTCGGCGAGAAATACGGCGAGGTGGTCCGCGTCGTGCGCGTCGGCGATTACAGCCTGGAGCTGTGCGGCGGCTGCCATGTGGCAAGCACCGGGCAGATCGGCCTGTTCAAGATCATCAGCGAGTCGGGTATCGGATCGGGCGTGCGCCGGATTGAAGCTGCGACGGGCAGAGGCGCTTATCAATATTTGGACGATCAGCTGCAGCTGCTGCGCGATGCCGCAGGCTTGCTGAAGTCGAATATTCAGGACGTGCCGAAGCGTGTCGAAGGCTTATTCACACAGCTCAAGGAGCTGTCGAGAGAAAACGAGTCGCTCAAGGCGAAGCTGTCCAGCGTGGAAGCAGGCTCTCTGACCGATCAGGTGAAGTCGGTAGGCGGCGTCACGCTGCTCGCGGCAGAGGTAAGCACAGGCGACATGGAGACGCTTCGTACGATTGTCGACCAGATGAAGCAGAAGCTTGGCTCCGCGGTCATCGTACTTGGGGCAGCCGCCGAAGGCAAGGTCAACCTGGTCGCAGCTGTGACAGCGGATCTGGTAGGCCAAGGCTACCATGCCGGCAAGCTTATCAAGGAAGTGGCAGCGGCATGCGGCGGCAGCGGCGGCGGACGGCCGGATATGGCGCAGGCGGGCGGCAAGGACGCTTCCAAGCTGACCGAGGCGCTCGGCAGCGTAGAAGCTTTGCTCGCATCCAAATAAATGTTTGGGTAAATGTTCGCTTGTCAAGAGGAATTTGTTGCCTGATGGCGAATAAGGTGAATACAACGAATTGCAGGGGGTGCTTCGCAAGATGAGTTCGATGGATAAAACGATGAAATTCAACGTGAAAGCGGAAGAGATCGAAACCTCGCCCAAAGAAGTCATTCTGGCGGTATATGACGCGCTGCAGGAAAAAGGGTATAATCCGATTAACCAGATCGTCGGTTACTTGCTCTCCGGAGATCCGGCCTACATCCCCCGTCATGATAACGCCCGGAGCATCATTCGCAAACGGGAGCGTGACGAACTGATCGAGGAACTCGTCCGTTCGTATCTGAAGCAGTACAAGTCATAAAGCGACGGACGGGACTGGAACGCCATGCGGTTGATGGGATTGGATTACGGGGACAAGACGATCGGGGTTGCGGTCAGCGATGCGCTCGGCTGGACGGCTCAAGGGCTGGAGGTTATCCGGCGCACGACCGAGGAACGCGATTTGGGCCGACTGCAGGACATTATCCGTGAGTATGAAGTTTCGGAAGTTGTCGTCGGCCTGCCGAAAAATATGAACAACACGATCGGCCCGCGCGGAGAGCTTTGCATCGAGTTCTCCCGGAGCCTTCACGAGAGGCTGCAGCTGCCGGTGCATCTGTGGGATGAACGACTGACTACCGTCTCGGCCCAGCGCACGCTGCTTGAGGCGGATGTCAGCCGCAGGAAACGGAAGCTGGTCGTCGATAAGATGGCCGCCGCCTTGATCCTGCAAAATTATATGGATGCACATTCCAAATCGAAGAGGTGAAGGACCATGTCCCAAAAGGAACATAACGACATTCAGGACCAATTGGAAGAGGAACCGGAAATTATTTTTATTCCAGACGAAGACGGCAACGAGGAAGAATTCGAAGTGATCATGAAGTTCGAGGTAGACGACTCGGACAAGAAGTACATGATGGTTGTTCCAGTCGATGCGGACGAAGAGTCCGAGGAAGTGTACGCCTTCCGCTATGAGGAAGATGGGGATGACCTCCAGCTGTACACGATCGAAGATGAGGAAGAATGGAACATCGTGGAAGAAACCTTTAATACCCTGATGGATGAGTTCGACGGGGAAGAGGATGAAGAAGAGGAGGAGCAGTCGAAGTAACCACTTCGGCTTCTCCGCTTGATCTGAAGGAGGAAGCCCATGTCCGATTCGGCACGGGAAGCTGCTCCGACGCGCCAGTTGCGGGATGCGTACGGAGATGATATTATTTTATATGACGAGCAGCAGGAGTCCGTCGTATATCGCATCGTGACCGAGCTTGAGTGGAACGGCCATGGCTACGCCATGCTGGAGAAGGCCAAGCCGGGCAAAGAGGATGAACCGGAAATTTTTCGCGTCGCGAGCAAGGGCGATGGTGAGCTGGAGCTGGAGACGATCGAAGATGACGACGAGTGGGAAGATGTCTCGGAGCTTTTCGACGAATGGACGTTTCCGCCGGATGAAACCATATAAGCCTGCCATTTGACCATGAACAGCTTATGAGCGGAGATGATCCGCTCTTTTTCGTTTGTTTGGAGAAAGGAGCGGCGCTGGAAGCGCCCGTGTGAGACTATGACGCGTAAACGGGTTTGGATTAGCGGACTTTTACTGATTATTTGTTTGGCCGCCGGCTTGACGGTCGGCGTTGCGCTGTATATCAGCCGCGCGCTCTCGCCGACCCTGCCTTCGGACACGCCGGTCAGGGTGGCGCTCCCGGCAGGCACGGGAGTGGGCGAGCTGGCGCATGAGCTGCAGCGGAAGGGGCTTGTGCGCGACGCGCGGCTGTTCACATATTACGTCAAGTACAAGGGAGAAGGCGGACGTTTTCAGGCAGGAGAGTATGACATGCAGCCGGGACTGACCCCGGATGAGATCATCGCCAAGCTGAACCGCGGGGAGACGGCCAAGGAGGCCGGCCTTCGGCTGACCGTGCCGGAAGGCTTCACGTTCAGACAGATTGCGGAGAAGCTGCAGCAGTCCGGCATGGACCCCGCCGCATTCGAGGCTGCGGCGGCCAAGTTTGTCGCACCTGCCGGTTCGGCGGCTGCCGGAATCCCGGCGAATCCGAATCTGAAGGCGCGCTTGGAGGGCTACTTATATCCCGACACGTATGAGTGGAAAAAGGATGCGAGCCCGGACGAGCTGATCGCTACCATGACGGCACAGCTCGACAAACGGCTGCAGGAGCTTCCGCAGGGGTGGAGACAGGCGATGGAAGCCCGGGGGCTTACGCTGCACCAGACGCTGACAGTGGCTTCGCTGATAGAGCGCGAGGTAGCGATCCCCGAAGAACGGGCTTTGGTCAGCGGAGTCATCCATAACCGGCTGAAGCAAAATAAGCAGCTGGAGATCGATGCGACGATTCAATATTTATTCGACAAGCAGAAGGAAAGGTTATATGAGAAGGACCTGCAGGTGGACAGTCCGTACAATACGTACTTGAACCGCGGCCTGCCGCCGGGGCCGATCGCAAGCCCGTCGATTGCTTCCATCCAGGCGGCGATCTATCCGCAAGAGACGACTTATCTTTTCTATGTCACGAAAAAAGACGGGAGCCGCAAGCACCTGTTCGCGGAAACCTTCGAGGAGCATAAGAAAAATATTGCGGAGAGCAACAAGACGGCCGCGCCTTGACGACCTTGACGAGAGTCGGGCGGACCGGAATTCTTAGGAACAAGAGGTGTCGGAATGACGACTAAGCCGGAATTGTTGATAGCAGCGGGTACACCTGAGGAAGCCAAGCGATATGTGGAAGCCGGGGCGGATGCGATAGTGGTCGGCGAGCACCGCTTCGGATTGCGTCTGCCGGGCGAGATCACCGTCAGCGAGCTGGAGAAGCTGGCTCCCTGGCTGCGTGAGCGGGGAGTGAAGCTATATGCTGCAGTCAATAATCTGTTCAGCAACGAGCAGCTGGAAGAGCTGCAAGCGTATCTGAAAGAGCTGCATCGTCTGCAGGTCGATGCGCTCGTGTTCGGCGATCCCGCCGTGCTGATCGCGGCCCGGGAAGCGGCGCCAGGCATTGGCCTGCACTGGAACGCCGAGATGACCTCGACCAACTACGCCACGGCCAAATATTGGGGCACAAAGGGAGCCACCCGGATGGTGCTGGCCCGCGAGCTGAACCTGGAGGAAACGCTGGAAATCAAGCGTCTGCTGCCGGATATGGAGGTTCAGGTGCAGGTTCACGGCATCACGAATATTTATCATTCCAAGCGCAGTCTGCTGACGAACTATAATAACCATCAGGGCCAAAGCCGCGTATTGACGTCGGATGAGGTGCTGAAGGCATGTGTCGATCAAGGTTTGTTTCTGATCGAGCAGGAGCGGCAAAATGAGCGATACCCTGTCTATGAGGATATGAACGGGACCCATATCATGAGCTCCGACGATATCTGTATGCTGGACAGTCTGCATGAGCTGATGGAAGGCGGCATCGACAGCTTGAAGATCGAATCGCTGCTGAAGCCGGTCGCATATAACGAAACGGTGCTGCGCAGCTACCGCCGGGCGATAGATGCCTATACGGCTGATCCGGCCGGGTATGCGTTCGATGAAAGCCTGCTGGACGCCATCCGCGAGCTGCAGGACCCGAGACGCGAGTTGTCGTACGGATTTTTCTTTAAAGAGCAGGTTTATTAAGAGAGTGGCAACAAGGAGAGAGGTGAGCGTCTAACATGACTACGATGGAGCAGCAAGCCCTGCTCGGCAAGCGGATCAGACTGGAGAAGCCTGAGCTGCTGGCGCCTGCGGGCAGCCTGGAGAAGCTGAAGTTCGCCGTCCATTACGGGGCGGATGCCGTCTATATCGGCGGACAACAGTATGGTTTACGCTCGAATGCGGATAATTTCACGTTCGAGGAGATGCGCGAGGGCGTGGAGTTTGCCGAGAAGTACGGAGCCAAAGTATTTGTCGCAACGAATATATATGCTCATAACGAGGATTTGGCGGGCCTGGAGGATTACTTGCGGGGGATTCAAGACGCTGGCGTTCATGCGATCATTGTCGCCGATCCGATTATTATCGAGACCTGCCGCCGCGTAGCGCCCAAGCTGGAAATTCACTTGAGCACGCAGCAGTCCACGATGAATCGCCAGGCGGTGCAGTTCTGGAAGGAGGACGGCGTCGACCGCGTCGTGCTCGCCCGGGAGGTCAGCATGGAAGAGATCGAAGAGATCAAGCGCAGCGTCGAGATGGAGATCGAGGTGTTCGTGCACGGGGCGATGTGCAGCTCCTATTCGGGCCGCTGCGTGCTGTCCAACCATTTCACGGACCGGGATTCCAACCGCGGCGGCTGCTCGCAGTCCTGTCGGTGGAAATACGATCTGTTCACGACGGAGGAGGAGCTTGCCGGTCCGCAGATCGGAATTAAGGAGCTGCCGCTTTTCCAGGAGGGCGACAACCCCTTCTCGATGAGCTCCAAAGATTTGTGCATGATCGAACATGTGCCGGAGCTGATCCGTTCGGGCGTCGACAGCTTCAAGATCGAAGGACGGATGAAAAGCGTTCATTACGTAGCTACGGTGGTGAATGCCTACCGGCAGGCCATTGACGCTTATTTTGCCGACCCGGTGAATTACGAATTGAAGCCCGAATGGCTCTATGAGATTCAGAAGGCGGCGAATCGTCCGCTGAACACGGGCTTTTTCTATGATCGTCCGGGCCACGAGGATCATATTTTCGAGCCGGAGGACAAGGCGGCGCCTTATGATTTCGTTGGTGTCGTTCTGGATTACGATGCTGAGAACGGTACAGCGCTCGTCCAGCAGCGCAACCACTTCAAGCCCGGCCAGGAGATCGAGTTTTTCGGTCCCGGCGGCACGTTCTTCAAGCAGACGGTGCCGGATATTTATGATGAGGCCGGCCAACAGCTGGACGCGGCCAGGCACCCGCTGCAGCCGATCCGGATGAAGGTGGCGGCCCCTGTCCGTCCGTTTGATATGATGAGGAAGAAAATGGGCAAGGGAAAGTAAGCGGGCCAAGCTTCAAGCTGTGCGCCTGATTGGCGGCTGAACGTAGGGAATGTGTGCGGAAAAACGTATAAACGCTCCCTTCTGGCGGTCAAAGGAGGGAATGTGTGCGGAAATTCGAATAATACGCTCCCGACTGCCAGGCCCACGGATAAAATTTACCTGGAACGTTCGTCGTTACTCTGCCCTCCATGAACGGGAGCCTAAACTGCAACTCCATATCTTGTCTTTCGCCAAGAGGTTGTCCGCTGCCACAGGGATAGCCTCTTTTTGCTCTGCGCAGAAGGCAGAAGGCGTGGGGCCAAAGAACTAATTATTTTTGCGTAGGATGCGGAAAAGAAAAGGATTTTTCCCAAATGATGTCGAATACCTTGTGCAATGGGAGCACAGGCAGTCTGCGCATTACCAAGCCAAGGGGCTCAATTTAAGAATAGGTGGTGTACCCTGTGAAGAAAACGCTATCAGAAAAATGGCAACGCTTTCAGGAGAAAGGCTCGGTAATGGCCAATTCCGATCCCTCTCGCCCCAATCCATCGTCATCAGGCAGTCACGCTGCCCGCAGGGTCGCCGATTCCCTCGATTCCATGCGGATTAATCCGATGAAGTCGGTAGGAACCAAGCTGTTCGCTATTTTTTTCTTCAGTATCGTTATTTTCGTCCTGGCCGTGGGGCTGATGTCGTACAGCCGTTCCAAGGAGGTTATTCAGAATAAAGTAGCGGAGGCATCGGAGCAGACAATCATCCAAGCGGGCCAGAAGCTCGGTCTTATATTTTCCAGCTACGAGGATTTGTCGATGCAGATCGTTCTTAATAACGAACTGAGCAGGCTTGCAAGCAGTTTACGGAAGACGAATCGGAACTCCTATGAATTTCTGGAGCAGGGGCGGCTGTTGACGGAGCAGTTGAATATGTATGCCTTTGCCAACAAAAACATCCAGTCGATTCATCTGATGACTGAGAAGGGGGAAGGCATCAATTCCACAAACAATTCCCTCGGGATGAATATTCAGGCGGATCAGGAATGGTTCGGCGACATCGTGAAAGCGGGAGGACAAGCGGTATGGCTGGAAACGAAGGAAAAGGGCTATGCCGGCGACAGTAATTTGGGAGGATCGTCGCCTCCGACCTTCGCCTTGGGGAGGCTGCTGAAAAATCCGGTCACCAGCGAAATTACGGGGGTTCTTGTCATCGAGATCAAGGTTGACGTCATCGGCGACCAGATGAAGCAAATTCAGATGGGCGAAGGCGGCAGCACCCTTGTGCTTTCGGATAAAGGCAATTACGTCTATCATGCCGACAAAAATTTGGTTGCGAAGCCAAGCACCCTGCCTGTTGGGACGGATGCCTTGGACAAAGAACATGATAAGCTCCAAACGTCTGACGGCCAAAATCAGCTTGTTTACTTCAGAACGCCGAATAACAATTGGATTTTAGTCGGATTGATGCCGGTGAAGGAACTCGTCAAGGATGCGGCCGTCATCTTTGATCTGACGCTTGCAATAGCGTTCGGAGCGGCGTTGATCGCGGTCGTAATCGGGTTCATGCTGGCGCGGATGATCGGCAGACCGCTTATCCAGCTGCGCAATCTGATGAAGGAAGGCGAGCAGGGCAACCTGACAGTGCGGATGCCGGCCAAGCGACAAGATGAGATCGGTCAGCTCAGCGTCAGCTTCAACCAGATGATGGAGAAGATCACCCAGCTGGTGCAGCAGACCAACAGGTCGGCTCAGGAGGTGCTGGGGACGGCGGGCGAGCTGTCGGATGCCTCGAAGAAGACGGCGATGTCGGCCAAAGATATCGCGGTGGCGACCGAGGAAATTGCGATGGGAGCAAGCAGCCTGGCTGTGGAATCGGAGCGGGGCAACGAACTGACGCAGTCGATCGGCGTCCAGATGAAGTCGGTTGTCGAAGCCAATGTGATCATGGGCACGGCCGCAGGCGAGGTGCAGGCGTCCAGTAAGCAGGGGATCGCGTACATGGATGAGCTGATCGGCAAGACGAATGAAACCGAAACGATGACGCGCTCGATGGTGGAGAAGGTCGACAACCTGAAGGAAAGCACCCGGTCGATCGTTAAGATTCTGGATATGCTGGGCAATATGACGAAGCAGACAAACATCTTGTCGCTGAATGCGACGATCGAGGCGGCTCGTGCCGGAGCCGCGGGCAAAGGCTTCATGGTAGTGGCGGACGAAATCCGCAAGCTGGCGGACCAATCCCGGCAATCGATCGCCGTCGTCGGTCAAATTACGGAGAAGATCCAGAAGGAGATCGACGAAACCGTGCAGGTGCTGTCGCAGGCGTATCCGATCTTCCAGGAGCAGATTTCGTCGGTGAAGGAAGCGGATTCGATCTTCAAGCAGGTGGATGAGCAGATGAGCGGATTTATCGCAAGGCTGTCCAACGTGACGGAGTCCATCAGCCAACTGGAAGCCTCTCAGGTCGTCCTGAGCGAATCGATGACGAATGTCAGCGCGGTAGCGGAAGAGTCGTCGGCGACTTCCCAGGAGGTGGCGTCGCTCAGCACCGAGCAGCTTAACATATCGGGCGGCCTCGTCAAGCTGTCGGACAAGCTGGAGGAGCTGTCCAATTCCTTGAAGGAATCTTTATCGAAATTCCAAATATAAAGGCAAGTCAAAACCTGGTTAGCCGCTTGACGCGGCCGGCCAGGTTTTGTTGTTCCTACAGCAAAATATCCGCCGTTCCATGCGGGAAGCATCCGTGATATCCGTGATCCATAATCCGTGCCCGGTGCTCCATGGCTTAGCCTGCCGTGCGGCATCGGGCTTCACCTTTGTCCCGCAATCCGGGATGGTTGGCGTATGAGGTGGCGCTGCTAGGACCTCGATTTAGTCGTGTCGACTCAGTTTGAGACATTTTTCACTTTAGAAACAGGCGGACTCAGCCGATATAACTATAGCGGGAGTGTAAGCTTGTTAAGACGATGGCCCTAAAGTAATCCTTGTATATTCATGGAAAATAAGAAGGATTATGACCGAATGTGTCGAAAGAGTACATACCCTCAATTATGAAGAACGTGTAAAGAATCGAAAATTCTAGGTAGTATACGTTCAATCTAACAAAACTAGGTGGTGCTTCCTGTGAAGAAGACATGGTCTTCACTGCTTGACGGCCTGCAGCGTGCCGGCAAATACCTGCAATCGAAATCAGCTTCCCTTTCCAACGAGACGGCCTCATCGGCCGGTGGTGCAAGGGGAGGAGGGCGCTTGAATCCTCTTCAATCGGTAGGTACGAAATTATTTGCCATCTTTTTCTTCTGTATTTTATTTTTCGTTCTGGTCGTAGGTTTGATTTCCTATGCCAAATCCAAAGACGTTATCCAGACCAAGGTTGCCGACGCCTCCGAGCAAACGATCATCCAAGCGGGGCAGAAGCTTGACTTGATTTACTCCACTTATGAGGATCTGTCCTTGCAGATCATGCTGAACGAGGACCTTCGTAAGCTGATGGTGGAATTGAGTGCGGTCGACCGCGGCAGCTATAATTATTTGGAATCCACTCGCTTTATTACAGAGAAGCTTAATGTGTACGCGTTCGCTAATAAAAACATCAAGGCCGTTCATTTGCTGACTGAAAAGGGCGAGCCTATCACCTCCTCCACCGGCAACCCCGGCGGTGGCAGCCGGGGCGACAAGGACTGGTTCAAAAAGATCGTCGATGGAAACGGTCAAGTCGTATGGCTGGCGACAAGCGAAAAAGGGTTCTTGGATGAGAACGTGGTTACGAGTACGGCAACTCCCGCCTTTGCTGTTGGCCGGGTGCTGAAGAGCCTGAACACAAGCCAGATTACCGGCGTTGTGCTGATCGAAATCAAGCTGGACGTCATGAGCGAGCAGATGAAGCAGATCAGCATGGGCGACGGAGGCAGCACGGTCATCGTCTCGGAAGACGATAATTATGTGTATAATGAAGACAAGTTACTGCTGGCCAAGCCGAGCAACCTCGATATTGAGAAGGGCGCGCTTGATCAGCAATTTGGACAGCTTAAAACCCGGGATGATCAATATCAGCTCGTCTATTACAAGTCCGGCAAAAGCGGCTGGAACCTGATCGGTTCTATCCCGGTGAAGGAGCTTGTGAAGGATGCCAGCGTTATTTTCGACATTACGGTGGCGATGGCATTCGGAGCGGCGTTGATCGCGGTCGTAATCGGGTTCATGCTGGCGCGGATGATCGGCAGACCGCTTATCCAGCTGCGCAATCTGATGAAGGAAGGCGAGCAGGGCAACCTGACAGTGCGGATGCCGGCCAAGCGACAAGATGAGATCGGTCAGCTCAGCGTCAGCTTCAACCAGATGATGGAGAAGATCACCCAGCTGGTGCAGCAGACCAACAGGTCGGCTCAGGAGGTGCTGGGGACGGCGGGCGAGCTGTCGGATGCCTCGAAGAAGACGGCGATGTCGGCCAAAGATATCGCGGTGGCGACCGAGGAAATTGCGATGGGAGCAAGCAGTCTGGCTGTGGAGTCGGAGCGGGGCAACGAACTGACGCAGTCGATCGGCGTCCAGATGAAGTCGGTTGTCGAAGCGAATGTGATCATGGGCACGGCCGCAGGCGAGGTGCAGGCGTCCAGTAAGCAGGGGATCGCGTACATGGATGAGCTGATCGGCAAGACGAATGAAACCGAAACGATGACGCGCTCGATGGTGGAGAAGGTCGACAACCTGAAGGAAAGCACCCGGTCGATCGTTAAGATTCTGGATATGCTGGGCAATATGACGAAGCAGACAAACATCTTGTCGCTGAATGCGACGATCGAGGCGGCTCGTGCCGGAGCCGCGGGCAAAGGCTTCATGGTAGTGGCGGACGAAATCCGCAAGCTGGCGGACCAATCCCGGCAATCGATCGCCGTCGTCGGTCAGATTACGGAGAAGATCCAGAAGGAGATCGATGAAACCGTGCAGGTGCTGTCGCAGGCGTATCCGATCTTCCAGGAGCAGATTTCGTCGGTGAAGGAAGCGGATTCGATCTTCAAGCAGGTGGATGAGCAGATGGGCGGATTTATCGCAAGGCTGTCCAACGTGACGGAGTCCATCAGCCAACTGGAAACCTCTCAGGTCGTCCTGAGCGAATCGATGACGAATGTCAGCGCGGTAGCGGAAGAGTCGTCGGCGACTTCCCAGGAGGTGGCGTCGCTCAGCACCGAGCAGCTTAACATATCGGGCGGCCTCGTCAAGCTGTCGGACAAGCTGGAGGAACTGTCGAAGTCTTTGCAGGACTCGCTTTCCAAGTTTCGCGTGTAACAGGTCAATATCTCTTGACGGTTTCGAAGCAGCGCAGCGCTCTCTTCATGAGGGTCTGCGCTGCTTTTTGTCGTCCTGGAAGTCCGGTGACCAAGAGGCCGCAGGCCGGGCGTGTTCACCGGACTTCCAGAGGCCGGACGTTCGGCGGCGTCATCAGGCAGGAGGAGTTTGGAAGAAGCCGGTTATGCGCATACTGACTACCAGCGAAATAGACGAGGATGGGGTCGGGGACAGCTATGAGAGAGACAAGCGGGTTGAAGAAAAATCGGATATTTGTCATTCTGATCGTAACCGTGGGCGTGCTCATCGTGTGGAATATCAGGCTGTTCTGGATTCAGATTGCAGCCTCGGGACGCTGGACGTGGCGGCATATCGATCTGGTGGAAAATTCCGTCGTTCAGCGTGAGCAAGGCATTGTGCTGGATAGCGGACGGGGAGATTTCGTAGACAGACACGGCAAACCGTTGACAGGCGCTCCGGTTCGGGTACTCACGGTATTCCCCATACAGACGGAGCCGCAGAGAGAGGAGGCCCGGGAAAGATTGATCGCAGAGGCGGCTCGTATCCTGCAAGTGACGAAGTCCGCTTTAAAAAGCTTTCAGCAGTCATCCTCATCTCCGCGGATGTGGCCGGGTCAGGACGCCAAGCCGCTGGCGCTCAGCACTGAGCAGGCAGAGAAGCTGGCTGCGTTAGGACTTGAAGACTTCCGGGTAACCACCTACAAGCAGCGGTATGAGACGCATCAGCCGGCCTCCCGGCTGATCGGCTATATCGGGCAAAATCCGGAGAGGATTATCCGGCAGTTCACCGACTTGTTCCACAAAGGTGAGCTGCAGCTGACAAGCCGGATCGGCAACGCCGGATTGGAGAAGTCCTTTGAGCCTTGGCTGCGGGGCATCGGCCCTACGACCGTGTCCCTGTTCACCGATGCCGGCAAGCGGCCGCTGCCCGGACTGGACATTCGCGAGATCAGCCCGCGCAATCCCTATTATCCCCTGCGTGTAGTTACGACGCTGGACCGGGGCATTCAGGAGCGGATTGAGCAGAAGCTGGAGCGTTCCGCCGTCCGTGAGGGGACGGTGGTCGTCTTGGATATCGAGACGGCCGACGTGGTGGCGATGGCCAGCAAGCCTTTTTTTACCCCCGATCATGTCGATCCTTCCCGGACGAACTGGAGTAATCTCGCGCTTCAGGCAGAAGCGCCGGGTTCGATATTTAAAACGGTTACGGCCATAGCGGCCTTGGAGGAAGGAGTCGTGAAGCCAGGCGAGACCTTTCATTGCAGAGGGGAGCTTGGACAATTCGGCTTTCGCTGCTGGAAGCATGGAGGGCATGGCGAGCTGACGCTTGAGGAAGGATTTGCCCAGTCCTGCAATATCGTCTTCGCGCAAGTGGCGCAGCGGCTCGGGGGAGAGCTGCTAGCGCAGTATGCTGAAAGACTGGGAGCATCCGGCACGGTGGGCTGGTCGGGAGCTGCCTCCGTCTCCGGCCATTTCCTGCAATGGGACGGGGAACAGAGAGGCCAGACCTATGCGGCCTCCACGGACCGCTCCGATCCGGGGGCGCTGGTGCAGACGGCCATCGGTCAACGGGATGTGCAGATGACGCCTCTGCAAGCCGCCAATCTGGTCGTCACACTTTATCATGGTGGGCGCGTACAGGCTCCCCGTATTGTGAAGGAAGTTCGCTTTGCGAATGGAAGGCTGTATGAGCAATTTGCTCCGCATGAAGCTGAGCTTATGTCCGGCGGTAAAGTCAGGCTTCACGCGAAGACAGCCGAGACGCTGCTGGAGTGGATGGACGGAGTAGTCGACCATGGAACAGGGCGAGCTCTGCAAGCGGCCAAATGGCCGTTAGCCGGGAAGTCAGGTACGGCCCAGATTGTGCTGGATGGAGGCCAGGCCGGCGAAAACCATTGGTTTATCGGCTACGGACCGGCGGACGCTCCAAGGTACGCGGCCGCCGTGCTGATTCGCCACGTACCGGAAGGGGGACCGAATCGGTCCATAGAGCTGTTCAGGGAAGTAATGGACGTGCTGGCGGATCAAGAGCGTTAATGATAACTGGAAGGCTGAAGCGTCGGCAGCAGCAGGGTGAAGCAAGTGCCTTTGCCATGCTCGCTTGTGACATCGATGCGTCCATGAATATTATGGATGGCGCGATAAGTGACCATCATGCCGAGGCCATTCCCTTTCCCGCGAAGCGAATAATACGGTGTGCCCAGTCGTCCGACTTCCTCGGGCGTCATTCCGATGCCATGATCGATGATATCGATGCTGACCATGGAGCTGTGCAGCGAACCGATGATCCGCAGCGTCCCTCCTCCGGGCATCGATTCGATGCCGTTTTGGCACAGATGGGTGATGCATTGGATAAATTTCTCCGCGTTGGCGCTGATCATCAGCTTGTCCTGAAGCTCGGTTTTAATGTCCACATGACGGAGAGAAGCGAACGTTCTCAGCGAATCGACGGCCCGAAGCACCAGCAGCTTGGCATCGAGCAGCTCGATCGCATCCAGCTGAGGTTTGGCAAAGGATAAATAATCATTGATGACCGTCTGGGCTCTATCGATCTCCTCTTGCACCATCTGGACATATACCTGACGTTTGTTCTCCGCCACATCTCCCTGCCTAAGCATCTGCACAAAGCCGCGCGCGACGGTCATCGGATTGCGCACCTCATGGGCGAATGAAGCGGCGAGCTCGCTCAGCACATTCATCCTCTCATTAGGCTGGGGATGCTTCCGCAAGCTCCTGTTAAGCTTGATGCGTGTGATGATGCAGGCGGCCAGCACGGCAGCCGCCGTATGGGTCAGCATATAAAAGAGGATGCCGACAGCCAATCTCGCATCAAATACAGAGCTAGGGCTGCTCCAGATTGCATATACGGCCGCAGCGGCTGCCGTAATAACGGACACGGTAAGTCCGACGGCGGCAGCGGCGAGCGGACGCAGAATCCGGTCTGCGGTCATAACTTTTCTTCGGATCAGAAGCAGGCAGCCGATGACCGGCAGAGCAGCGAGCAGGAACAGGATAGCCTCTTCTACGCCGCCTAGCATGATCTGGTACATCCCGATCGCGGCGGCGGCGGCGAGCGAAGGAAGAAGTCCGGCATACAGCACGCATGCCGCCAAGGCAATCATGCGCAGATCATATGGCATGCTGCCGAAGAACTGGAGGGGATAAGTCATACACAGTATGGCCGACAGTATGCTAAGACCTGCCGCAAGCAGCTTGGACCTCGCGCGCGCATCCTGGGCCAGCCGATCGCCCCATAGTAGCTGATACAGCAAAATCGGCGCCGCGATCAGCAGCATATTCAGTAAAAGTTGGGTAATAAAGCTCACAGTTCGTTCATCACCTTTGGTTATCCGACTCACATGCAGGCTGTCAACCGCGTTTATTTATTCGACAAGTTTTCCGATTATCCTACAGGGACAGCCCAAAAAATCTGTCCGCTGCCGAACAGATTCCGGGTAGCTGTAAACCGGCGCTGCTGCTAGGCCTTGATAGGCACGATCCATTCCGAACCCGGAATCCAGGTGCGGTCCGTGAATTCCCGGCCCTTTACGATGACCTGATGCGGGTAGATTTGCACATACATGCCTTGGACGGCATTGGCGCCATTGGCGCTTGCGCGGGTTTTGCCGACAGAAGCGTTGTTGAACCAGTGGAAGGTATTCTCCTGGTTATAATGGTTTTCGCTCAGAAAGTTGCGGTGGGTATGTCCCGAGAAAACAAACGCATTGCGGTAGGGCTGCAAAATTTCCCGAAACCGCTTGGCGCGGATCAGCCTATGCGTCCCTCCGTCCGTGCCGGGAGCGGGCAGCGGCTGATGGATGAAAATAAACGCCGGCTTCCCGTCGGCATGGGGCTTCAACGTTTCTTCGAACCAGGCAAGCTGCTCGTCGGAATACCAGGCCCCCTCGCCCACGTCAGGCTTCTCCTGCACGTAAGCTTCCTGCGACAGCAGGATCAGATGAACATCCTGAAGCCATACATCCGTATAGGGCTTATCCTTGTAGCCGAAAAACTTCATGAAGCGGTTCCGGCACATCGCATCCGTCTTGCCGTTGGGCATCGTCTCCGTGGAGAAGGCTCCCCGGTCGGTCAGCCAAATATCGTAATAATCATGATTGCCCATATTGGCATAAATGGGAGGGAGCTTGTAATCGTCCAATATGCCTTTGAGCTGCTTGTATTCGATGTCCCGTCCGAAGTCGGTTACATCGCCTCCGAAGATGAGATTATCGACAGGAGAATCGAACTGGGTGATGTCTTTCAAAGCCAGACGAAGCTTATCGCCGATGGAGGTGTCCGCTACGGAGATATGCAGGTCGCTGAGCAGGAAGAAGGAGAGCAGGGGCTTGTCGGAAACAGCAGGCTCCTTGGCTGCAGGTTCGGGCTGAACAGCCGGCAGAGCTGCCGGGGGCTCGACGGGGGCGGCTTGCTCCGAGCCGAGGAAACGGTCAGATAAGGCCGCGCCGCCTGACGCGAGAGCAATCAGCGCCAGCAGCTGTTTAACAAATATACGTCTGGTTATCATGTAGGTACATCCCTCCGGGAAGCTTGGCAATTGTAGGCTCAGTATGGGGTACGGCGCACTATAGCTTTATTATAAAGGAGCGCGCATAAAAAAAGAATACACGAATCGGCAGCAGGTACTAATTGAAGTTAGTACTTCTCATCTCCATCATAATGTCTATACTGTAGGTATAAGGATCTGCAAGCCAAGTTCAGCAGACTAGGACAGGGGGGATCAAGCATGGGTAGAAGATGGGTCGAACGGGAAGCGCCTGCGTGGGTCGAGAAAGGAATCATCTCCCGCGAGCAGGCTGACCGGATCATCAAGCTGTATGCGCATCAGACTCAAGGCGTCGGCGTCCTGCCGCTGCTGGGCAGCATTCTGCTTGCAGTCGGCATTCTCAGCTTCGTGGCGGCCAACTGGCAGGACATCCCTCAGCTGGCCAGACTTGCTCTGATTATTGTCGTAATGTGCGGCTTCTACGCCGGAGGAGAACTATTCGTCCGCCGCGGCGACAACCGGCTCGGTATTGCGCTTGTCAGCCTGGGCGTCATCAGCTTCGGAGCGGGGATCATCTTGATCGGCCAGATGTTCCACCTCGTCGCGCATCATGCGGGCTCCTTCATCCTTTGGGCCTTGGCCGGGACGTTGGTCACTTATTTGTACCGCAGCCGTTATCTGTACATCATTGCCTTGATTTTGTTTAACGCGGCGCAGTTTTACAGCCTGGCCTCTTTCGATACGCTCAGCTATACGGCAATGGCGCTTATGGTCGCCGGGCTCGGGTATTACGGCTGGAGAAGCCGCAGTCCGCTGCTCATCTGGTGCTTCAGCTTCAGCGTGACGCTTCATCTCCTGATCTGGACGCTGTCGGAGGAGCTGCCGTTCATGTGGATGTTTATTCCGACGATGCTCTTGTATGCCTTGGGAGATTGGCTGAAAGAGCGTCGTGAGAGCTACGCGATGCAGTCCGTTCCGCTCGCCGCAGCCTATCTATTCGCAGTCGTTATGGTGCTGGCAAGCGGTGAGTGGATTAGCGTAAGAGCTGATGTGCTCCCGGACGCCCCCGGCTATCTCGGAGCGCTTGCGGCCGTGTTTCTGCTGTCAATGGCCGGCAAGTATGTCCGCGGAACGCTCCCAAGCGGATTGGAGTGGATTCTGCTGGTCCCGTTCCTCTATATGAGCTCCGGATATGCCGTATTGTACCTGCTGGCGCTGTTTCTATTTTCGCTGTATGTGCTGTGGAGAGGTTATGCCGAGGGCTGGCGGTTTAAGATCAACTTCGGAACGCTGCTGTTCATCTGCAGCACTCTCGTTGCTTACGTCAAGCTGACCTGGGATTTCATGGACAAATCCTTGTTCTTTATACTTGGCGGTATCTTGCTGATCGGGCTGAGCTGGTTCCTGAACCGCAGAAACAAGCGCATCTTGAAGCTTGCGGAGGAGGCGAATCGCCATGGATAAGAACGAAGCAATCGCAGAGACGCCCGTACGGCCGCGAAGCCGCCGGGGAAAACTGGCCGCGGTGCTCGTACTGCTGCAGGTGCTGGCGCTTGTCGGCGTGGCGCTTTCCTATTACGCGGTCAGCTGGTACGGCCAGGATGTGCGAGTCAAGACCGTACCGGTCGATCCGAGGGATCTTTTGTACGGAGACTATGTCAATCTGAGCTATGAGATCAGCGAGGTTTCGCCGGGCCTCTGGAAGGGATCTCCGGATGGCGTCAAGCGGGGGCAGACGGTATATGTAGCGGTTGCGCCTACAGCGGATGGGACCTACGCGCTGGCGGGGGCATATGACCGGAAGCCGGCCGTAACTCCGGAGAATGCAGTTTTGATCAAGGGGCGCGCCTCCTCTGATTGGGCTGTTCAGAACTGGCAGATGCGCGTCAATTATGGCATCGAGAAATATTATGTGCCGGAAAATACGGGGAAGGCGCTGGAGGACAAGGCGGACCGGCTGATTGTGCGGCTGAAGGTAGCGCCTTGGGGTCAGGCGAAGATCGAAGGCTTGGTGGAACGTGAATAGTGTGAAATAGGAGGAGTTGCTGCGGCAGCTCCTTTTCGATTAAGATAAACGGAAAGATGACGCTTCGCTCGCTGCTGCCGGGCCGAGCTTGAACGTGAGAGGGGAACGAAGGATGATAGACCAAGCTGCTTCGCTGGCCTTGGAGGAAGGGCTGCATAATTTGCTGCTGCTGGATCGCAGCGGGGATCTTAGCGAGCCGGATATTTTATATCCGTTTGCGCTGGAGGAGCTGCTGTGCCGGCATGCGGGCGAGGGAGGCCCCCCGATGGTTCATATCTGGAGACATCCGCGAGCCTTCGTCATGGGCCTTAGGGACAGCAGGCTCCCGGAGGCGGCGGCCGCGAGTAGCCGTCTGAAACAGGATGGCTACCGGGTAGCGGTGCGCAATTCGGGAGGCGCGGCTGTGCCGCTTGACCTTGGCGTGGTCAATGTGTCCCTGATAGGGCGCAAGCCTGCGGGAGGGATCGACTTTCATGATGATTTTGAGAAAATGTACGGGCTGATCGCTCTGGCCCTCAAGGAAGCGGGAATGCCCGTAAACAAAGGCGAGATTGCCGGGGCTTATTGCCCCGGCGACTTCGACCTTAGTATCGGCGGGCGTAAATTTTGCGGGATTGCGCAGCGGCGTCAGCAGCACGCTTATGTCGTGCAGGCGTTTGTCGTCGTGGAGGGCAGCGGAGCGGAGAAGGCGGCGGTCGCGCGTTCCTTCTACGATCATGCGGCCGGGGGCGGCACGGATGCCGTCTACCCGCGGGTCAGCGCAAGCAGTATGGCCAGTTTGACCGAGCTGCTGGGCCCTGCTCTGGGCCGCAGCGGGCTGGACAGCCTTGGCCGTGCGGAGAGTGAACGGCAGGTTGGGGAGCTGAACGGCTCGCTCAGCGGGCAAGCCGGGGATTCGCCGGCGGAGGCAGGCTTGGGCCCCGCCCAGCTGTTTATCGACGCCGTCAAGCGAGTGATCCGGGAACGCCAGTCGCCGGACGGAATCGCCCGCGCAACGGAAAAGCTATGGCTGCCCGAACCGCCCGAGGTGCGGGCGATGGCCCAGCGGATGAGGGAGCGCTACGGCATAGCGGCTCCCGACCGATGACGATGAGGATCAAGGGATTTAAGGGAGTTATAAAAAGCGCTTCATCATCGCCGGTAGCTCCTGCTGCCAGAAGCCCCATACATGCTTGCCCGGCTTCTCTTCATATACAACCGGACAGCTCCTCTCGATGAGGAGCTGTTTGCTTATCCGGTTGGCCTCCAGAAAGTCGAACCGGCCGCGGCCGGTATCGACCTCCTTCTCCTCCAGTCCGATGACCATCGAGATGTCCAGCCACGACAAATCCGTTTCCAACTGAATCCGCTCTTGGGTGGAGAGCAAAAAAGCTCCGGACAAGGATATAACCCGGCTAAATAGGCTAGGATAATCTAAGGCAAGATGCAGCGACACGGTGCCGCCGAGCGAGTCCCCGGATACAATTCGCTCGTTCGAATCCGGCCTCACGGGGTAATGATGTTCTATAAACGGCAGCAGCTCTTCCGCGAAAAAACGGCAGTATGCGGCGAATCGTTCGCCGTCCGGCGAATATTCGCTGGTCCGGATGCTTTTGTCTACATCGACGCCGACGATAATTGCCGGCTCCGTATTCTCATCATAGATCAATCGGTTCATGGTCGTGGCGATGCGTCCGAAATTGAAGAAATCTTCTCCGTCCTGACAGTAGATGACAGGATAAGATAGCAGCTCGTTGTAGCCTGGCGGCAAATAAATTCTTACCGACCGTTGCTCGCCGAGCATGGCCGACGGGACAAGCTCTTTGACAATCGTCCTTTTGTAATAAATATCCTGGTTCATAAGGGGATCACCTCTGTTGTATTATAATAGTTTTGTAAATATGGAGAAACTGTAATACTTATTTTTTGAAACTGTTATAGTTGGTATGCGCAAGGAAGAACGTATTCTTCTAGATAGTTCTTGTGTTATTCACGAAAACAGGTTTATAATACTACTATAACAGAAATTGTGTTTTTGTTCATTGCATCATTCCGCAAAGCTTTATCGACATTAACCCAACTAACCGTAAGAGGTGACTTTTGAGATGAGTAAGCCGCATATTGTTGGCGTGCAAGAAGTGAAGCCGTTAAGCGTTCTTTCGACAGACGGACAGATCGTCAATCCGGAAGAAATGCCTAATCTGACTGATGATCAATTGCGTGAGCTGATGCGCCGCATGGTTTTCACGCGCACCTGGGATCAGCGTGCCGTTAACCTGACCCGCCAAGGACGTCTTGGCTTCTATGCGCCGGTCTCCGGACAGGAAGCAACCATGATCGGCAGCGAGTTTGCTTTGAATAAAGATGATTTTATTTGCCCGGGCTACCGTGACATGCCGCAAATCGTATGGCACGGTTTACCTATGTACCAGGCGTTCCTGTATTCGCGCGGCCACCAGCATGGCGGTCAAATCCCTGAGGACGTTCACGTGCTTATGCCGCAAATTATTATCGGCGCGCAATATCTGCACGCGATGGGCGTAGCGATGGCGTTTAAGAAGCGCGGCGAAAAGCGCGTATCCATCACGTACACCGGCGACGGCGGCTCCTCCGAGGGCGATTTCTACGAAGCGCTGAACTTTGCGGGCGCGTTCAAGCTGGGCTCGATTTTCATGGTGCAAAACAACGGCTATGCGATCACGACGCCTTTCGAGAAGCAGACGGCTGCCTTGTCTGTCGCTCACAAAGCGGTTTCGGCAGGGATTGTAGGCGTACAGGTTGACGGTATGGACGTGCTGGCTGTCGTCAAGGCGGTACAGGATGCAGCCGAGCGCGGACGCAACGGCGAAGGCGCTACGCTGATCGAAGCGATCACTTATCGCTACCTGCCGCACTCCATGTCCGGCGACGACCCTTCCAAGTACCGCACGAAGGAAGAAACGGCTGAATGGGAGCAAAAGGACCCGCTGAACCGCTTCCGCACTTACCTGGTCGGAAAAGGTCTCTGGACCGAAGAAGAAGAAGCGGCTGTGGTCGAGGATGCGAAGAACACCGTGGCTGAGCAGATCAAGAAGGCGGAGACGACGGAGAAGATGACGGTGCCGGGTCTGATCGACAGCATGTTCGAGACGACGCCTCAGCATCTGGAAGAGCAAAAAGCGGATTACTTAGCGTAAGCGTAAAGGAGAGGAACATTCAGCCATGGCTCAAATGACAATGATTCAAGCGATAAAAGACGCGATGCGCGTCGAGCTGCAGCGCGACCCGAACGTCGTCATTTTCGGGGAAGACGTTGGTAAGGTAGGTGGCGTATTCCGGGCGACGGAAGGTCTTCAGGCAGAGTTCGGCGAAGAGCGCGTATTCGATACGCCGCTGGCCGAATCCGCCATCGGCGGTATGGCGGTCGGTATGGCCACTCAAGGCTTCCGTCCGATTATGGAAATCCAGTTCGTCGGCTTCATTTTCGAGGCGTTCGACCAGATCGCTGTGCAGGCAGCACGTATGCGTTACCGCTCCGGCGGCCGCTATCAGGCTCCGATTACGATCCGTACGCCATTTGGCGGCGGGGTTAAGGCGGCTGAGCTGCATACCGATCCGCTGGAGGGCTTGATGGTGCAAACTCCGGGGATCAAGGTGGTCGTGCCTTCGAATCCTTACGATGCGAAAGGCCTGCTTATCTCGGCCATCCGCGATAACGACCCGGTATTTTTCATGGAGCATCTGAACTTGTACCGTTCTTTCCGCGCCGAAGTGCCGGAAGGCGAGTACACCGTGCCGATCGGCAAGGCAAACGTGGTCCGCGAGGGCTCTGACGTTACCATCATTACTTACGGCGCTATGGTTCATACGTCGCTGAAGGCGGCGGAAGAAATCGAGAAGACGCGCGGCGCTAAAGTCGAGGTCATCGACCTGCGTACGCTGATGCCTCTTGATATCGATACGATCGTCGAATCCATCAAGAAAACGAACCGTGCGATCGTCGTACAGGAAGCGCAAAAAACATCGGGCATCGCGGCTGAAGTCATCGCTCAGATTAACGAAAAAGCTATTTTGCATCTTGAAGCGCCTGTGCTTCGCGTAGCTCCTCCGGATACGGTATATCCGTTTGCCCAAGTCGAGGACCAATGGCTGCCGAACCCGGCGAAGATTGTAGCCGGCCTTAACAAAGTGCTTGATTTTTAATTTGACGAAGCGACAAGGATGGTGACTGTTCGATGGCAACTTTTGAATACCGGTTTCCGGAGCTGGGCGAAGGCATCCATGAAGGCGAAATCGTCAAGTGGCATGTGAAGCCGGGCGACACTGTAAATGATGAAACGATCCTGATGGACGTGCAAAACGATAAATCGACCGTAGAAGTGCCTTCTCCGGTTGAAGGCAAAATCGTGGAACTGAAGGTAACCGAAGGTACGGTATGTACGATAGGCGACGTCATCGCTGTTATCGATGTAGTCGGCGAAGTTCCGCAGCAGGCGGGCGGCCATGGCGATGCGCCGGCTGCAAGCCCGGCTCAAGCAGCTACGCCTGCGGCTGGCGCAGTCGAGAAGGACGCGGCCAAGGGCGGCGCGGACGTACCGGTCAGCGGCGTTGAGCCGGTGGGCAGCTCGGTGGCGGCCAATGTGGCGGCTTCCAAGCTGGATACTCCGCTTGCAGGCGGCGCTTCGGCGGCAGGCGGTGCAGCTCCGGCTTCCTCCGCGGGCAGCGTGCTTGCAACGCCAAGCGTCCGCAAGCTGGCGCGCGACAAGGGCGTGAATATCGCCCAAGTGACGGCTACAGGCAAGAACGGCCGCGTTACGAAGGAAGACGTGCTTGGCTTCGCGGCAGGCGGCGGCGCTGCAGTTGCTCCGGCAGCGGCCGACCAGGCAGCTTCGGCAGCAGAGGCGCCTAAGGCTTCTTCCGCTCCGGCAGCCGGCGCCGTAAGCGGCGACCGCGAAGAAGAGCGCGTGCCGCTCAAGGGCATCCGCAAGGCGATTGCCAACGCAATGGTCAAGAGCGCCTACACAGCTCCTCATGTGACGCTGATGGACGAAGTCGATGTGACGCGTCTTGTGGCGCTGCGCGAGAAGGCCAAGCCGGTCGCCGAGAAAAAAGGCGTCAAGCTGACGTATCTTCCGTTCATCGTGAAGGCATTGGTTGCGGCGGCTCGCCAATTCCCGGCCCTGAACGCGATGATCGACGAAGAAAAGCAGGAGATCGTCTACAAGAAGTACTACCATATCGGCATCGCAACTGATACCGACAACGGTCTGATCGTACCGGTTATCCAGGATGCCGACCGCAAGAACATCTGGACGATCGCCTCGGCGATCAAGGATCTCGCTACGCGCGGCCGCGAGGGCAAGCTTGGTCCTGCCGAGCTGAGAGGCTCTACGCTGACCATTACGAATATCGGTTCCGCAGGCGGCATGTTCTTTACGCCGATCATCAACTTCCCTGAAGTGGCGATCCTCGGTACAGGCCGTATTTCGGAGAAGCCGGTTGTCAAAAACGGCGAGATCGTCATCGCTCCGGTGATGGCATTGTCGCTCAGCTTCGACCACCGCATCATTGACGGCGCTACGGCGCAAAACTTTATGAACTATATCAAACAACTGCTCTCCGATCCAGAGCTGCTTGTCATGGAGGTGTAATCCGCTATGGTAGTAGGTGACGCATCTGTAGAGATTGACGTATTGGTCATTGGCGCAGGTCCCGGCGGTTACGTAGCGGCAATCCGCGCTGCGCAATTGGGCAAGAGCGTGCTGGTCGTGGACAAGGACGAAGTCGGCGGCGTGTGCTTGAACCGCGGCTGCATTCCGTCCAAGGCGCTCATTTCCGCGGCGCATCATTATGAAGTGGTCAGCCATTCGGAAGCGCTCGGCATTACCGCTGAGAACGTCAAGCTGGATTTCAGCAAGGTGCAGGCTTGGAAGGATGCCATCGTCAAGAAGCAAACCGGCGGCGTCAACATGCTGCTGAAGGGGAACAAAATTCAGTATTTCAATGGCGAAGCGCTGTTTATCAACGAGCATGAAGCGCGTGTGTTCAACGATAACGAAACGGCCCGCTACAAATTCAATCACTGCATCATCGCGACAGGCTCCCGCCCGATCGAGCTGAAGGCTTTCCCTTACGGCGGACGCATCCTGTCTTCGACTGAGGCGCTGTCGCTGCAGGAAGTGCCGAAGAGCCTGATCGTCATCGGCGGCGGCTACATCGGCATCGAGCTGGGGCAAACCTATGCCAAGCTGGGCGCGAAGGTAACTGTTCTGGAAGGCTCCGACTTCATCCTGCCGGGCTTCGAGAAGGAACTGACGAAGCTGGTTGAACGGAACCTGAAGAAGCTGAACGTCGAGATTGTGACCGAAGCGATGGCGCAATCTTGCGAGAAAACAGCCGACGATGTTACGGTTACGTACACGGTCAAGGGCGAGGAGAAGAAGGTAACCGCGGATTATGTGCTGGTTACTGTCGGACGCCGTCCGAATACCGATGGCGAGCTGTCGCTGGAGCTGGCGGGTGTCGAAGTCGGCGAGCGCGGCCTGATCAAGGTAAATGAGCAATGCCAGACGAATGTGCCGCATATCTATGCGATCGGCGATATCGTCCCGGGACTTGCATTGGCGCACAAAGCTTCGTATGAAGCGAAGGTTGCGGCCGAGTCCATCGCAGGACTGCCAAGCGTCGTCGACTACAAAGTGATTCCGGCTGTGGTCTTCTCCGATCCGGAGATCGCAGGGGTGGGCTTGAGCGAAGCGGAAGCGAAGGCGAAGGGCATCAATGTCGTTGTCGGCAAATTCCCTTACGCCGCCAACGGACGCGCGCAGTCGATGAACGCAACCGAAGGCTTCGTGAAGCTGGTTGGCGACAAAGACACTGGCTTGCTGGTCGGCGGCTTCGTCGTCGGTGCGGAAGCCTCCAACCTGATCTCCGAGCTGACGCTCGGCATCGAGATGGGTGCTACGCTTGAGGACATCGCTTTGACAATTCATGCGCATCCGACACTGGGCGAGATTACGATGGACGCGGCCGAAGGCGCGCTTGGCCATCCGATTCACCAGCTAGGCAAATAATCTAAGTCGTAGCCTGTAGAACCCTGCCGGAAGGCGGGGTTCTTTGGCTTGCCTGGCCGACGAGGCCCGCTACCCGTTTTTGGCGAAGGCCGCAATTCGCAAGCCGGAGGAAGCTCCCTAAATAATTGTCATTTATGCTATAATAAAAGGAAAAACAGGGAGCGATCAGATGGCGAGCAGAAGGTTGAAGCCGAAAAATGACTTTATTTTCCAACGTTTGTTCGGAGAACCCGAAACGAAGAGCAGTTTGATCTCTTTGTTGAATGCTATTCTGGGTTTGACAGGCAATGAACGTATTGCCGATCTGACGGTCATGGAAAATAAGCAGTTGGACAAGCAATTCATCGATGATAAGTCAGGCAGACTTGACGTGAGAGCCGAGACGGCTGACGGTGTGCTGATCGATATCGAGATTCAGTTAAGCAATCAGCGGAATATGGTGCGGCGCACGTTGTTTTACGCCAGCAAGCTGTATGCTGGTTCCATTAAAGCAGGGGGGAAATATGAGAATCTCAAGCGGACGGTAGCGATCAATATTATGGATTTCAAACTATTTGAATTTAAGCGATTCCACAGTTCGTTTCGATTTTACGAAGATCAGGAGGAACCCAAGTACTTGCTGACGGATGCGATGGAGCTGCATTTTATAGAATATCCGAAGTTTGCGGTGACAGCTAAAGATCTGAATGACCCGCTGCACCGCTGGCTGCTGTTTCTTGACGAGAAGGTGCCCGAAACTCAACTGAAGGAGCTGATAAACATGGATGCGGACATTCAAAAAACAGAGGAAAGACTGGCGTGGCTCAGCAGCGACGAGGAGACGCTCAGGTTGTATGAGGCTCGTGAGGAGGCGTTGATCGAGTATAACAGTCGAATGTCGGAGAGCAGACAAGAAGGATTGGAGCAGGGAATAGCAGAAGGAAGAGCAGAAGGAATAGTAGAAGGAAGAGCAGAAGGTAAAGCAGAGGCTAAAGCGGAGCTTGCCTGCAAGATGCTGGAGGAAGGCATAGGCCGGGATGTCATCCTGAAGCTGACCGGGCTGACGGAGAAAGAGCTTGAGAAGCTGGAGAAGGAAAAGAAATAAGTCGGCACCTGCCAAACGACACTTGCTGTCAATCACGATGTTTGTCTGAGTCCGTCATCATATTCGTGACAGCAGGGCCTGCGAAATCATGCGCAAGGCCCTGTTCGGCGTCTCCTGCCTCCCGGATAATGGAGAGCGGATAGCAGAGATGAAGCGAAGGAAGTGGACAAAATGAGAATGGAGCAAGTCGTGGTTGGCTTAGGCTTTACAGCTGTTGCAGGCGGCTTAGTCCGTATGGCGATGACGCCGGCGGCCCTGATATGGGGAACGGACAGCACACAGGAGCTTTGGGCGGGATTAATCGCATGCTGGCTGATGGCTATCGGTTCGCTGGGGCTGTTTCTGGCTCAGGTTCAGCAGACGGGTGTGCTGGGACTGATATCTTCTTTGGCTTTAACGCTGTCCAATATGATAACCGCATGCCTGGTCTGGTCGACGATGCTGGGCGCTGTGCCACCGGACGGTTCATTGGTTCTTCCCATAAACAGCCTATTGATGCTTGCGGGCCTGGTTATATTTGCGGCGGTGACCTGGAGAGGCGGGATTCTGCCTCGTTGGGCGGCCGTGCTGCTGCTGGTCTGGCCGTTCGTGACGCTTATTCCGGGAACGGAGGCATACGGAGCTGTCTTGTGGGGCTTGGCTTATATCGGTCTCGGGCTTCCCGTCTGGCTCAACAAAAAAGCCGCTCCCGTCAAAGGTTGGGCGGAGCTGTAACGGAAGCTGGATTCAGCTTCCAACAGCATGGCGGCGGCTTCAATTAGCTCCGAGTTTCACCGGATATATGTTTACGGCTAGCATACAGCCTTATCGCCCGCGTTCCCCTTCCATCAGCGTTCCGCCTCATCCTCATGCTGTGCGCCGATTCCCCTATTTCCCGGCTGCCGCCCGGTTTTTGCCTTTGTCGGATTGTCCGGCGTTTTCGCTGGCCGCGGCGCGGTTGTTCCGCATGTCCTCCACCGACTTCACCTGCAGGCGGGCGGCTCCCCGGTAGCTATCCCGGGTAGGCAGCCGGGGCTCTGCGGCGAGTCTGGCTTTGGCGGCGGCAATCGCATCCGCGTACTGGGGAAGCCAAGGTTCGCCGGCCACGAGCATCTCGTCGACCATCTGCCAGATTTCCTTCGGATTGCAGACGGCGCCGACGAGCGGGTCCATCATGAACGCTTGGCGCAGCAGGGCATCGTCCCCCCGAACGGCGGCTTCGACCGCCAGCCGCTGCACGGAGATGCTGACGCTGCAGACCGCGGCCGGTCCGAGCGGCAGGTCACCTACCGTCGGCATGGAGATGCCGTTGAAGTCCACATAACCGGGAGCTTCGATCACGGCATCTGCCGGCAGGTTGGCGATAATGCCGTTGTTCACCACGTTGAAGTGGCCGCGGTACAATCGGCCTGTCTCCAGCGCCTCGATGATATACGAGCCGTGCTCGTGCCCGCGCTTCTCCGGGGTAAACGTCATGGCCGGCTCCTTCATCCAGTTCGGGAAATCGGTCTCGAACCAGCTCCGCCCTTCCGTACAAACCCGCAAGTAACCGCCAGTTTCCCCGTTGATCCATGATCCTAGATCGATCCAGTCCAGCATCTCCTCCGGGCGCTTCCGGTACCAAGGCACGTATTCGCTCAGATGTCCGTTTGACTCGGTGCTGTAGTAGCCGAAGCGGCGCAGCATATCGATGCGCACCTTCTCGGTGCGGGCAAAATCTTCATGACGCTCGAACGCCGCCAGCAGCTCGCCGGTCAGATCCCGGCCTTTATGCCGGATCTGGATATACCAGGTCTGGTGATTGATGCCCGCGCAAATAATATCCACTTCCTCCTGCTGCAGGCCGAACACTTCGGCAATTTGCCGGTGTCCGTGCTGGACGCCATGGCACAGGCCGACGGTGCGCACGCCGCCGTATTTATTGCAGGCCCAGGTCAGCATAGCCATCGGATTGGCATAATTCAGCAGCAGCGCGTCCGCCGCTGCGACTTCGCGGATATCGCGGCAAATATCGAGCATGACCGCGATGCCCCGCTGACTGTACATGATGCCCCCGGCGCAAAGCGTATCCCCTACGCATTGATCTACGCCGTATTTCAGCGGTATGTCCACATCATGGGCGAACGCTTCCAAGCCTCCTACGCGAATGGTGCAGAAAATATATTTGGCCCCGCGCAGCGCCTCCCGGCGGTCCGTCGTGGCCTGGATCGTGACGTTCAACCCGTTCTCTGCGATATCGCGGCGGCACAGCTCGGTCACCATCTCCAGGTTATGCTCATGGATGTCTGTAAATGCAACCTCAATCTCGTGAAATTCCGGCACAGTGAGCAGATCCCGCAAAATTCCCCTTGTAAAACCGATGCTTCCCGCCCCGATAAAAGCGACCTTGAATGACATCCCGATAACCTCCGTTTAGGTATGGATATAAGTGCTGCTGTCTCTTACTCAAGCCGATTGTATCAGGATGGGAGCGTGAAAGGTTACCAAGATCGTGACTTGCCGCAAGCGTCCTTGTCAGAAATCGTCACTTCGTTCCGGAACCCGCGCCTCGGCGCGAATCGATCTGCGAAATTCCGTTGGCGTAAGTCCCGTCTGCTTCTTGAACAAGGAATGAAAATATTGCCGGCTTCCTACGCCGACATAGTCGGCTACGTCCAGAATGGGAATATCGGTATGCAGCAGCATCTTCGCCTTCTCGATCCGCAAGTCCGTCAAATAGCCGGTCAGCGACCTGCCCGTCTGCGTCCGGAAAATCCGGTGCAGATAGCCCGGATGCAGGCTGACGGCCGCCGCGATATCCTTCACGCGGATGTCGCGGTCATAATTATGATGCATGAATTCGACGCATTGTCTGATGTAATAGTCGGCATGCGGCTGCCGGCTGTCCTCCGCGCTGCGCTGCAGCCGCGCGATCCGTATCAGCAGCTGCATCATCTGCAGCCGGATGAGGAGCCGGCTGTTTTTGTCTTTTCCATCTAGCTCCAGCACCAGGCTTTTCAACAGATGATATACCTCGTCCGGATCGCGCAGCACGATATGGGCGAGCCCGGCGGCGAGCAGCCGCCCAAGAGGTTCATCTTGGGCCGACAGCAGTCGTACCGAAGGAAACGGATCGTCCGGCCGGCAAGGCTCGAAGCGGAACTCGATGTTCAGCATCCGGCAGGGCAAGCCGTCCTCCACGATCAGCCGGTGGGGAATGTCGGCGTTCAACAGGATGAACTCTCCTTTTTTGAGCAGGACGCGCTCTATGTGCTTTCCCTGCTGCAGATCGACCCGGCAATGTCCCGAGATGATATACATAATTTCGGTGTCGGCATGCTGATGAAAGGCCATCTGGAACGAGATCCATTGCTTGAAATAATAAGCTCGTACGCGAGGGTGATAATCGCCCTCAAGCAAGCCGGCTTGAAATAAGCTTTGCTCCGCCATGCTGCATCCCCCTGTATTGTGTAAATATCCGCTCCTGCCCCTATCATGCCGAATATCCGGCAGGAGCACAAGCGGCGAATGACTCCGCAAGCCCGGTAAAGGCCCGGAGCCGGGGCCTCATTATCCCGCTCTGTCCCGATTGTACAATCGCAGGAAACGGCCGTTTCCTTGGATATGCAATTGCCGGAAACGGAAACGGGGCTTAGGATGGGGAGCAGAAACTGAATTCAACAAGGCAGGTGGAAAGATGAACGCGGTCAAGTCACAAGCAGACGGAATGTCTGCGATCTCCAGCCGACCGGGTTACCGGGAAGGGAAGCAATTGAAGCGGAGAGGCTGGATGCGGGATATAAGCAGAGACCGGTACCTGTACCTGCTTGCGCTCCCGATGGTGCTCTATTTTCTTATTTTCAAATATGTGCCGATGTGGGGGCTCGTCATCTCGTTTCAGGAGTATTCCCCCTATACGGGGATTGCCGGTAGTCCTTGGGTCGGCCTGGAGCATTTTCAGCGCTTTTTCGCTCATCCGGATTTTTGGAAGCTGCTGCGCAATACATTTGCGATCAATTTGTTCGGGCTTGTATTTTTCTTTCCGCTGCCGATCCTGCTGTCCATTCTTTTGAATGAAATGCGGCATCAAGCCTACAAGCGGATTTTGCAGTCCATCGTCTACCTGCCGCATTTTCTGTCGTGGGTCATTATCGCTGGAATCACTTTTCTGATGCTGTCGCAGTCCAAAGGCATCGTCAACGAGCTGATTGCGTGGATGGGCTATGAAAAGATCGATTTCCTGAGCGATTCCCGGCTGTTCTGGATCAATCTGACGTTGCAGTCCATCTGGAAGGATGCGGGCTGGGGGACGATCATCTTCCTCGCGGCGATCGCGGGCATCGACCCCGGCTTGTATGAAGCGGCCAAAATCGACGGAGCCGGCCGGTTCCGCCAAATGTGGCATGTCACCTTGCCGGGCATCCGCAACGTCATCATGATCCTGCTGATCCTGAGAATCGGGCATATGATGGATGTCGGCTTCGAGCAGGTATTTCTGATGATGAACGGAGCTGTATCCGATGTGGCGGATGTATTCGATACTTATGTTTACCGGTCGGGGATTCAGCAAGGACAATTCAGCTACAGCACGGCCGTCGGCTTCTTCAAGTCGGTTGTAGGACTTGTTCTGGTTATCGGCGCTAACCGGTTGGCCAAGAAGTTCGGTCAGGAAGGCATTTATTAAAAATCAAGCGAGGCGATAGCTATGAGCCAGGCCCATAAAGACCGTTTATTTGACGCATGCAATTATGTTCTATTGACCTTGATTACATTGGTCTGTCTGTTCCCGCTGTACTATGTGTTCGTCGTCTCCTTCACCCACCCGGATGAGTATATCCGCAAAGGCTTCGTGCTGTTCCCCGAGCATTGGAGCCTGACCTCCTACAGCTATCTGCTCTCGAACAGCGATTTTGCGAAAGCTACGGGCGTCAGCTTCTACCTGGCGACGGTCGGTACGGCTCTAAGTCTGATCATAACGGCTTCAGGCGCTTATGCCTTGTCGAGAAAGCGGCTGCGGGGGAGGCGGGTCCTGCTGATTCTCATTTTGCTGACGACCTTGTTCAGTCCGGGGATTATTCCCAACTACTTGCTGGTCCGGGAGCTGGGGCTGATCAACAGCCTTTGGGCGCTTATCGTTCCGGTATTGTCCAACGGGTTTTATGTGATTTTGATGAAAGGTTTCTTCGACAGCATCCCCGATGAACTGGAGGAGTCCGCCAAGATGGACGGAGCCAGCGATATCGGCGTGTTTTTCCGGATTATATTGCCGTTGTCTTTGGCGGCGCTCGCGGCATTCGGACTGTTCTATGCGGTGGCTTACTGGAACACCTTCTTCTCGGCCGTGCTGTACATCAATGATACGGATAAACGTCCGCTCCAGGTTCTGCTGCAAATCATGCTGATCGATTCCTCGACGACCGCATCCGGAGATGTGGCCCGCGAGCTGGCGGCGGAGCAGACAATTCCCACCGAAACGTTAAAGATGGCGGCTGTCGTCATCGCCACGGTGCCGATTGTGCTCGTGTATCCGTTTTTGCAGAAGCATTTCTCCAAAGGGGTCATGCTTGGTTCCATCAAGGGTTGACCCAAGCGGCTGCCGTTCTTGACGGGGATGATGAAATCCGCGCTGCCGCTTCAGGAAATGAGCGCGGTTTCTTTGACCATACGATTGAAAGCGTTATAATCAAAGAGATGAAGGGGATGACAGGAAAGATGAACAAAAGCAGATGGATGGGGTTATCATTGGCGGTTGCGGTGACAAGCGTTGGCTTGCTGGCGGGCTGTGCGAAGGAAGAGGGAGGGGCTGTAAACGGCGAGGCGGGCTCGTCTGCTCCGGCTGCGCCGACACCGATCAAAATTTTTCTGAATCAGCAGACGCCCGAGGTGCTGCCTTCGAATAACCCCGTTCTACAGGAAATCGAGAAGCGGACGAATACGAAGCTGCAGATCCAATGGGTGCCGAGCAATACGCTGAATGACAAAACGAAGGTTACTTTGGCCTCCGGGGATATTCCCGATCTGATGCTGATCACCAATATATTCGATCCCCAATTCGTGACGATGATGAAGCAGGGGGCCTTCTGGGATTTGACGCCGTTCATCAAGAGTTATCCGAATATGAGCGCGCTGCCGGAGCAAATCTGGAAGGATGCGAGCAGCGGGGGCAAAAGCTACGGTCTGCCGAGAATCCGGCCGATGGAGGGCGGAGGCAGCATGCCGATGCTGCGCAAGGACTGGCTCGACAAGCTCAAGCTGGACGTGCCGGTGACGATGGAGGACATGTATCAGGTAGCCAAGGCATTCACCCAGCTTGACCCGGACGGCAACGGCAAAAACGATACGTTCGGCATCACCGGGCATCTGGAAGTCGATCATATGGGCAGCTTGAACTGGGTGGAGCAAGTATTTACAGGCAACACGGGCAAGTGGAAGCTGATAGACGGGCAGCTTGCGCCTACTGTATTTGACCCGGGCATGAGAGAGGCTCTGATCTGGATGAATCGGCTGTACAGCGAGAAGCTCATTACCCCGGACTTCTCGATTATGAAAAGTACGCAAGCACGCGACGAACTGATGGCAGGGAAGGCAGGCATGTTGGGATCGGCGATGAATCCGCAGTGGCTGTTCACGGAAGCGATCCGCAAGCATACTCCGCAAGGCGATATGCTGCCTGTCGTGTCCTTAACCGGTCCTTACGGCAAGTTTGTGGATAAGCAATCCGGCGTATTCGGCATGTTCGTCATCCCCAAGACGGTGCCGGAGGCCAAGATGAAGAAGCTGCTGGAATTTATGGACTTCGGCTACTCGGATGAAGGCTCCGACCTGGCGCTGTACGGTATCAAGGGCGTTCACTATACCGAGCAGGGCGATATGAAGATTGCGACGGAGCAGGCCAAGACCGATATGGTCGGACAAAACATTTTGGGGCAAATGTACGGGAAATATGAGAAATATCAGCGCGCATTCCTGACGGGCATCCCGGCTGACCTCTACGAGCGGAACAAAAAGATCATCGACCAGCGTGCGGAAATCAGCAAAGCGGATGAAGCGTACGGACTGGAATCGGCGACATATATCAAGGTAGGCAAGGATATAGACAAAAGCATTCAGGACATGAAGGTCAAAGTGATGCTGGGCAAGGTGCCGTTAACGGATTGGGATAAATTTGTGAGCGATTTGAAAAATAATAATGACTTCAAGCAAATTATCAAGGAAATGAACGAAGCTTATAAAAATCGGTAAGACGGCTGCCCGCAGCCTGATCGAAACCGGTTCGGGAGGGACAGGGAGTGGGGGCGAGGGCCAGGAAACCGTTTTTGCGCAAAAGCTTTTACATCATTCTGCTGCTCACATGCATCCCTTCCCTGCTGACGGGCATGTTCGTATATGTGTTCGGAACAAGCCAGATCGAGCGGGAGATCAACAGCATCCATGTCAATCAGCTGCAGCGGGCCGTGCAAGGGATCGACCGCGATTTGACCGATCTAGAGCTGGTTTCCTCCCAGTGGACGATTAATCCGGTGTTGGACGGCACGCTAAGGGCGGCCGATCCCGAGGTTTCTTTCGAGCAGATTCATAACCTCTATAAGACGCTTGCCTCAATGAAGGGCAGCAATCCGATGGTCGACGCGATTTATCTGTACATCAAGAAATCCGGCATGCTGGTGTCCGACCTCCAGGGCGCCAAGCGCTTGTCCGAGGATGAAAGGCGGCGCGTGGAGGAGCTGCTCGGCCAGGAGAGGGATATCTACTGGGTCACTGGCGACGAGCGGACGCCGCAACTATTTTCCCATGCGCGGCATCTGCTGGTCACCCAATCCCCGGCAGGCTCCCAGCAGAGGCTCGGGGCGATTTTCCTGACGATCGATGAAGAGCGTTTGAACCAGCTTGTCGGCACAGCTCAGTGGAGCGGGGATTCGCCGGTGCTGCTGCTGAACGGACAAGGCCAGCCGATCTCCTACGGTCATGAGGGACGGGGAGGCGTTGGAGGGCTTGGAGAACGCGAAGGGCATGGAGGAAACGAAGGACACGGGGGACGTGAAGGGCTGGAGGCTTCCTTGCAGCAGGCTGTGATGAATAAGGAGGGCTCGAGCGGGACGTATCTGACCGATTGGAAGCAGGAAAGCTACAGCGTGTCGTATTCCCGCTTCTCGCGACTCGGAGAAACCTGGACCTATATCACGGCAACGCCCTTGTCCGGCTTGACCGCTCCGGTCGTAACCTTGTCCCGCATTATTGCGGCTATCGGCCTGACCGTGCTGGGCTTGTCGCTCATTATTTCCTGGCTGGCCTCCCGACACTTGTACAGGCCGCTGCACCGGCTGCTTGAGCGCCTGAACGCTACCTTCCGGAACGTCGAGCTGGAGGACGGCGACGGCGGCAAGGATGAATTCGATTGGCTGGAGAAGCAGTGGACATCCGTAACGAGGGAAAGCAGGCTGCTGCAGACGCGGCTGGAGGAGAGCCTGCCCCTGCAGCGGGAAGGTTTCTTTCTGCAGCTCGTTCAAGGCCATCTGTATTCGCTGACGGAATCCGAGCTGCGCCAGCGCATGAGCCTGCTCGGCTGGGAGACGCACGAGCGCTGCTTCAGCGTCTCCGTCTTCTATCTGAGCGGCTTCCCGGAGCTTTCGGAGAGGTTCTCCGAAGGCGATGAGCCGCTCGTTACATTTGCTGCGGCCAATGTGATTAACGAGGTGGCGCGCAGGCGCTTCGACCAGGCGCATGTGATTCATTTCCAGGACTTGCATGTTGGTCTGGTTGCCGCAGCTCCGGGGCAGCGTGAGCAGCTGCGCTCTGTCGTGCTGGCGACGATTCGGGAGGCGATGGACGCCTTGACGCAGACGCTCCGGCTCCAGGTTACTGTCAGCCTCGGGAAGAGCGCCGACCGCGCCGACCGCATAGCCGAGGCGATGGAAGAGGCGCTGCATGCGCTGCGTTACCGGAATATGAATGAAAGCCAGCAAATTCTCGACATGGAAGAATGGATCGCCCACGGAGACAGCCGGTTTGAGTATCCGTTCGATGAGGAGAAGGCCATTGTTCAGGCATTCAAGATGGGACTGGCGGAGGAAACGACGGCGCTGCTGGAGCCGTTCATGCTTCGTCTGGAGCGGCAGTCGGCGCGGCAGCTTCACGTACAGCAAGGGATGACGCAGCTGCTGGGCAACCTGCATCATGCGATCCTGCAGGCGGGATTTGATCCGTCCGAGCTCTACGAGGGAGCGAACCATTACGTGGAGCTGAGCGAGCTGAAGGATGCCGACAAGATGAAGAAATGGTTCGCTCACAGAGTCATCGAGCCGTATATTCAGGTCTATTTGTCTTCGCAGCAGCTGCATATGAAACAGCTCGCGGAGCAAATTATCCGGTATCTCGAGCAAAGCTACGCGCGGGATATTTCGCTGGAGCAGTGTGCCGACAAGCTCGGCACTTACCCCAAGAAAATCAATCAGGCGATCAAGCTGGCAACGGGGATGACCTTTGTCGATTATTTGACGAGCTTCCGGATGGAGAAGGCGAAGCGGTTTCTGGTGGAAACGGACGAGAAGATCAATGATATCGCCGAGAAGGTCGGCTATCAGCCGTCCTATTTCAACCGCTTGTTCAAGCGACAGGAGGGCGTAACGCCCGGGCAATACCGGGAGCGGCGGGAGCGGGGGTAGGCGCAGATTGGGCTTATGGCTTCCAGGTGAGCCAGAGGCTCATTGAGGCAGGCGATTTTCGGCAGATGAGAAAGAGGCGTTTCTAGGAGCAGTTTTCTGCTTAAGGATGCGCCTCTTTAAATTTATTTGGGGCCTGTCAGCTAGGGCCGCGGCATCTGCCGTTCTGGCTCATACGATAAAGCGAAGTTATCGCGCAAGGAGGGGGAGTGTCGCCGGAATGCTCCATTCCAAGATTAAAACGATCCGTCATCGTGTCGGCAAAAATCATTATTTGATCATCCAGATATTCCAGTCCGCTTCAGCGAAGGCGTTTTCGGGAAACGTGCTGGCCAGCAACGCGGTCAATGTAAAGATCTACAAGTCGGCTAAACGAAAATAGGACAGGAGTGAACGAAAGCATGAAGAAGAAACGGAAATCGTTTACGAACAAGGAAGCCCGCAATGCGGTGAAGGTCGGTCAGCGCGCCAGAGCCAGCACCGGGCAGGGAGGCAATGCATTCGCTATCAATGCCTCGGACGTAGGCGTCGTCCGCACGGATGTCGCGCCCGGCAGGTAGCTCGGATCAAGCGGTTGGAGCGGATGAGCCCTAAACTCGGGTCAAGCGGGCTGGATCTGATCAGCCATACGGGTGATAGGGGTTGAGGTAGCCGTTTCCGATGACCGGGTTTGCGTGTGGCATCGGCTCTTGCGGAGCGAAATGGACATAACTGGGAGGTATCTGAGCGTATCCTCCCGGCCCCGGTGCGCGCATGGCGTTCGGATGTTGAGGATAAGGCTGATGATGCCCCTGCTGCTGCTGGGCATGTTGGGCATGCTGGGCATGCTGGTCTTGCTGGCCGCAATGAGCGGGAGGGCCGATGACTGTCGTGTCGCTGATGGGAGCGAGCGCCTCTCTGAGCTTCGCTTCATCCAGACAATAGGTATGCGACAGCAGGCCTGCCGGAGCGAGCCGAAGAAAGTCGGATACCGCGATAAACTCGGGAACCGGGGCATCGAATACGGCCAGCAGGTGCGTGTGATTTTCTGTAGCCACCTCCCAATGGAACCAGCCCTGCGGCACATTGGCGACCTGGCCGGGCTTGATGGTGAAGCTGAGCAGTTCTTTCGTAAACGGGTTGATCAAAGAAACTACCGCCGCCCCGGATATACAGTATACAAGCTCTGAAGCGTTCTGATGGACATGCGGCTCCACCACATTGCCCAAGCTTAGACGTATATCCAGCAAAGATACGTTGCCAAGGGTATTAAGCTGGCTGATTCCGAGCGCGTTGATGTAATTATGACTGTTTTTCGTGAAAAACCGGTTATTGTTCATATCAAAGGTGAATTGGGTATGAGGCGAAGTAAAATCCATGTAAGATACGGCCATCTGATCATTCCTCCCGTTTAATCGTAGTATTTATGCATGAAAACCTCAGGTTGGGTGCCCGGATATATCTAACTCGGCAGTGTGCCGATGGCGGGATTCCCTATGTTCTTCCGTAGGCATTGTCAGCGATGCAGGAAATAATCTACTGTATTCCGGAGCAAGCGGGATTATGTTTTCGTGCGGAAGGCGGAGTGGAGAGATGGACAGTTGGACGGCTGGAGAGTGTTGGAGTGCTGGAGAACAGGGGGCTGGAAAGTTGGAGACTGTTGTGGAGTGCTGGAGAACAGGGGGAGCTGGAAGGCTGGAAAGTTGGAGACTGTTGTGGAGTGCTGGAGAACAGGGGAGCTGGAAGGCTGGAAAGTTGGAGACTGTTGGAGTGCCGGAGAACAGGGGAGCCGGAAAGCCATTGTGGCAGAGCTCCATCAGCTTGACCAGCCCCCGAGCTTCCTATATGCTAGAGGAAGAATCGAATACGACCATGGGAGTCCGGGGGGAACCGGGCTGAGAGTACGGCTGAGCCGCCGTTAACCATTTGAACCTGTTGGGTCATGCCAGCGTAGGGAGAGGTGGATCAACACACTTTGCTTAAGTCGCGGGGTGTGTTTTTTTGGATGCAAGTTAGCAGGCAGGAACAAGGAGAGAGACAGAATGTCCTATTTGGACTTTGAGCGCATCACCCATACATACAGCCGGGAAGGACAGCCGGTCCTGCGGGACTTGAGCCTGCGGGTGGCAAAAGGAGAGTTCGTCTCGCTGCTCGGAAGAAGCGGCTGCGGCAAGACGACGCTGCTGAAGATGGCTGCCGGTCTGCTGAAGCCTTCGGCAGGAAGCGTGCGGATCGGAGGCGAAGCCGTGACGAAGCCGCCCGAGCGGATGGGGATGGTATTTCAAGCCCCGACTCTGCTCGAATGGCTGACAGTGCTGGACAATGTGCTGCTGCCGGTCGCGCTGCGCGGCAAGCCGACCAAGGCCGACCGCGATGCGGCGGAATCCCAGTTGGCGCGACTGGGGCTCAACGGCTTCGGGCCTAAATTCCCGAGCCAGCTGTCGGGCGGCCAGCAGAGCCGCGTAGCGCTGGCGCGAGCGCTGATGCGTGAGCCGTCGCTGCTGCTGCTCGACGAGCCGTTCGCTGCGCTGGATGCGCTGACGCGGGAAGAACTGCAAGAGGAGCTGCTGCAGCTGTGCGCAGCCCGGACGATGACAGTGCTGTTCATCACGCATGATATTGCTGAGGCCGTGTACGTATCGGACCGTGTCGTCATGCTGCAGGATGGGGGCGTCGCCGGGGATGCGCAGGTCCCGCTGCCGGCTCCGCGGCATTACAAGCTCCGCTATGAGGAGCCTTTCAACAAGCTGTGCCTCGCCCTGCGGCAAATGATGGAAGGCGGTGAGCGCCATGAACATGAACGGCGAGCGTAATCGTACAAGCCGCGGCGGATGGCTGTCAGCTGCGCTGCTTGTCATACTGCTGCTGGTCTGGGAGCTGGGCGTTCGGCTCAGCGGCGTCTCCGCGCTTGTGCTGCCCGCTCCGACAGTTGTGGCAGCCGCCCTGTGGAAAGGACTGTCCAGCGGCTACTTTATCCCGCATATCGGACAGACGGTGCTGGAGATTGTGCTCGGGCTGCTGCTGGGAGGCGCGCTTGGCTTGCTGATCGGCATCGGGATGGGCGAGTGGAGCTGGCTGCGAAGGCTGCTTTCTCCTTATGTTATTGCCAGCCAGGCGGTGCCCAAGCTGGCCCTGGCGCCGTTGTTCATGATCTGGTTCGGCTTCGGCACGACGCCGAAGGTTGTCATTACGGCGCTGATCGCTTTTTTTCCGCTGCTGGAAAGCACGGTGACCGCGATTCAATATGTCGATCCGCTCAAGCAGGAGCTGTTTCGCGTGCTGGGGGCTTCGCGCTGGCAGACGTTGTATCGGCTGAAGCTGCCGGCCGGGCTGCCGGGCATGCTGGCCGGCGTGCGGGTAGCGGTCGTGCTCGCGGTTGTGGGCGCGGTAGTCGGCGAGTTTATAGGGGGAAGCAAAGGGCTCGGGGCGCTGCTGATCGCGTCGCAAGGGATGATGGATACGCCGCTCATGTTTGCGGTGCTGCTGCTGCTGACGGTGCTCGGCATGGCGTTGTATCAGCTCGTGCTGGCCGTCGAACGGATCAAGCTTAGACCATATAAGAGGGAGAACGACCAATGAATAAGCCATCATGGACCATACCGGCGGCCCTGCTGCTCGCGGGGAGTCTGCTGCTGTCTGCATGCGGGTCAGGCGCGGCAACGAAGGGAATGGAGAAAGAAGGACCGGGAGGAGCGGCTGCGCCAGCCGCGCAAACTCAGAAGCTCGTCATGGCGAGCTGGAGCAAGCCGATCGCCGAGCAGACGAATTTGTATCAGGCCGAGGCGCAAGGCTGGTTCAAGGAGAAGGGCATCGACTTTACCTTCGTGCCTGGCGCTGGCGGGGGCGATGCGATCAAAAACATTTTGACGAAACAGGCGGATATTGCCTTCACTGACCCGGGATCGCTGTATTTCGCGCTGGAGAAAGGCGAGAAGCTGCGCGTCATTTACAACATTTATCCGCAAAATGTATTCAACGTGGTATCGCTGAAGGAGAAGGGCATCCGTGAGCCAAAGGATCTGAAAGGGAAAAAAATCGGCGTATACAGTCTGGCCAGCGGAACCCGGCATAATCTGCTTGTGCTGCTGCATCAGGCGGGATTGTCGGAGAAGGACGTCACGATTATCGAGACGGGGGTGTCGAATTTCGCTCCGCTGATTCAAGGCCAGGTTGATGCGACCGCTGCGACGGATACGGGGCTGGCCGATGCGAAGCTGAAGGGGCTGGGCGAGGTGAACGAGCTGCGGGTGGCCGATTCGTTGAATGTGCCGAGCGATGTGTTTGTCGTAACGGAGGAGACGTTGACCCAGAAGAAGGAGCTGCTGAAAAGCTTCCTGGCTGTATACAAGCGCAGCGCCCAGTGGATGATCGACAAGCCGGAGGAGGCGGCGGCCGTGGCTGTTGCCAAAGCGATCGACGGGCAGGACAAAGCTCGCAATAGGGAAGTGATCAAGCTGCGCAATGCCTCGGCGCTGACGCCGGGCGGACAGCCGCTCGGTACGCTGGATGCGGCTTTGCTGCAGCAGGGGGCCGACTTGTACAAGCGGCTGGGGCTGATCCAGAAGGACTTGAGTCTAAAGGATATCGTGACCAATGAGCTGTTGCCCATAGAGGAAGGCGCGAAGAAATAACCCGGGCTGCTGAAAAGTTCAGGAGGCAAGCAGGCGAGAGAGGAAGGCAAGGGAGTACTAACCTGCTCGCCGACTAACCGACTTGACCGGCTTAACCGACTTAACCGACTTAACCGACCTAAAGAGAAAGGATGTGACAGCAGGCGATGAGAACGGAATCCCGGGAACTCGTGGAGCATGTGCTTGCTTATATAGATCGTTATAAAGAAACGGATATGGCGGGCGGAGCTCCTGAAGCACTCGAAGCGGATGCCGGGTTTAACCGACTGGCGCTGGAGGTATTCGCCTATCAGTTCAAACATATTCCCGCTTACCGCAAATATTGCCAGGCGAGGCGCAAGTCGCCGCTGACGGTGCGCAGCTGGACGGAGATTCCTCCGCTGCCGATTCAGGCGTTCAAGGAGCTGACCTTGTCCTGCGAGCCTGTGGAGGAAGCGCAGGCTGTGTTTATGACCAGCGGCACGACGCAGGCAGACAAGCGGGGCAAAAACTACCATCCGACGCTGGAAGTATGGGATGCTTCGATGGCCCCTCCGTTCAAGCGCTATGTGCTGCCGGACCGTGAACGAATGACGATCTTCGTCCTGTCGCCGGCCGAGGACGTGAATCGGAACAGCTCGTTGTCCCGGTATTTGTCCAGGTCGGTCGAACTGTTCGGAGAGCCGGACAGCCGGTTGTTCTTCTCGCCGGAGAGGGGCATAGACCTGCAGGAGGTGCTGGCTGCGCTGCAGCGGCGGGAAGCGGAAGGCCGGCCCGTGCTGCTGATGGGCGCCACCTTCGCATTTGTCCACCTGCTGGACGCTTGCGAAGAGCAAGGCATTCATATCCGGCTGCCCGAAGGAAGCCGGCTGTTCGATACCGGCGGACTGAAAGGACAGGCGCGCGAGGTTACGCCGGAGGAGCTGTACGCTCATATAGAGCGGCATCTGGGTGTGAAGCGCGAGGATTGCGTGAATATGTACGGGATGACGGAGCTCAGCTCGCAGCTGTATGACCGCCATATTCGCAGCCGGTCGCTGCAAGAAAAGCCGGGACATGAGCATGAGAAGGCCGGAGGTCCTTGGATCAGGACGCTTGTCCTGGACCCCGATACCTTGAAGCCTGTAGCCGATGGAGAACCAGGAGTGCTGGCTCACTTCGATCTGGCCAACTGGAACTCCTCGCTTGCCATTCTGACCGAGGATCTGGGTTACCGGACGGAGCGGGGACTGGTGCTGCTCGGCCGCATCCAGGGCTCGGAGGCGCGGGGCTGCTCCATTGCCGTTGACCAACTGATGAATGCCAGTCGAAAGTAGGTGGCCCGCATAGCTGAGCAATATGACAAACAAGCCCCCTCGAGCCGGTCAGACGGAAAGTCCGGCCCTGCCGGGCACGCCGCCAATGCGGTGGCTGCATCCGGGGCTGTCCTGGAAGCCTGCCTTCTGCCGCGCGGGCTGGAGCCGGAGCAGTGGACCGAGCGGAAGCTTGAAGGCCCGGCGGGGACGCTCGTGCTGAAGCTGCCGGTGCTTTCGCCGGAGCTGCTCGGACAGATCGCCCGGGAGGTGGCCGCTCGCCGGGAAGCTTATTTGGCCGGACTGCGCACGGAGCGGATCGTGGAGCTGCTGGACCGGGCTGTCGCCCGCTGGCTGGACCCCGCTTACGAGCTGCGGCTGCTGGCCGAGACCTGGCTGCCGGTTATGACAGGCTATGATGGCGAGATGATCCGGCTGGAGCTGAAGCGTTTTTTTCGCACGTTCCGCCGGAAGGAGCTGCTGCGGTTCCTGGACGAAGAATTCGACGCGGCCGGGGTGCTGGACGAATTCCGTCCGCGCAAGCACGGAGGGATGAGCCGGGCCTATGGACCGGAGCTTATTTTCCACGTGTTCTCCGGCAATGTGCCGGGACTTCCGGTGTGGAGTCTGATCATGGGGCTGCTGCTCAAGTCGGCCGCCATCGGCAAAACGTCCTCGGCCGAGCCGCTTATGGCGGTGCTGTTCGCGCGAACGCTTGCCGAGATCGATGAGGAGCTGGCCGATTGCCTCGCCATCCTGCCGTGGAAGGGCGGCAGCGAGGAACTGGAGCAACCCCTGCTGGAGGCGGCGGATGCGGTTGTCGTCTACGGTTCGCAGCGGACTGTGGAGCAGCTGCGCAGCCGTACGCCTGCCGGGCGGACATTTCTCAGCTACGGGCACAAGATCAGCTTCGCGATGATCGGACGCGAGGCACTGTCGGCGGACCGGTTCCGCGAGACGGCGAGAAAGCTGGCCGAGGATGCCTCGGTGTATGATCAGCAGGGCTGCCTGGCCCCTCATGGGGTATTTGTGGAAGAAGGCGGGGCCGTCTCTGCCCGACAGTTCGCACAGCTTGTTGCGGCCGAGATGGAGCATTACCAGCAGAAGAAGCCGCGGGCCGTGCTTACCGAAGCGGAGGCCACCGCGATCCGGCTGGTCCGGCAGCGTATGGAGCTGCGGGGGCTGCAGGGGGAGCCGATCTCGGTGTATGCGAGCGCCGGGGGGACGGAGTGGACTGTGATCTATCACGGGGCTGCCGGCTTTGAAGCGTCGCCGCTGAACCGGACGCTTCATGTTTTCGCTTGTGAGGAGCTGAGTCAGGCGGTCCGGCTGCTCCGGCCTTACCGCGATTATTTGCAGACGGCCGGCCTCGCGGTCGGTCCCGATCGTTTGGAGCGGACGGCTGCCATGCTCGGGAGCTGCGGCGTGACCCGGCTATGCGCCATCGGCCAGATGGCGCGTACGCCGGCAGGCTGGCATCATGACGGGCGGATGAACCTGCTCGATCTGGTGCGCTGGGTGGACCTGGAACGAAGCGCTGAGCTGGAGGCCGAGCGTTATGACCCGGACTTTGAGTAGCCAGTGACAGCTTTTTGCGGGGTGTGAAGAGGCGGAGCAAGCCTTATCCGCTAGAATCCGGCGCCATCCGCTCTCGCCCGTCTCGTCTAGGCGTTAGGGGCCGTCAGGCGTTTTTCTTAGAGAGCAAGCAACTATCTATCCCGATAAGACTCAGAGCAGGAAGGAGGAGGAAGCATGGATTTTAGCGGCAAAGTCGTGCTGATCACAGGCTCCAGCCGCGGAATCGGCGCAGCCGTCGCGGAGGCTTTCGGTTCGCGCGGCGCCCAGGTTATTGTCAATTATATCCGCAACAAGGCGGCCGCCGAAGCGGTGGCGGAGCGTATCCGAGGGCAAGGCGGGGAAGCGGTCGCCCTTCAGGCGGATGTAACCGATCCGCAAGCGGTGCAGGCCATGGTCAGCGAAGCGGAGGAGGCGTTCGGGCGGCTGGATGTGGTCGTTAACAACGCGCTTAGTCCGTACAGCTTCGATCCGAAGAGGCGTAAAACGGCATGGGAGATCGGCTGGAACGATTACCAGGAGCAGCTTGAGGGCAGCTTGGGCGGAGCGTTCCATGTCTGCCGAGCGGCTATCCCGCTGATGAAGGAGGGGGGCGGCGGGAGGATCGTCAATTTGGTCACCAACCTGATTGATTTCCCTGTCGTGCCCTATCACGACTATACGACAGCGAAGGCGGCGCTGCTTGGCTACAGCCGTAATCTGGCTGCGGAGCTGGGGGCGTTCGGCATAACGGTCAACTGTGTGGCCCCGGGACTGACCTCTCCTACGGACTCGAGCCGGGAAACAAAAGAAGATACGAAAAATGCGATCATCGGGCTCACCCCGCTTGGCCGGCTGGCCTCTCCGAAAGATATCGCGGGGGCGGTGCTGTTTTTCGCTTCCGACTGGGCTGCATTCGTGACCGGGCAATGTCTGAATGTCGACGGCGGACTGGTCATGCGCTAGCGCGCTGCACGGTTGTCGGGACGCTGGGGCCGGACAAAGCGGGAGGTCCCGCTGTCCAAACTTTTAACTTATCAGGGGGATGATCTGAGGATGAGAATCGAAGCAAGCATCGACATGTTGAGCAAGCTGCGCGAACAGAAGCCGCTTGTCCACAATATTACGAATGTAGTCGTTACTAATTTTACGGCCAACGGTTTGCTGGCTCTGGGGGCATCGCCGGTCATGGCTTACGCTCATGAGGAAGTGGCCGATATGGCGAAAATAGCGGGGGCGCTGGTCGTCAATATGGGGACGCTGGATGAAGAGCTGGTGGAGTCCATCCTGATCGCGGGACGTTCGGCCAATGAGCATGGCGTCCCGGTTATTTTCGATCCGGTAGGCGCGGGGGCGACGCCTTATCGAACGGCGGCCGCCAAGCGCATTCTGGAAGGCATACGCGTCTCCGTGCTCCGGGGCAATGCGGCCGAGATCGCCAATGTGATCGGCACGCAAACGGAGATCAAGGGAGTGGACGCCGGAAGCTCGACCGCAGCGGATGCATCCCTGCTTGCCCGGCAGGCGGCTTCCCTGCTTGGGATGGTCGTCGTCGTGACGGGAGCGGAGGACCATGCAAGCGACGGACAGACGACGTACCGGATCAGCAACGGCACTCCGCTGCTGACGGCCGTCACGGGAACGGGCTGTCTGCTGACCAGCGTCATCGGAGCTTTCGCCGCTGTCGAGAAGAATATGCTGGCTGCAGCCGTCACGGCATTGACTTATTACGGCATCGCGGCGGAGCTGGCCGTCGAAATTTCCGGGCCGAACCATCCCGGCACGTTCCAGGTCGAATTCCTCAACAGGCTGCATACGACATCCTCCGAGGATTTGCGCTCGCGTGCCCTGATCAGCCGTATATAGGGGAGTGCGTCGCTGGCTGCCGCGTGGTATGATCAGGGATAACTTGTATAGGTCTGGAGGCTGGGTCCATGTCATCGTCTGCGTCATCATCAACTGCGTCTTCATCATCGTCCAGGAAGGAATTGCTGCTGCTGGAGGAGCTGGCTGCCAATGCTTGGCCTGCTTACATCCAGCAGTCGTACGGAGACTGGAAGCTTCGTGCCACCTTCGGTGTAACAAGGCGAGCCAACAGCGTGCAAGCGATCGGAGCGATGCCGGAGGACGGCTGGCTGGCCGAGGTGGAGCGCTTCTACCGGAAGCGCGGCCTGCCGGTCTATATCCAGGTCAGCGACGTCTCGCCGGAAGGGCTGGATGAATGTCTGGCCGAAGCGGGGTATGAGCTTGAGCTGCCATGCTTCCTGATGACGGCCCAGGCGGACAAGCTGCTCGAGGCTGTCCGGCCGAACGATGAATCGGTTCAATTCGAGCTTGCCGAGCAGGCGGATGAACAGTGGCTGGACGAATTTCTGCGGCTGGAGGGCTTCGGCAAGGAGCGTTTGCGTGGCTATCGGCATATTTTCTCGGCCATCGGGCCGGACAAGGCATTCGCCCGGGTGCTGAAGCAAGGCGAGACAGCCGCGCTCGGGACGGTTGTAGCGGAGCGGGGCTACGCCGGAATCAGCAACATTATCGTAAGCTCCCGGCATCGTCGCCAAGGAATAGCGGAGCAGCTGCTGAGCAAGCTGGCCGCTTGGTCGCAAGAACACGGCGCGCGCAAGCTTTACTTGCAGGTGCTTAGAGACAATGCGCCGGCCGTGGGCTTGTACCGCAAGCTTGGATTCGAAGTTGTGTCGAGCCATCATTACCGGTTCCAACGGACTTGAGTATTCCGCTCGTTAAGGGCGGGCAGTTTCGCGGTGTCCGGCCGGCTTGCCGCGAATGCCGTAACCCGCCGCGGCGCTCCTCGAACCGTTCGGATGAGAGAGAGAACGGTTCGAGGGGACGCACACCGTTAACGGGAATGCGTGATGAGAGGGCTCAGCCAGATGGCTGGGCCCCTCCGGCGTCCTGCCGAGGCCGCTGGCTGCGAGCCGGCGTGGCGTTCCCTGCCGGACTGCCGAGAGGCGCGAGTCCAGACTCGTTGGCCGGTCGTACCCGTCCGTGAAGCCGGAACGGACACCTTGTGCGAAGTGGCGCTCGCTATTGTCGAATAAGCTCCGGAGCCGCCTTTGCCGGAGAGCGACGCCTGCCCGGAACGATGGCTTTTGGTCCGGCTGCTTTTAACGGGACGCGGAGCGGGTTCTTCAGGCTCCTGAGCGAGTGCTGCCGCTGCGTCGCCGATAGCGAGCGTTTTTGTTTTCTGGTTATAGGCAAGCGGTACGGGAGCCCCGGGAGAAAGTCCGAGCTTTCCGCTGAGGAAAGCGGGCAGGCGCAATTCCTCGCTGATTTCGTTCTCGGGCACCACTAGCCGCGCTTTCATGCTTCCGGCGCCGCTTCTGACGGTAAGCACGGTACTGGAGGTCCAAGGGATGCCCAGCGCGGCAGCCAGGGCGGCCCCTACGACGATGCGCGGCTCGCGCTTGCGGTGCCGGTCGGTTTCCAGCACTGCCTGGCTGCGGCTGACGGTAATCCGCGTCAAGGTGAGGGTATCCTGCATCGAATTGTAGTCGGCCAGATACCGGCTTTTATCCTGAAGTCCCAAAGATTTGGCGGCGGCAGGATCAACTTCGAGATAAGGAAATGCGCATTCATCTCCTTCGCCCCGGCGTATGCGGAGCTTTTGTTCCTTACTTCCGTTTTTCAAAGTGACGGAGGAGTCGTTCGGCACATCGCTGAGGCCGTAGGCCGCGCTGCTGAAGCATTCCAGAACAAGCGTCGCTTCGCCGCCAGGCTGATGATGGGTGACCGATATGTCCAGGATGTCTCTTCCCATAGTCGGTTCTTTCCTTTCTGCGCCAAGTCTGCATAGTTTCGCTTTACAACATATGTCATTTGCCCTCCGGGCGCTTGTATAAATGTCCCTGTCCTGCGCATAACGGGCGCTTTCTCTGCAGAAGGATCGATTGTATGCGCGGAAGAAGCCCGGAGGCTGCGCGAAAGCGGCACGAAAAACGACAAGGAAAAGACAAAGAAATCGACAAAGCAGGGAAGACAGGCGCGAACAGAGGAGGCACAGGCGATCCGGTCCCGTGAGTATCCTGCTGCGCGACTATCGTGAATCGGCCCGAAATCTGTTATGATTCAACTAACAGCTAAGGGAGGCGTGCGAGCATGACGGTTGAGTCCCCGGAAGATATGGAAGCTTTGCAAAGGATAGGGAGCATAGTGGCCTCGACGATCGCGGAAATGAAGCGGCTGGCGCGTCCGGGCATGTCCACGCAGGAGCTCGACGATATCGGTTTTCGCTGGATGGAGGAGCGGAAGGCGAGGCCAGCGCCGCGTTTGGCCGTCGGATTTCCCGGAGCAACCTGCATCAGCATCAATCAGGAGGCTGCGCACGGAATTCCGGGACGGCGGAAGCTGAGGGCGGGGGATGTTGTCAATATCGATGTGTCGGCCGAGCTGAACGGCTATTATGCGGACGCAGGGCAGTCTTTCGTGCTGGAGCCTGGCGGCTCGAGCAGGCTTACCTATTTGTGCGAACATACGCGTTTGACGATGATGAAGGTGATTTCGCAGCTGCGGGCCGGGGTGAAGCTGAATACGGTCGGCAAAATTATCGAAGAGGAAGCGCTCGCCGGGGGCTTTAGCGTGATCCGGAATTTATGCAGCCACGGAGTCGGGCGCTCGCTGCATGAGGAGCCGAGACAGATTCTTCCCGTATACGACCCGCATGACAAGCGCAAGCTCCTGGAAGGGCAAGTGATCACGATTGAGCCGTTCCTGTCCACGGGAGCCAAATTTGCCTATGAAGCGGGCGACGGCTGGACGCTGCGCGTACCGGACGACTTTTTCGTAGCCCAATACGAGCATACGATTATTGTGACTAAGCAGCAGCCGATTATTGTAACGCTTTGAGCAGGGATAAATTTTACGAAAACTGATTCGAGCGATGTGTGAGGCCGCATATAGTTAGAGGAGGACGGTGCGGGAGAACTGGGGAAAAGGGCCTTCCGACGGTCCGCTGCTGGATGTACCCGGGGGAGCCCTTAGACGGAAAAAACCTCCTCCGGCAAATTAAGGCTAGAGTTATTTTATAATTTGTGATACAATTTGTATCTAAAAATAGGCCGTACGTTAGGGGGGCGAGCTATAAAAAAACTTTTAAAAAAACGAAATTCCTTGTTTAAATGGCCGTTTCCTGGTGTAACTAGTAACAGGGGCAGTACATATTTCCTAGATTAGGATACAAAAAGGAGCAGAGTCATGAGAGTGAAAAACAAGCACAAATTAGCCCTGTGGTTGTCGATACTTCTTGTGGTAGCCCTAGTATTTCCGGCTATCGGAACTATCGATCTGACCGCCCGGGCCGCCGATGACCCGACGCAGTCATCCCTAACCGTCCAAGCAGAAGTTGACAAGGGTTCGGAGTCGGTGGGGCAGGCCGTCTATTCAAATGCCTGCACGCCAATCGTCGCGACAACGCAACCGGTCTGGCAGAGCATTCTCAAGCCAACCATGACGGCCGGCAAAGTCACCTTCACGATTCCCGACGAGTATTGCAGCATTGAGTTGTCCTTTACAAGCTATGCCTTCCAGGGCAACATACAGCCCGACTATATGGGCAGACCTTACAACAAGCAATATGTGTTCGACAACAAGACAGCAACTTACGGACCGGGCACGCATACGGTTGAGATCGACATGCCTTGCGGGTACTGGCAGATCGACCTGTATTCGGGACCTCTCATCGAATCCGTTCCTTACGGGCACCCGGCAGCGTTATTGATCAAGGCCCTGGTGAATTATCAGGACAATAATTGTCCGCCGGACCCCGAACCGCCTTCGCTCGATCTGATCGATGTGACCGTTATGTGCGTGAACACGACTGGCACCGCACGGTTCGAGCTGAACAACCGCAATGACAGCGACGTTACGCTGGAATACGCCTTGGCCGATCAATCCGGACAAGTGACTTTGGGAGCAAACGAAACCAAAGTGATTGAAATCGTTTCCAACAGCAGCGAGCTGCTGAAGCTGTCGCTTAACGGGGAAACCAGGGATACAGTCGCGCCGAATCCGGCCAACTGCAATCCGGGTCCTGAACCGCAGCCTTCCGTGGAACGGATCGACGCAGCTGCGATGTGCGTCAATGTGCCTGGTGTTGTCCGCTTTCAACTGACGAACCGCAACGAGATGGCTGCTGAAGTCACTTATACGCTTGGCGGCATTGTCAATCAAGTGACACTGACAGCCGGCGAAAGCCGGACGGTGGAAATCGCTTCGGCCAGCACGGAGCTGCTGAAGGTCGCCGTTAACGGCGTCAGCAAAGAAACGGTGGCCGCCGATCGCACCAGCTGCAACCCGGGTCCGGGGCCGCAGCCTTCCGTAGAGCAGATCGATGCAGTGGCGATGTGCGTCGAGGAGCCTGGTATTGTTCGCTTTCAATTGACTAATGGCAACGACATGGCAGCCGAAGTCACCTACACGCTTGGCGGTATTTCCGATCAAGTCACGCTCGCAGCCGGCGAAAGCCGGACGGTGGAAATCGCTTCGGCCAGCACGGAGCTGCTGACTGTCACCGTCAACGGCGTTAGCAAGGAGACGGTGGCTGCCGATCCGACCAGCTGTAATCCGGGTCCGGTAAGCACGGTCGCCCTGATCAACGCATCCGCTATGTGCGTGAATCAGACGGGCATTGTCCGCTTTGCGCTGACGAACCAGAACTCTACGGTTACGGAAGTGACCTACAGTCTGAAGGGCGTAAGCGGTCAAGTTACGATTCCAGCGAACGGAGAGACAATCATTCAATTGGCAGCTCCCGCAGATGGTGAGCTGCTGAAGGTGGCAGTCGGCGGGGAAAGCAAAGATACGGTTGCTCCTAGCGCCACGCTGTGCGGAAGCACTGGCGGCGGCGAAGGTGGCGGCAGTGAAGGAGGTGGCGACGATGACGACACGATCGTGATTGTTGAGCCTCCGGTTCCGACAGGCCCTCCTGCTACCCAGCCGCCTGGAACGACGCCTCCGGGGGGAACGAATCCGGGCACGTCAACACCAGGAACTACGCCTCCTGTTCCGTCCGTGCCTGACACGGAGGTCACGCTTCCTGAAGATTCGGGAGTTCCTCGCGGTCCGGGCCAGCCGAGCGAAGAGCAGCCTGCAGAATCAGATCCGGCGGCTGTTATCGAAGATGCCGAAATTCCGCTTGGCTATCCATCTTTGCCGCAGACGGGCGAGAAGACGCCTTGGGCTTATTACGGGATCGGGGCTCTGCTGATTGCAGCAGGTATCGTATCCGGACTTAAGCGTCGTCGTACCGGCTTGTAGCTCAGTGTAAAAGGGGACCTAGGTCCCCTTTTCGCATGGAAAGGGAATAGATTCACAACAAGGGAAGGAGCTGGTGGTATGCGTAAATGGGCTTTCGCCCTTGTGTTTGTCGGGTTGTGTACGATCGCTTATCCGCATGTTCAGCAAGCGCATGAAGACAAGCAGCAGAGGGAGCTGCTCGCCTCTCTGCAGGAGTATTCGGCCTTGATCGGTACAGAGGATGCAGCTGCGGATACGGAAGAAGCGTCGCTATCGCTGCTGCCCGGACAGGGCGACGAACAAGTGGAGCCGGCTGACGGAGCTGCGGGGCCGGCTGCTGTCCCCGAGACAAGCGGAGAAGCAGCGGCGTCTCCCCGCCAGGAGGCGGTCGCCGTGGAACAGCCTCCGACCCCCAAGGCAACGGCCAAGCCTAAAACTGCGGTCAAACCGGCTGCCATGGGGATCATCGAAATTCCGAAGATCGCCTCCAAGCTTCCGCTGCTGGCGGGAGTAACCGATGCCAATATGAAGCTCGGAGCCGTTCATTTCAAAGGAACAGCGGTGCCGGGACAGCAGGGAAATGCCGTCATTGCCGCCCATCGCAGCTTGAACTACGGCCGTTTGTTCAACCGCTTGGTCGAGCTGGAGAAGGGCGATACCGTTGTTGTGACGATGGGCGGAGAGAAAAAATCGTTCGAGGTCACGGCTACCGAAATCGTCGAACCCGATGAAATTTCCGTCCTGAAGCAGCCCCGGAAAGGCACGTATCTGACCTTGATCACATGCGATCCTATCGACACGGGAACGCATCGCTTTATCGTACATGCCAAAGCTGTCGAAATTTCATAAAAAATAACCTAAAATTCGACAAATAAAGTCGAATTTTAGGTTGACTCTATTGGAAATATCAGGATATAATAGGGGCTGTTGATAAACGATAGAAACTCGTTTGGAGGAGCCCAAAAATGAATAACATCATGATCCTGCTCACCGTATCCGGCTTCCTGCTCGGCAACCCCGTCTCCGTCCCCGCTTCCGCTTCCATGCCTTTGACTGCTGCGGACATGTCTCATCCAAGAGGACAAGCCTTCTCCCATGATGGGGCCGTGCTTGTTCGCGTACCGGAGCATGCCTCCCCGGAGGCCCGTAAGAGAGTGATGGTCCAGTCGGGGATAGATCGGCAATATTATACGCTGCCTTCTTCCTTCCGATCGGGAGAGTTCCCGCTGAAGGACGGCAATGGCACATACACCGTTACTTTGTATCAGTATGAGGGAGGAAGCTCGTACAAGGAGCTCTCCAAGCAGGTCATCGAGCTGCATTTGAAAGACAAGAATGCCGTCTATTTGCGATCGATTCAGCCGATTCATTGGAATGGGCAGATGAGCGCGATACAAAAGGCGCTGGAACTGACCTATAAAGCGACGTCTCCGACCGAGAAGACCGAATTGATCTATACGTACCTCGCGCAGCGCTTCAGCTACGATTATGAGAAAGCCAGAAGCAATCTGTCGCCGGACTATACGCCGGATGTAGAGGCAACGTTTCTGGCAAGCAAAGGAATCTGCTATGACGCTTCTGCGACGTTTGCCGCGATGCTCCGCAGTGTGGGCGTTCCGGCGAAGCTGGTGAAGGGATATGCGCCCGATGTGGGAGAATTCCACGCCTGGAATGAAGTATATATAGAAGGAAAAGGCTGGGTGACGATGGATCTCACATTCGACGCTCCGTATGTCCAGGCAGGACGGACCGTGGAGAAGTGGAAGGACGGTTCGCGGTATCGCCCCGAAGCGTCATTTTAGCCGGACCCCGCCCGCTCCCGGTGTCTGTATACGGCAGGGGTCGCCTGCTCATGCTGCTTAAATACCTTCACGAAGTGGGAAGCGTCGTTAAAGCCGGATTCTTGCGCGACTGCGCCGATGGAAAGCTCTGTTTCGCGGAGCAGCTTTTTGGCATGATGAACCCGCTTGAGCGTAAGAAATTTATGCGGCGTGCAGCCCGTATATTTCCTGAAAATGGTGGACAAATAACTGGGATTTAGATGAACGAGCTCCGCCAGCCGCTCCAGCGTAAGGGGTTCCTGAAAGTTGGAGCCGATATATTGCACCAAATAGTGAATCTCTTTCGGAAGCTGCATCGATTTCAGATCGATGACGGCTTCTTTGGCCTTCAGATGAAGGCGGTAGGTCAGCATAAGCAGCTGCTTCACCAGACTTTGGACGATGGTGGCAAAACCCGCTTCGCGTTCCGTCAGCTCCTCCTGGATGCTGCGGTAGATCGCCTCGATTTTTAGCCGGTGCTCCGCATCGGCCTGTACAAACATGCAATCCTCCGTCAGCGTATGCAGCGGATGCTTGTCCGGGATGAAGGAATCGCCGAGCAGCAGCTGCTCCTTCCAGATCAGCACATGCCTGCCTACATTCTGGTGCAGATCCGTCTGAAGTACCTTGTGCAGCGTATTCGGGCGAATCAGCATAAGCGTTCCCGGCTGCAAAGGGTAAATTTTATTGCCTACGAGATATCCCCCGGCGCCGGACCACACATAATACATTTCAATCCCGTTATGGCTTTGAACATCGGGAAAAGGCGCCACGGAGTCCAAGCCGTAATACAGGGCTACGGGGAAATCCTTAAACAATTCGTCGATGGCGTGCTTGAGTTCGGCAGCCGTGTCGAATGAAACCCTCATGAGGCGGAACCTCCTGTGCAGTCTGGTGTAGTTATTTTACCATGAGCCTGTGGCTCGCAACGAAAATTTCTTCCATAAACCTCAAAAGAATGAACCATTCCCCCCGTGATACCTGCGATACAATGGAGGCATACCGCGCCAGGAGCAGGAAAGGGGAGAAACCGGACAATGAATAAGCATTGGGACGCATATATGAGGCTTGGCATCAATCATCACCTGCTGTTCCCGCAAACCTTTGAATCGGTGGACGATCATGTAAAGACGCTGCCGTTCGTGCTGGAGCATCCGGCCTTCGAAGTAGTGGACATGTTCATCCTGCAGGGCGGCGGCGTAGAGGAGGCGGAGCGGGCGATGGTGCTGGAGAGCGGCAAAGAGCCGGTGTACAACTGCCCGCTGATGACCGGGGAAGGACGCAATCCTCACCACCCGGATGCAGCTGTGCGAGCGGGCACCTTGCAGGAGGTGCTGATGCATGCGGAGCGTGCCAGACGGCTGGGCGCGCGCAAGATGGTCATCGCCAGCGGCATTGACCCGGGAGCGGAGCAGCGGGCAGAGCAGACGGACTATTTCATCGACTACTTGGCGGAGCTTTGCACCCATGTGCCGGAGCTGCTGTTTCTGATCGAGCCGTTCGACCGTTCCATCGGCAAAAACCTGATGGTCGGTCCAAGTCTGGAGGCTGTCTCGATCATTGGCGCCGTGCATGAGCGGGGCGCGAAGAACCTCGGCATCCTGATGGATATGGGGCATGTTCCTCTGATGGAAGAAACGTTCGAGCATGCGCTCGCCGTTTGCGCTCCGTATATTCAGCACATTCACCTCGGCAGCTGTGTGATGAGCAACCCGAGCAATCCGCTATACGGCGATATGCATCCTCCGTGGGGCTACCCGGATGGGGAAAATGACGTGCCGGAGCTGGTCGCGTTCCTGAAGGGACTGTTTCAAATCGGGTATTTGGCCGATGGGAAGCGGCCGACGGTGACGCTGGAGATGCGGCCGTACCCGGACAAGAGCGAGTCGGAGAGCATCGGGATATTTATCGCGAAGCTGGATGAGGCCTGGCAGCAGCTGGAGCTCTAGAAAGGAGAACGTGAGCTTGATGAAGTGGATGATTCGTGTGGATATGGAAGGGCTGACGGGCGTCGTCAACATGAGCCAGGTCGTGCCGGGGGCCGGCGAATATCCGTTTGGGCTGAGCATGCTGAAGCATGATCTGCTCGCGGTGATCGACGGGCTGCTGCAAGCCGAGAATGATCGGGTTGTGCTGTATGATATTCATTTTTTCGGTACAAATGTGGAGTTCTTCTCCCTGGACCCTCGGGTGAGCGTCATCTGCGGCAAGCCGAACTATACGCCGGAGAATAAAGCTTATCTTCAAGAGGGCTATGACGGCATGGTGCTGCTCGGTTTGCATGCCCGCGCCGAAAGACCGGGCTCTGTGCTGAATCATAACTACGAGCATGATATCCGCGTGATGAGCGTCAATGGACTTGTCGTAGGGGAAATCGGTCTGGAGGCGCTGATGGCGGGAGAGGCGGGCGTGCCGCTGGTGCTGGTTACGGCGGATTCGGACGGCGCCAAGGAAGCCCGGGAGCTCCTACCGGGGGTGCTTACCGTAACCGTCAAGGAATCACTGGGGGATGCGGCGGCGTTATGTTATCCTCCGTCCGTGACCGGAGAGCTGCTCCGCGAGGGAGCGAGAGCATGCGCGAAGAAGGCGGCGGAGCTGAAGCCGTTTGTGATCGACGGGCCGATCGAGCTGGATATGCAGTTTAAGCCCGGTGAGCTGTTTCATAAGCTGGTGAAGCGTGTGCCGGAGGCGTTCGTTGCGCCGGACCGGTTTGTATTCAAGGGCGATTCGGTGCTTGAGGCTTGGGAGAAATATTTGGTTGCCAAGGCATAAGCGGGACGAAGGCGAAGAAGCTCCGATTCCACTAGTACGTGGAGACGGGGCTTTTTTTTGCTGATGACATCTAGCTCTAAGTGGAAGGGAGGGGAATAGCTAGTGCTCCAAGCACGCGGGCGGATTTGCTCCAAGGGCACGATGGACGGCGCGTTCACCGCCAATTTGGGCTTTCACGGTAATTGTCACTTGGACCCGATGGTCGCGTATATGATCGGCGATCTCCCTGCGGCAGTAGGCGCTTGCCGTTCACGGTATCGCTTTCTGCAGTCGCCTAGCTCATTATCGATAGCCGCCCTCAGCGTGATTGTGCGTCTGCGGGGCGGCTGTTTGGCATGTCGAAGCCATTCCGTACGGCGGAGCCAGACGGCCCGGATATATTCATACAAAAATCCATGTTGATCATCCGATTGTGAATTTACATTGATGAACAAGGGTTTTATAGTACATATAAAGGCAAGACGATTTTCGATTTATCTAGAGAGGCGAAGGTTATGTCAGCGGCCAAAGAGTTCCTGCATCAATTTTATCCGAACATCATCAATGTGCTGCACAGAGACGCTGCTTTTTGGGAGAACTCCGGATTTCGGGTGACCCGCTCCAGGACGACCCTGAATAATATGGCGTTTATTTATGCGGGAGAGGGACGGCTGGAGCTGGATGGGAAAGGCTTCGAGCTGGGGCCCGGCCGGCTTTTTCACCTCTCCCCGGGCATGAGCATGGCTATTGCCAGCTCGCGGGAGCATCCGCTGCTGTATTATGGCGTACATTTTCATCAGCTGCGGATTCAGTGGGAGGGGACGGAATGTCAGACATCGCTTTCCGAGACGCCCCTTCCGTTCCCGAGAGTGCTGGCGCTGCCCGGGACATCCTTCCATGAGCAGGCTGCCTCCATGCATGCGGCCTGGCAATCGAAGGAGGCGGGCTACGACTGGACGGTCAAGCTGGCGCTGCTTCGTCTGCTGGATGCGTTATGCGACGCAGCCGCCGCAGTCCCGAGTGTCGTTCCCCCAATCGCCGCCCGGCAGGTGGAGGGCGTGGTGCAGTACATTCAAGAGCATTATGGAAAGCCGCTGGACCGGGACATTCTTGCCGGTCAGGCGTCCATGTCCGTCAGCCATTTCGCAGCCTTGTTCAAGTCGGTGGTGGGCATCAGTCCCCAGCGCTATGTAGAGAAGGTGAGGATGGATCATGCCAAATCGCTGCTGGCCGGAACGGTTAAGCCCATCTCGCAAATTGCGGCAGAAGTCGGGTATAGCGACCCTTTGTATTTTACGCGCGTATTTACGAAGACAACCGGGATGTCGCCCAGGGATTATCGCGGCGCTTGACGGTTCCGTCTCAAACTGAGAGGAGTGAAGCAGCATGCAAAAGGAGACAAAAGTGGGCGTTTTGGTGGCGGGAGCGACCTTTGCCGGACTTGGTCTTGCCCTTAGCCTGGGAGAGCAGGCGCTTGTAGTGGAGAGAACGGGGGCCGTAGGGGCTGAATTTACAGCTGCATTCCGCCCTGCCAAGGCCGATTTATCCAGCCGGGTGTCTACAGACACTGCGGAGCTGCGGGAGGAGGCGGTGGGGAGAAATATCGTGGGCGAGGACGGAGGGATGCATTGGCCGGCTTTCGTTCCTGTGCTGCAGCAGTGGATTCACAGCCGGAATATTCGCGTGCGGTTCCTGACCCGCATCGTCGAAGTGAAAGCGCTGCCAGGCGCCGGCTTCGAAGTCACGCTGCTGGATGCCGCGGGGCTGTCCAAGGTGCGCGCGGACCGGCTGGTGGACACGACCAGCTTCTGCGAAACGGAGCCGGCTGCGGCATCCGGCGGCAGGCTGCACGGCAAAAGGCTGAATGCGATCATTCACCGCCCGGACGCTCCGCAGCTGGCTCCGCCGACTATCGCGGGGTACCCGATCCATCGCGGCCGCTTTAATTCCGAATGGGCGGCGTCCTGCCAGCTGAGTCTGAGCGACGATTGGTTCGCAGCGAGGACCCGTCTGCTGTCTTGGTGGGATGCCAGACCGGAGGAGCTGCAGCCGTGGCGGCTTGCTGCGATCGCCGACGGCTTTGACGCCGGGGTGGATGGCGGAACAACGGAGGTGGCGGAAGGCTGGGCGTGGCATCCTTCTGCCGCATATGCCGATCCCTTTGCCGCGTTTGAGGCTGGCGTGCGATTTCGCTATCAATGGGAGGAGGTGTCCAAGCGATGATGATCTCGGAACGGTGGAGCGGCCAGGTGCGGCAAACGGACTGCGCGCCTGACTTGGACGATGCTTATGATGTGATTGTCGTCGGGCTGGGGACCGCAGGCGCTATGGCGGCCATCCGCGCCGCCCGGCTGGGAATGCGGGTGCTCGGCGTGGAACGGATGCACGCCATGGGCGGCGCGGGCACGCTCGGCGGAGTAACCGGCTACTACTTCGGTACGCGGGGCGGCATCTATGAGGAGATGGACAGACAGACCGCCGAGCTGGAAGCGGCTTCGTTTCTCAAGGCCGGAGGCGTCAATGCGGCGGCCAAGAGCATCGTGCTGGAGCGCGCGGCGGCTCAAGCCGGGGTTGACTTTCATTACGAGTCGGTCGTACTGGGCGTTATCATGGAAGGCAGGCGAGTTGTCGGCTTGCGCTGGACCGGTCCGCTGGGGATTCGCCGTTCGGGCTGCCGCGTGCTTATCGACGCCTCGGGAGAAGCGGAGGTATGCGCCCTGGCCGGCTGCGAGACGCGCCAGGGCCGGGATATCGACGGTCAAGTTCAGCCTTTCTCGAATGTCGTGCAGCGGCTGAGCGGGCATAAGGTAGTTCATCATTATACGGATTCCGGTTATGTCGATGCGGCCGATCCTGAGGCGCTGTCGAGGGCTATCGTGGAATCGTCGCTGCTGGAAACCCATTTGAAGCCCGTCTATGAGGAAGAGCCGCTGCTGCTGAAGGTGGTGCCTCAATTGGGCCTCCGTGAAGGCAGATTGATCGTCGGGGAGGAGACAGTGACGTTCCATGACTTTATCGAGGAGCGCTACAGCGGCCAACCGCTTTTCTACGCCTATTCCAATCTGGACAACCACAGCAAGGATATCGCCTTCGAGAGCGAAGCGCAGCAGGACTGGACGGTCGTGGCAGGACTGTGGGGACTGAACTTTACGGTACCGATCCCGATGGGCTCCCATATTCCGCGAGGGACGGAAGGCTTGCTGGTCGCGGGCCGCAGCCTGTCCCTTGACCATGACCTGGCGGGCTGTATCCGGATGAAGCGGGATATGCAGAAGAGCGGGGAAGCGGCGGCGGATATGGCTTACCTCAGCATCCGCAAGGGCTGCTCCCTGAAGGAGCTGCCTTATGAGGAGCTGCGGCCGCTGCTGGAAGAGACGGGCTGCCTGGAGCGGGACAAGGGCGTAGAGTTCAAGGACAGCTCCATGCCGGCGGAGCATGGTTATCTTACGCGGAAGTGGCTGACCGACCCGGCGGAAATCCGGCAGGAGCTTGCCGGCACAAAGCCCGGCATCGCCATCTGGTCCGCGCGTCGCCTCGGCGGGCAGCTCGCGGCCGAGCTGCGCGAATGGATGGCAGAAGCCGCAGAGGAGGAGGAAGAGCATCTGATGAAGCACAGCGCGATGGCGCTTGGGCTGATCGGCGATCCGGCCGCTATCCCGGCGTTGCGGCGGATTGTGGAAGAACGCGACATGTTCGTGCCGTATACGAGCCGCAAGTACAATCAAGTGCGCGGCTACGCGGCCATTTATTTGCTGGGCAAGCTTCGGGATAAGCAAATCGTGCCGGAGCTGCTGCGCATTCTCCGTGATCCGGACGCCTTGCCGGATCTACCGCCCGAGGAACGCAACTGGGAGTTTATCTCCGACTCGCAGGAGTTGTATTTTCAATACGCGTCCTACTCCGTTATGGCATTGCTGCGCATCGGGGACGGCCATCCGGAGCTGAGGGATAGCATAGCCGCCGCCATCCGGGACTGGCTCGGACAGCCGGAGCTGGCGCTGCGGATTTCCTTCAAGGGCTCCCGCGTCATCAAATATGCGATGCAGGATCGCACAAGGATGATCGTGGAGAAGCATCTGAGCGGTTGGAGCCGGAGTGTCAGTGAAGCCCCGTGAGGCAAGCATGACGATTCGTCCATAAACGAAACCAAAGAAGACCTCGGAACCACTGTCGATGTGGATGCCGGGGTCTTCTTGCGCACAGATGAACGAGAGGCGGGTGGCGCGGCCGTAACGGCACCGGAACTCAGCGGCTCCGCTGCGACGAGCTACCTCTAAGCTCGCCCGCGGTTCGAGCCCTCGGGCTCCGCACGGCGAGAGCCTTAAGGCAAAGCTTTGCCGCGTGCGCTGACGTACAGCGTATACCATTCCTCGCGCGTCATCAGTTCCGCCTGGCGGGCGGCGTCGGCGCAAGCGCGGATGCGCGCGGCATTGGCGGTGCCGATCACGGGCTGGATCAGCGCGGGATGGCGCATCATCCAGCCGAGCACGATCGCTTCCGGCGTCGTCTCTTTGTCCTTCGCCATCTGCTGAACAAGTCCAGCCGTTGCCAGCACATGCCCCGGCGCATCCGGCGACGCGTTGCCGGTGAACAGCCCTTTGGACAGCGGCCCCCACGCCTGAAGCTGAATCCGCTCGGTCTGGCAATACTCCAGCAATCCATCGCCGAAGTGGACCGCGGTTCCGGCCTTCTGGTTCACATGAACGGTCTGATCCAGCCAGTCCAGCTTGGACAGACTTATCTCCAGCTGGTTGACGATAAACGGCTCGGGGCTGGCCTGCTGCAGGAAGCGGATTTGCGACACGTTCATATTGGATACGCCGAACCGGCGCACCTTCCCGGATGCTCTCAGCGTCTGGATCGCTTCCGCTACTTCATCCGGCTCCATCAAAGGATCGGGCCGATGCAGGAGCAAAATATCGAGCGTTTCGATGCCCAGACGCTGGAGGGTGCCGTCGACGGAGGCCAGGATATGCTCCTTGGAGAAGTCGAAATGGTTCGGCACGGCGCCTTCGGCAAAGCGGATGCCGCATTTGGATTGAATCGTCATGCAGTCGCGCAAGCCGGGATTGCTTTTCAACACTTCGCCGAACACGGCTTCGGCTTTCCCTCTCCGGTAAATATCGGCATGATCGAACATCGTGATGCCGGCCGAGATAGCGGCTTCGATCGCTTCCTCGGCCTTTTTCACGTCGGCTTGCGTGTAAGGATTAAGATTCCATTCTCCCCCTAGTCCCATACATCCAAGGACCAGGCGGCTTGTCTCGATGCCCCAATGCGAGAGCGGCTGCTGCTTCACACAAACTCCTCCTAACATGATGCGTTTCATCTTGATGATACGTATGCGGATGACTAAGCCTCTTCATCTTGAACACTCCCCCACTTAGCCAAGCTTGAAGTGGCGAATTCTTGGGTAACTGCTTCCAACGAAGCAGAGTTATCAGGTATTTTCTTCGGAAATACCTCTACCAAGCGATCCCTGCGGTTCCCGCAGTTCGAAGAGAGGCGCTAAATCGCAACTCTCTTTATATTCATTGCGGCATTTTCGCCACGGTCATGAACCGTCTGGCACGTCGGACACTCCCATTGTCGCACAGCTAGGTTCTTCACTTCTTTGCACACAAATCCGCATGCATGACACCTTTGGCTCGTTGGCTCGAACGTATCTGCAAGCTTTACTGTGCGTCCATACCACGCGGCTTTATACGTCAACTGCCGTCTGAATTCGCCCCAGGATGCATCTGCAATCGATTTTGCCAGGGTGTGATTTTTTAGCATGCTTACCACGTCCAACTTTTCGATGCTGATCATTTGGTTTTCACGTATCAGCCTTGTGGTGAACTGATGCAAAAAATCGCGGCGAATATTCGCGATTTTCTCATGGATCGAGGCAACCTTGCGTTTGGCTTTCTGCCAGTTGGCGCCGCCCTTTGTGCGGCGAGACATCCGGCGTTGCCACATGACTAGCTGCTGTTCGTGTTTGCGATAGGCTTTGGGATGCGGAACTCGCGGTCCATCGGTGCAAACGGCAAATTCCTTCAGTCCAACATCAATACCAATCTCTTTGTTGCTTGGCGGCAGGGGCTGTACATCCACCTCGCAAACCAACGCAACAAAGTATTTGCCTGCGGCATTTCGCCGAACGGTTGCCGAAAGGATGCGTCCCTCCAGTTCCCTGGAGTGGGCATAGCGAATCCATCCAAGCTTCGGAAGTTTGATGCGATTTCCTTGAGCCGCGATGTTCCCGTTGGTGAATCGGGTCGTATAGCTCTGCATCGGATGCTTGCGGCTCTTGAAACGGGGCCGATCCGTTTGCTTTTTGAAAAGGCGATCAAAGCTGTCGGCCACATGCCGAACCGCCGATTGCAGCGCAATGCTATCGACCGACTTCAACCACTCACATTCGGCTTTGAGCGAAGGAAGCTGCGTGGCACAGGTATTGTAGGACAACCCTTTACCCGTTGCCGCATACGTATCGTTCCATTTGCCAAGAAAGTGATTGAATACAAACCGGCAACAGCCAAACATCTGCTGAATGAGCTTTTGTTGTTCGGTAGTGGGGTAGATGCGGTACTTAAAAGCTTTGTGATAAGGCATGCCACGCAACCTCCTTTCGTTTATGAACATGCTTTATTATAGCACATATGTTCGTTTGAATCACACAACCGCCGTTTCATCTCCTACCTAGATAGGAAGGAGTATTTTTGGCAGGAAGGAGTATTTTTGGCTTTTTGAGATAAACGAAGGGGGGCCGGCTTGGAAGAGTTGAAATGATTTTCGCTTACTTACTGAGGCAAGTAAGCGAGAACCCTTCCCTATTCAACCGCCGCCTACAGCCGGTAAATCCGCGCTTCATGCGGACGCAGCGTGAGCGAACCTCCCGCATCGGCTCCACTTTCGTCCGCGTCCGAATAGTTGGCGAGCAGCAGCTCTTTTCGCCCGCCATCCAGACCTTCCGGCCACACAAATTCCGTGGCATGGTCCGCATGATTCAGGACGATCAGCCAGCATACGTCTTCCCAGGTGCGCGTGTAGGCATACAGATGCGGATCTCCGGCGGAAAGATCGCGGTAATCCCCATACACCATGACATCATGTTCCTTGCGGAACGCGATGAGCTGTTGGTAGTAGCGATAGATGGAATCCGGCTGCTCCAGATCGCGCTTGACGTTGATGTCCTTGTAATTCGGGTTGACCTTGATCCAAGGCGTTCCGCTCGTAAATCCGGCATTTTTCGAATCATCCCATTGCATCGGCGTCCGGGAGTTGTCGCGGCTGAGCGGCAGCAGGCTTTCGAATACGGCTTGCGGGTCTTTGCCCTTGTCAACTTCCTCGCGGTAACGGTTTTTCATCGCGATGTCATTGTAATCCTCGATAGAGGGGAAGCGCACGCCCGTCATGCCGATTTCTTCCCCTTGATAAATATAGGGCATACCGGGCAGCGTATGGATCATCGTAGCCAGCAGCTTGGCCGACTGCATGCGATACGATCCGTCGTTGCCGTAGCGCGACACTTGGCGGGTATGATCGTGATTGTTCAGAAATTGCGAGTTCCAGCCCTTGCCCCGCAGCCCTTCGTACCAGCGGCTCTGAATATCTTTGAACCGTAGCATGTCCCAGGCAGGCATCTCGTCGGCCACCTCGAAGTGGAACAAGGTATTCAATTCATGCCGGTCCTCGCCGACATACTTCAGCCCTTCCTCGGGGGTGACGAACGCGGCTTCCCCGACCGTTACAATATCATAGTGCCGCAGCACCTTGTCATTCATTTCCTTCAGGTAGGCATGCAGGCCGGGATTATTGGTCAAATACCGGATGTCCTCAGGGTTCGCGGCATCGGGATAGCCCTCCGACTTGGCGAGCAGCGCGATCGCATCCAGACGGAAGCCGTCGATGCCCTTGTCCAGCCAGAAGCGCATCATGGCGTAGATCGCTTCGCGCATCTCGGAATTGGCCCAGTTGAGATCCGGCTGCTCCACCGCAAAGGAGTGGAAATAATATTGCTCCGTCCGCTCATCCCACGCCCAGACGGACGGCGAGAAATAGGAGCGCCAATTGTTCGGCTCCTGTCCGTCCTGCTTATCCTTCCAGATGTACCAGTCGCGCTTGGCGTTGTCCCGCGAGGAGCGGGATTCCAGGAACCACGGATGCTGATCCGAAGTATGGTTGACGACAAGATCCATGATCAGCTTCATGCCGCGTTTATGAGTTTCCTCAAGCAGGATTTCCCATGTGTCGAGTGTTCCCGCCTTCGGCATCATCGCATAATAATCGGAAATGTCATAGCCGTTGTCCCGGTCCGGCGACTCATAGGCCGGGTTCAGCCAAATCACATCGACGCCAAGTTCCCGGATATAGTCCAGCTTGGCCAGGAGTCCCTGAAGATCGCCGAAGCCGTCTCCGTCCGTATCCAGGAAGCTGCGCCAGTATACCTGATACACGACAGATTCCTTCCACCATGTCCGTTTCATAGCCAACACTCCTATCCATAGTTTGTGAAAATGTTCAATTCCCATCGATGCCCCTATTATTGCGTAAAGGAAAAGCATTTGCAAAGCGGGCCTGGATGGCCTGAATTAATCATTGTTGAAAACGCTTTATTCATAGTAGAATGAAACAAAGTCAAGCCTGGACTGGCATGGACAAAAGCTATACGGACAGGAAGGAGCCGGTGCAGCGTGAGGCGGTATCTGAAGGAACTTAGATGGTTCAAGTCGCTGCAAAACAAGATTTTATTCGTATTTTTCTTGCTCATTCTGCCCTTGGGCCTGCTGCTTGTTTACTACAATTTCTATGCCTCCGAGGTCATCCGCAATCAGGTTGCTCATTCCAATGCCAACGTGCTCAGCATGTATTTGGGAACGCTGGACCGGGAACTGGAGGATATCGACAAATATTTGTTTAATCTGATAGCCAAAGAGCCGGACCTGCTGGCGCTGGACAGGCCGGAGGACAATGACGCCGAGGCGTACAATCTGGCCCGCATCCGAATCCATAACAAGCTGGCCACGGATGCCGTATATTATGACCGCATCGGGATGTTTTTCGTATATTCGCAGAGGAACGGAGATCTGATCTCCGCCTACAACCAGCAGATGACGTATCCGGAGCAGCATCGGTTGAAAAGCGAGCTGACCGCATTGTTCGCTCAAGACCTGAGCGGTTATACGGGGCGCAATCTCTGGTTTCTGCATCAAGAGGGGGATTCTCCTTCCTTATATCGGATGATCCGATACGGCAATGTGCTGATAGGCGCGCTGATGAGCATGGAGCATCTGATGGCTCCGTTCGAAGCGGCCGATCTGGGGAACGGAGGCCGATTTGTTCTGGTGAACGAGCAGGACCGGCCCGTACAGGCGAACCCTGCGCTGGAGGAGGAAGGCATCGAGTTTCATGCGCCTGACGGAGCATACCGGATGGAGGGCAAGCGGGATTCTTACATGGTCGTGAGCAAGGATTCAAGCAAGGGAGCCTTTCGGGTGGCCGCGCTGATCCCGGACCGGCAGATCATGGAAAATATTCCGTATCTGCACCGGATCGTCACGATGATCGTAGCGGGAACGCTCATCGTATTGCCCATCGTCTATTTCTTCTTGCGGCGAATGGTGCTCGTCCCGATGAAGCGTCTCGTGACGGCGATGCGCAAGATCAAGTCCGGCGACTGGGAGACGCGGATCGATCCGAATGCCTCGTCGGATGAATTTTCCATGATTAATGAAACCTTCAATACGATGGCCACGCAGATCAAGGAATTGAAGATTCATGTGTACGAGGAGCAGCTGCACAACCAGAAGACGGAGCTCAAGCATTTGCAGCTGCAGATGAATCCGCATTTTTTCCTGAATTCGCTGAACATTATTTATCATCTGGCCCAAGTCAGGAACTTTGAGCTTATTCAGGAGATGTCGCTCAGTCTAGTGCAGCATTTCCGGTATATGTTCCGCAGCAGCGGCTCCTTGGTTCCTCTGCGGGAGGAGATTGAGCATACGCGCAATTATGTCCGGATTCAGGAACTGAGATTCCCGGCCAGGCTTACGGCGTCTGTCACGGTGGAAGATTCATGCATAGAAGCTTTGGTGCCGCCGCTGGTGTGCCAGACGTTCGTCGAAAATGCGATCAAGCATGCCGTATCGATGGACAGCCCGCTTCAGATCACCGTCAAGGCGTATGTCGAATGGGAAGACCCTCACTGGATATGGCTGGATATCCGCGACACGGGCAAGGGCTTTGACGAGGAAGTGCTGAGCAAGCTGTCGGAAGGCGTCGATATCGGCGATGAGCGGGGCAACCATATCGGGATTTGGAACATCCAGCGCAGAGTGCGACTGATGTATGAGGAAGAGGATGCCGGGGTTTATTTGTCCAATGCGATCGACCGCGGGGCGGTCGTGCAAATCCGGCTGCCGATGAAAGTTAGAGAGACGAAGGGGGCGGAAAGCGATGTATCAAGCGCTGCTGGTGGATGATGAACGTTACGCGCTGGACGGTCTGCAGTCCGGGATCGATTGGAGCGGCCTGCAGGTCGGCGAGGTCCACTTGGCTTCCAACATACGACAGGCGAAGGAGACGATGCGCAGCCATCCCGTCGATTTTCTGATCTGCGACATCGAGATGCCGGAGGGCAGCGGCCTTGAGCTGCTGATATGGGTCAGGGAGCATTATCCGGAGAAGGAATGCGTATTCCTGACCTGTCACGGAGATTTCGGCTACGCGAAGCAGGCGATCCAGCTCGGCAGCCACGACTATCTGCTGAAGCCTGTGCGATATAGCGAGCTGGAAACGGTCATACGCAAAGTACTCGAGAAGGTGGAGAAACGGCGTCAGGATGAAAGCTTCAAACAAAGCTACGATCACTATGTCACCTTGTGGCAGCAGCATCAGCCGCTCATTGTCGAACGGTTCTGGCTGGACCTGCTGAACCGGGAGCTGTCCTCCGATCCGGCCGAGATTGTCAAAGCGCTGGCGCAGCGCAACATCTCATATACCGAGAAGATGAGATTCGCCCCGATTCTGATCAGTGTACAGCGGTGGCGGCGCAAGCTCGCGGTCCGCGACGAGAAGATCATGGAGTACGCGTTGCGGAATGCGGCTGCGCACAGCCTGATCCCGGGCCAGGATATGGGCCAGGTCATTCCATGGCGTCCCGGCTCCCTGCTGGCTATTTGGCCTTGCGGGGATGGCGGTGAGGAAGAAGCGGAGAGACTGGCCTGGAAGGCCCGGTGTCAGGCGTTCATCGACTTTTGCAGCCAAAGCATGTATTGCGAGTTGTCCTGCTATATCGGGCGGGCGTCTTATCTTCACGAAATAAGCGCGTTGGCGGCGCGGCTCAGCGCTTTTCATGCCAATAATGTGATGGAAGTGAATCAGGCTTATTTTATGGAGGACGAGCTCTCCCGGATTGAACCGGAGCAAGACTTCAAGCAGGAGGGGATCGCGTTCCCGGCCGAATGGACCGAGCTGCTGACGCAAGGGGAGCGGGAGAGGCTGCTGGCGGAGGTTCGCTCGTTCCTCGTGCGGATCAAGACGAGCGACGTGTGCAGTCCGCGAACGCTCCATTCCTTTTACCATGATTTTATCCAGATGATCTATTACGTGCTCCATGCGAAAGGGCTGAAGGCGCACGAAATTTTCTCCGATCTTCTGTCCCCGGAGCAGGCGATCATGGTGACCCGTTCGTTCTCCTTGCTGAACGAATGGGCGGGGCATGTGATTGAGGTGGCGATAGCGAACCTGCACGAGCGGGAAGAGAGCGAGACGATTGTGGACAAGGTCCAGCTGTTTATTGCGGCGAATCTCGACCAGCCCCTGACGCGCAAGGATATCGCCAATCATGTGTACCTGAACCCGGACTACTTGGCCAAATTGTTCAAAAAGCAAACGGGCACGGCGCTCTCGGATTATGTCGTAGGCGAGCGGATGAAGCAGGCGAAGTCCATGCTGGAGCATACGGGCGCCTCGATCGGAGCCGTCGCGCTGTCGGTCGGGTACTCCAGCTTCTCGTATTTCTCGAAAACGTTCAAGAGCAGGTTCGGCATGACGCCTCAGGAGTTCCGCGCGGAGCTTGGGGATTAGGGGGCGGGGAGAGAAATAAAAAGGTCCGCCTCATCAGCGGACCTTTACTCTGCTTGCTTTATAATCTGCAATCGCAATGCTCACTTCTTCCTGCCGCTGCTTATCGCCAGGTCCAGGGAGAGTGGGGGATACTTCGAACTGATTATAACGATGATCTGACGAGTGAGCTGCACCAAGACGCAACTGACGACGAAGACCTTGATTGAACGGACGTTTAGGCATAGAATGATCACCTCTAAGTTAAGTATACATCAATCAGACGCTGCCCAGCAACATCCGGTATAAACATACGCGTCCTGCCCACTGCTATGGCACCATACTCTTGCTGATAATGCTCCATAAGTCCAGTTTTCGCATCAAAAGCAATGAAACCTTCAGCACCAAGCTCTTGGCTTCTCTTAGCTGCAAAAGCAAATAAATGATGAGCCACATATTTATATTGTTCAGCAGCTCCACGGTTAAAGGGAGATTTCTCAATTAAGTGTATCCACACATGATCGCCCTGATACTCTAATGCAAGAGCTCCTTCAATACGATTAGAGCCAGTCACCATGATCTTGTACACTTCAACAGCGGGATACTTGAAATATAATCTCCAGTTAAACCCTGGCGTCCATCCTGGGCGCATCTCTTGAATATCTCGCAACTGCATCCTGGTTACAGTAACAGGAACTTGTCTGCCCGTCGCATTTTCTATTAGCATACCAACCCTCCTAATCATAAGATGATATCATACTATAGTTCAGTGAAAAGGAAATAATTCCATACCTGCCGAACATACCCTCAACCAGACGAAGATGCCGTGATATGCCGGTATCTTCGTTTTTCGTTTATCCCAAATTTCTCCGGATCAGGAGCCGGGACGAGCGAGGATATCCGAATATGGACAATAACAGGTCCGCTTTCCGTTAGAAAAATGGCCGGAGGTTCCGTACACTAAGGGTAGTTCCTGACAAGGTCAGGGCAGGGCGCGCCATGCAGGCGAGAAGCCCCGAAACTCTTGAAGCGGGAAATGGAGGATGACGATGCGTCCAAGCCTGAATCACGAAACCATCTGTTATGTCCAAAATGAAGGAGGCCCTCTGCTGGGCTATAGCGAAGGCTCCGGAGTGGGGATTATTTACCGGGACGGTCTTGCCTTCAAAGATCATAGCCGGGACGGGGTACTGGATAAGTATGAAGACTGGAGGCTGTCCCCGGATGAACGGGCCAAAGATTTGGCCTCCAAGATGTCGATCGAGCAGATCGCCGGATTGATGCTGTACAGCTCCCATCAGGCGATTCCCGGTACGCTCGGCTGGAATACGGCTACTTACGGAGGCGTTTCGCTGGAAGCAAGCGGGGCTCCTGCCTGGGAGCTGACCGATCAGCAGCAGGCCTTCCTGTCCGCGGATCATATCCGTCATGTGCTGATTACGCGGGTGGAAAGCTCGGAGGCGGCGGCTCGCTGGAACAATACGCTCCAGGCTTATGTCGAGGGTCTGCCGCTGGGCATCCCGGCCAATAACAGCTCGGACCCGCGCCACGGGCGGGCCTCCGCTGCCGAATTCAACAGCAGCGGGGACGGCGGACTGTCGGTATGGCCCGAGTCGCTGGGGCTGGCAGCGACGTTCGACCCGGAGATAGCCAGGCGGTTCGGCGAGGTAGCCTCGCGGGAATACCGGGCGCTTGGTCTGGCGACGACGCTGTCTCCGCAGGTGGACATCGCGACTGATCCGCGCTGGTTCCGCTTCGGAATGACATTCGGCGAGGACCCGCAGCTGGCGGCCGACATGGCCCGGGCGTATATCGACGGCTTCCAGACGTCGGAAGGAGAAGCGGAAATCGCCGGCGGGTGGGGTTGTCACAGCGTCAATGCGATGGTGAAGCATTGGCCGGGCGGCGGCTCGGGCGAAGGAGGACGCGATGCCCACTTCGGCTATGGCAAATACGCCGTGTATCCCGGGAACAATTTCGACGAGCATCTGATTCCGTTTACGGAAGGGGCGTTCCGTCTAGCGGGCCAAACGGGGCAGGCGTCTGCGGTTATGCCGTACTACACCATTTCTTACGATCAGGACAAGAAGAACGGGGAGAACGTCGGCAACAGCTACAGTTCCTATATCATCAACGACCTGCTGCGCGGGGGCGCCGGCTATGACGGCGTCGTTTGCACGGATTGGGGCATTACGGCCGACGAGCCCGAGCACATCGAGCGGCTGTTCCCGGGCGGGCGCTGCTGGGGAGTCGAGGAAGCGTACACGGTGGCGGAGCGTCACTATAAGCTGCTGATGGCCGGCGTGGACCAATTCGGCGGCAATGATCAGGCCGGGCCGGTTCTCGAAGCGTACCGGATCGGCGTGGAGAAGCACGGCGAGCCCTTCATGCGCCAGCGTTTCGAGCAGTCTGCCGTTCGTCTGCTTCGCAACCTGTTCCGACTGGGACTGTTCGATAATCCATACGTCCGGGTGGAGGAGACGGCTGCTGTGGCTGGCAGCGAGGAATTTGTCCGGGCAGGCTTCGAGGCGCAGCTGAAGTCCTGCGTCTTGCTGAAAAATGAGCGGCGGATTCTGCCTCTGGCTCCGAGGAAAAAAGTATATATACCGAGAAGAAGTCTTCCCGCCGGGACAGACTGGTTCGGACGGCCGACGCCAGCGACGGAAGCCTACCCGATCAGCCTGGACAAAGTCAGCCGATATTTCGAGGTGACGGAGGATGCGGCTGAGGCGGATTTCGCGCTGGTCTGCATCGAGAATCCCCACTCCTCCATGGGCTACAGCCGAGCTGACGCGGAGGATGGCGGAACGGGTTACGTGCCGATCAGCCTGCAGTACCGTCCGTACACGGCGGAGCATGCACGCGCCGAAAGTATCGCGGGCGACCCGCGGGACGTAGCGAACCGCACTTACCGGGGCAAACGGATCACGGTGGCGAATGAAGGCGATTTGGAGATGGTTCTGCACGCGCGCGAGCTGATGAAGGAGAAGCCGGTCATCGTGTCGCTTACGTTGTCCAATCCGGCAGTGGTGGCGGAGTTTGAGCCAATGGCCGACGCGATTCTCGTCAACTTCGGAGCCGAGGACGAAGCTGTGCTCGAGGTGCTGAGCGGAGGAGCGGAGCCGAGCGGACTGCTGCCGTTTCAGATGCCGGCGCATATGAGAACCGTGGAGGAGCAGCATGAGGATGTGCCGCATGATATGGAGGTGTATGTCGATGCGGCCGGACATGCTTATGATTTCGCCTACGGCATGAACTGGAGCGGAGTGATTCGCGACGAGCGGGTAGCCCGTTATGGCAAGGGCCGGAGCTGACGCTGCCGGTAACATACAGGCAACACACAGGCAACACACAGGCAACACACAGGCAACACACAGGCAACACACAGGCGACACACAGGCAACACACTTGAGGGGACGCGCGCTGCGCGTCCTCTTTTTGTTCGGCCCGCCGGCGACGATATCTGGATTTTTACAACGACAGGTCTGCTTTACGTTAGAGGCCGGCTGGAGGACGTTGTACAATAAAAGCATCCCAAACGAAGGAAGGAGCAAACGAGGTGAATACAGCGGAGGCGCTGAAGCAGCGCAGAAGAGAAAGCCGCACGGACAGCAGAGCCGGGCTGGCTTCGACGCTCAAGGCTTGTTCCAAATACGGTGTATTGTATCTCATGATGGTGCCGGGCTTGATCTATTTTATCATCAATAACTACTTGCCCATGTTCGGTATCGTCATTGCATTTAAGGAGGTTAACTTCGCCAAAGGATTGCTAGCGGGCGAATGGGTCGGCTTTAAAAATTTCGAATATTTGTTTCTGACGGAAGACGCGTGGATTATAACGCGAAATACAATTCTTTATAACAGCGCTTTCATTCTGCTGAATCTCGTTGCGGCGCTGTTCACGGCGATTATCCTGAACGAAGTGCGCAATCGGGTGCTGAAGCGCGGGTACCAAAGTCTGGTGCTGCTACCTCACCTGATCTCATCGGTTATGATCGGCTATCTGGTCTATGCCTTCCTCAACATGGAGACGGGCTTCGTGAACAAAACGATCCTGCCCCTGCTCGGCCTGGAGGAGATTTCCTGGTACAGCGAGCCGAAGTATTGGCCGTTTATTCTCCCGCTCGTCAGCATCTGGAAGCAGGCAGGTTACTTGTGCGTCGTCTACCTGGCCTCGATCATCGGCATCGACAAGGAATATTACGAAGCGTCCACCATCGACGGGGCTACGAAATGGCAGCAGATTCGCAGCATTACCATTCCGCTGATTACGCCGGTCATTATGATCATGACGCTGCTGCAGATCGGGCGTATTTTCTACTCCGACTTCGGCTTGTTCTATCAAGTTCCGCTCAATTCGGGAGCGCTGCTCGATACGACAAATGTCATCGACACGTATGTGTTCCGCGCGCTGATCAATCTCGGCGATGTGGCGATGTCCTCGGCTGCGGGCGTGTATCAGTCGCTGGTCGGCTTCGTGCTTGTCATCACGGCCAACTACGTGACACGCAAAATCAATAAGGATAACGCGTTGTTCTAAACGGCCGTAAGGAGGAGTTCGCATGAGAGCGAAAGAAAACGTCTATCAATGGCTGATCAATCTATTCATGGCGCTGCTGGCCTGCCTGTGTGTGCTGCCCTTTGTGCTGCTGTTCTCGGCTTCGTTCACTTCCCAGGAAGCCATCATCCGCAACGGCTTTACGTTTATTCCGTCCGAATTCAGTACGGAAGCCTACACGTATCTGTGGAACGACGCCGCCAAGCTGGCGAGAGCCTATGGGGTGACGATAACCGTAACGGCTATCGGGACGGCAGTCAGTCTGGCGATCACGACGCTGCTTGCTTATCCGCTGTCCCGCAAGGATTTGCCCCTGCGCAATTTCTTTGCCTTCTTCATCTTCTTCACCATGCTGTTCAATGGCGGGCTGGTGCCGTTGTATCTTATCTACACCAAGCTGTTCGAGCTGAAAAACACGATCTGGTCGCTCATTATCCCGATCGGTCTGACCAATGCATTCTTCGTCATGATTACGAGAACGTTCTTCCAAACCACGATCCCGAACGAGGTCATCGAATCCGGCAAGATTGACGGGGCGGGAGAGCTGCGGATTTTCGGTCAAATCGTGCTTCCTCTGTCGCTGCCGATTTTGGCGACGGTCGGTCTGTTCCAAACGATCCATTATTGGAACGACTGGTTTAACGGCCTTATTTTCCTCACGGACAGCCGCCTGTTCAGTATCCAGAATCTGCTGAACCGGATATTGCTGGACGCCCAGTATTTATCTACGATGGATTTCGGATCGGCCCAAGGCGAGTTGACCTCGTCCATCCCCACCCAGTCCATCCGGTTCGCGATCGCCGTGATCGGCATAGTGCCGATCCTGCTCATCTATCCTTTCTTCCAAGGCTTTTTTGTAAAAGGGTTGACCGTCGGCGCGGTCAAAGGATAAGGCTTGGCCCGATGGTTATCGGTTCAGCATACGGTTACACTAGAACAGAGATCTATGAGGAGGGGTACAGATGAATAAAAAGTTGCGACTGCTGGCAGGACTTCCGCTAGCGTTATCGCTTGTCGCATCCGGTTGCTCGGGCGGAGGTGCGCCAGGCGACGGAGCGAAGCAGGGAGGAGAAGGAGCTTCGCCATCGGCGGACAACGGAAAGGCTCCCTATGAGGTGACGCTCGTCTACATGGGCAATGAGTCGACGGATATCAAGAAAGTCTCCGAGGCGATGAGCCAGATCACCAAGCAGAAGATCAATGCCACGATCAAGCTGCAGCCGATCAGCGCCGGGGCTTGGGCGCAGCAGACGAATCTGGCGCTGACCAGCCAGGAGAAAATCGACATCTTCATGGCTTCCTCCATTTACAATTTCTCGACGCAGGTGGCTGCCGGACATTTTCTGCCGGTGGACGATCTGCTCGCCAAGTACGGACAAGACATCACGAAGCTGCTGGACCCTTCCTACCTGAATGCGGGCAAGGTCAACGGCAAACAGTATGCGCTCCCGACAAATAAGGATATGGCAACGCAAGGCGGCGTCATTATGCGCAAAGATATGGTGGAGAAATACAAGATCGATCTGTCCGCAATCAAGACAATAGCGGATTTGGATGCCGTGTTCGCCACGATCAAAAAAAATGAGCCTCAGCTCACTCCGATCGCGACGGCCAGCGCCCTCACGCCGGTCGACATTCTGGCTAGAAACGATGCGCTGGTAGATAAGCTGGGCGTATTGCCCAATTACGATAACGGCTTGAAGGTTGAAAATCTGTATGAACGTCCCGAGTATGCGGAGCTGCTGAAAACGATGAGAAAATGGTACGAGGCCGGCTATTTCTCCCGCGATGCCGCCACCTCGACGGAGCAACCGCATGATGTCGTCAAGGCGAACAAGGCGTTTGCGTTCTTCAATGTGATGAAGGTCGGCACGGCCGAATCGCAGAGCTTGAGAACGGGCATGCCGATGGTGACGGTGCCGCTGACGGATGCGGTATCCACCACCTCGCATGTTACGAACTTTATGCATGCGATACCAAGAGGCTCGCAAAATCCGGAGAAAGCGATGCAGATGCTGAACTTGCTTTATACGGACAAGGAATTGGTGAATCTGCTGAACTGGGGCATCGAAGGCACCCATTATGTGAAAAAATCGGATACCGTCATCGATTATCCTCCCGGCGTGGACATCAAGACGGTCAGCTACAATACAGGCAACATCAGCTTTATGTTCGGCAACCAGTTCCTGAACTATATTTGGCCGAATCAGCTGAAGGATATTTGGCAGCAAACGGATCAATTCAACAAAGGCGCCAAAAAATCGGTTGCGCTCGGCTTTACCTTCGACGCGACGCCGGTCAAAACCGAAGTTGGGGCTGTCAACAACGTGCTGCAGCAGTACAAGGCGGGGCTTGAGACGGGTACGCTCGATCCGGAGAAGACGCTGCCTACCTTTATCTCCAGATTGAAGACGGCAGGGATGGATAAAATTATTGCCGAGAAGCAGGCGCAGCTGGATCGCTGGAAGGCTGCGATGAAATAGACGGGCCCGGGGGAGGAAGAGTCAGCATCATGAACGTTATCCTGATTACGCTGGACAGTTTGAACCGCCATTATCTGAAAGCCTACGGCCAGCCGGCCGGGCTGGAGGTCAGCACGCCGAACCTGGACCGCTTTGCGGCCCGGTCGGCCGTGTTCGACCGGCATTACTCGGGCAGTCTGCCGTGTATGCCGGCCAGAAGGGAGCTGTACACCGGCACACAGGAGTTTTTGTGGCGGTCCTGGGGGCCCGTGGAGCCTTATGATCTGCCGATCGCGCGCGCTGCCGGCCGGGAGGGGTATGTGACGCAATTCATCAGCGACCAGTTCCATTTCTTTCTCGGCTACAGCCACGGGTATTACGACGATTATCACGGCTTCGAGCTGGTTCGCGGACATGAGCTGGACCCGTGGAAAACAGCCCCTCTCGGAGGCGATGACCAGCCGTTTCTGAAGCGGATCAGCTACAGGCCCGGATCGCTGAAGGCATTCGACCGGGCGGCTTACGCCCGGAATGTGCGGGGCTTCAGCCGGGAAGAGGATTTCTTTGCCCCGCGGGTATTTACGTGCGCGGAGCAGTGGCTGGAGGACAATCATACGCACGACAAATTTATGCTCGTCATCGACAGCTTCGATGTGCATGAGCCCTTCCATAATCCGGACAGCGTCGCCGGGATGTATACGGAGGAGGAGCTTCATGACCCCGATCTGCCCGTCTGGGCCCATTCGGGCCGCACGGATGAAGGGCATGGGCAGCTCAGCGAGCGGCAGCTTGCCTTTATCCGGTCGCAGTATGCGGCCAAGCTGACGCTGACCGACAAGTGGCTGGGCAAAGTGCTGGATAAGCTTGACGAGCATGGGCTGTGGGAGTCGACGATGGTCATCATCACGTCCGACCACGGTCATTACTTGGGCGAACGCAATCTGATCGGCAAGCCGGCGTACAACAACTACAACGTGCTGGCGAATATTCCGCTGATGATTTGGCATCCCGAGGGAGCGCATCAGGGAGGGAGGGTTCCGGCCCTGACCGCTACCGTCGATATTTATGCGACGATGATGGAGGCCGTCGGCCATCAGGCCCCGCAGCGCCCGGGTCATGGCCGCAGCTTGCTGCCGCTGCTCAGGGGCGAAGCGGATAAAGTGAGGGACTGGGCGGTATACGGCTATTTCGGCGGAACGCTGAATATCACGGATGGCAGCCATACGTATCATGTGGCGCCCGACGAGCGCGTGCCGCTGTACAATTATTCCACCATGTACATGAATCCTGCGGCGTTTTTCCTTCCCGGGTATGTGCCGGAGCAGGTGGAAAGCGGCCGGTTCCTGCCGTATACCGACGCGACAGTCTGGAAGTACGAAGTGCGGATTCCGCCGGAATTCGCCAGCTACAGGAAGACGGGCTACGCGACCGAGCTGTACGATACGGCCGCCGATCCTGGGCAGACGAATAATTTGCTGGACAGCTCGCCTGAACTGCACAGCCGGATGAAGGAGCTGCTGAGAGCGGCGTTGTCCGAGCTGCAGGCGCCGCCCGAGGCGTTCGCCCGGGCCGGTCTCGCTCCGTTATGACGGCCGGATCAAGCGTGTGGGTGATCTCCCACACCGATCTGATCATCCGGATGATGGTGGCGGCCGTACTCGGGGGACTCGTCGGAATGGAGCGGGAGTGGAACAATCATGCGGCAGGCTTCCGGACCCATATTCTCGTATGTCTGGGATCGGCGACGATTATGCTGCTGTCGATCTACGGCTTCTCGCAGTTCGTGAACGAACCGAATGTAAGAACTGACCCGGCCCGGCTGGCGGCCCAGGTGATCAGCGGGATCGGCTTCCTGGGCGCGGGGGCCATCCTGCGCAACGGCTCGGCGATCAGCGGGCTGACGACAGCCGCTTCCGTCTGGGTGGTAGCGTCGATCGGCTTATGTGTGGGAGCAGGCTTCTTCGTCCTGGCTGTCGTTTGTACCGTTATTACGTTAATCAGCCTGCTGATCCTGAACAAATGGGAGAAACATCTGCTCCGCTCCCGCCGTTATCATGAGATCGGGGTCCAGGTGGCGGATCATCCCGAGGCGCTGGGGGCTATCGCCTCCATCCTCGGCCGGGAAGGCATCCAGATCCGCAGCGTCAAGCTGGTCAGCGATCTGGAGATGAGAAGCAGCCATGAGGCCCGGCCGACGCTGCAGCTCACGTTCAAGCTCAGGGCGCATGACCGCAGCAAGCTGCTCGGTGCGCTCGGCGAGATTCAACGGCTGGACTATGTGCTGAGCACGGATTCGGCGTGGGGAGATGCGCTCAAGCAGACACAGGCCGGACATTCTCCCTTTGCTTCCTAGCTAGTTGAGGCGGCGTGCGGTTGTCACGCCGGGCCTGCTTTTGTTATGATGAAGAAAGCGGCTTATCGAACGTGCCCGCCAAATCTTTATAACAGGAGTCAGGGACTTATAATGAAAAAATACGCTTTGCAAAGCTTTCGGGTCATCAGCTTTCTGGAAGGCATATCCTTCCTCGTTCTGCTGCTGATCGCCATGCCGCTGAAATATATGGCCGACAAGCCGGAAGCGGTTTCCGTCACAGGCTCGATTCACGGCTTCCTCTTCGGAATTTACCTGATTGCCGTCGTCGCGATGGCCATCTTGTTCCGGTGGAAATTGATCCGGATATCCGGTGCGGTATTGGCGGCGTTCCTGCCCTTCGGGCCATTTGTTCTGGATCGTCGTATTAAACACGATACGTAAGCGCATGGGCGCGCGGGCAGAGCCTCCTTCGGGAGGCTCTGTTTCGTTTGGTCATCGTTGATTTTCTGACATTTTAGTTTGGCGAAGGTCTAGCATTTCGGCCGGCGCTTTATTTACAATACAAATAGAAGGAGGGGTCGCCTTGAGATGGTGCAAAGTATTGGTTGTCGAGGATGAGGTCCCGATGAGGGAGCAGCTGCGGTTATTTCCGTGGCGGACGCATGCCTTTGAATGGATAGGCGAGGCCAAGAACGGATTGGAAGCGCTTACTATATATGAGGAGAAAAAGCCGGACATCGTGCTGACGGATATCGCCATGCCGTTCATGGACGGGCTCGAGCTGATGAGGCAGCTGAAGTCGGTCAGCTCTGACGTCCAGATCATTCTGCTGACGTGCCATAACCAATTCGACTATGTCCGTGAGGCTCTGCTGCTGGGCGCCTGCGATTATTTGATGAAGGGAGCCTACCGTGACGAAGATCTGGTAGAAGCGCTCAACCGGGCCAGAGGACGGCTGGGGAAGACGGCCGGTCCGGAGGAGCCCCACCGCTACGAGGTGCAGCAGGCTATTCAATATATCGAAGAGCATCTCCATCTTCCGATCAGCCTGAACGAAGCGGCGAGCCATGTCGGCTTAAGCCCGAATTACTTCGGTATCGTCTTTCGCCGGGATACGGGAAGTTATTTTCAGGATTATGTCAAGAAGCTGAGAATGGACCAGGCCGCCTTTCTGCTGAAAAACAGCTCGCTGAAAATTTATGAGATTGCCGAAAGGGTCGGAATCCTGAACTACCGGTATTTTACGGATGTGTTCACCAAGCATTTCGGCACAACGCCCAGAGACTACAGAGGTTCGGGCGCATGAGAGCGAAGCGGGCAGGCATCTTTATCAAGCTTTTCCTGTCTTTGACCCTTGCCAGCGTGCTGATTTTCTCCGGATTGCTTTACTTCAGCCTCAACAGCTTCAAGGAAGCTTTCTACAGCCAGAAGACGGATGACATGTCGCTCTATACGGAAAGAACCGGGCAGTTTCTGGATATGTATGTTCAGAATGTGCGCAATCTGCTGCTGGAGGTGTCACGCCAGCTGGATGCGGAGGACATGCAGAAGGAGCCGTGGAAGACGGAGGAAATGCTTGCCCGGCTGCTGGAGTGGAACAAGGAGCTGATCAGCCAAGTATATGTGCGGACGGCCGACGGCCGGGTGCTGACAGGCAACCGGTTGCTGTATGATACGATCGAGCATCCGCAGCTGCTGGAGACCTTCCGGATCGTGGACGACAACCCCGGCATCATCAGCTGGAGCCAGCCGTATTATTCGCCAATGCTCGTGGATGAAACCGTGGCCTTTGCCTTGGCGGTCCGCGACAAATCCGGCAGGCGCATCGGCATCGTGCTGGCCGAAATTAATACCCCGCAGCTGTCCGGACAGCTAAGCAAGCTGTTCTATGGACAAGAGAACAGCTTCGTTCTCTTCTCCGAGAAAGGGCGGCTGGTCGCTTACGAACGCAGCAGCGCGCTGCTTCCCTACGAGCAGGCCACCGTTCCGAAGCGGCTGGACGCTTCCTTCGTCTCCCGGCTGTGGAACGCGGAGAACGGGGTAAACCGGCTGAAAGGGCCGAAGGAGGCGCTGCTGACGGTAAAAAGCAACCGCAACCAGCTTGGCTGGTATCTGGTTACGGTGACCGGCGAGCAGCGGTTTATGGTAAGCGTCCGGGAGGTAATCGGGCGTTATGTGGGGATTAGCGTGCTGTGGTTTGCGCTGCTCATCGTATTCACTTATTTCATCAGCCGTCACTTCATCAGACCGCTTAAGCTGCTGGCCCTGCAGATGGACCGTTTCAACGGGGAGCTGTTCCCGCTGATCGTCTCTCCAGAGCCCCGTAATGACGAGATCGGCGACCTGACGCGCAGCTACCAGCTGCTGATCGAACGCATCCGCGGGCTGCTGGAAACGGTACGCGAGAAGGAAGAGAGAAAGAAGGAGTCCGAGCTTAGGCTGCTGCTGAGTCAAATCCGGCCGCATTTTCTGTACAACACGCTTGCTTGCATAGGGAGTCTGGCCAAGCAGCACCGCGCAGCCGACGTAGTGGAAACGATCCGGTCGCTCATCCGCCTGCTGACCTTCAGCATCGACAAGAAGACGGAGATGGTGACGCTGTACGAAGAGCTGGATCTGCTGAAGGCGTATGTGCAGATTATGAAAATCCGCTACGGAGATACGTTTACGCTCGTGATCGAGGTGCCCGAAGAGGACATGGGGCGCATTGTCCCCAAGATGCTGCTGCAACCGCTCTTGGAGAACGCCTTGTTCCACGGCGTGGTGCACAAGGAGGACGGCGTCATCCGGATTAGCGTGCGGCAGGAGGGAGAGACCTTCGAGCTGCGGGTGCAGGATAATGGCCAGGGGATGACGGCCGAGCAGCTGGCCGCAGTGCAAGGAGCGCAAACGGCCGTTCATGACGATGGAACGCGTCCGGTTCGCCAAGGTCTTAACGGCATAGGACTAAGCAATATCCAGGAACGGGTCAAGCTGCTTTATGGGGAAGAATACGGGTTAGCCATCGAATCTGAAGTAGGCTTCGGAACCTGCGTACGGGTCAAGCTTCCCGCCCGGCCGTTTCGTTGATAATATGACATTTTCGCTTTATCGCCGCCTATTTCCCGGACGGTGCAGCCTCTATGATGGAGATATAGATTCCGCATAGAAAGGGGACTGCACCATGTTCAGCAAAAAAGCGGCTTTGCCCGCAGAGAGCGGTTCGTTGATGACCGACGGCTGGATCAAGCCTGTGCTTCGTATAGTATGGAAGTACAGGGCATTGTACTTGATGCTGCTGCCGGGACTGCTTTATTTTGCCGTATACCGGTATGCGCCGCTGTTTGGAGCGATCATTGCCTTTAAAGATTACCAGGTGATGCGGGGCTTCTGGGAAAGCCCTTGGGCCGACCCGTGGTACAAGCATTTTAAGTATTTCTACGATTCCCCCTATTTCTGGGAAATTATCCGCAATACCTTTCTCATCAGCCTCTACAAGCTGGTCTGGGGGATGCCGCCGGATATTATTATCGCGATTCTGCTCAACGAGGTTAGACACCGGTTGTTTAAAAGAACGGTTCAGACGCTCAGCTATTTGCCGCATTTTCTGTCCTGGGTCATTATTTACGGGATTCTGATCGCCTTTCTGTCGGAAACGGGAGGCTTGATCAACTATTGGCTGAAGGAGTGGACGGGGCAAACGGAATCGTTCCTGACTTCGGTCGAATGGTTCCGCACCATCATCGTTGCTTCCTCGGTGTGGAAGGATATCGGCTGGGGCGCCATTATCTATTTGGCGGCGATTGCGGGGATCGATCCCGGGCTGTACGAAGCGGCGCGTATGGACGGAGCGGGCCGGCTGCGGCAGATCTGGCATATTACGCTGCCCGGCATCAGCCAAGTGATCATCCTGCTGCTGGTGTTAAGGCTCGGCAGTATTCTGGACGCGGGCTTCGACCAGATCTATATCATGTACAATGTGCAGGTATATCCGGTTGCGGACATTATAGACACCTGGGTATTTCGCGTCGGGCTTGAGCAGATGAATTTCAGCCTGGCTTCCGCCGTCGGCTTGTTCAAATCCGTGATCGGTCTTGTGCTGGTGCTGACTGCCAATAAAATCGCCAAAAAGTGGGAGGGGCAGCTATGGTAACCTCTTGGCCGGAGAAGCTGTACCTGAGCGTCGTCTATCTGATTCTGACTATCGTGGGAATTGTCGCCGTATTCCCGCTCCTCTACGTGGTGTCGGTGTCCGTGACTCCTTACGAGGAGCTGATGAAGTACGGCGGGTTTCGGCTGATCCCGGACACGTTCACCTTCAGCGCGTATTCGATTTTTCTGAAGGACCCGATCATCCCGGGCGCGTATAAGGTGACCTTGTTTATTACAGTGGTCGGGACGGCGGTCAATCTGCTGCTCACCATGCTGATGGCTTATCCCCTGAGCAAGTCGTACTTGCCGGGCAAAAAGTTTTTTTTGCTCGCGATCGTGTTTACGCTGCTGTTCAGCGGAGGCGTGGTGCCAACGTATCTGGTCGTGAAGGCGACGGGGCTGATCAACTCGGTCTGGGCGATGATTTTGCCCAATGCGATAGCCGCGTTTAACCTGCTTATTATGAAAACGTTCTTTGAAAATTTGCCGGACGCGCTCGACGAAGCGGCGCGGATCGACGGGGCCGGGGAAACGCGTATTCTGCTCTCCGTCGTGCTGCCCATCTCGGCGCCGATTATGGCGACGATCGGATTGTTTTATGCGGTCAGCCACTGGAATACGTTTTTTCCGGCCATCATGTACATCAATGACGCGACTCTGCATCCGCTGCAGGTGATTTTGCGGGGAATTCTCAATCGTTCGACCAACCCTGACGTCCAGCTCGAAGAGGTGCTGCCTACCGAAACGCTGCAGATGGCGGCCGTCGTGCTGACCTCGCTGCCCATCGTTGTCGTCTATCCGTTTATTCAGAAATATTTTACGCAAGGCGTGCTGCTCGGCTCGGTCAAGGGATAAGCTTCGGGGACGATGATGGCGAAACTGACATTTTCGGTGATCGTCTGTATATTTTCGTAGCAGCTGCTGTTCTACGATGAAAGTGGGGAAATCAACCAACAGGCTGATGGATGGTCCGAAGGGGGAGCTTATGAATCAAGAGGGTATCGTGCTGGAAACCGATGTGCTTGTCGTAGGCGGAGGAACCGCAGGCTGTCTGGCCGCTCTGTCGGCAGCTCGGGAGAACGTCAAGGTGCTCGTGCTGGAAAGCGAATCTGCGCTTGGGGGCGTTGCGACAAGAGCGGGCATTCACCGCTATTATTACGGCTCGCCCGGCGGGATGCAGGAGGAGATCGACCGGCGGACGGAGGAGGTCGGCCGGCTGCTGGGCGGCAGCACGATGGGCTTCCATCCGGAAGCCAGACGCATAACGCTCAGCCGATTATGCGAGGAAGCCGGGATTACGGTGGTGCTGAACAGCATCGTGTACGAGGTGCTGCTGGAGGGCCGGCAGGTGCTGGGGGTCAGGGCCTCGACGGAGGAAGGGAAGCTGACGGTCCGCGCTGCCGTCACGATCGACGCCACGGGCAACGGCAACGCGGTCAAGCTGGCCGGAGGTGCTATGAGCTATGGACGGGAGCAGGACGGGGTGTACCATAATTATTCGCTGGTGCCCCGCAGAATCCGGGACGGGCAGATCGGCTATGACAATCTGGATGCCGGCTGGGTTGATCCTTACGACCCGTGGGATGTGTCCCGGGCATTTCTGCACGGCAGAGCGTGGATCGGGCAGGCTTATCGGGAAGGGCTGCATTACTATGGCATCTCCTCTGCGCTTGGTTACCGGGAGGGCGGACTGATCGAAGGAAGGGGCCGTCTGACGATCGACCACTACATGGAGGACGCTTCGCTGCCGGATGTGATCGCCAGAAGCTATTCCCATCTGGACAATCACGGCTTCGATACCGGCAACGAAAGCGACTTCAGCCAGCTCTGGATTTCTATTCTCGGCTTATTCGCCAGAGGGCTGTGGTGCGACATTCCTTACGGCAGCTTGCTGCCGTCCGGACTGGAGGGCATAATGGTCGGCTGCCGGGCGCTGTCCGTAGACCGGGATGTTTCCATGGGCGTCAGAATGCAGAAGGACATGCACAAGGTCGGCGAAGCGGCGGGCCTTGCAGCCGCCATGAGTGTGAAGGCGGGAGCACCGCCCAGCAGGGTGGATATCTTGGAGCTGCAAAGACGGCTGCTGGAGCGTGGCGTGCTTGAGGCGGACGATCTGAACCGGACCGAGTCGCGCAACCTGGGCTTCCGCCAGGGGCCGCTGGCCGGGAAGACGGTGCCTCCGGAGCGGGCCGGCGCGTATGTCGAGCCGCTTATCTCTTACTTCGGAGGCGAGGAGCAGTGGAAGGCGGTATGGCTGCTCGCCAAACGGGTGAAGCCCGAGGCGGCGGCCGGACCGCTGAGACGCGCGCTGGAGCAAGGCTCGCCAGCGAGCCGGCTGTGCGCTGCCATGGTCCTCACGATGCACGGCGGGAAGGACGCGGAGGCATTTCTGCTGGAGCTGCTGGCCGCTCGGGAGAGGACGAGGCTGACGGATCATCCGAAATGCCTGCCCTTCTGGATCGCAGCGCTCATCCTGCTGCGGATGATGAAGAGCTCCGCCGCCGTGAACGAAGCGGTGCAGCTGCTGGAGGAGCCGCTCACATCCGTCGAAGCCGTATTCGCGCTGACGTACTTGAGCCAGGCGGCAAGCCCGCTTTCGGACGTACGGAAGCGGGCGGTTGCCGAGGCGGTCAAACGCTTCGCGGCACGTCCGGGACTCGGGGACGATTACAAGATGCACGGCAGCCGCAGCGAGTCGCTGCGCTGGAGTCTGGAGCTGCACGCCGCCGAGGTGCTGGCCGTATGCGGCGATAGCGGGTACCGGAAGCTGCTCGAGCCGTACACAACAGATCTGCGGGGCTACGCGCGCAGCGCTGCCCGCGAGCTGATCAGGCGGCTGCCGCAACGGGAAGCAGCCGCTGTGACGGGCGTGGCGGCGGATGCGCCGGATGAGATCGGAGCGGGGGAGCTGCGTCCTGTCGACTATGATGTGGCCGTCCTTGGCGGAGGCATCGCCGGAGTTGTCTGCGCGGCCGCTCTGAGCCGGGCCGGCGCCCGGGTGCTCTTGGTCGAGACCAGCAGCGCTTTGCTCACGGAGGTGACGCGCAGCCGCCTAACCCGCTGGCCGCAGCCGCCGGGGCTGGCCCGTGGCGGAGCGGCCGCAGCGCTGACCGCCTGCCTCGCGGAAGCGGGAGCCTTGCGCGAGGGCGAGGTAGAGCCTGTGCTGGCGCAGCTGGCGGCCGACCGCTTCGTCCGGGAGGCGGGGGTAACGGTCTTGTTCGAAGCCCGCTGCCTGGAAGCGAGCATGGAGGTGCAGGGCGGCGGACAGATGCTGCAGCTGGTACACAAGAACGGGAGGCTGAACATTTGCGCAAGCAGAGTGGTGGATTGCACGCCCGAAGCGTCGGTGCTGAGCCTTGCGCCGGGGATGGAGCGCAGGGCGGCCGCCCCGGGGGAAGGCAGGCTCGTCTCCACGCTTGTGTGTGCCGAGCCGGTGAGCGAGCTGCGTGCCGAGCTCGGCGCGGGGCAGGGCAAGGTTGCCGTTCGTATTCGCCCGTCCTTGCATGAGAAGGAAGCTTATCTGGAGACCGCATGGCATCGGCCAGCGGGGGGCAAAGACGGAGCGGCCGGCGGCTTGGCGGCCGTTGCGGAAGCCGTGAAGCGGCTGCGTGAGGAGGGGGCCCTTCCGGCCCAGGCTGCGCTTGCTTATATCGCCGACATATCTTGGCAGCTCCCCGACTTCATAATAGATGCGAATGCTTCAACCCCGGCTGCCGCAGGCTCGCGTATTGCGGCCGTGCCGGACGGCCGGCTCCTGGGGGCCGGACTGTGGCAGGCCCGTGTCCGGGAGCGCCTGGAGCAGGCGGAGAAGCGGCAGCGCGACGAGCTGGCGGCAGCCGAGTTGCTGCTCGCGGGCGAGGAAGCGGCTCGGGTAGCGTGGCCGGAATCGCAGGAAAGAGAAGGATGATCATAGCTGGAAAATGGGGGCGAATATATTGCTTAAGCAAACATGGACAACCAAGATAACCGTTGTGGCGGTCGGCTCGTTACTCCTCACCGCATGCGGCGGACAATCCGCGCAGCCGCAGGGCACGGCCCAGGAGCCGAAAACGCCGGTGAAAATCAGTGTGTTCGTCAATGGCGGAGCGGGTCTGCCTACGCCGGATAAGGACGTTATTTTGCAGCGGCTGAACCAGGATTTGAATATGGACATGGAATTTAACGCCCCGGCCTCGGATTACGACCAGCAGCTGAGCGTGAAAATCGCGGGAGGGACGCCGCCCGATTTATTCAACGTGTCCAAGGAGTCGATGGAGCAATATGCCAAGCAAGGCGTATTGCTGGAGATCGGCAAATACATCGACCGGATGCCGAACGTGAAGCAGAAATGGCCGGCTGACGAGCTGAACAAGGGCAAGGTTGACGGCAAGGTTTATGCGCTGCCGAAGCGTCCGCTTATTCCGATTAACAATACGTACTTTATCCGCAAGGACTGGCTGGACAAGGTGGGCTTGGCAGTGCCGACCAATACGGAGGAGCTGTTGAAGGTCGCCGAGGCGTTCACGTACAAGGACCCGGACGGCAACGGCAAGCAGGATACATTCGGCCTGACAGGACTTCAGCTGGCCGGCACATCTCCGTTTCTGCCGATCTGGTCGGCTTATGGCTCTCCGGGACGCGGCCACATTATGATCAAAAATAACAAGCCGGTCTACTCGACGATCGAACCGGAGTTCAAGGAATCGCTTGCGGCCATTAAGAAGTTTGTTCAGGCGAAAGTTGTCGATCCCGAATTCATGGCCAACACCGGCACGAAGGCCGACGAGAAAGCTTACAAAGGGCAAGCCGGCATTAACTATGCGCACTGGGCGCGGATGACGAAGGAAACGAATGTCGCCGTGTATAAGGCGGTGAATCCGAATGCGGAATGGCAGCAGATGGATGCGCTGACCGGACCGGGCGGCAAATATCAGGGTTATGTCGATATGGGCGCAGCTCCGGGCTTTATCGCGCTGCCGAGCTCTCTGGAGAAGCAGCCGGAGAAGCTGGCGAAGGTACTGGCGTATATCGACTACGTATCCGGCGGCAAGGGGGAGCAGCTTGTCAATTACGGGATCGAGGGTCAGCACTATGCGCTGAAGGACGGCAAGGTGGAGGTGCTGCCGGCAAGCAGCGAGGTGGTGTATTCGTTCATCCATCAGATCACGAACCGCGACGACTACGAGTATTTGAAGGTGAAATTCCCGACGCTGGAGCCTTATTACAATTTCGCCATGAAGCAGCCTTACCTGAAGGTGTACACCAGCTTCGTATCGTTCCCCGCCACGATGAACGCTGCGGATCTGAAGCGGTACGAGGAAGCCGAGATCATCAAGTTTATTTATGGCCAGCGTCCGCTGGAGGAATTCGATCAATTCGTCAAGACGATCAAGGACACGTACAAGATCGACGCCTATCTCGCCGAAGCGGAAGCCAAGCTGAAGGACGTGGGCATTATCAAGTAAACGCCGATTATGCAGGTCATTAGACCAGGGAGCCGAAGGCGGGCTCCCTGGTCTTTTGCGCATGGCTAGTTTTCAGTTTCCGTACCTGGGATGGAGAAGGAGCTCAGAATAAATGGCTCTATTTCAAATGGTTCCGTCGTTGTTTCATATCTTCCGTACAACTGACCATTCTGAACGATCAAAAACTTTGTGAAATTCCACTTGATCCCATCACCAACGAGTAGGTCAGGGTATTTTTCTTGCAGAAAGCTGTGCATTTTCTGAGCGTCTGATGTCTGGATATTGAAACCTCGAAATGGAGCTTGCTCTGTCAAAAATTGAAATAATGGGTGAGCATTTTGACCTCTAACCTCCACTTTCTCAAATAACGGAAACGTCACTCCAAAGTTACTCTGACAATAATCCCTCACTTCCGAGTTGCTCCCCGGCTCTTTCTCGTTGAATTGGTTACAAGGAAAACCGAGAATTTCAAACCCTCGCTCTTTATGATTTTCGTAAAGCTTTTGAAGATCAGCGAACTGGCGGGAATAACTGCACCTGCTGGCCGTGTTGACAATTAGGAGAGCTTTTCCTCGGTAAATTGACAATTCAATAGGACTACCGTTAATTGTGTTCACTTGAAAATCATAGATAGACATAAGGTATTCCACCTCAATTACGCTATTATAATTATAACAATAACATGTCGATTTCTATTGGGAAAATATATAATAAAAATAATACCTATAGGTTAATACAATAAATAATCCATCGAAGTTAGACGAAGGACCCGCATAACAACGTTGAATTTTTCCATATCGGCATCGAGGGAGAGACCTTCACCGTTTTGCCCTCGGCTTTCTCGCATTTACATTCATCCAAGGTCATTATACTATTACTGTAGACTGACTGCCGCTAAGCGCAATAAGCCACCTTTCCGAATGATGCATCGGTAGGTGGCTTTTTAGGGTCAACAAAGGAAGCCGGGGGGAAGAGGAATGCGCACGATTCAAGGAAAAATGTTTCTGGCCTTCAGCATCATGATCTGCCTGGCCATTATCCCGATTTCTTACAGCATGTATCGGAATGCTACCAGTGTCATTGAAGATAATGCGACGACGTTTATCTCCGACAGCATCCGCAGAGCGGACGAGAAGCTCCGCTCGACGATGGAGGAAGCGGATCAGATCGCCAAGGTGATCGTGACAAGGGATATGGTGGCCCAAAGCCTGCTCAGCGACACATCCGCTCCCTCGTACGAATGGTTTCAGGAGAAGAAGCTGATCGAGGACTACATCGCTTCCATGGTGACCTATAAGACGTATATTCAACGCATTTCCGTCATTGGCTACAGCGGCAAGGTGTTTCAGAGCGGCTTTGCCCGGATCGGCCAGGAAAAGCTGAAAGGGCTGCTCGGGAAGGAGGACTTGCAGGAGAACCGGAGGCATGTGCTGCTCGACGCTTCCACGGAGAATTCCGTGCTGCTAGTCCGGCCTTTGCTTGCAGGCGGGAAAAGCATCGGGCTTTGCGTCATCGAATTTCAACCCGATTTTATGAAACGGGTCTTCGAGATCCAGCCGCTGAAGGGAAGCATGATCGGCGTTGTGGACGACCGGGGCCAGGTCATCTATCACAGCGGTTCGAATTGGAGCGGCATGTCCGACTTGTCGCCGGTGATGGAGAGGCTGAGCAGGGAACAAGGGTCGGAAACGGGAGGAAGGCTGAGAACGGTAGACGGAGACACCTACTTAACCGTACAGATTGCATCCGACCTCATCGGCTGGACAACCATCGGCATGGTGCCGACAAGAGAGCTGCTGCGGGAAGTGTATCAAATCCGCAACGACATGATTCTGGTTACCGGGCTGGTTCTGCTGGCAGTGCATGTCATATCCATCGTGCTTTCGAAGCAGATTACCAAAAATCTGAAGCGGCTGCATAACACGATGAAGCGGGTCCGGGAAGGACAGCTGAAGGCAAGACCCCGTATCGATACCGAGGATGAGGTGGGGCAGCTCAGCGCGATGTTTTCCTCGATGATGACGCATGTTCAAGAGCTGATGGAGGAGACGGAGGAGCGGGGCAGGCAAAAGCGGGAGGCCGAATACCGGGCGCTGCAATCGCAGATCAATCCTCATTTTCTGTACAATACGCTGAATACCATCAATTACTTGTCCAAAATTCAGCAGGTGCCGAACATCGGCGAAATCTCCGAATCTCTGGTCGAGCTCATGCGCTTTGCAGTCGACCAGAAGCGGGATCTGATCCCGATCCGGGAGGAGCTGGATCTGCTGAAGCGGTATCTGAGCATCCAGAAATACCGCTTCCTGGACCGGATAACCGTCAATATCGATGCGGAGGACCAGACGCTGGACTGCCTGATCCCGAAGCTGGTGCTTCAGCCGATCGTGGAGAATGCGCTGCTGCATGGGTTTGGCGGCTTGCCGGAGCGGGAGGGCAGCATTACCATCAAGAGCTACTGCAGGGACTCCGATGTCATCATAGACGTAACCGATAACGGAGCGGGAATTGCGGAGGAGCAGATCGAAGTTATTCTCGGGCGCGAGGCCGAGCGGAATGAACAGGCAGGCACCGGCGTCGGCATCGGCAATGTACAGGACCGCATCAGGCTGACCTTCGGGGAAGAGTACGGCCTGTCGATTGTCAGCGTGCCGGGGATGCTGACGACAGTGGAGCTGCGGCTGCCACAATCCAAAGAAAGAAAGGCGGGCTGACCCATGAACTGGAAAATCGCTTTCGTCGATGATGAGCCGCTGGTGCGCAATCATCTGCGGTCTTTGCTGGACTGGGAAAAGGAAGGCTTCGTGTTATGCGGCGAAGCGGAAGACGGGCTGCAGGCGCTGGAGCTGATCAAGTCGCAGCAGCCGGATGCGGTGATCGTCGATATGAGCATGCCGGGCATGAACGGTCTGGAGCTGACCGGACATCTGCTTACGGCGAATCCCCGCTTGAAGGTTATCGTGCTGAGCAGCTATGATTCCTTCGAGTATGTTCGGGGGTCTCTCAGCTATGGAGCGGTCGATTATTTATTGAAGCACCGGCTCACATCCGAGTCGCTCGGCGCTGTAATCGGCAAGGTCCGCAAGCAGCTTGAAGAGCGGGAGGCCGAATCGCGGGTGAAGGAGATGGCGGATATCGCGTTGGCCCGATCCGTCCTGCGTGACTATCTGTCGGGCGTAGAGACCGATCTGCAGCCGCTGGCGCACTATTTCTCGGACAATAACGCCAGTGCGGATAAACCCCGCTGGGTGGTTATGCTCGCGCAGCTGGCTCACTATGACGTGCTTGCAGCGCGTCTGCAAGAGCAGGAGCTGGTGCGGTATTTTCGGTCGGTAACGGACTTGTGCGATCAGGCGGCCGGAGGTTATCCCTCAAGCTGCACCGTGGCGATGGATCGCGGGCGCTGGGTTATGCTGCTCGCCTGCGGCAAGGAGCGCAGCGAGTATGCGGTAGCCCAGTGGGTCGCTGCCAAGGGCGCCCGGCTGGAGTCTTCTCTGAAGCTTTACATGAACTTGGCGGCAACGATTCACAGCAGTCCGATCTTGCTTTCGCTTGATCAGAGCCGGGAGGCTTATCGCGGCTTGGTCGGGCAGCTAGAAGGACAGAGCCGGCAGCCTGTCCAGGCGGGGTTTTCCGCGCAAGCGCCCTATGTGACCATCGGGCACGAAAAACGGCTGCTCGCCGCGATGGAAGCCGCCGATGCCCGGGAGGCGGTCGTGATCATTGAGGAGATGATGGGAGCCGAGCAGCAGGGCGAGGGGCGGATGGCGCTCCTGGAGCGAGTGTCTGCGGAGCTGGTGCAGATCGCCGCCAAAATAGCCAGGAAAGCGGACATTCCGGCCGACTGGATGGTGCAGGAGCTTTCGATCTTCCAGCGCCCGGGGCTGACGGGCGAGCAGGCGCGAGCGACGGTATGCGGCATTTATACAAGGCTGGCCGAGAAGCTCCGAAAGCTGAACCTCTCATCCGGCCATTCGCGTCATGTGAGGCAAGCGCTGCAGCTGATGGCGGCCCGGTACCGGGAGGGCATCACGCTGGAGGAGACTGCGGAACGGTTGGGAATCACCCCGTCCTACCTAAGCCGGCTGGTGAAGGAAGAGACCGGGCGCACGTTTACGGAGCTGCTGACGGAGCATCGCGTCGAACGGAGCAAGCAGCTGCTGCTTGAAGGGGATACGCCGCTCAAGGAGCTGCATGCCAAGCTGGGGTTCAGCAGCAACAGCTATTTTATCCGCGTGTTCAAGGAAGCTACGGGGGAAACTCCGCTCGCCTACATGCAGCGAATGAAGGGACGCCCTGAATCCTAGAAGCTGGAGGCTGCATAAATTTGCTACAGAAGTACATAAATATGAAACGCTTTCCCCTGCTTGCGAGCTTTATAATCAGATCAGATTCCTTGTTGTAAGCCTTTCCATAAAGGCTGGGAGACTATGAATGAGAAAAGGGGATGGAACATTCATGAAGGCAAAGACAAGAAAGCGAATGATCATGATGCTCGCAGCCGTCTTGACGACAACGGCGCTTACGGCCGCCTGCAGCAATTCACCGGAGGAGACGACCGGGGACAAGGGGAATGCGGAGGCGACGGCCAACCTTACGCAAACGGGCCTTCCGATCGTGAAGGAGCCCGTCACCCTGAAGGTGTTCGGCTGCAAGGACCCGAACCATGCGGACTGGAAGGATGTTCTTATTTTCCAGGAATATGAGAAAATGACCAACGTCAAGCTGCAATTCGACGAACTCCCATCGAATACGCAGGGTTGCGACGAGAAGCGGAGTCTGCTCTTTGCCGCCAATGAGCTGCCGGATATTTTCCTGCGCGCCAACCTGAGCAATACGGATATTGCCCGCTACGGCCAGCAGGAGAAGATGCTCATTCCGCTGGAGGACTTGATTGACAAGCATGCGCCAAATCTGAAGAAAATCTTCGAGCAGTACCCCGAGGTCAAGAAGACGGTGACGGCCGCGGACGGCCATATTTATTCGCTGCCTACCGTACGTCTGCAAACCTCGGGCCGGTCGGACAAAATCTGGATCAACAAGGAATGGCTCGCGAAGCTCAATATGAAGGCGCCTACGAATACGGATGAACTGTTCACGGTGCTTCGCGCCTTCCGGGACAACGACCCGAACGGCAACGGCAAGAAGGACGAGATTCCGCTCGGTCTGCGGGATATCGGCATGGTGTATTCCGCTTTCTCCGGAGCTTTCGGTCTGGAGCAGCAGATGGGCTACCAGCTGAATATCAAGGATGATCAGGCGAAGATATGGCTGACCGACGACCGCTTCAAGGAGCTGCTGCAATTCCTCAACAAGCTGTACGGCGAGAAGCTCTTGTGGCAGGACTTCTATGCGGGCGATATCCCGAAGTGGAGAAGCAATTTGTCCCAGGCGCTGATCGGCATGTTCTTTATCCAGGCATCCGATCCGTTCCTGCAGGTCGAGAATCAATTCACCGGGATGGCGCCGATCAAGGGGCCTTACGGTGACCAGACGCATTCCGCTACCGGACCTATCGCCGCGCCTATCGGCACGTTCGCTATCTCGAAGGAAAACAAACATCCGGAGGCCGCCATTCGCTGGGTCGATTACTTCTACAGCGAAGAGGGCTCGAAGTTTTTCCAATATGGCGTTGAGGGCCAGACGTATACGATGAAGGACGGCAAGCCGGTCATCAACGATGCGATCAAAAACGACCCGCGGGGCTTCATGGCGGCGCTGGGTCAAGTGAATCTGGTGCCAGGCGGCAGCTTCCCGCATGTCGTCACAGACAAATTCGGCAATATCGTCGAGAACGATAAGGTGCTTGAGCTCAACAAATTCATCGAAAGCTATTTGCCCAAAACCGTCCATGGGGCTCCGATCTTCGATAAAGAAACGTCGGACGCCATCATTCCGATCAAGGCGGATATCGACAAATATGTAAGGGAATCGGTGGCAAAGTTTATTATCGGCGAGCTAAGCTTCGACAAATGGGGCGAATACGTAGCCACTCTCAAAAAGATGAAGATCGACGAGTTGGAGAAAGCGTATCAGAAGGCGTACGACGCCAAAAAGTAAGGGAGAGACCTGCTGGGGCGGCGGACATGTCGCCGCTCCCGGTTCTTTCTCATCATGAAGATGGCAAGAGGAGTGTGAGGCCATGCAAGCGGATGCTGCAAAGTCGACAACATCAACGGATGCCCGGTGGAAGCCGAAGCATGTCCTGTGGAAGCGGATGCTGGTCCGGTACGAGCTTTATGTGATGCTGTTGCTCCCGGTCGCTTGGTATATTTTATTCAAATATGTTCCGATGTACGGAATCACCATCGCCTTCAAGGACTTCTCCGCGACGAAGGGGATTCTGGGCAGCTCATGGGTGGGATTGAAGCATTTTGACCGCTTTTTCTCCTCGGTCTACTTCTGGGAGCTGATGTGGAATACGCTTTCCTTAAGCTTGTTTCAGCTGCTGGTAGGCTTTCCGATCCCCATTCTGCTGGCTCTGCTGGTCAATGAGATCCGGGTCCGGTGGCTGCAGAAGCTGCTGCAAAATACGACGTATATTCCTCATTTTCTCTCAATCATCGTGCTGGTCGGGATGCTGAACATCTTCCTCCATCCGGAGACAGGGAAGATCAATCAGATCATGGTCATGATGGGCATGGACCCGATTGATTTCATGAAGAAGGCGGACTGGTTCCAGACGATCTTCGTCACGTCAGGGATCTGGCAGCATATGGGCTGGGGCTCGATCATATATTTGGCAGCGCTCAGCGGGATTGATCCGACGTTGTACGAGGCGGCCAAAATCGACGGAGCCACAAGATTCCGGCGGGTTCTGCACGTATCGATTCCGGGTATCATGCCGACGGTTATTATTTTGTTCATCCTGCAGATCGGGCAGTTGATGGATGTCGGCTTCGAGAAGGCGCTGCTGATGCAGAATCCGCTGAACGCCAGCAAAAGCGACATCCTGCCGACCTTCGTGTACAAAAACGGCATTCAGGGCGGCCAGTTCAGCTATACGGCAGCGGCCGGCTTGTTCAACGCGGTGATCGACTTTACGCTGCTGGTGCTGGTGAACGGGTATGCGCGGAGAAAAACCGAGTCGAGTCTATGGTAGAAGAGAGGAGAGAAGCCAATGCACGCAATGAATGAAAGCAAGCTGCGCTCCCGTGATGACAAGCTCTTCGATGCCGTTGTGTATGTCATCACCGCCGTGCTGCTCGTGATGGTCGGGTATCCGCTGCTGTTTGTGATCAGCGCCTCGTTCAGCAATCCCATTGACGTCGTGGAAGGCCGGGTCTGGCTGCTGCCGGAGGGCTTCACCCTGGAGCCGTATAAGCGGGTATTCGAAAATGAAAAGATATGGAACGGGTATGCGAATACGATATTTTATGCCATAGCGGGCACCTTCATCAATCTGGTGATGACTGTGCTGGCTGCGTACCCGCTTTCGCGCAAGGATTTGCCGGGGCAGCAGTTTCTTATGTTTTTCGTCATATTCACGATGTTTTTCAGCGGGGGGCTTATTCCAACCTACCTGCTGGTGAAAAGCCTTGGCATCAATAACACGGTATGGGCCATGCTGCTTCCCGGCGCCATTGCGACCTATAATCTGATCGTGATGCGGAGCTTTTTTCAGAACAGTATTCCGAATGAGCTGCAGGAGTCCGCTTGGATGGACGGCTGTACCTTTTTCCGTATGCTGTGGAGCATCATCCTGCCGCTGTCCAAGCCGATATTGGCGGTTATGGTGCTGTTTTACGGGGTAGGGCATTGGAACGCCTATTTCAACGCGCTGATCTACCTGAAGGATCGGGAGCTGTATCCGCTGCAGCTGATTTTACGGGAAATCCTGATCTTGAATCAGGATGATATGGCGGGCGGCGATGCCGGTATGACAGAGCGCGTGATGATGGCCGAGAGCATCAAGTACTCCGTTATTCTGATATCGAGCGTTCCGGTGCTGCTGCTGTATCCGTTCATTCAACGTTATTTCGTAAAAGGAGTTATGATCGGCTCGATTAAAGGGTAGCGGATCAGGCTGTCAGAAGGGAGAACCATGATCATGATGGATAACAGGCCCAATTTACTGCTCATCCAGACGGACCAGCAGACGGCGGAAACGCTTAGTCTATACGGAAACCCGGTCTTGAAGACGCCCATGCTGGAGAGCCTGGCCGAACGCGGCGTCGTCTTTGAATTTGCTTTCTGCAATTATCCGGCTTGCTCCCCGTCCCGATCCTCGATGTTTACGGGCAGATATGCCTCCACGATCGGCGTTCAGGCCAATCATATGATGATTAATCCGGCGGAGGTTACGCTGCCTCAAGTGCTCAAGGAGCATGGCTACCAAACGGCGATTATCGGGAAAAATCATGCGTTTATGGAAAACACGAAGACCTACTATCCGGGTGAAATCGTAGACCGCGAAAAGGCCAGCGTGCTGAGGCAGGTGTTCGATTACGTCCGGCTGGCCGACCACGGGCATCTGGTTGACGGCTACCGGGATGATCCTGAATGCAAGGCCGCCCATGAGTGGTCCCATACGTGCTGGGTAAGCCCTCTCGGGCATGGAACGAATCCCGCCCGTCCGGAAAAATGCGGCACCTACCTGCTGGGAGATACGATGATCGATTACCTGGAAAACCGGCGGGATCCGGATAAGCCGTTTTTCACCTGGTTGTCGTTCCCCGACCCGCATACGCCGTACCAAGCTCCGGAGCCTTATGCGAGCATGATCGATCCCGCCAAGGTGCCGCTTCCGCCCAAGGACAGCATGGAAGGGAAGCCGGAGCGGCAGCGGGTGGCTTATCTGATGGATGCGATGGATACGGCGGACGATGAGCTGATTCGCAAGGTGCGGGCAATCCATTACGGCATGATCCGCTTTATCGACGATACGCTCGCCCGTGTGTTCGCCAAGCTGGAGGAGCTGGGCTTGACGGACAATACCGTCGTCGTCTTCACTTCCGACCATGGCGATTCGATGGGGGCTCACGGGCTCATTCAGAAGCATAACCTGTTCTACGACTCCTTTACCCATGTGCCGCTTATTGTCGCGGCCCCGGGTTATCAGGGGCCCCGGCGAACGAGCCATCTGGCCGAGCTTGTGGATATTATGCCGACCTTCCTGGACATGGCCGGCATCCCGATTCCGCCGGGCGTGCAGGGCAAAAGCCTGGCGCCGTTTCTGAGGGGCGAGGCCTACACGCCGCGTGACTATGTCGTCATCGAAAGCGGCGAGGAAGGAGTGCCGCTGCGCGTCTCGGATGTTACAGTCCGTCCGGAGCATCCGTTCGACGACCGCTATTTCGTCTGGTGCGCCTACCGCGAGGCATGGGTGGGCAAGGGCAAGAGCATCCGCACGCTGGCATGGAAGCTGAATATATACGCGAACGGCGAAGGCGAGCTTTATGATCTGGTGAACGATCGCGACGAGCTGCACAATCGCTTCGATGATCCTGCCTCGGCCGGCATTCGTGCGGAGCTGGAGCGCAAGCTGTTGTACTGGACGATGGAGAAGGAGGACCGTCTTCCTCTAAATACGACCGTGAAGTTAAGTTATGCCGAGGTGAAGACGAAGCATGCAAACATGGGTCATGAGAAGGGTTAAGCGCTGCGGACGGGCGGAGGCTAACGTTATGGAAAGAGGAGAAGAGAGGAGCTCGACTGCGAGCTCCTTTTTCTCGTATTGGAAATTTTCTAAATCCAATAGCGGGTGCGAACGAAGAAATGCCGCCTGGAGTGGTGGCAAAACCACGTCTCTACAGCTCGGGGTGGAACAAAGCTTCGGCGAGCAGCACGATCACTAAAGCTTGTCCGTAGGCAGTCGGCGCGAAGACGATTTTTTTGTAGTCTTCCTTCGTCTCGCAGATGGGAGTTCCCGCCGAGACGTTTAATACCGTGCCGTCTTCGGAGATGTTGGCAAGCACTGCGGCGACCGCCTTGCGGCAATAAGCCAGGTAGCTGTCGTCCAGCAGACCGAGGCGGACTCCCTTCAAGATTCCTGCGGCAATCGCAGCCGAGCCGGAAACCTCCGTATAGCTGTCTTTGTCGTCAAGCAGCGTATGCCAAAGTCCGGTTTCGCTTTGCAGCTCGATCAATTTATCTACTTGTGCTCTATAGGTGCCGAGAATAAGGTCGCGCGACTCCGTCGTCAAGTCATCCTGCATAATTTCCACAAATTCGGGAGCGGCCAGCGTAAACCAGCTGTTTCCACGGCACCAATGCGCTTCGCTGAAATTGTTTTGGTTTTTGAAGTCATAGCCGTGGAAGAACAGGGAATTGTCCGGATGAAAAATATGCTTGATATGAAGAGCAAATTGATCGGAGGCCTCATTCATCCATGCCGGATTCTTATAAGCCTTGCCCATCTTGGCGATGAAGAGCACGACCATAAACAACGTATCGATCCAAATTTCCTGATCATGCAAATTTAATTCGAATTTGGACGTATTGCCGGAGGTGACATGCTGAATCCCGTTCCCGGTTGTCCGCGGGCATTCATGCTCTACCCATTCCATCCACTCCAGAGCAAGCTTCTCTATATGGGGCAGATCCATCAATGTAAGCAGAGGCGCTGTCGTATTCACATTTTTGAGGGGCAGTCCGCGCGCGATCTGATGATTGGACCAATTGACGAAAAAATCCCGTGATACGTCAAAGCCTGCCTGATTCGTGAGCTTATTCAGTCCGTATAAGCCGATGCCCTGGGGCCAGTCCCATTCGTCCATACCGAAGTCACGGGGAAAGTACCCCAAGGCTTTACCCTCGTCGGATAATTCCTTTAACTGGTTTTCGTTGTCAGGTCTTTTCAAATGCAGCGTCTGGTGGATGACTTTCTTAAGCTGATGCCGGATAGTTGCTTGCATGTTGAAGAATCTCCTTTTGTTTTTATTTGAATTATTTTGTTTTTTAATCCAATCTACAATGATTAACCAAACAAACAATTGAATACGGAATTTAATGCTATTGTACCTTCTTTATTCTTCGGGAGCAATGAAAATATGAAGGAGCGAACATGTCCGGGGCGCCGGCCTGTCAGACGGAAGGAAGCGGCAGGATGCCCCGACGAAGCTCTCAGCTGCTTTCCGCACACGGCAAAGGCCAACCTTTGCAGCAGGTGCAAAGATTGGCCTTATGGTCAATCAGGCAATTTTCTCGATAACGATCGACGCGCTGACCGTAGGCGCCTCTACTGCGCCTCCGCCGATGCTGTTCTGGAGAACCACTGTGCCGGTAGCATCTATCCGGTTCAGGGTGAGTATGCTGCCCGCAGTCAGCATGGTGACGACTTGCCCCTGGTAAGGCTGATTTCCTGATCCTGCTCCGTAGTTGCTGCACATGACGAGAACCGGCGGCAGCGGACCTGCGCCATCGGGGTCGGAGAACAAGGCAAATGCCGTGTTGCCCTCAAGAGGGAATACTTCATAGCTGATATTGTACAAGCCGGTCTCATTGATGCTAATCGTTGTTGGCGAGGGGAAGCTGACCGCCGCCGTATTGCTGAGATCACTAGTGAAGGAAACCGCTCCGCCTTGCCCGCCGGCTACCGGCGCTGCGGCGATCGCCTGCTCCTCCGTGCTGCAGCGGAAAGCAATCGCTCCAACTCCCGCCGGTCCCTGCGGCCCCTGCGGGCCTTGAGGTCCGGGGACTCCCTGCAGTCCTTGCGGCCCGGCAGGTCCGGCAGGTCCGGCGACTCCTTGGGGTCCCTGCGGTCCCGCCGGTCCGGCAGGCCCTGGAACTCCCTGCAGTCCTTGCGGTCCGGCAGGCCCTGTTTCTCCCTGAGCACCAGGAGCTCCGATCGGCCCGGGAATTCCCTGCAGGCCTTGAGGTCCGACAGGTCCCGAAGGTCCGGCAGGTCCGGGCGCCCCTGGAGGGCCCTGAAGTCCTTGAGGTCCCGGAATAGGCGTAACCCTTACTTTCGGCGGCGGGCAGTTCACCTTAACAATTTTTTTGACGATAGGATGAGGGCGCTTTTTCGGCGGGCAGTTCACCCGAACGTGTTTTTTAGGATGCAAGCACTTTTTAACTTTTTTGATTTTCGGCGGGCAAACCTTGACAACTTTTTTTCTGCATGTTTTTTTAACAGGACATTTCAACACCAGCACCTCCTCGTAGGATGGTATCAGTGTACGTACTCCTGCCTTAAAGGAATTGGACGAATCACCCTGTAGAAGGTAGACTAGAATCCAATTTCTGCAAATTAGGCAAAAATACGGCGGGAAAAGCCTGCTTTCTAGTAGCATACCTAGCACTATTTCATGATAATCGGCATCTATTAGTATACAGGACATTTCAACTTAACGGAGATTGCCGGCCATTAGCGGGAATAATGGTTGGGAGTCTCTTTTTTTGTTGCCCGGCCAAAGCGCGTAATCGAGAGGCTCTATGAAGTGATTTGTACGCTCTGATATATTGATATATCCATGTTAATATATTATGAAGCAAACAAGTAAATTTACCCATTTACAAGATATTTATATTTATGTCATTGAATATGTCAGTGACATGAGTTAAGCTCGTTTTAGATCAGCGATCGAGACGTGTAAAAACGCTTCCAACCAGGCCCGTGATCTTGATAAAAGAAGGATGACGTTAGATGAAGAACGCGCGTGTGAGAAAGAAACCAAATCAGCAGCTGTATCTGCAGATTGCAGATAAGGTGATCGGCATTATCCAGAGCCGCCGGCTGCGGCCGCACGACCCGGTCCCTTCGGAGGGAGAGCTGGCCAAGCTGTTCGGCGTAAGCCGGATGACAAGCAAGCTGGCGTTGGAGCGGCTTGCCACCCAGGGTGTGGTATACCGGCTGCCGAGACGGGGGACTTTCCTGGCGGGCGCCGGGCAGCAGGAAGTAACGCCTTATCTCGGGGGAACGCCGGCCGAAGGCGAGCCGCTTCCGGCTGAAGAAGAACGGCGCAAGCAAATAGCGCTCGTCGTACCCCATCTGTCCGACTATACGTCCAGAATCATTGCCGCATCCGAAGCCGAAGCGCGCAAGCATGATTGCGATCTGATCCTTAAGATCAGCAAAAATAAAGACGATGAGGATCACTGTCTCCAGATGCTCGTCCAAGGGGGGATCGACGGAATCATTTTATTTCCCCAAGGACGCAAAACATGCAGCGATCATGTGCTCCGGTTGAAATTGCAGCAGTTTCCGATTGTGATCATTGACCGGATCTTCCGAGAGGTACAGATTGATTGCGTGTATCACGACCATTATCAGGGCTCGTACCGGATGACCCAATATTTGATCGAGAAGGGCCACCGGGAGATTGGATACACATCCAATGCCATCGATAATATCACCAGCAGAGAGGAAAGGTATCAGGGGTATATTCAAGCCTTGCTCGATCATGCGATTCCCGTCAGGACGCAGCGTATTCATTTCAGAAGCGTCCCGTGCGATACGAGCCGGATTAATGAAAGCGACCCTGAGCAAGAGCGGTTTATCCGGGAAAATCCGCAAATGTCGGCGCTTATGTGCGGGGATGATCATGTCGCCATTTCGACGTTACATACGGCGCTGCAAATGGGGATTGCTGTTCCGGATAAGCTTTCTATCGTAGGATTCTCCGATATCCAGCTGGCCGGTCTTACCTCGATTCCGCTGACTACGGTCAGGCAGGATACCGAGCAGCTGGCCCAATCGGCATACAATCTGCTGATGAAGCGCGTGAACCATTCGCTGGAGAAACAGATTACCATCAAAATTCAAACGACCATCGTAGAGAGGAAATCCGTTCTCTAGGGTTGACAGGAGGAGTTTGCAGTGAAAATTCATTTTTTGGGAACGGCGGCTGCGGAAGGATTTCCGAATGCCTTTTGCCGTTGCGAGCACTGTATGAAGGCCCGTGAGCTTGGCGGAAAAAATATACGTACCCGCAGCTCCGCCATCATTGACGATGTGATCAAATTCGATTATTCGCCCGATTCATATATGCAGTCTCTTCGCGACAATATTGATTTCACCGCGATCGAGCATCTGCTTGTGACTCACACGCATTCCGATCATTACAATGCGTTTGATCTGGAATGCCGGAGAACGGGCATCGCTCATAATCTGGAGACTCCGATGCATATTTACGGCAATGATGCCGTGATGCACCATACGCGGGTGGCGATAGGCCGCTTTGCGGGAGAGCGGTATGCGTTCCATCTGCTGCGCCCCTTCGAGACGATCACTGTGGGGGATGCGAGGGTGACTCCGCTGCTCGCCGATCATGACAAGATGGAAACCTGCCTCTTGTACGTCGTCGAGAAGGGCGGAAAAACGCTGCTGTACGGACATGATTCGGGCTGGTTCCCGGAAGCTACATGGGCCTGGTTGAAAGGAAAGCAAGTGGACTGCGCCATACTCGATTGCACGCACGGGTTTACGGGAAATTCCCGCGACCGCAACCACATGTGCATCGAAACCATCCTGGAAGCCCAGCGCGAGTTTCAGAAAGAACAAATATTGAAAGAAAACGGACAAATTATCGCCACGCACTTCAGCCATAATTCCAAGCTGCTGCATGACCAATTTGAAGAAGTTTTCAAGCCTGCGGGGGTCGTGGTGGCCTATGACGGAATGATCGTTCATATCTAGGCTGCCATGGTTTGATATACCAATCCATGAATTATAAAAAGGGAGTGTAAACAAAATGAAAAGAATGATAAGCACAACATTGGCATCGATCCTGTGTCTGGCGGTAACGGCTTGCGGCGGCGGCAATACCAGCGGCAAAACGGCGGAGACTGCTCCTCCGGCAAATACTCCGTCTGCAACAGCGCCGGCAGCGAATGAACCGGTTAAAAACGAGAAGCTGATCGTCTATACGAATGCGAATTCCGACGGACGCGGCGAATGGCTTATCGAGAAGGCGAAAAGCGCCGGCTTCGAGATGGAGCTGGTCGGAGCAGGCGGAGCCAACTTGACGAACCGCTTGATCGCGGAGAAAAACAACCCGATTGCGGACGTCGTATTCGGCCTGAACAATATGCTTTATGAAAACCTGAAAAAAGAAAACGTGCTGACCAAATATGTTCCGAAATGGGCGGGAGAAGTAGAGCAGGGCTTGAACGATCCCGAGGGCTACTACCACGGGCTGGTGAAGCAGGCGATTCTGCTCGGTTATAATCCCCAAGCTTACACGCCGGAAACGGCGCCGAAGGATTGGACGGACTTGTACAAAAATCCGGCCTTCAAAGGCAAATATGAAGCTCCGACGCTGCTTGGACAAATTACGCCGCAGCTTGTCGTAGCCGGCATATTGACCAGACACAAGGATGCGAATGGCGAGCTTGGCATATCCAAACAAGGCTGGGACGAAGTCAAGCAATTGTTCGACAACGGCGTAAGAGCGGTTGAAGGGGAAGACTTCTATGCGAATCTGGCAAGCGGCAAAACGCCGCTCGGCGCGCTCGTGTCCGGTACGCTCAGCAAGAAGGAAGAGCAGTATAAAGTGAAAGCGGGCATCGTAAGCCCATCTATCGGTGTGCCGATGATTGTCGAGCATGCAGCCATTGTTAACGGCACGAAGAAGAAAGCAACGGCAGAGCGGTTCGTAGAATGGATGGGTACAGCCGAAGTGCAAGGAGAGTTTGCCGCCAAGTTCAACGCGATGCCTGCCAATACGAAGGCCGCTGAGAAAGCGAATGATTCCGTCAAGGCACTGTATGCCAATCTGAAAGCACAGCCTCTGGATTGGAGCTTCATTGCCGGCAACATTGGCAAATGGGTCGAGAAAATCGAATTGCAGATTATGAAATAATCAAGAACAATGGACAACGGACTGCATATTGGATGCTCCAATATGCAGTCGTTCTTTAAGAAAAGGAGCAGCCATGATCACATTTCATGACATTCAAATCAAGTTCGGTAGCTTCCATGCCATTCAAAATCTCAATCTGCAGATCAACGAAGGCGAGTTTTTTACGTTTCTCGGTCCGTCGGGATGTGGGAAAACAACGATATTGCGCAGCCTTGTCGGATTTATTACCCCCACGAGCGGCGAGATTCGGCTGAGCGGCAAGGATATCACGCATGTTCCCATCGAGAAGAGAGGAATCAGCATGGTGTTTCAAAGCTATGCCTTGTTTCCGACCATGAACGTGTATGAGAATATCGCTTTCGGCATGCGCGTCAAGAAGGCTTCCAAGTCTGAGGTGGACCGGGAAGTAAGAGATATTGCGCAGAAGGTGGATCTTAAGGAGGGACAGCTGTTCAAGAAGGTGTCGGAGCTGTCGGGCGGCCAACAGCAACGCGTAGCGATTGCCAGAGCGCTGGTGCTTAAGCCGAGTATTCTGGCGCTGGATGAGCCTCTCTCCAACCTCGACGCCAAGCTGAGGGTGCAGCTGCGCAACGAGCTGAAAAATCTGCAGAAGAAGTTCGGGATCACGACGATCTATGTCACGCACGATCAAGAGGAAGCGTTAACATTGTCTGATCGCATTGCCGTCTTCAATAATGGGATTGTCGAGCAGGTCGGCACGCCGCAAGAGGTGTATAATCAGTCCCAAACCGAATTTGTATGCAACTTCATAGGCGATATCAACAAGATCGACCCGCAAATTATTCAGAACAGCCGGCTGAAGGAGCATCTGGATGCGAGCAAGGTATCGTATATTCGCAATGAAAAAGTGAGTCTGCTGCCCCTGCCGGGTCAAGATAGCGTGGAATTAAAGGGCAGAATCGTAGATAAGGAATTTTATGGCCTGTACAGCAAATTTGTCATCGAGGTGAACGGCGGCGGGCTGCTGAAAACCATCGAGAAGGAAAGCGGAACGGCTCATTATCAAGTCGGCGACGAGCTTACCGTATATGTGGACAGCAGCGATATTTTGCAGTATTAAGGAAAGGAGGATGCAGGTTGCCCAGCGCAGAGAAGTTGAAGAAATCGATAGCATCCGTCAATTGGACAACATTTATATTGTACGCGCTTATTGCGTGGTTTGTCGTAGCGTTTTTGATCTATCCGAACATTAATATTTATTACGAAATCTTCTTTAAAGGCGGCAAATTTTCGTTGGAGGCGGCAGAGAAGCTTTTATCCTCCCAGCGCGCGATGAAAAGCTTGTATAACAGTTTTATTTTGGCTGTTTCTCTTGTATGTACAGTAAATATTGTTGGCGTAACCCTGGTACTGATCTCGGAGTATTTTGACATCAAGGGTGCGAAAATTTTAAGACTCGGCTACTTTACGACCCTGATCTATAGCGGCGTAGTTCTCGTGTCGGGCTATAAATTCGTATATGGCGAAAACGGTTTCATGACCAAGCTTTTGGTCAACCTGTTTCCAGCGTTTGATACGACATGGTTTCACGGCTACTGGGCGGTTCTTTTCGTCATGACCTTCGCTTGTACGTCCAATCACGTGCTTTTTTTAAGCAATGCCATCCGCAAAATTGATTTTCAAACTGTCGAAGCGGCGAAAAACATGGGGGCGTCCACATTTTATATTTTATGGCGGGTTGTGCTTCCGGTTTTAAAGCCTACGATGTTTGCATTGACCATCCTGATCTTTCTGACAGGGCTGGCCGCCACATCCGCTCCGCTCATTCTGGGTGGAACAGAGTTTCAAACCATCACACCGATGATTTTGACCTTCTCAAACAGCGTGTCGTCCCGAGACCTGGCTGCGCTGCTGGCGCTTATTTTGGGCCTCGCGACTTTAATTTTGCTGACGATCATGATCCGGTTCGAGCGCAAAGGCAACTTTATGTCGGTGTCGAAGGTCAAGTCGGAATTGGTTAAACAAAAGATCAACAATAGGCTGGGCAATATCGCCGCTCATTTGTTGGCATACCTGCTGTTTCTCATCTATATTATTCCGGTTGTCCTGATTATCATCTTTTCGTTTACGGACGCCCACAGCATTTCGACGGCGACGCTGACGCTTTCCAGCTTCTCTTTGGACAATTACATTCAAGTATTCTCCAAGATGTCGGCGTTTAAGCCTTACCTGGTAAGCATCTTGTATGCGGCTGCGGCATCGGTCACAGTTGTAGCGCTGACTTTGGCTGCCTCGCGCATTTTGCATAAGTTTAAAAACAAGTGGACGGCAGCGCTGGAGTACGCGTTGCTGATTCCGTGGATGCTTCCGTCTACGTTAATTGCCATCGGACTTATCGTCACCTTTAATACGCCGAGACTGATCATCGGACATTCCATCCTGGTAGGAACGGTCTGGATGCTGTTTATCGCCTACGTCATCGTCCACATTCCCTTCACGCTGAGGATGGTTAAGGCATCCTTCTTCAGTCTGGACGGCAATCTGGAGGATGCGGCGAAAAACCTGGGGGCCAAATCGTTCTACACGTTTAGAAAAGTGCTGCTGCCCATCATACTTCCATCCACGCTGGCGGTGCTGGCGCTAAACTTTAACGGTATTTTGGCGGATTATGATCTTACCGTATTCCTGTATCATCCTTTGTACCAGCCGCTTGGAGTCGTGATCAAGAACAGTACGGATGCGCAGGCGCTGGCGGATACGAAAGCTCTGACTCTCGTTTACTCGGTCGTGCTGATGATCATGTCGACTATTACATTATACTTTGTGTATGGAAGGAAAAGTAAATCCTGATGCATGCAAGCTACTAGGTGCCATGTGTAAGAAGAAGCTCTGTTTCCGCTGTCCCGGTGGAAACGGAGCTTATTTGGTTTGAAGGTTGGGACTTCGCACAACGCTCCTGCTTCTACCGCCAAGCGGAAGCGTTTTGTACGAAATTCCGTACAACGCTCCTGCTTCGACCGCCATACGGAAGCGTTTTATACGAAATTCCGCACAACACTCCTACTTCGACCGCCATACGAGAGCGTTTTATACGAAATTCCGCACAACACTCCTGCTTCGACCGCCATACGGGGACGTTTTATACGAAATTCCGCACAACGCTCCTGCTTCGACCGCCATACGGGGACGTTTTATACGAAATTCCGCACAACAATGCTACTTCGACCGCCATGGGGGAGTGTTTTAAACGAAATTCCGCACAACGCTCCTACTTAGACCGCCACACGGGGGCATTTTATACGAAATTCCGTACAACGCTCCTACTTCTACCGCCAAGCGGAAGCGTTTTATACGAAATTCCGCACAACGCTCCTACTTCGACCGCCATACGGGGGCGTTTTATACGAAATTCCGCACAACACTCCTGCTTCGAGCGCCATGGGGGGCGTTTTATACGAAATTCCGCACAACGCTCCTACTTCGACCGCCATACGGGGGCATTTTATACGAAATTCCGCACAACATCCCTACTTCGACCTCCATGGGGGAGCGTTTTGGACGGTTTTTCGTTTCAACCTAGACCTGCTGACCGACCTAGCCCCGCCATGGTCTTATTTTTCCCCGTACAAGCTTTCCCAACAAGCGAAAACCTGCTTTTGAGAGGGCCTCTTTTTGTGTTTTCCCCCAAACTCCTGCAGTTTCCGGATGAAATGATCCGATTTGTTCGAACGTGTAAGAATAATACGAATGGAATTCTTCGGAAAAGTACGTATTTATGAGCCAATTTGCGATGTACGCTGCCCGTCTTGAGATGGTAAGGTGTGTCCATGAAGCGCTTGACGCTAAGACAGAAGGAGGAAGAGACGTTGACAAGGCTGGAGAGACTATACAAAAACGGAGCGCTGCTGGTCATGACCGTGCCGGGATTGCTGCTTCTGCTGGCATTTCATTATTTGCCTATCGGCGGGATCTTGATTGCATTCAAGGATTACAGCTACTCGGGAGGCGACTTCTTTAGCAATTTCACAAACAGCCCTTGGGTCGGGTTCGACAACTTTGCATTTTTTCTCAATACGCCGGATGCCTTCATCATTACCCGCAACACGATTCTTTATAATCTGGTGTTTATCGGGCTGGGAACGCTGATCGCCGTATTTCTGGCGGTGGCGTTCAATGAGCTCAGGAGCCGCCGGATGGCGAAGATATACCAGACGACGATTCTCCTGCCTTATTTTTTATCCTGGATCGCGGTCAGCTATTTATTTTTCGGGTTTCTAAGCGCCGATAAGGGGATCATCAACCATCTGGTGCTTGAACCTCTGGGCATAGGGGCGGTCGACTGGTATAGCCAAAGCGCCTATTGGCCCTATATTCTGGTGTTTGCCAATGTGTGGAAGTATGCAGGGTACAACTGCATCGTATATTTGGCTGCGATAACCGGAATCGACACCGAATATTACGAAGCGGCCTCTCTGGACGGGGCGAGCAAGTGGCAGCAGATCCGCCATATTACGATACCTTCCATCTCGACGGTTATTACGCTGCTGGTGCTGCTCGGAATCGGACGCATGTTTTTTGCGGATTTCGGCTTATTTTATCAGGTGCCGCTGAATTCGGGGGCTATCTTCGATGTAACGAATGTGATCGATACGTTCGTCTACCGGGCTCTGATCAATAGCGGCGATATCGGCATGTCTTCGGCAGCCAGTACCTTTCAAGCGTTTGTCGGGTTCGTGCTGGTGCTGTTGTCCAACTGGGTCGTCAAGCGTATCGATAATGAGAAGGCCATTTTCTAGGGAGGAAGCATCGTATGAAATCCAGTTACAGAGGCAATTCGATATCGCTGACGGCTAATGCTATCATTCATGCGATTTTCATTATCATCAGCTTATCCTGCATTGTGCCGCTTCTATTGGTGATAGCCGTGTCCTTTTCGGACGAACAAACGGTCGTTGTGCATGGTTACCGGTTCCTGCCCGATAAGCTGTCTCTCGACGCTTACCGTTATTTATGGCAAGAAGGGCGTACAATCATGAACGCATACGGGGTGACGGTATTTACGACAGTGGTGGGAACGGTGCTGAGCCTGGCGGTCATATCGACCTTTGCCTACCCGCTGTCCAGGAAGGACTTCGCCTACCGGAAGCTGTTCACCTTCCTGGTTGTATTCACCCTGCTTTTCAACGGCGGACTCGTGTCCTGGTATCTGGTGACGACCCAAGTGCTGCATCTCAAAAACAATATTTGGGCGCTAATCATCCCGCATCTGTTTAACGGCTGGTATGTGATGATCATGAAAACCTATTTCAACACGACGATCCCCGACCCGGTTATCGAATCCGCCAAAATCGACGGAGCGGGCGAATTCCGCACCTTTCTGACCATTGTGCTGCCGCTGTCGCTGCCCGGACTGGCGACGATCGGATTGTTCAGCGCGATAGTGTATTGGAACGACTGGTGGCTGCCGCTCATGCTGATCACGAACGACAAGCTGCTGAATGTGCAGTATTTGCTCTACAAGGCGCAGAGCTTTGCGGACTTTTTGTCCAGCGCCAGCGGCTTGAACTATGGGTCGGTCATGCAGATGTCGCCGCCCTCGCTGACGCTCAGGATGGCGCTGGCCGTCGTTGGGATTGGCCCGATCGTACTGGCCTACCCGTTTTTCCAAAAATATTTTGTACAAGGACTCACGATAGGAGCGGTCAAAGGCTAACCCCAGGTATACTGGTTAGTATAAAGAACAATTCACGGGAGGTTGCTGCAAATGGGAAAAAGAAGATGGTCCTCGCTTTGTATGACGGCCATGATGAGTCTGTCGCTTGTGATGGCGGGCTGCAACAGCAAGAGTGAGGGAACGCCGGCAAGCGCGTCGCCGGAAGCACCCGGCAAAGAGGCGAAGCAGGAGCTGCCGCCTTATGTCATCGACTGGTACATCATAGGGACGTCGCCGCAGCCGGACAATGCGCTCGTCGAGGCGGAGATCAACAAAATCGTGCTGCCGCAGATCAATGCGACGGTGAAGATGCATATCATTCCTTTCGGCGACTACGATTCCAAGATGACCGCTCTGCTGGCCACGGGGGAAAAGGTCGACCTGATGTTCACCTCCAACGGGAATATGAACTACAGCGCCCTGATCGCCAAGGGAGGATTGGTCGATCTGACCGACAAGCTTGACAAGCTGGCTCCGGACGCCAAGAAGCTGTTGTCGGAGGGCTTCCTCCAGGCCAGCGCTATCAAGGGGAAAACTTATACGCTGGCTGCCTACAAGGAGAAGGGGTCATGGCTTGGCTTTATCGCCAACAAGACGCTGATGGAAAAATACAGTATCGACATAACTAAAATCAACAGTCTGGAAGAGATGGAGCCCGCGCTCAAAATCATCAAGGACAATGAGCCGACGATCACGCCGCTGCTTGCGTCCGGAGGCGCCAAAATTCCATTTGTCGTCAATCGACATCTCTGGAATGCCTCACCGGTTCAGTCCATTGTGCTGAAGAAGGATGGAAGCGCTTATACGCTGGTGCCGGATGAGCCGGAATATGTCGCAAGCTTGAAGACGCTGCACCGGTTTTTTCAGGCGGGTTATCTGAGGAAGGATTCGGCCGTCCTGAAGATTACGAATGACGATAGAGTCAAGAGCGCCTTTTCATTTTCACAGCTCAAGCCTTATGTGGATGTCCAGGTTTCGAACTCTTACGGGGCGCCGTTCATCTATCATCATTTCGGCAAGCCGATTACGACTACGAATGATCTGGTCGGCTCCATGATGGGCATTCCGACTACCTCCAAAGACCCGGATCGTGTATTAATGTTCTATAACATGATGTACAAGGATGAGAAGCTGATTAATCTGGTCGGCCGCGGAATCGAGGGCAAGCATTACGTGAAGAAAAGCGACAAGAGAATCGAGTTTGCACCGGATACGGACAACGGCAAAAAATCCGGCTACAATCCGGGTACAACCTGGGCCTACGGGAATCAATATTTGACTTATTTGATGCCCGGCGAGCCGGACGATATTTGGGAGCAGTTCAAGAAATTCAACAGCGAATCCGAGGTTGTGCCCAATCTGGGCTTTAACTTTGACAGCTCCAACCTTAAGACGGAAGTCGCGGCGATCAAAAACGCCGAGAACGAGTTCCGTCCGACTTTGGAGACCGGCTCCGTCAATCCCGACGAATATTTGCCTAAATTCAAAGAGAAGCTGAAAGCGGCAGGAATTGACAAGGTGCTTCAAGAAATCAATAAGCAGTATGCCGAGTGGAGAGCGGAGAATAAAAAGTAACGCTTGGTATGTCGGTCAGAAGGGGGCTTGTTGTCCAGGTGACGGCGGGTCCCCGGGCTGAGCGGGAGTAGAGCCGGAGGGAGACGAGAGGCGATGTTGAGATGGGTGCCGGAAAAACATTATTTTTCCAGTTTGCTGATTTATTTCTCCGCGCTCGTGTCGCTGGTTATTCTGGCTGTTTCCTACATTCTCTACGTGCAGTTCATGGAAATCGAGAAAAGGAACATCTACGCCTACTCCGAGGAGTCGTTGTCGCAGATTAGTACGACGGCTGACAATATGCTGGAAAACGCCAAGATGGCTATCTCTCAGATTTTGCTGGATAAGGAAATTACACGTGTGTTCTATCAAACGGAAACGGACCCGCTGGAATTGAAGCGAATAGGGGACCGGATCAACCTGATCGGCTCGATGCCGTTTCTACATTCCGTCTATCTGTACAACAGCAAGCTGGATCTGTTCTATACGAACCAGCAGGCGCTGATCAACAGTGCCGGCTTCCAGGATCAAGGGATCGTGGAGCTGCTTAAAGACTTCGATCCCTCCCGGAATTTGAAGCCGATCACGCGTGTCATCAAAAACTCGACGGTTTTCGCCAATATGGATTATAACGTATACACCTTTATTTATACCGAATCGATGGGGCCCGGCAGCAACAACTCCATCATACTGAACATTACCGACACCTGGATGATCAACGCCATCTCCGCCATGGACAAAAGCCGTGAAGGCGGGATCTTTATTATGGATTCGGGCGGCGTGCTGGTCAGCAGTATTTACAAGGATCAGATCCTCAGCAATGTATCCAGACAAGAGTTCGCCCAGCAGATTTTGCAGTCGGGGGACAGCTCGGGACATTTCATCGGCGATGTGGATGGAACCCGTTCTTTGGTCACCTATGCTTCGTCCGATGCCCTGGGGTGGAAGTTCGTGCGGTACACGCCATACGAGGATGCGATGAAGGAGATCAACCGGATACGTTCAAGAACGATACTGATTGCGTTGGCTGTGCTTCTGGCGGGTCTTGCGCTTGCCTACGTCACCTCCCGCAGATTGAACCGGCCAGTGGAGCATATGACCAGGAAGCTGCTGCAGCAAAGCGATGCGATCCGAGAGCATTCGTACAAAGCGAAGCAAACGTTTTTGCGCCAGCTTATGATGACGGAAAGCGCTTCATTCCCGAAGGGCACCCCCAAGAAGCTGGCTGAGTTTGGCTGCAAGCTCGATGCAGAGGAACCGGTTCGGCTGCTGCTCTTGAAGCTGGATCGCTTTAAGGAGTTTGCCCGTCAGTACAACTCGCAGGACCAAGGACTGCTGCGATTCGGCATGATGAACATTGCGGCGGAAGTGATGGCGCGGCATACGGGATGCGAAACGGTAGACGCTGCGGACGATCATATTGTGATCCTGTTCAGGGATGGCGGGGACGCTGACCTTGAAGCTTGGGCAAGGGAGATTCAATTGAACATCCGCCAGCATCTGAAGCTGTCGGTGACGGCCGTATTCAGCCCGGCGGGTACGCGGCTATCGGAGCTTGGAGAGCTGTACAGAGCCTCTCGGGAGGCGGCGTCCTACAGAGTATTTACAGGCTGGGAAGCAGTGCTGTTTGCGGAAGAAACAGCCAAGCTGGAAACGGTTTCTTACCGTTACCCGCTCCAGAAGGAAGAGCAGATGACGGATGCCCTTATGCTGGGACGGATGGAGGAAGCCAGGAGCTTGTGCCTGTCTATTCTCGGCTCGACGGAAGGCTGCTCGTACCGGCACCTCCACTTGACCATGTTTCGTCTGTTTTTCGCCATCAATATGGTCGCGGATACGCTGGAGAAGGCATCCAGCTTCGGCTTTGAGGTTCGTTTCCATGAGTTGTTCGCCGAGTTGTCCGAGCTGGAGAGGCTGGAGGATATGAAGGAGAAGTTCATGACACTTTTCCGGCATATGGAGACTCGAATGGGCGAGAAGAAAAATGCCAAATACGATGAGCTGATGCGCCGGATAGCCGTCATTATAGACAGCCAATTTATGAAAGAAGACCTGTGTCTGGACAGCATCGCGGAGGTGCTGAACATGTCGCCGGTTTATCTCGGCCGCCTGATCAAGAAGTATACGTCCAAGTCGGTGACCGATTATATCAATGAGGTGCGGATCGAGAAGGCGGAGGCCATGCTGCGCGAAACGGATAAACGGATAGCGGCGATTGCGGAAGAGACGGGGTTTACGAGCAACAGCTATTTTGGCCGGGTGTTCAAGAAATACAAGGGCATCTCGCCCAATGAATACAGAGCGAATGCCAGACATTCCACGCAAGAGACGGAGGAAGAGGAATGAATCCTGAAAGACTTATTTATACGTATGTCAGCATGGCATCGTATTACCAAACCTCATGGGGGAACGGGACGCCCGTTGAAGGAGTGGAACGGACGGCTGCAACGGCTCATAAATATAACATTCCCGTTACCTGGATCGTCAACAGCGGATCTATCCGGGTGCTGGGCGAACGGATTCGCCAGTGGCATGAAGAATACGGCGACGATGTGATTCTGAAATGTCCAAATTATTACAGGGACGCCGGGCGTTCCAGGGAAAAGCTGAAGGAGCTGCTCCAGCAGGAATGGGAGGTCCTTCAAGCCGCTTTTCCTTGGGCGCGGACGAAGGTCGCGGGAAGCGGTGTAACGGACGGGGAGGTCGTCGGCGTATTGGAGGAAGCGGGCTTCCAAGGCATGTGGGGGTACTGCTGGGAGCAGGTCTGGTGGGATGGCATTACAAACAAAGGAGTTCCATGGGGCTTCTGGTACGCGGACGGCGAACGGTATAAGGTGCCAAAGTCCAGCGGAGGCAAGCTGGTAGCCTGCGAATGGACGGCGCGTGACCTGCATCAGACGTATCACACGGCAAGTCCCGTTATTTATTCGTCGGATCCGAACGATGTGCTGCGGGCCGGCTTGTGCGCAGGCGACAATATCGAATATTGGAAGAAGCTGTTCGGAGATTACCTGAATAATACGGAGGCCAACGAGCAGGTTTATTTCCTTCAGCATCAGGAAGCCCATGAGATGGAAGTCAGCGAAGCTTATGCCGTGTGGCCGATGGCGGATATTTTGGCGACCGACAGCATGCAGGATTTATTTTTTCAGCATATCACGGAGTATCCGATCACGATCACGACATTGCCGCAAGCGGTGAGCATGTATCATGAACGGAATCGGGAAACGGCGCCTGTCTATATGCTGACCGAGGATACTTCGGTCCGACCGGCTGTCAACGAGTATACGATGACCTTGGGCGGAATTGGCCTGGGACCTTGGCCGCAGACGTTTTTCTACTATGACAAGGAATGTCAGCTGGCCTTTGTCAAAGGGGAAAATAAGCCTCGCATGCTCCGGAGCTATGTGGGGCAATGGGACATGAATGATGACTTCTCGGAAGCGGTGCCGCCTGTATTCGTGACGAAGTATGAAAGAACGGAAGATACGATCGAGATCGTGTATGAGCTCGGCCATTGGAAGCCCATTCCGTTCGGATTGGCTTATTGGGGTGCGCTGGATGACTTTGAAATTGCCAATGCCGACGGGGCCGTATCGGCCAAGATCGTTGAGGACCAGCTGGCGTTTTTCCGCCTGAATCTGACTGGAGACAAAATGAACGTCGCCGTTACTCTGAAGAGGAAAAATACGGCTTGATTTCGTCCTTTACGCAGCTTGCTCCGCTGAGCTATAGTTGGTTTCGTAAGGCTTGCCCTGAACGGGGCATGTCCAGTCTGAGATGGAAGAGGACAGAACGCGATGAACGGATTAACGATATTAAACGAGCTGTCCGAACAGATTGCCGTTCGCATCCGGTCCTGTCACGAGGAATACCACCCGGGCGGCTGGAGCGAAAGCAAGGTTCATGCCGACTATGACCTCTGGTATCTATTGTCGGGAGAAGTCAAGATTCATACGAATGAGACGGATCACACGGCTAAAGCAGGGGATGCGGTTTTTTTCTATCCCCATATGCCATATGTCGCTTCAACCGGAAGCGAAGGCTGCCGATTTATTTTTATCCACTTCGATTTCGTGATGGGGGAGCAGCTGAATATTTTGAATGAATACCGGCTGACGGGTGTCGTTCCCGGGCGCTTGATCGCCGAGGAGGGCTTGTTGTTCCGGCTTGCGTTCGAATCGTTCAAACTGCGCAAAGATTTATCGGCGATGCGCCTAAAGGGCGGTCTCCTGACGCTGCTTGCGCAAATTCTCCATTGTTACGGCGACCAGAGCTATAGCGGCTCCTTCGAGCGGGCCCCGGCGGCCGGCTCTGTCTCTCGTCTGTCGGCCCTGCAGCCTGTGTTCAGCTATATTCATCAGAATGTACACCGGACGGTGCGCATTCATGAGATAGCCGAGGCGGCGGGGATGTCGGAGAAGTATTTTATCGCCTTCTTCAAGCAGGCGCTGGGCATCACGCCGGGCCAATACATGTACCACCTGAAAATGAACAAAGCGAGAGACCTCATCTACAAGCGCGAGTATTCGGTCAAGCAAATTGCCGATCAGCTCGGCTATCCGGACGCCTTCAGCTTCTCCAAGGCGTTCAAAAAGTTTTATAAAGTGTCCCCTTCCAAATTTATATGAGGACTCGGGTGGGAACGCGCATGAATCGTACTATTTGACATGTTTCCGGTACTGCTTCCTATTCTAAAAATTTTTCACCATGGTAGGATGATGTTATCCAAGCACAAGGAGGCATTATCCATGAAGGAACCGAATATTGAGCGCCCGAAGGTTGTGGTTATTGGCGCAGGCAGCTTGTTTTTTGGGCGACAGGCGATCTGGCAGATGGTCCAGTCCCCGTATTTGAACAAGGGCACCTTGTCTTTTGTCGATACGGACGAGCAGCGTCTGGAGAAGATGGTTACGCTTGCCAGGATGGTGGCCGAAGCCAATCACGTCGAGCTTCGCGTCGAGGGCTCCGCGAACAGGAGGGATGTGCTCCCGGGGGCCGACTTCGTCATCTTAAGCTTCGCCAAAGATACGGTGAAGTATCGGGGGATCGACTGCGCCGTATCCGAGAAGTACGGCATCCGGATGTGCTCGGGCGATACGATCGGGCCTGGCGGCATTTTCCGGGCGATGCGCGAGTTTCCCGTCATTCTGGAATGCGCCAAGGACATAGAAGAGCTGTGCTCCGACGCCTGGGTCATTAATTATATCAACCCTTCGGCTGTCCACGGGATCGGGATGAAGCGCTATGCGCCGAGCCTGAAAAGCTTCGCGCTCTGCGACAGCCAGCATCTGCCGCATATTAAGCAAAGGTATGCGGTCCGCGCCGGCATTGTGGCAGCGCCCGAGGAGCTGACCGAGGAGCTGTCGCGCAGGTTCGATTTCCGCATCGCGGGCGTCAATCATTTTACTTGGCTGCTTAAGGCCGACTATGACGGGAAGGACATGTCCGAGCGGATCGCGGAATCCATGCGGGCTGATGCCCGCGCTGAGAAGGAGACGCTGGGCGGAGACACCGGCGCGAAGGCGATCTTCAATCATGCGATCAGCTATGAGCTGTATTCGGCGTTCGGCCGCATTCCGACTTGTACGGGACATACGAAGGAATACGTTCGCTTCTGGCAGGGGCTGGGCACAGGCGCCGAGGGTATCCCGCCTCTGTCCATCTGGGAAACCGAAGAGCGGTACAAGCGCCACGAGCAGATGTGGGAGCAGGTTGACGATTTTATTAGCGGCCGTCTGCCGATCGAAAGCTATATGGACTCCTTCGCGCCCGATCACGCGACCGATATTATCGAGAATATGGTCGGCAATCTGGGCAAGCCCTTCTACATCAATACGTTCAATGAGGGCGCTGTCTCCAATATGAACCGGGACGCCTTCCTCGAGCTGTGCTGCGACACGAGTCTGGAAGGAGTCAAGCCTTATCCGGTCGGCGACATGCCCCGAGGCATCCGAGGGATGTGCGAGCTGATCCTGGATACCCATGAGCTGACGGCCGAGGCGATCGCCGAGCGCAGCTTTGCGAAGCTCCGGAGAGCGATGCTGACAGACCCGCTCGTGAACTCTATCGGAGACGCGGACCGGATTATCAAGGAGCTGCTGGAGCAGGAACGTGACGCGCTGCCGGCTTGGTGGTATGAATGACCGAAATATAACCTGAGGAAACCCTCATCCGGCTGAACAAACCGACCGGCTGTGCATGGACAGACAAGTCCGCGTACAGCCGGTCGGTTTTTCTCTATGCCTTCAAACTGCGGAAGAAACGAGGCTTCAGCTCTGTCGAATTCATCCTGGAGTAAGTTAGGCATTAACGGAGCATCGTATCCCACCAACTAGTAAAAATAGCCGTACGATCAGTCAAATTAGCAGCATGAATGCGGTTTCATGTCCCGGTATAATTTGGTTGTCTGCACCTATACGGCAGAAGAAGGAGGATATGTGAGTGAGCAGTAAGCAGCATTCCATTAGAACAAGGATTTTTTCGATCGTGATGTCCGCTATGCTGATCGCCGGATTGTTTCCGGCCTACGGACTGCAGGCGGTGTCTGCGGCTGCGACGGATACGATCTACGCGGCCGCCTACATGGGGGCGAAGACAACGACAGGCACTACTTTGCCCGGCAGCCTTGCGATTGAAGGGCAAAATACGCCCGTGACCTGGCATATTGGCGAGGACACCTTTGCCGTGCCTTACGAGACGGTGACGGTCACCGGTACGGCAGGCGGCGCACAGGTCGCAGCGAGTGTGGAGGTGATTCCGCCGGCAAGCAACCCGCTCGTTTACTTTGTAGACAGCGGCCGGGGCGGAGATTCCGTAGGCAATGGCCCCACTCCCTCTCCGCTGTATGAAGCAGTCAAGGGGTTAACCGGCGCCAAACTCCTAAACCAGCTTCCCGATCAGAAGTATGTCAGCGGAACGACCGCCTGGGGGCTGGACGATTCCGTCCAAAAGGTGAAAAACTCCAAGGATGGGGGACATACGAACCCCGCTACCGACCCGTCCCTCTGGGTTGTTGGGCTTCGCTCGGCGAACGACCACATCGTGTATAAATTGAAGGCGCTCCCTGCCGGAACCTATACGCTTAGCAGCGGATTCCACGACTGGTACGGCAACCGCTCCCGGGTGATCCGGCCCGCGCTCGAGTATCAGGATGCGAGCGGCGGCAAAAAGACGATTCTGCTTGATCAGTTCAATACGAATGCAACCAAGTCAATTTCCAGCGAATTCACCATTCCTGCCGACATTGACGCAAGCGTGCCTATGACCTTGACCTATGGCTACGTCTCCGGCGAAAAACCGATTCTCAGCTGGTTCGCCATCGCCGAAGGCGGAATCAAAGGCATGATCGAAAGCGCCCGGCACGCCGCAGCATCCACCGTCAAGATCATGCTGGACGGCAACGACATCAAGCCGGACAATGTCAACGGCCTGACGTTCAAGGGCTTTGGCGTATTAAGCGCCAACAGCACCAGCGCGCTGCTGATGGATTACAAGTCTGAGCATCCCGAGGCTTATGCGGATATGCTGCGGATATTATTCGGCGGCGAGCATCCGATTATGACGCATGTCAAAATCGAGATGGGCAATGACCGGAATAACTCGACAGGCCCGGACCCGGCCACGATGCGTACGGCCGATGAAGCGGCCAATGTCAAGCGCCATCCCGGCTTTCAGCTGGCAGCCGACGCCAAGGCCGTGAACCCTGATCTCAAGGTGAGCATACTGCGCTGGAGCGCGCCGGCCTGGGCGAACAGCAACGACAACATTTACACATGGTATAAAAATACGATTTTGGCCGCTTACCGCGAATACGGGTTTATGGTCGATTACGTGAATCCCCATATTAACGAGCATTCGGCCGATCTGGCTTGGACCAAGCAGTATGCCGAGCGGGTGAGAGGGGATAACGCGGGCTTTAACAGCCCGGAAGAGCAGGCGCTGTACAATCGCATCGAGATTGTCATCTCCGATGAAGTCGGGATCGGCTCCTTCGGCGGCAGTATGGTGAGCGACGCCTCCCTGCGGAGTGCCGTGTCGGTCGCCGGCTACCATTATAATACCGACGACGACAGCGCGGGCAACTTCAAAAAGCTCGCGGAGCAATACGATATCGAGATTTGGAACAGCGAGGCGCAGGCGACCTTCAGCAACTCGTCCTTCCGCCCGAACAACAACATGAAGGACCCTAGCGTGGCGGGCACCGGCCTGGGCGGCACGGGCAGCGCGCTGGAAATGGGCAACACCATTATCAAGGGATTTGTCAATTCCCGCCGGACGCATTTTGTATACCAGCCGGCCATCGGCTCCTTCTATGAAGGCGGACAATATTCCTTCAAGGAACTGCTCAGCGCGCGCGACCCGTGGTCGGGCTGGATTCATTATGACGCAGGTCTTGTTGTTCTGCGGCACTTCAACTGGTTTGCGAAAACCGGCTGGGAGAACGATACGAATACCGCGGGAATCTGGAGGGCGGTCCCCAAGGCCAGCTTCACCGGCGCCTCAGGCACGAATCCGGTCAGCGGCCGCAACGGCACGCCCAGCTACATAACGCTTGCGGCTCCCGACAAAAGCGATTTTTCCACCGTGATCGTCAACGACAGCGAATATGAACGCATTTACAAGCTGCAGACGGTCAATATGGGCTATACGGGCAACCCTGCTCTGGAAGTATGGGAAACCCGCGCGGCTGATGCCGGAAAAGCGTTCAACAGCAATCATATGAACTATCTTGGCAATGCTGCCGCAGACGGCGGCGGCGTGTACACGGTTCGCGTCAAACCGTATTCGGTCGTCACCGTTACGACGCTCGACAAGCATGATAAAACGGAATACAACACGAAGCTGCCCGTAGAGGGCGAGCGCACCGTGCTGGACACCGATGCGTCCGGGGCGGTTCGGAGGACGGATGACAAGATCCTGTATGCCGATGATTTTGACTATACGGGCCAAACGGTTCCGGTGATCGGGGCAGGCGGCCGGATTACGGGCAGCGAAAGCTACATCGACTCCCGTGGCGGCTCCAAAAGCGTGATCCCGCGGTATACGCATGACCGCAACGGGGCGTTCGAGGCGTATTTGCCGGACGGGTCCGCTAACTATGTTCTGCGCCAGCAGCTGGACAAAGCGATTATGGGGCTTGGCGGCACCTGGAACGGCGGCGATCCGGTCACGGCGATCGGGGATTACCGGTGGACGAACTACAAGGCGAGCGTCGATGTTTCGTTCGAAAACAACAGCACCCAAAACGGCGCCAATTACGCGGCGATCGGCGCCAGATACCAGGGAGGCGGCAGCTCCCATACAATCAGCGGCACGCCGTATGTGCTGAAATACTGGCTCGACGGCGGCTGGCAGCTGCTGGTCAATAACAGCGCGGTAGCCGGCGGCAATGTCGTGAGCGGCGACGGCGGCGTGACCATCGACGGGTTTAACGCAGCGTATGACGCCTGGCATAATCTGGCCATTCAGGTGGCGGGCAGCGTAGTAACCGCTTATTTGGACGGCGTGAAGCTGGCCTCCTACACCGATCCGAATCCCAAGCTGTCCGGGCGGGTCGATCTGGCCAGCGGGTATTATCACGTCCGCTTCGACAATCTGCGGGTTGAGACAGTGGACGGCTACACGCCTTACTACTCCGAGCATCTGGACAATCTGGAGATGCATGATCTGGCATCCGCTCCTGGCCCCAAGTTGATATACAGCGGTCCATGGAGCCATCGGAACGGCGAAGGGATGTATATTTACCAGCGCTCCCTATCCGTCAGCCAAGGAGCCGGCGCAGCCCTGACCTACACGTTTACGGGCACCGGGCTTGATATTCTCGGTCCGAACGACGGCTCCGCGAAGCTGGAGGTGACAGTGGATGGGGAAGTCGTCAGCGGGTCCGCGGGCACGACAAATTCCAAGGAATTGTATCAAACCTATGCGCTTCGCGGTCTTGATTATGGCGAGCATACCGTTCAGCTCAAGGTCGTAAGCGGCACGCTGACGGTGGACTCCGTAGCGGTAGTTTCCGGCGAAGTCCAAGGCACGCCGGATATCGCGGCTCTTCAGGCGGCGGCCACGGTAGCCCAAGCCATCAGCCGTCAGGCCGAATTCAAGGAAAGCGACTGGCTGCTCTTCGAGGCTTCCCGGCATGCGGCTCAGGCAGCGTTGAGCGATCCTGCCGCCTACCGGCTGGATCAGGAGGGAGCCGATCAGCTCGCGGCGCGGTTGACTTCCGCCCAAGACCAGCTGTTTACGGGCGATATTCGGGAGCTTGCTTCGCCTCTTTATGCAGCCGCTTATGTCGGGAAGCGTCCGAATCTTCCCGAGAAGGTGCTGGCGACACGGGCGGATGGCACAACGCAGGAAGTGGCCGTCACTTGGAAGCTGGACGGCGTCAGCTTCGACAATGCCTATGAAACGGTAGCGGTGACCGGAACATACGGAAGCCTGCAAACGGTCGGTTATGTGGAAGTGGTGCCGGAAGACATTCGTTATTTCGTGGATCTTAACGCCACGGCGACGGGATTGACAACCGGGCATACGTCCTCCACGACGCTCGGCTATGATTCGCCTGCTTATGGCGCAGTCGCAGCGCTTGCCGCTGCAGCCGGCAAGCCGCTGCTCAACGGCGCTCCGGATCAGGTGTACGACGCCGCCAAGGGAACCGGCTGGGGACATGCCGGCTATAACGCCGCCGGCTCGCCGTCCGTTACTTACAAAGGCATTGTGAGCGGACCTTACAGCAAGCAAAGCACGACGGGCATTTATACGGCGAATCAAAACGGCGCGTCCGTCACGTATGCGTTCGATAATTTGCCTGCCGGGGAGTACACGCTGACGCTTGGCACTTACAGCTGGTGGCCTTCCTCCGCACGGACTGAAGAAGTGTACCTGGAGTATGACGACAGCAGCAAGCTTGTCGACACCATTACGCTAAACAGCAGCTCGTTTGACGTAGTCCGGGGCTATACGTTCACCAAAGCGGGAACGGGATCGTTGAAGCTTAAGCTCGCAGGCGCGCAGAGCAACCAGTCGCCGCTGCTGTCCTTTGTCGGAGTGGCGCCGGTACGAAGCGCTGCCGTTGACAAAACGGCCCTGCAGGCGCTGTATGACCAGCACAAGAGCAAGGAGAACGACAACTACACCGATGCCAGCTGGGGCAGCTTCCAGACCGCTCTCGCGGATGCGCTGAATGTGCTCGGGAAAGCGGATGCGACACAGGATGAGGTCAGTAGCTCGCTGCAGGCTTTAAACCAGGCGGTTGCAGGTCTTGTGCGAAACACGGACACAAGCCGCACGGCCGACCTGTACGCCACTTATGCGGGCACAGTGCCGCAGCTGCCGCTGCGGATTCGGCTTGTCGACGGCGGGCCGGAGTATGAAGTAAACGCATGGATGATCGACGGGAATCATGCGATGACTGCGGCAAACTTTGACACAGCTTATGAGACGGTTACCGTGGTCGGCAGCTATACGGATGGCGGCGAGAAGCAGTTCTCCGTACAGGTGGAGGTTGTGCCGCAGAACCTCAAATACTTTATCGACGGCGGCGCAGCGAACCCTTATGTCTATAACGCCGTTCGGAAGCTGACGGGCAACGCCTTGCTGAACGATTCGGCCAATCAGGCGTACAGTTCCGAGTCCGGCTGGGGCTATATCGCGCTCAGCAGCAGCGGAGCGGTCAAGCCGATTATCAACAAGTCCGCCCAGCCCGACATGGACAAAAATGCTACGGGCATCATGATCGACGGCGGCGATCCGCTGTCCACGCTATCGTATCGGCTCGATGGGCTGGAAGGCGGGAAAACGTACCGGTTTACATCGTATCACCGTCTGTGGTGGGGCAATGAAATGCCGATCAAAATCGCGGTGACCTATGCGCTGAACGGCGAAACGGTTACCCGGGTTGTGAACCGTCTCCATCTGGATCATGCCGGACACTCCAAGCAGGTCGCCTACAGCGTGAATCTGCCGGAGGGCGCATCCGATGTGCGGTATGTTCTGACCAACGCAGGCTCCTATACATCCGGTCCGGGCGCAGGCAAAACGAACAAAAATGCCGCCATCAGCTGGCTGGCCGTCGAGGAGCTGAACGGTCCGGTCGAACCGGTAACCTACGACTCCATAGGCGGTGTGGCCGGGGAAAATACCGACGTATGGATGGATACGAACGGAACGCCGATCCAGGCCCATGGCGGTCAGGTCAGTTGGGTCGAGCACATTGCCTGGAACGGCAATGTCCCGTCTTATACAGCGTCTCCGGCTGAGGGCGACGGCGCATGGCTGTGGGTCGGCGAAGACAAGACCTACGGCGGACGGCCGATCGGCGGCATTCACACCTATGTGTCCAAAGATTTGTACAACTGGGTGGATATGGGGGTAGCGCTGTATCCTCACCGCGTATTCCCGATGGAAAAAACGCCCGACGGGCAAGGCGTTCAGACGAGCGCTGACCAGCTTGCGGCGCTTAAGGCCCGGGCCATGGGCACGGCAGGCACGGGAGTAAACGAGTTTGGTCAACCGCTCACGCAGTTCGATATCGATTATGCCCGTAATTTCCTGCAGGCTTATGTAGACCGAAGCGCGCATCCCGACTACAGCCGGGGGAACGACGCAAGCTTCAACTACGCGGCTGCAAGCTATGATAACGAAAGCCTGGAGCTGGCGTTCCATCGCACTTATGCTTACTACACGATTATGGAGCGTCCGAAAATGCTTTACAACGACAAAACCAAGAAATACGTCATCGCGTATCATGTCGACGGACCGACCGATGCGCGCATCCTGGAGCATTTCGACACGCTGAAAAACAATCCGAAGGCCGATACCGGCATCAGCCGCTACAGCCGTGCGCAGATGGGCTTTGCCGTATCGGATACGCCATTCGGTCCGTTCAAGCTCGTCAACGCCCAGAAAATGAACTATATCGAGGGCTATTACGACAGCAACAAGGGCATGGCGCGCGATATGACCGTGTTCAAGGATGACGACGGCAAGGCATATGCGATCTACTCCAGCGAAGAGAATAAATATACGTACATTTCGCTGCTGAACGATTCGTATACGGCGCCTGCCCAAGACGGAACCGAGGGGCTGGGCGAGACCTTTACCGCCCGCGTATTTACGGACGCGAGCCGAGAGGCTCCGGCGGTATTCAAGTATAACGGCTACTATTACTTTATTACATCCGGCACCACCGGCTGGGACCCGAATCCGTCCATTGCGTACCGGGCCAATCATATTTTCGGCAATACGGCGGACGGCGGCCAAACGTTCACGCCTTATACGAAGCTGGGCAATCCGTTCCCGAACGACAGCTCGAATACGTCTTACCGTACGCAGTCGACGGCGGTTATCCCTTATGATCCCGAGAACGGCCTGTTCATCTATATGGGCGACCGCTGGATTCAAAAGGCGCTGGACACTTCCGGTTACGTATGGCTTCCGCTGCAGCTTTCGGCGGGCGGAACCAAGATTGAAGGTCAGACTTTGAGCGACTGGACCCTGGATGTGATGGATAAGTTCGCCCCTCTGGAGGTGCTGACGACCAGCGATAAAGCGTTCAAGCTGGGCGAGGCTCTGAAACTGCCGGATACGCTGGACTTGAAGCGCGGCAAGGCGACCTACCCGAATGTGCCTGTCACCTGGAATCCCGCCAGCCTGGAGGCGGCAAGCTTGACACTCGGAGCGGCGACGGTACAAGGGACGCTTGGAGGAGATCCGGCTCTCTCAGGCACTTCGATTTCATTCGAGGTGAATGTGCTGCCGAATCAGGTGTATTACTTTGCGGACAGCGGCAATACCGACAGCTCCAGCATGTTCGCGGCACTGCGCGCGGACAGCGCGTCGAATCCGAAGCTGGCCGAGCTGCAGGCGGTGCCCGATCAGGTGTATGCCGACGGACTGACCTGGGGCTACACGAATTCTGTGGCGGTACCTGGCACGCGGGCGAATGCAAGCGACCCTTATAACTCTCACCGCCGTGCGGAAGGCTCGGCCAAGGATTCGGTCGATTACGCCTTCGAGCTTCCGGCCGGCGAGTACGACATCTATGTCGGGTTCTATGATCCATGGGGCTATACCCGCAAAGCGAATATTGCCGTTAGCATGAATGGCAAGTCCCTGGCCAGCCTGAGCGGCCATGAATACAAGCAAGCGAAAAGCATCGCGATGCTGGAAGGCGTTCAAGTGGATGAGGCCGGCAAAGTATTGATTCAGACCGGACCTGGCACAGCAGGTTCGAACACGGCCGTTATGGTCAGCTTCATCATCATTACAGGCAAGGAGCATGCCGATACGACAAAGCCGGTCATTACGCTCCTTGGCGGCGAGGCTGTCGATCTACCGATCGGCGCTGCTTATTCGGACGCAGGAGCAACGGCCAGAGATGACCGGGATGGAGACATCACGAACCGGATTGTGACGACGTACAGCTGGAATGGCGTGTCCGTACCGGGGGTCAGCACCGTCACAGAGGCGACCTACAAGGTCCATTACAATGTCAGCGATGCGGCAGGCAATGCCGCAGCGGAAGTTACAAGATCGGTAACCGTATCGGCGGGGCCGGATGTGACGAGACCGGTTCTTACGCTGCTCGGCGAGCCGGTTGTCAATCTCGCCATCGGTGCGAGCTATGTCGATGCGGGAGTAACGGCATTCGATGATCGCGACGGAGATCTGACAAGCCGTACCGTCACGAGCATTACCTATAACGGCATGCCGGCGCCGGCGATCAGCACAGTGACGGCAGCCACTTATATGATCCATTACAACGTTAGCGATACGGCAGGCAATGCCGCACTGGAAATCACGAGAACCGTCCACGTATCCGAAGCTGCAGCCGTAGACAACGTCAAGCCGGTCATCACGCTGCTGGGGAGCGCCGCTGTCAGAGTGGAGGCAGGCAAACGCTACACGGATGCGGGTGCCGTGGCCATGGATGACCGGGACGGCGATATCACGGGCCGGATCGTAACGACCATCACACGGGGCGGAAGCCTGGTGACGGCAGTGAATACCGCATTACCGGGTATCTACACCTATCATTACAATGTCAGCGATGCGGCAGGCAACACCGCAGCGGAGGTCACAAGAGAGGTAATCGTCTACGAGAGGGATGACGATGATTCGATTTCGACGCCTCCGGCTGGAACGCCGTCGCCGACAGCTCCTGTTGTACCGGTGACGCCGGAAGTTCCGGCGACGACCCAGGTGCTGGGCGCGGAAGACTTTAAAACAGCCGTTGGCGGCACAGTTACTGTTCAAATGGCAGCCGATAAAGACACCGTGCTGCTTCCAGGCGATATGTTGTCCCTTATCGGAGACAACAGCCTTCGCTTGACGCAAGCCAATATGTCGATCGAATTCCCTCAGGAAACGCTAAGGCAGATCCTGGAATCGGTTGACGGCGCGCAGGCCGAAGGGGCGCAGATTCAGTTCTCGGCAGCCATCGCACCGAAGGACGAAGCGGCCAAGATGATCCGCGGCGCTGCGGTCGGCGGTTCGGTTCGGCTGGCGGCTGCAAGCGATATGTATGTGTTTAACTTGCAGGTCATCGCAGCGGACGGAACATCGGTTCCGGTAACCGCTTTTGACGAACCTTTGACGGTTACGTTCAAAGTCGATCCGAACGCCAACCCTGATTTGTTGGGCGTCTACTACATCGGAGCGGACGGAGCCCTTGAATTCAGGGGCGGAACGCTGGCAGGCGGCATGATGAGCGCCAAGCTCAGTCATTTCTCCTCATATGCCGTCTTGGAATATGACCGCACATTTGCCGATGTAGACGCAACTTCGTGGGCTTATGACGTCATTAGGAAAATGGCGGCCAAGCATATTGTGGAAGGCGTCGACGCGGCCAGCTTTAACCCGCAAGGCCATGTGACGCGGGCGCAATTCGCGGCCATGCTTGCCCGTGCTTTGGGGTTAACCGCAGCCGACGTTCATAGCTTTAAGGATGTTGACGCTGGAGCATGGTATGCGGAGGCGGTTGCGAAAGTCAGCAAGGCGGGAATCGTGCTTGGGCGCACGGCGGATACTTTCGCGCCTGACGATGCGATTACCCGTGAAGAAATGGCTGTCATGACCGTGCGTGCTTACGAATACTTGTCCGGCAAAAAAGCAGCCGCAACGAATCCGGGCACGTTTGCCGATCAAGGCCGGATTGGGGCATGGGCGCAGGGAGCTGTCAGCGTCGCTCAAGGCTTGGGCTTAATCAGCGGACGCGGCGAGAATCTGTTCGCGCCGCAAGAGCTGATGACCCGTGCGGAAGGCGCGCAGGTGATCTCCAATCTGCTGGATTGACCGGTAAACTATGCTCGAGGTACAGGAAAAACGCCCCGCAAGGGGCGTTTTTGCTATGCGTTAATACCAGGTCGAAGACCTGATCGGGAAGATGGAAGCAGGGGTAAGCAAGGAGTAGATCGAAGAGGCATCCCTCCCCACATATCAAAAGGTTGGGCCAGCACGCAGAGATTTTAGAGATTTGCCCAGCATGAGCGTCATCTCCAGGCTGAAAGCCTCAAACGGAGACCTGCGAACGCCGGCCGCAGCCAATGACGTCAGTCAAAGCCCGCCGCGCGCTGCCGGTAATCGTTCGGCGTCACGCCGTTTGTCTTCTTGAACACTTTAAAGAAATACGGGCTGTTGGCAAAACCGACCTGTTCGGCGATGTCGTTGATCGAAGCGTTGGTTGTAGCCAGCAGCTCTTTGGCTTTATCGATACGCACCTCCAGGATATAGTCCGGAATGGATTTGGCCGTCAGCTTCTTGAACAGCCGCCCCAAATAGGCCGGGGACATGGCCACCGCCTCGGCCAGACTGGCGAGCGACAGATTCGGGTCCATGTATTGCTCGTGGATCAGGGCCGTGATGTTCACGGTCAGTTCGTCATACCTGGTCTTCTTCCGGTCCTCCGGAGTGGACACCATCTGTTCGTATAGCTGGAACAGGCGATGCTCAATTTCCTCCAAGGTTTCGAGCTGATTGACAGTAGCTATGAAGGGGCTGTTTTTGGCGTCGGTAATCGGAGTGCCGTTTCTTTTCAACGTCTCCAGGCATTTGCTGAATGTAAAGGCGAGATGCGTAAGGGTCAACTGGATCGTCGGGTAGTTGTTGGTGGCAACCGCCTGCCCGATGATATCCGCATATCGCTGCTTGGCTTCTTCCATTTTTCCGGACAATAGCTCCTCTGAAAATGCTTGTCCTTTCTGGAAAGGATATACAAAATCGCCGGAAGTGTCCTCGCCCAGCGTTTCGACATCGATCATGCTCTTATGCCCATACACGATGCGGTGCAGGGAGGCATGCTCGGCTTCGCGGTACACTTCGGACAAGCCGTCCTTCCAATAGAAACGTGCCGAAATAACGGTCGTCAGCGAGAGGCGGACATAGGTTTGCACGGAGCTCTGAATATGCCGGATGAGCTCATGGAGTCGCAGGTCTTCGGCGGCCCGGTCCGTATTATCGATGTTCAATACGAGCACCACTTGATCATTTTCCATGTCAACGGCCTCGTGAATGTACCCGTGCCGGCTGCATAGCTCGGAAGCCACATTCATCAATGAAAATTTGAACAGCTTGCGGTCTGAAAAGGAATACTCCGAACAGAAGGCGGCATACCGGTCGATCTGCAGAAGCAGCAGCACGAAGGGCCGCTCTGTCCGCAGGCCGATGCGAAGCGAATCGAACAGCTTGGGCAAGCTGTCCGCTCTCCCGTCGGAATCCCGAAGCAAGTTTCGCAGAAATTGCTGTTTATCGTTATGAAACCGGTCTCTTTTCTCCGCTTCAAGCTCCTTCAAGCTTGTTAATGCGGTATGTATCGGCTTGTATAATCGGCGGGACAGCACATAGGAAACCGCCAGGCCGACGGCAAGGATGACGATTCCGATGAGTAGCGTCAGCTCCCGCATCCGGTCAATCTTGGCCGTTATCCGGTCGTAAGGAATCGTTCGGATAAACGTCCAGTCCAGCGACTCGTGCTTCACATAGATCACGAGCGACTTGACCTCATCCACGTCGTCCACGAAATAGCCGGACGCTTCCCGGGATTGCCGAATCCGGTTCACGTAAGACTGATCCGAAACATCGGTAAACATCGGTGTCTGCTGATTGCTGATAATCATTCGCCCGTTCGCATCCACGATGAACGTATTGCTGGGTGCTCCTGCATCCAGAGCCTGAATCGTATTGTGCATCCACGTGTCGGATACATTCAGGATGACTACGCTGTCCAGCTTCTCGCTGTTGCCGGGAAGATCATGGAACAAGTACGTGTACACGCTGACCAGCTTCGTTTCACCGTTGGCGGCCCGTTCGGGAATGAGCCTTGGAATAGGGCTGAACTCCTTGAAGCTGCGGAAATTACTGAGCAGCCATACCGCTTCTTTATCGATGAAGGTCGACTTGCTTTGGATCGTTTGTTCGATGACCGGCGAGGTGACATAGAACGTTTCCGATTTATCGTTGTAGATGTAGATAGAATGTATGAACGGTGTAATGTACCGGTAAGTATTCAAGCTGTCCAGCGCATTATTTGTCTCCACCGGCTCTCTGAACGTATAGTACAGCAGCTTGGCGATGATGGGGTCGGAATAGACGAGAAGAGCCAGTGTCTGTGCCGATTCTGTCATGAACTGAACGCTGTAGCTGGCCTGGGACAGGCTCGTTTTCTCCGAATTGTTGATGTGGTAGGAAATAACCTTGGCAAAATTCATATATAAGATCAAAGATACGGCAAACAGGGTAACAACGATCGAGATGACCAGCGTTAGAAGCAGATTTGAGTAAAAACGGTTTGTAGGCGCACGATCCCGCGGCATGTCAGGTACCTCCGTTGTTCCCATGTGCAACTATTATAAGCACGGAGACTTCCACATACAATCTTTTTTTTGCCTTTTGTAGCAATCTTATAGTCGTGTACGAAATTTGCAGTAGCAAAATCGCCGAAAAAAAGAGCGGCTGTCCCGAATTTACAGTTTCTGAAGCGGCAATGAAACGGCTACAATGAAATAAAATATGGCAATAGGAGGGCAGATGGATGAGACAAATGAGGCGTTCCCGCTTTGCCGCTGCGCTGCTCGGCAGCATGCTTGCCGCCGCTTCCTTAACAGGCTGCACAACAGGCGACGGCGGGCAAGAAACGGCAAGCCCTTCTCCGGGGGAAAATGTGAGCACCGCCGAGAAGCCGACGGGACGGCCGGAGAAGGAGGTTGAACTGACCATGTACCTGCTCGGAGATCCGCCAAGAGATCTGCAGCAGGTGATGACCGAGCTGAACAAAAAGCTGAAAAGGGATATCAACGCCACGCTCAAAATCAACTATATTTCCTGGGGGGATCAGAACACGAAATATTCGCTTCTGCTTGCAGCCGGGGAGAAATTCGATTTGATTTATACATCGAGCTGGGCCTTTTTTCAGCAGGAAGCGCCCAAAGGGGCGTTCTTGGCACTTAATGAGCTGCTGCCCGTCTATGCGCCTAGGACGCTGAAGGAGACGCCGGAGGCGGCATGGGAGCAAGCGAAATTCAACGGAAACGTGTATATGATTCCGCAAACCTATGATGCGCCAGTCGGACAAGGGCTTCTGATCCGCGAGGATCTGAGGAAGAAATACAACGTTCCCCCGGTCCGGACGCTGGACGATTTGGGCGTGTTTCTTGAAGCGGTCAAGAAGCATGAGCCGGATATGTTTCCGTACAACATCGGCGGCAGCGATAAAAACAACATCATTTTGTGGGCCTTTAAGGAGAGCAAGGAGAATTGGCAGGGCATTGGCGGCACGGGGACGGTCCACCTGTTTTATGATAACGACCATCCGGACAAGCTCCTGACCTTGTATGAGCTGCCCGACTATCCCAAATTTGCGGAACGGATGAGGGACTGGGCGTCCAAAGGCTATTGGTCGAGGAGCGTCTTGTCCAACCAGATGAGCGCCAAGGATTCGTTCATTAACGGCAAAAGCGTTGTCGCTCATATCAACCTGCTGAGCACCAATGAAGAATACAAAAAAGTGATGGATAAGCACCCGGATTGGGAGCTCGACTGGATGATATACGGAGGCCTCGACAAGCCGCTGCCAAGAACGGCTTACATCACGGACGGAATGGCTATTAACGCGAGGGCGGCTAATCCGGAAAGAGCGCTTATGCTGCTGGAGCTGCTGCGGACCAACCGCGAGTATTATGATTTGACGATGTACGGCATCAAAGGCAAGCATTATGATCTCACGGCAGACGGCAAGCTGACGCTTCCCGCGGGCGTCAGTCCTTCGGATAACGGGTTTGCTCCGGAGGCGATGGGCGGCTGGGGCTGGAGAGTCGACAGGTTCGTCAGGGAGCCGGCGAAATCCTGGTACAAGTATTTGGATTTGAAGCAGGAGCTGCAGGATAACTTGTACGACGCCAAGCTTGCCAATTTTGTTGTGGACGTCTCCTCGTTCAAGACGGAGCTGGCTGCGGTCCAGGGCGTCGTGAAGCAGTACGGGGAGCCGGTTAACTTCGGGCTGGTCGATCCGCAGACGGCGATCCCGGTGCTCCGGCAGAAGCTGAAGGAGGCGGGGATGGAGAAAATTCGCGAGGAAGTAACCAAGCAGGTGAAGCAATTTTTAACGGCAGGCAAGTGAGGAAGAAACAGAATGAGAGTGGAGCCTTGCTCCTGAAGAAAGGGTGGCCATGATGGATGTATGGATAAAGAAGCGCAGCAGAAGCTGGATTTCATTGATGTTGTGCATAGTCATGATAGCAGGGCTACTGCTCGGGTTGGTTCCGCAAAAGGCGGAAGCGGCCGCAGCGTCTTTGCCCGTGAACGATACGTTTGATGCGGAGCAGACGGGAGCGGCGCCCGCAGGCTATACGATTACCGGCACGGGAGGCACGGCTCTGGTCAGCGATCCGGACGGGTCCGGGAACAAGGCGCTGGAGCTGAAGGACACCGACTCCGGCACTGCTGGTAACAGTGTTACGGTAACCAAAACGTTCGCGCCTAAGACGAGTGGCAAGCTTCTTGTGGAAATGAAGTACATGCTGAAGGAAGCGATGGACAAATATCCGGTGCTCGACTTTAAACTGAACGGCAAGGCGGGAACAACAACGAAGCCGGCGGCTAGTTTCCTCGTGTTGGGCAACGGCTCTACCCGATTCACGATTAAGGACAATCCGAATTTTACAGCTCAGTTCATTCCCAATTCGTCCTACGCCAATGCTAAAAATGTCTGGTACACGATGAGACTGGAGCTTGATCTGGATGCGGGCAGCTTCGATGCTTATATAACAAGCGATAAGCTCGAGGCCGCCAATGTTTCCTCCTTAGTCGCAGGGGTTACAAGGGTTGGCCCCAAGACGGTCGCTATGCTCGGCAAACCGCTCATGACGGAAGGGCTTACGAGCATCGACCAGGTTGTTATTTCATCAGGATCGAACTCGGGCATCTACCACATTGATGATGTGACGATCAAGCCGATTTTGGCTGTAAAAGGTAAAGTGGCTAATGCGGCGGGAGAAAATTTGGGCTTAGTTCCGGTCAGCTTGTATGCCGCTGCGGATACGGCCTTTGCAGCGCCGCTGGCAGCTGTGCAAACATCGGCGGACGGTAGATATAGCCTGGCAGCGCCGTCCGGCGGAGCTTACGTAGTCAGAGCCGTCAAGGAAGGATACATAAGCGGAACTGCCCCTGTTACGCTGACGGAGAGCGATGCCGCCGATGTGAATATTCAGCTGCAAGCGGACCCGGCCTACAGCAAATACAGCATCAGCGGAACGGTATCGCATGCGGCGACAGGCGCCAAGCTATCCGGTGTTACGCTGAACGTGTATGAGAAGAACGATACAGCTTTCAGCGTGTCCCTGGGAAATACGGTTACGGCGGCAGACGGCAGCTTTGCGTTTCCAGCCACGCTGGTGGCGGGCAGTTATACGATCCGGGCTGCGCTCGGCGACTATATAACGGTCAATTATCCGGTCGAGATAACCGGTACGAATCTGGAAAACGTAGACATTCGGCTGTCAGCGGCCGTGTCGGCTTTTCCCGTATATGACGCGTTCGATGCGGAGCAGACCGGAACACTGCCTGCCGGTTATGCGGTTACCGGAACTGGAGGCACGGCTCTGGTCAGCGATCCGGCAGGAAACGGGAACAGGACGCTGGAGCTGAAGGACATCAATCCCGGCAATGACGGCATTACGGTGACGAAAACGTTTACACCCAAAACAAGCGGCAAGCTTCTTGTGGAAACGAAGTACATGGTAAAAAAGGATGCGACAGACAAATATCCTGTGCTTAATATCAAGCTGAACGGCAAAGCGGGAGCGGGTCCGGAGGTGAAGCCGGCGGTTCAATTCCTGGTATTGCCCAACGGGGCTAACCGGTTCAGCATTAAGGATAGCCCGGATCCTTTTGTCGGACAGTTTATTCCTAGCTCGTCGTACTTCATCCCCCAGAATGTCTGGTATACGCTGAGACTGGAGCTGGATCTGGATGCGGGCAAATTCGATGCTTACTTAACAAGCGATAGACTGGAAGTCACCCATGCTCCCGGTTTAGACACAGGGATTACAAGGGTAGGCCCCAAGACAGTTGCGACGTTCGGTAAACCGTTCATGACGACAGGCTTTACGAGCATCGATCAGCTTGTATTCGCAACAGGGTCGAATTCGGGCTCCTTCCACATCGACGATGTGACGGTCAAGAAGGTTATGGTCGTTAACGGCAAAGTGGAAAATAAGGCGGGGGAACCGCTCGGATTAGTTCCCGTCAGCTTGTATGCCGCTGCGGATAAGGCCTTTGCAGCTCCGTTGGCAACCATGCAAACATCGGCGGACGGCGCTTATAGCTTGATCGCGCCGGGAAGCGGAGATTATGTAGTCAGGGCTGTTAAGGCCGGCTACGTAAGCGGCACGACTTCCGCTACATTGACGGACAGCGATATTTTCGGTGTGAATATCCAATTGCAAGCGGACCCGGCCTACAACAAATACAGCATTAGCGGAACTGTATCGGAGGTGGCGACAGGCGCCAAGCTTTCCGGCGTAACGCTGAACGTGTTTGAGGAGGGCGATAAGACGTACAGCGTATCCTTGGGGACTACGGTGACGGCGGAGGACGGCAGCTTTGCGTTTCCGGCGCCGCTGCTGGCGGACCGTTATATGATCCGCGCTACGCACAGCAGCTATATCACGAGCAATTATCCGGCCGCGTTATTCGATGCGGATCTGAAGCATGCAGACATTCGTATGCCGGCGGCCATTACGGCGACTGCGGAAACGATACCTGTGCCCCCTGCCGAGCATCCTCGTCTGTATGTGAGAGCGGGCGACATCCCGGCACTGAAGGCGAAGGTTGCGCCAGGAGGACCGCTGGAAGCCGTATGGAAAAAGGTGCTGCAAACAAGCGAAAGCGCAGCCTTCAGGGGCAAGTCAAGCGGCACGACATCGGAGATCGAGAGATACAGCTTGCCGGCTCTGCAAAACACCCGGTATGTAAGAATAGTCGGGCACGGCAGCAGCTCGGGCAGCTTATGGAATTCCATTGTCGAAACGGAAATTTATGACTCCGTATCCGGAGCTGTGTACAAGGTGCCGGTACAGAGTGTGTCCGCTAGCAGCGTAGGCAGCGGCACCGACCCGAATTTGACATTGGACGGCAATATGGCTCCGGAGTCCAGGTGGTCGGCCGAAGGTGACGGCGAGTGGATCAGCTACGATCTAGGCTCCATTAAGCAAGTTGGATCTGTCGGCATCGCTTGGTTGTCGGGGCACACCCGCAGTTCTTATTTCGACATTGATGTTTCTACGGACGGTGTAACCTGGGAGAGGCTCGAACTGGGATTGACTTTGCCTGAAGGAGCTATTTCTCCGCTACCGCCGGGAACAACGGATAAGACTAACTACTTGCTGGCTATCCGGCAAGCCATTGAAGCGAACGCCATGATCTATTTGCTTGAAGGCGATCCGAAGCGTGGTCGCAGAACGATCAATATGCTGTTGAACAATTTGAATACGGTTCAATTTACGAGGGCGGATCAGTACCCGCAGATAGGGGCGACGATTAATGCCGCGGCTATTGTCTACGACTGGATCTACCCGCTGCTGACCGAAGCTGAGAAAACGACAATTATTAACAGAATGGAAGCTATCGCCGCACAAATGGAAATCGGGTATCCTCCTCTCCAGCAAGGCTCGGTTGTCAGCCACGGCACCGGCGATCAGATGTTGAAGCACCAGCTGGCGGGCGGGGTAGCCATTTACGACGAGAAGCCGCTCATGTACAATGCTTCGGTGACGCGGATGTTCAAGGAACATATACCTGCCAGCAACTTCGGCGCTTTGGCCGAGATGCATTCCCAAGGGGATTCTTACGGACCCAACAAGATAAGCTCAGAGCTATGGGCGGCGTGGATTTTTAGAAGGATGGGGTTAGGACCTATCTATGACGAGCGGCTAGGAGGAGCGAGACTTTACCGTTCGCTTTATGAGCGCTTCCCTGACGGTCAGCTCCTGCGTTCAGGCGATTCCCATTTGCCTATCTATGCACAGCGCAATTCGTATTTAGGGATCCCGTCTACGCTCATACTGGCAGCACCTTATTACAAGGATCCTATTCTCCAACATGAGTTTTTGCGTCAATACAAGCCGGGCACGATTGATCCGATCAACGAGATATTGTTCGTCGACATGAGTCTGCCGACGCAATCGGACAGCAGTTTGCCGCTTACCAAATATTTCGGCTATCCGATCGGAACGATGATCGCAAGGACAGGATGGGATACCGGAGGGGTCGATAGAACGGCGCCGGCGGTTGTTGCCGAAATGAAGGTCGGCGGTCACTTTTTCGCCAATCATCAGCACCGGGATTTTGGTCACTTTGCCATCTACTACAAAGGATCGTTAGCCCAAAACTCGGGTATTTATGAGGGCGGTAACGGAGGTTATGGCAGCGATCATGACGTCAATTACCATAAACAGTCGATTTCCAGCAACACGATGCTGGTCTACGACCCGAATGAAGTGAAAACCTGGATGGGCAGACAAATCATTAACGACGGCGGCCAACGCACGCCTAACAATGGCTTCGATGCCGTTACTCTGGAGGAGCTGGTCGGCAGAGACACTTACATGGGCAAGGTGGTCGGACAACAGTTCGGACCGGATGCGGCAGCGCCTAACTTCAGTTACATCAAAGGCGATTTAACGTCTGCCTATACGTCGAAGGTGAAGCAGTCCATGCGTTCCTTCGTGTTCCTGAATCTGAAGAACGACCGGCATCCTGCGGCAATGATCGTCTACGACAAAGTGGCTGCGGCCGATCCTAACTTCAAGAAATATTGGCTGCTGCACAGTATTGAGGCGCCGGAGGTAAACGGAAATACAACGACAATCAAACGCACTGAAGACGGCTATAACGGCAAGCTGGTCAATGAGACGCTGCTGCCTGCGGCCGAAAATACGGCCATCGAGAAGGTCGGAGGGCCAGGGCGCGAATTCGAAGTGTTCGGTACGAATTTCCCGAATTTCCTGAGCAGGCTGCCAGGCGAAACGACGGCTGAACCGGGAGAATGGCGTGTGCAAATCTCGCCAAAGGCTCCTCAGCAAACTGATTATTTCCTGAACGTAATGCAGGTCATGGATCCCGGCACAGCGCCTCTCGCCACGCAGAGGCTGGACTCGGACCGGATGGTCGGCGTGAAGGTGTCCGGCAATGCCGTATGGTTCAGCAAAGACAGTAATCGTCTTGACGGCGCTGTAACGCTGACGGTTCCCGGCGACGAAACGAATCTGCAATTTGTGGTGACGGATCTGGAAGCGGGCGCTTGGAAAATATCCCGCGACGGCGTGGATACATCCGGTTCTGTCAGCGAAGAGGGCGGCGTGCTCTACTTTACCGGCGCGGCAGGGACCTATATGCTGACGCGTGCGGGCAATGCGGATAGTGAAGCGCCTGTGACAACTGCGTCCTTGTCGCCGGCTAACCCGGACGGTAAGGACGGCTGGTATGCCAAGTCGGTTACGGTTACCTTGGCTGCCACCGATAACACGGCGGTCGCCAAGACGGAATACAGCCTGGACGGCGGCGCAAGCTGGCAGGCTTATACGGCTCCCGTGACTATCGCGAAGGCGGGCCAATACACGTTCCAGTATCGGTCTACGGATTCTGCAGGGAATGTGGAAGTGGCGAAATCAGTCAGCTTCAAAATAGCGGCTGCAGCCGCTGACCCGGATTCAGGTTCGGGGTCAGGCTCAGGCTCATCGAGCGGATCTGCATCTGCGGTGGATGCGCCAACAGTCAAAGAAACAAATCTTGGCGTAGAAATTAGCGGCAGCGGCGTCGTCACCAAGAAAGAGACATCGGCGGATGGCAAGAGCGTTCAGAACGTTGCCGTTTCTGCGGAAGCCGTCGAGAAAGCCTTGCAAATGCTGACCGGCAAAAAGCCCGGGGATCAGAAGATCATCGTAGCTGTAGGCGGCACAGAGTCGGTTAATCGAATCGAACTGCCGGGAGCCGTCTTGGCAAAGGGCGCCGGTTCGACGCCGAATGCGACGATTGCGATTCAAACTGGAACGGCGGCTTATCATCTGCCGGTAGGCTTGATTGATGTTAACGGGATTGCGGAGTCGCTTGGAGCAGACCCAAAAGATACCAAGATTGTAGTGAAGATTGAGAAACTAAGCGGTGCTGCGGCAGAAGAAGCTGCGAAGCGTATTAACAGCCTTGGAGCAAGGTCGGTATCGGACATAATCGATTTCTCGATCCAAGTGGAGGCCAACGGAAAAGCGGCATCGGCAAATGACTTCAGCCAGTACGTAGAAAGAAGCCTCACAGTCTCAGACGATGTTACTCCTGAGGGTGTAACGGCTGTAACGATTGATGATGCAGGTCGGATGACCTTCGTGCCTATGATCCTTCAGCAGACGAACGGTAAGTCGGTTGCCGTTATGAAGCGCAAAGGAAACAGTGCTTATGCCATACTAGCTTACAATAAAACCTTTGCTGATCTGAACGGGCACTGGGCAAAAGCCGATATCGAGCTTCTAGCCTCCAAGCTGGTCGTTCAAGGGCAATCCGCGGATGCTTTTGCACCGGAGCAAAGCGTGAAAAGAGCGGAATTCGCAGCACTGCTTGTACGTTCGCTTGGATTGAGTGAAGATAGCTCTGGAGCTGCCTTCACTGACGTATCCGCTAGTGACTGGTATGCTGGAGCCGTTGGAGCCGCTGCTCGGAGCGGTTTGGTCGAAGGGTTCGAGGATGGCAGCTTTGACCCCCACGCCTCCATCACACGGGAGCAAATGGCGGTAATGATCGCGAGAGCGGTGACAGCCAGCGGCAAAGCTTTAGGCAACGGTACGGCCAATGAAGCTGCCTTTAGCGACCAGTCCTCGATCTCATCCTGGGCACTTGAAGCTGTTCGACAAGCCGCCGGCGCAGGCCTGCTGCAAGGGCAGCCGGAGAATCGCTTCGCTCCTGCCGAGCAGGCGACACGGGCTCAATCCGCAGCTCTCATCAAACGATTCTTGCAGTATATAACATTTATTAACAAATAAGCACGACCCGGCGAAGCTTGTGAACGTTTCGCCGGGTTTTGTTTTGTGATTTCCCGCCAGGAGATGTTAAAACGAATGTTAAGGGGCATTAGGCATTTTCTCCGAATATCATACTTTTTTTAGAAAGTTTGCAAAATGCCATGTGTTATCCATATTGTTGATTTTTAGCAGGCACCGATAGCTTTATGATGGATGTGGAAAGGAGGAGGTTGAGCTTTACAGCTTTGTAAGCGGATTCAGTATGAGGATGAAATCAAAAAGGAGATGATGAATTGAAATGAGGGAATTGAAAAAACGAGTGTCGTTGTTTATGGTTTTCGTAATGGCAGCGGGACTGCTGGGGGCCGTCCCGTTCGCCAAGCCGCCTGTGGCTCAAGCCGCGGAAACTTGGCCGGCAGATATTTTATCCGGCTTCAATATGCCCTTCGCTCCGGCAGACTCGCTCGTCACCACGCAAAATCCGCCCGACTTCAGGTGGCCGGCCGTTAAAGATGCCGATACCTACTGGCTTCAGGTTAGCCGCAGCGATCAGTTCACACAAGTTCCCTATGAGAACCAGTCGGTTACGACGAATGTCTATAACTTTTCGGATGCATTCGATCCGGGAACCTGGTATTGGCGTGTCAGTTATCATAAGCCGGCCACAGGCTGGTCGGAATGGAGCACGGCACGCAAATTTCGCATCGAAGAGCAGCATGTTGCTTTTCCTGTACCAACTATAGAACGATTGATCGCTGACGTAGAGCAGGACCATCCCCGGATCTGGACGACGCCGGATAAGCTGTCTGATTTCAAAGAGCTGAAGCTAACCGTAGGGAAAGCCGTTTACGAGGAGAAGCTGCAGTCGGTACCGGCCAGCTTCGGCCAGGTTCTTACGGAACCGACATTCCCTTATCCGCCATCGCATCCCAAGGATGAGGAATGGAATCAAGCCTTAAAAGTGATGGAGCGGGATGCCCTAGAGAAAGTGAACAAAATGCTGGACGCGGCATTCTTTCATCTGATCGCGGATACGCCGTCAACGGATTTAAGGGATAATGCGATCGAAAAGCTGCTCAGCGTTGCCGGTTGGTCTACGAATGGTCCGACGAGCTATGCGATGCATGATCAGGTTCATCGTTATATTACGCTTGCTTCTGCGATGGCTTACGATTGGTTATATAACGATTTGTCACCGGCAAACCGTACGGTCGTTCAGAGCATGATCAAAAGCCGGACCGTAACCATGATGAATGCCATTTTCAGTTCTGAAAACCCGATTCAGAAAAATCCATACGACTCCCACGGCTGGACAGCGATGGGCTATATCGGGATCATAGCTACTGCGTTGCTCCATGAAATACCCGAAGCCGAGCAATGGTACAGGCGAGTGGTACCCGCTTATATCAATATCATGCCGCCTTGGGGGGGGGAGAATGGAGGATGGTCGCAAGGGACCGGTTATTGGCAATGGTCGTCCTATGTCGGGATCGAGTTTATGGATGTTCTGCTCAGCTCAAGCGGCCTGAATCTGTACGAGAAGGCTTATAACCGCAACCAAGGCTTATATCCGCTCTACGCCTTTCCGCACGGTACTCCGAAGGGAATTTTCGGGGACGACAGCGAATACCTTCCGGGGAAGCCGGGAGTAACGATCTATAACCGGCTTGCTCAAATGAATAAAAACCCCATATTGAAATGGGCGGCGGGAGCAATCGGAACCGGGCCGAGCGATACATTGAACAACTATTACTTCGGCGACCCTTCGCTGACTGCCAGACCGCCTGTGGACCTGCCGGATTCCAAATGGTTTCAGGATGTCGGTCAAGTCGCCATGCACTCCGAATTATATGATCCGGACAGAGTCTCCTTTTATTTCAAATCCAGTCCGTACGGCAGCTACAACCATAGTCATGCGGATCAGAACAGCTTTGTGTTGAATGCATACGGCGAATCACTAGCCATTGAGAGCGGATATTATGATGCCTATTTCACGAATCATGATAAAAATTACGCCAAACAAACGTTTGCTTCCAATGCGATTACATACGACGGAAAACAGGGACAGCCGTTTAATGATATCGACGCGGACGGCCGCATCTACGGCTTTGTGACCCATCCGGATTTCGATGCGGTAAGCGGTGACGCTTCGGGCGCATATAAGGGAGTGCTGTCCAAAGCCGGAAGGAATGTCATTTATGTCAGACCCGACAAGTTTGTCGTGATCGATCAGCTGCAAAGCGCTAAGCCAGGCGGAAGCGAATTGGAGTGGCGGCTGCACGCCGAGGATTATTTAGCCATCGATTCGGATCAGTCCGGGGCGACAATCTTGAAAGGCGATGCCGGTCTCAAGGTCAAGGTACATGCTCCGGAAGATGTTCGGGCTACCTATGAGGATCAATATCTGGATATGAACGGAACCGAGATAAAGCCTGGCGGCAATTTTGCAGACAAGAAGCAGAAGCATGCGGCCTTCATATCCCCCAAGACGAAGTCTACGACTTTCATTACAACCATGGATGCGTATAAACGCGGGACTGAGCGCCAAGAAGTCGTATCGGAAAACCACATCGGTTATATGAAGCTAAGGTTTGAGGACGGTACGGATGTCTATGTCCGGAGGACGGCAGCCGGTGAGATTGATACAGGCGGGATTGTATTTGACGGAACCGCGGTAGCCGTAAAAGGGAATAGCGTGCTGCTGGTAGACGGCACCAAAGTGATCAAAAACGGAGTAACGGTCATCGAAAGCAACGTTCCCTCCACGATCGCGTATGGCGGGGACCGGTTATCCGTCTCAGGACCTCAGGATGCGCAGATTTCGATTCATGCTCCCGGCCTTTCACGATTAAGGAAGGATGACACCGGCGCTGACATTCCGCAAGGAGGGAATGCTGCGGATAATATGAGCTTGCGTGGCGTGCACTGGGATACTTCAGGGAATACGCTTCTCCTGCAAGTGGAAAAAGGGCAGCGCGCATTCAAGCTGAATAACGCTCCGATGCCTCAGGCTATGGGTAACGTTACTTTACAGACTTCTATCGATGGTCAATCAGGTACAGTGACCATGCAGACTTATAGCGATACGGCAGGCGTTCCCGTACATTGGGGGAGCTTAACTAACACAGCCGGCATGTACTTGGTGGAAGAGGCTCCGCCGGGGTTGATCTTTGAAAAACACGGACGGCCCGAAGGCGTTTATCTGGAAGCCAATGCAGCCGTCATTGTGCGTGGGGAAACAGGGCTGCTGAAGCTGAAAAAGATAGGTGCCAGTCAACCTGCGGTAACGGAGACATGGTCCGATCCGGATGCAATGCGGTCAACCCGGTCGATTTCGTGGCTGGAAGCGGAAACGCTCGCCGCTTGGGGCGAGCGACAGCTGCAGCCTTTCCAATCCTCGTTCCTGTCCGGCGGCAAAGGATTGGGGAATTGGACGCAAATCGGACAATGGGGCAAATGGACCGTCGATATCCCGAAAGCCGGAACCTATGATTTGGTCTTGAAGTATACGGCCGGATGGAATCAGCCTGCCGGAACTTCCGTAGGCCGGCTGGCTATGATCGGCGACCAGCCTTATTATTTCGATGCGTCAAGAACTGCGGATACGGGGACGACGGCTGCGAGCTGGAAAGGGCTTCGTGTCAAAACCGGCCAGCAGTTGGAGGCTGGACCTGTGGATGTCCGGATGTGGAGTCCCGGTGGCGTGATGAATCTGGATTGGATCGGTTTCATCGAAGTGAAATCGGACGAATTGCGGCCAAGCGCGCCGGGCGGCTTACAGCTTACTAACCAGACCGATACGTCCGTTTCCGTGGCGTGGAATGCCGCTACGGATAATGCTGGTCTGAAAGAATACGTGTTATATGTGAATGGCGTTCAAAAGAAGGTTGTTCCAAGCACCACTTTGTCCACAACCATCGACGGTTTAACCCCCGGCCAAGCTTATTCAGTGACAATCCGGGCTGTGGATACGAGCGAGAACGAGTCGCTCGAAAGCGCCGGTTTGAACGTTACCTTAACCGATGGGGATGCGCCTGTCTGGGAGTCCGGGGCTGAAGGCTGGGCGGCGCATGTATTTAACAAGGCTGTGAGATTGGCGTGGGATGCGGCTTCGGACAACTCCGGCCAAGTTCAATCTTATTCGGTTTACCGGAAGAACGGCGGGGCGCAATCGACATCCGCATATGCAAAAATTGCGACAGTCAATGGCACATCCTACGACGCAGCGGCAGGCTTGCAGCCAGGCAGCACCTACACCTTCAAGATTGAAGCGGCGGATGCGGCCAACAACGAATCCGATGATGGTCCGTCCGTCACCGTTACACTTCCTGCTTCTCCGGCGGGCGGCGAATATTACGAATCGTTCGATGACATGGCGACCGGAGAGATGGGAACTGTTCCAAACTGGGTGGTTAACCCCCTTATGAATGGTACGATGGTTGCGATTCAGGAGCTGGAGCCGGGCAATAAGGCGCTGAAGCTGACCGATAATTATTCGCCGAGCGATAGCGATTACACGGCGGCTCCGCAAGTAGTGCGCAATAATACGCCGATTAACGGCAAAGTGACGTTCGAGACCCGCTTCATGTTTAATAAATTGGCGCATGATACGCCCATCTTTGAGCTGCAGCTTGGGGGAGGCGGAGCCGTGCTCTTACGGTTATCCAGCGCCTCGGACGGAACGTTCGGCTACTATAATATGGATACGGGCAAGCTGGTGAAAATTCCGGGCAACACGTTAAACCTGCCGAGGGATCAGTGGATTACGCTGCGCATCGACGTCGATCTGCCTGCTGATCAATACAGCATCACGATGCAAGCGGACGCTTTCAAAAGCTATGCGGGAGTTGTGGATGCACCGGGCACGTTAGATAAATCGACAGGTATGTTTCGCATCAGCGATATTCCTTTCAAAAGCGATCTGGGGTGGGTGAGTTCACTAAATAAATTTTTATTCAAGACGACCCGGTTTACGAGTACCTTCTTACTTGACTATGTGACGATGTACCAGACCCCGTCCATACCTGCGCCCGGCAGTCCTCAGCTGGCTGCTCTGACAGAAACGTCCGCAACCGTTTCGTGGAGCGCCCCAGCCGGCAGTGCGCCGATTAAGGAATATATCGTCTATGCAGACGGCGTGCGGAAAACGGCGGTGCCTGGCAATACGCTTACAGCGACTCTAAGCGGACTTGTGACGGGACACAGCTACGCAGTAACGGTCAAAGCTGTCGACGCAAGCCGGAACCACTCGGCTGAAAGCGCTGCACTGACGGTTACCCCTAAGGATAGTACGAAACCGACTTGGGAAACGGCCGATGCCATCCGAATCGAAAATGCATTCCCGGGCGCTGTGAGATTAGCTTGGGACGAAGCCGAGGATAATTTCAGCCTGATCAGGTCCTATTCGATCTATCAACAGAACAGTCCGCAGCCGGCATTTACGAAAATTGCGACGGTTGCAGGGAGGGCCTACGATGTTGTAACCGGCTTGCAGGCGGGCTCCGCCTACACCTTCAAGGTGAAGGCGACCGATGAGAGCGGCAACGAATCGGACGATGGGCCGAGTGTGACGGTGACGCTGCCTGCGGCAGGATCAAGCGGCGAATATTACGATTCCTTCGACAATTGGCAGACGGGGGAGGCGGTAACAGGTCAGGGGTGGACGATAAAGAAGGGCACGGATACCTCTGTTGACATCGTAGAGCTGCCGAACGCAAGCGGTAAAGCTCTTCAGCTGACCGATAACTATTATATCTCAGCGGATGAATACGCCAGGAGTCCGATCGTCGAAAGAATAACGACACCGGTCGGAGGAAAAGTCGTGGTTGAGACCCGATTCAAGCGTCTGCAAACGAATTTCGGAAATTATGAATGGGTAATCAGCGGCGGCGGAGCGAATTTGATCCGTTTCACCGGTATTTACGACGGCACATTCGGGTATTGGAAGATGAAGGACGGCGAAAGCGCTTACTTCAAAATTCCAGGCAGCAGCACCTTCACTCTGCCGCAGGATCAATGGGTGACGCTTCGCTTCGATGCCGATATGACGGCGAAAACGTATCGGATTACGATGCAGTCGGAAGCCTTCAAAACTTACACCGGCACCGTGGATGCGCCTGGAACGCTGGACCGGTCAACGGGTATTTTTCAGATCGACGGACTTCCATTCAACGATGGTATCACTTACCCGACCTCATTGAATAAACTCACATTCAATACGAACCGGTTCACAAGCCAGATGTTAATTGATTATGTGACGATGTACGATATTCCGTAAGCAGCGGCTCGAGCGGGGATTCGTTCGTCCGGTTGGATGAGGGGGGGAGCTGAAAAAGTAGTGGAGGGCGTCCGCCCTCCAAGAAATTTCAGTTCCCTATTTTCGTAAATGAGCCATCCGCTTCAACAGCTGCTGCGAAATTTCGGGATGTGCTTTGAATAGATTCGTCAATTCGTGCGGATCCTCCTGAAGATCGTATAATTCGTTGCCGTCATTATGATTTTCAATAAGCTTGTATCGTCCGTCAAAAACCATCCGTGTATGAGTCAGCTCGCTTAGCTGAAGAGCTTTATGCTCGGCAGCCTCCGACTTCAGCAGCGGAACAATCGAGCGGCCGTCCAGGCGGCCCGGTCTGTACTCAACACCGGCCAGTTCCAGTATCGTCGGGTGTAAATCCACTAATTCGACAAGCGCTTGACTCTCCCCTCGGTTCGACTCCCGCGGATCCGCGATAATGAGCGGGATTCGCAGCGCCCCCTCGTACATCGTGCTTTTCTGAAATAATCCGTGATCCCCCATCATTTCGCCATGGTCTGCGCAGAAGATGATGACCGTTTGGTCGGACAAACCTTTGCGCTCCAGCGTGTCCAGAATATGGCCTACCCAATCGTCGATCAGCTGGATAGCGGCGCCATAATGCCGTTTCACCTTGTTGAGCTCCTGCTCCGACATGCCCCCCGTCTGTTTCTTGACTTTGTTCTTGACCCACTCGGGCTTTCCGGCAAGATCATCCTGGATGGATGCCGGGAACGTTTTTTTAGGGAACGCATCCACGTATTCGGCCGGAGCGTCCCACGGATCATGCGGTCCGACGAAGCTGACAAATAAATGCCACGGCGTTTCGCCGGAAGCGCGTTCCAGAAACTCGCACGACTTTCGCCCGATGTAGCTGTCATGGAAATGCTCGGCAGGAAGCGGCGAAGGCCAAGCGTTATAATATTTCCATTCCGTAAACCGTTTGCGGTAATCTTCAACGAATGCGGTTAACAGCCCCTGCTCTCGCAGATAGCTCTGGTATGGTCCGGCGATATGACTGTCCTTGTCCGGGTCCAGCTCGAAGTTCATCAGAGCGTTTCGGCGAAACGCCGCATTCATCTTTCCTTCCGTTTCATGCGGATCGGTAAAGCCGAGATGGTACATGAACGGAATGTCTCCGTTCAGACCATAGTTATGATCTCCTTTATGCAGATCGCTTTTTCCCACGATGCCGACGCGGTAACCTGCTTTTCTCAGCTCTTGATAATAGGTCGGCTGATCTTCGGGGTAGTTTACAAAATTCTCAAGATTGCCCAATCGGTGAGGGTACAAGCCTGCGGCCAAGGAACAGCGGCTCGGTCCGCATACGGGACTGTTGCAGCTGGCCTTCTCGAAACGGATGCCTCTTGCCGCAATACGATCGATGTTCGGCGTTTGTACAAAATCTGTACCTGCACAGCTTAGCCAATCCGCACGAAATTGATCCATCATGATCATCAGTATATTCGGAGCGCTCAAGCTTCATCATCCCTTCTCCTAAATTAGAATCACACCCCACTATATCAGACGGAAATGAGAGCTTCGATAACGGATTATCCGATTTATTCGCATATTTTCCTTAGTTTCAAGCAGTCCAAATAATCTTGTAAAAAATGCAAAGAAACCGGAAAATGCGATAACGACTTCGCTGCCGGCTGCGCGCTATATTAAGGATAGCTTCATAGCAAGGCGAGCAACCACAAGGGGGGAGCCGTACAAATTGAAAAAAAAACCTCATATCATTTTGTTCAACCCCGATCAATGGCGCGGCGATGTGATGGGTCACCTCGGAAATCCGGCGGCGATCACGCCTAATCTGGACGAATTGGTTCAATCGGACGGGGTGTCGTTTCGCAACGCGTTTTGTCAAAATCCGGTATGTACGCCGAGCCGCTGCTCCTTTATGTCAGGCTGGTACCCGCATGTTCGAGGACATCGCACGATGTACCATATGATGCGTCCTGACGAGCCGGTGCTGCTCAAAACGCTGAAGGACGCCGGCTACTATGTGTGGTGGGGAGGGAAGAACGATCTCATCCCCCCGACAAGCGGGTTCGAAGCCTACTGCGATGTCAAGTATGCGCCGACGGAGAAGGTCAAGCCCATATTTGGCGGAGCGTTCGAAGGCACAGGAAACAACTGGCGCGGAGCGCCCGGCAGCGATACGTATTATTCCTTTTTCGTCGGAGAGCTGGACGCCGGAGAGGAAGAACATTACTACGATTCCGACTGGGCCAATATTAGGGGAGCGATCGAGCTGATTAAAAATCCCCCAAGCGAGCTGCCGTTATGTATTTACCTGCCGATTCTTTACCCGCATCCTCCCTATGCCGTGGAGAAGTCATGGTATAATCGGATCGAAAAACACTTGATTCCGGAGCGCATTCGAGCGGAGGTTTTATCCGGGAATAAGCCGTCGATTCTTAGCGGTCTTCGCGAAATTTATAACATGGACAGCTGGTCCGAGGAGCGCTGGACAGAGCTGAGAGCTACTTATTACGCCATGTGCGCGCGGGTGGACCATCAATTCGGGTTGTTGATGAAAGCGCTTAAGGATGCGGATATGTACGATGATACCGCTGTATTTTTCTTCTCCGATCACGGTGATTTTACAGGGGACTACGGATTGGTGGAGAAAAATCAAAATACGTTCGAGGATTGCTTGACGAGAGTTCCCTTCATCGTGAAGCCTCCGGCCTCCGAAGCGGTGAAGCCGAGGGTCAGCGACGCGCTTGTCGAGCTGATCGATATGACCGCTACGGTGCATCATTACGCAGGCATTACCCCGGATTACACGCTATTCGGGAAAACGCTGGCTCCCTTGATCGGAGGGGACACGCAGACGCATCGGGATGCCGTGTTCTGCGAGGGGGGGCGGCTGCACGGCGAGAAGCATTGCAATGAATCGGCGCCTGCCAACGAGGACCCGTCTACGCTGTATTGGCCCAGAGGCCAAATGCAGCGCAGCGAAGGACCGGAGCATACGAAGGCTACGATGGTTCGGACACATAAATACAAGTATGTTCGCCGCTTTTATGAAACCGATGAGCTGTATGATTTGGAGCAAGATCCGTCAGAGACTCAAAACCGGATTGACGATCCCGCTCTGGCGACCGTGCTGAGCGAGCTGAAGGAGAAGCTGCTGGATTTTTATCAGGAAACCTGCGATGTTGTTCCCCATGTTCGGGATTCGCGAGAAAAGAAATAATATACCCAGGGAGGCTTACGCATGATGAAGAAGTGGACCGCATTAACAGTAGGTACGCTGCTGATCTCTTCAACGCTGGCAGGTTGTGCAGGAAATTCGTCGTCGGGAAAACCGAAAGGCGGGGATGCCCAAGGCGCCGCCGACGATGCGAACGAAAAAATAACCATAAACCTTATGACGCGCAGCTACGCCGGTGGCGGCTGGCCTCCGAACCATCCGATGATTGATGAAATTAACAAACGTCTGAATATTGACCTGAAGATCGAATGGGTGCCAGCCGCGAGCTATCAAGAGAAGCTTAACGTAATGGCCGCCTCGAACAATTTTCCGGACGTTTTCTATGCCCCGAATGCCGAGTTTGTCAAGTGGCAGGCAAAAAACGTATTTATGGATGTCATGCCCGAATTAAGCAAATACCCGAACATTACGAAGTTCATTCCGGAGGAATCGCTGAAGCAGTTTAATCCGAAGGGCAAGTATTACGGGATTCCTTTCTACTATCAAGAGGTTCGGGATTCGCTCGCGATTCGCAAGGATTGGCTCGACAAGCTGGGACTGAGCATGCCGGAGACGATCGACGAATTTTATGAGGTAGCCAAAGCCTTCGCGCTGAAGGATCCGGACGGCAACGGGAAGCAGGATACGGTAGGGTTCTCGCTCGAAGTAAGTCCTGCCGGGCGCTTTGGCTTCGGAGGCACGGCAAACTTCCTCACGGCCAGCTTCGGGCTCGCGAATTATTGGACGAAGGATAGCAGCGGCAAACTGATTCCCATGCAAATCCAGGCCGAGGAACTGAAGAGCTATCTTGCCTTCATGCGCAAGGCGTATGCCGAAGGCGTACTGGACAAGGATTCTCCGATCCTTAAGTCGCGCGATTCGCTGAACAAGCTGGAGGCGGGCAAATCCGGCATCGCTTATGTGAATCCGCAGCAGCTTTTTGCAGAGACGATGCCGCCGCTCTTAAAAACGGATCCGAAGGCCGAGCTCGTACAGCTAATGCCGCCCAAAGGACCGTCGGGTAAAAGCGGCATCCCCAGCCTGACGACCGGGGACCGCATTGTCATCAATGCCAAAATTGATGCTAAGAAGCAGCAGCGTATTCTGAAGCTGCTGGATTATATGCTGTCCGATGAGGGCTATGATTTTGTCAAACACGGGATCGAGGGCGTTCATTATAAAAAGCTGAGCGACACGAAATACGAACAACTGGAGGCATCGGTGAAGGATCGCCAATTCCTGCTGCTGGGCTGGGTCTTCAAGCGCTTCGATCCGATGTTCCTGATCTATAAATGGATGGAGCCGCAGCAAATCTCTACCATTCAAACCTACTTCGACAATAACGAAAAGGTCAAGGTGAAGGATGCAGGGGCAGGACTTGTTTCGGAAACGGCCACAAAGCTTGGAGCGAACATCGACAAAAAATGGATGGACACGATGGTGAAGGTCATTGCCGGTCAAGAGCCGATGGAAGCGATCGATAAAGCGATCGCGGAGTGGAGAGCCGGCGGCGGTGACAAAATCATCCAAGAAATGAACGATGCCTATCAAAGTGTGAAATAAACGGAAAGAAAGGAGGAATTTGGCGTGAGTGCAGCAATTACACAGCATGAGCATGTAAGCGGCAAGACAGCAACTCGCAGCCGGTGGTATGAGTGGAAGCGCGGGCTGCCCATCTATATTCTGATGCTGCCGGGCTTTCTGTTTTTCATCATCTTCAAATATATCCCGATGGCGGGGATCGTCATTTCATTTCAGCAATACGATCCGTTTGAAGGCTTTTTGGGCAGCCAGTGGGTTGGCTTGCTGCATTTTGAGACACTGTTTCGGGACCCGGACTTTTGGATGATTTTCCGTAATACGCTCATGATCAGCGCCATTAATTTGTTCTTTTTCTTTCCCGTGCCTATTTTGTTGGCCTTGCTGTTGAATGAGGTCCGGAACCGGTGGTTCAAAAAGGGCGCCCAAACGCTGCTGTATGTTCCTCATTTCTTAAGCTGGGTCGTTATTGTCAGTATAACGGCGCTGTTATTTTCCACGCAGGACGGGGGGATCAATAATCTGATTTCCACATGGGGCTTCGAGAGGCTGGACATCATGACCAATCCGGACTCCTTTCGCACCATGTATCTGCTGCAGGTCATCTGGAAGGAAGCGGGCTGGAGCGCCATCATCTTCCTCGCCGCGCTGGCCTCGGTCGATCCGACCTTGTATGAAGCAGCCCGGGTGGACGGGGCAAGCCGACTGCGCCAAATCTGGCACATCAATCTTCCAGCCCTGCGCTCGACCATTATTATTCTGTTCATTCTTCGCCTGGGGCATGTGATGGATAGCGGCTTCGAGCATATTTTGCTGCTGCAAAATTCACTGAATATTCAGGTTTCGGAAGTATTCGATACGTATGTTTATCGGGTTGGGATCAATCAGGCGGAATTCAGCTACACGACGGCGGTCGGTTTATTTAAAGCGGTCATCGGACTTGCGCTCGTTTATATCGCCAACCGCGCATCCCATAAGATCGGCGAGGAGGGGGTTTATTAAGATGGGGACCTATGCTTCGCTGCGAAAAATCTCCTTGTTCGATACGCTCGTCTACGTACTGCTTGCCCTCATTTTGCTTGGTGTGCTGTTCCCGTGCTTGTATGTATTGTTGAGCTCATTTGCGACGAAGCAGGAGATGCTCTCCCGGGGCTTTTTCCTTATACCGGAAACCTGGACACTGAATTCCTATGGGTACTTGTTCAGCAATCACAACTTTTTAACCTCATATTGGAATGCGTTTGAGATTACGATTGTCGGAACGGCGCTTAGCATTTCGGCCACGACGCTTATGGCGTACGGGCTGTCCCGCACATGGCTGAAGGGCAGGAAGCTCCTGAATATCATGGTTGTATTTACGGTGCTTTTCAGCGGCGGCATCATTCCCATGTATTTGCTCACCAGTCAGCTAGGACTGCTGAACAGCTATTGGTCGCTGTTTCTCAACAATCTGATCTTGCCCTTTAATCTCATTGTTATGCGCAGTTTTTTCCAGAATACGCCGAAAGAGCTCGAGGAGGCCGCTCGTATAGACGGGTGCGGCGAATGGAGACTGTTTTTCAGCGTGATGCTGCCCTTATCGATGACTTCGGTGGCGACCTTTACGGTGTTCTACGCGGTATTTTACTGGAATTCTTATTTTCAGGCCATTTTATTCATTAGCGATTCCCAGATGATTCCTTTGCAGGTTTTCTTGCGGCAAATCGTGCTGGAGTCCGGCAATTCGCTGGAATCGGTTGCGGGAGGATACGAGTTCGGACCGCCGGTCAAGATGGCTGTCGTCGTCATGGCCTCAATCCCGATGATTGTGATGTATCCGTTCTTTCAGAAGTATTTCGATAAAGGGATGCTGATGGGCTCTGTGAAGGGCTAAATGTTTCCTGCTCTACCCTCTTCTGGGGAGCGAAAACCGAGCATGTTATAATGAAGCTTGAGGCGCCTAAGGTCCGGGACGAGGGCCTGACTTTCATTACTAAACATTCGGATGGTGTTCCTATGTATCAGGTTATGGTAGTAGAGGATGAGCAGTGGATCCGCAGCGCTGTGGTCAAAATGGTGGAGCAGCACGGCGGCGGCTTTGAGGTTGTGGCGGAGGCTGGCAATGGAGAAGAAGCCCTTCAGACGATCTATCAGATGTGGCCGACGATCGTCATAACCGATATTATGATGCCCGTTCAGGACGGCCTGTGGCTGGCGCGTGAGATCGCGGAGCGGCAGCTGCCGGTGATTACGATTATCCTGACGGGCTATAATGAGTTCGAATATGCGCGCCAGGCTCTTAGATATCAAGCAAGTGATTTTCTGTTGAAGCCCGTTCTTGAGGAAGAGCTGAGCAAGGCGCTCGAAAAAGCGAAGCAGCGAATTCCGCAGTTTCACGACCTGCGCCAATATTATCTTAGTATTCAACAATTTTTCGATAAGATTACGGATTTCGACGCACCGGCCTTGTTCAAGGAGCAATCCCGGATCGTGAGCGGTATCTCGGAGGCTGCGGACCTGCAGGATCATGAGAAGAGCGTACTGCTGCGAACGTATTCCAGCAAATATAATGATTTGATCCAAAGCATGCAGCCGGGCTTTACCCGGATCCCGTTCTTGGCCGGGGAAGAAGCCGGAAGACATTTCCTGAAGCTGTCGGAGGAATGGCTGCAATGCTATAACGCTATGAACAACGGTGAGATGCGCCAGGTCATCCGGCGGGTATCCGACTTCCTGCAGGAGCATTACGCGGAGGATCTTTCGGTTTCCGACATCACGCAGCGCTTTCATATCAGCGTTTCGCAATTCAGTCTGCTCTTCAAAAAATATAAAGGGCAATCCTTTATCAACTACTTGAACTCACTGCGCATCATGCAGGCCAAACACTTGCTGGTTGACGGTGAGCTTAAGGTTTACGAGGTCGCCGAGCGGGTCGGCTTTCAGTCGCTGCCTCATTTTAACCGTGTGTTCAAGCAGATGACCGGCCAGTCTCCCAATGAGTACCGGAAATGGTTAAATGTGTGATATCCCATGCGTATCTTAAGACATTTTCACTATCGGTTTTCGATCAAAACGAAGCTGACCGTCGCCTTTCTGCTCGTAGGTATGCTGACTATTTTGCTGATGGGAATGCTGTCGTATCATTTATACAACAATGGGATCAAGCGGGATTTCCACCGCATCTCCCAGGAAGCGACGCTTCGGCTCAATCATCACATCGACTTCTATATTTATCAGCTGACCAAATCGACGTCTTCGGTCGCCAAGGATGAGCTCGTACAGAAATGGATGAAATACGAACATCAAGCGACGCTTGAGGAGCAGCAGAATGTTCAGAATGTGCTGAGAAGACATGTTGCGCTGAACTATCCGGAGATCGTCGGGATGTTTCTGTTGACGCCGGACGGCCGCACGCTGTCCATGACCAATCTGGCGCTGCGTTCGGAGGAGCTGCTCGCCCAGGAGCCATGGTATGACAACCGGCTCACGGAGAAGGCGGCGGTCATCTCAACCCATGCCGTCAAATATGTGAATGAGGATGTGCGGGTGCTCTCTTTGGAGATGCCTATCTATAGCGTCGAGAATATGGACCTGCTTGGCAAGCTCGTCATCGATTTTCATCTGGACGAAATCCAGCGGACGTTCGAGAAATCCAGCTTAGCCCCGCAGGGCCGCTTTTTCATCGTTTCCGAGCAGGACAGGATCGTTTATTATCCGAATTATAAGTGGCTCGGTCTGCCGCGGGAGCAAACCGCGCTGCAGCAGCTTGACCTTACGGATAACGAAAATGCTTCGATTCAGCAATGGGAGAGCAAGCGTACGCTAGTTGCGGTGACACGGTCGGAGACGACAGGCTGGACGTTTGTGTCGATCGTCCCCTATGAGGAGATGGCGTCGGCAGCCAAGCATACGCCCAATACGATGATTTTTGCCTTCATCGTGATTGCATGCTGTATCGTGACGGTGGTGCCGTTTTTATCCCGCGCCTTTGTGAAGCCGATCCTGCACCTGCGGCAGGTGATGGGAAGCGTAGAGCGGGGAGACCTGCAGGTTCGCGCCGCTTACACGTCCGGACATGATGAATTTCAATATTTAAACCGAAGCTTCAACATGATGATCGAACAGGTGAATCAATTGCTGGAAACGGTGAGTACGTTAAAGCTGCAGGAGGTCAGTCTTCAGCTCAGGGAGAAGGAAGCGCTGGTGAAGGCGCTGCAAACCCAGATTAATCCGCATTTCCTGTATAATTCCCTGGATATTATTAAAAGCATGGCTTATCTGGAGGATATGCCGGAAATCGTGAAGATGGCCAGGAGCCTTGCGGACTTCTACCGCTATACGGCGCAGGATATGAGTGCCATAGTGAGGCTGGAGGAAGAGCTGACCCAGCTCAAGCATTTCTTATCGATCATTCATATTCGGTTTCCGGGTACGTTCCGCAGTCAGTTCAGCGTCAACGAGAAGTTCATGCATTGCCTGATCCCCAAGCTGATCGTGCAGCCGCTGGTTGAGAATGCGGTGAAGTACGCGATTGAAGCGAAGGAAGGGAAGGGGAGCATTATCATTAATGCGTTCGACGATCAGTCGGATCTCGTCATCGAGGTGGCGGACAATGGTCCGGGTATTCGCCGCGAACGCCTGGAGCAGATACAAGCGATGCTGAAGCAGCTGTCGGAGAACGCGCTGCATGAGTACGGCAAGCAGCAGAGCCTCGGCATAGCCAACGTGCATGCCCGCATCGTGCTGCAGTACGGCAGCGCCTACGGGCTAAGTCTTGACTCCTTCGAGGGTCGGGGGACAGTTGCTTCGCTTCGGCTCCCGCTCCATCTTATCCAGAACAAGACGGAAGGTGAGGATTAGCCGTGAAAGCCATTATGCTGATGTTCGATACGCTCAATAGACATATGCTGCCGCCTTATGGCTGCGATTGGATTCATGCGCCCAATTTCAGGCGGTTGGCGGAAAAGACGGTCACGTTCGATCGGGCCTATGTAGGCAGTATGCCTTGTATGCCCGCCCGCCGGGAGCTTCAGACCGGAAGGCACAATTTTTTGCACCGCAGCTGGGGCCCGATGGAGCCGTTCGACGACTCGATGCCGGAGCTGCTGAAGAAAAACGGGGTATACACGCACATCGTGACGGATCACCAGCATTATTGGGAAGACGGCGGAGGAACGTACCATAGCCGGTACAGCTCCTTCGAGCTGATCCGGGGGCAGGAAGGCGATCCCTGGAAGGGCCAGGTGGAGGAACCGGAGCTGCCCGACATGGTTGCCATGAAGGAGATGCGTCCGTTTATCCGGCAAGATTGGATCAACCGGCAATACATCCGGGAAGAGAAGGATTTTCCGCAGGCGCAGACGATGGAGAAGGGCCTGGAATTTATACGCCATAACCGGGAGGCGGACCGGTGGTTCATTCAGATCGAGACGTTTGATCCGCATGAGCCCTTTTACGCGCCGCAAGCGTACCGGGACTTGTATCCGCATGAGTATGACGGCAAGCATTTCGACTGGCCGCCTTATGGTCCGGTGAAGGAGACCAAGGAGGAGGTCGCCCATGTCCGCTACGAATACGCGGCACTGCTCAGCATGTGCGATCATTATTTGGGCAAGGTGCTCGATACGATGGATGAGCTGGATTTATGGAAGGACACGATGCTGATCGTCAACACGGACCATGGCTATTTGCTCGGCGAGCATGACTGGTGGGCCAAGACGATCATGCCGTTCTATAACGAAATTGCCCATATACCGTTATTCATCTGGGACCCGCGAAGCGGCGTGCGCAATGAACGAAGAGAAAGCCTCGTGCAGACGATCGACCTGGCTCCTACGCTGATTAAGTTCTTTGGGCTGGATATCCCGCCTGACACGCAGGGCAAAGATCTGGAGCGTACGATCGCCCGGGACGAAGCGGTACGTGAGGCCGCGCTGTTCGGCCTGCACGGGGCGCATGTAAATGTGACCGACGGCAGGTATGTGTATATGCGGGCGCCCGTGTCCAAGGATAATACTCCCTTGTATAATTACACATTGATGCCTACGCATATGCGCAGCCGGTTCTCCGTGCAGGAGCTGCAGGAAATCAGCCTGCAGGCGCCCTTTTCCTTTACGAAAGGGGTTCAGACGATGAAGATCCGGGCGGCTGGCTATAGCCATTACCATGCTTTCGGCACGCTGCTGTATGACCTGCAGAAGGATCCCTATCAGCAGGAGCCGCTAACGGAGCATCCGGATCTCGAGCAGCGAATGATAGGACTAATGAAGCAGCTCATGGCGGAGAACGATGCTCCGGCGGAGCAGTATGCCAGATTGGGGATTTTATAGGACTAATATAGACAGGCACGAATAGGCTGACACCCACATATGATAAAACTAATCTCTACGTCAAGAACAACGTCTTCCCGCAGCCGCTAGAAATTAATGATTCGCTCCGTACAGGCACACATAGGCAGATGCCCACATACAATGTACAACTGACGTTCTTGCGAGCATGGACGATGGTTCGGCATGAACCTGACGTTCTGCCAATACAGCATGGGGGGTACGGAGCATGGGATTTTTTACGGCTGTCGCTTTGTTCATTAAACAGTTAACACTGCTTGTATCGTATGTGAAAAACAACGCCTTTCCTCAACCGCTGAAGGAGGACGAGGAAGCCAAGCATCTTGCACTCATGGCAGAGGGCAATGCGCATTCACGAAATTTGCTTATTGAACATAATCTTCGCTTGGTCGCGCACATAGTAAAAAAATTCGATAATACAGGTGAAGATCTCGAGGATTTGATCTCCATCGGCACTATTGGCCTGATCAAAGCGATCGAAAGCTTCCAAACCGGTAAGGGCACGAAGCTCGCCACATTCGCCGCTCGTTGTATCGAGAACGAAATACTTATGCATTTGCGTTCCCTGAAGAAGACGCGCAAGGACGTTTCACTGCATGATCCGATCGGAACGGATAAAGAAGGGAACGAGATCACGCTGATCGACATCCTGGGAACGGAATTCGATGACGTGGCAGATAAGGTGCAGCTTAAGATTGAAAAAAGCAAAATATATAAAAACCTTGATATTCTCGATGACCGTGAGAAGGAAGTTGTCATTGGCCGTTTTGGATTAGTACATGGAGGAGAAGAGCGTACGCAACGAGAAATCGCGAAGGAGCTGGGGATCAGCCGCTCCTACGTATCGCGCATTGAGAAACGTGCATTGATGAAGCTGTATCATGAGTTTTACAAAGCGAAGAAATAGGTTTAAATAGTATAGCAAAATCTCATCGAAGCAGACGAATTCGCCGCCGGCGCTTCGAAAAGAGTCTTCCTTAAATAAGCAAGCTGAGGGCCGGAACTCCGTTGGGGTTCCGTTTTTTGGCATCTGCACCTCCTGGGAGTGGAATGGCGGCTTAATCTCACTTAATTTCGAATGTCGTGGAATGCACAAATTCATGTCGTCAAAGTGGTGGTGGGGAATCGTTAAGTTTGCTATGATTCAGAAACCGCGAAAAAACCGACAATAGGAAGACAGACAGGACTCTCGAGCCCGGCTCAATGGTCCTTTTACGAAGAGCATGGGGGAGAAGCTATTTGAAAATCATGCAAATTTCATGGAATTCGATTCGTTTCAAGCTGGTAGCGGGTCTGCTGCTTGTGACTGTCCCGCTGATTACCCTTCTTTTATACAATAATTTTTATAGCATGCGAGTCGTACACAACCAGGTAGCCTTATCCAATAAAAATTTGATTTCCTTATATATGGGGCAAATTGATACGCAGTTGAGAGATGCCGAACGTAACCTGCTCGGGTTAATGACTTCGGATTATGATGCTCAATCCATGAACCTTCCGGATTCAGAGGACGAGTATCAGTTGGCCAAGCACCAGGTTTCCCTTAAGCTTTCAAGCGATATTATTCTTTATAAATCGATTGATGCGTTTTTCGTCTACTCAAGCTCCAGGGACGACCTGCTGAACGTATTTAAATCGAACATCGAATTTGCCGAGCGGGATCAGGTCGAGCAGGAGCTGCATCGCATTCTGGGCAGTCATTCCAGCCTTGTCGAGACCGGAAGCCGGTGGTTTGTAAGGAAAATCGGGGAGAACTACTATGCCTTGCGCGTTCTGAGGTCTGGCGATCTCTATATCGGAGCCTGGGTCAATGCCAAAACACTGCTGGTTCCTCTCAACTTGATTGATTTGGGAAAGGAAGGGAGCGCGCTTCTGGTAAGTCATGCGGGAGAGCTCATGATCAGCACCAACACACTGCCGGACGAGCAGATTGATTTTACGAAAGGATTTGACCAGGTTTATATGTCCGGCAGCAAGAATAATTTGCTGATCGTTGGGGAACCTTCACAGGAAGGAAATTTTGGCCTGGCTGCCGTTATCCCGGACCGTCAAATTCTGCAGAACTTGCCGAATTTATCCCGCCTGACGCTGTTTATTTCGATCGTTTCCATCGCTTTGCTGCCGCTGAGCCTTTTTCTGCTTCGTCATATTTTACTGGTGCCGTTAAAGCGTTTGATTACAGTTATGAAGCGGATTAATGACGGTAATGTCAATGTCCGGATCGAGTCTCACAAGGCCTCCGAAGAAATTCAAATGGTGAATCAAACGTTCAATACGATGATGGCGCAAATTGAGGAGCTCAAGATTCATGTCTACGAGGAACAGCTAAGCAAGCAGAAGGCGGAGCTTCAGCATTTGCAGCTTCAGATTAACCCGCATTTTTTTATGAACTCGTTAAATATTTTGTTTAACCTGGCTCAAGTCAAAAACTACGAGCTGATCCAGGAGCTGACCTTATGCCTGGTTCGCTACTTCCGGTTTATGTTTCAAAGCAATTTAGCGTTCGTATCCTTGCGGGACGAGCTTCGGCATGTGCGTAATTACGTTCGCATCCAGGAGCTGCGCTTCCCGAACAGCCTCACTTGTTCTATAGAGGTGCCGGATTTTCTGGAGGACATGCCGGTGCCTCCGCTCGTGATTCAGTCATTTCTGGAAAATTCGATCAAGCATAGCGTCACCCTGGAAGAACCCGTTCATATCTCCGTGTCCGTCGATTTGAAGGAAGAAGGACTGGAGCCTTACATTGAAATTATTGTTCGTGACACGGGAAAAGGATTTTCGGAGCATGTGCTGTCCGAGATTCGTTCGGGAAATACGGTTAAGGACGAACAAGGGGAGCATATCGGAATCTGGAATGTTCGTCAAAGATTGCAGCTTTTGTACGGAGGTAAGGCATCGATTTCCTGCTATAACGGATTTCCTCAAGGGGCCGTCGTCGAAATCAGGCTGCCCTATCAAACCGAACGTCATGAAGGGGGTTAGAGGTCATGCTTCAGCTTCTTATTGTGGATGACGAGATTCATGCCGTCGAAGGCGTTCGCTCCGGGGTTAATTGGGATATGCTCGGAATTACGTCCGTATTTTCCGCCTTTACGGTTAAGCAAGCCAAGGAAGTGTTCGAGGGCGAACGCGTTGATATCATGCTGTGCGATATCGAGATGCCGCAGGCGAGCGGTCTGGAGCTGGCGGAGTGGGTGAGCGAGAGATACCCGCGGACGGTGATTATTTTCCTTACTTGCCATGCGGATTTTAAATATGCCAAACAAGCGCTCCAGCTCGGAAGTATCGACTATATGCTCAAGCCGATCCCGTTTACGGAGCTGGAGAAAACGATTCAGAAAGCAATCGAAAAAATTCACAAGGATTCGGAAACCGCTCAATTCAGCCAGTATGGCCAATTCTGGTTCCAGCACCAGCCGATGCTCATCGAGCGCTTCTGGATGGATCTTATCCACCAGGCGATTCCGCCCTCGGCGGAGGCGGTTCGGAATGCCGCCGCGGAACGCAATATTCCTTATGATGAAGCGATGACGTTTATCCCCGTACTCCTCAGCGTGCAAAGATGGCATAAGGAACTGACTTTGCGCGAAGAGAAAATTATGGAATATGCGCTTAAGAATGCCGCAGAAGAGCTGCTTGTTGGAAACAAGCGGAACGGCCAAACGATTTCGCTCGACGGCGGCAGCCTGCTGGCCATTTTACCGGCGGAAGGCCATGCCGAGATAGAAACGCTCCTGAAAAGCAAGTGCGAACGATATATCGAAGCTTGCGTGCAATATTTTTATTGCGATCTCTCCTGTTATATCGGATCGCCTGTACACGGGTATGGCATACACGGTATGGTCAATCGTCTTCGCGATGCGGAGAAAAGCAATGTGGCTTACAATAATAAGGTTTTCCTGGTTTCCAGTTTTTCATTACAATCCTCCCTTCATGAGCCTCCGAGCATGGGGTTATGGGCCGTTATGATGAAGGAAGGGGAGTTCCGTAAAGTGCTTCAGGATGCCACGGCCTATGTGGAACGAATGGTGCAGCAGGATGGGTTGGATGCCAGGCTGCTTCAACAATTTTATCAAGATTTTCAGCAGCTGATATATGTCGCTCTTCAAAATAAAGGGATTCAGGCCCATCAATTGTTTAGTAATAACGTTTCCTTGAATTTCTCCGAAAAGGCGACCCGCTCCGTTACGGATTTAATCTCATGGATGAATCATGCTATTGGCAGAGCAGAGGAATATGCGGATACCATCGAGCAGTCCGAGAGTGTGGTTAACCGCGTGATCAGCTACATTAATCGTCATATTGCCGAGGATTTGTCGCGTGAAGATATTGCGAATCACGTGTTCCTCAATCCTGATTATTTAACCCGCATTTTCAAGAAGGAGACCGGGATGGCTATCTCCGATTATTTATTTCAGGAGAGGCTTAAGCTTGCCCAGGAGCTGCTTGTCAAGACCGATATGCCGATAAGCGCAGTCGCCTCTCATATCGGCTATGCCAATTTTTCGCATTTCTCCCGGATGTTCAAGAAGCATACCGATATGAACCCTAACGAATACCGCCAGCTTTACCAGCAAACCGGGCGGTAACAGGTAGTCGGCAAATGCATAACGAAAAGTCGGGAACGGGGCAGAGTCGAGTCCGGGGAAAAGCTACAATAAAGCTATCTTCACTGCCGGGTCCACACATTACCGGAACCGGTTTCAACAGGTGAAAACAAATGCAAATGGGGGAGTTCAATGAAGAAGAGAGTATCAGCAGTAAGCACACTGACCATAGGAGCCATGCTCTTCTTATCCGCTTGCGGCGGTAATAACACAGGGGCGACTTCTAAAGCCGGGGATGCTCCCGCGAAGGAGACGGAGAAATTAGTTGAACTGAACGTTGCTTTTCCGATCTTCGGTTCGGTGCCGAAGGACTTGGCGGTGGTGCAGGAGTCCATCAATAAAATCGCCGAGCAGAAAATCAAGGCCACGGTGAAGCTGACCCCGATCAGCTTTGGGAACTGGGAGCAGCAGGTTAACCTCATGCTTAGCAGCAATGAAAAACTGGATCTTATGGTTGTGACGAGCAACCTGTATAGCGGCTTAGTGGCGAAAGGGCAGATTGTAGCGTTGGATAAGCTGCTGGAAGCACACGGTCAAGGCATTAAAAAATCGATGGATTCGGCTTATTTGAATGCCGCACAGATCGCCGGCTCCACCTATGCCGTTCCGACCATTCGGGATTTCGCCGCCAGCCAAGGGTTGACGATGCGCAAGGATCTGGTTGACAAATATCAAATTGATGTCAGCAAAATTCGCACGCTTGACGACGTGGAAGCTCTGTTGAGGCTGATCAAAGATAAGGAGCCGAATCTGACCCCGCTCGTCCCGGGTAATATCGGCCGAACCATGCTCGATTCGTATCGCTGGTTTGACACCCTCGGCGATTCGATGGGCGTCCTTCCGAATTACGACAATAATCTGAAAGTAGAAAATTTGTATGAAACAAAGGAATACGCGGATTTTGTGAAAAAGATGCGCAGCTGGTATTCATCCGGGCTGATTTTGAAAGACGCCGCGACGAATAAAACCTCCCAATTCGATTTGTTGAAATCGAATCGCGGATTCGGCTACTTCTCGAATATGAAGCCGGGCTTCGAGCAGCAGGAGTCGAAGAGCAGCGGCGTTCCGGTAGTTACGGCGAATCTGGTTCAGCCGGTATCTACAACGATGACTGTCACGAATATTATGTGGGGGATTCCGATTAACTCCAAGACGCCGGAGAAAGCGATGGAATTCCTTAACCTGATGTATTCCGATAAAGAAATCGTCAATCTGTTCGATTGGGGCGTTGAGGGAAAGCATTACACGGTTAAAGCTGACAATATGATTGACTATCCGGAAGGCGTTGATGCGAAAACGTCCGGCTACAGCTTAAATATGGGCTATCTGTTCGGCAATCAATTCCTCTCTTACGTGTTTAACGGAGAAGATGCGAAAATATGGGAGAAGATGGATCAGTTCAATAAATCGGCGATTAAATCGAAAGCGCTTGGCTTTACATTCGATGCCAGCGCCGTGAAGGCCGAGTATGCGGCAGTCTCCAATGTGGTTACCCAATATAAGCTTCCGCTGGAAACGGGCAGCGTTGATCCGGAGAAGACGCTCCCGGAATTCATCTCCAAGCTGAAATCTGCCGGAATCGATAAGATTATTGCGGAAAAGCAAAAACAGCTGGACGCATGGGCGAAAAGCAGCAAATAAGCACCACATCACCAATGCCCGCCAACCCGAAGGTTGAGCGGGCATTGGTACGCAAACAGCCAATTATAAAGAAAAGAGGACAAACCGATGCCACATACTATTCCGTTAAAGGATTGCTGGATGTTCACTAAAGAAAACCGTTCTTCCTACGCGAGCGAAGCTATGGAGGAGGGCCAGCCGGTCGCGCTGCCCCATACCTGGAACGATAAGGACGGACAAGGCGGAAGCGAGCCGTATTATCGGGGAGCTTGCTGGTATCAAACAAAGCTGGCGTTTACCGCGGAGGATTTGGAGAAGCACCGCTACTTGGAAATTGGAGCGGCCGGCAACATCGGCCATGTTTATGTCAATGGGCATCTTGCGGGTGAGAGCCGGTGCGGATATGCGATGTTCCGCGTCCCCTTGAGTCCTTATCTGAGAGCCGGGGACAATTTGATCTCCATTCGGGTGGACAACAGCTACGATAATGAAGTATATCCGCTTTTGGCCGACTTCACCTTCTTCGGTGGCCTTTATCGGGAAGTGAAGCTGCTCGTTATGGAAGATATTCATTTTGACGTTATGGACAAGGGGCGCGACGGCGTTTACTTGACACAGCATCCTTGTGGCGGAGGGGATTTTCAATTGGATGTGCATGGCTGTGTGGTGAATGAATCCTCCCGCGCCGTGCAAGCCTTTGTGAAGGTTCAGCTTAGGGACCAAGAGGGAACCGCCGTATGGGAGGACCACACGGAGGTAGCTCTGACGGGCGAAGCCGGGTTTGCTTTCCAGGGCCAGGTCAGCAGTCCGGTGCTGTGGAACGGCGTAGAGCAGCCTTATCTTTACAACGCCGTCATTACCGTAAGTGTGGAGGGACGAGTACTTGATTCCCGCCAAATTGACATCGGGTTTCGCACCGTTGAGCTGACTTCCGACCGCGGTGTGATATTAAACGGCAAGCCTATGCCTATCAACGGCGTGTGCCGTCATCAGGATTTTGGCGGCGTAGGCAATGCCATCACCAGGGAGCATATGGAGCTGGATATGGACATCATCAGGGAGGTAGGCGCCAACAGCATCCGGCTTGCACACTATCAGCATGACGACTATTTTTACAGCCTTTGCGACCGGTACGGCCTGCTGGTATGGGCCGAAATACCGTACATCAGCATACCGTCCACGAAGGACCCGGAAAGCCGCAACGCCTTCGAGCAACTGGAACGTCTGATCAAGCAAGCGTATAATCACAGCTCGATCTATTGCTGGGGCGTGCAAAATGAAATCACGATCGCCGTGGAGACGGAAAATACGTATCGAACGATCCAAAGCCTGGTCGAAGCTGCACGGCGGTTGGATGCCAGCCGGTTCGTCGCTCAGGCCAATATTAACGGAGTGGCGGATGACAGCGTCATTAACGGCTTCACCGACCTAGTCGGCTATAACCTGTACTACGGCTGGTATTACGGCGAGATCAAGGATTTGGGCACGAGGCTCGACGAGTTTCACCGGACAAGACCGGATGTTCCTGTACTCGTCTCCGAATATGGGGTCGACACCAATCCGGCTTATCATTCGTACACCCCGCAAGTTCAGGATTACACGGAAGAGTATCAGCTGATGTTTCATCACAATGCGCTGGAAACGTTTCGGGAACGGCCTTTTGTACTCGGCGGCTATGTGTGGAACATGTTTGATTTCGGAAGCGCGAACCGCAATGAAGGCGGTGAGAAAGGGAAAAATCTCAAAGGGCTTGTCACCATCGATCGAGCCCTGAGAAAGGATGCCTTCTATTTGTGCAAGGCCTATTGGTCCAAAGAGCCATTCGTGCATTTGGCCGGACGCCGGTTCGTCCGCAGACATCGGGAGCGCAACGATATCGTCATTTTATCGAATATGGATCATATCCGGGTTTATCACAATGATGTGCTGCTTGCAGAGATGAGGGGCGGTCAGCGCGTGTTCCAGGTGAAGGATGCTGCGCTCGTTCAAGGAGATAACCGCATCCGCGCAGAGGGTATTCGAGGGGAAAGCGTGGTTCATACCGATGAGATGCTGCTGACCCTCTCGGCGGAAGCGGACCCAGGCTATATCCATGTCAAAGAAGAGAAAGCCAAGCATGTCGTCAACTGGTTTGAAAACTTCGACCTGTCAGGCGGCGGGCAGATTGAGCTTAAGGACGGATATTTTTCCATCTACGATACCATCGAAGATCTCTACAGCCATGCCGAGGCCAAAGCGGTATTTCTCAAATATTTCGGGCATACGACAAACAATCCGTTCTTTGAGGTGACCCAAGGGGTGATGTCCATTGAGAAGATGTCCCAGCTCGCTTTTTACGAAATCCCTGCGGAATTACTGCCTGTTATCCAAAATGAATTGAACATTATACGGAAATAACGAATTCATTGCCCCGCTTGGCCCACTTGGCCGGCGGGGCTTTTTACTGGCGGTCGTCCGATAGTCGGCAAAGTGCCATCCGGAAGTCGTTGGAACGGTAGTGAGGGGCTCGGCCGATCGATTACTATGAGATTACGACAAAGAAATCTTCATCCGGCTGAAACAGAAAGGGGAAACAGGAATGGAAAAGCGCACGCAGAGCTTGGCGATAAAAAAAGTATGGAAATATAGCCCGCTCTATCTTATGATGCTGCCCGGCATTGTCTATTTGATAATCAATAACTATTTGCCGATGTTCGGACTCGCCATCGCTTTCAAAGACATTAACTTCGCGAAGGGGATATGGGGGAGCGACTGGGTTGGATTTCAGAACTTCAAGTTCTTGTTCCAGACGTCGGATGCCTATGAGATTACGCGAAATACGATATTATATAACGCGGCCTTTATCGTAATCGGTCTTGTCGTTGCGGTTGGTTTCGCGATTCTCCTGAATGAAATCAAAAGCAAATTTGCCTCGCGGCTGTACCAAAGCCTTATTATTTTGCCGTTTTTGATCTCCATGGTTTTGGTTAGCTACTTGGTGTTTTCCATGCTCAGCATCGAAAGCGGATTTATGAACAAGACGATCTTGCCGCTGCTGGGGATGGATCCGATATCGTGGTACAACGAGCCGAAATATTGGCCGGTCATTTTGACGCTGGTCCATACCTGGAAAGGAGCCGGTTACGCCTGCATTATCTACCTTGCGGCAATCATCGGTATTGACCCGGAATATTACGAAGCCGCGACGCTGGATGGAGCATCGAAATGGCAGCAGATTCGCATGATCACCATTCCGCTGATCACACCGGTCATCATCATGCTGACGCTCTTGCAGATCGGACGTATTTTCTACTCGGATTTCGGTCTGTTCTATCAAGTGCCGATGAATGCGGGCGCCTTGTTCAGTACGACGAACGTCATCGATACGTATGTATTCCGCGGCCTCCTGCAGCTCGGCAACATCGGGATGTCATCCGCGGCAGGCTTCTACCAATCGTTCGTCGGATTCTTCCTGGTTATCATATCCAACTATGTTGTGCGCAAAATTAATAAAGAAAATGCTCTGTTCTAGGGGGGATCACCATGAATCAAGAAAATCTGGCTTGGCAATGGGCAGCCCATACGGTGATGATCTTATTTTCGCTAGCGTGCCTGCTCCCGTTTCTGCTGCTCTTAATGTCTTCTGTCACCGATGAAACCACGATCCTGCAGCATGGCTATTCCTTCTTTCCCAAGCAATTCAGCTTGTCGGCCTATGAATATCTATGGGAGCAATCGGCGCTTATTTTTAACGCCTACGGCATTACCATTCTGATTACGGTTGTCGGCACCACGGCGAGCTTGGTTATCACGTCGATGCTTGCCTACCCGTTGTCGCGCCGGGATTTGCCGGGAGGCACATTCTTCGCTTTCTTCCTGTTCTTCACCTTGCTGTTTAACGGCGGCCTGGTTCCGACCTACTTGGTCTATACCCAGCTGCTGGATATGAAAAATACGCTTTGGGCGCTTATCGTTCCCGGACTGCTCATGAACGGCTTTAACGTTTTGTTAATGCGGACCTTCTTTTTGACCACCATCCCGGTGCCGGTTCTCGAATCGGCCAGTATCGACGGCGCTACCGAATTCAAGATGTACTATAAAATCGTCCTGCCTCTGTCTCTGCCGATTCTGGCTACAGTGGGGTTGTTTCAAGGGCTGGCGTACTGGAACGATTGGAATAACGGGTTGATCTATGTGACGGATCCGAAGCTGTTCAGCCTGCAAAATGTGCTCAATCGCATTATGAGCGACATCCAGTTCCTCGCCAGTAACGGCGACTTGGGTGCCAGCGTTGGGGAGAAGGTCGCCCAGCTGCCGAGCGAAACGTTTCGTATGGCGATTGCGGTCATTGCCGTCATTCCGATCCTCATCGCGTATCCGTTTTTCCAAAAGTACTTTGTGAAGGGCATGACCATTGGGGCAGTGAAAGGCTAATTCAAATTCAGGGATATAAGAAGGGAGAATGACGATGAACCGCGATTTGAAGCAATTGATTGCAGCCATGACATTGGAAGAGAAGGCCGGACTATGCTCCGGTCTCGATTTCTGGCATACCAAAGGCATCGAGAGGCTTGGCATCCCATCCGTCATGATGACGGACGGGCCGCACGGACTTCGCAAGCAGCGCGCCTCCGCCGATCATCTGGGGCTTTTCGACAGTGTGCCGGCCACCTGCTTCCCCTCCGCGGCAGGCTTGGCGACTTCCTGGGACAGGGAGTTATTGCGCAAGGTAGGCACTGCGCTGGGAGAGGAATGTCAGGCTGAGGAGGTTGCCGTGCTGCTCGGTCCCGGCGCCAACATCAAAAGATCGCCGCTTTGCGGAAGAAACTTCGAATACTTCTCGGAAGATCCGCACCTGTCCTCCGAGATGGCGGCGGCGCATATTCAAGGCGTGCAAAGTCAAGGGGTGGGGACGTCCTTAAAGCATTTTGCCGCGAACAACCAGGAGCACCGCCGGATGTCCACCGATGCGGTCGTCGATGAACGGACGCTGCGGGAAATTTACCTGGCAAGCTTTGAGGGGGCCGTCAAGCAGGGACAGCCTTGGACTGTGATGTGCGCTTACAATAAGCTTAACGGGGAGTTTTGCTCGGAGAACGAACGTCTGCTTACCGATATTCTGAAGGAAGAGTGGGGACACGAGGGCTTTGTTGTATCCGACTGGGGTGCGGTAAACGAGAGGGGTGAAGGTCTGCGGGCCGGACTTGAGCTGGAGATGCCGGCTTCTGCGGGTGCGGGCGACCGGAAGATTGTCGAGGCGGTTAAGAACGGGCGGCTTTCCGAAGACAAGCTTGACGCCGCGGTAGAGCGACTATTAAGCGTGATCTTTAAAGCGGTTGATCACAGGAAGCCGGATGCGGCCTATGATGCCGATGAGCATCACCGGCTTGCCAGGGAGGTTGCTCGTGAAAGCATGGTCTTGCTGAAGAATGAGGGCAATGTCCTCCCGCTGAGCAAGGAGGGCCGCATTGCCATTGTCGGCGCTTTGGCCGGACAACCGCGGTATCAGGGCGGCGGCAGCTCGCACATTAAACCGACGAGATTGGATGACATTGCCGGGGAAATCGCAAAGTCGGCGGGGAGCCGGGCAACCATTGCTTATGCGAAGGGCTACGAGCTGAACAGCGACGCTTCGGATGCGGCGCTCAGCGAAGAGGCGGTCCGGCTTGCCGGGGAGTCTGACGTAACGATTATTTTCGCCGGGCTGCCGGAGCATTACGAGTCAGAGGGCTTCGACCGTACGCACATGCGCCTGCCCGACAATCAGGTCAAGTTAATCGCAGAGATAGCCGCGGTTCAGGACCGGGTTGTGGTCGTGCTGAGCAACGGCGCTCCTGTCGAGATGCCTTGGCTGGGCAGTGTGAGCGGCGTTCTGGAGGCGTACTTGGGAGGCCAGGCCATGGGCGGGGCGATTGCGGATCTGCTGTTTGGCGACGCGAACCCTTGCGGCAAATTGGCCGAGACGTTCCCGGTACAGCTCAGCGATAATCCGTCTTACTTATTTTTTCCGGGAAATGGAGACCGGGTTGAATACAATGAGGGGATCTACGTCGGCTATCGCTATTACGATACGAAAAAGCTGCGTCCTCTGTTTCCGTTTGGGCATGGCTTAAGCTATACGAGCTTTGAATATTCCGATCTGACTGTAGATCGGCCGCAAATCAACGATAGCGACCAGCTGGTCGTTTCCGTTAAGGTTAGAAACGCCGGAAATCGGGCCGGTAAGGAAATTGTTCAACTGTATGTCCGTGACGCAGCAAGCCGTATATCCCGGCCGGATAAAGAGTTGAAAGGATTTGCGAAGGTCAGTCTGGAGCCTGGTGAGCAAAAGACGGTAACGTTTACCTTGAATAAGAGGGCATTTGCTTACTACCATGTTGGACTTAAGGATTGGTATGCGGAGACGGGTGAATATGAACTGCTGATCGGGAAATCTTCAGCGGACATTGTATTGAAAGAAACCGTTCATGTGACATCCACGACCTCCATCCAAGCAACCTTTACACGCAATTCAACCGTCGGCGATATCATGGAATATCCGGAATTGGCGCCTATTATAAAGGAGCTTGTGAAGCAATCTCCGTTCGGCTCTTCTGCAGACGGAGAAGGAGACAGCTTGTCTACCGATATGATGGAGGCTTTTCTGAAATATTTGCCGCTTCGAGGGCTGGCAGCCTTCAGCGGCGGCGCGCTGACAGAGGATATGCTGGATGCGGTCATCGCCAAGCTTAATAAGTAGAACCGTGCAAGCGGTGAAATCTTCATACTTCAATTGTGGCCTGCCATCCGGCAGGTCTTTTGAATTTTGCCGCATAAAATAAATCAATATAATTTTGCGAAAATAGACAAGCACCTTTGGGGATTGTAATCTACATGGATACCACAGTCTATTTATTATTGACATATTCGATTTACATCCATAATATAGATACCAGAGGGTTACCAGAAAAGAATTGAAATCTGGTTCCTTATCTTAACCAAAGAGGAGGCGTGTGCAGGTATATCCGACAGCTTGAATGATAGCGTTTACACTTGATATTGGAATGTTGTAAGCAAGGATCAAGTTGGAAACACGTTTATCAAAATGTGAAGACATTCAGAAGGAGGCAACATAATGCATAAAAAGAAGACGCGTATTCTGTCCATTATATTCAGTTTGTCCTTAATCCTATCGCTTTGGGGAGGCGCTGGAGTATTTGCCGCCGGCGAAAGCCGGCTGTCCCAGAAAACCTTCGGATCGCCGGAAGAGTTGCTAATTCCGAACAACTATACGGTAGCGGTGTTTAACGGGGCGACGGGCAAGGAAGAGGGCCGAAATGTGCTGTACGCGACAAGCAAAGGCAAGCCGGGTCATCTGAATGTCATCGATCTGGAAGACTACAAGCTGCTGCGAAGTATCCCAATCGGCCCGTCGGAAAGCTCATGGGCCCATACGGTAGCCCCTGACGGCACGTTGTTTCTAGCGGCGGACGGGGGAGGGGCCCGATTGTGGAGCTATTCGCCTGTGACCCACACACCGGTGCAGGTAGCCCAATTCGACGGGCAATCCGTGCCGAACAGTATTACGACTGACGAGCAGGGACGTGTTTATGTAGGAACCTACCCGGGCGGAAAAGTATACCAATATGACCCAGTCAGCAAACAAACGAAGGATTACGGCCGGGTTATCGGACTGCAGGCACAGGAATATGTCCGTTCTATTGCATATCAAGGCGGTAATGTGTATGCGGGGACGGCTCACCGGCAAATCGTCAAGGTGAACCTAGCGACCGGAGAGAAGACGGACATTGCGGCTTCCTTGACGGTGAAAGAAGATACCGTCTACGACCTGGACACGATAGACGACCGGTACTTATTCGCCCGTTACACGGATGGAAGCGGGATACCGGGGGAAGCGTTTATCTATGACACACAGACGGAAACTTGGCTGGATGTCGTGCTCGACAATGTGACGGGCCTCCATGCGACGGATTCGCTTAACGGTAAAATCTACTACATGTCCGATAAAAAGGTCAAAACGTTCGACCTGGCGACTCAGCAGGTGGAGTTGACGGGGATGGAATACGCAACCGGTCTGCGCGGGGCGGATTGGGTGGAATTCCCGAACAACCCGGAGCTGCCGGGCAAAACGCTGGTTACCGTCCGGTATGACGGTGGTGTAACGCTGATCAATATCGAAACGAAGCAAGTGATCCTTAAGCCTCCTGTAATTCCGGGTCTGCCGGGTGTTGTGAACCGTGTGACCAGCGTGTCGCCGACACAAATAATTACAACGGGCTCCCAGGCCAGATCTTCACTGGTGAACCTGACGGACAGAACGGCGAAGCCATTCAGTATCGGTCAGGCGGACAGCGTATATCCGATCGGGAACAAAGTGTATATGGGCGTGTACCCCGAAGGGGGCTTGTATGAATTCGACCTGAACGCCGAGCCCGGCGATTCGAATCCGAAGCGGCTGGCTATACTTGGAGACGACCAGGAGAGACTGGTTAATATGACGGAAGGCCAAGGCAAGCTGTTTATTTCGACGATTTCCGGCTACGGTACGCTTGGGGGCTCTTTGACGGTCTATGATCCGGCAACGGGCGAAATCAAGGTGCACCGCAATGTTGTGCAGAATCAGAGCGTCCTGAGCACGGCCTATCTTAACGGCAAAATATTCGGATCCACGACGATTCGCGGGGGCTTAGGCTCCACGCCGACCGAAGAAGAAGCCCGGATATTTGTGTGGGATGTGAACAAGGAAGAGAAAATTACCGATTTCCCTCTAAGGGTTCCGGGGCTGGATAAACCGATCTTCATCGGCGATCTGTCCGTTGGGCCTGACGGCTTGATTTGGGGAGCCGCTTATGAATATATTTTTGCCATCGATCCGAATACGTACAGTGTGGTAAAAAGTAAAAAGGTGCATACGAAGTTAAGCTTCAGCCAATGGGCGCATCATCCGTTGCGCTGGTCGGAAGACGGCCTGTTGTATGTCCTGTTTAACAACAAGCTGACGGTTATCGATCCGGTTACGCTGGAATCCCGTACGTTGGCGGATACGTCCAGATTCGATCTGGGTATGGACGGCGACTTGTATCTCACGGATCAGGCGACCAATACGATTCTTTACCGCATCGACGTAGACGGGGAGATCGTAGAGGAGCCGCCGGGCGTACCCGTTCCTGTCTCTAATGCAGGCTTTGAGGAAAATGGAACAACCGCTTCTATCCCGGGCTGGAAACCGCTGTTTGCGACCGGCGCCGATTATTTCTACGAGCTTAGCTCCGAAAAAAGCCTGACAGGAGCCAAAAGCCTGAAGGTAACGGATAAGCTCAGGACAGCTTCCGTAGCCGTTATCAGCGATAAGGTTGCGGTTACGGGAGGAGAAGAGTACCAGGCAAATGTGAACGTATATATCGAATCCGGTCAGCCCGGCTTTATGTTCCGCTTTTTCGACAAAAATAACGCTACCCTCTCAACGCTCGAAATCCATCTGGACGAATCCAGGCTGGCGCAGTGGCAGAAGGTGTCGCTGAAAGGCAAAGCCCCGGCTAATGCGGTTTCGGCGAGCTTGATTGCAGTAACAAGCCGTTATAATATATCGGTTGCTTATTACGACGACTTCTCCATATCGATGAAGGATACCGTGCCTCCGGTGTCGAGCGCAACGATTGAGCCGGCTCCGAACGAGTTTGGCTGGCTTCGTCAAGATGCGGTGGTGAACGTGTCGGCCGACCGGGCTTACTCCTATACCTACTCCGCTGAAGGAGCGCAGACGATAGCAAAAACTACGGTGAAGAATGGCGCCGTTCAAATTCCGATTACAGCCGAAGGGGTCACTAAGGCAACTTATTCAGCCTCTAACGCATCAGGAATCTCGGAAGCGCCGGGAACCATTGAAGTCCGGATTGATAAAACAAGACCGGTCGTCCAGTTCACCGGAAACCAATCGTACACGGTTGAACAGGCGGTATATATCGGCTGCACAGCGTCCGACGCGTTATCCGGGCTGAACGGAGCGCCGTGCTCGGGTCAGCTTGCGGCACAACCGGCCTACACGCTGGAGCCGGGAAGCCATGAAGTCAGCGTAACGGCGGAGGACAAGGCGGGTAATGTAACTACAGCTTCCTTTACGTTCCAGGTTAACGTTACCTATGAAGGCGTGGATGCGCTCATTCAACAGTGGGTTCAGGACCAAGGAGTCGCAGGAGCGCTGAGTACGAAATTGAAAAATGCGCAGGAAGCGGATCAGCGCGGGTCGGCCAACGCCAAGCAAGGCCAGCTGGGAGCTTTCGTTAATCAACTGGAAGCCCTGAGCGGCAAGAAGCTTACGGCTGAACATGCTCAGATTCTGATTAAGCTGGCGGGTTACCTGTAACAAGCTGTATCAAGCTGCAACAAGGTCTATCAAGCCGCAGCAAGCGCTAACGCTGCATATTGCGGCGCCAATCCGGCTGCCGGATTACCTGCCCATGGAAACCGTTACCGTTACGGTTTTCATGGGCTTATCTCTTTACTCAACATGCAAAGGATGATACTATGCCGATCGAAGTCGATGAAAGCCAACATATTTTTCATATAACAACGTCCCATACCAGCTATGCTTTTCAGATCAGCAAGCTTGGATATGCGGCCAATCTGTACTGGGGAGCTAAAGTCCGCAGCACAGCGCTTGACCGCGTCCTGCAGTTCAGGGGAAGGGGAGCGGTATCTCCGCGCCCTTTGCCGGAAGATCCGAAGTTTTCACCGGATACACTTCCGCAAGAGTACCCCGGTTATGGGGTAGGAGACTTCCGCGCTCCCGCGTTTCAAATTCAGACGAAAAGCGGATCTACCGCAGCGGAGCTTGCCTACCGGTCTTACCGGATCGTCGAGGGCAAACCCGCTCTTCAAGGCCTTCCCGCCACTTATGCCGAAGCTCCGGACGAGGCGCAGACCCTGGAGATCGAGCTACACGATGCCCAAACGGGTTTAAGCGTCACACTGGCCTATACGGTATTTCCAGAATTCGATGTTATTGTCAGGTCGGCGCGGCTGTGCAATGAGGGCGGCGAACCCGTGAAGCTGCTTCGCGCTTTAAGTATGAGCGTGGATATGCCGCACGACGACTTTGATCTCCTGCATCTTTCGGGCGCATGGCTCCGCGAGCGGTTCATCCAAAGGCGGCCGCTAGTGCCCGGCGGGTCCTATATCGAAAGCAGGAGAGGCACCAGCGGTCACCAGCACAATCCGTTTGTCGCCCTTCTCTCCAAGCAAGCGGACGAGGACCACGGGGAGGTGTACGGCCTTAATCTGGTATACAGCGGGAGCTTCCTGGCACAAGCCGAGGTAGATCAGTTTCATTCAACCCGGATTTCGATCGGTGTGAATCCGTTTGATTTCAGCTGGCAGCTTGATCCAGGCGAAGCTTTTCAAACCCCCGAGGTGGTTATGGTGTACTCCGATAAAGGGCTTAGCGGAATGTCCGCTATCTACCACCGCATGTACAGGAGCCGTTTGTGCCGTGGAGCCTACCGGGATAAGGAGCGCCCTATTCTGGTTAATAACTGGGAGGCGACTTATTTCGATTTTGACTCGGAAAAGCTGGAGCATATCGCATCGCTGGGCGCTGAGCTTGGCATGGAGCTTTTTGTGCTGGACGACGGGTGGTTCGGGTCCAGAAATGATGACCGCAGCTCGCTGGGCGATTGGACCGTGAACGCGAAAAAACTGCCTGGCGGGTTAAGCGATTTGGCCGAACGAATTGGGAGGATGGGCATGCAGTTCGGTTTATGGTTTGAGCCGGAGATGATATCGCCGGACAGCGACTTGTACCGCATGCACCCGGATTGGTGTCTGCATGTGCCCGGCCGCCGTCGAACCTTGGGGCGGAATCAGCTGGTGCTGGACTTGTCGCGCCCTGAGGTGTGCGATTATATGGTGGAGACGATCAGCGCCGTCCTGTCCAGCGCCCCGATCCGCTATGTAAAGTGGGATATGAACCGGAATATGACGGAAATCGGCTCAGCCGCTCTCCCCCCCGAACGGCAGCGGGAGACGGCGCACCGATATATGCTGGGCTTGTACAGCATGATGGAGCGAATTACATCGCGGTTTCCGGACATTTTGTTCGAAAGCTGCGCCGGCGGCGGCGGACGGTTCGACCCGGGGATGCTGTATTATATGCCGCAGACCTGGACCAGCGACAACTCGGACGCTATCACGCGCCTGCAGATCCAATACGGCACCAGCCTCGTGTACCCGGCTTCCGCCATGGGGGCTCATGTGTCCGCCGTACCGAATCATCAGGTGGGCCGGATGACGCCGCTGCAAACCAGAGGACATGCGGCCATGTCGGGTGTTTTCGGCTATGAGCTGGATTTGACCCTGCTTTCGGAGGAAGAAAGGGAAGAGATTCGCGAGCAAATCATCATATATAAAAACATCAGGAGCATCGTGCAATTCGGCGATTTCTACCGGCTGATAAGCCCGTTCGAGGACGGCGGGGAGGCCGCCTGGATGTTTGTTTCGCCGGACAGATCCGAATGTGTCGTTTTTTATTTTCAGGTATGGGCCGATGTGCAAGGACCTTTGAAGAAGCTTCGGTTGAAGGGCTTGGACCCGGGGCGGGACTATCAGCTGGCTGGAGAAGAAAAGCCTTACGGCGGAGATCATTTGATGCAGGTCGGTGTTGCTATTCCCGTGTTGAAGGGAGATTATCAGAGCGTTATGCTCCATTTCAAAGCAACAATTGGTTGAGGCTTAAAACGGCAGCCTGTTGAAGGTTGGAATAACGACCTCTTAAAGCTCGGAACAACAACCTGTTGGGACAATCGGCTAGAAGCGGCATACGTTTATTAGTATGAGTGCGGACGTTCGACCACTTTTCTATGGAAAGGTGGTCTTTTTGCGTTGTTCGGCGCTGTATGCCGGCCAACAGCTGCGGCTGTTGGCTTGGGGCGATGCACGTTTGGAGGCTGAATCTGCGTCATAGTTATGGAACCTGGAGGCCTTATTCGGCTTAAAAGGAGCCCGCTCTGACTTTTATGAAGCAATACGGCGGCTCCCCCAGGCACTACCGGGACAACCAGGTCATTCACGGGAAGAAGGAAGACTTCATGCCCGATCCTGACTTGCGGTAATCGCCGGGCGTTACGCCCGTATGCTTCTTGAAGGTGCGGTTGAAGTGGCTGATATGGTTATAGCCTACACGGGTGGCGATCTCGGATATGCTGAGGGCGGATTCGGCCAGCAGCTCCATCGAAGCCTGCATGCGGATGGAAGATAGAAGCTCGATGTAGGATTTGCCCTGGGTCAGCTTCAGCATGTAGCTGAAGTAGGAAGGAGCCATCCAGGCTTTAGCGGCGACTTCATCCAGGTGAAGATCCTCGTGGAAATGCGTCCGCATATATGCGATCGCCTCGTTGAAGGCATCCCGATGCTTGGCGACCTTCTGGCGCTCCTGCTGGCTTTGGGTTTCCACATAACGCTTGTATTGGCGTCCGGTAATGACGAGCAGCCTGAGCAGCTCCGCTTTAATCGCCAGCCGGTAGCCCTCCTCGCGTTCCTCCCATTCGGTCAGAAGGACGCCAAGCAGGTTTTCCACGACGGATTGGGTGGCAGGGGGCAGCGTAATTTTGGGCATCAGATTCGTTTCCGGGATCAGGGGCCGTATATACGCGAAATCAACGAATGTCTGCATCTGCGTCATATCGCGCAGGCTCTCGTTGACCGCATGCGGCATGAAATCGACTTGAATCATGACGAAGTCCATATCATCCCGAGGGTCAAGCCGATGCTCCTGATAAGGCGGTATCGAAAAAAGGTCGCCTTTGGTCAGCACATATTGCCGCCCTGCCGCCGAGTGAAGGCAGCTGCCGGACATCATGTAGCACAGCTGAAGATGCTCGTGCGCGTGTAGGACGCGGTTCATCGATGACCGGTTGCGGATTTCGATTTTGAACGGAAATTGCTCATCAAGCATTTCTTTATAGGCATAAATCGGATAGTCGAAGTGGTCGGGCATAAGTTCCTCCGCGCATGGAATCCTTCCAGTATTCGTTTCTTATTCCTAAGATACACGGAATCTCGTAAATGTTCAAAGAAAACGCGGAAAATGGAAAGCGCTATATTCTCCGGGATGCCATAATAAATGGTAGCGATTCGTAACTTTGAACAACAAAGGAGGGGCAGCATTGCAGCGTCTGGCATTTAGTACGATACCTTGCGCAGGCTGGGCTTTGGAGGATATGGCAGCGGCGGCAAAGAAAGACGGCTTTCGAGGCCTGGAGCTCAGGGAGGGGGATGCCTGGTCCATACATACCGGGATGACTCCGGATCAGCGGAAACACGCGCTTCAAGTGGTGAAGGAAGCGGGCTTGACGATTACCGACATCGGCTCCGGCGTGTGCTTTACGGGCAGCGAAGGCGATGCGGAGCAGCTCCGTCACTTTAAAGAGGTTGCGCGTTTGGCGCAGGATCTGGAGGCCCGGGGAGTGCGGGTATTCCTGGGATATTTCACGAACCGCATAGACCAGCCGGTTCCGGATATTTCTTATCCTGCCCTGGTGGACCTGCTCCGGCAGGCTTGCGATTATGCGGCCGCTTATGGCGTTCAGCTCTGGATTGAAACGCATAATGAATTTTCAACCGGCCGCATCCTGCGTAAGCTGCTTGACGATGTGAGCCGTGACAACTGCATGGTCATTTATGATGTGATCCATCCCCTTGAAGAGGGAGAAGACCCGGCGGAGACGGTCGCGCTGCTCGGCTCGCAATGTGTCCATGTTCATATCAAAGACGGCGTTCCCGCAGAAGATCCGATGGCGACGAATTGGAAGTATACGAAGGTAGGCGAGGGGCAAATCCCGATTTCTTCCATCGTAGCGCTTTTGGAGCAATCCGGGTATGCCGGCTATTATTCGCTGGAGTGGGAGACGAAGTGGCGGAGTGAGCTGCAGGTGCCCGGCATGGAGCCGGATGTCATTTTCCCGCATTATGTCGCTTATATGCATAATCTCTTCAAATCTCTGGAATCGAGGGTTTAGATAATGAAAACATTAGTGACGATTGCCGACGCCGGGCTGCGCGGCATGTTCTGGCAGGATCAGGTTTTGAATAAATTGAAGTCCATGTCCGAGGTCGATTTTGTGCCGATCGGTGAAAGGTTTACCAGCGAGCAGCTGGCGGAGCAGATCGGCGATTATGAGGCGTGCATCACGTCATGGGGCTCGCCATTTTTTACGCCGGAGGTTCTCGCGCGCGCCGGGAAGCTGAAATTCATCGGTCATGGGGCGGGGAGCGTAGCCTCCATCGTAAGCGAAGAGGTGTTCGCGACGCCGATTGCCGTAACGTCCGCGAATAACGTATTGGCGCATTCCACAGCGGAATGCGCGGTATCTCTCATACTTGCGGGAGCCTGGAACCATGCCGGATACAGTACCGGACTGAAGCAGGGCAGGTGGAGCGTCAATACAAGAGAAACAGTGCTGGGCGTCACGCGCCGGGTCGTAGGCTTGGTCGGATTTGGCGCCATTTCCAAGCTGGTTATCCGGATGCTGCAGCCGTTCGACACGACCATTCTGCTGTACTCGAGCTATTGTTCGCCTCAAGAGGCGGAGGAGCTGGGGGTTCAGCTGTGCGGGCTGAACGAATTGTTCGAACGCAGCGATATCGTTTCGCTGCATAATACGTGGACGCCGCGGACGGAAGGGATGATCGGCGCGGAGCAGCTGCAGCGGCTGAGGGACGGCGGGCTGTTCGTCAATACGGCCCGCGGCCCGATCGTGAACGAGGAGGCTTTAGTCGCCGAGCTCCGGACAGGCCGAATCTCGGCCGCGCTGGATGTATACGAGCGGGAGCCGGTTCCGGCGGATCACGAGCTGCTCGCCATGCCCAATGTCCTTTGTCTGCCTCATATCGGCGGATATCACGGACTGCTTAAGCGCGAGCTTTGCGATTTCATCGTGGATGAACTGGGGCGGTTTACAGCAGGTGAGCCGCTGCAAGGCCGGGTCTCGCTCGAGCATTTCTTCAGGCTGACGCCAAGATAAGCCTTACACCAAACACGGAGCCATGCGAATATCGCGTGGCTCCGTGTTTGTCATGCGCCCGGCCTGAGCGCTGCCTGCTTTCTAACGTAGAGCTCAAGTCCGATAGTCATACGTAAACCGGTATTCCCCCGAACCTGCCTGAAGGGCAACCCCTTGCTCCGTCTGTCTTATCTCTCCTATGCCTGCGGCTTGCTCCAGCGTTTCCCCATTTTCCAGCACCTGATTCCACTGTGCTCCCGGCAGCTGTATCGAAGCCGTGGCATTCGGCGGGATGACGACCGTTATGTCCATACGGCGCTGCTCCGACCTGTGCCACTTCACGTGGATGCGCCCGTACATCGATTCCAGCGCCGCTTCCGCCCATGTCAACCCCTCATGCGGCTGCGGCCGGATATGAACATGCTTATAACCCGGCGCAGCTTCGTCCACATCGATGCCGGCGACATACCGGTACAGCCATTCGCCGATCGCTCCATACGCATAATGGTTAAACGAGTTCATATGCTTGCTCCAGAAGCTCCCGTCCTCCTTGATTCCGTCCCAATGCTCCCAGATGGTGGTGGCGCCTTTGGTCACCTGATACAGCCAGGACGGATAGTCGGTTTGGAGCAGCAGCTTGTACGCCGCATCCGTTTGGCCGTTCTGGCTGAGCACGAGATTGAGGTACGGAGTGCCGACGAAGCCTGTCGTGAGATGGAAGCCCGATTCTTGCAGCAGCTCCATCAGCTTGGCGACCGCCCGTTCCTTGGCGTGATCCTCCGCCAGGTTAAACATCAGCGCGAGAACGTGGGCCGTCTGCGTCGGCACGGCCAGCCGGCCGCCGGGCGTGATGAATTCCTGCCGGAAAGCGTCCCGCACGCGGCCATGCAGCTGCTCATACAGGCTCGCGTCTTCGGTTTTCCCGAGGACTCGCGCCGTTTTGGCAAGCAGGGAAGCCGAATACGCGTAGAAGGCGGTGGCGATCAGCTCGCGATCGGTGGCGCCGACATACGAATCGGGCTTGGCATCGAGACCGAGCCAGTCTCCGAAGTGGAACCCGGTAGTCCAAAGGTATTCGTTCTCTCCTTGGCTGCGTATATACGCCACCCATGCCTTCATACTCTCATACTGCTGCTCGAGAATCCGCTTATCCCCGTAACATTGATAGAGTACCCAGGGGCAAATGACGGCAGCGTCTCCCCAAGCGGCGGAGGAGTGGCTTGTTTCCTTCAGCACATGCGGAATGACGAACGGCACCCCGCCGTCTTCGCGCTGCTCGGCGGCCAGGTCGCGCAGCCACTTGGTGAAAAAGGGCGCCACATTCATCATATGCGCCGCAGTCCGGATAAACATCTGCGCGTCGCCCGTCCAGCCGAGTCTCTCGTCCCGCTGCGGACAATCGGTAGGCACGTCGAGGAAATTCCCCTTCTGCCCCCAGAGGATATTGTGCTGCAGCTGATTGATCAGAGGCTCCGAGCAGCGGAAATCGCCTGTGAGCTCCATGTCGGAATGGAGCACGATTCCCGTGAAATCCTCCAGCCGTATGTCCTCGCCGAACCCGGTCAGCTTCACGTACCGGAAGCCCTGGAACGTAAAGCGGGGCTCGAACGTCTCGGGGGCTCCGCCTTTGAGCGTATACCGGATCGTTTGCTTCGCATCCCGCAAATTATCGGTATAGAAATTGCCCTCACGATCCAGCACCTCGGCATGCTCCAGCATGACGTGCCGTCCCGCTTCTCCGCGAACGGTGAAGCGAACCCAGCCCACCATATTTTGGCCCATATCCAGCACCGTTTCCCCGGCCGGCGTTGTGAGGAGCTTAATGGGCGATAATTTTTCAGTGATCCGCACGGGTTCGTTCATTTGCGCGGTAAGCGTATGCTTGGTATGGGGCAGCGTTTCCACGCCGTGCCAATGCTGGTCATCGTACCGGCCATCGCACCAATCTGCGATCTCGAGCCGGGCGTCATACGTTTCCCCTTCATAAATGCCGGACATTCGGATGGCGCTTTCACGGGCTTTCCATGCCGTATCGGTTGCGATGATAACCTCCTCAGCTTCCCCTTCATAACGGATATGCAGCTGCATGAGGAAAGCGGTCCGGTCGCCATACACATTCTTTTTGTGGCTGCCGGTCAAGCTGCCCTTGTACCATCCGTTTCCGAGAATGGCGCCTATCGCGTTGGGCCCGCTCGCCAATAAGTGCGTGACATCATACGTCTGGTACTGAAGCTGATGGTTGTAGCTGGTCCAGCCGGGAGTCAGGTAGCAATCGCCCGCCCTGCAGCCGTTCACATACAGCTCGTACAGACCAAGGCCGGTCGCATAAACGCGTGCGCTTGCCACCTTCCGGTCCACGGTAAAGCTGCGCCGGAGAAGCGGACTAACCTCGGACTCCAAGGGAAAGGCTTCAAGCGGCGCGCTGATCCAATCGGCCAGCCAGTGACTGGCTTCCAGCAGCCCCATTTCCCAGAAAGCCGTCTCCGACCATTCGGACTGCTCGCCCTGCTCGCTCCACACGCGGACCCGGTAATAGTAACGCTGCCGGCTTGCGAGCTCGAGGCCGTCTATCTCGACGTGAACGGATTGGCCGGAGATGACTTTACCGGAATCCCAGAGCAGCGTTTTCCACTCGGCATCATCCGATAGTTGCAGCTGATAGGCCGCTTGCAGCCAAGCTCGCGAATCCGAGCGAATTTGCCAGCTGATTCGCGGCTTTCTGACATCGATTCCGATGGGATTCTCTCTGTATTCGCATCGCAGCTTCGTCACGGTGGACATACGATCACTTCTCTTTCTCGTCAAGATGGATTTGCTATGGAAGGGGATTCCACTATAATTATAAGAGAGTCTCCGTGCCGTATATCTCCTCATAACGGACATCTCATACCGGTAAACACGACATGAATGGGAGCAGGTGATCTTGCCATGAACCAACCGAAGCGTACGCTGACAGCGGAGCGTTTTTTTCCGGATCATACGATGCTGTCCATCAACCGGGCAACCGAAGCGTTCCGCCTGCCTCAGCATGATCATGAATTCATCGAGCTTGCGTATGTGGGGGAGGGGAGGGGATTTCATTATATGGAAAATGAGGTCCGTCCGGCGGCCCGCGGCCAGCTGTTCGTGATCCCGGTCGGGGTTTCGCATGTTTTTCGTCCCTCTTCGCCGGATACGGCCTCAGAGCCGTTAGTCGTATATAATTGTATATTTCAGCCTGGGCTGATCGACAGCCTGCTCCCCGTGGTTACGGAGGAGCCGATTGCAGCCTATATGAAAGAGCTGCAGACTGGAAAGCTTTCCTGCGAGGCGATCACGGATGTCGATGCGTGCCTGGAAGCCTTGTTTCTCGCGATGCACCGGGAACATGAGCTGCCCCAAAGCGGGGCCTCCACCTATTTGCGCAGCCTCTTGCTCCAACTGCTCCTGACCATGCACCGCTTGAAGCATCGCGAAAGCTCCGAGTGGCCGGGCAAGCATGACCGGTTCATCCAAGTGCTCGAGTATGTCGAACGGCACTACTCTGAGGAGCTTACCTTATCTCAATTGACCGAATCTTTTAGGTGGAGCGAGCGTCAGCTCCAACGCTTGTTCAAGCGTCATACCTCCCAAACCTTTCTTCATTATCTGCAAGGCGTCCGGGTTCGCAAGAGCTGCGAGCAGCTGAGAAAATCGGACCGGACGATCGGCGCTATAGCGGAGTCGGTCGGTTACCGGGATGTCAATTCCTTTATCGCCTTATTCAAAAAGGTGGTCGGACAGACGCCCGGCAGCTATCGCAAGCAGCAGCTCTTTACATAGAAGTGGATGAAACCGCGAGCAGCAACGCGGTTTTTTTGTTGTATCCGAATCTTAATTCCCGACATGAAGTCGAAAGATTGACGGGGACCCATATGATAACGGTTCCATTATAATGAGGGTAATCCAGCGGTGACAAAGAGAAGGAGGAGGAAGAGAAGTACTATGAAAACACCGTTTATACGCGATTTAATCGAATACAAAACCTTGCTGCTCATGCTCTTGCCGGCTTTGCTATTCGTGCTGTTATTCCAATATACGCCGATGTTCGGCCTGGTTCTTGCGTTCAAGGAATACACGTATACCAAAGGCATATTGGGCAGCGATTGGGTAGGTTTGAACAATTTCCGTTTTTTCTTCATCTCCGGAGATGCTTGGAGGGTCACACGAAACACGGTTCTATACAACGCGGCCTTCATCTCCATCAACCTGGTGCTGCAGGTCGGGGTCGCCATCATGCTGTCGGAAATCCGAAACCGATGGTTCAAAAAGGTAAGCCAAACGCTGATGTTCCTGCCATTTTTCATTTCGTGGGTCGTCGTCGGTACGATTGCCTACAATCTGCTGAATTTCGAGCACGGCACGGTCAATTCGCTCTTCCGCGCCGCCGGTATGGAGCCCGTCAACTTTTACAGCACGCCTGATGTGTGGCCCTTTCTTCTCATAATTTTCAATGCATGGAAAGCGGTTGGCTACGGCGCGGTTTTTTACCTGGCGGCCATCATGAGCATTGACCAGGAGATGTTCGAGGCCGCAGAGACGGACGGGGCGAACGTTTTTCAGCGAATCTGGTACATTACGATTCCTTGCTTGAAGCCGACGATGATGATCCTGATCCTCCTCGCAGTCGGTCAGATTTTCCGCGGAGATTTCGGTCTCTTCTTCAATATGGTTGGAAGCAACGGCCTGCTGTTCTCGGCCACCGATGTCATTGATACGTTCGTTTACCGCTCTCTGGTGGAGAACAATGAAATTGGCATGTCGGCGGCGATCGACTTCTTTCAATCGGTCCTGTGCTTCGTCACGATTCTGCTCGTAAATGGGATTGTCCGCAGAACGGACAAAGATTCGGCCTTATTTTAATCCGGAAGGGAGCTTGCAGTCCGATGAACGCAACGAAGAAGATCCGGATGGATCAGATGATTCTGAATGTGGTATCTTACAGCTGGATAACGCTTGTCGCCTTACTATGCGTCCTGCCGTTCCTGCTTGTCCTCAGCGGTTCCTTCACGAAGGAAAGCGAGATCATCCTGGAAGGCTTCAAGCTCATTCCCAAGGAACTCTCGTTAGAAGCTTATCAGTTTATTTTCGAATATCCGCAAGACATCCTTCGCGCTTATGGGGTTACCGTTTCCTTAACTGTTATCGGTACGATGCTATCCTTGTTCTTCATCTCGATGAGCAGTTACGTCATCCAGAGAACGGATTTCAAGTGGCGGAACACATTTTCTTTTATCTTTTACTTCACAACACTGTTCAGCGGAGGGCTTGTCCCCTTGTACATTCTGGTCGTCAACTATTTGAAGCTGAAGGATACATATTGGGTTTTGCTGCTGCTACCGATGATCAACGTATTTTATATTCTCGTCATGAAGAGCTTCATGAGAAGCATACCGGCCGCGATTACGGAATCCGCCAAAATTGACGGAGCCGGCGATTTCACCATCTTTATCCGTCTGATCCTGCCTTTATGCAAGCCGGCGCTAGCTACAATTGGCTTGTTCGTAGCGCTCAACTATTGGAACGATTGGTTCTATTCGCTGCTTTTTATTAGCGACCAGAAGCTCTATCCGCTTCAGTACTACTTGTACAAAGTAATCGGCAATGTCGATGCGCTCAAAATCGTTGCGGAGAAAACCGGGAACAAGGTGCCGGATTTGCCCGGCGAAGGGATAAAAATGGCGTTGACGATGGTCGTTACCGGGCCGATTATTTTCTTATACCCGTTCATTCAGCGGTATTTCGTCAAAGGTCTTACGATAGGCGCCGTCAAAGGGTAATTCCGGCAACCCCGGTTTATCAATAGGAAGTCATTATTTCCGTAGGGGGAAAGAGGATGAATTTGAAAAAGAGGAAGTCTTGGTTGGTCTCAGTACCAATGCTTATGCTTAGCATGCTGGTCGGCGCGTGCACCGGCGGGAACAGCTCAGAAAGCACATCCCCATCGACTACGGGGACACCGGAAGCGTCGGCAAGCGCGTCGCCGGCAGCGATTGACACGTCGAACCCTGTCACGATCAAGCTGGTATTGGTAGGGACGAAACCGGCAGACACAGACGAAGTGTACGCAGAAGTGAATAAGATCCTGAAGAAGAAGATCAACACCACGCTCGATGTCCGATTCCTTGATTTTAACGAATACAACCAAAAGTATCCGCTCATGTTCGCGGCGAATGAAGACTTTGACATGGCTCTCACCGGCAACTGGTTATTCTATCCGCAAACCGCCCGAAAGGACGGCTTCCTGGAATTGAAGGAAGACATGATCAAGAAGTATATGCCGCAGACGTGGGCGCAGCAGCCACCGCTTGCTTTTGAGCAATCGAAAGTAGACGGGAAGCTCTACATGATTTCGAGCAATGCCTTTGAATCGGGCTTTAATGTAGCGATCATCCGCGGCGATTTGAGGGAGAAATACAAGCTGCCGGAAGTGAAGTCGCTAACCGATTATGTCAACTTCATGACGACGGTCGCCAAGAACGAGAAGGGCATCACCGCCTTCGGCGGACCGAGCGTTAACATTACCCCGAACCCCATTCCGATCATGTTTGCCGATCTGGAACGACTCTTCGTGCATGGCAGCGCCCCGCTCGCCTATGACATGAAAAGCCCGAACCCGAAGCTTGTCAACTACCTGGACGACCCGGAATACTCGGGAAGGTTAAATATGCTCTACGAGATGGCTCAGAACGGCGTGTGGGAGAAAGATTCCATCGTGTCCAAGACAAATTGGTTGGAAGCCTTCAAACAAGGCAAAACCGCGGCTCATTACGGCAACATCCTGAACATGTCAGCCGCGATGGAAGCCATCAATCTGGCCCATCCCGAGTGGAAGCCTGAAGTCATCGATCTTTTTCCGGATACCAAGCGGACTCGTTCGCCTTTTAACGGCGGCGGGATCGCCATCCATGCCACCTCCAAGAATCCTGAGCGAGCAATGATGGCGTTGGATCTTCTCCGTTACGACAAAGAACTGTTCGATTTGACGGTCTTAGGCATCAAAGGCAAGCACTGGGAGCCGATTGGCGACAACAAGTTCAGAAGTCTGCCGGCTTCAACCGGATATCCGCCGGACGGCGCTTCTCCTTGGGGCTGGAGAACACAAGAGCTGATCCGTCAGCTTGAAGGACCGGCCGGTGATCTTCTAGCGGCTACCAATGCAAAATGGAAAGCAAACAATATCATCGACACCAAGCTAGCGACATTTGTGCTCGATGATACTAACATCAAGAACGAGCTGGCTGCACTGGCTAACGTGCAGAAGACGTATTTGCTGCCTATTTATCATGGTCTTGTGAAGCCGGAGGAAGGAATTCCGGTAGCGAAGCAAAAACTGAAGGAGGCGGGACTTGACAAGGTCCAGGCCGAAATGCAAAAACAAATTGACGAATTTATCAAGAAAAACCCTTAATCTCAGCATGATAAGCGGGATGGCGCGGCTCTTATATAAGAAGCTGTTTCGTCTCGCTTTTATCTAAGCTGATATGATCGATCACATTAAGTATGGTAACGCTTCCATAGGCTAATCCCGTGAAAACGGTTAGCATATATGCAGTCCAATCATACGCGAGGGGAGGTCATAGGCGGATAAAGGGAAGCTCGAGGAGCGGGCGAGTCGAATGGAGAAAAATTAGTTGACAAAGAAAGGGTGAACTTAATGACCGGTTTGGTTTCGGGAATAACCAAAAAATGGATCTCCATGATGTTATGTTTGGCCATGTTAGGCGGTTTAATAGGAACTACAACGCAGAAGGCGGAAGCGGCGGAGATATCTGCACTGCCTGTTTATGATACCTTTGATGCCGATCAGACAGGTGTTGCGCCAGCAGGATACATAGTAACGGGAACGGGAGGCACAGTCCTCGTCAGCGAAGCAACAGGAGCCGGAAACAAGACGATGGAGCTGAAGGATACTGACTCAGGCAGCAATGGCGTTTCAGTAACGAAAACCTTTACGCCTAAAGTAGGGGGCAAAGTTCTCGTTGAAGCCAAGTACATGCTATCTAAGGATGCGACGGACTCCTTTCCCGTGCTGAATGTCAGGTTGAATGGAAAGGTGGGAAGCAATACGGCAGTCAAGCCGGTTGTTCTGTTCTCCGTGTTGGGCAACGGAGCGACCCGGTTCACCATTAAAGATGCTCCCGATCCGTTTTCCCCTCAGTTTATTCCTGGCTCGTCCTACGGCATGATCCAGAATGTCTGGTATACGATGAAACTGGAGCTGGATCTGGATGCAGGAAGTTTCAATGCCTATTTGACTAGTGATGTACTGGATGCCGCTAGAGTTCCCTTTTTAAGCAATGGGATTACAAGAGTGGGTCCAACAACGGTCGCCATGCTGGGTAAGCCCCTTGTCACGACGGGAATTACTAGTATAGATCAACTTGTGTTCGCCACAGGGGCGAATTCAGGATCTTATCATTTTGATGAAGTATCCGTCAAACCGATCGTAACGTTGAATGGAAAAGTGGTTAATCCGGAGGGTGAAGCTCTGGGGGCAGTCCCGGTAAGTTTGTTCTCTGTTACGGATACGGTTTATGCAGCTCCACTTGCCAGCACACAAACTTTGGCGGATGGTACTTACAGTTTTGTTACAAGCAGCGGTTCCTATGCCGTCAGAGCTTCGTTCCCCGGTTACAAAAGCGGCACGGCTGCCGTCACGTTGACGGATCATGATGTGACCGATGTAAATATCCAATTAGCTGCCGCAACCGACAAAATCGCACCTGAAACAACCGCCTCCTTATCGCCTGCGTCTCCGGACGGACCGAATGACACGTATACAAGTCCGGTAACGCTCAATTTGGCGGCAACGGATAATGAAAAAGTGGTGAAAACCGAATACAGCTTGGACAACGGTGCAACATGGCAGCTTTATTCGGCGCCTGTTACTTATGTCAGAAAAGGTCAGTACTCGATCCAATTCCGGTCTGTTGATGAAGCAGGCAATGTGGAAACAGCAAAATCCGTTAGCTTTAACCTTTCGATTCCGATAAGCGTTGTCGCGCCAAAAGCATCCAATCAGTATAATCCAATTCCGCTTCCACAGATGGACCGTCCGCGTATATTGGTAAATAAAGAGACGCTGCCAGCTTTAAAAGAACGATTGACCCATCCGGCCTTTGACGAAGTATGGGCGAGCATCAACACGAAATCGCAACGGAACTCGACCGGCAGCTTCCCTCCAAGATCCAATAGCGCTATCACCAATATCGATATTCGAACGGTAGATGTTATGAAAGCCAATGCGTTTCTGTATCTGGTTCAAGGAGATGCGGAAGCAGGTCAGAAAGCGGTCGATATTGCAGTGAACATGGCAAATTCGGTACAGTGGAACCCGGATCGAAGCAATTCGACGACTGTTTTCAATGTAGGCAGAGAAATTGGTAGCCTGATCTTCATGGAATCTCTTGTCTATGATTGGTGTTATGACCTTATGAATGAAGGGCAACGATCAGTTATTCGCCAAGCGCTTGACACGTGGGTAAAAAACGGTCTTGAGTATCCGTATCCGCTTAAAGACCAAGACAAGTATATCCTTGCCGGACATGTGAACGGCGATGTGCATCACACGTTTAAGCTTGCCATGGGGATTGCGCTTTATGATACCAATCCCGAGTACTACAATGACATTGCGGACTTTCTTCTCAATATTTCCATGCCTGGGTTTAATGTCATGCTGGAAGCTGAGATGCCGTTCGAAGGAACGCTATACGGAGATGGCCGGCTCAAATATATGATGATGGGAAATCAGCTTTGGAAGGCCATCGGCGTAGAGCCGCTCTCGGAGAAAGCCGGCTTGGCGCTTGACAGGCTGGTATATATCCGAAGACCGGATGGTTACATCATGACGGAAGGCGATGACGGCAACAGAGATTCTGAATCGCCGTGGAATCGATTCAAATCCGGCAATATCACAAGTATGATCGCGGGCAGTATTTACAACAATCCAAGAGCGCAGGAGGAGTTTTTAAAGCAGGGCACCTATCAGGATGAACTCTATTATCTGCTGTTCTTCAATCCGGACGCACCGGCGCAGTCCGTCTATGACACGCCGCTATCCAAATACTTCCCCGCACCGTACGGTTCTATTGTGGCAAGAACGGGCTGGGATGAAGGACAGGATTCCAAATCGGTCGTCGCCGTTATGAATATCGGTGAACGGACCCAGACCAACCATCAGCATTTCGATGCCGGCGCCTTCACCTTGTATTATAAGGGCTACCAGGCGATTGATTCCGGGATGTATTCGGGAATTGATCCGGTCACCAATGAAGGGGTAGAATACGGAGACGTACATGATCTGGAATACCACAAGCAGTCTATTGCACATAATGTTGTGCAAATCGATGATCCGAACGCAGCTGAGAAGGGGACCTACTCGCCTGGCAATCAGCTCTATTATACACAAATTCCTCGAACAGTCGAGCAGTGGAATACTGACCGTAACTACCAAAGAGGAAAGATGATTTCCCACTCCATTGGGGATGACGAAATGTATCCCGACTACTCATACATCAAGGGTGAGCTCAGTTTGGCTTATGGAAAGACGCGAACCGACCACTACACGAGAAGTATGGCTTTCTTGAATTTCAAGGATGAAGAGCATCCGGCTGCGATGATTGTGTACGATAATATCAACACGCCTAATGCTAATGCCGAGAAAAAGTGGCTTCTTCATACGATCAATGAGCCTGTTATCGATGGCAGAAGATACACAAGCGAAGTGACGGAACGGGGCTATAACGGTAAGCTAGTCACGGATACGCTTTTGCCTAAAAGAAATGATCTGGAGATCGAAAAAATCGGCGGACCAGGACGCGAATTTGAGGTAGACGGCGTGAACAAAGCGATTTTGCCGACTAGCCCGACCAGCATTTCCAGTCTGGAGGCGGGGAAATGGAGAATTGAGCTGTCAAATGAAGCTCCTGCTAACCAGACACGTTTCTTAAATGTCATGCAGGTCATGGATGCCGTTTACGGGCCTAGACCGTTAAAGGCAGATTATTCTGAGACGGCTGATTTCGCAGGCGCAAGGATTTATGATCGTGTCGTCTTTTTCGCAAAAGGCTTTGATCTGATTCAAAATAAAGCGACTATTGAGTTCGAAGGAGATAAAGATCAGAAATATAAGATTTTGGTGACGGACCTTGCAGACGGATATTGGACTGCCGCGAAGAAAGGCAAGAAAGCATCCGTGAAGTATGAGGTGGTAAAAGAAGGAAATACGCTCTATTTCGAGGGTACACCAGGCACCTATACGTTACAAAAAGCAGATTCAAGCACACTTCCGCTCGCAGGCAAGGTCCCGTCTGAGCCGATGGAGAGAAAGATCCGCCTTAGAATTGACACTCAAGGGCAGGAATATGAAGTAGCCCCGAAGCTTATTAATGACGTCGTGATGGTTCCGATGAAAGACACCTTAGAAGCATTGGGCATGGAGGTGCAATGGAATCGTAAGAAGAAAACTGCGAAGGCGATCAAGGGGAATTTGACGATTGAATTCATAGCGGGCAGTGATGTGGCTAAGGTCAACGGCGAGAATTTAACCATGGACGGACCGGCAACGATGTTGAATAACACGATGCTGATACCGCTTAATGTCATCGCCGATAGCATGAATTATAAAGTGACTTGGGATCCAAAGAATCTAGTTGCAGAAATTTTGACCCAACCGCCGGCAGAGAAGCTGCAATGGGTAAGGACGGACCTTGCTCCCGTTACCCCGATTCCGATTACGGACTTGAAGGAAATTGCTTATAAGAGCTTTACGGCCACCGTTGCACCGGAAAATGTGCCGAAGCTGTTCGACAATGTCCAGGCAGGCGATTCCCGTTGGGCCGGCGATATTGGATCTCATATTATTTTTGACTTCGATCAAACGATTCAACTGGAGAGATTCGACGTTGCCATATATAACGGTCATACGAGATCAAGCCGGCTGATGTTCTCCGTTTCGAACGACGGAGTCAATTGGACACACTTGTACGGAGGAGAAACCGTGGGAGACACGAGCGATTTTATCCCATATCACTTCCCGTCTCCGCAATTTAGATACTTTAGAGTGGCGGTATTCGGCTCTACGGACGCTATCACGTTCCCGGAATTTGTATCGATATCGGAGTTGAATTTTTATGTGAAGAAGTAACATGAAAGGAAAAAGCGGGATGCTGCGTCGTCCCGCTTCTTTTCTCCAGGTAAGTCTACGGCATTCAATACAGGACTCCGGCTGGCAATCGAATGAAAGGAGTGGAGCTTGAGGATCGAATGTGAGGAAAAATCAAGACACATGCAGAAAGGATGATAATAATGGCCAGTTGGTTATATGGGTTGAACAGAAGATCGATCTCTTTGATGTTAGGTTTGGCCATGTTAGGTGGTTTACTTGGAGTCTCACCACAAAAGGCTGAAGCGGCAGAGCTGTCGGAAGTCCCTACTATTGAAACATTTGATACCGGGCAGACAGGTCTCGCGCCTGCAGGCTATACGGTAACGGGGACGGGAGGCACAGCTCTTATCAGCGAATCGGCAGGAGCCGGTAACAAGACTTTGGAACTTAAGGATACAGACTCCACCAATGCCGGTGTTGCAGCGACGAAGACGTTTACGCCTCTAGTAGGCGGCAAAGCACTCGTCGAAACCAAGTACCTGCTAAAAAAAGATACGACGAATATCATTCCGCTGCTGAGTGTCAGATTGAACGGAAAGATGGGGGCAAGTACGACAGTCAAGCCGGCCGTACAGTTCGCCGTATTAGGCAACGGGGCGCCCCGTTTCACCATTAAAGAAGCTCCAGACCCGTTTGAAGGCCAGTTTATTCCTAATTCCTCTTACAGCATTTCAGAGAATTTCTGGTATACGATGCAATTGGTGCTGGATCTGGATGAAGGAACCTTCGACGCCTATCTGACAAGCGAGATGTTAGATGACTCCCATGCTAACGTTTTATCCGATGGAATTACAAGAGTGGGCCCGACTACGGTTGCCATGTTAGGTAAACCTCTTGTAACGACAGGAGTTACAAGCATCGATCAAATCGTGTTCTCTACAGGAGTAAATTCAGGGTCCTATCATATCGACAATGTGATGATCAAACGGATCACTCCTAAACTATCCAATCAGTATGATCCGATACCGATTCCGCAAAACGATCGACCACGTGTTCTAGTCAACAAGGATATGCTTCCTACTCTTATTGCGAGAGTGACGGATCCGGCTTTTGATACGGTTTGGAACAGTATCAATACGAATGCGCAAAAAAGCGTGACCGGCATTTTGCCCGTCCTACCCAACCCCATACCGAACGACGTATACACCAATTTAAATAACGAAGCGGTGGAAGTCATGAAAGCCAATGCGATTCGTTACCTGATTTACGGGGATGTGACGGCCCGTGACAAAGCGGCTGATCTTGCCGTGAATCTGGCGACTACGGTGCAATGGAATGGTAATCGTTCGGATGGCACGATTGTATTCAATGTAGGCAGGCAAATGGGAAGCCTGATGTTCTTCACATCCCTTGTTTATGACTGGTGCTACGATAGCTTTAGTGCTGCGGAGAGAACGACCATCCGCGGAAAGCTTGACGATTGGGTGAAGACAGCTCTTGAGTATCCTTATCCGATCAGGGACGAAGACAAGTATATTCTTGCCGGTCACGTCAATGGCGAGGTACATCATCAATTCAAGCTGGCGATGGCGATTGCGCTTTTCGATACGAATCCCGAGTACTATGAAGACCTGGCGGATTATATCCTGAATGTGAGCATGCCGGGTTTTAATGTGATGCTCGACTCCGAAATGCCATTCGAAGGTCCTGCTTACGGGGATAACCGGCTGAAGTATATCATGATGGGCAATCAGCTCTGGAAGGCAATCGGCATTGAGCCGCTTACGGAGAAAGTCGGATTAGCGCTAGACCGGCAGGTGTTTACTCGAAGACCGGACGGTTATATCATGACGGAGGGCGATGACTTTAACACGGATGCCATAAGGTCATTTCATCGATTCAACCACGGAAATATTACGAATATGATAGCCGGCAGTGTTTACAATAATCCGAAAGCGCAGAACGAGTTTATCAAGCAAAAGTACATCGCGGACGATTTGTATTATCTTTTGTTCTTCGATCCGAACGCGCCGAAGCAGTCCGAATATGATACGCCTTTGTCCCGGTACTTCCCCGCGCCGTATGGCTCCATCGTGGCGAGAACGGGATGGGATGAAGGAACGGATTCCAAAGCCGTCTTCGCTGTCATGAATATCGGTGAAAGACTCCAGACCAACCACCAGCATTTTGATGCCGGAGCCTTCTCTCTGTATTACAAAGGCTATCTGGCGATCGACTCCGGTATTTATTCCGGCAAAGATCCGGCGACCGGAGACGAGATCAATTACGGATCCGTCCACGACTTACAATATAACAAGCAGTCCATCGCGCATAATGTCGTACAGATCGAGGATCCGACCGCGTCCCAGCAGGGAACCTACTCGCCGTCGAATCAGCTCTATAACACCCAAATTCCAAGAACGGTCGAGCAGTGGAATACCGACTCTGGCTACCATAGAGGAGAGATCCTCTCTCACTCCATCGGAGACGATGAGATGCATCCCGATTACTCTTATATCAAGGGTGAGCTCAGTTCGGCTTATGGAAACACGGGCTTGAATCCCAGAGCCGAAAATTATACGAGAAGTATGGCTTTCTTGAATTTCAAGGATGACGAACATCCGGCGGCGATGGTCGTTTACGACAATATCGACACACCGAATGCAAACGCCGAGAAAAGATGGTTGCTCCATACCATTAACGAGCCTGTGGTAACAGGAAACCGAACTACAAGCGTCGTAACGGAACGGGGCTATTATAACGGCAAGCTGGTTACCGACACGCTGCTGCCTCAGAGCAGCGATCTGAACGTCGAGAAAATCGGCGGACCCGGATGTGTAAACGAGCTGAATGGAAGCTGCGCATTTGAGGTAGACGGAGTAAATAAGCCGATTATCGCCAGAGAACAATCTGACATAGCCGGACTGGAAGCGGGAAAATGGAGACTTGAGCTTTCCAGCGAGACTCCCGCTAACCGTACGCGGTTCTTGAACGTGATGCAAGTGATGGATGCCGCGGGTGGTCCCGCGCCGTTAGATGTGCATTATTCCGAGACGAATGATTATGCCGGCGCAAGGATTCACGATCGTGTCGTCTTTTTTGCAAAAGATTTCGATCTGGTGGATCAACAAGCAACGATCACCTTCACGGGTCAGACGAATCAGAATTACAAGATTCTGGTTACCGACCTTGAAGACGGATATTGGACGGCCGTGAAGCAAGGAGGGACGGCAACCGTGAAGTATGAAGCCGTTCAAGAGGGAAACACGATCTATTTCGAGGGTACGCCAGGCACCTATACGTTGCAAAAAGCGGATTCCAGTACGCTTCCGCTCGCCGCCCAGGTACCATCCGAACCGGTGGAGAGAAAGATTCGCGTACGAATTGACACGCAGGGGCTGGATTTGGATGTTGCCCCTATGCTAAATAATACCCTCGTGATGGTTCCGATGAGAGGCGTTCTTGAAGAGATGGGCATGACGGTGAATTGGAATGCTGCCACGAATACGGCAACAGCTACCAAAGGTAACTTGACGATTCAGTTTGTGTCGGGCAGCAATGTGGCAAAGGTCAACGGTATAAATATGACCATGGATGCTCAGGCAACCGGAGCTAATAACCAAATGCTTATTCCAGATACATTTATACAGCAAAGCGGTCTGCGATATACGGTGGCCTGGAATGCTGAGAACCAGGTCGTGGAGTTTACCAGCCAAAAACCGCTAGTACCGTTGCAACTACAGACACAAGCGCTTGCTCCCGTCACCCCGATTCCGCTGGAAGACTTGAAGGAAATCAAGTTCAGGAGTTTTAGAGCAACCTATTCTCCACAAAATGTCTGGAAAATGTTTGACAATGATGCATTCAATGAATCACGCTGGTCAGGAGATAAAACGACTTACCTCCTATTTAATTTTGGAGAAACCATTCAACTCGAGAGGTTCGACGCAACCGTATTTAACTGGGGGGACACGAGATCCAACAAGCTCATGTTGTCCGTTTCGGAAGACGGCGAAACTTGGACGAATGTGTACGGAGGAACTACCGCGGCTGGAAACAACGGCGATGTTCTTTCTTTCAATTTCCCATCGGTAAACACCAAGTACTTTAGAGTGGCTGTATTTGGCTCATTAGAAACTCAAGTAGAGAATCCGGAATGGGTTTCCTTTTCTGAGATGAAATTCTTTGTGAAGAAGTAGAGACATGAAGTGCATTTGAATTCGATATGGGGGGAAGTGTATGAAAGGGATGAAGTCTATGAATGGTATGCGAAAAAAAATGCAAGTTGGCATTATGCCGATTCTGGCGCTGAGCATGCTGGCAAGTGCGTGCAGCGGCAATACGGAAACTCAGTCAACGTCATCACCAGGCGTGTCTACATCGGCGAAGCCGTCTGAAAGTGCAACGAAAATAGATACAACGAAGCCGGTCAAGCTGAAGTTAGTTCTGGTCGGTACGAAGCCGCCGGATACCGATGAAGTGTATGCGGAAGTTAACAAAATTCTGAAGCAAAAAATCAATACCGAGTTAGAGATCCGATACCTGGACCTCAATGAGTACAATAAAAAATATCCGTTATTGTTTGCCGCTAACGAGGATTTTGACATGATTTTTGCCAGCAGCTGGACATTTTACAATGAAACGTCGAGGAAAGACGGATTCCTTGAATTAACCGAGGATTTACTTAAAACCTATGCGCCCAATACGTGGAAAAATCAAAATCCGATAGGTTGGGAACAAGCCAAGATTAACGGCAAAATCTATATGGTGCCGCAAGATACTTTTTCCAGCGGATTTCAGGTAGGTTTAATTCGAGGCGACTTGCGAGAAAAATACAACCTGCCGGAAGTGAAGACACAGACTGACTTGGTCAACTATTTGACTACGATTGCCAAAAACGAGAAGAGCTTGACTGCATTCGGCGGCCCTCCCGCTACATTAAGCGCTGTTCCAGTTCCTATTTTCTTTCTTGATATGGAACTGCGTTTCCTCCACGGAGCGGTTCCGCTTGCTTATGACATCAATAATACGAAACCGAAGCTTACGAATTATTTGGAAAACCCCAAGACGCTGGAAAAGATGAACTTGTTTTATGAGATGGCTCAGCAAGGCGTCTGGACGAAGGATGCCATCGTATCCAAGACGGATTGGAAGAAGGCGTTTGAAGAAGGCAAAACGGCTGCTTATTTTCATAACATAGCGACCGTAGCTGTGTTAATGGACGGTGTACTGAGAACGCATCCGGAATGGAAGCCCGAGTTAATTGACGTCAATCCAACGGCGAAGCAATTCCAGGTTCCGCTGATTAATGGTGGAATCGGCATTCACGCAACTTCCAAACATGCAGAGCGGGCATTAATGGCACTCGATCTTCTCAGGTATGACAAAGATTTATATGATTTAACCTTTTACGGGATCAAAGGAAAGCACTGGGAGCCTGTTGGAGATAAGAAGTTCAGAAGTTTGCCCGCATCCGCCAATTATCCGCCTGAAGGCTCTAGTCCTTGGGGCTGGAGAACCCCGCTTTCCCGGCAGGTAGAAGGATTAACGGGCGATCTGGTAGAGTCGGTTTACAGCAGATGGAAATCCGGGAATATCATCCACAGCCCGCTTGAAACATTCGCTCTCGATGATTCCAAGATCAAAAACGAGCTTGCTGCGCTTAATAATGTTACACAAACGTATTTGCTGCCCATCTATCACGGCTTGGTCAAACCGGAAGAAGGTCTTCCGCAGGTGCTCGAAAAGATGAAGCAGGCGGGCCTTGACAAAGTTCAGGCAGAGTTCCAGGCTCAATTGGACGCATATATCGCAAGCAAGAAATAAGGACCATGGCGGGGCTGCTCAAGATTGGTTCTATGAAACGGCAGCCCTGCTTTTTTACCGCAATCCCCCTTTCCTCGCACCTTAATTCCGAACATGTAATCGAAAGTTTGCCGGGGTCCAATTCAAGAGCGGTTCCGTTAGAATTGTAAGCATAGGAAGTTACAGGTTGAAAGGAGTCTTACTTTTATGAAAATTGATCGCATTACATTAAGACAGGTGCAAGTGCCCTTGAAAGCTCCCTTCGAGACAAGCTTCGGACGGATGTCGAAGAAAGAGTGCGTGATCGTGGCTGTACATAGCGACGGATGTGTCGGGTACGGGGAAAGCGTCGCTTTCTCGCATCCTTACTACAACGAAGAAACGACGGAGACGATCTGGTATATGCTGGAGCATTATCTGGTCCCCTCGTTGGTCGGCAAGGAGGTGACAAGACCCGAGGAAGTCTCGGAGCTCTTCGCTTCCATCCGCCGCAACCATATGGCCATCGCCTCGATCGAAACGGCCGTGTGGGATCTATATGCGAAACGGAATGGGATATCGTTGGCGCAAGCGCTAGGGGGCGGCAGGCAAGAAATCGAGGTTGGCGTAAGCATCGGGATCGAGCCGACGACCGCTCATGTCGTTCGGAACGTGGAACGATTCGTGGAACAGGGCTATAGGCGGATGAAGGTGAAGATCAAGCCCGGTTTCGATATTGAACTGGTTCAGGCGATACGCAAGCGATTCGGCGACGAGCTGCCGCTCATGGTCGATGCGAATTCCGCTTACACCCTTAAGGATATGCCCATCCTGAAGGAGCTGGACCGCTATAATCTGATGATGATCGAGCAGCCGCTGGCGCATGACGATATTATCGAGCACGCGGCTCTGCAGAAGGAGCTGCGTACGCCTATTTGCCTGGACGAGAGCATTCACACGCTGGCTGACGCAAGTCATGCCATCGATCTTGGGAGCTGCCGGATCATGAATATTAAGATCGGCAGGGTAGGCGGATTCACGAATGCGAAGCGGATTCACGATCTTTGCTCACAGCGGGGCATACCGGTATGGTGCGGAGGGATGCTGGAGCTCGGCATCGGCCGCCTCCATAACGTCGCCATCTCCTCCTTGTCCAATTTCTCGATACCCGGCGATGTATCCGCCTCCGACCGTTTCTGGGAGCAGGATATCGTGGTGCCGGGCATTGAGCTGGTTCGTCCAGGCGTATTGGCGGTTCCGGCAAACGCGGGTATCGGCCATGAAGTATGTGAGGAAACGCTGGAGCGATTCACGACCAGGAAGCTGCAAAGCGACCGCCTGAGCGCGGGAACACGGGAGGTGTGATCAGATGTCCAACTATGTGAAGATTAGCTGCCTGGCTCCGCCGCTGAAAGAGGTGGATCCCGGGCAGGAGTACGAAGCAGTCGTCAATCAAATGATAGAAAAATGGGAGGAGCATCTGCTGCATGTACTGCCGGAGCAGCCCGATCTCATCGTGCTGCCCGAATGCTGCGACGATCCTGCCTTCAAGGGCATGAGCACAGAGTGGCTGTATGAGTTCTATCGGCACCGGGGGGACCGGATCCGCGATTTCTTCGCCGGGGTTGCGCGAGCCCATCGGTGTTATATCGCTTATTCCGCCAACGTCGAGCTGCCGGACGGCAGCTTCCGTAACGCGACTCAGTTTCTGGATCGCTCCGGTAACGTCTGCGGCGTGTATAACAAAAATTTTATTACGATTCGGCAGAAGTCCACATCCGGCACGTTATACGGGAACGAAGCTCAGGTCATACAGACGGATTTCGGCCGGGTGGCTTGTATCATTTGCTTTGATATCAATTTCAACGAGTTGCTGGAGCAATATGTGCAGCAAAAGCCGGATTTGATCGTATTTTCGTCCGCTTACCATGGGGGCTTGCTGCAAGCCCATTGGGCGTACACCTGCAGGGCCCATTTTGCAAGCGCGATATGGCGTCCCGACTATTCCTCCATTATCACCCCCGTCGGCGAAGTGGCGGGAGAGAGCACCCTCTTCTATCCTTTCGTGACAAGAACGATCAATTTGGACAGCGTGGTCGTTCATTATGATTACAATTGGGAGAAGCTTGAGAAGGTGAAGCGGAAATACGGCTCCAAGGTTATGATCAGCGATCCGACGCGCCTGAACGCGTTTTTGATCTCAAGCGAAACCGATGAGTTCACGATCCAGGATATCGTAGAAGAATTTGACTTGGAACTGTTGGACGATTATTGGATAAGATGCCGGGCCGATCGAGGCAAGCCCGGTCATCTCGAGCCGTAATATGCCGGGCGGAGAAGAGGGGAGTAGGAAGAAGGACATGGCTTCCGTATATGAGGAAAAACCTGTTCAGTATCGTCTAGTGACCGACGTCGGCGAGCTTCGCGACGTTGTCGGTTTGCAGCACAAAGTGTGGGGACCCGAGCCGGTTACCTCCATGCAGCAGATGCGCGCGGCAATCCTTCACGGAGGATCGGTCATTGGGGCCTTTTGCGAAGGGTCGCTCGTCGGATTCTGTTACGGATTCATCGGTTATGACGGCAAGGAGCCTTACGTAGGTTCTCATATGATGGGCATTCATCCCGAGTATCGCGACCGGGGGATCGGGATGCGGTTAAAGCTGGAGCAGCGATTATGGGCGATGCAGGCCGGGTACGGCAAAATCGTGTGGACCTTCGATCCTTTCGAATCGCGGAACGGGTATTTGAACCTGTGCAAGCTCGGCGGCACGGTGTCTGCCTATATTCCCGAATTTTACGGACTTGATGCCGGCGGCTATCCCACAGATCGGTTCGTCGTGGAGTGGGCGTTATCCTCGGATCGCGTAATACGCGCAATCAGCGGGCAGGCGGAGCCGCCGAACGACGCGTCCGTCTATCCGCAGCTATTGGCCATCGAATATAGGGATGAGCAGGTGACCGGTATGGGGGAAACAGCCTTGCATTCGCTGCTCGGCAAGTCGAATGGGCTCCGATTGCCGGTTCCGCGAGCTGCGTCCAAGCTGAAGCGGCTGCAGCCTGATGTATATAAGGTGTGGCAGCGGCATTTCCGCGAGCTGGCCATTGCTTCTTTCGCCAGCGGTTATCAGGTGGTGTCCTGCCATCAGCAGGCCCCGGAGGTTCAAGACTATGTGCTTGAACGGCAAGCATGAAGGAACTGATCATGGCATGGCTCCACGCACACCGGGAGGAGCTGAAGACGACCTACTCGGAGCTGCACGCGTTAGCGGAACCAAGCTGGCAGGAGTACAAGACGACGCAATTCCTTCAGCGGGCTGTAGAGGAGATCGGGATCGAATATGAGGGTTTTCCCACTCATACCGGGCTTATCGCACATTGGAGAGGAAGCAGAGAATCCGCAGGGGAGGGGCAGGGAAATGGCTCCGTTATCGCGCTTCGAGCGGATATCGATGCGTTATGGCAGCAAGTGGACGGAGTGACCAAAGCGAATCATTCCTGCGGACATGATGCGCATATGACGATGGTGCTGTATGCGCTTAAAGCATTGCGGGCCATCGGATTCCAGCCTGCCGGAGAGCTCCGGGTGCTGTTCCAGCCCGCAGAGGAAGTGGGGAGTGGCGCGCTCAAGCTGATCGAGGCAGGCTGCCTGGAGCAGGTGGACTATTTGTTAGGCATCCACCTGCGGCCGGTCAAGGAGCTTGCATACGGGCAAGTCTCCAGCGCCATTTATCATGGGGCGTGCGCGGTACTTAAGGGGAGCGTCGCCGGCCGTCAGGCTCATGCCGCCCGGCCCGATGACGGAGTCAATGCGATTGAAGCGATGGCTGGCCTCATACAGGCAGTCCGGGCTATCTCTATAGACTTCGCAGACGCCCGTGCTTCCTGCAAAGTGACGAAGCTGCATGTTCCGAACGAAAGCAGCAATATCATACCGGATTACGCTTCATTTGCAATAGACGTGCGCGCGCAGACGAATGAAACGATGGATGCCTTGATCCCGGCGTTAATGGCTGCCGTCCACTCCGCTGCCCATGCAAATGGAGGAACGGCGGAGCTGCAGCTGACATCCCGTACGGTGGCCGCGCGTCCCGATCCCGAACTGGAAGCTTTAGTCGGAGACGTCATCTTGGAGCTGCTCGGCGATGCCGGAAGGGCTCAGCCGCCCGTGACGCCAGGCGGAGAAGACTTTCATTTCTATCCGCTCCACAAGCCGAAGCTGCACGCCACCATGATCGGACTCGGTTGCGGCCTGCTCCCCGGACTGCATCATCCGCAGATGCAATTTAATTTGGATGCCTTAGAGCTCGGAGCGGCGATCCTGGCTTTATCGGTCGTCCGGATAAATGCCGTTCGCACCTAAGCGGGCCGTTTGGCCCGCTTCGCTGCTTTCAGCATCCAACCGTTTACGCTCCATGATCCGAATCCTCTCTATACCTCATATGCACTTCCACGATCATCCCATCGCCGGGCGAGCTGTAGAACTGAAGTCCTAATGCATCTCCATAGTACAGCTTAATTCGCTCCTGAACGTTACGCAGTCCGTAGCCGCTGCCGTTCGGGTTGTTGATCCTGCCCCCGGATCGCAGCGCCTCCAGCTGCGCCTCGTCCATGCCGGCCCCGTCGTCAGCGACCGTCAGGATGAGCTGCTCCCCCTGGCGATCGCAGGTTATCGTAATGACTCCTTCCCGATTCTCGCTCTTCAATATGCCGTGCAGGATGGCATTTTCGATGATGGGCTGGAGGGTAAGCTTCGGAATGAGACCCTGCATAATATCCTCATCGATCTGTACGTGAAAGCCGATTCGCTGCTGGAAGCGAATATTTTGGATCTGAACATAATAGTCGACAAGCTTCAGCTCTTGTTCCACTGTGATAATATCCTGCCCGTTGCTGAGTGTAAGCTTGTAATAGCCGGCTAAGGAATGAACAAGGGAGGGGATTTGGTCGCTCATCCCGATTTGCGCCATCCAATTGATCTGATCCAGCGTATTGTACAGAAAGTGGGGATTGATCTGGGATTGAAGGGCTTTTAATTCCGATTTGATCGCTCTCATTTCGAAATCCTTTAACATGGCTAATTGCCTGGACATATAATTATAGCTTTGGATGAGCTCGCCGATCTCATCGTCCCCCGACGGCTTCGCGATCGGCTCAAGCGAGCCGGCCTCCACGGCTTTCATCTTGCGGCTCAAATACGTAATCCGCCTTGTCATATGAAGAGAGATCACATGGGCAAGCCCGATGGCCAGCAGCCCGACGGCAAGCAAGCCGACAAGGAGCTCGTTCTGCAGGCGTACGCTTCTGGACACGATCTCTTGATGGGGAATGACGGTAACCATGGTCAGGTTGGTTTGCGGAATGGGCAGTTGAAGGAATTCAAGCCTTCTGCCGTTTACGATCTGCGTATGATTGTCACTCTCTTGCTGAAATATGGCCGGCGCAGCGCCTTCAGCCGGAAGATACTGTTCCATGAGCTTGTCGTCCGAAGCAATCAATATCAAGCCGTCGCCGCTCTGCAAATACGTTAGACTATTTTTCACCGTATTCGCGCGCGAAACAATAGCTTTGAGATTCCGTTCATCCATATCGATACGAAGAAGACCGATCGTATCATTATAGCGGTCGGGATGACGGAGGAGCCGGACAAGCGATATGACCGGAGCGGCGTCGGCTTCGGTTTGATAATTGCCGGAGGAGAACCACATCAGCTTGACCCTCGAAGCGTCCAGCTCCCGGTACCATGCCGTGTGTGTGATATCCTCCAATCGAAACGTGTTGTTTCCTTCGCTGGCGAACAGGAAGCCTTGAGGCATATAAAGCCGAACGGCGCTTATATCCATGCCGTCCTGGTGAGAGCCAAGGAACTGAGTCAACCTGTTTCCGTCCTCTAATTGTTCATAGAGCGTATAGCTCGCAACGTTTCGCGTCAGGATGCGGGTCAACTGAACCTCATCCTGAGCGATGAGATCCGATATGTCGGTCACGCGCTTCAGCTTATACGCAAGAAAGGAATGCGTCTGGTTAAAGCTTTGATTCAGCGAAAAACTTACCATTTCCTGGATGATGCCGGCTACTTTGCCCGATGCGTAAAACTGAAGATAAAGAATAGGGAAGAGGATAAGCAGCAGATAAGACAGCAGCAGCTTTTGCTTTACTCTTAATTTAAGCAGGAGGCGGTTGACGGCATTAAACATCGGCAACCCGCTTCCTGTATTCCGACGGCTGCAACCCGGTTATTTTTTTGAATATTTTGCTGAAATACTCCCCGTCCCCGTAGCCTACCTGCAAGGCGATGTCAAACAGCTTGAGGTCCTTGTTGGCCAAAAGCTCTTTCGCACGGTCAATTCGGTATTCCGAAAGATGATGCTTGATCGTCATCCCCGTACCTTCCTTGAAGACAAAGCACATATGGGGGACGGTCACGCCAACAGACTCGCTGATTTCGGTCAGGGACAACTGGCGGTTCCCGTAATGACGCTCGATGTACTGCATGACATGCCGGATGATCGAATTGCCCTTGCGCGTCTCCAAGTAATCAAATAAAACGCCGAGCTCATCGCTCAACAGCTTATGCAGGCCGTCTAATGTCTGGCAAGCATACAAACGCGCCGCAAATGCTCCTACCGCCGCCTCCTGCTTGAAAGCGGGATTGCCACTCTCTTTACCGGCTTGTTGAATCGTCTGGTACAGCTGCAAATAAATGCCTTTGGTATAAGCAACCTGAGTGTCCGGATAGCGCCGAATGTCGCGCGTCAGCTCCGTCAGCCAAAGCTTAGCCTGCTGCGGGCCTTCTTGGTGAAGCGAGTGGGCAAACGCTGCCAGCCGCTCGTCAGGCAATAGAAAAGAATCGGTGCTCGAAGGAGCGGCTGACTCCCGGATAACCGTGTTCGGCGGCTCGTAGAAGCTTCGTTGGAGCTGGATTACAGCGGATAAATAGGAATCGTACATCCGATCCATGCCCTGGACCTGCCGGCCGACTGCCAGATGGAAGCCGGGGGCCTTGGGCAAGCTATGCCCTATATCATGGATCCACCGTTCAAGAATGTCCGGGAAAAGGGCGTCCTGCTCCGGGCCGGAGATCAGATGAATGACCGCGTGAAAGTCGTCTCTCACCATGCTGAAGCTATGTAAACCCGCCGTCTGCGCAGCCGCTTCAAGCTTCTGCAGCAGGTTTTCAGGCAGCTCGATGGGGTGATGCCATTTGAGCATGCAGGATGCACAGGAAGGGGAGTTCCCCGGCTGCGATCCGATCAAGGGGAGCAACCGCGAGAGTCTTTCCGCATGATATTCGGGTGAACAAAGAAGCGCCGCTATCTCTCTCCTGATGAGAGGGAGGCTCTCTTCCTCGCCCATGTCGGTCTGCCTTTCTTTCGCGATCATGCTGGAAGCGCTGCGGATCGCTTCGTGCAGTTCATTCAGCTGGATCGGTTTTTCTACATAGTGAACCGCTTGCAAGGAAATAGCGGCTTTCAAATAGGCTTTGTCGGAAAAGCCGCTCATAAAGATGATGCGAACCTTCGGACAAAATGTTCGGATGTTGCGCGCCGCTTCAATTCCGTCCATGCGAGGCATACGAATATCAGTAAGCAGGATGTCCGGGCGGAACTGCTCGGCGATCTGAACGGCATCGCTGCCGTCCTCCGCGTGCATGACTTCATCGATACCGAATTGCTGCCAGCTGGTCTTCATCAGGATTCCTTGGCGAATCAATTGCTCGTCCTCTACAAGCAGCAGCTTCATGAAGCTCCTCCTTCCGGAACACCGTCATTTATACGTTTATTATAATAGGTTTCGAAGGGATGCAGCACGAAATCTTAATTCTAGACAGGAAATCGAAGGAATGGGAGGGGAGCGGGCTTGCCGAAGGCACAGCGGCAGCCCGTATCAGTCTTTCGTTGCGGGACAAGACATCTTTACGAAGGAGCCGTATACAAGGACGACTCCCGCAATACCAAGCGATGAGGAATAACGATTCGGTTGTGATGAATGGACTCGCCCTTGACAAAACGAATCAGCGTCTGGGACGCGGTATAGCCAAGCTGGTAAATTCCGATATCGACCGAGCTGATCGGCGGGGAGGAGAGCTCGGACATCGGAATATTGTTAAAGCCGATGACAGCAAGATCCCTCGGCACTTTATAGCCAAGCTCCGTTAGTCCGTGAAGCACGCCGAAAGCGACCAGATCGTCCATGACAACGAGAGCCGTAGGCCTGTCGGGCAGAGCCATGAAAAACGACATCGCCCGGTAGCCGCTTTCTTGCAGAAAGTCCCCTTCCACAATCCACTCGTTATGAAATTCAAGTCCGGCATCGTCAATGGCCTTCTTGTAGCCCGCGAGCCGGTCCCGCGATACGATCAGGTTAGGAGGACCGCTTACGAAGCCAATCCGCCTATGCCCTTGGGCGATCAGATGCTTGGCGACATCATAGGAAGCCTGCACATTATCATTATCGACCGACAGGATATCGGGATGATCTTCGCTTCGTCCGATCAAGACGAAAGGAAAGTTCTGTTCTTTAAGAAAATCAATGACAGGATCGGAATTTCGCGAATAAAGCAGGATGACGCCATCGACCCGCCGGCCCCTGACCAGCTTCGTAACGGCCTCGATCTCTTCGCGCTCGCTAATGCCGGTCGTCATCATCAGATCGTACCCGGAGCGAGTAGCCTGAGAGATGACCCCGCGGACGACCTCGGAAAAAAACTGGTTCAGAAACAGCTCCTCCGCCGAGCGGGGAAGCAGCAGACCGAGTGTTTGCGTCGTCTTGGACACCAGGCTTTTGGCCATAGCGTTCGGATGGTAGCCGAGCTCCTCCATGATTTCCTTCACCTTCTGAACGGTAGCCGGGCTGATGCGGGAATGACCGGACAGCACGCGGGAGACAGTAGAAGGGGAAACGCCGGCCTTTTTGGCAACATCAATGATGGTTACGTTCATGCGATATTCCTCCGGCATTTATAGTCAGGTAGCGATTTGTGCAAACGCTTTTCTTAAATAGGAGAGCAATCCAGTAAAAGGTTTATCGTAATCTATATTAGCGTACCCTGCTCTCAAATGTAAACAGTTGCAAGGGAAATAAGAATGGAACAGACTGGAAACCTGGTTTGTAAAAATAGCGAAATAATTAGAAATATGGAGATAAATAGAGATAATGGGCAGAAATAATTGGAAATTATGCAAAAAAGATGTGCGCAAACGTTTTTACAAAATATAGGTCATCATGTATGATGATTTGGGAATGAAGCGTTTCCAGTGGGTGGAATGTTAAATCTTATGCGATAAACGACGGATGAGATCAATGGGGCGGCCCTTTTTTTTCAGAAGTTGAGCAAACGTTTGCGCATTCTCCCGTTCCGAGCGCTGATAGCTGGATAAACCAAGCATTGAAAGGGGTATGGTTCAAAAATGAAAAAAAACAAAGCATTATCGTTGGTTGCCGCTTTATCGATGGCATTCTCTATCGCCGCTTGCTCGCAGGGAACCCAGACAGGAGGAGGCTCCGATCCGCAGCCGGTAGAGACGCCTTCCGCGACGAAGCCTGGGGAAACGCAGCCATCCGGAGCCGATGACAAGGGGATCAAGCCTGAGCCTGGCGCCAAGCTGATGATTTGGGAAGGAGCCAAGGAGCGTCCCTATACGGAGGAGATTGTGAAGCGCTTCAAGGAAGTCTATAACGTGGAAGTGACGATCGACGAGGTAGGGCCTCCTGATCAGGTCGGCAGACTGACCAATGACGGACCGGCCGGCATCGGGGCGGACGTTGTCGTCATGCCGCACAATCACTTGGGCAGAGCGGTGGCTGCCGGTCTGCTGCTCCCCAACGATATTTTCGGAGAGACGGTCAAGAAAGAAAACACGGAGAGCTCGATTATTGCCGCGACTAGCGGAGACAGGCTGTACGCCTATCCGAGGTCCTCGGAGACGATCGCGCTCTATTACAACAAAAGCCTGGTCAAGGAGGCCCCCAAAACATTCGAGGATGTTATCAAGGCCGGGAAGCCGCTAACGGACAAAAGTAAAAATAAATACGGGCTCATCTTTGAGAGCGGTAACTTCTATGTCGCCTATCCCTTCTTTGCAGGAGGTTATGTCTACGGCAAAAACGGCACCGACAAAAACGATGTCGGCTTGAACACCGATGACGCTGCTGCGGGCATGAAGGTTTTTGCCGAGCTGAAGAATGCGGTGCTGCCGATCAATACGGGCGACGTGAACGCGGATATTCAGCGCTCGCTCTTTACAAGCGGCGATGCGGCGATGAGCATCACCGGGCCTTGGGAGCTGGGCGTCTACAAGGAGGCGCTGGGCGACAAGCTGGGCATCGCGCCGATCCCGGCCATTAACGGCAAGCCGGCCGTTACCTTCTCCGGAGTTCAGGAGCTGGCGGTCAACGCTTATACGAAGTACCCGAACGCGGCAAAGCTGTTCGCGCGCTTTGCCACCAGCAAGGAATCCCAGCTGCTCCTGCACAAAATGATCGGCTCCGTACCGACGAACAACGAAGCCCAGAAAGATCAGCAGATCAAAAACGACCCGCTCATCGCCGCTTTCGTAGAGCAATCGGTACACTCGGTTCCGATGCCTTCGATTCCGGAGATGGAAAACGTGTGGAATCCGGTAGGCGCAGCGCTTAGCGACATCTGGAACTCGGGCAAGGATCCCAAAACTTCGCTCGACAATGCCGTGAAGCAGATCAAGGATGCGAATAACGGAAAGCAATAACGAAAAAAGCGAATGCGTCTCACCCTCCGCATAGCCGGAGGGTGAGACGATCATTGGCAGGAGAGGGGGAGAGGACGGGAAATGGGGCAGCTTCGCACAACCGTTGACATTGCAGGCGGCAAACAACCGCCCAAGCATGGGCTCATCGCAGCAGTCCTTTCAGCTATGGCCTGCGGCCTTGGGCAATTGTACAATCGCCAATACATAAAGGGAGTGCTCCTGCTCGCGCTGGAGGCTGCCGGTCTGATCTACTTGATCGACAACCTGGGCAGAGCTGTCTGGGGGCTGATTACCCTGGGAGAAACGCCGACCAAGCAGATCAAGGTGGGGGAGGTTTTCCAGAACGTACCGGGGGACCATTCGATTTTTCTGATGATTAACGGTCTGATAACCGTGTTTGCTTTCCTGCTCTTTATAGCAGCCTATATCGTGAACGTCAAGGATGCTTATCTGATCGGCAAACAGCGTGAGGAAGGGATTGTGCCCAACAGATTCGTCTTGACGTTAAAATATTTATCGGACAAAAAATTCGCACAATTGTTTCTGCTGCTTCCGGCTATAGGCATCTTGTTCTTCACGGTGCTGCCGATTGTGTTCATGGTGCTGCTGGCGTTCACGAATTTTTCGTCTCCCGACCATGTGCCCCCGGCCAAGCTGGTCAACTGGGTCGGATTCCAGACCTTCAAGGATCTGCTGCTGCTTAAGACATGGAGCGGGACCTTCTTCGGCGTTCTGAAATGGACGATTATCTGGGCAGTATCGGCAACGGTTACGACGTATTTCGGAGGCTTCCTGGTGGCGCTGCTCGTTCAGCAGAAGGACATCCGCTTCAAAGGGTTCTGGAGGACGATACTGATTATTCCTTACGCGATCCCCGCATTGATTTCCCTGCTTATGATGAGGAATATGTTCAATGCGCAGTTCGGACCGATCAATCAGTATCTGGGCAGCCTGGGAATCTACCAGCCCCAATGGCTGACAGATCCGACGTGGGCGAAAATTACGGTAGTTCTCGTCAACATGTGGATCGGCATCCCGGTGTCGATGATCCTCATCATGGGCGTACTCACGACCATATCGAAGGATTTGTACGAAGCTGCGGAGGTGGACGGCGCATCGGCCTTCCAAAAATTCCGGATCGTGACGCTGCCGCTTGTCCTGTTTACTACCGCTCCGGTGCTGATCGGCCAGTTTGCGGGCAACTTTAATAACTTTAACGCGATCTTCCTCCTTACGGGAGGCGGGCCGACAGTCGGCGGCTATCAATTTGCGGGTGCGACGGATCTGCTGGTAACCTGGCTGTTCAATCTTACGCTTAGCCAATTGAAATATAATATCGCTTCCGCCATCGGCATTATCGTATTTTTTATCGTCGCATCGTTCTCGATCTGGAATTTCAGCCGTTCCCGTTCGTTCCGAGAGGAGGACATGATCCAATGATAGGCCGAAGCTTGCGCAATAGAATACGACTAACCTTGAGCTACGTCACGCTGATCCTGTTATCCGTATGCAGCCTGTACCCGGCGCTGTGGATTATTCTGGGCTCCTTCCGTCCCGGGAAATCCCTTTACAGCAAAACGCTGTTCCCGGAGAGCTATACGCTCGACAACTACAAAGCATTGTTCACCTCCAAAAGCTTTCTGTTCGGGCCATGGTACATGAACACGCTGAAAATTGCGGTGATCTCGATGATCCTGGGTACGCTGCTGGCGCTGCTGTGCGGATATGCGGTGTCCCGGTACCGCTTCAAGATGCGCAAAACCGCCTTGTCAACCATTCTCGTGCTCAATATGTTTCCCGGCTTCCTGAGCCTGATCGCGATCTTCATTCTCCTGAAGGAAATGAACCTGCTGAATACGCATATGGCCGTTATTCTGGTCTATGCCGCCGGGGCCCCGCTGTTGTCGACCCTGCTGGTCAAGGGCTTCTTCGATGCCGTGCCGCGAAGCCTGGATGAGGCCGCCCGGATCGACGGGGCAAGCAATCTGACGATATTCGCTCGGATTATGCTGCCGCTGTCCAAGCCGCTGATCACTTACGTGGCCCTCACGACGTTCGTCGGTCCCTGGGTTGACTACATTTTTGCCGCGCTCGTGCTTCGCTCCCGGGATAAATGGACGCTCGCAGTCGGGCTCTTCGATCAGGTTGCCCGCTCCAACCAGTCGACGAATTTCACCTTATTCGCCGCAGCCTCCGTGCTGATCGCCCTGCCGATCACGATTTTGTTTATTTTCCTGCAGCGCTTCCTCGTTGAGGGTCTGACAGCGGGAGCCAGCAAGGGATGAGTGCATCCCGCCGCAGCGCTTGTTTTCTTCTCATTCTCGGGGGCGGCGATTCTCCGCCCTCTGGGGCAGGGGCACGTCCTCGGCTGCCGCAGAAACCTACCCGCCCTCCGCATCTCTGCTTGAGATGAAAGAAAAGCTCCCGGTTTATGCACAGCGGCCCGAACGGAACGGGCGGATTTTACTGTCTACGGAGGATTCCGCCCGGATCGAAGCGGGAATACTGTCGTTTCCGGCCTGCAGCTCGGCCGTTCTGCAATAAGCGTACCGCCTCCGGTCGGAGTGCGAATCACGCTCTCATAACATGGAACCGCCTAGGTGCAATCTCACGTCATCGGCCGAGATTGTGCTTTTTGTTCAACACAGAAACTACCAATCAGGAGGCCATCCCGTTGAACGCAAACTTCAAAGCCCGGCTTCAAAGCCCGCTTCAATCCGTAGGAGGAAAGCTGTTTCTTCTGCTGTTCGTCACAACGGCCGGCCTCACGGCCGCGCTTGGCTGGGTCTCCTATACCGTGGCCAAAGGACTGATCATCGACCAGGTGGCCGGTGCTTCCTCGCAAACGATTGTGCAGGCGGCAGACAAGCTCGATTTTTTATTTGCCCAATATGAATCCTTGTCCAGACAGCTGCTTGTCGATCAGGAGCTGAAGGAGGACCTGCAACTGGTGAGCAGGCCGGATGCGGATTATGGTCTAAAGAGCCAAGCGGAGAATCGGATCCGCCGGAAGTTGGATGCGATCGTCAGCTCGGACAGGAGGCTGCTGCGCGTCATGCTCATTCCAAGGACGCTGGACATCGCGCAGACGTACCGGACGTCCGGAAGCAGCTCGATTCTGATCAACGAAGCCAATGCGGGAACGCTGAAAGCCATCATCGAGGCCGATGGGGATATTCGCTGGCTGCCTGTTCAGAAGAAGGGGTTGTACACGCTGAATGCCGAGCCTACTTTGACGATGGGGAGGCTGCTCAAAAATGCTCAACGTCCGGAGGCCGAATACATCCTCACTCTGGAGATCAAGAGCCAGGCGCTTACCGACATTTTATCGAATGTCAGACTGGGGCAAACGGGGGAAATATCGCTGGTGACTGGCGATGGAAAAGTAGTCTACGCGGCGGAGACGGCGGCGCTGGAGCAGGTATCCGACATTTTGGGCCGGCGAGGCGACCAGGAGGAGGGGGCTTTCAATTCCCGGGAGGAGGACGGCGTGGAGCGCCTTGTTGTCCACAAGCGGCTGCAGACGGCCAAGTGGCAGCTGGCCGGCCGTACCCCCGTAAGCGATTTCGTTCAGGATACGGACAAGCTGCTGACGATTACGGTGGCCATGACGCTGCTTGCGATCGTACTGGCCGCCGCTGTCGGCTATATCGTCGTAAGGCTTGTAGGCAAGCCGCTCACGCTGCTGTGCAGGCTGATGGAAGAGGGGGAGCGGGGCAATCTGACGGTACGCACCGACTTTCGTTCGCAAGACGAGATCGGAAGGCTTGGCCAAAGCTTCAACCGCATGATGCAGCAGATCCGGACGCTTGTCGAGCAGACGAATCGTTCCGCTCAAGAGGTGCTGCGTACGGCAGCCGAGCTCTCGGAGGTTTCCCAGAACACGGCATTGTCTGCACGTGAGATCGCAGCGGCGACAGGAGAGATCGCCCATGGAGCCGGCAGCACGGCGGCCGCAGCTGAGAAGGGCAGCCTGCTGACCGAACGGATCGGCCTGACGACGGCTGAAGTAGCCCTCTCCAATGGCCGGATGGGAGAGGCTTCCGGCCGTGTGCAGCAGGTCAGCGTTCAGGGGACCGCCTGCATGAACGTATTGGTCGAGAAAACGGATGAGAACGCCAGGCTGACCCATACGATCGTCGACAAGGTCGACCGGCTTAAGGCGAGCGCATCCTCCATGCGGCAAATTCTCGACGTCTTGAATAACCTGACGAAGCAAACCAATATTTTATCGTTGAACGCGGCCATCGAAGCTGCCCGCGCAGGGAGCGCCGGCAAGGGCTTCATGGTCGTCGCGGAAGAAATCCGCAAGCTGGCGGATCAGTCGAGGAACTCCATACAGGTTGTGTCCGGCATCACGGAGACCATCCGGCAAGAGATGGAGGAAACCGTCCGGTTTCTGCTGACGGCCAATCCGATGTTCGAGGATCAGCGGAACGCGGTGAAGGAAGCGGCGGCCATCTTCGGTCAGGTAATGGAAGAAACGACCCGGTACATGGAGCAGCTCGGGGCCTCCTCCGCTTCCGTCGAGCAATTGGTAGAGTCCCAGCACGAGCTGTCCGCTGCGATGGGCTGCGTGAGCTCGGTCGTCGAGGAGACGACGGCTTCGACGGAGGAGGTGGCCTCCCTTTCGGCAAGTCAGCTGGCCATTAGTGAAAGAATTGTGGGGTTGTCAGCAAGATTGGAGGACTTATCCGGGCAATTAAAGCTTTCACTCGTTACATTTCGTACCTGAATCGTATATACTCGGTTGCGAACAAAGGAGGAGCTATGATCAAAGTCGTTGTAGCAGATGCTCACCGGATCGTCAATGAGGGAGTCAAGCTTATCCTGGAGCGGGAGGCGGAGATTGAGGTAATTGGGGATGCGGCCGCCGCGCAAGAGCTGATCGAGCTGTGCGGCCGGCTGCAGCCCTGCATTGCGCTGGTAGACGCGTTCGTCCTGAAGGAAGGAGGCGGCGTAGAAGTTGTCAGACAGTTGCGCACCAAGCATCCGGCCACGAAAATCATCATCTTCACCAGCTGCACGGACGCGGGCTGCATGCTGCAGGCGATCCAAAGCGGGGCAAGCGGATATATCCTGAAGGACATCCATCCCCGGGAATTGGTGCTGACGATCAAAAGCGTGGCGGCGGGGCTAAGCATTATGGATAAGCAGGCCATGCGCAGCTTCACGGAGCAGGCAGGCATTAGCCTTGCTGCCGTCTATGAGCGTCAGATCTCGCCTGACCCGGGGCTAACCGACCGGGAGGTCAGCATCATCCGGCATATCGTGGAGGGGATGGAAAATCGCGAGATTGCGCGCAGTCTTTTCATGTCGGAGGGGACGATTAAAAATACGGTATCCGGCATTCTTAGAAAGCTCGACCTGCGCGACCGCATCCAGCTGGTGGTGTTTGCCATTCGCAACGGGTTGGCATAAATACGGGACTCATCACCCATGAACGACAGGCAGGCCCTGGTGATCATGGGTTTTTCTACCGCTAAAACAAGAATGTATCTTCCTCGAAGAGGCTCCGATCAGGAGCTTTTCTTAATTTTCGGCGGACGGTACTGAAAAAAGGAAGCGCGGCCAATTCCGTATATCCGCGCTTCCTTTTTTCATAGCTGCCTAGCTGACTGTTTCATGACGCAGGGCATCTGGCACGGAGCGATCAGGGTAAGGCATACTTGTGGTAGCAAGTGGAAATAGCGACTAGATAAGTAATTTTACCAAGGGGGGCTCTGCGTGACGAAAGTACAATTGTCCATCAGCATACCGCCAGTGAAGTGCTGGCAGTTCTCGGCCTTTCCGCTTGCCGTGATCGGGCCGGATGAGCGGAGCTGGGGCTGGATCTACAGCAATTACATCCAGGTCAGCATTCATGAGCGCTTCGCAACGGCGCCGGTACCCTTCGGCTTCTACGAGTATGATTATGCCTGCAACCCGCTGCTTTCGGTGCAGCGCATGGACAGGGACCTGTTCCCTCTCTTCCACAGAGGAATCGTAGATTTCGTGAAGGATTGCATCGGCCAAGGCTACTCGGTCTATCTTAATCTGAACGAGTACCATGTCCCCAGCCGCATGCATTACGGCGTGCGCAATTATTCGCATGACGTGCTTGTGTACGGCTACGACGAGGAGCAGAGCATATTCGATCTGCTCGGGTACAATGAAAGGCTGATGTTCGGAAGCTCGGCGATCAGCTTCACCGAGTTCGAGCAGGCCTATGCCAGTCTGGATACGTTTCCCAATACGTGCCGGCAGATTTTCCTGTACCGGCTCAATGAACGGGCCAGCTATTCCTTCAACATCGACCTTGTTGTGGAAAGTCTGGAGGACTATCTGTATTCGCGCAATACGGCGCTGAAATACCGGCTGCTCGCCGAGCCGGAGGACGATCTGATCTTCGGGCTCGATTCGTATCCGATCCTGCAGCAGTTTGTGGAAGCGCAGAGTTCCAATACGAATCCGTGGGTGGATATGCGCTATCTGCATATGCTTTGGGAGCATAAGCATCTGATGGTCTCGAGGATCGCTTACATGACGAAGAGGGGATTTCTCGCTGAAGCTGGCGGGCTCCCGGGCAGATTCGCACAGCTCGAGAAGACGGCGGAGGCGGCCCGCAACAGCTTCATCAAGTTCTCGCGCTCGCGCAAGCCCGCACACTTGACTTCGATTATTGGAACGCTGGAGCGGATGCGGGCGGAGGAGCGGCAGCTGTATGACGAGCTGCTGGCGGCGATCCGGCTGCGGCCGGACCTGTCCGGCGAAGCGGCGGAGCAGAGAGGAGTGGCCGGATGAGCATATCGGCGGCAGTTCAAGATTGGCGGGAAATCGCAGGCGAGATGAAGCTGATCCTGGCGGAACGTGCGGCGCATGCCGACGCGGCAGCCCGATTTCCCCACGAAAATTTTACAGATCTGGCTCGGAAGGGGCTTCATACACTTACGCTGCGGGAAGGGTACGGAGGCCAAAACATCGGCTTCGAGCAGACGTTCGAGCTGATCGCGGAGCTGGCAGCGGGCTGCGGCTCCACGGCGCTATGTCTGGCGATGCACTATTATACGCTGGCGGGACTCGGGGCCATGACGGATAATGCCATGCTGGAGGATGTATTCCGGGATATTCAGCGCAACGGCGAATACATGTCGTCGTTCAATCAGCCGAATGCTATGCTTCTGACGGCCCGGGTAGCGCCGAAGGACATGGTCAAGATCGAGATCCGGCGGACGGAAGGCGGTTATATCGTCAACGGCCGGAAAGCGTTCGTCTCCGGCTGCGAACGGTTCAAATATCTGCCCATATACGGCTACCAGGAGGATACGGGTACGAGACTCGGCATGACGGCATTGATGGTCACGCGGGAAGATCCGGGCGTTAGGATCGATGAGGCATGGCGTTCTGCGGCGATGAAGGGGACGAAGAGTCATCACGTCACCCTGGATGAAGTGTTCGTCCCGGCAGACAGGCTGATCGGCCGGGAAGGGCATGCCATCGAGGATACGAACGAGCTTTCCCACTGGTCGAGGCTGGCAATCTCCTCGGTCTACCAGGGCATCGCGCAAGCGGCCTTCGATCATATCGTGTCTGTCCTGGGCAAGAAACGGGATATGTACTCACAGACCCCGCTCGCCTTCATGCCGGGCTCCCAGTTCACGCTTGCGGACATGCGCATCAAGCTGGAAACGGCTGCGAATCAGCTCAGGGTGTTCGCTAGAAGAGCAGACAGGGAGCGAGAGCAGGGCAGATTCACGGATGACTTGTTTCAGCAGTCGCTCATAACGAAATATTACGTGACCCATATGGCCAATGAGATCGTCTGGCAGGCGATGCAGCTCGAAGGAATGAGCGCCTTAAATGAAGGCGAGCTGCTGGAGCGGCTCTACCGGGATGTGAGAGCGGCGACCTATCATCAGCCGGGGGATGACCTGCTGAAGGAGCTGCTGGCCAAAAAAACGCTCGGCGTCGTATCGGTCAAAAACAGATGGTGCTGAAGCTTATGAGGAGAGATGACGAGGATGGAGATTCGCCTGCAAGTAAAGGAAATCGTAGCGGATACTTTGAAGCTGGGGGATGAGCGCCAGGAAAGCTTGTCGGACGATCACCCGCTGACTGCCGAGGGGATGGATTCGATTAACTGCGTCGATATGGTGCTCAGGCTAGAAGAACAGTTTGACGTCGTATTCGGCGATGAGGAGCTGCTGCTGGACAACTTGAACACGATTGGCAAATTAAGCTCGATCATCGAACAGAAGCTCGGCCTGCAGCAGCCGGTCTAGGAGGGGCTGGAAATGGCATTTATCGAGGTCAAGGAACTGGTCAAGGAATATGAGATCAGCGTTAGGAAGAAGGGCTTGCTCGGCTCCATCAGCAGTCTGCTTATGCCGGAGTATGTCAAGAAGCGGGCCGTCGATTCGATCGGCTTCTCGATTGCCAAGGGCGAGACGGTCGGGTTTATCGGACCGAACGGAGCAGGCAAGTCCACGACGGTCAAGATGCTGACGGGCATTCTGGTGCCCACGTCGGGCACGATCTCGATCGGCGGGCTTTCCCCGCATAGGGACCGCAAGCTGAATGCCCGGCGGATCGGCGTCGTCTTCGGTCAGCGGACGCAGCTATGGTGGGATTTGCCGGTGGCCGACACCTTCGACCTGCTGCGGTACGTGTACCGGATACCGGAGCAGCGCTACAAGCGCAATATGGAGCTGTTCGGCGAGCTGCTCGGCCTGCAGGAGTTCATCCGGCAGCCGGTCAGACAGCTCAGCCTCGGGCAAAAAATGCGTGCGGACATTGCAGCCGCTATGCTGCACGACCCCGAGATCATTTTCTTCGACGAGCCGACGATCGGTCTGGATGTAGTCGCCAAGGAGAATATCCGTACCTTCATCCGGCAGATGAACAAGGAGAAGGGAACGACGATGCTGTTCACCACGCATGATATGGTCGACATCGAGAAGACTTGCGAGCGGATGATCATTATCGACAAGGGGCTTAAGATTTATGACGGTACGGTGGAGGAGATTAAGGACCACTATGGCAAGGAGCGCACGCTTTCCGTTGAATTTGCCGAACCTGTCGGTCAGGTGTTCATCCCCGGCGTCGAGCTGATCGAGGACAAGGGGACGAAGAAGCGGTTCCGGTTTTCCCGGGAAGACATCCAGGCGTCCGCTATCCTGCAAATTCTGATGCAGAAGTACCCGATACTTGATTTCACGGTGCAGGAGCCCGATATCGACGGCATCATCCGGGAGATTTACCAAGGGGGGATCAGCCTCGATGAGAGTTTACCTGGAGTTTGCTAAGAAGTCGTTTCAGAACAGCATCGTGTACCGGGTTGATTTTCTGGCGGGCGTGCTGAATGCGATCGTGATGATCTTCGTCAATATTGCAATCTGGCGGGCGATCTATGAGGAAGGGGATATGCTGGAGGGCGTTCAGTTCAAAATTCTCGTCACGTACGTAGTGCTGTCGTTTCTCCTTCAGCTCGTCTATGTGATGGATGAATATTTCATCGAGGCGAAGATCCGCAGCGGGCTCATATCGTCCGACTTGCTTAAGCCGATCAACTTCAGGCTCTATGTGTTTTTCTACAATCTGGGCTCGGCAGCGTTCCGGGTCGTCATGCAGTTTGCGCCTGTGCTGGCGGTCTCGATTGTCGTATTCAAGCTGCTGCCTCCGTTCTCCGGGATGATGCTGGCTTATTTTCTGCTTAGTGCGGCGCTTGGCTTTCTCGTGCTGTACAATTTGAACTTTATCGTCTGGGTCAGTTCATTCTGGTTTTACTGGACCTTCAGTCTTGTCACGATCAAGGATGCGGCGGTCATGATCTTCTCGGGCGCTTTGGTGCCGATCTGGCTCATGCCCCAGCAGCTCGTACGGTTTATCGAGATGACGCCTTTCGATTCGATCTTCTATATCCCGATCCGCATCTATCTGGGCATGGTGCCGGAGGATCAGATCCTCATGAGTATGCTGCGCCAAAGCGTATGGGTGGCCGTGCTGTTCGGAGCGGGGCAGTTGCTGTGGACGTTCGCCCAAAAACGACTGGTCGTACAAGGAGGCTGACAATTGTGGGAGGATATTCGGCGGCTGAGCTGGCCGGGCTGTTCCTTCGCTATGCGAAGCTGAACCTGAAAACGACGCTGGAATACAAGCTGGACCGCTCGTTTCTCGCCTTCGCCATCTTCTGCAGGGAGATGATCAGCGTTATCGTGATGCTGCTGATATTGGCCAGGTTTCTGCACATTCGAGGCTGGGAAATGAATGAGCTGTTCTTTCTGTACAGCTTCCTGTTTTTATCCTACAGTCTGTTCGTTTTTTTATTTGCCGGCGTTCGCGATTTCGACGGGATGGTGCACTCCGGGGAGTTCGACCGGTTCCTGATCCGACCGCTTGGTCTCTTGTTCCAGACGGTCGCTTCGAAGATCGATCTGCCGGCCACGCTTGGACACGGCGTCGTAGGCGTGATTCTGTTTATGAAGACGGCGTTCTCGGTGGGCATTGTGTGGGATGCGGCTAACATTTTCTATTATGTAACGGCGCTAGCCGGAGGAGCGATGATTCAAGCCTCGATCTTCATGCTGTCGGCCTGCTTCAGCTTCTGGACGATCAAGACGGAGAATTTGCGCAATCTGATATTTTTCAATGCGCGCCGAATTGCCGGTTATCCGATCAGCTTTTATCCGGGGCTCATTCAGAAGATGCTGATCTTTCTCGTGCCTTTTTCGTTCGTCAGTTATTTTCCGGCGCAGTTTTTCCTGAGAAAGGACGATCTGCAGCTGTATGGGGGCGGCTACTTGTATGTGACCCCGCTTGTCGGGCTGGCGATGTTTCTGTTGGTGTACCGGCTGTGGAAGCGGGGCGTGCGCAGCTATACGAGCTCGGGCAATTCCATGTATTAATACCGAATCAGGAGAGAGGAACCTTGCTTTGAAAAAGTACACGACGTTACTTGTGCTGGGCGTTCTGCTGCTGGGGGCGGCTGCTTATGCGGTGGCGACCCGGGTCGATTTCAACCGGGTGCTGCTGGCGGCGGGCTATTACGAGCAGCGGATTACGATCATCAATACGGCGGATCTGCACGGCCATATTACGTTTAAGGAGTATGATACCGGAGGGCTTCTGCCGGGGACGGAGCAGCCTCCCGAAATGGGGATGGCTCTGATCAAAGGAATCGCCGATGAGATCCGGAGGGATAACCCCCATACGCTTATGCTGGATGGCGGCGATATGTTCCACGGTACGCCGGAGGCGGCGGTGAATGAGGGGGAAGGCATCCTGGAGATTGCCAATCTGATGGGCTACGATGCGCTGACAGCCGGCAATCATGAGTTCGACTGGGGCTGGGAGCGTACGATGGAGCTTAAGGACAAGCTCAACTTTCCGATGCTGAGCGCCAATATTACGAAGGGCGGGCAGCCGGTCTTCGAGGCTTACCGGATCTTCGAGGTCGGCGGCAAGCGGATCGGCGTATTCGGGCTGACGACGGCCCAGTTCCTCCAGGATCTTCAGGTGCACGGCATCGGCGATGTCCGTTATGAAGACCCGCTGCCTGCCGCCCGGAAGGCTGTAGCCGAGCTGAGGGAGCAGCAGGTGGATTCGATCGTGCTGCTGTCCCATCTGGGCGACGATCTGGACCGTAATCTCATAGCGGCGAATATTAGCGGCATCGATCTGATCCTCAGCGCGCACGGCCATTTTCTGTATGAGAAGCCGCTTATCGCGAGCGGCGTCCCGGTCGTGGAGCCCGGCGGCTATTCAACGCATGTCGGCGTCGCCGATCTGTATTTCCGGCAGGGCAAGGTGGCCAAGGTCGCCTGGAGCGTCCGGAAGACGCTGGACCGGAAGAAAGAAGACCCTAAGATCGCGGAGATCGTGGGGCGTTATCACGCAATGGCGCTGGAGAACGGCAAGGAGGTCGTGGCCGTCTCGGAGTCTGGCTTGGACGGCATCCGCTCGCATGTGCGGACGAAGTCGACCAATCTGGGCAACCTGGTTGCCGACGCGATGAGGGTACGGGGAAATGCGGACCTTACGCTTTACAACAGCGGGGGGATCCGCGAGAGCATCCCCGGCGGCGATGTGACGTTGTATAAGCTCGATAACGTGCTGCCCTTCGTTAACAATCTGGTCACGGTCGAGCTGAAGGGCGAAGCGATCTACAAGGCGCTGGAGCACGGGATGATCAACTGGCCGAGCGGAGCGAGCAACGGCGGCTTCCTGCAGGTATCGGGCATCCGCTACGAGATCGACGGGTCAAAGCCCGCAGGCAAGCGGCTCTCAGGCGTCACTCGAAACGGACAGCCGCTGGATAAGAACGCCATGTATAAGGTGGCGGTCACCGACTTCCTGATCGCGGGAGGCGACGATCATGACGTGTTCAAGGACGCCAAGGTCGTGCAGCGGGGAGGGCTGCTTAGCCAAGAGGTCGCCGCTTACCTGAAGAGTCGGGGGGGCAGGCTGCCCGAGGAGCTGGAGGAAGAGCGGATCAAGATCGTCAACCAGCGTTATCAATAATTGAACTAATTGGAGGAATGCGAGATGACAATTACCCCCGAACAGCAGCTCGTACTGGAGCTGGCCCAATACAGAACCCCGAACAAAGAGAAGATTCTGGATTTGCTCGGCCGGAAGCTGGACCTGTCGGAAGTGCTCGGGCATATGACGTATAACCGGACGGCGGGCATCGCGTACCATGTGCTGCGCAAGATCAGCGCCCCGTTTTTTAACCGCGAATTCGAAATGGCGCTGTACCTGATTCATCAGATTCAGGCCTTGCGCACGAACTCGCACAAGCATGCGGTTGCCCGCATCGCCGAAGCGATGAATGACAGCGGTATTCCGCATGCGTTTCTCAAAGGCTCCATCCTGGCCAACTCCACGTATCCGGCCGGCTGCCGCATCTCCAGCGACATCGATATACTGCTGAATGCCGGGGATCTGACGGCTTGCGGAGATGTATTCCGGGAGCTTGGCTTCATTCAGGGCTTTCATGACGAGAATGAGAACGTGGTCGTTCCGGCTACACGCCGGGAGCTGGTGAACTACCGGATGAACTACGGCGAGGTCGTGCCGTTCCGCAAGGTTGTCGATGAGCCCGGGATCAATCTGATCGAGATCGATATCAACTTCTCGCTGGATTGGATGCCGCATGGCACCGAGCAGGCGGTCGACAACTTCATCCGGGAGTCGGAGGCGTACTTGTTTGCCGAGGGTCAGCGGGTCAGCTCGCTGCCGAAGGAATATTTCCTTGCCCACTTGTGCGTTCATCTGTACAAGGAGGCCCGGGTCATTACTTGGGTCGAGTGGCAGCGCGACTTGGGCTTGTATAAGTTCGTCGACATTTACGGCTTCCTGACCGATCCGCAGCTGGAGATCGACTGGGAGAGATTCGAGGAGGTCATCCACGCCAACAACATTGTGGAGGAATGCTACTACGCGCTCGAATACGCCCGGACGTTCTTCCCGGCGCTTGGCGATATCGAGGCCTTCGCCTCAGCGCTGGAGCGTATCCGCCCGGCGAATACGGATTATCTGGAACAGGTCATCGACGGCGCGGATTCCTCCATCGTTTACGCCTGGAAGGAAGATCTGCTTACCCGCTTCTTCGATCTGAAGCGTTACCGGAGTCTGGAGCGTCTGCCCAGCCTTCAGAAGATCTGACCGCCCGGAAATGCCATGAGAAGCGGGGCGGCTGGTTGCCGGGTAAAGGGAGTGCTGGTAGCTTATGAAGGAATCAGCGGCTCGGGCAAAAGCGAAAGCATGAAGCGGCTGCTGGCCCGTCTGGAAAGCGCAGGCTTGGAAGCGGTCCTGGTCGAATGGAATGCGAACCGGGCGATCCGCATGCTGGCTGCGGGACTGAACAGCGCGGGACTGCTTGGCCCGCGTGTCTACAGCCTGCTGCAGTGGCTCGGCTTCTTGCTCGACTACGCCTTGATCATAGCGCCCGCGCTGAGAAAGGATCGCATCGTCATCGCGGACAGGTATGTGCATACGGCGCTTACCCGCGATGCGACGAACGGGGCGGGCATCCGGCTCGGGAGCAGGCTTGCGCGGCTCGTCCGCCCTCCCGACCGGGTCGTCTTCCTGGACACGCCGCCCGAGCTGTGCTACGAACGGATCAGAGTCCGGGGCAAGCGGCTGTTCCACCCGAATAAACGGCTGCAGGGCGACGATCTGACTTACCTGCGAAGGATGCGGGAGGCGTATATCTGCCTGTTCGGCGGCTTGAAGCCGGAAGGCGGCATGCTGGCGGAAATCGGGGTCGAGGTCGTCAAGACCGAAGCGGCCTACTCCAGCGATAGTCCCGCCGAAGTTCGGGTGGAGCGGTTTGTGAAGGAACGGCTTGGGGCCGAAAGCGCCCTGTTCGGACCCATGGCGGTGAAAGCGAATAAGGAGAGTGGACGTGCAAATGGACGAACGATTTGACCTGATCCGATGCTTGACGACGCATAAACGCGAGCATGTACTGATCTGGCTGCTCAATATCGGAGCGGAGAAATATTGGCATCCGGTCCATGCCGGAGTCATCGACCGGACGGAAGACCGCATCGTCGCCAGAGTGGAGGAGATGAACCTGCTGCTATGCAGGGAGCAGGATATACTGATCGTCCGCGAGCGGCCGGACGAGGCTTATCTGGCCAAGCTGAGGGAATGGGGGTTCGAGGTTCCGCGCCGCATCCTGGTGCCCTTCGGGGCCGATGCGCCGCTGCCGATCTCCGAGCTGGTGCTGCAGGATGAGGAGCTGAAGCGGGAGCTGGCGGCTGCTGCGGCTGAGGCGGCGGCCGAGGTAAAGGCAAAGATGAAATCAGCAGGCGGCAGCGGGAGGACGGAGTCGGCGCCCGCAGGCGGCCGAGCCGGAGCTTCAGCGGTGGGGACGATAAAGGCGGGGGGCGGCGGGCCGGAGGATGCCGGCCTCCATCCGGTCGGCGTGTATTTTGTCCCCTATGCAGTAACCCGGCTGGAGGAGAGAATCGCCGAGGAATGCAGGCTCACGCTTGTCGGTGCCCCTGCTGCCGTAAGCGCCGCCGTGAACGATAAGATTGGCAGCCGCCGCATCGCCCAGTCGCTTGGCCTGCCCGTCAGCCAGGGCCGGGTATGCCTGAGCGCGGCGGAGATTCGCGACGAATACGAGCGGCTGACAGAGCGGGAGCGATTCGCGACGGTCATCGTGAAGGAGCCGCACGGCGCGTCCGGCAAAGGCTTGTACAAGGTTGACAGCCCGGAGAAGCTTGGCCTGCTGCTGAGCCGCCTGGCCCGGTTTTCTCGGGGCAGAGAGGACGCGCAGTGGCTGGTCGAGGGCTGGTACCGGGCGCAGGCGGATATCAGCCTCCAGCTCTATGTGTCGCCCCAAGGAGAGGCCAGAGTGTTCTCCATCAAGCGGCAGGTGCTGAGAGATACGGTCTATATCGGCTCGAGGGTGCCTGCCGAGCTGGATGAGTCCGCTTTGTCGGCCTACCGGAAGTACGGCGAGCTTATCGGCAGGCACTTATATGAAGAGTACGGTTACACGGGAGTGGCAGGCATTGATTCCATTATCACGGAGGAAGGGACGATTCTTCCCGTTATTGAGATCAATGGACGGTTCACGTTGTCCACGTATCTTTCATTTGTAGGGGATGTGCTGGGGGAAGTAAAGCTTTATGCGCGTTATTTCAAGCTGCTGACGCGGTCGCCGCACGATTATGCCCGTCTGTGTGCGGCAATGGAGCATGAAGGATTGCTGTATGACCGGGAGAGGGGCGAAGGGGTGTTGGTCTATACGTCAGGCACGCTGTCCTTGCCGGTTGCCGAGGGAGACGGGCCGGCAACGGCTTATGCCGGCCGCTTGTTTACACTAACGGCAGCACGGGACTGGTCAGGCGTGGATGCCTTGAGCGCCCGGCTGGAAGCGTTTGTGAACCGGCTTTGCTCCTCCTCGTCACCTCTGCAACAGGAAGCACGGGAAACGCCGGAGCCAGAAACGTCGGATCTGGAGTTAAATAATTGAAAATTGTTCACAAAATGTAAGCCTTCCTTTATAATGATGCTATTAGGCGCATTATGAAGCGGTTCGTCCGTCCGGTTTGCTTACAAGTGAAGGGCTATGCTTTATGAGGCGCATCATGCTGCTTGCGTCCGTAACAACCCCGTATTCTCCCGTCCAGGAGATACGGGGTTTTTGCAATTACCGCGGCATTTTAGGAGGTATACATGTTGAAGGATGGCAAAAAGTTAACCTTGGCTGCGCTCACTTGGCCCATTTTCGTGGAAATGCTGCTTTCCATGCTGATGGGCAACGCGGATACGCTGATGCTCAGTCACTATTCGGACGGGGCGGTTGCCGCGGTAGGCGTGGCCAATCAGGTCCTGTTTCTGGTGAATCTGATGTTCGGGGTTGTGGCAGCCGGGACGAGTGTGGTTATTTCGCAATATTTGGGGTCCGGTCGAAATCAAGAGGCGGGATTGATCGGCCTGACGGCTATGGCGCTCAACCTTGCGTTTGGCCTGCTGCTCGCCGCCCTTCTGCTCGCTTCGGGAGCGCATGTGTTTCGTTTAATGGGGATTCCGGCCGAGCTGACGGATTCCGCTTGGACGTATTTGAAGCTGGTAGGGGGCTTCTGTTTCCTGGAAGCCGTCCGTCTTACGCTAGCCACGATCCTGCGCAGCTACGGCTACACCTCCAATACGATGTACGTGGCCGTCGGCATGAATTTGCTGCACCTGATCGGCAATTATTTGTTTCTGTACGGCCCCTTCGGCCTGCCGGTGCTCGGCATCGAAGGAATAGCGCTGTCGACCAACGTCTCCCGTCTGATCGGAATCGGCATATTGCTACTTCTGCTCTACCGCAAGGTAAAATACCGGTTCGTCTCCGAGGGCTGGTGGTCGGCGCAAAAGAACTACGTGAAGCAGCTGCTGCGGATCGGGGTTCCGACGGCCGGAGAAAGCTTCTTCTCCACGCTCGCCCAGATGGCGATTACCTCATTCGTTGCGATCGCGGGGGCGGACGCGTTGACCGCCAAAATTTATGCGCAAAACATCGGCATGTTCAATATGCTGTTTACGCTCTCCATGGCGATCGGCACGGAAATTCTGCTCGGCCGGATGGTGGGCGCGGGCCGGTTCGATGAAGCGTACGCGCGGGGCATGCGCAGCGTGCGTCTTGCTGTGATTGTAACTGTCGGTGCGGCTGCCGTGATGGCTGCCGGCTCTCGTCCTCTGCTCGGCCTATTCACGGACAACGCATCGATCCTGTCGCTGGGCTTCCAGGTGCTGCTGCTCGGCATCCTGCTAGAACCGGGCCGAGCGGTCAATCTGGTCCTGATCAACGCGCTGCGGGCAGCCGGGGATGCCAAGGTGCCGATGTATCTCGGAGTTGGCTCCATGTGGCTCATCTGTATTCCGCTCGCGTATATACTGGGCGTGTACGGCAAGCTGGGCCTGCTCGGTGTCGTAATCGCCTTCGTCGTGGATGAATGGACAAGGGGGGCGTTGTTCTACTGGCGGTGGAGAACGCGCGCCTGGGAGCGGATGAGAATCGTCGGAGAGGTGGAGGAAGGAAAAGCGGTGCCGTTTTAACCGGAAGAGCACAGCAGGCGCCTAATCCCGCTGCCCATATGATAAACCGAAGATGCCCTGGAGCATTCCCAGGTGCGGGGGCGCTCCCCGAATCGATAGAGAAACGCAGGAGAAGTATGAGGCGAGGCCTCTGCTTCTCCTGCGTTTCTTACTGCATTTTTTAAATTTCCTCTTGCGCTTCTTTCGGCGGCGCTTTTTCTTATCCCGCTCTAAACTGCGTCCGCGGGGGCGGCCGCAGCCTGCAGGATAGCGAAGCCGTGGGCCGGAAGCTCAACGCGCAGGTGGCCGTCCTCGGCAGCCAGCATGCCGCTGGACCAGAGGTCGGTCCAGCGATCCGTATCCGCCGGAACGCTGATCACCGCGTTCTTCGAGTCGGCGTTGAAGAGGATGAGCAGCCTCTCGCTCCCCGCAGCTCGTTCGATGACGAGCTGATGCCCGCCGGGCCGGGCCGCCAGGAAGCGGAGACTGCCGGAACGCAGCGCCTCGTGGCTGAGACGAAGCCGGATGATACGCTGGAAGAAGGCAAACAGCTCGCGGTCCTGCTCACCGGTATCCCAGATCATGCATCTGCGGCAATCCGGGTCGCCGTCGCCGGCCATTCCGACTTCATCGCCGTAATAGACGCAGGGAGCGCCGGGGAAGACGAACTGCAGCACAGTGGCCAGCTTCATCATCCGCTTGTCTTCGCCGCAAACGGTCAGCAGGCGGGGCGTATCGTGGCTACCCAGCAGGTTGAAGGTCGCTTCGTGAACCTGCCAGGGGTAACTGGCCAGCTGGGCGCCGACCGTATTCGCGAAGCCGGCGGCGTCGAGCTTTCCCTTGGCGGCAAAGTCCAGCACGGCGCCGGAGAAGGGGTAGTTCATGACGGCATCGAACTGGTCTCCCTGCAGCCACAGCATGGAATCATGCCAGATCTCTCCAAGCAAATAAGCATCCGGCTTAAGAGCCTTCACGCGATCGCGCAGCAGTCTCCAGAAGCGATGATCCACCTCATTGGCTACATCGAGTCTCCAGCCGTCGATGCCCACCTCCTTGATCCAATACTCGGCTACGTCCAGAAGATAAGCCTGAACGTCGGGGTTCTCCGTATTCAGCTTCGGCATGGTCGTATCGAAGGCGAACGTATCGAAGGTAGGAATGCCGTCCTTCAGTCCGACCGGAAACTCCCGGATATGGAACCAGTCGGCATAGACGGAAGCCGCCCCTTTCTCCACGACGTCCACGAAGGGAGCGAACGAGCTCCCGCTGTGATTGAATACCGCATCCAGCAGCACGCGAATGCCCCGTTCATGACAGGCCTCTACGAGCCGCTTCAACGTATCGTTTGTGCCGAAGTGCGGATCGACCTTCCTGTAGTCCGTCGTATCGTACTTATGGTTGGTCTCCGCTTCGAACAGCGGGTTGAAGTAGATGGCGTTAATGCCGAGGTCCGACAAGTGGTCCAAGCGGTCGATAACGCCCTGCAAATCTCCGCCGAAATAATTGGTCGGTGTCGGCTCGCCGCCCCACGGCCTAACATCTGCGGGATCATTCGCCGGGTCCCCGTTCGCGAAGCGTTCCGGGAAGATCTGATAGAACACGGCATCCTTCACCCAGGCCGGCGGAGTAAATACATCTGCCGGATTGATGAAAGGAAACTCGAACATTCCTGTGGAATCCGCCGGTTCCTCGCGGTAAAACCCAGCCTCGGTCATCCAGATTTGTTCGGTTCCGCTCTGCAGATGGAAGGCATACCTCAGACGGCGAAAAGGGGGCTTCAGCTCCGCCTGCCAGTAGTCGAACAGCGAGTCGCTGGCAAACTTGATCATCGGGGTATACGCCGATGATTTCTCCCAGATATATTTGTCTCCTGCGAACAGGCGCACCTGCTCCACATTGTCCCTTTTGGTCCTCACACGGATATGAAGGGTGTCCCGGTCGTAGGCGTACGACCAGTTTTGCTTGGCTCGATGATAGACGGCTTCCAGTACAATGGCCATGAATAAACCTCCTATAAGATGGGGAATAGGCATGAAAAAAAGGCACAGCCGCGGAAAATTCCCGAGGTTGTACCTTTCGGTAGCATTGCCTTTATATTAGCTCTACTATAGCAAGAGATTGGCAAAATTGTAAACTGTTTTTTTCGCAGGCATGGTTATCCCCAACAACGCCGAATAGTAGGAAAAGATGACGATTGACCAAGTGACATATCTTATTATATTATGACGATATAATACATTACAATATAATGCCTGGAGGACAAACCGGATGAAGCTAATCGGCATTGGCGACAACGTGGTTGATTATTATAGGGATCAAGGGTTGATGTACCCCGGAGGCAATGCGCTCAACGTAGCGGTTTCGGCGAAGAGAAACGGGGCGGAGGCATGCGCGTACCTGGGCATCGCAGGCGACGACAGGGCCGGAGATCATATCTTGTCATGCTTGCGGAAGGAGGGAATCGACGCGTCGCGGGTAAGGCGGGTTTATGGTCCAAGCGGCGAGGCGGTCGTCGAGCTGAATGCGGACGGGGATCGGATTTTTGTTGGCACGAATCGGGACGTACGCGTGTCGTCGCTGCTTGCGCTGCGGCTGTCGGTGCAGGACATCGCGTATATCGACGGCTTCGACGTCGTACATACAAGCGTCAACAGTGATTTGGAGCATGAACTGCCCAAGCTGTCCCACAAAGCCGTATCGTTTGATTTCTCCACTCCCAAAAGGTGGACGCCCGACTATTTACGGCAGGTGTGTCCGCACCTGACCTACGCCTTTTTTTCAGGGAGCGACTTGTCTCCTACGGAAATTCGCCGGCTGATCGAGGAGGTTCATATGTTCGGCGTAAAGGTGGTGGGGGTTACGCGAGGGCCGGAGCCGGCTATATTTTCCGAATACGGAGAGCTGTGCAAGCAAACGCCGCTGCCTGCGGATATTGTGGATACGATGGGGGCCGGGGATTCGTTCATCGGCGGCTTTCTGGCGGCTTATCATGACCGCCGGGACATGGCTTCCGCGCTGGAGCAAGCGGCTCGGTCCGCTGCTCAAACATGCGGCGGATACGGCGCGTTCGGTTACGGCGTGTGCAAATAAGCGAGCAAGGCATTGCGGGGAACGTGCGCGATGTCTTTTTTGTCCGGAACAATATGCTCATTGGGATGAAAAACAGCTTGCGGCATCGTTACGGAGTGAAAAATAGCTGCGGGCAGGCGGGATTGGAAAATACGTATTGACATCCTTTTTTAGTAATGATATAAAATATAATATAACAACATAATACAACACAAAATGAATTGGGAGGATTTTAAAATGACTGAAACAGCACTTTATGAGCAGGCAGGCGTCCAGCTGGAGCGAATTTTCGAAGCGTTTCGCGCTAGACCGATCAATCGCGTTTTTCTCGTTGCTTGCGGCGGCTCGTCGGCATTGATGTATCCGAGCAAATATTTTTTGGACCGCGAATCGAAAACCGTAACGGCTGAAGTGTTCAGCTCCAACGAATTCATTCACCGCAATCCGCAGTCGCTCGGAGAGCAATCGCTTGTTATCCTGTGCTCCCATAAAGGAAAAACCCCGGAAACGACGGAAGCGGCCAAGTTTGCGAAAAGCAAGGGTGCCTTGGTCGTATCGCTGATGTACGTGGAAACCGCGCCGCTTGCCGATGAGTCGGATTTCACGGTAAACTACAGCTGGATTTCTGCCGGCAACATGGAGCCTCATCCGGAAGTTATGAACTACGCGATCCTGTACCGCTTGTCGATGGGTCTGCTGTATGTGAAAGAAGGCAACACGAAATACGAGAAGCTGCTGAGCAGCCTGAACAACCTCGGCGCCGTCTTCGAGCGTCTGATGAAACGGTACGAGGAGCCGGCCAAAGCCTACGCCGAGGCGGTCAAGGACGAGACGATCATTTATACGATGGCAAGCGGCTCGAATTACGGCATGGCGTATTCCTTTGCGATTTGCATTCTGATGGAGATGCAGTGGATCCATTCCCATGCCATCCATGCGGGTGAATTTTTCCACGGGCCGTTCGAAATCCTGGATAAAAACGTGCCGTTTATTTTGCTGAAGGGACTGGATGAAACGCGTCCGCTGGAGGAGCGCGCGCACACCTTCCTGAAGCAGTATGGCGAAAAGCTGCTCGTCATTGATGCGGAAACGTTCGATATGTCCGGCATTGACGACGAGGTAAAAGGATATATTGCGCCGCTTGCGATCAATTTCGTCCTTCGCATGCATGCGCTTGCGCTATCCAAGGCTAGAAACCACCCGCTGGAAACAAGACGTTATATGTTCAAGGTGCCTTATTAAAAAATAGGATCAGGCGCAGCGGAGAAACGAATTTCCGCTGCGCTATTTTGTTTTTCGGCATGCGCGGCCCCGGTCCATGCATGGGACTGTGGAGAGCGGCGCGCTGGCGGGGGCTGGTATCGCACTAGTTCTTTGGGATAGCAGGAGTTAGGGGATCGTGCCAATCCGGGGTTGCTCGGATGAGGGACGATTTTTCTTCGTTCGGGCCAAGATGAATTTTGACAATGGATATAGTATGATTTATGATGTTATAAAGAAAAATGGCCGGATTTTACGATCGTTAGTCAATCGTTTATATTATAGGCACGGAAGGACGTCTATCCCATGAAATTGAACAATTCCAGCGAAAAGCCGCTCTACGTTCAGCTTAAGCAGGTGATCAAGGAGGATATCAACCGCGGCAAATACGCGCCGGGCGAGCAGCTTCCACCGGAAGCGATTCTCTGCGAAATGTACGGAGTCAGCCGGATTACGGCACGCAGGGCGATTTCGGACATGGTCGAGGAGGGCATTCTTCACCGGCAGCAGGGCAAGGGGACATTCGTCAAGGCGAGCAAGATGAAGCGGGAGCTGATTTCGGTGGGCGGCTTCTCGGAGATGACGACAGCCTCGAACAAAACGCCAAGCTCGCAAATATTGTCCAGCACGATCGTTCCCGCGGACGAGGAGCTGGCGGATGTGTTTCGCATATCCGAGGCATCTCCTGTGCTGCGCCTTCACCGGCTGCTGTATATCGATAACGAGCCGTTTATTATCGAGACCTCGTATTACCCGCTGGACCGGTTTCCCGATCTGGAAAAGCATATCGGCGAGTCGGCCTCCACCTACACGATTTTAAAAAACAGGTATCAAACGGACGTTACCGCTTCGGAGAAAACGCTGGACGTCATTTTTGCGACGGCGGAGGAAGCCGCCCTGTTTCGCTGCGACGCGGGTACCCCGCTGTATGCGATTGTGAAGAAGTCGCTGGATTCGAAGCGCACCATCGTGCATATGTCCAGGTCGCTGTTCATGACGAGCAAGGTGACGTTTACGATCAACGGGCAAAAGGAATAACGTATAGGCGGTTAGGCTGGCGATGTGCCGCTTCGGACGAAATAAGGTAAAATGCCGGCTCAGGAATTAGGCCCTCTTTTCACATCGGTGAGAAGAGGGTTTTTGTTGTATTTTTTTTCGATGAAATGAGGATGATATTCCATTGCTTTTACGAGGCTGAAAGCTATAATTTTATATAACAACATAATACAACATAACGTTAGATTTAACCCCAATCAGCACTTGGCTAACAGCACAAGGAGGAAAAGCATATGCGTTATATGATTGGAGTCGACGTTGGGGGAACGTTCACCGACGTAACGATGGTAGACACGCACAGCGGCGATATTGTGAATCATAAAGTTCCGTCTACGCCGGCGGACCCCTCCCGGGCGATCATGACCGGGATCGAGCAGATTTTGGAGCTGAACGGCGTTCCGGTCGGCGAAGTGCTTTATTTGGCTCACGGCACGACAGTGGCGACGAATTCGCTGATCGAACGAAAGGGAGCGCTTACAGGTCTGCTTGTTACCGAGGGCTTCCGCGATCTGCTTGAGATCGGCCGGCAAACGAGGCCAAGCCTGTATGATTTTTTTAAAGAGAAGCCTGCGCCCGTTATTCCCGGCCATTTGAGGCTGGAGGTTGAAGAGCGCTTGTATGCCGATGGAAGCAAACGCAAGGCGCTTAACAAGGAAAGCCTGCATGCGGCCATCGAGCAGCTGAAGCGAGACGGCGTGCAGTCGGTCGCCGTTTGCTTCCTGTTCTCTTATCTGAACCCGGAGCATGAGAAGGAGGCTGTCGAAGAAATTCGCCGCTTGTTCCCGGAGGCTTACGTTTCCGCTTCCCACCAGGTCGTGCCGGAATTCCGCGAATACGCGCGGTTAAGCACGACGGCGATCAACGCTTACCTTGGACCGGTTATGCAGCGATATATGGAAAACTTTCAGAATTCGGTACGCTCGGCGGGCATTCCTGTAGACCCTTACATCACGCAATCGAACGGGGGCATTATTTCGATTCAGGAATCGGTATCGAACCCGGTTCGTACGGCCGTTTCCGGGCCTGCGGCAGGCGTTGTCGCGGCGGCGCATCTGGCGGAGCTTACCGGCTACCGGAACATGATTACATTCGATATGGGCGGCACGTCCGCTGACTTCTGCCTGATCGAAAACGGCGAGCCTAAGGTATCGATGGAGCGCGAGATCGAGGGCTTCCCGGCGCGCATCCCTATGCTGGACATTCATGCCTGCGGCGCGGGCGGCGGTTCGATCGCATGGCTTGACGCGGGAGGCGCGCTCAAGGTAGGTCCGGAAAGCGCGGGCTCGACGCCTGGTCCGGCCGCTTACGGCAGAGGAGGCACGCGGCCTACCGTAACCGACGCCAATACCATTCTCGGACGGCTGAACCCCGACGGCATTTTGGGCGGCCGGATGACGATGGACGTCGAGGCGTCGAAGCGCGTCGTGCAAGAGCATATTTGCGATCATACGAATTTGTCGCTGATGGATGCGACGATGGGAATATTGTCTGTCGTTAATGCCAACATGACGCGGGCGATCCGGCTGATCTCGGTGGAAAAGGGCTACGATCCGCGCGAGTTCACGCTCGTTTCGTTTGGGGGCGGAGGCGGCTTGCATTGCGGTGCGCTCGCTCGTGAGCTTGGTATTCCGCGTATTTTGGTGCCTCCGTCACCGGGAACGTTCTGTTCGCTTGGTTTGCTTGTTACCGATATTCGCTCCGACTACGTGCGTTCGTCGCTGCAGCTCGCCCAGGATACGGCCGGCTTAAGCGTAGTCCGCGAGCTGTTCGCGGACATGGAGCGTGAAGGCTCCGCGATGCTGGAGAAGGAAGGCGTGTCCGAAGAAAACCGCCGCTATGCGCTTGGCCTGGACATGCGTTTCAAGGGACAAAACTACGAGCTGACGATTCCGGTCGACCGCTCGGAACTGACAGCGGAAGGCATTCCTGCAGTCATCGAACGCTTCCACCAGCAGCATGAGAAAAATTACGGCTATTCGAACCGCTCCGGTATTATCGAGTTTGTCAATTACCGTGTGACGGCTTTGGGCGAGCTGCCTAAGGCCACATTAAACCGGGGGCCGGAGGCGGGCGATCGCAAGCTTGCGCCCGCTTCGTACCGGGAAGTATATTTTGCGGAGACGGATGAGCCGGGCTTTTACCAGACCGCCATTTACAGCCGCAGCGAGCTCGCACCGGGCGACAAGCTTGCCGGGCCGGCGATTATCGAGCAGATGGATTCGACGATCCTGATCTTGCCCGGCCAGACGGCGGTTGTGGATGCTTACCGCAACTTGGTCATAACTACGTTCGGAGAGGTGGAGCAACGATGAAAAAAATCGATGCGATTACTCTTGAAATCATAGGCAACTTGCTGCTTTCCGTAGCGGAGGAAATGGGCGTAACTTTGGTAAAAACGGCTTATTCCACGAATATCAAGGAACGCAAGGACTGTTCGACGGCGTTGTTCGACGCTAAGGGCAGCATGATCGCACAGGCCGAATATGTGCCGATGCATCTCGGTTCCATGCTTGGCGTCGTGACTGAGGTTTTGAAAAAGTTTCCGCTCGATTCGCTTCGTCCCGGCGACATGTTTATCACGAACGATCCGTATGCGGGCGGAGGCACTCACCTTCCGGATATTACGATGGTGTCCCCCGTCTTCATAGACAACAGGCTCGTTGCGTTCGTAGCGAATATCGCGCACCATTCGGATATCGGCGGCATGGTGCCGGGCAGCGTGTCGGCGAATTCGGACAACATCTATCAGGAGGGCCTGCGCATTCCGCTTGGCCGCATCTGCCGAGGCGGGGAGCTGGTGCAGGAAACGTACGATTATATCGTGCTTAACACGCGTACGCCGGTGGAACGGGCCGGAGACCTCGACGCCCAGATCGCCTCGAATATCGCCGGGGCCAAACGGATGGCGGAGGTTGTGGGCAAATACGGTCCCGATCTGTTCGCCGAGTGTACGGACGCGCTGCTCGATTATGCCGAGGATCTGATGAGGGCCGGTATTCGCACCCTGCCGAACGGCACGTACACGTTCGAGGATTATTTGGACGATGCCGGGGCAAATTCCGATACGCCGATTCCGATCCGTGCGGCCGTGACGATCGAGGACGGTACGGCCAAGGTTGATTTCACCGGTACAAGTCCGCAGGTGCCAGGTCCGCTGAACATGACGTATTCGGGTTTGCTGACGACGGCGTTTTACTGCTTCAAGGCGGTGGCCGGCCAATCGATTTTTGCCAACCAGGGCATATACCGGGCGCTGGAGGTGACCGCTCCCGAAGGGTCGATCGTTAACTGCAGGCTGCCTGTTCCCGTGGGACAGCGGATCGATACGGCGCAGCGCGTCGTCGACGTTATTCTCGGGGCGCTTGCCCAGGTCGCTCCGGAGCGGGTGCTTGCCGCGTGCAACAGCGTAGTGACATCCGCCATCTTCTCCGGAACAAACCCGAAGACGGATCAATATTTCGTTTATCTGGAAACGATCGCGGGAGGCTCGGGGGCGCATAGTCAGGGAGACGGACTCAGCGGCGTTCAAGTGCATATGACCAATACGTCAAACCTGCCGGTTGAGGCGCTGGAGCGCGAATATCCGGTGCTCGTCGAGCGCTATCAGCTTCGCCGTGATTCCGGCGGGGCAGGGAAGCATCGCGGCGGACTTGGCATTCAGCGCGACTTCCGGATTTTGAACGACGGCTTAAGTTATACGGGGCTTGGCGACCGTCACAAATTCGCCCCATGGGGTCTTGCCGGAGGCAAGGCGGGCAGCCCAGGCAGCTTCTGGGCTTCGCATAACGGCGAGGAGCCGGTCCGGCTCGGATCCAAAATTTCCGGCGTGACGCTGAACCGCGAGGATCTGGTGCGCGTATGCTCGCCGGGCTCCGGCGGCTACGGCAATCCGTTCGAGCGGCCTGCCCGCACGGTGCTTGCCGACGTGCTGGAGGGCAAGGTGTCCGTCGAGTCGGCGCGCGACGACTATGGCGTCGTTGTGCAGGCGTCGGAGCAAGGGCTGCGGATTGACGAGGACGCCACGGAGCAATTGCGGACGTCTGCGCGGACCTAGACAAGGGGAACGGAGCGGAACGAATACAAAGGCGGAGCAGCCTTGTGCGATAGGCACGCTGCTCCGTCTTTTTTGCGTTTGGCGGGAGCAGCCGGGCTGCCGAATCGCGTAACCTGCCCGCCGAAATCGGGGATAGCGGGTAACGCGCCTAGCTTAAACATGATCGCATAGGGCTTGGGGCATTTCGTTCAAAAATACAGGAAAATCGAAAAAACGTCCAACTCTCCATGCGGCCCGGGCGGGAAATTACGCTTGAAATACGATCGGCGTCCAAAGTGCGTACGATTTTACAAGGAAAACGGACAACAGTACATGGGATGAAATATGACATAATATTATAATAAAGAACATGGGATTAAAGATTTATGTAAAGTTCATGTCAGAATAATACTAGGGTCGTAACTGGAACGAAGCCCTTCCGGGTACGGTTTAGTCTAAACGGAAAAGGGTGGTGTACGGTTTATGGAGCAGGATCTGTTGGTCATCAAAGACTTGTGCACGCAGTTCAAGACGGATCGAGGCGTGTTTCCCGCCGTAAGCGGTCTGGACATAACAATTCGCAAGGGAGAAATTTTATGCATTGTTGGCGAAAGCGGGAGCGGCAAGACCGTAGCCTCGCTTTCACTGATGCAGCTGCTCCCTTCCTCCGGAAGCATCGCGTCCGGGCAAATCCGGTTTGAGGGCACGGATCTGCTGAAGCTGAAGAAAAAGGAAATTGGCCAAATTCGCGGCAAGTCGATCGCGATGATATTCCAGGACCCGATGGTGGCGCTGGATCCGGTGTTCACCTGCGGCAGCCAAATCGTCGAGGCGATCCGGATTCATGACAAACGCAGCTATGCCGCGGCGCGCGAGAGAACGCTGGAGCTGCTGAAGCTTGTCGGTATCGCGCATCCGGAGCGAGTGTTCGACGCTTATCCGCATGAGCTGTCGGGCGGAATGTGCCAGCGCATTATGATCGCCATGGCGCTTTCCTGCAACCCGAAGCTGCTGATCGCCGATGAGCCGACGACGGCGCTCGACGTCACGGTGCAGGCGCAAATTCTCGAGCTGCTGAAGCGAATTCGCGACGAGCTGGGGATGAGCATCATGCTCATTACGCATGATCTGGGTGTGGTTGCGGAAATGGCCGACCGGGTAGCCGTTATGTACGCCGGCAAAATCATGGAGGTCGGGGATGCCAGGACCGTGTTCAAACAGCCTCAGCATCCCTACACACAGGGGCTGCTGAAGTCGATCCCGCACCTCGATCGCGAAGGCGAGCGGCTGTACAGCATAAGCGGCTCGGTTCCGAGCATCAGCGCGATGCCGGAGGGGTGCCGATTCGCCCCGCGCTGCCCGCATGCTGCGGAGCTATGCCGCAGGCGGGAGCCGCAGATGATTGCCGGCGACGGAGGCTGCTTCGTCCGCTGCTGGATGCTCGATCAAGCATGGGAAGAGGAGGAGGCAGGATGACAGAGAAGCTGCTTGAGGTCAAGCATGTTAAAAAATATTTTCCGTTAAGCAAGTCGGCGTTCAGCAAAAACCGCGGCTTCGTCAAGGCGGTGGACGACGTGAGCTTTGACGTATACAAGGGCGAAACCTTTGGCCTTGTCGGTGAGTCGGGCTGCGGCAAAAGCACCTTATCCCGCGTGATTATGCGGCTCACCGACGCGGATGAAGGCGAGATGAGCTTCGACGGCATCGATCTGCTGCGATTAAAGGGCGGGGCGCTGAGGAAAAAGCGCAAAGATTTTCAGATGGTATTCCAAAAGCCGTTTGAATCGCTCAACCCGAGAATGACTGTCGGTCAGATTATCGGCGCGCCATTCGATATCCACGGCGTCTTGGCGGGCGCAGAGAAGACGAAGCGTGTGGCCGAGCTGCTGGAGCTGGTCGGGCTAAGCTCGCAATATGTAAACCGGTACCCGCATGAATTTTCCGGGGGGCAGCGGCAGCGCATCGGAATCGCCAGAGCGATTGCGCTTAATCCGAAGCTCGTCGTTTGCGACGAGGCCGTGTCCGCGCTGGACGTATCCATACAGTCGCAAATATTGAACCTGCTGGACGAGCTGCAGAAGGAGCTTGGTCTTACTTATTTGTTTATCTCGCACAATTTGGCAGTAGTCAAGCATATGAGCGACCGGATCGCCGTTATGTATCTCGGCAAAATCGTAGAGATCGCGGACGCGGAGGATTTGTATGCCGGCGCTCTTCATCCCTATACGCGGGCGCTGCTGTCGGCCATCCCGCTGGCCGATCCGGACGCGAAGAAAAACCGCATCGTCCTGACCGGCGACGTGCCGAGTCCGGTGAATCCGCCCGCGGGCTGCCGCTTTTGCACAAGATGTCAGGACGCGATGCCGATATGCAGCGAGACGGCCCCGGAATTTATCCGGGTAAACGAGCGTCACGCGGTAGCCTGTCATTTATACGCCGACGCGGACGGCGCTGCGGGTTCCACAGCCGGTAAATCTGATGTCCAGGCTTCGGCCGGTTAGGAGGTGGCGTGATGGTGCGTTTTTTAGGTGGAAAGCTGTACATGATGCTGCTTCAGGTCATCGTCGTGGCGACGCTCGTATTTTCTCTCGTGCATCTGATGCCGGGCGATCCGGCAGCGCTGGTGCTGGGCACCGAACGCGGCGGCGATGCCGCGGCGCTTGCGGAAATGCGGCATATGCTCGGACTCGACCGTCCCCTGCTTCAGCAATATTTGGATTGGGTCGGCAATTTTGTGCGGCTCGATATGGGGAAATCCCTATTCGATCAAACGCCGGTGACCGAATATATCGCCCAGCGCCTTCCGAATACGATAGAGCTTGCGCTCGTGTCCATTATACTGGCCGCTTTGATCGGCGTGCCGCTTGGCATTATCGCGGCCTTGAAGCGTCAAAGCGCGGTCGATCTGATCTTGTCCTCGATCTCGGCGCTCGGCGTGTCGTTTCCCGTTTACGTGCTCGGCGCCTTCCTGATCCTGCTGTTCAGCTTTAAGCTGCAGCTGTTTCCGGCCAGCGGTTTTGTCGCTTTTTCCGAGGACCCGGTAAGGCATATCCAGCGTATGGCGCTGCCGGCGATTACGCTGGCGCTCGGACTTGCCGCTTCGATTGCGAGAATGACGCGTTCCTCCATGCTGGAGACGCTGAACAAGGATTATATCCAAACGCATAAGGCCAAGGGATTGCCCTACGGCTCGATTATTTTTAAGCATGCTTTGCGCAACGCGATCATTCCGGTCGTAACGATTATCGGGCTGCAGCTGGGCAATCTGATCGGCGGTACGGTGCTGATCGAATATTTGTTCAACTGGCCCGGGATGAGCACGCTGCTCGTCAAGTCGATATCCAATCGCGATTATCCGTTAATCCAGGGCTGTATCGTCGTTATGGCAACGTTTTTCATCCTGGTCAACATGCTGGTAGACGTCTTGTACGGGCTTATGGACCCGCGCGTGCGCTAGTCCTAAGGCCGACGACGCAAAGGAGCTGCAACCAATGAATGTGAACAACTACTTAAGGAACAAGACGTTTGTGATCAGCTGCTGCGTGCTGCTGCCGATTCTGGTCGTTGCCGCCATCGGCCCGTGGATCATTCCTCACGACCCGCTCGAAATCCACGCCGATATCGTGCTGAAGCCAAGCCTGCCCGACTATCCGCTCGGCACCGACGAATTCGGCCGCGATATTTTGAGCCGGCTCATTCTCGGCATTCGGCCGTCGCTCACCGTCGCGCTCGGGGCGACGCTGCTTGCGTTCGGGCTCGGGCTGACGCTCGGCATCGTCGCCGGCTATTTTCGCGGCCTCGCAGAGAAGCTGATCATGCGCTGCGTCGATATATTGCTCTGCTTTCCGCCGATCCTGCTGGCGCTGATGGTCGTCGGCTTCTGGGGCGCGGGCGTGCGCAATCTGATCATCATTATCGGAGTTGTTTATGCCCCGCATTTTGCCCGGATTGCGTACTCGTCTACGCTTCAGATCAAAAAGCAGGAGTTCGTGGAAAGCGAGCTCTCGCTCGGAGCCTCCCATCCGCGCGTCATGTTCGGCTGCATCCTTCCGAACATCATGTCACCGCTTATCATTCAGATCAGCTTGACGGTCGCAGCCGCCATTTTGCTTGAATCGGGGCTCAGCTTCCTCGGTCTCGGCGTTATTCCGCCGGAGCCTTCATGGGGGCAAATGATCGGGCAGTCCAGAGGTTATATCAGCTTGAACCCGATGTATGCGATCTGGCCTTCGCTCTGCCTCGGCATCACCATTTTGGCGATTAATTTGCTCGGAGACAGCTTGCGAGACATCCTCGATCCCAAATTAAACCGTTCGTAAGGCGGCAATTAATGGTAATGCGGACGGCGTCGTTTACTATCGGCAGCCATCCTGTTATAAATGGAAAAAAGGGAGGATTCACGACAATGAAATTAAAAAGCTTAACGACCATGATGCTGCTGGTGCTGACGCTGGCGCTCATCGCCAGCGGCTGCTCCGGCTCAGGCGGATCGAGCTCGTCCGGCGGCGCCTCGTCCGGCTCGGGAGGCGGGGATAACGCCAAGCCGACCACGATTTCCTTTGGCCTGGCAGGCGAGCCCGCGACGATGGACCCGCTCGTTCAGAACGGCACGCACGGACGGACGATCAAGCTGGCGATTTACCGGGGGCTCGTCAATTACGGAAAGGACGGCAAGCTGAGCAACGAGCTGGCTGAGTCGTATACCGTCTCTGGGGACAGTAAGAACTACACGTTCAAGCTGCGCGACGCGAAGTTCCATAACGGCGATGCCGTAACGGCCGAGGACGTCAAGTTTACGTTCGAGCGGATCGCCAACCCGAAGAACAACGCAACCTTCCGCAACGAGCTGGCCATTATCGATAAAATCGAAACGCCAGATCCGAAAACGGTGACGATCACGCTGAAGGAGCCGTTTGCGCCATTCATTCACTACCTCGCGCTGCCGGAGACGGTGATCGTTTCGAAGAAGTGGGCGGAAGAGAAAAACGGCGATTTGAATGCGAATCCGATGGGCGCCGGTCCGTTTGAATTCGTCAAATGGACCAAGGGACAGGAAATGACGGTTAAGCGTTTCGACGGCTACTACAAGAAGGATAAGAAGCCTGTCGACAATATCAAGTTCGTATTTTACGCCGACGAAAATACGCGGGTGAACGCCCTTAAGGCCGGCGACGTCGATTTGGTCGAATATGTGCCTTGGAAGGACGCTATGGCGATCGAGCAGGATTCGAAGCTGAAGCTGGACAGCGTGAGCGGTCCGTTCATGCAACTGCAGTTCAATACGCAATTCGCTCCATTCAGCGATCCGCGCGTGCGCAAGGCGATTGCCTACGCGATCGACCGCAATACGATTATTAACACTGCATTTAACGGACGGGGCAAGCCGATCTACGGCATGGCCATTCCGGAAGGATACATGGGCTATAATAAAAAATTCGAAAGCTATTATGAATACAACATCGAGAAGGCGAAGCAGCTGCTTGCCGAGGCGGGGTATCCGAACGGCTTTAAGGCAAAGCTTCTCGCCACATCGCAGTACGCGTTCCACCAGCAGACAGCGGTTGCGGTTCAATCGGAGCTGAAGAAGGTCGGGATCGAGGTCGAGCTGGATTTGCCGGATTGGGCGACGCGCATCAAGAAAAACACCGAAGGCAGCTATGACTTTGTCGTAGCAGGCACTTCCGGCGATATTACGGACGGCGACTGGCTGAGCAATTTCTACGCCGGCGGCGCCGTCAGGCTGAACAACTCGGCGTATTTCGACGACGCCGAAATCAACAAGCTGCTGGCCGAAGGCCGCAAGGAGCTGGACGAGGCGAAGCGTAACGCCATTTACGAGCGGCTCATTGAGCGGGCACTCGATTTGTCGCCGTTCGTTTATCTCTCTTGGCGCGAGCAAAGCTACGGGATGAAGGCGAATGTGGAAGGCTTTAAAAACTTGCCGGGCTTCCTCTCCTTCCAGTCCGGGATTTCGCTCGAAGACGTGACGATGAAATAAATACGGCAAGGCGCTAGCCCCCCAGATTACGGTCTGGGGGGCGCAAGCGCAGCATGACCGGGCAAACGGGCAAGACAAGGATGGAGAGATGGAGACGGCGAAAGGGAACAAAGCGCGGCGGGGCTGCCGGCTCGGAAGCTTGTCGGCCCTGCGGGATTCCAGTACAATATAAGACAATCTCATGCTTGAATCCGATCGACTTACATCCGGCGAGGGGACCTTAGACGTATGAAGAGGATGAGGCAAAGACTAGGCTTCTTATTCAGCCAGCTGCAAATACGAATTATCGTCTCCCTGGTGCTGCTTGTGTTCATCGCCGTCTTTATTTCGCTGAATATCAGCTTTAAACATACCGAATTGTTATTCGAGCAGGAAACGGCCGAGGTGCTGAGCGGCAATCTCGAGCAGACGGGAAGCCAGGTCGAGATGGTCAGCCTGGACATGCTGAAGCTGACGAATTTATTTGGGATGGACGACGTCATCATCGAAAGCCTGAACGACTTCGACAGGGACGAGGCATTTAAACCGTTTGCCCGGATGAAGGATGCGTCGGAGCTCACCTCCAAGGATTACACCCGCGTCTCCAAAATCGAAAATCATCTTTATTATGCCAAAAACAACACCTTCTTCAATTATGATGCGCAGATTGCGGTGATCAGCGCGGACGGCCTCATCAGCATGGTGAAGGGGAATATCGGAAGCACGGCTGCGCAGGAGCAGACGTATGCCGGCGTGAAGCGCCCGTTCGGGGAGCTGCTGATGAAGCAGCCGGCGTTTCAAACGCTTGCCTCCCAGGAGCGGAATATGGCTTGGACGGTTCCTATCGGGCTCCAGGCATCGCCTCATGGCCGGGAGGAGCCCTACGTATCGCTGGCGAGAACGATAAAAAGCAGCTTTACCGGCGAGCTGCTCGGCATGTTCGTGATCAACGTCAATTTGGATAATCTCGTGTCGCTGTTCAAGGTGCGCGATACGGAAACGATCTTCCTCCTGGACGACGAAGACCGCCTGATTACGTCCTACGGCAGCGAGGCGCTGAAAAACATCGACTTTATGAAGGATCGTCTCAAGCTTTACGGCACCCGCAAGGGCTACTTTCTGGAGCAGTCGGACGGTAAAAAATATATCGTCAACTATTATGTGCTGAACCGCCTTCACTGGACGCTGGTTTCCGCGATTCCATATGAAGACGTGATGAAAAACACGAGAGATTTGAAGAGTGAAGTGCTGGCGATCAATTATGTCGTGTTCGGGCTTTTCCTTGCTTTAAGTATCGCTTCGATCATTTACATGACCAATCCGCTCCGCCTGCTCATTCATCAGCTGAAGAAGAAAAAAATCGGCGTCTACAGCCTTGGCACGCAGGATACATCGCTGCCGAGCGACGTATACGGCATCGTCAAAAGCTTTGAGCATCTGTTTCGGCGCGTCGACGAGCTGGTGATGAAGGTCGTTCGGGACGAACGGCGGGAGCAGGAGATGAAATATGAGACGCTTAAGGCGCAAATTAACCCCCACTTTTTGTTAAATACGTTGAACATCATCAAGTGGACGGCGATGATTAACGGAGCGACGCCGGTCTCCACTATGATCTCCGATCTCGGCAAGCTGCTGGAGGTCAGCATGAACAGAGGCGGCGAATCCGTTACGATCGCGGAGGAGATGCAGCTGCTTCAGGCGTATATGAACATCCAGAACGCACGGTTCAACGACGGCTACGAGTTTCGCTACCGGATCGAGCCGCCGCTAGAGCAATATTCGATTCTCAAGCTGCTGCTGCAGCCGCTCGTCGAAAATTCCATTTTGCACGGCTTGAAAAACAAGAAGGTCGGCGGGACGATCGATATTGAGGCAACGCTTACAGACGGTATCGTGCGGATTGACGTGAAGGACAACGGCGAAGGCATACCGCCCGGGCGTCTGGACGATATATGGAGAGAGGACGCCGAGGGGCGCGAGCAGCTTCACAAGTTCAACGGAATCGGTCTGCGTAACATCCATGACAGGCTGCGAATCAAATACGGCGAGCCGTTTGGCCTCAGCATCGCGTCCTCGCCCGGCGAGGGGACGACCGTTACCGTGCTGCTGCCTGCCGAGAAGTCCGGAGAGCCGGTATAGACTATAGCGAAGGAGAGCGATCCGATGCTGAAGGTAATGATCGTCGATGATGAAGCGCTGGTCAGAATTGGGATAAAATCGTGTATCGAGTGGGAGAAGCACGATATGGAGTTTGTCGGGCAGGCCGAGGACGGCGAGCAGGCGCTGGAGCTGATCAAGCGGGTGTCACCCGACATTGTGCTGACCGATATTCTGATGCCCAACATGGACGGCATTCAGCTGATTGAACGGATCGCGGAGACATTCCCGCACATTAAAGTGATCGTGCTGAGCTGCCACAGCGAGATGGATGCCGTCAAGCGTGCGATGAGGCTTGGCGCGCAGGACTACATTCTGAAGCTGTCCATGCAGCCGGAAAACCTGCTGGACGTGCTGAAGAAAACGAAGGTCGAAATCGAGAAGGACAGACAGCGCAACGAGGAAAAGGTTAACTTCGAGAAGGTGCTGCGCTCAAACAAGCAGGTCATCAAAAACGGCTTGTACAAAAAATGGCTGTCCGGCTCCATCGGCTACGAGGAATTTCTCAGGGAATCGTCGGTGCTGCAGGTGCAGCCGCAGCTCGAGAAGCGTATGCTTGTCATCTGCTGCACGATCGACGACTGGCTGCACGCTCCGGCTCACAGCCGGATGAAGGACAGTCATCTGCTGCGCGCTTCCTTCCTGAACATTCTGGAGGAAGGGCTCGCCGATTTCGTCAAAGGCGAGGCGGCCGAAATGGGCGAGGGCGAGTATATGCTGGCGATCGAGCACTCGGGAAGAGGCTCGGACCATCACAATGTGGCGCGTTTCTTTCAGAAAATCAATCAGTCGCTGAAGCGGTATTTGAACATTACCGTTTCGTTTGCCGTATCCGGAGCGCCGGGCGAGCTGAGAGAGGTGCCGGCGTTGTATGCGCAGGCGCAAAGCTATGTCGAATACCGGTTTTACAAGGGGAAGGAAAGCCTGATTTTCTCCGACAAGCTGATCGGCTTCAAGGACAAGGAGATCATGTTCGGCCTCGAGGAGGAGAAGCTCGTCACCGATTATATATATGGCTTCGACCCGGAAGGCGTGAAAAGCGTGCTGAAGCGGTTTTTCGACCGTATCGCGGAAACCCCGATCTACCATCCGATTCGTGTCAAAACGGCGGCTCTGAACGTGCTGTACGGGTTCAAAAAAATGCTCGAATCCGCCGAGGAGCAGCTGCCGCCGGCATTTGCGATGGCCAACCTCCGGCTGACGGAGTCGATTCTGAACGCGGAAACGCTCTCCGATCTGGTGCGGCTTGCGGATGAGTTCGTCGATCACTTTTTCCAGATCATACCGGCCGCTCAAGGGCCGGGCACACGCTCCGAAATCGTCAACATCAAGCGCCATGTTTGCGAAAATATTGAGCTCAACCTGTCGCTGGAGGACGCGGCCAAAATTTGCAATATGAGCCGCAGCTATTTTTCGTTTGTGTTCAAGAAGGAGGTCGGCGAAAGCTTTACGAATTTCGTCAACCGGACGAAAATGGAGCGGGCGCGGGAGCTCATTCTAGGCAAAAAGGTGAAGGTATATGAAGCGGCGGAGAAGGTAGGCATCCGCGACGAAGCTTATTTCAGCAAGGTGTTCAAAAAATATATCGGGGTCAGTCCCGGTAAGATCAAAAAATCGTAAAACAAAACAGGACACAGGCTGATGTTTGGCCTGTTTGTTTCATGTATGTTTATAATATCTTAATACGATTTGAAATTATCTAATATGAGTTGAAGTTTGCATATCACGCGGTCGGCTACCGGCTGCGGGTATAGGGGGAATGCGGGTGGATTTTTGGTACCTTGGCAGGGCGGCGCTTGATCGCCTTCGCTTCGTTCATAAATTTATGCTGATCGGCTTCGTCGCCGCCTTGCCTGTCGCCTTGCTGCTGATGCAGCAGCTTGGCGGTTTGCGCGAAGATGTGCGGGTTGCGGAGATCGAGCTGCGGGGTGTCGCTTCGTTAAAGCTCGGGGACCGGCTATTGCCGGATATGGGAAGATACCGGGCGGATCTGCAGTCGCAGTCGCTTGGAAGAGAGTCGTCGGCGGACATGCGTCAAACGCTGGAGAGCGGCATTGACGAGCAGCTCGGCATGCTATTGGAAGCGTCCCGAGCGATGGACAGACAGCCTGCCACGGACGAGACGCTTGCGCGGGCTTACGAGCAGTGGCAGGCGCTGAAATCGGCCGCTGCAGGGAGCGACACCTCCTCCGCCCTGCAGGCGGGCGAGCGTTTCGAGAAGGAGCTGCTCGCCTATGCGCATGAAGTGAAAAACCGCTCCGGTCTTATTTTGGAGCGGCAGCTCGAGATGAACTATACGGTAGACAGCGCCGCTAACCAATATCCTTACTTTTGGAGCAAGCTGAACCGGGCGACGCTTATTGCGCTTGAGGGCAGCTCCAAGGGGCGCTTTTACAAGACGGAAATGAAGGACGAGCTTACGCAGCTCGCCGGCGAGCTGCGGACGTATCAGGAGAGCATGATGCGCAATGCGGATACGGCCGCGGCGAGCGGCGGGCCGAGCTATGACGGGTTAAATGCCGCACTGCGGGAGCAGCAGGACGCTTTGCGGTATTACACGGACCAGCTTCAAAACGGGCTGCTCAGCTCGGTGTTCGTCACGCTGACGCCAGAGCGGCTGCTTCGGGCGCATGAGGCTTTGTCCGAACACGCCATAAGCTCATACCGCCTGCATCTGGAGCTGCTGGAGGACAAGCTTCGCGAGAGGGCGCATTCAAGCCGGTTCACGATGGCGGCATCCGCAGCCGTGTCCGTTCTTGCGGTTGGCGCCGCCGCTTATTTGTTCGCGGCTTTGGCGGTCGGCCTGAGGAAAGGAATTGCCGCTCTGGAGCAGGTCTCTCAGGCGATGAGCGCGGGGGATTTGACCGTGAGCCTCAAGAACGGTTCGCGCGACGAGATGGGCCGGGTAGCAGCGGCTTTCGAGCTGCTGTCGAACTCCTACCGGCATGTCGTGCGTCAAAGCCGAGATGCGGCCGAAGGCACGCTTGCTGCTTCGCTGGGCTTGCACACCGATAGCGAGGCCAGCGCGGCAGCGGCGGCGGCGGGTGCTTTCGCGCTGCAGGAGATCGCTTCGGGCTCGGAGCTACAGTCCCGCGGTATCCGCAGCTCCTTGACGGCGCTTAAGGAAATGGCCGCGGGCACGATCAAGATAGCCGAGTCGACTCAGGTCGTGTCGGAGTCAGCCGTCATGACTGCGCAGCTGTCGCACAAAGGGAACTCGGCGATCGGCACGACCGATCAGCAATTGCGGCTCGTCAGAAATAATATCGCCGGCACCGCCGAAACGATCAACCGGCTCGCTGACTTGTCCGTCAGCATCGAACGGGTCGTCGGCAGCATCTCCGAAATGGCAGCGCAAACGCAGCTGCTGGCACTGAATGCGTCGATCGAGGCGGCCAGGGCGGGGGAGCACGGCAGAGGGTTCCACGTCGTCGCCGAGGAAGTGCGCAAGCTGGCCGGGGGTTCTTCCAGTGCAGCCAAGCAGATTGCGCGCCTTGCCTCCGACATTAAGCTAAGCTGCGGAGAGGCGGCCAGGCAGATTGCGTCTGATTTGCGGGAAGCCGATAAAGGAGCTGACTATATCGGCGAGACAAGGACGTTGTTCGGCAACATATTGAGCTCGGCCGAGCTTGTTGCCGAACAGATGCAGGAAGTGTCGGCCATTACCGAGCAGCTCTCGGCAGGAGCGGGGCAAATAACGGCGGCCATGGAAGAGACGGCCGGCATATCCCGCCAAGCGGCGACGCGTTCCAGCCAAGCCGCTTCGACCTACGAGGAACAATTGCAATCGATCCGGCGGATATCCGAATCTTCCGGCGAACTCAAGCGCTCAGCGGAGGAGCTGCACAGATTGCTTGCCGCCTACAAGGTATAGGCTGTTACAATAGTTTGACAAAATCAAAGAAAACGAGGAGCCTAAACGATGAACGACTGTCAAATATGCCGGAAGCATGAGCAAGACGATCCTTATTTTGTTGCGGAGAAGGGGGCTTACCGGATTTATCACTCGCTGCTGCAGTCCCAATTGCTCGGTTACTTGTACGTGGAGCCGAAGCGCCACGTCGAGAGGTGGGCGGAGCTTGGGGCGGAGGAGCGCCGCCAGCTGCCGGAGCTGATTGCAGAGCTTGAGCAATGGCTCGGAGCGGAAGTCGATGCGCGCAAAATTTACACGCTTACGATCGGCGAAACGGTCAGGCATCTGCATATGCACATCATCCCAAGGAGCGGAAGCTCCGTGCTCGATTCGATGGACCTGATCCAGCAGGTAGCCATTCGTAAAGGCGCTTTCGGCCCGGTGCCTGTGCAGGAGCGGCAAATTGCCGAGCTGACCGCAAAGCTGCGGGCGTCGCTTGCCGATTGACGGTCATCTTTGCCCCGCAAGGAGCAGTCCGATTGCAGTCGGCAATGGAGACGGCTGCGCCGCTTGGACGCATATTAATTGCCATTCCGGGAAAGACTGTCCTCAGCTGAGCGTGGGTGATTTTCAAGAATTTGCCGCGCGGCGGTGCTTGGCAGGCAGTACATCTCGCGTTCGTATCCGCAACGCTGCGCCTCGTAGCCTGACGGCGGGAGGCCGCCTTGCGTTGCCTGCCTTGCCCTTGCCACGAAGGTGCCGTTTTTGCATCCGCATTAACCAAGCATGCCGTTGGAATTTTTCGACCGGGCATGCTTTCTTGCTTGCCTGATGACGTTGGCCCCCATCTTCATAAAGTTTTCACTAGCTCTTCATGGTTCCTTCATGAAAGAAGAAACAAATAGTGGTATGATCTGTTTATGCCAGTTTTTATCACCCAATTACACTAAAATCTTAGGAGGAATTCAACAATGTCTCTTATTGGAACAGAAGTATTGCCGTTTAAAGCATCCGCCTACCACAATGGTAAGTTTATCGAAGTTAGCGAAGCCGACTTCAAAGGCAAATGGAGTGTAGTTTGCTTCTACCCTGCGGATTTCACTTTTGTCTGCCCAACCGAGCTGGAGGACCTGCAAAACCAGTACGAAACTTTGAAGGGCCTTGGCGTTGAAGTATACTCCGTGTCGACGGACACCCACTTTACGCACAAGGCTTGGCATGACAGCTCCGAGACGATCGGCAAAATCACTTACATCATGATTGGCGATCCTTCCCATACGATCTCCCGCAACTTCGATGTGCTGATCGAAGCTGACGGTCTGGCGGACCGCGGCACATTCATCATCGATCCGGACGGCGTTATCCAGACGGTTGAGATCAATGCCGGCGGCATCGGCCGCGATGCAAGCATTCTGGTCAGCAAGATCAAGGCTGCCCAATATGTGCGCAACAATCCAGGCGAGGTTTGCCCGGCGAAATGGCAAGAAGGCGGCAAAACGCTTAAGCCTAGCCTTGATCTCGTAGGCAAGATCTAAGAGGCCTGCCATGATACTGGATGCGGATATTAAGGCACAATTAAACCAATACCTTCAGCTCATGGAAGGCGATGTGCTGATCAAGGTGAGCGCAGGTTCTGATCCGGTATCGACGGATATGCTTGCCCTAATGGATGAGCTGTCCGGCATGTCTTCCCGCATTGCAGTAGAGAAGGCATCCTTGCCTAGAACGCCCAGCTTCAGTGTGAATCGTGTGGGAGAGGATACCGGCGTCACGTTCGCCGGCATCCCTCTCGGCCACGAATTTACCTCGCTGGTGCTTGCTCTGCTGCAGGTCAGCGGCCGGGCGCCGAAGGTCGAGCAGGCTGTCATTGACCAGGTGAAGCGTCTCAGCGGCGAATACCACTTTGAATCGTTCATCAGCCTGAGCTGTCACAATTGTCCCGATGTCGTACAGGCGCTGAACCTGATGAGCATTCTCAACCCGGGCATTACCCATACGATGATTGACGGAGCTGCGTTCAAGGAAGAAGCCGAAAGCAGGAACGTCATGGCGGTGCCGTCCGTCTACCTGAATGGCGAGTTCTTCGGCAGCGGACGCATGGAGCTTGAAGAGATCATCTCCAAGCTGGGCCAGGCTCCGGATGCTTCGCAGTTCGCCGACAAGGAGCCGTACGACGTGCTTGTGGTCGGAGGGGGCCCTGCCGGCGCAAGCGCGGCGATCTATGCGGCGCGCAAAGGTATCCGTACAGGCATCGTCGCCGAGCGCTTCGGCGGGCAGGTGATGGATACGGTCGGGATCGAGAACTTTATCAGCGTGAAGTATACCGAGGGCGCCAAGCTCGCAGCGAGTCTGGAAGAGCATGTCAAGGAATACAACGTTGATATTATGAAAGCCCAGCGCGCCAAGCGGCTGGAGAAGAAGGAGCTCGTCGAGGTGGAGCTTGAGAACGGCGCTGTGCTGAAAAGCAAGGCCGTAATCATATCCACCGGCGCCCGCTGGCGCAATGTCGGCGTTCCCGGCGAAGCGGAGTTCAAAAACAAAGGCGTCGCGTACTGTCCGCATTGCGACGGCCCGTTGTTTGCCGGCAAGCATGTGGCGGTTATCGGCGGAGGCAACTCCGGCATCGAAGCGGCCATCGATCTGGCCGGCATCGTGAGCCATGTCACCGTGCTGGAGTTTATGCCGGAGCTGAAGGCGGACGAAGTGCTGCAGAAGCGGCTCTACAGCCTGCCGAACGTGACGGTCCACAAAAACGTCCAAACCAAGGAAATTACCGGTACGGACAAAGTAAACGGCATCTCTTATATCGAGCGCGATACCGGAGCGGTTCAGCATATTGAACTGCAGGGCGTGTTTGTGCAGATCGGGCTTGTTCCCAACACCGACTGGCTCGCCGATACGGTTGAGCGCACTCGGATGGGCGAGATCGTGGTCAACAGTCATGGAGCTACGGATGTACCTGGCGTGTTTGCCGCGGGCGATTGCACGAACAGTCCTTATAAGCAGATTATTATTTCGATGGGATCAGGCGCAACTGCAGCCCTGGGCGCATTCGATTATTTGATCCGCAATTAATCTTGGAGCGCTCTCGATGGGAGCACAGCAAAAAAAACGCAGCCAATGAGGCTGCGTTTTTTTTGCTGTGCGATTCGTCGGATTCCGAGTATAAAATCCACCCGGTTGGCAACCAAAGAAAGATTTGTGCGAAGTATCCGATGCTGCTTAGAGCTTCCGTCAGGTGAGTCCTAAGTTGCAGCATAAACCAAGCGAAAAGGTGCTTTCCCCTCATCAAAAGAAAGCCGCGCCTTGTTCCTTCCAAATAAAATAATCAATGAATTGAATATATATAAATATATATGTATAATTACTCACGTGTATTTCAATGACAAGGAGTGGGACAATGACGTACAGCATATTTGTGGACGGACAGTCGGGGACAACAGGCTTAAAAATACATGATTATTTATCCAAGATTCCTGACATTGAAGTCATCCAAGTGGAAGACGACAAACGAAAAGATTACGAAACACGTAAAGCTTGCATCAATGAAGCGGATCTCGTCTTCCTATGTCTCCCGGATTCCGCTTCAAGGGAGTCCGTATCGATGGTCAGCAATCCGAAAACTAAAATCATTGATGCGAGTACGGCGTTTAGGACCAATCAGGAATGGACGTACGGATTGCCGGAATTACATAAGGATCACCGCAGCTCAATTCGGCATTCCTCCCGAGTTAGTGTCCCCGGCTGTCATGCGACAGGGTATATTTTAGCTATCCAGCCTCTTGTAGCGGAAGGCATCATACCGAGAGATTACCCGGCGTCTTGTTACTCGCTGACCGGATATAGCGGCGGAGGTAAGAAGCTTATAGCGGAATATCAGCATTCGGATAAGGAACAGCTTTTTGCGCCAAGACCTTATGCCCTTACCCTTAACCACAAGCATCGCCCCGAAATGCAGCTTTATTCAGGCTTGGACGCAGCACCGCTTTTTACTCCGATAGTCGGAAACTATTATCAAGGAGATGCGGTTTGCATACCTTTGCATCCTCGGCTTTTTAATAAGCATGTAACGCCCAGAGATGTTCAAGAACTGCTTGCCTCAACCTATAGCGACGAACGGTTTGTCCGCGTGATCCCTTTTGATTCTGAGGCTTATCTTGAAGACGGCTATTTTCCTCTCATGTCGTGCAATCATACGAATAATTTGGACATCTTTGTTTTCGGCCATGAGGATGAAATTCTGCTTGTGTCCAGATTTGATAATTTGGGCAAAGGAGCCTCAGGTGCGGCCATTCAAAATATGAACATTATGCTTGGATTCGACGAGGGTACAGGACTGGAGTAAGGGAAGCAGAGGGCAGAGCGGAGGAAGCAAGCGGCTTCCTCCCGGAGCTTCCTTGGATTTGGCCGACTCGTACCATTCCATTAAGCAGCTTGGGGGTGATCCTGGTCCCGACCTCCCTAAGCCTGCTACTGCCACCCTTTACCTGTAAATATGCTTCATGTAAGCAGAAGGGGGCTCGCCCAGTACCTTCTTGAATACCCTTGTAAAATAAAAAGGGTTGTGATAACCGAGCCGTTCGCTGATCTCCGCAATATTAAGCGAGGTGGTGCGCATCAGCTGGATCGCGCGATTCATGCGCAGCCGGGTATGCACCTCAATGATCGTTTGACCGGTGCGTCTGGCGAACAGGGAGGAGAGATGGCTGTAATTCAAGCCCATATAGACCGCCAAGCTGCCGGCATCGAATTCCTCCGAAGCATGCCGGGCCAAATAATCCATGATACGCGCAACATGCGCTTCCGCTTTACCGGCGTGCGTTCCTTCCCGCGAGGGGGACGGCGAATGCTGCTGAAGCCCGATAAACAGCCGGTAAGCCTCCAGGCTTGCTTCCGTCATCCGGTAAGGATTCGGTTTCGGCTGAATATAGCTTTCGTACATCGCGCTAAGCCGGGTTTCCGTTTCCGCATGCAGGGACGCTTTCCCGAATTTGGGCAGAGGAATCTGAACCTGATAATGCTGCGGTGTCACATACTCCAGCTCCGGCACGAGACTGGGTGCTTGGTAGCCCACATTGTCATCACAGCGCACATGGAAATGAATCCACCACCAGGACGTACCCGGAGCTGTCACTCGCTTCCCCCAATGATGAAGTCCGCTTCGCAGAAATAAATGCTCCCGTTCCCCGACGAAGTACTCCGTCCCTTCTTCTATGACCTGCATGCACCCCTCTGAGACAAAGAGAAACACCTCGTAATCGACGATCCGATCCGGATGCGTATACCAATCCTCCGTGCGGTTATGGCCCATATCCCGGAGGAGGGGGAAGCGGTCCGCGGTTAAATAAAGATTAGGCTCCATGTCCGTCTCCTCGCTTAAAAGTGTTCGCTCTAACAAAAAAAGTATAGGTAACATGAAAATTATGCATTCAAACCTTAACTGCTTATGCCTAACATATAGGATATAGCAAAAAAAGTCGAGGTACGATGGAGGAAGAGACGATGCAGGATAGATTTGAAGTCAAAGATTACGGGGCTGCAGGCGACGGCGTCACGGTGGACACGAAAGCGATTCAGCAAGCGATCGACGCTTGCTTTGCAGCCGGCGGCGGTTACGTCGTGCTGGCGGGCGGGACCTTTGTGTCAGGTACGCTGTTCCTGAAATCCAACGTTTATTTGCAGGTGAATTCGTCGGCCATACTGCTGGCGAATCCCGACATAGGCGATTATCCGGACGGGACGCATTATAACCGCTATACCAATGAAACGTATATGGATAAATGCTTGATTTATGCCGAGGATGCTGCGAATATCGGCGTTATCGGACAAGGCGAGATTAACGGCAACGCCGAATGCTTCCCGAATGAAGGCAGCATATACCGCCCGATGATGATGCGGTTTCTTCGCTGCCGCAACATTCATGTCAAGGGCTTGCGGCTCCATAACGCGCCGGCCTGGACAACGGCTTTTCTGGACAGCGCATATATTTGGTGCGAGAGCCTGGACATCCGCAACGACAAGCGATACAACGGGGACGGCCTTGATTATGACGGCTGTCAAAACGTCTTTATCTCTAACTGCTATATTAGGGGGACGGATGATAATCTTTGTCTGCAAGCCAGCAGTAAACAATATCCGATGAAAAATGTGCATATTACAAACTGCCACTTTACCTCTATCTGCGCGGCTGTTCGCATCGGGCTGAAATCCGTGGGCGATATTTCGAATGTCGCGATCCACAACTGTACGTTCGAAAACGTATGGCGGGAAGGGATCAAAATCGAATGCACGGAAGGCGGCAGCATTACCGATATCGTGGCTCAGGGCCTTGTCATGCGGAATGTCACCCGGCCGATCTTTATTATCCTGAACAACCGTCTGAACCGGATCGGTTCGTCGGTCGGACTTGACGAGATGCCGGCGATCGGCACGCTGGAGCGGATTACGTTATCGGATATTTTAGCGACCGATGACGACGAGATGTTCAATACCCATTACCGCTTAGCCAAGGATATCATGGGCTGCCCTTCGTTCAACGGCATACGGGTCGATGCCTGCGACAGCCATCCGATACGCGATTTGACGCTGCGCAATATCACTTACACCTTCGTCGGCGGCGTGAGGAAAGAAGACATTCCCGCCGAATACCCGAAGGTATGGGATATGCGGCATGACCATCCGGAGAAAGTGTCCGAGAATTACTATCCGAACTGGAGCAGAGCGACATTTATGGATATCCGCAATGTCGAGCGGCTTATCCTGGACGGGCTGAAGCTTCACGCCATGACCGAGGATACAAGAGACTCGGTTGTCATGGAGAACTGCAAGACTCTCAAAGAAGATATCATGGAATATCAATAGAAGCGGGAATAGACGTGGAAATAGGGGCGCGAGTCGATTCGCGTCCCTGTTTTTATGCGGCGGCTGTGCGCTGATCGTTATAATTCGAGCCGTTGAGTATATTTTAATGTTTCGTGAGAGCTTGGCATGTCCTTAAACTCAATAATCGGGGATCAGGCTTGGGCAGAGAGTCCGCAGGGAGCCGGAACGGCTCTAAAGTGAAGGAAGATTGGGAGGTTTTGCAGCATGTCCGTATTAACGTCAGTCGATGTATTGAAGGATTGGAGCATCCGGGGGCAGCGGCTTGATCAGGGCTATGAGCTAGCTCAAGGATTATGTGCCGAGTTTCCGGCTCCGGCCGGAGCCAAGGGCTGGTATCCGATCGGCTTTGAACAGGGAAATGATTGCGCGGTCGATGTCATGGGCTGGTTCGGGCTCAAGCTGACAATCCTGGCGCGCGATGAGCATACGGAGATTGCCGTGAAAGCGAGCTTTATGGACAACTTTCATGTTATCGCCCCGCTGTTGCTGGCCGGGCCGGGCAGGCAAGAAGTCACTGTCAGGCTGTTGGATTTTTCCGTGGAAACGGCGAAAGCGAATATTTGGCGGTTCCTGAAGCGGCTGTCATGGAGCGGCAACGCGGCGCTGCTCGAAGCGCGGCTTATGCGTGGAGAGAAGCTTTTCATCGCCTCGGAGGTGCGGGGCAAGTCCGGCGATGTCGGGGAGTCCGTCGTCTACAAGATGACGGTGCATAATTGTACGGAGGTAAAGCAAAGCGTTGCGGTCCGGCAACTATTTACCGGGTGGGAATCGCTGCTGGCGAACATTACGCCGTCCTCCTTTGTCCTCGAACCGTACGGGAGCAAGGCCATTACGGTTGCCGTAGACGTTCATGCGAATATCGTTCCGGGAGGGCATGAGAAGACCATGCTTCGCTTCACGGCGAACGGGGACGGGGCAAGCTCGGAGCAGATCGAGCTGCTGACGCTGCGCAGATTGCCGCATCCGTATATTTATCACAATGAGCATCAATGGGCGGAGACAAAAAGAAAAATCGACCGGTATCCTCCGTTTAAACCCGGCTATGATCAAATTATCGCCGATGCGGAAGCCTGGATCGTGAAGCCGCCGGTGCCGGTGGAGGAGCGGGATTACTGCTACGATACCGGGGAAGAGCACTACATCATGTCGGCGGCGTATGCATACGCGCTCACGAAGGAGCTTCGCTACGCGGAGAAGGTGGCGGCGTTTCTGCGCTATTTTACAGACGAAGAGACGGGATATCCGCGCAAAAAGAAGGGCTGCAGCCAAAGCTATGTACAGGAGGGGCATTTCTTTCAGCATCTGGCCATTCCGTACGATATTATTCACAGCTCCGGCGTGCTTACGGCTGAGGATCACCGGGCTGTTGAGCAGACGTTTCGGATCTATATGGATGTTTTGGACCATCATATCCGGCGGGGCCATATCTCCAATTGGCTGTTATCCGAAATTACAGGCGCGTTCTATTGCGCCCTCGCTCTGCAAGATATGGAGCGGGCGCTGCGCTTCGTATTCGGTCCCATGGGCTCGATCGATCAGCTGAAGTACGGGCTGTTCAACGACGGATGGTGGTACGAATGCTCGGTCGGATACAACAATTGGGTATCCTCGCTGTATATCCATACCGCGCATGCTTTGCTGCCGTTCGGGATCAATTTGCTGCATCAGCATTTTTCTATCCCGTACAATGATGAGGTAAACAGCACGTATAACGGGGAGGACGCTCCGGTTCGCTTTGGCATGTACAACAAGAAGTGGGGCGGCAGAGTCAAAAATTACGTCTGCATCAAGGATATGTTCGATGCGACGATTCCTTTTCTCGACTACCGCGGGGTGCTGTTCGGCATCAGCGACTCCGAAGAGAAAAAGCTGGAGGGGGTCCACTTCGGCTCGACCTTCGATCTGGCGTACCAGTATTACAAGGACCCCGCATACATCCCGGTTATCCGGCAAAACAGCTATGTGGACCCGATCTTCGGACATGCGGAGCTGCCGGACATAGAGCCTTCCTATGCGGCGAAGAACGCTTATGCGGACAATGTCGGCATAGCGATGCTCCGCAGCCAGACCGCAGGCCGGGAGCAGCAGGATCAGATTCAGGCGGTTATCCGCTACGGCTCGCACGGCTATGCCCACGGGCATTTTGACCGTACGGGGCTGTTATCGGTCATGCGCTACGGGCGCAGCTTCTTCAATCCCGAGCATGTGTGGTGGGGTTATCCTCATTTCATGTACAAGTTTTACGTGCAAAATTCGATCACAAAAAATATGGTCGTCGTCGATGAGAAAATGCAGGTGCCGAGCGATTCACGCAGGCTGTTGTTTTACAGCGGCCGGATGCTTCAGGCGACAGCGGTCGAAACGATATCCCCCTGGTCTTACCCTCCGTATGGGGGGATGGTGTACAACGATGGGGAATCGCTGGAGGAGCGCTGCCGGATCAATGCCTGCTCCTTGCCCGAGGTGCAGGATGGGCCTCCGTATGGCGAGCTTTCCGGCTTCACAGAGCCGGTCGTTCAACGAAGAGTGATGGCTGTGACCGACGATTATATCGTGTTGTTCGATAGCTTAGAGGGCGAGTCAGAGCATCAATTCGACAGTCTTTTCCAGGGTAAAGGGTTCCAGGGCATTCGGCCGGGAGAGCGGGGATCGCTCAACTATCTCAAGCACACGAGCCAGCTAACGGATGATCAGCTGTCGGACGCCCAGTTCGTGACCGATTGCCATTGGCATGAAGCGGATGGAGGGGCGACGGCCAGCTTCGTCACCGTGTTCGGCGAAGGCGAGGATATGCGCGGGAATCGGTCGAACCACAATACGCCGGGGCTGCTCCGCATGGACGTTCATACCGCATGGCCGCCGCAAGCGGTTCATATTATAGGCCGGGCGGCGGAATGCCATGGCGTGGCCATTCCTTTGAAGTACGGCGTGGAGGTCGACGGCGAGCTGCGCGCTGCAGGGGAGTTCGGAGCGTGGCTGCTCGGCGAAGGGAAATGTGACGTCGAATTGCAGGGCGCCCGCGAGCTGAAGCTGCGCGTAACCAACGGTCCGGTTTACAACGAGCAGAAATATCCGCTTAAGACGAAGCAGGCCCTTTTCTGGGGCGAGGCTGTCATCATGACCTCGGATGGCAGACAACTTCCGCTCAGCGAGCTTGCCTATCGAGTCGACAACGTCGATCCTGGCCAAGGCGTCGGCCGGGATTACGAGGGCGGCCGGGTGACGATCGTCGGCAACGCATATCCGCGGGCGATTCCGACGAGTCCGCTGGACCACGATCACGATGCGGTCATCACGCTGAACCTGGACGGCCTGGACGCGGTCCGGTTCGTCGGTCTTATAGGAGCTGACGCGTTCCCGGGGGACGAAGCCCAGCGGCGTATGACCTATGCGGTCCGAACACGGGGAAAGGCCGCCAGATTTATTACGGTCATTGAGCCGTACGAGTCGGAGCCCAAAGTGGTCGCCGTACAGGCCATGGATGAGCATGCCGTAACGGTCGAGCTTGCGGACGGCAGAACTCAGCATATCGCCGTGTCCCGGAGCGAAGCCGCTCCTGTAAATGTCCGCATGTCGGAATACCGGGCAGGCAGACTGCTTCGGGAGGAACGGACGGATCATCCGAACGGTACTAACTAGGAAGAGGAGTTGTTCACGTTGATCACCGAAATAAGAAGGCTGCACTCCCCGGACGGAAGCTTGGAGCTTGCATTCTCATTAAGCGAGTCCCGGCATTCGCCGGTATATACGGTGAGCTATAAAGGTAGCCCGCTTATCCTGGAATCGGGACTGGGACTGGAATTCGAAGAGACGGGGCTGCTGCAGGACGGTCTAGAAGTCATTCGCTCGGATAGCGGCTCCGTCCGCGAGTCATGGCGTCCGCTCTATGGGGAGCGGGAGCTGATTCCCGACCGGTACAACAGCCTGACCGTTGCCTTGCGGGAGAAACAAGGCGACGGACGGCAGCTGACGCTGGAATTCCGGGCTTACGACGAGGGCATCGCGTTTCGTTATTCGCTGCCGGAGCAGGCGGCTTTGCCGCCGTTTACGATTCGGTCTGAACGCTCGCAGTTCCATTTTCCGCGAGGCTGCACGGCCTTCGAGGAGCATGGGGCGGAAGGCGAATACAGCCGCGTGCCGGTCAGCGAAATCAAGCCCTGCTGCGAACGGCCGCTCACGGTCGTCTATCCGGACGGGACCCATGTTGCGCTAACGGAAGCGACCTTGCACGATTATTCCCGCATGCTGCTGTCGGTCAATCCAGACAATCCGTGGATGCTAGAGTCGGCGTTAAGCGGCATGCTGGGCGACTTCGTCGGCTATGGGCTCATGGCCGGGAAGACGGAAGGGGATGAGCGGGTGAAGGGAACCGCTCCCTTCGCTACCCCCTGGAGGGTGCTGCTGGTCGGCGACCGGGCCGGCGAGCTGCTGGAGCGCAATTATGTGATCCTTAACCTGAACGAGCCCTGCAAGCTGCAGGACCCTTCCTGGATTGTGCCTGGCAAGCTGATCCGGGATGTGACGTTATCCCCGGAGGGGAGCAGAGCTTGCGTCGATTTTGCGGCGGAGCACGGCTTGCAGTATGTGATGCTGGACTGGGGCTGGTACGGCGACCCGTTCGATGACGCTGCGGAATGCTTCCACCCTGTGAACGAGGTCTGGTTCTATAATCAAAAGCCCGGAGAGCGTACCCATACGATCGATATTCCGGAGCTGGTTAAGTATGGAGAGTCGAAGGGCATCGGCATCCTCTTATACTTGGACCGGCGGGCCGTAGAACGGCAGCTCGACCGGTTCCTTCCCGTGTTTAAGGAGTGGGGCGTCAAGGGCGTCAAATTCGGCTTCGTGAATACGGGGCCTCAGCCGTGGACCGTGTGGCTGCACGACTGCATCCGGCGCTGCGCGGAATACGGTCTGATCGTCAATGTGCACGACGCCTACCGGACGACGGGCTACAGCCGGACGTATCCGAACCTGATAACGGTAGAGGGCATCCGCGGCAACGAGCATTTTCCGACGGCGAGGCATAATGCGACGCTGCCGTTTACGCGTTTTGTTGCAGGCTGCGGCGATTATACGATCTGCTACTATGACGCCAGACTGAGGAACTCCCATGCGCATCAGCTGGCGATGTCCGTCATTGCTTACAGTCCGCTGCACTCGATCATGTGGTACGACAAGCCGTCCAGCTTCGAGGGCGAGCCTGAGATGGAATTTTTCGAGCAGCTGCCGACCGTGTGGAGCGAAACGAAGGTGCTGGCCGGCGAGATCGGCGAATATGCGGTAATTGCCAGGCGTAAGGGGGCTGCCTGGTTTGTCGGCGCGATCACCAATGAGCAGCCCAGGCAGCTGCCGCTCGTCGCAAGCTTCCTGGAGCCGGGTACGATCTACACGGCAACGGTATACGCCGATGATGAGAAGGCCAAGTCGCGAACGAAGGTAAGCAGGACTGTCATGGACATCCAGTCCGGCGATAGGCTTACCATGGCTCTGGCGGCATCCGGCGGGCAAGCGCTCTGGATCAGGCCGAAGGGATAAGCCTGTAGGCGTGTTTGTATGAAGCAACAATGTGGGGGGAACACTCGGATGTGGACAGGCGATGCTTTTTTGGAACGATTATACGTTGAGGCAGGCTTAACAAGAGCGGCAGCTGCGGCAGGGCTGCCGCCCGATCTAAGACGGGAGCGTTTGCTTGAGTCGGTTAAGGAGTCGCTTGGAGCATGGGAGCGGCAGTCGGAGATCGGCTGCTCCGTCATGGAGGAAGAGAGCGAATGCGACGGCTACAGCCGCAGCAGAGTGGAGCTGTCGGTCGTCCCGGATCTTTCGTTCGGGGCGTATATCCTGAAGCCTGCCGGAGCGGCCGGGAAGCTCCCCGGCGTCATCGCGGTGCATGGGCATGGCTATGGAAGCAGGCAAATTTGCGGCATGCAGGCGAATGGGGCGAAGACCGTAGGCAAGCCGGATATTCACAATCAATTTGCCGTACAGCTTGTCCGCAGGGGAATGATCGTCATCGCTCCCGATGTTATCGGCTTTGGCGAACGCCGCATGCAGGCCGATGTAGACCGGGATGCGGACGCTCCAAGCTCCTGCTACCGGATGGCGACGCAACTGCTGATGCTGGGCAGGACGCTGACCGGACTGCGGGTCGCGGAAATGCTTGGGGCGCTTGAGGCGTTTGCCGGGATGAGGGAGGTCGATCCCGAACGAATCGGGATCGTCGGCTTTTCGGGCGGGGCCCTTATCGCTTTCTTGACTGCGGCGCTCGATACACGACTTCGGGCCTCTGTGCTCATCGGCTTCCCGAATACATTCAAAGACAGCATCATGGCCGTACATCATTGTGTTTGCAACTTTACGCCCGGCGTGCTGACGCAAGCCGAGCTGCCGGAGCTGATGGGCTTGATCGCGCCAAGACCGTTGTTCCTGGAATCGGGGGAAAGGGACCCGATCTTCCCTGCGGCCGGCTTCCTCCGAGCGGCGGATGACCTTCGCTCTATCTACCGAAGCCGGCAGGCGGAGGAGGCGCTGAGCTTCGATCTGTTCCCGGGCGGGCATGAAGTGAGCGGCCGCCGGTCGTTCGATTGGCTGAAGGACCGTTTATCCTGATTTTCTCCTGCCCTTGCCGGGCATCCTGACGGCAAGGGCTTCTTCATTTCCGCAACTTCTTAAAAGACCGCATATGGAGCTAAAAAAACCTCATTCTATTGCATTTGGGGGTATGGTAGTCTTGAAACAGAGAGAGGGACCGGCACAAAGTAACGGGAACCGGTTCTTCCGATAGCCAACTTACGAACGAACTAAGGGAGGTTTACTACATGACAAAGAGAAAGCTTACTACGGTTTTGACAGGCGCGGTGGCTATGTCTCTCGCCCTGTCGGCATGCGGCGGCGGTAGCGGCTCAGGTTCCGCGCCGGCCGACAATGCAGGCAGCGGGGCGGCCGAACAGAAAAAGAACGTCGCCTTTACGATCGGGTATGCCACCGGCGATCCGGCAACGAAGCAGGCGATGGCAGACTCCATCGCAGCCTTTACGAAGGCGAACCCGCATATCAAGATTACCGATCTGAGCGAAGGCGGCTCGCAGGCTTACCTAGACTGGCTCAAGACGAAGGATGCGGTGAACGAATTCCCGGATCTGGTAGAGATGCGCGACACCCAGCTGTTTGCCGACGCCGGCAAGCTGGCTGAGCTTCCCGCCGAGCTGCTGACTCTGTTTTCGGACGCCCCAAAGGTCAACGGCAAAAACTATACGGCTCCGATCGCGGGAAGCGCGCCGCAAGGCATTATTTACAGCAAGAAGGCTTATGCAGACGCCGGGGTGACGGCGCTGCCTAAAACCTACGATGAATTCCTTGCTATCCAGGAGAAGCTGAAGACTAAAGGAATTACCCCGATCACCTTCGGCGGCAAAGATATTTTCCACTGGGGCTTCTGGGTCAATAAATTTCTGATGGACGAAGTGTTCGCCGACGATCCGAACTGGAATTCCAAGCGGACGAAAGGGCAGGTCAGCTTTACCGATGCCGGCCCGAAAAAAGCGATGGAAAGCCTGAATGAACTGTTCGCCAAGGGCTATATCGACAAAGGATATTTGAGCACGGCAGACAACCAGACCGCCTCCATGCTGGTAACCGGCAAAGCGGCGCAGCTGTTCTCCGGGCCTTGGATGTTCCCGCAAATTGCCCAGGCCGATCCGAAGTTTGAGTTTGGCTGGTACGCGGTTCCGGACCGAAAGGGCAGAATCGTCGTCAACGGGCTTAACAGCCAGCAGGGCTGGGCGCTTTCGAGCAAGGCCGCTCAGGATGCGGATAAAAAGGCGGCTATGACCGAATTTATCAAATTTTTCTTCAGCAAGGAGCAATACGCCAGTCACCTGAAGGCCGTCAACGGAATTCCGACGACCAAGGAAGCGGTAACTTATGAAGCGACGCCGCAAATGAAGAGCGTGCTTGAAGTAATGAGCAATCCTTCAACGATTAAATCTCTGCAAATCAATGCTTTCTGGGGAGAAAATACAATGCCTCCGCAATGGCGCAACTGGTACTACAAGCTGATCCAGGATTGGCTCGTCAAAGGCGATTTCAGCGATGAGTATCTGAAGAAGATGGATGCGGAATGGGACAGCAACGTGAAGGCGAACGCAGCCGCCAAATAAACAGATTATGTAGGTGAAGGAAGGACCTCCGCGCAAGCGGAGGTCGCCCTCCTTACAGGCACCGGAAGGAGGAGAGAGATGATGGACAACGTCAATGCGACCGGCTACACCCTGGCGAAGCCAGCGAATAAAAAGAAGAAGTGGTGGTTATCCTATTCCGTCCTGTTTATACTTCCTTCTTTTATTTTGTACACCATGTTCGTGATCTATCCGACCTTGAACAGCGTAAACCTGAGCTTTACGTCATGGGACGGGGTCAGTCCGCATGTCAAATATATCGGCTTCGACAACTTTACTGAAATGTGGAAGAGCGATCGGGTATACAACGCACTTAAGAATACGCTGATCTTATCCGTAACGCTGGTCATTCTGGAAAATGTGGTGGCTATCGTGCTCGCCATGCTGGTCGATCAGGTGCGGTGGTTCAAAAACTTGTTCCGCAGCATTTTTTATTTTCCCGTTCTGTTAAGCGGGATTGTCATGGGTTTTGTATGGGCGATTATTTTCAACTATAACTTCGGCGTTATCTCTCAACTGCTCGAAAAAATCGGTTTAGGCTTCTTGAAGGTGGACTGGCTCGGCAATCCGGACTACGCGATGCTCGCCATTATTATTACAACCGTCTGGAAAGGCTCAGGCTATTATATGATTATATACCTGGCAGGTCTTCAGGGAATTCCGCCGGAGCTTAATGAAGCGGCGGCCATCGACGGAGCCAACCGCTGGCAGCAATTCCGTCACATTACGTTTCCGCTGCTGGCCGGCGCGATGACTGTCAGCGTGATGCTGTCAATGATCGGTGCGCTCAAAATTTTTGACCAAATTGCGGTAATGACCGACGGAGGTCCCGGGTTTGCAACGGAAACCATGACCTACATCGTTTATAAAGTCGGCTTCGGAGAGCTAAGACAAGGCTATGGCACGGCGCTGTCGCTTGTCCTCTTCCTCCTGATCCTGATCGTTTCTCTCATCCAGGTGAAATTGCTTCGCAAACGGGAGGTGCAGATGTAAGATGCACAAGTCGAATAAATGGATCGAAATCGCCATGTTTGCGGTCACATTGGTTATCGCGATACTGTTCTGCTTTCCGATTTATTTCAGTATCATTTCCGCGTTCAAGACGAACGGCGAAATTTTAAGGGATGCCGTCGCTTTCCCCAGCGGCTTCTACGTGGACAGCTTTATCTATCTGTGGACCAAAACCCGATTTCCGGCGGCGATGCTGAACAGCGCTATTCTGACCTTGACCTCCATTGCGTTTATGGTGCTGCTCATCCCGATGGCGGCGTACGCGATCGAGCGGACGGGCAAAAAATGGACGAACGCGATATATGTGTATTACCTAGCCGGGATGATGATCCCGTTCCAGGTGTATATGATTCCCTTGTTTAAGCAGATGAAGGCGCTTGGCCTCTACGGCACGTTGACCGCACCGATCTTGATCTATATCTCGGGCTCGGTCGGGATGGGCGTGCTGCTCTACACCAGCTTTATTAAAGGAATTCCCGCGGAGATCGAGGAGGCGGCGGCTATCGACGGCTGCTCGCGGATGCGCACCTTCTGGCAGATCGTCTTCCCGCTGCTTGGACCATGTACCGCCAGTATGGTCGTGCTGCAGGGACTCGGAATTTGGAACGACTTTCTGATGCCGAGCCTGATCCTTCCTTCGAACAAGGCCAAAACGATGATTGTCGAGATTTTCAAATTCGTCGGCGAATTGGCTTCTCAGTGGGATATGGTGTTTGCGGGTACGGTGATCTCGATTATTCCGGTGCTGATTGCCTTCATTTTCTTGCAAAAATATTTTGTCAAAGGCATTGCAGCCGGGGCAACCAAGGGGTAATCCCCATAGCCGCTACATGGTGATCACCTGTAGCGGTTTTACTTTATGGAATGAAGACGGGGGATCAGGATGAGTATACTACAAGTGTACGAAGCTCCAAAGGGAGCGGCAGGCCGGAATGATTACCGGGTGAAGGTGAGAATACCGGGAGAGTCCTGGCAGGAGCTGTTCGTCTATGAGGTTAAGGTCGATATGCACCAGGTTCGGCAAGCGTCTATGGTGTATTTTGATATGGAAGGGCAAGTGGAGGTCCGAATCGAGGGTTGTCAGGCCGTCGTAAGCAAAGTCGTCATTCGCCCGCTGGCCGCAGACATACCGTTCAGGGAAGAGGACAATGCTGTCAGCTTTATGCTGGAGAAGCCATGCAAGCTGTCGATTGAAATGGACGGAGACCGGTTCTCCAATCTGCACTTGTTTGCCAATCCGATGGAGGAGAACGCGCCGCAACCGGCAGATGACGGAGTTTTGGTGCTGAATCCGGCAATCCACCGCACCGAGGATATTTACCGGCTCGCGGCTCAGCCGGTGAAGCCGGGCGGCGAAGCGCCCAAGGTGATTTATTTCGCTCCGGGGATGCACTATCTGGAGGAAACGATTCTGCGGATTCCATCCGGCACGACCGTTTATTTGGCGGGCGGCGCAGTCATCGTCGGCTCCTTGCTGTGCGACAGGGCGCATGACGTGACGATACGCGGCAGGGGTATTTTGTATTTATCCGATTTCCATCGTTTTTCCGCCTTTCGCGGCATTCGCCTCGTATTCTCCCGCAACATCGATATCGAAGGCATCATCACGCTTGATCCTCCGCATTACAGCATTTACATCGGGAAGTCCGAGCATATCCGCATTCGTAATTTCAAATCGTTCAGCACACGCGGATGGTCCGACGGCATCGACATGATGGCCAGCTCTCATATCGAGATCGACGATGTATTCCTCCGCACCTCGGACGACTGCATCGCCATCTACGGGTCGCGCTGGGATTACAGGGGAGGAACGCGCGATATTGCAGTGAGCAATTCGATTCTTTGGGCCGATGTCGCCCATCCGATGATGATTGGCACGCATGGTGATCACCATCATGAGGGGGATGTGATCGAGGATATCCGTTTCCATAATATTGACGTACTGGAGCATCATGAGCCCCAGCCGAATTATTGGGGGGCGATGGCCATCAATGCCGGGGACAAAAACACGGTGAGGAATGTGAGCTACGAGCAGATTCGCCTCGAGGATTTCGAGCTGGGGCAGGTGGTGGATATCCGGGTCGTCCGGAACAAGGACTATAACCCCGCACCGGGACAGAGGATTGAGAACATCACGTTTCGCGACGTTTCGTACCGGGGAAGCAGAAGCCGGATCAGCCGCATTCACGGGTTCGATCAGGAGCGTCCGGTGCAAGGGATTCAATTTATCAACTTCCGGATAAACGGGGAGCCGGTGCTTGCTCCGCAGGGGCACTTCGATATCAACGAGTTCGCTTGGGGCATTGATTTTCGGGAAGAATGAGTTTGGGGAAGGGCTCGAAAGCCGAGGAGCATCCGTTGGATTTCCGGCTTCGACCTGATAAGATGAGGTACAGAGGATACTTTCCGAGCAAAGAAAAGGGAGCGAGACGCGCAATGAACATGGCTACTTTAACCGGCATCCGCAAAAGCATATTCGCCAAGTTTACGTTTTCCTTTATTGTCGTCGGTCTCGTTCCGCTTTTATTGGTCAGCTATTTCTCGCTAAACACCTTCAGCGCGTATATCGAGCGCAATCTGGTGAATAACTATGAGCAAATGCTGCTGTTTTCCGGTAAAAATATTCACGATATGCATACGAAATATAACGGGATTACCAAATTGATGTACTCCTACGGAGTTGACGGGAAGTTCAGTCAGCTGGGCCAAGCGATCGCCAGTCAAAAAGCCGAAAGAAGCTTTCAATTAACGCAAACGATCGATGATTTTTTGCGAACGATGCTTTATACGGACCGGCATCTTCAGAATGTATTTTTTGTTACGGTCGACGGCACGCTGCAGCATCTTAGCAAGCAAAACAAATCGTTCGATGTCAGCTTTGCCTTCCCGCAGCAAAGCTGGAGGGATCAGCTCCATGACCGGGGAGCGCTGGCGTTTTTTCCTACGCATACCGAGGACTATTACCTTCGCTCGGGCGAGCAGGTGATGACCTTTGCGCGGAATTTAACGGATGTGCTTGGCTCGCCGGGACTTAACGGACGGCTTGTGGGCACCTTTTTTATGGATGTGAACATGGGAGCTTTTGATGAAATCTTTCAGCAGCTGATGCTGGGGCCGCGGGATTCGATCTATGTCCTTGATCCGCAAGGGACGATTATTTACAGCAATCAGCGTAACCTGATCGGGCAGCCCTATCAGGCTCCGGCCCGGGACGAGGGCTTTATTCAGATGGAGCAGGGCGTGGAGGAAGTGGGCTGGACGGTTCGCGGGGATTTCTACAAGAAAGAGATGTTCGGACGTATCGACCAGATTCTGGGGACGCTGTTTCTGATCATCGGCTTATGCCTCGTCTCGCTTGTGCTGGTAGCCGTATTATTCTCAAACCGGCTCTCGGGGCCGATCCGGAGCATTACGAGACAGATGTCCAAGATCGAGTCCGGCAATTTCAATACGCAGGTGACCGTACAATCGGCGGATGAGCTTGGCCTGCTGGCAAGGGGCTTCAACAAGATGGTTGTTCGTCTTCAGAGCTATATCGACGAGGTTTATGTCGCCCAGATCAAGCAGAAGCAGGCGGAGCTTCATGCGCTCAAGAGCCAGATTCGCCCGCATTACTTGTACAATACGCTGGAAGTCATCCGCATGAGCGCGGTGGCCAATGACGACCATGAGGTCGGAGATATGATTTTGTCGCTGTCCCACCAGTTGAAATATGTGCTGGATTACGGTCAGGAAACGGTGCCGCTCTCCGAAGAGAAGATGAATATCGAGCAATACTTCAAGCTGATGGAATACCGCTACGGGGAGCACCGGCTGGCGATGGAGTTTCGCTTCGAGTCCGAACTGCTTAGCGTTCCCATTCCGAAGCTGTCTATTCAGCCGCTCGTGGAAAACGCCATCTATCACGGGATTATGCCCAAAACCGGCAAGGGCACGGTACGCATTACGGCGGAGAAGGGGACGGAGGGCTGCATCTATATTACCGTCGACGACGACGGGGTTGGCATGTCATCCGATGCGCTGGAGCTTCTGAGGGCCAAGCTTAGAGGAGACCAGCCCGGCGATGCGGGCGGCAGCATCGGTCTCAAAAACGTTCATGATCGGTTCATTGCGTTGTATGGACCGCAATACGGACTGCAAATCAATAGCAGCCAGCCGATCGGAACATCGGTAAGGCTGGTCATTCCTTTCGTGAAGGAGGTGAGTTCCCGTGCTGAAAGCGATATTGGCTGACGATGAGCCCGTCATCATACGCGGGCTGAAAAAGCTTATCCCGTGGGATGAGCTCGGTATTCGCATTGCAGGCGAAGCCTGGACAGGCAAGGGGCTGCTGGAGCTGATCGAGAAGGAGCAGCCGGAGCTGGTCATCACCGATATCAGCATGCCGGACGGTTCGGGGATCGATGTGATCAAGGAGATTGCCCGCAAAGGCTTGGAGACGAAAATTATATTTATCAGCGCTTATCAGGAGTTCTCGTATGCCAAGGATGCGCTGGCGTTCGGAGCGGTCGATTATTTGGTGAAACCTGTAGAGAAGGGGCTGCTCTTGGCCGCGGTTCAGAAGGCGGTGTCTCTCCTTCAAGAGAAAACGAATGAGCAGACCTCCTTGGGCAAGCTGGCAGCCTATGAACAGAAAGACCGGAAGACGCAGCTGGAGGAGCTGTTCGACCGGCTGACGGAAGGCGATATTCGACTGGGCGATGCGCAGCGGCAGCTGGAGCTGCTAGGCATAACGTTCCCGCAGGCGCTCTTTACCGCTATAACGATAGAGCTGGAGCCGCTCGAAGCCGGCCACGGATCATGGGGGGAGCATGAGAAGCGGCTCGTTTTGTTTGCCGTAGCCAATCTGACCGATGAGCTTTCGCGCAAGCATGGCGAAGGGCTTGTGCTGCGCAAGGGGGAGCATCTGTGCGTGATCGTCAATCACCGGGAGGATAGCGATATGCTCGCCTTAGGGGAAGAGATGGCGGACAAGGTGCTCTATTTCTTGAAAACCCGGATTACGGTCGGCGTTGGCCGTGCTGCCCACTCGCTGCAGGAGCTGAAGCTTTCGTATGGCTCCTCCCTGGATGCGCTCAGGCTCAGCTATTTTATGGGCAGAGGCCAGGCGATCGCCTGGAGCCATGGAGAGGCGCGCAGGCTGCAGCTTCAAGAGACGGCGGCGGCTTCCGGCCTGGCGGAGATTCGCCAGCTTATCCTGCAAGCGCTGCTGGGCAAGGACGAGAGCGTCTTGTCCGCCACTCTGGACAAAGCCGGCGCCGCGATGGAGGCGCAAGCCGCCGGCAGCAAGGAAGCGGCCGTTACAGCGGGTTATACGCTGCTGACGGAGCTGGCGGAGGGGCTCAGGGAAGTTGGGATCGAATACGCCGGGCTCGGCCAGGACCAGCTGCCGAGGATGCACGGGTTCCCGCAGTTCGGCGAGCTGCTGCAGTATGTGCGGCAGGAGATTGCCGGCATGCTCCGTCAATTGCAAGCGGCCGGGACGGGCAAGGACGCCCAGCAGATGAGCATGGTGAAGGAATTCATCGAGCAGCATTATCAGGAAAATATTACGCTGGAGAGCATGGCGGCCATGGTGTTCATGAATCCGTATTATTTCAGCAGCTTCTTCAAGAAGCATACGCAGCAAAACTTCAAGCAGTACGTGACGGAAGTGAGGATGAAGCAGGCGGTCAAGCTGCTGCTGCAATCCGATCTGATGGTGTATGAAATCGCGGAGCGGGTGGGCTACAACAACGCCAGGCAGTTCAGCGACATGTTCAAGAAGCGCTTCGGCAAGCTTCCCCAGGAGTACAAAGGTCAAAAGCGTTAGCATGGCAGGAGTCCCCCGCATCGATAGAAGGACTCCTTTTTGCTTATGAGCTCAAGTGTGCTGAAACAGATGGATTACAGGTCAACGTTCTTAATGACTTTGGCAGGATTTCCTCCTACGACAACATTGTCGGGAACATCTTTGGTCACTACCGCGCCGGAAGCTATGACTGCATTATCGCCGATCGTCACGCCCGGATTGATAACCGCCCTTCCTCCGATCCAGACATTGTTGCCTATCGTGACGGGTTTTCCGAATTCCGCCCCGGATACGCGTTCCAACGGATTCACCGGGTGTGTAGCTGTATAAATATGTACGCCTGGCGCCATCAAACAATTTTGACCGATGCGGACTTCGCACACGTCCAAAATCACACAGTCGAAGTTGGCATAAAAATGGTTCCCTACATGGATGTTGTAGCCGTAATCGCAACGAAACGTCGGTTCCACATACACGTTTTGGCCCGTTGAACCAAATAGCTGTTTGAGCAGTTCTATTCGTTTCTCATGTTCCGTCTCCAGAGTCTGGTTAAGCAAGCGCGTTAAGTTTCTGGCATGCTCGCGGTCTTTGGTTAACTGGGGGTCGGAAGCCAGATATAATTCTCCGGCCAGCATCTTCTGCTTCTCGGTTTTGTCCATGGATGACATCCTTTCGTAGGAATATATGTCATTATATCACTAACATGCCCATCCTCTTAAATTGCTGCATATTCCGCTTAAAAAACCGCATTCTCCTCCTTATGCAGTTATGTTAGGTTTAATCATAAAAGGACTTGGACAGGAGTGAACCGAAGTTGATCCGCAATCCGATTATTACAGGCTTTAACCCTGATGCATCGATCGTTCGCGTGGGGGACGACTACTATATCGCGACCTCCACCTTCGAATGGTTCCCGGGTGTGGCCATTTATCATTCCAGGGATCTGGTTCATTGGCGTTTGCTCGCTTATCCGTTGAACGATACCCGCCTGCTCGACCTGAAGGGCATACCCAGCTCCGGAGGCGTCTGGGCGCCGTGTCTTTCGTATGATAACGGCGTGTTCTACTTGTGTTATACGGTAATGCGGAGCCGCAAGGGCGTCTACAAGGACATGCGCAATTATGTCACGACGGCAACAAGTATTCTCGGACCGTGGTCCGATCCGGTTTATTTGAACGGCACGGGCTTCGATCCTTCGCTCTTTCACGATACGGACGGGCGCAAGTGGCTGCTCAATATGCACTGGGATCACCGGCAGGGACAGGCTCGCTTCGGCGGCGTCTATATGCAGGAGTACGATGCCGCAGAGCGTAAGCTGACCGGACCTGTCAGGCGGCTGACGAAGGGGACGGCCATTGGGGTAACGGAAGGTCCGCATTTGTATAAAATCGGCGATTATTATTATCTGTTGGTCGCCGAGGGGGGCACGGGCCGCAATCATGCGGCGACGATGATGCGGTCCAAGACGATCGAAGGACCATATGAGGTCGATCCGGCATACCCGATCGTAACCTCTGCAGGAGACGGCGAGCATCCGCTGCAAAATGCGGGGCATGGCTGCCTGGTTGAGACGCAGAGCGGCGAATGGTATATGACGATCATCTGCGCCCGCATGCTGCCGGACGGCAGGCAGCTGAATCCGCTCGGGCGGGAGACGGCGCTGCAGCGGATCGAATGGACGGCGGACGGCTGGCCGCGGCTGGCCGGCGGAGGAAGGCAGGCGCAGCTGACGCTGCCTGCGCCCGCGCTTGAGCCGCATCCGTTTGCGGAGGAGCCGGCAACGGATCATTTCGACGGCGGCGAGCTGGGCCTGCACTGGCAAACGCTGCGGGTACCTGCCAACGCCGCCTGGCTCAGCTTGACGGAGCGCCCGGGTTATTTGCGACTGACCGGGCGGGAGTCGCTGTATTCCTGGCATGAGCAAAGCATGGTAGCGCGCCGGATCAAGCATTTCCGCTGCGAGGCGGAGACATGCGTGGCATTTGCCCCGGAGTCGTATTATGAGATGGCCGGGCTGGTATTCTATTACGATGAGAGCGAATATTTCTATCTTCGCGTCAGCCATAATGAGGAGCTGGGCGTTTATGCGGGCATTGAAATCAGCGAGCGGGCGCAGCTTCGCGAAGCGGACGAGAAGGTGCGGGTGAACGGCTGGGAGCAAGTGTACCTGAGGGGCATCGTTGACTATGCCAAGCTGACTTTGTATATCTCGCAGGACGGTCAAGGTTGGCAGCGCATCGGTCCTGAGCTGGACTTCGGCATGCTGTCTGACGAGTACGGCGGCAAGCTGGGCTTTACAGGCTCGATGGTCGGGCTGTGCGTGCAGGATTTGAGCGAGGCTAGGCGTTATGCCGATTTTGACTATTTCACCTACAAGGAGCGCGAATAAGATGAAGCGTATTGCCAACGGGGTATGGATGCTGCGGTTCGGTCATCCCGAGACACACACGCCTGTAAGCTTGCGGGAGACGGTTATGAAGGAAGAGGCGCTGGACGAGCTGACAGCAGAGGGGAACGCGCCTTTTCGCGCGGAGGAGCTAAGGCTGGAGCGGACGGCCAGAGGCGTCTTGATCGAGCTGCCGCTCAAGCAGGAGGAGCATATATACGGCTTCGGGCTTCAGCTTCACCGCGTCGATCATACGGGGAGAAAGAAAGTCATCCGGGTCAACAGCGATCCCGTAGCGGATACGGGCGACAGCCATGCCCCCGTGCCGTTTTACGTATCGACGGCCGGCTACGGCGTATTGGTTGACACCTCGCGGTATGCCGCGTTTTATTGCGGCACGAGCCTGCCCAAAGGGGTCTCCCGGGGGAAGAAGCTGGAGCAGAAGGAAGTCGGCACCTCGGAAATCGAGCTGTACGGCTATCAGGCCGCGACCGGGGACCGGACGATGCTTGTCGATATTCCATCCGCGCAGGGTGTTGATGTATATTTCTTCGAAGGTCCCGACATGCGCAGCGCCGTGCAGCGGTATAATCTGTTCTCCGGCGGCGGCAGCCTGCCCCCCGCGTGGGGGCTGGGCATCTGGTATCGCGCATACAGCGCCGCGAAACGGGAAGACATCGAGCGGCTGGCGCACGGCTTCCGGAAAGACAACATGCCGGTGGACGTCTTCGGCTTCGAGCCGGGCTGGCAGACGAAGGCATACTCCTGCTCCTTCGTGTGGGATCAGGGCCGTTTTCCGGATCATGAACAAATGCTGGATGAGCTGTACCGGGACCATTACCGGGTCAATCTGTGGGAGCATCTGTTTGTCCATCCGACTTCGCCGATGTATGAGGAGCTGCTGCCCCATTCGGGCGATTACGAGGTATGGGAAGGGCTTGTGCCCGATCTGTCTGTTCCGGAAGCAAGGGATGTTTTTGCGAGTCACCATCTGAAGGAGTTTGTAGAAAAGGGAATCGCGGGCTTCAAGCTGGACGAATGCGACAGCTCCGACTTTGTGCATTCCAACTGGTCGTTCCCGGATATAGCGAAGTTCCCCTCCGGGATGGACGGCGAACAGATGCATAATCAGCTCGGAACGCTTTACCAAGCGGCGATTCAGGCTCCGTTCGAGGCGGCAGGGCGAAGAACCTTGTCCCAGGTTCGGGCCTCCGGGGCGCTGGCCGCGCCGTTTCCGTTCGTCTTGTACAGCGATCTGTACAACCATAAGGTATTCATCCGCGGCGTTGTTAATTCGGGCTTCTCCGGGCTGTTGTGGTCGCCGGAGGTTCGGCAGGCCGAGTCGCCGGAGGACTTGCTCCGGCGCATCCAGACCGCCGTGTTCTCGCCGATGGCTTTGCTGAACTGCTGGAGAATTCCGAATCCGCCGTGGATGCAGGTAGACCGGGACAAAAACATCCGAGGCGAGTTTCTGGACAATTACGAGGAAATACGGGATCTGTGCCGGAATCTGTTTGAAATCCGAATGTCCCTGATTCCCTACCTGTATACAAGCTATGCCAAGTATAACCAGGAAGGCTTGCCGCCGTTCCGCGCGCTTGTTATGGATTATCCGGATGATCCGAACACATATGGTATCGACGATGCGTATATGATGGGGGATTCCTTGCTGGTAGCTCCGATCGTGACCGGGGAATCGCAGCGTTCGGTTTATTTGCCTGCGGGGGGCTGGCGCTGCTTCTGGACGGGCGAGCGATACGACGGGGGACATGCGTATGTATGCGCGCCGGGGCTGGCAAGGATTCCCGTGTTCGTGAAGGAAGGGACGCTGCTGCCGCTCGCTCGTCCGCTGCCTTATGTCGCCGATGACGCGACGTTCGAGATCACGGTCCGGGCCTACGGGGCGCCGGAGGAAGAAGCGTTCCTGTATGAAGACGACGGCACGACCTTCGAGTACCGGGAGGGCCGCTACAACTGGCTGAGGCTGTCATGGCCGGCCGGCGCGGAAGGCACGGCGGAGCGCAGCGGCAGCTATGAAGGCGTGCGCTACAAGATTATAGGCTGGGAACAGCTGGGAGAGGCGGCGTCAGAGGAGAAGCATTAGAAGTCCGCTAAGGATAATGTGGGCGGCCGCGATTAGGAACGGCAGCGGGCCGGAAAAGCCGAGTGCAAGGGCATGAGCAAGCTCAAGCCTTGGCTCGGCTTTTTGCATTTGCATCTGAACGCAAGGGGACTAAAGCGCTCTCATTTTGCCAAATTTGAAAATACCTTTTGACTGGAGCGAGGGCAATGAAAGCTATTCGGGCATTTTTACTGAGGAAAAGCTTGCTGGTTCGTATCATCCTCTCCTATCTGTTCGTCGGCTTGCTGGTGATCGGTGTGTTGACTTTGGTCATTACCTCCAAGGTTTCGCGGAATTTGAAGGAAGAGCTGACCCTTTCGACGGACCGGGCTTTGGAGCAATCCTACAATACGGCCGATATTATGCTGAATTCCGCTTACCTGCAATTCGCAAGCGCCTACAGCTCGGCGGATATCCAAGCCGGTTTGTATGCAAATGCCTTCGACACCGAGCTTATGGGACGCATCGGCACGAAGCTGACGGATCTGGCAAACGCCAATCCGATGGTGCACTCCGTTTATTTGGTGAATAAGCGGCACGAGCTCGTATTTTCGTCGCTGACCACCGCGCGTTCCTTCGACGACTTCTATGACCGGCAGATTTTGCAGCTGATGGAGAACGGCCTTTCGGTGGACGGCAGCATCTTTATTCCGAGAAATACGTCCTTCGTCTATGACACCAAGCCGTTTGAAGGCAATTTGATCACGGTTGCTTATACCTCCACCCGCGGCGAGAGGTTTATGAACGGCGGCCTGATCCTCAATGTGGATCAGCAGATTCTCCAGAACATGATGATGAACGGCGTCGGCAGCAAATCGTTCCAGTCCATGATCCTGAACCGGCAAGGACTCGTCATCTCTCATTCGGATCATCAGATGATCAGTAAGAATCTGTCGGACGTCGAGGCGGTTTCGCGCATTCTGGAAACGCCCGCGCGCAGGGGCGTGCTGGAGACGGAGGTTGACGGCAAGCCGCACCGCATGTTTTATATCAAGTCGGACAGCCTGGGCTGGATCTTCATCGGCAACGTCAATTACGAAAACCTGCTGAGCCAGGTGAACGCCATCAAACGGTTCATCCTGACGGTAACCGCGGTGCTGCTTATTGTTGTCGCGATAAGCGGCGCGTTTTTCACCCGGATCATTTACGGCCCTATTCAGAAGCTGGTCACCAATATTGGCAAAACGCCGGAGCACGCCACCGTCTCGGACGCGGCCAGTGAATTTGACCTGCTGTCGGCGGCTTTCCGTTATATGGAGCGAAGAGTTCATGATTTGCAGACCAGTGTGGCGGGATATCAAAATACGGAAAAAAGAGAGGTGCTTCAGCGGCTTACGACGGGAGGCTGGACCGGCGAGGCGGAGATGGGGCGGAAGCTGGCCCAAGCGGGCATTGACCCCGCGTCGCCCGGCTACCAGGTATGTATGCTTCGTCTGGATTCGTTCACGGAGCTTTCCGAAGCATACTCTACCCGCGATCTCATGCTGCTGAAGTACGCCATCACCAACATAGCGGAGGAGATTGGAGCGGCGTATTTTCCCACACATGCGTTTGACGGAGGGGAGGATCGGATCGTCATTCTGTTTCTGAAGCCGGAAGGGATGGTGCCTGAGCTGACCCATCTGGTCAGGGACATGCAGGAAAACACCAAGCGTTACCTGAGGCTTTCCGTATCCGCTGCCATCGGGTCATGCGCCTTCAGTCTCCACGATGTGCCCAAGTCCTGGCAGTCGGCTTATAACGCGTCGCGCTACCGGCTTGTGTTCGGATGGCAAAGTCTGACGTTCGGAGATATCGAAGACAGCCGGGAGCCGGTCCCCGATGCGGTGTCAAGCTCCATGGAAAAGCAGGTGGCCGACGGCATGCGACTGGGCGATACGGACAAAGCCGTCCATGCTCTGAAGGAATATGTCACCCGCATCCGAAGAGCCTCCTTCGATGAAATGCTGCTGCTCCTTAATCAGCTGCTGTTTACGATAACCCGCACCTCCAAGTCGATGGCGTCGGGAGAGGTGAGCGGACTCGGTACGGATATCGGCGCTCTGGGCCAGCAATTGTTCAAGTGGGAAACGCTTGCGCAGATGGAGGAATGGTTCGCCGGACTGATCGAAGCCGCAGTCAGCTTGCGAGACAAGCAGTCGACGCAGAAAAACGCGATGATCGTAGAGAAATTGAAGCAGCATATTCATGAGCATTACACCGATTCCAATCTGACCGTGGAAGCGCTGTCCGAGCTTGCCGGGCTGTCCGTCAATTACTTGAGAAAGGTATTTAAAGACATCGCCGGGATTTCGCTGAACCTTTATATCAGCGAATACCGGTTTGAAAAAGCGAAGGCGCTGCTCCTGACCACCGATCTTCCCGCCAACCGGATCGGCGAGATGGTCGGCTTCGACAATACGAAGTATTTTTATATCTCGTTTAAAAAATACAGCGGCAAAACCCCGGATCATTTCCGTAAAAGCGGCGGCGACTTCGGAGAATGAACCGATGATTAGATTTTATACCTCTCGCATGCGCGTAAATCACGCTTTTTGTTTGTTTTTCGGGCTGTTCGGCTGAGAGTCGGGCAAGGTATATTGGGTAGCGAAAAGGGCTTCAGGAATGACATGAAGGAGGATCAACTATGAGTGAAAGCGCTGTAAGCCGGCCGGGAAAATGGGAACAACCCTATAAACAAAAGAAGCGAGGCATGCTCGGAGCATTTGGGTTTGAGCTTGCCAAAAACAAATTTTTGTACGCTCTTGCGCTGCCGGGCATCATCTGGTTTTTTATCTTCGCTTATTTGCCCATGGGCGGGATAGTCATTGCGTTCCAGGACTTCAAGGCGATGAAGGGAATTACCGGGAGCGAATTCGTCGGTCTGAGAAACTTTCAGTTTTTCTTCCAGTCCGGCGATTGGGTACGCATTGTAACGAACACCTTATTTCTCAATGTGCTGTTCATTGCGTTCAATACGCTTGCCGCCGTTGCCATTGCCATCATGCTGACCGAATTGGGCGGCAGATGGTTTAAGCAGCTGACTCAGTCCGTTATGATTTTCCCGCACTTCCTGTCCTGGACGGTGGTGGCTATGTTCGTCATGGCGTTCGTCGCTACGGACGGAGGCTTTTTGAACCAAATTTTATCGGTATTCGGAATACCGCCGATTCAGTTTCTATCCTCTCCCGAATATTGGCCGCTCATCTTGGTGCTGTTGAAAATTTGGCATGCGGCGGGCTTTAGCTCCATCGTATATATCGCGACCATCGCCGGCATTAATCCGGACATTTATGAGTCGGCTTCGATCGACGGAGCTAGCCGGACTCAGAAAATATGGCATATTACGCTGCCGCTTCTGAAGCCGACGGTCATCCTGCTGCTGATTTTGGCCGTGGGCGGCATTTTCAACGGAGATTTCGGCATGATCTACGCGATTATTGGGAGAAATCCTCCGCTGTATCCGACAACGGACGTCATCGACACGTATTTGTTCCGCGCCATGATGGATTTGGGCGACATGAGCATGTCTGCGGCGATCGGGTTCCTGCAGTCGGTGGTAGGCTTTGCGCTAGTCGTTACCGTGAACTATATAGCCAAGAAGGTAGCTCCGGAATCGGCGATTTTCTAAGAAAGAAGGAGTGTTTGCATCCATGATTAAGGAAAGCCTGCCCGATCGGCTGTTAAAAGCCCTTTTCCATGCCCTCATCGCGTTGTTCTCCTTATATTGCCTGCTGCCGTTCTGGTCCGTTGTCGCCAGCTCATTCGCCAGCGAAGCATCCATACTGAGAGACGGCTATACGTTCTGGCCGAAAGAGTTCAGCCTGGAAGCCTATAAGCTGATCTTTGCGGATAACACCATCTACAAGGCCTACGGCGTCACCACCTTCGTTACTCTTGTCGGAACAGCGCTGTCCATGCTGCTGACCAGCGCCCTTGCTTACGCCTTGTCCGTGAAGTCGGTCAAATACCGGAACCATATTGCGTTTTACGTCTACTTCACGATGCTGTTCCAAGGAGGACTGGTCGCGAGCTACTTGCTCATTAGCAAATACTTGGGCATGAAGGATACGATCTGGGTGTTGATTGTTCCGAGTATGATCAGCGCCTGGAATATGTTTCTGCTGCGGAACTTTTTCGCTTCGATCGACGAATCGATCGCGGAATCCGCCAAGATTGACGGAGCCAACGACGGTTACATCCTGTTCCGGATCATTCTGCCGATCTCGATGCCGGCGATCGCCACCATCGGCTTGTTCTATGCGCTGAGCTACTGGAATAAATGGTTCGACGCCGTGCTCTATATCAACGATAAGGACTTGTATCCGCTGCAGTATTTGATTCAGCGAATCATGACCAATCTGGACTACATCAACACCATCTCCGCTGAGGTGACCATTCCGAATTTCATTGCGCCTGCGATGACGGTTCGTCTCGCGACCACGGTTGTGACGATCGGTCCGATCGTGCTCTTGTATCCGTTTTTGCAAAAGTATTTCGTCAAGGGCCTGATGGTCGGCGCGGTAAAAGGCTAAGCCCGCATTCGCGGTTTAGTATATAGGCATGTCTATAAAAGGGAGGAACAAGATGAAAGCGAAACGTATGACAACCGCATTATTATCTGTCATTATGGCCGGCTCGACGCTGGCGGCTTGCAGCAATAGCGGCAAAGAGGCCGCCGGCAGTCCCGGCGGCTCCCCCGGCGGGGGCGCGCCTGCTCCGGTCACGCTGAAAGGCATGCTGTTCGGGGATGAGCCCAAGGATCTTGCGCTTGTGCTTGAGGAGTTCGAGAAGCGCACCAAGGATTCGCTGAACACGAAGCTCGAAATTCAGTGGAACCCCGTCAACGACCATAAGCAAAAGGTGAAGCTGATGATGGCTGCCGGCGAATCGGTCGACTTCGTCTTCGACGCGGACTTTCAGAATTTGAAGGAGCTTGTTCCGCAAGGCGCTTATGCGCAGCTGGATAAATACTTCAACAATGACGAGTACCCGGGCTTGAAGAAGGCCTTCTCCAAAGAATTTATCGACATGAACAAGCGGTATGACGACCATCTGTATACGATTCCGTTCACGCAGTATTATTACGATATTCCGGTCGTATATATCCGCAAGGATTTGCGCGAGAAGCTCGGCTTCGCCAAGCCGATTGCAAGCTACCAGGAGCTGCAGCAATTTTACGACAAGGTGCTGGAAGCGGAGAAGGGCGTAACGCCGCTTGCCTTGAGGGGCGCGAGCGGCTACCAGGATATATTGGCGCCGGATGACCGGCCCGATCTGAGCACCGTTCGCTCGATCCTTCTAGGCGGCATTACTTACTTCGTTCATCTGACCGACGATTTGAAGAAGGTACAGCGAGTCGTCGCATTGGGCGATCCCGAAGCGGAATGGGCGGCGCTGCCGGCGCCTTATAATACGATGAAAAGCACTTTCGCTCAGTATGACAAGTGGGCGGAATGGAGCAAATATTTGGAGAAGGACGTGCTAAGCCAAAAGGATCAGAAGGCCTACTTCATGTCCGGCAAGGCGGCGTCTTATTACGGGACGCTGTCCTCCTATGCGGCCGATAAAAAGAAGCTGAAGGATACGATTCAAGACGCCGATCTGGAGTTTTTCGTATTCCGCGAAAAGATGCGCAACATGGAGCCGAAGGCCATCTCTACGAATTACAAGGCGAACAACTCGCTCGCCATTCCGGCTTCCTCCAAGCATATCGACAGAACGATGAAGTTCTTCGATTGGCTGTTCCAAAGCCGGGAAAATCACGACCTGTTCGAATACGGCATCCAAGGCAAGCACTGGGAGCCGGTCGGCGATAATCAGCTGAAGCTGCTGGACGATTCGAAAAACTATAATTTCCCGGGCTATGAGTTTACCTGGAATCCGAATATGATCCGGCTGCCGGCCGATCTGGACGAGACGGCGAAGAAATACTTCGAGTATTCCGCCAAGGAAGACACGTACTATGCCGGCGTTTTGGCCAAGTTCGCCTTCGATACGTCCAACGTGAAAGGCGAGTTCGCCAATGTCCAATCCAAGGCCGACCCTTTCGTACAGACGCTGAAGGCGGGCCAGATCAAGGACTGGGAGACGAGTGCGGCGAAGCTGAACAATGAGCTGAAGGGACTTGGACTTGAAAAGATCCGTGCCGAGCTGCAGAAGCAGGTGCAGGAGTATCTGGACAAGGGCGGCAAGTAAAACCTGAATCGATATGCCTGTAAAACCGGTCGGCACGAAGGATGCCAGCCGGTTTTACATCTATTTGCAGATGAAAGGATGAATATAGAGATGAAACAGGCGGAGCTCATATGGGAGCAGGCTATATTGAGGCCGGAGACGGGACTCGTTCATGCGTACGGAGAGCCGCAGGATTGGCGGGATTATGACGCCATAGTGCTGGATGTTTGGATTCCCGTAGGTCAGACGGCAGAGATCACGGCTAACGTGGAGCCGCTCCGTTTCGGAAGACCGGAATATGTCCCGGCTATCTCGATGAACGCTTTGGCGGTTGGCAGCGGATGGACGGAGGTGGAGCTGGCGTTCCGCCATAGCGATGCGATGGGGTTCACCTCCGCCATGTGGCGTTTGATTGCCAAAGTGGAGCTCAAGGCGCGGCTAGCGGACGGCGATGCGGACACGGAGCTGGCGGTCCGCCGGGTTCGGCTGACGAAGCTTGGGCGCATTGCCCTGGAAGCCCCTTGCTTGTCCCGGTCGGGTGAGCCCGGGGAGACGCTCAGCTATGAGCTAACCGTCGAGAATTTGACGGATGCGCCGCAGGCTGTCGTCCTGCAGACGGGCGCTTACGGCTTTGAATCCATGCCCGCGAAGATCGAGCCGGCGGCTTTGACGCTGGAGGCCGGAGCGAAGGCACGGGTTATGCTGATAACGGCGCTTCACGACGGCATCCCTCAAGGCGGCTATGAGCCTATTGAGCTACGAGCGATGCCGAACGGAGATGCGGATAGCGCTCGCGAGCTTGTTTTTTACGCGGTGCGCAAGCTTCCGCATCCGTATATTTTTCATACGGAGGACGGGTGGGAGGGCGTCAGGCGCCATGTGCTGCGCTATGACTGGGCCAAGGAGGAGCTGGCGAGTTTGGTGCGCCAAGCGGAGGCTTGGGAGGTGCCCGAGACAGCGGGGGCCGGGCGGCCTTACGCTTACGAGCTGACTCAGCGCTTCAACCTGCATGCGGCCGCCGTAGCCTGGAAGCTGACCGGGAGGCGGGATTTCCTGGACAAAGCGGTGCTGTTCCTAAGGCGCTTTGCCGATCCTGTGAACGGGTATCCGGCGACGGATGCGCCTTATTTGCATATCTATGCCTCCCGGGAGGAAATGGAGCTTGCGACGCCGCGCGGACCCAAGGTTTGCACCGGCGGCTTGATCCATGAAGGGGAGTTTATGCTCACGTTATCGTCCTGCTACGATCTTCTGTACGATGCCGACTCGTGGTCGCCGGAGGACCGGATTCGCATGGAAAACGCGCTGCGTCTCTATATGGACAAGGTCGATTGGATGATCACGGACGGAGATACGAACAATATTCCCTCGGGGGGCATGGCCGGAGCGCTCTTGTGCAGCCTCGTGCTCCAGGATATGCATGGGATCAAGCGGTTTATCGAAGGGCCGGGAGGCCTCGTCGATATGCTGCGGACGGGGGTTATGGACGACGGCTGGTACTTCGAGGGGGCCGGCAATTATGTGCTGCTCTTCGCCGACATGTTCGCCCGTCTGGCTCAGGCGGCGGAGCCGTGGGGCCTGAACCTGAAGCAGCTGCAGGTGTCGCCCTCCTACCGGAAGGATGCCATGCTCGCGCCCTGGTCTTTGCCGCAGGCAAAGTCTTTCCTGGGCATGTCGTTCCGGAAGTTCGGCCCGGTGCGGCGCAATGTCCGGTCCATCAAGGACGTATGGGACGCCATGCTGCCCTTCACGGACGAGCGGGGCATACTGGTTGGAAACAATGATTCCACGGACAAGGATATGGCCCGCAGCTATGATCTGGCCTATTATGTGTGGCGGGACCCGCGGTATGTCTCCGTCATCCGCCGGGGGAGCGGACGTGACCTGCTTTACGGCCTCGGAGAGCTGCCGGAGCCGCCGGAGGAGCACTACGCCGCTTCCGCCTATGCCGACAATGTCGGACTTGCGGTGCTGCGTTCCCGCAAGCCGGGCAGACAGCCGGGCGAGCAGCTTCAGGCGGTGCTGAAATACGGCTCGCATGGCGGCTATCACGGGCATTTCGACCGGGCGGGGCTAGTCTCCGTGAGACGGTACGGCAAAAATGCCTACGGTCCGCTCGCCTCCTGGTTCGGCTATCATTCCTTTATGTTTAAAATGTGGGTGCAAGCCTCCATGTCCCATAACATGGTCGTAGTGGACCAGCGGATGCAGGAGCCGGTGGAATCCAGGCGTCTCTTGTTCCACAGCGGAGACATGGTTCAGATATGCGCCGTAGAAACGGCGGCCCGCTGGATGGACCCGCCTTATGGGGGACAAACGCCGTATCCCGAGAGCTTCCCGCAGGAGCGGGGGCTGATCGAGGGGCGGGAGCTGCCCCAGCCGGCCATTCCGAGAGCACAGGGAGAGACGGGAGAGTATTCGGAGCGTATTGTGCAGCGAAGGCTTATGGCCGTAACCGACGACTATGTGCTGATTGCCGATTACCTGCGCGGGGAGGAGGAGCATGTCTACGATTGCCTGTATCATTTCCAGGGATTTACCGGTCTTGACGCACGGCAGAAAACGTTTATCCGCCATACCGGCAAGCTTAACGACGATCCGTACGGGGCAGCCCAATTCATCACCGATTGCGACTGGTACGAATGCCAAGCTCCGGTTGCCGCCCGATTCTCGCATAACTATGGCACGGCTGCCGACGATCGGGATGGCCGGCACATGCTCTATCAGGATGAGGGGCGTATGGACACGGAGCTTCATCTGGTCTGGCCGCCTGAGGCGACGGTGGTCACCGGCCGGTATGCGGAAGCCTCCGGCGTGAACAAGACGCTGGAGTATCAGGTGCTGGGAGACGGGAAGACGCTCGCCGGAGACAGGTTCGGGGCATGGATTCTCGGGAAACGGCAGGTGATCGTATCCTTGCGTGGCGTGGAAGAGCTTACCCTGAAGGTTCAAGTGGACCGGTCAGGTCAGAAAACGGTATTCTGGGACGATCCTTCCGTCATATTGGAGGATGGGCGGAGGCTGCATGTATCGGAGCTGGAGGGCATTTACCGCAACGTAGACCCCGGCAACGGCATCGGCACCGATTATGAGGGAGGGCCGGTGCATCTGGAAGGCGAACCCGCCGTGCGGGCGCTGCCGTTCGAGCCCCTCGATCACAGGGAGCCGGCGGAAGCCGTCTTCGATCTGCGCGGACTCGGAGCCGTCGCTTTCGAAGGCGTCATAGGCGGGGACTACCCGGTAGGCGATGATCCGGCCCGCCGCAAAACCGTCAGCTTCCGGACTTGCGGCAAGACGGCGTGGTTTATGACCTTGCTGGAGCTGCATGAAGGAGGTCCGGCCATGCTCCATGCGGAAGCGGCGGCTGCCGGCCGCTTGTCTGTCCGCTTGAGCGACGGCCGAAGACAGGAGCTCGTGATCCGGGGACTTGATTCGGAAGAAGGCCATGTTGCCTTCGAGATGGAGGAGTGGTCGGGGGAGAGGCTGCTGCGTATGGAATAAACGGCAAGTGAATGAGATAGGACAAAGTTCCCCATGCGGTAGCAGGCGATCCCGATCGTCTGCTTGCCGTATGGGGAGCATTTTCGTCTATAGGCTTGAAGTTTTAATCAATAAAGCCGCAGCGTTCCAGAAACCGCTTCAGCATAACCGCGGCCTCGGCCCGGGTGGCTTGGGCTAACGCACCCAAGGAAGCTGAGGTCTGGCCTTGCAGGATGCCGGTCTCGACGGCTTGCGCCATCTCCGTTGTAGCCCACGGGCTGCCGCTGCTGTCGCCGAACTTGGCCAAAACGGCTTGCGCCTGTTCGGCTGTTAGGGAAGCGGCGGGGCTGCCCGCAACATCGAGCGCCCGGATCAGCATAGCGGCAAGCTCTTCGCGGGTAACCGGTGCATCCGGCCGGAACGTGCCGTCCGGATAACCGCCTGCGATTCCCGCCTGCACGGCCGTCGACACGGCTGAGGAGTACCAGTCGCCCGGCAGCACATCGCGGAAGGCGTTCTCTCCGGATAAGCTCAGCCCCAGGGAGCGGACGAGCAGGGAAGCCCATTCGGCCCGGGTAATGCTCCGGTCGGCTGCAAATGCGTCACTCGCCGCGCCGTCGACGATCAGCTTGCTTGCCAGAAGCTCGATATCGGCTTTGGCCCAGTGGTCGTGCATATCGCTAAACGTTCGCTCCAGCTCGATAACGGTGTAGATGCTGCTGCCGGTCCGCATAAACTCCGCCTTCCCGCCGTTGATCCGGCCGGGAACGAAGGAAAGACGCTGCGCCGCCTCATCGTATAAAGCAACGGCAGCCTTCGGGGAGACTGTCCCTTGCAGCGCAATCGTACGCTTGACATAGATGCCGCCGAAGTCGTCAAGCGGAATAACGCGTCCGTCCTCCGTCGTCGCAGCAAGCTTAAAGTCGATGGCCGGAGACAGCAGCTTGGCTCCGATAGCATCGGCTGCCGCTGCGACGGACTTTTGCCCGCTTGCCGCGGCGAGCTGGATCGTGACACGGAATTTCAGCTTAGCCCCGTCAGTGCCCGGCAGGCCTGCCAGAGGCAATACCTTCAAGGGCAGGATGAAGTCGCCGAGGCTTGAAGAAATCGTAACGGATGCATCCGGGTTTCGGGCAGCGCCGGCAAGCGCCGCTGCCGGAAGAAGGACCGAATCCCCCGCCAGTTGGATACGCACTTGATTCGTAAGGCTCCATGCCTGCTTCAAGGCAGCTTCGTCAACGATACCGTCGGCCCCGATCGCCTGGAGGCTGCCGCCTGGAATCTGATTATGGCCGGGATTGCCCGGCACATGGGTTGGCGGAGCCGGCGTATCCGAGTCCGAATCTGAATCCGAATCCGAAGAGCCGCTCGTCCTTGAAGTCGTAAACCGGCCGGCAATCGTATCCTCCGCATACCCGTCGGCATTGTAGGCGCGGACTTCAACGCCGTAGCCCGTGTCCGGCCGAAGACCGGTAACGGTGTATACGGCATCCGTAATTCCCATGTACCAGCGGTCTCCTACGCGAATATCGTAACCCGCCGCGCCGGCGGCGGCGCTCCATCGCAGCATGGCTCCGGCTGAAGTGACTTGGCCCGAGGAGACGATCGCTTCTGCGGGCCATTGCGGCCGCACCGCCGGCTTCATAAGAATGACCAGCTCGTTGCCGGCAATCGACAGACTGACGGTTCCGCCCGAGGCGGCGTATACGGCCTCCGACTTCAGGTCCATCAGCTCCGTGTCCGATGCCAGACTCAGCTCTGCCGGGCTAGCGGCATGATTGATCACGGCGTAGGCTTCTCCGCCTGCCGATGTGCGCAAGCGATAGGCGTCAACCGTCTCTACGGTCCCGAGCTTCTCCGTCGTCAATCCCTCCGCACCTTTGGCTTTAGGATAAAGCACAGTCAGGTAGTTCATATTCGGGCCGTTTGCGATGCGGATGTATGCCAGCTTTTTCTCGCCGTCTACGGAAGGCGTCATGTTGGTAGAGCGGCCCCATTCCTGCTTTATAGCCGGATTGGCGGGCTGGAGAACGGTTGTTTCCAAATCCATGCCATAGTGCCCTGTCGATTCGATCCGGTTGCCGTTAATCTCGGAAAGCTTGGTTGCCGCGACCGGCAAATTCCAGATCGTGCCGGAGGAGGCACCCTGGATTTGGTCCCGGATGATGAACGCTTCAAAGCCATTTTTTATATAAGCGATGCTGCGGGTGTGGGAGCCCGTCGAGCCTCCGTTAGGATCAGCTATCTGCAAAGACATCATATCCAAATGGCTGTTGGTCGCGAAGGCGTGATTAGTGCTCACCGCCGGCGTATTCAAATATCCGGAATTATCGGTCTTGCGAAACTGAACCGTCGCATGGGTGGACGATCCCCGGTACCAGCCGGTGGAGCCGGCAAAGTAGCTTTCGATTCCCGGGTCCAGCACAAGCGGCGTACTGCCTGCATACAAGGTAAAGCTGCCCTGATCGTAATGCCCGTGACCGAGCGGCGCCGTGTTAGCCATCACGGACATGAAAGTATCCTTCGGCGTGCCAGAGTGGTTGCGGAACATGACCAGTCCGACGCCCTTGTACATATCCGTAGACGACAGCTTGAACGGCACGTAAGCCGGTGTCCGGCCGACTGGCGTGAAGAAGCTTTCCAGCAGGATGGTTTCCGCTCCATTGGCAGGCAGTCTGCTGCCCGCCTTCACCCAGGTCTGATACATTTTCGAGGCCAACGCCTCGTTGGATCGGGCTACCTCGTCATAATAAACGCCCAGCAAAGCGAACTCGTTGCCGAAGGTCATCACATCATCGCCGAAGATCGGCGAGTTAATGTAGCCGTCCGCATACGCATACGGCGGCGTTTGCACATCCGTATTGTACTGAAACATCTTCACCAGCTTCGGCAGGGCGAACCAATCCTCTCCGGTCTGGTTGCGCAGCGACTTGGCATAAGCGGCAAAGCGCTGCAGGACGGCCACATGGTAACGGATCGATTCCGGCCATTCTCCTTCTTGTCCGACCGCGTATTGCAGCTGCGCTTTGATCAGCTTGTTTGCATTGGCGATCAATTGCTTGCTGTTGTCGAGCTCGGGGTAGACCATGGACAGCATGCTTGCCCCAAGCACGGCGTCGGATTCCCAGTTGCTCGCCCCCAGCTGAACGCTGTAATCATCCAGCTCATGGCGGTCCCGGGCGTCATTCAAAAACAGATTCATATAGTTGAGCTTGCCGATCAAATCCTGGTACTCCTCGTCCGAGTATACACCGGAGTCCTTGATAAAGGTGAGGGCGGAAGCGACGATGGAAGCGACTCGGCCGCCCTGCACTTTTCCGTAAGCATCGATGTTATCAGGTCTGGAATCGTTGACCAGCCAATGCTCGGCGCCCTGCAGGAAGTCGTTGAGTCTTAAGTAAATCCGCTCCTTCGCTTTTTGCGCATAGGCTAAATCTCCCGTAACCGCGTACACCAAGGCGTCGGCTTGAACGCTCAAATTGCTCGGCGGGGCGATCGTCGATTTCCGGTTGTTGACCAGCTCCACTGAACCAAGCGCCGTTCCGTTCGCATTCTTATACGTGATGACCGCTTTGACTCCGTTCTTCAGCTTGCCGTCGATCTTGGCGGCAAAGGTTAGCGTATGCGCCACATTGGCGGCAACGGCAATGTGTTGGCCGGAGGCCCAGGCGCCCTGGTCATTAGCCGTAGGATTCTCGATGTAGATCGAGCGTCGGCCCGCGTCGGCGTAATTGGTCCGGTTCTCCCAGGCGAGCACCGGATTTCCCTTGACGGCCGTCGGCGTCCAATGATCGGGAAGCTGGCCGCCATCCTCGAAGCCGGCGTTCCAAATATCCAGATCAGCCGTGTCTGCTGGTGAGATTTTTACGCTATCGATCCAGGCATGGCCGAGACCCGATGCCTCGTTATCCGCCGAATCCAGCATAAACTGCAGCCCGATAGAAGCGGTGCCGGAAGGCGGCGTAAAGTTCAAGGTCGTCGAATTGCTCCACAGCTTATATTCCGCGTTCAAAGCCTCATAGTTCACATCATCTTGCAGGAACCGCTTCTGGGCGATCAGATCCTGCAGGGTCTGTTCGTCCGATAGTTGTTTGGCTTCCTCGTATTTGGCCTTCAGGTCAGGGCTTACCTTGATGTTGGCCCGCAGCTGCTCCAGCCCTTCATTCGTAAAGTACAGGGTGGCTTCCGTTCCGGATTCGCTTCGGAGCACCTGGGCGTCCCGCATCGCTTTCATGGCGTCATATACGCGGACAAGCGCAGCACCGACGGCCTCTACCGGGCCTTCTTGCCTGGCGGCGGAAGCCTCGGCGACGGCAAGCCTCAGCTCATCCATGGCCGCTGGCGGGTACTGCCAGGCTTGCTTGCCTGCTTCGCCCTGATCCAGCAGGTCGTTGGCGGCGCGAATGATCCGCTCGTATTTGTCCTGCAGCTTAGCGTCGACGATCTGATTCAGGCTCAGCTCCAAGTAAGGACGCTTATCGGCAGCCGTCGTCTCCTTGGCGTAAATTTCCGATGCATAGCGGGTGCCTGCCGCATTGCTGAAGCTTAGCGTGAGCAGCTTATCTCCGAGAAGCTCGGCTTGGACGGGCACGGTCAGATCAACGGCTCCGGTTCCGGCGGCGTCCTTGGCGCCCAAGGTGAAGGTATTCACGACCGGTCCGAGCGCCGGCTCTCCCGAGGACGGATAGAGAAGCGTGCTTTCCGACCAAGAGTCGTCCGCCCCGTAATGAACCTCTGTCACATTGCGGTCCGTCTTCCAATTGGTCACGCGCAGCTCCGCCTTGTTCACTTGTCCGGAAACGTTGGACAGGTCGAATTTCATATAGGCGGTGCGGCCTTCGCCATAGATCAAAGTGCCGCCGTTATGCGGTTTATTTTTCTCGCTTGTCCAGACGAAAGCGTCGTCCGCCGGCGTCAGCTGAATGGTGGCATAGGTGCCGGACAATATATGACTGCTCGGGTACCACGCGATAAGCTCCTTCAGCCCGTATTTGTTCGAATAGGGGTGGGACGCTCTGGAGTAATGCTCGATGGCATATCGGATGTCCTCGTCCTGGCGAGGCGAATAGAACGCTCTGTGACGAACGAAGGGCAGCTTATAGCTGCCGTCCAGCACGGACCGGGCGTGGGCAATCTGATCGGCCACCGCTGTTTTGGAGGCTTCGGTGTACATCTCCGGCTCGATGAGCAGCATCGTCTCCGCTTCCCATATCAGCGCGTGAAGCGTCTGACGGTATTCGGAAAATTCCAGCTTGTTGGCCTTGGCGTCTACAACGCGGTCGGACGTTATTGTGCTCTTGTGATAGGCGGAGCCTGCTTCGCGAAGCTGCCTGAGCGCGAGCTTCAAATCTCCCGCAGGATTGGCCAGAGCCGAACGGGCCGCCTGAATCTTAGAAGCAAACAGCTCTCGGGCTGCCTGAGCGACCTGGCCTGGCCCGGTCCCGACGCTGTACTCGCCGAGCAGCAGCTCCGCTTTGTCGAGCAGGGCCGTCATACTGCTCTCCAGCGCCGGCGTGCGCAGCGAAAGCTTCGGTACGAGCATTTGGATCTGGGCCGAATCGGCGGCCGTTCCATACTGAATGGTTGCATGCATGTTGACATTCGCATCCGTCCCGTCAGCGGCAGGGCGGTGGACCGCTCCCGTATCGGAGATCGTGTCCGGCCGGTCCGAGGTCCATGTGACGGTGGAGAAGCCGTAAGAGCCGATCGTCTGCAAATACACGTCCTCATACACCGTCATGTTGTTGTATTTGGCGATGAGCAGCTCCTTGTCCCTGGCCACGCGCTGCGCATCGGTGGGTGTTGGCAGCTTTTGGACCGTCACATTCATTATAGCGGTGTCGGATGTGTCCCCGTGGGCGAGGACCGCCGTTAGCGTAACCGGGATATCGGCTTCGGTATATGCCGGCCGGATCACTTCTCCCGTGCCGCTGATGACGGAGGGCTTGTCGGAGGTCCAGACGATGGAGGTGTTAAAGGGACCTTCCGCCGGCAAGGTCAGATTGGCCGTCACGGTCTTGTTATGGAATTGACCAAGCAGCGCCGCTTTATCGGCGGCTACACGCTCTGCACTCGTTAACGCTTTCAAAACCGACACTTCCAGCACCGGTCTCCAGGCGGCGGTCGCATGTTCCTTGGATGCCAGATCCGCGCCCGGGCTTGCGCTTATGTTATCCCGCCTGAAGACGAGCGTTAACGCTTGATCTCCTGAGACTTCGGCTTTGACCGCATCCGTAACAAGCACCGGAATCATCGTTCCGGCTCCGCCGCTTGCCGTACCGGTAGCGATCGCATTTTCTGCAGGCGGGTCCTGGGGACGATTGGCGTAGGTGACTGTATTCTCCGACCAATTGTCGTATACGCTGCGGTATACCGTGTAATTGGCCGCATTTGTGTTCGTTTTGTACAACTTTAATGTAGCGCTTTCAATAGGGTCGGTAATGCCGCTTAAATCGAATTTCATCATAAACTGCCGGTTAGCTCCCAAGATCAACGTACCGCTTGGCGATGTGGCGCCGGTGTTGGCTGCGTTTATGCTGGCGTCGTCCGTGGGGCTCAGCTTGAGCACAACCGTACTGAGCGATCCATCCTCCTCGGCATAGCCCGGGGACGAGATTCCTGCCGCTAAGCTGAGCATCATGCTCAACACGATCATGCAGGATATGCGCTTGTTCCAAAGTCTACCAAACATGTTCTGACATACCTCCGGTATATTAGATTGTGCGGGTTAACGTCCGTAGGATTGATAAAGCGCTTTCAACTCCCGCCAGCACACTATATCACAAAGAAATATGCGGTTTTTTAAGGTGAACATGCGTTTTTTTTAGATCGTGAAATTTTGGGTATTTCCGTTACTCTATCCTCTTATTTTGAGGGATTCGTTAGTTTTTAGGGGATAAGCAGGTAGCTTGAAAGACAAAGGCGATATTTTTGCTTGCGTACGCAGGCACGAATACCGCCTTTTGTTTTGTTAGGCATCGAAGTGGAATCTCAGGAATAAAAGCTTGGCTTATCGTGCCTGATCAAGTCCTTAAGCTGCCGCTCCCGGTATTCTCTGGGCGTCATGCCGCGTATGCGCAGGAAGGCGCGGGAGAACGTCGGGAACGAGGAGAAGCCGGATTCGTACGCCACCTGAGAGATAGGCAGATCGGAGGAAAGGAGCAGGCTGCACGCATGGCGAACGCGCAGCTCATGCAGCAGATCTACGAAGTGGATGCCGAAGGTTTCTCCGAACTGCTTGCTGAGCCGGGTTGGGTGGATCTGAAACCGCTCGGACAAGGCGCCCAAGGATAAAGCATCCAAGTAGTGCTCATATACGTACTGGACAACCGGCCATATGCTTTTCGCAGCGCGGGAGGGCGGCTGCGGCTGACTGGCCGGTGCGTGTGCTCCGCTGCTGCGGACATACAGCGATAGCGCCTCGAGCAGCAAAGCCCTAAGCATAATCGGCCTCCAGGCAAGCGCCCCTTCATGCTCCCGGTAGAGTCTCTCCCACAAGGCCAGCCCTTCGGAATAGGCCTCGCCTTGCAGCTGGGTATAGGCCGGCTGGGAGCTGTTTTTTCCCAGTATGATATCCTTCAAGCCCCAGGCGGCTTCCGGACCGGCGGTCAACAGCCTCATATCGAAATTGCAGATGAACATGACGAGCGATTCTCCCGCCCGCGCTCGGTACTCGTGAATCTGGTACGGCAGCAGGAGAACCATGGAGCCGGGCAGCAGCTCATGCTCGGTCCCGTTGATGCGCTCCGTGCCCGTCCCTTCCAGCACCAAGGAGAATTCGATGAAATCGTGACGATGCGAGGACACGGAGGTATATGTTTTCTTCTTCATATGAAAGGGAAAATCGGAATCGATATTAGGGAATTCGAACATATATTGCGGATACATCCTGAGCCTTCGCCTCCTTATCGGTACAGCTTCATTATACGGGGATTGATTTCGTAAAGAAATGAAAGCTTTAATAAAAAAATGAAAGATGTACGCCTCTCCCGAAAGGTAAAATATGTATGAGCTTCATATTCTACAAGCGACACTGGGAGAGGACGATCCTTATGGACAAAACAACAATAAACCGCGAATCGTTTCGCGGCATCTTTACCGCCCTGCTGACACCGATGATGGAGAATGGGGCGATCGACTTCGAATCGCTGGACCGATTGGTCGAGCATCAGATCTCGCAGGGCATTCAGGGATTTTATGTAGGCGGAAGCACAGGGGAAGGATTTATTCTGACAAGCGAAGAGCGGCAGCAGCTACTGGAGGCCGTCCTGAGGCGGGCGAAGGGGCGCGTCTCGGTTATCGCGCATATCGGCTGCATCAGCACGATGGAGTCGATCCGGCTGGCGAAGCACGCGGAGTTTCATGGAGCCGATGCGGTATCGGCGGTCGTTCCGTTTTATTATAAAATTTCAATGAAGGAAATTCGCGAGCACTACGAAGCCATCATGGAGGCTGTTTCCCTGCCGATGCTTATCTATCATTTCCCCGGCGCTACGGGAGTCAGTCTGTCCATGGACTTCTATGAGCTGATGAGCCGGCATCCCCGGTGTATCGGCGTGAAGTTCACTTCGCTGAATCTGTTTGAGATGCAGCAGATTCGCGCGCGCTGCGGCGAGGAGTTCCTGATCTATAACGGACACGACGAGGTATACATCGGCGGCGCTTACACCGGTTCGGACGGCGCTATCGGCAGCACCTACAACATGATGCCGGGCTTGTTCGTGAAGATGTATGAGCTTGTTTCGACGGAGGAGACGCCTCGGATGGCTTCCCTGCAGGCGATGCAGGCGGAAGCGAATGCCGTGATTGCGCACATGATTCAATATGATGTGATCGCCTATGAGAAATATGTGCTTTATCTGCAGGGCGTTTTGCAGACGCCTGCGGTACGGCAGCCGCTTAAGCAATTTACGTCGGAGGAGCGCCGCCAGATTGAAGCTTTCTATGATCAGAGCGAGGTGCTTCGGCGTTACCGGAGCTCGCTGTGACGGAAGACCCGTCTCCCGAGCCTTCGGGTCTGCGGTTAATTTTATCATATAAAAGGCTAATTTCGGCATGTTACCGGCGCTCTCTCCGGTACTTTATAATGTGATTAACCAATCACGACAAGTGATGGAGAACCTAATAACGCTGGGGTGACAGGATGAAAAAGCTGGTTAATAAGGGAGTCGCGGTACTGATCATGGCAAGCCTCGCCGCAGGCTGTGCGGGGGGCTCGGAGCCGAAGCCTGCAGGGGCAGGCGCAGAGACGACGGCGGGGAACGCCAAGCCGGTCAAGCTTACCGTATGGGCGGGAACCGGATTTAAGGACATTGAGGGCTATGACAGCAAAAATTACGGGGATTGGGAGAAGGCGAAGGCCAAGGAGTTTCAGAAGCTGCATCCGAACGTGACCATCCAGGTGGAATCCGTTCCGTTTACCGAAATCGAGCAGAAGGTGAATGTGGCTGTCGCCGGCAATAATCCGCCGGACATCCTGTATGACAACATTCCGATCCGGATCAGCAAGCATGCCCGCAATGGCGTGCTGGAAGAGCTGGAAGCCGTAGTGAGCGCGGATAAGGCGGACTGGAAGGAAGCGTTCCTGCAGATGGGGACCATCAACGGCAAACTGTATGCGCTGCCTCTGGGAAGCGTTCCCCAAGTCATGTTCCTCAACAAGACCATTTTCGATAAACACGGCGTGACGTTGCCGCAGGACCGCTCGTGGACTTGGAATGAAATGAAGGATGCTCTGAAGAAGGCGGCCGATAAAAACATATACGGCATCGCGTATTTTGCCAAAAATGAGCAGGCCGACCAGGTGATGGTCAGCAATCTGCTTGCCGCCGGCGCGCAATGGGCGAACAAAGAGATGACCGAGTACACGATCAACGGTCCGGCTGGCGTCGAGGCGCTCAGCTTTATGCTGAGTCTTCAGGACGAGGGTCTGGTGGCGCCCGGGACGGCTACGATGGACATAAGCGGAAACTTCGAGCTGTTCAAGCAGGGGAAGCTGGCTATCCTGAATCATACCTCGCCGGTTTTCGGCGATTTGGAAGCCGGGAAGAAGAACGGAGCGGTTGACCCGTCGGTTGAAGTGTATGGCATGATTCCTGTCGTGAAGGAAGGCGTTACGCCGAGAATTACGGTAACCGGCGAGAACGGTTATGCTATCTTTAAGCAAACGGATGAAGAGAAAAAGAAGACGGCGATCGAGTTTGTTAAGTTTCTGACCCAGTCGGACAATATCAAAGCGATCAATAAAGCCACTTACGGCATTTCGGCCCGTAAATCCGCCACCTACGAAATCACGAACAAGGATGCGGCTCAAGTATTCGAGCTATTGAACCGGCTGGAGATCGTGGACTTGGGTAAAAACAAAGCGTATTTCTCAACGCTGAGACAAAAGTTTTATCCGGAGATGCAGGCTGCCTTCCTTAAAACAAAAACTCCGAAGCAGGCGCTTGACGATTTCGTCAAAAACGCGAACGAACTGGCAGCTAAAAAGTAAATACCTGCGGGTGATATGCCCTTCCCGGTCCCGGCCTGCTCTGACGTGCAGCGCCGGGGCGAGCGGGAATTGGCTGCAGCTCGCGAAACACGCCAGGAAAGCTGAGGAGAGTTGGACGCATGAAGCTACGAAACCTGCTATGGAGTTATTTGTTTATCGGCCCGAATCTGTTGTTTCTGCTGATGTTTCTGATTATCCCGTTGTTTTATACGATATACTTGAGCTTCTTTCAAGCGGATATTTATAACTCCGCTTTTATCGGACTGGACAACTACAGAGGCTTGTTCAAGGAAACCTTATTCCTTAAATCGTTTATGAATACGTTTTATTTCGTGTTGATTATCGTACCCTGCGTTGTCGTTTTTTCACTGATAGTCGCCGCCATGATGCAGGGATTCCATACACATGCCAAAAGCTTCTTTCGCCTGATGTTTTATTTGCCTGTCGTCAGTACGCCGGTCGTGCTCTCTCTGGTATGGAGCTGGATGTATAATCCGAGCTATGGCATCGTTAAATATTTTGCCGAGCTGATCGGCTTCGGCGCTGTCGATGTGTTCTCCGGACAATTGAGCGCGATTCTGGCGCTTTCCGGCATCGTGATCACCTGGATGGTCGGCCAGCCGATCATTTTGTACTTGTCGGCTATGGACGGAGTGTCCAAGGAGCTGTACGAAGCCGCCGAGCTTGACGGGGCTGGACCGGTCAGAGCCTTTTTTAGCATTACGCTGCCGATGATTGCCCACACGACGCTGTTAATCGTCGTCACCTCGACCATCAGCGTGTTTCAGATTTTCGTTGTGATCCACTTGCTGACAAGCGGCGGGCCTTACCACGGGACGGAGTCGCTTGTGTATACGATTTACCGGACCGCGTTCATCTCGCTGGAATTCGGCAAAGCCTCGGCGCAAAGTGTGATTCTGTTCATGATTATTTTGGTCATCTCGCTGCTGCAATTCCGTTTCATGAAATCGAAGCTGGATTAGACGAACCACGCAGGTTGGAAAGAGGAGACTTGGAAGCGAATGAGATTAAATCTGATTCCCCGATACGGGCTGCTGACACTTTTATCGATTCTGTTTGTTTTCCCGCTGTACTGGATGATTTCGGGTTCTTTCAAGACTCAGGTTGCGATTTGGGCGATACCGCCGCAATGGTTCCCGTCTCAGCTGCGGCTGCTCAACTACGAGCATATTTTCACGACGACGCCGGCGCTGCTGTGGTTATGGAACAGCGTATTCACCAGTCTTGTCACGGTCGGCTTCGTCGTATTATTCTCCGCTATGGCCGGGTATGCCTATGCCAAGAAGACATTTCCCGGGGATAAGCTGTTTTTCTTCGTGGTTATCGCTACGATGATGATGCCGACACAAGTGACGCTTGTACCGCTTTACATGATTTGCAGGGAGCTCGGGCTGATCGACAGCTACCTTGGGATCATCCTCCCGGCCATTGCCTTTCCGTTCGGAGTGTTCATCGTCCGCCAATTCGCAAAGTCGATTCCGGATGAAATCATCGAATCGGCGCGGATGGACGGCACCGGGGAGATACGGCTGTTCGCGACGATCGTGCTTCCGCTGCTGCTGCCTGCGCTCGGGGCGCTGTCGATCTTCGCTTTCATGCATACCTGGAACGATTATTTATGGCAGCTTATCATTTTGCAATCGAAGGAAAAGCTGACGCTTCCGCTTGGAATTTCAACAATTACGTACTCCGAGAATAGTGTCAACTACGGATATGCGATGGCGGGAGCGTCGCTCGCGGCCGTTCCGATGATTGCGTTTTTCCTGCTGCTTCAGAGAAGCTTCATCAAAGGCATCACGTTGGGCTCCGTCAAGGGATAGAAACGGAGTAGAGCAGAAGACCTAGGCTTGCCGGCGGGTCTTCTTCTTGCTTGTACAGTGACCGGCGCGCGTCAATCGGGTTATAATGGGAAAGACTCCGTGCGCAGGACTTCAGTTGGGGAGGTGATCACTTGAAAATCATCGTGGTCGAGGATGAGACAGACATCTTAAGAGGACTATTGGAGGTCATCGAGTGGAGCGGGTTGCCCTTCAAGGAAGTCTTGGCTGCGCAGTCCGCCGAGGAAGCGCTCGAGCTGATCGGATGGCATCGGCCGGAGATCATTCTCACCGATATCTTGCTGCCGGAGATGACCGGTCTCGATATGCTGGAAGAAGTGAAGGCGCTTCATTACGAGCCGAAGGTCGTGGTCATCAGCAGCTACAGCAATTTCATGTATGCCCAGCGCAGCCTTCAATTGGGCGCAGTGGACTATATGTTGAAGCCCGCTTCCAGGCAGGAGCTGGCCGAGAAGATCGGCGCCGTATACGAGATGCTTCATGGGGAGCGCGTCCACCGGGAGCAGCTTAGAAATCAGACGGAATATGCCCGCCTCGGTACGGAGGCGCTGAAGGAAAAGTTCGTGCTGGGGCTTTGCCTGCAGCAAACTGCGCTGCAGGAGCATATCCATCACCGGCTGCAAATGTGGAATCTGCAGTGGCTAGAGAAGCAGTCCTATGTTCTGATCGCGCTCAGCATCGGCAGGGACGATGTTCGGGGACATCAGGATAAAGACCTCAGTCTCGATCTGTTCGCTATAGGCAATATTGCGGAAGAGCTGCTCAAGGAATATCAGCCGGCGGTCATGGTCCGAAGCATCCATCATGACTGGGTCATTCTCACTGCATGGGAGCAGGAGCAGGCGATGGCGCAGCATATTCATGAGCGGATCAGGCAATTTCAGAAGCTTCATGCGTCCCTCGGTATCAGTGAGCGCATGCATGCGTTCCAGGCGATCTCGGAGGCGTACGAGCAGGCGCGCAAGGCGTTAAAGCTCGCTGCGCTGGGCCATCATGGTGTCGTCGGCTATGCCGGCATTGCCGAGCGGACCGGGCAGGAGCCGGGCGGGCTTGTCAGCGGGCGGGTGGCCGAAGCGGTGCTGGAAGGGGATATGGATGCGGCCGGGGGCTACCTGGAGCAGACTGTGCAGCGCTTTATGCTGGATAAGGATGTAAGCAGGAAGGGCGACTTGGCGATCAAATGCTTTGAATGGATGCTGGAGGTGCACGCCTGTCTTTCCGAGAAGATACAGGCAGATCTGAGCCAGTTTCCCATGGAGCTGTGGGAGAAGGCGGACAGCTGTCAGACGGCGGAAGAAGTGAAGCGTCTGCTGCTGGAGCATCTGCAGGAGCTGATTAAGCTTGCGGACGATCGTCCCTCGTCGGTCCCGTCTCATTTCATGATTGATAAAGTGAAGAGGATCATGCACGAGAGATACGAGCAGCAGATTACGCTGCAAAGTGTAGCCGAGGAGCTCAGTATTCATCCCGTCTGGCTGAGCAGGCTGTTTAAGAAGGAGACCGGCCAAAATTTCCTCGATTATTTAACCGAGGTGCGGATCGGGCGAGCCAAGCATATGCTTCGCCACACCAATTTGAAAATTTATGAGATTGCCGAGAAAATCGGGTATCAGGAGCTTCAGTACTTCGGCAGGCTGTTCAAAAAAAGGACGAATATGACTCCAAAGGAGTTCAGATACGGCAAATGAAAGCATTCAGGAGAAGCCATCTCACCTTGTTCATCAAGATGTTCATCCTATTGTTTCTATCCGTCTCCGTGCCGGTGACGATTCTCGGGGCTTGGTATTTCGAAAAGTCCACGGAGCAGATCAAGCATGTAACCTCCGCTTTGCTGACGGAGAATCTGGAGCAGAACCGGCTGCGCATCGAGCAGTTCTTGCGGCAGGTGGAGCTTCATTCCGACTCGATCATCGGTTCCGGCAAGCTTGAGGTTCTGGGCAGCGGACTGGAGGACCGTTTATTTCTGAGCAGATCGTTAACGCTGACGAACGAGTTGAAAGGAAGCTACGAGCTGACCATCTTACCGGCGGACGAGGCCCGGTTTGCCTCATATTCGATGCTCATCCAGCCCGGGAGGAAGGCATCCGGCACCGAATGGATCCGCAAGGCGATCGAGCTGAAGGGAAGAGGGTATTGGTATGTGGAGAACGATACGTTTATATTCGCAAGGCTGATTCGGGGGATGCAGGATCTGAGGCCGCTGGCGGTCATTCAGCTGAACATTCCGGCGGCGCACATCAAGCGGCAGATCATGTCGCCGGCGGCCTATCCGAATGTGGAGCATTTTATGGTGAATAGTGTGAATGAGCCGATCTTGGCCTCCGGGCAGGAGCGGAAGTACTGGAAACAGGACGACGTATTCCTGGCCAGCCTGCCGTTCGCGGAGCTGCCATGGAAGCTCGTTGCGGCCGTGCCCGAGAAAGATCTGATCGGTCCGGTTGAAACGATCAAACGTTTTTCCGGCATGCTGGTACTCATCAGCATCGCGCTAGTCTCCGTACTACTTGCCTTGATCACAAGCAGCTTTGTTTCTCCGATCAAATACTTGGTCGGCCAGATGAAGAAAGCCCAGCTGGGGCAGCTTATTCCAAGCGACAGATACGGGGAGCGCAGCGATGAGATCGGCCAGCTGGCCAGAGGCTATAATTCGCTTATCTTCGGGATGCGCGAGCTGCTCGCGACAACCCGGCAGATGGAAGCGGAGAAGTCCCGCACCGAGATGCAGATGCTGATTCATCAGATCAATCCGCATTTTCTATACAATACGCTGGATGCGATGAAATGGAGGGCGAACCACGTCCGGGAGAGCACAATCGCGGAGATGGTCACGTCGCTTAGCAATATTATCCGGTACAGCATCAATAACGGAGAAGAGTTTACGACGGTCGAGCGGGAGATCGAGCATGTCAAAAGCTATCTGAAGATCGAATCGTTAAGAAATCAGGACACGCTGAGGGTGATCATCCACGTACAGCCTCGGGCGCTGAATATGCCGATTCTCAAGCTGACGATTCAACCGCTCGTGGAGAATGCGGTTCGCCACGGTATGAGCAGGCTGCCTGCGGGCCAGGGGAAAATACTGATTCGGGTGTTCATTGAGGGCGAAGAGCTGGTGTGCACGGTAGAGGATAACGGACCAGGGTTCGCCGAGGAGCCGCAGCTTCAGACGATTCGTCCGCACGAGCCGGGAGAGACTGGGGGCGTAGGGCTGTATAATGTGAATCGCAGGCTCCATATCCGCTTCGGCTCCAAATACGGAGTCGCGTTGGCGAATAGAGAGCAGGGGGGCTGCAGAGCCATGATCCGGCATCCCTTGATGTAAGAGAAGAGGGCGGTTGATCCGTTGAGAGAAAAGGGGGCATTCCCGTGTTCACGAAGGTAAAATCGTTTGCGTTATTCGGCAAGATCAAACGGAGAAGGTTTTTTATCCGCTTGATTCTGACGATCGCACTTATTGCGGTCATTCCCAATCTGCTATCCGACGTCGTCGCTTATTACAAGGTTTCTCGCACGTTCGAGGAGGAAACGGGGAAAAATAAGCTGCAGTATTTGAATCAAACGATCAATTCCATGGAAATTGTACTGAACCGAATTAAGGAAAACTCCAATCTGCTCGCGATGAATCAAGGATTTCAGGACTTTGAGAAATTCCCCAGCGGCAGCTATTACGAAGGGCTGCAAGGAGAGATTTTGAAAGAAGATTTATTCGACCTGTATTGGTACCTGGAAAATAAAAAAAACGCTCTCTCCACCCTCAATTCCTTCAAAATGTCCAACGAGTTTGTGAATTCCGTCTATTTCTACGACAGCAGCAAAGATCTGGTCTTTACTTCGGAAAACGACGGCTCCAACCGGCAATTTACACTGGATGCTTTCTATGACACAGGCTGGGTCGAAGAGATGAAGGAATCGTCAGAAAACCCGGTATATATGGATACCCGGATTGCCAAGCAGTATCATCCGGGAGACAAGAGCTTGCTGACGATCATATACAGATCCACCAAGGCAAGCAATGCGTTTATTATTAATCTGGATGCGGGGATGATTCATAAGAACCTGTTAAGCAAGCTCAATGAGCAGGACGATATATTTGTAGCGTCCGCCGAGGGCAGCGTGCTGTTCCACAGCCAGCCTGCCCGGATGCATCAGCCCTTGCAAGAGCTGCTTCCGGGGGATAAGCCGATTGTCGGGGAGACGGGGGCATTCCGCACGAAGCTGGACGACAAACAAATGCTGATCAGCTACTCTACTTCATCGCTGCTGAATTGGACCTTTATCAATACATCTGATATGGAAGCGCTTTCTGAAGGGACCTCATCCATCACCCAAACCATTATCTTGTCTGCTGTGCTGCTTCTGGCGCTTTCCGTCACTTTGGCTTATTTATCCTCCCGAAGCTTGTATAGGCCGATTTCTTATTTGCACACATGGATTCACAGTAAAATGGACCGCCGTACGGAAGAGGGCGACGAGCTTCATTCGATCGGCCGCTTCGTGCAATCGACGCTCCATGAAAGAGATTATTACAAGGAAAAGCTGGAGGAGAGCTTGCCCTTCTACAAAGAGAAGTTCAAGTATACGCTGCTTCACCGCCATTCCATGACTATGGAGGAGATCGAGGAGAGGAAGGCTTATTTGGGACTCGAGATCGACAACGTTGACCTCGCCTTGCTGCTGCTTTCCCTGGACGACCGCGACGAACTGCCGGCGGAGCGCGATATGATGGCCGGCGAGCTGCTCATGATGAAGGTCATCGATACGATCAAGGAAAGCGGGGTCATGGCAGCGCCTTATTTCCTGGTGGACGCCGGCAAGGATACGATTGCGATCGTCCTGAACCGGACCGGACCAGACCGGCAGCAGTTATTCAGGCTTGGGCAGCGGCTTCTGGACGTTGTGAATCAGACTTTGGGCATCGCATGTACGATTGGAGCCGGCAGAGCCTGCGCGACCATCCTGCAGCTGCCCCAAGCATTCGAGGAAGCCCAGGAAGCGTTGAAGTACCGGATCATCTACGGCAAGGGAGATGTCATTTCCATCGAGGACCTGATGCTTGCAAGCGATGGAAGCAGCGAATTTGTTTATCCGAAGCAGAAGGAGGAGCTGTTGCTGGGCCATATCAAGATGGCCCGCGGAGCCGAGGCGCTGCAGGCCTTCGAGGACATCGTTGCCGAGCTGAGCTCCTATAAGCACAAGCTGCATTATAATCAAATTCAGCCGATTTTCGTTCAACTGCTGACCGGAATCATGAATGCCTGCGCTCAGCTGGGCGCGAGCACCCGGACCGTGTTTGGCAGCGGAACCGACCCGTACCGGGAGCTGCTCGAGCAAGGGTCTCTGGATCAGATCAGCAAATGGTTTCACCGCATGATCCAGCTCACGACGGCGAATCTCCAGCTGGAGATGCATGCGAAAGGGAACACGCATATCACACGGGTGGTAGATATCCTGGAGCGGGAGTACGATCAGGATATTTCCCTGAACTCGGTGGCCGAGCAGCTGAACCTGAATCCGGCATATATCAGCAGATTGTTCAAGCAGATTACCGGGCAGCCGTTCGTCGATTATTTAAAACGCATCCGGATCGAGAAGAGCAAGGAGCTTCTGATCCAAAGCGACATGAAAATCAATGAAATCGGCAAGCGGGTAGGCTACAGCAACTCCTACTACTTCATCAAGGTATTCAAGGAGCTGATGGGATTGACCCCCGGCGAGTACAAGAAAATATACGGCTCTTGAAAGAGGCCGCCCAAGCCTAGCGGTATGCGAGTGCCGGCTAGGTTTTCTTTTCAGCTGAATCCAAGCGTTATAAAAGCATACTACGATGATGACATGTAGAAAAAGTAGTATGAAACTTCAAATATTTATTATTTAAAACGCTTTCATCGAATGCTAAGGTTACCTGGAACCATGCGTTGCGCTCGAACGTCTGAGCAGCGGGTTCAATCTAACCGATCACAAATAAAAAGGGAGGAAACGGAATGAATAAAAAAATAGTCAGCGCCTCGGTCATATCCTTATTAGCCGCGTCGACGCTTGCGGCATGCTCGGGCGGAGCGGATTCGGCCAAGGGGACTACAGAAAAAGACCCGCAAGCGGAGGCGCCGAAGGAAACTCCGAAAATCTATATTTATCAGAACAGCGGAGCGCTGAATCAAAAGCCCGAGGGAAGCGTACCGGCGGCTCTGGAGGAAATGAAGAAGATGTATGTAGATAAGCTGAACATTGAGCCTATAGCCATCGTGCCTCCGAAGGGAGCGGCGGACGAGAAGCTGAACCTGCTGCTCGGCTCCAAGGACGAGATTGATATATTCCAGGGCAACTGGGATCAGTACGCCTCCAAAGGCGCCATTATTCCTCTGAACGATCTGCTGGATAAGTACGGCCAGGATATCAAGAAGGCATGGTCCAAGGAAGCCTGGGATTACATGACGGACAAGGACGGAAAAATCTGGGGTATTCCGCGCGGCGTACCGTCGGTGCATTATCCGATCTGGATCCGTACGGACTGGCTGAAGAAGCTGAACCTGCAGCAGCCTGCTACGCTGGTGGAGCTGGAAGCGGTTTTGAAAGCGTTTAAGGAACAGGATCCGGACGGCAACGGCAAGGACGATACAATCCCGATGATAACGGATCTGAACGGTATCAAGAACGCGTTTGTCGGCGGCTTTACGGAGAACGGAAACAGCAACTGGATCGATCCGGCCGACAAGAAAGTGAAGCCGATGGAGCTGGCCCCGGGCTTTAAGGATTTTGTCGCGACCATGGCCGACTGGTATCAGAAGGGGTACATCTATAAAGAAGCCTTCGGCAAATTCGATCCGTTGGAGCTGCTGAAAACGAACCGGGTAGGCAGCTCCTCAATGTGGTATTCACGGATTACGCTGCTGTTCCCGCAGATTCAGTCGACCTTGAATCCGGAGGCGAACTACGAGATCGTCCGCAACATGGAAGGGCCGAAGGGCAAGCTGATGACGGCAAGCCCGGGCAGCACAGCCGCTATGGTCATTACGAAAAAAGCGATGCATCCCGATGCGGTCATGAAGTTTGTCAACCATCAGTATCAGGACGTGCCGACCAATACGCTGACGGCCGCTTTCGGAACGAATTGGAAGTACCTGGATGATAAGAAGTTTGAGATTGAAATGCTGAACAAGGATATCTCCTATGCGGGCGAATTCATGGTTTCCTTAGGGTTAGCGACCGAGACGAAATATGCATTCCGTGATCCGGTAAAGAAGCTGCATGCGGATTATTTAAATCATGAAATTTCCAATATCGCCTCCGCGAAAATGCCGATCGACGCCATGATTACGTACGACAAGAAGATGCTGCAGGAGAAAATCCCGACGCTTGGCGATATCGACAGACTGCGCAGCGAGGAGCTGGTGAAGTTCGTAACCGGCGCCAGACCGCTTGCCGAATATGACAAATTCATCGATCAGCTGTACAAGGCGGGTCTGGACAAATGGATCGAGGAGTACACGCGTCAATATAATGAGCTGAAGAAATAAAAAGGGACGTTGCTGCACATATCGGCTTTGCAGGCCGCAAGCGGGAGGCTCGGTTTTCCGCTTGCGGCCTGCAAAGCCGCAGGGAAGGAGGATGAATGGCCCCATGCACACCGAAATCTCGGCGCCCCGGACTGCGCGGCGGGAGTCTGCGGGCTTACGCAAGCTATGGAAGCTCGTCAGCATCAACCGTTTTTACTATTTATTGATTATTCCAGGGATGCTGTATTTTATCATTTTTGATTATATTCCGATGTTCGGCGTCATTATTGCGTTTAAGGACATTTCTCCATTTGAAGGCGTGGAAGCGGTTCTGACTGGCGAGTGGGTAGGCTTTAAGCATTTCATCAAATTTTGGAACTCGTATTATTTCTGGAATGTGATGCGCAATACGCTGCTGATCAGCATGTACAAGCTGGTGATCGGTTTTCCGGCCTCGATCGTGCTGGCCTTGCTGCTCAACGAGCTGAAGAATGCCGTGTTCAAGCGGGTTGTCCAGACTATTTCGTACTTGCCTCATTTTATCTCCACCGTTGTCGTGGCAGGCCTGATTATGATGGTATTGTCCACGGACTCCGGCATGATTAACGCGGCGGTCGTCGCTTTCGGGGGAGAGCCGATTCATTTTCTCGGTTCGCCCGAATATTTCCGTTCCATTCTGGTCGCTTCCCATGTGTGGCAGTCGATCGGGTGGGGCAGCATTCTATACCTGGCGGCAATGACGAGCATCGATCCGGGCTTATATGAGGCTGCCAAGATGGACGGAGCCAGCCGTCTGAGGCAAATGTGGCATATTACTTTGCCGGGGATTACGCATGTGATCGTCATCATGCTGATTTTTTCCATAGGCGGCCTCCTCAATGCGGGCTTTGAAAAGGTGCTGCTGCTGTATTCGCCTTCCGTCTACGAGGTTGCGGATATCATCGATACTTACGTGTACCGCGAGGGTTTGACGTCGCTTCAATATTCCTTTGCCACCGCCGTAGGTTTGTTTAAAAATATTTTAGCTATGATCCTTATTCTGGGCGCCAATTATATAGCCAAAAAAATGAATCAGACCGGGATCTGGTAAGACCCGGGGAAGGAGGACGACTTACGATGAATGCCTTGAAGCCAACGGCCGGCGAGCGTTTGTTTGACGCCGTCAACATTCTGTTTCTCATCGGGTTGTCGCTGCTCTTTCTCATTCCCTTCTTGTCGGTGCTGTCCACTTCCTTCATCAGCGCCGAGGAGTCCATGAGGCGCGGGGCATTCGTGCTTATCCCGGAGAAACTTGATTTTGCCGCTTACGATCTGCTGCTGAACCGGGGGCCGCTCGTATTTAACGCTTATAAAGTGACGCTGTTCAAAGTGGCGGTCGGTACGTTTCTGAATCTCGTCTTTACCGCTACCTTGGCCTACGGCTTGTCGCGCAGAAGCCTGCCCGGAAGAAATGCGCTGGTCCTGATCATATTTCTGACCATGATCTTTCATGGCGGACTGATTCCCACTTACATGCTGATCGACAATTTGGGATTAAAGGATACGCTGTGGGTGCTGGTCATTCCGGGGCTGATCAGCGCTTGGAACTTATTCATTATGCGCAACTTCTTCATGAGCCTGCCGGAGGAACTGGAGGAATCGGCCATCATGGACGGAGCTGCGCCGCCGGTCATATTGCTGAAAATCATCATTCCGCTCTCCATGCCGGCCATCGCGACGATCGGTCTGTTTTACGCGGTATCTCATTGGAACGACTGGTTTGGCGCTTCGATCTATATCAACGATCAGAGCAAGCTGCCGATCCAGGTGCTGATGCGAAATATTTTGTTAACCGGCGTCATGCAAAACGAAACCCAGATCGAATTCGTGCACGATCCTCCGCCGGCCGCAACGTTGAAGTCTGCGATTATCGTGATCAGTACGCTGCCGATTTTGTTTGTTTATCCGTTTATCCAGCGTTATTTCGTCAAAGGCGTCATGGTTGGTTCGATCAAAGGCTGACACGGAAAGAAACGGTAGCCGTCTAAAATGAGGAGATGATGAGATTGCTGCAGCAAATGGAGCTTTTTGTATCGGGACGGGACGGTTATCACACCTACCGGATTCCGTCACTGCTCGTAACCCGAAGCGGAACGGTGCTTGCCTTCTGCGAGGCGCGGAAAAACGGCGGCGGCGATGCCGGCGATATCGATATTGCGCTTCGCAGAAGCTTCGATCACGGCAGCACCTGGGAGCCGTACCGGATCATCGCGGATCTCGGAGCGGATACGATCGGCAATCCGTGCCCGGTGCAGGACCGGAATACCGGTACGATCTGGCTGGTGCTCTGCCGCAACGCGGAGGACGGCCATGAGAAAGATATTTTGGCAGGGAAGACGGCGCGCGGGGTGCTGGTGATGAAAAGCGAGGACGACGGGGAAACGTGGTCCGAGCCCAAGGATATTACCGCTGCGGTGAAGCGTCCGGAATGGACGTGGTATGCGACCGGCCCTTGCCATGCGATCCAGCTGAAAAGCGGCCGTCTGATCGTTCCGTGCAATCATGCGGCGCTGCAGCCGGGGGAGGAGCGCTCCGGCCCCTATACCGCGCATGCGATATACAGCGATGATCATGGCGAGAGCTGGCAGCTGGGGGGCATCATCGGAGAGCATACGAATGAATGCGTCTTGGCCGAGCTGCCCGACGGCACGTTATATATGAATATGAGAAGCTACCATGGCCGCAACCGGCGGGCTGTGGCCACGAGCAAGGACGGAGGGCTAACCTGGTCCGAGATTACGCTGGATAAAGCGCTGGTCGAGCCGGTTTGCCAAGCGAGCGTAGTCGAGGACGGGCAGGGGGGATTGTTGTTCTCGAATCCGGCCAGCGCCTTGAGGGAGAACATGACCGTCCGGGCGAGCAGGGACGGAGGCAGGACGTGGGCCGTTGAGCAAGAGCTGCATGCAGGTCCGGCGGCTTATTCGGATCTGGCCGTGGCCGGGAACGGTGCGGTGTTATGCCTGTATGAATGCGGCGAGCAGCGGCCCTATGAACGGATTACGCTTGCCCGTTATTCCCGAGTATAGGAAGTGTAGTGCCGCATGATTCCAAAGCAGTTTGGCTGATTGTTCATGACGCATATGGACGACGAGGATACGATTGAGGAAATCAACACCGGCGCGAGCCGTGGAGTCCGGACGATCCGGAGCATCTACAGCGACGACGATAGGGTCGCGCAGCCGCCGCAGAGAGGCAATGATCATTTTAATTATATCCTTAGAGAGGGTCTGCTATCCGGCAGGCCTTTTTGCGCGTATCAGAAAGTTCAGCGGAGTTGGAACGGAACTGAGCGACTCTAAACGCACGAAATCGACCGGATTCCTTTTGTAACGGAACTAGGAGCCCCTTACAACGAGAAACGGCCCATTGTTCGCTCCTTTTGCCCGTCTGAGGGTCGCTGAGTTCCGTAAGAATGGCAAGGGCGTGAGAAAAGCGGCTCTAAGAGTCGGAGATTTCCGTTACAGTTTCAGGCGCGCCATGCCCCTCTCGTCCGTCTATGCGTAGGGACGCCGTCAGGCGTTCTTCTTTACATTGCGCGCCTAGTCAAGCCAGGCAGGTTAGCGGCGGACGGGTGAGTAACATCTAGGCAACCTGCCTGTAAAATCGGGATAACTACCGGAAACGGTAGCTAAGACCGGATACAACCGGCCGGTGGAAGTCCGGTCGGACATCTCGCCTCACATGGAACTCAATTGCTTGCGGAAGGCGCTTGGCCGTATGCCGGTTTTGCTATGGAACATGTTGGAAAAGTAATGCGGATCGGCATACCCGAGCCTGTAGCCAATTTCGCTGATGGTCAGCTGGGTATTCAGCAGCATCAGCTTGGCCGACTCTATTTTTTTGTCGATGACATAGTTGTAAAGCGTAGTTCCGACCTCTCTCTTGAACAGCCGGTTCATCTGCTTGAAGGAAATGCCCAGCTGGGCGGAAAGCCGTTCGGAATCAAACGGTTGAAGAATACCGTTGTCCAAGCATTGCTTGATGGCGTGAACGGCCGGGGACAAGGCTTCTCCCTTTCTGCGCAAGGCCTCGAAGAGGCTGACATGGATGCGCATCACGATCACCTGAAGCTCCTTGTGCATGTCTTCCACGGACGCTGCGTCCATGCCGGCAATCGCTTCACGAAATAACGGCTCCAAGCCCGCATCCGCAACGACGACATGGGAGCGCAGCTGATAGGCCTCGAGCAGCTCCAGCACCAGGTTGCCGCTAATGTTCAGCCATATGTAGCTCCAGGGCTCGGGATGGTCCGGGTCTGCCGCCACTTCATGATAGCAGCCTGCAGGGAGCAGGAATACATCTCCTTGGCGGGCTATACAGGCCCGGCGGTCCACCTGAACACGCCCTTGTCCGGACAAGACGAAGCCGAAGACGGTAATTTTCGCAAGCTTGCGGATGTTGCGGTAATCCGGGTCGCAGTAGTTAACGCCCAAAAACTGCACGCTGACAGGAGGGGGCGAGCCAAGCGGAGGCAGGTGGTATATGGGGCCGTGCTTTCCGGGTTTGTTCAGCATCGTCATCGGACCTTTCTCAGGCTGGAGGCTTGTTGGTTCTATGACAGTATTCTAGCATGATTTGCCGCGACTGGACATGGAACCATGTCCTTATTCCTCACTTTTGAGTGAATTATACGTATTCATTGCATGGCCTGACCCATAATAAAATGGGAGCAGAGCCATATGCAGCAGCATGTCTCATGCATGCGATAATAATATGACGTAAAAGGGGGCGCCACCGTGCTTACTTCCAGCCATAATCGACAACATGCCTTCCTTATGGGCTACTTCCGCTCCGGTCCCGGACAAAGCCATAAGGCGGAACAATTGCATTACGCCTACAGCCGCGACGGCTTGCACTGGTATGAATTGAACGGGAACAAGCCCGTCTGGACTTCCAGCCTGGGCGAAGGCATACTCAGGGACCCGTTTATCAGCAAGGGTCCGGATGGCCGATGGCATCTTGTATTTACGATTCGCCCGCGCGGGTCTTCGATCGGATATGCGAGCTCGGACGATCTGATCTCCTGGAGCGAGGAGAAAGCGCTGCCGGTCATGAATGGGATTCCGAATACGGTGAACTGCTGGGCGCCCGAATTCGCATACGATCCGGCTCATGAAGATTTTCTCGTGTACTGGGCCTCAAGCATTGGAAAGGATCTAAGCAACAGCAAGCACTACTGCGCGCGGACCAAGGACTGGTCGGCGTTTACCGGGACTCAGCTGTTCTACGATCCGGGATTCCAAACGATCGATGCGAGTCTGGCCGAGCATGAAGGGCGTTTCTATATGGCCGTGAAGGATGAAAGTTATGTCTATGAGCCGCTCAAGTATCCGCACCCGCCGATGAATTACTTAGCTGTATCCGACCGGGTGGAAGGACCTTATGAAAGAGTCGCGGGCGTGCAAACCCCGGATTATACGGAAGGGCCCGAGTTTCTCTGGATCGACCGGGAGAAAAAGTGGCTGCTGTATTATGACTACTGGGCTTACGGCAAATTCGGCGTCATGGAATCGGCGGATATGCGGCACTGGTCCGGGGAACTGGATGAGAGCAGAGTCCGCTTTCCTTACGGGGCCAGACATGCGACCATGCTGCCGATCGGCGAACAGGAGCTTCTCCGGCTGCTCGACGCATACGCCTTGTTGGCCCATTACAGGACGCCTACGTTTTCCCCTGTCAGGGTTGCCGCTGAGGAGCCTGAAGGGTTTTTCCACAAAGCCTTCTCCCTGCGAACCGTCGTGATGGATATTCGCCCGCGGTCTGCTGCCGGTACGCAGGTGCTGCTGGATGAGGGCGATTCGGAGAACGGCCTCGCTCTACGAATCCGGGAAGGCTGCCTGGAAGGGGCGGTATGCTCGGCCGGCCGCCGCTTGACGGTTGCGGCGGAGTCGGTCAGGCTGGAGCCGGCCGTGTGGAGCCAGGTTGCGATTACCTACGACGAAGGCCGACTATGTCTGTATGTAAATGGGACTCATGTCGGAGAAGGACGCGCTTCTTTTTCATTGGTGAAGGCCCATGACGGGGCAGGCGGCTACGGGGGGAGATTTGGAGCGGACGCGTTTGGCGAGGAAGACGGCCGGGCGGCCTTCGACGGAGGCATACGGAATGTGCGCGTCTACTCGGTCCCCCTGCAGATAGAGGATATGAAGCTGCTGGCAAGCTCCCTATAAATTTCACTACGCATGGAGAAAGGAAACCCTATTATGAACTCATCTTTTATTCATCAGCCTCCCCATCCTGAGACGGAATGGTCCGCTTGTACCGGTTATTCCGAATCGGCTGCCCGGATCGAACCGCTGCTGGACGTGTCCTTGCAGGATGCCAGCATATGCGCCGGTCCTGAAGGCATGTATTACTTGACCGGGACGACAAGCGGCGCGGATGTGCAGGTCTGGGCATCGCCGGACTTGAAGGCATGGACCGGACCGGTCTCCGTGTGGCGTCTTGAGACAGAAGGCACATGGCAGAAGCCCCAGCAGCATGCGGAAGGCGGCTGCGGCCTCTGCTCGCCGGAAATTCATTATATGCGAGACACGTTTTGGATCAGCTACGGCTTGCGGCAGGGCGGCACCGGGCTGCTGCGCAGCTCGTCGGGCTCCATAGAGGGGCCCTATCTAGATATGGGAAGGATGTCGGAAGACGGTCATGACGCCTCGTTATTCGAGGACGAAGACGGAGCCGTATATTGGGTGTACGGGAACGGCAAGATTGCCCGGATGCAGGACGATATGGCGGGTCTTGCCGAGCTTCCGAGACTGGCGCAGGTGCAGCCCTGGTGGAGCGCGGGCCGGGAGGATCATCCGGCGTACAGCCGGAACTCGCAGATCGGCTCGCATGGGGCATCTGTCATCAAGCGGGACGGCTATTATTTCTTGTTTGGCGCAGATGCGCTGAAGCGGATGGACAGCGATGCGATCGATACGTTTGCAGCGGTCAGCCAGGCAATTTACGGTCCGTACAGCAGACGGTATTTGGCAATACCCCATGGAGGACAAGCCGCTTTATTTACCGGGCACGATCAGCAGCTGTACGCGTCCTTCTCGGGCTGCGGCAGCTATTCGCCGGTCGAGCGCATGCCCGCCGCCGTGCCGATGACCATGGCGGGACCGGGCTTTATCAGGCCGTCGGAGGATGCGCTGCTCGAGAAGGGAGCCGTGGGAAGCCTGAAGCCCGCCGCCGACTTCCGGATTCGCGACCCTCATATCAGCACCGGACCGGACGGCACTTATTATTTGACGGGGACCTCCAATGAGCCGCATGGCAACTTCTGGGACCGGAACAATCAGCTTCATGTGTGGAGTTCGCCGGATTTGAAGGAATGGCGTCATGTGGCGAAAGTATGGGATCTTGCGGTTAACGGCACCTGGGAGAACAATATCTACGAGCATCCTTGTCTCTGGGCGCCGGAGATGATTTATTTGCACGGGACGTTCTGGATCACGTATTCGCTGAAGGGCGGCGGAACCGGCTTGATTAAAAGCGTGTCCGGCCAAGCGGAAGGGCCTTACATCGATATGGGGCGGATGACCAATACGGACATCGACTCCAGCTTGTTCCAGGATGATGACGGGCAAGTGTATTTCGTCTGGCAGGACGGCATGATCGCCAGAATGAAGGACAATATGACGGGGTTTGCCGAAATGCCGCGCAAGCTGCTGTGCTCGGATGGGCAGCGGGTTGGTTATGAAGGCGCATTTATCGTGAAATATAAAGGCAAGTATGTGCTGGGGGCGGCCGAGTGGAACGGCGACAAGCGGGTGGACGGCACCTACGATCTGATGTATGCCGTGGCCGACCATCTGTATGGCCCTTATACGCCTAGACGGCTTGCGGTGCCTCACGGGGGTCACGGCACGATGTTCATCGACCGCGAAGGCAAGCTCCGCTCGACGTTGTTCGGCAATGACCGGACCGCTCCTTTCCGGACGCTGCTGGGGATCGTGCCGCTCGAAGCCGAAGCGGACGAACAGGGGATGCGCATAGACCCTTGCGCCGAATAGGCTGGAGCCTTGAGCCCGGGTCCAACAACCGGGCTGATTGGCTTCGATCTGGACGAGATAGAAGACAAGCCGTTCGAATTGGTGTATCCTTGGAGTAAGGGCGGCGCCATTGAGGCCGCCGATAGGCTTCAGAGCATATAGTACAGTCCGTCTTCCTTCGGGAGGACGGACTGTTTTGGTCGCTGGATGTAAGCGTTTCTAACAGGAAGGGGTGTTTTCGGGCCAATGAAGTTTTTCTCCGTCAAAAAGCTGATTTCACCTGGGGTAAGCATACAGGGGAAAATCTTTGTTGCCTTTACGCTTGTCACGCTGCTCGGCATCGTGGCCGTGACCAGCAGTGTGTATGTCTACATGAGGGAAACGGTCAAAAAAAATGCGGTTACGTCAGTCAAGGAAAGCATCAGGCAGGCCGATGATTCGCTAAACCTCCGTCTGGAGGAGATCGGCCAGTTAAACACCGTGGTCGTGACGAACAAAACGGTGCTGGACACGCTGCTGAGCGCCACGGAGGAACCCAGCTACGAGTGGTTCCAGGAGCAGCGGCGGATCGAGGAGGTGTTGTCCGCGGTCATCGCCTACAAGCCTTATATTACGCGAGCCGCCGTCATCGGGCTGAACGGAAAAGTGTTCTACGTCGGCTCGCCCTGGCTCGACAACAGCATCCTCCACACGCCGATGATGAACGATATTTTGCACCAAGGCTCGGTACGCGCGTATTTTCGCCAGTCGGGCTCGGGCGACGCCATCGTCACCGGCCGGCAGATCCGCTATAACCGGCAAATTATCGGGATCGTCATGTTCGACCTTAACGACCAGTTTATTCGCAAAACCTACGATGTCAAGCCGACGTCGGACAGTATGCTGTATGTGATCGACGAGAATGAAGAATTTATTTACGAGCCCGGAACCGGAGGGCTGGAGAAGGAAACGGTCATCAAGCTTAACCGGGAGCTGGCCGGATCGAACGCTTCGGTGGAGAAGACCATCGATCAGAAGTCCTACTTGGTGATCAGCCGCCAATCGGAATATACCGGCTGGTCGACGCTGGCGCTCGTGCCCATGCCGTCGCTGCTGACGGAAACGGTGCGTATCCGCAATATGATCGCCCAGGTCGCCATTGTCGTATTTATTTTGATCGTGATCGGCACTTCGCAGGTATCCTCCCGGATTACCCGGAATATCCGCAGGCTGAGAGCGATGATGATGCATGTGATGGAAGGCAATATGTCGCTGCCGACGGTCGAAATTCGTTCCCGGGATGAAATCGGCCAGCTGTATCAGGCGTTCAAACGGATGGTTGAGGAATTAAAACGGCTGATGGAAGGCATCCGAACGACCGAGCGGGAGAAACGCGAGGCGGAGCTGGCTGTGCTGCAGGCGCAGATCCGGCCCCATTTTCTGTATAACACGCTTAACACGGTCAAATATTTGGCCAAGCTGAACGGAGTGCCGAATATCGTGGAAGTGTCGGAATCGCTGATCGAGCTGATGCGGGGAGTGCTCGGCAATTCGAATGAGTTTCTGTCGCTGCAGGAGGAGCTGCAGTATGTTCGCAGCTATGTCAATATTGAAAAATACAAGTATGTGGAGCCCATACATGTGGATATACAGATCGAGGACGAAGCGCTGCTGCGCTGCAGGGTGCTCAAGCTGATGCTGCAGCCGATTGTGGAGAATGCGATTATTCACGGGGTCGCGTCCTCGGAGCACGGAGGGTTTGTTGTCATCCGCATCTACGGGGAGCGCAAGGAATTGCGAATCGAGGTCCGGGATAACGGCCAGGGGATGTCGGCCGAGCAGATCGAGGCGCTGTTCGATGCAGGCCGGAACGGAAGCGGCACACGCTTCAGCGGGATGGGCATCCGCAATGTGCATGAACGCATCGTGCGGCTGTACGGCGATCCTTACGGGGTATTCGTCCATAGCGAGCCCGGCGCCTATACGAGCGTGCTGATCAAGTTTCCATGGCTGGCCGGGGAAGGCGAAGACGCCACAACATAGGGGGGATGGAACGATGTATCAAGTATTGCTGGCGGATGACGAAGCCTTGGCGCGCAACGATGTGAAGAGCATGCTCGAGTGGGAGAAGCACGGCTTCACCATATGCGGCGAAGCCCATAACGGCCATGCGGCGCTCGCCCTTATGGAGGAGCGGGTTCCGCATATTGCCATCCTCGATGTCAGCATGCCGTCCATGAACGGACTGGAGCTCTGCGGGAAAATCCGGGAGCGCTACCCGAGGGTCAAGATGATTATGCTGAGCAGCTACGACGATTACGATTATGTGCGGGATTGCCTCAAGCACGGAGCGATGGATTATGTGCTCAAGCATCGCTTGAGCCCGGACACGCTGTTGTCGCTGCTGAAGAAAGCGGCTCAGGCTTTGCAACTGGAGGAAAGGGAGCATGAGGCCCGCCATGCCCAGACGCAGATCATGGAGCAGCTAAGCCCGGTCATTCACCGGGAGTACGCGGCCAGCCTGGCCAGGGAAGCGCAGGCTGGAGGAGACGAGCTGCAGACGTATGCCCAGGGACATGAGTTGTATGCCGATGCCGTTACGTTCGGAGCGGCAGCCGTGCAGATCGTGCCCTTTCGGCTGCTGACCGAAGCCATGACCGATGTCCAGAAAAACCGCTGGGTGCAGCGGGCGACGGAGGTCATGCAGATGGCGGTCGGCGACATTCACAGACGGACGGTCGGGTATGCGGGAGAGGGGCGCTTTATCGTCCTGTTCTCATCGCCGGAACGAAGCGAGCACGCGGTCGCCACGCAGATCAGGCAGGCGATGAGCAGTCTGTCCCATTCCCTGGAGAAGTTTCTTAACCTGAGCTGCATTTATGCGGCCGGACCGCTGTGCAGGAGCTTGAAGCAAGTGAAGGCCAGCTACACCCAGGCGAGCGAGGAAATTCACGGGCAGCTGTATCCGGACTCCGGCACGGCAGGCCAGAGAGAGCCGCTGCTGCTGGAGGAGCAGAAGCAGCTGCAGCTGTTTCTGGAGCAGCTGGACGGGGAGCGCATCCAGCAGGCGCTTGCTGCGATGTTCGCCTCCCAGAGAAGCCAGCCGGTCTACGCGATGAACGTGCAGACGATGGTCTGCGACATGCTTCGGATGGCGGAAGCGGCTCTGAAGCGGCAGCTTCCGCTAGAGACGATCGAGCAAAGCGAGCTGCTTGCTCCGCGGAGCGAGCTTGGCAGAATGACCGGCATGGCCGAGCTGGAGCGCGGTCTGGCGGCTTATTATGCCCGGGTTGTCGAGGGGCTGAGGAAGCAGCAGGCCGGGGGAGGCGCTTATTCGCGGCATGTGGCCAAAGCGGTCCAGTTCATCGCGGACAACTACGCCTCCAATATCTCGCTGGATATTACGGCGCAAGCGCTTAATCTGAACGCTTCCTACTTAAGCAGATTGTTCAAGGAAGAAACGCAGATGACGTTTACGGAATATTTGAACCGGGTTCGCATTAAAACGAGCTGTTTGCTGATGGAGTCTTCTCCGCACTCCCTGAAGCAAATCAGCGGCTTGGCGGGATTTGTTAACTATCCGTATTTCTTTAAAGTGTTCAAAGCGATAACCGGCATGACCCCCCAAGCATATATCGATCATTTGAAACAGGTCAAATAAATAGAATGGAAAGTCATATATTTGGAATCATCGGGAAAACCGCATGACTTATAATTAATTTAGCCCCAGGGAAAACGCTTTCTTTCTTGAATGGGCCGAAAACAACTTGAAGCGGAGGACAAACAGATGAAAAAAAATTGGGGGACGGTACTGCTTTCCACATTGGTCGCTTCCGGTTTGACGCTGACCGCCTGCAGCAGCTCGGAGCCGGCAGGCCAGGGCGACAAAGGAAATACAAGCGCGGGCGCTGAGAAAAACGTGTCGGCGGACGGATTTCCTATTGTGAAAGAGCCGCTGAAGCTGAAGATGTTTACGCGAATTGCGCCGGCTAACGGGCCTTTCAAGGACATGCCGGTGTTTCAGGATTATGAGAAGCTGAGCAATATTCAAGTTGAATTTATCGAGGCGCCGACGGACGGCTTCGCGGAAAAGAAGAACCTGTTGTTTGCCTCCAATGAGCTGCCGGATGCCTTGTACCGTTCCGGTCTGACCCCTCTGGAAGCGATTCGCTACGGCTCGGCCGGCCAGCTGATTCCGCTGGAAAAGCTGATTGACCAGTACGCGCCGAACCTCAAGAAATTGATGGAGACGTATCCGGAGATCCGCTCGGCGATTACGACGCCGGAAGGCCATATTTATGCGCTGCCCGGAATTGTAAGTGTCAATGCGGCCAGAACCGATAAGCGCTGGATGAATCAAAGCTGGCTGAAGAAGCTCAATCTGAAGGAGCCTGAGACGACGGAAGAGCTGTACGAAGTGCTGAAAGCATTCCGGGATAAAGATCCGAACGGCAACGGCAAGCAGGACGAAATTCCAATGACGGCTCGCGCAAGCGGCGGACCTGGATTAGGCATCCCGGTTGCGGATATTATGGGCGGATCCTTCGGCTTGAATAAACAGCTCGGTTACTACATTAATATTGAAAATGACAAGGTCCAAATCTGGATGGGCAATGACCGGAATAAAGAGCTGTTGATGTATTTAAATAAGCTGTATTCGGAAAAGCTTCTGGATCAGGAGGTCTTTTCGCAGAAGGAAGCGCAATATTTGGCGAAGCAGGCATCCGGCAACACCGGCTTCTTCTTTGATCAGACGAACAATCCGATGCTTGGCGGGAAAGTGAACGAGCAGTATATCGGTATTGCACCAGTCAAGGGGCCGCATGGCGACAGGCTGCAGCTGTCGGCTCCAGTACCGCGGGATTTCGGAGCTTTTGCCATCACCTCGGTGAACAAGCATCCGGAAGCAACGATGCGTTGGATCGATTATTTCTATAGCGATGAAGGCGCCACCTTGCTGCGGTTCGGTCGCGAGGGCGAGAACTATGAACTGCGAAACGGAATTCCTTACTATACGGATGCCTTCCTGGCGACAGGCAATCAATCCAAAATCACCCCTTACGCCGGAGGCGGGGCGCCTCACCTGATTAGCGAAAAGGTGGCTTCTTTCATCAACCCGCCGCAGGTGCAGGAAGCTCAGAAGAAGCTCGATCCTTATATGAATAAAACTCTGTATGCCGCTCCGATGTTTGACGAAGCGACGGCCCAGAAAATCAACGTGCTGCGCAATGATATTGACAAATACTACGAAGAACAAAGCACGAAATTTATCGCAGGAGCTCTTGGCTTCGACAAGTGGGAAGAGTTCCAGGCCACGCTGAAGAAAATGAAAATCGACGAGCTCCAGAAGCTGTATCAGGACGCTTACGATAAGATTAAAGCACAAAAATAAAAACGCTGCCAGATTGGAGCTGGAGGGCTGTACATGAAAGTCACGGCACAATCCGCAGGCGCTGCGTCTAGGCCGAGGTCTAGACGCTCCAGCCTGCTGAGATCGATGGCAAGCCGATACGATCTCTACTTAATGCTGCTTATCCCGGTCGCATGGTATCTCGTGTTTCACTACGGACCGCTGTACGGGCTGCAGATCGCGTTCAAAAACTTTAACCCGGCCAAAGGAATTGTCGGCAGTCCGTGGGTAGGGTTTGATCATTTCATACGATTTGTCGATTCTTATTATTTCTGGAGACTGCTCTGGAATACCGTATCGATTAACTTGTTTTCCTTGTTGTTTGCCTTTCCTATTCCGATCTTGCTCGCTTTGCTGATCAATGAAATCCGCAGCAAGGCGTTCAGCAAGGTCGTGCAGAACATCACCTACATCCCCCATTTTATTTCCGTAGTCGTCATGGTGGGTATGCTGATGCTGTTTCTGTCTCCGCGCGGAGGTCCTGTCAATACCGTCATCGAGATGTTCGGCGGAGAACCGGTGCGGTTCCTGGATTCGGCGGCCTGGTTCAAGTCGATTTTTATCGGATCCAACATCTGGCAAAACATGGGCTGGCAATCGATCATCTATATTGCGGCTCTGAGCGGAGTCAATCCCCAGCTGTATGAAGCGGCCAAGATGGATGGAGCGAGCCGGCTGCGCCGCATCTGGCATGTATCACTTCCGGGCATTCTTCCCGTTGTCGTCATTTTGCTGATTCTGGATGTCGGGCACTTCATGAATGTCGGCTTTGAGAAAATTTTGCTGATGCAAAACAACCTGAACATCGAATCCAGCGACGTCATCTCCACCTTCGTCTATACGACAGGCATTCTTAAGGGGGAGTACAGCTATACGGCTGCCATTGGCTTATTCAACTCCGCCGTTAACTTGGTGCTGCTGATTCTGGTCAACCGCTTTGCCCGCAAGAAAGCCGAAACAAGCTTATGGTGAGGAGAGGCAATATGAGGAAGGAACTAACTTACAAGAGCGGAAAGTCGGATGAGCGGGTGTTCGACACCGTCGTCAACATCCTGGCCATCCTTATCGTCGTCGTCGTGCTGTATCCGCTGCTCTTTATCGTAAGCGCCTCGTTCAGCGACCCTGCCCGGGTGTTGAACGGTGAAGTGTTTCTGCTGCCCAAGGGCATTACGCTGGATGCTTACCAGAACGTCTTTCAGAACGGCCAAATCTGGAACGGATACCGGAACACCCTGGTGTATACGATTATCGGTACGGCGGTCAATGTACTGATGACGACACTGGCGGCTTATCCGCTCTCCAGGCCGGACCTGCCCGCCCGGGGCATCCTGATGTTTGTGATCACGCTGACGATGTTTTTCAGCGGAGGACTGATTCCGTCGTATCTGCTTGTCAAAAATTTGGGCATGGTCGACACGATGTGGGCGCTGATTATCCCAGGCGCGATTGCCACCTATAATTTGATTGTGATGAGAACGTATTTTCAGTCCAGCATTCCTTGGGAGATTCAGGAGGCGGCCCATATCGACGGCTGCTCGAACTGGAAGCTGCTGACCCATGTCATCCTGCCGCTGTCCAAGCCGATTTTGGCGGTGATGGTGCTGTTCTACGCGGTTGGCCACTGGAATTCCTACTTCAATGCGCTGATCTATATCCGTACGAAGGACCTGTATCCGCTGCAGCTCGTGCTGCGCGAAGTGCTGATGGTCAGCCAAGCGGACGCGGTGGACAGCAACGTCGGGATGGAGTCCAAGGTACTGCTCGCCGAAAGCATCAAGTATGCGGTCATCATTATTTCCAGTTTGCCGGTGCTGGTGATGTATCCGTTTGTGCAGCGTCATTTTGTCAAAGGCGTGATGATCGGCTCTTTAAAAGGATAAGGGAAGGAAGAGATCGTTCATGCTGCAAGTTAAGGCCAGGATTCAGGTAAATGCGAATCAAGTTGGTAAAGACCGGATAAATCCTTACTTGTTCGGGCATTTTGTGGAGGACATCCGCGATCATATGGAAGCTATGCTGGCTCATCCGCTGGCGGATATGGATTTTGAAAGCACGGACCAGGCGTACCGGGGGCTGTCGGGAGGCTGGCGTGCTTATACGAACGGGAAAAGCACCGTCTATGGACTGGAACCGGCCGCCGCCTATCACTCCGGCCACAGCCAGATGATCCGGATCTTCAGCGATGACGAGGCTTATGCGGGCATCTGCCAGCCGATCTCGGTAAAGCGGGACCCGGCGGGTTATGCCTTGGCGCTGTACGCGAGAGCTTCCGTGGAGATCAAGTGGCTGGTCGCCGAGATTGCGGACAAGGCGAGCGGAGAGGTGCTCGGTTCGGCGCGCATCCCGTTGTCGTCCGGGCATACGTGGGCGCACTATGAGTCGCGTATCGCGCTGGAGCGGGACTGCGAGCAGGCGGAGTTCCGGCTGTATGTGCCGACGGACCATGAGCGCTGGCTTGATCACGTCTCCACGGGGATGCTGTGGCTGGATCATGTCTCGCTGCTGCCCTCGGACAGCGCCGGTTATGTCCGTTCGGAGGTCATGGAGCTGACCCGGGAGCTGAACGCCGGGATGATGCGGCTGGCGGGCAATTATATCAGCGCTTATCATTGGCGGCAGGCGGTCGGTCCCGTGTATGAGCGGCCCTGCGTGGTAAATGAAGCATGGGGCGGGTGGACGAATAAATATTTCGGCACGGATGAATTTATCCGGTTCTGCCGGGAGCTGAACGTCGAACCGCTGATCTGCGTCAACGACGGCTCGGGAACGCCGGAGGAAGCGGCCCAGTGGGTGGAATACTGCAACGGGTCCGCCGATACGCCGATGGGCCAGCTGCGGGCCGAGAGCGGCCACGCCGAGCCGTATGGGGTGAAGTATTGGGAGATCGGCAATGAGGTATGGGGGCCGTGGCAGGTCGGTCATTGCAGCGCCGAGCAGTTTGCCGAGCGTTACGTGCAGTTTGCCCGGGCCATGAAGGCGACGGACCCCGGCATCAAGCTGATGGCCTGCGGAGATGTCAACATGGCATGGAACCGGACCGTCGTCGAACGGACCGCCGAATATGCCGATTATTTGACCCTGCATCTGTATCACGGTTATCCGCGCTTCGGGATGAATGAGCGGACGCCGAAGGACGAGCGGTATAAAGCGATCGTATCGTTTCCCGAATGGACCCGGGAGTCGATGCGGCAGGTCAGGGAGCTGCTTGGTTCTGATTCCCGGTATTCCCATCTGAAAGTAGCTATTACCGAATATAATACGATGTACAGTCCGAATACCATTCGCAAAGGGCTTCCCCATGAGCATACGCTCGAAGCGGCTGTGGCGAATGCGGCGAATCTGAATGAAATGATCCGCAACGCCGACCTGGTGGAGATCGGCAGCTTCTCTGATCTGGTGAACGGCTGGCTGGGCGGCTGCATCCGGGTAGGCGACTTCTATGCCGATCAGTTCCGCGGTAAAGCGAAGGGCTGGAGCGGGAAGTCGCTGGGCGTATACGGCACACCGACTTATCATGTCATGAAGCTGTACGCCAACCGCGATCTGGGCCATCTGGTGGAATGCCGCACCGAAAGCGGCACGTTCCAGGTGAACAGCGCGGTGCCGGCCTCCGTCAAGCTGGATGAGCTGCCGGAGCTCGATGTTGTGGCCAGCCGGAGTGCGAGCGGCGACAAGCTGACGGTATTTATCGTAAACCGCAGCCTGGAGCCTGTCTTGACGGAGGTGGAGCTGGACGGCTTTGCCGGATCGGGCGCCGCCCGGTTGTTCGAGATCACGGCGGACGATTATGAAGCGATCAATAGTCCGCAGCAGCCGGAAGCTGTCGTATGCACGGAGCGGGAGGTGCCTGTCTCCCAAGGGAAAGCGACACTGGAGCTGAAGGCGTCATCGGTGTACGCGCTGGAGCTGTCGCAGTAGGCTTACAAGCACGAACCGTGCGCTGGATGTGCCTAAGCGGATAAGCCATGCACCAAAAAGGTCGAGCTCAGGGGCAAGTGGAAGCCCTGGCTCGACCTTATTTGCGATGCGGGGAGAAAGCCCCGCCCTCTGTGCATCCGTTACTTTCTACGCGTGATGAATACGGGGCATCGGCAGCGGCTCTTTGCCCAGCTCCGCCCAGATGTATTTGAGCAGCAGCTCGGACTTCAGGGCGGAAGCGCCGGGGTCGTTCCATAAGTTGCGAAGCTCGCCGGGGTCCTCCTGCAGATCGAACAGCTCGCCATAGGTCTGATTGTAATAAACGGTTATCTTATACCGCTCGTCTACGTAAGTTTTCTGGTGGATCGTCGTAGGCTCATGGCGGAACTCGCAGATGGCGTGATCCCGCGCCCGGCTTGCCCGCCCGGTCCATACGTCCCGCTGATCGACGCCGGTCATCGCAGGAGGAACAGGAAGCCCGCAGAACGACAAGAACGTCGGCGCCAGATCGACGAGCGATTGCATCGCGTCCGACACATGTCCGGCAGGAACATGGCCGGGGTAGCGGACAAGGAAAGGAAGCTTGATCAAATCCTCGTAATGAAAGCCGCCCTTGGCCTGCAAGCCGTGCTGCCCGAAGAAATGCCCATGATCCGTCGTGAAGACGACGATGGTGTTATCCGCAAGACCCAGTTCGTCGAGCTTGTCCAGGATGCGGCCGATATATTTGTCCATCATGCTGATCATGCCGTAATAAACGGCTACCAGCTTTTTTTTGTCGGCATCCGTGAGCCGGAATTTCGTTCCGTACTCATAATAATGATGAGAACGGTACCCGTGTATGCCAAACCCTGTTTCCTGCAGGTCGCTGAAGTCCGGCTGCTCCTCCTGCGTTTTGCCGAAATGAGGCGGATTCTGATCATGCTCCCCGGGCACCATCTCCGGTATGGTCAAGGAATCCGGATCGTACATGGTATCCCATGGCTCCGGCACCAAATATTCCGGATGAGGGTCAAAGAAGCTCGACCACATAAAAAACGGCTCGCCGGATTTCTTATGCTCCGTGAGCAGAGCGTTTGTGCGTTCCGCAATCCAGGTGTTGTAGTGATATTTCTCCGGAATCGGCCAGGTGTAGGTAAGGGCCGGGTCCATCGTGCCGGTAGGGGCGAGGAAATAATCCCGCCAGTTCGCACATCCCTGCTCCTCCAGCCATAACGCATAATGCTGCCCGACATGGGCTTCATTCGTATGATTTCGTGCGAGCTCGACATGATCGAAGCCGTAGAACGGTTCATCGAACGTTCTCCAGTAATCCAGATCCTGCAAAATAGGGTACGCTTCCACAGAAGGATATTCGGGCGTTGACTTCAACGGCTGGAAATGGGCTTTGCCGATCAGGGAGGTGGAATATCCCGCTGCTTTAAAGTCCTCGCCGACCGTATGACGGTCTTCGAGCAGCTTGGTGCCGAGTGTCCAAGCGCCATGCTGGCTCGGATACATGCCGGTGATGATGGAAGCCCGGCTGGGCGTACATGTAGGATTCGGGCAATAAGCCCGGGTGAACGTCGTGCCCTCGCGCACCAGGCGGTCGAGATTTGGCGTTTGGACTTCAGGGTTGAAGGCCCCGATCGTATTCCAATGCTGTTGATCGCTTGTAATTAACAATATGTTAGGTTTATTCATCGTGAGAAATCGCCTCCTGCTATGATAATATTAGAAATAGCGGAAGAAACATATAGCATATTGTTGTACGGTTATTATCATTTTGTCAGGTGGGAGGGGCAGAGATGGAGGAATACGAGTATGAGTATGCGGACTTTATTTACTACACGCCGCGGGAGCTGGACAAAGCCGGTCAGCTATGGCCGATCCGCGGAGGCCGCAGTATAGCGAAGCCGAATTATAAGGTAGGGCCGAAACGAATCGATTGCTATAGCCTTCATCTGGTTCAGGAGGGGGAGATCTGGCTGGAGTTTCAAGGCAGGCGCGCCCGTGTCGGGGCCGGACATCTGTTTTGTTTATTTCCGGGCTTGACCTACCACTACTCGATTGCCGCTTTGGCCGCGCCGCTGCGCTTCAGCTGGATCGCGCTGGATGGACCGAGGGTCAGGGAGCTGCTGCAGTTGGCGGGCCTGTCGCCGGAGGCTCCGTACAGACAGCAGGTCGATTATGCGGGGATAGGGGAGATCATAGCGCAGATGCACGGGTTGATGGGGCAGGCCGCCAGCTGGAAACCCGGCGTTTCCCTGGAGCTGCAGAGCTTGCTGCTTGCCTTGTTCGCCCGCATGACGCCGGAGCTTGCCCCGAAGCCAGAGACCGAGCCCGCCGGCTGGATTCGGTCATGCATCGACTTTATGGAGCTGCATGCCGCGGAAGGCGTATCCGTTCAGCAGGTGGCGGCCTATGCGGGCGTACACCGATCCTATTTTTCCAGTGTGTTTACCCGCGAGGTCGGGCTGTCTCCGCTTGGCTATCTGCAGAAAATCCGGATGGAAAAAGCAAAGCAGCTGCTCCGGGAAACCGATGCGGCCGTCACCGAGATTGCGCTGTCACTCGGCTATCCGAGTTTATTTTCATTCACGAGGGCGTTCAAAAATTATTGCCGCATGTCTCCGGCCCTGTTCCGGGGGCAAAAATAAAGCCTGGGCAGAGGACGTCTGCACAAGCTCTAGCTCTACAACGCGATCGTGACCCGGATATCCTGCGGATAGTTGCCGAAGCCTTTGCCGAACAGGCTTACGCCTCCGCAATGGGCGGCCGTCTCCGGACAGGCGATGCGGAAGCGAAGCTCTTGTCCTGCCCGGATGCCGAGCTGGCCGATGGCAACGTCCGAGAACCGGATTCCGTCGATGAAGGTGCCCTCTTGGGTGATGGAGATCGTCTTTTGAAGCCCGTACTGGGTATCATTCCACCAGGAGGGCGTATACACGCCGCGTCTGCTGCCGAAATCTCCCGGGCAGGTCCAGGTGGCCACATCCGTATCATTAACGGAGAAAGTAATATCCGACGGCCAATTCTCGTTATACTGTGGCGCTTCCGAGCAGAGCTCCAGCGAGATCGTCATGCTGGAGGCTTCCGCCCTGCCGACCAGATAATTCGGAATCCGGTATTCGACGAAGCCGCTGGCGAACCATAGATGCTCAGCCTGCGTATGCTCGGGATCATCGAAATAACGCGGGTCGTCCATCATACCGATGCGCTTCTCCGGGGAGGCCAAGCCGCAGGTAGGCTGAACCTGGTACCGGATGTACTGCCCGACCGGGATATCTACCGTATAGCGGGTCGTATCCGGGCTCTTCTCCAGAACCGGAGCGGTGCGCAGCACGAGCACCAGCTCGTCCATATTCAAGGAGCAGCGCTTCTGCGTTCCGCGCTTGCCGACCATACTCTCCGTAGAGACGATCCCGGCTTCCTCCAGCTTCTGAATATGCTTCGTAATGATAGCGGAGGACAAGCCAAGCGCCTCCGCCAGCTCTCCGATATTATAAGGCCCCCCATTGAGCAGCTCGATGATTCGCACCCGGGTTTCCGAAGAAAAGCATTCCAGCACGTTCATATTTTTAGTCGTCACATCAAGTTTCATCACTAAACACTCCTAACCGGTCTGATCTGATTATATAACCCGTTTGTTAAATAATCAACTTTTGGATTGACATAAACAAAGCATAGTTTTATTATGATTAACAGATACATCATTAAGTTAATTATTATATTAATTAAATGGAGGCATCGCGACATGAGTCAAACCGTTGCAAGACCCGAATATCCTCGCCCGCAGCTCGTTAGAGAGCAGTGGCTTAATTTGAACGGAACCTGGGAGTTTGAGTTTGACGATGAACGTATCGGGGACGACAAGCAGTGGGGAGCGGGGAACGCCGCGTTTACGAAAACGATCCAAGTTCCATTCGCTTACCAAAGCGCGCTGAGCGGAATCGGAGAAACGGATTTTCACGACCTGGTCTGGTACAGGCGCAGCTTCACGATTCCGGCAGATTGGTCCGGCTCCAACATCGTGCTGCACTTCGGCGCTGTCGATTATGCGGCGACGGTTTGGGTGAACGGGCAGCAGGTCGCTTTCCATGAGGGCGGACATACGCCGTTCCAGGCGGATATTACACGGGCGCTTAAGCCGGGTGAAAATGTGCTGGTCGTACGCGCCGAGGATTTCAGCCGCGATGTGACGCTTCCGCGCGGGAAGCAGTATTGGAAGCCGGATTCGGCCTCCATCTTCTATACAAGAACTACGGGCATCTGGCAGACGGTCTGGATCGAGCCGGTGAACAAGCTGCATATTCAGAAGCTGAAGTTCAAGCCGGATATCGATCGGAATGAAATTCAGGTCCGCACGTTCCTGAGCCAGGCGCCAGTCGGCTGCCAGGCCGAGGTGCGGGTGGACGTCCGCTTTAAGGATGAATACTTTGCCAGCACGACGTTCAGCGCGCATCACGCCGAAGAAGCCAGAACGATCAGTCTGCATGACTTCAACGATCATGGCCTCGGCCGCTGGTGGTCGCCGCATAAGCCGAATCTGTACGATGTGACCGTGACTTTGCTGGTGGACGGTCAAGAGGTCGACACCTTGGAGAGCTACTTCGGCATGCGGAAAATTTCCATCGAGGCGGGCAAGGTCATGCTGAACAACCGGGTGTATTTCATGCGGCTAGTCCTTGACCAAGGCTATTTCCCTGACGGCATCCTGACCGCGCCGACGGATGAAGCGCTGAAACGGGATATCGAGCTCGCGAAGGAAATGGGCTTCAACGGGGCGCGCAAGCATCAGAAGATCGAGGACCCGCGGTTCCTTTATTGGGCGGATAAGCTGGGTTATCTGGTATGGGGCGAGATGGCGAACGCCTATCAATATTCCGAAGAATACGTACGTCGTGTGACGACCGAATGGCAGGAAGCGATGGAACGCGATTATAATCATCCATCGCTCGTCGTCTGGGTGCCGATCAACGAAAGCTGGGGCGTGCCGAACATCCTCATCGACAAGCGCCAGCAGCAGCATGCGCTGGCTATGTACCACATGACCAAGTCGCTTGACGACACCCGTCCGGTTGTATCCAATGACGGCTGGGAGAGCATGAGCACCGACCTGCTTACAATCCACGACTATGCCTGGAAACGGGAAGATCTGGAAGAGCGCTACGCTACGCTGGAAGCTACGCTCGGCAAAAAGCCTCATCGCCGCGAGGTGCTTGTCGGAGGCACGGCCTATGAAGGACAGCCGATCCTCGTGACCGAATTTGGCGGCATCGCGTTCAAGAAAAGCGACTGGGAGGGCTGGGGATACTCCGGCGCGGAAAATGAAGAGGATTTCCTGAAAAAGCTGGCCGATGTCGTGGAGCCGTTCCTGCTGTCGCCGCATGTTCAGGGCATCTGCTACACCCAGCTCACCGACGTAGAGCAGGAAATTAACGGCCTGCTGACCTATGACCGGGTGCCGAAGGCGCCTCTGGAGAAGATCAAGGCGATCTTTAACGGTCCGGTTAAATAAGGATCGCAGGATGGAGGTAGACTATGGCGCTTGATCATAACGGCCCGGCCCGCACGCCGGACAGCTTGATTGACGAGATAAGAAGCAGCGCCCCGCCGAACGGCTGCTCGGCCATCTGGTTTTTCGGACAGGCCAGCGTCGCGCTGAAGGGACGGGAGACCGTCATTCATGTCGATCCTTTTTACTCCGACTATCTGGAGCGTCAGCAGGGGGTAAAGCGATGGTATCCTTCCCTGCTCAAGCCGGAGGATATTACGGCGGCCGACCTCGTCCTGATTACTCACGAGCATGAGGATCATCTGGACCCCTGGACCTTGAGCGCGATTGCGGCGCAATGTCCGCAGGCGGTGTTTATGGCGCCGGCTGTCTGCCGGCCGATTCTCGAATCGGAATGCGGCATTCCGGCTGAACGCATCGTGGATGCGTTGACCGGGGAGTGGATCGAGCTGCAGAGTGCAGGGGGCGAAGGCGTACGCATCAAGCCCGTGCCCGCCGCCCATGAAGCTTTGCGGACGACGGGCAGCGAGCGGGAGCACCGGTATGTCGGCTATTTGATCGAGCTGAACGGAGTGAAGCTGTATCATGCCGGGGATACGACCGTATATCCCGGACTTGCGGACTTGCTGCGGGAGGAGCAGATCGATGTAGGCCTGCTGCCGATTAACGGGAGAGATTACTTCCGGGGCGAGCGCGGGCTGATCGGGAACATGAACTACCGCGAAGCGGCGGAGCTGGCGTCAGCCGCGCAGATCGAGACGGTCATTCCCCTGCATTATGACGGATTCGCGGGCAATAGCGAGAAGCCCGGCTATTTCGTGCAGGAGCTGTATGAACGTACGCCCTGGCAGAAATGCCATGTGATGGCGAGAGCGGAGCGTTATGTGTACGTTTCCCCCAGAGCCTTTGTCTAAGAGAACTAAAAGTTAAACGATAGCCAGCCGAACCCCTCCAGATGGAGGGGTTCGGCTGTTTGGCGTTTGTGGCAATATATGGTAGAATTTCAATGCGCAAGTACACTATTTATCCGCAGGTGGTGCAGATTCATGGAGAATATCCATTATCTTAAGAAAAACGATTGCTTGTATGTCATGCTCACATCGAAAAAAGCAAAAGAACCCTGTGAAGTTCTTACATTTCCATTGGGAAATTACGCTTCTATTGACGAAGCTTTGGAGCAATGTATCGTTTATGACATAGCCAGCGAGGAAGATTTCACGACTTTCAATCACTTATTACCAACTCATAGGGGCGTCAAGCTTAGCGAGCTCGGGTATTTCTTTACGGAGAAATTTTACAACGAAATGGTAAAGGTAGTGATGACACAGGAAGCTATATGATCGAAGCATTAAGCCCGTCCACCGGCCAATTAATCATTGTCTAACGCAGACGGTTTTATTATGATGAGGGTACCGGATTTCCGGCAGCCCCGGCAAGGAGTTACGGCAGGCTGCCGTCAGCAGGCCGGACGGACTGCCGCAAGCGGCGGCTGGAGCCCGGCGCGAAAGGATGGATGCCTTTGCTTCGGATCATTCGGTTTTTGAAACCGTCTTCATTGAAAAATCGGCTGTTTGTCGCGTTCCTGCTGCTTATCATTTTGCCCTTCTTCGCGCTGCAGGTGCGCAATCATATCCAGATCAAGAGCTTGTACGAGCAGCGGATCAGCGAGCAGAGCCAGGTTCAAATCGATCAGATGAAAGAGGCGTTCGAGGCGCTGAAGACGAGTATGCTTATGACGGCTTTGCAGCTGGAGAAGGAGCCGGGCGTCATCGCAGCTTTGCATCAGGCGGAAGCTCCCGAGCAAGGCGCGCCAAGCGTCGTTTCGCCTAAAGCCACGAATCCGGAGAACCCTGTCGTGCGAACCTTTCTGTCGCTGAAAAGCCAGTTTTTCTCCGCAGGAGATCAGATTCATTACGCCTTAAGCGACTTGAACGGAAAGCTGTACCTCTCTTACGAGCCTGCCGGAGACCTCGGCTATGAGCAGGTAATGCCGCCGGATACGGCCAGCCGGTTGTTGTCGGGAACGGAGCCGGCCTATATATGGGCCGACGAAATGCTGACCGACGCCAATCTCAAGGACAGCCGAGGCTCGCGGATGCTCGTGCTGTATATGCCGATAAAGGGCTCGGACTCCCTGCCGGCGGGACTGCTGCGCATCAGCTTCGACTACCGTCAATGGCTGAAAAGCTACTCGAACCATTTTCTTATTCAACAAGGATATTATGTGCTGGACCAGCAGGGGGAGGTGCTGTATATGAGCGACCCTGCGAATTCGATTCCCCGGGATATCGGCGACATGGTCAGGCGCCAGCAGGAGGACCCTCACCGGACCTATATCGTGCATGCAGCTACATCGTCCATTATTAACAGCAGCTATATTCCCTCCGTCGGCTGGTATATTGTGGCGCAGTTTCCGCTGGAAATTTTTTTCGGAGACATCCGGGCCATGAACCGGCAATATATGATTACGTTTGCGTTGTTTACGCTGTTGTTTATCGTTATCACCTTCTTTATCCTGTCGGCGATCACAAGACCGCTGCTGCTGCTTAAGAAAAAAATGTCCGAAGTTATCGTTAAAAACTTTCAAACCTCCATTGCGACCGATCATTATAAGGGGGAAATGCTGGAAATTGCGGACACCTTCAATACGATGACCAAGGATTTGAACCGGATGGTCAATCGCTTGAAGATGGAAGAACGCCAGCGGGAGGCGATCCGCTTTCAGATGCTGCTGCAGCAGATGAACCCGCACTTTCTGCTGAATACGCTGAATACGATCAAATGGAATGCGATGGCCAAAGGGGATCAAGCCAGCGCGGATATTTGCATATCGCTCGGGAAGCTGCTCGAGACAAGCTTGAATTCGGAGGCGGACCTGATTCATCTGCAGGAAGAGCTGGGGCTGGTGGAAGCTTATGCCGCTATCCAAAATTTCCGCTACGATCACCGCTTCGAGGTGCGTTACGAATATGAGGAGGCTCTGGGCTATGCGCTGGTGCCGAAGCTGTCGCTGCAGCCGCTGGTCGAAAATGCGATCCAGCACGGCTTCGCCAAGCTGAAGTCGGGAGGCGTCATTACGATCCGCATCCTGGAGCAGCCGGGCGCACGGCTTGTGCTCGAAGTGGAGGATAACGGTACCGGGCTGCAGAAGGCGGCTGCGGCAGCACCCTCCTCGCGCAAACGGAAGCCGATCGGCATTAAAAATTTGACGGAGCGGCTGCAGCTGCTGTTCAAAAGCGATGCCAGTCTGGAGCTGACCGGGCTTGAGACCGGCACGCTCGTCCGGATGCGCATACCGCTGCTGATGGCCAAGCCTTATGGAAACGGAGGACAGCCGAATGTGGAGAACATTGCTCGTGGAGGATGAGCCTTTCGTGAGAAGGACGATCGTCCAGCTCATCGACTGGCGGCAGATGGGGTTTGAAATTGTCGGCGAAGCGGATGACGGCGAGGAGGCATGGGAGCAGATTCAGACGCTCCAGCCGGACCTTGTGATCACCGATATTATGATGCCGAATATGGACGGCCTGGAGCTGCTGCGGAGGGCCAAGGAGCATGGCTTTGACGGCCTATTCGTCATGCTGACCTGCATGAACGAGTTCGAATACGCGCGCCAGGCGCTTGAATACGGCGCCAGCGGGTATGTGCTCAAGCTCTCCATGAGTCCGGCCTCGCTCCATCAGACACTGGACAAAGTACAGGCGGCGCTCATGAAGCAGGAATCGCAGCGCTTGGGCATTTCGTTTCATCAAGGCTATGAAGCGGTGTGGAGTACGCTTACGGGGCACCCCCGGCTCAAGCAGTCTGCCGAAATCAGGGAGCATCCGCTGCGGCCCTGGCAGGCAAGCCGATACCGGTACGTAGCGGTGTGCTCGGTGCTGCATGGCGGCGAACGTCCGGCTGACAGCTGGTATGCGAAGGCGTTTGGCATCAGGGAAGGCCCGGAGACGGTTCTTCATACGTATTCGCGGCTTGGAACGACTACGTTCTTCTGCTGGTCGCTTCGTCCGCTCCGAACCCAGCCGCCATCGTCCGGCGAGCTGCCCGGGCCGGCGGTTTATTCGGACTTCGTGGAAGAGAAGCAGTTTCCGCACGTGTGGGCTCAAGCGCTCTGCCGGCTTAGTCCGCACTGGTACGGCGGGCGTCCGGGGCTGTTCCGGCTTGAGGCGGCTGCGGAAGAACCGGCCGTTCGGGACGCTCTCGTCTGGAAGCGGGAAATGGAGCTGTATCAGTGGACCGAAGCCGGCAAGCAAGAGGCTGCCGCCGAATGTCTCAGACAGGCTGGCGAGGAAATGGAGCGAAGCGGAACTCCCTGGTTTACGGTCAAGGAGCTGGCGCTGCGGATCGCGGGCAACGTTCTGCAGCAGGCGCCCGAAGCATGCGGACCCCTGCAGCGGAAGCTGACGGAGGCGTCCCGGCATCACGAACTGATGCATGTGCTTAAGGAAGCCGTGCTCCAGTTTATGGCGGAGCAGGCGCGAACGGGCTTTGCCAAGACCGATCATCTGGAAGTAAATGCGGTGATCCTCTATATTCACGAGCACTTCGAAGAAAATATTACCGTGAAGTCGCTGGCCCGGCAGGTCAATATGGACGAGAAGTATTTGAGCGGCGTATTTGCCAAAAAAACGGGTGAGCCGCTGATTCAATACATCCAGCGTACGCGGATCGACAAAGCGAAGCATCTGCTGACGGAAACGGCGCTGCCGGTCAACGAGATCGGTGAGCAGGTCGGCTTTGCCAATGCCAACTATTTCTTCAAGATGTTCAAGCGATGGACCGAGCTGACCCCGAATGAGTACCGGAAGCAATACGGGCGCAGGTTCGAGACATAAGGAAGGTCAAGCCCGATGTCCAGCATAGCGATGGATGTCGGGCTTTTTCGAAATTCCGAAGCGTAAAAGCGTCGGTGATTGTCCAATTCTTGGCATATGCGCCATCCGTCTCTCGTCCGTCTGAGCGCAAGGGGGGCCGATAGGCGGTTATCTTCGTCAAGCAGTGGAATTTGTTCACTTCGAAACAGGAATCCGTTCATTTTGCGAAAGCGATTCCAATGTTATCTTAGGAGTACAAACCGCTACAACACTTAAACGAAGAAGGAGGTCGCTGCGATGGAAGCTCCAGCCGCAAGCGCGAAAGCGGCTATGCCGGCTTTGTCCGTCCGGTTCCGCAAGCACGTCAGGCTGCTGTGGCGCTTCAGGGCGCTGTATCTTATGCTGCTGCCGGGCGTTATCTACTACATCGTGTACCGCTACGCTCCGATGTACGGCGTCGTGATCGCCTTCAAGGACTTCGATATTCTGGAAGGCATCATGAGCAGCCCCTGGGCGGACCCGTGGTATAAGCATTTCAAACAGTTCTATGATTCGCCTTACTTCGGCGAGCTGCTGACGAATACGTTCCTGATCAGCATCTACAAGCTGATCTTCGGCATCATTCCTCCGATTGCGCTGGCGCTGCTGCTGAACGAATGCCGGATCTACTGGTTCAAGACGCTGGTGCAGACGCTCAGCTACATGCCGCATTTCCTGTCGTGGGTCATCATCTACGGCATCGCGCTCGTCCTGCTGTCGGAAGGCTCCGGCCTCATCAACTACTGGATCGTCAATAACGGAGGCCAGTCGGTTCCGTTCCTGACCTCAACCGAGTGGTTCCGGGGGATTCTGGTCGGCTCGGAGATTTGGCAAAATCTCGGCTGGGGGGCGATCATTTACTTGGCGGCGATGACCGGCATCGATCCGACGCTGTACGAGGCGGCCCGGGTGGACGGGGCTTCCCGGCTGCGCATGATCTGGCATGTCACCTTGCCGGGCATCCGCCACGTGATCATCATGCTGCTGATTCTCAAGCTGGGTCATATCATGGATGCGGGCTTCGAGCAAATTTACATTTTCTACAACATTCACGTGTATCCGGTAGCCGATATTTTGGACACCTGGGTATTCCGGACAGGCCTCGAGCAGCTTAACTTCAGCCTCGCCTCCGCGGTCGGATTGTTCAAATCGGCGATCGGCCTGGTGCTGGTGCTCGCTTCGAACGCGCTGGCGAAGAGATGGGGGCAGGGCGTATGGTAAGAGGGATAGAAGATAAACTGTTTAACACGGTTGTCTACACGATTCTCGCCTTCGTCGGGCTCATGGCCGTCGTTCCTTTTCTGTACGTGATCTCGGTATCGCTGACCCCGTATGCGGAGGTGCTCAAAAACGGCGGTTACGTGCTCATCCCGAAGGAGATCACCTTCCAGGCCTATGCCAAAATTCTCGGGGCCTCCACGATCTGGAACGCGCTGAAAGTGACCGTCTTCGTGACCGTCGTAGGGACGGCCGTCAATCTGCTCCTGACGCTGCTGCTGGCGTATCCGCTCAGCCGCAAGGGACTGCCGCACCGAAGCTTGTTTTTGTTCATGGTCGTCTTCACCCTGCTGTTCAACGGGGGTATTATCCCGACCTACCTGGTGGTAAAGAGCACGGGCCTGATCGACACCGTATGGGCGCTTATATTGCCCAATGCGATCTGGAGCTTCAATGCGCTTATCATGAAAAGCTTCTTCGAAAGCTTGCCCGAGGAGCTGTTCGAATCGGCGCGAATGGACGGAGCGGGCGAGTTTCGGGTGCTCTGGCAGCTGGTCGTCCCGCTTTCGCTTCCTTCCGTTTTGACGATCGGCTTGTTTTATGCGGTGGGGCATTGGAATCAATTTTTCCAGGCGATCATGTATATCACGGACCGTACGCTCTTTCCGCTGCAGGTCGTCGTCCGGGAGATGCTGATGCTGTCGCAGCAAACGATGGAAAGCGCTGAGAATATGGTGCCTACGGTTACGATGCAGATGGGAGCCGTCGTGGTGGCGAGTCTGCCGATGATTATCGTGTATCCGTTTCTGCAGAAGCATTTTACAAAAGGGATGCTGATGGGCTCGATCAAAGGCTGAGGCAACACGGGATGAAGGTCTCTTCCAAAATATACGATGAAGGCAGGGATAACGATGAAAAGAAAATCATGGATCGCGTTGGGCTGCTCTGTGCTTGTGACGACCAGTGTGCTGGCAGGCTGCGGCGGGGGAGGAGCCGAGCCTGCTGCGGAGTCGTCCGGAGACCCTGGAAAGGCAGGGGAGAAGAAAGAGCCGGTCAAGATCAGCATTACGGTGGAAGGCTCCGGCCTGCCGACTCCGCAGGAGGACTGGATCAAGCAGGAGCTGGACAAACGGCTTAATATCGATGTGTCGCTGACGGCGATTCAAGGATTAAACGACTATCTGAATCAAATGAAGGTGCGCTCGGCTGCGGGCAATATGCCGGATCTGATGATGGTCGATCTCGTTACCTTGAACGATTTTGCCCAGAAAGGGCTGCTGCTCGATTTGACCCCTCATCTCGACTCCAAGCTGAAGCAGGCCAAGGATTTTATGGGCGCCAACCTGCTGAAGAAGGGGATGGTGGGCGGCAAGTATTATGCGATCACCCGGATTGCCGACGTGCCGTTCTCCTCCTACTGGATTCGCAAGGACTGGCTGAATGCCTTGAATCTGAAGGAGCCGACGACGCTCGAGGAGCTGTATGACGTAGCGAAGGCGTTTACGGAGAAGGACCCTGACGGCAACGGGAAAAAAGACACGTACGGCTTTACGGGAACGGAATTTTCCACCTTTGCCCCGATCTTCGGCGCTTACGGGATGGGCGGGCCGGGCAGCGGGATTTTCTATACGAAGGACAAGAAGCTGATGAACGCCTACTATGACCCGGCGATGCCGGAAGCGTTGAAGTATATTCAGCGCCTGATAGGTGAAAATCTCGTCGATCCGCAGCTGATGACCAACAAGGGGACGATGGCCCGCGACCAAGCGATTCAGGGAAAGGCCGGAATTGCGTTCATGGGCTGGACCGATATCGGCAAGCAGGAGTTTATCCAGCAGTACAAAACGGTGAATCCGAAGGCCGAATGGGTGCAAATAGCTCCGCCCAAAGGGCCGGGGGGACAATACGACTCCGCGTTTGACGCCGAGAGACCTTCGCGGTTGTACGTCATTCCGAAATCGGCGGAGAAAAACCCGGAGAAGCTGCAAAAAATATTCGAGCTGCTGAACTACGTATCGAGCAAGGAAGGCAACGCCCTGGTCATGTATGGCATAGAAGGCAGGCATTATAACATGAAGGACGGGAAGATTGAGCTGACCGAGGCGATGGCGAAGGAAGGGAACTACTTCCACTACTATCAGATGACGGGCCGTCCGAATGAAGAATATTTGACGGTGAAATTCCCGCAGGAGGAAGCTTACATCAAGTTCGCATTGAAGCTGCCGCGCCTCAACAGCATCGACAGCGCCATTCTGCCTCCGGCCGGCTATAATGCGGCGGATGCGGACCGTTACGCCAAGGAGGAGCTCGTCAAGTTCGTATATGGCAAGCGGCCGCTCAGCGAATATCCGGCTTTCCTGAAGACGATGGAGGACACCTTCAAATACAAGCTGCTCATTGACGAAGCGCAAAAGCGCGCGAAGGAGCTTGAGCTTGTAAAATAAAGCCGGGCGGGCAGCGAATAGCGCTATGACAAGAAATGGAGCGTGCAGACGATGATTGCGTACGATGTGGTCGTGTATGGAGCGACGCCGGGAGGGATCGGCGCCGCTCTCGCCTCGGCCCGCAGAGGGCTGAGGACGCTGCTGGCCGAGCCAACCGGACATCTCGGCGGCTTGATGACCAGCGGTCTCGGGCGGACGGACCTGATTTCGCGCGAGGCATGCGGGGCGGTGTTCCGCGAGTTCGCCGACAAGGTGCAGCAGCATTACGAATCGGCTTATGGAGCGGATTCCGCGCAGGCCGAGGCTTGCAACAAGGGGCTGTTCTTCGAGCCGTCCGTCGCGATGAGCATCCTGAAGGACATGCTGGCGGCGGAGCCGCTGATCGAGGTGAAGCTGCTGCTCGAGCTGAAGCGGACGAAGGTGGAGCGGCGGAAGCTGACAGGGGTTACTTTGCAGGGTAGGCCGGGAGAGTCCGATTTCGTGATTGAGGGCGGCGTCTTCATCGACGCTACGTATGAAGGCGATCTGGCGGCGATGGCGGGCGTGCCTTACCGGCTTGGCCGCGAATCCCGCGACGAATGGAACGAGGAATACGCCGGACGGCTGTATATGACCTTCGATCCGACCAAGGAAGTGTTCCCCGGCAGCACCGGGGAAGGGGACGACCGGATCCAGGCATACAACTTCCGCTTATGCCTGACGCAAAATCCGGATAATTTCGTTCCGGTGGCGAGACCTGAGCGGTACAACAGGGAAGATTACGCGAGTCTGGTTGCCGATGTGGCCGAAGGCCGGGTCCGGTCGATCCGGGATGTAAGCAATATGCTTCCGGTTCCGAACGGCAAGACGGATTGCAACAATCACCACTACTGTATGTGCTCGACCGATTTGCCGGAGGAAAATACGGCTTATGCCGACGGAACCCGGGAGGTGCGGGAGGCGTTTATTGCCCGGCAGCGGGACTATATCCAAGGTCTGCTCTGGTTTCTGCAGCATGATGCCGAGCTGCCGGAGGCATTCCGCAGCGAAGCTCGCTCATGGGGCTACGCCGCGGATGAATTTACGGATACGGGGCATTTTCCGCCGCAAATCTATGTCCGGGAGGCGCGCCGAATCGAAGGCGAGTATACGTTTACGGAGAATGATGCGCGTCTGGCGCCGGGACTCGGGCGCGCCCCGGTGCATCATGACAGCATCGCGATCGGCGATTATCCCATCGATTCCCACGCCACGCGGAAGAGGCAGCCGGAAGGCCGCGACCGGGCGCTGGAAGGATTCCTCGGGCTCGGCTGGCTGACAAAGGTGTACCAGATTCCTTATGGCATCATGGTGCCGAAGGAAGTGGACGGCCTGCTCGTTCCCGTCGCCGTGTCCGCCACTCATATGGGCTTCGGCACGATCCGGATGGAGCCGTGCTGGATGCAGCTTGGTTTTGCAGCGGGCGTAGCTGCCGAGCTGGCCGTCAGGCTCGGAACGGAGGTGCGCCGCCTGCCGATCGATACGCTCCAGGCCGAGCTGCTGGAGGAAAATCAGCGGATTACGTACTTCGACGATGTCGAATGGTCCGATCCTGCGCGCAAGGCGGCCGAATATTTCGGGACCAAGGGCTTCTTCTCGGACTACAAGGCCTCGCTTGCCGAGCCGCTGAGCGTCGCCGAGGCTTCGCAGCTGATCGCCCGTATCCGCGCGCTGCCGGGCTGCGGCTCGCTGCCGGTGCTGCCGGCATCTGCGTATGTGCTGCCAGCCGGAGTCGACATGGGGCCGAGGCTTCCGAAGACCGAAGCCGATCCTGCCGCCTATTGGCAGGAGCATCCGCTTCTGTCTGCCTCGATGGCGGAGCGTTGGTGGCGTACGGCGGCCCGCGTCTGCGGGGTGACACACGAGGGAGCCGGCCGGGCCCGGGAGGACGGAACGACGGGACCGATTACCCGCGGGGAGTTTATTGTCCGCTTATATGAGCTTACCGGAGATTTGAGGAGAAGCGGAATCAGGTAGCCGTTTTACCGGATATAACGAATAAGGTTATGAATCGGAGGGAGCTTTGCCTATGTCAACCTATGCGCTTCACAAAGAAATTCGCGTTCGCGACAAAGCCGATATTGTGGTCGTAGGCGGGGGACCCGCCGGCGTTGCGGCGGCTATCGCCGCAGCTCGCTGCGGCCGGAAGGTGATCCTGCTGGAGCATTCCGGACAGCTGGGCGGGATGGGCACGCTGGGCAACGTCAGTGTCTTTATGGGCGTGGGCAATGTGACCGGCATTTACCGCGAGCTGATCGCGGAGACGCTGCCCGACAAGCTGCCTTCGCATCATCTCGAATCGATCGCGCCGCAGTTCAATCCGTTTGTGATCCGCCATTACTTGAACCAGAAGCTGGAGAAGGAGCAGGTGCAGGTGTGGTACCATGCGAGCTTCGTTGCTTTACTGCAAGGGGACGGTCTAACCCGGTCCCGTGCTGTCGCCGTCAATACCCGGGAAGGGCTTGTCGCCGTGGAAGCGGAAGTTGTGCTCGATTGTACGGGAGACGCGCGGGTAGCCGTGGACGCCGGGGCGAAATATCACTCGGGGCGGGAATCCGACGGACTGACCCAGCCGATGACGCTGATGTTTATGATGACCGATACCGGGAAGCCGGTTAAGCCGTATCTTCCGGAAGACGGGTACTACTACGAGCATGTCTCGGATCTGCCGCAAGGACGGAAGCTGTACTGGGAGCGCGGGGAGAAGGGCACGCTGCTCGTCAATATGACGCGGGTGAAGGGCAACGGCGCCAAGATCGAGGATATCAATTACGCGGAGAAGGAGTCGCTGCGTCAGGCGTTCTCCGTCGCGCATTATTTGCAGCGCAACGGGTTTGAAAATTATGCGCTGACCCATATCCCCGGACAGGTCGGCGTCAGGGAGACGAACCAGATCGTAGGCCGGTACACGCTGACGGAGCAGGATGTGACCTCGGGCCGCCGGTTCGACGACGTTGTCGCGCAAACGAATTACGAGATCGACATCCATAGTCCGGACGGCAAGTCGGGAACCGATGAGCGGAAGGTCAGCGGGTACGATATCCCGTACCGCTGCCTGGTGCCCGAAGGCGTGGAGGGCGTGCTGGTCGCCGGGCGGGCCATCTCGGCGACTCATGTGGCGATGTCCTCGATGCGGGTGCAGGCTACCTGTTATGCGATGGGCCAATCCGCCGGAGTCGCCGCATCGCTGGCGATCGAGCAGCAATGCGACCTGGCGGATATCGATATTGCCCGTCTGCATGCTGTTCTGCAGGCGCAGGACGTTGTGTTTTTGAAGTAAAGGCTGGTCGGCGCTCCGGCCCGCGTACTGGTTGAGTATGTGGGCGGGGGTTTTTGTGCGCTGTTTGTGCGCTGCGGGCTCATTTTATACGAAATTCCGCCCACGTCGCTTATTCTGACCGCTAGCGGGGCTCATTTTGTACGAAATTCCGCCTTCGTCGCCTATTTTGAGCGCTAGCGGGGCTCATTTTGTACGAAATTCCCCTCACGTCGCCTATTTTGACCGCCGGCAGAGCTCATTTTGTACGAAATTCCGGCTACTACTTGAAGTCCCCCTTTGAAAAGATTAACTCGGTCGTGAAGCTGGCCAAAAAGAAGCCGATTCTGCACGCGGATCTGATCGAAGGGCTGCGAAATGACGAATATGCGGCCGAGTATTTAAGCCAGATAGTCAGACCTGCGGGCATTGTTTCCACAAGAGCCGGGGTAATCGCCAAGGTGAAACAAAACGGACTTCTGGCCATTCAACGGTTATTCCTGCTGGATACGAATGCGCTTGAAAAAAGCTATCCGATGTTTGAAAAAACAAAGCCGGATTTCATCGAGGTGCTTCCGGGGATTATTCCTCATATGATCTCCGAGGTGTACGAGCGAACGGGCATCCCCATCTGCGCCGGGGGCTTGGTCCGTACGGCAGGCGATGTGGAGCGGGCGATTGAAGCCGGGGCTGCGGCCGTTACGACGTCGAATCGGGAGCTGTGGAAGCATACCGGCAGGGACGACAGACGGATGCCGGCTTCATCGCCTCCGGCTACCGGGTAGCGGCTTGGGAATGTGGGGAGCTGCGGGGAGAATAGGTATAGAAACGCATAGAAAACGTCCGGTGACCAGGCCGGACGTTTTTTCGATGTGATACGCGCCGCCGCATGGAGCATCGGCTTTCGGTCGCGAAGTTCGAATCGGCTCCGACCAGGAGCTTTTCTTAAGAGTCAAGAAAGTTTAGCTTCACAAAAGCGATAAAGCGAGGAGGAACTTTCTGCTCGCAAGAAAAGCTACCGCTAAAACACGAATGTATCTTCTTCGAATCGGCTCCGATCAGGAGCTTTTCTTATTTTTCCCCGGCGCTTACAGCTGCTCCTTGCCAACCTGCTCGAAGTATTGGAATACTTGCTCCAGCAAAGCAATCAGTTGATCGCTCTGCTCTTTGCCGAGATGATCGATCAGTCCGTTGAACAGCTGCGTAAACAGCTCGCCGGCCTCTTGGGCGATCTGCTCGCCCTTGTCCGTCAGCGTAATCTCGGCTACCCGGCGGTCGCCGGGGTGGATGGATCGGATGACATAGTCGTTTTTGATCAGGTTGTTGATCATCTGTGTCACCGTGGGCGAGGTTACCTGCAGCAGCTTGCTCAGATCCGATACCGTCATGCCGCCTGCATCCGAACAGCTGCCGTGGCTTTCCTTGATGGCGAGCAGGAGCCGGACTTCGCTTGCCTTGATGCTCCATCTTGTCAGCTTGCGCCAGTCTGATTTGGCGAACCGGGAGAACAGGTCTCTGAGCTGGGGGGCATTTTCATATTTCCATTCATCCATAGTTGGCATCACCTGTACGTATTGTAACTGATTTGGAATCGATAGGAAAAGACTTGATCAGGACAAGGAACCGGAGTAAGCTAAATAAATAGGTTGCCTACCTAATCAAAATATTGGCTGCGCAAAATGCCGTCCCTATGAACCAGCTCGGCGTCGTGACCGCAACTGCGACGCTGTTGCGGAATTTGGGGGGGCACGATCGGGATTGCATCTTCGGTTCTGTGATGAATTCCGTGCTTTTGCATAAACTGAAGGATGCGATGGCTGGCCGGTACAGGCGTGAATCTGTCCAAGCGGAAACCCCGATTCGGCCCCGGCCGCGCGCTGTTCACCGGACTTCGAAAGACGCCGGGAGGGGTACATCCTCCGCTCGGGTATAATTGACAGAACAGGAGGCTTGCGCAATGCTGGCCCAGGACATTATGATCCGCAAGGTGTATAAGGTCAAGCAAGAAGACAAGGTCCGGGCGGTGATCGAGAAATTCATCGATCACCGCATCAGCGGACTTCCGGTCGTGAACGACCGCAATGAAATTGTCGGCTATATGAGCGACGGCGATATTATGCGTTTTATCGGCAAAAAAAACGATCGCGTGGTCGACTTCCTGTACTTCTCCATGATCGTCAGCGATCCGCGGGAATGGGAAGAGAAAGTAACCGAGATTTTGGATCTGAACGTCATGACGGTATGCAAGAAAAAGGTCGTCACCGCTTCCTGGAATACGGATATTGACCGGATCGCGGCTATCCTGGGCGAGCGTAATATCAAGAAGCTGCCGATCGAACGAAACGGCGTACTGGTCGGCATCATCAGCCGCGGCGACGTCATCCGCCATGCGTTCGGCGCATTTATGTAAACCTTCCGCTAAAACACGAATATATCTTCCTCGAATTGGCTCCGATCAGGAACTTTTCTTTAGAGTCAAGAAAGATTACCTTCACAAAAGCGATAAAGCGAGGAGGAACTTTCTGCTCGCAAGAAAAGCTACCGCTAAAACACGAATGTATCTTCCTCGAATTGACTCCGATCAGGAGCTTTTCTTTAGAGTCAAGAAAGTTTACCTTCACAAAAGCGATAAAGCGAGGTGGAACTTTCTGCTCGCAAGAAAAGCTACCG
>NZ_FMYY01000031.1 GCF_900101595.1 Paenibacillus sp. cl123
ACCCCGTAAAGGAGCAAGAATCGGCATCCACCCCTTGAGAGGTAGAACGAAGGAATGTGAGGGCATAGACCCAGCGTGACATGGGAGGGTAAACCCCGAGGGTGAATGTGGATATCCAACTGTGCGATCATACCGAATCATCCACAGTTTTGGAATCTGACATCCTAAGCTCTATTCCCGCCTACGCTCTGACTCCAGTCAGTTGCATAGGCTACATTCTCCGCTATTACCGCTCAAGCTGTCAAAGTTGAAATATTGAGAATACGTGAGAAAACAGAAGAAAACATTACTTTATAGTGGGAGGCATATGAGATGAAGGCGAATACCCGTTTTTTTGGGGAAGTTACGTTCGAAGAGAAGGACTTGTTCATTTTTGTCCAAGGAATGCCAGGTTTGGAGGCTTACACACGGTATCTACTAATCCCCGTGGAAGAAGGGGTGCCGTTCTATTATATGCAGTCTATCGAGGAACCTAACCTCGCTTTTATGATAACCGATCCGTTTCAGTTCTTCCTTGACTACGACTTCTCCGTCGACGAGCTTCTGCAGCAGGAGCTAAAGCTTGAAGGGGCCGGGGAGGTTGAAGTATGGTCGGTCGTAACCGTTAATGAGAATTTGGAAGAGGCCACGATTAATCTGCTGGCTCCTATTGTTGTGAACTCCGGCAAGAAGCTGGCCAAGCAGATTATTCTTCATGACTCTGCCTATCAAGTCAAAGAGAAGCTGCTTCTTCCAACGGAAGCCGCAGCCAAGGGGGAATAAGCGATGCTTGTCCTGTCCAGGAAAAAAGGCGAGTCCATCATGATCGGAGAGCAAGTCGAGATCGTAGTTCTATCGTCAGAAGGCGACAATGTTCGCATAGGCATTAAGGCACCCAAGCATATTCAGGTATACCGGCATGAGGTCTATCAGGCTATCAAGGAATCCAACAAACAGGCCAGCGAGCAGCTGCTGAACCCGAAGAGCATCAGCGATTGGTTAAAAAAACGATAAACTTCGGAAAAATTTTCTGAGTCCCTCTTCATTTTCAAATTGTCCCGTACGATATATATAGTATTGGGGTCAGCTAGGGCGGCCGACCTATGGCTAACCCCACTATAAATCCACACGGACGTGGAATTTCGTACATTCAGGGAGGAAGAGAACAATGAGAATTAACCACAATATTGCGGCATTGAACACTCACCGTCAACTGACGGGCAACACAGCTTCCGCAAGCAAAGCCATGGAAAAGCTGTCTTCCGGTCTTCGCATCAACCGTGCAGGCGATGACGCTGCAGGTCTGGCGATCTCCGAAAAAATGCGCGGCCAAATCCGCGGCTTGGATCAAGCTACACGGAATGCTCAAGACGGTATCTCGATGATCCAAACAGCTGAGGGCGCGCTGAACGAAGCTCACTCGATCCTCCAACGTATGCGTGAACTCGCCGGCCAATCCGCGAACGACACGAACGTTAACATCGACCGTGATGAGATTCAAAAGGAAATGAACCAGCTGACTTCTGAGTTGAACCGTATTGGTAACACGACGGAGTTCAATACACAGAAGCTGCTTGATGGCGGCGGCAGCAAGAAAACTGACCTGACGGTTGGAGTTACTACCGAAGGTGGTAAAAAAGGCGCTATTTCTTCGTTCTCCACAATCACAGGCAGTGAGACTGGTAAGTCCAAGCTTGATATTACACTTGCTAACGGCATGACCTTGTCGATTGAGGCTCAAAATGTTGGCACAGATTTAAATGGTTTGAACATTACATTTGCTGATAATGGTGGCGGAGCTACAACCGTAGCTAAATCGGGGTCTACAGTTACAGTAAGTCTGGATGCTGCTGGCGCAGGCGATACGCTAGCTAATATCCAAAACGCATTGAACAGTTCTGGACTAGTAACAAGCCCTGTCAATGTCACCCTTACCAATGCTGCAGGTACAGTACAAGCTGGTACAACTGCAATCGAAACGGCTACTCATGCAATTGTTGGTAAAAACGGCACGTTCGCCAAAGGCTTGGATGCTGAAGTACGCGGCAGCTTCTCCTTCGACATTACAGAGAAGTTTAAAAACACTGGCGAAACGATTGATTTCAAAATCCCTACTGCCGGGTCCCCTAGCGAGCTGACAACTGTTCAACTGACATCTGTTGCTACCGGCGCAGGTGCTGGCCAGTTTAACATTGGCACTGCCGGCGACTTGCTGAGCGTAGAAGAGCAAGCTAAGAGCATCCGCGATGCACTGGCAAGCGACGCTACAGTAAGCGGCGTTTATGACGTCACTGTCGTTAAGAACAAAATCGTCCTGACCGAAAAAGCAGGAGCAGCTCAAGGCGTAGGTTTGGAAAAAGGCGTAGTAAACTCTGCTGCCAAAGCAGGTGAGTTCACTTATACCCATACTGGCGGCAAAGTAGTCGAGGCTGGCGGTAAATTCGAGATCGACGGACAAGAAATTCTTGTTGTTGATGGTAAGGGCGAGGATGACGCAGCTTTGGTAGCTGCAGGTAAAGCGATCATCTTTGATGAAACTCTCTCAGCTGGTTCGACAACTGCCAATGGCCAAGCTGCATTGCTGGCAACTGCCATCGGAACTAACAACGCCGCATTGAGCGCTAAGTACTCTGCTGCCGCTGTTGCTGGAACGATCACGCTGACACAAAGAGCGAATGTCGAATCCGACAATGCTCCAACTATCAAGTCGTCCGACAAAGCGGGCAACGGCTTCGAAGCTAGCTTCCAAATCGGCGCTAATACAGGTCAAAGCATCACAATCCAAATCGACGATATGCGTTCCGAAGCTCTTGGTATCAGTGGAACTACTGCCGGCGGTACGGCAACAGCGAAAAATGGCTCCGTAGCTTCCTTCGTTGCTACGAAAAACGTTACTAACGGTACGAACAACACAGCTGTTGAGTACTCCCTGGACGTGTCCACACATGAAAAAGCTTCCGCAGCGATCAGCGTAATCAACGACGCTCTGGAGAAAGTATCTGCACAACGTTCGACGCTTGGTGCGTTCCAAAACCGCCTTGAGCACACGATCAACAACTTGGGCACTTCCTCCGAGAACTTGACTGCTGCTGAATCCCGTATCCGCGATGTGGATATGGCGAAAGAAATGATGGAGTTCACAAAGAACAACATCCTTTCCCAAGCTGCTCAAGCGATGCTGGCTCAAGCCAACCAACAGCCGCAAGGCGTACTTCAACTGCTTCGTTAATTTTAACTTTCGAAGAAACTCTAGGATCCCTAGAGTTTCTTTTTTTATACCTGCAAACATTTTCCTAAATAAATGGCCGGATTATGCCGATAAAGCTAGTAATAGCTATGCATGAAGGGTGGCGCTACGAAGATGCCAGTAATGCGGATTAACGGTTTTTCGTCAGGTATGGATATCGATGAGATGGTCAAGAAGCTGATGCAGGCGCATCGCGTTCCGTCAGAGAAGCTGGTACAGAAGAAGGCTCAGCTGGAATGGCAGCGTGATGACTACAGAGCTTTGAACACGAAAATGATGGATTTTCGTAATACAGCTTTCAATATGAAGCTGCAATCTTCTTATACAGCCAAGAAAGCAACCTCCTCGAACGAGGGTGTCGTTACGGCTTCCGGTACATCCGGCGGGACAGATGGTACCTACACCTTGAGAATCAAGCAGCTGGCCGAGACGGCTTCGCTGACTTCTGGCGACGTTGTTACTTCCGGTCCAGGAGACTCCAAAGCCAGTCTGGAAAGCATCGGGTTGACGCTGGATACGTCGATGTACATCAGCGGGGAAAAGGGTTCCTCCGTGATCAAGCTCAGCAAAACCGATACGGTCACCGATGTAGTGAACTCTATCAATTCCCGATCTTCCCAAACGGGAGTAAAAGCAAGCTACGATGCCAACTTGGACCGTTTCTTCTTTAGTTCTACCAACACCGGTGATGATGCAAATGTAACGCTACGGCTGTTGAACGAAGGCTCCGCCAGCAATCTGCTGAGCACGGTATTCAAGCTGCCCACAGCGCCAGCTGTGCCAGGCGCCAGCCTTAAGATGGATGCGGCGAAAACGATCGAAGCCGGGGGAACGGCGACATTTGATTCTCTCAGTCAGATTGTTAATAAAAGCATGACCGGAGTTCAGAAGCTTAAGGTAAAATACGGAAGCGAAGAGATTGAGCTCAATTTCACAAATAAGACCACGGTCGGGCAAGTCATCGATACGATCAACGGTTCGAAGCTGGGCAAGGCGGGATTAACGGCCTCGCTGGACCCTACAACCAAAAAGCTCGCTTTTTTCAATCCCGATAGCGGTAAAGACTTAAACTTCGAGAACGTCGACTCGGGAACAGTAGATGCTAATCTCGGACTAAATTCGCTTTCCTCTCAGCCGAATATGGATTATTCCGAAATATCGGTAAGCGGCAAAAGCGCTATCGTCGATTACAACGATGTGGAGAACGCCAAGTTTGCCTCCAATACGTTCAGCATCAATGGAATTCAGTTCACAGCCAGAAAAATTCAGGCTGCCAGCGAAGATCCGGTTAAAATAACGGTCAATCAGGATATCGATGCGGTTTTCAATTCAATCAAGACTTTTATTGATAAATACAACGACACGATAGCTACGATCAGTAAAAAAATCTCCGAGCAGAAGTATCGGAGCTTCACTCCGCTGACCGATGAGCAAAAGAAAGAAATGAAGGAAAATGATATTAAACTTTGGGAGGAAAAGGCGAAAAGCGGGATGCTTCGCAGAGATCCGATTTTCACTTCGGCCTTATCCGGCTTCAGAAGTGCATTTAACAACACCGTATCGGGCATACCCTCAGGTGATATTAACGAACTTTCGTTGATCGGCATCAAGACAGGCGCGTATTTCGAAGAAGGGAAGTTGAATATTGACGAACAGAAACTGAGGGAGGCCATTACTAACAATCCGGAGCAGGTTATGGCGCTCTTTACACGTAACGATAATGACCCCGACTCCCAGGCCGGCGACGGACTTGCCGTTAGGCTGTACGATCAAGTATCTGCGGTTATGAAGCAAGTGTCCGAGAAGGCGGGAAGTACATCTGATGTAACAAGTGTAGAAACGATCCTCGGTAAACAGCTTAGGGACGTAGAGACTCGAATTACCAGATATACAAGTAAGCTTGGCGCACTCGAAGAGCGGTACTATAAGCAGTTCACTGCCATGGAGAAGGCATTGCAGCAAATGAACACGCAGAGCAGTTGGTTGTCCCAACAACTAGGCGGCTAATGAATCGGGGGTCCCACACATGAGTATTTCAATAACTGGAAACCAATATCCCAGGCCGGATGATACAGGGAGCGGCGAGCCTGCTGCGAAAGCGGCTCCTGCTGTCCCCATATCTATCACTAACACAGTAAAGCTGAAGGAAGCTGAGCTGAAGGGCGAATACTACACGTTAAGTGACGAGCAGTTTGTTAAATCGATAGAACGTGCCATTAAAGCCATTCAGGGGAAAACAACTACTTTGGAATTTGGCGTGCACGAACAAACGAAGAGTATTACGGTTAAGGTTTTGGACAAAGAAACCGGTGAAGTCATTAGAGAGGTTCCCCCTGAAAAAACGCTTGATTTCGTTGCTAAAATGATGGAGATGGCCGGTATCATTATTGATGAACGCAGATGATGACAGCATACCTGTGAAAATTTCAGGATTAAGAGGGGATAGCTATGATCAATCAACCTAGAAATAAGTATATGGAAACCTCCATCCAGACAGCTACGCCTGCCCAACTGCTCATGATGCTGAGCGATGGAGCTATCCGATTTTGCAAGCTTGCCGTCGAAGCGTTGAATCAAAGAAATTATGAGGAAGCCAATCTCAACATCGGAAAAGTACAGGCCATTCTGGGGGAACTCGCGGCGACTTTGGATCACACTGCTCCTATAGCTGAGGGGCTGCTGAAGTTGTATGATTACTTTATCCATCGTTTAATTGAAGCCAATGTGAAGAAGTCTCCGGAAATCGCAGAGGAAGTGCTTGATTTTCTAAGAGAATTGAAGGAAACATGGCTGGAAGCAGCTAGAATTAGCAAGGCAACAACCCCAAACGCCGCGGGAATCCAGCATGCCTGAGTCAACGGAACTGCTACAGTTGTTGCTTCAGCTATCTCTAGAGATTGCCGGTGACTTGAAAGATGCCACTTTTGAAGAATTGGAGCAGTTTGTAGAGAAGCGAGAAGCAGTTCTGACCGCTCTTCAGCGGAAGGGAGCGGAATTCAGCCTTGCCGACCGGAAACTGATCCAAAGCATTGTGGAAATGGATAGCCAAATTGCTCAGCGGATGCAGTCATTACAAGAGGAGGCGTCCGCTGAACTAAGTAAAGTAAGAGGCTCACGCGTGCATCGAAATGCTTATGAAAGCAGCTATAATGGGGAGAGTTTGTTCTTCGACCAAAAAAAATAGCTTTATATACAATATAGAAGACAGATTTTTTCAATGCTGCTGTTCTCCACGGAGATAGCGGCTTTTTCGTATTTGTTATAAAATATTCAGTTGTGGACGGGAAAAGAGCTTTAAATGTTTCTCCACACCCACCTGTGGACAATGTGGATAACTCTGTTGACAACTTCGCGGAAAATGTCGGAAAACCGCGACGGGACAAGGTTTTTCGATGTGAATAAATTATCAACGGGATGTTAATACTGGAATTTTCTAAATATTTAGCTAACATGGTGGATGTTGGATTGACAGCGGTTACTTGCGGTGATATATTCGAAATGTGGGCAGATGCTTGCAGTTATTTGACGATGAAGGGAATGTTATTGCATGCAAGGTAAAGTGAAATGGTTCAACGCAGAAAAAGGCTATGGTTTCATTGAGCGTGAAGACGGTGGCGACGTATTCGTTCACTTCTCCGCGATCCAAACAGACGGATTCAAGACTTTGGAAGAAGGCCAATCCGTTGAGTTTGACATCGTAGAGGGCGCGCGCGGTCCTCAAGCAGCTAACGTCGTCAAGTTGTAATCATCCCGCCGTCATCGGCGGCCCGTATAGATGGTTATGGTTTTGAGTGAATGTGGCAGCGATAACCAACACCCTGGGGAACCGGGGTGTTTTTTTGCGTGTCCTATTGTTCGTCCCAAATTGTACAAATATTTTGTGAATTTACCGTGTCGATTATGAAGGATTTTTGAAGGTCGAGGGGGAATATAGTATACTGTAGGTATGAAAGGAGGAGTTGTACATGAAATTCAATATCCGTGGTGAGAATATCGAAGTGACTGAGGCTTTGAGGGACCATGTGGAGAAGAAGCTTAGCAGGCTGGAAAGGTACATCGAAGCTCCCCCTACATCTGAAGTACATGTTACGCTTAGCGTCCTGAAGGGCCTCCAAACGGTCGAGGTGACCGTACCGCTTCCGGCCTTCATGCTGCGTGCCGAAGAGAAGCATTCCGATCTCTACGCGGCTGTGGACCTCGTGGTGGACAAGCTGGAGCGTCAGATCCGCAAGGCTAAGACCAAGGCCAACCGCAAGGTTAGACAGGAAGGCAGTTTGAAGGACCTGTTCCGTATCGAGCCTGCAGCTACGGCGGTCTATGACGAGGACGAAGAAGAGTTCGAGCTGGTGCGTACCAAGAAATTCACTTTGAAGCCGATGGATATCGATGAAGCCATCCTTCAGATGAATATGGTTGGCCATAGCTTCTTCGTATTCGCAAATTCCGATACATCTCAAGTGAATGTAGTGTACAAACGTGATGACGGCAAGTACGGTTTGATCGAGCCTGCCCGTTAATCCTCTTAAACTAGCACATACGATATGACTGAGCCTGTCTGGACGCATATGCGACTGGACAGGCTCTATTTGGCATGCCCGAGCGCCCCATGAAACTTTTTCACGCCGGGAGCGTCTGTATGTGTAGATCGAGCGGTGAGATACTAAAAGAATCGGTGTCCGCGCCCAGCGGCTGGTTGCGGGATATGTCGCAAAAATGATACAATTTAAGTTAACGATTATGGTTCGATAAAGGAAGGGGTTTAGCAGCATGCTAGGACTCGTTAAGAAGCTTTTTGGCGATCAGAATGAACGTGAGTTAAAGCGGTTGTGGAAGGCCGTTGAGCATATCAATTCGCTGGAGCCGAGTATTGAGGTGCTATCGGACGAGCAGCTGAAGGGCAAGACGGCCGAGTTCCGCGAGAGACTAAACAATGGGGCGGACCTGGACGAACTGCTGCCCGAAGCATTCGCTGTCGTACGGGAAGCTTCCAAGCGCGTGCTCGGCAAGCGGCATTATGATGTACAGCTGATCGGCGGCATGACGCTTCATGAGGGCCGGATCGCCGAGATGCGCACAGGGGAAGGTAAGACGCTGGTCGGAACGCTCCCTGTATATTTGAACGCGCTGACGGGCAAGGGCGTCCATGTAGTTACGGTCAACGACTACCTGGCTACGCGGGACAGCGGCGAGATGGGCAAAATCTATGAATTCCTGGGTATGACGGTCGGGGTCAACCTGCCGAATCTGTCGCACCCGGAGAAGCAAGCGGCTTACGCCTGTGATATTACGTACGGAACGAATAACGAGTTCGGTTTCGACTATCTGCGTGATAACATGGTTGTATATAAAGAGCAGATGGTACAGAAGCCGCTTTACTTTGCGGTTATTGACGAAGTCGATTCGATTTTGGTCGACGAGGCGCGGACGCCGCTTATTATTTCCGGACAGGCTGCCAAGTCGACGGATATGTACTATATGGCGGATCATTTTGTGAGTAAGCTGACCGAAGAGGAAGACTACACGATCGACGTGAAGCTGCGCAGCGTAGCGCTGACGGAAGAGGGCGTGGCTAAGGCGGAGAAGGCATTCGGCGTAGAGAACTTATTCGACCATGAGAATGTCACGCTGAACCATCATATCCAGCAAGCGCTGAAGGCCCATGTTATCATGCGTCTGGATGTTGACTATGTGGTGCAGGAAGGCGAGATCGTCATCGTTGACGAATTCACCGGGCGTCTCATGGTCGGCCGCCGCTACAGCGAAGGGCTCCATCAGGCGATCGAAGCGAAAGAAAAACTGCAGGTGCAGAACGAGTCGATGACGCTGGCGACCATCACGCTGCAGAACTACTTCCGGATGTACCGCAAGCTGTCCGGGATGACCGGTACGGCGAAGACGGAAGAAGAGGAATTGAAGAAAATCTACGGGCTGGACGTTATTGTCGTACCGACAAACCGCCCGATGATTCGTAAAGATATCCCTGACGTCGTCTACAAGTCGGTGGGCAGCAAATTCCGCGCCGTCGTCAATGAGATCGTGGAACGGCATAAGAAAAACCAGCCGGTGCTGGTCGGTACGGTATCCATTGAGAACTCCGAGCGCTTGTCTGAAATGCTGAAGAAGAAGGGCGTGCCGCATAAGGTCCTCAATGCTAAATACCATGCCGAGGAAGCCGAGATCGTATCGCGCGCAGGTCAAGCTGGCGCTGTTACGATCGCCACGAACATGGCCGGCCGGGGTACGGATATTACGCTGGGCGAAGGAGTAGCCGAGATCGGCGGTTTGCATATTATAGGTACGGAACGTCATGAGAGCCGCCGGATTGACAACCAGCTTCGGGGCCGGGCAGGCCGTCAAGGCGATCCGGGCTCGTCGCAGTTCTACCTCTCGCTTGAGGATGAATTGATGAGAAGGTTCGGCGCCGAGAATATTATGGGCATGATGGACCGCCTCGGCTTTGAAGAAGACCAGCCGATCGAGAGCAAGCTGATCTCCCGGGCTATCGAGTCGGCGCAGAAGCGCGTAGAGGGGAATAACTTCGACGTTCGGAAGGTCGTCCTTCAATATGACGATGTGATGAACCAGCAGCGCGAGATTATTTACAAGCAGCGTCGCGAGGTGATCGAGTCCGAGAATATCCGGGATATTGTGCTCGGGATGATGCTGCCGGTGGTGGACCGCATCGTGGAAGCGCACTGTCCGGCTGATCTCGTACCGGAGGAATGGGATCTGCAGGCGATCATCGATTATGCCAACGGCACCTTCCTGCATGAAGGTCAGCTGACGGCCGAAGAGCTGTGGGGCAAGGAGAAGGAAGAAGTGGCCGAGCTGATCAAAGACCTGCTTACCCGGTTGTACGAAGAGCGGGAGCAGCAGATTGGCGAGGAATTCTTTCGCGAGTTCGAGAAGGTCGTTGTGCTTCGCGCAGTAGACAGCAAGTGGATGGATCACATCGATGCGATGGACCAGCTGCGCCAAGGGATTCATCTTCGGGCCTACGGCGGTACAGATCCGCTGCGTGAGTACCAATTCGAAGGCTATGAGATGTTCCAGGAAATGATCCAAAGCATCCAGGAGGAAGTTTCCACTTATGTCATGAAGGCACATGTGGAGACGAACATGGTGCGGGAAGCGGTCGTGGATGAGCATGAGATGGCTACGAATGCAGAGCCTGCGGTGAAGAAGCCGACGGTTAACAAGCAGGACGTTATCGGCCGCAACGATCTGTGCCCATGCGGCAGCGGCAAGAAATACAAGCAATGCCACGGCGTATAAAGTCTGTGCGATAATTATCGCAGAAGCGGATAGCAAGAGGGAGGTCGGGGCGCTGCTCCGGTCTCCTTTTTCCACGAATAGGCGCAGCGGCAGCGGACAACTAATCCAAATAAAGAGGTGCTTACGTATGTTGGAAGCGGAAGTAAAGCGGGATTTACAAGAAACGGCCAAGCGATTGGCTGAGCTTAGGGGGTCACTTTGACTTAGATCTGAAGCTGGAGCAGATCGCGGACTTCGAAGAGAAGATGTCGGCGCCGGATTTCTGGGAAGACAATGAGAAGGCGCAGAAGCTGATCGCCGATATGAATGCGGTGAAGGGCGGAGTCGAGCAATTCCAGAAACTGGAGTCGGAATTCGAGGATCTGGAAGTGATGGTTGAGCTGATGGCGGAAGAGCAGGACGAGAGCATGATCGCTGATATCGAGTCGGGCCTGTCCGGCTTGGTCCGCAAGCTGGAAAATTTCGAGCTGCAGCTGCTGCTCAATCAGCCGTACGACCGGCTGGATGCGATATTGGAGCTGCATCCCGGGGCAGGCGGCACGGAGTCGCAGGACTGGGCCGAGATGCTGCTCCGCATGTACCGCCGCTGGGCGGAGAAGCGGGCCTTCAAGGTCGAGGTGCTGGATTATCTGCCTGGCGATGAGGCTGGGGTGAAGAGCGTCACGCTTTCGATCAAGGGCTATAATGCCTATGGATACCTGAAGGCGGAGAAAGGCGTACACCGGCTGGTGCGGATCTCGCCCTTCGACGCATCAGGCCGGCGCCATACGTCGTTCGTCTCCTGCGATGTAATGCCGGAGATTGACGACGATGTCGAAGTTGAGATTCGTACGGAGGATTTGAAGATCGACACATACCGGTCATCCGGAGCGGGCGGCCAGCATATCAACACCACGGACTCGGCCGTGCGGATTACGCATATTCCGACCGGTGTCGTCGTCAGCTGCCAGACGCAGCGCTCGCAGATTAAGAACAGGGAGCAGGCGATGAAGATGCTGCGCTCCAAGCTGTACGAGAAGAAGATCGAGGAGCAGCAAAAACATCTGGCCGAAATACGCGGCGAAGTGTCGGATATTGCCTGGGGAAGCCAAATTCGTTCTTACGTTTTCCACCCTTACAGCATGGTGAAGGATCATCGGACGCTGGAGGAGACGGGAAATATCGGGGCGGTGATGGACGGAGATCTGGACCCGTTTATCGATGCGTATTTGCGTCAGCAGATCAACAAGCCAACGAAAGAACAATAGAAATCCTGTAACTATAACCGGCAAGGAGATTTGGGCTATCACCTACACAAGCTGCGATCACACTCCACGCGCCATCCGGTAGCGACTGGGTACGAGGAGGAGCGGGATCGGGCAGCTGTGTAGGTCTTTGGCTTGGAGACGGGGTGAAGTCCTTGGAAAGTAGAAGCGATCGGAAGAAAGGCAAGAAGCTGTGGCGTAAGGACGGGCGGGACCCCGCTTCTGCTGAGGTGTGGACACGAACTCCTCCGGCTGCCGCCCACAAGGCAGATTCGGCCGCTTCACGCCGCACGGATCACCCTGCTTCTCTCCGGGATTCGGGGCCGGTGAGCGATTATCCGTCTTCGGGAGCGGCTGGTCCGGAGCGGGAGAAAATCGCGCTGGGCAGCCCGGTGCAGCCGGGACTGACAGAGCCGTTAGGGGCTGCACAGCAGAAGTCCGCCGGCCTGGAGAAGGAAGAAAGGCTGACCAGAGCAGGGCGGGGAAAACGGCACCCGGGCCAGCAGCCGTCAGCTCCGGCAGGGACGCCGGGCGAGCCGGGCAAGCGCAACCGGCGCAGAGCCAGGACCCGTCTCGACAGTCCCTGGCACCGGGTGATGGAATACATACTGCTTGTAATCGGTTCCTTATTGATCGCGCTGAGCTTCAATTTATTTTTCTATCCGAATCAGCTGGCGTCGGGGGGCGTATCGGGGCTCAGCATTATTGCCGATTCGATGTTCGGGCTGGAACCTGCGCTCACACAGTGGGCGCTGAATATCCCGCTTTTCTTCGCGGGTCTTCTGCTTATCGGGCGGAACTTCGGGGTCAAGACGGCCGTCGGCTCCGTCCTGCTGCCGCTGCTTGTGCTGCTGACCCGGGAACTGCCGAGCCTGACGACAAACATACTGCTTGCGAGTATTTACGGAGGCATCCTGCTGGGGATCGGGATCGGACTGGTGTACCGCGGACGGGGATCGACCGGTGGCTTTTCGGTAGCGGCGCAAATTTTGCACAAGTATACGGGTATCGGCTTCGGGTTGTGTGTGGCGCTCTTGGACGGTCTGGTTATTGTAACGGCTGGTATATTCATCTCCCCGGAGAAGGCGATGTATGCGTTGATTGGTCTATTCGTCACAAGCAAGACAATCAATGTGGTGCAGATCGGGCTCAGCTATTCCAAGGTGGCGTTTATTATCTCGGATTCGGTGGAAGAGATCCGGGAAGCGATTCTGTACGAACTGGACCGCGGCTTGACGAAGCTGCAGGCGACAGGCGGCTATACGGGCGAGGACCGGACAGTGCTCATGGTCGTAGTCGGACAAACCGAGGTTACCCGGCTGAAAGAGCTGGTGCGCTCGGTCGACCCGCAGGCGTTCGTCATACTGAGCGATACGAATGAGGTATTGGGCGAAGGCTTCAAGCTCACAGGTCCTTCGTAGAAGAAACGTCAGGCGGAGCATGAGGATTGCGCTTGCCTGACGAACGCCGGCTGAGTTACGATGGACAAGCGCAGGGGTAAGCTGGAAGACTGCTTGCTGGCAAAAGGCCAGGGACGAGCGGCAACTGGGCAATAGATCAAAAGCAACAGATGAGAAGCAATAGGCAGCTGAGCAATAGATTTAAGAAGCAAGAGGCGTAACAGGGGAAAATACCGATTGAATTTTTATACCTACGAATGTATAATAATACAATAGTTTTCATGTGGAGGGACGGAAACCATGACTACCCGATTAAGAGCCGCCATCGTAGGATCGACCGGATATGGCGGCGTTGAGCTGATCCGGCTGCTGCTTACGCATCCGAATGTGGAGATTACGTCCGTGATTTCGTCGTCGACGGCCGGCGTACCTATAGCGGATGGCTATCCGCATCTGAATCAGATCGTAACCGATCATCTCGACGGGATCGATATTCCGCTTATAGCGAGCAAAGCCGATGTGGTGTTCCTGGCCACGCCGCATGGGGTAAGCATCGACTTGTCGCCCAAGCTGCTGGATGCCGGCCTTAAGGTGATCGATCTGTCCGGCGACTTTCGCTTGCAGGACGGCAGCGTCTATGAGCAGTGGTATAAACATAAGCCGGCTGCTCCGGACTATCTGGCGAAAGCGGTATACGGACTATGCGAGCTGTTCGGCAATGAGGTGCCGGGCGCCTCGTTTATCTCCAATCCGGGGTGCTACCCGACGGCTTCTATCCTGGGGCTGGCGCCGCTTGCAGCCAAACGCTGGATCGATCTGAAGTCCATCATTATCGATGCGAAATCGGGCGTATCCGGGGCGGGGCGCGGCTTGAGCCAGACCGTGCATTATGCGGAGATCAACGAGAACTTCCTGGCGTATAAAGTGAACCGCCATCAGCATACGCCCGAGATCGAGCAGGCGGTCAGCCGTCTGGCGGATGAGGAAGTCACCATCACGTTCACGACACACCTGGTGCCGATGACAAGGGGTATCATGGCGACGATCTATGTGAACCTGAATCAGACGCGCAGCGAGCAGGAGATTCATGACCTGTTCCGCAGTTATTATGAAGGAAGACCGTTCGTCCGGGTACGCCCGCTGGGCAAATATCCGGGGACGAAGGAAGTCGCCGGCTCCAACTACTGCGATATCGGGCTCTCGCTCGATGCGCGCACCGGCAGGCTTACGATCGTGTCTGTCATCGACAACATGGTCAAGGGCGCGGCCGGGCAAGCGGTACAGAATTTGAATATCATGATGGGCTGGGATGAGGCAACTGGACTTGCATTCACCCCGGTGTATCCATAAGGCAAGAGGGACGGGGGAAGGTCTATATGTCGAATCAACAATCATTTACGGTGATTCCGGACGGTACGGTAACGACGCCTAAGGGGTTTCGGGCCGGGGGGCTGCATTGCGGCCTGAAAAAAACGGAGCGCCATGATCTGGGCGCCATTTATTGCGAAGTGCCCGCTAACGCGGCGGGCGTTTATACGCTGAACCAATTCCAGGCGGCTCCGCTGCGCGTGACGCAGGAGAGCATTGCGGCGGGCGGCAAGCTGCAGGCTATGCTCGTCAACAGCGGCAATGCCAACGCCTGCACCGGCCAGCAGGGCGAAGACGACGCACGCGCGATGCGCGCGGCGGGCGCGAGGGCTTTCGGCGTCGCCGAGCAGCTCGTGGGCGTTACCTCCACCGGCGTGATCGGCGAGCTGCTGCCGATGGGCAAGGTGCTCAGCGGCATCGAGAAGCTGCCTGCGGCGGTGAAGCTTGAAGGCGGAGACGACTTCTGCCAGGCGATCCTGACCACGGACCTGGTGAAGAAGGAAATCTGCGTGCAGGTAACCGTAGGCGGCCGGACGGTACATATCGCAGGGGCGGCCAAAGGCTCCGGCATGATTCATCCGAATATGGCGACCATGCTCGGCTTCATGACGACGGATGCGAATATTGAAAGCGCGCAGCTCCAGAAGCTGCTTAACGATATTACGGACTCTACCTTCAATATGATCACGGTGGACGGCGACACCAGCACGAATGATATGGTCGTTGTCATGGCCAGCGGCTTGGCCGAGAACGAATCGCTTACACCGGAGCACCCGGACTGGGCGGCGTTTGCCGCCGGCTTCAACTATGTCGGCGAAGTGCTAGCCAAGGCTATCGCCCGCGACGGCGAAGGGGCCACCAAGCTGATCGAGGTTACCGTGGCGCAGGCTGATTCGCGCGAGGCGGCGCGGGCTATCGCCAAGACCGTCATCGGCTCCAGCCTGGTGAAGTCGGCCTGCTTTGGCGCTGACGCGAACTGGGGCCGCATCATTGCGGCGGTCGGGCGCGCCGGGCATCCGGTGCAAACGGAGACGGTGGATATTCGTCTCGGCGACATTCCCGTGCTGGTGCAGTCGCGTCCGGTCCGATTCGACGAGGAGCGCGCGGCCGAGTACCTCAAGGGCGAGCTTGTTCAGATTTACGTCGATCTGCATATGGGCGGAGCTAACGCGACGGCTTGGGGCTGCGATCTGACGTATGATTATGTGCGCATTAACGCCGCTTACCGGACGTAGGCTGGCGTAGAGGTTTAGCAATAGAAATTTAGAATCCCTTGGGAATCAGGAGGACCGATCACTTATGTTCGTCATGAAATGCGGCGGCAGCACGCTGGCCGCTTTGCCCGATGCGTTCTTCGAGGACCTGAAGCAGCTGCAGGAAGAAGGCGACATCCCGGTTATCGTCCACGGCGGCGGTCCGGCCATCTCCGATACGCTCGGCAAGCTGGGGATCGAGACGGAGTTTGTGGGCGGCCTGCGCAAAACGAATGAAGCCGTTCTCGACGTCGTCGAGATGGTATTGGCGGGGAAAATCAACAAGGAAATCGTCCGCAAAATCCAGCAGTCCGGCGCCAAGGCAGTTGGCCTGTCCGGCGTGGACGGCAATCTGCTGCAAACGCAGCCGGTTGCGAACGCCCATGAGGTCGGTTTGGTTGGCGATGTGACTCATGTGAATGCCGAGCTGGTCCGGGGAGTTGTAGCGATGGGCTACATGCCGGTCATTGCGCCGGTCGGGATCGGAGCGGATGGCAGCCAGCGCTACAATATCAATGCCGACACGGCGGCGGGAGCCGTAGCGTCGCAGCTCGGCGTGGAACGGATGATCGTCGTCACGGACGTGCCGGGCATCATGAGGTCAGTGGACGGCGAGAAGCGCGTTCTTCCCTCTGTCACCGTGCAGGAGATTGACGACATGATCGCCAGCGGCGAGATTTACGGCGGGATGATACCCAAAGTACGGGCAGCCGTACAGTGCATCCAAGGCGAGGTGCGCGAGGTGGTCATCGTTAATGGAGCGGAGCCGCAGGTGCTCAGCAAGGTTTTGAAAGAGGGCAGCATCGGCACGCGCATCGTCAGGGCTTAATCAGGAGCAGGCTGTGCTCATGAGCCTGTGCTCGGAGGCTTTAACGGCATCATTTATACTTAATATAAAGGAGTGAACGACATGGGAGAGGCTCAAAGCGCATTGTTTCCGAATTACGCCAGATATCCTTTTACGTTTGTGAAGGGGGAAGGCAGCCGATTATGGGATGAGAACGGCAAGGAGTACCTCGACCTGATGTGCGGCCTGGCCGTCACGAATTTGGGGCATGCCCCGAAGCGGGTAACCGAGCGGCTGAAGGAGCAGGCGGATACGCTTTGGCATACGAGCAATCTGTTCCATATTCCCGGTCAGGAGAAGCTGGCGGAGCTGCTTGTGGCGAACAGCTGCGCAGACGCGGTCTTCTTCTGCAACAGCGGCGCGGAAGCGAACGAAGCGGCGATCAAGATCGCCCGCCGGTATTTCTCCAAGGTGCTGGAGCAGCCGGAGCGCTATGAGATCATTACTTTCGACATGTCGTTCCACGGACGGACTCTGGCTACCTTGACGGCTACGGGACAGGAAAAGGTGAAAGAAGGCTTTGCTCCGCTGCCGGCAGGGTTCGTGTATGCGCCCTATAACGATGCGGCAGCGGTGGAGAAGCTGATCTCGCCGCGCACCTGCGCCGTCATGCTGGAGCTGGTGCAAGGAGAGGGCGGCGTGAATCCGGCCGAACCCGGCTTCGTGAAGACTGTCGCCGAGCTGTGCGAACGCCATGGTCTGCTGCTGATCCTGGACGAAATTCAGACCGGCGTAGGACGCACCGGCAAGATGTTTGCCTATGAGCATTATGGCATCGAGCCGGATCTGTTTACGCTCGCCAAAGGTTTGGGCAGCGGGATGCCGATCGGCGCTATGCTCGGCAAAGAGAAGCTGCGCGGGGCGTTCATCGCGGGCTCCCACGGCACGACATTCGGCGGCAACTACTTGTCGACGGCGGCGGGCGTTGCTACGATGGAGACGATGCTGGAAGAGGATGTCCCGGCCAAGGCGGCGGCCATGAGCGATTATATCTTCAGCGAGCTGAAGACCAAGCTGGCGGGCAATCCGCTGGTCGGGGAGATCCGCGGCCTCGGGATGCTGATAGGCATCGGCTTGACGGTACCGAATACGGAGCTGATCAAGTCGATTCATGAGCAGGGTGTCCTGGTCGTGCCGGCAGGCCCGAATGTGATCCGGCTTGCTCCAAGCCTGCTGATCAGCAAGGAAGAGATCGACCGCGGGCTCGAAACGATCTGTCAGACGCTGGCCAAGGCCGCTGCCGCAGCGGTTTAAGCCGCAGGCCGATAGGCCGCCGGAGGAGCAAACGCAGGCTGCGCTGCAGCCGGAAGCGGGCAGCCCAGGCAGGGAGCGGGCAGACCGGTCGGCGAAAAGGAAGCGCCCGGGCAGTTAGAAGCGGTCCCGGCACCTGCCGGACCGTACTCCTGCGCTATGAGCCTTAGAAATCCAGTGAACAAGAGGCCAGAGAGCCGATAGGGAGTTGAAACAGCGAGTGGAAACCCCGATCGGCCGCAGGCCGCGTGTTATTCACCGGACTTCTAGCGCGCAGAAACGAGTGAATGAAGGCAGCACCCGATAGATTCAGCGGAAACAGAAGGGAGATGAACATGTTGGCTGGAACGACAGAGCAAGATTTGGCGATGCAGTTGAAGGGCCGGGATTTCATCGGTCTCGTCGACTATACGTCGGAGGAGATTCGTTACTTGATCGATCTGGCGATCGATCTGAAGAAAAAGCAAAAGGCGGGCGAGATTTACCAGCCGCTGAAGGGCAAGACGCTCGGGATGATTTTCGAGAAGTCGTCGACGCGTACGCGCGTATCCTTTGAGGTCGGGATGTACCAATTAGGGGGCCACGCGCTGTTCCTCAGCAAAAATGACCTGCAAATCGGCCGCGGCGAGACGATCGCGGACACGGCGCAGACGATGTCCCGGTACTTGGACGGCATCATGATCCGTACGTATGCGCACCGCACCGTGATCGAGCTGGCGCGCAATGCGACGGTACCGGTCATCAACGGCCTGACCGACTTGTCCCACCCATGCCAGGCGCTGGCGGACTATCAGACGGTGCTGGAGAAGAAGGGCCGTTTGGAAGGGCTGAAGGTCGCTTACATCGGAGACGGCAACAATATGGTGCATTCGCTGCTGATGGGCGCCGCCAAGCTGGGCATCAACTTCGCCGTAGCTACTCCGGAAGGCTATGAGCCTGACGGCGAGGTGCTTCAGCTGTCGCGTGAAGCGGCTGCGAAGACGGGAGCGGGCGTGCTGTTCACCAACGATCCGCGCGAAGCGATCGCAGACGCCGATGTGGTGTACACCGACGTATGGGCGAGCATGGGCTTTGAAGCGGAGCAGAAGGAACGGGAGATCGCGTTCAAGCAGTTCCAGGTCAACGAAGCGCTGGTGAAGTATGCGAAGTCCGATTATTTGTTCATGCATTGCCTGCCTGCTCATCGCGGGGAAGAAGTGAGCGAAGGCGTAATCGACGGAAGCAACTCGGTTATTTTTGACCAGGCGGAAAATCGTCTGCATGCGCAGAAGGCGGTCATGGCTGCTATCATGTAAGCCGGCGTTGGGCCAAAGCCCAGGCACCTTATTAATGTTATACAAGAGAAGGAGAGCGGGATACAGATGGCAAAGCAAAAAATCGTATTGGCTTATTCGGGCGGCTTGGATACGTCCGTTATCTTAAAGTGGTTGAAAGAAACCTATGATGCGGAGATCATCGCCTTCACAGCCGATATCGGACAGAAGGATGAGCTGGACGGTCTGGAAGAAAAAGCGCTGAACACCGGCGCGTCCAAAGTTTATATCGATGACCTGCGCGAGGAATTTGCCCGCGACTTCATCTTCCCGATGTTCCAGGCGGGGGCCCTGTACGAAGGACAGTACCTGCTCGGCACAAGCATCGCGCGTCCGTTGATCGCCAAGCGGATGGTCGAGATCGCCCGCGCAGAGGGCGCTACGGCGATCGCTCACGGCGCTACCGGCAAAGGCAACGACCAGGTCCGCTTCGAGCTGACGGCTGCGGCGTTGACACCGGATGTTGAAGTGATCGCGCCATGGCGTCTGGAGCAGTTCCGCGAGGAGTTCCCGGGCCGTGCAGAGATGATCGCCTTCGCCGAGAAGCACGGCATCAATGTGACCGCCTCTGCGGCCAAGCCTTATTCCATGGACCGCAACCTGCTGCACATCAGCTATGAGAGCGGCGTGCTGGAGGACCCTTGGTTCGATCCGAGCGCGAAGGAAAACAAAGAGATGTTCCTGCTGAGCGCCGATCCGGAGGATGCCCCGGACGAGGCCGAATACATCGAGCTGGAGTTTGAGCAGGGCAACTGCGTCGCCATTAACGGCGAACGGATGATTCCGCTGCACATTATGGAGAAGCTTAACGAGCTCGGCGGCAAGCACGGGATCGGCCGCGTGGATATGGTCGAGAACCGCTTCGTCGGCATGAAGAGCCGCGGCGTATACGAGACGCCGGGCGGTACGATTCTGTTCACCGCTCACCGCAAGATCGAGTCGATCACGATGGACCGCGAGGTTATGCATCTGCGCGATTCCTTGATTCCGAAGTATGCATCGCTGGTGTACAACGGCTTCTGGTACGCGCCGGAACGTCTGGCCATCCAGGCTCTGGTTACGGAAAGCCAGAAAAATGTCAGCGGTACGGTTCGCCTTAAGCTGTACAAGGGCAATGTCATCGGCGCGGGCGTACAAAGCCCGGTCAGCTTGTACAACCCGCATATCGCCACGATGGAAGCCGACCCGACCAAGGCTTACGATCAGGGCGATGCGACCGGCTTTATCCGGCTGAACGCGCTTCGTCTGCGTGTAGCGGCTGGCGTGCATCAGAGCGGCAATAAGTAAAATACGCAAGACGCAGGGTTTTCCGCCATGGAAAGCCCTGTGTCTGTGTCAAGAGGAAGAGAGGGGATATGCAAGTGTCTAAGCTGTGGGGCGGACGATTTACGAAGAAAACGGACCAGCTGGTTGAAGAATATACGGCATCCATCCTGTTCGACAAGGAGCTGGCCGAGGAGGATGTGCAGGGCAGCCTGGCGCATGTATCCATGCTGGGCAAATGCGGCATCCTGCCTGCGGATGACGTGGAGAAGATCAAGGATGGACTGCTGAAGGTGCAGGGAATGATCCGCCGCGGCGAGCTGGAGTTTTCGGTGAGCGACGAGGATATCCATATGAACGTCGAGAAAGCGCTGATCGAGGAGGTCGGTCCGGTCGGAGGCAAGCTGCATACCGGACGCAGCCGCAACGATCAGGTAGCGACCGATATGCATTTGTGGCTGCGCAAGCGCGTCGTCGAGTTCGTGGGGCTGCTGAACAAGGTGCAGGAGGCGCTGATCGAGCAGGCGAAGCAAAACCTCGATACGATCGTGCCGGGGTACACGCATCTGCAGCGCGCCCAGCCGATTTTGTTCGCTCATCATCTGCTGGCTTATGTATCGATGTTCCAGCGTGACGCGGAGCGGATGCAGGACAGCTACAAGCGCGTCAATGTGCTGCCGCTCGGAGCGGGGGCGCTGGCCGGGACGACGTTCCCGATCGACCGGCACTATGTGGCGGAGCAGCTTGGCTTCGATCGTGTCTACGAGAATTCGCTGGATGCGGTCAGTGACCGGGACTTTATCGTGGAGTTTCTGTCGAATGCCTCGATGATTATGATGCATCTGTCGCGTCTGAGCGAGGAATTCGTCCTGTGGTCGAGCACGGAGTTCCGCTTCGTGGAGCTGGATGACGCGTTCTGCACAGGCAGCAGCATCATGCCGCAGAAGAAGAATCCCGATGTCGCCGAGCTCGTGCGCGGCAAGACGGGCCGGGTATACGGCAACCTGTTCGGCCTGCTGACGGTGCTGAAGTCGCTGCCGCTGGCCTATAACAAGGACATGCAGGAAGACAAGGAAGGCATGTTCGACACCGTTCGGACGCTGCAGGGCGCTCTGCAGCTGTATGCGCCTATGATCGCAACCATGAAGGTGAACAAGGACCGGATGAGACAAGCCGTGAACCAGGACTTCTCCAACGCGACGGACATCGCCGATTATCTGGTCGGCAAGGGCATGCCTTTCCGTCAGGCTCACGAGGTGATCGGGAAAACGGTGCTGTACTGCATCCAGCAGAATAAATACCTGCTCGACCTGAAGCTGGAAGAATACCATCAGTTCTCCGAGCTGTTCGGCGCGGATATTTACCAGGTGCTGCAGCCGGAGACGGTCGTCGATGCGCGCAACGTCTACGGCGGCACGGCAACGGCTCAAGTGAGCGCAGCGATCGAACGCGCGGAGTCCGCTCTGGCGGAGTCGGCCGCCTGGTTCGACGAGTATTTGAATAAAAGCCGCTGATCCGGCTGACAGCCGCGTGAGCTGCGGCCGCGCTCATATCAGCGTGAGCGCGGCTTCTGCTTTCGGCATCAAGCTAGCATATAGCAGAAATCAGCAAAAACCGTCCGGCGATCGTGAACTGGACTCCAGCTGTTAGACCATTTCTAACGGCTGGAGCTGCAGCTCAGTCCCGGACGGTTATTTGTGTTGAAACGGGGCGGCCTTGCCCGGCAGCTGCGTTGAACGGCTGCTCACCTGAACGTCGGCCCCTTCACGCCATCCTCTACATATGGCGCCCCGCCTCCGGGAGCAGGGCTGCTGCGGTCGAGGCTGCCGCCCTCCCCGGAATTGGTCGCGATGACGGTCGGCTGGGCCGAATACGTATCGCGCGATACTTTCTCTCTGCCCACCTCAATCCCTTGCTGTTTTTTGATCCGGTACGTCTCCACGACATAGCCGGGCTTTCCCTTCGAGATCAACACCTGCTTGCCGCGGGCAAGCGTCGGGTTATGCACGTATTTGGTCGGCGGCTCCAGCTTCTCCAGGGTGCGAGACTCGACCTCGTAAGTGAACTCCGCAGGCGTTTGCCCGAACAGCTTGACGGTCAGCCCGCGGTCATCGGACTGGGTGCGGATCAGCAGGTGATGCGGCGTATTGTTGCGGAATTTGAAGTTGATATGTCCGCTTGCGAAGGTAGCGTCCTGGCCTAGCGGCACGTAGCTGACAGGGAGCGAGTGGTTGCGCCGCTCCACCACTTCGAGACCGGCGCGCAGCACGGCATTGTACAGCGTCGAGGATACCTGGCAGATGCCGCCTCCGACGCCGGGGACAAGCTTGCCGTTCACGATGACCGGCGCTTCCCGGTATCCCATCGCTTTCTCCGTCTGCTCGATAAAGGGAGCATAATCGAACACGGCTCCGGGCGGCAGCAGCACATCATGCAGGGAGGCGGCCGTCGACTGGACGTTATGCAGCCGGCCTGCGGCGCTGCCAGCGCCTCCAGCCGGCGCGGGCGGATACAGGGTCGAGAACTCCCCGATTTTGCGGACAATGCCCTGCTCCCGCAAGGACTGGACCGTTACCGCCGCTCCCCAGGAGCTTAGCGGGACGCTTAGCTCGGGCAGCGTCTCCGGGAGCAGCTCCCATGGGGGAAGGGCCGCGAGCAGCCTGTCGGCCGTCGCCTGCTCATCCGGCCGAACGGCCTGGACTTCGGAGATATAGTCTACCGTATCATCGGGACGGATAACACGCGTCGCATCCTTGGGCTTGTTCCGGTATATATCCGGAAAGGATTGCTGCAGTGCGGCCGACAGCTTGTCTGCGGCTAACGCGGGCGGGGCCGGCCAGCTCTCTCCGCGCATTGCGAAGCGGGCTTTGGCCCGCTGGAACAGGGAGCCCTGGCGCAGTGGCTGCGTCCTCTCCAGAAGGGCTTGAATATTCACGTCGACGCCCAGCTCGCCAAGAGAACGCCGGGCAGCTCCTCCGGGGTCTGCTCCGGTCCTCTGCTCCACCTTCAGCGCGGTCTTCAAGGCAAGGAACGCATCCCGTCTTTCCGCAAGCTGAGTTTCAAACTCCTGAAAGGTCAGCCCTCCAACATCCCACTTGCCAACATGCAGCCGGTGAGGCATATGGGTGGACGAGCCGTACAAGGCGGTTCCCCCGAATCCGGCTGCCGCTAAAGTTAAGGCCGCTATCAGCAGCGGCCGGGCGAGTCTGGCTGAAGATGGCATGAGCGTGTCAGACCTCCTTTGCTGCGGCGGCTCGTACCAAGGCTTGTTGGTTCACTATATGCGCGCGCCGCGGAAAACTTGACACCGGATTTGATTCCGCCGGGAGTGGGGCTGTCCGGAGAGCTCTCCGGCGAATAAGAGACACAGCGGCTTCTTCATGCGGCAATTCTTGCTACAAACCGACCAAGTTCCCCTCTTATGACGCCGGAAAAAGACAGCAGAAGCGTAATGTGTAGAAATTCACGTTCTGTTAAAGGAATTTGCGATTTCGTGTCGAACTTATAAAGGCTAGGGCTATTATCTCTACTGCCTCTACTAGGGCTACGTACAGCTTTCGCTACTAATTTCAGGATGTGATACCGTGATCGAAATGCACGACGTTTGGAAAACGTATCCTGACGGGAGTCATGCGCTCAAAGGCATCAGCGTCAAGGTGGACCAAAGTGAATTCGTCTATGTCGTCGGCCCGTCAGGCGCGGGTAAATCGACGTTCATGAAGATGATCTATAGAGAAGAACGTCCGACCAAAGGGACGATCTTCGTCAACGGCTTCAATCTCGAGAAGCTGAAGCAGCGCAAAATTCCCTATGTACGCCGCAATATCGGCGTTGTTTTTCAAGACTTCCGGCTGCTGCCGAAGCTGACGGTTTTCGAGAACGTAGCTTTTGCGATGGAAGTTATCGAAGCTCCCAAGAAAGTCATCAAGAAACGGACGCTTGAGGTGCTTGAGCTGGTGCGGCTGAAGGACAAGGTTGGCTCGCTGCCGACCCAGCTGTCCGGAGGCGAGCAGCAGCGGGTAGCTATTGCCCGGGCAATAGTAAACAATCCATCGGTCATTATTGCGGATGAGCCGACGGGCAACCTTGATCCGGAAACCTCATGGGGGATTATGAAGCTGATGGAGGAGATTAATTTTCGCGGCACGACAATTGTTATGGCGACGCATAACAAGGAGATCGTCAACACGATGCGCAAGCGAGTGATCGCCATCGAGGCCGGAAAAATCGCCCGCGACGAAGCAAGGGGTGAGTACGGCTATGAAGATTAGCACAGTCGGACGCCATCTCCGCGAGGGTACGAAAAGTGTGCTTCGCAACGGCTGGATGTCCTTCGCTTCGATCAGCTCGATATCGATATCGCTGTTCATTCTCGGCGTTTTTCTGCTGCTTACGCTTAATGTGAATTTCCTGGCTAAACAGATCGAGCAGCAAGTTGAAATACGCGTCTACCTGGAAGTTAATACGCCGCAGGAGCAGATCGGTCTGCTGCAGAATGAAATTGCCTCCATGCCCCAGGTGAGCAAGGTTACCTTCGTATCGAAGGAAGAGGGGCTTGTTTTCTTGCGCGAGAGGCTTGGGGAAAGCGGCAAGCAATTCCTGGAAGGCTTCGATGGGGAGAACAACCCGCTTAACGACTCCTTCACAGTAGAGGTCGCGGAGCCGAGAGAGGTCGCAGCCGTAGCCGGACAGATCAATAAGCTCAACGACAACAAGGAAGTCAAGCCGATCTACCGGGTCAGCTATGGGCAGGGAACGGTTGAAACGATGTTCAAGATCACAGCTATTGTGCGCAACGCCGGTCTTGTGCTTGTGGCGGCGCTCGCATTGACCGCGATGTTTCTGATCTCCAATACGATTAAGATCACGATCGTCGCCAGGCGCCGTGAGATTTCGATTATGAAGCTGGTCGGGGCGACCAATGCCTTTATCCGCTGGCCGTTCTTTATTGAGGGAGCGCTGCTCGGTATTATCGGCTCGGTCATCCCGGTCGGCATCCTGCTGTACGGGTATCAGCAGCTTATGATTTCGACGCAGGTGGATTTGAGCTTGCTGCTGATCCGGCTGCTCCCCTTCCAGGAGGTTGCCGTTCAAACGGCCGGACTGCTGCTGGGGATCGGCATATTGATCGGAATCTGGGGCAGCGTGTTGTCCGTGCGCAAATTTTTGCGTGTATAGCTTGTCTAGCAGCAGCCGTGCAAATGAAGGTCAAACGAACTAATGTTCAAGGAGGAACGGGTATTGAAAAAGTCTTTTCTGCCGCTTGTCTTGTCCGTAGGTCTTGTAGGTACGCTGATCGTGCCGCAGTCCGGGTTTGCTTTGACCGCTTCACAGCGCATCGAGCAAGAGCTGAAGCAGCTGAAGCAAACGAAAGCCGCCGTCGAACAAAAGGTGAACGATACCGAGAAGCAGCTGAATCAGGTCGCAACTGAAAAGCAGCAGACGGAAAAAGACATCGACACGCTGCTTGCCCAGATCGATACGACGAATCAAAGCTTGAATGAGCTCAATGATAAGGTGGAGAACGTCTCGACCTCGCTTCAGGAGAATGCCGTCCAGCTGGAGGAGGCGGAGGGACGGATCGTTTCCCGGGATCAGCTGCTGCGTTCGCGCGTGCGGCTGATGTACATGAACGGGGTAGTCTCCTATGCGGATGTGCTGCTCAGCTCGACCAGCTTCAGCGATTTCCTCGACCGGCTGGAGGCGCTCCGCTCGATCGTCAATCAGGACAAGGAGATTCTGGAGGCGAACAAACGGGACCGGGATACGATAGCGGTCAAGCAGGTGGAGATTGAGAAGCAGCTGACCGAGGTTAAGAACTTGTATGCGCAGACTACCGCCATCAAAGCGGATCTTGTAGTGAAGGAAAAAGAGAAGGAAGTGCGGATCGCCAGCCTCTCCGAGAAAGAAAAGGAGCTGCATGAGATCAGCGAGGAAGTGGAGAAGCAGCTGCTGAAGGTGGCCAGCCAGGAAGCGGCCAAGCAGAAGGCGCTTAAGGAAGCCAAGGCGGCGGAAGCGGCGAAGAAAACGGGCAAGGCTTCGGCGCCTGTATACACGTATGGCGGCGGCAAGTTCGGATATCCGCTGCCGAAGGTCGTGAACATGTCCTCGGACTTCGGGACGCGCAAGGACCCTTTTACAGGCCGTTCTTCCACGCATAACGGGATCGATTTCCCTTCTCCTGCGGGTACGAGCATACTGGCGGCCGAGGATGGCGTCGTCATCGTGGCGTCGTGGTGGAGCGGTTATGGAAACACGGTGATTATCGATCATGGCAAGGGCGTCTGGACGCTGTACGGCCATATCCGCAACGACGGAATCGTCGTGCAGAAGGGCGATACCGTCAAGCGCGGACAGAAGGTGGCGGAGGTCGGCTCAACGGGCCGCTCGACGGGGAACCACTTGCACTTCGAAGTGCGAATCAATGAAAGTCCCGTTGATCCCAAGCCTTACCTCAGATAGGCCGTACGTACGTAAAGGGGCTGTTCATAAATCCGGGGAGCTTGTCATAAACTAGAAAGACAAGTTGTTTGACCATTGATAGGGACAATCGGCTCCGGGTTCCGGAAAACCGATTGCCACCGGGAACAGCAAAGGCGGTGAAGAGAGACGTATGAGGTTTAGAGGGCGTACGGTAGTGGCTTTTATTCTATTATCGATGTTTGCCAGCAGTATCATGACGCTGACGATTGTGCATCCGTCCATCTTCGCAGAGGTGAAGAAGGAGAACGGTGCGGCGGCGGCGGGCAGCAAAGGCTTGAATCCCAAGGATTTGAACAAGATTGCAACAACCTATCAGCTGATCGAGAGCAAGTTTCTTAGCGAGGTGGATCACGAGAAGATCGTGAACGGCGCGATCAACGGCATGCTCGCAACGCTGGATGACCCGTTCACGGTTTATATGGATCAGACGGAAGCCAAGCAATTTGATGAGAACATCACCTCCTCCTTCCAGGGCATCGGAGCGGAAGTCACGACAGAGGACGGCAAGGTGATGATCGTAGCTCCGATCAAGGGCTCGCCTGCGGAGAAGGCGGGGCTTCATGCCAACGATGTGATCGTGTCGGTAAACGGCGAGAAGCTGGACGGGCTGACGCTCAATCAGGCGATTATGAAAATCCGCGGACCCAAAGGGACGCAGGCCAAGCTAGAGGTGCTGCGCCCCGGAGTCGCCGACCCGATCCAGCTGATCGTCGTTCGGGACGATATCGATGTGGAGACCGTGTATGGAGAGATGCTGCAGGGAGGCATCGGCAAGATAGAGATCCGGCAGTTCTCCAGCAATACGGCGGCGCGGTTCAAGGAAGAGCTTGCTTCGCTCGAGAGCCAAGGCATGAAGGGCTTGATCATCGATGTGCGCAATGATCCGGGCGGCCTTCTGACCGCCGTGGTGGATATCGTCGAGCCGTTCGTGCCCAAGGGAAAAGCGATCCTGCAGATCGAAAATCGCAACGGCATCCGGGAAGAGACGAAGTCCGAGAAGGGAACGGGCAAGCCTTATCCGGTCAGCGTATTGATCAATAAAGGAAGCGCGAGCGCATCCGAAATTTTGGCCGGCGCTCTGCATGATTCCGTCGGCAGCGAGCTTGTCGGAGAGACGACCTTCGGCAAGGGGACCGTCCAGGTGACGTTCCAGGAAGAGATGGGGGACGGCAGCAATATCAAGATGACCGTCTACAAGTGGCTGACCCCGAATGGCACCTGGATTCATAAGAAGGGCATCGAGCCTACCCTCGCAGTCGAGCAGCCGGCATATTTCCGGGTTGCGCCGCTGTCGAAGAAGGAAACGCTGAAGCCTGACGCGAACAACGAGGATGTGAAAAATCTCCAGATCATGCTGCAGGGACTGGGGCTCAATCCGGAGCGGACAGACGGGTACTATCATGACAAAACCGCCCAGGCGGTCAAGTCGTTCCAGCGGGCGAACGGGCTGCCGACGACGGGCGAGGTGGATGTCGAGACGGCAAACAAGCTGGAGAGAGCGATCCTCGCGGCGATCCGCGATCCGAAAAACGATGCGCAGTTGAAAGCTGCCGTCGAAGCGATGCAAAAAGCGATCCGCTAAACGCCTCTGCCAAATTCAGGGCATAGGCAGGAAATGGCCGTTTGCGCGTCGAACTGCTAAAGAAGGCGATTCCCCGGAAGGCCGGGGAGGCGACCTTCTTTTTTCTTATTTATTTCTCAGGCAGCTCGGCTTACAAGGGCTTCCATATAATGAAACAAAGGAGCGGGCTATGGATTGGATTCAAGCTTTCGGATGGCAATGGCTTCATGCGCTGGCTCAGCTTTTTCTGCAGCCCTTCTATTACGTGGGCATCCTTTTCATTGTCTTGCAATACCGCAGACAGGTCGCGCTGGAACGCAGACTATTCTCCACCAAGCTGCACGGACTGCTTTCCGAGACGTGGCGAACGGTGCTGTGGGGCTGGCTAGGCGGCTTGGGGGCTTCCGTCTTGATGGCGGGCGTAGGCGCGACAATCAGCCCGGATGCGGTCATCTTGCTGTGGCTGCTGTCGCTGCTGCTCATGCTGGTGCGCGTCCGCTACTTGTGCTGGGCTTACGCGGTCGGTGCGATCGGCGTGCTTCAAGCCATAGCGGGCATCCTCCCGGGCTTCCGTACCTCGGAGAGCTGGCGCTGGCTGGCCGAGCCGCTGCTGTCCCTTCAGATGCCGGCGCTGCTGGCGTTAGTCGCTATCCTGCATTTGGCGGAAGCGGTCTTCGTGCGGATGCAGGGCGCGCGGTTCGGGATGCCGCTGTTCGTGGAAACCAAGCGCGGCAAAATCGTCGGCGGCTACCGGCTGCAAGGCTTCTGGCCGATGACGCTGTTCCTGCTCGTGCCGCTGCAGCAGGCGGGAGGCGGCCCGGCTCTGCCGTGGACTCCGCTGCTCGGCGGCGAAGCGTGGCTGAACGGCTGGACGATCATCGGCTTCCCGGTGATGATCGGCTTCAGCGAGATGACGATCTCGCGGCTGCCCCAGCTGAAGGCCAGAGCCAGCTCCGGCCTGCTGTTCCTGTATGCGGCGGCCGTACTGGGGCTCGCGGCGCTCAGCGCATGGCTGCCATTTTTCACGATCCCAGCCTGCTTATTAGCCATCGGGCTCCACGAGGGCATGATATGGTACAGCAGATGGGATGAAAGCAGGCGCGTTCCGATATTTACGCAGGACCGCAAGGGGCTGAAAATACTGGCGATCCTTCCGGGAAGCCCGGCGGAGGAGCTTGGGCTGAAGGCCGGCGAGATCGTCGCCAAGGTGAATGGAGCTCCCGTGCGCAATAAGCAGGAGCTGCATCAGGCGTTTCAATTGAATCCTGCTTTTTGCAGGCTGGAAATACTCGATGATGCGGGAGAGAAGCGGCTGTTGAAGCGCGGAATTTTCGCCGGCGAACATCATCAGCTCGGTATCGTGCTCGTGCCCGATCATGAGGTGATGTATTACCTGGAGGAGCGGCCGGATTCGATCTGGGCTTACCTCAGCCGCAGGCTTGTTGGCCTTCTGCGCAATGAGAAGCGTTCCCGAAGCGTATGAGCTTGTCGGTTTATGACTATCGCAAGGAAAGTATGTAAGGAATGCAGAGGGTTTAGCGAAGCGGAGGCAGGCAAGAAAGCCTGCCGGTTGCGTGCAAGGCGTTGCCGGCTAGGGACATGATACAAGAAGGACCTGACGAATGCTGTACATTCATCAGGTCCTTCTTGGCTCAGGAGCGTAGCGCTCGACTGTAGCTCCCGGCCATCAGCGCAGCACGACAATTTCGACACGGCGGTTCCGGGCGCGGTTCTCTTCACTATTGTTTTCGGCTACGGGCCTTGTGTCGGCATAAGAGGTGGAGATGAACTTCTTGGCGTCCACCTGGGCGTCATAAATGAAGTAGCGCAGCACGGACAAGGAACGGGCCTGCGACAGCCCCCAGTTATCCTTGTATACCGAGCCGGTCGAAAGAGGCAGATCGTCGGTATGCCCTTCGATGCTGACCGTGGAGTCGAGCTTCCGGAACAAGGTCGCGAGCTGCGTCAGGATCGGGATGGCCTCCTGCTTCAGGTCGGCCTTGCCGAGATCGAACAGGAACAGGTCGTTCAGCGTAACGGCGACGCCGCGCTGCGTATCGGCGGCCGACACCTGGGCCTGCAGATTGTTTTCCTGCACATAGGCTTGGACCTGCTCCAGCAGGTCCTCTAGCTGCTGTTCCTTCTCGCGCTTCAGCTCGGCGTTTCTCTGCTCTTGATCGGGATCTTGCGTGTCCGGAGCCGGGGTGCCCGGCGGGTGCATGGAACCGGTGATGCCCTGGCCCTGCGGGACGATGGAATCGGCCTTCGTAAATTCGAATTTGAGCGCCTGAGCCAGCACCTCGTACTTCTGGACGTCGATCTTGCTCATCGCATACATGATGATGAAGAAGATGAGCAGCAGAGTGATCAGATCGGAGTAGGTGATCAGCCACCGTTCGTGATTGCCCCCGTCGGCGGCCTTTTGTCTGCGTCTAATTCTCCTCGCCACGGTTCCCACCTGCGCTCTCGGCTTTAGTAGCGTGACGTTCATGAGTGAAGGAGTACAGCTTCTTGCGGATCAGCTGCGGGTTTTCCCCCGCTTGCAGCGCCAGGATGCCTTCCAGCATCAGCTCCATGTCGGAGACTTGGCTTTGGCTGCGAATTTTAATCTTGCTGGCGATGGGTAAATAAATAACATTGGCGGATGCGACTCCGTATAAGGTGGCGGCGAACGCCACGGCTATCGCCGGCCCCAGGTTGCCGGGGTCGGACAAGTTGCCGAGCACGTGGATCAGGCCCATCACCGTACCGATGATCCCCATCGTCGGAGCGTAGCCGCCGGCTGCTTCGAACATCTTCGCCCAGCCTTCGTGGTGATGCTCGACAGCGTCGATCTCAAGCTCCAAAATTTGCCGGGTCAGCTCAGGGTCTGTGCCGTCCACGACCATCAGCAGCCCATCCTTCAGAAAAGGATTGTCATGCTCATGGGCGCGGTTCTCCAAGGCGAGCACGCCTTCGCGGCGGGCGATCGCGGCCATCTCGACGAGCTCCTCGATGGTTTCGCGCGTATCGCGCTTATTCTCCTTGAAGGCCAAGGCGAGCGCCTTGCCGATCTGGCTGAGCTGCGACCGCGGGAAGCTGACGATAACGGCGCCGAACGTTCCTCCGAATACGATCAGCATCGCGCTGGGAACGATCAGGGCGTCGAGATGCCCCCCGTCCCATAAGTAGCCGCCGACAAGCGCGGCCAGACCGATAAGCAGGCCGATCAATGTTGCGATATCCACGTTTATCTCACCTCTGCATTCGTCAGTAATAAGCAGGACCGGATTGCGGAAACGGAGGCGATGCCGATTGCAACACGTCCGGAAAACAGGTATAATATATGGGAACAAATATTCCTATACAACGAGAGAAGCCGAACAAGCTTAAAGCGTATTCGCATAGATGCATACTTTTTTATCGGATATTGGAAGCGTAAAGTTTAGGGAATGCCTACTCTTTTTCATGAACGGGTGATGAGATGAATGAAGTGATTGTAAGCGACAGGAAGTTCCAGTTAAAGTCCGATTTTACTCCGCAAGGCGACCAGCCTGCGGCAATCGAGCAGCTGCTTGCCAGCATCAGGTCCGGCCAGAGGCATCAGACGCTGCTGGGCGCGACGGGTACAGGGAAGACGTTCACGGCCGCGCAGGTAATTGCGCAGCTGAACCGGCCGACCTTGCTGATCGCTCATAACAAAACCTTGGCCGCGCAGCTGTGCAGCGAGCTGAAGGAGTTTTTCCCGCACAATGCGGTGGAGTATTTTGTAAGTTATTACGACTACTACCAGCCGGAAGCTTATATTCCTTCCTCCGACACGTTTATCGAGAAGGATTCCAGCATCAACGACGAGATCGACAAGCTGCGCCACTCGGCGACCAGCTCCTTATTCGAGCGCCGCGATGTCATCATCGTAGCCAGCGTCTCGTGTATTTACGGCTTGGGTTCCCCGATCGAATACCGCAGCCTGGTGATGTCTCTGCGGGTGGGCATGGAGCGTTCGCGCAACGACATCCTGCACCGTCTGATCGATATCCAGTACCAGCGCAACGATATGAACTTCATCCGAGGCACCTTCCGCGTGCGGGGCGATGTCGTGGAGATTTTTCCGGCCTCGCATTCGGAGCATGCGGTCCGCGTCGAGCTGTTCGGGGATGAGATCGAACGCATTACCGAGATTAACGTGCTTACCGGGGAGATTATCGCCGAGCGGGATCACATCGCGATCTTCCCGGCCTCTCACTTCGTGACGCAGGAGGAGACGATGAAGGTCGCGCTCGTCAATATCGAGCGTGAGCTGGAGGAACGGCTTGCCGTGCTCCGCGAACAAGGCAAGCTGCTGGAGGCGCAGCGGCTGGAGCAGCGGACGCGTTATGATATCGAGATGATGCAGGAGATGGGCTTCTGCTCGGGCATCGAGAACTATTCGGGGCCGCTGACGTTCCGCGAGCGGGGGGCGACGCCTTATACGCTGTTCGACTATTTCCCGGACGACATGCTGGTCGTAATCGACGAGTCCCACGTGACGCTGCCGCAGATCCGGGCGATGTACAACGGGGACCGCGCCCGCAAGGAAGTGCTCGTCGATCACGGCTTCCGCCTGCCCTCGGCGATGGACAACCGTCCTCTGCGGTTCGAGGAATTCGAGTCGAAGGTTAACCAGCTTCTTTATATCTCCGCTACGCCGGGGCCGTATGAGCTGGAGCATTGCCCGGTGATGGTCCAGCAGATTATCCGGCCGACCGGGCTGGTGGATCCCATCATCGAGGTGCGCCCGACCAAAGGCCAGATCGATGATCTGCTGGGAGAGATTCAAGACCGCATCGCCAAGGACGAGAGGGTGCTTGTGACGACGCTGACGAAGAAGATGGCCGAGGATTTGACGGATTATTTCAAGGAAATCGGCATCAAGGTCCGCTATCTTCACTCCGACATCAAGACGCTGGAGCGGATGCAGATTTTGCGCGATCTACGTTTGGGCGTGTTTCATGTGCTCGTCGGCATCAACCTGCTGAGGGAAGGGCTCGATCTTCCCGAGGTATCGCTCGTAGCGATCCTGGACGCCGACAAGGAAGGCTTCCTGCGGGCGGAGCGCTCACTTATCCAGACGATCGGGCGCGCGGCGCGCAATGCGAACGGCCGGGTTATTATGTACGGGGATAAAATCACCGACTCTATGGACAAGGCGATCACGGAGACCAGTCGCCGGCGCGCCATTCAGACCGCTTATAACGAGCAGCACGGCATTACGCCGCAGACGATACAGAAGAAAGTGCGCGATGTCATCGAAGCGACGAAGGTGGCCGAGCAGAAGGCCGACTACTTGACCGACGTCAAGCAGGCGAAGATGTCGAAGAAGGACCGGCTGGCTCTGATCGAGCGACTGGAGCAGGAAATGAAGGAAGCCGCCAAAAATCTGCAGTTCGAACGCGCAGCCGAGCTTCGCGACGCCGTTCTGGAGATGAAGGCCGAGCTGTAGATAGAAAGGTAGGAAACGACGAGTGGCCAGAGACCAAATTATTATCAAGGGCGCCAGAGCCCATAATCTCAAAAATATCGACGTTACGATCCCCCGCGACAAGTTTGTCGTTTTGACCGGGCTCAGCGGCTCGGGCAAGTCCTCGTTGGCGTTCGATACGATCTACGCAGAGGGCCAGCGCCGCTACGTAGAGTCCTTGTCGGCATATGCCCGGCAGTTCCTCGGCCAGATGGACAAGCCGGACGTCGATTCGATCGAAGGCTTGTCGCCGGCGATCTCGATCGATCAGAAGACGACGAGCCGCAATCCTCGTTCCACGGTAGGCACCGTTACCGAGATTTACGACTACCTGCGGCTGTTGTTTGCCCGGATCGGCCGGCCGCATTGTCCGACGCATGGGATCGAGATTACTTCCCAGACCGTCGAGCAGATGGTGGATCGGATCATGGAATACCCTGAGCGGACGAAGCTGCAGATTTTGGCTCCGCTCGTATCCGGCCGCAAGGGGGAGCATGCCAAGCTGTTCACGGATATCCAGAAGCAGGGCTTCGTACGCGTACGGGTAAACGGCGAAATCCGGGAGCTGTCGGAGACAATCGAGCTGGAGAAAAACAAGAAGCATACGATCGAAGTGGTTGTCGACCGGATCGTGGTCAAGGATGATGTGCAGTCGCGGCTGGCCGACTCGCTGGAGACGGCGCTGAAGCTGGCGGACGGACGAGTCATCGTCGATGTGATGGAGAAGGAGGAGCTGCTGTTCAGCCAAAACCTGGCTTGTCCCGAGTGCGGCTTCAGCATCGAGGAGCTGGCTCCCCGGATGTTCTCCTTCAACAGTCCGTTCGGGGCATGTCCGGAGTGCGACGGTCTGGGCCAGAGGATGATCGTGGACCCGGATTTGCTGGTTCCCAATCCGAAGCAGACGATTGAGAATGGAGCGTTCGAAGCGTGGGCGGGCAGCACCTCCAATTATTATCCGCAATTTCTGGCGGCGGTGTGCGCCCATTACGGGATTCCGCGCGACGTGCCGGTTCAGGAGCTCACCAAAGAGCAGATGAGCAAGCTGCTGAACGGAACGGGCGGGGAGAAGGTCCGGTTCAAGTATGAGAACGACTTCGGGCATAAGAAGGAAGCTATGGTCGCCTTCGAGGGCATTATTCATAACCTGGAGCGCCGCTATCGGGACACGTTCTCGGAGGGCATCCGTGAGCATATCGAGCAATATATGAGCGCCAAGCCATGCTCCAAGTGCAAAGGACATCGTTTGAAGCCCGAGACGCTCGCAGTTACGGTCAACAAGCGGAATATCGCACATGTGACCTCCTTGTCCATCGGGGAAGCTCATGAATGGTTCGATTCGCTGCAACTGTCGGAACGCGAGCTGCAGATCGCCCACCTGATTTTGAAGGAAATTAAGTCCCGGCTCGGCTTCCTGGTGAACGTAGGACTCGATTACTTGACCATGCACCGGGCGGCAGGCACGTTATCCGGCGGAGAAGCTCAGCGTATCCGTCTGGCGACGCAGATCGGTTCCAGCCTGATGGGGGTGTTGTATATCCTCGACGAGCCAAGTATCGGGCTTCATCAGAGAGATAACGACAGGCTTATTCAGACGCTGGTGCATATGCGCGATCTGGGCAATACGCTGATCGTCGTCGAGCATGACGAGGATACGATGCTGGCGGCGGATTATATTATCGACATCGGTCCGGGCGCGGGCATCCATGGCGGCCAGGTGGTGGCCCAGGGCACGCCGCAGGAAATCATGGAGGATGAGGCTTCCTTGACCGGGCAATACCTCAGCGGCCGCAAGTTTATCCCTGTGCCGGCGGAACGGCGCAAGACGGGCGACAAATGGCTGGAGATCCGCGGCGCCAAGGAGAACAATCTGCGCGGCGTGAACGTCAAAATTCCGCTCGGCGTCTTCAGCTGTGTAACAGGAGTGTCCGGTTCCGGCAAAAGCACGCTGATCAATGAAATTTTGTACAAGACGCTGGCGAAGGAATTGAACGGGGCGAAGGTGAAACCGGGCGAATACAAGGAGTTCAAAGGCCTGGAGCATATCGATAAGGTAATCGATATCGATCAGTCTCCGATCGGACGGACGCCGCGGTCCAACCCGGCTACGTATACGGGCGTATTCGACGATATTCGGGACTTGTACGCGACGACCAATGAAGCGAAAGTGCGGGGCTACAAGAAGGGGCGCTTCAGCTTCAACGTCAAGGGCGGACGCTGCGAGGCATGCCGGGGAGACGGGATCATCAAGATCGAGATGCACTTCCTGCCTGATGTGTATGTGCCTTGCGAGATTTGCAAAGGCAAGCGGTATAACCGGGAAACGCTGGAGATCAAGTATAAGGGACAAAGCATCGCCGATCTGCTCGAGATGACGATCGAGGATGCGTGCGAATTTTTCAAAAACGTTCCGCGCATCCACCGTAAGCTTCAGACGATTCTGGATGTCGGTCTCGGCTACATGAAACTGGGCCAGCCGGCCACTACGCTGTCGGGCGGGGAAGCGCAGCGTGTGAAGCTGGCGGCCGAGCTGTACCGCCGCAGCACGGGCAAGACCGTCTACATCCTGGACGAGCCGACGACCGGCCTGCATATCGACGATATCGACCGACTGCTGAAGGTGCTTCACCGCTTGGTAGAGAGCGGGGAGTCCGTGCTTGTGATCGAGCATAACCTTGATGTGATCAAGACTGCCGACTACCTGATCGATCTGGGACCTGAAGGCGGTACGCGCGGCGGAACGATTGTCGCGACGGGTACGCCGGAAGCTGTAGTGAAGGTAGAAGGATCTTACACGGGGAAATACTTAAAGCCTGTGCTGGAGCGCGACCGGGAGCGTTCGGAGGATTATGCTAGGAGGCTCAAAGAGCTGGCGGATACGACGGTGTAAGTAAAGCAAACGGCAAGAGGGTGAGGAATCGCGAACGTAACTCGTTTGCGGTTCCTTACGACTTTTTAGAGGATAGCCGCAGGTTAGAGACGACTCAGGAATAAAAAGTTGACAATCTTGTTACACTTTATAAGAATGTCCGGTTTGAAATTTGCGGCTCGGACAAATCGCTTGCACTTCAAAGCGACTCAGGCTAAGATTAGAGTAAGAATTTCTGCATATAGAAGGAGGTCCCTCCATGTTTTTGGCTGAAGAGGCAGCAGCAACTGCCAGTACGTTTAATGGGTTCGATATTTTTGTAGTTCTGTTTACCATCGTCATCGCGATCGGTGTTGTCCGTCAGTTGATCGCTCCGAAGAAAAATCCGTTAGCCATTGGTTTCGGACTTGTAGCCCTGGCTGTCTTTGGACTCATGGACGTTATTATGATTCAGGGATGGATGGGCGGTTAGTCCCTATCTCTGTCCAAATAAGCGCGGAACAAAAAAGGGTGTCTCCCCGTAGGAGATACCCTTTTTTTCTGCTCTATACCCACCACATTTGACCGAGAGGCTGCTTGATCAGCACTTGCTGCAGGTTTTGCACAGCTTTAGCGAAGCCTTCCTCGATTGACATTAATCCGTCCTCATGCTCGATGCTGACGACATAATCGTAGCCGACGAGTCTGAGCGCGCTGATGATATCGGCCCATGTCTTCAGATCATGGCCATAGCCGACTGTGCGGAACTGCCAGGCACGGTCCAGCATATTGGTGTAGGACTGCATATCCGTCAGGCCGTAACGATGGACATTGACCGGGTCGATCGTCGTATCCTTGGCATGGAAGTGATGAATCGCGCCGGCGCGGCCGAGAATTTGAATCGCTTGTACCGGATCGATCCCTTGCCACCACATATGGCTCGGATCGAGGTTGGCCCCGATTACATCGCCGGCCGCTTCACGCAGGCGCAGCAAAGTAGCGGGGGTATGAACGGAGAAGCCTCCGTGCAGCTCAAGACCGATTTTGATGCCGCGGTCAGACGCATACTTACCGGTTTCGGTCCAGTAAGGGATAACCTTATTGGCCCACTGCCAATCGAGAATTTCCTGGAAATCAGGCGGCCACGGGGCGACCGGCCAGTTCGGATACTTGGCATCGTCGGAATCGCCCGGGCAGCCGGAGAACGTATTGACGACCGGCACCTCGAGCCGCTGGGCGAGGTCAAGCGTTTTGAGTATAGCGTCGTGGAAATCCTTCGCTATCGCCTTCTGAGGGTGCAGCGGGTTGCCGTGAACGCTCAGTGCGCTGATCGTGAGACCGCGTGATTCTACCGCTTTCTTGAACGCTTTAAGCTTGCCTTCATCGGCCAGGAGCTCATCCGGATCGCAATGCGAATTCCCGGGATAGCCGCCCGTGCCGATCTCGACTGCATCCAAACCGTGCGCGGCGATAATATCGAGCGCTTCTTCCAATGGTTTTTGCTGAAATAAAACGGCAAATACTCCTAACTTCATGAATAAGGCACCTCCACTAATTTCGACAATGTACGCGTGTTCAATCGTAAGCCTAAACCAAATTATAACATTAGTAGGGCAGGTTCTCAAAGTATCTATTTGCGACATGTCGGAATCATCCGCATTCTCCAATCATCCGCTGGCGCGAAACGGCATGAGAGGCATGTCTGCGGGGAAATCTAACTAAGCCGGACAGGGCGGTAAGCCTGCCAAGCCGAGGATAGTATGCCCGGTTCGGGCGGGTTCAACGAGCAAAAACAGAATTATTAAAGTTTATATGTGAGCAGTCGGCCAATCGTGTCTGTGTTGTGACAAATCCTCCAATTCGACATTTACGCTCGACAGTATTCCCGTTTCTTTGTAACGAACATCACTTATAATGGGAGATACCTTCCGAGGAAGCAGTCAAAGACTTTTTAAAGAGAGGGCGGATCGTATTGGTGAGAATCAAAGACACTCAACTCGTAGAAACTGTTGCAGGTACCTGGCTACGCTTCCCAAACAGCTTTAAAAAGTTTAATTGTCTGGTCGAACTGCCCGGGCAGCTCACGATGAATATCAATTCAAAGTCGGGCAGCATTCACATCCACAAGAAGGACGGCAATAATGTGTACCAGCCGCTCGGCGAGCTGACCTTGTCCGTATCAAGCAATCAGCTCCAGCTAGGGACTCATGGAGTACAGCAGGCAGGGCAACTGCAGTATGGGGGACTTCCAATCGGCGCTTATGACAAGGGTGAGAAGCCTGTCAGGCAGTCCGACGCGAGCTGACACGGGGAAGGAAGCGCTCCGGAGCTGGCGAATAAACAAATAAGCAGCGTTTCCGGGAGGATAATGGCTCTAGCTGCCCGGAGAACGCTGCTTTTCAATTGGCAATATTAGGGTGCAGCTACCAAGGCCAATTGGCCAGGCCGCTGTAGATTTTGTATACGGCCGCGCTGTTGCCGCTATAAACGATGACGGCGGCGGTAACAAACAGCTGGGTCAGGGCGCAGCGCGCATAGAAGTACCGCTTGGAAACCTTGCGCTTGTTCACGGTCGTGTAACCCAGAATATTCTCAAGCCCGAGCAGCAGCCCGTGATAGACGCCCCACAGCACGTACAGCCAGCTGAACCCGTGCCACAAACCGATCAGCACCATAACGAGCATGGACAAGCCGGCAGCCGTCCACTTGGTCGGCGTTTTCCGCGAGACGAACATAAAGATATGATCGCGGAACCAGTCGCCCAGCGTCGCGTGCCAATTGCGCCAATATTGGGTCAGCGTCGGAGACTGGAACGGCTTCTTGAAGTTCTCGGGCACGTTATAGCCCATAAGCCGGCCGAAGCCGACGGCGATGTCCGAGTAGCCGGAGAAGTCGAAGAAAATAAGCGCATAAAACCAGATCATTAGAAATACGGACTCATGCACCTGGAGCTGCTCCGCGCCGGACACGCGATTGAATACATCGGTCATCCACGTGACAAGCACGATTTTCTTGAACATGCCGAGAATAATGCGCTTGACATATTGCTCGGTTTGGGCCGCGTCCACTTGGTAAGGCTGCTTCGTATCGGCCATGAAATCGCGGAATTTCAGGATGGGGCCGGAGGTGAAGGTCGGGATGAACAAAATATAGTTAAAGTAGTCCAGCGCGCTTGCCCGGGAGTCTTTGCCGATAAAATAAGCGAAGTATAAGGCATCGATCACTTTGAGCACGTTATAGATCAAGCCCAGCGCAATGACGACATCGAACAGCGGATGCGTAAACAGCTCCATGCCGAACAGGCGCAGTGTGCACACGGCAGCCACATTGGCCGCGATCAGCAGGACAAAGGCGGTTTTCCGAAAGCTCGCAAGGCGGCCCAGGAACAAGAAAGCTGCATAGTTAAGCGCCGTATACGCCAGATAGAACACAAACAGCTTCTGGCTGAACACGAACAAAAAGCAGAGATTGAACGCCAGCAGCAAATAGCGCTTATTGCCCGGCCAGCGGCGGGTGAGTGCGAGCACAAGCACCATGCCGATGATGGCCAGAACGGCGTTCATATTCAAATACCACATGGTTGATTATCCTCCAAGCGTGCAGGCGTCCCCGCCGAATCTCCCGGTTAAACCTCCGCTGCAGCCGCAGCCCCGGCACTTAAAATCCTTCATAAATAAACAAGCCTTCGCCTGTAAAATAAACAAGCACGAGGATCAGCATCACGAGATACACGATCACTTCGATGAACCGGCGAGCGATGCGAGCCATGTATCCACCTCCTTCGTAAAGACCGGAGCGCCTTCCTGGCGGCTCAGATGGACGAGATCATGGAGGTATTTCGGATCATAGGAAGTGAGCAGATCCAGCGTAGGCACGTTCGCAGCTTGAAGCCGCGCATCCACCGTTTGCTTCAGCTCGGGCATATACCGCGGCAGCTCGAAGCTGCGATTCCACGGCATCCAGACGACGCGCAGCGGCAGGCTTTGGGACTCGCAATAGCGGATGATCCAATCCAAGGCGTCCAGGTTGTCCTGGTAATCCTTCCGGGTGGCCCAGCCGTATTTCCGGTCGTACTCAAGCTCCTTCTCCTTCAGCTTCTCCGGCTCCATGTGACCGAAATACAGCATTTTGTCGATCCAGCGGGGCTCGTACCGGATCAGTTCCGCCGGATCGAGCTCTACGGCTCCCCGGTACAGCTGTTTGACGGCTTCCGTGCCCGAGTCGCGGAAATAATCTCTGTACTTATAGATATAGGGCTCGTACCAGGCTTTAAACCAGGGGTAGGTCGGGTCCGTCTCCATGATGTCGAGCATCGTATGGACATCAATGCCGATCACAAGCTGCTGCCGGACGTGAAAGCGTCCCTGCTCCAGAATCGCCTTCAGATCGGTCAGCTTGCCGTAGGATAATCCCATCTCGATCAGCTTGGCTGAGGATTCATTCTCGATATAAGCGCCCGTGACGGCCGAGTTGCCGAAGAAGACGGGGCCGCTGGTTTGTCCGCCGTGATGGTACAAGGTTTTCGTGAAGTCATTTTTGTAAAAACGCCGCGACGTGACCATCGGGTCCTGATAAGAGATCAGGAGATCCGATAGCACGAAAGCGGCGAGCAGCAGCAGCACGAAGCTGTTTTTGCGAAGAAATGCCATGGCTACGCCTCACACCACCCGTTCTAGACGGACAGCTGCTGCCAAGCCGCATACTGCTCGCGGAAGGCCGCCGGCCAGTTCGCTTCGTCCAGACCGTATTGGGCGAGGAACGCGAAGGTCCAGCGCTCGATGCCGAAGCCTACGCAGCCGGTGACGGCGGGACGTTTGCCCATGGAGATGTTGAAAGCCGTACCGAAGGTGTTGCTGTGGAAATTGACCGAGCTGCAGGCGATCGATTTCTTGATATGCGGGATCGTCAGGCGCAGCTCGTATTTCATCTCCTGATTGCGCTGGAAGGAAGCTTTGACCTGGAAGTCATTGGTGAAGAAAGGATCGTTGGCGATCTCCAGCATGCTGTCCACATTCCATTCCACGGCAAGCTCTTTCAGGTATTCGATGGCGCGCAGCCGGTTTTCCTTCACGAAATCGGGCTTGCCGACAAAAATAATCTCCCGCATGCTGAAATCCAGCAGCCGCCCGAAGTCCGTATGGTTGCGCGATTCGAACCGGTGACACTTGGAGATGGCGGTAACGACGCGTCCTTCGCCCTCCAGCGTCTCGTGCTGCAGCCCCTCGTAGCAATGGTAGCAGGTTGAAGGGTTCATCGTGAACTTCGGCTTGGGCATGTTCGCATTCAGATCCAGCGGCGTCTCCTGCTTCCATCCGCCCGTATCGCGCACCGATTGGGAGAAGGCTTCGATGATGTCGAGATCCTCGCGCAGATGCGTAAGGAAGTGGATATGCTCGGGGAACGATGTGAAGTGATTCGTCTTGTTGAGCGTATCGGCATGGATGACGGCCGGGTATTCTTCCGTCGTCAGCCCTTCATAACGGGCCGCGATCTTCGTCACGAAGCTGTAGTCGAAGAAGCGCATCAGGCTGGAGAACGGCTCGCGGAAAATAAACAGACCAGGCTCCAGCACCTTGATGATTTTTTTCTCCGTCAGCTCGGCGATGATATCTCCCTCGTAAGGCGTGTCCGTCCGATGCTCGAACAGAATGTTCTCCTTAAAGCCGAAGTCGCCCTGGGAGAAACGGTCGATCAGCTTGCGGACGCGCGCTTCGATCCCGGCATTGCCGCGGGGCGAGTCATGAAGGATACGGATAGTGTCCGCCTCGAGCTGAATGTCGGTGATCGTCTCGTCGATGAACGACGCGGCGTATTTGAGTTGTCCATGCTGGCTGGACGCCAGCCCTTCCAGGGATACGATGCATTCCACCTTGCGTTACCTCGCCTTCTTAGAGTGAATGAATGCTGCAATTTCCCGGACGGTATTCATCGGATGCAGCATCAGATCCTGCGGCGTCACCTGGATGCCGTACGTATGCTCGATATGGGCGATCAGGGCGGTGGCTCCCATCGAGTCGATAAAGCCGTAATCGAACAGATGAACGTCTACGGAGAAATCTTCATCGTCCTGATCGATATCGTAGCGGCTGCGGATATGCGTTTCCAGCTCATCAAGCAATGGCTGCATAAATAAAGCCTCCTTGGTAGGTAAAATAGGCGTATGTGTGAAAGTCAAAAGCCAAACGAGCCGGGCGGACGAAAATGTCAAGCGCAGCGACTGCGTGCAACGATCGGGCGCGACGGTTACACGCAGCGGTCTAAGACGGGTCCCACGTAATTTTCAGCTCGACCGGATTGCCGAAATGAGTCACAGTGTAGCTTCCGGCAGCTTCGTCCCTCTCGATGGTCAGATCCGGACCCTCGATCTGCAGCGGGAGGCGGCTAAGCAGCACGACCTGCTGCATGCCCGCCGCCTGCAGGCTCAGCTGCCAGCGGTCTTCGGCCGGCTGCAGCGCGTAAGGCACGTTAACCCGCAGCATGCGGATGCCGCCATCGGCCGTGAGGTCCGGCAGAGGAGCCGGAGCCGGGGCTGGGGAGGCAGCGCTTGCGCCGCCGATCCCCAAGCCAGCGCTAGAGCCAGTGGCTGCGCCGGAGGAAGGCTTCACGAAGCGCACCTCCTCCTGCCGGGCGGCTCCGAAGTAAAGCTTGCCGCCGCGCAGATCGCGGACGGCGGAAGCCGTAGCCGGCAGCCGGCCCGTGTAGGCGCTGCCCGGCTCGACGATTAACCCGAGCGTGCCCTGGTACTCGGCCGCTTGCTCCGGTACGCCCGACACGTCGGGGGTGGCACGGAAGCGCGGATCGGCTTGCAGCCCGAGCAGCCGCTTCAGCCGCAGCACGGCGGCGTCCGTCCAGGGCCGCGTCAGCTTGACCCGGGTCGTCTGGGCGTTCAGGAAAGAGCGGGCCATCTGCGTTTCGGTCATAAAGTTATAGCTGTATGTGTCGCGCAGTCCGTCAAGATAAGTGACGAACTCCAGCAGCTCCTGCTCGCGCAGGGGAAAGTGGTATTCGATATGTTCGAAATAATCGATCGGCAGATCGTTGGCCGCGTATGCCTCGAATAAATCCTTGGTCGAATACTGTGGATCGGTGCGCAGCACCGGAGCCGGCGTATAGAGCATCATCGGCTTCTGCAGGTCGGGCTCGCCCGAGGCGTCCGTCATCAGGAAGGGCAGGCCCCAATTGTACTCGACGCCAAGCCGCGGGTCGGCCTTGATGAACGACGGCTTGAAGCCGAAGTTGAACCAGATGCCGGCGTCCCGCTCATTGCCGAGCGTCTGCAGCCGTTCCGGGTTGTTGATCCGCCATGTATGCTGATTCGTGCCGGGATGCTTCCAAGGAATGCCCAGCTTGTCAAAGGCTGCGCGGTGAAGCGCAATTTCCCGCTTCTCCTGCGCATCGCTCATATATTGATGAAAGTACAGATGCGGGTACAGCTCAAGCCCGCGGTCCGTGGTGTGGCGGATAAAGGCCTGCAGCTGCTCCTTGTAAGGAAATGCCGGGTCGTCTATCGGCCAAGGGGAGCTGAACTCCAGCTGCCCGACGACCAGATCGTCCCGGCCGTCGCCGTTCAGGTCGATCCACAGCGGCACGGCGTTATGCCCGCCTACGAGAGCCTTGCTGCCGAGCTGGTTCGTGCCGGCGCCTTCGATGACGCCGGCGTCGCGCCAGACGACGCGGCCGCCGTTGTCCGTCTGCTGCAGATAGACGCGCAGGTCGCCTTCCAGGCCGCCGACGACCAGGTCGGCGCGCCCGTCCCCGTCCATGTCGCGGACGGACGGGGCGGCATAGGCGGACGGCAGCCGCGCCAGCAGCTCGCCGCGCCCGAACGCGAGCGCCCCGCCGGGGCCGCGCTCGCCGGCATGCAGCGTCACCGCTCCGCCGCCATCCCCGACCACGAGGTCGGGGATGCCGTCTCCGGTGACGTCAGCGACAGCCGCCGCCACCGGCGCGGCGGCGCGGATCGGCTGCCCGCCGCCGAGCAGCGGCACGGGCGCCGTGAACACGCCGCCGGCCTCGCCGTAGGCGGCGGCCAGTGTGCCGTCCGACCGGCCGATGACCAGGTCCGGCCGGCCGTCGCCGTTCAGGTCGTACGCCGCTACGCTTGCGTACGAACCGCCTGCGGTCAGCGGCGCGCCTGCGGCTGTGCGCAGCGCCTGCGGCTGACCGAAGGCGAGCGGCGCAGCCAGCCCCTCAGGGAGCTGCTGGCCGTCGTAGGCTCCATCCGCGGCTTGGACGCCGGGATACGCATACAGCGCGCCGTCGCTGGAGCCGACGACGAGATCCAGGCGGCCGTCGCCGTCCAGATCGGCGACGGCCGGCACCGCGCGCACCGGCTCGGAGATCTTGTCGCCGAGCGAGCGATACTCCGGATACGGCGCCAGACGGATCGGCCGTCCGTCCGCCAGCAAGCGCGTGCCGCTGGAGTAGAACGAATTCGGCATCTCGCCGGCAAAGGCCGGCTTCTCATTCGTGCCGGTGTTCAGATGCACGACGACGGACTCCTGCCACCGGCCCCAAGTGAAGGCGGATCTCACGAGCGAGAACGAAGGCACCTGCTGGTAGCGCTGCAGCAGCTCCGTCCACTGGATGCCTTCGCCGTCGCGGATCGCCTCCATCGCCTCGAAATGGTTCTGATGCGCCATCGCCGGGCGGCCGTACGGCCCCAGCGACTTCTTGACGCTGAAGCCCAGCTTGAGCCGGGACACATAAGCCGCATATTCCGTACGCAGCAGCGCATTGCCGGAGGCGAACGTAAAGTGGAAGTAAGGCTCGATCTTCAACTGATTGCGGTCGAAATAAAGCGCTCCGACGCTTGGCTTCACCGCCGCGTTATCCTCGGCGGCCAGCCGCTCGAAGCCAAGCGCCGGGTCCATGCCGCTCTGCAGGTCGTAGCCGGTCACATAGTAACGGCTTGGCAGCAGCGTGCCGCTGAGAAACACCGTGCCTGACCCGATCTGGTTCACGCTGTACAGCGTAAGCCCGTCCATCGTGACGAGCGGCTGGGCCGTCGAAGGCCGGATGCCTTTTCCCCAGGAGAAGCGGCTCAGGCTCGCTTGCGTATCATGGCGAAAAAACGTATCGGCGAACGTCTTCAGCACCTGCTGGACCCCGAGCACATCGGCGTCGACACCGGGGTACTCCCACAGAGTGGTCCCTGGGGGCGTCGGCAGCCGGGACGCCGCCGGTACGGGCACGTCCAGCACCTCGGCAGCCCCGAGGAAGGCGGGGTCGAAGTCGGTGGCAAATGCATTCTCAAGGAACAGATGCCCGCCCTGCCGGACGTACTCGTTCAGCATCCTGCGCTGAGCGTCCGTCATCGTGCCGTGCAGGGCCGGGTCCAAATAAATCGTATCGTAATGCTTCAACTGACGTGCGTTAAGGTTGCCCAGCTCGCGTTTGTCCAGCGACAGTCCGGCAAGCAGCGACTGCCGCAGCTGGCCGTAGGCCGCCTGATCGGAATCGGCCCCTTGGGTGGCATACAGCATGCGCACCTCCAACTGCTTCTCGAAGGGAAACAGGACAAACAGAAGAACCGCAAGCGGCAGCAGCCCGAGCGCGGTCACAACCACCTTGCGGAAAGGAGTACGTATCAAAGTCAATCCCTCATTAGGCAGCATGCAACGTTGACAGCGGCGCGAAAGCCGTAGAACGTTGTCAATAAATTGGCAGTCCTCCGTCATTATAGCACGGATGCCCGTCTTTGTTAACTTGAGCCGGCCGATTCGGGCACATAGGCGGCTACCCGGTTGCGCCCTTCCTCCTTGGCGCGGTACAGTGCTTTGTCGGCGCAGGACAGCAGCTCATCCGGCAGTCCGCAAGGATCGGGAATGGCCGAGGCGAGCCCGATGCTGACGGTAACATGATCCGCGATCTTGGAGCGCTCATGAGCCAGCGCCAGCTGTTCGATCCGCACGCGGAGCCGTTCCGCGATCCGCGTCGCCTCTTGAAGCGAAACGCCTTTCAGCACGGCTGCAAACTCCTCTCCGCCATAGCGGGCGACGAAGTGGCCGTCCTCCGACAGCTGCTTATGAGCCTCCCGTGCAATCGTCCGGAGCACCTCGTCGCCCTTCAGATGGCCGTAGCTGTCGTTATAGCGCTTGAAATAGTCGACGTCCAGCAGGAACAATGTCAGTTCCGTCTGCTCCGCTTGCCCCTGCGTCCAGGCATGGGATAAAAAGTGATCCAGTCTGCGGCGGTTCGGGATGCCGGTCAGCCCATCGAGATCGGACAGCTTCTGGAGCTGGTCCAGCGCCTCCTGCAGCTTCTTCTCCGTTCGTTTCCGCTCGGTCACATCCCGTACGCTGATGAGGATGGCCTGCTCGTCCTTGTAGAACGTCAGCGAGATCGACATCTCCGTCTCGACCAAGGTCCCGTCCAGGCAAACAAATTGCTGTTCGAACAGCTCCGGCTTCAGCTTGTGGGCCATCAGCCCGTCCCAATACCGGGACAGCTTTTCCTGGTAAGCAGGCTCAACGAAGTCTTTGTAGGGACGGTCGACAACGTCCTTGCGGGAGATGGCGCGCAGCAGCTGGAGTCCCTTGTCATTGGCAAACGTGATGATCCCGCTCCTCGCTATGACGAACGTGGCGTCCGGAGATGAAGAGATGAGCCGTCGGTAACGCTCCTCGCTTTCCTTCAGCTTGACGGTCGCGGCATGCGAGCGGACGATGTAGAGGAACACATACACGGACAGAACGCCGACCAGGCCGGAGAATACCCAGTGATAGATGAGCACGGAGGTCAGCTTGTCCAGATTCCCGGACCAATAAAGATTGAGGCCCATCACGACAGAAATGAAACTAAGACCTATCGCATTGAACAGCAGGAACCGGGGCATCGTCAGGCCCCGCCGGCCGGACAGCGCTCCGAAAACCAGGGAGAGAGATAAGATCATGATGCCGGAGGTGATAGACGGAAGCGATACGCCGAACAGGGAGAGGCGCCCCGTTACAATGAGGACTGCCGTTAGGAAGGAAACGACCGGTCCTCCTTGAAGTGCAGCGATCACAAGGGGGATATGCCGCAGATCGGCAATCACATTCGCCTCCACACGCAGGGTGAAGGCCATTAGCAGCAGTCCCAGCAGGCCGAAGCAGACGCTCCCGAATACTTTCCAGGTCAAGGGGGATTGCCGGGTGAGCGGGCGTTTCATAAACAGCTGTCCGATCAGAAAAAGAGAAGCCACCAGTATGGAGGCGTTGATGATAAAGTCCTTGAACATGACGGAAAGGTCACCACCATCCGAATAAAGAGTGTAGGTCAGGAAGCATGCGGAATCGATTAGGGCGAAAGCCAATCCATCGGTATTGCCGGTTCTCTATGCAAGCGGTCATTGGCAATTGGGCATGTATACGCATTATATTCGTCATGATTTGACAATTTTCCTTGTGGATATACAGTTTTTGATCTAGTTTTGAATCTTTTGTCCTTACTTGGCAATAAAGGGGTCATGGTTTGGCCGGCTTATTTCTGTTACACTAGATGAAGGTATGCATAAACACACTGCTGCCATTAAGGTTTGCAAAGCTTGGAGGAAGAAATGATGCGTGATATTCGCCGATCAAATATAGAATTGCTGGCGCCGGCCGGCGACTGGGACTGCCTGCGGGCAGCCGTTGCGAACGGAGCGGACGCCGTTTTTTTCGGGGTGGAGAAGTTTAATGCGCGGGCGCGGGCTCATAACTTTCAAACGGACGAGCTGCCCGACATTATGTCCTTCCTGCACAGGTATGGGGTCAAAGGCTATCTGACGTTCAACATCCTCGTATTTGAGGAAGAACTGGAGGGAGCCAAGGAGCTGATCGAAGCCTGTATCGATGCGGGAGTGGATGCGGTCATCGTGCAGGATCTGGGGCTGGTGCGGATGATTCGGGAAATATCGCCGGACTTCCCGATCCACGGCTCGACGCAGATGACGATCACCTCGCCGGAAGCCGTGGAGTTTACGAAGCCGTTCGATCTGGAGATTGTCGTGCTCGGCCGCGAGAACAATCTTAAGCAGATCAAGCAGATCGGCGATCAGGCCAAGCTGCCGATGGAGGTATTCGTTCATGGCGCGCTGTGCGTGTCGTATTCGGGGCAATGCCTCACCTCCGAGATGTGGGGAGGCCGTTCCGCCAATCGCGGGGAATGCGCGCAGGCTTGCCGCCTGCCTTACGATCTGATGGTGGATGGCGAGCAGAAGCCGATGGGCGATGTAGCCTATCTGCTGTCGCCCAAGGACTTGGCGGCCATTGAGCTGATTCCGGAGCTGATCGAGGCGGGCGTGAAGTCGTTCAAGATCGAAGGAAGGCTAAAAAGTCCGGAATACGTGGCCAATGTGGTCGGGAAGTACCGCCGGGCTATCGACCGGTATTTCGACGGAGAGAACGCGGCGCCGACCAAGGAGGAGCTGCGGGAGCTGGAGCAAAGCTTCTCCCGCGGATTTACGCACGGCTTCTTGAAGGGGACGAACAACAAGCAGCTCGTGGAGGGCACTTTTCCGAAAAGCCGCGGCGTTTACTTGGGCCGGGTGAAGCAGCTGCTTCGCGACGGCGTAGCCTGTGAGCTGGAGGCGCCGCTCAAGCGCGGGGACGGGATTGTCTTCGACGCCGGAGACCCGACGAAAAAGGAAGAGGGCGGCCGGGTTTACGATCTTCGCCGTCATGGGGTCAAGTTTGAAGGGGAAGCGCCCGGTGGCTTGATCGAGATCATACCGGGACGAAATGACATTGACCTAAAGCGGGTGCATGTCGGCGACCGGATCTGGAAGACGAATGATCCGCATCTGGACAAGCGGCTTCGGCAAACGTACGAGACGGACAAGCCGTACCGCACCTTTCCCGTCCGGGTGAAAGTAACCGGCACGGCCGGACAGCCGCTGCGCAGCATCTGGACCGATCCGGGCACTGGCGCGTCGGTTACGGTAGACTCGGAGCTGCCGCTGGTTCCTGCGGAGAAGCGCCCTATGGATGCGGCTCTGTTCGAGGAGCAGTTCGGCCGGCTTGGCGGCACCGTATTCGAGCTTGAAGCGGTGGAGGTGCATCTGAACGGCGATCTGATCGTGCCGATGCGCGAGCTGAACCAGATGCGCCGTCAGGCAGCGGAGCTGCTGCTTGCCTATCGGGAGCGTCCGCGAGCTTATGTCAAGCGTCTCGTGTCGGCCTACGACGATGTGTCGCAAGCTGCACCGGTATCCGCCTCCCCTGCGGGAGGAAAGGCTCATGCCGGGCTGACGGCGCTCTGCCGCAGTTTGCCGCAGGTCGAGGCTGCGCTTTCCACGGATGTGGAGATGATCTACGCCGATTTCGAGTTCATCAAACAGTTCCCGGCAGCCGTCGAGGCATGCCGCCGTGCGGGCAAGAAGATCGCGCTGGCGACTCCGCGCATCCATATGCCGGGGGAAACCGGTTATTTCGCCAATATCCTTAAGCTGAAGCCCGATGCGGTGCTTGTACGCAATACGGGGGCTGTCTACTGGTTCATGAAGCATCTGGCTGAGCATCCGGAAGAGCATCAGCCGGAGCTGATCGGGGACTTCTCGCTGAATGTGGCGAACCACAAGGCGGTGTCGCTCTTTACGGACGCGGGTCTCTCCCGGGTTACGCCTTCTTACGACCTGAACATTCAACAGATGGTCGATTTGCTTCGCCGCTGTGACACTTCCCGTCTCGAGGTTGTCATCCACCAGCATATGCCGATGTTCCATACGGAGCATTGCGTGTACTGCACGTTCATGAGTCCGGGCACGGACTATACGAACTGCGGGCGTCCGTGTGAGGAACAGCGGGCTTCGCTGCGCGACCGCGTCGGATTTTCGCATCCGGTGAGGGTGGATGAGGGCTGCCGCAACACGGTATACAACGCGATCGATCAGTCGGGGGCCGAGTACTTGGCGAACTTTATGGAGCTGGGCGTGAATCGGTACCGTATTGAATTTCTGGAGGAGACCCCGGAGAAGGTTCAGGAAGTAATTGAGCTGTACTCCCGGGCGCTGCGCGGAGAAGTAAGCGGCACTCACGTATGGAAGACGCTCAAGTCTACGAATCAGCTCGGCGTTACACGCGGGCAGCTGGTGAAATAATGCATAGGCTGGCAAATGGCTTGCGCTGTTTGCCGGCCTTTTATTTATGGGCGGGGGTCGTGAAGAAAAGTCGTGCGATAGGCGGCAGTGTCTATTTTGCTGGGCTATCCGGCCAACATCCCGCAGGGGCAGCCCCGGACGCCTGCGCTAGGGCGCTTTACGGTGATCGGCGAAGCATGAGCATAAGCCAAGGAAGTAAGGATGATCGTGGGCCCCCGGAATGAGAACAGGGCTTCAAGAGGGGGAGCATGGAGTTGTTCGCAAACTTGAGGCTGCTGATCAATGAGAAGTGGGCGCATGAAGAGCTTGAGGCATGGAGAGCTTGAGGCTTGAAGATAATGTGAAGCTGGGGCGTGGAGAGAGCGTCGTTCTTCCGGGCAGCCTACGGAAATTATCCCCTTGGCTCAGGCAAGAAAGGTTTTGTCGCCGCGTCCGCCCCTTACCTGAGCAAAGGGGATAAGGTTCAAAGGCTTTTCGCGGAGGAACGGAAGACGGAGGGGCGATGAGGGAGGCCCCTTTCCAATAGGCCCTCCCTCCTCAAATGCGGAACCGGTAGCCCGCTCCCCATATCGTCTCGATATATTGCGGATTCGACGGGTCCTGCTCGAGCTTCTCGCGCAGCTTGCGGATATGGACGGTGACAGTGGCGATTTCGCCTATCGCGTCCATTCCCCATAATTGATCGAACAGCTGATCCTTGCTGAACACGCGGTTCGGGTTCGTGGCGAGGAAGGTGAGCAAGTCGAATTCCTTGGTCGTAAACAGAACTTCCTTCTCGTTGACGAAGACGCGGCGCGCCGTTTTGTCGATCAGCAGCCCGCGGATGCGGACTTCGTCGTTTTTCGCCTCGCGTCTGCCCATCAGCCGCTCGTAGCGGGCCAGATGGGCCTTCACCCGGGCTACCAGCTCTCCGGGGCTGAACGGCTTCATGATATAATCGTCGGCGCCGAGGCCGAGGCCGCGAATCTTATCGATGTCTTCGCGCTTGGCGGACACCATCAGGATCGGGATATCTTTCTCGCTGCGGATGCGCCGGCAAATTTCGAAGCCGTCTACCTTCGGAAGCATCAGATCCAGAATAATCAGATCATACTCCCGGCTCATAGCCTGCTGCAGGCCCCGATCCCCGGTAACCTCGATATCGACCTCATAGCCGTTGATCTCCAGATAATCCCTCTCCAGCTCCGCTATGCTCGGCTCATCTTCTATAATCAGAATCCGGCTCACTCCGATTCTCCACCCTTCTCCGTCGTATGCAGCGGCAAGGTCAGGCAGACTGTCGTTCCTTGCCCTAATGTGCTGGCTGCGCTAATCTGTCCCTTATGCTCTTCCATGATCTGCTTGGCGATGGCAAGGCCAAGACCGCTGCCCCCGGTGGACGTATTGCGCGAAGGGTCGGCCCGGTAGAACCGGTCGAAAATATGCGGCAGCTCCTCTTCCGAAATTCCCTGTCCGTTATCCTCGATGCAGACGACGGCCTTGCCGTCCATTTCCCGCACGGTCAGCCGGATGGTGCAGTTGGCTTTATCGCAATATTTCTCGGCGTTCCCGATGACGTTCAGCAGCACCCGCTTCAGCTTTTCCCGGTCTGCCGTGACAGGCAGCGGGCCGGAAGGCAGCTCGGAGAACAGGAAGGTAACACCCTTCTTCTCCATGTCGAACGCCAGCTCCTGGGCGCAATCCCTTATATAATCGACCAGATCGAGCCTCTCGAACTGGAACGGCACCTTGCCGAGATCGAGCTTGGAGAACAGGAACAATTCGTCGATCAGCCGGTCCATGTCGGTCGTTTTATTGTAGATGGTCCGCACGTACCGGTCCAGCTTCTCGGGGGAGTTGGTCACCCCGTCCATGATGCCCTCTACATAGCCTTTAATCGCCGTGACCGGCGTTTTCAGATCATGCGAGATATTGGAGATCAGCTCCTTGCGGTTCTCCTCATACTGGAGCTGCAGCTCTACGGACTGCTTCAGCCTGCGGCGCATGTCTTCGAAAGCCCGGCTGAGCTGCCCGATCTCGTCGTCGGTCTGGGGGATGACCTCGAAGTCCAGATTGCCGTCCTTGATCTCCTCGGCTGCCCGCTTGAGGGCACGAAGGGGGCGTATGATGCTTCGCGACACCAGGTAAGTCAACGCCCCGTTCGTCAGCACCAGGATCACGATAAAAGCAACGATGACCGATGTGGAGAACTGATGCAAATATTTCTGAAAAGGGCTGCCGTCCAGGAAGATAAAGGCTGAGCCCTTGCTTTGATCGGAAAATATAAAATCCTGCTGACGGCTGATCCACAGCGGCCCCTGATTATGCTTGAATTTGGTTGCGGAAGCCCCGTAGGCCCCATAGGGAGGCAGCTGGGAAATATCCGGCACCTGATCCGGTTTTATATAGGAAGACATATGCGTGATCGCTTGATCCTTGCGAATGATCAGCCCCATATTAATCTGATGCAGCCGCTCCTCCAGCTGACTGAGAAAGAAGGCATCCAGGAACTGATCGGGGTTCGCCTCGGATGCGGCCTTGATATATACGGACAGCTCGGCCTCCTGCTCGATGATCCGTTTGAACGGACTGCCCTCCGAATAATTGACCTGGAAGACCGACTTCAGGCTGCCGAGCGTCGCGATGCCGATCAGAATGACGGCCAGCACGGACAAGACAAGCGGTACGATCAGCATCGCAATATAAGATAGGACCAGCCGTAAGCGAATAGACACCCGGATCAGAGCTCCTTTTTATCAAACCCGTAAAAACCTACTGTAAAAAACAATATACTACACGCCGCCAGAAACATAAAGGCGCTGGCGATGCTGCCGGCCGCCGCCGTCCCTCCCAGCCACAGCATGTGCCAGCCGGTATAAGCCGTCGGCGAATAAACGCCCAGTGACGGGACGAACATGGCCGCCGCCTTGAGCCCCGCGTACAGCAGCAGGGTGGCGGTCAGCGCCGAGCTGCCGGTGGAGAAAAGCTGCGCCACGCAGGCGGCGGCGATGCTAAGGGTCAGAAGCGGGAGCAGTGCGGCGCTGTATGCCAGCACGCCGTCCAGCAGCGCTTCCGCCGCTCCGCCGCCGGGACGGAAGAAGAGGGCGGCCAGACTGGAGGAGAGCAGTCCGGCGAGTACGCAGAGCGCGATGTACAAGGCCAGCGCCGTTTGCTTCGCTGCGAAAATTTTGAATCTGGAGACGGGGCGGGTCAGCGTGAGCTTCATCGTGCGTTCCCCGATCTCGCCCGAGAAGCTGTCGGCCGCTCCCATAAATACGAACAATGGGAATAACACGGAGGTAAACAGGTTCAGCATCAGGATCGGGAAATCCCGGGCCGTGACGGCGCCGAGACCGATGCCGTTCTGGAAGCGGGTGAGCAGCCAGGCGGCGAGGAATGGAACCAGCAGGGTAACGCCGAGGAATAACAGCGACCTCCGCTTTGCGAGCAGCTTGACAGTTTCCACCTGTATCCCTGCTATCAGATTAAGCATAGGCGGCCGCCCTCCCCGCGTTTTCGAGGATGCGCAAGTATGCGCGCTCCAGCGTTCCATGCGCTTCCGTCAATTCTTTGACCAGCCCCTCGCCGATCAGCCGCCCATGATGGAGGACGCCGATCCGGCTGCACATCAACTCCATCTCATGGATAAGATGGCTGGATATCAGAAAGGTGATGCTTTCTTCCCGGGCGAGGCACAGCATCGTCTCCCGCATCTGGACCGTGCCTTCGATATCCAGCCCGTTCGTCGGCTCATCCAGAATCAGCAGCTTCGGCTTGGACAGCAGCGCCCCGGCCAGTCCGAGCCGCTGCTTCATCCCGAGCGAGTAGCCGGCCGCCTTCTCGTGCTGGTAGGCGGTCAAGCCGGTAAGCTCGAGCACTTCATCGATGCGCGCTTGGCCGATACCGGGATAGAAGCGAGCGGCCAGCTCCAGATTGCGCCTTCCGCTCATATACGTATAGGCTTCGGCCGCTTCGATCATAACGCCTACTTGGGCCATCGCCTGCTCGTACCGTGCGGATACCGGTTGTCCGAACAGCCTTATCTCTCCCCGGTCCGCACGGGCAAGCCCGGTCATCACTTTCATCACCGTCGTTTTCCCAGCGCCGTTAGGGCCGAAGAAACCGTAAATATCTCCCTGCTGCACTGTCATATTTAGGTCTGCAATTCCGCGCTGATTCCTATACAGCTTGGTGAGCTGACGGACTTCGATGACCGGCTGCATGATAGCCACCCCTCCCTGGTTACTTGCCGAAGCTCCGGCCCTTATGCCAGCCTTCATCGGGCTTTATTGTCTCGACCTGCTTGCCTGTCAAATCGACCGTATCCGGTGTGGTGCTGCCCAGACTGGACAAGGTGATATCTACTTGCAACTGTACGTCATGCTCTGTCCCGCTGCGGTCTTTGCCGGAAATCTGAATCAAGGCGCTTTGATTCGTAATATGATTATCCGAATCGACCGTTGCGTTCATCTCGACCGCATCCATCTTGATATCGCCGGTGAGTTGCGGCAGGCTCTGGTGAATGGATCGAACATCGATGCCGAGTGTATCGGACGGTAGCGGCGCAGGACGCTCGCCAAGCTCGCCGGAAGCGCCGTGCTTGATGAGGAGAGAGCCTATCGTGTTCACGACGGGAGAGATTTGAGTGCCGGACAGCTTGAAGTGAAGCTCCTTCGTATTGCCGGACCCTTCAGTCATTGTAACCGCCTGCTTCAGATTGCCGACAAGCGCATCGACGAGATGCTCGACTTCTTGAACCGTCTGCGCATCGGGCGCCTTCTTGTCGTCGCTGCGGGCATGCTTGAAACGCCCGTTTGCTTCTCCGGCTTCCAGAATCTTGTAGGTGTCGGAATTATCGGTTTTCACGATCCGCTTCCCATCCTGGCTGTAGAACCGGATCGTCTGCGCTTCCGACCCGTCCGTTACGGTCAGGCTGGCGCTTCCTGTCCGGTCGTTTCCGCCGGTCTTGATCACGGACTTCACGCTCAGCAGCTCCTGCCCGTTATCCGTGAGCGCGACATTCACCTGACGGGTGGCGTTGCCGATTGCCGCGGTCTGCTTGAAGGCGGATTTGTAAGCCTCATACCCCGGCGCTTCCCCAACTCCCGCATACACGCTCGTCAACAGCAGCATGCTGCCAACCGCCACGCCTACTCCCATCATTGCCAATTTTTTATTCATTCGTTTGGCCTCCGTTTCTTCTCCGTATGATCTGTATGGACGTCTCAGCCTTCCATATACGCATCATACCCCGGCAGCCTAAACGGCCTCTAAAGCAGAGATAAACGGAGTCTTAAACAATTCTTAAAAAAATATAAACGGCCATTCGCCCAGCATGCGGTCCAATGAAAAAAAGCCTATCGCAAGATAGGCTGGATCAAGGAGGGGCATAGCCGACTCTTATTTTTGCCGCTTCCGGCAGAGAGAGGGACGCTCAGTCCCCACCCCCGCCGCAGCTGCTGCAGGAGGAACCCGAAGAGCAGCTGGACGACGAGCCTCCGTCAGAGCTTCCGCCTCCATCCCCGCTGCAGCTGCTGTCGCCGCCGGAGTCATCCCGGTCATCGTTCCAGTAAGAGGCCCCGCAGGCGCTGCTGCAGGAGCTGCTGGACGCCGCGGCGCGCTGTCTGGCCTCCTCTTCCAGGAGATGCTGTTCCATCAGCCCGTCGAAGTCTGCAGCCTCGGCAGCCGAATATACCATAAGCGCCCCGGCCAAATAAGGCATATAATCGGGCGAACCCGCCTGAGGCCGTTTCGCTTTGTAGGCGGCGCCCGGTCTGGCCGATGCCGCTTGCTCCCGGGCAAGCCGCAGCAGCAGGCTGGTTGTCTCCCGGATATCGGAGTAACGCGCGGCCGCCGTCTGATTGAACAGGCGTGCAAGCGACTCGGATGGCGGCGATATCTGCAGTTCCTCCAGCAGCTCCCGGCTTAGCGGATAGCGGAAGAAGGGACCCCAGATGCGAGCCGAGTAGGGTGTCGGCACAAAAAGCTGGGCGTACACCCAGTCGAACCAGGCCCGGCCGCCAGGATCGGGCTCGGCGGCCTCTCCGGTGTGAGGGGCATGGTGGATAGTCGATCCTACGAACGCTTCTCCGAACCTAGTGTATTCTCTGGTAAACATGAGCATCTCATGCCAGATGTCGTCAACCGGCGCGCTGAACATCGGAACGTCGCGCAGCACCGCGGTCATCAGAAAGTAGCGCTTCAGCTCAAGGAACTTCCAATTGAACTCCGCATCGCTCATCGCGGGATGCTCCGCCTTCACCCGCTCTCTGATCTTGGCGGTGAACGTTTCGTTCAAAGCCCGCTCCATTCGCAAAACGGCAGGCTGCAGAGGAAGCATGCGCTGCAGACCTAGCATCTCGGGGAGGGGCGTGTCCTTATACGGTGCACGTCGTCTGCGCCGGCTGCGGGAGGAGGATGCGAGCTTGCGGACGATACGGATGGCGGAGAGGATCGAGACGATAACGAGCAAGACAACGATGGTTGGGATAAGTCCTGACATACTAAACCTCCTTAGGTGGAGTGGGGAATGCCGCGGGAACAATCCCGGCGTGCTAGCTTCATCTTACCATAAGTGAAGACGCCGAGACTTCCTGAATTGGGATGATTGTCAGCACACTTTTTGTTCACAATTTAGACACATTTTTTTAAGCCTTTTTTCAGGTTGGGTTAAGCTGGGATTATTGTTTGCCCGCTATATTGGGTTTGGCGATTAAGCAGCCCGAAAGTTGGATATGGCTGTAGCAAGGATATGTGGGATGATAGGGGGTTTCGACGTGCTTGAGGTCAAACAAGTAAGCAAGCTGTATGAGAACCAGAGAGGCGTTCACAACATTGATTTTGCGATGACGCGCGGGGAGATTGTCGGGTTTCTCGGGCCCAATGGCGCAGGCAAAACGACAACGATGCGGATGATTACCGGTTACCTGAACCCGACCCACGGATCAATCGCGATCGACGGTTTGCCGATGGCGGAGCATCCGAAGAAGGCGCGGCAGAAGATCGGGTATTTGCCCGAGACGCCGCCGCTGTATCCGGAGATGTCGATCACGGCTTATTTGAAATTTATTGCCGACCTGCGCGATATCCCGGTGCGCGAGCAGAAGACGAGAATCGGCGAGGTCATCGAACGCCTGGGCTTGCAGGGGAGGGAGCGGCAAATTATCCGCAGTCTCTCCAAAGGGTACAAGCAAAGAATCGGCCTGGCGCAGGCGATTTTGCACGGCCCCGATCTGCTCGTGCTGGATGAGCCCACCTCCGGTCTCGATCCCAAGCAGATTATCGAAATCCGCCAGCTGATTCGCGAGCTGGGCGAGAACCATACCGTGCTGCTGAGCACGCACATTTTGCCTGAGATCAATGCGCTGTGCAACCGGGTGCTGATCATCCATCAGGGCCGGATCGTGCTGGACGGACAGCCGGAGCAGCTCGCAACCTCGCTGGGCGATACCTTCGAGGTATCGCTGGAGATCAAGGGGCCCCGCGAGACCGTGCTGGCCGAGCTGCGCGGAACGCCGGGCGTTACGGCTGTCCGCGAGCTGACGGAGGGGCCGGAAGCCGCGCTGTCGGCTTCCGGATCACAGACGGGCGCTGACGCTCCGGAAGCGGCGGGCGAGCCGGGCGCCGCCGGGGAGGCGCTCGATACGGTGCGAGTCATCGCCCAGTCCGCCGACCGTCAGGATATTCGGGAGGCGCTGTTTTACCGGATGGCCGAGAAACGGCTGCCGATTCTGTCCATGAAGAGGGAAAGTCTCAGTCTGGAGGATATATTCCTGAAGCTGACGACCGACGAACGGATGGATGAGACGGACGGGAGCGGCGCCGGCTTGACTGAAGACGATGCCGCCACGGCAAATGCAGGAGGTGATCATCATGCGTAGAACGATGGCAATGTCCCGCAAGGAGCTTCAGATGTACTTCTACTCTCCGATCGCGTATGCGGCGTTTGCCTTTTTTTTCGTGATCGCGGGCTACTTTTTCAGCGCCAACTTCCTGTACCCGCCTTATGTCGTGGACGTGCGGCCGGTGTTCGGGAATATCACGTTTGTCTTTCTGTTCATTGTGCCGCTGCTGACGATGAGACTTATATCCGACGAGCTGCGCCAAGGTACGGATGAGCTGCTGCTCACTTCACCGATCAGCATCACGGAGATTGTGGTCGGCAAATACGCTTCGACGCTGGGCGTGCTCGCTCTGCTTGTTGCCGGCAGCCTGCTGTATCCGCTCATCCTGAGCGCATACGGACCGCTGGATCAGCCGGTGCTCTGGCTATCTTATCTGGCGATGTTTCTGGTCGGGGCGGCGATGATGTCCGTCGGCTTGTTCGCCTCCTCCTTGTCCTCCCATCAGATGGTATCGGGCATCGCTTCCTTCGCCATTTTGCTCGTGTTTTGGACCATTGAGTGGCTTGGCGATACGGTAGGGGGCAAGGTGAAGGAGTTTCTGGGCCTGTTCTCGATCGTCGGCAGGGCCTCGGATCTGCAGAAGGGCGTGCTTGATTTCGCCGACGTGCTGTTTTACGTGACATTCGTGCTCGTGTTCCTGCTCCTGAGCATTCAGGTGCTGGAGCGCAAGCGCTGGAGATAACAGGCGAAGGGCGCGCCGGCCGTGGCCGGTCAGCGCCGCTCGAGAAGGGGGAGGGTGCAAGGTGAACAAGTGGATCCGCGGAACGAATGCGACCGTGCTGTCGCTTGCGGTGATCGGCATTTTTATCGTGCTGACGATCTTTTTGAATTCAGCGAAAGGCCTGCAGGTGGATTTGACCGAAAATAATAAATTTACGCTGTCGGACCAGACCAAGCAGACGCTGGACGGACTCGACAAGGACATCAAAATCATCTCGCTGACAACAACCGACACGAACCCGTACATGAAGCGCGAGGTTGTCGAGCTGGTTCAGGAATACAAGAAGCGGACGGGGAAAATTACCTTCGAGGAATACGATGCCGTGCAAAATCCGGCCGTCGCCAGACAATACGAAGTCGACCCCGCAGGGACGCTCGTGGTGGAAAGCGGCGCGCAGAAGAAGACGCTCAGCTTCTATGATATGTTTCTACCGAGCCAGCAAAATCCGAACGGCTACAGCTTTGCCGGCGAAGAGAAGCTGACGCAGGCGCTTGTCAATCTCGATGTGAAGGAGAAGCGCAAGCTGTACTTCCTCTCCGGGCACAATGAAATTCCGCTGGCGGAAATGAGCTTGTGGCGCTCCGGTCTTGCGGAAGCGAACTATGACGTTCAGGAGCTCAACCTGCTGCGGGAAGGGAAAATGCCGGATGACGCCGAGGTGCTGGCCATTATCGGGCCGGAGACGGACCTGAGCGATCAGGAGGCGGAGCTGGTCAAGACGTTCCTGGCGGGCAAGGGCAAGCTGTATCTGGCTCTCGGCTTCAATCCGAATATGGGGACCGCCTGGAAAAATCTCGACGCAATCATGTCGTCATACGGGATCAAGGATCAGCACGCGGTGGCCATCGAGCCGAAGCAGAGCGCGCTGAACAGCCCGCTGAGCATCGTGCCCGAATACAGCGGGCATGAGATTACCCGCATGCTGCAAGAGTACAACCTGCTGACCGTGATGACGCTGGCCGTCACGCTTAACGCCGACCAGGCCAATGCCGATTATCCGGCTACGCCGATCTTGCGGACTACCGAAGCCGCCTATGGCGAGACGGACTTGAAGACTTTATCCGGCCAAGGGGCGTCCAAAAAGGATGCTTCCGATGTGGCCGGCCCTCTGAATCTCGGCTATGTGGTTGAGAACAAGGAGAACAAGCCGAAGGCTGTCGTGCTCGGCGGATCAACCTTCCTGGTCGATCAGTACCTCCAGATGCAGGGCAATCGCGATTTCGCCTTGAACAGCATCGGCTGGCTGCAGGAGCAGACGGACCAGATCACGATTCGGCCTCGCGAGGGAGACAACCTGTCGACGGCGATGGTGACCAATGAGCAGGCCAACTGGATTTTCCTCGGAACCGTTATTTTCTTCCCGCTGCTGTTTTTGATCGTGGGCGGATTTATTTGGTGGAGGAGGAGAAAAGGATGAAGCGGCTGATCCCCACAATCCTGCTGGTCATCCTCTGCATCGGCGGCTTCTGGTATGCGTCGAGCAAGGACTTCTTCCGGGAGAAGCCGCCGGAGACGCCGGCTTTGGTGACGGTGAACAAGGAGGATGTGACGGGCTTCACGATCCGGAGCGGAGAAACGGAGATTGTTATGGAGCGGCGAGAGGGCGCATGGACGATGACCAAGCCTTCCCCCCTGCCGCTGACCGCCTATGATGCGGATGCCTGGGTTAATGCGTTCGCCTCGCTGAAGAAGGACAAAATCGTGACGGAGAATGCCTCCGATCCGGGGCAATTCGGCTTGGCTGAGCCGAAGCAGCGCTTTACGGTCAAACTGGCGTCCGGCGTCGAGCAGACGCTGGAGGTGGGCGATGCGACGCCGATCGGCAGCTCGTCCTATGCCAAACTTAGCGGCACGACCGCGGTGTTTCAGCTGGCGGACGCGACTTTGCAGCAGCTTGCCAAGCAGCCGATCGATTTCATGGAGAAATCAGCGGTTAAGATAGAGTACGAGAAGATACGCTCGTTGGCCGTTGATTGGCAGGGTACGTCTTGGGCGCTGACCAAGTCGGAGCCGGACAAATCCTCCTTTGAAGCCAAGTGGAAGCTGGGCGAGCGCGAGCTGGCCGGACCGGATGCAACCGGGTATATGGACCGGGCGGCTTCTCTGGTGACGGAGCAGCTGGTGAAGCCTGCCGCCGAAGTGAAGGGACTGGATCAGCCTGAGCTGCGGCTGTCGCTGAAGACGGCGGATGAAGCCGGCAAGGAAACGGAGACGGCATATGCCGGCAAGCTGGATGGAGCGACCGTATGGGTCGCCCGTCAAGGCGGCGAATGGGCGTATGCCGTGCCGGCTGAAGCCGTTCAGGAGCTGGCCGACCACGGGAAGGATCAGCCTGAGACAGAGGCCGAGGCGCAGCCGTCGGATGCCGCCGCTCCACAGGGGTGAGCCAAGGCGAGCCGCATATGAATATAGCCGAAAAACCGTACAATTGTTTGTACGGTTTTTTGGCATGAACAAGTTTGATTAGCCGGATAGGATTTATTTTCTTTAAATTAACCAAGAAGCTAAAGTTATTGTTGAACAATGTCGAATAAATATAGTATAGGGGAGGGTGACCATTAGATTTTGGGAGAATTATGACGAAAATAGTCGAATTATGAGAATTAGGCAATGTTTTACTATTTACTAACCAAGGCGGGGTGCACATGATGAAATGGTTCTTGAATCAAAAAACAGCGACAAAGCTTGTTTTAGCTTTTGTGAGCATTGCTTGCTTATTGGCGGCTGTTGGTTTTTATTCCGTTTATAATGTGAAAATGATGAAGGCAAATCTGGATGTGATGTACGATAATAACCTGACCTCGATTAAGGAAATGTCGGCCGCCCGTATCGGCTATCAGAATCTGAGAGTGACGCTGCGCGACGCCGCGCTTTCCCAGACGACGGCCGACAAGGAAGCGAAGCTCCAGGAAATTCCCGATTTTAAAAAAGAAGTCACGGCTCGTATTGACAATTACCGTTCTACAACGATTACGCCGGCCGAACAGGATGAATTGGATGTTTTCGATACCGAATGGGCGGCTTACCTGGTTGTATACGACCGGGCAACCAGTCTGCTGCGTGCGGGGGATGAGGATGGGTTTCTGACCTTCATCAATCAAGAGGTTTTTACTCAAGGCAAAAAGCTGGATAGCAGCTTGGCCCGGCTCATCGATATAAATGTCAAACTGGCTGAGCAGAAAAATGAGGAGAGCGACCGTGCTTATGCGAGCGCCCGCAATATATTGATCGCCGTAATTGCGGTTGCCTTCCTCCTCAGCATTGTAACCGGGTATGTGATCGCCCAAACGATCGCCCGTCCTCTCGTGCAGATGGTCGGTATCGTCAGTCAGGTTGCGAACGGCGATCTCCGGCAAAAAATGGAGCGTGATACGAAGGATGAGGTAGGCCAGCTCTCCGAATCGCTGAACCGGATGATCGATAGCTTGCGCGGGCTAATCGGAGGTATTTCAGCCTCCTCGCAGAGTTTGGCAGCTGCGACCCAGCAAATCTCGGCGACCTCCGAAGAGGTGGCTGTCGGCAGCTCGACCCAGGCAAGATCGGCGCAAGCGATCGCCGAGCTGTTCACGGAGCTTTCGTCGGCTATCAACTTCGTAGCCAAAAGTGCGGAGCAAGCGGCCGAGCTTACCGGCCAGACCGTCCAGACGGCAAGCGAAGGCGGCAAAATTGTAGAAGCCTCGATTCGGGGCATGGATAGCGTGAACCGGACGATTTCTCAGCTGGAGAAGGATTCCTCGAAAATCGGAGAAATCATCGAAGTGATCGACGATATTGCCGATCAAACGAATCTTTTGGCGCTTAATGCGGCTATCGAAGCGGCTCGGGCGGGCGATCATGGCCGCGGCTTTGCCGTAGTGGCCGATGAGGTGCGCAAGCTGGCCGAGCGGAGCAGCTCCGCGACCAAGGAGATTACCTCGATCATCAAGGCTATGCAGGAGAATACGAAGCTGAGCGTGTCGGCAGTCGCAGACAGCGTTACCCAATCCGAGCGGACTGGGGAGGCCTTCGGCAAGATCGTCGCCATGGTCGACGCTTCCTCAAGCAAGGTGAATGAAATTGCCGCAGCCTGTGAAGAGGAAGCCGCCCAAGCGTCCGAAGTGATGACTTCGGTGGATCAGGTGGCATCCTCGAGTCAGGAATCGGCTGCAGCCTCTGAGGAAACGGCGGCAACTTGTCAGACGCTGGCTAATCTGGCTGAAGAATTGAACGGAGCCATAAGCGTGTTCAAGATCAATTAAGATCCGGGGTGTGAGCCATGACCGCTTCCAAGCAGGAGCAATATATCGAGCTGGCTTTGGACGAGGAGTATTATGCGATAAGAATACAGGATGTTCAGGAGATCATCCGCATGCAGCCTATCACGGCGATCCCGGGCAGCCCAGCTCATGTGAAGGGCGTGATCTGTTTGAGAGGCGAAGTCGTTTCGGTTATCGGTCTGCGCGAGCTGTTCGGCATGCCTGCGAAGCTTCCCTCCAAGGATACCCGGATTGTGATGGTCAAGCATGCGGAGACGTTTGTCGGCGTGATTGTCGACCGCATCCACAAGGTAACGGTGTACAACAGCATCCAGGTTCCTCCGCAAGGAAAGGCCGGCGGCCCTTCCGGTTGTTTGACGGGTATCGGACTTGGAGACGATAGGATGGCCGGACTGCTGAACACCGAGCAGCTTTGGTTAACTCCTTCATGAGCGCAGGTCGGTGCCCGGCACCGACCGAGCGCAGCCATTCGCCATTAGCACAAAGTCCTGCCCTTTAGGGTAAGGGCTTTGTTGCTTTTGAACCGGCGATGAAATAAGATAAAACAATACAAAACAATAACAATAAATACGATGAGCAGGGGGGCTGAATGACGGGTACGTATTTTATTGAAGAGCGCCGCCAGCGTATTCTGGAGCTGCTGCAGGCTCAGGAGCGGGTAACGGTAAAGCAGCTTTCATCCTTGTTTGCCGTTACCGAGGATGCCATCCGCAAGGATCTGAGGTATCTGGAGAGCTTGAGGCGGCTGAAGCGAACATACGGAGGAGCGGTGCTTCCTTCTGCGCCGGCTTCCTTCGTGCCTTATGCGGACCGAGGGGACGCCCTGGCCAAGCTGCCTATCGCCAGGCTGGCCGCGCTGGCCAGGAAGGCGAAGGTTATACAGACCGGAGGAATCGTTCATGGCGAGGATGAGGCCTGCTACGGGTTCCATGCGCTGGCTGCTCTGCAGCATTATAATTTTGATAAATGCTTCATGCGGACCTCCGGGGTAGGCGCAGACGGGACGGTGACGACAAGCTTGCCGGAGACGCTGGAGCTGAAGCGTACCTTGCTGCCGCTGGCCAAGCAATCCATTCTTCTCGTGGCTGAGGAACAGTGGAACCGGAAGGATCGATTCAACGTTGGGCATTTGGATGAATGGAGCGTCGTGGTGACAGATTCGGCGGATGAACAGGTGCTTGGCAGATTGCAGCAGCTGGAGATTCGGACGGTGACGCCCAAAGCGGCTGCAGGTTCGGCGAGTTAGCGAGTGAATAGGAACGGGGGAGATCGGGATGGACGGAAATGAGATGGATCTTCGGTGGCTCGGATGGGCGCAGAGGCTGCAGGCTATCGCCCAGGCCGGACTGACGTATTCCAAGGATGTATACGATATCGAGAGATTCGAAGAGCTGCGCGATATCAGCGTGCAGATCATGTCGGCTTACACGGACCTGCCGAAAGAGCGGGTGAAGCTGCTGTTCGCCGGAGAAACGGGTTACGCCACGCCCAAGGTTGACGTTAGGGGTGTCGTGTTCCGGGAAGATCGAATTCTGCTCGTTCGCGAAACGATGGATGGCCTGTGGTCGATCCCCGGAGGATGGGCCGATATCGGATATTCGCCGGGAGAGATAGCCGTTAAGGAAGTCAAGGAAGAATCCGGCTTCGACGTGCGGCCCGTACGGCTGCTGGCCGTATTGGACCGGGACCGGCATGACCATCCTCCGCATGCAAACTATGTCTACAAGCTCTTCCTGCTGTGCGAGCTCCAAGGCGGTGAGGCGCAGACGGGGACAGAGACGACAGGCGTCGGATTTTTCGGGGAGGATGAGCTGCCGCCGCTGTCGACCGACCGGGTGACGGAGGCTCAGATTAAACTGTTTTTCCGAAAGATGCGAGAAGGCGATATAACAACGACTTTCGATTAAGCGTGCGGATAATAGAGCAGGCGGTGAATCCCCTGCCGGCCGAAGCGCCCGGGTTTGAACGGGGAGCTTTGACCGGCAGGGGATTTTTTTGCCGGCTTACATAATTCTCCTGAGAGCGGGCATCCTAATTTTGTCAACCAAGGAAGGGAGGAATTCTCATGTTCAACCAACAACAACAAGCCGGAGGGACACAGCAATTGGTTCATTCGGTCAGCTCCAAGGAGCTATCGTATATTTCCGACTGCCTGAAGAACGAAGAGCTGCTGGCCAAAATCGCCGTTCAAGGCGTGGCGGAAAGCCAAAACCCGCAGCTGGCGCAGAAGCTTGCCCAGATCGCGCAGGATCGGCTGCAGAATACGGATCTGCTGCTCAGAACGCTGCAGCAGCAAACGCAGCTTTCTCATTAAACTTACATAGGAGGTGCGCGGGGCGCATGTACCAGCAGAATATAGGTCAAACTCACTTTCACATGAACGAGAAGGATGTAGCCAATCTGGTGTTGTCCGAGTTGAAGCGGGCAGCACGCGAATATACGACAGCGGCGCTTGAGTCCGAGCATCCGGCGATTCGCCAGATGTTCGTCAGCCTCACCCATAAGACGCTCCAGGATCAGGCGGAGCTCTTCCAAGCGTTAACCCAATCCGGAGGCTATGGCTCCATTAAGCCGGCCTCCCAGCAGGAGGTTCAGCAGGAGCTGCAGCAGCAATTCCAGAAATCGGAGCAGCTGCATGCTTTGGTCCAGCAGGCTGTGCAGGGCGCGTATGCGTCCGGCCATTCGCACCAGCAGCAGGCTTATGGACAGCCGTCCATGTACGCCTCCCAGCAGTCCCCCTACGCTCAGCAGCAGGGGTATGCGTCAAGCCAGCAGTCCGGCTATGCAGGCAGCCAATCCGCTTACGGCGGATCGTTGTCCTCGTCGGCAGCGCCGCAGCCCGCTTCCGCGGGATCCCTGTACGCGAGCGCCGGTTACGGCTCGTACGCGGGCCAAAGCCAAAGCCAAGCATCCGGCTCCTACGGCAGCTCCTCGCAGCCTGCCTACAGCTACAGCTCCTCCGTATCTGAGGATGCGGGCTCCGGCTCCCAAGGCTTGGAGGCATACAGCTCCAAGAGCCAGCAGGATGCGGGCAGTTCCTCCGTATACGGTACAAGCGGCTCCCGGGCAGGCTCGGCCGGTTATGCGTACGGAGGAACCTCGGGTGTGTCGGAGTCGGCGAACACCGGCATGACGACAAGCTCGTCTGCCAAGTCGCATACTTCTTCGGTCAACAACTAATCTTATATCGACGGGCGGCAGCGTCTTATGGCGTGTGCGCAAGTCCTGACAGGAAGCTCCCTCAGCCGGGGGCTTTTTGTGCTGGGCGATTACGCCGGTTTGAGCGCAGGAAGCTGCAAGCATACCGCCATGCTTTTTATCCGTCTCTCGTTTTGAACCGGTACTGTTCGCAATATTGAGAGCGGGCGCATACTTTTTCGGAATTGACCCATAATACGAAAAAATCGCCAACGGAGGTTTTCCTAACCTATGAGTATGAAGAAACTACCAGTCCTGGCGCTGACCGCGATTTTGCTGGCGGCTGCGGGCTGCCAGTCGCAGGGAGCGGGAAATGGGTCGGACCAGGTCAAGATGCAGCGTACAGTGGGCCGTGACCAACTGCTTCAAACGATGGATCAGATCACGGCGCCGTCGATGCCTGTGAACATCATGGAGCAGTCCGATGAGCAGATCGTCGCCTGGGTGAAGCAGATCGACGAATGGACGCACCGGGTGCTGTCTTCGCCCGTCACCGGGGAGGTTGACCGCTATGGGATGGAGGAGATGCGCAAGCGCTTGGGCCAGCTTTATTCGCCAGAGATGGCGGATCGCCAGATCGCTTACTTTTACCGGCGCAATGAGCAGCTTGGCACCTATCAGGCTTATAGCACGAAGGCTATGCTTGGTCTGCGCAGCGAGTGGGGGGAGTATGAGGTGAAGAAAAGCCGCGGCGAAGACGGCGTCTATCGGCTCACCGTGCGGGGGACGAATGTACAGCAGGACGCGGCAAAGTCTACGATGCTGCATGAATCAGCTTACCGGCCGGAGGACGGCCGGCTTCGAATCATTGAATTTAAAACATCGTCCTGACCCGGAGACTGCCGGCGATACGGATTCGTGAGAGGCCCATGGATTTATGCATGGGCCTACTCGATTTTTGCCTGGAAATTTGATAAAATAGAACATACATTCCTGTTCGTTTCGAGGGGCTTATGCGTTTTTGCTTGGATTGACACGCCTTCTGACGTAGCATAGACTACTTGTAGTAGGAAGGACAGGGGGCTTTATGGGTGCACGTGCGTATGGAGCAGTGGAGGCATGTATTCAAGCTGGACCCCGATCGTGAGCTGACGGACGAGGCGCTGGAGAGGATCTGCCTGTCAGGGACGGATGCGGTCATGGTCGGCGGCTCGACCGGCGTGACGTTCGACAATACGGTAGATCTGCTGGCGCGCATTCGCCGCTACGAGGTGCCGTGTGTGCTGGAGGTGTCCGAGCAGGATGCGATAGTACCCGGCTTCGATCTGTTCCTGATCCCTGTCGTGCTGAACGCGAAAGATCCCGAGTGGATCGTCGGGCGTCAGCGTCAGGCGCTCAGGGAATATGGAGCGATCATGGATTGGCAGCAGATCTTGACGGAGGGCTACATTATATTGAACGGCGATTCGGCGGCGGCCCGGCTTACGCAGGCCGATACGAACCTGGACGCCAAGGATGTGGAGGCGTATGTCCGACTGGCGGACAAGCTGTTCCGCTGCCCGATCGTTTACATCGAATATAGCGGCATGTATGGAGACATGGCGCTGGTCAGACGCGTCCGCAGCGCGGTCGGACAGTCCAGGCTGTTCTACGGCGGCGGCATTGACGGGCCGGAGAAGGCCAGAGAGGCGGCGGATTGCGCGCATACCGTCGTCGTTGGCAACGCAGTTTACCATGACCTGGAGAGGGCGCTTGCGACGGTCCGGGCGGTCAAGGAAATTGGCTAGAAAAGGAAGTGGCAATGATGTGGAACCAACCTGTTGATATTCATCAAGCGATAGAGAAGTTAAACCCTCCGCAGCGGCGGGCTGTAGAGACCGTGGACGGGCCGCTGCTTATTATGGCCGGAGCGGGTAGCGGCAAGACCCGCGTCCTGACGCATCGGATCGCCTATCTGATCGGGACGCGCCGGGCTGCCCCATGGAGCATTCTGGCGATTACTTTTACTAATAAGGCGGCCAGGGAGATGCAGGAGCGGGTGAGCTCGCTGGTCGGCCCGCAGGGCCAGGATATCTGGGTGTCGACCTTTCACTCCATGTGTGTGCGTATATTGCGCAAGGACATCCCGCGCATCGGATTTTCCTCGAACTTTACGATCCTCGATTCCGGAGACCAGCTCTCCGTCATCAAGAACTGCATGAAGGAGCTTAACATCGATTCGAAGAAATTCGAACCCAAGGCCGTTCAGGCTGCCATGGGCAATGCCAAGAACGAGCTGCTGAGCCCGGAGAAGTTCGAGCAGAAGATCGGCGATTATTTCGATGGCGTCGTAGCCAAAGTGTATACCCTTTATCAGAAGAAGCTCCGCGCCAACAACTCGCTCGATTTCGACGATTTGATCTTGACGACAATCGAGCTGTTTCAGAAAGAGCCTCAGGTGCTGGACTTTTATCAGAATAAGTTCCAATACATTCACGTGGACGAGTATCAGGATACGAACCGGGCGCAATACATGATCTGCCGGATGCTGGCGGATAAGCATAAGCGCATCTGCGTCGTAGGGGACAGCGACCAGTCGATCTACCGCTGGCGCGGGGCGGATATCAGCAATATTCTCGATTTTGAGAAGGATTATCCGAACGCCACGACGATCATGCTGGAGCAGAATTACCGGTCCACCTCCAATATTCTGAATGCCGCCAACAAAGTCATAGCCAACAATGCCGGCCGCAAAGCGAAAAATTTGTGGACCGACAAGGGCGACGGCCAGAAGATCAAGCTGTATCAGGCGGATACGGAGCATGAGGAAGGCTACTATATCACCGGCCAGATCCGGAAAAATGTCGATCAGGGCGGCAGGCGCTTCAAGGACCATGCGGTGCTGTACCGTACGAACGCCCAATCCCGGGTCGTGGAGGAAATACTGATCAAGTCGGATATTCCCTACCAGATTGTGGGCGGCGTAAAGTTCTATGACCGCAAGGAGATCAAGGACATTCTCGCTTATCTGCGTCTGGTGTCCAATCCGGATGACGATATCAGCTTCCGCCGGGTTGTCAACGTGCCCAAGCGCGGCGTCGGCGACACGACTGTAGACAAGCTCGCTGAAGCGGCCGCCCAGTACGGCGTGTCGATGTTCGCCATGCTGGAGAACGTCGACAGCCTGGGGATTGCCGCCAAAGCGCGGGGGGCGCTGACGGAGTTCCGCGAGATGATCGAGAACTTATACCGGATGGTCGATTATTTATCGGTGACGGAATTAACGGAGAAGATGCTTGAACTGTCTCAATATCGGGAAGAACTGAAGAGAGAGAATACGATCGAGTCCCAGGCCCGTCTGGAGAACATCGACGAGTTTCTCTCTGTGACTCAAGACTTCGAGAAGCGCAACGAAGATAAATCGCTCGTGTCTTTCCTGACCGACCTGGCGCTTATAGCCGACATTGATTCGATGAACGACGATCCGGAGGCGGGCAAGCAGGGCGTCGTGCTGATGACGATGCACAGTGCCAAGGGTCTTGAATTCCCTGTTGTCTTCATCGTAGGTCTCGAGGAAGGCGTATTCCCTCATTCCCGCGCTCTGATGGACAACGAGGAGCTGGAAGAGGAGCGCCGTCTGGCCTATGTCGGCATCACCCGGGCTGAACAGGAACTTTATTTGACCTGCGCGCGGATGCGCACGCTGTTTGGCCGGACGGCGGCCAATGCGCCGTCCCGTTTCCTCAGCGAGCTCCCGGCGGAGCTCGTGGAGAATGCCCGCGGAGCCGGTGGTTTCGCGCCGCGGAGTACGGGCGGGGCCGCATGGGAGCGCGGCGAGCGCCGCTTCGGGAGCACAGGCGGCTTCGGCGGCGGCGCTCCAAGCTCCGGCGCTCCAAGCTTCGCCGCCGGCTCCGGCCGGCCGGCTGCAGGGAGCGGCGTTACCGTCCGCACAGGGGGAGGCGCATCTACAGCGGCGGCATCCAAGTCGGCCGACTTCGGTATGGGCGACAAGGTGAAGCATGGTAAATGGGGCACAGGCACTATAGTAGCGGTGAAGGGGACCGGCGACGATACCGAGCTGCAGATCGCCTTCCCTGCTCCCGTTGGGGTCAAGCGGCTGCTCGCCAAATTTGCCCCGATAGAGAAGGCGTAACAATCTCATACGAGAGGACGAACGACCATGCCGACCAGACCGGACCCGATAGAGACGATGCAGGCTCTTATTGAGGAGATCAACAAGCATAGTTATCAATACTACACGCTGGATGAACCGACGATCAGCGATGCGGAATGGGATGCGCTGTACGACAAGCTGACTCAACTGGAGGCGGAGACGGGTACTGTGCTGCCCCATTCCCCGACCGTGCGCGTAGGCTTTCAGCTGCTCAAGGGCTTTGAGCCCCACAAGCATCTGGCGCGCCTCTGGAGCCTGGACAAGGCTCAGAGCCACGAGGATCTGATGGCGTGGTATAACCGGGCCCAGCGGCTTGTGAACGAATACAACGCCCAGCACCCGGAGCAGCCTCTTCCTCCCTTGTCATTCGTCATTGAACTGAAGTTCGACGGCTTGACGCTCAATCTCACTTATGACAAGGGGGAGCTGGTGCAAGCCGCTACCCGGGGCAGCGGAGTTGTCGGCGAAGGCATCCTGGCCCAGGTGAAGACGATCAAGTCGGTGCCTCTGCGCATTCCATATACCGACGGTATTGTGGAGATCCAGGGCGAAGGGCTGATGAATCTGTCCGTGCTCCAGAAATACAACGAGACCGCCGCGGAGCCGCTCAAGAATGCTCGCAACGCTGCAGCCGGGGCTTTGCGGAACTTGAATCCGAAGGTGACCGCTGAGCGCCGGTTGAATGCTTACTTCTATAACGTCGGGTACACGGACGGACTCCGCTTTCAGGACCATCGCGAGATGGTTGATTTTCTGCGGGACAATCAGTTCAAGGTCAGCCCCTATGTCAAGTTCGTCGATTCGATCGATCAGGTCGAGGCGGAATTGCAGGATCTTGTCGCGATGCGTAATACGCTGGATTTTCTGATTGACGGATTAGTTGTCAAGATCTGCGATATGCGCACGCGCGAGGTGCTCGGCTATACCGATAAATTTCCGCGCTGGGCCGTTGCCTACAAATTCGAAGCGGAGGAAGCGGTCACCACGCTGCTGGAGGTAGGCTGGAACGTCGGCCGCACCGGCAAAGTAACGCCTACTGCGCGAGTCGAAGCGGTGGATATTGCCGGAGTGACTGTTCAGAACTGCACCTTGAACAATATGGACGATATTGCCCGCAAAAATCTCACTCATGCGCTGGGCAGCCTCATCTATATACGCCGGTCCAATGATGTGATCCCGGAGATACTCGGGAAGGTGACGGAGGAAGCGGACGGAGAGGAGATCACGGCTCCCGTCGTCTGTCCTTCCTGCGGCCATGAGCTCGAATTCCGCGGCGTACATTTATTTTGTCCGAACCGGCTGGGCTGCCGGCCGCAGCTGGTGGCTCGCATCGCCCACTTCGCTTCCCGCGATGCCATGGACATTGAGACCTTCAGCGAGAAAACCGCCATTCAGCTATATGAGGAGCTGGGAGTCCGAGACCCGTCCGATCTGTACTATCTCACCTTCGACGACCTGGTGGGGCTTGAGCGGTTCGGCAAGAAGAAGGCCGAGAACCTGCTGGCTGCGCTGGAGAAAAGCAAGTCGCCGGATCTGGCGTCGTTTCTGTTCGCACTCGGCATTCCAAACACAGGCAAGACGACGACCAAAGAATTGGCCGACCATTACCGGTCTTTGGACCGCCTGCGGGAAGCGACGGCCGAAGAATTGGTGACGCTGCCGGATATCGGGGGAATCGTAGCCGACAGCATCGTCCGGTTTTTTCAGGACGAGGCTATGCAGCGTACGATCAGCCGGCTGCTTGCTGCGGGCGTAACGCCTGTGAGCGAGGAGCTTCCGGCCACTGCCGTGGATGAAAGTCATCCGTTCTACGGAAAAACGGTCGTTTTAACCGGTACCCTGCAAACCATGGGGCGGGATGAATGCGCCAAGAAGCTGGAGCAGCTCGGCGCCAAGGTGACCGGAAGCGTGTCCAAGAAGACGGACATTGTCATCGCCGGAGAAAGCGCGGGGAGCAAGCTGACGAAGGCTCGTGAGCTCGGCATCCAGGTTATCGAAGACGAACAGGAGCTGCTTCGCCTGTTAGGCTGATTGTCAGGTGGAGAGTCAGGTTCAGGGAGCCAAGCTGTATCACTGGCGCTTACAGTCGCTCATGAGAGAGCCTTGAGTTCAAGGAAGTACAAGAAGCAGCGAAGCTCAAGGCTCCTTAATGCAGTCAAAGAAAAGTGTAATGGAAGCGGCAGAATTATAGCGCCATTTCGCCATTGAATATTTCCTGAAAAAAGCAGTTGCATTTCCCCCCTCATCTGTGCTAAATTATTGCTTGTCGCCGCAAAACGGACAAGGTTCCTAACGAACAAGTTCATGCGAGGACAAAGAAAAATTACACTTGCAAAGTTCGTCGTTAGATGATAAGATACGATCTTGTCACGACAAATATCGTCGGTGCTGATGAAGCGTTGCGAGTGTGACGAAAGCTCTTTGAAAACTGAACAAATGAGACGAAATGCCAAGCGTAATACAAGTATTGAGCTTAATCGATACTTTTCAATAAACTAGCGCTTCGGTCGGCCACGGCTGACTGGGGATGCGAACCTTAATGGAGAGTTTGATCCTGGCTCAGGACGAACGCTGGCGGCGTGCCTAATACATGCAAGTCGAGCGGATTTATTCCTTCGGGGATAGGTTAGCGGCGGACGGGTGAGTAACACGTAGGCAACCTGCCTGTAAGATCGGGATAACTACCGGAAACGGTAGCTAAGACCGGATAGCTGGTTTCTTCGCATGGAGAGATCATGAAACATGGGGCAACCTATG
>NZ_FMYY01000033.1 GCF_900101595.1 Paenibacillus sp. cl123
ATTCGATGTGCCGCTCGGACTTCGACCAGGCGCTGTTGATCAGGAAGTCCTCCAGCATGGAGATGAAGACCGGAATATGATGCCAGTAGATCGACGTATAATCCGGACCGGTATACGGGTAATCCGCCTTCATCTGGTGGAAGATCGCCCTATCCTGGTAGTAGCCCGGATAGTTGCCGAATCGGCCGATCATCGCATTGCGCGCCATCGTTTCGAAATACGGATCGCCCGTATATTGCGACAACTTGACCAGCATGCCCGCCCAGTTGTTCATCGTGATGACGTTGCCGTGTCCCGGCGTCCGCGGGTGCTCGGTGCCCATCCCCGCTTTGGCGATCAGCCAGCCCGGCGCCGTCTCCTGCTGCAGAGGCGGTCCCGCCACCTGCGGCGGCAATGCCGACCCGTCCGGATTGCCCAGCCGCCACTGCTTGTCGCCGTGCCACCAGAACGTAAAGCGATCGGCGACAAGCGGCCGTTCCGCCGTTGCAACCGGGTCTACCGTGTAATCGGTTGCCGCGTAATCGTCGTGGTAGCCGGTCGTCCAGACACCGGTAGCGAGCAGCCGCGCGCTATCTTCTGCGGCGTCCAGGTACTTCTGCTCGCCGGTTGCCTCATAAGCGGCCAGGAATGTCGTCACCATCGGAATATAATCGCCGTAGATAAAGCCGCTTACAAATTGCTGCTCGCGTTTGGCCGGCGCATTCGGATGATTCTCCAGATAGTAATCCGCCAGCGCCTTCAGCTTAACCAGATAGTCCGCATCCCCGGTATATTTATGAAGCGCCGCCTGATCGGTGACGCCGGCCAAATTTCCGGTTTCCTTGGCTGTCTGGATGGCCGTATCCATCAGGAACGGCATGCGACCCTGGGTCATCTCATACAAGCCGCCGTAGACGCTCGCCGAATAATTCTCGACCGGCCCGCCCATCGGTGAGGGCTTCTCCGGCACATAGTTCCCGCCGCCGGAGCTGTTCGTCGCCTTGAAATGATAGCGCAGCCTGCTGAGCATATACGCTAACGTAGGCGCGGCCCGCTCGTCGAGAATCTCTTCGTTCTCCGTCAGCAAATAGCGCTGGACAGCCGTCATCGCATTGGACACCGTCGTCAGATGCCGCTCCTCCATATTGTAATGAGCCATGTTGACCGGGTCCCAGCCGCCGTAATCGTCATCCATCATCAAATCCGTCGCGTTGTAGATCGCTTCGTTAAGTGAGTGGAAGTAGTTCGTCCGGATATCCGAAAAGTTGAACAAATTCTCCGACACATGCGTCAGCGTATCGTACCAGGAGCTGAAGCGGTTGACGATCCGGTAGCTCACCTCGTAGCTGTCGCCGCTGTCAAAGAAGCTGCTCTCCGCTCCGAACAAGGGCGCGACCAATTGCGGCTTTACGTTGCTCTGCTGGTCGCGGAGCACAAACCCGAACGTGGACGTATCGGGATACGAGAACCCTTGCGGCACGCTCGCCGGGTCCATGGCAACGCCGGAGGTCAGCTGCCGGCCGGGCGCCTTCGACTGCCCTTCGTTGAAATGAAGTGTCGCCATCGGCGTAAACAAATAACTTTCCGGAAGCATGCTGGAATCCTTAGGCACCGCCTTCTTCACATACAACAGCGGCGCGGTCACCGTATCAAACGCCTGAGCGTCAACGCCGTCCCCGCTGAACAGCATGAAGGAATACGCCCCCGCCTGCGGGAACTGCGCGTTCAGCGTCACCTTCGGATCGTCTGCAAGCGCATCCAATTTAAACGTCACCTGCAGATTCGCTTCCGTGTTCGGGAACGTCAGCACGACGGTATCGTCATCAAGCTTCTCGAAGTCCGACGGAATAAACCATACCGGCACGCCGGTCTTGAAGAAGTCTCCCGTATACGAGGTAACCGCCCTGCCCCCTATCTCGATGGTCTGCCGCACGAGCGTGAATTGACCGCTCTCGCGGGCGAATTCGCTATTTAGCGCAGCCATCATCAGAAAACCGAGTTCCTCCGTTTTCCCCTTCACCTGCACCCATGCTCCGCCGTCCTTGACGAAAATTTCATTTTGCACAAGGCTGCCGTGGTCGCCCACCCCGCGGTGGAAAACGACCTTTACGGAATCGTTTTCGATGGAAGCGGATTCAATAGGCGGAATGTTCTGCTTTGCCCAGGCGGGGAATTCGGCGGACGGCAGTTCGTCGAACGGATGCCGAGGCTGAACAATTTCAAGCAGCTGCCCCTTATCTTCAGGTGGAACCATATTTAAATCCTCCGTCAGAAAAAAACCTTCGCTTCTGGCATAAAATCCCGAGGTGTCCCACAGCGCAAGCTCATGAACCCCTGCGTTCAACGAATAAACGCCAACCTGCGACCAGCGGAAGCCTTCCATCCCGTGGTCGCCGAGCTTCTCACTGGACATGACACCGTCAACCGATGCATGGAACGACCGTTTCCCCGGCTGGTTGGTCGCGTAATCCCGGTCACGAACCCACAATCTGTAATTTCCCGGCTTCGTGATGACGACCTCGGCGATCGCCGGAACTCCGTTCGTCCCGCCGGTTCCGTCTGTGCGCCCGGTCATATAGTCCCCGTTCAGCGTCCACGAACCGAATGACTTGAAAGATAATGGGGGGATAAAAAAATGCTGCATCTCCGAGTGCTGATCCTCCTCGGCCAAAGCGGGGGCTGCAGGCAGCCAAGAGATAGCCAGGCATACCGCCAAAAACAACGTCAAAACCTTTCTCACCATATTCCTCCTTCACTTGGTTAAATATGTTCTCCAACGGTACATAGTCCGCCGCCGCTTGCGCAAGCGGCAGCGGACCGAACGAGCGCCGCATTTACTTCTGTGTGCTCTTGATGTACTCGTTCATTTGCTTGACGTATTCCTCGCCTCCCTTCTTGTACCATTGCGCCAGCAGCTTGTCGAATTCGTCAACCGGCAGCTCCCCGATCATAATTTTGGTAATCGTTTCGTCCCAGATCAGCTTGAAATCCATGTATTCCGGTTTTTTCGCCGCCGGAGGGATGTACCCTTTATCCAGCGAAAACACGACGGTCTCGATCGACCGGTCCACCCACCTTTTAATCTGCTGACGTTCCTTTTCCGGCAGATTAGTGGGGATAAAAAAGTCGCCGTCATTCGCTCTTCGGACAATGTTCTTTCTCCAAGGCGCCTTCGCATCGGGATTGTACTGCCGCTCTCCGTTCACCATGTTGTATTCGACACCCTCAACGCCGTATTTGACCATGTTCCAGCCTTCATCCGACAACAGCCAGTCAAGCACTTCCAAAGCGCGCTGCGGCTCTTTCGCTTTATTCGTTACGCCCCATACGCCGAACGTCGCCGTTCCGTAGGCTGCGCCCTTCAGTTTGCCCTCGCGGTCCTGAATGAAAATATACTCAATATCCGTGTTCGGATTGATCTTTTTGCCTCTTGTTTCGGAGCCGGTCATATTGCCTGAGAATTCATACCGGATGCCTGAGATTCCGCGTTCAAACCGTTCTATCGAAGCCGAACGCTCGATAACGGGCGAATCCGGATCGACCAAGCCCTCTTTGAACGCCATCTGCGTATAGGCGAGCACGTCTTTGTAGATCTTCGTATTGTTTTTGTCGTACATCGGCGTCATGTATTCGAACTCGCCGCCGGTCGACTTCTGCCACCCGAGGTTTCCGAATTGCGACGAGAGGATCGGGTCGATCATCTTGCTCCCGTTCAGATACCCCGCAAATCCGTACGTATCGTTTTTCCCGTTTTTATCCGGATCTTCGAACGTAAACTTGCGCAAAATTTCCGTGAATTGATCGATCGTCACCTCGCGGTTTTCCGGCATCTTGAAGCCGATATTTTTCAGCCAATCCTCACGGATGATGAAGCCGTCGTTGCGGGCGACCGACGTGCGCGGGACGCCGTAAATTTTGCCATCGCGATTCGTTTCCAGGGCTTCCCAAGAAATGTCATACGTGTGCTGCTTGATATTTTTCAATTGATCCAGATACGGGTTTACCGGAATGACGATGCCTTCCTTCACCGCGTTGAGGAACGTCTCGTCCGTCTCGGAAGGGAACATGACCAGATCCGCATAATCCCCGGAGACGAGCGATAGCTGAAGCTGCTCCTTGTACCCCGTCGACGGCGGGACGACCCACTCCAGATCGACGTTCAGCGCCGCCTTGAGCTTGTCGAACAATGCTTTGTCCGCAGGCGTAATATTCGCCTCACTGAAATTGGCCATAATCTTGATCGTCACCCGCTTCGACTTATCGGCCGGGCCGGATGCAGCAGGCGTCCCGCCTTTTGACGACTCCCCCGGACCGGGTGCGCCCGGCTCCCCGACTCCCGCGCCGCCCCCGGAGCAAGCGGACAGCAGGAGCATTGTCGTTACGAATCCGATGCTCAGCGTATTTCTGAATGAACCCCTCATTGTCGTACTCCCCTCATGTTTTTAATTTATAATAAAGGCCGCGGCCTCTACTATCGAACCGAATAGGTCAGCCCTTCACCGAACCGAGCATGATGCCTTTCACGAAATATTTTTGCAGGAACGGATAGACGCACAGGATCGGGATCATGACGATCATCAGCGTCGCATATTGAAGGGTGACAGGCATAATGTTGATATCCATAGCTTCCGCGGCGTTACCTCCCGCTATCGTGTTCAGCTTGGACCCTTCGATAATTTCGCGCAAAAACAGCATCAGCGGCCAATTCGTCACATCGCGGATATACACGATTGCGTTATAGAAGTTGTTCCAGTAGCCTACGGCCGAAAACAAACAAAGCGTCGCGATGATGGGACCCGACAACGGGACGATGATGCGGAATAAAATGTAGGGGTCGGACGCGCCGTCCATACGAGCCGCTTCCTCCAGCTCCTCCGGAATATGTTCCATGAACGTCTTCATCAAGATCAGGTTGAAGCCGGTGAGCAGCGCCGGCACCACGAGAGCGGCCAGCGTATTGATCAGTCCGAGCTCGCGCATCAAATAGTAATTCGGGATGAGACCGCCGTTGAAGAGCATCGTGAATACGATAGCTACCATAATGAGGCCGCGGCCTCTGAGGTGCTTCTTCGACAACGGATACGCGGTAAGAATGTAGAGAACAATGCCGATCAGCACGCCGGAGACGGTAACGATAATCGTGTTCAAATAACTGGACCACAGCACCGGATGCTTCACGATCTCGCGGTACGCTTCGAATGAAATATCCTTCGGCCAGATGCGCATCGGATTTTCCACGAAAGCGCCGTAGCCGCTGATGGACACGACGAATACGTTCAGGAACGGGTACAGCATCAGCAGCGTGACGAGCGTGACGAGCGTGTTGTTGACGGTATCGAACAAACTGAATTTGAGCCGCATTCGCTTTCCTCCTACCAGATGGACTTTCCGCTTATTTTACGGGCCGCGTAATTCGCCGAGATGATCAGCATAAATCCGACCACGCTCTTGAACAATCCGACCGCCGTAGCGTAGGACAACCGCCCGTCCTGCAAGCCGATCCGGTATGTGTACGTCTCGAAAATATCGCCCGTCTCGTAAGTGACCGGATTATACAGCAGGAATACTTGCTCGAAGCCGTTGTCCAAAATGTTGCCGAGGTTCAGCAGCAGCATGATGATAACAGTCGTCGCGATGCCCGGGATCGTGATGTAGAAGATACGCTGCATCCGCGAGGCGCCGTCGATCTTGGCCGATTCGTACAGCGTCGGATCAATGCCCGTCATCGCGGCCAAATAAATGATCGTCCCCCAGCCGACTCCCTTCCAAATTTCGGCGCTGACGATAATGCTTCTGAAGTACTGAGGCTCCTGCAAAAACTTGATCGGCTCGTGCCCGAACGCCGTCACAATCTGGTTCACGATGCCCGCCGTCGGCGAAAGGAAGTTAATGACGATGCCGGCGAGCACAACCCAGGAAATAAAGTGCGGCAAATATAAAATCGTCTGCGTGACGCGCTTGAACGCCATGATCCTCACTTCGTTCAGCATCAGAGCCAGAATGACCGGCGCCGGAAACCCGAAAATGATCTGGTACGCGCTAAGCAGAAGCGAGTTCCTTAATACTCTCAGGAAGTGGGAGGACGAAAACAACGTTTCGAAATTGGAAAAGCCGATCCATTCGCTGCCCCAAATCCCTTTTGCGATGCTCAAGTCTTTGAAAGCGATTACGATACCGAACATCGGAACGTATTTGAAGATGAGAAAGTACAATAGACCGGGAATCAGAAAGATATACAGCCACTTATTTTTGACAACATACTTTAGAAAGCTTTCTTTTTTCACCGCAACGGCTCGATAAGGCTGAATATAGCCATCGATTTCGGTACTGGATTGCGCCACGCTGCAACCTCTCCTTCCTTCAAGGGATTTGGATCCGGGCTTGATAGGCTTCAGTATATAATCCGCGGGTAAAAATAAAAACTCCTCTCAAACTACAAATAGTGAGAGGATGTAAACGCTTTATTGGATACGCTTTCAAGGAGGTGGGTCGTTTTTTACATTTGGTGAGGTACCGACAACTTACAGCCGTTTCGGGATTCGCAATTCGACGATCGTCCCTTCTCCTTCTTTGCCCAAAATGCGAATGCCGTAGTTCTCCCCGAAGATAAGACGGATTCTGTGATTGACGTTGCTGAGCCCAATATGAGCGTTTTCCTTAATTTCTTCGGATCGAAGCTCTTGATTGATCTTGTCCGCCACCGCTTGGCTGATTCCGACCCCGTTGTCTTTGATTTTCAGGACGACGCACTCCGTCTCCTCATATCCGATAATACTGATGACACCCGGCCTCGCGGAAGGCTTGATTCCATGATAAATCGCGTTCTCGATAATCGGCTGCAAGGTAAGCTTGACCGTCAAATAGTCGAGGATGCTGCCGTTAATTTTCCAGATGACCTCTAATTTCTCCTTGAAATGAAGCTGCTGCACCTCCACATACATCCGGGCATGCTCCATCTCCGCCCTTAGCGGAATGATGTTTTCGCCTGTCGACAAGCTGAGCCGCAGCAATTGAGACAGCGCTTGAATCATGACGGACGCTTCATTCTTGCCGTTCGTCAGCCTCATGACCTTCCAATTGATAGCTTCCAGCGTATTGTACAGCATGTGGGGATTGATTTGCGCCTGCAGCGCGATGCCTTGCGCCTTGCTCATCATCTCGTACCGGCGCTGAAGTTCCTGCTCCATCTCATTTTTCTGCTCCGTAGATTCCATAATCGTCGCCGCGATATATTTAATCTCATTGGCGGCCGCGGACGCTTTGCTCTTAAAGTCTCTCATCGGGGGATGACTGCTTTCGAGCAAGTGCAAAATGCCCTGGATCGGCTGGTACGTCCGTACGGTTATCAGAAAGGCAATCAGGAAGCTGGAGCCGACCCCGATCGCGACCAGAAGGTAAATGAACGAACGAAGCTGATTCTGTCTCGATTCAAAGCGCTCCAAAGGCACGATGGACAGATAGGTCCATGCGCCGCGGGAGGATGGAACGGCAGAGACGATTCGGTCGCTGCCCTCATGCCGGATAATGCCGGAAAACGACATTCCCGTTATCGGATGCGGCAATTCCGGATGATGCAGCTCGATGGATTCGGTAATGAAACGCTGATCCTGCGTATAAACGATGTTTCCTTCCCGATCCAGAATGTAGATTTCTTGCTCCGGCGTGATCTCCTTCAGCAGAGGCGTCAGCTGTTTGGCGCCGATGGTCACGGTCAGCAAGCCCTCTTTGCTCCCGCCGCCGGTCGAAAGCTTGCGGAACAGGACAAGTTTATGCTCTATCGGACTCGTATCCTGAACCGGCTTCTGCAGAGTGCTGATCCAAAAGTTATGCTCGTCCTTCTTCGACACATACTCATCGAACCACCATCGGTGCTCGAACTTGTCCAACGCCCCTGCGTTCGACGGAGAAAGCAAATACTCGTTCTGTCCGTTGCGGGAGTAGATGTGGATCGTTTCCACATAGGGATTCGTTAAAATAGAAGTCCCGAGCATCTCTTGAATTCTTCGAAATCTTGATATCGTAGAATAGGAAAGGGGATATTCGATCTTATTTTCCGCCAGAAACAGCTCGACGTCCGCGGCGGAGCCGAGACGGATACCGAGACTTTCCGCTTCTGCCATAATGATGTCCACAGTATCGCGGATCCGGGTAAGCTCGCCGGCGTTCGCGCGGCCAACCTCCTCCCGCAGCGTCGAGTCGTTATAATCGAATACGAGATAATGCACGCACGCCAAGGGGACCATCAGGAGGACAAACACGACGATGAAATTTTTGATAAAGATGCTGTTAAACTTGTAGTTCCGGATATACGTCCATACGGTTGGTCTTCTTCTCATTGGCCCCTCCCAAAGATCGATCCGTTCCTGACATGCGGCCGCTTAGTCGGCTCGTTCCCGATATTCGCTTGGCGAGCATCCCGCATACTGCTTAAACAGCTTGTAGAAATGCCTCACGTCTTTATAGCCGGATTTTTCGCAAATCTCGTAAATTTTTAAATTCGTGTCCCGCAGCAGCTGCGCAGCCTGACTCATCCGGGTTTCCGTCACGTAATCGGAGAAGCTCATCCCGGTCTCCAGCTTGAACAAGCGGCTTAGGTAAACCGGGTTCAAGTAGACATGGTTCGCCACATCCTGCAGCATGATCTCGCTACCGGCGTTCGCTTTCACGAATTGCTTCGCTTGCTTGATGACCTTCCGTTCCGCCTCCGCTTGACCGCCCGCTTCTCTGCCGCTCAGCTCCTGCAGCAGCGACAAGCCGATATGCCGGATTTCGTCCATGTCCTCCGATTTGCACAGCTGCATCAGCCGGTTGCTGCCGCTGTCCGCTGCGAACACCTCATCCCTGCTGCCAAACAGTTGAATGAGCAGGGATTTGACCGTATCGATCGATTCCCCGCCATAGGTCGCCAGCGTCTGCTCCAGCAGACGCCCCGCATCCTCGTACCGTTCCGCTTGCAAATAGTCGGACCATCGCTGTTTCTCCGCTTTCCACTGCTGCAGCCGCGCGTTCGGCAGCGGGTTCGTCTGGAGGCGCAAGGTTCTGTGCTCCTCCAAGAACTCGCTCAGACCGCGGGATTCGGAATCCGCCTGCCATTCGATCGCAAGCCCAAGCAAGGTCCGCAGGCGCGACGCCGCTTGCGAGAGCATGCGGTCGATTTCGCCGGCAAGCTCGCAGCGTTCCGTGTCGACGCAAATCGCGAGCATCATGAGCGGATTCGAAGCCTGCTCGAACGGCAGAAGCGCAACGGACGAGACATGCTCCGACAAGCTGCGCAGCAAGGCGCGCTGCACGGCATCCGGCGGGGAGGCGGACGGCCAGGAAATACGGACAGGAGCGCAGGCGCATGTCTTGGGATCGATATTGAGCCCGATCATCTCGAACTGCCTCCTGATCTCCTCTTCGTCCGCATGGGTGTCGAACAGCAGATGAGGCAAATACCGCTCCTTCAAGTATCGCATCATCTGACTCCACATTTCCTTATCCATCGCCAGCCGGTTGAGCGCCGCCCGCTCCTCATCCAGCTGCTCCTTCAAGACCCCGAACACCCGGTATACCTCGTCCAGATCCGTCGGCTTGAGCAAATATTCCTGCACGTTATACCGGAGCGCTTCCTTCGCCAATTCGAATTCCTGATGGCCGCTGATTAGAACTATCTTGGCGGGAATCCGATGTTCGTAAATATGCTTCGCAACCTCCAGGCCCGACATGAACGTCATGCGGATATCCGAGAGAACGACGTCGACTTGATGCTCCGCGAGGTACGGAATCGCCTCCGCCCCGTCCTTCAGGACGGCCGCCACCCGGAAACCGCACCGCTTCCAATCCACGATCTCGGTCAGCCCGCTGCGGACCTCCTCGTCATCGTCTACGATCAAAACTCGATATGCCGTATCCTTCATGTCAGTCCTCCGATTTCAATTGGGATCATGCCAGCTTGAGGCAAATTTTCAGGCTTTTACCTCGAAATATTCGGTAACCGCCCCACGCATCGCCTGCTCGTCGATCTCGACGCCAAGTCCCGGATCGTTCGGAACGACGATATGCCCCTTCTCCAGACGGAAGGAAGCGTTGGAGTATGGAGCGCTTCTCTGCAAGGCGTTAGGCTGGTATTCGTAGATCAGGAAATTCGAGATTGCCGCTGATACATGAATCGAGGCGGCGTGGCCGACCGCCTGATGCGCGCTCAGATGCGGCGCAAACGTGAGGTGAAACGCCTCCGCCAGGTGGGCGATCCGCATCATCTCCGTAATCCCGTTCCGGCCCATATCCGGTTGCAGCACCTCCACGGCGCCGGAGGCGATCCACTCCTTGAACGTATAGATCGTACGCAGCGGCTCGCCGACGGCGACGGCCGTATCGATCGCCTCCGCCAGCTTGCGGTGTCCTTCCCGGTCCTCGAACGTAATGGGCGCTTCGAAAAAGATGGCGTCCAGCTCGCCGAGCGCCCGGCCGACCGTATACGCCTCCGAGTGCGTATATTTCCCGTGGGCGTCCAGCATCAAATCCATCTCGTCCGGGCCGAACTCGCCGCGAATCGCGTACAGCCCCTCCAGATCGGCTTTCTTGCCCTTGCCGAACGTGTGGAACTTAATGGCGTCGAAGCCTTCCTCCTTGAGCCGGATGACATGCTCGAGACGTTCTTTCGCATCCGCCCCCGGCACGCTGGAGCAGTAGCATCGCAGCTTATCGCGGTATTTGCCGCCTAGCAGCATATAGACCGGCTGTCCGAGCGCCTTCCCTTTAATGTCCCAGAACGCAATGTCGAGCCCGGCCATCGCATCGACCAGGTAACCGCCGGTATACCCGCGCTCGCGGAGCGTATCCAGCATGCGGTCCCACAACACTTGATTTTGCATCGGATTTTGGCCGAGCGCCATCGGCGCCAGATGATGCTTGAGAATCGTCGCCACAACTTCCGGATTCGTCGGCGCCAATATTTCCCCCCAGCCGGCGATGCCTTCGTCGGTCGACACCTTCACGAAGACGGTCTCCGAATTGACGGAGTATACGCAAGAGCGCTTGTTGCTGTCGGCAACGAAATAATCCGGCGTAATGAATCTCTTGCCCGCCGTTTGGACCGGCCCCGTCGGCCGCAGCTTCACGATATATACTTCTATGTTAGTAACCTTCATATCGGAATCCTCCTTATACGGATGCGCCGTTCTCGACGCGAATGCGCCATCCGAATCGTATTTGTTGCCCGGGGGCCAGCTCGCCTGCCCCGGTTTCGGACGCAGCCCACGGCAGGTTGAAGGCATCCGGAATACAAGTGTGCGGCTCCAACGATACGGCTTCTCCCCAATTCGGCAGAAACAGCACCATCACGGCAAACAACCCGTCCGTCTGAAAATGAATCCGCCGGCTGCTCCCGCTGTCGGCCAGTGTGCAAACATACGGCTCGCTGCGCCCCGAAACGTCGGAGCGGCCGCATTGCAGGTAGTGAAGATTGCCTTCGACACCGGAGACGGCCACTCCTTCCCGAAGCGAGGCGGATAGCGCCGTCTCCTCCGGCAGCGCGGCGGGACCGCCGCCGGCCATAGGCCACTGGGCGAAGGCCGGCAGCTTGAGAACGGTGCGGCGAAGGTCGCAGCAGAAATAAGGGTGATAGCCGAGCGAGAAGGGGGCGAACTGCTTTCCCGCGTTCCCCACGACGCCTTCAAGCGAGAGCTCCCCCTCCTTCAGGCGCACCGTTACGGTAAATTCCAGATCTGCCGGATACGCTGCGAATTGCAGGCCATCGTCCCGGCAGGTATAGCTCGCTTGAAGATAAGCTCCGTCTTCCGAATCCGCTCCCTGCGATTCGATCCGCCAAGGCAAGGCGCCGATTACCCCGTGCAGATTATGCCCTCCGTCTCGAAGCGGAAGCCGGTACTCCACGCCGCGAAACGCGTATGAGCCGTTGCTCGTCTTGCCCGGCGGGCTGAGCGCCGGAATGCCGTAGCGGAACGGAGTCTTTCGGAGTTCCGCCATGGACGGGGGCTGCAGCACGACGTCTTTCCCTCCCGAGACGTAGCGGATGATGTTCATCCCGAAGCCGGGCAGCAAGTCCGCCGTCGCCCCCGCAGCTTCATCAATAAGCCGGCAGACAGACTCCCCTTCTTTTTCCATCCAATCGATTCGATAGTGGTTCATAGGCCGTTATTCCTCCGCCTCCAGCTTGTAGACGCCCTTCCTCCAGCGCTTCCGCAGATCGGGACGAATCAGGCCGGTCGTCGCCAGCAGCGTCATGCCGCCGTCAACAGGCAAGTTGACGCCGTTCACGAAGGCGGACAAGTCGGAGGCGAGGAACAGGACGGCATTCGCCACATCCTCCGGAAGCCCGAGACGGCCCAGCGGATAGCAGTCGCGATCGATGTTGAAGCCGGCGTCGTTCTCGCGCTCTCGCTGCTTCGCCTCGCTCGGCGTCCATCCCGGCGAGACGCAGTTCGCCCGGATCCGGTATTGGGCGCCTTCGATCGCGAGCTGCTCCGTCAAGGCGAGGATGCCCCTTTTCGCCGCCGCATAGGCCGGGAAACCCGGATTCACTCGAAGCGCATTAATGGATGATATACTCACGATCGCCGGGGCTTCCGACCGGCTTAGAAGCGGCATCGCGTATTTGCTGCAGAGGAAGACGGATGTCAGATTGACATTCAGGATGTCGTTCCATTCCTGGAGCGAAACATGCTCCACGAAGCCTCCTCGGGTTCTGCCGGCGTTGTTGACTAAAATATCCAAAGCATCGATGGCTGCGAACGCCTGCTTCACCGATTCCTCGTCCGTCACATCCATGACGACGGCTTCCGCGCGATAACCGCGCCGGTTCAAGCTTTCCGCCGCAGCCGCAGCCGCCGGACCGTTCAGGTCCGCAATCCATACGGCGCAGCCCTCGGCAGCGAACCGTTCGGCGATCGCCCTGCCTAAATTCCCTGCCGCACCCGTAATGAGCGCCTTTCTGCCCGCTAACAGCATCGTCAGCCACTCCGTTCCATTGGAATTATCGTTGTTAACGTTTCCATTTCAACACTAACGGGTCTAATCCCTTCAAGGTATCGAATACTTCGCTGCGCAGGATGTCGTCAATCGGGGCGTTCGGGTTTCGCACGTAAGCGGATTGAATGACGCCTCCCGCCTTCAGTACCTCCTTATGTACGGCCATCGCGAAACCCGCGACCGTTCCGATACGGATGAAAGGCAGGTAGCGGAAAAACAGCTCTCTGGCTCCATCCTTGTCGCCGGAGATGAATTTTTGATAAATGTCCACGCAAGCGTCCGGGAATTCGCACGCCGGCATCGTGCCGACCGCGCCTCGGCACAACTCTTCGTAATAGTACATGCCGTTCAAGCCGCCGAATACCGTAAGGCGCCCCTCCGACTGCTCGAGCACCTCCGTTATTTTCACCGTCGTCGGCGGAGCCTCCACCTTCACATAAGCAATATTCTCGTACTCTTTAGCAAGCTTCGCCATCGTGGGCACCGGGATCGTGACGCCGCTTGCAATCGGTGCGTCCTGCAGCATGATCGGGATGTCGACCGCCTTCGCGACCGCGGCAAAATATTCGATCATCCGCTTGCCGTCCGGCTTTACCATGTAGGGGGGAAGCACCATCAGGGCGTCCGCGCCGGCCTTCTGTGCCCATTTGCTCAGTTGAACCGCGCCTTCCAGACCCGTATGTCCGCTGCCGAACACGAGCGGAACTTGCCCCTTCACCTCGTCCATGACGATTTCCGCTATCATCTCCCGTTCCCGGTCCAGCAGCGTGTACATCTCGCTCGCATTGCCGAACAGGGCGATGCCGTTCACCTTCGCCGCCAGCTGGAAGCGGACGAGCTCGCGCAAGCTTTGCTCATCCACCTCGCCCTTTTCCGTAAAGGGGGTGGCCAGAATCGGATATACGCCTTTCAACGCTTGGTGTGTTTGTGCCATATCACAATCGCTCCTTCTATAGAAAATAATACTCTTGCGCTTTCCGCAGCCGGTAAAACCCTCCTGAACGCCGAAGCCCCGGATGCAGCTTGATCAGCTGGAAGCCGCGCTCCTTCCATTCCAGCGCCAGCTCGATTTTCTCCTTTCCATCCCGGTTAGTTGTATGGCGTTCCCCCTCTCAAATGCTTCCTATTCCAGCAAAAATGATTGCAAACTGAACAATGACATTTTATAATACGAATGTATATATTACAATATAATATTAAATTCTGTTTTACGGGTTTATCCTGAAAATATTCGTAATCGATTCCGGTACGACTGCAAAGATAGTTCGTCTATACGCGGAGAATCGGACCGGCTTAGCGCGAGAGGAGCCATGAGAATTTTCGAACGATATAAGGTATAATGAGGGGATAATACACGCGAGGGATGGGTCCTAATGAAGTCTGATAATGCGAATCCGATGATCACGCAGAGCGTGACCCGGGCGCTGGCTATTTTATCCTGCTTCTCCGATGAGCAGCCGGAGCTTCGAGTGATCGACTTTTCGAAAAAGCTGAGTTTGACGCAGAGCAACGTCTCGCGCTTGTTGGCGACGATGGTGAGCCTGGGTTATGTGGAAAAGGACGAATTCAGCGGGTTTTACCGCCTGGGGCATCAGATCATTACGCTTGGGGGCATCGCGCTGAACAACTCCGAAATCCGTAAGCTCGCGCTTCCCGAGCTATTCGACCTGGAGCGGCGGCTCGGACTCGGTGCGAACGTGGCCGTGCTGAAGTCGAAGCATATGTTTTATCTGGCGCATGTGGACAGTCACCGCTCGCCGCGGATGTATACGCTGCTGGGGAGGAGCAATCCGCTGTACAACACGGGCATCGGCAAGGTTCTCCTGGCGCATCTCGACCGCAGCGAGGCGGAAACGCTGCTGGACCAGATCGAGCTGACCGCCTATACAGATCGGACGATTACCGACCGAAGCGCTCTGCTGCTGGAGCTGGAACGGGTCCGCACCCACGGCTACGCCATGGAACTGGAGGAGCTCGCGCTCGGCCGGGCTTGTATGGCAGCGCCCCTCCGGGGAAGAAGCGGCAAGGTGGTGGCGGGGATCAGCTTGTCGGGCCCTCTGTCCGAAATCCGCCTGCCCGAGCGGGAGCGCGAGCTGGCCGGCATCCTTATCGAAGTCGCCGACCGCATCTCCGTGAAGATGGGATATGTCACGGCAGCGAGAATATAGCGCTCTCGGTGCGCGCAAACAAATGTCCGGGGACCAGCCGAGATGAACCTCGGGCAGCAACCGGTTTGGAATGAGATCAGCGGGCATTCATACCAAAGAGCACTCTCGCGCGGCCTCGCACGGGTGCTCTTTGGTATACCCTCTCAATCCCAGAAAGGGGGACGAAACGGAAGTCGAACCCTCTCTCAGACATGCTTCTGGCGCAGATCGCACCGGATCATCCCCGGTTGACCGCCATCAAGGCGGTAGCCCTACGTATAGCCAACGACAAGCTCATCGCCCCCGTTTACATGTTCAGACATATTCAGCTCCCCTAGTTAGCGTCGCGGCGCATTCGCGGCGCCGTCCCGCCCTCTGTGTGGGCGACGCCGCTGACGACGAAGCCGACAGATTCGTAAAATCCTATCGCATGCGGGTTGGCGGTCACTTCTATACGCACACCGCGACGCGCGATGTCTTGGATCAGACGACTCGCGACGCCTTGGCGCATCCAGTCAGGATCAGTGAACAGATCCTCAAGTTCGAGGAAATCATCAACGGGACGTGCCGACGCAAAGCCGACGATCCGCCCGGCAGCAACAGCGACACGCGCGTACGGCAGCATCGCGTCGTCCCACACCAGCCACTCGGGATGAGCCGCCATAAGATCGCGGTAGCCATCGACAGTCAGTGACGCACGGCGAAAAATGTCGCGCAGCTTATCGACATCGTCGACGGCTGCGCTTCGGATAACAAGGTTAGACGGATACGAATCGTTTTCCATGTGCGGGTAACCTCCCAAATTATGGTCTATTTCGATTATTTCAACGTGTTTCCGTAATTGCTTTACGTATAGACCAACCGTTCTCTTGTCCGATCCCAGCGCCAATTCATCTCTTTTCCAAGATGCAGGCCCCCATACCACTCGTCCATCTCTTTTTCCCTTAGCCAATCTTTCTCGCCGGACAACACCGCCCTTCCCAGCTCTGTTAATGCAACGGCCGAATCGCTGCTGGATGCTGTCGGAGTTCTAAGTTCCAAGAGGGCATTCGGCCCGGCGGACATCGTTCTAAGCCGATACCAGAATTCCAAATCTCCCATTCCTAATGAATGCAGCAGCTTGCCGACTTCCTGAAATAACTTATGAGATGTATGCACACCTTTGTCTACGAATTCCAACGTGGTTTGCTCTACGATCCCCAATCCATTATCCGGTGAAGGCAAACGTGCCGCATGTTGGGTGAAAGCCGCCCGGGCGAATGGCAGCACAGCAGTATCCATCTGCAAAATGTCGATATGATCCTCTACATTGGGGGAAGTATAGGCCTTCCATATACGGCTGCCTAGTTCAAATTCCTTTTCTCCAATACGGCTCCACGTGCCGGACAAAGATTTCAACTGCTCACTTGAGAGCTGCCCCATCCCGCGGAACAAGTCAATCCCCGGATAATCCCCGATACACAAGAGATTGATGGGGGTTGTGCCCACAGATTGCTTGGCGAACCAATCCAATAAGTAACACAACATGGTTTGATCGAAGAGATCATGCTCGAACCACATCACCACTTCTTCATACTGGTGGAAATTTCGGATGACCTGCTCCTGCGATTCACAATTCTTGATGAAGTCGGAAGCGGGAACCCCCAGAGTCCGTTCCAAATATTGCGCTCTGAACAGCCTTTCCTTGTGCCCGTTCATCTTCTCGAACACCGGTCCAACCGAGTAGATCTCCCTCCAGACCAAGATATCTCCCCGGATATTTCCTTCTTTAAGCTTGTTGCCCACGTGGTCCCCGTTCACAATATGAAGCATGGTTCCTCCCCCTTGATACAAATCATTAAATATGGATATAAAGTCGGAGACTAGCAACGAACTTTTCAGTTTTTGGCGAGCGTCGAAAAGCCGCTTTTTCAATACCGAAGCAGACAATCCCAAGCAGCTTGATATTTCCTTGATCGAATACCCTTGCAAGTAAAAAAGTTGTACCGCCAATTTCAAATGCGGAGGCAAGCATTCCACAGAATGGATTAGCGTCTCCTGCCTTTCTTTGGTTTCAATAATCGACTCCACGCTGCTGTCGTCCGCAGGTATGCCAACTGCCTCTCCGAGCGGGAACGTGACCTGTTTTTTCCGGCGAAGGAAGCGATAGCATCGATGCTCAACGATGGTTTTAAACCATCCCGGGAATGCCTCAGGATCTTGTAATTTGGCCAGATTGGCGAAAGCCTCCACGAACGCTTCCTGCACCGCATCCTCAGCCAAAAACCGATCGCTTAACTTTCCATAAGCGACTGTATGGGCCATTCCCTTAAAATGGCGAACAATGTGTTCATATGCTTCCTGATCGCCAAGCCTCGCTCTTTCGATCCATTGCCGCATCTCTCCTGCACCTCCTTTGTATCTACGCCCTACCTACCAGGTGCCAGGCACAAAGCTAAAGGTTACAAGCTTTCCTAGCGCCGCGCATAAAATTTGCCTTTATTACATAACGGGTAGAACCCCAATGCTTCATGTGACACATTTTTCGGCAATCCATTTTTAGTATAAGATCCAATGCTTAGGAAAGTCTAACTTTGATGAAAGAAAGGAGGGATAGTTACTCAATGAATTCGCCAACACTAGCGCCGCACGAATCGATGGAACTGCATGAAGCGTTAAACTTCAAAACGCTCTGCCTCGCTAAGTCTAAACTTATGCAAGGCTTGGTCTTTGACCAGGAGTTGAAAGCGTTAATGCAGAAGGACGTCATTTTATCGACCCAACAGATCGCCGAGCTCCAGGCCATCTACGCAAGAGCTCCCTTCCAAGCGCCTGTTCCGAATAGCCCGACACCTATCACACATTAAAGGGGAGCGCCCATGAACACCGATTATTTAGACCCGATTAATTCGTTAAATATGCCGGAGATGGCGGATATGACCTTTGCCATGGACTTCCTTATTCGTGCCAAGGAGGGTGTGCGAAATTTGTCCATCGCCCTGACGGAAACGGCTTCTCCGGATGTAAGAGCGCTGCTGCGCCGTCATCTTATGCAGGGGATTGCGCTGCATCAAGAAATCACGGAGCTCATGATTCGCAAAAAATGGTTCCATCCGTACGAGCTGAACGAACAGTACCAGCTCGACCAGCTTTCCGCGAAAAATACGGTGATGATCGGGCAGATGAATTTGTTTCCGGATGACACGTCGCGTAAAGGGATGTTTGATCGGACCCCGGATGAACATATGGGAGGACATAAAGCATGAAGGCGGTCACGTACCAAGGGATTAAAAATGTCGTGGTCAAAGAGGTGCCGGATCCGAAGATTGAGAAACCGGACGATATGATCGTAAGAGTCACCAGTTCCGCTATTTGCGGTTCGGACCTTCACCTGATTCACGGGATGATCCCTAACCTTCAGGAGAACTATGTCATCGGGCATGAGCCGATGGGAATCGTAGAAGAAGTGGGGCCCGGCGTGACCAAGGTAAAGAAAGGCGACCGGGTGATCATCCCTTTCAACATCGCGTGCGGAGAATGCTTTTATTGTAAGAATCAGCTGGAAAGCCAATGCGACAATTCAAACGAACACGGAGATATTGGCGCATTTTTCGGCTACTCCGGAACGACCGGCGGTTACCCTGGGGGGCAAGCCGAGTATTTACGAGTTCCGTTTGCCAATTTCACCCACTTCAAGATTCCTGAAAACTGCGAGCAACCGGACGAAAAGCTAAGCTTGATCGCCGATGCCATGACGACGGCATTTTGGAGCGTAGATAACGCCGGCGTCAAGAATGGAGATACGGTCATCGTGCTCGGCTGCGGTCCGGTCGGACTTCTGGCCCAGAAATTCTGCTGGCTGAAGGGAGCGAAGCGGGTCATCGCCGTCGACTATGTCGATTACCGCTTACAGCATGCGAAGCGAACAAATCATGTGGAAATCGTAAACTTCGAACAGGATAAAAATATCGGCAGCACTCTCAAGGAAATGACCAAAGGCGGCGCCGATGTCGTGATTGATGCGGTAGGAATGGACGGCAAGATGAGCGATCTCGAATTTCTGGCCAGCGGTTTGAAGCTGCAAGGCGGCACCATGAGCGCATTTATCATTGCGTCTCAGGCTGTCCGCAAAGGCGGGACCATCCAAGTCACTGGGGTATACGGCGGACGTTATAACGGATTTCCGCTCGGCGACATCATGCAGCGCAACGTGAATATCCGTTCCGGACAAGCTCCGGTCATTCACTACATGCCGTATATGTACGAGCTGGTTACGTCGGGCAAAGTAGACCCTGGAGACATTGTTACGCACGTCATTCCGCTCAGTGAGGCCAAGCGCGGCTATGAAGTGTTCGATACGAAAACGGACAATTGCATCAAAGTCATCTTAAAGCCTTGAATAGGGATAGATACATGGGAGGACGATCCGAATGAATGCCAATTACGCCTTGCATGAGACGCTGGAGGTTCATGAAATTGCTGCGTTCAAGACCGTTTGCATGACCAAATCCAAAACCATGCAAGCTCTGGTAACCGACCCGGAGCTCACACAAATTTTGCAGCAAGACGTGCAACTCTCACAGCAGCAGCTTCAGGAGCTCAGTGAAGTGCTGTCTAAAGCGACCCTGACCTAAAAGGAGATCACATGAACATAATATTGGAACACATGACAGGGCTTCATACGCTGACCGACGAAGTGATCGCAATGGATTTGTTGATGAACGCCAAGAGCGGAGTCAGAAACTACGCCATGGCCGTGACCGAATGTGTCACCCCCGAAATCAAGCAAATTTTGATGAAACAGCTCGACGAAGCTATAGACTCCCATGAAAAGATATCAAACTATATGATGCAGCGGGGCCTCTACCATCCCTACCATATTCCGGAGCAAATTCAGCTCGATCTTAAAAATATTCAGACCGCCATGAACATTCCGTCCTAACTCCGTGTTGTGACTGCAGACGGATTGTGCTACAATAGGTTCACTTTAAGGAACGGAGGGTTGTCCTGACTATGGGTGCAGTTAATTACGGAAGATTGCGTTTTGTTACTTTGTCCCACTAATTCCATAGTGAACAAAGGCTCTGCCTGCGTGTGGAGCAAAACGGAATCGGTCTGCCCATTTCAGGATATCCCGCTGCTTGGATGGCTAACAGGGGACAGCGCGTCTGTCTCTTTTTGCGTGCGTAACAACGAGTATGAACGAAGAGCTCCTTCGCAAAGGATGAAGCGAGCCTCTGACGTTATCCATCCTTGCAACTGAAATTCCAATTAAAAGGTTGTCCGTATTTGCACTACGACAACCGTTTATTTGAATGCGCACTCAACCTCTCGCTTCCCGTTTTTTCGCCGCAGGCATAAGCCTGCGTTTTTTTGTTGTCGCGAAAAAACAATCGGGAGGATATCCGAAATGCGTAAACACGACAAAAAGCATAGAACGATAAGAAAACACAAAACAGGGCCGAATTTCACCGCGCAGCATTTGCTGCACAATCCGGCCACCATCAAAAAACTCATCGACATGGCGCGTCTGCAGCCGACCGAGACCGTGCTGGAAATCGGTGCGGGCAAAGGAAACCTTACGTTTCCGCTTGCCGAACGTTCCCGCAAAGTAATTGCTGTCGAGATCGATGCGGGCTTTGTTCAAACACTTCGCACCAAAGCAACAAATTATCCGCATATTAGCATCATACATGGCGATATAAGGAGAATACGGTTACCCGCCGAACCTTTTAGTGTTGTCTCCAATATCCCTTTTTCAATTACAACGGACATTCTGGACAAACTGCTTGGTGCCGAAGGCAGCATGTTACAAAGCGGTGTTCTGATTGTTGAAAAGGGAGCGGCCCGAAGATTTACTCAGAACACCTATCTGGAACCTCGTCCGCTGCGATGGAGCATGTACTTCCGGCTCGAAATGATAGCTGTCATTCCCCGCACCCATTTTGCTCCGCCACCCGGCGTCGATGCCGCTATCATGCGGATTGTCCGCAGAGATCGCCCGTTGATCCCGGCTGGGAAAGGAAAGTATTTCGCGGTCTTCGCTGCTTGTATGCTGCGTGAGCCGCGCCTGATGACGGCGCATGCGCTCAAGGGAATTTTCACTCCGGCACAGTTGAAGCATTCGTTGAGGATCGCCAAGGCCGACCGCGAACAACCGGTCGCTACTCTTTCGGCTGAACAGTGGGCAAGTCTGTTTACGTCCATGATTCGCCATGTGGACTTCCATCGATGGCCGAAAGGCTAAACGAACGGTCGACGTATCTATAGAGCCCGGCCCGCGAATTCCGCAGGCTGGGCTTGTTGGATTCCTTTCCGCGCATCCATTAAAGAGTTCCTTACCCTGCGCCCGGCAAAGGTGAAGTGACGCTGATGGTGCAAGTGCAGATTGCTTAACAAATTAGCGCCAATCTCGTTCGGAATTGACGCTTTTGTTATTTTTTTCCGTTTTATATTGATCGAACCTTGGTTTAGGTTTAACATCGAACTATTAGCTTATCATGGGAGTGAATCGTATGGAGATTAGAATTGACGATTTGACCGGAAAGGAAATCATCGCACTGATTAGCGAGCATGTACAGAGCATGCTTGAACAATCCCCGCCTGAAAGTGTACATGCATTAAAGTGGGAGGAACTAAGAGCACCGGAAATTACCCTCTGGAGCGCCTGGGAACAAGGCGAACTCTTAGGTTGCGGCGCTCTGAAAGCACTGGATGAGTACCATGGGGAAATCAAATCAATGCGCACTTCTGCGAGACATCTTAGAAAGGGTGTCGCCTCAAAATTACTCGCCCATATCATGGAGGAAGCCAAGCGGCAAGGCTATCGACGGCTGAGCTTGGAAACCGGATCTATGGAATCTTTCAAAGCGGCCAGAACCTTATACGAACAATTCGGATTTGAATACTGCCGTCCCTTTGCCAAGTATACGGACGATCCCAACAGTGGTTTTATGACAAAATCTTTGTAAACACACATCTGTAAAAAGGAGGATTCAGGTCTTGCGTACAAAAGCGGGTTACCCATTAGAGATACGTCGTTTATATCACTTTGGAATTACAGGACATATGGGCGTTTATGGTGGATGCTGTTTCGCGGCTCCCTTCCCAGGAGCTTTTTGCAATGAGACGACGAAGAGTATTTCCTAGGAATTTTTAGTGGAGAAGGTGAGGTTTACGGCGCTTTTAATCATGGAAAGTTAGTTGCTTATTCCGTTTTGGCATTTCCCGGTGCAAGCCAGAGCAACCTGGGGACAGGACAGAATGTGGAGTGCTGAATCATTGTGCTAAAGAAATACGATGTTGAGTCCCCGTTGTTTTCGAACCAGACAAAATACATCACCAGGGTATGCAACCGCTCGGTGATGTATTTCCCCAAACATCCTGTTATTTTTCCGTCGTCCTCTGAACAAGAAAATGCAAATTTCCGGTCATTGCCCCGTACACCGAAGCCCTCCCAACAAAAGGAGCCGCTTAAACTTCCGTGTAAATTTGAAAGGTTACGCCAAATTTGTCCGTCACATCGCCGAAGCCCGGGCTGAACGTTTCCTCGCTAAACGGCAGGTTCACTTGCCCGCCTTGCTTAAGTGCCTCAAAGATTCTTCTGGAATGCTCCACGTCATTCGTCGTGATGCAGATCGTCACCCTTTTGCCGGCTTCAACCGCCGATCCTCCGGGAGAATCTGAAAACATGAGCTCAGCTTCGCCCACTCGCAGCTTGGCATGTGCCACAAGCTCCCTCAGATTGTCGGTGAACGTATCCGGCATGTCCGGCATATCTCCGTAGGTCATGAGAGAAAGAACCTCCGCTCCGATAGCTTGTTCATAGAACGAGATTGCTTCCTTTGTATTGCCCTCCAAAGTAATGTACGGGGTAAGTTTGACTGTCATCGATTATTCCTCCTCGAGTTTGGTTGATCCTCTATTTGCGCCTTCCTAGTTATAGACGAATCAGCCATGAAGAAATCATCGGTGAACTCACAAAATGCCGACATGAATCGTCTGGGACGATCTGCGCTTGCCCAGAAATGCCCAAAATAAGAGCTGCCGCGATATGATCTAGCTGTTGTCTGGCGTGCTTCTCCTTTTCAATAACAAACTCGCCAGAATCACCTACCGAGTAGGTACACCGCTCCACATTTAGCCTATTGACTGTTCCGTACATGCCGGCGTCCCTCATGCTTCAATCCATGTACTCAATTTTTATCGACAATGCAGTAATTCAGCCACGCACTCCATACGGAGTGCGACCGGGCAGATTTTCCTTGAGATGCTCGTAGTAATATTTATTTCAATCCACGCACTCCCTACGGAGCGCGACATCTAAAATTACACAATCAATTAAATTTGAGCATGAATCCCATCATCTGTCAATTCATTTATTGCCAAATCGATATGGATTATATATTGACTTCTCAAGACATAATTGAACTTGTAACCAATTCAACAAATTTCGAGGTGCGAAAGAACCGGGGATTTCATGGGAACTTCACATTCGCATCCAAAACCCCCGGTTCTTTTTCCACACTAGCCTTATAAATCTCCGTTTAGACAGCTTCGACATGCGCCATCGCTTGCCTGCGAACGACGGGCTGAACACCTAGCGAACCGATCGGAAGCACCCGCGCAAGTAGCCAATGCGATGAACGGACCGATTGATCAGCGGCATGCGCTGCCTCGCTATCTGCCCTGCCGCATCCGTTCCATCTACGGCGGCCGTCACTCCTCCGCCGCCAGCTGGTTGTCCAGTCTTTCCTTCCAGATGCCCCGCAGCTTAACCGGCATGCCGGCAGCATGAAGATGCGACGTATCTCCCAGCTCTATACAGCGCGGTACAGCCCACTGCTCACTCCGCTGGTCCATAAAGATCGTTGTGACCGACGTAGGAGCCAGCCAGAACGAGGACCAGACAAGCGGCACCGGCAGCCGAAGCAGATGCGCCAGCCAGGTCAGGCCCAGCCCCCCGTGGCAGAAGACGGCAACCTTGTCGCCATTCGGACGGACGCAGCGGTACCGTCCGCCGACCCGCTCGTAGCCATGCTCCCGGAGCAGCTCGTCCGAGCCGCGCCCGATCTCGGCGATTTTATCCGCCAGCCGCTCATCGGCGAAATAGGGCGGGGCGAGCCAGCCTTCCGCCCCCGGCGGCGGGTCCTGCTCCAGGATCAGCTCCCCCGGCGTATTAAAGGGCGCAAATGTGCCGTAGCCGTCCAGCGTCATATACATCCCGGTGATCTCGCTGGCCCAGTCCAGCACGCGATGCTCGGCGCCAAGCCGGTCTGCCGTCGCCTTCATCGTGGCCAGCGCCCGGCCGAGCGGCGAGCTGTAGATATAGTCGAGCCCGAGCGGCGCCAGCCGCTCGGCCAGCGCTCCCGCTTCCAGCAGGCCGTCGGCCGTCAGCGTATCGTTCGTATAATCCGGATCACCGTGCCGGATAATGTAGAGTCTCATTGTCCTTCCCCTTCACCCTCTCCTGCCCGCCAGACAGGTAATATTCGATGCGGCGGGTGATTCTCCCGTCCGCTTCCGCCTCGATCACGAGCCGGTTATGCCCGTCCGCCAGCGGGTATCTTACCGCAAACGCGCCGTCCGCGCCGGCTTCGCCGCTTCTACGGCGGTTGACGCGGATGACGGCATGCGGCGCCGTCACGCCCGTTATGACGGCAGCCGTGCCGCCGCCCTCCTTCAGCGGCTTAGCGGCAACGGCCGACAGCAGCAGCTCCGGCCCACGGAGGCTGGTCAGCAGCCCTTCGTCCAGCGGCGTGCCGACCGCATCCTGCGGTCCCTCGAAGCCGAGCAGCCTGGCGATCGTAGGAGCGATGTCGATAATCCGGACCCGGCGGTCGCACTCCGCGCCGCGAATGACGCCGGACCCCGACATCATCGTGAAGATACGCCGCACATTCGGGTCCAGCGAATCGTGATTCGCTCCGACGGTCCTCGGCAGCTCCGGCTTCTCCCAGGACATATGATACGGCGGCTTCGGCGAGATGAGCAGATCGGCGAAGCCGGGCATTGCGCCCTTGCGCAGCAGCTGTTCCTTGGTCAGATGCGTGCCATAGTAGCTTTTCGCCCGGATAGCCGAGACGATCTCATCCAAAGCTGCCTGATCCGCATCGACGCGGAAATTAATCTGCGCTTGCAGCGTGACGACGGTTATAACGATCTCCGTATCGTCCTGCGCCTGCTGGCCGTCCCGGCAAAGCACTTCGACCTTGTACCGCTCGCCACGGACCCGGCGACCCGCCTCGGCAACCGTCTCCGCCAGGTCGGCGAGGCGGCTCATCGCCTCCGGCGCAGCAGACGCGCCGCTCTCCCGGTCCGGAGCGCCGTAGTAGGCCATACCGTGATCGGTCGTCAGCACAATCGTCGTCCGGTCATAGACGCCGCGCCGCTTGAGCGCCTCGACGAGCCAGCCGAGCGCTTCGTCCATTCTCATAATCGTTTCGGCGATATTGTCGTACCACATCTGCCGCGTATCGGCCGTCCGCATCCCGTTGTAAACGGGCCGTCCATTGTGCGACACCGTATCGATATCGTCCGCATAAACGGAGAGCAGCTGAGGCATCTCCTCGAAGGTCACCAGACGGTCGCCCGTCATCACAGGCTCGCCGCCGATGAGCCGGATGATCGTCTGGACCCGGTCGGCGAAGTTGCTGTACGGCGGACATTGGATATACGGCTGCCGGATATCGCCCTCGCTCGTCCCGCGGTTTTCGAAATACCACGCGTTGACCGAAGCGACGGCAACGCCGTGGCGCACAGCTGCCTCAGCGATATTCTCCAGCGCATTATGACGGGCGAACTGGATAACCTGATTGCGGCTGACATCGTAGTACCGGTAGCAATTGCCCGTATCGGCAGGCCAAGCGCCGGAGGCTATGCATTGCTGCATAGCCCCCGTGATCGATGGAATGCCTGTCTCCGACCGGGTAAACCGTACGCCTTCCTTCAAGAGGGCGTTCAGATGCGGAGTTCCGCCGTACGAGCGGTTGACGAGCTCATACCACGCATCGGCAAAGCCGTCCCAGTTGATATACACGACGATCGGCTTCCTTCTCGTTCCCTTCACGACAGCTTCGCTCCCCTCGAACCGTTATTTGATCGTGGCGAACCATTCATTGGCTTCCTTCTCCAGTTGTTCGCCGCCCGATTTTTTCCACCTGGCCACAAACTCGTCGAAATAACTGATTGGCTTGTCGCCGGTGATAATGCTGATAAACGCTTCCTTCTCGATCTTCAGCAGCTCTTCCTTGTACTTGCTCTCGGAGGCGAGCGGCGTCAGCAGCGAATTGGAGATGCCGCCTACGTTGTATTGATTTTGATCAGCCCAGTCGAACCGGGGCTTCGCGCGCTTGATCGTAAATTCCTTGGGCTCGAACGGATTAAGCATCACGCCCATCTTCACTAGCATTTTGGCGTCCGCCCCGTTGATGAAGCCCGGGAAGCCGTTGTCCTTGTTGAACTCCCAATGCTTGCCCTGAATGCCGAAGATGCTGGTCAGGAAATCATCATACGACTTATTCATGGCTTCCAGGTTTTGCAGCGCCTTGGCCATCTTGTCCGGCTCCTTCTCCAGCTGCTTCCCGAAGCCGATGAAGTTGCCGTTGACCTCATTGGGCGCGCTTACGCCCAGCTTGCCCTCAGGTCCTTTCGGCGGCAAGCCGTGCACCAGCTTATCGGCCAGCTCCGGCTTGATCTTCTTCAGCTCCAGATAGTTCTCCGACTTGGAGTCGCCCGGATATAGCACCGGCTTCCATGTATAATATTCGCCGATGCTGGAGAAGCCGATGCGGCCGTTGAAGAAGGCGTGGGTGAATGCGTAATAACCGCCCTGATTTTCACCGGTAATAAATTCGGGGTCGAGCACCTTGTCCTTGTACCACTTGCTGAGCATCGTCAGCGCCTGCTTCACTTCCGGCTGCACCGACCCGTACACGAGCTTGCCGTCACGCTCCTGCCAAATTTCCGGCAAATAGCCGTACGCGCCGTAGACCGCCTGCATCCCAGTCTGCGACAAGCCATACGTATCCTTCTTCCCGTTTTTGTCCGGATCATCATTGGCGAATTTGTACATCGCCTCTTCGAATTCCTGGATCGTTTCCGGCGTCTTCGTAATCCCGACATTGTTCAGCCAAATGCCGTTCCAGACGATCGGCTTCCGGTTGCGGACAGCGTTCGGAATCGGGAGCCCGTACAGCTTGCTGCCTACCTTGCCGTACTTGAGTCCGTCCTTGACAGCCGTCTCATTAAGCTCCTTGTACAGATTGGGCGCGTTCTTCTTGACCATCTCTTCAGGAATTTCCGCCAGCAGATCCTGTTTCACATATTTCTGAAGTCCCGTAAAGCCCTTCACAAACATCTGATCCGGAATTTCGCCGGAAGCAAACTTCAGGTTCAAAATTTCATCCCACTTGTTCGATTCAATATTCCACACATCGTAATCGGTATTAAATTTGTCGCCGAAGTACTTGAGCATTTCCCCGTCCTTGTCGACAGGCACGACTGCGTTCAGAGCAACGGAAATTTTGTACCGCTTGGCAGGATCAGGTATGGACTTGTCTGCGGCGGGCGCTGAAGTCTGGCCGCCCTGAGGCGTGGCCGTCTCCGGATTAACAGGCGCGTTCTGGCTGCAGCCCGTCAGCGCCACCCCCGTGGTGAGCGCTCCGGCGAGAAGGAAGGAAATCGGTTTATTGGCTAGCTTGAACAATGCGAACAACCTCCTTTTTGTATATGCGGTGCTTCTCTATAAGCAACCGGGCCAGACAAGCTCCCGGATTACTAGCCTTTCAGCGAGCCAACCATAATTCCCTTGACGAAATGCTTCTGCACAAACGGATAGATCAGGATGATCGGAATCGTAGCGACCATGACCGTCGTCGCCTTGATCGTCTCCGGATTGGCTACCATGTCCTTGTCGTTCTCGAACGCGTTGAGGTCCATCATATCCTTTGTGCCTTCCAGTACAATCCGCCGCAGCACGACCTGCAGCACATGCTTATTGGAATCGCTGATATAAATCATGCTGTCGAACCAGGCGTTCCAATGATGCACCGCCGTCCATAAGCTGAGCGTGGCGATAATCGGCATCGACAGCGGGATGACCAGGCTGAACAGGATGCGGACTTCGTTGGCGCCGTCGATCTTTGCCGATTCCTCCAGACTCTCCGGCAGCGACATGAAGAAGTTGCGCGCGATGATCATCTGGAACGTGTGAACGAGGCCCGGAATAATAAGCGCCCAGATGGAATTCATCATGCCGAGCTTCTTCACCAGCAGATACATCGGGATCAGGCCTCCGCTGAAAAACATCGTAAATACGATGAACGCCGTCCAGAAATTGCGGTTGGGGAAATATTTTTTGGACAGCGGATAAGCCGTGAATATCGTAATCAGCACCGTGATCGCCGTGCCCAGCAGTGTCCTCAGCAGCGTATTGGCGAAGCCGGAGGCGATGAATTCGTTGGTCAGCACCTTCTCGTAGTTGCTCAGCGTCCACTTCGGCGGAATCAGATGAATCTGGCTGAACGAAATATCGCCCGGACTGAAGGATAACGACAGCAGAAATAAAAACGGATAGATTGTAGCGACGCACAGCAAGGTCAGAAACACGATATTGCCCGCATCGAAGCACTTGCTAAGCAGCGATGTTCGAATCCGGCCCGTCTTCATAGCTCGCCCTCCTTTGCATAATATGGGTTACCATAGGCCGTAATCGTTGATGCGCTTGGCTATCGCGTTCGTCAGGACGACCAGCGTGAAGGCGACGATATTTTTGAACAGCCCGACAGCCGTAGCGAAGCTGTATTCCATGCCGACAAGCCCCTTGCGGTACGTATACGTGCTCAGCACGTCCCCGACGCTGTATACGGCAGAGTTATACATGTTGAACACCTGATCGAAGTCGTCGTTCACCAGCCGGCCTACGGCGAAAATGAACATAATCGTAATGACCGGGGTCAAAGAAGGCAGCGTAATATAGATCGTATTCTGAAACCGGTTTGCCCCGTCGACCTTGGACGCTTCGTACAATTCGGGACTGATTGAAGTGAGCGCCGCCAGATAAACGATCGTCCCCCAGCCTACATCCTTCCAGATATCGGTGATGACCAGGACCGAACGGAACCAGGCCGGATCGGCCAGAAAATAAATCGGCTTCAGACCAAGCGATATCAGCACGACGTTAATCGGTCCGATCGAAGGCGATAGAAACTGGACGAACAGCCCTGCGATAATGACCCAAGAGAGGAAATGCGGCATGTAAGTGATCGTCTGGACCGCCCGTTTGAAAAAAACAAGCCGCACCTCGTTGAGCAGCAGCGCCAGCGCGATCGGCGCCGGAAAGCCGAAAATCAGCTTGTACGTGCTGATAATAATCGTGTTGCGGAATACTTCCCAGAAGCTGCCCAGCGTAAATAAGTCGCGGAAATGCATAAGTCCTACCCATTCGCTGCCCCAGATGCCCGCACTGAATTTGTAGTCCTTGAAGGCAATCAGCACTCCGTAGATCGGAACATAGTGAAAAATAACGTAATAGAGCACCGCCGGCGCAAACATCAGAGCCAAATATTTATGTTTCCGGTAAGAAAACAGCAGCCCCTTCTTCTTTTGCGCCGGTACGGCGTATCCCGCTTCATGGTTCGCCAACCGGCTCATTGTGTCTCGCCACCCCTTCGCATAGTTGTTGGATGCCGGCCCGCTCTCTGGCTTCTTGCCGGCGCCTCTTTACCGTAAGGGAAGCAGCCGCCGGGCGTAAATACGAAAGATTCATGATCGTGTAAGAATGTGCGGATGGGGGAAATTTCGCAGGTTTGGCAGGCGCCGGAATGGCTCTAACAAAATTTCACGATGATAGCAAATACCGATTTCTTCGTTCGCTGCGCGTTCCCGCCCTTGGCGGGATATGCTATACTTGTGTCAAATTCTTGTACGATCCGGTTGCATCGGCGCTGCGGGTATATAACGAGTATACAATACGGAGGGGACCCCGCTTATATGAGAATTATGGGAAGACTTGGTACCGTTTTCTTCAAGCTGGTCTTATCTTATGTCGTATTAATAGCGATCACGCTGGCCGTCGGCGTCATCTCTTATTTCTACTTCTCCTCCAGCTTCAATGAGCAGGTGGAGAAGGTCAATCAGCGTATCCTGAGTCATCTGAGCCAAACGATCGAAGACGATGTGATCGTCCTGGCGGAGAAAAGCTATTTGTCGATCATTACCGACGAGAAGCAGGGAAGCGTACTTCCGCTATTTTTCTTCGATCATCCCATCGCAGGCAACCACACGAAAATAAGCGAAATCCATCAGCAGCTGAAGGCCATGGTTGCGTCAAATTCCGCCATCATCGATTCGATCGGCATTTATTACAAAAACAATCAGATCGTCATCGCGTCGGACTCCGGCATTTCCTATCTGGATCAGCCCGTAACGATCAATCTCGACTGGCTGGAACGCGCTCGCAAGACCGCCCTGCTGCCGTGGGCCGAGACGAGAACTGTGCAGCCGAGCATCTACTCCGACTCCAGCGCTTCCGACATCCTTACCTTCGTCCGCCCTTATCCGTACACCTCCGACGAAAGCCGGATTAAAGGCTATATTGCCATTCATTTGAAAGAAGAGGCCATCAGCAAGCTGCTTCGCTCCAATAACCCCGGCGACAAGAGCGAGATGCTTCTGCTGGCTGCGGACGGCCGGACGATCTCGCGAAGCGTCCCCGAGAAGCTGTACGAAAGCGAAGCGGATAAGCCGCATATCCGTGCCATTCTGCAAGCGGGCGATGCGCCGGACGGCTTCATCGAAGCGGTGGAGGACGTCAAAACGATGGTATCGTATATCAAAATTCCGTCTGCCCGGTGGAGTCTGGTCAGCCTGACGCCGGTGGACGAATTTTATAAAAACACGGTTCCCGTCCGCAACACGCTGATCGTGATCTGTGTGATCGCGATTGCGGCCGGCTTGTTTATCTCCAATATGTTCACGCGCAATATGTACCGGCCGCTCAAGCAGATTACCCATACGGCCAGGCAGCTGTTCGGTGCAGGTCCGCTGCCGCATGAGAACGAATACAAGGTCATCGGCCACGCCATCGACAGCCTGTCCGTGAAGGTGACCGAGCTTGAGCAGACGCTGCACGCAAACCTGCCTCTGATCAAGCATAATCTCGTGCTCGGCTTGCTGCACCGCAAGATCCGTACGGAGGAGGAGCTGGGGGCCAGGCTGGATATGCTCGGTATGCAGTGGACCCAGGAGGCGTATTATGCCGTGACGTTCAAGCTGGAGGCCGCCGATATGGAGCATTTCCCGCTGGACAAAAGTCAATTCGTCAAGTACAACATCATCGAGCATATCGAGCGGCTCGGCGACGCGGAGCGGATGCTGCTGGCGATCGAGTTGTCCGAGCAGGAAATCTACGCCATCGTCGGCTGCAAGGCCCACGATATGAACGCCGTCATCGCACTGGCCGAGGAAGTGGCGGATTACGCCTCCTCCAGCTTCGCGATCAAAACTGTCGCAGCGATCGGCTCGATGGTCGATTCTCCGCTTGACCTGCACCTGTCCGTCAAGGAAGCCGTAGCGCTGCTGAAATATGTGTTTTTCCTGCCCGGGCAGCGGATTTATTACGGGATCAAGCTGCTGCACCGGGAGTTCAGCGAGGAGGAGATGCCGGAGGAGGTGCTTGAGCGGTTCGCCGCCAGTCTGCGCTCCGGCAAACGGGAGCAGATCCAGGACATTGTCGCCGAATTCGTGCGGCTAACCCAGACCGGCGGCTATTCCGCCGATCATTGCCATCAGAGATGGCGCGAGCTGACCGGCGTCTACCGCACCTTTCTGAAGGATATTCACATCCCGCCGGATACGATTCTGTGCGGCGAACTGCTCGAGCAGTTCAAGAACATCCGCGACATTGCCGGCTTCGAGCAGTGGCTGCTGCAGGCTATAGATACGGCGCTTGAGATGGTGGAGCTGCGCAGCGGCAATCGGACCAACGACATTATCGAGCGCGTCAAGAAATACATCCAGGCTCATATCCGTTCCCCGCTGTCTCTGGATCTGCTCGCACATCACGTATCGCTGAGCCCGCGGTACTTGAGCAGGGTGTTCAAGGACGAGGTCGGCATGAACTTCACGGATTTCGTGACGAACCAGCGGATCGATAAAGCCAGCGAGCTGATTCTGACGACCGATCTGACCGTGGAGCAGATCGCCGATCAGGTCGGCTTCAACAGCTCCGCTTATTTCATCAAAAAGTTCAAGGAATCGTACGGCGTCACTCCCAAAACGTATAAGCATAATTATATGTTGAGCGTGGAGGGAAAATCGGACGGCAAGCTGGAGGCGAATTAGCCCGCAATTCCGGCTCCGGCCCCGCGCTTGCTCCTCATGGCTGCACTCCGCCGCCGTCGAAGGCTTCATATACGAAAGAGCCCCGTGGTTTCGCCTGTATAAGCGAAGCCCGGGGCCTTCTTCATCCATCTGTCTAACCGTTAATAAATTGTACCGCCTGCAGCAGCCGCTTCAGCATGACGGCCGCCTGAGCCCGGCTGGCGGGCTCTGCGGGGGCGAACCGCCCATCCGCCACGCCCCGGACAATACCGGCCTGTGATACTTGTGCCACAGCCTCCCTCGCCCAGCTGCTGATCGCAGCCTGATCAGAATAAGCTCCCAGAGCGGCTTCCGCTTCCACTTTTGTTTCCGTTTCCGCCTCCCCCGTAGCAGCCGCACGATTCGCCTTACCGGCTGCACTCATCGCGCGCACAAGCATGACGGCCATCTCCTCGCGGGTAATGGCAGCGTTCGGATGGAAGCTGCCCTCAGCGTCGCCTTGGACGAGGCCCGCTGCGACTGCAGCTCCGACGGAGCCTGCGAACCAATCGGCGGAGGCGACATCGTCGAATGCCAGCGACTGAGCCGATTCGCCCAGTCCGAGACCTCGGGCGAGCAACGACGCGAACTCGGCGCGCGTGATGCTGCTGTCCGGGACAAATTCCGTGGCGGAGGCGCCGTTCACGAGCAGCTTGGACGCAAGCAGCTCCACATCCGCTTCCGCCCAGTGGCCGGCGATGTCGGCGAACGTTTTGCGAGCCGTGACCGCCATATAGACGCTGTTGCCTTGGCGCTTGGCCGTTATGACCGTCTGTCCGTCTCTCGAGACGAAAACGGCTGGAACGAAGGCATAGCCGCCCGCTGCCGGATCGAACCAGATGACGGAAGTGCGGGAAGGGTCAAGATAACCGGCAACCGTCAGCATGCGGTCCGCATAAGCTCCGAAGCTGTCCACCTTCACGGACCTGCCGTCCGCCGCCTCGACGGCTACGCTGAATTCAAGCGGATCGCTCAGCGGAGAAGCGCCTGCCGCTTGAACCTGCTTGAGATACGGCTGCGCTTCGGAGCCGCCAAGCTTCCGGATATTTACGCGAATGGTCAAATCCGCTTCTTCCGCTGCGAGCCGCTTGGCGATGTCCTTCACGTCGACGTGCTGCATCGGCAGTCGATACGCCGCTACATCGGTCTGTACTTGCAGCGTCATCTCGGAGCCCGCTTCGGCCCATGCCGCTGCCGGGAACCGTACCGATGCACCGGCTCCGCTATCCGGCACCTTCACATCAAGCAGCTTCAAGCCCGCGGCATGAAGCTGCTGCAGCTCCTGTCTCAGCTTCGCTTCATCCAGTTGAACGTCAGCCTGCTTCTCTGTGCCTGGCCGGACGCCTTCAGCCGCGTTCCCGGGCACCGGCGCTCCCGGGCCTGAAGGGCCTCCACCGGAGCCGCCGGATGAGCCGTCCGAGCCGGAGCCGCCCGAGCCGGAGCCGCCCGAGCCCGCCCCGGTGCCTGTCGATGCGGATGTTTCCGCTATGCGCTGCAGCCAGTAGACGCCCCACGGGAGTTCACCCCTTGCCGTCGAAACTGTCGTTACTCGTCTGGTCGCCGTTGTGCCGCCGAAGCTGAACGTCAACGTGTACTCTCCGGCCGGCATATCGAAATAATAGTGCAGCTGCCCTTCCACCACATTGCCGAATTGATCTGTCGCATCGGTGAGCGCATATCGGCCGACTGCCGTCTCACCCGGCGCTCCGCCGTACGCGGCTTCATACAGCACCGTCCCGTTCGCGGTCGACAGCTTGACCGAAGCAGCGGTCTTGGCCGACTGGCCGAGCGCGATTTCCCCGAAAATATGGTAGTTTGCGGCCGGCTGCCTCTCCGCTGCACGGAAGGCTGCATACGCTTCATTCAGCTGATTCAGCCCTTCGTCAAGCTGAGCCTGCGTCGCGCCGATATGCTCGCTCAGAATGACGGCCCGGGTCAAGGCAGGCTTAAACGCCGCCTTGGCGTTCGGCTTGTATTGGCCGGCTTCCGGTCCTTCCACCGCGCTTTCATACGCCTTCTTGGCAGCGGCGAGCAGCTGCAGCAGCTGCTCCCGCGGCACCTGATAAGTAACGAAGAGGACCTGGCGGGTTTCCCGGCCGCCCGACTCCGCCTCCGCGATGATCCGGTTTATACCTGGCGAGAGCGGGTGCGTCACGGCAAAGCCGCCTTGCCCGTCTGCAGCACCTACCGTCTTCTTGTTGAGCTTGATCGCAGCAAACGGAGCCGTGCTCCCTTCGATCAGCACGCTTCCCGCAGCCGCATCCGTATCGTCCGACGCAGGAGAAGTCAGCGTCAGTCCCGGTCCGCGGTACGCCTCCTCCAGCACCTCTTCCGGTACCGATCCCGTTGCGCCCGCCGGACCTTCGATGCCTAGCAGCCTGCCGATCGCCTGTGCCATGTCGATATTGTAGACCGGCTTGTCATAGGTCATTTTCTTGATATATGCCCCGGACAATAAAGTAAAGATGCGCTGCGCCCCGTCATCCAGCGAATCGTGCTGGCCGTTGATATAGCGCTGCCTTGTCACGTTCGGATCGCCCGTTTTGAAGTGATACGGCGGCTTCGGCGAAAGCACCAGGTCCGCAAAATGCGCGGGCGTCCCTCTTTTCACAATATCTTCCTGATACAAATGATGACCATAATACACTTTCGCCCGGAAGCGCTCGACGATCTCATCCTGAACCGCCCGCTCCACCGGAATGCGGAACTTGATCTGCGCCTGCAGGCCGACAGTCGTGATGACGATCTCCGTCTCCGCCTTGGCCGACGTGCCTGCGGCAAATACGGTCTCCACCTTATAGGGCTCGCCGCGGAACTTCACGCCTACATCCGCGATCATCCGCTCGAGGTCGGCCAGACTGGTATACGTGCCGGGCAAATAAGGCTCCTCGAAGCGGTTGTTATCGGCTCCGAACTGTACCATGCCATGGTCGGTTGTGAGGACCACCGTCGTTTTATCATAAATGCCGCGGTCCTTGAGCGCCTGAACGATGCGGCCCAGCTGCTCATCGACGCGGATCACCGTGCGGGCGACATTGTCATAGTAATCGTCTACGTTAAGTGCAACCGGAGTGCCGTAAGCGCCTCCCGCTTCCGTATGCGTGTTATGCCCGACTGCATCGATATCGTCCGCATAGAACGCGAGGAAATGCGGCACCTCCTCCAGCTGCAGTGTTTTACCGCCGGATTGGAACGGCTCGCCGAGGATCACCTTGACCATCTGGTCGGCCCGCTCCTTCACGCTGTTTATCCCGCTGGCGGTGATGTAAGGACGGGTCGCATCGCCTGCGGACGCTCCCCTGTTCTCGAAGTAGAAGGCATTGACCGCAGCCATGGGAATCTTGTGCCTAACTACCGCCTCCGCGATATTTTCCAGCGCGTTGTCGCGCCCATACTGCACCACGACGTTAGCAGCGCTGTCATAGTGCCGGTAATCGTTGCCCGTATCGACTGGCCACGCGCCGGCTACGACAGCCTGCTGCATCGCATCGGTTATCGAAGGCAGGCCAGTGCGGGCATTGGTGAAGTGAACGCCATTTGCGATCAGCGCATTGAGCACAGGCGTGCCCCCGTACGCCGGCTTGTTGGCCAGCTCGTACCACTTGTAGGCGAAGCCGTCCAGATTGACGTAGAGCACATAATTATCGAGCGGCTCCTCCAAAGACGCGTTCAGCACGCTTTTGCCTTCCGCTTGAAGCGGGGCCCGGATGGCCAGCAGCTCGGCGATCGTCGGCGCGAGATCGGTGACGCTCGTCTGCGTCTTGACGCTTCCTTTGGCCGCGACCCGCGGGCCGGATACGACTCCGAACATATAGGTCGAGGCAGGCAAATACGAGTCGGGCCGATGCACCTTCTCCCCGGCCGGACAGAACGTGAAGCCTTCCTTGGGAATAACCAGAAAGTCGGCGAACTGCGGATGAACGCCAAGCGCATCCAACTGCTGTCTTGTCAGCACGTCCTGCACATAGTCCTGCTGCCGGATCAGCTGAATCAGCGCGTCCACCCGGTCCTGCGTCATGGATGCTTTATTATAGATGAACAACTGAAGATAAGAGGCCTCATAATTTTTAATCGTGGCCACATCGGGATTGCCGGCGACCGCTCCGGTGCTGACCTCCAGCTTCGTGTAACCGGCCGCACCGATGGCGTTCAGCAAAGCGGTCGTTTTCTTCCCTTTCGTTTGCACCGTTCCGCTGTAGGAGCTCAGCACATAGGTCGTATTAGCGGGATCTCCCTCCTCCCGGATTTTCCGCATCAGCCCGCCGAGCTGGCCGTCCAGCTCTTCCAGCTTGGTCAGCAGCCGCTCCTCGAATTCATCCTGCTCGCTGGTTACTTCCCGGTCCTGCATATACAAATCATTGGCATACAGATTGATATAATCGGACTGGCCGTAATGCTCGATGTCGTATGTCGCCTTTGTCACAGAGTCGGCAAACGGCACCAGTGCGGCAGACGTAGTGGCATAGTAGCGATATCCCGGAGCCGACTCCTCCTTCAAGGCGGTTTCGTTCACAGCCGTTGCCGACCGGATGCCCTGCATCGCCTGGGTCAGCGTCTGGGCCTGATTGAAGGTCGCGCTGAAATTTTGCACCGTCGCGCCGTCCAGGTACTTGTACGTATTGCCCGTCGTCTTCGGGAACGCTCCGGTCATCGTCGCGAACCGGGCCGCTACGGCCGACGGAATCGTCGTCTTATGCTTCGTCAGCCGCATCCCGTCCGCAACCAGCTGGTCCAGATGAGGTGTTTGCTTCCCCCTCTGCTTGGCCAGCTCGTAAAGCTCATCGTAGAACCCGTCCCACGTCATATGCACCACCTTGCTGTACGTTGCGGTCGTCACCGTTGAGTCTTCCCCGGCGGCCAAGGCCCTCTGCGTCAGCCCTCCCGTCCCGAAGCCGGCGCCGTCCAGACCGGTTACCGCCAGCAGCACAACCATCATCATGCTGATTAGCCGAATGAATGATGCTTTCATATCCGTGTCCCCCTCTCCCCTCCATCAAATAGCTGCTCAGCCGCAATCGCCGTCAGCTAGCTTCAGGGTACATGCCGGCGCCGCGTCTGTATGTAGCAAGCTTTCAGCTTGATATCATTTTTCGCAGCGCTCGCGGAAGAAGGTATAGCAAAATTTCAATATGATATAACTTTGCGGCCGGATACGTCTGTTGGCAGGCAGGAAGCGTCGAGGACTGAGGAGGTGCAGGAGCGCAAGCACAAACAAGGGAACGCGGCTCGAAGGCCTTCGTTCCCTTGTCTATGGTGCCGCCGCAGCTGTTAAAGCTGAAGACGGTGCGTTTCCAGAAAGCGGGTGTTGAATTCTCCCGAAACAAATACTTCATGCTCCAGCAGCCGGAGATGGAACGGAATCGTCGTATGGACGCCGCGGATCTCAAACTCCGTTAAAGCCCGCTTCATCCGCCGGATCGCCTCATCGCGCGTCGGCCCCCACACGATCACCTTCGCCACCATGGAATCATAGAAGGGCGAGATCCGGCTCCCCGGGTAGACGGCGCTGTCAACCCGGACGCCGAAGCCGCCCGGGGGCAGGTACGCTTCCACAAGACCGGGCGACGGCATGAAGTCCTTGGCCGGATTCTCGGCATTGATGCGGCATTCGATCGCCCAGCCGGAGATGCGCACATCCTCCTGCCGGAAGGACAGGGGATGGCCCGCAGCTACGGATAGCTGCTCCCGGACCAGATCGATGCCGGTCACCATCTCCGTCACCGGATGCTCGACCTGAATGCGCGTGTTCATCTCCATGAAATAGAAGCTGCCGTCCTCATTCAGCAGAAATTCGACCGTGCCCGCCCCGCAGTAATCGACGGCCCGGGCCGCGGCGACAGCCGCCTCGCCCATCCGTTCGCGCAAGTCCGCGGTGAGCGCGGGCGACGGCGCCTCCTCCACCAGCTTCTGGTGGCGGCGCTGGATGGAGCAGTCCCGCTCTCCGAGGTAGACGACATGGCCATGGGCATCGGCCATAATCTGGATCTCCACATGACGGGGCCGTTCCAGATACTTCTCCAGATAAACCCCGGCATTGCCGAAGGACGTTTCGGCCTCGCGCTGCGCTTGCCCGACGGCCTGAACGAGCTCCGCTTCATCGCGCACGACGCGCATCCCTTTGCCTCCTCCCCCTGCGGTCGCCTTGATGATCACCGGATAACCGATGCTGCGGGCCGCATGGGCGGCTTCCTCCGCCGTTCCGACGAGCCCTTCAGTCCCGGGCACCGTCGGTACGCCCGCCCGCTTCATCGTCTCCTTCGCAATCGACTTGTCTCCCATGCGGGTGATAGCTTCAGCTGAAGGACCGATGAAGGTGACGTCGCAGGCGGAGCAGATTTCCGCGAAGCTGGCGTTCTCCGCCAGGAAGCCGTAGCCCGGATGGATCGCATCGGCTCCGGTCCGGCTGGCGATCGTCATCAGGCTGACGATATTCAGATAGCTTTGCTTGGCGGGAGCAGGGCCGATGCAGTAGGCTTCGTCCGCCATCCGCACATGAAGCGAATCGCGGTCAGGCTCTGAATAGACGGCCACTGTCGCCAAGCCCAGCTCCCGGCATGCCCGGATGATGCGAACGGCGATCTCTCCTCTGTTGGCGACCAGCACCTTTTTCAACATATGCTTCACCTACTCCGTCCTAAGCGTAAATAACGGCTGGCCAAACTCAACCATCTGGCCGTTTTTGACCAGCACCTCGGCGATCTCTCCGCCGACCTCGGCTTCGATCTGGTTGAACAGCTTCATCGCCTCCACGATGCAAACCGTGCTGCCCGGCTTCACACGATCGCCGATCTGTACGTACGGCTTCGTATTCGGATCGGGCGAAGCATAGAAAGTGCCGACGAGCGGCGCCGTGATCGTATGCAGCTTCGGGTCGGGCTGCGGCGGATGAGCCGGCAGTCCTGGGGCCGGAGCTGACAACGGCGCTTCGGCGGCGGCAGCAACCTGTGCGGCAGCCGGGACGGCCGCAGACGCAACTCCGGATGCGGCAGCCGGTTGTTGAATAACGGGACTCTGCTGCTGACCAGCCGTCTCAGCCTTGGCGATCCGGACCTTGACTTGATCCGACTCCAGCTCAAGCAGCCCAAGCGAGGAACGGTCCATAAGCTTCATTAATTCCTTCAATTCCTGAATGGTTATCATGGTGAACAATCTCCTTTGGCGGTGTCCTTCTGCAGTCTCCTGCACGTTATGCGTTACGGCGAACTTAACCGAATCCCCAAGCGGAGCTCTCTGAGCTTCAGCTCCTGCCGTATATGCAGCCGCTCGGCTTGCGCCAGCGTGATCTCGCGAAAATACAGCCGCCGGCCCGGTCTCAGCTGGGCCAGCAGTGGAATATCTGCGCTGGCGATATGGGCGATGCGCGGATAGCCGCCGGCCGTCTGCCGGTCCGCCAGCAGAATAATGGGCTGTCCCTCGGGCGGCAGCTGAACGGTTCCGGGCGATACGGCCTCGGAGAGCATTTCCTGATGAACGGCCTGCTTCAGCCGTTCCCCGTTCAGCCGGTAGCCCATCCGGTCCGACTGCGTGCTGATCTCGAACGGTTGCGTAAACAGCCGCTCCCGGCTCTCTGCGGTCAAGCTGTCAAAGTCCGTGCCGGGCAGCGCCCTGACGGTGACGGCTCCCTGACCGCCCGGGATCGGACAGAGCGGGCCCGCGAACCAGGGAGCGGCCGCCAGCAGCCTGCCCTCTCCAGGACAATCGGCCAGCCGATGCATCAACCGCCTGGAAAACTGCCCCGGCTCCCGGCATTTCAACACGTCTCCTGCCGCCAGCATCCGGCCTTCGAAGCCGCCAAAGCCGCCCCTGAGATACGTGCTGCGGCTGCCGAGCAGCCTCGGCACGTCGAAGCCGCCCGCCGCCGCCAAATAAGCCCGGCAGCCCGTGCGGCAGGCGCCGAAGCGGATGACGCTGCCTTTCCGGACGAGAACGGGCCTGTAGGACGGCATCGCCTGTCCGTCCACGGTCGGGGAGAAATCTCCCCCGCACCAGGCCAGCAGCAGATCCTCCTGCGCTTGCAGCACCGGTCCCGTCAGCGTGATCTCCAGCGCCGCCTCCCCGTCTTCGTTGCCGACCAGCAGATTGGCCAGACGCAGAGACAGCGAATCCATCGCTCCGCCGACCACAACCCCGTATTGCTGGTAGCCTGTCCGGCCCAAGTCTTGAACCGTGGTCAGCATGCCCGAACGTATAACCTCGATGCTCATCCCTGTCCCTCCCCGTTAAGCGACTGATACTCCTTAAGGGATATGGGGCGAAAGCGAATCCGATCTCCCGCCTGCAGATAGCTCGGAGGATCGTCCTCCGGGCGAAACAACTTGAGCGGCGTGTGCCCGATAATTTGCCAGCCTCCCGGCGTATCCACGGAATAGATGCCGGTTTGGACCCCGGCGATCCCGACGGAGCCCGCCCGTACCGACGGACGCGGCGTCTGGCGCCGCGGAGCGGCAATTCGCTCTGACATGCCGCCCAGGTACGGAAAGCCGGGGGCGAAACCGATCATGTACACGGTGTAGACAGCGCTGCTGTGCAGCTCGATGACCTCCTCCGCGCGGAGCCCGTTGTGCCGGGCCACCCATTCCAGATCGGGCCCCGACTCCCCTCCGTAATAAACCGGTATGTCCACGGTCCGGGCCGCTTCGTCCTCCATGGGGACAAGCTGCCGCAAAAGCTGCTTCAGCCGTCCGCACACCGCTTCGAATATCGTGGCCGCACCGTCGTGCTCCCGCTGCGCCTCATCCTGCTCCTTGCCAGGCGTCTGCTCCCGCATCCGCCCCTCGCGAAACCTGCTCCAGGACCAGACAGCAATCGGATCGTAATGAACGGTGAGGCTTGCGAAGGCAGGCACGCATTCGATCATGCCGGGAAAGCGGTGCCGGTTCAGGTGGGCCGCCGCCTCCCTCACCCTGCGGTGCGTGATGGGATCGATATGACGGCCGAAGCGGATCATGACCGCCGCATCTCCAAGCGGCAGCCATTCCGGCTCGGCCGGGGCCGCTTGCCGCACGTCCTCTTTGGCCCGCCCTGCTGGTCCAGGCCGGCTTTCTCTCCCGGGCAGGCCGGACTCAAAATCTGGCAATGCGAACACCCGCCTTCTCCAGACCCGACCGTATACGGCGGATGATCGCCAAGGCGCCTTGCGTGTCCCCGTGTACGCACAGACTTTCCCCCTGAATATCGATCCACGTCCCGTCCAGCGTTCGGGTCCTGCCCTCCACGATCATCCGGATCGCGTTCTCCGCCGCCGCCTCCGGATCATGTATAACCGCGCCGGGCAAGCTCCGCGAAGCCAGCGTCCCGTCCGCCTGATAAGCGCGGTCCGCATACAGCTCCCGGACCACCGGCAGGCCGTAGTCCCCGGCCGCCCGCAGCAGCTCGCTGCCGGGTCTCGCCAGCACTGCCGTACCCGGCAGCACCAGCGCCACCGACTCGGCGATCGCCTCCGCGATCATCGCGTCGGTATCGGCCATATTGCTCATGCTGCCGTGCGGCTTGACGTGTGCGACGGCCACGCCGTGCTTGCGGCAGAATGCCTCCAGCGCGCCGATCTGATAGATGCAGCAGTTCAGCAGCTCGGCGCGGGACATGCTCATCTCCCGCCGCCCGAAGCCCGCCAGATCGGGATAGCCCATATGGACGCCGATGCCGACGCCGTGCTCCGCCGCCAGCTTGACCGTGCGGTCCATCACGCCGGGATCGCCGGCGTGAAAGCCGCAGGCGATATTGGCGGAGGTGATCCACGGCATAACCTCTTCGTCCATGCCCAGCTTGTAAATGCCGAAGCTTTCTCCCATATCGCAATTCAAATCAACTGTTCTCATGGTCCATCTATCCCCCATCCCAACCTCCCCCGGTTGGCTTTAACTAGGATTATAGCGGCGTCCCATCCGTGTGCCCACACAGAAAATTGCAGACCTTGGTGGACGATTTTGTCCGGGCAATACCGTCCACCATATTGGTCAAACCTATGAGTGTCCCCTTCGGGAAGCGCGCCTTATAATCATCTCGTACTTCAATCATACCACAAGAGCGAAAGGAAGCCGGTGCCATGAGTTTAGAGCTTGGGCTGCAGCTGTATACCGTCAGACATGAGTTAATGAAGGACCCCGTCGGCGCTTTGGAAAAAGTCGCGGAGATCGGATATAGAAACCTGGAGCTGGCGATCCACTACTCCGATGCGGAAGGAGTCGGCGGCTACAGCGTCTATGGACTTCGGGCCCCGGAATTGAAAAAACATTTCGACCGTCTCGGGCTAAAAGCGCTGAACGCCCAGATGTTCCCGATCGAAAGCGTGAACTGGGATTACCTGATTCCGTTCGCCCAGGAAATCGGCATGCCTGCGGCCTCCATCTCCATGCACATGTTCAAGAACAAGCAGGCTGTGCTCGACTTCAGCGCCCAGCTTAACCGTTGCGGCGAAACGTGCAGGAAGCACGGGCTTGATTTTTATTACCATAACCATTTTCAGGAGTTTCAGAAATTCGACGGGGTCTATGCCATGGATCTTATTCTGCAGCATACCGATCCCGCGCTGGTCAAAATTGAATTCGATACTTACTGGGCGCTGCGTGGCGGTGTCGATCCGAGCGAGTACCTGCGCGTGCTCGGCAGCCGCTGCGATCTGGTCCACCAGAAGGATATGCCTGCCTCCGCGCTGCCGGTCAACTGGTTCGACGTATTCGGCGAGGACGGAGATATTACGCTCGACAAGAAGCTGGGCACCTCCTCTCCGGAGCAGTTTACGGAAATCGGCAGCGGGGTGATGGACATCCGCGCCATCGTGCGGACCATCCGTCAGATGGGGATTGTGAAGACGGTATTTGTCGAGCAGGATTTTGCCAGCATCAATCAGTTCGAATGTGCGGCGATTAATTTCAGAGAAATGAGCAAGCTGCTCGCTGAAGGAGAGGAGTAAGAAATATGACGGACAAGATCAGAATCGGAATCATCGGGTTGGGAGGCATCGGCACGTCCAAGCATTTGCCGAGCTTGGCCAAGCTGCCCCAAGTAGAGGTTGCAGCTTTCTGCGATCTGGTAGAGGAAAAGGCGGCCAAGGCGGCCAAGGAATACGGAACGGCGGATGCCAAAGTTTACACCGATTACCGCAGGCTGCTGGAGGATTCTTCCCTCGACGTCGTACACGTATGTACGCCGAACAGCTCGCACGCGGAGATTACGGTGGCAGCGCTGGAAGCGGGCAAGCATGTCATGTGCGAGAAGCCGATGGCCATCTCGTCGGCTGACGCTGAACGGATGCTGGATGCTTCCAGGAGAACGGGCAAGAAGTTGACTATCGGTTACCAAAACCGTTTTCGCCCGGACAGTCTGTACCTGAAACAGCTATGCGAGATCGGCGAGCTTGGCGACATCTATTTCGGAAGAGCGCTGGCTTTGCGCCGCCGGGCGGTTCCGACCTGGGGCGTCTTCCTGGACAAAGAGCTGCAGGGCGGCGGCCCGCTGATCGATATCGGCACGCATGCGCTCGACTTGACGCTCTGGATGATGGACAACTACAAGCCGGTCAGCGTGACAGGCTCCGTCTTCCACAAGCTCGGCAGCACCCGCAACGCAGCCAACCTGTGGGGGTCCTGGGACCCGGACCAATTCCACGTGGAGGACTCCGCGTTCGGCTTCATCAAGATGGAGAACGGCGCGACCATTTCCCTGGAGGCCAGCTGGGCGCTCAATACGCTGGAAGCCCGCGAAGCGAAAACGACGCTCTGCGGCACGAAGGGCGGAGCCGATATGAACGACGGCCTGCGCCTCAACGGCGAACGCTTCAGCCGCTTGTACGAGCACAAGGTCAGCTTCGACACGGCGCCGGTCGTCTTCTACAGCGCCCAGAAGGACGAGACGCCGGCCGACATGGAGGCGCGCCTGTGGATCGAAGCCGTCATCAACGATACGGAGCCGGTCGTCAAGCCTGAGCAGGCGCTGGTCGTAAGCCGGATTCTGGAGGCGATATACGAGTCGGCCGCCACCGGCAAGACCATTTATTTGGGCGAGTCTGCCTCGCAATAAGTCAAGCACGCCAACAGCCATGCAAACGATCGAGCGACCGGATGCATGGCTGTTTGTTTGCTGCGGCGCTAGCGCTACGAACGGTTTACAGCATGTATGTCTAACCGGCTAAACGGTTAATCGCCTCAATCCTACGCGTCGCTAACCTGTCAGACAGCTCATGCCTCCAACAACCAGGTGACACATACAACAAGGGGCAAGAGGCATGCATGGCCAGCCAGCCGGCGAACCGGCCTCATGGCGCCTTCTTCCCCCCTCATGCAAAATCCGGACCCGGATGGCTGCCGCCTCCGGGTCCGGATCCTGAATTCATTTATTTTTGCTGCTTCGCCTTACTGTCCCAGATCGTTTGGATTTCCGCAAGCAGCTGCTCCTGATTCAGCCTGCCGGCTACATACTTCTGGAAGGCAGAAGCGGATTCCTGGGCGACGCCATCCGGGTATTTCGGCCACTGCCAGCCGAGCACCTTGTTGTCCTTCATATATTTGCTCACATCTTCGCCCAGTGTCCCGACCGATGCCGGATCGGCTTCAAAGCTTGTAAAGGCCGGAATGAACTTGAATTCCTTCGTAATATACGTTTTGCCGGTCTCCGAAGTAACGAGCCAGTTCAGAAATTCCTTGGCTTCCGCCTTCACCTTGGATTCCTTGCTGACAACCCAGTTGTTAGGGACATCAACGAACAGCTTGTCGTTGAGCGCCACATCGTCGTTGAGCGGCATCGGCATCAAGCCGACGCTGATATTCGGGTTGATCTTCTGCAGCAGCGGCAGCGTCCAATTTCCGCTTTGCATCATGGCCGCCTGCCCGTTGCCGAAGGTCGCGATCAAGTTGTTGTAGTCCGTTGTCATCTGGTTTTTATTGCCGTATTTCACGATGACATCGAGCAGTTTCGTGGAATCCTTGAACAAGGGATTCCCGCTGAATTTGACCGTACCGTCGTTCAAGCTCTTAATGAAGGCATCCGGATCGGCTTGCTTCGACATCGGATTATTGAAGAACTGGCGGCCGAGGCTGGACCATAACTGAAACATATTGACGTAAGGAGTCGTCCCGCTGGCCTGGATCTTCTCGCTGACCTGCTCCAGCTCCGTCAAGGTTTTCGGCAGAGTCGTAATGTTCGCTTTAGCGAACAGCTCCTTATTGTAAACAAGGCCGTAGCCCTCTACATTGACCGGCATCCCGTACATTTTGCCGTCCCGTGTCATCGGCTTTTTGGCGAATTCGTACACGTCCTTCACCCAAGGCTGGTCGCTCAGATCCTCGACTCTGTCCTTCCATACCTCCAGCTGCTGATGCCCTTCGTTGTTGAAAATATCCGGCATTTCCCCGGCTGCGAATTTCGTCTTAAGCGCTGTGCCGTAATCCGTACCGATCACCGTCTCAACCTGAAGCTTCACGCCCGGATGCGTTTTCTCGTATTCTTCCTTCAGCTTGTTCAGCGCTTCGGAGATTTCCACCTTGCTTTGGAAAATCTTGATGGTCACGTCCTTCTTTTCTGCGCCCCCGTTTCCTTGTTCCGCTTTCTGCGAGGACGGACTTTCGCCCCCCGCGCACCCGGCCGTTACCGAAGCCAGCAGAGCAAGAGCCGCTACCGTAGTCGCCATTCGTTTCATTTCTGTGTCCTCCCTTTTTATCGTCAAAGTCTTACAGCCTTCATTATAGGGAGTGCTCCGGAGGGTGGACACTCATGGGTTTGACCATTCTGGTGGATGAATTTGATCCTGACGCTTCGTGTCAGCTCATCTTCATGCGTCAGCCCTTAATCGCCCCGGCGGTAATGCCTTCGATAATGTGCTTTTGCAGCGCGAGGAAGAAAACAAGCAGCGGCACCATGCTCATGACAAGCGCAGCCAGTGCGAGATCCCATTGGTTGGTATACTCCCCGAACAAGGAATTGATGGCGATCTGGATCGTATGCAGCTGCTTGTCCTGCAAAATAATAAGAGCCAGCAGGAAGTCGTTCCACATCCACAAGCTGTTCAGCAGCACGATCGTGACCGTCATCGGCTTCAGCAGCGGGAAAACGATGCGCCAGAACACGCCGTAAGGCGTACAGCCGTCAACCGTGGCGGATTCCTCGATCTCCAGCGGAATCGACCGGACAAAACCTTGATACAGAAAGATGGAAAATGATACCCCAAGGCCGAAATAGCAGATGACGACGCCCGGTATGCTGTTAACCAGATGGAGCCAGGAGGCGACCTTCACTAGCGGTATCATGATCGCCTGAAACGGTATGACCATCGCAGCGATGAATAGCGTAAGCAGCGCGCGATGCGTCCGGCTCGGCTTGCGTACAAGCCGGTAGGCGGCCATAGAGGCGATCAGCACAAGCCCGATGTCTCCGGCTGCCGTAATGATCACCGTATTCGTCAGCGTATCGGCGAAGCGCAGCACCTTCCAGGCGTGAGCGAAATTTTCCCACACCAGCGTAGTCGGCAGACTCGCGGCGTTGACGAGCAGCTCGGCGAAGCTTTTGAGCGAATTGACGACAACAAAGTAAAAAGGGGCAAGGAACAGCAGCGCTACGACAATGAGCAGCAGCTCGGCCGCCAGCATGCGCGGGGTGTATTTCTCCGTATGCATTAGAGATCAACCTCCTTGCGCTTAGTGAGCGTGACCTGAATGGTCGTAATAACGGATACCGCTATAAAGAATAGAAGCGCTTTAGCCGTACCGAGACCGTAATTGTTGTTCACGAACGCTTCATTGTAAATGTTCATGGCGACCGACTCCGTCGAATTAAACGGTCCGCCCTTCGTCAGCGAGAAATTGATATCGAACATTTTGAACGCCCAGGCGATCGTGAGAAATAAACAAACGGTAATAATCGGCATGATCAAAGGCAAAATCACGCTTTTCAGCACTTGCCAGCGGTTGGCTCCATCGAGCATCGCCGCCTCCAGCATGTCCTTGGGCACATTGGTCAGGCCAGCGATATAGATGACCATGATATAGCCAGCTCCGTGCCAGACAAATACGATAACGAGCGCCCAGAAGGCCGTGTTCTCCGTACCAAGCCAGGGAAGCTCGAAGAAGGCCAAATTCGTCAGCCGGCCGATGGAGGCGAAGCCTTGGACGAAGATAAACTGCCAGATGAAGCCAAGCAGCAGTCCTCCGAGCACGTTCGGAACAAAGAAAATCGTGCGCAGCAGGTTGCGCGTCTTGAAAGCATGGGTCAGCATATAGGCGAATATAAAACCGACCAGGTTCGTTAAGATGACGACAGTGACGGTAAAGCGGGCCGTAAACCAGAAGGAATAACCGAAGTTGGCGTCGCTGGTGAGCACATGCAGGAAATTGTCCAGCCCCACCCAAGCGACCCGGCCCGAAACGCCGTCCCAATTCGTAAAGGAGTAATAAACATTAAGCGCAAACGGCAAAGCGATGATCAATGCGTATACAGTGAGAGCGGGGCCCAGAAATACTGTCTGCTGCATCCCGTTCGATAGTAACCATCTCCGCAAGGTAGGTCCTCCCTTCTCCACAATTCGTTTATAGTGCGATTATAGCGGTGCGTCAGCGCCATTCACACACAGAAAATTGTAGAGATTGGTGGACAATTTTGCTTAAGGTCCCAAAGAAGACCGACAGTTGGCGCCGCCAGGCGGCGAGCCGTCACTCCTCAAGCACTCTGAACTCCTTCGGAGACTGGCCCTCCAGCTTCTTGAACACCCGGCTGAAATACTTTTCGTCCTGATAGCCTACTAGACGGGCAGCCTCGGACACCTTGACATGCGGATTCAGCAGCAGCACCTTCGCCTTCTCAATCCGCACCCGGTTCAAATAATCGATGACATTCTCCTTCAGCTCCAGCTTGAACTTGCGGGAGATGTACTCACGATTCAAATGAAACTGGGCGGAAATGTCCTGCAGCGTAATGTTTTTCTGGTAATTGAGCTGAATATACCGGGCAATATCGTGCATCGTATGACCGCTCTGCGCCTTCCGGGTCTGGAACATCCGCTGCAGGGCGGCGAGGCTCCGGCTTACCTGTCCCTGGAACAAGGCCAATGAAAAACGCCCCAGATCATCCATCGGAAACGACTGCCACTCCAGCACATCCGGCGGGAGCTGCTCGGGCACCGAGGAAGCGTCCGGCAGAAACTCCTCCGTCCAGCGGATCAGGCGCACGGTGAACTCATCCTGCCACAGCTCCAGCTGCTGCAGTGTGATCGTCTCCAGCTGAGCGAGCGCGTCGAACCACTCATGGAGCGCCTGGTCAAGCTGCTCGCTTCTGCCGCTTCGCAGTGCCAGACCGATAGGCTCCTCATGCTCGCCGAAACGCAGCGTGCCGAGCTTCAGCCCTGTCTCCTGACGATACATGTGAAGCCGGTTGTCCGGGTCCAGCAGGTTGCGCTGCCTCAAGGCCCTCCGGGCCTGCAGGCAGGAATCTTGAAGCCCCCCGGGAAAAGGCAGCTCTAGCCCAATGCCGATATCGAAACGCGCATGCAGCCGGCGCACGATATCCTGATGGATGCGCGAAATCGTCCCTTCCGTCCGTTCCAGGTCTCCCCACAGCAGCATCCCAATCTCATGCTTGCCGTTTAGATTGCGGAAAGCCGTCCCATGCCCCGCCGGATGGAGCGCGCGACTGCAAATCTCGATCAGTTCGGAGACGAGCCGGTCTCTGTCCGAGCCGTACTTCTCCCGCACGCTCCGCTCCATAAACTCGAAGCTCAGCACGGCCACTCGGCAGCTCTGCGTTCTGCGCAGCTCCGGGTACCGCTCGAGCAGCCCGTCGATCTCGCCGGAGTGGCCGCCTGCCTCCAGAATCAGGCCCGACAGCAGCTTGTCCCGATAAACATCCTGCAGCTTGCTGACCTCCTGATTGCGCGTCAGCTCGTGACGCCGCCGCCGCTCCTCCTCATTCCAGGCATCTACCGCCTTCTTCAGCGCTTCCTGAAGCTGATGGGGGACGATCGGCTTCAGCAAGTAGTCGATCCCTCCATGCTTGATCGTCTGTCTCGCGTATTCAAAATCGTTGTAACCGCTGATCACCATTTTTTTGCAGTCTCCCGCATGCGCATTCATCCAGCCCATCAGATCCAGCCCGTTCTTCAGCGGCATCATAATATCCGTTATGACGACCTGCGGCCGCTCAGTCTGGATCAGCTCGATGGCATCCGCGCCGTTTTCGGCCTCGAGGATGACGTCCACCTTCAGCGCCGGCCAGTCGGCCAGCATACGGATCGTATTGCGTACATGCTTCTCGTCGTCGACAATCAATACCTTCATGTTAGCTCCTCCTCCATCGTGACGTTTAAAGGAATAGACAGCTTTACGCGCAAGCCTTGCGGAGCAACGGCGCGGAGGGTCATCCCGCCTGCTTCGCCGTAATAAAGCCGCAGCCGGTACAGGACATTCACAAGCCCAATGCTCTCTCCAAGCTTCTCCCCGCTGGGGTCCGGATTCGTAAGCCGCTGCTGCAGCTTCCTCAGCCCGTCCTCCGGCATGCCCTTGCCGTTATCCTCCACGCGAATGATCAGCCGCTTCTCATCGACACGGGCGGTAATCCGCAGAATGCCGACGCCTTCCGGCTGTCCGTCGAAGCCGTGCTTGAAATAATTTTCCACGATAGGCTGCACGAGCATCTTGGGCACGTGGATGGACGCCGCCGCCCGGTCGATGTCGACCGCTACCTGCAATCGCTCTCCGAACCGCTCCAGCTGCAGCTCGCAATAGTAATGAACATGCTCGATTTCCCTGGAGAGGGGGACAACCGTTTCCTGCGTGTTCATGCTGTAATGCATCATTTGTCCAAGTGAAGTGATCAGGGTATACACCTTCGGCGCCTGATTTTCCAGCGCGCTATGGCCGATCGACTGCAGGGCATTGTTGATAAAATGAGGGTTGATCTGCGCCTGCAGCATTTTCAGCTGGTTCGTTTTATTGGCCAAATTCAGCTTGTATTCGCGCAAAAACAGATCGTTGATCGTATCCATCATGTTCTGGAACCGCTTGGCGACAATCCCGATCTCATCCGATCGTTCGATCGGAATGGTAGCGTCGAGCTGGCCGGCCTGAATTTTGCTGATATGGGAGATCAGCTGCTTCAGCGGCTTGGTCAGCCGCAGGGAAACGATCAGAATGGCAGCCGTGGCGATCAGCAGACAAATGCTGGCGACGGCGCTGTTGATCAGCGTTAGACGGCGGGCATACTTGTACAGATGCGAATCGGGAATCCGCTTGACGATCGTCCAGTTCAGATAAGCGTTCGTCAGCTTGCTGTACACCATGATCCCCGAGAAATCGGACTGGCTCCATTCCAGGTAGCCGGCATCCCTCCCGCTGTCCAGCACGCGCGTCATCCATTCGGCCCGCGGGTCCTCTTCCCCTTCCCCTTCCCCTTCCCCGCTATTCGCCCCGTAGACGACAACTCCGGCATCGTCCAGAATATAAATGTCTTTGTTGTCGGCATCGTACAGCTGGGCCGTCAGCTTGCTCAGCGCCTCCTGCTTGATATCGATCGACAGCAGGCCGATCTGCTCATTGCTGGGCACGCGGAAAATCGGCCGGTGCACGGTAAACACCTTCTCGGGGATAAGCGCCAGGGGCGAGCGGACAACGCCGTAATCATGGCTCGGATGCGTCGGCTCGGTATACAGGGTATAGGGACTCATCGTCGTCGGAATCGGCGGCTTATAGAGAATAGGTCCGCGGTTAAAATTGTTCTGATGCAGCAAATACGCGCGGTTGGCTCCTTCCAAACCGAGATAAACCTGATAAATGTCTCCGGCCGAGCGGGAGACAATCTGCATGATCGTCAATATATACGAATCGTTTTGATAGTCGTCCACACCGCCCGTCAGCAAGCTGTCAATCGAGGCGTTGGAGTAAACAGAGAGCGAGGAATTCACCACCGTGCCCAAGTAATTCAATATATTCATGCCGGCTTCCGTGATCAGCCGGGTATTCTGCTCGATGGCCTGCTGCTTTAACGAGTCTTTCGTATACATATAAGAAATCACGATCGACAGCACGATGGGCAGAATGGTCGAAATCAACAACAGCGCGACCAGCTTATAGCGGATGCTGTTTCGAAAAAAACGCATGATGCTCCCCTTTCTTCTTCCCATCTCCAAATCGAACAAGATCAGTCAATTTTCCTGACAAAGGGTGATGGAATGATACCGCTTTATACTCACTATACCATATTGGGCCCCCGCTTGATTATGGGCACAATTGGAAACGGGCCGGCTGTGCAGGCGATTGTGAAGCAAGAGAAAAAGACCTCAACGCCACTAGAAGTGGGATGAGGTCTTTCTGCCGGCAAAACCCTGTGCAAAGCCGGGGTATTCGCCGCGATAGCGGAGTTAATGCCGCAGGGCAGCCTTCGGAATCAGCCGGTCCAGCGCATACAGGCTGGCCTTGCGCGTAGGCGAGGAGCCGGAGGCGAAGCCGAAGCTCAGCTCGGCCTTGGTAGGATGTTTCGGATCGGGAATCCGGATCGCCATCCCTTCCGGCTCGCGGAAGGAAAGCGTATCGCCGGCGGTCATGAGCTGCTTGTCGACAACCTCGCCCGAAGGCAGATCCACGATCGTCACATACGTATTGCCTGCCGGTGCGGTCGACCCGTTCGAGCCGTAGGAGTTGCCCTCCAGCAGGTACAGGAAGCCGCCGAAGGAGGCAAAGCCCTGGAACGTGCCGACTGCCGGCTGAAGCACATCCGCAAGCGGCACGTACTCGCCCTCCTTCACCTGCTGCAGATCGTAGACGGCGAAATGAAACACGCCGGCCTGGCGGTAGCGCATCGTCAGCAAGCCGTGCGCCTGATCGATATTGACCGTGGTCCGGTCCGCGCCGGGGATCAGCTGATGCTTCTCCAGCTCCGGCGAGTCCGGCGTCAGGATCTTTCCGTTCTCGAAGGCGAAGCGGGCCAGCTTCGTTCCCCAGCCGCTGGTTCCTTCGGCTACAGAATCGGTCTCCGTCCATAGATACGCGGTTTGCCCCACAGGCTCAACGCCGATCTGCACTCCGTGGCCGAAGCCCTTCAGAAACATATGCCCGGTTTCGTTGCCCTCCCAGTCCAGCTGCGTCAGCGTCAGGTCGCCGTTCAAGTCCCGATTCGCTCCGCTTACCGGCGCGCTTTCTCCCGGGAGCTGCTGTCCGCCGGCCATCAGCTGCACGACATAGATATGCCGGTTCACATTATCGTAGGCGAAGGATTGCAGCACCGTCCCGTTATGCAGCGTCTTCTCCCGGATGATCTCCTCCGCCGGGTCGGACAGATCGAAAAGCTTGGAATGAAATAATGGCTTGGCTTCGCCCGCGACAGGCTGTACCAGCGGAAGCAGAGCAACAACCAACAAAACGGCCAGCAGTCTGGCCCAGCGGGTTCCTGCAAATCCAGACGGACGACGGATAACGGAATAGCTTTCCTTAGTTATATGCCTCATAGTTCCCTCCAGCTTGGTTGGTTTTGACATCATGGTCATGGCTTATTTCCGTGCAAGCCGCTCTGTTCCAGCTTGATGTGATTCAGCTCCTTCATGACTGCCAGTTCCCCGCGTCCAAACCGCTCATAAAGCCGGCAGTATTCCCGGTACAACCGCTCATAGACAATCTTATGCTCCGGATTGGGACGAAAAGTTTCCTCCTGCAGACGGGCCATGCGCAAGGCCGCCTCGGTAATATCGGCGCAGCCGCCTTCGGCCGGTCCTGCCGCAACAGCCCCGTACATGGCGGCCCCAAGCGCCGTGGTCTGCACAGAACCGGCAACGCGAATCTCGCGTCCCGTCACATCCGCGAAAATTTGCATCAGCAGCCGGTTGCGTCCCGGCAAGCCTCCGCAAGCCAGCAGCTCGTTCACGGGCAGCCCCGACCGCTCGTAGGTTTCAATAATGAGGCGCGTGCCGAATGCCGCCGCCTCCAGCAGCGCCCGGTAAATATCCTCGGGCTTCGTCCGCAGCGTCAGCCCGACGATCAGGCCGCTGAGGTCCGGGTCCACCAGCACGGACCGGTTGCCGTTCCACCAATCCAGCGCCAGCAGCCCGTGCTGGCCGGGCTTCAGCTGCGCCGCCCGGCTCTCCAGCCAAGCGTGCACGCTAACCCCTTCGCCTGCGGCTTCCCGCTCCACATAAGCAGGCACGGCCTGCCCGACGAACCAGCCGAATAAATCTCCGACCGCCGGCTGCCCGGCCTCGTAGCCGTACAATTCCGGAACGATGCCGCCCCGGACGACACCCCGGATGCCGGCTACATGGACCTCCCGGTCGCTGAGCAGCATATGGCACAAGGAAGTGCCCATTGCCATCACCATTTGGCCCGGACGCACGGCCCCTGTCCCCACCGCACCCGCGTGAGCGTCGATCAAGGCAACCGCAACCGCCGTTCCCGGACATAGTCCGGTCAAAGCCGCCGCCTCGCCGGTCAGCTCGCCCGCTTTGGCTCCCAGCGGCAATACCGGGCCCGCCCATTTCGTCGCCGCAATCCCGGCCAGTCTGGCATCCAGCCCGGCCAGGAAGGAAGGCGCCGGGTAGCCTTCCTCCTCGCTCCACAACGCCTTGTACCCGGCGCTGCAGGCGCTTCGGACCGGCCGGCCCGTCAGCCGGTATACGATCCAATCGCCGGCTTCCATCAGCAGATCGGCCGCTTCGTAAACCTCCGGCGCTTCGTTCAGCAGCTGCCAGGCTTTGGGCAGCATCCATTCGCAGGATATTTTACCGCCATAGCGGGAAAGCCAGCCCGCAGCTTCCGCTTCAGCCAGCTCCTGAATGCGCGCGCCTTCCTCTACGGCGGCATAATGCTTCCACAGCTTCACGTAGGCATGCGGCTCCTCGCGGAAGCTCTCTCGCAAACAGAGCGCTTCGCCGTCCGCATCGACCGGAAGCATCGTGCACGACGTGAAGTCGACACCCAGCCCGATAACCTGCTGCGGGGCAACGCCCGCGGCCCGCAGCACCTCCGAGACCGACACGCGCAAAACCTCCAAATAATCGCCCGGATGCTGGAGCGCCCAGCCGGGAGCGAGCTTTCTGCCCGACTGCGGCATGCGCTCCTCGATCACGCCGTGAGGGTAGCGGGTCACATGGACCGCCAGCTCCCGCCCGTCTCCCGCATCCACCAGCACCGCCCGGCCGGATTCCGTCCCGTAGTCGATCCCGATGACATACCGCTTCTCCATGCGTTGTCCTCCGGATCGCTACGGCATCCGACTCAGCTGCTCGCGAACCTGCATCGCAGGCAGCGGATCGTTGACGGTCATCAGCAGCGTTCCGCAGCCCAGTGCATAGAACACTTGCTGCTCGCTGTCCGGGCAGTAGCACCAGGCCAGTACGCCTTGCTCCTCGTAGGCGCGAGCCAGCTGGGGCGTCAGCAGCTTCATGCTGAGCCCGACCGCCCACATCTTGGAGATCGTGCCCTCCGGCCCGTCCGTATAACCCGACATCAACTCGCCCGGAAAGCCCTGCGTCTTCAAGCCGTGCGCATCGTGCATATAGGCAAGCACCTCGGCGTCGAAGCAGGTGAACACACAGCGGGGCAAATATCCGAACCGCTCCAGCATGGCGACAGCACTGTCCACGACCGCCTTGGCATCCGGGCTTGGCTTGACCTCCACGTTAAGCAGCACATCCGGATAAGCGGAGAGCAGCTCGCACAACTCCTCCAGCGTCGGTATTTTCAAGCCCTCGAACGGCTTGCCGAACCAGCCGCCGGCATCCAGCTCCCTGAGCTCCGCCAAGGTGAAGTCGCCGACCCGGCCGGACCCGTTCGTCGTGCGGTCCACGGTTTCGTCATGAATGACAACTACCGTCCGATCCTTGGAGAACCTCAGGTCGAACTCCAGCATATCGACGCCGAGCTTCAGCGCCTCTTGAAACGCAAGCAGCGTATTCTCCGGATAGGCCGACTTCCAGCCCCGGTGTCCGGCCACAATCACCGATTGGTTATCGCGAAGTCTTTCGATCATGCGATTTCTTCCTCCCTACTGCTTCATAATCCGCTCGGCTTCCTTCCTAAACGTATCCAGCGAAGCCCCGATGTCTTTATTGTCATACATAACAGCCTGAATCATCTTGAAAAACTCCTGCATCACTTGCGGCCACGCCACATGCTTATTCGTATCCACCGCATACTGCAGCTGGTCATAGGCCACCTTGCGGTTAGGCTCCTTGGCCCACAGATCCTTCATCTCCTGCGACTCGGTCATCTTCTTCGTGAACGGCAGGTAGCCGGAGTCGAGAATAAACTTCAGACCGCCCTTCGGATCGGTCATCGTCCAGTTGATGAACTCCCATGCCGCATCCTTATGCTGGGAACCCGCCATGATCGCCACATTAGCTCCGCCGGTCGGATTCGCATACACCTGATCCATCGGCATATAGGCGGTGACATAGTCGAACTTGACGTTATCCTTCAGGCTTCCGATGACGCCGGTGGATTGAAACATCATCCCGATTTTGCCGCTCGTGAACATCTGATTGACGATATTGCCCGAGTCTTGAGCAGGCGGATAGTACAAGGCTCCCGTTCCCTGCAGCTCCTTCAGGAATTTGAACGTCTTGATACCTTCCTCCTGGAAGCCTAGCGATGTCCCCTCATCGTTGAAAAACTTGCCCTTGGCCTCCGAAATCATGGCGATCGGATACCACGTATCGTAAGGCATACTGTAGCCGTAGCGCTTAAATTCCCCGTTTTCCTTAATGACCAGCGCATTCGCCACCTGCTTGAGCTCATCCCAGGTTTTCGGAATCGCAAGCCCCTTCTCGTCAAGCATCGTTTTGTTTACATGCAAGATAGGCGTGGAACGGTTCAAGGGCAGTGAAACGAGCTTCTTGTCGAACGTGGAGTGCCCCATCAGCCCTTCCGGGAAATCGGCGACCGTCAGCTTGGACTTGGCCATATAAGGCGTCAGATCCTCCAGCACCTCGGATTCCGCAAACATCTGCACATAAGCCCGCTCCAGCATCGTAATATCCGGAGCCGTCTTGGCCGCAACCGCCTGCTGAAGCTTCGTCACCGTCTCATCGTAAGAGCCCTGGAACGTGCCGACGACCTCCACCTTATCCTGGGATTCATTAAACCGCTGAATCAGCCCGTTGATATAATCGCCGTTTTTGCCGCCCAGGGAATGCCAGAATTGGACGGTTGTCTTGCCTGCCGGAGCAGGGGCGGATGGCGTATTGCCCGAAGGCTGCGCTGCGGGCTCCTGGGAGGTGCCGGAGCAGGCTGCCAGCAGCGAGGATGTCATAGCGGTTGCCAGTAGGAGAGACGGAATTCGTTTTTTCATGGAAATAACCCCTTTTTCTAAAAGTTATGTTTCCTCGAATTTACTTGATGCCCGAATAAACAAATGCCTTCACGATCTGCTTGGAGGCAAATAAATAAACGAGAAGGATCGGCAGAACCAGCACGACGTTGCCGGCCATAATAATATGCCAGTTGCTGATTCCCTCCGTCTCCCGCAGCATGGCGATCCCCATCGTGAGGGGGCGGACCGCCGCCGAGTCGGTCATAACAAGCGGCCAGAAGTAGTCGTTCCAATGGCTGACGAAGCTGAACAGGGCAATCGTCGCCAGCGCGGGCATCGACATCGGGATCATGATGTTGCGCATAATCTGAAGCTCGCTCGCATTATCCAGCCGGGCCGCTTCGATTAGTTCATGAGGAATCTGCATGAAATATTGGCGCAGCAGGAAGATGCCGAACGCATTGGACATGAACGGAATAATTTGCGGCAGCAGCGACTTGATGAGGCCCGCGTCAGCCAGCATCAGGTAGACGGGAATAAAGGTAACTTGGCCCGGAATCATAAACGCCAGCAGCACCAGGCTGAAAAACAGCTCTTTGCCCTTAAAGCTGTATTTGGCGAATGCGTAAGCGGCCGGGACCATGACCACGAGCTGCAGCACAATAATGGACAACGTGACAATCACGGAATTTTTGGCATACGTCAGGAACGGGCCCGCATTCATCGCCTGCACGAAGTTGCTCCACTGCGGAACGGATGGAATCCAGGTCGGCGGGAAGGAGAGCGTCTCCGCGAGCGTTTGCAGCGAAGTCGAGATCATCCACAGAAACGGGAATACAAAAATCATGAGTACGCAAGCCTTGAGTATAAAAGCGACAGAGCTTTTAACCGATTTCGATAAGGAAACGGAGCGGACGTTGTACGCCTGCTTTCCACGCACCCCATTTTCTTGTTGCGCCAGCACCGGCAGGCACCTCCTTGTTCATAAGCATCGGGGATGTCTTATTGATAATGAACCTTCTTGGACAGCACCTTGAAATAAACGAAGGTCAGCACGGCAATAATCGCCATCAATACGACTCCCGTAGCGGAGGCGTAGCCGATACTGTTCGTCCGAAATTCGTAGATGTAATAGACGAGCGTCGTCGTTGAGCCGTTCGGACCGCCGCCGGTCATAATTTTCACCGTATCGAACACCTTGAAAGAACCGATGGTCATAATGATCAGGATGAAAAACAGCTGCGGCGATATGAGCGGCAATGTGATCCGGAAAAACACGTTGACCTTGTCCGCGTTGTCGAGCTCGGCCGCTTCATAGATCGGAGGCGGCACGCTGTGCAGCGCAGCCACAATAATCAAGGTGTAGTAGCCGATGTTCTGCCAGACGGATACGATGATGACCGACATCAGAGATGTGCTGGAGCTCTGCAGCCAAGGCATGGCCGGCAGGCCGACCGACTTCAGCAGGAAGTTCAGGATGCCGTGGCTCGGCTCCATCAGCCACATCCAGACCAGAGCGACGGAAACGATGGAAATAATATGCGGGGTAAAAATGCCCGCCTGTACGATGGCGTTGATTTTCGTTTTTTTGCTCAGCCATACGGCGATAAGCAGCGATAGCGCCATCGTCAGGAATACGACCCCGACGGTATATATAACCGTTGTGAGTAATGAATTGTAGAAATCCTCCCGGGAGAAAATTTCTTTGAAATTATCCAGTCCGACAAACTTGCTCTTATCCTTGTTGAGCAGATTGTACTTATAGAAGCTTAATTTAATGAGATAGAAGACGGGATAGATGACAAACAGGAGGATGCCTGCCATCGCCGGAGCGATCATCACATAAGGACGGACGGCCTTTTCCCAGATTTTCTTTTTATCCATAGCGCTGCCCTCTCCAAACCTTCATGTACTCTCCTCCTCTCGAAGAAGCGGATGAATTTTGCCTACACAATGGTTACGCTTTCATTCAGTCTAATGAAGCTCTGACGTTCAGCTGCATTCCCTTCATCACCATTGTGTGGTACAATTTGTACACGACTTTCACTGTGTCACCAGTGAAAGTCGAGAATTGTTTTTTTCCAGTCTCTGTGAGCCAATGCGGATTCCATTGCGCCAGCGAAGTCATCCGCTTGGCTCACCACTGTATATTGATCCGGAATCAGCTTCCTCAGCGTCCGCTGGCATTCCTGATCCTCCATTACGTCCAGCACCTGACGGAAATCTCTCTCGGAGCTTCGGCTGCTCCCATAGATCGTAATTCCCTTCTCCAGCACATCACGCGTGTTAATCGGAACCAGCTCCTCGCTGACCCCCATCACAATCAGATGCCCTCCCGGCTTCAGATGATCGATCCCCTGATTGATCGCACTTTCGCTGAAGCGTCCGCCTGTGCATTCCACCACAATATCCGCCTTGTCACCGGCTGCAAAGTCGTAGGTCTGCACCATCTCGGTCGCAGCAAAGTCGAATTCGTCCAGCTTCTCCCGGACGGCGCCAAACACGGTCAAGCGGTCGCGGTTTACACCGAAAGCATGATGCAGCATGGCGGCCGTTAAATACCCGACCGGTCCGTCGCCGAATACGGCAACCCTGGCTTTGCCAAGCAGAGGCTTGACGCACCGGAGAGCCCGGTACGAGACGCTGCACAGCTCAGCCAGCACCGCGATCTCATCCGACACCGTATCCGGGATCGGAATCACGCAGGCTTCCGGAAGCACCAGCCGGCTCTGGGCGATTCCATCCGTACCGCTGCCGAGAAATTCGCCCCTCGAGCAGTAATTGTCGGGAATCTCGCCTCGGCACGCCGGACAGCACTCTTCAGGCTCGATGCCATGGAGCAGATAACCGGGAAGATACGGCACGATGACGACTCTCTGGCCCGGGCTAAGCTTGGACGAGCCTCCTTCGACTATGATCCCGATCCCCTCGTGGAGCAGGGCCATCGGTAATTTGCGGGCCAAAATCTCCGGCTTCCGATTTCCTCCGAAATAGCGCAGATCGGCATGGCAGATGCTTGCTATAGTCGGTTCGACAGCTACAAAGCCGTCTCGAAGCTTTCTTTCGACCAGCAATTCCTGAACGACATGAGGCTCAGTCAAGCGCAGCGTTCGGGATTGCACAGTCTTTGTTGTGACGGTATTCACTAACCGTAACACCTCCGTAGTATGAATCCTGCTGATATATTATGAATTTCCGGCCCAGCCATGCAGCCGGAAAGGTTCACCTGAGAGTGGCTTATACGGTAATGACATTGATGCCCGCATCCTGAAAGGGCTTAATGTCGTATTCGGGCACTTCTTTGCCGGTAATCAAGGTGTGGATGGCGCTGTTCGGAGCGACCTTGTGCAGAGACAGCTTCCCTACCTTCGAATCGTCGGCGACAACAATGACCTCTTGGGCGGCGGCGATCATTCCCTTCTTCGCCAGCACCAGTTGGGCTTCCGGGTGCATCAAACCATGCATGGGGTGTATGGCCGGCGTCCCGAGAAAGGCTTTCGACACATGCAGGGAGCCGAGCACATAATCGGTAAACATCCCGTTGAGCATGTAGCTCGAAGGATACAGCTCTCCCCCGGTGACCGTAACCTTGATGCCCGGCGCATCCCGCAGCTCGGCCGCTACATTGATATCGTTGGTCACCACCGTAATATTGGAGCGGTGTACGAGATTTTTGGCGATATGCAGCGTCGTCGTGCCCGAATCGATGATGATATGATCCCCGTCTTCGACGAGGCTCGCGGCCATCTTGCCGATCCGCATCTTCTGTTCCAGCTGAACGTTCGTCCGCTCGCTGAACGAAGGCTCGTTATGGGTCATCAGCTGCTCGACAATGACTCCGCCGTGCGTCCGCTTGAGCAGCCCCTCCTGCTCAACCTCGGCCAGGTCTCTGCGGATCGTAGCTTCATGCACACCGAATTCCTGAGCCAGAACTCCGACAGATGCCACGCGGTGCTGCCTGACATATTCGACGATTTTTAACTTTCTCTCCGCAGCTAGCAAATGACTCACCCCTTCATACAACTTGCGCAATTTGTTCATTTCGTTCAGGTTTTTTATTTCATTAATGTTCATTAATGCTCGATATTGCACTTTTAGCTTAGCCTGTGATCTAGATCCTTGTCAAGAGGAAATTCCATAATTTTCGTCGGCAAGCGCGCAAGTAACGCCCCTACATCTTCAGCGCCTGCCGCTGAGCCGGCATGGACTGCACCTGACCGGATGACTGTATTTCGAGGACATGGGGCAGAGCGGCGATTTTCTCCAGCGCTGCGGCCATTATCCCCGGATGATGCGGGCGGATATGCAGCTTCAGCTCCATCACGGGAGCTGCCGCGGCTTCCGCCCCGTCTTCCTCGAGCGTCTTCATCTGAATGTTCTTGATCTGCAGCCCCTGCTCTCCCAGCTCGCTTGCAATACGTCCCAGCATGCCGGGATAGTCAAGCACCTTGACCACCAGTTCGTTGCTGCGTCTGTTGCGCATCAGGAGCTTCTCCCACTTGTTCAAGGCGAACAAGCTGATCAGCACCAGCACCGTGGTCAGCAAAGCCGGGTAATAGAAGCCCGCGCCGATCGATAATCCGATCGCCGCCACCACCCATATGGAAGCGGCCGTCGTCAGCCCCGACACCGTCGAGCCCGTGCGGAGAATTGCGCCTGCTCCAAGAAAGCCTATGCCGCTTATAACTTGAGCGGCCAAGCGGGCGGGATCGGTCCGCACATTGGGCTCATTGACGAACGCTTCGAAGCCGTATATCGACAATAGCATAATCGCCGTCGAGCCGAGACATACCAAAATATGCGTGCGGAAGCCGGCGGCATGATGATTCCACTCCCGCTCCAAGCCGATCAGACCGCCCAACCCCGCCGACATCAGCAGACGAATCGTCAGATCCCAATCGTTAATATGCCACACACTGTCAACCAACTGCTTCATCCTCCTATAATTCCGCTTCATTTGCATATGAACTTTATGAACGTGTTCTCTAAACACACTAATTTATGCATATTCAAACATAAATGCACTTAATTAAGTTCATTATTGTTCATTTTGTTCATCTTATCACGCACATCCAGTCATTTCAATATATTTTTGCAAGCGTTTACTACCTTTATTCAGTGAATAAGAAAAACCTAGCCTGCGGCTAGGTCCTTGTCTGAACCCATACTTTCGAGCATGGGGAGGGAATTGGATATGGGCTTCCAACCGCTGTTAAAGTCGTGTTCTTTGAATGTATGAAGTGGTATGAACACGACTTTAAAGGCGGCCGCTATCGCTTTTCCACCCCATATCCATTCCCTTTCTTCTACTCTGTGCTTTCTTCTCTAGAGCCGATCCTGTCTTCAATCCGGTACTCGTATCCATGAACTCCCTTGTAATATTCCGGGTACATTTCCCCCTCACATGCTTCGCATGAAAACTGCGGCGGCACTTCTGGATCTCCATCGTCCA
>NZ_FMYY01000037.1 GCF_900101595.1 Paenibacillus sp. cl123
ACGGGAGCAACAGGCGCGACCGGAGCGGTAGGAGACGTTGGTGCAACGGGAGCAACAGGTGCAACAGGAGCCACGGGAGCAACCGGTGCAACAGGTACCTTCCTGGGAGCGGTCGGCTATACAGCAGGACAAGCTCCGAGCTATACGCCGGGTCAAGTAGTTATATATAATGGCAGCCTCTACGTTGTGACTGCCAACAGTCCGTCTGGTGTCCCCGGGGGCTCGGGAGACTATACCCTCATCGTTAGCAAGGGGGATACCGGTCCGGCGGGCCCTGCAGGGGCAACAGGAGCGACAGGAGCAACAGGCCCGGCCGGAGCAGACGGTGTAACAGGTCCGGCGGGCCCGACCGGAGCAACGGGGGCGACCGGTCCGGCCGGCGCAGGGCTTGATGGGGTCGTGGCATTTGATCCCGCAGTTTCGCCAACGTATGCCAATGGCACGGTCGTCACGTATAACGGCAGCACGTATATAGCGAATGTCGCAGCACCGACAGGCATGCCGGACACCTCGCCTGATTATACGTTGCTGGCAGCGGCCGGTGTCACTGGAGCAACAGGTCCGGCTGGAGCAACCGGTTTGGCGGGCCCGACCGGAGCAACGGGAGCGACCGGTCCGGCCGGCGCAGGGCTTGATGGGGTCGTGGCATTTGATCCCGCAGTTTCGCCAACGTATGCCAATGGCACAGTCGTCACGTATAACGGCAGCACGTATATAGCGAATGTCGCAGCGCCGACAGGCATGCCGGACACCTCGCCTGATTATACGCTGCTGGCAGCCGTTGGGGCCACCGGAGCGCCAGGTGCAACTGGAGCAACCGGTGCGACTGGTCCGCAAGGAGCGCCGGGTGCAGGGGCGATTATTCCATTCAGCTCCGGATTGCCGATTGATATAACCACGATAGCTGGCGGATTAAAAGGAACGGGCAGCTTGGTTGGCTTCGGCAGTTCGGTTAAAGGAGTCGGCTTTTCTGGCAACACGATCGATCTTACCGGGGCGGCAGGGACCAACTTAAACTACGCTTTCAGCGTTCCGCGCAGCGGTACTATCACTTCGCTGGCAGGTTTTTTCAGCACGACAGCCGCCCAGTCGCTGGTCGGCAGCACAGTTACTGTGGAAGCCCAGCTTTATAAGTCCACAGCTATGAGTAATACGTTCGCACCTATACCGGGTGCAACAGTAACGCTGAGTCCTGTATTAACCGGCGTATTGACTATAGGTACCATTACAAGCGGGCAAACAACCGGTCTTAACATTCCTGTAGCAGCCGGCGATCGGCTCATGCTGGTATATTCCGCAACAGCTTCAGGAATATCACTCGTTAACACCATATCCGGCTATGCCAGCGGGGGAGTAGAAATCAAGTAACTGATTTCTACAGAACCATAGGCTTCAGCACGAAGAATTTTTCAGTGAATCACGCATATCACAAGTAGGGAAGTGATCGGATTGGCAGGCAATTCAGCAACAATCACAAAAAAGTGCCTTCTGCTCGCGCTGCTCGTTCTGCTGCAGGGGTACGGTCCGCTGCTTCCCGCCGGTCAGGCTGAAAACGGGGGCGGGGCTATGTCTCCCTCCGGCTTGGCAGCGGCTGCAGAGACGAAAGCTGGTGCGCTCGGCAAAGCCCTGGTTCCATCAGCGGAAGAGCGGCAAACCGTCACCAATCAAGTATATGGAGAGCAAACGGTTGGCGGGAGCGTATACGGAGCAATCCCGCCGGCAGCTGACCTGATAGCGCCTAGCGCGCCTGAGCTAAGTGTAAGCGGACGGACGGCAAACAGCATCAGTCTGTCCTGGACAGCGGCTTCCGACGATACTGGCGTCGCTGAATATGAGGTGTTTCAGGATGAAGTGTCCGTGACTCATATCACTTACGGTGCGACGACCTACACGGCCTACGGTTTGAATGCCGGACAAACCTACACGTTCGCCGTTAGAGCGAAGGATGCAGCCGGGAATGCTTCGAAGCTTAGCAATACGCTTAAATTAAGCCCGCTCGATGTCGAACGCAGGCTGGGCAGTTCCTTGGCGATGGGCAGCGGCCATGCGATGCACACGGTTGCTGTACGGCCGGATGGTACGCTATGGGCGTGGGGAAGCAATGAATCCGGGCAGCTGGGTCTGGAGGAATCGCTGTTTAACATGACGCCTATACACATCCAAGGACTTCCGCAGATCAGCTCTGCATCGGTAGGGCAGAACCACACGCTGGCGCTTGCTCAGGACGGTACGGTATGGACATGGGGCGGCAATAACGCTGGGCAGTTGGGCGACGGAACGCAGGATAAGCGGCTGGCTCCCGTCCAGGTTGTCGGCTTGTCCGATATCGTGCAGGTACAGGCAGGGGAGCAGCATTCGCTGGCCTTGAAGGCTGACGGCACGGTATGGGCATGGGGCTTCAACGGTTACGGCCAGCTGGGGGACGGAACAACCGCTAACCGGGCTGAAGTCGGTCAAGTTGCCGGATTGGAGGCGATAAGCTCCATCTCAGCGGGGGCCTTCTACAATCTGGCGGTTAAAACGGACGGTACGGTATGGGCATGGGGCTTCAATGGCTATGGACAGCTCGGTGACGGTACAGCGGCGGACCGTCACGCGCCGGTACAGTTGAAAGGGCTGGAGGGGATTCAGTCCGCAGCAGCCGGCGTATTCCATAGCATGGCTCTGTCTCACGACGGCTCGGTGTATACTTGGGGCAACAATAGTGAAGGTATGCTGGGCGACGGAACGAAGAGTGACCGGACTACCCCGGCACAGGTTGTATCGATGGACTCAGCAGTAAGCGTCTCGGCCGGTGCGCTTCACAGCATGGCTTTGAAGGAGGACGGCACGGTATGGGTCTGGGGTGCCAATAACGAAGGCCAGCTGGCTTTGCCAGGCGAGACCGGACACCTTCTCCCGGCATCGATTTCCTTAGCAGAGCCTGCCGCTGCCATAAGCGCCGGCTACATGAGCAGCTCCGTGACTAGCCCCAGCGGCGAATTCATGGCTTGGGGCTATAACGCCTACGGGTTGATCGGCAACGGCACGAATACCAATGTGTTATCTCCGGTCAGCGTTCGTGCTGAGCACGCTTCGGAGTAAGGACAGCCGTGAGCGGCCGCGTTTACACGGAGCTGCTCGCTGCAGAAGAGAGAGAATTCCTGGCTTTGGCCGGGGGTTCTCTTTTCGGTTTGTCCGAAATTTTAAATCAGAACTACAAGCAGGAAGGCTTGCCCTTAAAGCCGCCTCAGAACAATCATGGCGCGGCAGCACGGGGGCAAGATGGGAAAGCAGCCTCCCCGGTTGCTGTATCCGTTGAAGAGGGAAACCTAGTCTGCAAGCCTGCCCGCGGTCTTAGAGAGGGACCGGCGACGGCGCATAAGTCATTTAAGCTTATCCGCGGTCTTGCATAAGCGCCAGGGTCAGCTCCAGGGAGGCAATAGGCAAGGAGGGCGCAAATAAATAACGCGGCCTTGCCGTCTGGTCAACGCCCTCCTCCCTCCATTTTCACTTCCCAAGCACCTTCCAAGGCTGATTAAACCTGCGGCGAACTTGCATACATGGTCTTCGGCCAGGTTTTCTAAACGGCACCGCCGGTTTTTCCTTATCCCGCCATCGTGGTATACTTGTAACCATAGCTAACCAAGGCAGGCGCAGCCCCGGCTGGCGTCCGTCATCAACGCATTTCAGACAAGGAGTGAATAGGATGAGTCTGCAGCAGGACATTATCGCCAAGCTCGGCGTACAGCCGCATATTGATGTGGAAGCGGAGATTCGCAAACGGGTGAATTTTCTGAAAGAGTATGTGGTGAAAGCGGGAGTGGACGGGCTGCTGATCGCTATCAGCGGGGGGATCGACAGCGCTGTTGCCGCCGGACTGTGCAAGCGCGCAACCGATGAGCTGACGGAGGAGAAGGGCCGAGAGTTCAAGACAGTTGGCGTATTCCAGCCGTACGGAGAGCAGTCCGATATCGCGGACAGCTATGCGGTAGCGGAAGCCTTTAACTTAAAATACCGGCTGGAGACCAATATTGAGGAAGCCGTCAATGAGATTGCGCTGGAAGCGGAGCATGCGCTGAAGGGCGCGGGCATCCACAAGCATCTGAGCCGCGGGGGCAAAGGCAATGTGAAGGCGAGAACCCGCATGGTCATGCAGTATGCGCTGGCCTTCGAGATGAACCTGCTCGTTGTCGGCACTGACCACGCTTCCGAGGCGATTACCGGCTTCTTCACCAAATACGGGGACGGAGCCGTCGATATTACGCCGATGAGCACGCTCAATAAGCGGCAGGTACGGCAGCTTGCGCAAAGCCTGGGTGTCCCGCAAAGCGTATTGGACAAAGCGCCAACCGCCGGTCTGTGGGAAGGCCAGACGGATGAGCAGGAGCTCGGCATCACCTATGGCGACAACAGCGATTACCTGGAAGGGAAGACGATCTCGGACGAAGCTCGCGAGAAGCTGGAGAAGCAGTATCTCAAAACCGAGCATAAGCGTGTGGCCATACCGGGAATCTAGCTGCGCGCTCCGGAGCGGGCCGATCACATCTGCAGCTCCGGCGCAAGCTCAATCGGCCACCGTGCGGCAGCGGGTCCTACCTGCGGCGCGCGGTGGCTTGTTTTGTGCCTGAGCGCGAATGGGGACGGGAACTGCTGGCCAGAAAGAGGCTTAATAGGAAAGAGGGAGAGAATGATGATCGTCGGCGTAGGGACAGATTTGCTGGAGATTGCCAGAATAATGAGCATTCTGGAGCAAGGGACGGGGAGGAGATTCCTGGAACGGGTGCTCACCCCTGCGGAGCGATGTCTGGCGGATAGGCGCCAGAAGCGGCTCGCCGAGTTTGTCGCCGGTAGATTCGCGGCGAAGGAAGCCGTGGTCAAGGCGCTGGGCTGCGGACTCGGAAAGCTGGTGTCCCTCCAGGATATCGAGGTGCTTCCGGATTCCTTGGGCAAGCCGGTGTGCCGGATCAGCGAAGCGGCCTGGCAGCGTCTGGGCATGCGCCCGGCGGAGCTAGGAAAAGGCCAAGGGGGAATCATTCTCCACCTGTCCATTTCCCACAGTGAAACCATGGCTATGGCCTATGCCGTAGCGGAACAAGTGGATTCGCCGCCGGGAGCCCGGGGCCGCAGCGGACCCTGAGCGTCCCGGGGCTTAACTCAAATTACTTCAGACCGGCGAGCCAGTCGGACAGCGCGCCGATCTCTTCCGGCTTCAGCTTGCCCTGGAAGCCGGGCATGCCGTTGCCTCCGTTTTCTATTTGCTTGGCAATCTCTTCTTTTGTCATGCGTCCCCCGACGTGCTGCAGGTTCGTCTTCGGCCCGACACGGCCTTCCAAATTGGTGGCGTGACAGGACAGGCATGACTGCTTGTACAACGCCTGTACCTCGCTTGAGGCCCCGGCCATCGCTTCCTCAGCGGTCATTGTACTGCCGGCGGCTTTGCCTCCTCCGAACGGCTCAGGTCCGTCCTTGGCTGCGCAAGCCGATAACAGCAGCAGTGCCGAGGCAAGCAGGCCGACTGCGACAGCCCCTCTGACCGGCGTCCTTCTTTTTCTCATCTGCGATGCCTCCTCCTATTCCAAAGTTGAATCATACTTGCAAGCGCAACTAAACCTGCGCCTCCGAATCCGTCGATCAGTACAGGGGCGAATCCGAGATAGAACCAGCCGACGACGACGGTAAGCGTAAGCTGCCACAAAGCAAGCAGGCCGACAGGGATGCCCAGAGCGGGGGAAAGCCCGGCATAGACGGCAGCCGCCAGCAGCCCTTTGCCGATATAGCCGTCCAGCGAGCCGATCACCCCGGTGCTCGTCAGCACGATCAGGAGCGCCAGGCAGGCGACGGCGAAGAGTGCGGCGGCGACAAGCTGGCGCTCTCTTGAAGGCTCTTCAGGCCGCCGCTCCAGACTTCCGTCGCTGCCTTTGTTCTTTCCCGCCGTCGCGAGCCTGCGGTACGCGAAGACGATCACGGCCGTCGCACAGCCGGCCGCGGGGATCAGGGACGCCGGCACAGGAAGCGGCCTGAACTGAGCAGCGAACAGGCAGACGGCGGAAATCATCTGCGTGAAGCCCCATATATGCAAATAAACGGCATACCCGGCTACGGCCGACCGTGCCTTGTCAGGGGCTTGTCCGGCAGAGCCGGCCGCTGCCTTCTCAGGAGAACGGAGATGGCGGGAGAAGTCGGCTTGTTCCATAGCCGGCACCTCGCTTTCTGTTGTCATGCTTTGAGCGTACACATTCCGAACCTCCAAGTCAAACCTTCGCGTTCCGATGACGGCCGCGCGCTATTCGCGTATAATAGAAAGAGTAGAAACAAGGCAGAAGAGCCTGCCTAGGCAAAGGAGAAAACATGGAACGAGCTGAGCAAGAACATTATTTTTCTTCCGAACTGCTGGCCTGGTACCGCCGCCACAAGCGGGACCTGCCTTGGCGCCGCAGCCGGAATCCTTATCATATCTGGGTGTCCGAGATCATGCTGCAGCAGACAAGGGTGGATACGGTTATCCCGTACTTTCACCGGTTTATCGATAAATTCCCTACGATTCAGGCGCTGGCGGAGGCGCCGGAGGATGAGGTGCTGAAGGCTTGGGAAGGGCTTGGCTACTACTCGCGCGCGCGGAATCTGCAGACTGCCGTCCGCGAAGTGCAGGAGCGTTATGGCGGCGTCGTCCCGGATACGAAGGAGCAGGTGTCCGCGCTTAAAGGAGTAGGCCCCTACACGACGGGAGCTATTCTCAGTATCGCCTACGATAAGGCGGAGCCGGCCGTCGACGGCAATGTCATGCGGGTGCTGTCCCGCTACTTCCTGCTGGAAGAAGATATTATGAAGCCGAAGACCCGCGTAGGCATGGAAAATCTGGCGCAGAAGCTTATACCCGAAGGGGAGGCCAGCGACTTCAATCAGGCGCTGATGGAACTGGGCGCTATGGTCTGTACGCCCAAGTCTCCGAACTGTCTGACCTGTCCGGTGATGGCCGGCTGTGACGGCCGCGCCGCCGGACGTGAAGAAAGCCTGCCGGTCAAAACCAAAGCCAAGCCGCCTCGCCCGGAGGCGCGCGTTGCCTTGCTCCTGGAGGGAGAGGGGATGAATGCCGGTAAGGTGCTCATCCGTCAGCGTCCGGCCGAAGGGCTGCTGGCCCGGATGTGGGAGCTGCCGCATGCCCTGCTGCCAGCCGGAGCGGAGCAGGGACCGGGCGTGCTGCCTTGGGCGGATGCCGCCTTGAGCGCTCATGCGGCGGAGGACGGTATCGGCTTCGACGGACTGACATGGCTGATGCAGGCAGAGCATATTTTCAGCCACATTCGTTGGACGATGGATGTATGCGTGGCGAGGCCCGAGCTTCTTTCCTTAACGTCCGAGTCGGAAGAGACTGCGCTGCTCCCGTCGCATTACCGCTGGATAGGTCCGGAGGACCGGGAGGCGTATGCATTCCCGAATGTGTTCATCCGGATTCTGGATGCTTATTATGCAGACCGGAGCACGGAAGCAGGGCTTTATAAATAAGGCTAAAGCGCGCCAAACCCCCGTCATTCGCTTGCTCAGCGGACCACGGGGGTTTGTTGTTGAGACGGAGCACAGGAGCGGATCAATAAATTCTTTTTTTCAATGCTTCCGCGTCCTTGACGGAAATGAACTTCTTGTTAATCGAGATGATGTTGTCTTCTTGCAGCTCCTGCAGCACCTTCGTCACGGATTCGCGAACGGTGCCAACCAGGTTGGCGAGCTGCTGATGCGTAAGCTTCATATTGATCAGGGTGCCCGTCGACTTGGTCTGGCCGTATTCCTCAGACAGCCGGTAGATCGTCTTGATTATGCGGGATCGAACATCGAGAAAGGTGAGGTCATAGATTTGTTCATTGGCTTTGCGCAGGCGTTCCATGGCGGTTTCCATCAGGCGAAGGCATAACTTGGGGCTTCGTTCCATGAATGCGTAAAATTCCGAGCGGACCAGGGTGTAGATGGAACAGTTGTCGAGCGTCTCCGCTGTGGCTGAACGGGGCAAGCCTTTCTGAACCAAAGCCATCTCTCCAAAAAAATCTCCCTCATGAAACAGCGAGAGAATAATCTCCTTGGCGTTATCGATCCGGTATACCTTGACCACGCCGCTTTGAATCAAGAAAAATTCGTCACCGATATCTCCTTCGAAAAATAAAATCGTGCCCTTCTTATACTTCCTTTCGACGAACAACGGGGCGATCGTTTCAAGCTCCGCCACCGCCAAGTCCTGAAACAAGGGCACATGCTGCAGGAGAGGAACCAGCTTGCTCATGAGCTTCACTCTTTTCCGGAACTGATATCTAGCGTCATTACAAACATATGACTGAATTATAGCTTGATTTTCCTTCACTTGCCAGCTAATCTTCTGCCCGCTGCTTCAAACAAAAAAAGACATGGCCGCAGAATATCCGCGAACCATGTCTTCCTCGCATAGCTGGGGCCGGGATTAGTTAACAGCGGCCTCGTAACGCTTGCCTACTTCTTCCCAGTTTACAACGTTCCAGAAAGCGGCGATGTAGTCAGGGCGTTTGTTTTGATATTTCAGGTAGTAAGCATGCTCCCACACGTCCAGACCGAGGATCGGCGTTTCGCCTTCCATGATCGGGCTGTCTTGGTTAGGCAGGCTGTACACTTTCAATTTTCCTTCTTTCGTTACAGCGAGGAACGCCCAACCGGAACCGAACCGGGTTGCGCCTGCTTTGGCGAAATCTTCCTTGAATTTATCGAAGCCGCCGAGCTCAGCTTGGATAGCGTCAGCCAGCTTGCCGGTTGGCGCGCCGCCGCCGTTCGGGCCGATCGTTTCCCAGAAGAGGGAGTGGTTCGCGTGGCCGCCGCCATTGTTGCGGACAGCTGTGCGGATAGCTTCCGGTACGCTGTTCAGGTCGGAGATCAACTCTTCAATGCTTTTGGATTGCAGATCGGCATGGCCTTCCAGCGCAGCGTTCAAGTTGGTGACGTATGCGTTGTGGTGACGATCGTGGTGAATCATCATAGTCATTTCGTCGATGTGCGGCTCGAGTGCGTTGTTAGCGTAAGGCAGTGCTGGTAATTGATGTGCCATCTTGTAATCTACCTCCTAGAATTTGAAAGTTTCATGTTCATTATCGCTGATTTATGATATAAAATCAACATTTATGTATATTAAGTGTTCGTGACGAAAAACCGACGGCTCGGTCGGCTACCGATCCTGTTCCCGCCGTTCGATCTCATGAATGACTTGGCCCAGCATCGCAGTGCCCTGCGCATTCAACCACGGAGACAAGTCGCTCATCACGCGCTGGTGGTAGCGAAGCTCGTCCATGCTCCATTCCCCGGTCTTTCGTTCACTGAGTTCATGCATCGGGCGGATATTTTCCGGACCGGCCTCTATCGACAAGCTCATGCCCGTCAGCCTCCTTTCTTTTGACCAAAGTTTACCGGATTATCCTAACCTTCAGCCCTCGCTTTTATACAAAGGAGATTGCGGTTGTAGATGTAATCGCAAGCGAGCTAATTGATAAGATTGCAAAGGGCGACAAGCGAGAAGGCGACGGAAGAGCGGAGGGTGAGCAGGGACGGCTGGGGGATGAGCGGGGCGGTCAGAGACGAGTCGGACCGGCTGACGGTGAGCTGAGAGCGCTGGTAGTACGGTGGGATGGGGAAGGCTGGTGGCAGGTCGAGACGCTGGAGGGTTATCGGAGGGCCTGACAGTAAGACGAGCGGCCAGCGGTGAGCTGAGACCACCTGGGGCGCTTGAAAGCGAGGCGGGACAACAAGCCGGAGACGGGCGGAAGCCGCCCGGGAGCTCGGAGCGAGCCCCCGCATGTCAGCCCCCGCTCGACGACGAGGACGAGCTTCCGATGCCCCCATGGCTGGAAGAAGAGCTTGAACCGGAGGAAATGCCTGAGCTGAACGAAGACCCGCCGGACACCGAGCTGCCTGAGCCGGATATTCCGTTGGAAGAGGACCCGCCGGCGCTGCCGGAACTGGATGAGCTGCTAGAGGAGCCGCTGCTGCCGGAACCTTTGCCGGAGGAAGAGGCTCCTGTGCCTGCTGCGGTCCCGGATGAGCTGGCGCTGCCTCCGGGAGAAGTGAATGAGCCGCTTCTGGCGCTGGTTGTCGGTTTGGCGGTGGAGTCCGCAGGGGGCGCGGTCGCTGACGGGGAGCCGGAATTGGCGGCCGCGGCTCCTGCTGGCTTCGAGGCTGCGCCTGCGGGCGCCGACCTTTGGTAATACCGGGTGTTGCCAATGTAATAGTAACCGCCGCCCGATCGATTCACGGAGCCGCTGCCATCGTCGCAGTCGCCGTCCTGATCGGCATCCCGGCAGTAGTCGGCGGGAAGCTCGTTTACGGAGGAGAGGGCGGTGCCGGCCGCCGCTGCTGCGGGGAGCTGCGAAACGCCCTGATTGCCGGCCGTTCCCGCATACGAAGGAGGCGGCGGCACCGTGCCGCCCGTGGCCGGCATCTGGGGCTGATTGGAGCATCCGGCTGCTGTGGTGAGACTCGCTGCCATGAACAGGCTCAGCAGCTTTGCGCGGTTTGCGTTCTGATGTTTTCTCTCTATCGACATGTCTATCCCTCCATTTGCAGCCTATCGCATACTTTACATACGTTCACGGACAGACGATAGTTGCTTGAAAGCCGGAAGGAATTCTAAAATTTTCTATAAAACTAGCAAAAAAATCCACGCCAAGTTGCGGTTCCGCTAGACGGCCTCTATACTGAGGCTTAGGAGTATCTGCGCCTTATAGCGCAGCGGGGAGGGAGAATCCATGAGGAGCTTTCATCGGGCTTGGGCAGGCCGGGGGCTGGCGATTGTTCTGGCTGTGGCTGTCGTCTGCGTTCCAGGGGGAGAGGGGATCGCACAGGGTCAAGCCTATGGGGAAGAGGGACAGCTGCGGCCTCGGCAGCCAGTGGAGTCGCTTTATCCGGCAGAGGAGAGACGAGCCGAGGTGCTGCCGGGCAAAGTAGTGGTCAAGTATAAAATGCGGCCGGAGAAAGCAGAAGCGTACGGTTTGCGGTCTGCTCAGGCTGATGTACATAGGGGCGAGCTTGATTCTCCATTCGAAGAGGTGCAGCTGGACGCGGGCCAAAGCGTGGATGCCGCTCTACAGGAGCTTCAACAGTCCGAGGATGTCGAATATGCGGAGCCGGTCTACCTGTTTCGTCTGCTGGATACGACGGAAAGCGCCGACGGAGAGGAGGACGGGCATGCCGGACCTGCTCCCGGCGCGGAAGATTCGTCCCAGGAGCCGGGAAGGGTCCCGGAAGATATGGCGGACGAAGATGAGCCCGTAATGCCGGGCGCGGATGGACCGGGAAATCCGGAAAACGCTGTAGATTCGGGAAGTCCGTCAGATCCGAGAAACCCTGGAAACCCGGCAGGTCCCGGAGACCCGGGGATGCCTCCGCCGTATGTTCCCCCGGTCAACGACCCGGGCTGGCCCAAGCAGTGGGGGCTCACCGTCACGGATGTTACTTATGCCTGGAACCACATCGCCGCATCGCCGGCCGGAGACGGCCGCAAGGTGCGCATAGCGGTGCTGGACACGGGAGTGAACGGAGATCATCCGGACCTTGCCGGACAAGTGCTGGAAGGGCTGGATGCCGTCAGCCAGACCCGGGAATCCGGCGATAACTACGGGCATGGCACCAAGGTGGCGGGTATTATCGCAGCCAGCCTCAACAACGGGATTGGAATTGCCGGCGTGGCCGGCGGCATAGCCGAAATATTGCCCGTCCGCGTCGGCTATTGGGCAAGCCGGGACGATTATGTCATCCCCAGCGACAAGCTGGCAGCCGGCATCTATTGGGCGGTCAAAAATGGCGCTCAGGTCATTAACCTGAGCCTGGGGATAGATGCGGCGACAGCGGGGATTGACCAGATCCGGGTCGTGCGCGATGCGGTCAACTATGCGCTGGACCATCAAGTAGTCGTGGTGGCGGCAAGCGGCAACAGCAGCAATCATTGGATCTATGGCGAAAGCGGAGACTCGGACAAGCTGCCCAACCAGGAACGAAAATTCGTGTGGACGTCATTTCCCGCCAATATGGACGGCGTGCTGTCGGTAGGAGCTGTCACACAGCTTCCGGGCGGCAAGCTGGCGATTGCCGACTTCTCGAATATCGGGACCGTTACGGTGGTCGCTCCGGGCACAGAGATGTATACGACCTCAGCTGCCTTCAGAACGGCGGAGGCCTATGAGGATGCGAGCGGAACGTCGTTTTCGGCTCCGTTCGTTAGCGGACTGACGGGTCTTCTGCTGGCTCAGAACCCGGCCTTGACGCCGGCGGAGGTCCGCGCCATTATCCGCGACAGCGCCATACGGCCCGGCATCGAGCGGCCTGCCTACGCGAATCTGCCGCCGGCCGAGGACCTGTACATCGGAGGGGGCTTAGTGAGCGCGAAACGTGCCGTTTCGCTTCCCCGGCTTGTGCTGGAGGGGGCGGTTCAGCCCGCCGATCAAGGACAGCTCAGCTACAGCGCAAAGGTGACGGCGGTGGATGATAAGGGCAGGAAGCGCCGGGATATCGACGGCCAGATTCAACTAGCCGTGACCCGAGAGGGCGGCACGGCCGTATCCGTACACAACATGGTGTATGGAGAAGTGACGGTGCCGCAGCTTGCCGCTTCCCCCAGCGATTATTACGAGCTGTCCATGCGCGCATCCGGCGGCGGAGGATCTTTGGAATTTATTTCCTCAGCGGAATCCCGGTTTGTGAAGCGGCCTCCGTCTCCGATTGCTTCCCTGCCGAGCGGCTCGTATACGGGAAGCCAGCGGCTGACCTTGACGAGCGAGGTGGCGGATGCGAGCATTTACTACACGATAAACGGAATGCCGCCCTGGCCGCGCGCAACGCCGGATTCGCTGGAGTATGGCGCTCCGCTGGTGGTGAACGGCGATGTGACCCTGACAGCGGTAGCCGTCAAGCATGGAGTGCCCAGTCTGCCGGTTTCGTTCACTTACCGGATTACGGCAGGGGGCGGCATCGGAGGTGGAGGAGGAGCGCCAGGAGGCATAGGGGCTGCCCTCCCTGTCGTGGAGGAAGAGCGAACGATAGAGGGCGGAGAGCTGCATCTGAAGCCCGATAAGGCCGAGCTGCTGAGCCGGCTGGCGACTGACAAGGGGGCTCCGCTGCACATCGATGCCCGAAGCGGGGACGGCAAGCCTGTATCGGGCCTTCAGGTTGAACTGCCGAAAGAGGTGTGGGAGCGAGCCTCGGCCCAAGGAACACCGATTGTCGTCGAGGCGGACCGGGCGGTACTGACGTTCCCGCCGCATGCAGTTCCGCTTCCTGCCGGGGCGGACAGCATGGTCTTGTCGCTGTACAGCCGCCAGCAGACCGGGATGAAGCCGGGGTTCGCCCGGTGGGCGTCGCCCGTCTACGATCTGCAGCTGCGGGCGGCGGGCCAAGAGATCACGGCGTTCGCGAAGCCGGTATGGGCCGAATTCGGCTATGACCGGGCCAAGCTGGACGACAAGAGCCGCTCGGGCGTCTATCTCTACGCGCTTGCTTCCAGGGAATGGAAGTATGCGGGAGGAAGCTTTGAGACGGAAGGGCGCGTACGCTTGCAGCTCGACCGCTTTTCCCGGTATGCGGTCATGCAGTGGAACCGGACGTTCGAGGATATTCAGGGTCACTGGGCGCAGACGGCGATCGAGCGCCTGGCCGCCAGGCAGATCGCGGACGGCATGACGGACGCCGTCTTCGCGCCGGACGGCATCCTGACCCGCGCGCAGTTCACGGCACTGCTCGCGCGCAGCTTGGGCTTAGCCCCTGCGCCGGAGGCGGAGCTTGCGTTCCGCGATGTGCCGGAGGACAGCTGGTACCGCGATGCCGTGGCCCGCGCCTATGCCGCAGGCATCGTGAGCGGTGTCAGCGGGACGGCCTTCGAACCGGAGGCGCCGATCACCCGCGAGCAGATGGCGGTTATGCTGGTGCAGGCCCGCCGCCTCTACCCGGCGGGGGGAGCGCTGGCGGACGAGGACGCCAAGTCAACTCGTCTGCCGTTTGCGGATAAGCAGAGCATCAGCGGCTGGGCGCTGGAAGCGGTCGGCCGGGCGGCGGAGGCCGGGCTGATCGAAGGGCATCCGGACGGGACGTTCGCCCCGCGGGAGAAGGCAAGCCGCGCGCAGGCTATGACGATTCTGCACCGGCTGCTGTTCTAGTCGCTCCGCAAGCTTGCCGATCAGAATAACAAGCAACAGGCATTTGGCCGCTCGGCCGGATGCCTGTTTTTGGCGTTCACCGGTATACACCGGCGCATCGCATGCCGTCAGGCTGCCGTCGCCGCCTGTCGGAAGTCGCCATAAGCGGATGTTTGCGGATATAATAGAGAAGATTCGTTGATTTATTTACTCTGTCTTTATTTAATCTATCTATAAGGAAGGCCCATCGTCGATGCGAGTAAAAGTTCTTATTAGGTTAGGTTTGCTTGCCAGCCTTCTAGCTGCGGGCGGCTTCCTGCGTCCCGTTCCTGCGGCCGCAGCGGATGAGCCGGCAGCCGCTGCGGCTGTCCCCTTTTCGGCAGATTCGACTACGGTGACTGAACTGAGCGGACCATGGATGTTTTATTGGGAGCGCTTGCTTGCTCCGGAGGACTTCAATAGCCTTGAGTCGGACCCTGGAGCGGCGGCTGCCGTCATGCTTCCGCATACGTGGGGGAGTTCGTCTTCCGGAACCGCTCCTAGTTCGAAGGGATACGGGACTTACCGGATACTGGTCAACTTGGCGCCGGAGAAGGAGCATGCGGTGCAAGGGCTGTACATACCGGCAGCGGCAACGGCTTACCGGCTGTGGATCAATGGCGAGCTGAAGGCGGAGAACGGAAAGGTCGGCACGTCGAGAGCCGAGATGGTGCCGAAAAATTATGCCAAGGTGGTATACTTCAACGCCCGGCCGGGGGTGAATGAGGTCATTCTGCAGGTTTCCAACTTCGTTCAGCGAAAAGGAGGCTTATGGACAGAGCTGTACATAGGAGATGCGGAAGCCGTTACGCTTATGCGCGAAAAGAACATCGTGGCCCAGCTTGTCATTTCCATCGCGCTGCTGACGCTGGGCGGGTATCATCTGGCGCTGTTCGCGCTGCGGAAGCTGGATCGCCTCAGCTTGCTTATCGGGATCTTCTGCTCGATGCTGTCGCTTCGTTCGCTGCTGCTGGGAGATACGCTGTTCATTCGATTTTTCCCCGGTATTCCGTGGGAGCTGGCGGTGAAGGCCGAATACTTGGCGCCTTACTGGGGAATCTCGATTTTCGTGCTGTTCGTTTGCCTGCTGTATCCCGGGGAGCTGCCGAGAAAAGCGGCATATGCCCTGTCGGGCACGGGCTTTCTTTTCTCGCTGGTCGTGCTGATCTTCCCGGCCCGCATCTTCACTTACACCATGTTCCCCTTCCAGCTCTACCTGATAGGCATATTTTCATACATGACGTACATCTTCGCGCTTGCGGCTTACCGGCGCAGAGTAGGCGCGTTGCTTAACGGTGTTTCGTCGCTCATTATGTTTGCAGCTGCGCTGAACGATATTTTGTATTACAACGGGCTGGTGAAGACGACCGATTTCGTGCCATACGGCGTCATGCAGTTTATCATCGTGCAAACTTTGATCGTTGCGCTGAAATTTTCAAAGGCTTATTATAAAGTGGAGAAGCTGTCGGATGAGCTGCTTGTGCTTAATGCGACACTGGAAGACCGGATCAAGGACCGCACCAAGGAGCTTGAGCGTAGCTATGGCCAGCTGAAGGAAGCCAATGAACATCTGAAGCATGCGGAGTCGTCCAGACAGCGGCTGCTAGCCAATATCTCCCATGAACTGGGCACCCCGATGACAGCGGTTCAAGGCTACTTGAAGGCGATGCTGGATGGAGTCATTCGACCGAATGACCGTTCTTACCTGCAGATGATTTATGACAAGGTTATATTGGTCAGCCGGCTTGTGCAGGATTTGTTTGATCTGTCCAAGCTGGAGGCGGGGAAAGCTTCCTTTAACTTCACTTATGTGACATTGGAAGATTTATTTCGGGATTATGTGGACAAATATAGATTAGACGTAGAAAACCGCCAGCTGCGCTTCGAGCTGGTTCCGCCTGCGTATGAGGCGGGTATAGGGACGCCGCTGGTTTATGTCGACGTATTCCGGATGCAGCAGGTCATCGGCAACATCGTGTTCAATGCTTTGAAGTTCACGCCGCCGGGAGGGACGATAACCATCCGCGGAGAACTTCACATCAAGCCGGACAAGCCGCAAGAGGGCGTAGTCGCCATCTCGGTAAGCGATACGGGGACGGGCATCCATCCGTCCGTATTGAATCAGGTGTTCGACCGCTTCGTAAAGGGCGGCGGCTCCCAGGAAGGCGAGGGCTCCGGTCTCGGTCTGGCGATTGTGAAGGAAATCGTAGATATTCATGGGGGGAACGTGGAGGCTGAGAGCCAGCCGGGCGAAGGTGCTACGTTCCGATTTACCTTGCCGGTCGAAATTCTGCCTGAGGAGGTGGAGTGAGTGTCCGAGCATCACATCTTGCTCGTAGAGGACGACAAAGAGATAGGCAGGCTGATCCAGCTGTACCTGGATTCGCGCGGGTATAAGGTCAGGACAGCGCGCGACGGGGGGGATGGGCTGCGCCAATTCGAGACTGAGCCTCCCGACCTGGTGCTGCTGGATATCGGGCTGCCGGGGATGAACGGCCTCGAGCTTTGCCGGTGCATAAGACGCGTGTCCAATGTTCCGATCATATTCATCAGCTGCAATACGGAAAATGAGGACATTATCCGGGGGCTCGGCCTGGGCGCGGACGATTACATCACGAAGCCGTTCGATCCGAATGTGCTGATCGCACGGGTGGAGGCTAATCTGCGGCGCGCGCCCGTCTTTCACCGCAGCTCCTCCCCAGCCCGGGGGGACGATGAGCGAAGGCTGGTCTTCGGGGGACTTGAGATCGATATCGCCGGTTATTCGGTTCGCCTGAAGGGGGCGCCGGTGAATATTTCCACCAAGGAGATGCAGATTTTGTTGTTCATGGCCCGCCATCCCGATCAGATCTTCACGGCCGAGCAGCTGTACCGGGAGGTATGGGGAGTGGAGAGCTACTCCGATGCGCGGACCGTCGTCGTTCATATCAGCAGCTTGAGGAAGAAGATCGAGACGCATCCTTCGGAACCCGCTTTTATTCAGAACGTGCGGGGGTACGGCTATAAATTCAACTCGCAGCCTCATGCTGCGGAATAAGGCCGGAGCTTGGTGTCCGGCTGAACGTCAGCGGCTTTCCGTTCGGAAGAACGGGGGCCGCTGTTTGGCGTGAGAACGAACAGAACGGGGATGAAGGGGGGGCGAGGGGCGCGCGGAATCCGGTTCAAGCGGCTGCGAGAAAAACAACTGGAATGTTCGTGAAAACGCTTCATTTAAAGCGCTTTCGGAGCATTTTTGCAAAAATCTTAAGAAAATTAAGCTTTTTTTAATTTTTTAGCAGGAATTATAGCAAGTTTTGTCGTATTTTATAAAATACCATTTGAGTGGTTGGGGAGAGTGCAGCATGCTGGTAACTTCGTATCAAGTTCGTTCTTTTCAATTGTCGGATTATGTAGCTGTCACCAAGTTGTTTAAGAATGTATTGTCGGATGCCTGTTATGATGAGACGATGGCCGCGTTTGCCCGTCAGCTTTCCTGGGACAGCGAGCTCGTCATGGTCGCCGAGGAGAACGAGGAGATCGTTGGCGTCATCGTCGGCACGATCGACAAGCAGCAAGCTTACTATTACCGTATCGCGGTAGAGCACAACTATCAGCGCCGCGGCATCGGACAAGCTTTGATCGAATCCCTTCGCGGACGCTTCGTCATGCGCAAGGTTCACCGGATCATGGTTACCGTCGATGTCCATAATGAAGTGGTTCTGCCGTTATATGAGAAGGCCGGCTATCGGGCGGATGATTTTTCGCGGTCGGCTCACCGTCTAAGTATTGTGAACGGGTAGACGGAAGAGACCCGCAGGAAGGGAGCATAACAGAGGGCGCAGCCCCGGATGTTATGCTTTTTCACATGTCCGGAGAAGACTCGGGCCGCCGCGCTCTTGAAACCGCTCCTTCATACGTTTATGCTAGTAGACAAGAGATGGAGCAACCGCCGGGGACCGGGCAGGATGATGATCCGCCGGGTTGCCTCAAGCAGAAGGGTTTGAACCTCATGGAGACCTTCGTGACTTATACGATAAAAAGCTTCAAGCATGATGGACATCTGCACCGGATGTGGCTTGAAAACTGGCTTGTGCCGACCGGGCTGCTGCATGAGTCGCACAGGAAGCAGGACATGCGCGTGCTGATCAACAGCCAGACGAAGATCGTCGAGGCGGACGGCAAGGAATGGGTCAGCCGGATTCCGGGGGTGTCTTTTTTTATACCGGGCGAATGGTTTAACGTAGTGGCTCTCATGGAGGAGCACGGTGTTCGCTATTATTGTAATGTTGCTTCCCCTCCTTATGTCAGCGGACGCATCATCACGTATATCGATTATGACCTGGACGTGATCCGGCTGCCTGCCGGGGATGTGTACGTGGTCGATCAGGAGGAATATGAACGCCACAAGCAGCAGTACCATTATCCGGAGATCGTAGACACCAAGGCCAAGCTTGGACTTCAACGGCTGCTGACACGCGTTCGGGGAGGACTGCCGCCTTTTGACGACGAGCAGGTCAAGCGATATTACCAGGCTTGGCTGGAGCGGGATTCGGAAGGGTGAGCGGACAATGACGGAAGCTTCGCCGAAGCAGGCCGGAAGCAAAGGGATAGGCCGCGAAATCTGGGAATGGTTCAAAATTATGGTCATTGCCATGATCGTCGTAACGCTGGTGCATCATTTCTTATTTCATGTGTCCGCTGTCAAAGGCGGCTCGATGCACCCGACGCTTCATGAAGGCGAATGGCTGTTTATTAACAAAACGGTTCGTTACCTGAAGCCTCCGGGACGGGGAGACATCGTCGTGCTGCGCAGTCCGGACGAATCGGGCCTGGGCTCGCCTTACTTGGTCAAGCGGATCGTGGCCGTCGCCGGGGATGAAGTGCATGTGAGGCGGGGAAAGCTGTTCATAAACGGCCGGGAGGCGGAGGAATCCTACACGGATTCTCTCATTCAGGACGGCCGCTTCGAACCTCTGACCGTCGCGCAGGGCTTTGTTTTCGTGATGGGCGACAACCGGAGGCGCTACGCCAGCAACGACAGCCGCAGCTTTGGCTCCGTGCCGCTCGAGCTGGTCGTAGGGAAAGCGGAGCGGGTCATATGGCCAATCCGGCAATGGAGGAGTTTATGATGCCAGCGATCCAGACGATGCAGAGGGATTCGATAGATTGGATGGCGCTCCGGGAGGAGCTGCGCCAGGCGGCCCCTGAGCTGGGCGTCGACAAGATCGGCTTCGCCAGCGCGGAGCCTTTCGACGAACTCAAGGCGATTTTGCTGAAGCATCGGGAGAAAGGGTACGAATCGGGCTTTGAGGAGAAGGACATCGACAAGCGGGTGGACCCGGCCTTGTCGCTGGAGGCTCCGCGTTCGTTGATTTCGATTGCCGTCGCCTATCCGTCGAAGCTGCAGCACCCTCCTCGGTCGGAGCCGGGCGCTTATCGGGGGATATTGTCGCGATCGGCCTGGGGCCAGGATTATCATCATGCGCTCCGGGAGCGGCTGAACCGGATTGAGGCCTGGCTGCTTGAACGGGTGCCGGATGTGCGGACGATGAATATGGTCGATACGGGCGCCTTGGTCGACCGGGCTGTTGCAGAGCGGGCAGGGATTGGCTGGAGCGGCAAAAATTGTGCGGTCATTACGCCGGAGTGGGGCTCTTGGGTGTACCTCGGCGAGCTGATTACAAACCTGCCGTTTCCTCCGGACGAGCCGATCGCCGAGAGCTGCGGGGAATGCACGATATGCATCGACGCCTGCCCGACCGGAGCGCTAGTCGGTCCGGGACAGTTGAACGCCCAACGCTGTGTTTCGTTCGTTACCCAGACGAAGGGGATGATCGAGGACGACGAGATGAAGCGGAAAATCGGCAACCGGCTGTACGGCTGCGATACATGCCAGATCGTTTGTCCGAAGAACAAAGGCGTGCATGCCGGCCACCATCCCGAGCTCCAGCCCGATCCCGAGCAGGTCAAGCCTCTGCTGAAGCCCTTGCTTTTCCTGTCCAACCGGGAGTTCAGCGAGCGTTTCGGTTCCAGCGCAGCCGCCTGGCGGGGGAAGAAGCCGATCCAGCGCAATGCCGTGCTCGCGCTGGGCAACTTCCGGGATGAGAGCAGCGTCCCGGAGCTGACGCATCTGCTGCTGGCGGATGTGCGCCCGGAGATTCGCGGATCGGCCGCCTGGTCGCTGGGCCGGATAGGGACGCCGGAAGCCCTGGATGCACTGGGGAAGGCGGTGGAGCGGGAGAAGGACGAGGCAGTGCTTCGGGAGATTAACAAGGCAGCCGCGGCGCGGGAGGCCGGAAGCCGGGAGGATAGGAAGCGGGAGACATGACGACGAACTCTATATTTTATGATGAAATGGATTCTCCCATCGGCCCCTTGGTGCTGGCTGTTTATGACGGCGCTGTATGCCAGGTGGAATTCGGCCGTTTCGACGCAGGGCGGGAGAGGCTGCAGAAGTGGTCGGACCGCTGGTTCGGCACGCGAAGCTGGGTCAGGGCCCCTGAAGCCGTGAGTGAGGCCAGGGCCGAGCTGGAGGACTATTTCCGCGGCGAGCGGACATTATTCGCCGTTCCCTTGGATCTGCGCGGAACTCCGTTCCAGGTGAAGGTGTGGGAGGCGCTTCGCACGATTCCTTATTCGCAGGTATGCTCGTATAAAGATATCGCGTCGCTGGTCGGCTCCCCCAAGGCGGTACGGGCTGTTGGCGGGGCCAATAACCGCAATCCCGTCCCGATCATCGTTCCCTGCCACCGGGTGATCGGCGCAGCCGGGGCTATGGTCGGCTATGGGGGAGGACTGGAGATCAAGACCTATCTGCTTCGCCATGAAGGGTATCCATCCGGGGGGACAAGCTGATGAGATATGTGCATATCGAGAATGTAGAGTCGGGGCAGTATCTCGGACGGACGATTTTCACGGCGAGCGGGTCCGTGCTGCTGTCCGAGGGCGTGCAGCTGACCGTGTTCATGATCACCACGCTGAAGCGGATCGGGGTCACGATGATCTACATCCAAGACAAGCAGTTCGAAGATATCGAGATTCCCGAGGTGGTCTCAGAGGAAACGAAGCGCATGGTGATGAAGCGGATGAACGATACGTTCGACTCCATCCGCTCCGGCAAGGAGCTGAGCACGAAGCAGCTGAGCCAGAGCATAGACAGCCTGCTTGAGGAGGTTATGTCGAACCGGGAGGTGCTCGTTCAGCTGTCCGATATCCGGACCGAGGACAATGAGATGTATGTGCATGCGCTGAACGTCTGCACGATGTCCACGCTGATCGGCATCAATATGGGACTTGCTTCCCAACAGCTAAAGGAGCTGGCGATCGGGGCGCTGCTGCATGATGTCGGCAAGCTGGAGCTGACCACGGACGATGCGTCGGACGATCCGAAGAAGCATCACGCCTGGAGAGGCTTCGACGTGCTGAAGCACAAGCGCGAGTTCAGTTTGCTAAGCGCCCATGTCGCCTTTCAGCATCACGAGACATTGGACGGCGAAGGCTGGCCTCGCGGTCTGGGCGGGGACGAAATTCATCAGTACGCGAAGATCGTTGCCGTGGCCAACACGTACGACAACCTGTTGTTCGACTTGACGGAAGGGCGGAGGATGCTGCCGCATGACGCATGCGAGCGGATTGTAGCTATGGCAGGCAAAAAGCTGGACCATGAAGCGGTCATCCAATTTCTGCGCACGGTGTCCGTCTATCCGACGGGGACGTCGGTGCGTCTGACCACACGGGAGACGGGGGTCGTCGTAGGCCAGCACCGGGGGCTGCCGGGGAGACCGGTGGTCCGCGTCGTGAAGAGCTCGGGGGATGAGCTGGATGTGAAGGAAGTCGATCTGGCCAAGCATACGACTGTATTTATCGAGAGCGTATTGATGTAGATTTTCGGTCATTCCCTATTTGTCACCTTCGGAGGGACATGTTATGATGTGGAATGACAATCGACTAATGTTGGGGTGAACGATTCATGTGGTATGCGGTTACGGCTGTGCTTGCTCTGATTGCGGGCGGCGTGGCGGGATTTTTTATCGGGGTTGCTTATTTGCGCAAGCAGCTGGAGAAGATGCAGAATGATCCGGCCATGATTCAGCAGATGGCGAAGCAGATGGGATACAACCTGGATAAGAAGCAGATGCAGAAGATGCAGACGATGATGAAAAACAAGAAATTCCGTCCTTAATCGCCCGTCAGGTGCGTGAAGGATATGCGCGGGCATACTGGTTGGAGCCCGTAGACGGCGTACGGAGAAGAGGAGAGAGCCATGCCCGCCAAAGAATATAGAAACAACCGCGTTGGTGAAAACAGAGAGCAGATCGAGCACCATATTCGTGAAATATTGCGTCTGATCGGCGAGGATGTGGACCGGGAAGGGCTGCTGGAGACTCCGGCGCGCGTGACTCGCATGTACGAGGAGATTTTCGCCGGGTATGATGCCGATACGCGGGATATTCTCGGAGTTGCCTTCGATGAGAAGCATGAAGAGCTGGTCATCGTGAAAGATATCGTGTATTACAGCCAGTGCGAGCATCATATGGCGCCTTTCTTCGGCAAAGTGCATATCGGCTATGTTCCGAGCGGCAAGATCGCGGGCCTCAGCAAGTTTGCCCGTCTGGTCGAAGCGGTGACGCGGAGACTCCAGGTGCAGGAGCGGATCACCTCGGAAATCGCCGATATTTTGATGGAAGTGCTGGAGCCGCATGGCTGCATGGTTGTCGTGGAAGGCGAGCATCTGTGCATGTGCTCGCGGGGTGTGAAGAAGCCGGGCAGCAAGACCGTCACGTCAGCCGTCCGCGGACTGTTCCGCACCGATGCCGCTTCACGCGCCGAATTTTTATCGCTGATTAAGGAATAGCTTCCTTGACGCCGGGCTCATCAGCCATGAAAAGGCCGTCTTTCCCCTGATTGCGCCAGACGCTGAGGGGAGAGGCGGCTTTTTGTTGTCTGCCCGTTTCGACGGACGGCAAGCCGGCGCGACGGCGGATTTTTCTCAGAAAGGAGGCCAGAGCAGAGTGCGGGCCGCGTTGAACCGTTCGTTGACATAAGCCCAGTTGACGGTATGCCACCACGCTTCGATATATTTGGCGCGTTCATTCTGATGCTTCAGATAATAGGCATGCTCCCACACATCCAGCGGAAGCAGCGGAACGACATCCCATTGGGACAAATTCTGATGCTTCTCCGCCTGCAAAATCTCCAGCCGGTGGCTGCGCGGGCTCCAGACGAGGATTGCCCATCCGCCGCCCTCCACCTTGTCGGCAGCGGCGCTGAATTGCTTCTGAAACGCCTCGAAGCTGCCGAATGATTTGCGGATTTCGGCGGCCAGCGGACCAGCAGGCTGCCCTCCGCCTCCGGGCTTCATGACGTTCCAGAACAAGGTATGCAGGTAGTGCCCGGCTCCGTTGAAGGCGAGCTCCCGTTCCCAATGCTTGACTAGGTCGAAATCGCCTGTTTCACGCGCTTGCTGAAGCTTCTTCTCGGCCTTGTTCAGGCCGTCCACGTAGCTTTGGTGATGCTTGTCATGGTGGATGCGCATTGTCTTCGCATCAATATGCGGTTCCAGCGCATCGTAGGCATAGGGCAGCGGCGGGAGGCGATGTCCGCCGATGGGCACGGCCTTGCCCGGTTCCGCGCTTGCGGGCTGAGGCGGCACCGGGGCTTGAGCCGCTGCCGCTGTCGCTCCTGCAGCCGCCGCCCCTGCCGGCTTGGCCTCAGCCGGTACGGGCATGGACCAGGTGCCCTCAAGCGTTCCGGCGCGTCCGGCTTCCTCGGAACCCGAGGCGAGATGGATATGGACCTTGGCTTGCTCATTTTCGGCTCTGGCAGGCGCTGCTGCGGCATAGGGTCCGGGAGCGCTTGAGGCGGATCTATAGGCCCCATCGTGCTGATGGGGAGCTGGCTGACCGGCACCCGGCCCAGGACCCGGTCCATGCTCGTGCCAGTGAGCTTGTGTCGGAACTTGTCCTTGCCCCAGCCCTTGCACGGCCTGCAGCACACCGAGGAAGTACTCGGATTCGCGGATGATGTGAAGCACGACCGTCTGCACGACGGGATTGGCTTGAATGGGCGCGCTCCGCTTCATCAGCTGAAACAGCTGCTGGACGAAGGCTTGCGACTGAGCCGTGGAGGAGCGCAGCAGCTCGTGAATTTGGGCGTTCAACTGCGGCGATGGGGCCGAGGGCAGCCGGATAAGCGCTTCGATCCAGCGTATGGCTTCTGCCTCCGTCTTGGCGAATATCTCCTCCCAGTTGTCGAGCAGCTGAACATATTCGGGCTCCAGATCGGGTACGAGCTCGCGGATAACGACCGTATGCTCCCTCTCCTGCATCTTCCAGAAGCGGATTTCCTCCAAAATGCGCAGGGGCAGGAGCGCCCCATAAACGACCAGCATATCAAAAAACCTCCCCGGGTTCTGTAGCCTTCTCCGGCCCAGGGGCGCGGCTCCAAAGGACCGCGCGGCGATGTGCCGGAATAAAAGCTCCAAAACCAATCTATGCGGGGAGACTTGTGTGATATGTCGGGCGCAGCCGGGCGGCCGCGGACTCCGCGCCCATGAGAGGGACGCGAGGCGCTTAGGCCGGATGGGGCTGGCTATCGTATGCAGGCGTGGAAAGCGGAATGCAGGCTTACCCGGCTGCCGCCGACTGCCCGATGCATTCGATTACCGGGAGGTTCCGTATTTCAGCGGCTCGCCGGCCGAGGTGGACAGCGTGCGGAGGAAGCCGGTCGTCATCTGCAGATACGTTTTTTTGTGCGCGCGGTAGATCAGCTCGTGTCCGTCATTCTCCAGCATCCAGAGAGCTGAACCGGATTGCGGCTGCTGGTGTTTGTATATGTCCTGAACCATGGCGTAAGGGGCGCGCACATCCTGCTTGCCGTGAATGAAGAAGATCGGCATGGAATAGGCCGTTTCCTTGATCGTCTGATAAGGAATCTCGGTGAAGCTCACTCCGTTGATGATCGGGAAAAACATATGGACAAGCGACTGCGAGAATTTCGGCACATTGGCAACCTGCTTCATATTGTGGTACAAGGTGTCCGGCTCCAGAATGAAGGTGCTGTCGAGAATCATGCCGTCGATCTCCTTGGTTTGCAGCGCAGCCTGCAGGGCGGTTCCGGCGCCCATCGAGAAGCCCCAGACGAAGACGCGTTCGGCTCCGCGGTCTTTGGCATACTTGACGGCACCGAGCAGCTCCTGCGACTCGCGCAAGCCTCCTGTGACATTCCATTTGGGCTGGACATAGCCATAATCGAACATGATCACATTGAAGCCCATCTTATGAGCGGCTTTGGCCAAGTCGTAGATAGGCACCCAAATTTCCTCGCGGTTTCCCCCATACCCATGGGAGAAGACGATCGTCTGCCGCTGGGATTCCGCGCCGGCAATAGCGGATACCGAGGGTATGAACCAGCCGGACAGCTCGGAGGAGCCGTTCAGACTGGGGAAAGTAATATCTTCGTAGGCTGCCCCGAAAGCGGCCGTCGGCGTGGAGCGCAGCGGGTCGATATGAGGACGGCCCAAAGTCCAGGCCACATAGGCATGAAAGGCGATCGCGAGACTGACAAGCAGCAGCAGGACGGACAAGAAAGCAATCAGCCAGCCTTTGTAGCGGCGCAGCAGAGAGACGCGTTTGGAAGCGATTTCAACGTTTCCGGGATGAATCGGCGCCGAGGCCGGCGTTGGCGTGTAGGGGTTGATATCCATGGGGAGCCCTCCAATTTCACTGAGATGTCTGTGGGCGGCTGACGACAGAAGGCTGACTGGCGGGAGGCGATGGACGCCTCGAGCGCTGTCGAACCGACAGGACCAATTATCGGAAGGACCTTATAAAATTATAGTAAAGCCAGATGGACGAATCGTCAATGTTCCGCGAAAAATGTAAAGAACCTGTAATATGAGCGTAATAGTGACAAAACAGACGATAAAGAAAGGACCGCAGGATATAGGAAATCGGTAAAAAATCAGGTATAATAGATTTCAACTGGTGAAACCGATTTTCGGGGAGTGGGAATTGGATGGAAGATGGCAAATTAACCGTTCGTGCCGTAGAACGAGCCTTGGATATATTGCTTTGCTTCACCCAAGCTGAGGATCTGAGCTTGACTGAAATCGCCAGCCGCGTGGAGCTGCACAAAAGCACCGTGCACCGCCTGCTGGCCTCTCTGGAGGGGAAAGGCTTCGTCATCCGCGATCCGGCTTCCGAGCGCTATCGCCTCGGCTTCAGCGTCTGGGAGCTGTCCGCGAACTTGACCCATACCGACGATCCGGCGCTGCTGCTGCTGCCGGAGATGGAAAGATTGCGCGACGTGCTCGGCGAGACCGTCAGCTTGTACGTGCGCGACGGGATGGAGCGCGTCCGCGTGCAGGCCGTGCAGAGCAACCAGGCGATCCGCCGTGTTGCTCCCATCGGAGCGCGCCTGCCGCTGTACGTGGGCGCCTCCAGCAAGGTCCTCGTCGCGTTTGCCGAACGCGCGGAGCAGGAAACGCTGCTGTCGCACGCATCCTGGCCGGCTTCGGCCCGGAGTGACGCTTACCTGCAGCAGCTGCGGGAAGTGCGCGAGCTCGGCTACGCTACGAGCGTGGAGGAGCGCGAGCCGGGCGCAGCGGCCGTCTCGGCGCCTATTTTCGACCGCAGCCACCGGCTTGCGGCCGCGCTGGCTTTGTCCGGCCCTTCCAACCGGCTGACGGTGGAGAAGATGAAGGAGCATGCGCCGGCGCTGATGGAAGCGGCCCGCCGCATGGGCAAGATGCTGAAGTAACCGGCTGCGAGGCAGCTTGAAGATTTGGAATTTGGAGACGAAGCGCCGGGACGCGCCCGGCTTGGCCTGCGAAACATGCCCAGCCTGCCTGGGAGATGCGTTTGGCAGCCTGCTAGAGGCGCCCGGCCTGCCTGGGAATGCGCAGCATCGAGATGAGCCGCTTGGTCAGCTCGCAAGGATGCGCTCAGCCAGCAGCCTGCGAACTGGAGGCGCCCCCGTACAGCGGCAGGCGCGCTTCGGAGGCTGCTTGATCTGCCTACGAACTGCGCTTAGCCTGCCTAAGATGCGCGCCTGCCCAGGCAAACTTTGCTCCAATAAGTAAAACTTCTATAATGAGGTTTTTAGTGTTACCTAGAAAATTCGGACTTGTCCTACTATAAACCCGGACGACCCCATTTTCATCCCCTGCGGTGCCGCCCCGCAGCATACGCAAAAAAAGCAGACAGCGAGCCGTGCCCGCCGTCTGCTTTTTTCTATATTTAAAATTAAGCCATGATTTGACGCAATACCGTCTGAAGGATACCGCCATTGCGGTAGTAATCGACATCGACGAAGCTGTCGAGACGAACGAGCGTTTCGAAGCTGAAGGTCGATCCGTCTTCACGGGTAGCCGTGACCGTCACTTTTTGACCTGGCTGCACGTCGTTGGACAAACCGGTGATGTCGAACGTCTCGCGGCCGGTGATGCCAAGCGTGCTCCAGCCTTGACCTTCGGCAAATTGCAGAGGCAATACGCCCATGCCCACGAGGTTGGAACGGTGAATCCGCTCGAAGCTCTCGGCGATAACCGCTTTGACGCCCAGCAGGAACGTGCCTTTGGCCGCCCAGTCGCGGGAGGAGCCGGTGCCGTATTCTTTGCCTGCGATAACGACGAGGTTCGTGCCTTGCTCTTGATACTTCATGGAAGCATCGTAGATCGACATGACTTCGCCGGTAGGCAGGTAAGTCGTTACGCCGCCCTCGGTTCCAGGAGCCACTTGGTTGCGAATCCGGATGTTGGCGAACGTACCGCGCATCATGACGTCATGATTACCGCGGCGGGAGCCGTACGAGTTGAAGTCTTCCTTCTTCACGCCATGCTCCATCAGGAATTTACCGGCCGGGCTGTCCGGCTTGATGTTGCCTGCAGGCGAGATGTGGTCCGTCGTAACGGAGTCGCCCATCAGAGCCAATGTTTTCGCGCCGCGGATATCGGCGATGTCGTTCAGCTCTGGCGAAAGGTTGGAGAAGAACGGCGGGTTCGCGATATACGTCGACTTCTCGTCCCAAGCGTACAGATCGCCTTCCGGTACTTCGATCGCGTTGAAGCGCGGGTTGGAACGGAATACGTCCGCATATTTCTCACGGTACAGGTCAGGGCTCATAGCCACGCCCATAGCGTCTTGAATTTCTTGAGCAGTCGGCCAAATATCTTTCAGATACACAGGCTCGTTTTTGTGATCGTAGCCGATCGGATCGTTCACCAAGTCGATGTTGACTGTGCCGGCGAGCGCATAAGCGACGACCAGCGGAGGGGAAGCCAGGTAGTTGGCTTTCACTTGAGCATGGACGCGGCCTTCGAAGTTCCGGTTACCGGACAGAACGGCGGCAACCGTCATATCGTTGTCGGCGATGGCTTTGCTAACTTCGTCCGGAAGCGGACCGGAGTTCCCGATGCATGTCGCGCAGCCGTAGCCGGCCACGTGGAAGCCAAGAGCTTCAAGCGGCTCGATCAGCCCGGCTTTTCTCAGGTAATCCGTAACGACCAGGGAGCCTGGCGTCAGACTGCTTTTCACATAACCCGGCTTGCGAAGGCCCAGGGCGACTGCTTTCTTGGCCACGAGGCCTGCGCCGAGCATAACGCTTGGGTTCGATGTATTGGTACAGGATGTGATAGCTGCGATAACAACCGCGCCAGTACCCATTTTGCTGACTTCGCCATTGATATGCGGGACGTCAACGACTTGGGCGATTTTCTCGTCGGACAGCCCGTAGCCGCCCTTCTCAACTGGAGTGCGGAGGATGCTGTTGAACGATTCCTGCATGCTGGTCAGCTCAACGCGGTCCTGCGGACGTTTAGGACCTGCAAGGCTAGGTACGACCGACGCGAGGTCAAGCTCGATCACATCGCTGAACACAGGGTCAGGAGTAGCGTCTGTACGGAACATGCCTTGCGCTTTGTAGTAGGCTTCGACGAGCGCGATCTGCTCTTCGCTGCGGCCGGTGCCGCGCAGGTAGTTCAGCGCTTCGGCGTCTACCGGGAAGAAACCGATCGTTGCGCCGTATTCCGGAGCCATGTTGGCAACTGTAGCGCGGTCAGCCAAGCTGATGTTGGAAAGACCGGAGCCGTAGAACTCGACGAATTTGCCGACAACGCCTTTTTTACGGAGCATTTGGGTAACCGTCAGAGCAAGGTCGGTTGCAGTAGCGCCTTCGTTCAGCGTACCGGTCAGCTTGAAGCCGATAACTTCTGGCGTTACGAAATAGAGCGGTTGTCCGAGCATGCCGGCCTCCGCTTCGATACCGCCGACGCCCCAGCCCACAATGCCGAGACCGTTGATCATCGTAGTATGGGAGTCCGTACCTACGAGGGAGTCCGGGTAAACAAACGTTTCGCCGTCAACCGTCTTGGTAGCTGCGACAGAGGCCAGATACTCCAGGTTAACCTGGTGAACGATGCCGGTATCCGGCGGTACCGCACGGAAGTTGTCGAATGCGGTTTGCGCCCAGCGGAGGAAGCGGTAGCGTTCTTCGTTGCGCTCGAACTCGATTTTTTCATTAAACTCCAAGGCATCCTTGGAACCGAAGGCATCGACCATGACGGAGTGGTCAATAACCAGATCGACTGGCACGAGCGGGTTGATGCGCTTCGGATCTCCGCCGGCATTCTTCATCGTATCTCTCATAGCGGCCAAGTCGACGACGACAGGCACGCCTGTAAAGTCCTGCAGCACGATACGTGCCGGGATGAAAGGAATTTCTTTGTTGGCGTCGCGCTCTACCGCCCAGTTGGCGATTTGCTTGACGTGCTCGGAAGTGATCGCTTTGCCGTCGAATTGACGGATAGCTGCTTCGAGCAATACTTTAATGGAAAACGGCAGGTTGTTGATCGTTCCTTCTCCCTGCTGCTCAAATGCCGGCAAGCTGTAGTAATTGTAGGTTTGGCTCCCTACAACGAGCTGCTGGCGGACCGAAAATTGGTCTTTGGCTGACATGTTAGCATTCCTCCTTGAGCTTGTTGAGCTTTAGTGAGTTTCAGTTTCATTCTGTGAAACTCGATTTCACAAATTAGCCTTACACTCAGTATACATGTTTCAGACCCACTTCGTAAAGGCTGTTTTCAATCATTTTTACTGGGTAAATGGCATACGTATGGAATGAATGCCTCTAAAGCTACTTCGAGGACACCCTGCAACTGCTGTAACCCAAGCAGCAATAGGTAGCCGGGAGAAAGGGGATAGGCAATCATGGCTTGGAAGTTGACGCTGTACGACTACATCCACCACCGCAATCTGATGGATATCGACTATACCGTTGAGCCGCTGCTGCCGATCGTGCAGGATGGCGGGTTTCTTCACCGGCAAACCCGGCTGCTTGCCCGCCGTATGGATACGGACAGGGAGCGCAGGCTCACTCCCGTGAAAAGCGAGACGCGGCTCGTCATCGACCGGGTCGAAGAGCTGCCGGGCCGGACGATCGTCGATGTGACGCTTAAGCGCAAAGCCAGCAGCCGCATCCGGGAGACCGAGCAAGAGGAGATGCGGATCGAGCGTGAGCGCATTACCTTTCACGAGGGGCTTGAAGGCTGGTCCATCTTACGCGTAGAAATGCTTCAGTCCGAGCAGAACTTCCGTCTGAAGTCCTCCTATCCCGGCAGTCTTGTCGAGGTGGAAGAACCGGCTCTTGCCGAAGGGGAGGTCCGGGCGCCCTCTGTTCCGTTCCTGAATCCTTTGATTGTTCCCGAGCTGCAGCATGCGAAGAGGGCCGCTTACAACCGCAGGAAGGCCGCCGAATATGCCGACCTGTGGTGGGACAAAGGGAATCCCGACTATCTCACCTTCGAGGTAGACTGTACCAATTATGTGTCTCAGTGCCTCTTTGCAGGCGGAGCGCCTATGAACTATACTAATAAAAGAGAATCGGGCTGGTGGTATAAAGGACGTTCCGGCAGCCGGGAGCTGTGGAGCTTCAGTTGGGCGGTTGCGGACAGCTTGCCCTTCTTCCTGCTGACCAGCCGCAGCGGAACCCGCGGGGAGGAAGTATCCTCCGCCGGAGAGCTGGACCTGGGAGATGTCATCAGCTATGACTGGGATGGCAGCGGGCGATTCCAGCATTCGACGATCGTCACAGCCAAAGACCCGGACGGGATGCCGCTGGTCAATGCCCATACCGTGAGCAGCAAGCATCGTTATTGGAGCTATACGGATTCCTATGCTTGGACGGACAAGACGCGCTACCGGTTCGTCAAGATCGCCGATCGCTTATGAGGTGTACCGGTCGTGACTGACCTTACCTAGGGTTCGCTTTTCCTCAGACCGCCATGCATGCGTTAAGGATGCGGCGGCCATTTCATTTATTTCCTACATTACTATTGATACGATCCGGAGGTTCTAATGAGCGACAAAATTCGCGTTGGCTTGATCTATGGTGGCAAATCCGGCGAGCATGAGGTTTCCTTGCAAACCGCTCTGGCCGTTATCAAGGCCTTTGACTTGAATAAATATGAAGTGACGCCTTTTTACATAACCAAAGAAGGACAATGGCACTCGGGTGCCGCGCTTCAAAGCCCGGCCGAGTCCGTGCAAGCGCTCCAGTTTGGCGTGTCGGCGGAGAGCCCGGTCGCTTCCGGAGCAGCTCTGCAGCCGATCTTCGGCTCCATCGCCGCTTCTTCGGAGAGCGCGGCAGCGGTTGAGGGAGCTCCGGCGCCGGTTTCATTTGACGTCGTTATTCCGCTGCTGCACGGTACGTTTGGCGAAGACGGCACGATTCAAGGGCTGCTTGAGATGGCCAACGTCGCATATGTGGGCGCTGGCGTTCTCGCTTCTTCCGTGGGCATGGACAAAGTGATGATGAAGCGCGTGTTTGCCCAGGACGGTCTGCCCCAATGCGTGTTCCGTCATTTTACCAGAACCCAGTGGGAGAAGGACAACGCCTTCTTCCTGATGGAGATCGAGGTGTCGATCGGCTATCCTTGCTTCGTCAAGCCCGCCAATCTTGGCTCAAGCGTGGGCGTCAGCAAGGCGTCGTGCCGGGAAGAGCTGATCCGGGCTGTTAATGAAGCATTCCGCTACGACCGCAAGGTCATCGTAGAGGAATTCGTGAACGCCCGCGAACTGGAAGTAGCTGTACTGGGCAATGATGAGCCGCAGGCTTCGGTCGTAGGCGAGATCGTATCCTCGAGCGAATTCTACGATTACAAAGCCAAATATATCGACGGTAAGTCGTCGATGATCATTCCGGCAGAGATCCCGGCGGAGACGGCGGAGCAGATTCGCGAGCTTGCCATTCGCGCCTTCCTGGCGATCGACGGCTCGGGGCTGTCCCGGGTCGATTTCTTCCTCCGCAAGGAAGATGGAGCTGTGTTTATTAATGAAATCAATACGATGCCGGGCTTTACCCCGTTCAGCATGTATCCGCTGCTGTGGCGGGAGACCGGCAAGCCTTACCGGGAACTGCTCGACGATCTGATCCAGCTGGCGATCAAGCGCCATGCGGATAAGCAGCGGCTTCAATATACGTTCGACCTGGAGTAGCAGGCCCAAGCGGGTGGGAGCGGCTTGCATTTGGCTTGCGGCTTCCGGTATGCTTAGGCTAAGAGACACTTGAAGGGAGCGGGCGTATGGGTTTTCAAACCGAATTCAATTCTGTGTGCAAGTTTAAATCCGAGCAGGAGCTGTATGAACTGCTGGAATACGGGCGGGGCAAAATGGTAAAGCACGGGTTCCGCGTGTTTCCGACCGGACAGAAGGTCATTGCTTATTCTCCTGGCAATCAGGCGATTGCTATCGTCAAAATCGTCGCCTCAATCGCCGAGATCAACTTTCAAGGCGAGGAAGTGACTCAGGTGGAGATGGAGCTTGTGCGCAAGCTCACAGAGGAAGAGGCGCGTATCCAGACGGCGCTGGCCGAGGAGATGTTTTTTGGCGAAGCCGGACGGGCGTAGAGCATTCTCCTGCTTCTCTTGGCGTTCCGCATCCCGGACCGATCTTAATCGGCTCCGGGATTTTTTTTGTTCTCATTTGGCTGCGAGGATATGTTCTAGGTGACGTGTGGGCACTCTACCGTTTAGGAGTATATGTTGCTGCAGGAGGTGAATTCATATGCTGGTAAGACTGGGGTATGTCGCGATGTCGGTGCTCGTCAAGAATGCCTCTCCGTCCAAAACGATGACCTACACCAGCTTCGCCAAGCTGGAGGACCGGGAGGCTGCGCTGCGCAAGCTGGAGCGGCTGGCTGAGGAGAATCTGGCGAATACGCTTCGGTTGCTGAAGCACAATCGCGCTCATGATATCGAGTTGTACCGCTGCTCGTCCAAGCTTATCCCGCTTATCGGCCATGGGGAGCTTGCAGATTGGGATCCGATGGAGCGGCTGGCAGGCGCATTTGCCGATGTCGGGCGTTATGCGAAGGAGCATGGGATGAGGCTCAGCTTTCATCCCGACCACTTTACGGTGCTCAGCACACCGCGTGAGGAAGTGCTGGCTCATTCGGTGGACGATCTGAAGCGGCATGTCCGGATGCTGGGCGCGATGGGGCTTGATAACACTGCTAAGTGCAATATTCATGTCGGGGGCACTTACGGCGATAAGGAGTCAGCCGGGGCCAGGTTTATTCGCAACTTTCAGGCGCTTCCGCCGGAAATCCGCGAGCGGGTAACCTTGGAGAATGACGATAAAACCTTCAATGCGCTGGAAACCCTCGAGATTGCCGAGCAGGTCGGCGTTCCGATGGTGCTTGATATTCATCACGACCAGGTGAATTCAAGCGGACAAACGGCTGAAGAGCTGTGGCCGCGAATCGCCCGAACTTGGAGCGGACAGAAGGAGCGGCAGGAGATGGGAGCCGCATCCGATACTCGTCCGCTTCCGCCCAAAATCCATGTGTCCAGTCCAAAAAGCGACAAAGACCCGCGGGGCCATGCCGATTATATCGACCCTGCCGTATTGCTCGCTTTCCTTAGAAGCATCGCACCCTCCACGCCACGTCTCGATGTGATGCTGGAAGCGAAGATGAAAGACGATTCGCTGATGCAGCTTATGCTTGCCGTTCGGGACGAGCCGGACGTTACCATTCGTACGCAAGCCTCCTTCGAGCTCGGATAACGCGCCATCCGACAAAAAAGGGCTCTTGAAATCTTGTTCAAAATCAAGTACCTTGAGTAGGAAAGAACATGTACGAGCTCTATCTTTTGTCAGGAGAGGGGAACGCGCCATGAGTTTGGTAGCCGGAAAAAATATCGTCGTTATGGGAGTGGCCAACGATCGGAGTATTGCCTGGGCGATCGCTCAGTCTTTAGCTGCCCAGGGCGCGAAGCTTGTATTCACGTATGAAAATGAACGGGTCGAAGAGCGTGTGCGCAAGTTGGCCGATACGCTCGAAGGTGCGTCCATTATGCCTTGTAACGTAACGGTGGATGAGGATATCGAGCGGCTGGCCGATTCGCTGCGCGAGCAATTCGGCGTGCTGCACGGCATCGTTCACAGCATCGCTTTTGCTAAGACCGAGGAGCTGGAAGGGTTGTTCGTCGACACATCGCGCGACGGATTCACACTGGCGCATGATATTAGCGCATACTCGCTCGTGGCTGTGGCCAAGCGACTTTATCCGCTAATGACCGAAGGCGGCAGCATCATGACGATGACCTATCTGGGTGCCGAGCGGGCGATGAAGAATTACAATGTTATGGGCGTCGCCAAAGCGGCTCTGGAAGCGAGCGTTCGTTACCTTGCGAATGATTTGGGGCAATTCAATATTCGCGTCAATGCGATTTCGGCAGGACCTATCCGGACGCTGGCCGCGAAGGGCATCAAGGATTTTAACTCTATCCTGCGTACGGTTGAGGAGAAGGCGCCGCTGCGCCGGACAACTGAGGTGGCGGAGGTTGGAGATACGGCTCTGTTCCTGATGAGTCATCTATCCAGAGGGATTACTGGCGAGGTCATCTATGTCGATAACGGCTATCATATCGTTGGGGTATAATTCATAAGCGGGCTAACAGCCAGTCATCTGTCTGCAGGACGGGGACTGGCTGTTTCCTTCTGTCGGCGCAGTAGTGAAACATCGGCGGTTTTGCAGCGTATAACAGGTAAGAATGAAATGAAGGAATGATAAGGGATGTCTAACCATAATGCCGTATTTACCGTTGGCAGCAAAAGTTTTACGGCCGTAGCGATTAATACCGCTTCCAAAACCGGAGAATGGATTCAAAGCAAGCTGGGCGATTTCAACTCCTTGCAAACCAAATACTCGCCGCATGATCTTGTCACCGAGGTAGACAAGGGAGCGGAGCTGATGATCCGCAAGCTCATTCATACTCATTTCCCCTCTCACGCGATACTGGGCGAGGAAGGCGTCGAGCCCGGGCCGGAAGCGTCGGCGGCCGCTCTGTCGGAAGTTAGCGATGCGGAGTATTTGTGGATCGTGGACCCGCTGGATGGAACGACGAATTTCGTGCACGGCTTCCCGTTCTTCTCCGTTTCCATCGCGCTGGCTTATCGTGGGGAAATCATAGTGGGCGTTGTGTACAATCCTGTACATAACGAATTGTTTGTCGCCGAAAAAGGCAAGGGAGCCTACCTTCGCGGCAAGCGGATGCATGTGTCCGGCGAGGAACGCCTTGCCGACAGCCTGATCGCCACAGGCTTCCCCGCCGACAGGGAGTTTGCGCTGGCGGAGAATATGAAGGGAGTCCAGGCGCTCAGCCCGCAGGTTCGCAATATCCGGGTGGCGGGCTCTGCGGCGCTTCATCTTGCTTATGTGGCGGCCGGGCGTCTAAGCGGCTTTTGGGAGATCGGCTTGAACGCATGGGATATTGCAGCCGGGGCTTTGCTGATCCAGGAGTCCGGCGGCCGGATTACCGATACCTCAGGAGAACCTTACCATCTGGGGGTTCGGCATGTTATGGCAAGCAACGGAGCTATTCATGAAGGTCTGATCCAGGGGCTGAAGCAGGCAGGAGCAACAGGCAGCGGCGCGTCTGTGTGAGCTTAAGAGCTGCGGCGATTTGTAGATGCGTTTATATGCAATTAAAGAAGGGAAGCGGCTGCCGAGGCAGTCGCTTTTGTTTTGTGCCTGTCGACCCGAGAACATTAATTTGGAGAGAAAAGCTTAAATTTCGGTACAATATAGTAGAGGGTTATAGGGCGGCTTTTGAGAAAATGATGACAAGAAGCAATTAGAGGTTGCTTTTTTAGATGAGAGTATGATATATTCTTCTTCCGGTCACGAAGACGGAGCATGCTTTACAAGGTATTAACCCAAGCGAAAAAAGTTTTTTGAAAAAAAGCTTGCATTAACTTTGGGAAGTGTGTTATATTATAAAGGTCGCTTTTGACGGAAGATGTTGAATCGGGTCGAAAGATGATAGATGAAATTTTATTGCCCTTTGAAAACTGAACAACGAGTGAGTGTTAAATAGAGAATGAAAATTCTCGCTAGCAGTAAATTTTGAGCAAGTCGAACTACCCTTAATGGAGAGTTTGATCCTGGCTCAGGACGAACGCTGGCGGCGTGCCTAATACATGCAAGTCGAGCGGATCTGTTCCTTCGGGGATAGGTTAGCGGCGGACGGGTGAGTAACACGTAGGCAACCTGCCTGTAAGATCGGGATAACTACCGGAAACGGTAGCTAAGACCGGATAGCTGGTTT
>NZ_FMYY01000006.1:0-86181 GCF_900101595.1 Paenibacillus sp. cl123
ACGATGGAGATCCAGAAGTGCCGCCGCAGTTTTCATGCGAAGCATGTGAGGGGGAAATGTACCCGGAATATTACAAGGGAGTTCATGGATACGAGTACCGGATTGAAGAGAGGATCGGCTCTAGAGAAGTAGAAGAAAGCACAAAGTAGAAGAAAGGGAATGGATATGGGGTGGAAAAGCGATAGCGGCCGCCTTTAAAGTCGTGTTCATACCACTTCATACATTCAAAGAACACGACTTTAACAGCGGTTGGAAGCCCATATCCAATTCCCTCCCCATGCTCGAAAGTATGGGTTCAGACAAGGACCTAGCCGCAGGCTAGGTTTTTCTTATGGACAGCTCCGGAGCGGCCGTCTATGGCAGATTCCGGAAAAAGGCGCGGATATCGCCAATCATCAGATCCGGCGCGTCGATAGCGGGAAAGTGGGTGCCCCGCTCGAATTCGCTCCAGTGCACGAGATGGTTGGCCTGCTCGGCATAACGACGGATCGCCACGTCGGATTGCTGAAAGACGGCCACGCCTACCGGAGTGGGCGATGGGTCCTTAGGCGCCCAAGCTGCGGGATCATGCGCTCCCTCATAATACATCCTCGCTGAGGAGCCCGCCGTGCCCGTCAGCCAGTACAGCATCAGGTTCGTTAAGAAGCGGTCGCGGTCTACGGCTTCCACCGCATCCCCGAAGCCGTAGAACAGCTCGGCGGTCCAGGCGAGCAGGCCCGCCGGAGAGTCATGAAGTCCGTACGCTAGCGTCTGAGGTCTTGTCGATTGGATCATATTGAAGCCGAACCGTTCTTTCATGAATTGACCGAGCCGTCCCAAGCGAACCTTCTCCGCATCCGTAAGAGTCATGAAAATTTCGTCCTCCACTTGACCGAAGGGAATGAAGCCCATTGTAGCCGCGTTTACGTGCACGCCTGTTACCTGCCCGGCCGCTATGCGCCCCAGCTCAGGCGCGATCATCGCGCCCATGTCTCCGCCTTGCACGCCGTAGCGCTCATAGCCCAGCCTGTTCATCAGCTCTGCAAATGCCCGGGCTGCGCGTCCGGATGTCCAACCTGCTTCCGTCGTAGGACCGGACAAGCCGAAGCCGGGGATGGAGGGGATGACCAGGTGGAACGCGTCCGCTGCATCGCCGCCGTAAGAGGTCGGATCTGTCAGCGGTCCGATCAGATCAAGGAACTCGACAGGCGATCCGGGCCAGCCGTGAACGAGCAGCAGCGGCTTCGCCTCGGATTCAGGCGATTGAATATGGAAGAAATGAATGGTGGCGCCATCGACGGTAGTCGTGAATTGTGGAAGTTCGTTAAGGCGGGCTTCCTGCTTGCGCCAATCGAAGGAGGTTTTCCAGTACTCGGTCATTTCCTTCACGAAGCTCAGCGGTACGCCATAATTCCAGCCGAAGCCGGCGATTTCTTCAGGCCAGCGCGTCAGGGAGAGGCGGGTGTGCAGATCGTCCAGCTCGGCCTGAGAGGTATGGATCTGGAAGGGGCGGATGGCATTCGGATTAGTTGAAGCGGAAGTCGTCGCTTTCATAGTTAAATTCCTCCTTAGAATTTGGCTGATGTCTTATGCTTTTATTCTAAGACAGTCTCCTTGACAACAGTTTGTCAGGGTAGTCGGCAGCGCCACAAAAAATAATCGACTTCCTGCCGGAGAGACAGTAAAGTAAAAATAAGGAGGGGGATTCGGCTTGAAAGTAGAACGCTTGCTCGGAATTACGATGATGCTGTTAAGCCGCCGCCGCGTGAACGCTCAAACGCTCGCAGACCGGTTCGAAGTATCGATCCGCACGATTTACCGGGATCTGGAGACGATCAATACCGCGGGCATCCCAATCGTTGCGTACACCGGGGCCGATGGCGGCTATGAGATTATGGAGCAGTTCCGGATCGATCGGCAGATCGTCACCTTGGACGACTTACAGTCGATTCTGGCGGGCTTAAAGGGGGTACAGGCGTCGCTGGATGACCACGAAATGGACGGCCTGCTGACCAAGATCAAGGCTCTGGTGGCGAAGTCCGAGCAGAATCAGCTGGAGGAAGCGGGCGAAACTCTGCTGTTCGATACGAATCTGTGGCATGGGGGAGGCTTGAAGGATAAATCGATCCTGGGGGCGCTTCGCCAGGCGGCCAAAAATCGGCAGGTCGCTTCATTTCTGTACACGAATACGGAAGGAATGGGCGAACAGCGGGAGGTGGAGCCGCTCGGCATCGCCTGGAAGGGATATTCCTGGTACTTGTACGCCTATTGCCGGCTGCGCGGCGACTACCGCACGTTCCGGCTGTCCCGTCTCAGCGGCTTGCGTATTCATCTGGAGCATTTCGTCAGCCGCGGGGTTCGTATGGAGGAACTGGATGCGCGTTGGGGCAATCAGGATACGGGGCAAGCCGTACAGCTCGTACTGCGCTTTCGGCCGCGGCTTCGGGTCCGTGTGGAGGAAGCCTTCGGATTCGACCGCGTGGAAACGGCGGAGGACGGCTCGCTGCTGGTAAGAAACAGCTACCCGGACGGGCACTGGCTGACCGGGATGCTGCTCAGCTACGGGCCGGACGTTCAGGTGCTGGAGCCGGCTTACATCGCAGACAGGATCAGGAGCATGGGAGAGCAGATTGCCCAGCTTTATAAGGAAGACGCCCAGGCCGAAAGCGGCTTGACGGCCGTCAAGCGGTGAGACGGGTGTGGAAGGAATCGGGAACGGGTGCGGGCAGAGGAGAGACAGGACAGGAGCGCCTTCCGGATTCCCCCGAGCAAGAACAATATGCGTGCAGGCTGTTACAATTCTCCGCGAAGTAGGGTACACTAGTACGATGAACGAGGATTGGGAGTGGGAACATGAGCCAGGAAGAATTGATTTTGACGCAAGAGGGCTTGGAGAAGATTGAGGAGGAGCTGCGGGAGCTCAAAACCGTCAAGCGCAAGGAGCTGTCCGAGCGTCTGAAGGTGGCGATCAGCTACGGCGACCTCAAGGAGAACAGCGAATATCACTCGGCCAAGGATGACCAGGCGTTTATGGAAACCCGCATCCTGGTCTTGGAGCGCATGCTGAAGAACGCCAAGGTAGTGGCTGCGAGCGACCTGAATCTGAGCGAGGTCGGCGTTGGCGCCGTCGTAATCCTGCATGATATCGAGTTCGACGAGAAGCTCGAATACCGGATCGTCGGCTCGGCTGAAGCGAATGTGGCGGAGAACAAAATTTCCTACGAAAGCCCGCTGGGCAAAGAGCTGCTCGGCAAGCGGGTAGGCGATAAGATCAACGTGAATGCGCCAATGGGCGTTCTCCGGTACGAGCTGCTTGAGATCAAGGCAGACTGACGAAAGAAACGGAGACGATGGAATAAGGCTCCCTCGGATGAGGGAGTCTTGTTCGCGCGGCAGGAAGTTTAACCCCTCTGCAGAACGAAAGCATGAGGAGGATTTTTTCCGAAAAGCGGTATATTCTTGCAGTTGGGAGAGGGTGCAGGAGCCGGGGGTACGCAGCGGAGCAGGGTGTACCTGGCTCGCCATCCACCGTACGTCCGGCTGTGCGCAAGGATGCCAACAAGAGCTTTTCATAAAGCAAGCAGCCGTTATGACGCCCGCCGTATTGCTTTATTTCAAAATATCGCGCAGAGCCGTCTCCAGCCGCTCGAAAGTGAAGGTATAACCCTCCTGCATCAGCCGCTCGGGAATAACCCAGCGGCTCTTCAGGATCAGCTCGGTTTCGGTCTTCAGCGCATACGCGCCGACCTCCAGCATCCAGCGGGCTGCCGGCAAGCCCAGCTTGCGGTTCATCGCCGTGCGCAGCTGCTTCATCAGCTCGCGGTTGGTCACCGGATAAGGGGCGGAGCAGTTGAATATGCCGCTGAGGTCTTCGCGCTGCTGCAGGAACCGGATGATTCCATACAGATCCTCCACATGAATCCAGCTGAACTTCTGATTCCCGGAGCCTTGGACGCCGCCTAGCCCGAACCGGACGAGGTTGCGATAAGGGGTCATAACCCCGCCGCCGGGTCCCAGCACGATCGCGATGCGCAGCGCCGCCTGCCGGGTGCTCGGCAGCCGGAACGAGAAGAAGGCTTTCTCCCAAGCCTTGGCTACGTCAACGGAGAAGCCGGAGCCCAACTCGCCGCCCTCTTCCGTCATCGGGCGGTCCTCAGCATGCCTGTAGATCGTGGCGGTGCTGGAATTCAGCCACAGCGCAGGCGGCTTCGCACAAGCAAGCACCGCCTCCCCCAGCGCCTCGGTCGTCTCGGTCCGCGACTCCAGGATCGCCTGCTTGTTGGCCTCGTTATATCGGCAGTTGACCGACTTGCCGGCCAGGTTGATCAGCAGCTCGGCTTGCTCCAAGGCGCTGACGATGCCGCTCTTGTCATGCCAAGCTATATGCCCGGGCTGCCGGGAGATGATGAGGACTTGGTAGCCGAGCCGTTGATCCGGCAGCGGCTGGCGCTTAGCTATGCGCTAAAGGTCGATCAGTGGGAAATATCGCATTTATTCAGGATAAATGAGATTTGGTTCTCCAGCCGGTTGATTCGCTCCTGGGCTTCCAGGCTTTCCGTGCTCTGCCCTCTCAGCGCAGCAAGCTCCTGCTTGAGCTGATGAAGATCGTCTCCCGCCCGGGCGCAGTCATAGCTGCTCTCGATATTGTCCAGCATGTCGCTTCCTCCCTTTCCATAGATGTACTTCCCTATTATGGAGGTTTTGGCCTAACTTATGCAGTCTGCCGCAACCCGTCGGTAGGCTTTTTGGACGATTGGCCGCCTCTTTTGGCCCAAGCCGGCTGCGCTGCGCTCACATATCCTATTTCAAAATACTTAGCAAAATGGAGATGAAGAGATGGCCGCCTCCCCCCAGGCTTCGATCAGCAGCCAGACGAAAATCGACGTACTCATCCCTGCGATCGAGAAGGATATGAAAACCCTCCCCCATGTTATTGACGCCGTGCGGAAATATGTGCGTCATCCGATCGGCAGCATACTGATCGTCGCTCCCCGCAAGGGAAGCTTGATTGAGCTGTGCCGCCGCAAGGGCTGCCGGTTCGTCGATGAAAATACGGTCTTTCCCTTGACCAAAAAGGATATGAACTACCGGTCCCGGACCTGGGACCGCTCTGGCTGGCTGTTTCAGCAGCTGCTGAAGTTTTGCGGAGATACCTTGTGCACGGCGGACTACTTTCTGGTTATCGATGCCGATACGGTGCTGATCCGGCCGCATACGTTCCTGTCCGGCGGAAAAACGGTTTTCTACTGCCGGAACTGGAGCCAGCCGGAGTATTTCCGAACCTACCGCAAGCTGCTGGGAAGGAAGCGCTCCGCCTCCGTTTCGTTCGTGACCCACTATATGCTGTTCAAGAGAACGAAGCTGCGGCAGCTGAAAAAGACGATCGAAGCGAAGCATGGCATGAAATGGTATCATGCGATCCTGCGAAGTATGAACAAGTCGCGGCAGTTTGCCTTCTCCGAGTTCGAAACGTATGGCAACTATCTTCACTCCGCCTCTCCGGGCCAGCTGATTCTGAAGCGGGCATTGAACCGAAGCCTGCATACCGGCATAGCCAAGCTGTCAGCCGGACGGGTCCGGCAGCTGGCGCGCTCCTACCGGTCGATCTCGTTTCATGAACGCAAGGGCTATGTGCGGAAGCCCAAGTAGGCAGGACATCTAAATCATGGCTGTAGACCAGGCGTCTTCCGGTCCTGCGGGGCCAGCGAAGGCCGTCTGTCTTGTCCAGAGGGAGGTACGAAAGCGTGCGGATCGTTCTGCTGTCCGGCGGCTCGGGTAAACGATTATGGCCGCTGTCTAACGAGGTAAGATCCAAAGCATTCCTCAAGCTGCTGCCCGCTGACGGGGGCGTCCTGGAATCCATGATCCAGCGCGTCTGCCGCCAGCTGGAGGCCGCAGGCTTGCTCGCCGCCACCTCGATCGTCGCCCATCGGAGCCAGCTGGACTTGATACGCAATCATGTGGGCGAACAGCTGCCGATTATCGCGGAGCCGCATAAGCGGGGGACTTTTACCGCGATAGCGCTGGCATCGGCCTATTGGCATGCGGAGAGAGGGGCGGACGAGGGAGAAACGATATGCGTGCTGCCGGTTGATTCATTTGCAGATCCGGATTTCTTCCGTCAGCTTCAGGCCTTCCCTGCCGTTCTAGCGGAATCCGGCGCCGATCTGGCCTTGCTTGGCACAGTGCCGGCGTTTCCGTCGGATCAGTTCGGCTATATGGTGCCTGCTGCGCAGCCGGATCAGGAGAGAGGGTGGTTTTCCGTCGCGAGGTTCGTGGAGAAGCCCGATGAGCGGCAAGCCACGGAGCTAGTCCGGGCGAATGCCTTGTGGAACTGCGGCGTGTTTGCTTTCCGGCTTGGCTTTATGCTCGCTGAGCTGGAGAGGAGGGCTTGGCCCGCCGATCGCAGACAACTGCTGGAGCTGTATGAACAGCTTACGGAATTGAGCTTCGACCGGGAAGTGGCGGAGAGGAGCCGGAAGGCGGTCGCCATTCCTTACCGGGGGCGCTGGAATGATCTAGGCAGCTGGGAAGCTCTGACTCAGCAGCTGGACAGTCAGGTCATCGGCTCAGGCCAGATTTCGCAGGATTCGGTCAATACTCATCTGATCAATGAGCTCGGCTATCCCATCCATGTGATCGATATGTCCGATGCCATAGTGGCGGCCAGCTCTGACGGCATTCTGGTCGCAAGCAAGCGCGGCTCCAGCCGGATCAAGGAACGGCTGGCGGGCGCCCCGCAGATGGCCAGATACGAGGAAACGCGGTGGGGAACCAGTCGCGTGCTGGATATGACGGGGGAAGATCCCGGTACCCAGGTCATTACGAACAAGCTCGAGCTGCTGCCGGGCAAGCACACCGGCTATCGGCGGCATGCCGGACACAAGGAAATATGGACGATTGTTTCGGGTACGGGGGAGCTGGCGCTGGACGGGCAGCTGCAGCGGATCGCCTCCGGCGATGTGCTGCAGATTGTCCGCGGAGCCAAACACGCCTTGAGGGCGATCACACAGCTGGAGGTGATCCAGATCATCGTCATAACCCACGGCGGGGCGGAGGCTGCCGGAGGGTTTGGAGACGAAGCTGGGAATGGAGCGGGGAACCAAGCAGGGGGAAAGGCCGGCGAAAGCTCCGGCGACAAGGCCGAATCTAAGATTGGCGGCGGGACTGGACAAGAGCCTGCCCTTAAAACTTGTGAAAATTCCGCCGTCCCGTCCCCGGACTGCGGCGAACCCGACGCCTGCCGGCCGGCGATGACCTGGGAGGAAACGCTTCGGCTGTGCGGGATCCCGGATTCGGCATCATCAGACTGACGCCTGGAATGTGCGGGCTTCTGGCGGTAACCCGGCCGCCGGATGACGGTGCATGCAGCTCCGGGCTCCGGGACAGCCGCTGTCTAAAACTCCCCTTGTGTTCACCCGGCAATTTTGGGACAATAGGAGGAGATGGGCAGCTTCGGCCATACGGCCGGACAGCATGAATTTTACCGTCTTGAAAAGAGGATTATGATGAATCAAGCATCTATATATGGATTGACCCTGGAGCAGCTGGCCGCATGGCTGTCGGAGCGCGGACACAAGCGGTCGAGGGCGCTGCAGGTATGGGAGTGGCTGTATCGCAAGCGCGTCTCAGACTTCTCCGAGATGACGGATGTGCATCCGTCATGCGTTCAGCTGCTTGCGGACCATTTCGTCATCCAGACGCTGACGGAGCATGTGAAGCAGGAATCGGCGGACGGCACGGTCAAGTTTTTGCTGAAGCTGGAGGACGGCAATCTGATCGAAACGGTGCTGATGCGGCATAAGTTCGGCCTGTCGGTCTGCGTGACGACCCAGGTCGGCTGCAACATCGGCTGCAGCTTCTGCGCGAGCGGTCTGCTTGCCAAGAGCCGTGATCTGTCCAGCGGAGAGATCGTGGGGCAGATTATGAAGGTGCAGCAGCATCTCGATCTGGCAGGCCAAGGAGAGCGGGTCAGTCATATCGTGGTGATGGGGATCGGCGAGCCGTTCGATAATTATACGCATATGGCCAACTTCATCCGGATCGTCAAAGATCACAAGGGACTGGCTATCGGGGCGAGGCATATTACCGTGTCGACGAGCGGGCTGGCGGACAAGATCGTGGAGTTCACCGACTCGGATCTGCAGGTCAATCTGGCGATCTCTCTCCATGCGCCGAACAATGAGCTCCGTACGCGCATTATGAAGATCAACCGCGCCATTCCGATCGAGAAGCTGATGCAGGCTATCGATTACTATTTGTCCAAGATGAAGCGCAGGGTGACGCTGGAGTACATTCTGCTGCGGGACGTCAATGACCGCCGCGAGCATGCGCTTGAGCTGGCGGAGCTGATCGGCGGACGGCGGCAGCAGGTGAACGTGAACCTGATTCCCTACAATCCCGTGGATGAGCACAGCCAATATCAGCGGAGCGACCGGGAGACCATCCTGGCGTTCTATGATGCGCTGAAGAAGCAAGGGGTCAGCGTCAGCGTCCGTCTGGAGCATGGCACGGATATTGACGCCGCCTGCGGGCAGCTGCGCAGCAAGCAGATCAAGAAGGACAAGGCGGCCCCGACGACTGCGGGTTAAGCCACAGGCGGGACCGGGCGGCCCCGACACCCGCCGGTTAAGTCACGGGCAGCCGTGCGGCCGCAGCAGTCTGCCGCCCGCCGTTTGCCCGCCAACAAACGCAAAACCCCCTCCGGCTATACGAGAGCCTGAGGGGGTTTTGCGTTAGCCGGGAAAGCGGCGGGCTACGGCTGATACTTCAACAGCGTCCCCATCGCCAGATTGGGCTGAGCGTACTGCCGGTACGCCTCCTCCGCCTGCGCGAGCGGGTAGATGCCGCTGATCAGCGGCTGCACGTTGATGCGCCCCTCGGCCAGCAGCCGGATATACTCGCGGGTGTTGCGCCCTTCGGTCCAGCGGACGAAGCCCAGCGGGTAATCGCGGTTGTCCCGTTCGTAGCCGGCGTCGTACCGGCCGGGTCCCCCGGCGCGTGAGATCAGCACCCTCGCTTCCTTGCTAAACATCTTCTCCCGCGACAGAGCTACATCGCCGTCGCCTACGATCACGATGCTGCCCCGGTCGCGAATCCAGTCCAACGACTGATTGAGCAGCGCTTCTCCAATGCCACTCGCGCACAGGAGAACGCTGTCGGCGCCGCGGCCGTCGGTCATGGCCTGCAGCTCGCGCTCCAGCAGCTCCGGGCTGTCATAGGACCGGCTTAGCCCGCTGTCCTGCATCAGCCGGACGCGGGCGGGCTGCAGGTCGAGACCGAAGGTGACATAAGAGGCCGCTTCGGCAATCTGAGCGATCAGATTGCCCAAGATGCCGAGCCCGACGATGACGGCGGACTCGCCGAACTGCAGCTGTGCGACGCGCAGCGCGTGGATGGCGATGGCGCCCAGTCCGGCGAATGCGGCTTCCTCGGGGCGGACATGGGCCGGCACGAGAGCCGTCAGGTTGGCCGGGACGGCGAGCAGCTCGGCGTGCCGGACATACGGCCCGCCGTAGCAGGCCACCCGATCGCCAGGCTTCAGATGGACGATATCGGGGGCCGTCCGCTCGATCAGGCCGACGGCGCTGTAGCCGAGACCAACCGGAACATCCTTCGACTTCCGGGCCATAGTCAGTTCCGTACCCGGACTGATGGCTGAGTATTCGGTGCGGATCAGCACATGCCCCGCGGGCAGCTCGGGTGCTTTGATGTCAATAGTGGAGATAGCTCCCGACAGAGCGACAACAGTTTTCATGATTTCTTCCTCCCGGCAGCCGGTTGCTCCGGCTGACTGCTTTTGCGATATTCACTGGGGGCGACCCCATAATATTTGCGGAACGTATTGGTGAATCTGGAGGAGCTGTCATAGCCAGCCAATTTGCCGATCTCGGCGACCGACAGCTCGGTGGATTTGAGCAGGTCCTTGGCATGCGATAGCCTTACCTTATTGACGTATTCGACAAAGTTGACGCCAAATGTTTTTTTGAAATAGTTCGAGAAATATTTGGGCGTCGTCTCCAGTATCCCGGCCATATGCTCCAGATGCAGATCTTCCATATAGTGCTGCTCGATATAATGCACGATGGAGGCGCGGTCCAGCTTGCTTTTCGGTACGGCGCGGCTGCAGGCTTCCGCCATGAATCGGACGGCGCGGACGAGCAGCTCCTGGATGTCCTCAGAGCTTGCCGCTGTCTGCAGCGACCTTAGAAAGTCCTGCTCCAGCGCGATGAGCTGCTTCGGCTCCAGGTCGCTGGCTTCAAGCTGCCGCAGCATCTCGTAGAAGCAGGTTTTGGCCACGGAGACGAGCTGATGGCGATGCACGCTCCACGCTTCATTTCCCTGCACAATCTCCTCTACGATACGTAGAGCCTCCTCGGCATTTCCGATCATGACCAGCTTGGACAGCTTCTCGATCTCATCCAGGGGCGCGTAGACCTTCCACGTCGGCCGGATGGCGAGACAGTCGATCACCGGGTCGCGGGAGTCCATGTTGCGGTAATCCAGCGCGTCGATCACCTCGCGATAAGCCTGCCGGTAATGATTCGCCTCGGAGGAATAGGAGCGGCTTACCGCAGCGTTCCACACGCCCGTATCCGTCTCCGATGCCTGGCGTTGGCCGAGCATCTCGCGCAGTCCATGAACCGCGTCTTCCCGCTGCGCCGAACGCCCGAGGCCGATTACGCCGAGACAGGTGCGTTCTCCGGTCTGCAGCATGAAGGCTTGCGGCACATGGCGCAGCAGCTCGGCCTCCAGGCTGCCGAACGTCTCATCGAGGGCTCCGGCCTCGAACTGGCCAGATTCGGCGGCAGCATGCAGCCGGAAGGCGACCAGCACAAATCGGGAGGACGCATACAGCTCAGGCACAAACTGCTGCAGTCGCTGCTCCGTTTCCCGGGCGGGTGCGCTCCCGTGAAGCGCGCTCAGAATAGCCGCCTGCCGCAACTGGGCTGAGTAAGCATCCAGCTGCGTCTTGATGGACGCATTCTCCGCTTGAATCCGCACGATGCCCGTCCGGATGCGGCCGTAATCCGCGCCATGCTCCTCCCGGCTGCCGATCAGGCGGACAATATGCCGGACCGGTTTGTACAGATACAAGCTGAGCAGGGCGGAGAGAATGGTAGCGCTGGCGATCGCGACCGCCATAATCTGGCGGTTGACTGCGGTGACGGCATCCAGATCCTTGAACTTATAAGGCGATTTATTGATATAGAGGAAGCCGTTGTAATTCGATTGAAACAGATTGTACTCATAATCTTTGTTTTTCACTGTGGTTTCCGTACTACCGGCCCCGGGGTTCAGCTCCCGGAGCATGTCGACGATGTCCCAGGATTTGTCCGTATTAAGGATGATGTTGCGGTTGTCGTCCATTACGATGAGCGACGTGCCCTGCATCATGGCATCCTGATTAACATGCCGCAGAAGCTTGTCGGCGTTCAGCAGCACGAGAATATTCAGGCTCGAGGATTCGTTATTCGCTACGACCGGAATCAGCCTGCGCTGGATGGTGTCAGAGCCGATGGTTCGCGTATAATCCTGGCTGGGCAGCACGCGCAGCGGATGCTTGGCGGCCGTAAGCGACTGCCAGTAGTCGACCGTGTAGGTCGGATGAACATACTGCTGACGGAACAGCTCACGGAAGTCGATGGTACCGGCAGGCGTGACGACCAGATTGGAGCCCCGATGATGGACGATAACATCTTCGATATAATCGATAGGAGGAATCAAGGACAGCAAATATTTATGAATCATATAAGCGTCGTGCATATCGACTCCGCCGTCCGCTGTGGACTCCCAGGCATTATACGGAAGCATCTGGATCGCGGCGTTCAGATTATAGATTTCCTTGAAGCTTTCGTCGAATTTGCCGATCATGTTTTTCATGACCAGCTTGTTGTTCTGGCTGACCTGATCGTATACGCCGTTGATCGAGTTTTTGTACACCATATAATTCGATACGAACATGAGCAAAGCGACTAGCAGCAGGGCAAGGAAAATTTGCAGCAGCCCCGTGTTGACTATCTTTCTGATGCGTCTCAAAGCCCCACCCCCGTCGGGACTACGAAGAATTTCCCGGTTGTCACTTTTCTATATTCGACAGCCGGGACATTACCCCTTCTCGGAGCCAAGCATGATGCCTTTGGCAAAATATCGCTGAGCGAACGGATAGATCAGCAGAACCGGAATCATGGAGATGAAGATGGTTGCATTTTTGAGCGCTTGAGGGGTGAGATTAGCCTGCTGCGCCACTCCGGTTTCCTTGGACGTATCGAAGATCAGCATATCGCGGAGCACCACCTGAAGCGGGTACAGATTGTTGTCGTTCAAGTAAATCATCGGGATGAAGAAGCTGTTCCAGTGTCCCATGAAATAAAACAGGCCGATGGAGGCGAGAGCCGGCTTCGACAACGGAATCATGATATTGAACAAAATGCGGTATTCGGAAGCGCCGTCGATAACAGCCGATTCGCGGAGCGAGCCGGACATCGATTCATAGAAGCTTTTGAGAATGAGCAGCTCGACCGTCCAGATCGCATTGGGCAGCACGATCGCCCAGATGGAATCGATCAGATGCAGCTTCTGCACGATGAGGTAGGTCGGGATAATGCCGCCGGTCAAGAACATCGTAAGCACGATCGCGATCATGAAATATTTACGCCCGAAGAAGCCCGGCCGGCTCAGCGGGTATGCGGCAACCGCCGTCATCAGCAGGTTGATGGCCGTTCCCACGGTCGTGTACAAAATCGTGTTCCCGTATGCCCGGGGGATGCGGGGATTCTCGAGAATTTGCTTATAAGCCTCCAGATTGAAGCCCTTGGGCCACAGCACGACCTGATTTTGCACGATATAGGCCGTTTCGCTGAAGGATACCGCCACGATATAGACGACCGGGTAGATGGTAGCGATCGCCACGATACCGAGCAAGACGGCGAGGATCGCGTCGAAGAACGTAAAGCGTTTGTGTAGCGGGCTGGATTTTACCATAAGCCTTTCCCTCCTGCTCTCTTGCTGATCATGTTGGAGATAAGCAGCATGACTAGCGCGATCAGCGATTCGAACAAGCCGACTGCCGAGGCGTAGCTGTAGTTTGTCTCCAGCAAGCCCTTGCGGTAGACGTAGGTGGAGAACACGTCGGCCACCTCATAGGTCATCGGGTTGTACAGCAGCAGCACCTTCTCGTAGCCGATCCGGAACATAGCGCCGGACTTGATGATAAACAAGATCAGGATAGTCGGCATAATGCTTGGAATCGTAATATAGCGCATCATATGGAACCGGTTGGCGCCGTCCACCTTGGCCGCTTCATACAGCGTTGGGTCGATGCTGGCGATGGCAGCCAAATAAATGATGGCCTCATACCCCATATGCTGCCAAATTTCCGAGGATACGTAGATGGTGCGGAACCACTCCGGAGCGGCAAGGAAATACTTGGGCTCCATGCCAAATGCCTTCAGCACTTCATTGACAAGCCCCTGCGTAGGCGAGAGGAAGTCGATGATCATGCTGCTGACAATAACGACCGACAGAAAGGCAGGCAGATAGCTGAACGTCTGGACCGTCTTTTTGAAGCGGATAAAGCGCACCTCGTTGAGCATGACGGCGAAAATGATCGGAAACGGAAAAGCCCAGATCAAGGTAAAGAGGCCGAGCAGGAACGTATTTTTGAACAACAGCCAGAAGTCCGGGCTTTCGAAAAACTGCCGGAAGTGCTGCAATCCGACCCACTCGCTGCCGAGGATGCCCTCGTACACGTTGTAATCCTTGAAGGCGATGATCAGGCCGTACAAAGGCCCGTAGCGGAACAGCACGTAGAAGATGATGCAGGGTATAAATAAAATCAGGAGCTGACGGTCGCGCCGGATGTGCTGCCAAACGGATGCCAGGCCCTGGCTTGGCGCGCGTTTCGGGCGGCTCGGAGCCGACTCGGAATTCATGAGCATGATTCTCCTCCTCTTATGAGCCAGACAGCCGGGCTAAGGGCCCGGCTGCCGCCGATCATGATGTATGCTGAGACTATTTGGCTTCGTTGTAACGCTGTTGAGCGGCGTTGTACGCGTCGATGAACTTCTGAGCGCCCATCTTCTCGGCGGTTTGCAGCCACTCGTTCCATTGGGCATCGCCGAATTCTTTTTTCATGACATACTTGGTACTGAATTCGTTGGCGGCTTTGTCAATGGCGGTGCGCAGCTCGGCCAGCGTCTTCGTCTCGGCGTCCGTGAACTTCAGTTCGGGATCGGCCGGCTCGAATTTGTTGTTCTTCACGATTTTGTCCTGAGCTTCTTGTTCCTTCTCGGAGAACTTGTAGTAAACGCTGCGCTTGTCAGGGCGGAAGTACATGCCTTCAAGCCACATGCCGTACTTCGTCTCCAGCGCCTTGAGGTCGACGATCGGCGCATCCTTCAGCTCCGGATAGACAAGCTTGCCGTTCTCCAGGGTGTACGTCTCGCCCTCGATACCCATCGTGATCAGCGAGGAGCCGGACGGACTGGTCAAGTAGTCAAGCAGCTTCAGCGCGATTTCCTTGTTGGCGCCGTTCGAGACGACGTTGCCGAAGTTGCTGATCTTAGGCAAGCTGCGGACGTTGCCTGTCGGACCTACAGGGTTGGCATAACGCAGGTTGTACTCCGGATTCTGCGACTTCACTTGATTGGCGAAGGCATCCAGCCGCCCGATCCAGTCAAAGGTGACGAAGGACTTGTTGTTTGTCGTCATTTTGGCTGTCCAGGAAGCGTCCGTGTCGGTGATAAACTCAGGGTCCAGCAGTCCTTCGGCGTAAAGCTTCTTCATAAAGTCGAGCTGATCCTTGAACTCAGGCTGCGTATAGGCGAGCTTCCACGTTTTGGCCTTCTCGTCGTAATAAGCCGGGTAGCCGGTGCCGCCTGTTCCCCAGCCGTACGCCCAATCGCGGAAAATATTTTCCTTGGTTTTGGAGGCGTATGGATAAGATTGCGGGTAAGCTTCCTTCAGCTTCTTCAGCGCCTGGTAGAACTCCTCCGTGTTGGTCCATTCCTTGATGCCGTGCTTGTCGAAGATGTCCTTGCGGTACAGGAAGCCGTGGTTGACATCACGGTTCAATCCGTAGATCGGCCAGATGTACATGTTGTTCTTCTCATCCGACCAGGATTTCATCACCCAGTTGTTCTCGGCTGTATCGACATACAGCTTCTTGAAGTTCGGCAGTTTATCGAGGTAATTATTAATGGGAGCAAGTGCCCCTTGAGCGCCCATCTTGTTGATCTCCGCGACAGTCAGTCCGTGGAACAGATCCGGCAGCTTGCCGGAGGCGACGACGACCTTCAGCTTGTCCTTGAACGTTTGCGAGGAGTATGCCTGAATATCCAGCTTGATTCCTGTCCGCTTCTCAATTTCCTTGACGACCATGGAGTCGGGCAGCTTCGCATTATCGCTCACCAGCATCCAGGTCAGCGTCGTCGGCTTGTCGACGATCGGCAGCTTCAGTCCGCCGGTGTCTCCGTAATTTGCCTGCGCGGCAGGTGCGGCGGGCGTCGGGGTTGCGGGTGTATTCGTTGTCTCTTTGCTTCCACCGCTGCAGCCTCCTACGACGACAGATAGAGCAGTTAGAGCGAGCAGTGCTGGTTTGACCATCCCTTGATTCATTCTTTTTCCTCCCTTAAGGTAAGAATGCTATTGCCTCCCCCTTGGCAGGGGGCAGGTACAAATCCGATTATAGGAAACGCTTTCCCGGGGGTAAACGGCGGCTTTTCCCTTGTGTGTGTTTTCTTGCCTCCGCAACCTGGAAAATGACCCACAAGCCGCGCCACGACTGGGTTAATTCGCTTGTGGAATAAATGCAAGCAGTAGAAAATGAGCAATTTCGCTAGGAAATTGCTCACTCTGCCACAAGCATTATTCGAATATGAGATGAACGATTGACCCTGAGAAATTCATCCAATATATGGTTGGAAGCGAGCGGGTGGTATCCGGCAAGCTACAAATATTCCTTGTACGGACCGAGAATGCGTTCATAATCCTCTCCGTACCGTTCCGTCAGCTCCGCGCCAAAATCCTGCTCGATTCGTTCCATGATCACATCATGGTAGAAGCCGCTCTGCAGCAGCTCGGCGAGCGACGGATGATCCGTCTCCAGCACGGACAGCTTGTGGAGCTTCCCGAAGCTTCCTAGCAGCGCCGAACGGGAATCGCAGAGCAGAGAGAACTTGCGGGACTCCGCCTGGCCCCAGGCTTCGCTTCGCTTGTGCTTAAACACGTTGCGGAGTCCGGTGCGGCAGTCGCCGATCGTGATCAAGGTTACGGCGATCCCGCGATTTTCGGCCTCCAGCAGCGATTTCTCGACCCAGTACAGGTCCTCGGCCCATATATCCGCCACAATATGCTTGTCCGCGTTGGCGGTCAATCGCCGGATCGCCATCTCGATGGCCTTGGCTCCTTGCCAGCTATAAAAAGCAGAGGACGGCCTCGGGGCGGTCTGCAGCTGCTCGGTCAGTGTCCGCGCCGTCTGGTCGAAGTCGGATTTCAGCAGACGGATAAGCTGCTCGATCGGCACTGCGTCATAGATGACGGGCTCGCTCTCCACGACCCGGCACATTCCTTTATCCGTGAGGGAACGAAGGGCGGCGTATACATTCGTGCGCGATACGGACACCCGTTTGGCCACTTCATAGCCGGACAAGCCCTGCTCTTCGTGAAGCGTGAGATAACATCGGGCTTCAAGGTCGGACAGACCGATTCTGCGCAGCTCTTCAATCAAGGAAAGTCACCTCTTGTTTTATTGGTATTAATAAATACTACTATATTTCCATTTGCTGTCAACAGCTTCAAGCGGCCTGAAGCCGATGAAACGAAACCTCGTCAGCCGCGTAATAACCTAAGAAGAGAAGGAGGAGGTCGCATATGAATCCTGAAAGCGTTGTCCGGAATCAAAATCCAAATTCCAAGCAGGTATCCCGGCTCGTTGTTGGTATCGCCATCGTGTTGGTGCTCGTTATACTGGGGTTTAGGGCGTTTACAATCGTCGAAGCAGGACATCGGGGCGTCGTGCTGCAGCTCGGAGCCGTTCAACCGCAGGTGCTGGAAGAAGGGCTGCACTTCAAAATTCCGTTTGTGCAGAAGGTTATCCCTGTTGAGATTCGCGTCCAGAAGGCCGAATCCAGCCAAGTATCCGCAAGCCGGGATCTGCAGACGGTCACCACTACCCTGGCGGTGAACTATCATCTGGACGGGACGACTGTCAATAACCTGTATCGTACGGTAGGTATGGAATACCGGGCAAGAATCGTCGACCCGGCCATCAGCGAATCGCTGAAGGCGGTAACGGCGCAGTATACGGCGGAGGACTTGATCTCCAAGCGCTCCGAGGTCAGCTCCAAGGTAAAGGAAGCCTTGACCGCCAAGCTGGGGCTGTACAATATGGTGCTCGATGAGATCAATATTACGGAATTCAAGTTCTCCGAAGAATTCGACCGCGCTATCGAGCAGAAGCAGATCGCGGAGCAGAATGCGCTCAAGTCCAAGCTGGATCTGGAGAGAATCAAGATCGAGAAGGAACAGGAGATCACCCGTGCGGAAGCTCAGGCAGAGGCACTGCGCCTGCAGAAGCAGGAGGTCACGACGGAACTGATCGAGCTGAGGCAGATCGAAGCCCAGCTGAAGGCAATCGAGAAGTGGGACGGCAAGCTGCCGAACGTCACCGGGGGCGCAACCCCGTTCATCAATGTGCAGTAGTCTGCTGCCGAATACCGGGCGAATCATAGAAGAAAGAGAAGGGCATCCTGAAGGATGTCCTTCTTCAAGTCTTATAAAGTATAGACGCAGACTGTACGCAGCGGAGCGGAGATTTAACGGAAGTAAGCGATCCTAAGCGCACGAAATCGACAGCATGCAGTTGGTAACACGGAACCGGGAACCATGCGCCCTCAAGTGACCTCATGCTTGCTCCGATGCTCCTTCTTCATTCTCAAATAATCCTTGTCTGCCTTCGCCTCCTCCCATTTGGCTTTGAAAATAGCGGCGCATTCGGCCTTCACCGGGTCCTTCTGGTAAGGAAGCAGCGATCCATCGGCGGTGGTATATTTCCGTCCGCCCTTATGGTTGGTGTACCGGCGTGCCCGGGTGTAGCCCATCTGGAGAAATTTGCGTGCCATGTCCATCCCGACGAAATCGCCCTCCCGCTTATATTGCATAAACAGCCCGAAGATATGCTCCGACGATTCCCGGGCGATATCCGGCGTCTTGAACCTCCAATAGGGCAAAATCTCACTTTTATAAGGCTCAACCATCAAAACTCCCTGCTCACCGCGGCCGATAGTGTACAGCTCTGGATGCTCGCGCATATTGATGTGCTTGTAATCCAGCGTATAATCGAACGGCTTCACCGCGTATTTTCCTCCTTGTTTACTTATTATGCCTATGCTTACCCCGTTGCGGACAATTCGGAACATTCGGGGCTTCGTCTGTTTCACTCTGCCGGCTTGTGCGGTACTACAGGGGATAAAGGGGTAATCAAACCCGGAGGAGAGACTTGCCATGACCTTTATCCATTCCGCGCTGCAAAAGCTTCTCCGTCTGCCGAGACGCCGGCCGCTGTTTCTGTTCCTGATTGCCCTCATTCTCCTGTTTGCAGCCGTGATGGCTTATCAGACACATAAGCCCTTGCCTCCCGGGTTATCTCTGGAGGGCCAGCTGCACCGCATATCCGATTCGGATATCGAGTTTCTGTACGATCTGACTTACCAAGGCACGGGGGACGGACAAGGGATCGGCCGCACCGAGCAGATGATCTTTGAGCGGACCTTGCAGGCTATCGGGGAAGCGCGGCAGTTTATTGTCGTCGATATGTTTTTATATAACGGATACTATAACCGGGATCAGTCCTTTCCCCCGCTGAGCCGGAAATTAACAGAGAAGCTGATCGCCCAAAAGACTCAATACCCCGAGCTGAAGATCGTTGTCATCACCGATGAGATCAATACGTCGTACGGCTCTCATCCGTCGCCCGAGCTGGAGCTGCTGAAGGCGGCCGGAATTACGACGGTCCTGACCGATGTCGATCCGCTGCGGGATTCATCCCCGCTGTACTCCGCCGGCTGGCGAATATTCGGCCAGTGGTTCGGACAGGCCGGACACGGCTGGGTCCCCAATCCGATGGCCGATACGGCCCCGGACATGACAGTGCGGTCCTATGCGAAGCTGCTTAACGTCAAGGCCAACCACCGCAAGGTGATCATCACGGAGCGGACCCTGATCGTAGCAAGCGCGAACGCGCATGATGCCAGCTTCTATAATTCCAACAGCGGCTTCCTCGTAAAGGGAGCGATCGTCCGGGACGCGCTGGTCTCCGAGCAGGCGGCTGTCAATATGTCCGCGAAGCTTCGTTTGCCCGCCTACAGCGCGACAAGCGAGGGGAGCGGAGAGATCGGCGTGCGCCTGCTGACGGAGGGGATGATTCTGAAGCATGTGCTGCTGGATCTGTCGGAGGCGGGAGAGGGGGATACCGTCTGGATGGGGATGTTTTACTTGGCCGATCGGCAGGTGATCCGGGAGCTGCTGCAGGCCGCAGCCCGCGGAGCGGATGTCCGCCTCATCCTTGATCCCAATGAGAATGCCTTCGGCAACGACAAGATCGGCATCCCGAATCGTCCGGTAGCCGCGGAGCTGCTGGAGAAATCAGAGGGACGGATTCAGGTGCGGTGGTACCGGACGGGCAGCGAGCAGTATCACACCAAGCTGCTGCTGATTGAGCATCCGGACCGGATGATTATACATAACGGCTCCGCCAACTTGACGACGCGCAATCTGGCGGATTTGAACCTGGAGACGAATCTGCAGGTCGTCGCTCCGTCTGAAAGCCGGACGGCCGGACAAGTCCGCGGTTATTTCACCAGACTATGGAACAACCAAGGCGGGATGTTTACGCTGGATTACAGCGCCTACAAGGATGAGCGGGCCTGGCTGAAGCGGGTGGTCTATACCGTGCAACGATGGTTGGGTTTTACAACCTTTTAGCCGTATGCAGGACAACGCGCGCGCTGTGACCGATAGCGGGATCCGTCCGCTTTTCCAACTCCCCATCGTCGCTCCGGCCTCTTGTTCACCTGACTTCCAGAAAGGCGGCTGTGACTGTTCCGATTCCGCCTTAATATTTTTTAGACGGGAAAACTTTTTTTGTAAAACGCTTCACTCCGTATTATGATAATACCAAGCAGTACACGAACCTGAGGAGGAAATACGGATGAAGCTTCACTTTGTAGGGGAAAGGTCCGGGCTGCTCTCCGGCATACAGGAGCTCGCGCCGGAGCTGGGCATTCAGCTGTCGGAGGACGGCATGGCCGTTGAGGTAGGCGCAGCGGCGGGGGGCGGATTGGAGGTAGGGCAAGCGGGAGACAGGGCGTATATCCGCTATGGCTCGAGGAATCATTTCTTCCGCGGTCTGGGGTTGCTTGTACAGCATGGACGCGGCGGACAGCCGTTCGAAATCCGGGAGCGGGCGCAGTTCGACACGATCGGCCCGATGTTCGATTTATCGCGTAATGGCGTGCTTACCGTAGAGAGCTTCAAGCTTATGCTGCGCAAGATGGCCTTGATGGGGCTCAATACGGTAATGCTGTACCTGGAGGATACCTATGAGATCGAAGGAGAGCCCTACTTCGGCTATATGAGGGGGCGTTATACCCAGGCAGAGCTGCGGGAAATCGATGCCTATGCCGATCTGTTCGGCATTGAGGCGTTCCCGAGCATTCAGACGCTTGCCCATCTGGAGGAATTCCTCAAGTGGGAACCGGTGAAGGAATATCGCGATACGAAGGGAGCATTGCTCGTCGGCGAGGAGGGTACGGGCCGTCTGGTCGAACGGATGATCGAAGCGGCGAGCGCGCCGTTCCGCAGCCGGAAAATTCATATCGGTATGGATGAAGCCGAGGAGCTGGGGCGGGGCAAATACTTGGACAAGCACGGCTGCGTCGATCGCTTCGACATTATGACCGAGCATCTGGAGCGCGTGCTGCAGGCGGTCCGCCGCCGGGGGCTCAAGCCGATGATGTGGAGCGATATGTTCCTCAAGCTGGCTTCGCATGACGGCAGCGAGTACTACGACCACGAAACGCAGATTCCGGAAGAGATGGCACGGCGCGTTCCCAAGGACGTGGACATGGTGTATTGGGATTACACGCATGTGGACCGGCTCGATTATGAGCGGCTCATCGGCAAGCATCGGCCGCTGGGCTGCAACCTGGTGTTCGCCGGAGCGGTCTGGGTGTTCAATACGTTCGGCGTTAACTACGGCTTGTCGCTGAAGGCTGCGGATGCGGCTCTTCAGGTATGCAAGGAGCAGGGCATCCGGGAAGTGTACGCGACGATGTGGGGCGATGACGGCATGGAGAGCAGCCCGTTCGCGGCGCTGCTCGGCCTGCAGTTTTATGCCGAGCATGCTTACGCCGAAGGCCATCCGGACTGGAAGACGGTAGAGGAGCGAGTTTTATTCTGCACCGGCACCCAGGCGGACACCTTCCTGCAGCTTAAGCTGCTGGACGAGACGCCCGGCTCCGAGCCGGATAACCGCAAGCAGAGCAATCCGTCGAAATTCCTGCTGTACCAGGATGTGCTGCTCGGACTGTTCGACAAGCAGATCGAAGGACTCCCGATAGCCGCCCACTATGAGAAGGTCGAGCGGCTGATCGCCGGCCGCCGTACGCCGGAGGCTGAGCTCGACTACCTCTTCGAGGTGCCGCAGCTTCTATGCCGGGTGCTGAAGCATAAGGGCGAGCTGGGCCTTGAGCTGAAGCGGGCTTACGACAACGGAGATACTGCTGCGCTGAGGCAAATAGCGGAAGTCCGGCTGCCGGAGATCGCGGAAGCGGTCCGAGAGCTGCGCGCGGCCCACCGCAGCCAGTGGCTGCGCATGTTCAAGCCGTTCGGCTGGGAAGTGCTCGACATCCGCTATGGCGGTGTGATCAGCAGGCTGGACACGGCTGCCATGCGGCTGCTGGAATATGTGGAGGGGCGGCTGCCGCGCATTGAGGAGCTGGAGCAGGAGCGGCTGCTGTACAGTTCGGCCAACCGGTTCAATAACCGGGGGCTCGGCTGGAGCAGCTATTATTACCGGATGGCGTCGCCGAATGTATTTTTTCATGTGCTGAATCCGTTCTGAGCAGGGCAGAGAAGAGACTTATCAGAATTCCCCGTCACATGATTCGGAGGCACAAAGCCGATATCCCGGCTGTCCTCGTTATGGTGCGGTTATCCCCCATAACGAACACTTGCCCTTCAGGCACGGTCCAACTGATATGGCCGTTAGTAACTATGATATCACCGTTTCCGTACAGCGGCAGCAGACTTGTTCGTTTAGCTCCCGAGCGTAGTGGGTAATTAGGAACGTCATCCATCGAGCCTACTTACTCTCAAAAACTCTAGCGGAGGAGCTGTGCAATGAGCAACGATCGTAGCATGGACAAAAACGTAAACGTAAACACGGACGTAAACGTAAACGGAAAGCAGAAGCAGCTGGAGCAATACCGGGTGGCCGACGAAGGCCAGAAAATGACGACCAACCAAGGGTTGAAGGTATCGGAGGACGAATTCTCGCTGAAAGCCGGAGAACGGGGTCCGACCTTGATGGAGGACTTTCACTTCCGGGAGAAAATGACACACTTCGACCATGAGCGTATTCCTGAACGAGTTGTACATGCACGCGGTTTTGCTGCCCATGGCGAATTTCAAGTATATGAGTCTTTGAAGGATATCACCAAGGCCAAGTTCCTGCAGGACCCTTCGGTCAAAACGCCTGTTTTCGTTCGCTTCTCCACGGTCGCGGGCTCGCGCGGTTCCGCGGAGACAGTCAGGGATGCGCGCGGCTTCGCGACGAAGTTTTATACGGAGGAAGGCAACTATGATCTGGTCGGGAACAATATCCCGGTTTTCTTCATCCAGGATGCGATCAAGTTCCCGGACCTCGTCCATGCGCTGAAGCCGGAGCCGCATCATGAGATGCCGCAGGCGGCCACGGCGCACGACACGTTCTGGGATTTTGTCGCCAACAATCAGGAATCGGCTCACATGGTGATGTGGGCGATGTCGGACCGGGCGATTCCGCGCAGCTTCCGGATGATGGAGGGGTTCGGTGTCCATACGTTCCGTCTGGTGAATGAGCAGGGCAAGGCGCATTTTGTGAAATTTCACTGGAAGCCGGTGCTGGGCGTACATTCCCTCGTCTGGGACGAAGCGCAGAAAATATCCGGCAAGGACCCGGATTTCCACCGCCGCGATTTGTGGGAGTCGATCGAGAAGGGCAATTTTCCCGAATATGAGCTGGGGCTTCAGCTTCTGCCGGAGGAGGACGAGTTCAAGTTCGACTTCGATATTCTCGATCCGACGAAAATATGGCCTGAAGAGGATGTGCCGGTACGTCTGGTCGGCAAGATGACGCTGAACCGAAATGTGGACAATGTATTTGCCGAGACGGAGCAGGTGGCCTTCCATCCCGGTCATGTCGTGCCCGGCATCGACTTCTCCAACGACCCGCTGCTGCAGGGCCGGCTGTTCTCCTATACCGATACGCAGCTGATCCGGCTCGGCGGACCGAATTTCCACGAGCTGCCGATCAACCGTCCGGTATGTCCGTTCCATAACAACCAGCGCGACGGGTACGGCCGCCAGACGATCAACAAAGGTCAGGTCAGCTACCACAACAATTCGCTCGCGGGCAATACTCCGTCCGTCTCGACGGAAGCCGAAGGCGGCTATGTTCATTATCAGGAGAAGGTAGAGGGGCGGAAGGTGCGGGCGCGCAGCGCAAGCTTCAAGGACCATTTCTCCCAGGCTACGCTGTTCTGGAACAGCATGAGCCCGCCGGAGAAGCAGCATATCATCCAAGCCTTCAGCTTTGAGCTGGGCAAGGTGCAGAGCAAGGATGTGCGGCAGCAGGTTGTCGACATGTTCGCCCATGTCAGCCTGGAGCTGGCTTCTCCGGTAGCCGAAGCGATCGGGGCTTTTGCTCCGAAGGCGGATCCCGCGGCAGAGCCGCGGACTGCTAAGGCTTCGCCCGCCCTCAGCCAGGCCAACACGGTCAAGACGCCGCAGACGCGCAAGGTCGGCGTTATATTGGGTGACGGCTTCGATGACGTCGCCGTGCTCTCCGTGCTCGATACGCTCAGGGCTGCAGGCCTGCAGCCGGAGATCATCAGCGAGAAGCTGGGCCAGGTAACGGGAGCGCAGCAGACTTCGATCGAAGTGATGCACACCTTCCTGACGGCCGATTCGGTCTTGTTCGATGCGATCTACGCAGCGGGCGGCCAAATGGAAAATCGCCTGTTTCAGAAACAGGCGGGCATATTTGTCAAGGAAGCCTACGAGCATTACAAGCCGATCGGGGCAACCCGCGAGGGCCGGCAGCTGCTGAAGACCTGTGCCGCGGAGAACGGGCCGGGCGTTGTGACGGGGGAAGAGCCGCACTATTTCTCCCGTGATTTTATCGAAGCCATTGCCGCCCATCGGCATTGGGACCGCCAGCTCGTGTAGCCATGTTGGTATAACCCGGTGAAACAAGGGCGGATTTAAGGAAAAAGCTCCGATGTCGGAGCTTTTTTTCTGTTTGGAAAATGATGATTTTCGCCGATTGTGGATAAGATGTGCATAGATTTGGGGATAAGTGTTCTACCGTAAGCGCATGAAATCTGAAATCGACCGCATGCCAGTCGTAACGGAATTCGAAGCCTCTTAGCGAGCCCCATGATCCATTTTTCGCTCCATTACCCGTCTTAGGGTTGCTGAGTTCCGCGAGCAGGGCGAAGGCGTGAGAAAAGTGGCTTTAAGGGCCTGCGAGTTCCGTTACAGTTCCAAGCGTGTCATCGACCTCTCGCACTCTGGGTGTCAGGACGCTTCCAAGCGTTTTTCTTCCTGTCATCCGAAGTAGCGCATAGGGTATAATCAAGGGAAATGCAGCTTCCAATTACCCTAGGAGGTGCTTGAATGATCGAATGCCCTTGGTGCCACCGCACCGTCGAAATCCAACAAGGCAAATGCCCTGAGTGCCGGCAGCCGCTTTATGAGGTGTCGGACCGGGATTTTCTTTCTTCCGAATGGACTGAGGACGAGGCGGGGGACGAGACAGCGGAAGCGAAGTGCGAGACAAACGTGGAAGCGATGATCGAGAACAGCTTCCGGTGTGCCAAATGCCGCTCCGAGGCATGTATCGTTAAGGAAGTGGCTATGACGGGGACGGGGCTGAGCAAGCTATTGGATATCCAGCATCATCATTACTTGTTTGTCTCTTGCGCGCATTGCGGCAGCGTAGAAATTTACGACCCCGAGGTTCTCCGCGGCCAAAAGCCCGGTGAGCTGGGGACGATGCTGGACATTTTGTTTGGACGCTGAGGAAGGCGGCTGGGTTCAGGGGAATGCTTCGTATAAAATGCCCAGTCCAGGAAAGGTTGGTTACATATGGGGCACGCTACGGAATGGGATACGTACAAGCAGGCGATTTGTTCCCTGCCAGCGGATAGACCTCTCACAAAGGAAGAGGCGCTCACGGATGCGCTGCTGATGCGGCGTTTCGGTCAGGTAGAGATGTACTACGCTCCTCATAATGAATACGTGAACCATGAGGCCCGGGTCGTGATCATCGGAATTACACCGGGCTGGACACAGATGCAAATTGCTTTGGAGGCGGCCAGGAAAGGGCTGGAGCAGCAGCTGAATGAGAAGGAAATTTGGAAGCGGGCGAAAGCGGAAGCGCGATTTGCCGGGGCGATGCGACGCAATCTGATCTCGATGCTGGATGAACTGGAATTGCATAGGTATCTTGGTGTGTCATCGAGCGAAGCGCTGTTCCGGGAGGAGGGCGAACTGCTGCATACGACCTCCGCGCTGAAATATCCGGTATTTGTTGGCAAGCAAAACTATACCGGGTCCCGGCCTCCTCTTGCGACGACTCCGTACCTGAGAGAGCTTGCCATGGGCTTTATGCGCTCCGAGCTGAGCGCTTTCCCCCATGCGCTGCTGATCCCTTTAGGCAGGGCGGTAGAAGACCTGCTTCAGGAGATGGACCGGGAGAACGGGATCGACCGGGGACGCATCCTGTGGGGATTTCCCCATCCGTCAGGAGCTAACGGGCACAGGCACAGACAGTTTGCGGAAGGGGCCGAACGGATGGGGGGCGTACTTAAACGCTTGTTTGGCTAAAAACTCCCAAGTGAATAATTGGGTATTATTTACTTATATGGCGAGTAAGGAAGTCAGGTGCAGCACGAGGGGCCATTGGTATTCAGCAGTCGGCACCTCCGCTCCAAACGCATCGAATCTTGTCGAGTTATGACGATTTATACTTGAAATGATAGCATAGAGCGTGTACTATACAAGGTATAACTTCAAAACAACTCGTATAATATTGGGAATATGGCCCATAAGTTTCTACCGGATGACCATTGCAATTATCCGACTATGAGTGAGATCGCATCCGGACTGCCTTTTATTTACCTTTGGTAATATAATTCGGCTGCTGCGGACGCTTTGTGTGTGACACCATGAGGTACGCCATCACAGAGGGACAGACTTCACTTGAGAGAAACCGCTCAAGCAGAATCTGTCCCTTTTTCAAAGTCTCAGAAAGTATAAACGGAGAAGTGGCTCGACTTCTTGACAAACGCACGGCGCCTAGAAGACGCCGTCAGGCGTTTATCCTTGTGCCGAAAAAAGGAGCGATAACGAATAATGAAGCTTTTGCAGGAACGCATACGCCAAGAGGGACTCATCCTCTCCGACACGGTGCTGAAGGTGGACTCGTTTTTGAATCATCAGGTGGATACGCAGCTGGCGCTGGAGATCGGGAAGGAATTCGCCCGGCTGTTCGCGGGCAAGTCCATTACGAAGGTGCTGACCATCGAGGCCAGCGGTATCCAATTCGCGATGGCGACCGGCATCGCGCTGCAGGTTCCTTTCATCTACGCCAAGAAAAAGAAAGCCGTCACCCTCTCGGAGCAAGTGTATTCGGCTCCTGTGCATTCCTTCACCCGGCAGGAGACGTATCAGGTCAGCATCTCGCAGAAATATCTCGGCCCGGACGATAAGGTGCTGATCGTCGATGATTTCCTCGCGACCGGCGCGGCCTTGGTCGGACTGGTCGATATTGTCCGGGAATCGGGCGCGGAGCTGGCGGGCGTCGGCTGTGTGATCGAGAAGAGCTTCCAGGAGGGACGGGGCTTGCTGGAGGAACGAGGCGTGCATGTCCGCTCGCTGGCGCGGATCGCTGCGATGTCGCCGGGCAGCATCCGTTTTGTAGACGAGGAAGGGCTTGCGGGCGATAGCGAGCCGGCGAAGGAGAATGCCGTATGCTGAGCAAGCAAAAGGTAGTGGCGTTAGGCTTCCAGCACGTGCTGGCCATGTATGCGGGAGCGGTCATCGTGCCGCTGATCGTCGGGGGAGCCCTGAAGCTGAACGGGACGCAGATGGCCTATCTGATTGCAGCGGACCTGTTCACCTGCGGAATAGCGACGATTCTGCAAGTCATGGGCACCAAGTATTTCGGCAGCAGGCTGCCGGTTATTTTGGGCTGTACGTTTACGGCGGTCGGGCCGATTATCGCGATCGCTTCGACCTCCAATCTGGCTACGGCTTATGGAGCGATCATCTTATCCGGTTTATTCGTCGTGCTGGCTGCACCCTTGTACGGCAAGCTGCTGCGGTTTTTCCCGACGATCGTGACGGGTTCGGTGGTGACTATTATCGGGTTGTCCCTCATTCCGGTTGCCATGAACAATGCGGCCGGAGGCCAGGGCGATCCAAGCTTCGGCCAGACGCATAATCTGCTGCTGGCGCTCGGAACGCTCGTCGTGATCCTGGTGGTTAATCGGCTGGCCAAAGGCTTCCTGCGCGCCATCTCGGTGCTCATCGGCCTGGCCGCGGGTACGGCGGCGGGTTATGCGATGGGGTTGGTCAGCTTCTCGGCGGTCGGTTCGGCCTCCTGGATCAGCGTGGCGCAGCCTTTCTACTTCGGGATTCCTCAGTTCAGCCTCATGGCCGTCATCACGATGATTATTGTGAATATCGTCAGCATGGTCGAGTCGACCGGCGTCTACTTCGCGGTCGGCAAGGCGACCGATCAGAAGGTCGAGCCTAAGCAGATCGTGGGCGGCCTACGTTCCGAAGGCTTGGCGATTATGCTGGGCGGGGTATTCAATGCTTTTCCGTACACGGCTTTCTCGCAAAATGTCGGCTTGATCTCGCTGACCCGCGTCAAGTCGCGGGATGTGATCTTCGCGGCGGGCGGCATCATGGTCATCCTCGGCTTGCTGCCGAAGCTGGCCGCGCTGACGACCGTCATTCCGAATGCGGTGCTGGGCGGCGCGATGATCGTCATGTTCGGTTCGGTGGCGGCGTCCGGCATCTCGATTCTGGCCGAGGTCGATCTGCGGAAGGACAGCAACCTGCTGATCGCGGCGTGCAGCATAGCCGTGGGCCTGGGCTCCGCTACGCTCCCCGCCATGTTCGATCAGCTGCCGGATTTCGCTAAAATGCTGCTGCAGAACGGCATCGTCTCCGGTTCCTTGACGGCGATCGTGCTGAATCTGTTCTTGTCAAGCCGCAAGGCGTCGACACCGGCCGGGCACACGGAATCCGAAGCTGCTCCGACCGCGTAAGAACGCTCTGCTCCAACAAAACAGCCGTCCCCCAAGAGGTTTTTCCCTTGATGTGACAGCTAATGGCGGCCCGAAGTAAGGGAGTTGTGAGGAAACCCGCATAACCTAAGCAATAACAACCATCATGTCTTTCACTAAACGAGGCTGCCGCACAAACGCGCTCACGTAAGCTAAACGAACAACTCCCCAATTTCAGTCAAAAAAGCTCCGATTCCACCAGCACAGCTAGCACAGTGGATACGGAGCTTCTTTTTGTACATGAAATATAGCTTTATGCGGGGTGTCATAAATCTGAAATTTGTCTTTCGTGACAGCCCCTTAGCCATACCTGCTAAAGGATGATAGCGAAACGCTTTACTCTTAAGAGATCGACTGGTTTCTCTGCCCGGACACGGAGGCCCAGCGATCCAGCTCATTGGTGCAAATAAGCAGGGAGGGATAGCGCAGCATCTGCCTCATATCCTGCTCGCTGTCTACGGTCCAGGCGATGAGCCCGATCTGCTCCTGCTCGCAGCGGCGGATGAACTCATCGTTCAAGTAAGGATAATGAATGGACATGTATCCGCATCCGATCTCTTTGGCAAAGGGGAAGAAGGCCGGCGAAGCGCCCGAATTGATCATGCCGATGCCGATCTTATCGTCCAGCTCGCGGATGCGGGTCAACGAGTAATGGTCGAAGGAAGTCAGGAATACCTGCTCCTGCATCTGCTTTCGCTTGACGGCATCCAGAACAGCCTCTTCCAGACCGGGATACAGCGGTCCCATCTGCTTCAGCTCGATATCGACGATGAGCCGGCCTTTCAATAAATCCAGCGCCTCATCCAAGGTCGGAATCCGTTCGCCTTCGCCGATGGTCAGCTCCTTGAGCTCGGCCAAGGTGAAGTCCTTGACCTGTCCCTTGCCGTCGGTCATCCGGTCTACGGACGTATCATGGATGACGACGGGAATGCCGTCCTTGCTGAGCTGAACGTCCAGCTCCAGGTGGGAATAGGAAAGCTCGCATGCGGCTTGAAAGGAACTCAGCGTATTTTCCGGATATCGCCGGGGATACCCGCGGTGAGCCATGCCTCTGATTGTCATTGTATTCTCTCCTCCGGATGAGTAACGGTATTTAGCAGATTCAGCGCTTCCATAACCTCGACAACGCCTTCTCCATAGCTGCGGCTGCATACATAAGAAGCTCGCGCCTTCAAGTCGGGATGGCTGTTGGCGACGGCGGCTCCCACGCCGGCCGCTTCGATCATATCCAGGTCGTTCATTTGATTGCCGATGCTCAGCACCTCGGAAGGCTCCACCTGTAGAAGCTCCATCAGCTTGCGGAGCGCAGTGCCTTTGCTTTGACTCGGGGGGATGATCTCGAAGTAATTGTCCTCCGATTGAATCGTAGCGTAGCCTTGCTCGAAACGGCCGTGATGCTCCGCCCAAAGCGCTTGAATCTGCGGCATATCGCCGATGAGCAGTACCTTTTGCACAAGCCTGCCGGTCCATTCCCGATCCTGGGGATGGACGACCTCGCACGCGATATTTTCCCGGTCTTCGAAGATGTCGACATCCGCCGTCCGTCGAAGAGCCAGCGCCCCCGTCTCCTCGAAGAGCATCACCGTCACGCCCAGCTCCCCCGCTTCCAGCAGGAAAGGAGCCAGCTCTTGCAGACTTAGTGTGGATGCCGCAAGCACCTGATGGCGATCCGCGATGACGCTGCCATTGCATAGAATGAACGGGATATCGATGTCCAGCTCCTCCACAATATGCCTGGCCGTGGGGCCGAACCGCCCTGTAGCGATAGTAAACAGGCCGCCGGATGCCTTGAATTGCCGGACGGCAGCCTTGACCGGCTCGGTTAACGCATGACTTTCGGACAGCAGCGTTCCGTCCAGATCACTTACAATTAAGCGTATGTTGCTCATTTCTGCTCTTTCCTCCATCAAGAGGAGCGACCTGCAGCCAAACGGCCTGCTTCTCTCATTTATATGCGAACCGGACTTTCATGAACGGAACGGATGTAATGAATTCCGGCCGCTCCCCCGCAAGTGACCAAAGAATGAGTAATCTGCGCATGAGCCGCATCCCGGGTTATCCCGGCCAGCAGCAAGCCGGTAGTGATGCCGGTGGCTGCAAAAATACAGTTCTCCGAACCGACCAGGTCTTGCAGCGTCAACAACTTGTGCGGATCGGCTATGCCCATCCGGAGGCAGCGTTCGTATTCGGCTTCATGGCCCGGAAGCAGCCGGCCTTGCATGTCTCCTCCGAGACATCGCAGCGCAACGGCGGAGATCACGCCTTCGGGAGCTCCCCCTATGCCGTAGAACAGGTCTACGCCGGTTTCGGCCACAGCCGCCGATATGGCGCAAGTCACGTCGCCGTCGTCAAAAAGCCGGACCCGGGCCCCGAGCTGGCGAACGGTGTCGATGGCCGCCTGATGTCTGTCGCGGTATTGCAGCATAATCGTCACATCGGCTACTTCTTTGCCCAGCGCTGCCGCTACGCTGAGGATATTATCGGCCAGCGGCCGCTCCAGATCGATGCAGCCTTTGGCCTGAGGCCCGACCGCGAGCTTCTCCATATACATATCGGGGGCATGAAGCAGGCAGCCATGCGGAGCGGCGGCGATGACCGCCGTGGAATTATCCTGGCCGGAGGCGACGAGCGTCGTGCCTTCCAGCGGATCTACGGCGATATCCAGGCGGGGGCCATGGCCGGTCCCCACCCGTTCCCCGATATACAGCATCGGCGCTTCGTCCAGCTCGCCTTCCCCGATGACGACGACGCCATCCATGGGAATCCGCTGCAGCACGGACCGCATGGCCGTAGTCGCGGCGTCATCGGCTTCATGCTTGCGGCCCCTGCCGATCCAGGGTTTGGCTGCGAGGGCTGCCGCTTGCGTCACTTGCAAAAATTCCAGGGCCAGCTGGTTCATGCGCAAGCACCCTCGGTATCTTGGGATTCCAGATGCTTCCATTTCTCGGTGAAAGCGCCGAGTATAAAGCAAGCCGAAGCGGCGCCGGGGTCAATATGCCCCGCGGAGCGTTCGCCCAGCCGGCTGGAGCGCCCGATTTGGGACACCAGATTCGCGGTGGTCTGCATCCCGGTTTCGGCCGCGGCCGCGGCCGCCTTCAGACCGTCCGTCAGGCCAAGTCCTTCGGCGCGCGCTTGCTCCAGCGCCTGCATAGCCGGCAGCCATGCGTCCAGCATCGTCTTGTCGCCGAGCTGCGCCTTGCCCCGTTCCTGAATGCCGCGCACGGCTGCCAGCCAGAACTGGGTCACGTCCTCTTCGCTCAGTTCAGCTTTTCCCTGCAGCACGGCTCCGCCTCTCAGAAAGGCCGTGGCATAGAGCGGGCCGACCGAGGAGCCGACGGCGTTCAGGAAAGTCATGGCCATTTCCTTGCACAACGCCCCGCAATCCGTTCCTTCGTAAACGCCGAGGGCTTCTGTGATCGCCTGCCAGCCCAGCGACATCGTCACGCCATGGTCACCGTCTCCTACAGCCCTGTCCAGCTCGGACAGCTCGTCTTTCTTCTCCTCGATCCGCTGTGCGATATGCTCGAAAAGCTGTTTCCATTCCCGAATCGTTACGTTCATCACGATCATCCTTTCTTCTTCGTGGCCTTATCCGTGCTGCGCGTACATCGGAGTATCGGCCGGCGCGTCCACCAGTTCGGCCAGCTCGTCGTCAAGCTTCAGGACTGATACGGAGCAGCCGCCCATCTCCAGAGAGGTCACATATTCCCCTACGAAGGAACGATGAACCGTCACTCCGACCTGCGCCAGCTGCTGCGCGACACGCCGGTAGATCAGGAACAGCTCCATATACGGCGTCGATCCGAGTCCGTTGACCAGCACCGCAACGCGCGTTCCGGCTTCAAGCGGCATGTCGTCCATAATGTTCTTCAGCAGCGCATCGGCAACATCGTCCGCGGTGCGCAGAGAGGCTCGCTCGATGCCGGGTTCGCCATGAATGCCGAGTCCGAGCTCCATCTCGTCTTCGCCCAGCACGAAGCTTGGCTTCCCGGTTTGCGGGACGGCGCAAGGGGACAAGGCGACGCCCATCGTCCGGATGCTGGCGTTGGTCTTCTGAGCGACGCGTATGACTCCGTCCAGATCGTAGCCCTTCTCGGCAGCCGCTCCCGCGGCCTTGAAGACAAGGAAGGTGCCGGCGATGCCCCGGCGCCGGTGCGCTTGAGCGGATGGAGCGGACGCTACGTCATCGGTCACCAGCACCGTCGCTACGCGGATGCCCTCCATCTCCGCCAGCTCTGCGGCCATATCGAAATTCATGCAGTCTCCGGCGTAGTTGCCGTACATATAAAGAACGCCTGCCCCGCCGTTAATGGCGCGGGTAACTTCCAGGATCGGAGCGGGGGGCGGCGAGGCGAACACATTGCCTACCGGCACGCCATCGGCGAAACCCCTTCCGATCAGGCCCATGAACGCCGGCTCGTGACCGGCTCCGCCTCCGATCACGATACCGACCTTGCCCGGGAGAGGGGCGCTTGCGCTGACAACCGCCCGTTTGTTTTGGGGAAGCACCTTCACATATTTGCCGTATGCGGCTGCGTAGCCTTCAATCATTTCGTCTACTATGGCAAGCGGATCATTCATCAGCTTTTTCATCAGGTCAATTCGGCTCCTTTTTAAGAGTAAAAAAAGTTTAAGAAAAGCTGCTGCTAAAACATGCATAACTTCCTCGAAAGGGCTTCGATCAGGAGCTTTTATTAGGCCTTATAAAAATGCAAAAGATAGGGGCCCCCGCAAAGCACCTGAGTGGGCTTCAAAGCCTAATCCCTGCTTTGTGAGGTTATTTCATGAGGGTGAGGAAGAGCAGGAGTTTACTTCTCTGCGGCCGCCGCCGGCCGCAAACAGCCGCTGCTCGCCATCCATGATCTTCTGCACTTTCCTGCCGGAGCTGCCTCCGTCGAACTCGGCCTCCAGCCAGGCGCGGACCACATGCTTGGCCAGCTCGGGCCCGATGACCCGGGCTCCCATCGTCAGCACTTGCGCATTATTGCTCTTCATGGCCCGCTCCGCCGAATACGTGTCGTGGCATAAAGCGGCCCGAATGCCGGGCACCTTGTCGGCCGTGATCGTCATCCCGATGCCTGTGCCGCAGATCAGGATGCCGCGGTCATAATGCCCATGAGCAATTTCCTCGGCAACGGCGAAGCCGACGTCAGGATAATCGATGGCTTGCGTCATATCGGACGGTCCGAAATCCACAAAATCCATCTTTCGCTCCTCCAAAAATTGTTTAATGATTTCTTTCATGGCGTATCCGGCCTCGTCGGCCCCTATGGCGATTTTCATGATGAACACCCCTTCGTCTAGGTTATGGGATAAGGACGACCTTCAAGGACTGGACCCCTTTTTTCATCAGCTCGAAGCCTTCCAGGAACTGGTCAAGGGGAAGCTTATGGGTAACGACGCCTTCCGTGGGGAAGCTTCCGTCGGCAATTCCGCTGATCACCAGCGGGTAGCAATACGGCCCGAGGTGGGAGCCCAGAATGTCCAGCTCCTTGCGGTCGCTGATAATGCTCCAGTCTACCGTAACCGGGTCCTTGAATACGCTGAATTCCACAAATCGGCCCAGCTTCCGGATCATCGCAAGTCCTTGCTCCACGGAGGAGGGATGGCCGGTCGCTTCGATGTAAATATCGCAGCCGTAGCCCTCGGTCATCTGCTTGATCTCCTTGACCACGTCCACTTCCCGGGGATTCAGCGCAAGATCGGCCCCGAACTTGCGGGCCAGCTCCAGCCGATCCTCGAACAGGTCAAGGACGATAAGCTTGCCGGCCCCGGCTTTTTTGGCCGCGCCGACCATGCCGAGCCCCAGCGTGCCGGCTCCGGAGATGACGACCGTATCGCCCAACTGAATTTGCGCGCGCTGCACCGCATGGAGCGAGCAGGCGTACGGCTCGATCAGAATCGCTTTATCGATCGGCAGATCGGCGGGGACCTTGTAATTGATCGCTTCCTTCGTAAACTTCATATATTCCGCCATGGCACCGTTTACATTGTTTTGAAATCCGTAGAGATCATGCTTCTCGCACATCCAGTATTGCCCTCTGCTGCAGAACCGGCATTTCCAGCAGGGGACGATCTGCTCGGAGATAACGCGCTCGCCGATCTCATAACCCTCCACGCCTTCTCCCAGCTCCGCGACGAAGCCGATAAATTCATGGCCGGGAATCATCGGAGCTTTGATATAGGCAGGCTGTGTCTCATCGCCCCAGAAGCTCGGCGCTCCTTCATAAGCTTTAATATCTCCTGCGCAGATACCGCAGGCTTCTACCCGTATGACGATCTCGCCGGGGCCCGCCTTGGGCACATCGACCGTCTCCAGCCTATAATCGCCCGGAGCATAAGCGACCACCGCTTTCATGGTCTGTGGAATCGCTGAGCTGTTCACAACTAAAACCTCCTACAAGGGTGAAGTGGGCCAAACGAAAGCATGGTTAATATTGTAATCCCATTTTCACATTTTGCCTTCGTTTTGTCAACGTTTTTTATCGTTTAATGTTATTTATTGATATTTTGATGAAAAACGATGAATCTGACAATCTAACAGTATTTGGGTCATTTAAGCTGAGAGCGGAAGTTTGCAGCTTTTGATCCTCGGGAAAACGATAAAAGCCGCAAAATTTTCACGTTTGTTTTCGGATGTTTTCTGTAGTTAATTGTTGTATGATGTTTTTTCGTTTGATATAATCGTAACAAAATGTTAGATATAGGAGATGCCGATATGCTAGCACCGGAACGCCGCAATCGAATCATGCAAGTGCTCCACGAGCAGAAGCAGCTGCTGGTGAAGGAGGTTTCGCTGGAGCTGGGAGTATCCGAGGGTACCTTGCGCAACGACCTCAAAATTTTGGAAGAGGACGGCCTGCTGGAGCGCATCCACGGTGGGGCCGTGCTTCCCAAGCCCCATACGCCGGAATATACGTTCCAATCCCGCAGTCTGGTCAATCAAGAAGAGAAGAAACAGATCGGCAGGACGGCAGCGCAGCTGGTCAAGAACGGACAATGCATCATTCTCGATGCCAGTTCCACCTCGCTGGAGCTTGCCAGAAATCTGATCAATCACGAATATTTGACGGTAGTGACCAACGGGCTCGCCACAGCCCAGGAGCTGACCCGCAATCCCCGTATCAGCGTCATTGTCATCGGCGGCGTGCTCAGGCCCGGATCAAGCTCCCTGGAAGGTCTGCTGGGCAAGGGCTTGCTCGGGCAAATTCATGCGGATGTGTTTTTCACCTCGGCTCACGGCTTTACGCCCTCGGCCGGATTGGCCGACTTCAGCATCTATGAGGCGGAGCTTAAGAAGATGATGGTGGCCAACGTGAGCAAGGTTGTGGCTCTGCTGGACCATTCCAAGCTGAACCGCAGATCGATTGCTTCCTTTGCGGAAACCTCGCAGATCGACACGATCGTTACGGACCCGGGCGCCGACCGTGAATTCCTGGACGGGCTGGAGGGAATTGATGTCATGATTGCGGACTGAGTCCAGCCGGGCACCCCTTTCAAAAAAGGCGAATGGAGCGGAGGAATAACTTCTCTCCTCGCCCCATTCATCGGCTTCGCCTTAATTTTTCACTATCCGCTCCGTTTCTTTCTTGAACGTCTCCAGCGTGCTATCGACATCCTTATTGTCATACATAATGGCTTGAATCGCTTTCAGAAATTCCTGATTGACTTGCGGCCAGGTGACATGCTTGTTGGTGTCGATGGCGTACTGCAGCTGGTCATAGGCAATCTTCCGGTTGGCGTCTTTAGCCCACAAATCCTTCATGGCTTGGGACTCCACCATTTTCTTCGTGAAGGGGAGGTAGCCCGAATCCAGAATAAACGCCAGGCCGCCCTGAGGATCGGTCATTGCCCAGTTCATAAATGTCCAGGCCGCATCTTTATTCGGAGAACCCGACAGCAAGGCAATATTCGCCCCTCCGGTCGGATTGGCATATACCTCATCCTTAGGGAGATAGGCCGTCACATAATCAAATTTGGCGTTGGTTTTGACGCTTCCCATAACCCCCGTCGATTGGTACATCATACCGATCTTCCCGCTTGTAAACATCTGATTCACGATATTCCCCGAATCCTGGGCCGGCGGATAGTAAAGAGCCCCCGTGGTTTGCATTTCCTTCAGAAATTTAAAGACCTTGGCGCCCTCCCCGTTGGAGAACCCGATGGAAGTCCCGTTATCGTTGAAAAATTTCCCCTTGGCCTGAGTGATCATCGCGATCGGATACCACGTATCATAAGGCATGCTTAGACCATACCGCTTGATTTCTCCGTTTTCCTTGACGACAAGCGCATTCGCAACTTTCTTGAGCTCCTCCCATGTTTGGGGAATCGCAAGCCCTTTCTCGTCCAGCATCGTTTTGTTAATATGCAGAATCGGAGTGGAGCGGTTGAATGGCAGCGACACCAGCTTTTTATCGAAGGTGGAGTGGCCCATCAGCCCCTGCGGGAAATCATCGACGGACAATTTCGTTTTTTTCATAAAGCCCGTCAGATCCTCCAGCACATCGGCATCTGCAAACATCTGTACGTAAGCGCGTTCGAGCATCGCGATATCCGGTCCTGACTTAGCCGCAACCGCCTGCTGCAGCTTCATGACCATCTCATCATAGTTCCCCTGGAACGTGCCGGTTACTTCGACTTTATCCTGTGATTCGTTGAAGCGCTTGATCATCGCATTGATATAATCCCCGTTCGTGCCGCCCAGAGAATGCCAGAATTGCACGGCTGTTTTTCCCGTCGGGGTGGAGGGGGCAGGCGTGCTTGCGCCAGGCTCGGCCGGGCTCTCCGAGCATCCGGCAGCGAGACCTGCGGTCAGGGCGGCGGTTAATAAAATGGCGGGCAGGGTTCGATTCATGGAAAACACTCCTCTTCATGAAATGGATGGCTGGATGGCACAAGTGTTTATTTAATGCCGGAATAGACGAACGCCTTCACAATTTGTTTGGAGGCAAACAGGTAAACGAGCAGAATCGGCAGAACCAGGACGACGTTGCCGGCCATAATGATGTGCCAGTTGCTGATGCCCTCCGTTTCCCGCAGCATGGCAATTCCGATAGTGAGCGGGCGAACCGCCGCCGAATCGGTCATGACGAGCGGCCAGAAGTAATCGTTCCAATGGCTGACGAAGCTGAACAGGGCGATCGTCGCCAGCGCAGGCACCGACATGGGGATCATCAGGCTCATGATAATTCTCAATTCGCTGGCATTGTCTATGCGGGCCGCTTCAATCAGCTCCTGAGTAATCTGCATAAAGTACTGGCGCAGCAGGAAGATGCCGAAGGCGTTGGACATAAACGGAATAATCTGGGGCCATAACGACTTGATCAGTCCCGCGTCGGCGAGCATCAGATAGACCGGGATGAAAGTCACCTGCCCGGGGATCATAAAGGCAAGCAGCACCATTCCGAAGCATAACGCACTTCCCTTGAACCGGTATTTGGCAAACGCATAAGCCGCAGGTATCATGACCAGGCATTGCAGGACTATGATGGACAAGGTGACAATGACCGAGTTTTTCGCGTAGGTGAGGAACGGACCGGCGTTCATGGCGACGGCAAAATTTTGCCATTGAGGAACGGACGGCACCCAGGTAGGCGGAAAAGCCAACGTTTCATCGAACGTCTGAAGAGATGTTGAAATCATCCATAGAAATGGAATCGTAAAGATCAGCAGCACGACCGCTTTCAGCACGAAGCCGGCCATCCGCCGGATCGGTTGGCGCAGTGTGCGCTTGACAGGTTTAACGCCTGCAAGGACATTTTGTTGAGCAAGCACGGGGCGTGGACCTCCTTAAGCAGCGGCCGCTTGCCGCTTACTGATAATGCACTCTTTTGGACAGTATTCTAAAATACACGAACGTCAGCACGGCGATGATCGCCATCAGCACGACGCCGGTAGCCGAAGCGTAACCGATGCTGTTCGTTCTGAATTCATAGATGTAATAAACGAGTGTCGTGGTCGAGCCGTTGGGCCCGCCTCCGGTCATAATTTTGACCGTGTCGAACACTTTGAAGGAGCCAATGGTCATGATGATCAGAACGAAAAACAGCTGGGGTGAAATCAGAGGCAGTGTGATGCGGAAAAAGGTTTGAAACTTATTCGCGCTATCGAGCTCTGCCGCTTCATAAATCTGCGGATTGACCCCGTGCAGCGCCGCGACAATAATCAAGGTGTAATAGCCGATTCCCTGCCAGACGGACACGATGATAACGGAGAGCAGCGAAGTGCTTGAGCTTTGCAGCCAGGATAGACCGGGCAGGCCGAGGGAGCGAAGAATAAAGTTCAGCACGCCATGGCTTGGTTCCATGATCCACATCCAGACGAGAGCTACGGATACGATCGAAATAATATGCGGAGTGAAAATACCTGCCTGAACGATGGTGTTGAGCCTCGTCTTGTTCTTCACCCATACGGCAATGAGCAGCGACAGCGCAATGGTGAGCGTAACGACGCCAACCGTGTAGACGACCGTGTTGAGAAGCGCTTTATAGAAATCGCCGCGGGAAAAAATTTCCTGGAAATTGTCCAGGCCTACAAATTTGCTTTTGGCCTTGTTCAGCAGATTGTATTTGTAGAGACTCAGCTTAGCCAAGTACAGCACCGGATAAATGACGAACAGCAAAATGCCGATCATCGCCGGACCGATCATGACGTAAGGGCGCAAGGTCTCCCAGAGACGCCTTTTGTTCATACTCATTCCCCTCCTTTCTTGCATAACCCCTCAATGCTTATGCGATGGCATGTGTCGCATCCTTGTGCCTACCGTCCCTCTGTTTAGGGTCAGGGACAGGCTGGAATTACGGAATCACCTCCTGGAAGATGGGGCCGAGCCGCCTGTAATTCGCTTATTTGGCAAGCGCTTTCAATAGGCGGGATCTACCGCTCTTCAAGAATGAGCTTTGCGATTAATGGCGTATGTAACGGTAAAGATGTGGAGCGATAGGTATGATTATGGCACTTGGTTTTTCGTTTGTCAACGTATTGCTGTCTTTTTATGTTGTTTGTTGATTTTAATTTTTATTATTAAAGTAAATGCTTTGCTTATTTTCGTTATTTTAATGGCTATCTGCTGTTTATTGTTGATAAGTAATGATAAAGTGATGATAAACGACAATTATTTGCTTGGTTTTTATTGATGTTTGTCGATTGTCGAGTTGACGTTAGATCAGCCTTTTTCGCAAAGCTCAAAAACCGCCGGCATTCCTCCATACTCGGCGGTTGTCTGAACTCTTTATCCTATTTTCCTCGGGTTCTGCATGTTCTGGATCTTATGTAGATCATATATCATCAAGCCGGCTCTACATCCTCATCCGGAAGCGCCCAGACGGAGACGCTGCCTGCATTCACCGGGAAGCAGGCAAAGCCGTCCTCCTCGATTTCAATCCGGTCGTCCCGCGTATTCGTCAGATCGACCCATATTTCACCGGCGCGCTCCTCGCCCACATACATCCGCTTGTCCCCTTCATCACCATTCGTGATAACAACCGCACAGCCGGAGCGCGGGATCTCGGGGAGGCCGCGGCGCACCCAGCCGATCGTATTGGGATGATCGAAGTAGTCTTCCTGCTCGCCATACGCTTTGTACCGCCGCGCATACAGCAGCGGGTCGATGGCTATCTTCTTCCCCTCGATCGGATGCTCTCCGCCGATGCCGAAGTAATCGCCGTAGAACACGCAAGGGTAGCCGCCTTGCCGCAGCAGGATGAGGGCATAAGCGCTTTGCTTGAAGCCGTCCTCTACCCAAGACTCCAGCGCTTCGTGGGGCTGGGAATCATGGTTGTCAACGAAGGTGACCGCATGGGACGGATGCGACTGGACAAGCGTGTCGTCGAAGATCGTCCGCAAGTCGAAGTCGGCTCCCGCCCGGGAGGCTTCATGCAGCTTGTAGTGGAGGGAGACGTCGAAGAGATCGATGCGATAGTCGACCGTGTCCAGAAACCGCTGGCAGGCGCTTAGCTCCGGGTTCCAGAATTCGCCCACGATATAAAAATCATCCCCGCGCTCTCGCACCACCTCGGCGGCGAACGCCTTGATAAATTCGTGATTGATATGCTTGATGGCGTCCAGCCGGAAGCCGTCGCATGCCAGCGTGTTCGCCAGCCATTTGCCCCAGGCGATCATCTCTTTCTGCACAGTTTCATTGCTGTAGTCGATATTGGCGAACATGAGATAATCATAATTGCCGAATTCATGATCGACATTTTGATTCCAATGCTTGTTTTCGCCGACGATGCGAAATACGCCGGTCCGATCCTCTTTGGCATCGTAGTCGGTGCCGTTGAAGTGCTCGAAGTTCCACTGAAAGGAGGAATACCGCCCGTCCCTTCCGGGAAATGTAAACCGGGTCCATCCCTCGATCTCGAACGGCTCGGAAATTTCCTCCGTCCGGTCCTCTCCGTTCACTTCGATGACCTGGAACGTTTCCGTCTCATCGGCCCCGGCCTTATGGTTCATGACTACATCCACGTATACGGCGAGTCCTTGTTCCTTGCAGGCGGCGATAGCCTCGTGCAGCTCCTCTTTGGTGCCGTACTTGGTGCGCACGCCCCCCTTCTGGTCGAACTCGCCCAGATCGTACAGATCGTATACGCTGTAGCCCGTGTCATCCTGGGTGTAGCTTTTCGTCACGGGAGGGATCCAGACCGAGTCGATGCCCTGTTTTTTGAGCTCGGGCGCGAGGTCCTTCAGCCTCCGCCAGTGGCTTCCGTCCGCTTCTACATGCCATTCGAAAAATTGCATCATCGTATGATTATGCGCCATTTTGTTCAGCCTCCTGACCCCATTTCGAGAATATCTTCCCGGCAGCTTTATGTATGGGATTGAGCTACTATTACCCGTAGGCAGGGTCCGGATAAACGGCAGCCGCCCCCATTATTTGCCGAAATAAGCAGTTTCGCTTGTGCGGCCCTGCCGGTCGCCTATAATAGTAAGAGACAGGATGGCAATCGGAAGAGGGTAAAGGGGGGCTGTTCATGCCTAAAATAGACCGCAAGACGTTCCAATATAGATCCAATCAGCTCCTGGCTCATATCCGGACGAAAGTGGCGGACAAATCGTTGAAGCCTGGCGACTTCATTCCTGCAGAGACGGCATTGGCGCAGGAATTCCAGTTGAGCAAAAACTCGGTCCGGCTGGCGCTGGAGAAGCTGGTCGAAGAAGGCTTGATTGTCAAAATTCCGCGTGTGGGTACCCAGGTGGCGCCGCAGCGCGAGCGGACGGTCATTCGCCTGGGGCTGTATCCATCATTGTACGAAGAGGTGAAGCTCAAGCGGCTGATCGAGCTGTTTCAGGAGCGCCATCCTCACATTCAGGTCGAAGCGCTGGAAATCTCGTATTATTCGCCTGACAAGATCCGGCAGCTGCTCCAGCTCGGCGTCATTGACGCTGTGACGCTCAATCATCCTGATTACCTGCACTTCCGCGACCGTGGACTGCTTGAGCTGCTCGAGCCGCTCACGGCCCATCCGGAGACATATGATTTTTTGAACGGGCTTTTCCCGGACGGGAAGGGCAGGCTTGCCGTCAAGCCCTTTATTTTCTCCCCGGTCATTCTCTGCTACAACCAGAACCATTTTCGGGAAAACAGAGTGTTCGAACCGGACAGCAGCTGGACGTGGCAGGATTTGCGCGAAGCTCTCCGCAGATTGGCCGGCCCGAACCGGTACGGCTTGTTTTTCCATTTGTCGTCCACGAACCGTTGGCCGATATTCCTGCTGCAGAACGAAGCGCGCTTCGTACGCGGGCGTGACGGTGACGGTATGATCCGCCCGGAAGACCCGGCCATGCTGGATTCATTGCCTGTCATCCGGGATCTTATACACGAGGAAGGGCTGTTTCCGCTCGTCATGTCGTTCGGTCTGCATGATGTGGAGCAGCTGTTCAAGCAGCAGAAAGTATCGGTGATCTTGACGACCTACTACCGGCTTAATCAGTTGGCGGATGCGGGCTTCCCCTTCGACATCGCGCAGCTGCCGAAGTTCAAGAACAGGGATACGCTGCTTTTGTGTACAGGCATAGCGCTGAATGCGCAGTCCCCGCGCAAAGAGGCGGCGCAGCGCTTTATCGATTTCCTGACTTCCGAGGAAGTGCAGTCGCTCATCCGGCGCCAGACCTTCACCTTGCCTGCCAACAAGTGGATTGCGGAGCTGGAACGCCCCGAGGCACTCCAGACGCCGTCGCGTCTGGAAATTTACCGTGAGATGATTCCTCACTTCACGACACACGACCGCCTTCAGCTCACCATCAAAGAGATAGAGCTGCTGGGCGATTGCCAGGAGCAGTATTTTTCCAAATTGGTCGACACCGAGGAGCTGATTCACGTTTTTAACAAACAGCTTGCGGACGCTCAGGTGACTTCTATGTAACGGAATAACAGATGATTGGCTCTAAATCGGTCGCCCCAGGCGGCCGGTTTTTTTGCATACTTCATAGAAAAGGGAGCTTAGCTCCTTTACAGACGTCGATGCCGCGGCAGTGGGGCGTACGCGGGGAAAAGGAGCGGTATTTCATTACTGTATGGACTCCCCTCCCAAAAATTTTTCATACCACATATCACATGATTGACTAAAAAATCGTTGTCGTGATACTATTTTTTATATATTATAAGAACTACATATGAACCAATAAGGGGCTGGTTACTTATTCTCCTCCGAGTGAATCTTTCTACATGTCCGGGTTTGGATTCCAGATGTGCTGCCAATTTCTTAAGCGAGAAAGGTGTGACTGATGATGTTAGAAAGCGCTTACCATAAATGTAAACGAATGTTATCCGCTGTACTCGTATCGGCGCTGGTTGCGGCCTCCGCTGTGCCGGCTCTTCCTTCCTCCGGGGCATCGGCTGCCGCAGCCGATGTGGTGCCCAGATCCTTCTCGGCCCCCGAGCAGCTCGGTACGATGGTGACGGCGCCCAGCACGATGAACAGCGCTTATGGGGTAGAGGACGGCAAGCCGGTTGTGTACACAACGTCTACGGGGTCGGCCGTGCATGCCGCCATCTTCAGCGTTATCGAGCTGGCGACGAATAAAGTGCTGCGCGAATATCCGCTAGCCGGCGGCACTCAGTCGTGGGGACATGTCGTCGACTCCCGGGGTCAGGTCTACACGGCAGCCGGAGGCAATTTGTATATGTACTCTCCCGCCACCAAGCAGGTGAAGGCGCTCGGCGACGTACCCGGCGCTTCGATGCTGTACAACCTGGTCGTCGATGAGCATGATGTCGTCTACGGCGGCGGCTATCCGATAGGCAAGCCGTTCAAGTACGATCCTGCGGCCGGCAAAATCTCGGTGTTCGCCGAAAAGCTCCACCCGCAGGCCGAATACGCCAAGTCGGTCGCCTACTATAACGGGTTTCTCTATGCGGGCTCGGGCTCGCTAGGCAAGCTGTACAAAATCAATCCGGCGGATGAAAGCAAAACGGAAATATCGTTTCCCGCCAATTCCGTCTTCGATCCGAATCAGGCTCCGATGGTCTATGCGTTGAACGTCGTCGGCTCTTATTTATTCGTCATGATGAGCTCAACGCCCAACTCCCTGCTGATCTATGATCTTGAGGACCAGCAGTGGCTGGATACGGTCATATCGGGCTATCGCGGTCTGTATGTATCTCCTGAGCTGGACGGCAAAGTGTATTTCCCGGCGAACGATCAGTTCTATACATTCGACCTGGCTACGGAGGCTATTGCACCCACCGGCCTTGCATTCACGACCTATCTGCGCAACAGCGCATGGATGGATGTCCCCGGCAAGCCGGGCAAATCGCTGGTGACGATCATGTTCGGCGGCGCGCTGGCTATCGTTAACTTTGAGGAAGGCTCGGTCACCTCGCAGCCGTCCGTCGTATCGGGCACGCCGGTATCGATCCAATCGCTGGCGTTCGGACCGGACGGTCTGCTGTACAGCACGGGCTATCAGGGGACCAAGGGAGCCCGCTACAATATCGGGACAGGGCACAAAGAGCTGTTCCAGATGGGCCAGGCCGAAGGCATCGCCTCTTATAACGGGCACGTAATTTTCGGCGAATACCCGGGCGCTCAGATGTATCGCCTGGACCCGGCCAAGCCGCTTCAGGACGGAGTTAATCCCGGCAAAATTCACCAGATCGGCGCTGATCAGGACCGTCCGTTCGCGATGACCGCCGGCGGGGGCAAGCTGTATGTCGGCACGATTCCGAAGCTCGGCAAGCTGGGAGGCTCGCTTACCGTCTATGACGGCGCAGATTGGGAGTCGTTTTCAGGCATTGTGCCGGATCAAAGCATCATCGGCCTCGCTTACCGCGACGGCAAGCTTTACGGCTCGACATCCGTCTGGGGAGGACTAGGCATCGACCCGGCACAAGCCGAGGCCCGGATGTTTGTCTGGGATGTCGCAGCCAAGCAGCGGATTGCTGTCTTTACGCCCGATATCCGGCAGGCGAGCGGCGTGAAGCCCAAGGCCATCGGGGGATTAAGCTTCGGTCCCGACGGACTGCTGTGGGGAGCCGCTTATGGGACGATTTTTGCCTGGAACCCGGACACGCTTCAGGTTGTCAAGCAGAAGGAGATCATTCCGACGGACTGGAATTTCGATCATCTCTGGGTTCCGGTCAAGCTGCATTGGGATGATGAAGGCATTTTGTACACCACGCTCGGAGGTAAAATCGTAGCAGTCGATCCGAAGACTATGGCGCATTACATCGTGCCCGGCACCAAGACCAACCTGATGGAGCTGGGGCCGGACGGCCATCTTTACTACAGCGAAGCAGATATGCTGAAGAGGATCACAGTATCGAAGGAGCTTCCGCCTGTCTATGAGCCGGTGAAGATTCCCGTATTGAACGGCGGCTTCGAGCAGGTGAACGCCGACGGCACCATCCCGGGCTGGGAGAGGGTCGGCAGCTCCAGCCCCATTGCCTACTATGAGGTGAGCGGAGACCGGGCAAGCGATGGCCAGCGCAGTCTGAAAATCGCCGATAGTTCGGATAAGGCCGAAACCGGCGTTATGTCGCTTCCTTTTCCCGCCGAGCCCGGAGCCGAATATACGGCCAAGGCGGACATCTATCTGGAGCGCGGCCGGACGATCGCCGCTATGCGATTTTATGACGCCGACGGCGCGGAGATTAAAATGACGCCGGCTCCGGCCGTCTATCATACGGGCCCGCTCGGCGGCTGGAAAACGGTCGAGTTCAGCGCGATCGCTCCGGCGGGAGCCGCGACTGCCCGGATGGTGCTGTTCTGCTCCTTGAGCTGGTCGGGGATCTCGTATTTCGACCGGGTGGAGGTCAGCAGGCTGATGCCGGCCGGCGCTCCGCCGACCGGTCCGGTCACCCAAGCGCTGCCCGTGACGAACCCCGGCTTCGAGCGGGTGAACGCGGACGGAACGATTCCCGGATGGACGCTTCGGAACGCGGCCAGCTACACTACGGCCGCGTATGCGAATATTTCCCAGGTTATGAAGAAGGATGGCGAGAACAGCCTGTTCATCTTCGATAACGATGCGGCTGCGGGCGGGATTTCTCCTGCTGCAGACTCCGAGCTGATTCCGGTCATCGAGGGCAGGTCCTATACGGTGACGGCCGATGTCTACCGCCAGGGTACGCCGCCGGGACGCGGCTCCAACCGTCCGTTCTTGCAGGTCCGCTATTACAATGCGAGCGGCAAGGAGATTGCCCCTGTTGCAGGGATGAGCGTCGAATCCTCCGGGCCGAACAACCGGTGGGAGACGTTTTCGCTGACGACGAAGGCTCAGGCTGGGGCTACGCATATGCGAATCATTTTGATTAGCAGCAATGGGTCCAATTACGTGGCTCAAGCTTATTTCGACAATGTTCAGGTAACGACAAGCGTATCTCCCGCCGAGCATGTAGCGATGCGGGTTCACAGCGTTCCGGCGGCCCATGCTGCAGAGGGCGACCGTGTGGATTGGACGGTAAGCGCAACGGCGGGAGCCTCGATCGTGGTGGAGGACGGCAGCGGCCGTCCGGTAGCCGCCGCCAGCGGCGCGGGCCTGGACAGCCCGTTAACCGTAAGCGTGCCCGCTCCTGTCGCCGGCAAGCATGCTTATACGATATATGCTTATATCCCGGGGCTTGGCCGAAGTGAAAGCGTCAGGCTGCCGGAAGTCACGGTTCACCCGTTGTCCGCTCTCCTGCTGTCTCCGGCTCCGCAGGGCATGAAACCGGGCGGGACACAGCAGCTGCATGCGAAGGGGGCATTTGGTCCCTGGGTGTATGACGTCACGCCGCATGCCTTGTTCAGCGTGGACAACGAAACGGTCGCCGTCGTATCCGGGACGACCCTAACCGCTCTTGCGGAAGGAACGGCCGTCGTCAAGGCGGTATACGGACCGCTTGAGGCTGTCGCCGCTATCCAGGTGAAGGCTGAGCCGCAGCAGCCCGCAGCGCTGGCGTCGATCGGACTGGAGCTGCCGGCTGCCCAGCTTCAAATCGGGCAAACCGTAACTGCGTCCGTATACGGCATGTATGAAGGCCAACCGGAGCGTGTAGCGCTGACGGCCGGAGTCGAATTGAGCGCGGCCCATCCCGACTTGGTCCGAGTGCAGGGCTTGGAGATCGCGGGTATCCGCAGCGGCTCGACAGTGCTGACCGCTGTATATGAGGGCAAAAGCGCCACAGCTGCCATCACGGTGCTGCCAAGCGGAGAGCCGGGCGGACCCGGTGAGCCCGGGCCAGAGGAACCGACGGACCCGGAAGGCCCCGGCAATCCGGATGATCCGAGCGAACCGGGCTCCTCTGACGATTCTCCAGGCAGTGGAGATGGCAGCGGGAATGGCAATGGCAGCGGGAATGGCAACGGAAATGGCAATGGCAATGGCAATGGCAATGGCAATGTTCCCGTGCCCCCAGTTGGCGGAGGCGATGCCAAAGGTGGGGTCGAGATCGTGTCCGAAGCCCAGCTGAAGCTGCAGGACGGCAAGCTGGAGCTGACGCTTAAGCCGGATACGCGGGAGCTTCGCCTGCCGGTGGCGGCCGTGGCCGAGCGTCAGGCCGACGCCCTGGAGATGGCAAGGGGCGGCCTGAGGCTGCTCGTCCCCGGAGCTCTGATCCAGAGTTTGTCCGGACAGCTCGCAGCGGCCGAACGGCAGGACGCGCAGCTCGTGCTGCAAGTGGAGCCGTGGAGTGAAAGCGAACGCGCGGGAATAGACAGGCAAGCCGCCTCCCAAGCGGCGACAGCTGACATTCGGCTGATCGGCGAACCGTTCCGGCTGGGACTGTTTGTGGCGACGGCAGACGGGCAGAGGGCATCGTTCGATGAGCTGAACGGGCGGATCGGACTGCAGCTGCAGATCGGCAGCCGGACCGATGCCAGTCTGCTGGGTATTTATCGGATCGCCGCCGACGGCGCCGTTCATTATGTCGGAGGCATGCGCAGCGGCGATAAGCTGGAAGCCGGCATATCGGAACCCGGCAGCTATGGCCTGCTGTCTTATGACCGCAAGTACGAGGACGTACCGGCTGCTTACTGGGGGAGCGACGCCATCCGCACGCTAAGCGCCAAGCATGTGCTGGACGGCATCTCGGACACAGCGTTCGCGCCGGAGGAGAAGCTGACGCGGGCCCAGTTTGTCACGATGCTGAGCCGGGCCTTCGAGCTTGGCGACTTGGCGGGGTCGGGGGAAGAGAGCGCATTCGACGACGTATCGGCCAGCGATTGGTTCTATCCGGCCGTTCAGGCCGGTATACGGGCGGGAATCGTCAACGGAGTGGAAGCCGGCCGTTTCGATCCGGATGGCCTTATCACCCGCGAGCAGATGGCTGTGATGCTGGTCCGGGCTTGGGAGGCTTCCTATGAGGCATTGGATGAGCCTGGGGAGCTGTCCGGCTATGAAGATCAATCCGCAATCAGCGAATGGGCGGAGCGGGCTATCGGGATTGCCGCAGCGCGCGGTTGGATGCAGGGCAAGGGTGAAGCACGGCTGTCTCCTGCCGATCAAGCCACCCGCGCAGAGAGCGCGCAGATGCTGGTCAATGTGTTGGAGGTTTTCTATCGTTAAGACGAGCAGCCGGATCGGACCACCCCTTCCGGACGCTGCCGAACGTGGTGCTCACCGGTCATATCGCCGGAGCTGTGAACAACGGCTTGCTTGGCATCGGAGAGTTCATAACGGACGAATGGGAACGTCTCTTGGCGGGCAAGCCGCTTGAGGGACGCATTGATGCCGCACAGCTTCATTTGCAGGCGTAGACGGACCGCTGTGGATGCGACTGCAGCTGCGGCGTTAATTACGAAGGTGGAGGGACTAGGAATGAAAATTGCCGTATTTTCACATACCCCGCTGAAGCGGGAAGCTGTCAAGGGGGCGCAATGCCTGCCCCTGACCGGGCTGGGGGCTGCGAAGCTTGAGGAATACGATGCCGTGCTACTGATCGGCTCGGGATCACTGGATGAGGAGACGGTGCTGACGGCCGAAGAATCCCATGCGCTGTGGCATTATGTGAAGCGGGGAGGCAAGCTTTACGCAGAGCTTATCGGCGCGTTTGATTTCCCCAGCTCGCGCCTCCTTGGCTGGAAGCAGGACTTCCGCAAGTCCCGGCGGACGCTGGAGAAGCTGCGGACGACGGCCGCGAACAGCTGCGGCTTGCCTCCGGGCAGCATACTGGAGTGGGACGGTGCGTTCGCTCTCGGCTTCCCCGTGGATGCGGAGGTGCTGCTGGAGCTTGGCCCTTTCAGAGACACCCATGTGTCGGCTGAAGCGGAGGGCGTGAAGGTGTGCCCGGCTCTAAGCGTGCGTCCGCTGGGAGAGGGGCTTGTCGCCTTCGCAGCGTTCTCGCTGTTCGGCTCCGCGGCCGCTGCCCCGCTGCGCCCCTACAGCCGCTGGGCGAGCGTCGTCCGGGGACTGGCGGCCAGAACGGGCATCCCGTTCGAGCTGTGGGAGCCGCCGGTCGCCTTGTCGGGCGAGGAGTCGGCGGCCGAGGCTGCCCATAAGAGCGCGCAGTGGTTTCTACGCTCCGGCATGCTGCCGGAGGCTGACGGCTCTGGAGGCTTGTATGAAAATATTCACTCGGTGACAGGGGAAGTGTCGCGGGATTTCCGGCCGGACTGTCATGCGCACGCGGCCCTGATGTTTTATCTGTACGGCCGCTACAGCGGGCAGGAGGAATGGGTTCGCAGGTCGCACGCCCTGCTGGAGTTTCTGTTCCAGGGCGGGTACCAGGAGCTGGACCCGAGCTCTCCGTCATACGGGTTCTTCAAGTGGTATCAGTTCCCGGACGAGCAGCCCTATCAGATGTTTACCGACGATAATGCCTGGGTCTGTCTGGCTCTGTTGTACTTGTATCGCAAGACCGGCGTAGAGGAATACAAGCGCAGGGGACTGCTCGTGGCGGAGGCGATGCTGGCGACGCAGCATCCGACCGGCCTTCGGCACAAGCTGATGCTCGGGCCTCAGCTTCAGGAGCTGGGCCGGGAGCGGGCGGCGCTGGAGCTGGAGCCGAGCTTGAACCCGCATTTCGAAAGCATCGCGCATACCGCATTCATCCAGGCTTATCTGGTGACGGGGGATTCCGCCTATCTGGAGACGGCAGTCAAGGGGAGCAAGGAGCTGCTGCGGCGGCGGGATGAGTTCTGGCTCATGTACAGCCATACCTCGGGCTACGGCAGATTTATGCTGCCGCTTGCTTACCTGCAGCGCTTCGACGACAGCGGGGAGCTGGGAGAAGGCCTGAAGCAGGTTGCGGAATATTTGCTCGCCCACAAGCACAGCTCCGGCGCGGTACAGGAAGCCGACAATCCCGATCCCGACCGGTTCGGTCTGGAGGATGCGGGAGTTTTTATCCATAATGGAGAAGGAATCGCCGATCAGCTGTACACGAACAATTTCCTGCTGATGAACGTATGGGAAGCCTGGAAGTCGACCGGCGACGAGAGTTACAAAAGCTGGTACCGGGAGCTTGCGGCCTTCCTGTGCCGGATTCAGCTGACGAGCGGGGACCCCCGCTATGACGGGGGCTGGATGCGCGCCTTTGCGCTGGAGCTGGGAGAATATTTCGGCAACAACGGAGACACGGGCTGGGGCCCTTACTGCATGGAGAGCGGCTGGACGAACGCGATGATTCCGGTGGGACTGCTGCTGGGCTTGCTGGATGAATCGATATTCGACTAACATCGGTATTCAACCATATAAAGAAATAGACATTGAAGGAGAGAGGCCCATGGCTACACGGATGTATGCGGAGCTTGCCATTATCGGAGGAGGCACCGGGGGCTGCGCGGCAGCTCTGGCTGCGGCACAGTCAGGCAAGACGGTTATCATGACCGAGCAGACGGATTGGATCGGAGGCCAGCTGACAAGTCAGGCGGTTCCTCCCGATGAGCATCCGTGGATTGAACAGTTCGGCTGCACGGCGTCGTACCGCCGGTTTCGGCAGGGCGTCCGCGACTATTACAGGCGGACCATGCCGATTGCGGATACGGTCGACCCGCATCAGCCGTTTAACCCGGGCAATGCGATCGTCAGCCGCATCAGCCATGAGCCCAGAACGGCGCTTGCCGTGCTGCACGAGATGCTGGCCCCTTATGTACACAGCGGCCGGGTTCGGATTCTGTACGGCTATGCGGCCGTATCCGCCGAGACATCCGGCGACGACGTCGTCTCGGTTACGGTCAGGAAAGCCGGGACGGAGGACGGCGGCGAGATCACGCTGATAGCCCCGTATTTTCTCGACGCGACGGAAGAGGGCGATGTGCTTCCGCTGGCAGGCGTGGAGTATGTGACCGGCGCGGAAGCGCGTGCGGAAACCGGGGAGCCTCACGCGCGGGATGGCGAAGCCGACCCGGCCGATATGCAGGCGATCACCTACTGCTTCGCCATGGACTATATCGAAGGCGAGGATCATACGATCGCGAAGCCCGCGCAATATGAATTCTGGAAGCAATACAAGGCGGACTTCTGGCCGGACCAGCAGCTGAGCTGGGCCGGACTGGTTCCGCATACGCTGGAGCCGATCCGCTACAGCCTGTTCCCGGACGGCAAGTCGTTTTCGCTCTGGGTATACCGCCGGATCGCCGATCGTTCGCAATATGCGGATGGCGTCTACGCCAGCGACATTACGCTGGTGAACTGGCCGCAGAACGATTACTGGCTGGGACCGATCATCGATGTGTCCCCTGAGGAGCGGGCGCGCCATCTGGAGAACGCCAAGCAGCTGAGCTTGTCTCTGCTGTACTGGATGCAGACGGAGGCCCCCCGTCCGGACGGCGGAAAGGGATATCCCGGCCTGCGTCTGCGTGCGGACGTCGTCGGCACGGAGGACGGACTTGCCCAAAGTCCCTATATCCGCGAGTCGCGCCGAATCCGCGCCGTCTATACGGTAGTCGAGCAGGATTTGGGCACGGAATGCCGGACGGACGGGAAAGCGGCCGATTATTTCGATTCGGTCGGCATCGGCTGCTACCGGATCGATCTGCATCCGAGCACAGGGCTGCGGACGTATATCGACGTTTCCTGCTACCCGTTCCAGATCCCGCTGGGCAGCCTGCTGCCGGTACGGGTCAACAATTTGCTGCCAGCCGGCAAAAACATCGGCACCACGCATATCACGAACGGCTGCTACCGGCTGCATCCCGTCGAGTGGAACATCGGGGAATCGGCGGGCCATTTGGCAGCCTTCTGCCTGGAGCAAGGCGTTAAGCCCCGCGAGGTCCGCGACAGCCGGGAGCTGTTAGCCGCCTTCCAAGCCCGGCTGACCGCGGCCGGAGTCGAGCTGAAGTGGCCTGCCATTCATGCGGTTTAGGTTTAGGGTATCCTTCCCCGGACGGATAGAGGGCTTCATTAGTCACGAAGAAGCAACGAATAAGGAAGCCCTCGTCTCGGCTTTCCCCGAGACAAGCGGTCGGATAGGGTCCGAGCGTTCAGAGAAGAGATACGGCCGCACAGAGGAAAAAGGTCATTCGGAGCAAGCTGCCGGATGGCCTTTTTGCCATGCGGCGGCGCCGTGCAAGAGGGATAACGGAGCAGGGGGAACGCCAGCCATACATGCGGATAGTCGATTTCTATATATACTCGCACTTGCCCGCCCGGCTTCACCGTCTATAATAAAGATTAGTTAACAAATGGAGGTGCAAGGACATGAGACGAAGCATGGTATGTTCGGGGACAGATGTACGCGCAAGGATTACGACTATGAGCGGCAGCGCGTAGCGCGCCTGTCCGGTTTGCCGGGATTCAGTCAAGCCAAACCCGGCAGGAGCTACCGTTTGCCCGAAGGGCGGAATTTGTTTCATGCTGCAGTCAACGGCTGTATTTATACTGATACGTGCAGTCTCCTCGCTCGCGCACACGACGATGGGGACGACATTTACGCTTTATTTGGTTGAGGCATTGGGCTTGAACCCTTTCCAGCTGCTTCTGGTGGGTATGGTGCTGGAAGGGACCGTGCTTCTGTTCGAGGGAATTACAGGAGTGGTGGCCGATACGTACGGCCGCCGCATCTCGGTGATCATCGGGGTATTTGTCGTCGGAGGCGGCATGGCTCTGCAAGGGGCCGTCCTGCCGGCCGAGTCGCTTATGCCGTTTATCCCGATGCTGGGCTGGCTGCTGGCGGCCCAGGTGCTGTTCGGGCTTGGCCACACATTCGTCAGCGGCGCCGAAACCGCGTGGATCGTCGATGAGATCGGGGAAGAACGAATGGCGTCCTTGTTTCTCAAATCCAGCCGCATCTCGCAGGCAGCCGGCTTGGCCGGTATCGGGCTGGGCGTCTGGCTGTACCAGCTGTCCCCCGGGTTGCCGCTTGTCAGCGTCGGACTGCTGTACGGACTGCTCGGCGTGTTTCTGATCGCCGTGATGAAGGAAACCGGGTTTCAGCGCAACGCCGCACCAGCCGGAGTCGCACCCTGGACAGAGATGGCACAGACTTGGCTGTCTGGCGCGCGATTCATCCGGAATCAGCCGATCCTGATTTTTATGCTGATCGTTACGGTATTTACAGGAGCTGCATCCGAAGGCTATGATCGTCTCTGGGGAGCGCATCTGATCCGGGAAATAGGATTTCCCGCCCATATCCCGCTCTCCATGGCGGCCTGGTTCGGGCTGATCGCGGCGATATCGGCGCTGCTCAGTATGGCCGTTCTCGGGTTGGCCGAGCGGCGGCTGACCATAAGCGGGCCGCGCGCCGCTGCCCTGATCCTGCTGGTCCTGACGGCCTTGCGCGTGGGAGCCGTTCTGGCCGTTGCCTTGGCGCCCGGCTTCATCTGGGCATTCGCCGCCTTGCTCCTGGCCGAAGTTGTCCGGTCGCTCAGTCACCCGATCTACGAGACGTGGCTGAATCAGCATATCGGGAGCGGGTCGCGAGCCACTGTGTTGTCCATGATGGGGCAGTCCGATGCTCTGGGGCAAATTGCGGGCGGCCCGTTTGTCGGCTGGGTCGGCAGCAGATTGTCCATCCGGGCGTCACTGACTGTGGCGGCTTTGCTGCTTTCGCCGATTCTCCCGGTTTTCGCTCGTGTGCTGGTCAGAGGTAAGCCGGCAAAGGAGCCGGAGCAGGCTTCGTGATAAGGACGGTCTTTGGCCCATCCGGTCACGCAAGATACGTAAGAGATTGAGGAGGACATACATGCCTATCCATGTGGCGCTGCTGCGCGGAATTAATGTCAGCGGACAGAAACTGATCAAGATGGCGGAATTGAAACGGATGTTTGAAGCGATGGGTCTGGAACGGGTGCAGACTTATATTCAAAGCGGCAATGTGTTGTTTGCTTCAGCCGCCGAGGAAGAAGCACAGGAGCCGCTGCATGTGCGAATCGAGCGGGAAATTGAGCGAGTCTTCGGCTTCCAGGTGCCTGTTGTCGTCCGGACGATCCGCGATCTGGAGCGCGTGATCGGGCAATGTCCATTTCCGGCGGACAGCTTGGCTGAGGGGGAGAGCTTGTACGTGGCCTTGCTGACTCAGCCGCCAACCGAGGAAGGCATCCAGCGGCTGCTTGCTTGCAGCAGGGAGACGGATGAGTACCGGCTTGCCCGCGATGAGGTGTATATCCTTTGCCGGCAGGGCTTGGGGAAGTCGATGTTCTCGAATAACTTCCTGGAGAAGAAGCTTAAGGTCGCGGCGACAACCCGGAATTGGCAAACGATGAACAAGCTGGCGGCGCTTGGCCGCGCGTTGGAGCTGGAGGCGTCTTCGGCCTTGCCGCCGGGCATCTGAGCCGGTCTAGCGGACGAGAGTTGCTGCAACGATGGCGACCGTTGGCAAAGCTAAGAGGACTTGCGGACTTGCCTTGCCGAGCGGTGTTCTGCCGAACATCACGCTTTGGGAGCCGCGTTTCGTTCATGTCAATCTTGCTTAGCCAGTCATATAGGGATAGAAGCAAAAAAAGGATGAGGCAGCGTTTTTCCTGCTTCATCCTTTTTGCATGGCATTAATCGCATGGTCTTGCGCGCTGTCGGCAGCTCTCGCCGGATAAAGTTCTTCTGAATATGAGGACGCGCCGCCTGAAGACGCTGTTCCACGGGGAACGTTCGTCAAAATACGTGCTGCTTCTTTTCCGCAGAGACGATTAGGAACATGGGTCTTCGGCTCTCATCTTTCATCTCGGGTATATGTTGCAGCATTTCAGCGGAAGGTCCAGGTTCCTTGACCGCTTTAATGCTGAAGCCGGCACGAATTAAGTCGTTGAAATAAGTGGATATCGTCCGGTGATATTTAATCACATCCTTGGTTAAGAAGGATGTCTTGCGCACGCCTTCGGCTTGGTAGTTATCGACAGCCCAGTGCAGACGATTCCCTTGGTCGTCATAATGCCAATCCTGCTCGTCGCGGGAAGTAAAGATCGGATGTTCAACCGAGAAAACAAAAGAACCGTTTTCGGCTAGACAGTCATAAACTTTTCGGCAAATGGATTCAAATGACTCGATATAATGAAAGGCCAGCGAGCTAATAACCGCATCAAAGGAGGAGTCGGGAAAATCGATGTCTTCGATTGCCATATTGATATAGGAAATAGACGGGTCATCCGTCAGTTCGCGAGCCCTTTGCAGCATTCGTTCGGATATATCAATGCCTATGACAGAGCTTGCCTGCTGCTCGCGGACATACCGGCAATGCCAACCAAAACCGCAGCCTAGATCAAGCACGCGCTTATTTTGCAGATCGGGCAGCAAGGCTTGCAGCACATGCCACTCTCCTGCGCCTTCAAGTCCGTGGATCGAACGGGGCATTTGCTTATAAGCTGCGAAGAAATGGGGATCGTCGTATTTGTTTTGTTTCATTGAAGCATCCATCTCCTTCTGGAACTTTCCACCAGTCTAACAAAGAGGCAGAGCTTGATTCAAGGAGCCGGCGCATAACGCTATAACCCGCCTCGTTCCTCCTCATGGCAGGCATCCCGCTTGATGGCCAGGAATCGTCCATATTGGACGCTGTTCATGAATAGAATACATGCAGGGAGCAGTCGGCATAGCGCCAGGTTACGGGCATACCTACAAGCCATGCCAGAAAAAAGGAGTGACAGCACATGCTGGTCGATTGCGCGATTATAGGCGGGGGGCCTGCCGGAATGAACGCAGCGCTTGTGCTCGGCCGCGCTGGAAGAACGGTTGTTTTATTCGACGATAATACTCCGCGGAACGCCGTGACCCGCGCTTCGCACGGATTTATTACGAGAGACGGCATAACGCCGGATGAATTCCGTCTGGCTGCCTGCCGGGATATTGGCCGGTATCCGTCCGTCGCGTACAGACGCGAGCGCGTTGTCAGCGTGAATAGAACGACATGCTTCGGTTTGCAGACGGAACGGGGCGAATGGTACGCCGCCCGCACGCTTCTGCTGGCTACCGGGCTGCGGGAGAAGCTGCCGGCCGTACCGGGCATTCGCAATTATTACGGGATCAGCTTGTTCAGCTGCCCTTATTGCGATGGATGGGAGCGGCGGGGGGAGCCGCTCGTCGTCATTTCGGAGTATCCGCAGGCGCTTCAGCTGGCCAGGACCGTGCGCCATTGGAGCCGGGATCTGGTCGTATGCACGAACGGGAGGAACAGCCTGACCGATAGCGACCGGCAAGCCTTGGGGAGCCGGGGCATCGGCGTCTACGAACAGCCGATCCATTCCTTAGTTGGGGAAGGGGGGCGTTTGCGGAGCATCCGGCTGGAGGACGGCACAGAGCTGAGGCGGACGGGCGGGTTCGTCGCCACAAGCTGGTATCAGGCCGCTCCGTTCGGCGAAGCGATGGGCTGCCGGCTGAATCCCCAGGGGGGACTGGCGACGGACAGCTTCGGCCGGACGTCGGCGGCAGGCGTGTACGCCGCAGGCGATATATGCGCCCTCTCGCCGTCGCAGCTGATCATGGCGGCTGCCGATGGGGCCCGGGCGGCGATCGGGATCAACTCGGATCTGATCCAAGCGGATTGGTGAGACGATTATATCGGTAGCTATGCAACCGAATCGTGTTGACACGCATCTATAAGGGTAGAGGGGGGAGCGTGTCTGGACGTCATACAAGGATTAAAGGAGAAAGACGAGAGGGCGCTCCTCATGCTGATGGATCAATACGGTGATGAGCTGCTGCGCACGGCATATTTGCTGGTCAAGGATTATCAGGCTGCTGAGGAAGCGGTTCAGGATACATTTATCCAGGCATATCGGAGCATTGAGCAACTTAAGGACCCCGCAAGGCTCAAAGGATGGCTGCTGCGCATCGCCGTGAATCGCTGTCGTATGCGGATGCGCACTTGGAGCTGGAGGCAGATGCTGCCTTCGGCCTGGATCGAGCAGCTGGCTGAGGGCGAGCATGACGGGTACGCGGCCCCGGAGGAGCGGATGATGGAGCTGTGGCATAAGGAGAGGCTGAGCCGGGCGATTCATAGTCTGGACTATAAGTACCGCGAGGCTATCGTGCTCTACTATTACCAGGAGATGAATGTAGCGGAGATCGCAGCTTACACCGGCTGCAAGGAAAACACGGTCAAGGCCAGACTGGCCCGGGGACGCATGCGGCTGCGGTTGATATGGGAGAGGGAGGAGGATGAGGATGGCACGTGAAGAGGAAGCGGAGAAGCAGGAAGAAAAAGTCGAAGACACCGGGGGTCCCCTGGCACATCAATCCCCCTTCAGCTTATCCAGACGCCTGCTGGGTGAGGAATTGGGAAGCCTGAACTTTCAGGGAAAGCCAGGCGTGCTGAGGCGAACTCATCCCGGCAATTGGCGACAGCGGGTCGATTCATGGTGGAATCGTGAGATCGAGCTGCCGCTTCTCCCGATAGGCGTTCTCGGTCTGCTGGTTATCGCCGCCATAGGCATTAGTGGCTGGAGGGACCCGTCCCCGCAGCATGCGATCGTCCAGAAGCAGAGGCAATTGATCGAAGTGGGCGGCAGCGTGTATTGGAGAGATTATTACGAGAAGGCGGTGGCGGCGCATGCGGGTCAGAATCAAGATTAAGCATCTCGCTCTTACTCTGCTTGCGGCCTGTTTGCTGCTGTTGGCCATGTTTGCAGCCTATCCCCGGGTTCAGGATTATTTGGCCCAGAGAGCCGTTCTGAACGGGAAGGCCATGGATAAAGAAAGCCTGCTGCGCCTATTAAGCCAAGGTGCTCCGGGCGATCGGAAGTGGCCGCTGATCCGGGCCGCCGTCATCGAACAGGGAAGGGATTCATGGATACCGCGATATGATGTGTATATAGGCCCGGATTCCTCGCAGACGATCGGGGGAGGAGAGGACGATAACATTCCGAGTCTGAGCGAAGCGGAGAAGCGTCCTTATCTGGAGGCCTATGTCCGGCAGGGACCGGTAGACGGGTATTTGGTACGAGCAGCCAAGCAGCTGGCCGTTTCTTACTATGGCGAAGGGCAGCTGGAGCGGGCGCTGACTGTGCTGGAATCCGCGGAAGGACGATTGGACGAAGAGGCGTCCGTTAGCCAGCGGAGGAAGGAGCTCCAACTGGAGCGCGCCAGACTATATGCAGCTGACCGGCAGGCGCAGCAAGCCGCGAATGTGCTGGATGAGCTGGCCGGCAGCTTGAGCGCCCAAGACGGCTTCATCAACGGCGAGGTCGAAAAACTGCGGAAACAGCTGGAGCGGGAGACAAAGCCTGTACGAGAAGGGCTGGCGACGGTTGCCGGTACGGTCAAACGCAGCGACGGCAAGCCGCTGGCCCATGTCGGCGTCTACCTGCGCGATCAGGCTTCCGCCAGCAGCAGTGTGTCGGAGGGAGAGCCCTATCAGACGGCAACGGATGCGCAGGGCAGATTTAGGATCGGCGGCGTGAACCCGGGCAGCTACCAGCTGCAGCTTGGCCTGATGTTCGAGCAGATCGACGGCTGGACTTGGCCGGTTCCTGCCCACGATTGGGTCGATATAGCGGGCGGCGAAAGCATAACGAAAGAGGTCGTGCTTCACCCGCTGCTGGAGCTGATCGAGCCGGTCAATCAGCAAGTGGTAAACGGAGAGACGGTCCGCTTCGCATGGACACCCGTCCCCGGCGCTGCCACTTATACGGTAAACGGCAAGGTGCATCTGGAGAACGGGACGCTAGGGTCCGCCATAGCGACCCGTGTTCGAGCAGCCAGTCTCGACGTACCGGTTGAGCGGCTGTATGACCATCTCTTCGGCATCTCCTACGGGATGGCGGACGAAGGGGAACAGCCGAAGGCCGATCCGCTGCCTTTGCTCGGCTTTGCCAATCCGGATAACCGCTTTTCCTGGAGCGTGGAAGCCTTCGACGCCGCTGGGCGCCCGTTGACGCGGAGCGACGGTTATCGGCTGCAGGAGTCGACGATGGGCAAGCTGCCCTTCTTTTATCTGAAGCAGCGCTCTCTAACTGCAGCAGACCGGCTTCTCCTGCAGGGCAAGTTCAGCGAGGCTATGGAGGGCTATCGCAGAGACTGCGAGCTGAACGACCGGGATCTGCATTGTTTGCGGATGCTGATCCGCCTGCATCAGGTGGATGGGGCGGATAATCAGGAACGGAGCGGGAAGGAGGTTCTGCCTTACTTAAGAAAAATGGTGGAACTGAATCCTGCTCCTCATTACGTGTTCCTCATGCTCGAACATAGTATGGAGCAGCGCAGCTGGGCGGAGGCCGACCGTTATTACGGGATGCTCGCCGACAGAGACGGGCTAAATCCTTATACAAGTTCCGTGTATGCGGTCGGCTTGCTCCGGCAGGGCAAGCTCCCTGAAGCATCCGAGCTGCTCCGGAGCGCGCTGGAGCAGGACGAAAGCCATCGTTTTACCGGTATTTACTTGGCCGTGAGGCTGTACTTGACGGGTTCGCTGCAGGAGCCGCTGAAGCTCGCGGGCCAATATCCGGAGCGGACGTTCGGACAGGAGCGACTGGTTTGGGCGGAGCTGCTTCGAGCGATGGAAGAGGAGGGGAAGGCAAATCCCGGCCCGGATTATATGGAGAAGCTTAAGCAGGAGCTGGCCCTGTACTTCGCGGGAGAAGAAGCGCAGCTCGATGCCCGGCCGCAAGCCGCGGAGCATCCGGCCCGGGATCATTTCCTCCGGGAGCTGCGGAAGGTGAAGTAAGGAAGGGTAAGTTTTCCCGCAACCCAGTCATCCGGCGGCAAGGCAGCCATAAATGATGCCGAGCTGAGCGTCCGGCCGCTGGCCAGACCTGGCCAGACCTGGCCAGACCTGGCCAGACCCGGCCCGGCCTATCGGCCGGAGCGGTCGTAAGTTGTACAGCGGACAGCCGCAGGCTCAAAAGCCGCCGCCCCCTCGTGAAAGGGAGCGGCGGCCTCTTCGGTATGCGCCTAGCGCTTATTAATAATATCTGTGCCGGGGTCCATGCCCATGCCCGTGATCGTAGTCGTAGCTGTGAGCCGGCGGCTCCTTCGGAATGACCAGGCTCGCGATGAAGTACACCAGGATCGTCGTGCCGAAGCTGCAGAAGGCGGAAATGATCCAGATCAACCGGATCAAGGTGGCGCTGATCCCTGTCCATTCGGCCAAGCCGCCGCTCAGGCCGGTCAGTTTGCTGTTATAACGGGAACGGAATAATTTATTCATAAGAATTTCTCCTCTCAATGTTCGACTCGTTAGCGCTATCGTTCATGTCTTTATTGTAGAGGAATCGTATAATCAGCGAAACCGACCTGTGACGGTATTGGAGCTGGACCTGGGACGGGGGAGAGGAGGGACCTCGGGATGGGGTGACGGTATGCTATGCAAGGCCGGTGAGACAGCTCCTGCAAGGACGAAGGAGCTATCTCACCGGACGGACTTCGATACGCAGAGCGGCGGACTAACGGCGGGCCTGTGCTGCACGGCCGCTCAGATCGCCGCCGGGGCCGTCTTCACGGCTTTCACCGCATAGACGGAGCTGCTGGAGCGGAGCACGAACTCCGGCTTGCCATGCTCGCGCTCGCGGCGATGCCCCTCCAGATGAGGCTCGCTGACCTCCCATTGCTTCCAGGCTTCTTCCGATTCCCAGCGGATCATGACGATGATTTCTTCCTCGCCTTTCCGTGCTTTCTTAACCAGGATGCTCAGATCGACGAAGCCAGGCGCCTTCTCTACCGCCGCCTCTTGGCTGAACCGGTGAACCACCTGATCCGAAAATCCTTCCTGCACAACGATCGTTAAAGCTTCAACCCACATAAACCGGCACTCCTTATCTGAAATGGAATTAGGACTTCAACTCATTGTATTGATAAGGATTATCATTGTCAATTGCCATTCCTGTATTTGTCAGCGGAGCTGCGACTTCATTCCGGCCCTGCGTGACATATTATCCCTATACGAGGCAACGACTTTAATTGCGGAGGTACATAGATGCTGGCTTTATACAGCAAAGGCAGTCCGGTCACCTTTTATAGTGTCAGCACCCGGCCGAGTCATCACTTGATTCCGCCATCCTGCGGGGTGGGCACGTATTTCGAGGACGTTCACCCGGAGTGGCAGATGTGCTGCAAGCATATACCGGAGGAGCTCAAGCGATCTTGGGAGGAATCGGGCCGGCTCGTGCGCGGGCGGTTATTCAAGCTGCCGGAGGACCGGCTGCATTTCGACTGTCTGTTCCTCACGCCGAGCGATATCGCAACGCTGGAAATGTATGTCGCCGAGCAGAAGGCTGCGGCAGAGGCGCAGTCCGAGCCTCTGACCAACGGTCCGGGGGTTTTGCTGGTTGAGCTGATGATCAATTTCATGAAATCCCACGTCGGGGAAACCGTCTTCCCGTTCATTGGGGAACGCCCGCTCGCCGAGGCAACTCCTGGCTCCGTGCTGAACGGCTCGCTCTGGCGGGCGATGGGACATATCGCAGTCGCCATCCCGTAACCGGCGGGGATGAAGATAATATTATCCAAACTCTGCTTAGCTTCCTCTATCCCTCTCGCTATCCCCTCTTGTTTATAATCAAGTTATTCCAGTAGCTGAAGAGAGGATGAAGGCGAGGATGGACAAGAAACAACCGATTCTGCTGAACGATGAACAGATGAGACAATTTATTACGAATGGTTTTCTGATATTGAACACCGATTTCTCTGCGGAATTCCATGAAAGCCTGATGGCGCAGCTGAACAAGGTGTATCAGGAGGAAGGCAACCCCGGCAATAATCTGCTGCCGCGGATCCGGGAGATTCAGAAGGTATTCGACCACCCGGTTATCACCGGCGCTCTAAGCAGCGTGCTTGGTCCGGATTATATGCTGCATGCGCATCGCCACGGACATTTCAATGCCAACCCGGTAGCCGGGGGATGGCATAAGGACAGCTACTGGGGTTATTCCCGGATGCGCAACCATCATCCTTGGTGGGCGATGATCATGTACTTCCCTCAAGATACGCCGCCCGAGCTCGGACCGACGGGGATCATGCCGGGAACTCAGAATTATGAGACACGGATCTTCGACAAGGATGAAGCGGAAGGAGAAGCGCTTGCGAGCGGCCAGGCCGGCACCTTCGCGCTCATCCACTACGACATCTGGCATCGCTCGACGCCGAATGTGCTCGGCAATCCGCGTTATATGCTGAAGTTCGAATTCATGCGCACGCAAGCGCCTGTCCGGCCGACATGGGATACTCAAGGCGGACCGTGGTCCGCGCCGGCTGGGATCGCACCGGGAATTACCGCCCATGACCGGCTGTGGGAAGAGACCTGGAACTGGCTGTCCGGCGAGCTGGGCAGTCTGGCCGATACGCAGCCGGGTGATGACACGGTTGTGCGGGAGCTGGCGCTTCAGCTTGAGGATGACTATGAGCCTAACGCGCTGAATGCCGCATACGAGCTTGCTTCGCGCGGCGAGGTCGGGGTCCGCGCGCTGCTGGAAGCTCTCCGTCACGAGAAGACGGCCGTATCCCGGCTGGCGGCGTACGGGCTGTCGGCAAGCGGGGAGAGCGCGGTGCCGGGCTTGATCGCCGAACTGGACACGGCGCGCGAGATTACGGTGGTGCATGCGGCATTTGCGCTTGGCGAACTGCGGCAGCTCGCCGTCGCCGCGGTTCCCAGGCTGAACGGCTTGATGGAGCATGCCTCCGTAGAGGTGCGCCGCACGGCCGTGGAAGCGTTGGGCATGATCGGGCGGGCTGCGCCGGATACGGTGCAAGGGCTGATCCGCGGGCTGCAGGACGAGGATACGCAGATCCGCTTCATGACCGGTCTCGCTCTTACGCGGCTTGGCCGCGCCGGAGAGGCCGCCATTCCCGAGCTGGAACGCGCCCTGGACGACGACAACCGATATGTACGCGCTCATGCCGCCGAGGCGCTGCGCTATATCGGCACGCCGGAGGCTCATGAGGTGCTGATCCGGGAGCTGTTCCAGTCCCGGTGGTGCGCTACTACGACGAAGGCAAGCACGTTTTATCCGTGAGCCTGGGCCGTATAAATAAACAAAACCAGCTCCGTCCGCCGCGAGGCAGAGACGGAGCTTTTTGTATGGGCTTGAACAGGAACCGGGGATGGAGGAGATGCCCGCACCACGGGATGGCGGCTGTCCCAGCAATAGGGTTTCTCATTTGAGGATACAACTTCAGACCCCGAGCTGTAACGGAAAAATCGTACAACTTGCTCCCGCGCTTGCGGTCAAACTTGGGATTTGTACGGGAAACCGTACAAAGTGCTCCCGCGCTTGCGCTCAACTATGGAGTTTATACGGTAAACCGTACAAAGCACTCTCCGTCTTATTTAAAAGATGGAATTTGTTCGAAAATTCGTGTAAACGTTCTTCGGTTTGCGATCAAACAGTGAACCTGCGCGGTAACATCCGTTATGGCCGCACCGATAGAGGCGACGTTACCGGCCAAAGAGGGACGATGGACAGGTCCGGCCTCCTCCTTGCGTTCATGGCCTCACGGCTGAGGAGTCGGGTACAGTTCGCGGAACTGGCTGGGCGAGAAGCCGGTATGATCCTTGAACATGCGGGAGAAGTACGACATTTCCATGCCGAGCGACTCTGCTATTTCCGAGATATTGAGCTGGGAGAAGGACAGCAGCTGCTTGGCTTTCTCCATGCGCCTCCGATTGACGTATTGGATGGGAGAGACGCCGGTTGTATTTTTGAACACCCGGATAAAATAGTTGGGATGGAAATGGACGACTTGCGACAGCTCTTCAAGCGACAGATGGTCGGCGAGATGCTCGTCGATATAGCGCAGCACCTGATTGATCTTATCCAGAGATGCCGATGCTCCTGTGCGGAAGCGAATGGCGCCGGCGGCATCCAGGTAGAAGGCCAGCAGCTCCAGCAGCAGAGCGTTTACCCGCAGAGCGGAGCCCAGGCTGTCTATGCCATGCCAATGAATCAGCTGACGGAACGTTTCCTGCAGCCGCAGCCGCTCGGGCTCTGCGGTTTCTACGAAGGCGGGAATGTCGAGCAAGTGGAATAAAGGCAGGTCGCCGATCTTTGCCTTGAAGTGACACCAGTACTTCCCGAAGGTATCGGGGCCGGTTGTGCCATAGGACTGTATTTGACCGGCCGGGAGCAGGAACAGCTGCCCGGGCTTCGGATAGAAGGTACGGCCGTTCAGCTTGAGATACCCTTCGCCTTCCATGATGAAATAAAGCCGGTTGAAGTCCGGCGCGAAATCATCGTCGCCCCAGGCGGGGGATACTTTCGTATAGGCAGCTATCGTCAGATCGAGCTGCGTGCTGGCTATATATTTCTTCCAATAGGCGGCTTGAGCGGACATGATGTTCAACAGTTCCTCGCTTTCACGAAAACGGCTCTCGTACGATTATCATTATAGCGGATAGCCCTGTGGACTTCATCAACTGATCTTGGCTGGGAGCAGGCAGGTTTTTCATCCGCAGCAGGAAGTTGACAAAACTAATTCATCTATATATATTTAGGTTAGCTAAGTTAATTAAAAAGGAGCGAGATCATCATGAAGGAAAGTCATAATGACTTGTCACTTGGACTCATCCGTGCGCTCCGCCAGCTGCGTCAAGTGAACTGGAACGGCAGAAGGCCGGTGGAGGGCTGCACGCCAAGCGAGACGATGATGCTGTTTACTTTGCGAAGAGCTATGCACGGCTTTGGCCCTGGCAGGCCCGGGGCGGGGGACGTGGACGGCAGAGGAGCTTCCCGCGGCATGCCTCCCCAAGGAGGACCGTCCCCGGATACAGTTTCCCGCGGCATGCCTCCCCACGGGGGACCGTCCCCGGATACAGCTTTCCGCGGCTTGCCTTCCCAAGGAGGGCCGTCCCCGGATACAGCTTCCGGCGGCATACCTCCCCACGGGGGGCCGTCACCGGATACAGCTTTCCGCGGCATGCCTCCCCACGGGGGACTGCCTCCCGGAACATCCCCCGGAATGCCCTTCGCATGGGGAGGCCCGCAGGGGGCAGGACGGGAGTGGACGGATGGGGCGGGACACCCGGGCGGAAGACCGGAGCATCACCGGTTCATGCATCATCCCGAAGGCCTGAAGGCCAGCGACCTCAGCTCGCTGCTGCGCGTATCCATGCCAACGGTCTCGCAGATGGTCAACGTGCTGGAGGCGCGGGGGCTGCTCGAACGTCGGCTGGACCCGGCGGATCGCCGGGTGGTGCGGATTCGGCTCAGCGAGCAGGGGCAGAGCCTCACGGAAGAGGCCGAGCAGCGAATGTTCGAAGCTATGGGCGGGCTGGTCGCGCATCTCGGAGAAGAGCGCTGCCGGCAGTTGATCGACCTGCTCGACGATGTCGCAGGTTATTACCGGGATTTGCCGGCGCAGCCGGACCGTCCCGACTCTATGGATACGCCACAGGATTAGGAGGAGCGTTATGCTGAAGCTATTCCGTTATCTCAAGCCTTACCGTCTGGCCGTCGGTCTCGTGCTGCTGCTGATCCTGCTCCAGTCGCTGTCCGACCTGTACCTGCCCACGCTGATGGCCGATATCGTGGACCACGGCGTTGTGACGGGAGACACGCCGTATATTTGGAAGGTCGGGGGGTTCATGCTGCTCGTCGCCGCGCTCGGCGCGGCCTGTTCGGTGGGCGCAAGCTACTGCTCCTCCAAGGCGGCAGGCGGCTTCGCCCGCGATCTGCGCAGCCGGGTGTTCGCGCATGTCGAGCAGTTCTCGCTGCAGGAGTTCGACCGTATCGGCACAGCCTCGCTCATCACCCGCACGACGAACGATATTACCCAGCTGTATCAGGTGCTGGGCATTATGATGCGCGTCATCGTCATGGCGCCGATCATGTGCATCGGCGGCATCGTGATGGCGGTGTCGAAGGATGCGACATTGTCTCTGGTGCTGATCGGCATCGTACCGGTACTGGCCTTGTTTATTTTCATCGTATTCCGCAAAGGCGGCCCGCTGTTCAAGGCGATGCAGACCAAGCTGGACCGGCTCAGTCTCGTGCTGCGCGAGCAGCTGACGGGCGTGCGGGTCATCCGTTCCTTCAACCGCACCCGGCAGGAGCAGGAAAGGTTTGCCGACGCCAACCGGGACTTGACGGATACCGCCATCCGGGTAAACCGGATTATGGCTACCATGATGCCGGTCATGATGCTGGTTCTGAACTTCGCCAGCATCGCGATCATCTGGTACGGAGGGCTGCGTATTGACAGCGGTCATATGCAGGTCGGCGATCTGATCGCATTTATCCAGTACGCCTGGCAGATCATGTTCTCGCTCGTATTCGCTTCGATGATGTTTGTGATGATCCCCCGGGCTGCCGCCTCGGCGGCGCGTATCCAGGAGGTGCTGGAGATGCAGCCGGATATTCGCGACGGAGCAGGCTCCGGGGAAACGGCCGCCGAGCGTCCCTCGGTGGAGTTCCGCGGCGTAACGTTCCGGTATCCGGGCGCGGAGATGCCGGCGCTGACGGATATTTCCTTCACGACACGTCCCGGAGAAGTGACGGCGATTATCGGAGGGACCGGCTCGGGCAAGTCGACGATGATCAATCTGATTCCCCGTTTCTACGATGTGGAGGAAGGACAGGTGCTGATCGGCGGAGTCGACGTACGCAGCATGACGCAGGAGAGCCTGCGCGCGCAGATCGGACTGGTTCCGCAGAAAGCGATGCTGTTCACCGGCACGGTGGCGGATAATATCCGTTTCGGCAACGAGCAGGCCAGCGACGAGGAGATTCGCAGAGCGGCCGAGATTGCCCAGGCGGCCGACTTCATCGAGAAGATGCAGGGAGGCTATGACGCGCCTATCTCGCAAGGGGGCGCCAATGTATCCGGCGGGCAGAAGCAGCGGCTGTCCATCGCCCGCGCGCTGGTGAGAAGGCCGGGCATCTATTTGTTCGACGACAGCTTCTCGGCGCTTGACCTGAAGACCGATGCCAAGCTGCGGGCGGCGCTGCTGCCGGAGACATCGGACGCTTGCGTCCTGATCGTCGCCCAGCGCGTAAGCACCGTGATGGAGGCGGATCGCATTCTGGTGCTTCACGAAGGCCGGCTCGTAGGCTCCGGCACTCATCGAGAGCTGCTGGACACATCGCCCGTCTACCGTGAGATCGCAGCTTCCCAGCTGACGGAGGAGGAGATCGCATGAGTGAACAACAGCGCATATCATCCGGCGGCAACGGAGGCGCCCCGGACACCGGGAGTCCGGGAGGTCACGGCGGAGCGGGGGCATCGGCCGCAAAGCCCGCGGGAGGTCCCGGCTTCGGCTTCGGGCCCGGACGCGGAGGTCCCGGTATGATGGGTCCCGCGCAGAAGGCTAAAAACTTCAAGGGCACCCTGCGACGGCTGACCGGCTACCTGCGGCCGCATCGCGTCTCGCTTGGTCTCGTGCTGAGCGCGGCAATTCTCAGCACCGTGTTCTCAATCGTGAGTCCGAAGATTATGGGCGATGCGACGACCAAGCTGTTCGAGGGGATGATGGCGAAGATGAAGGGCGTGCCGGGCGCCAGCATCGATTTCGGCTATATCGCCAATATTTTGCTCGTGCTGGCCGGCTTGTATATCGTCAGTACGTTGTTCAGCTACCTGCAGCAATATGCAATGGCCGGCGTGTCGCAGCGGGTCGTCTACGATCTGCGTTCGGAGGTCAGCGGGAAGCTTGGCCGGCTCCCGCTCAAATATTTTGACGCGCATCCCCATGGAGATACGCTCAGCCGCGTCTCGGGCGATATCGAGACGATCAGCAGCACGCTGCAGCAGAGCTTGACCCAGCTGGTCACGTCGGTCGTGACCCTCGTCGGGGTCGTCGTGATGATGCTGACCATCAGTCCGCTGATGACCTTGATCGTTGTCCTGACGCTGCCGCTCAGCTTCGTCGTGATCAAAGGGATAACGCCGCGGTCGCAGAAGCACTTCCGCACGATGCAGCAGTCGCTGGGGCAGCTCAACGGCCATGTGGAAGAGATGTACACGGGGCATCCGATCGTCAAGGCGTTCGGCCAGGAGACGAAGTCGGTGGCCAAGTTCGACGAGGTGAACGAGCGGATGTACGAAGCGAGCTGGCGGGCGCAGTTTATTTCGGGCACCGTGATGCCGCTGATGAACTTCGTCGGCAATCTCGGGTATGTGCTGGTCAGCGTGGTCGGCGGCATACTGGTCATGAAAGGAACGATCAAGATCGGGGACGTGCAGGCCTTTATCTCCTACTCGCGTCAATTCTCCCAGCCCATCAGCCAGACGGCGCAAATCCTCAACATTATTCAGTCGACGGTGGCCGCCGCAGAGCGGGTGTTCGAGCTGCTGGACGAGGAGGAGGAGGCTGCCGAGCGGAAGGAACCGGCCGTCATCGCAGAGCCGCAGGGCGGGGTTCGCTTCGAGCATGTGGACTTCAGATATAAGGAAGACGTTCCGCTGATCAAGGATATGAACCTGGAGGTGAAGCCGGGGCAGACGGTGGCCATCGTCGGTCCGACCGGCGCGGGCAAGACGACGCTCATCAACCTGCTGATGCGGTTCTATGAGCTGAGCGCCGGGCGCATTACGATCGATGGGGTAGATATTACGAGTCTGCGGCGCTCCGACCTCAGAAAAATGCTCGGCATGGTGCTCCAGGATACGTGGCTTTCCAGCGGTACGATCCGCGACAACATCGCCTACGGCCGGGAGGGGGCGACGGAGGAAGAGATCGTTGCGGCGGCAAGAGCGGCTTATGCGGACCATTTCATCCGTACGCTGCCCGAAGGCTATGATACGAAGCTGAACGAGGAGGCGTCCAACATCTCGCAGGGGCAAAAGCAGCTGCTGACGATCGCCCGCGCCATTCTCGCCGATCCGCAAATTTTGATTCTCGACGAGGCGACCAGCAGCGTCGATACGCGGACGGAGGCGCATATTCAGCAGGCGATGAACGAATTGATGAAGGGACGCACCAGCTTCGTAATCGCCCATCGTCTGTCGACGATCCGTTATGCCGATCTGATTCTTGTGATGAATCAAGGCTCGGTTGTCGAGCAGGGCACGCATGACGAGCTGCTTGCTTCCGGCGGCTTCTACGCCGAGCTGTATGAAAGCCAGTTCAGCGGCAGTACGCGGGGCCAAGCGGGCTAATCATTTTACCGGACAGGGATTGCGGGCTTAAGTACGGCGTTTCGCACACAACCAAGAGGGCGGTCTTCGGACTGTCCTCTTTGGCTGTGCGCTGTCGTATTTGATGTTATCGCATGCTATAATAGAAGTTGCGAACATACGTTTCGGATGAACGGAAAGAAAAATGAACGGATGGATGGACGGAGGCGAAGAGATGACGGGCGATCATGGAGTCATAGGTTTGTCGGTAAGGGCATTCGTCGAGCATGCCCATCTGAGCGGCAGTATAGATTCCGGGTTCCGCACGATGACTTCGCTGACCGAAGGGACCAGGGCGCATCTTGCCGTCCAGAGCGAATATGAGGAGCCCGACCGCAAGGAAGTGCATCTGGAGGGGGAGCTTGAGCACGAGGAGCTGGTGTTCCGCCTGGAGGGACGCTGCGACGGGCTGCGCTTCGAGGGCTCCAGCGTGATCATCGAGGAGATCAAGTCGACTTCGGGCGAGCTGGCAAACATCACCGAGGACTCGTACCCGGTTCACTGGGCGCAAGCCGCGTGTTACGCTTACCTGTATGCTTCCCGCGAGGGCTTGTCCGTCATGCGCCTGCGGCTCGTCTATGTGCAGGTTGCCACATCCCGGCAGCTTCGCTTCGAGCGCGAGGCTACGCTGGCGGGGCTGGAGGCGGACATGAAGCGATACGCCGATGCGTATGCGCCGTTCGCCCGCCTGGAGCTTAGCCATATGCGGCAGCGGGATGCCAGCATCAAGGGGCTGGCCTTCCCCTTCCCCGCCTATCGCGGCGGACAGCGGCAGTTCGCCGGGGCTGTCTACACGGCTATCGCCCAGGATAGCCGGCTGTTCGCGCGCGCTCCGACGGGCACCGGGAAAACGATCTCCACCTTGTTCCCGGCGGTGAAGGCGATGGGCGAAGGCTTGCTGAAGCGGATGTTTTACCTGTCGGCCAAAACGCTGACCCGGACGGCGGCGGAGGAGGCCTTCGCGCTGATGAAGCGCGGCGGGCTGCATCTGCGCTCGGTCACGCTGACGGCGAAGGACAAAATCTGCTTCCAGGAAGAGACGCGCTGCGACAAGGAGCATTGTCCGTTCGCCGACGGCCATTACGACCGGGTGCAGGGAGCGCTGCTGGACATGCTGAAGCATGAAACCTCGATCACGAGAGAGACGGTGGAGAAATACGCGCGCAAGCATACGGTTTGCCCGTTTGAATTTTCGCTGGATGCCGCCTATGCGGCAGACGCTGTGCTGTGCGACTACAACTATATTTATGATCCGCGTGTGTATCTGAAGAGGCAGCCGGAAGAGGTGAAGCGGCATGCCGCGCTGCTGGTGGACGAGGCGCATAATCTGGTGGACCGGGGCCGCGAGATGTATTCGGCCGAGCTGACGAAGGCTCCTTTCCTGGCGCTGCAGCGGGCATACAAGGGCGTGCATGTGGGGCTGCATGGCGCGGCCAAGGCGGTAAACGAGTATTTCGTCGCCTGGCGGAAGGCGCGGGGAGACGCCAAGCAGGCGGTGGACACCGAGCCTCCGGAGGGGCTCGGGCCGCTTATCGAGGCTTTCGCCGAGGCAGCCGAGCGGGAGCTGTCCGCTTCGGAGGGGAGCGAAGCGCGGCAGCTGCTGCTTGACACGTATTTCGCCTGCCAGCGTTACACCCGCGTGCTGGGCACTTATGACGAGCGCTTCGTGACGCTGGCCGAATGGTCCAGAAGCGACGTGCGGGTCAAGCTGTTCTGTCTCGACCCCTCCGCGCTGCTTCGCCAGATGACGAAGGGGTATAAGTCGCAGGTTTTTTTCTCCGCGACGCTGTCTCCGCTCGGCTATTACCGGGATATGCTGGGGGGAGAGGAGGACGACTACGCGATTGCGATCCCGTCTCCCTTTCACAAGGATCAGCTGGAGGTCCGGCTGCTGCCCGTCTCGACCCGCTATCGCGACCGGGAGGCGTCGAAGCCGGCGATCGCAGATATGCTGCACGCGCTGATCGAAGAGCGGCCGGGCAACAGGCTCGTCTTTTTCCCTTCCTACGAGTATATGAATGAGGTGCTGGCGAGCTTCATGGAGCGGAGTGGCGGCAGGAGCGGGGAAGAAGGCGCCGACGCAGGCCTGGAGGCTGAAGCGGGGGCTGCAACAGGAGCTGGAGCGGCGGAGGCTGGAACAGGGGCTGAAACTAAAGCTGGAGCTGGAGCCGAAGCTAAGGCTGAAGCAGAGACTGGCGGAGGCGGACTACTGGATGTGGGCGCAGCGGATATTTTAATTCAGCAAGGCGACATGAGCGAAGAAGAGCGGGAAAGGTTTCTGGCCGAGTTTCGAGCGGGTAGAGACAAGCCCTTGCTGGGGTTCGCGGTGATGGGGGGAATTTTCTCCGAAGGGATCGACCTGACCGGCGAGAGGCTGACCGGCGTCATCATCGTCGGAGTCGGGCTCCCGCAGATCGGACTTGAGCGCGATGCGATCAAATCGTATTTCGACGCGGCGGGCAAAAGCGGCTTCAACTACGCCTACGTCTACCCGGGCATTAACAAGGTGCTGCAGGCCGGAGGGCGGCTCATCCGGACGGAGCAGGACCGCGGTACGCTCGTGCTGATCGATGACCGCTTCCTGCAGCCTTCCTATCAGCGGCTGCTGCCGGAGGAGTGGAAGCCGCTGGAGGTTGTGCGCAAGCCGCGGCAGAGATAGGCGGAGTCTGCCGCGGGCTTCCTCGTGGCGAGCGGGCTGCAGCCGGGCGGAGCGGGCAGAGCTTCCCGCAGCCTCGGCTAACCGAGCGGGGCTTTTAGCCATGCCTTGCCGCTGCGGGCATCAGGAAAGAAGCCGCGGCACATGCTCCAGCTTATCCGGATTGACGACGAGATAGATACCCTCGATGACCCCATCCTTCAGATGAAAGGAAACCGTATTAATCGGCATATGGCCTCCATAAGAGATAAGGCCGGGGACGCCGTTGACGATGGCCGGCCGGACGGCGAAGTCTTCGGGCACTTTGCCCAGCAGACCCAGCAGAAATTGCGCGATTCGGCCGGCGCTGAGGATCGGGCGAACCGCCGCATTTATCTTGCCGCCTCCGTCCGAATACAGGACGGCGTCTTCCGCCAGCAGCGCAAGCAGCCGAGGTACATCCGCGGCTGTCAGCGCCTGCACGAACTGCTCGACCAGCCGTTTGGCGGCGAGAGCGTCCGACCTGAGCGGCAAGGCCGGCCCGGAGTTCACCGGTTCGTTGGCAGCGGCGGAAGCCGAGGCCGCACGCGGCTCAGCGGGGGCGGGCCGGCTGCCGAGGCTGCGTTTGGCCCGGTGGAAAATTTGCCGGCAGTTGGTTGGGCTTTTGCCTACCATATCGGCGATCTCGTCATATTCGTACTGCAGCACTTCTCGCAGCAGAAAGACGGCCCGCTCGACAGCGGACAGCTGATGAAGCAGCAGCAGATAGGCCGTTGTCACGGACTCCTTGAGCAGGTAGCCTTCCTCCGGATCTCCGTGAAGCTGCTCTTCGCCGATCAGCGGCTCGGGGAGCCAGGGGCCGATATATTGCTCGCGCTGGCGGCTCGCCGAGCGAAGGCGGTCGAGACATCGGTTGGTCACGACTTTGCACAAGTAGGACTTCATATTCCGGATCCGGACGGCGTCCCCCCGGTTCAACGACAGGAAAGCCTCCTGCACCATATCCTCGGCGTCCATAACGCTGCCCAGCATCCGGTAGGCCAAAGCAAACAGCAGCGGCTTATAGGCTTCGTACAGCTGCTCGGTCGACATCTCGTGTTCCATAGGGTGTGCACTCCTTCTTTTCTCTGCGCTCCAAGCGCCCGCTCTCACTTGCGGATGGGGAAGCCCGTTCGGCGCGGCTTGCGCGTTCCTGCCTTCTTTATCGGCCGGCCGGAGCGGATTACCGGCTGGCTGCCGGCTTATTCGGCCAGTCTCGGCAGATTGTGAGCCAACGGCCGGTCTCCGGCGAGGTCCTTCAGAATCTGCCGGGCAGCGCGCCGGGCGCTGGCGGCTGCCGCGTCGAGCAGGTATTCGCCGTGGCTGGCCCAGTCTCCTGCCACATACAAGCCGCGCATATCCGGGACGGCAGGACCGGGCAGCGAACCGGACCGGCCGGTGTGCATATAGTCATGTACGACGGTGATGGACGGCAGGAACCGGCGAACGGCCGTCTCCTGCTGCCAGCCAGGCTGGAGCAGGGTGAGCGTATGCTCCAGCAGCCGCTCGTCTGCCTGAGGGTCCGCTTCTTCTTCCGGGCCGGTGTATTTGATCAGATGCAGCACGGACAACCCGTTGTCGCTCAGCTTCGCTACGCGCGAATGATGGGAGTAGAAGACCGGCTGATCGATGCCCAGCGCAAAATGCTGCCGGGGCTTGGTCAGCCGCCGGAGGGCGACATCCAGACAAGCCGCCTTCACCGGGCGGGCTTCGCGGCTCCAGCGGGCAAGCTCGGAGCTTGCGCCGGGAGGCAGCAAGCTTGCTGTGTCCGCGGGACCGAGCGTGGAGAGGACGGCGCGGGTCTCGACCGTCTTGCCGTCGGCGGACCGGACGCCGCACAACGACCCGTCGGTGCCGCGGACGACCGACTTGGCGGAGAAGCCGGTGCGCAGCTCCACGCCCGCCTGTACCGCCAGTGCGCGCAGCTGGTCGACGATCGTCTGCCAGCCCCCGTGCAGGTAAAGAACGCCGCCTTTCAGCGAACGCCGCACCTGCCTGAGGGCTGGACCGGCGAGCTGCCGATCCGGATCGTTGATATAGGTGGAGGTTCGGCATATCGAATAGAACAAATGACGGACCATCGGGTCGCGGATGCCATCCTCCGCCCACTGCCGCAGACTGACGGGGCCGATGGCGGCGTCATCCAGCTTGCCGAGCCCGGTCATCAAGCGGGCCAACCCGAGCTTGCCGCTTGCGGACAGCAGGGGAGAGGCCAGCAGAGACAACGGGGCGGCGGGCAAAAGAACAGCGCGGTTCTGCCAGATAGCCAGGCCGCCGGTCGGCGGGGTTCCTCCCTCAAGCCGGATGCCCAGCTCCTGCAGCATCCCGTACGCCTCCCCGCTGCGAAAAATCGCATGTCCGCCCAGATTGAGCATCGCTCCGCCCGTCAGGCGGCTCGCGCCCCGTCCGCCAAGCTGGCTGGATTTCTCCAGCAGCACTACCGACTTACCGCTCCTGGCCAGCTCTGTCGCGCCGAGCAGACCGGCTATGCCTCCGCCGATGACGGCTGTGTCATAGATTCGCTTCCTATTCATAAGCTTCGCCCTCCATCCTGAATTAAGCAGTCATTTATAAGACGGGGAGGGTCAGGCGGCTGTGACAGGAAGCAGGCATTTCCCGAAAAAAAAGCTAGCGGATGACCTCGGTCCCGGCAGCGGCGGCGTCAGGGGCACAGCAAACTTGCATAATGCCTTCTTGCGGCCCAAAGCATATAGCCGTGCGCCAGAAACATGGCGAGGACCGGCAGCAGGAGGGCGGGGTCCACGAAGAGATGGAAGGCGGCGATATTGAGCGTAATAGGGAATAAAGCAAGCAGAGCCAGAGGGATGAACCGGCCGGACAGCAGCAGCAGACCGCCCGCCAGCTCGGCGCTTTTCTCCAGCACGAGCAGATATCCGGTACCGAGAAGCTCGATCGCCGCGGGACTTTTCGACAGGAAAGGCTCCAGCCCGGCATACAGGAAAAAGCCGTTTACGCCGGCCAGCGTATAAATCAGGCCAAGCGCGATACGCAATACCGTAGAGATGAGAGCGGAACGGGGGAAAACAGGACGGAAGGTTTCAATGGAAAGTCGTGTCATGGCAAAATTCCTTTCTTAATTAGGATAATTGTTGTCTTAATTATATGAATTGATAAATAAGTGTCAATACAAATGTGATAAAGATTGTCCGGATTATCGCAGTTTGGTAAAATAATCTGGTCGCGAAGAAGGAGGTTTACCGGATGAACAACTCGTTAAGTATCGAATATGCCCTGCACAGCGTGGTCAATCTGGCGTTATTCCCTCCCGAGCTTCCTGTGACGGTCCGCCAGCTTGCCGGCTTCATGGGGCTTGCGCCTTCCTATCTGTCCAAAGTGTTCAACCAGCTGGCCAAAGCGGGCATTGTCAAAACAAGCGTCGGCAGTAAAGGCGGCATCCGTTTGCTGAAATCGCCGGATGAAATCAGCTTCTACGACATATTTATAGCGTTGAACGGCCGCAGCCACATGTTCCAGTGCTCCAATATAAGGGCCTTCGCGATGGGGTATGAGCCCGCTCCCGGCATGTGCGAGGTGCATCAAGCGATGTGGGAGGCCGAGGAGCAGATGTTCGAGAGCATGAAACGGACGAAAATCAGTACGATTACCAAGTCTGTGTACGATAAGCTTCAGCCCGGGGAGCTGGAGGAGAGAACCGCGAAGCTGCGCCAGTTCATGGCCGGCGTGTAGCGGCTGGCCGGGACCGTCGGGGAGCGGCGCTGTCTCTCTCGCCGCGTGGTGGAGCGAGCGGAGCCAAGATGGAGCCGCGGTTCTAGGGAGAGCAGGCAGGCCGGCTCGGCCGGTTGGCTGCGGCATCCGCATCATAAGCGTTATCCAGAGAACGGGGGGATACGGATGAAAGAGAAACAGGCAGTTGACGGCCACCCGGCTTCAGCTGCAAAGAAGGAGCAGGCGGCCCCGGTGCGGTCGCGCCGTCTATGGATGGCATTGGTGCTTGGCACCTTGTCGGCTTTCGGACCGCTGTCGCTTGATATGTATTTGCCTGCGCTGCCGCAGTTGGCGGGCGACTTGAACACGAGCGCGTCGGCGGCGCAGCTCAGCTTGACCGCCTGCCTGCTGGGGCTGGCGCTGGGCCAGCTGGCGGCGGGTCCGCTTAGCGATATGTACGGCAGGCGGAAGCCTCTGCTGACGGGGCTGCTGCTCTTCGCCGCCGTCTCCGTGCTGTGCATGCTCAGCGCGTCCGCGTCGGCTTTCGTTGCGCTGCGGTTTATTCAAGGGCTTGCCGGCGCCGCCGGCATCGTCATCTCCAGGGCGATCGCCCGGGATCTGTACGCGGGAACGGAACTGACGAAGTTTTTTGCGCTGCTGATGCTGGTGAACGGGGCAGCCCCTATCCTGGCGCCGATCTTCGGCGGACAGCTGCTTGCGTTCACCACCTGGCGCGGCGTCTTTCTTGCGCTTGCCCTCATCGGGGTGCTGGCGCTCGCCGCCGTCATTCTCGCGCTTCCCGAGACGCTGCCGCCGCAGCGCCGTATGCGGGGCGGCCTCCGGGAGACATGGTCCACCTTCGGCCGGCTGGTCAAGGACCGCTCCTTTATGGGCTATGCGCTGTCCCAGGGATTCGTGACGGCAGCGATGTTCGCCTATATCGCAGGCTCGCCCTTCGTGCTGCAGAACATATACGGGGTATCGCCTCAGGGATTCAGCCTGATCTTCGCCGCAAACGGGCTTGGCATTATTATGGCAAGCCAGGCGACCGGCCGGCTGGCGGGACGGTTCTCCGAGTCCAGGCTGCTCATAACCGGACTGATCCTGGCGGCCGCCAGCGGTCTGCTGGTGCTGACGGGCCTTGCCGCTGGCGCGGGGCTGGCCTGGATTTTGCCGCCGCTATTCGTCGCCGTCTCCTGCGTCGGGATAGTCGGGACGGCTTCCTTCCCGCTGGCGATGGCCGGACAATCTCAGGCGGCGGGCAGCGCTTCGGCGCTGCTCGGGGTGCTGTCCTTTATCTTCGGCGGTCTGGTCGCTCCGCTGGTAGGGCTAGGAGGCGAAAGCTCGGCGCTGCCGCTGGGCATCGTAATGGCCGTATCGAACTTGATAGCGCTTGTGCTGTATGGCGCGCTGATCGGCCGCTTCGGAACCTCCCGGGCTTGAGCCTCGGAGGTTTTTTAAAGTCCGGAAGGTACAAGCTTCGGCGATTGTTCGATTTCAAGGTTAAGGCGCTGATTCTTGTGTTTTTATTCACAAATTGTTCACAATTGTCGAAAATTGGCTTTTCTTACTTTGCGAAAGCGGAGGTATAATAGAACCAACATAGGGCTCCAAGCAAGCCCGAATCTTTTATCGAGCAAGTTGTGAAATTTGGTACAATTAGGCCGGCTTCATCCAGGAACGTTATTTCCCCTTAGAGTCAAGTAACGAACGGGTAGATCCGAAGCCTAAGATAAGGCTCGAGCAGGATACGGACAACAGGTGGCTTCTATATTGTTCAACGCAAAGGAGGACGTTTATTATGTCTCAAACGACGCAAACGATCGCACGCGAATCTACGGATGTGCTGGATCAACTGATGAAGCCGGAGGTGCAGCAATCGCTGACGGTGCTGGTGGAGAATTTGCCCAAGCTGGCCGAGATGGTTACTCTGCTGACCAAAACCTACGACGTTGTGCAAAGCCTCGCTACCGACCAGGTATTTATCGAGGATATCAAGGGCGGTATCGGCGAAGTGGCTATGCCGATCGTAGAAGGCGCGAAAAACTTGGCGGCCAATGCCATCGAAGCGAACGACCGCGCGCAAGCGGAGACGGCTACGATCGGACTGTTCGGACTGCTCAAAATGCTGAAGGACCCTCAGGTGCAAAAGACGTTCCGCTTTGCCCAGGCCTTCCTGGAAATTTCCGCAGAACGCAATCAGCAAAAACGCCAGCAAAGCCAAGGCGAATAATCGTTTAAACCAGAACGGAGGATAAGTATGTCGAAGCATATTTTGATCTTGGGCGGCGGTTACGGCGGCTTGCTCAGCGCCCTGACTGCGCGTAAATATTTGACCCCTGAGGAAGCGACGATTACGGTCGTCAACAAGACGCCTTCCCACCAGATTATTACCGAGCTGCATCGCTTGGCTGTCGGCAACCTGACCGAGCAGGCCGTTGCGCTTCCACTTGAGAAGCTGCTGCGCGGCAAGGATATCAACCTGCGCGTCGACACTGTTGAGACGATCGGGTTGGACGAGAAACGCGTCATTCTGAAGAGCGGTATTTCCTACGATTATGACGCGCTTGTAATCGCCCTCGGCAGCGAAACGGCGTATTTCGGCATCCCTGGCCTGAAGGAAAACAGCTTCACGCTGAAGTCCGTAGACGATGCGAACCGCATCCGTGCGCATGTGGAAGCGCGGATCGAAGAATATGCAAAAACGAAAAACAAAGCGGACGCCACCTTCGTTGTCGGCGGCGGCGGCTTGACCGGTATCGAGCTTGTCGGCGAGCTGGCGGACATGCTCCCCGGGCTGTGCCGCAAGAAAGGCGTGGACTTCGCCGATGTGTCTCTGTATACGGTTGAAGCAGGTCCTTCCATTCTGCTGGGCTTCCCGGCCGAGCACATCGAGCGCGCGCAGACAAGTCTGGAGAAGCGCGGCGTGAAATTCCTGATCGGTCTTGCGATCACCGAAGCTACGGAAACGACCGTATTCCTGAAAGACGGCAGCTCCATCGAGTCGAACACGATCGTCTGGACAGGCGGCGTGCAAGGCAATGCGCTTGTCGGCGCTTGCGGTATCGAAGTGAACCGCGGCCGCGCCTCCGTGACCGAAACTTTGCAATCCGTATCGCATCCTGACGTGTACGTGGCCGGCGACAGCGCCGTCGTCATGGGGCCGGAAGGCCGTCCGTTCCCTCCGACTGCGCAGCTTGCCTGGCAGATGGGAGAGACGATCGGCTACAACATCTTCGCGAACCTGAAGGGCGCTCCGACAGAGCCGTTCAATCCGGTATTCTCCGGTACGCTCGCGAGCCTTGGCCGCAAGGACGGCATCGCGACGGTCGGCGCGAGCCAAACCCGCCTGAAAGGACTGCCGGCTTCGCTGATGAAGGAAGCAAGCAATGTGCGCTACCTGTCGCATATTAACGGCTTGTTCTCGCTGGCTTATTAATTCGGATCAGATCGGCATTTCCTGCATTCCCAGCTTCGCTTCTCCTTGCTCGCAAGGAGGAGCGGAGCTTCTTTTCTTCTGCCGGGCACTCTGAGCGTGGAAAAGAGCAGCTTTGCAGCATCCGCAGACCGGTGCCGAAGGAACTGTGGATAAATAGTGGACAGATTGTGGATAAGTGTGAATAACAAGGGGATAAAGTAACAATAAGACGCGGCATCCCGGCCATGGGAAAGAAAACGGATTCTGGCTAAACCGGACGCGTCCATGTACAATAGACAAGGACGAAGCATACAGGAGCGGAACGCATTTCCTGTCAACAGGACAGACAGCAGGATACCCAAGCGCCTGAAGAGCGTCCGGCCGGAACAGCCGGGAACCCGTTAGCAGTTGATCGCGAATTGCTGCGCGTTCGTTATAGCGAACAAGGACCTTTTTGTCAGCATGAGGAAGGCGGGAAGCCGGCCAAAATCCGGCGGCGCCTAGGGAGAGGGATGCATACGCATGATCCATTTTGTAAAAACTCATTTGATTGCCCGTATTCTGATCGTGGTTCTCGCGATTATTTTGCTGATTGCCGCGGGAAGCATAGCCATTCAACTGACTCAGACGCGCTCGGCGGTAGAGGAGGCGGTCGGCAGCTACAATATGCGGATTGCGGAGAGCTATGCCAAGCAGATGGATACGGCCCGCTATGCGGAATTCCTCAAAAATCCGCAGGAAACGGAGCTATACTGGTCGCTGCGGCAGGAGCTCGACCGCTTTCGTACGGATATCGGGGCGCTGTATGTGTACTTCGTTCGTCTGGACGAGAACGGGAAGCCGCTGCTGATGATCGACGGGCAGCCGAGGGAGTCGACCGACGCCTCGCCGATCGGCGAAGAGACGGATATGCCGGAGCAGGCGGCGCAGCAAGTGCTGGCAGGCCGCAATGCGACCACGCCGCTCATCGAGAACCCGGATTACGGCACCTACATATCGGCCTACGCTCCGGTCCGCGATGCTGCCGGAAGCTTTGTGGGAGCGATCGGCATCGACACGGATGCGGAGGTGCTGAAGAACTTGACCGACAGCGTCATCAGCCAAAGCATTCCGTTTTATCTGTTGATGCTGCTCGTCACGATCGGAGCCGCCGGCTTCGTGGCATGGGTGGTGGTGCGCGCTCTGCGCCCGCTTCGCACCATTACGGCCAGCGCTGGCCGGATGGCTGCAGGCGACCTCGCGGAAGCCCGTGCGATGCTGTTGTCGGAGCCGGTACGCTCCGGCGACGAAATCGGCACCGCTTACAATGCGATGGTGCAGATGTCGGAGCATCTTAACGAGATGGTAAGCGGCATGGTGGCGCAGGTGGCGTCAGCCTCGGACCAGCTGGCCATCTCCTCGCAGGAATTCGCCCGCCATGCCGAGCAGATGCTGCAGATGAGCGAATCGGTCGACGGCAGCGTCCGGCATATTCATGAGGGGGCTGCCCGGCAGACGCAAAGCTCGGATGAAAGCGCCCGGGCGGTGGAAGAGATTGCAACAGGCATTGGCCGCATCTCCGAATCCTCAAGCACCGTCAGCGAAGCGGCGGTGCAGGCGCTGCAAGTGGCCGAGGCCGGCCAGTCGGCCGTCAACCGGATGCATGAGCAGATCGGATATATCTCCAGTACCGCTGCGATGACGGTGGAGATTGCCGGGAGGCTTCAAGGATACTCCAGCCAGATGGAGGATGTGCTTCGTTCGATCCATGAATTTGCGGATCAGACCAAGCTTCTGGCTCTGAATGCTTCCATCGAAGCGGCGCGGGCCGGAGAGCACGGCAGCGGCTTTACCGTCGTCGCCCAGGAAGTGCGCAAGCTGGCCGACGCTTCGTCGGAAGCCGTTCAGGGGGTTGCTTCTCTGCTCGACAATATCGGGCGGGAGACGGCCAAGATCAGCGAGCAGATGAACGGAGCGACCCGGGAGATCGGGGAGGGCGTTCGCTTGTCGGCGGATGCCGAGCAATCTTTCATGCATACCGTCACCGCCTTCAAGCTTGTGACGGAGCAGATTATGGAAGTGTCGGCGACGGTGGAGCAGCTGTCTGCCGGCTCGGAAGAGGTAGCGGCCTCGGTCGGCAGCATCGCCGAAATCGCTCATGGGGTTGCCCGTCAGACCCGGCATATCCGGGAGATGACCGACGGCCAGCTCGGGATGATCAAGCAGGTCGCCGCCGCATCTTCGGAGCTGAACGGCAGTCTGCTGAACATGAGGCAGGCGATCCGACAGGTGAAGGTATAGGCCGGTGGCCTGGGCCAAGCGGATCGGAGGCAGGCGCGTAAAGTTTGGTTATAATGATTTAGTCGACTTGTCCGCCGTTGACAGCGGGCGAGCAGGCGTGCTACCCTTCTTAAGTACCCAACAGCCTAATTATGGAAAGGAGCGGCATGAAGCCATGCGGATGAACAGCTTGAATACAAACAGCCATGCGCAGCAGCGTCTGCGGTCCAACTTCATAGCTCGCTTCGCGGCCTTGGCCTTATCCGGCAGCAAGGGGAGGATACGCTTGTCCCCTTATCGGTCTTTCCGGTAATTGTTGCAGGCCGCGCCCTCGTGCGGCATGCGCCCCTATCATAGAGAATGATAAGCACATCGCTTCCCGGCGGCGTGCTTTTTTTGTGGTTCGGGAGCTGACGGGCAGCGGCCGACGGCTCCTGTTCAGGTCCAATTTTTCTAAATTATGGACTATGATGTGTTGTACAAGAAGGGAGAGTCGACCTTATGTTTTCCATTTTTAACAAGCTGGGATGGTTTTTCCGGCAGGAATGGAGGCGGTATTCGTTCGCCATCCTGCTGTTGGTGGTCGCCGGCATTCTGGAGATCATTCCGCCCATGCTGGTCGGTCAGGCGATCGACACGATAGCGCTTGGGCAGATGTCCTGGTCCTATATCGGCAGAACCGTGCTGCTGCTCGCAGGCATCACGGTCGTCGTTTACATCATCTCGTATATTTGGGGCTATCGGCTCTTCGGAGGAGCCTTTGTCGTCGAGCGGCTGATGCGCGGAAGATTGATGCGGCATTTCCTCAAGATGACGCCAACCTTTTATGAACGCAACCGGACGGGCGATCTGATGGCCCGTTCGACGAACGACCTGCAGGCCGTCGCCCAGACGGCGGGCTTCGGCATCCTGACGCTGCTCGATTCGACGCTGTGGATGGGAACGCTGCTGGTGACGATGAGCGTGTTCGTCTCGTGGAAGCTGACGCTTGCGGCCGTGCTTCCGCTGCCGGTGATGGCTCTGCTCGTCAGCCTGTACGGAGGCTGGATTCATGCCCGGTTCATGAAGGCGCAGGATGCGTTCGGCGACATGAACGAAGGGGTGCTGGAGACGGTATCCGGCATTCGCGTCATCCGGGCCTATACCCAGGAACGCGCAGCCGAGCGGCAGTTCGCCGAGGTAACGCAGGATGTGCTGGACAAAAATCTGGCGGTCGTCCGCATCGAGGCGCTGTTTGAGCCGACGATCAAGATTCTGGTCGGCATCAGCTATATGATCGGCCTGGGCTATGGGGCGTATCTCGTATTCCATAACGAGCTGACCATCGGCGCGCTCGTTGCGTTCAACGTCTACCTCGGCATGATGATCTGGCCGATGTTCGCCATCGGCGAGCTGATCAACATCATGCAGCGAGGCAATGCTTCGCTGGATCGAGTAAACGAAACGCTGGGGTATAAGCCCGATGTGCCCGAGCCGGAGAACGGCCTGAGCCCCGAGCTGCCCGGACGATTGGCGTTTCACGGCGTCACCTTCCGGTACCCGTCCTCGGCCGTGGATAATCTCCGCGAGGTAACCTTCACGCTGGAGCCCGGACAGACGCTCGGCATCGTCGGCAAGACCGGCAGCGGCAAGTCGACGCTGATCAAGCAGCTGCTGCGCGAATATCCGCCGGGCGAAGGGACGATCGAGCTGGGCGGCGTGCCGATCGAGCGGATCGATATGAGCCGGCTGAAGTCCTGGCTCGGTTATGTGCCGCAGGAGCCGTTCTTGTTCTCGCGGACGATACGCAGGAATATTCATTTCGGAGGCGGCGAAGGCGAGCAGGAGCTGCAGACGGCCGTGGAAACGTCGGCCTTTGCCAAGGACCTGCAATTCCTGCCGCAAGGACTGGACACGATGGTCGGCGAGAAGGGCGTCGCGTTGTCCGGCGGGCAAAAGCAGCGGGTGTCCCTGGCCCGGGCTTTGATCGCGAATCCGCGAATACTGCTGCTCGACGATGCCATGTCTGCGGTCGATGCGCGCACAGAATCTCAGATTATCGCCAACATCCGGAATGCCCGGGCCGGCAAGACGACGATCATTGCGACTCATCGTCTGTCGGCCGTCCTGCACGCCGATCTGATCCTCGTGCTGGAGGATGGACGGATCGTCGAGCAGGGAACCCACTCGGAACTGCTGGATAAGGGCGGCTGGTACAGAGAGCAGTTCGAGCGTCAGCAGGTGGAGGCGGCGCAGGGAGAGGAAGGAGTGGAGCGAGCTTGAGTGAGACTCATGAAATTATAGATGATGAGCGGGAGACGGCGGAGCTGAAGCCCGGCAGCACCGGAGCGACGATCCGCCGCCTGATCGCCTATGCGGCCCGCTTCAAGGGCCAGGTGGCGTTGGCTTTGATCCTGCTGATCGTGGCGGTCGTCACCGATCTGGCCGGACCGCTCATCGCCAAACGGATCATTGATGTGCATATATCCGGGATCGAGCAGCCGTGGTTTGAGGTGGCGGCCGGCTCCGGTCAGGAAGACGGATACGCCGTCGCTTACGCCGGCAAGCATTACAAACGCGCCGACCGGTTCGCCGACGGCGAAGCGCGAGGGCCGGAAGCACGCGTTCTGCAGGTGGATAGGGATTATTACTTTATCGCAGGCCCGGCTGCGATCGACGGCAGCCGCAGCCTGACGGCGGATGGAGCCGTCGTTATCGGGCGGGGCGGCGAGCGGCATACCTATGCCGCCCAGAAGCTGAGCCGCGAGGAAACGCTCGCCTTCTATCTGCCCGAACTGACCGGCATTTTGCGGCTTTGCTGGCTGTATCTGGGGCTGCTGGTCATATCGGCCGCGTTTACTTACGGACAGCGGTACTTCCTCCAATCCTCGGCCAACCGGATTATCCGGCGCATGCGGACGGATGTATTTGCCCAGTTGAACCGGCTGCCGGTCCGCTACTTCGACAATCTGGCGGCCGGCAAGGTCGTCTCCCGGATTACGAACGATACGGAATCGATTCGCGATCTGTATGTCAATGTGCTGGCCAACTTCTTTACCGGAGCGATTCATATGGCGGGGATCTATGCGGCTTTGTTTTTCCTGGACCCGGGTTTGGCCGCCATCTGCCTGTTCGTGCTGCCGGCGCTTGCCGCCTGGATCTGGATCTACGGCCGGATCGCCAAAGGCTACAACCGCGTGATCCGCAGCCTCGTCAGTGAGATCAACGGCATGATCAATGAATCGATCCAGGGCATGGCCATCGTCAAGGCGTTCCGCAAGGAGAAGAAAACCGAGGAAGAATTTGAAGCGCATAACACGAAGCTGTTCAACTATCAGAACAAGCTGCTCAGTTTGAACTCATGGACAGGGTACAATCTGGTCGGGGTGATTCGCAATATCGCGCTCGTCGCGCTGATCTGGCATTTCGGCGGCGCTTCGCTGAGCGGCGGAGCGGGCATGGTGTCGCTCGGGGTGCTGTATGCGTTCGTCGACTACCTGAACCGGCTGTTCCAGCCGATGGTTAACATCGTAAACCAGCTGCCGAATCTGGAGCGGGCGCTTGTCTCGGGTGAGCGGGTATTCTCGCTTATCGACGAGGAGGGTGAAGACGTGTCCGAACGCCGGATCGACCGCTACCGCGGCCATGTCGCCTTCGAGCATGTCGGCTTCTCGTATAAGGAAGGCGAGCCGGTGCTGCGGGACATATCGTTCGAGGCGAGACCCGGGCAGACGGTTGCGCTTGTCGGCCATACGGGCTCCGGCAAAAGCTCGATCCTGAACCTGCTGTTCCGCTTCTATGATCCGGAGCAGGGCCGCATCACGATTGACGGCACAGATATTCGCGAGCTGCCGCGGCAGACGATGCGCCAGCATATGGGCATTGTGCTGCAGGACCCGTTTCTATTCGCCGGGACAATCGGCTCCAACGTATCGCTGGGCGATCCGGCGATTACGCGCGAGCGGATCGAGCGCGCGCTGGCCGATGTCGGAGCGGACGGCCTGCTGAGGAATTTGCCGCAGGGGCTGGATGAGCCGGTGATCGAGAAGGGCAGCACCTTGTCGGCCGGACAGCGGCAGCTGATTTCATTCGCCCGGGCGCTGGCCTTTGATCCGGCGATCCTGATTCTGGATGAGGCGACCTCCAACATCGACACGGAAACCGAGGCGGTCATCCAGCGGGCGCTCGATGTGGTGAAGCAGGGCCGGACAACGTTTATTATCGCCCACCGGCTGTCCACGGTGAAAAATGCCGATCAGATTCTGGTGCTGGACCGGGGCCGGATCGTCGAGCGGGGAAGCCATGACGAGCTGCTGCAGCAAGGCGGACGGTATGCGCAGATGTACCGGCTTCAGCAGGGCGATATGGTGGGAAGCCGCTGAGTGAAACAGCCGCAATGCGAGGGATAACACGCGTTGCGGTTTTTCATGTCCGGAGCTTATGCAGGCTGGCAGAGGGATCGCTATTTAAGTCCCCGTTCATGGGAGGATGATAAGGAGGCAGGAAGGAGGGGCGTGAATGCGCAGGCCCTCCGGTCAAAAGCGGATTTGTACGGAGAGCCATGCAAGTGCACCGCGCCCCGCGCTCGAACGGTGAACTTGTGCGAAAACAAACATGTCTCCCAAGGCACAGCTCCAGGATGAAAATGAGGATATGTTTAGTGTATTTTCACAGAAAAACCATACAAAAGCGCCACGCCCCGCGCTCGAATGATGCACTTTGTGCGAAAAACC
>NZ_FMYY01000006.1:86361-326832 GCF_900101595.1 Paenibacillus sp. cl123
CGCGCTCGAATGATGCACTTTGTGCGAAAAACCATACAAAATCGCCGCACCTCGCGCTCGAATGATGCATTTTGTGGGAAAAACCATACAAAATCGCCGCACCCCGCGACCAAATAATGAACTTTGTGCGGAAACCCATACAAACCCGCCCCGACCCGCGCTCGAATGACTAGACCTCTGTCCCCGTGCCAAACGGCGAGCAGCCTGACAGGTACCTGGATAGTAACGCAAAAGAAGTATTTCAAAGGGAATGAAATTTAATTTCAAATAATATATTATTATTGAATTAAAATTACAGAATCACTATAATACTACGTAACAGCCTCCGTCAGTCCCCTACACCTGTTCCGCATGGAACCCTCTCTTTTCCCAACTCCATTCCCGGTTGCTTCCGGCTCGTAGCCGGATTTTATCGCTGTGTTCGCTCCCAGGTTATCGTCCGTCCCGTGAGTTTTTCTGCATGTTACTATTCAGCCAAAGGTGGTCAGCGGATATGACTTCTTTCCCTGGTAAACATTCGTTTCGGGCCGCGCTGTTTCGAAGGCATTTCGCCAGTTATTTCGTATTGATCCTGATCCCGGTCATCGTCGCTTGTGCGCTTGCGCATCTGCTGGTCGTCCGGCTGATCGAGGAGGACGCCCGGAAGCTTAACGATGTGATGATGGCCAGGCTGTCGGAACAAACGGACACCGCGTTCCATTCCTTGCAGACGAATATGATCAATATGCTCACGACCTCCAATATCCGCAGCCTGCTGAAGGTGGCCGGGGATACGTCGCTGGAGGACCCGCAGCGCTCCGAGCTGATCCGCTCGCTGAGGGAGCAGCTGGGCAAGCTGGAATCCGACCAGCTGGCAGCGCGAGCCTTCCTGTATTTCGCCAATCATGATCTGGTGATCGATGCAGACGCTTACACGGATCGGGCTTATTTCTTCCAGCAGCGGTATCCGATGGAGGAGCGTGAGAAGCATGAATTGGTCACCGGGATGAGCGGCAGGAAAATGCTTGACTTCGCCATGGCCGGGACTGAGCATATGTCCGTCCTAATGAGCTATCCCTATAACACCGATATGCCGGAGGTGTATCTGGTTGTCCAGATCAATCAGGCGCGACTGGCAGCGCTGCTTGACATCCCGGAGAATTGGGCGGCAGGCACCGCCTTGATGGGACCGGCCGGCCAACTGATCGGACAGAGCGGCTTGAACGGCGAAGATGCCAGCGAGCTTGCCCGGCTGATCCGGCTTCAGGAGCGGGTGCAAGCATCGGACCCGGCCAGCGGCTTCCATGTCACGGGCGAACGGGCCATTTCGCTGGTCAAGTCCGGCTTCGATGACAGCTACGCGTACCTCAGCATCGTGGATCTTCCGGTATTGATGAAGCCGGCTTCAGTCACTCAGGTTATAAGCTGGGGTTTCCTGCTCTTCTTTCTCGTGGTGGGCAGCTTTGTCTCGTACCATCTGAGCCGGCGCATCTACAAGCCGATTATGGAAATCAAGGAAAACCTCAAGCTGCACCGATCGGAGGGAGGACAGACGCTGCGCGCCGGAGGCAATGAATTCGATGCGATCAAGCGTTTCTCCCAACTGATCGTAACGGAGAACCGCAAGCTGTCCCAGCGGGTTGACGGGATGCTGCCGATTCTGCAGGAATATTTCATCGCCAAAATTCTGCTTGGCGAATACAAGGATGCGCTGGCCATCAAATTTTACGCCGAGGAGATCGATTTCAACTATGCGCGCAAAGCATCGAGAACCGTATTTTGCATCGCGCTGCATTATGACGCTTACTCGGTGGAGCCGCTGTCGGAAACGTCCAAGACATTTCTGGTGGCCGAGCTGAAGGAACAGATCCAGGGCCTCATTCCATCGCCGGTATGGCTGTGCCAGACGAAGCCGGAGCTGCTGGCGTGCGTGGCCCAGGACGATCCGCTTCTGCACGTGACGCCGGAGGAGCATGCGGAGATGATCAAGCTGGCGCTCAAGCTGCACGGCAAATATTACAAGGCCGCCATCGGCATCGGCCGCAAAGTGCATGCGATCGAGCAGCTGCACCAGTCTTATGAGCAGGCGGTTCATGCTCTGCAGCGCCGCAGCCTGCAGCCCGATGTGGAGATATGCGACGGGCGGGTGGCGTGGGAGCCGCCGGTCTGCGAGACCTTTTTATCCGTACAGGAAATTACCCGGGTGCTGAACCGCTATAAGTCGCGGGATTACGATCAGCTGCTTCAGGGCGCGCTTCAGATGCTGGAGGATGGGGTGAAGAGACGGGTGCCGGCCGCCCAGATGAAGTATGTATGCTCCGATCTGCTCAACACGTGGATTCGCGCCGTGGAGACGGAGCGCAAGGACTTCGACATGTTGTTTTACGCCGGCTTATTCGAGCAGATGAACCGGTGTATGACCGGCGATGAGCTTCGCAGATGCTTCATCGCCATCCACGAGCAGTTGTTCCCCGAATCGGAAGAAGAGAGCCGGGCGAAAAAGCTGACGGATATTGTGGACTACATCCATGCCCATTATAATGAGGAGCTGTCGATCGAGCAGTTCGCCAGCCAGCTGAATATGTCGGTCGGCCACTTCAGCCGCACCTTCAAGGAAGAAGTAGGCGAGAAATACGTGGAGTACATTGCCAAATACCGTCTGCAGAAAGCCAAGGAGCTGCTGCTGGCGACGGATCTGCGCATCGACGATATTGCGGAGAAGGTCGGGTATTGGGGCCGCCACTCATTTATCCGCGTATTCCGCAAGTATGAGGGCGTCACGCCGGCCAAATATCGCATGTCGCAGCAGTGCTGAACAAAAAATCAATCCTGCGCGCCCCCGAGCGCCTGCGCAAAGAAGCTTCGTTTTTTTCCGAAGTTTCTTTTTTTTCCTCCTCCTTCTCTGCAAACCCAGTCCCCGCGCCGTCCGATAAACCTGCATCCGTCTGCAAATATGCACGCTTTACGCTTCGCTGCGCGGTTCGTTATAGTTAGGCCATCTTAAAGCAGCTCATGCAGGGAGGTGGAGCAATTGACGAACGGCTCGCGGCTGTGGCCGACGATGAAAAAGCACAAGGCGCTGTACCTGCTGATGCTTCCGGGCATCTTGTATTACCTGATCTTCAAATATGCGCCGATGTACGGAATCATCATTGCCTTCCAGGATTATTCCGTCGGACGGGGCATTCTGGGTAGCAAGTTCGTCGGGATGAAGCATTTCATTGAATTTTTCTATGTAACGCCCGACGCCTGGAAGCTGATCCGCAACACGGTCATGCTGAACGTGTACGATCTGCTGTTTCATTTCCCGGCGCCGATCGTGTTGGCTATTTTGTTCCACGAGCTCCGCATCTCCTGGTTCAAGCGTCTGGTGCAGAGCGTCAGCTACATGCCGCATTTTCTATCCACGGTAGTCATCGCGGGCATCATCGTGACCTTTCTGTCGCCCTCCAGCGGCGTCATCAATCATGCGCTGGTCCGGGCCTTCGGGATCGAGCCGATTCTGTTCCTCGGGGAACCGGGCTGGTTCCGGACGATCTACGTCGGCTCGGAAATTTGGCAGAAGATCGGCTGGGGAACGATTCTTTACCTTGCCGCGATATCCGGCATTGATCCGACCTTATACGAGGCGGCCAAGATGGACGGGGCGAACCGCTTTCAGCAGGTGCGTCATATTACGCTGGTCGGGATGCTGCCGGTGATGATTGTCCTGTTCGTGCTGACCTTAGGCAACTTTATGGAGACGGGCTTTCAGAAAATATTGCTCCTGTACAATTCCATGAACTACGAAACGTCGGATGTTATCAATACATTCGTCTACCGGCGCGGCATTCTGGACGCGGACTTCAGCTTCGCCACGGCGGTCGGGCTGTTCCAGTCCGTCATCGGCCTCGTCCTTGTCGTAGCCGCTAACCGGATCGTCCGCAAATACTCGGAGACCAGCTTATGGTGAAGGGAGAACCGTCTTATGAAAATCAAGGAAAGCTTCGCTTCCCGGCTGTTCGACACTTTCAACGTGCTGCTGATGATCGTGCTGATGATCGTGATGATCTACCCGATGGTGTATGTTTTCTCGGCGTCGATCTCGAGCAATGCGCTGGTGGCGAGCGGCGAGGTTTTGCTGTGGCCCAAGGACATCACGCCTCTTGCCTACGAGCAGCTAATTTACAATCCCGATCTGTGGATCAGCTATTGGAATACGATCCGCTATACGGTTCTGCAGGTCGTCTTGACCCTGTTCGTTACCTCGGCCATGGCTTATCCGCTGGCCAAAAAATGGCTGCCCGGCCGCAGGCCGATCCTGCTGCTGGCCGCCTTCACGCTGCTGTTCAGCGGCGGGATGATCCCGACTTTCCTTGTCGTGCAGCAGCTCGGGATGCTCAATACGATCTGGGCCATCGTGCTCCCCTCGCTGGTCAGCACCTGGTATTTGTTCATCATGCGAACGTTTTTCGAGGCGCTGCCGGAGGAGCTGGAGGATGCGGCGACGATCGACGGCTGCGGCTCGTTCCAGGTGCTGCTGCGGATCGTGCTTCCGCTGTCCATGCCCGTGATGGCGACGATCGGGCTCTTCACGGCGGTGAATCAGTGGAATGCCTTTTTCGACGCGCTTATTTATCTGAACGACCGGAGCATGTATCCGCTGCAAATTATGCTCCGCAATATATTGATCGCCGGCACGAATGTTCAGGGAGAGGGCGATCTGACGCATCTGGTGACACTGAAGTATGCGATGATCATCATCGCTACCTTGCCTATTCTGTGCGTGTATCCGTTTATCCAGAAGTACTTCGTACAGGGCGCCATGATCGGCGGCATCAAGGGCTAGCTTCCAGGCATATCCCGCCAATCTGCAGTATAAGGGCAGCCGGGTCCGCCCGTGCGGGCCGCAGCCAGAATCGGCAGAAGCTCACGAACGATCACGAGATTCAGTATGGGAGGGTACAGGAATGAAGAAAAAGACGTATGCGGCAATGATGAGCGTGGTGCTGGCGGCCGGAGCCGTAGCGGCAGGCTGCAGCGACGGGGCCAAGGCTCCTGCGGGCCAAGGGGGAGAGGGCGGCGATGCAAAGAAGCCGATCACCTTCTCCTGGCTGGTCTATGACCGTGTGGAGGGCAAGGTGCGCACGGACTGGGAGATTTTCAAGGAGATCGAAGCCAAGACAGGGGTCAAAGCGGATTTCCAGATTGTCAGCCAGGAAGGTCTTGTCGAGAAGCGGCAGATTATGATCGCCACCAACTCGGTCACCGACTTTATCCAGGTCAGTACCCAGGAAGGGCGGGAGCATGGGCCGGATAAAGTGTTCCTCAATCTGAAGGATTATCTCGACAAGGCGCCGAACCTCAAGGCCTTCTACGACAAATATCCGGAAGCCAAGGCTGTCGCGACGGGAGCGGACGGAGGCATCTATACGGTGCCGGTGATCGAAGGGGACGCCGAGGGCAAGGGCTTCAACTTCATCTGGTACAGCCGCAAGGACCTGATGGATAAGTACGGGCTGAAGGCGCCGAATACGCTGGATGAGTTCTACCAGTTCCTCAAGGCGTTCAAGGAAAAGGAGCCGGGCTCGTACCCGCTGATCTCCAATACGATTTCCGGCGATACGGGGCTGTATACGGTATTCGGCCGCATTTTTACCGGCATTCACGGCTATTACAACATCGACCCGACGACCGGCAGGTATGCATTCGCGCCTTACCATAAGGGATACAAGGATGGACTCGTCTTTCTGAACAAGCTGTACAATGAGAAGCTGCTGGACCCCGAGTATTCGCTGCTGACCCAGGCCCAATGGGAGGAGCGGATTCTGAAGGGCAAGTCGCTGGTCACCTACTTCTGGAAGGCGGACCTGGAGTCGCTTGTCGACAAGGCGCGCAAGGCGGGTACACCCGGCTATGAGCTGGACGCCATCCCTTCCTTCGCTGCAGACGGCATCAAAAACTACCAGCATTCCCGTCCCGTCGTCGGAGCGGTAGGACGCGCGATCTCGGCCAAGGTCAAGGACAAGGACCGGGCTGTGCAATTCCTCGACTATCTGGTCGGCGAAGAGGGGTCCAACTATTTGTCGCTGGGCATCGAGGGCAAGACCTACACGAAGGAGAACGGCAAGGTATCCTTTATGAAGGAGTTCGGGGCTTCTCCGTTTAACACGCTGCGCAAGGATTGGGGCGTCTGGTACGACCTGATCACGCTGGACAACGCCAAGTCCAGAGCGGCGTGGGAGAACGGACTGAGCGACAAGAGCAAGGACATCAACGCCCGCTATGAGAAATATATTATTCCGGCTCCCAAACAGATCGTGAAGACGCAGGAGGAGCTGGAGCTGGAGAAATCCAAGCTGAACAACCTGACCAAATATCTCGAGCAGAAGCTGACGGAGTTCGTCACCGGCAAGACGCCGATCAACGATACGACTTATCAGCAGTTTATCGATCAGGCCAAGAAGCTCGGCTCGGATGAGCTGCTGAAGATGTACGACACCTCCTATACGCGGACGTATGGGGGCAAATAAACGGGTCCGGCTGTTTCTGCCGAACAGCCGGACAGGAGGAGCTGATATCCGTGGCCTTCGCGGATGAATTCCCTATTATCGATGCGGATGTACACAACGAGCAGGCGGATGCGGCGCTGGTCCCTTATCTGCCGGAGCCGTGGCGCTCGCGGGTAGCAGCCACAGGCATCGGCTACGCGGGCTCCAACTATTGGTCGCCGGTCGGCGTCATGAAGAAGGACTCCATCCCGCCGGGAGGGGGCAAGGCCGGGTCCGATCCGGAGCTGATGATCCGCCAGCTGATCGAGCCTTATCGGGTGGAGACGGCGATTCTGACAGGGGTCGTCTACAACATCTCCTCGACGCATGACCCGGATTATGCCGCCGCCATCTGCTCGGCCTATAACGATTACCTCGTCGCGGAGTGGCTCGGCAAGCATCCGGCCTTCAAGGGGGCGCTTGCGGTATCGACGCTCGATCCCCAGCTCGCGGCGCGGGAGATCGACCGGCTGGGCGGACACCCGGATATCGTGGAGGTTATTATCTCCAGCGCCGCCCGCTCTCCGCTCGGCCAGCGCTGCTACCACCCGATCTACGAGGCGGCCGAGCGCCATGGACTGCCGGTTGCCATCCATCCCGGCGCGGAGGGGGGAGGCAGCTCCACCGCGCCGACTGCCGCAGGTTATCCTGCCCGCTATATCGAGTGGCATACCTGCCTCTCCCAGATGTTCATGGCCCACCTGGTCAGCATGGTATGCGAGGGGGTGTTCGTCAAATTTCCGCAGCTGAAGGTTGTGCTTGTCGAAGGCGGCATCGCCTGGCTGCCGCCGCTATTGTGGCGGCTGGACAAAAACTATAAGGCGCTGCGCTCAACCGTACCTTGGCTGAAACGGCTGCCCAGCGAATATGTGCGCGACCACTGCTTCCTGACGACGCAGCCGATCGAGGAGCCGGACAATCCGCAGCACCTGATCGATCTGTTCAACATGTTCGACGCGGAGAATATGATCCTGTATTCAAGCGATTACCCCCATTGGGATTTCGACGCCCCGGATATGATCCTGCGCAAGCTGAAGCCGGAGGCGCGGCGCAAGGTGTTTTATGAAAATGCCAAGAAATTATACAAACTGTAGCAGGGAAGAGGGGTGAGCGTCTATGGCCGTGTATGACGTGCTGCATGCGGATGACGTGCCGGAGGGTGGCTCGGCGCTCGTCCGGCTGGAGGGAAGAGAGATCGTCGTCTACCGGGTCGGCGGGCAGTACTATGCGCTGAACAATTATTGCCCGCATCAGGGTGCGCCTATGTGCGCAGGGCTTGTATCGGGCACGACGGAGCCGGCCGGCGTGTATGAGTATGCCTACGGCAGGGAGGGCGAGATCGTACGTTGCCCCTGGCATGGCTGGGAATTCGATATCAAGACGGGCAAGTCGCTGTTCAGCGAACGGACCCGGGTGAAGTCTTACCGGGTGGAGGTTCGTGACGGACGGATCGGTATTGTGCTGGGAGAGCGCGGTACCGCCCCTTGATGCGAGCGGTCTGCGGCGGCGGATGGTTGCGGAGGCCGGTCCGCGGCAGCGGGGAAGCGGAGCGCGGGCAAGCGGATGCCTGCGGCTCCGCTTTTTTGGCCTGCACAGTCCCGCGCGGAACGTACATATGCGCCGAGGTACCTGGCCGCATGGAGAGCCGGACGTTAGGGCATGGGCATGAATGAATACAGCCTTGTCGAACGTACCCGGGGGAGTCTGCCGAGGAGGCTGCAGGCCGGTATCCGGTCATACGGGGATTCTCTGGACAGACAGATGAGCAGTTTTCCGAAATTCCCGAGGATTCCCGAAAAATTCCCGGTTATTCCCGAAGGAAGTGACAAATCTTCCCGGTAAAAAATGACAAGTACTGTGTACAAATACACTTTTATTACACTTTAAACCCGATATAATGAAACACGTTGTATCATAAATTTCGGAGGTTTTCATCTATATGAGCATGTATTCTTTGTTTCAGGCCGGCAAGCGCGGAATGGCTGTTGTAACGGCAGCCGCGTTGGCGCTGGGATCTGCTTTGCCCGTCACTGCATCCGCGGAGACGGTAAACGGCAGCTCGGGCAAGGCGGCTCGTGCCGGCTCGGTGAGCCAGTCCGTGTATGCCGGTACATATGGGAGCGGCCGCGCTGCCCTTCTGATCCAGCCGGCCGCTCCTGCGTCGCTGACCTGGAGCACGCTTAGCCGGATCGGCAGGGAGAGGCAGCCCGGAGAGCCGATAGCCTTCAGCGACCGCAATGCGATCACCCCGGACGGACGTTATGCAGCTTCGCTCCATATGGAAGTATTGACTAACCAGGGGCTGGTACTGCCTGGCACAGACGCCGGTACGGCAGCCCCGGTTGAGATCAAGCAGACTTTGTCGGTGACGGACCGCAGCACGGGAGCCGCCGAGATCATCCCGCGCGGGGCCGAGGACGAGGTGCTGGAGGATTATTTCTCCATGAGCGCCGATGGCAATCAGATCGTGTTCTCAACCTATGTGAACCAGGACGATGAAGAGGAAGAATTCCGTTACGGCGGCGTCTATGTGTACGACCGCACTCAGAAGAAGCTGGAGAACATTAACCGGGGGTATGACGGCTCGGCGGCGGACGGTGCGGGGGAGCATCCTTCCATCAGTGCGGACGGCCGGTACGTGGCCTTTTCTTCGGATGCGAGCAATCTCGTCCCGGGTACGGACTCCCGCGACGGGGAGCAGGTGTATGTGTATGACCGGACTACGCAAACGATGGAACGAATCAGCAAGCCCTACAGGCCGCATGAAGAATTCGAGACGCGGGGCCGGAGCTTCGAGCCGGTGATCAGCGGCGACGGCCGCTTCGTTGCTTTCTTCTCTTACGAGAACCTCCTGGTGCCGGAAGATACGAACTTCGTGGCCGATGTGTTCTTGTACGACCGGACAGCCAAGACGATCAAGCGGCTGAACGTCGGAAAGGGCGGTCAGCAAGAGGACAGTTACAATGACGACTTGTCGATCAGCCACGACGGGAGCGTAGTCGCCTTCGTGACCGGCGATGACGGTCTGACGGAGGGTGACGCGAACGGCGAGGCCGATGTGGTCGTATACAGCCAGGGAGCGCCGGGGCTCCAGCGCGTGTCTTTGCAGCCGAACGGCCAGCCGTTCGACGGAGCCAGCGGCAGTCCTTACGTCAGTCCCGACGGCCGATACGTCGCCTTTATGAGCGATGTGGAAGGAGGCCTTGAGGGGGAACGTACTCAGAAGTCCTTCGTGGCCGATTTGACGGCTCGGGCCACGGCTGCGGTCGAGGTAGCCGGATCGCCGTTCGGACCGATGTGGTCCAGTATGGCTCCTGCCTTGAGCAGCCAGGCGCAGGAGGTGGCGTTCACGGGCTTGTACGAGGTGGCGAATCCCACTCCGTTGTTCAGATACACCTTCGGGGTATTTATCGCCTCCAAGGAGCAGGGTTCTGTTCCGGTATGGCCGGCAGGCAGCACGCTGCAAGGGACGGAGCTTACGCCCCGTTCGGTCAGGCTGACCTGGAGTCCGGCCCAGGATGCGAAGGGGGTAACGGGTTACCAGATCTATAGCAACGGGACTCCGCTCGCTTCAGTAGCAGCGGCGCCTACGACCTATGAGGTGACCGGCCTGGAGCCCGGCATGACGTATACCTTCGGAGTGGAGGCGGTTAATGCCGACAGGCTGTCCAGCACAGGGGGGCCGACCTATACGGTGAAGACGCCGTCCGACGGCAAGACGGTCAAGGTCGGCTGGACGGCGGATCAGCTGATCAAGAAAAGCTTGGCCCGCATCGGCAGCACGCTGACCCTGCAGGTCGTCGGGCCGGAGGGCCGGAGCGGCGAGGCTCAGGTCGCTTATAAAGCCTGGGAGAACCGCGGAGGGAGCGCGGAGCTGGTCGAGCAGTCGGCGAAGGTCGCCCTGAGCGAAGCGGCGGGCCAGAGCGGCCGCTACACCGGAGCCTTCACGATCGCCGAAGGGGTGGCCGAGGTGACCGGCATTCGCGTGTCGCTGGGAACGGGGGCCGAGGCGGCCGTCGGGGATGCCCCGAATCTGCCGCTGGCTGTAGGCAGCGCCGTGGAAGTGAACATTCATAACCCGGGCAGCATCCCTCTGGACGGCTACCATATCGAGTATAAAAGAGGGGACGGCAGCTACCGCTCGGAGAAAATTACGCATAATCCGATGAGGCTTGCCGGTCTGCTTCCTCAGGAAACGTACCAGTTCACCATTCAGTCCCCCGAATACCGCTACTGGGAGATTCCAGGCAGTATCACGACCCGGCCAGGCATAACGGAGACTATCACGGGGACGATACCCGAGGCGGCACAATTTCGCGTGAAGCTGGTCGACCAGCACGGGCAGCCCGTGCCGAACGTCTCCATTCAGCTATGGAATCAGGACCACAGCGAAACGAGAGGGGCGCTGTACGCCGGAGAGGATGGGCTGACGGAGTGGCAGGAAACGGATGATGCGAAAGAAGTCTTCCAGCTGGAAGTTGATCTGAAGGGCCGTTATTACGACGAGATCGGCCCGCAGACCGTCACGCTTAACCCGGGCAGCCAGGAGAAGGTTATCGTTTTGCACAAGCCGGAGGAGGGGGTTCTTCGCGGACAGGTGACGGCTCCTGACGGACGGCCGCTGCTGAACGCAACGGTGACGGCGACCTCGACGTACAAGGGGAAGCCCGAAGTCCGTACAGCCCGCACGAATCTGAACGGAGAATACACACTGACTCTGCTGGAAAATACCGACGGCTCGGAAACCTTGATCCGCGCGTTCCAGCCATCCTATATGTATATTCAGGACGAAGGCGTGACCCGCAAGATCGTGAAGGGGGAAAATCCCCGGCTGGATCTGGCGCTCAAGGGGAGCGGCTATGGAGAAATTATCCTGAACGTATTCAACAAGCCGCTGGGCAGCGATTGGCAAGGGCCGCTCAATATGGAGCAGGTCCATGCCCAGTACAAGGTTGAGTCGGCCAGAGGATGGAAAAGCGGCTATTATACCAATATCATTTCGTTCATGGGGGAACCCGGCGAAACCGTCAATGTGTGCGTAACGGGTACGCTGGAGGGCGTAGGAACCGCCTGCGATCAGGTAGCTCTCGACGAGCAGGCGAGCGGAACTGCGACTATCCGGATGGAACAGAAGGGCGGACGCGTGCAGGGCGAGGTCGACCTAGCCGATAGCCGGGTCGATACTCAGCTCTATCTCCGTCAGCCGGATGGCAGCTGGGGCTCTCCCGTCGCCTATGACGGCTTCAGGGGCACTCGCTTCGACTTGTATGCTCCGCAGGCCGGGGAATACAGGCTGACTATGAGCAGGTCGAAGCGGGGGGCGAATTCCTCGGGCTACGAGTATGCCAGCCAAGTATTTACACTGGCGGAGGGCGAGTTCAAGCAGCTCGGCAAGCTGACCTTTGAGGAAACCCGCTACTTCTCCAATCACTATGGCAACGAGCTGATGGCTCTTCCGAACAGAGCGGTGCCAGGAGGGAAGCTGACCTTGCGAGCCGCCTTCAACAATCCGCATGCGGAGTCGTTGACGGACGGTCAGCTGACCGTGACGATCCCGGATGGGCTGACTTTGCTGAGGGATGCGGAAGGACGCATCGCTGCAGGCGGCGCGAAGGGAGAAGCGGTATGGGCCGGGGGCAAGGTGACGGTGCCTGTCGGCACGATAGCAGGCGGCGCGAAGGGAGCCGTCACCCTGCAGGCGCAGGTCGCAGATGACCTGAATAAGCCTCATCTCTCCCTGGAAGCGAGACTAAGCGGACAGTGGAAAGGCGCTGCGCTCGACGAGCGGCTGGGCAGTCTGCAGGTAGAAGCGCCGCGCGTCACGCTGGAAGCGCCGGAGCGGATCAAGGAGCCAAAGGTGGAGCTGAGCGGCTTCGCGCCTGCCGGCAGCCGGGTAGCGGTTTATGACACCAACTCCCTGATAGGCGAAACGCTGGCATCGCCGGCAGGCTTGTGGCGGACAGAGGTGGAATTGATCGACCTTGGCGGCGAAAAGCTGCATGCGCTGCATGCTTCGGCAGTAGCGAGAGGGGTTGAACTGAAGTCCGATCCGAAATATGTCGAAGTGGACCCCGAGTTTCCGGAGCTGCTTCGGATGGCCATGGGCCAGCTGCCGAACGGCAAGTGGATCGAGCTGGATGTCAGGAAGGGCGTCGCCCGCATGCCGTATACCGTGGTGCCGGGGCATCCGTTTGAGCTTGAGCTGAAGTTCGACGACCCGTCCCGCGTGCGCAATGTTCAGCTGTACATGGACGGCCAATACGGCCAGCCGATTGCGGCAACGCTGGGAGCGGACGGTCTGTTCCATGCGGAAGTGCCTACGACGAGCGGTGCCCTCGGAGGCATCTATGTCAGCTATGACGGACCGGTCAAGAAGACGGAGTATGAGCGTCGCGCCGTCGATATGGAGGAGGTGCGCTCACAGCTTCCGGCGGCTATGAGAGACTTTGTGGTCGAGTCCTCCGAGCCCTTCGAGCTGCGGGGAGGGGTATATGCGAGCAAGGTGACGCTCAGCTTCCCTCAGCTTCCGAACCTGACGATGAGCGTAACTACGACGATGAAGCCCGGATCGGCTTACAAGCCGACGGAAGCGGAGATTGCTGACGCCGAAGCAACCGGCAATCCGCTATTCCAGGCGGCAGTCAGCGAATCGGAGACGGAGAAGAGTCTGACGAGCCGGATTACCGGCTATATGCCAACGCAGCTGGTGTTCCCAGACGATCCGTCGCTGGCGGCCGGGGGCAAGTCGAAGAGCGTTGTCTCTAAGCTTGATATAGGGCTGGAGGTTCCGCAGAAATATGCTCATATGGCCGAATTCGTGACCGAGGTGCACACCGAGGTGAAGGGGCCGTACGATCAGATCAACAGCATCAAGAGCCAGTATTCCGATTACAAGACTTATGCAGGCAAAATCAACAAAATCATGTACGGGGTGGAAACGAGCCTCTCCTGCCCGGCCGCAGCCGTGGAGACGGGCAAAGAGGCCGGTATGGCGCTGCTCGCAACGGTAGGCGGAGAGGTGGCGAAGACCGCCATCAGCGCCTGGCAGGGAGCGATGGCGCTGGAAGGGCCGGCCGGTGTAGTTGCAGGCTTTGCCGGAGATATCGTCAAAGGGAAGATCGACAAATACGTCGATGCCAAGATTGACGCGGTAGGCTCCGGCTACAATGAATGTATAGACGAAGAAACGGATTACTACGATCCGTTGACCGGATTGTGGAAGAAACGCAAGAGCCGTAAGATAGCCGATCCGAAATGGATCTATGATCCGAGCGGCTATGTCTATGAAGCCGTAGAGTCCAACCGGCTCAGCGGGGTGACCGCTACCGTGCTGTATCTGGATACGGCGACAGGCCAATGGAAGAAATGGGACGCCGAGGAATACGAGCAGATCAACCCGCAAAGCACCGATCCCGAAGGCCGTTACGGCTGGGATGTGCCGGTCGGCAGGTGGAAGGTGAAGTGGGAGCTGCCGGGCTATGAGACGGCCTACAGCGCGGAGATGGACGTACCGCCGCCGCATCTGGACGTCAACAGTGGTCTTGTATCCAAGCAAGCTCCGGAGATCGTCTCCGTTCAGGGCCTCGCTTACGAGGGGGGCAGCCATGTCGAGCTGACGCTTAGCAAGCATGTCCGCGCAGCCGAGCTGGACAACGAAGCGATCCGGCTGACGGACGCCGCCGGCGAAGTGATCGAAGGTACGCTGACCGCCGCGCAGGAGGAGACGAGTCCAACAGGCGAAAAGCTGACCCGTACGCTTAAGTTCGCACCGGCGTCCCCGCAGGCGCTTGCGGAAGGCGGCGTTTATGGCGTACAGGTTCGTTCCTCCTTCATTATCAGCTATGCGGGCATTGCCCTGAACGCGGATTACACCGGCAGCGTTACCGTTGTTCGTCGCGACGGGCAGGCGCCTGAGCTGCAGAAGGGCAGTCTGGATGGCGGCAATAGGATGATCCGGCTTATGTTCAATGAGAAGCTTGATGCGTCCTATGCGCCAGAGCCAGGCAAATTTATCATTAATGGAGCCGCCGATGCCGTAGCCTCCGTGTTCGTGAACCGGAAGCTGCGGGGCAATGAGGCGGAAGCGGAGCAGGAGGTTGTGCTGACGCTCCATAACCGCGTTGCCGAAGGAGCTGCCGTGCAGCTCGACTTGCAGCCTGGAGCTGTGCGCGACCTGGCGGGCAATTTGTCCGGCGCGGGCCGGATAACTGTGACCAGCCAAGGTTCGCCGCTGTCGGCCGATGCCGAGCTGTCGGCGCTGGCTGTCAAGGGCGGCACACTGTCGCCGTCGTTCGGCCCGACCCGCACGGATTATGTGCTGACCGTGCCGGAGCGGACCGGCAGCGTACAGGTGCAGGCGACGACAGCCCATGCGAAGGCAAAGCTGTTTATTGCCGGCAATGAAGCCGTCAGCGGCGCGTCTGGAACGGTGCAGCTGCCGGCAGACGGACAGCTGAAGATCCGCGTTCAGGCGGAGGACGGCATTCACAGCCGGGAATACGTATTAACCGTCAGATTCGGTCAGCCCGGCGGGGAAGAGGAGCCGAATGGCTGCACCTCGGGCTGCGGTTCTCAAGGCAGCGGGGGTCCGGGAGGCTCGGGATCGCAGCCGGATGAGCCGGGCAAACCGTTCGACTTGATGAAGGGCGCGGCTGTAACGCCAACGAAGGATGCGGCGGGCCGCAAGAAGCTGCAGGTCGGCGTGAAAGCCGATACGATCGAGTCGGCTCTTAAGGCGAACGATATCAAGCGGGGCTTTAAGCTTGACATCGGCGAGCAGGCTGACGAGTATGTCGTTCAGTTCCCGGCGGAGGCCTTCCGCAGCTTGTCTGCGGCAGGGGCCGAAGTGAAGCTGTCTGCAGGAGCGCTGCAGCTGAGGCTTCAGGCCGCGTCGTTCACGGCGGCAGCCTCCGGGGGAGAGACGATCGAGGTGAGAATCGCTAAGGCGGCGGGCGAGCAAGCGAAGCTGTGGCTGAGCCGGTTTGGATCGGGCGGCATCCTGAAGCCTGTATCGGATATGTTTACGCTCGGCGTGTATGACGGGCGGGGCAAGCCGCTTGAGGCCGCCCCGGGAGCCAAGCCGCTGCAGGCATTGTGGACGCTGGCTCCATCGGAAGCCGGCGCGGGCAAGGCAGGCGCATACCGATATGAGGCTGGCACCGACCGCTGGACGTATGTCGGCGGGGAGGAGGCCGCAGAGGCAGGACGGAAAAGCGTGGCCTTCGATATCCGCGCTGCAGGCTGGTTCGCCCTGCTGCAATACAAGGGCGGCTTCGCCGACATGAGCGGACACTGGGCGGAAGCTCAAGTGAACTGGATGGCTATGCGCCAGTATGTGGACGGTTATTCGCCGGACAGCTTCAGGCCCGAGCAAGCTGTTAACCGCGCGGAGTTTACGGCGATGCTCGTTCGTCTTCTCGCGCTGGAGACGGCGGCTGTTCAGGAAGCCGGCTTCACGGATGTGGCGTCTGGCGCCTGGTATGCCGGAGCGGTGAATGCCGCTGCAGCAGCCGGCATCGTGACGGGCGCCGGAGCTTCGAGCTTCGAGCCCGGCCGCCTCCTGACGCGGGAGGAGATGACGGCCATGGTCGTCCGGGCGTATCGCAGCGCCGGCGGCTCGGAGTCTCTGCCGACGCCGGAGGAGCAAGATCGGCTGCTCGCCGACTTCGCAGATCGCGAACAGCTGCAGCCGTGGGCGCGCGAAGCTGTGGCCTTCGCACGGAAGGCCGGGCTGGTGCAGGGCGTCAGCCCGACAGCCTTCGAGCCAGCCGGCACCGCTACGCGGGCGCAGGCGGCTGTGCTGCTGCAGCGGCTTGCCGAGAAACGCGGCTAGCCCGAAAGGAAAAGCCGGCAGATTCAACCCCTGCCGACGGCTTGTTGCATGAAACGCCCGCTGCTGGTTATTGGACCGGCAGCGGGTGTTTTTTTGGCTGTCTTTATGTAGGATGAGAACCTCCTCGCGTGTCCGGTTTGGCTTCGGTGGTCGCGTCGGCAGTCGGAAGCTTCAAGATTCGCGAACTCGGGAGCAGGAACTCAAATAATCAAGGGCGGAAGGGCGGAAGGGCAGAAGGACACAACGAACAAGGAAATTGCCGTGAAGCCGGCGTTGCCGAAGGCTCCTGCTATTGGCCGGGCTGGTAGGCCGGCTGATTCTGTAAGTCCCTCTCCCGTGACATCGACAGAAAATTCCATGCGCTTCAATAGGCGAAAAAAGACGTTTGTGCTAGAATAAGGGTATCGATGGAACTACGACTTTAGGCTCGGACAAAGGGGATTTTCCGATGAAATATCGCAGCCTTGCAGGACCTGCAGCAGGTATCGCGCTGCCGTTCGGTTTATATGAGCTCATACGACGCTCTCCGGATTGGGATGTCAGCTTTGCTCTGCCTCGCGGCCATTTCTACATTGTGACCGCGGTAGCCTTCCTGGCGCTGCTGATCGCCGTGCTGGTCGGGATCGCGGGCAATCGGCTTCGCAATATCAAGGTCAGCTTCCTCGCCTTGAGCTTCATCTCGCTCGCGGAGATATTTATGATTCATGGCCTGTCCACGCCTAATTTTATCCTGCACGCCACTCATCTGCCCGGTATGGCCGCTCAGGCCAGCGTGCTGCTGGCATCGCTGTGGCTATGGCTGTCGTCGCTTTCCTCGGACCACCCGCTCGTCGCCTTTCTGTCTCGCTATCAGAATCTTCTTGTGCCCGTATGGACGGCTGCCCTTGCCGCCCTGGGCATTACCGGGCTCCTGTTACCGCATCTCGCCGATATCATTCCGCTGGACATCCAGCCGCTTAACATAATGCTGGCCCTGCTGACCCTGGGGCTGAACGGATATGCCATGTGCCGATATTACCGGTCCTATCTGTATTCGCGGTTTCCGCTGCAGATTGCGATCGTCTACAGCGGCGGGTGGCTGATTTTATCGCAGTTTATTATGATTACCGGCGAAGTATGGCGCGCCAGCTGGTGGATGTATCATTTTCTGCTGCTTGCTTCCATGGTGGTGATGCTGGTCGGCCTGACGGCCCAATACGGGGACAAGCGCTCGCTCGGAGGCGCTTTCCGCTCCTTGTTCACCACGGACCCGATGGAGCGTATCACGAGCAGCATGTCGCCGAGTGTCCGCTCGCTGATGGCTGCTACGGAGAAAAAGGATACTTATACGGCCGGGCACAACTTCCGAGTCACCTTGTACGCGCTCCGGCTGGCGGAGGAGCTGCGGCTGCCGCCGGACCAGCTCCGGGCGCTGGCGCAAGGAACGATCGTCCACGATGTGGGCAAGCTCGAGGTTCCGGATGAGATACTCAACAAGCCGGGGCGGCTTGACCCGGAGGAACGTCTTATCATCGAGCAGCATCCGGTCAACGGGTATAATCTGTGCAAACGGCTGGGCTTCATGAAGGAAGAATTGGCCATCATCCGCTGGCATCATGAGAAATGGGACGGAACCGGCTACCCGGACAAGCTAAAGGCACAGCAAATCCCGCTTATGGCCCGGATTGTCGCTGTCGCCGACGTCTACGACGCATTGACCTCCAAACGCTCTTACCGGCAGGCGATGTCGCATGAAGAGGCGATGAGCTTTCTTGCGGCGCAGCGGGGCATTCATTTCGATCCTCTGTGCGTCGATGCCTGGGAGCGGCTTTGCGAGCGTGATTCTTCCGTCGCTGAATATGCCGTGAAGAACGAATTTCCTTCGGCTGCGTCACTTTCCGGCTAACCGAAGCGGCGGAGGGGCTTTCTGCGGCCGAATGGCCGTACCATCCCCATCGTTTTTACTTGGCGGGAGACGGCTTCAGGGCAGGATAATCCTGCTCCAGCCGGCGAATCCGTTCATTGATCTGCTTGATCGACGGCATGTCCTGGCCGCGATCCGGCAGGTCATATTTGCATTTGAGCGCCGCGATGCGGTACACGCTGGCGTTCAGCCGCTCCGGCGTCAGGCGCCCGGATGCAGCTTCCAGACGCAAAGCATTTATAGCCTCATTCGCCTGGTCATAGCCATGGGCGATCATTACGATATCCGCGCCCGCCCGGACGGCCGCTGCGGCCGCCTCCCCGATACCGCGGCTGCCCGAGATGGCGCCCATCGTCAGATCGTCGGTCATCACGACGCCCCGGAAGCCAAGCTCCTCGCGCAGCAAGCCGTTTACGATGGTCGGAGAGAGGGAGGAAGGCAGGCTGGCGTCCAGCTCGGGAAGCAGCAGATGAGCGACCATCACCGCATCCGCGCCTTCCGCTATCGCCCGCTTGAACGGGATCAGCTCCAGCCGGCGCAGCTCTTCCAGCGACTTGCGCACGACCGGCAGCTTCAGATGCGAGTCGGTGTCCGTATCCCCGTGTCCGGGAAAATGCTTGACTACCGGCACCACGCCTTGCGAGGCTATGCCCGCCATCGCCTGGGCGCCCAGCTCGGCGACCAGCTGCGCGTCCGCGCCGTACGAACGCGGTCCGATCACCGGATTGGCCGGGTTGTTGTTGACATCCAGCACGGGAGCGAAGTCCATGTTCATGCCGGCCAGCCGCAGCTCTTCACCAAGCAGTTCTCCTACGCTTCGGGCGAGCTGCGCATCATGTGCCGCTCCGATCCGGGCGCTGTCCGGAAGCGGGGCGAACTCGGCGGGCAGCCGGCTCACGGCTCCGCCTTCCTGGTCGATGCTGATCCAAAGAGGCAAAGGCTGCTCGCGGCCGGCCGTCTTCAGCGCCTGGACGAGCGAGACGGTCTGAGCGAGACTTGAGATGTTGCGCTTATACAGGATGACGCTGCCGATATGGCGCTCCCGAATGAAGGCTTCGGCCCGGTCATCCAGCTGAAGACCGTCCAGTCCTATCAATACGAGCTGTCCGATTTTCTCCTCGGTTGTCATCCCGTCTATGACCTCTTGTACGGGGTCGGGGGCCGGGCTCGGAGCTTCGGGAGCGGTGCCGCTTGGCCCGCCGGCCTGGCCTGTCGTATCCGTCTGCGGTGGAGCGCCGTGCTGCCCGCCCAGGCTGCAGCCTGCGAGCAGACCCAGGCTCAGGAAGCACATCATCAGCATCAGCGGAGCAAGGATGGGGCGCAAGGACCGCTCGGCCGGAGGCGGGCTATAGGCCGGGAAACCGGCGATGCTACCGGGAGCGGCGGATCGTTGCTGTATTCGTTTGATCATGGTCGGCCTTCTTTCTTGAGCGGGTTCGGGTATACCCACGCGGTTCATCGTCTGCATGACGAAAAACTTCATAAGTCTTCTACTTTAAGTATACCAAATTATCCCTGGGCCCATCCGTTGCGGACAATCCTGCGCAGTCGCGTGGAAATCTCTACTCCCGGCAACTTCGTTTCTGGTATGATAGGTAAGGAAAATATGGAAAATGGGCTGCGGGAGGGATATTCATGCGCATGGAGGAAATAGGACCATGGATCGGGCGGATACGCGCCAATCTTGCGGAAGTCATCGTCGGCAAAGAAATGGCCGTCGATCTGCTGCTGACGGCGGTGCTGGCTGATGGGCACGCGCTGCTGGAGGATGTGCCGGGCACCGGCAAGACGCTGCTGGCCAAGTCGCTTGCGCGTTCGCTTGACTGTACATTTAAGCGCATACAATTTACGCCGGATCTGCTGCCTTCGGATTTGAGCGGCATTAATTTCTACAACCAGCGCACCGGAAATTTCGAATTTCGGGCGGGGCCGGTATTTACGGGCATTTTGCTCGCCGATGAGATCAACCGGGCGACGCCGCGCACCCAGTCGAGTCTGCTGGAGTGCATGGAGGAGCGCCAGATTACGATCGATGGGGTTACTCACCGGCTGGAGCGGCCTTTTCTTGTCATCGCGACCCAGAATCCGGTGGATAACCAAGGTACCTTTCCCCTGCCGGAAGCGCAGCTGGACCGGTTTTTGCTAAAGATCGAGATGGGCTATCCGACCTTCGAGGAAGGGGTCGGCATATTGCAGCGCTTTCGTCTGGAGCAGCCGCTGGAGCGTCTGGAGCCGGCGGCCTCCGCGGAGGAGGTCGTCGCGGCCCAGCGTCTGGCGGCCGAGGTTCGGATCGATGAAGAGCTGTGCCGGTACATCGTCCGTCTGGCCGAATCGTCCCGTACCCATCCCGATGTCGCCCTGGGCGTCAGCCCGCGCGGCACCCAGGCGCTGCTCAAGGCTTCCCAGGCGTACGCGCTTGTACAGGGCAGAGATTATGTGACGCCGGACGATATCAAGGCGATGGCGGTCCCTGTGCTATCTCACAGACTGCTGCTGCAGGGGGGCATTCGGGTTCGCGGTGGAGGCCGAAGCGCCGAAGTGATCCGCCGGCTGCTGGCATCCGTGGAAGTGCCGACCGAGCCGGAGCTTCCGGTTCCGACCAAGGCCGGCGCGGGTCCGTTCCGGGCGACGGATGAGACGCGGCAGGCGGGAGGCCGGTAGGCGAATGAGCGTGCTCTCGCTGATATTCGGAACATTTACCGTGTTGGCCGCGCTGACGCTCCTGTACCGTTGGCGGGCGCTCAAGCGGCTGGAGTATGAACGGCATTTCTCAAGCCCGATCGCGTATGTCGGAGACCGGATCGAGATGGTCGAGCGGATCGCGAACCGCAAGCTGCTCCCGCTCCCGTGGCTGCGGCTGGAATCGCTGATTTCGCAGGGCTTGTCCTTCGGCGTTCAATCGAACCTGGATATTCGCGGCGGCGAGCTGTTGCAGAATCATATCAGTTTGTTCAGCCTGAGGCCCTATCGCCAGATTATCCGCAGGCATGAGGTGTATTGCATGAAGCGCGGCTATTACCGGCTCGAATCCGCGACGATGACGGCAGGCGATCCGTTCGGCATTCAGGCCGGCTCGCGGCGATTCGCCCTCGATCTGGACCTGCTGGTATACCCCAAGCCGGCGGAGGTGGACGACCTGCCGCTGCCGGTGCGCAGCTGGCTGGGCGAGCTGTCCGTTCGGCGCTGGATCGTCGAGGACCCGTTCCTGACATCGGGCGTGCGCGATTACAGGCCGGGCGATCCGCTGCCGTCGATCAATTGGAAGGCAACCGCCCGGGCAGGCGCGCTCCAGGTGCACCGCAAGGATTATACCGCCGACCATCGGCTTATCCTGGCGCTGAACCTGGACATCTCCGAGGGCATGTGGAAGGCGGTAACCGATCCGGCCCGGATGGAGCGGGGGATCAGCTATGCCGCCTCGATTGCCGCTTATGCGATCGGCAGAGGCATCGAGGTGGGCTTTCTGTGCAACGGCCGTCTTGGAGGCGGCACACCGGCGCCGATCCGCATACCGCCTGGCGGCGGAGAAGGCCATCTGGCGGTGCTGCTGGAGACGCTGGCGAGGCTGGAGCTGGAAACCGTTCGGACGATGGACGGCCTCCTTTTGCAGGAAACGGAACAGCTGGAGTCGGCTTCGGCTGACGATATGGCCGATTACTTGCTGCTCACCTGCCATACCGGAGAAAAGCTGCTGGCCGCGGCCGACCAGCTGCGCCGGCAAGGCTGTGAAGTGGAGCTTCTGACGTTGCCGGAGGCGAGAGAGGAGGAGAGGACGGCATGAGGAAGCGAGCGGATGGAAGGGACCGGGCCGGGAAGGGCCGGGCAAGCCGGGGACCGTCGGCTGCTGAGGACGCCTCCGGGCTGTCTGCCCCGGCAGCCCGGACAAGGAGAGAGCTGCCCAGCGCATGGCTGTTTGGCCTCGGAGAGCTGCTGCTTCTGCTGCCGGTTCCGCTCGTCGCTCTCGCCTATGGCTGGCCCGGAGCGATCGACCGCTCGGCAGAGCTGGGCTGGGTACTCGGCCTCATGCTGCTGGGTGCGCTTGCCGGCGCGTGGATAGGCTTACGCTGGCGAAGGGTATGGCAGCATGGACTGGCTTCCCTGCTGCTGGGCCCGGCGCTTGGCTTGTCCGCCGGACAGCTTGCGGGAGGTGACGCCTACAGCTTGGCGGTGACCGCGGGCATCGGCATTTTGGCCGCTTATGCGGGCATGTCAGCCTATGGGAGGGCCGGCAGCGGCCGAATCTACGTGAGCGGGCTTGTTGTGTACGGCTTGGCGGGGATGGTTTTTCCTTTCCAGCCTCCGCTGGCCAAGCTGCTGCCTATTTTGTCGGCTGCTGGAGCGGCAAGCCTGGTGCTCGTTCTGTTTATGCTCAACGGCTCCCATATCCGGGGAGTCACGCTGTCCGGCGGCAGGCCGGTCGTCATACCCGCGGCCCTGCGCCGTCATAATCGCATCTTTGTGGCCGCGGTGCTGCTGGCGATGGGGGCGGCCAGCAGCCTCAGCGGCTTCGTCTGGCAGGGAGTAAGGACACTGCTGGGATGGTTGCTGAGCGGGGGAGAGGAAGCGCCTCCTGTCCCGGAGCCGGAGCCGCCACCGCAGAAGCAGCCGCCGCCCTGGATGGGCGAGCCGCCGCCGGAGCCTGGGGTGTGGACGCATATTTTGAACGCGCTGTTTTATGCGCTCGCCGTCGGCTTGATGCTTGCCATCGTCGCAGCGCTGCTGGTCTGGCTGTACCGCCGCGGGCCGGGGTTGATCAGGCGCTGGCTGGACGGGCTGCTGGCGCTGCTGCGCGGGCGCACCGAGCAACAGGAGAAAACCGGTTATATCGATGAGGAGTCCGGACTGTGGTCGTGGTCGGACCTGCGTCTGTGGCCTGGACGCAGGAGAGGCGGACGCAAGGAAAGCCGCTGGGAGGAGCTGTCCGCCGGTGAAGAGCGGGTCCGCTATTTGTACCGCAGTTGGCTTCTGGGCAATACCGGACGGGGTTATTCGTTCCATCCCCCGCTTACTCCCAGGGAGACGGCGGCCGATATCGAGCGCTGGCTCCGGGAGGCGGGAGCGCGGAAAGGAGCCGTGCCGACAGCGGAAGCGGCCGAAGCGGCGCGTGAGCTGGTGGAGCTCTACGAGGCCGCACGCTATGGCGGCAAGCAGCCGGATGAGGCGCGCCTGGAAGAGCTGCGCCGGAGGCTTCGCTGACGCAGAAAAGCTTGCGGGGAGCGGCGGAAGACGCTTTTTTAAGAGTAAAGAATGTTTACCTTCACTAAAGCAATAAAGCGCGGCGGACTTTCTGCTCGCAAGAAAAGCTGCCGTTAAAACACGAATGTATCGTCCTCGAATAGGCTCCGATCAGGAGCTTTTTTTATAGAAGGAGAACGGGGCGGCAAGCAAGAAGCGAGGTTAGCGGTGCGAGAGAGGCGGCGGCTGGGTAAGCAGCTTGGGGGCTGTGTGGATAAATACGCGATTGGTCGAGCGGCCGCGAAGCAGTAAGGTAAAGGCGGCAGTTGAGCAACGTGGGGCTAGAGGCTTTCTTCGGCTCTATGGATACCGTCAGAGGGTTGGCGAGGGCGGGCGGCTATCGGCCGCAACGGAGTGATGCGGGCGTCGCTGCCCTTTAGGGAAAGCTAGCTATGCGGCGGTTCCAGGAGAGATTTGTTTGCAAATGCAACATTTTCTACGCCCTCTCCGTCTGAATGCTTGAAAGTACTCACAACCTTACCCGCAGAAAGGAAGCCTAATTATGAAACGCATTATGACAAAAAGCCTGCTCGTCTTATCCGTCTCCGCTATGATGACAGCGGCGGCGGCGGCTCACGCGGCAGAGCCTCAACAACCTCAGCCGGTGCAAGCCGTGCCTATCTCCGCAGCGGCTTCCGTAGAAGCGATTGCCATCGAGATCGATGGCGTCAAGCTGACAGAAACCGGCTATCGCGCCTCCGCTACGGCAGAGACGATGATCCCGCTGCGCGCCGTCACGGAGAAGCTGGGCTTCACGCTGAATTGGAAGCAAGAGGACCTGTCCGTCGATCTGAGTAAAGGGCCGCTGTTCACAACAGTTAAAACGGGCGATGACCGCTACGCCGTCAATAAAATGTACAAGACGCTGGGTGCGGCCCCGGTACTGCTGGATAACAAACTGTATGTGCCGGCATCCTTTGTCGTTGAAGTGCTGCATGGCAGGGCTGTAACGGAGGGGAGCAAGGTGACGATTTCCATGGAGCAGCCGCAGCATATGCAGACTACCGGCGTCATAACCTCCGTCTATCAGGGTGACAAACGCGCCTCCATACAGATTCAAGGAGCCGGGGTAGACGGACTTGTGCTGAACATCGGGGAAGATACCGTAATTCAGTCGCATGATGGCAAAACTTTGACCTTGTCCGATCTGCATATCGGCCTGACGGTGGAAGCCGAGCACTCGCTGGCGGCGACGCTCAGCCTGCCTCCGCAGACGGCGGCATTCAAAGTAACCGTGCTGGATACAGATATCAAGCAGGAACTGCTCGGTACTTCCGGCACGATCGAGGAAGCGCGTACGGGAGACAACGGGGAAATCAGCGTAGTGATTAAAGGCCAAGGGCTAAGCGACCAGTCTCCGGACGAGGTTATCCTGCGCGTGTCGGACAAGACGGAGCTGCTTCGTCAGGACGGGACGCAGGCCGCAGCTGCCGATCTGGTAAAAGGAGCCAAGGTGCTCGGGTTTTATTCACCGGTGCTGACCAAAAGCCTCCCGCCAATCGGCGGCGCCGTCAAGCTGGTTGTTCACCCCGAGGCAGCTGAATAACGGAGCGCAGTGCAAGAAGGCGGCAAGCGGCAAATGAGCCTGAATTGGGCATCACTAAGCCAGCCGCGCGTTGAACCGCACCCTGAAGAGCTGTCCCTGAAGCCGTTTTTTTACGGGCAAAGGGCAGCGCCTTCTCCCTGTATGATGAAAAAAGGTCAAGCCAGGACTTACCCTGTGCTCGGCCTTTTTGGTTTGTGACCGCTTGCTGGAGAGGAGGAACCGGAAGCAAACGACGGACGAAAAAGCTAAAATCATGATTAGAAATGCCGGAAGGAGTATGGTAAACGACGCAGAATGCTTTCATTCATGGAGGTGCATAGGTGTGCCGGATTGGTCTTATCAAACTTTGTTCCGCCCTCTGTTGTTTCGTTTGCCGTCCAGACTGGCCCGCGGACTGACGCTTCAGGCGATGGGCGGTCTCAGCTCTCTGCCGGGAGGCAGGCTGCTGATCCGAACGTTAGGCCATATGGAGCCGCTGGCTATCCTCGAAAGCCAAGCCGGGTCGCTTAAGCTTGCGGCTCCTGTCGGACTGTCGGGAGCGCTGGACCCGGAGGGGACTGCCCATGCGGCAATGGCGCAGTTTGGCTTCGGCTTTGTCGTCATCGGCCCGATCACGAAGGAGCCGGTTCGCTGCGAGACGCCGATACGAAGAGAGGCGGCTCCGGAGTCAATTTTATATCCGCTCTACGAGGAAAATATCGGCCTGGAGGCGGCGGAGAGGGTGGCGCGCAAGCCCGGTCATAAGCTGCCCCTGCTCGCCCGTATCGCCCCGATGCCGGGAGCGAAGGGCGATGTGGCCATGCAGGAGCTTGCCGGCCTGGCGGAGCGTCTGTTTCGAGCGGGCGTGCAGGGATTTCATGTCGACATGCTGCGGGAAGAGCAGACGGAGGAAGAGATGCTGGAGCTTATCCGGGGATTCCCGGCTGCGTTCCGGCAAGCGCGGGTAGCCCATCCGCTGCCGCCGGACCAGCCCGCCGCCAGCGCAAGCAGCGCCGTCTCGTCATCAGCCCGCAGCCCTGAGAGGGAGCGGACGGCTGCCGAGCTCGGCGGGTATTTGCCTGCGGGAGCGGCCAATGCCGGGGAGGCTCCGTCCCCGGAGCCTCCGCTCTTTCTCTATGTGCCGCCCGATGCGCCGGCTGCGCTGCTTTCCGTGCTGCGGGGCTTCGATCCCCGGGAATGGACCGGCGTCGCCGTAGGCGAAGGCTTGCGGGAGGAGGCCGGCGTGCGGGTCGGCGAGGCATGCAAAGCGCCGGGCTTGATGACGCTGCGCCGGCTGCGCGCCGAAGGGCCTGCCGGACTGGTGCTGCAGGCCGGCTGCGGAGTGCATGAGCCGCAGGATGCGCTTGATCTGATCGCCTCCGGCGCAGATCAGGTGCTGCTGCATAGCGGGATGGTTTATGCCGGGCCGGGTCTGCCCAAGCGGGTGAATGAGGCGATCGCTTATGAGCGCCTGCGCCAGGTTCCGGCTCCGCCGCCGCAGCCGTTCTGGCGGGGCTGGGGCTGGATGTGGCTGCTTGGCCTCGGGATGATCATCGGCGGCGTGCTGGCTTGGTTCGTGGCGATCACCACCGTTCTGCTGCCCTACGATGAAGCTTTCCTCGGCCTGGACCGCGACGCGATAAGGCGGGTGAACGAGCGATTGCTTCACTTTATGTCGCATGACCGGATCACGCTGGCCGGTACGATGATCTCAATCGGCATATTATATATGCAGCTTGCCAAGCACGGCTTGCAGGCCGGCCTGCATTGGAGCCGGACGGCCGTCATGGTATCCGCGGGAGTCGGCTTCTCCAGCTTCTTCCTCTATCTTGGCACCGGCTATTTCGATCCGCTGCATGCGGCCGCCGCCGCCATCCTGTTTCCGATGCTGCTCCTGTCGCAGCGGGGCTGGACGGATCATCCCTGCCGGGAGCCCGTTCACCTGCGCAACGACCGGTTATGGCGGCGGGCCATGTGGGGGCAGCTGTGTCTCGTTATGCTGGGCTTTTCGCTCGCTGTCGGAGGTCTGACGATTGCGGCGGTAGGGGTTACCCGGGTATTCGTACCCGAGGATCTCGACTTCATGCAGACGACCTATGCTGCATTGGACGCTGCCAATCCGCGTCTGATTCCGCTGATTGCGCACGATCGCGCGGGGTTTGGCGGAGCGTTGTTGTCCGATGCGCTCGTTCTTCTTGTTATGGCGCTTTGGGGGCTGCAAAGAGGAGCGCGCTGGCAGTGGAAAACGCTGCTGCTGGGGGGAGCGCCAGGCTTCGCCGCCGGCTTCGGCGTACATCTGGGAATCGGCTATACGGACTTCTGGCATCTGTCCCCGGCGCTGTTCGCCTTAGCTTTGTACGTCGCCAGCCTGATTCTGCTGTATCCTTATCTGATGCGGCCTGCGTCCGGGAGCTCAAGCGACTGACAGGCTCCGCAGACTCCGCAAAGCAGGGGCAGCCAAGCAGCTCGAAGTCCCGCTGCCCTAACCGCCCTTTAAAAGTTAGATGATAACGTGCGGCATGCTAACGATCAGAGCTTTCACTCACCCGCCCGCTATCCCTGTTTCATCTCCTTGTGGCTCACCGGCCTCCTATTCATCGCGATTAAAGCGCTAGTGAATGATTCGGCTCTCCTTGGCCTTATGAACGAGCTTGGCCGAGGAGGCGTTGATCCACTTCTTCAGGCCAAGCCCGATCAGCAGCGCGAGGCCGGCATAGACGGCTAATATGGCGAGGTCGCGGACGGCTACATCCCAGATCAAGCCGCCTACCGCTTCCCGCATCAATCCGATGGCGTAGGTGAAGGGCAGAAACGGATGAATGGCCTGAAAAAACGGCGGCGTAAGCTGGACGGGAAACGTTCCGCCGGACCCGGCCAGCTGCAGCACGAGCAGGACGATGGCCATCGCTTTGCCTACATTTCCGAAGACGGATACCAGCGTATAGACGATGAGCATGAACAAGGCGCTCAGCAGCAGGCCGAAGCCGACAAACCAGCCGGGCTCCGCCACAAACGTATGCAGCAGGTACAGATCGCCCAAGGTGACGAAAAGCGACTGCACCAGAGCGATCGTGAGGAACGTGAGAAACCGGCCCAGATACACCTGGTAGCTCTTGTAGCGGATGCCTTCTTCATGAACCTCGACGGTCAGCAGCGAGACGAGAAGCAGAGCGCCGACCCAGAGCGACAGCGTCGTGAAAAAGGGAGACATGGCCGACCCGTAATTCGGGATCGGAAACAGCCTGTTCTCCTTCAGCACGACCGGTTCTGCGAAAAATTCGCTTTCCTTCTGAGCGTCCAGCTTCAGCAGGCGCAGGATGTCGCCGAGATTGCCCTGCTGCTCGAAGGCCCTTAGCCGGTCGGCAAGCTCCTTGACTTTCGCCTCCAAGGCGGGCAGCGCCTGCTTGATTGCAGCCAGCTCCGACCGGCCGGCCGCCAGTCCTTTGGCCGCGCCGCTGACAAGGCTGCCCGCATCCGGGATGACTGCCGCAGCTGCCGCCAGCGCTTCGTGCGCCTGCTCCAGCTTCTGCTTGGCCGTCTGCGCTCCCTCGGCAATGCCCGGCGCGATCTCCGTATCGTAGCGGCCAAGCAAATCCTCGAGTCCGCTTGCCGTATCCCCGGCGACCCGGCCGAGATCGGCGATCAGCTCGCCGGCCGGCTTCTCTCCCTTGGCCATCGCCAGAGACAGGCGCTCCATAATGGCGGCTTGCAGCTGCAGATCGCGCTGCAGCTTCTGCAGCTTTTGCGCCGCGGCGGCAGAGCCCTTCCCTCCGGTCAGCCCGTTTAGCCGCTCGAACAAGGAAATCAGCTTGTCGTTTACATCACTGGCAACGGCCAGCCTGCGGCCTACCCGGTCCAGCTCGCTCTGCAGGATGGCGGGGTCCGTCTTCACATCCTGAAGCAGCCCGTTCAGCTGCTTGACGCCGATGGCCGCCTGCTGGAGCAAATAAAGGTCCTGCTTGATCCCGGGCGACAGCGCGTCCAGCGCCTGGCCGGTGCGGCCGATCCAGACGCCGAGCTGCTCAGTCATCGCCGACCCCGCTTCCGCCAGCCTGGTGATTTCCGGTATGTAATTCTCCGCCTTCGCAGCGATGGCCTGGGCTTTATCCAGATCGGTCAGTCCGGCGTCGACCAGCCGGTTCAGCTCCGGAAAAAGCTCCTCCAGCCGGAACAGCATGGCTTTGCCCGCCTCGATCGCCGGCAGCTCGCGCTCCAGCTCCAGTCCGACCTCGTTCATGATGGCGAAGATCGTGCCATTGGCTGTCCGGATAAACTGGCGGGTCACCTCATCGAGAATGCCGCTGGCTCCTTTGGACGTAATTTTCGGGGAAATGGCGTTTGTCTTCTCGTTGACATCATACAAAATCTCCGCTTTCTGCGGCGTTGCAGTCAGGACGGAGGAGATATGCTCGGAGAATTCGGGCGGTATGGTCAAGGCGGCGAAATATTCCCCGCGCAGCACGCCCCTCTCCGCCTCAGCGGCATCGACGAACGTCCACCCGATCCGCCGGTCGTCGCGCAGCGAAGCGATGATCTCATCGCCGAGCCGCAGCTCCTTGCCCCGGGCGGTCGCGCCGCGGTCTTCGTTCACCACGGCGATAGCCAGGGAGCCCGTATTGGAATAGGGGTCCCAGGAGGCCAAAATATTAAACCACGCATACAGCGAGGGGAGAAACGCAAGTCCGGAAATCATGACGATAGCCGCCCAATTGCGGCCGATCCGGCTCATATCATTTAAATAAATGGCGAGCAGACGCTTCATGTGATGGCAATCCCCTTGTTTTTCGTTAGTATTCGACAATTCGCTCCAAACATGCGGTACGGAGGTCCGGACAAACGAAATAACCCTTCGGTCCGAAGACCGAGGGTCAGGCATAACTTGGATATCGGGCGGTAAGGCTTGCCGCCCTCTACATCCGGCATATTTCCTTGGGGCAGCTCTCGCACTGGCAGACGCCGCGCAGGTAGTCCAGTTTCAGAATCGTGATTATGCCGCCATCCATCTGAATGACGCCTTCCTTCTTCATATCGTTCAGCATCCGATTGACGCTTTCGCGGGTTGCCCCGATCATGTCGGCCATCTCGCTGTTGTTCATCCGGATATCCAGTCTGATCCGGCCGCCGCTCAAGTCAACTCCGCAGGAGTTGCTCAGCCGGATGAGCAGGGAACACAGCGCTCCGGGCTTGCCGAACATCATCAGATCGCGCATCTTGGTCTGGGTGATCCGGTGGGTAAGGCCCATCCACCGCATGAACTCGATAGCCAGATCGCCATGCTGCCACAGCAGCACCTCCAGGTCCTTGCGTTGGATGACTCCGACCTCGCCATCCTCCGTCATCTCCGCGCTGCTGGCGTGGGCGGAATCCTGAAAGGGGTCGAGTTGTCCGAACAGATCGCCCGCCTGATGGAGCGACAACGTGAAGGTGCGGCCATCGTCAGAGCTTTTAGTTATCTTGACGCGGCCCTTCATGAGAAAGTACAGCTTGTCGGCTTTGTCGCCTTCCCAATAGAGCACGCTGCCCGTCTCTGCTTTCTTCTTATACATAATGCCAGTCAGCTTCTCGAAGCTCTCCGCGGAGAATACGGCGTGAACGCCCTTGATACCATGCTGCTCTCGGCTAGGCCCCGCTTGTTTCTCCAGGCTGGCGGATGCGCCGCCCTGTCTGGTTCCGTTCGTGAGCATTGTACCTGTCGTCATACCGATCATCTCCCAAGTCGTTTTCTATGTATTCATCATACCTCGCTGCGCTTGATTTGGTTATCGGGGGAAGACCTGATCTTGAGGAGGAAATCCCCTGAAGTTTGCTGTGAGATTTCTCACACCCGCCCCGGGTGGCCGCAAGGCTTGGAGCCAGCAATAACGGCTGTTTTTGCTCCGTGTTTTCACGCAGCCGATTTCAGGGAGTTCCCTGACTTACTTTCGGCAGCGGCGGCGTTACAATAGAAGATAAGAAGAAAATCGACCATCGGGGTAACTTGAAATGAGAGCCGGTGCAATAGATTCGGAAGTTTAGGGCCGCAGCGAGAGGAGAGCGAAGCGATGGACGCGCACGAACGAACAGGGCCGGCGGGCGAACAGCCTGCCTGGACGAGCGAGACCGGGGAGACTTCCGGAGCGCTCTGGACTGCGCCGGCCGGGCAGCTTTGTCCGCATACCCTACAAGAAGAGCTGCTCCAGCTCCAAGAGCGGACCTTCAGCGATATGGCCGCCTTCGCTTGGATCGCTCTGCCCGATGAGGACGGAGTATCGAAGCCGTATACATGGGCCTGTATGGTAGGCAGCCAAAGCGAGCGTTCCCGGCGGATGAGCTTCCGGCGGGGAAGCGCAGGTTTGGCGGGGACGGCGCTCAAGCTGGGCCGCTATGTGACGGCGGATATGAGTCAGGCTCCGGCGTTTGCGCGGGAATGTCCGGTGATGCTGGCGGAGAAGCTGCAGACGGCGATCGCGCTTCCGGTCGGAAGCGGAGGGGCGCCGCGCGGCGTACTGCTTCTGGGCAGCCGGTCGGGCCGGTTGTACGGGCAAGAAGCGATCGAGCAAGCGCAGGCCGGGGCCTTCCGGCTGATCCGATGAATCCTTTTTTAATCGCGGCAGGCGATTGAGGGGATTCATTTTTTGCTATATGATGAGAAGGAAGCATACGTGCATACGAACCAAGCAGGTATCCCCGCTTAAGGAGGAAGGTAGCGAATGATTACAATCATCGTGGTCGACGATCACGCGGTTGTCCGCTCTGGCTTGACCATGCTGCTGAGCGACAAGCCCGACCTCAAGGTTATTGGCGAGGCGACGGAGGGCGATGAAGGCGTGCGCGCCGCCCTGGAGTTGAAGCCGGATGTCGTACTGATGGACTTCAGCATGCCTCACGGCAAAGACGGCCTGACGGCGACCACGGAGCTGAAGAAGGCGCTCCCGGATACGGCGGTGCTTATCTTGACGATGCATGACGATGAGGAATATTTGTTCCGCGCCATTCAGGCCGGGGCTTCAGGCTATATCCTGAAGAGCGCTCCGCATGAGGAGCTGCTGACGGCGATTCGCTGCGTGGCGGGGGGCGATGCGTATTTATATCCTACGGCGACCAAGCGGCTGATGGGCGAATACCTGGATAAGCTGAGAAACCCGGAGAACAAGGGGACGTATGACTCGCTGTCCGAACGGGAGAAGGAAATATTGGCTCTCGTAGCCAAGGGCTATGCCAATAAAGAAATCGCCGAGCTGCTGGTCATCAGCGTGAAGACGGTAGAAACCCATAAAAGCAATGTGATGGAAAAGCTCGGACTCAAGACGCGTCCGGAGCTCGTGAAATTTGCGCTGAAAAAGGGGCTGCTGAACTTTGAATAATCATGAAATCCCGGATCAGGCTTGGAGCCAGGATGAGGATCGTCCTCAGCTCATCGGGCAAAATGTGACCGCGCTGCTGGAGCAGCTGGATGCCCACATCGAGGATGCGCAGGTGCTGGCCCGGCTGAAGCAGTCGCTCAAGCAGCTTACCGACTTGAAGTTTGCGCTGGATGAATCCTCGATCGTCGCCCTAACGGATCGGCGGGGGAAGATTCAGTACATCAACGACAAGTTCTGCGAAATTTCCAAGTATTCGCGGGAGGAGCTGATTGGCCAGGACCACCGGATTATTAATTCCGGCTACCATGACCGGGCGTTTATGAGCGAGCTGTGGAAAACGATCTCTTCGGGCCGCATATGGCGCGGCGAGATCCGCAACCGGGCCAAGGACGGCAGCCATTACTGGGTACATACTACGATCGTTCCCTTCCTGGATGAGGAAGGAGAGCCTTATCAATATTTGGCTATACGCAATGAAGTAACGGAGCTCAAGCGTGTGCAGGAGGAGCTGCAGACGATGATGAACCGGGTGATGCAGATTCAGGAAGAGGAGCGCCGCCGGTTCTCCCGGGAGCTGCACGACGGCATCGGCCAAAGCCTGTTCTCGCTGATCATCCAGATGGACCGTTTGATCGGTCAAAGCGGCGAGGGCGAAGCCGTCCGGGAGTTGGAGAAGCTGCGCCGCCTGGTATCCGGCATCATGGAAGAAGTACGGGGACTGGCGTGGGAGATCCGTCCCTCGGTGCTGGATGATCTTGGCGTCGTACCGGCCATACGGACATTTACCGAAAATTATCAGAGCCATTACGGCATCCAGGTCCGTCTGGACTGCGGGCTGCGCACCAGGCTGGGGCTGCAGGAGGAAACGACTATCTATCGGATTATCCAGGAGGCGCTTACCAATGTGGCCAAATATGCCGATGTGTCGGAAGCCGCCGTTACCCTGCGAGAGACCGAAGCCGAGGTGGAAGTGACCGTGGAGGACCAGGGGCAGGGCTTCTCCAAGCGGGCGGCCGGCGCCAAGGGAGTCGGACTGTTCAGCATGGAGGAACGCGCCCGCGGCGTCGGGGGGACGCTGACCGTCTCCTCAACTCTCGGACGAGGAACACAGGTCAGGCTGAAGCTCCCCAAATCCTAGGCCGGGAAGCGTCCTATGGGGAAGCTACGATGGATCGGGCGAGCCGATCAAGCTGACTTTCGCCGATTATTACGAGAAGTTCGTATACGATCATGATTATGCGCAGGCTGAGAAAACGGCATACAATGAGACGATCGGCAAAGGCAGCACAACCAACAACATACGGGACATTTACCCGGAAGCCATTGTAAAGGATCAGTGGACCATTTGATTTCCCGGCAAGCAGGCGAACGGCCGAAAGGTAGTCGAAGCCATACCAAGCCAACAAGAACTAGCCGCCGAACCTCTAAAGAGGCCCGGCGGCTTGATTTATTCGGCTGCTCGAACTCCCGAAGTTTTAGTAAAGAAGTTTTAGTAAAAAAAGATTGACATCCTAAGTAAGCAGGAGTAATATCATTTTAGCTCATAAAACCAAGTGAGTAACTAGGTTTTAAGTCAGTCATAGAAAGGGATGTTGCAAGATGAATAATAATCTTATAGCCGCTTTTCAATCCAACTGGATCACCTTGCTCGTATCTTTGGTTGTAATCGGCTTTCTGTATGTATTGGGGCGCAAGCGTCTCGGCTTCGGCTACCGGGTGCTGATCGCCCTCGGGCTCGGTCTGATCGCCGGTATCGCGTTCAACTCCTACAAACTCGATTACAAAAGTGTCAGCACGATCGGGTCCATCTATGTCAATCTGGTGCGCATGCTGGTTATTCCGCTCGTCGTCGTGCTCGTCATCAACAGTATTACGACGCTGACCAATCTGGGCCATCTGCGCAAGATCGGCGTGAAGACGATCTCGATCTTCCTGATCACGACAGGAATCGCCGCTCTGATCGGCGTGATCGTTGCCCTGTTGGTCGATCCGGGCGCGGGCATCGCACAGCAGGCGGTCAAAGACTTCAAGCCGCGCGACGTGCCTACGTTCTCCCAGGTTATTCTCGATCTGCTTCCGTCCAATCCGTTCAATGAAGCGGCGAACGGCAAAGTCGTGCCCGTGCTGATCTTCGCCATCTTCGTAGCCGTCGCCATGGTGCATGTCGGCTCCAAGAAACCGGAGGTTGTGGCGCCTGTGAAGCAGCTGATCGAGTCGCTTGCGCAAATTTTGCATCAGGTGATCAAATACGTGATCCGGCTGACGCCATACGGCGTTTATGCGCTGATCGCCGCAATGGCTGCCCGCTACGGTGTTGAAACGCTCGCTCCGCTGATCAAGCTTATCCTGGCTACGTATGCCGCGCTGCTTATTCACTTCGTCTTCACCTTCGGGGGACTTGTGGCGCTGGTGGCGAAGGTCAACCCGATCAAGTTCTTCAAGAAGGCATACCCGACGATCGCCGTCGCCTTCACGACCCGGAGCAGCTACGTCACGCTGCCGGTCAATCTGGAGGTCATCACCAAGCGCATTCGGGTATCCGACCGTATCGCGAGCTTTGTGGCTCCGCTCGGGGCCACCATCAATATGAACGGCTGCGGCGGCGTATGGCCGGCAGTCGTGGCTATATTCGTCGCAAGAGTTTACAACGTGCCGCTGGATTGGTCCGATTATATCCTGATCGTGCTCGTCAGCGTCATCTCCTCCGTCGGGGTTGCCGGCGTACCGGGACCTGCGGCCATATCGACCACTGTCGTCCTGACGGCGCTCGGTCTTCCGCTCGAAGGTATCGGCCTCACCTTGGCGATCGACGCTATCGTAGACATGGGCCGTACGGCTGTCAATGCTACAGGCACTACCGTCGCCTCTCTGCTGGTGGCTAACTCCGAAGGCGAGTTTGATCGCGAGGCATTCAACCGCGACGAGGAAGACGCTCTTGAACTGAACGGCGTATCGTAAACCGCGGTTCCTGCCGAACAGGGAACGGCCCCATCATCCATCTGCAGATGGGTGACGGGGCCGTTTTTGCTATGCTCGGTCGGCCGGCAGCCCCGGATTATCGCATGTGGCGGGGCTTCTTTCGGCCCGCTAATGGTCTCATCAGCTCGCTCAGCGGGTATAGTGTTAAGAGGGAAGCGGAACGGTTGGCTGACACAGACGTAAGAAGTTAAAGGAATTAGGTCTGGAAAATAACGAATGAAAGGGGGAAGATGATGTCTCGCGCATTAACAGTCGTGATTGCGGAGGATCAGGAGCCCGATCGGGAGAAGCTGGTCTTATACGCCAAGCGGCTCGGATTGCATGTGCTCAGCTCGGTAGGCTCGGGCAAGTGGTTTGTCGAGGATTGCTTGAAGCTGAAGCCGGACTTGGTGCTGATGGATATTGGGCTAGCCGAGCTCGACGGCATTGCCGCATACAAGCGTCTGGTCGACCAAGGATTGGCGCCTTACCTGATCCTGGTCTCGGGGACGAAAGACTCCAGTCTGCTGTTGGCCGGCTATGAACTGAACGTGATCGGCTTCGTGACCAAGCCGGTAACGTTCGAGCGGCTGTCTGCGGCCGTAGAGAAGGCGGTCAAAGCCTTCGAGCGGGATTTGGCGCATGCTGACGGGCCCGCGGACACCCGGATTATCGAGATCAAGTCGAACCATAAGCCGGTGTTTATCAACGAGAACAAGCTGATCTATGCGGAACGCAGCAAGTCTGACCGGAAGGTTCAGGTCTATGTAGCAGGGGAGGACCCGATCGTTACCAGATCCTCTTTGTCCGAGATTCAGGTTCAATGCTCCGAGCTGATCTTTCATCCGAATAAATCGCAGCTTGTCAATCTGAAGTATATTGATTCGGTATACGCCAGCTCGGAATTTTTCGGGACATATACCATCAAGCTTACATACCGGAATACGGAAATAGATCTGTCCCGCCGCAAACGCAAGGAGTTCGAGAGGCTCTACAGCCGGATGAAGGGGTAAAGGATTAGCTCGAGGAAACGGCCTGCGCGGCTGTTTGCTTGCTGCTCCAGGGCGGAGAATGATCGGTGAACAGGGACTGGCTGTTAAACATATAGCCGACGCCGCGCACTGTGATGATGTACGGGCATTCGCGCGAGGAGCCCCGAAGCTTCCTGCGCAGATTGCTGATATGGACAAGGACGGTGCGCGTATCCCCATGGCTGACCGACCCCCATCCGAGATTGAACAGCTCCTCCAAGGTGACGATCCGGCCCCTCGCCCGGATCAGATGATACAGAAGATCGAATTCCTTGACGGATAAAGGAATAAGCGTACCGTTCACCCAAGCCGATCGGGTTGCCAGATCGACCTCCAAGCCGCGGGAGGTTCGGCTGACGCTGGCGATTGGAGCGGGGCGAAAACCCTCGCTCCGGCGCAGATGCGCCTGGATGCGGGCGACGATCTGGCCCGTGCTGGAGCTGCGCGGGATGTAATCATCCGCCCCGGCCTCGAGACTGGAGATAATGTCCGACTCTTCCTGGCAATCTCCATACAGAATCACCGGCTGGATGAGCTTGAGCTTGGTACGAATGTAACGAGCCGCGCGTACTCCGTCCGACACGGAGTTGTTCCGCGAGATCAGAAACATATCGGGCTTTAAGAGGGGCAGATGGTTTTGCATATCCTGCGTACAGCGGAACAAGGTGAGAGTAAAGCTGTCTTGAGGCAAGGCGGTCTGCAGCTGCTCCGCCACTTCCGAGTGATCATCCACGATTACGATTTGTCTAGTCATCATATCTGTCTCCTTCATCGTGACGAAATCCTATAGGTTATGGCTGCTATTATAAAGGACTTGTCCGGGATGAGGAGCGGAGATGTGCTGATTGGTTTATTTTTGTGTTTCATCGGTGCGAAAAATGTCGAATGACAGCATTTTCATGCGAAGCATGTCATGAGATTGGCATTTTAACAAAGGCGATGAACTGTTCGTCGGATGATTCCAGTACGATTTCTCCCCGATTTTTTTGAATGAGCTTATTGCTGATCCAGAGACCGAGCCCCGAATGATTATCCTTGGTCGTGTAGCCGTTCCGAAATACGTCGGTCTCCATGTCGCAGGATACTTGATTGGATAAGGGATTGGCCAGCTTGAAATGAACCCCGCCGTCCTCGATCCACCCTGTACAGGTCACCCATCGTTCCTCCGCCGGCAGCCGGGCGGCTTCTTCGAACGCATTGTCGATCAGATTGCCCAAGATGCGAACCATGTCGAACGCCTTGGTGCCGGGAAGCACTTTATGCGGAATGTCGATATCGTGGGTGAAGCGGATTTTTTTATTGGAAGCGGCCAGCGTCTTGGCCTGAATGACCGCGGCGAATTCAGGCTGGCCGATCTCGATGATATCGTTGATGGCGCGAATATCGCCGACGAGCGTATGGGTATAGTCCATCAGCTCCCGGTGCCTGCCCAGCTCGACGAGGGAGTGAATGACGCTGACATGGTTTAGGAAGTCATGACGCTGCCCGCGGAAATCGAGATACATCTGGTTGAATTCCTCCGTATAGGTTTCGCTGGTTAACTGAATCGCCTTGTCGCGGGCTCGCGACACCCGGCGGATCAGGATAAAGACCAGCAGCAGGCTGATCAGCGTGATCGCGGCCACGACGGCCACAACAGCTCGGAACTGCTTGTTCAGCGTTCCTTCCAGCAGGCCGATATCGCTTGTCAGATTCAGCACATAGTAGCCTTGCAAAGCCGGGTCCGGGTTCTCCTCCCATGCCCGGACGACATCCATTGTAGGGCTTTGAATCGCGATAAACGATTTTTCCAGCCGCTTGCCCTGGATCGTCTCTATATAGGAAACCGGTCGTTTGCTGCGGATAGACTCCAGGATATATGCTTTATCCTTGTCGACATTGGCATAGTTATAGCTTCCGAAAAATACCGCCCGGTGCGTCAGCGGATCGAGCAGCTCGCCGTTCGCGGTAATCCATGTTTTCTCATTGGCGAAGGTCATGGGATTGATGCCTGCGACCTCGACCAGGAAAGGGTAGGTTTTCAGCATATTTTCAATGATGGCATGCAGCCCTGTCACCCGCTGGTACTGCTCGAAGGCGGCGTTATCGACATAGGGGTCGATGATGTAGTTGGTTTTGCCGCTGTAATAATAGCCCCACTTCACGATATCCTTGGTATCCGATGTGGCCACCTCGTACGGGCCCGACCAATAGTTGGGCAGCGACTGGCCCCAGTCCATCGTTACGCGCTGCTTCTCGAGCAGCTCCTGGAAGGCCGTATGCCAAGGGCCCCAGTTTTTGGTGCCCAGCCCGATCTCGCGGGGGCTGGTCGATTTGTAGAGGACGATATCGTCCCCGGTTTTTTTGAGCAGCGTCAGATGATGAAGCATCAGTTCTTCCCTCAGCTGCTGCAGCTGCTCGCCGGTCACCTGCTCCACGTCGGAGGGGAGCGCGTATTGGGCCGCGATAGCCGCCGCTCTCAGCTTCTCGCCGATCATATCCTCGAACAGCTCGGTGCCGCTTCGCGTCTGTTCGACCATCAGCTCAATCTGGGATTCAATGGAGCGGAGCTCCCGCTGGTGGTTCGCCTCCAGCGTATTTCGCGTCAAGTTGAAGTAGAGCAGAATATTGGCCGTGATAACCAGCACGATGCCTACGGCAATCAGCAAAAATTTCGCGTTCTGACTCATGTCTGAGAAACACCTTCCTAACTGCATAAACGCTTTCATTTTCTCTATCATATCATATACAATAGTAAGAAAAACGATAGGCGGCGAGGAATAATGTTACAGATAGGTATCATCGGGACCGGCTGGTTCAGCCGGGTGCATGCGGATCTGCTCGCTCAGGCGGCGGACGTGCGATTGTCGGCCGTATGCGGCACGAGCAAGGAAAAAGCGGACCGGCTGGCTTCGGCTTACCGGGATGCCAAGGGCTACGGCAGTCTGACGGAGATGCTGGAGAGCGAGCGTCTGGATGCCGTTTATGTTTGCGTGCCGCCGATGGCTCACGGAGACTTGGAGCGCGAGCTGATCGCCAGGCGCATCCCCTTCCTCGTCGAGAAGCCGATTGCGCTGGATATGCAGCTGCCGATCGAGCTGGAGAAGGCGATCCGCGAGCAAGCTCTGATAACGTCGGTCGGCTATCATTTCCGCTATCTGCCGTCTGTCCAGCGGCTCAAGGCTGAGCTGGAAGGACGGACCCTGGCGATGGCGTCGGGCGAATGGTCGGGGAGCATGCCGCAGGTATCCTGGTGGCGCAGGCAGGACGGCTCCGGCGGCCAGTTTATCGAACAGACGACGCATGTCGTCGATTTGCTCCGCTATGCGGCCGGGGAGGTCGAGGAGGTATACGCGGCTTACGCCGGACGAGTCGTGCATAAGCAATATGAAGGCGTCAGTGTGCCGGATGTCGGCTCCGTCACTCTGAAGCTGGCTTCCGGCGCGGTAGCCGGCATCATCAATACATGCGCTCTGCCGTCCGGCGTCGGCCGCAGCGGACTGACGCTTTACACGGATCAAGGCATGCTCGCCTGGACGCCGAAGAACCTTGAGATCGTGACGTCAGAAGGGCGCGAGCAAGCGGCCGATGAAGAAGCGAATCCTTACGCCGCGGAGTCGGAAGCATTCCTGCATGCCGTACGGACCGGGGATTCGTCTCGCATCCGATCCGATTATGCGGATGCGCTGCGTACCCAGCAGGTCACCTGCGCGGCGCTGGAGTCGGCTGCGTCCGGCCTCCCGGTCAAGCTGGAGCGCCTGTAATTGCATAGGGTTATCGTTCATATGAGCTGTGGCGGCGTACAAATAAGAGGCTGCTCCTCTTGTACGCTTGGACGTTATCCCCAATCCGGGCTGGTCCGGGGATAATATGTGGATAAACTTGTGGATAAGTTCAAGTTTTAATATTCAATCCGAACGCTGTGCTCAGCCGCCAAATAATCGACCTTAGCTCCCAGCACCTCCGCCAGCAGCCGCACCGGTATCATGGTGCTGTCGTTCATCAGCTTCGCCGGGGCTTCTGTCGGAATCTCGCGCCCGTTCAGCGCATAAGTCGGGCGAGTGGTAAAAAAGCTGATCGTCCGGCCGTCCTTCGTATAGATAGCCGCCTTCTGGGCGTCGTTCCACTCCACTTGCGCCCCCAGCGCTGCGGCCAGATCGCGCACCCACAAATACGAGGAGCCGTCGATGATGACGGGAGCCAGCTTCATGTCGAGCTGTACGCCGTCCAGCATGTAGCTGCTTCCGTTCAGCGCAAAGGTTACGATATGGGCGGTGTCTCCTTTTTGCTCGGCCAGCTTTTTGTAGGCGGCAGCGCCTGCATGCAGCTTGGTCTTGCCGACGGTCTCCGCGGGTTCCGTACGGAACTGCCAGGTTTGCTCGAATGTTTTGGCAGCGCCGTCCTGCTGAGCGGACAGCTTTACATAAGCCGTATAAGCCGTGTCCGGCGACAGGGGTTTGGCCGGCGTCAAAATAACCTCGCGGAGCAGATGCTCGTCATTGACCGGCGTATTGCGCAGCAGCTCGACAGCTTGCCCGTTCGCATCCGTCAGCTTCGCTTCGAGCAGCTTGACCTTGTCCCCTCCTGATCCGCTGAGATGGACGACAATCGGGTAGCCGACCGGATAGGCTGCGCCTTTGTGCATCCGTATCGGGTCCGGGTCCTCGTGGCCGTCGAATGCTATTGGCACATATTTGTCCCCGGGGGCGGGAGTGACGATCAATTGCTGCTCCTCCTGATCCTGGAAGCCGAATTCCAGTACGACGAAAGGTCCGATGACGGCGACTCCGATATCCCGGGCGCTGGGCAGCAGGAAGGGCAGCCGGTGGTAAGGGGCGTCGAACAGATTGTCGACGGATTCGATATGCGTCCCCGCATAATAGGAGACATCCTCGGCAACATTGTCGTAATAGCCGGCGTAAACCGCCCGCTCGCCGGGAGTGGCCCCGATATATCCGGGCAAAGTACTTGTCTGCTCATGCATTGAAACTTGGCTGATATCGATCTTGTTGACCTGCAAATACTCGGCGTGCATCTTGGCGGCCATCGTCAAGCCCGGATGGATCTGCAGCGCGGACAAGCCGTGCAGCAGCCGGTAATCATTGACGGCTCTGACCATCTCAAGCTGCTTGTTCGAGTAAGTCGTGGGCGGTTCCGGGACGGACAGCGATGATACCGTGAAGCTCCACTCCTGCTCGATCGGCTCATAGCCGGCGAACTCGACCGTTACGGCAGCCGTATGCTTGCCTTTAGCCAGAGGCTGGCCGGGCTGATACGTATACGTCATGGACGAGGGGTTGAATTGGCCTTGTACCCGCTCGCCGTCCAGCTTGAGCGAGATGCTGCTGATGGAAGTAATGGATGATTGCGTAACCTGAAACCCGATCTGGGGCTTCAGGATGCCTACCGTACCTTGGGGGTAGGCCGTGTAATAGAAGGATTCGGCCCTTGCCTCGGGAAGAGCCGCGAGACTGAAGCCGGTTGCGGTAACGATGATCGCAAGCAATAGTCGGAAAGTTAGCAATATACGCTTCACAGGACACCTCCGTTTGCTAATAGTACAATAGGGCATGTTCCGAAGCCGGGGGAACAAGAGGCCGGAGTCGACGGGGAGATGAACGGCGAGTGGAAACCCCGATCGGTCGCAGGCCGCGCTTTATTCATCGGACTTTTTAGAGCAGGGAATGGGAGCGGCCGGCTCCGCCTGCGGACAGGAAGCAGCTTGTCCCGGCTGCACCGCCCCTCTTGCATTATAATACAAGTCTTGCGAAGGATTCCATGGCTCTCTGGACCGAGTAGATAGCTGCCTGCGCCGAATAAGCGAGCTTCGCTGCGCTTGCTCCCTGGTGAAAGCGTGGCATGATACGGAAACAAGCCGGCCCGTTTAAGGCCGGCTTGCAGGTTTGCAAGCTTAGAGGCTTGCCAATTCGGCGGGCCGGAGCGAGAATCCGGCGAACAAGACGGACACGGCGGCGAACCGTACCCGGGAGCGAAGACGGGAAGCTTCTCTCACGCGCTCCCCCCGGCCGCTTGTGAGCCGGAGCCGGGCGGCAGCAAAATCCGGAAGCAGCTCCCCTGGCCGACCTCGCTCTCCACCTCAATGCGTCCGCCGTGCGCTTCGACGATCGTTTGCGAGATGGACAGGCCAAGCCCGGCTCCGCCGTTCTGCCGGGTTCGCGACGAGTCGACCCGGTAGAAGCGCTCGAAAATATGAGGGAGAAGGCCCGGATCTATGCCATGGCCGTTATCCCGAACGGATAAATGGACGTGTTCCGGCGATTCGTGCAGCGAAATCGTGATTTTGCCTTGGACGGCATCGGTATGCTGCACGGCATTGTGAAACAGGTTCAGGATCACTTGCTTGATTTTGTCCGCTTCGAACCGGCAGCGGCCCGGAGTGTCCGCCTCAATGGCGAGCGTGCGGCTGCCTGCCAGGAGCCGCAGCTGCGGCTCCATCTCCTGGAGGATGACGGAGAGCGAGCCGTCATCCGGCTGAATCAGCGGGGCCTTGTCCAGCTTGGCCAGCAGCAGCAAATCTTGCACTAGCTTGTTGATCCGCTTCGATTCGCTGTGCATGCTCTTCAAGGCTTTCTCCAGCTTATCCGGCTGATTGGCAGCTCCGCGCAGCAGCACCTCCAGGAAGCCGTGGATCGAGGTAAGCGGAGTCCTCAGCTCATGCGAAGCATCGGCGACGAAGCGGCGCATCTGCTCCTTAGCCTCTCTCTCCGCCTCAAAGGAAAGCTCCAGCCGCTCGAGCATGCTGTTGAACGACGTGGCCAGCCGGTCGATTTCGATCTGGCCTTGGGTGGCCGGCATGCGGATAGCCAGGTTGCCGGCATCGATCTGCCGGACGGTGTCCACCGCCTTGGACAACGGGTTCAGCGTCCTGCGCAGCACCGGCAGGAACGTCAGCAGCCCTGCGATCAGCGCAACGCATGATACGGTCAGGAAGATGAGCAGCTGCCGCAGCAGCACCTCCTGCAGCGGCTTCGTGCTTACGCTCAGCTGCAGCAGGACCGGCTGGCGGTTCCTGGCATTGGAGCGGGCGAATACGACGAGCTGTTCCGTGCCGTCGGACGCGTCCAGCACCTGGTACGACCAGTCACGGCTCTTGTCGTTCAGCTTGCTGACGTATTCCTCCCGGCTCAGATGAGGCACGATCTTGGCCTGCTCCTCATCCCAGTTAGGCAGGTCCGTTACGCTGCCTTCCGAGTCGATATAGCTGATTACCCCTTCCGGGAGAAAAAATACCGAGCGGCCCCGCTGACTGCCGCCTGCCTCCGGTGGCCGCGGCTCGCTCCCCGAAGGTTTCTGCCCGCCGCCCGGCGTCTGCACTTGCGGATCTGTATCCGGTCGCGGTCCCCCGGCTCCTCCCGGACCGCCGCCGGAAGACCGTTCCTCCTCTCCGGGGCGGGTACGGTCCGACCATAGCTCAGGGGGCAGCGTTTGCAGCTGGGAGCGCATGCTTTCGGCCTTGTTCCGATAGATGGCGTCGCTCATCAGCACGTATTGAAGCGCGCCGATCAGCGTCAGCAGCGCGGCCAGGATCAGCAGCGACCTGGAGAGCAGCTGCAGCCGCAGCGATCCGGCCGGGAACAGGCGCTTCAACTGATCCGCCGCCCGCGCGCTCATGGCAGATCGACGCGGTAGCCTGCGCCGCGCACGGTGCGAATGAGACGATGCTCGCGGTCCTGAAGCTTCTCGCGCAGAGAACGGATGTACACCTCAACGATATTTTCTTCGCCGGCAAAGTCATAGCCCCATACTTTATCGAGGATCAACGCTTTGCTGAGCACGATGCCATGATTGTGAACCATGTATGTCAACAATTCATATTCCGTGGGCGACAGCTCTAGAATACGGCCTTCATAGCTGATCTCCTTGCGCCGGTCGTCGAGCCGGAAGGGGCCGTGGACCACCTCCTCCAGCAGCTGGGGAAACTGGTTGCGCAGCCGGGCATGGATGCGGGCGAGCAGCTCGTCGAAGCTGAAGGGCTTCGCCATATAATCGTCTGCGCCCAGCTTCAAGCCTTTGACCCGGTCATCGACATCGTCCTTGGCTGTCAGCATGATGACAGATACCGGCAGTCCGGATTTTTTGAGCATGCGGCATACTTCAAAGCCGTCCATGCCCGGCATCATAACGTCAAGGATGGCGATATGCGGCTCGAATTCACGGGCAGCCTGAATAGCGGCTATGCCGTCCGCCGCTGTTTTTACCTGAAAGCCTTCGCTGACAAGCCCCAGCTCCAGGAATTGCAGGATATTCGGTTCGTCGTCGACCAGCAGCAGCCGAATGCCTTTGACGGATTTAATATTCATAAGTCGTCTTCCTCTCTGTACCCTGCTTATGCCTGTATTATACCCGAAACAGCTGAAGCTCTGCTGAGCGGAATCTGAAAGAATGCTGAAGGAAGCGGGGGTGAGGCGGGTGGTTTGTTTGCCGTGGGCTGCAACTTGCGCGGGTCATGGGCCGTCTAAGGGTAAGGGAATGGTTTGGATAATAAATCCTTTTATGGTATTCGATTGAAGGATCGACACAACAAACGGAATTTTTGAAGGATACTTGAGCTGAACTTAGGAGGAGAAGCAATGAAAACTATGCTTATTTGGCTGCTCGCAGCCGGAATTTGCCTTACGGGCGGGACGCATGACTATTCCGACCGAAGCGAGGTGGAGCTGCCGCCAGTGGACGCGAAGCCTGAGCCAGACAGCCGCGGGATGATGGAATGGCCGCGCAGCCAACCCGTGTGGACAAACGCCAGACTGGGCGCTGTCATGGAGAAGATCAACGGAGAGGCCGCCGATGAGCTGACGGAGACTTACGGGATTATTCTGCTGTCCGCCGGCGCGGGCCAGGGACGGATCGAGGCTACGGTCCGCCGATTCGGGGATTTCGAGCGCCCGCTTGCAGAAGAAGAGCTTCAGGCGGTTAGATCCTTCCTGTATAAAGCTGCCGGTGAGATATTCCCGTTAGTTATCGAAAACTATGTCTGCTGCGGAGAGCCGCTGATCGTCGGCAAGATCACGAAGGTTGACGAGAAGACGGGCGTGGTGCTTGTTGTGGATGAAGAACAAATGATAAAACCGGATATGCCGGAAGCCCTCTGGTTCCGCCTGGAGCAGGACGGGCGGGTGGAAGGCGGCGAATCCGGCAGCAGGCTGACATGGGCGGATCTCCGTATCGGCCAGCAGGTTAGCGTATGGCAGCAAGGTATGATACTTACTTCGTACCCGGGCCGGGCGGCGGCCCTGAAGATAAAGGTTGCCGGATTGTAAGCATCAGATTTCGGCAGCTAGCCTGGAATCATCAGCCTTGATCGGGCTAAGATGGAAACCGCCGCTTGTCCTGCTGCCAAGGCCGCAAGGGCATAAGGTCCCTTGACCTTGCTTTGAATTCGATTTATACTTAATCTAAATTCAAATCAACAAGGGGGTCAGTCCGATGAGCAAGCTGAATCTGACGCCGCAGCGCAAAGCGATCTACGAGATTCTGACGCAGAGCCACGACCATCCGACAGCTGCCGAGGTTATCGAGCGATTGCGGGATAACGGCCATCATCTGGCCTATGGCACTGTCTATAATTCCTTGCGTTATTTAACCGACATGGGGCTTATCCGCGAGTTGAAGCTCGGGGAGGCGGCAAGCCGCTATGATGCCCGGATGGAGGAACATCATCATATTGTATGCAAGCAGTGCGGCCGGGTGGACGAAGTGCTGACGGAGTCGCCGGCGGAGTGGGTGCGGACGGTCGGAAGGGAAACAGGCTACCGGGTAGACCATTCACATGTCGTATTCGAAGGAGTGTGTGCGGAATGCCGACAACAGACCAATTGAAGCGGGCGGCGGGGAAAGTTGTATTTGAACCGGTCAGACCGCTGGAGACGGCGGGCAACCGGATGGGCGGAGCGGCCAGCGGGGAAATGAGGGAGCCGGAAACCGCGATCGGCGCCTACTGCAGCGAGACGCAGCGGGTAGCCGTCATCAGCGCATTCCCGGAGCGGGTGCACGCGCTGGTAGGCGAGCTGTCCGCACGATGTCTGGACGTACTTGTTTTCCACCGATTCGACCCGGCCGTGATGAATGGGCTTCCGGTCGAGCTGATCATTCTCGACGCGGTCGCTGCGGATGCGGCAGGAGAATCGGCTGAGCTGAAGGCGAGCGCCGCGGGCACGCAAAGCCGGGCCAGCTTGCTGTGGCTCGTCCATGAGCAAACGCCAGCTCACTTGGTCGAAGAAGGCTGGGAGACGCTGGTATGGCCCGGTCCGCTGGAGGAAGCGGTGGCCCGCACTTTGGAGCTGCTGTCCCGCGGCGCGGAGGCGGCTGCCTTATCTCCGGGGACGGCCGTGCAGGAGCGCGAGGCTGTATCACCGGCTTCCGGCCATGCTGTCTCGACGCGCGTATTCAAGGATCTGGCGCTGGATGCCAAGCGTATGACCGTTACCCGCGCTTCGCGGCGGATCGATGTCACCAAGACGGAGTTCGAGCTGCTGCTCCTGCTGATGGAAGCGGAAGGAGCTGTTCTGTCCCGGGAGGAGATCATGGACCGGGTGTGGGGAAGCCATTATTTCGGGGGCAGCAATGTGGTGGACGTTCATGTCAAAAGCTTGCGCAAGAAGCTCGGCGATCCGGCGGCTGCGCCTGTCTATATTGTAACGGTACGCGGAGTAGGCTACCGGCTGGCCGATGAGTAATCATGGGTCTGCCGGTGCTTCCCGGCTTCTTCATCCGTTCTTCATCCAATATTCATGCAGAGTTCATGATAGGGTTGAGCAATGCCTGTATAATCATAATCAGGATTTAGATTAAGTCTAAATATAGAATAGGGGATGGGGATATGACACCGTCGTCGAAGGAACGCCCTCCGATCCCCGACTCCGGGCGATCCGTCAGTTTTACCGTGCGGATTGGGATACGGAATGAAGCTTGCCGGCGGTCCGAACATTGCTGTCGCAAGTCATAGGGGCAGAACCGCCACGATGGATGACGACTAAGGAAGGGGTGGGAGGGGCATGCTTACAAACGTCACAGTCCGAGAGGCGGAGGAGAAGCTGAAAGCGGAGGGCATCCGCATGACGGATCAGAGGGGCTCATTCTGGACTATTTATTTGGCAGATTGTCGCATCCGTCGGCAGAGCAGCTGTACGAACCCATCTACGCCGACTATCCCAAGGTGGTTCATGCTGTAGCAAAGCTGTCCTAAAATGAGGACGATATGTGACATTATTGCGTTATATTTTGAGACTTAGTATCCTGTGAATAGAGGGATTTTCCAAGGAGGAGATTCGACAATGCCGGAACAAATGACCGCCGTATTGAATCGTCAGATTGCTAACTGGTCGGTGCTGTACATGAAGCTGCATAATTACCATTGGTATGTGAAAGGCTCCCAGTTCTTCACCCTGCATGTCAAGTTTGAAGAGCTGTATACGGAGGCTGCGCTGCATATCGACGAATTGGCCGAACGTCTGCTCGCTCTTGGCGGAGCTCCGGTTGCGACGATGACGGAGAGCTTGAAGCTGGCTTCGGTAAAAGAAGCGTCGGGCGGGGAAAATGCGGAAGGCATGGTAAGCGCGATTATCGCTGACTTTACGGTGCTGATCGGTGAGCTGAGACAAGGCATGGAGCTGGCTCAAGAGGTTCAGGACGAAACGACCGGCGATATGCTGCTGGGCATTCATGCAGGTCTTGAGAAGCATGTATGGATGCTGAAATCTTTCCTGGGTTAAGCGCTATCGCTGTCCCGGGTGCCGCAAGACTATTGGCTTGAGACAAGAACCGGTTGCTGGGTCCGAGGGACGGAGGACAGCCGGTTCTTTTGCCTGTTTGCTGATAGAGCAAACTCCGGCTTTGGCGAAAAAGCCTCTGGCCCATCGGTCTGAAACGCCGGAGCGGCACGTACTCGAACGATGACGCTTATGCAAAAAAAATGCCGAAAATTGATCCGATTGTACTGCATTTTTTCAATTGTGTGATAAAATTAACATAATATCCTTCTCCAAAATGCCGACTACATGAATACTAAGCACTAGAACTATAACTATGGCTGAGGCTGTGGATTAGAGCAGGGCGGTGATACCGATATGAACGTGATAATGATCGACGACGAGCGGCTAGCGCTGATGCATCTGGAGAAGATGCTTAGGCAATTTCCGGAGGTGTCCATAGTAGGCAGCTGCAAGGACCCGCAGCAGGGCATTGATCTCGTGGAGAAGCTTAAGCCGGATGTTGTGTTTCTGGATATCCATATGCCCGAGGTCTCGGGACTTCAAATCGCCGAGATGCTGCAAGAGCGCGGCTCCGCCGTTCAGATCGTATTCGTGACCGCTCATGACAACCACGCTATCGAAGCTTTCGAATACAATGCGATCGACTATATCTTGAAGCCGCTCCAGCAGGAACGGCTGGCCAAGACGATGCAGCGGTTAAGCAAGCTGCTGGGGAGCAAGCCTTCCGAGGAAGAAGCTCTGCCGCCCGCGCAGGCGTTTGTCAGGACGCTTCCTTCCCTGGCCTTCGAAGGGATGGATAATAGCTCCGAAACCTTCAAATGGAGAACAGCGAAATCACAGGAGCTGTTTGCCTATTTGCTTCATCATCGCGGACAGCTGGTGCGGAAGGACGCGCTGCTCGATCTGTTGTGGCCGGAGCTGGACGAGAAACGGGGCATGACCCATCTCTATACGACGGTATACCAGGCGCGCCAGCAGCTGAAGAGAACAGGACTGCCGATTATGATTCGCAACGCCGGATTGGAAGAAGGCTACGTGCTGGATTTGAACGGAGTCCTCGTAGATGCCGACGAATGGGAGAGGCTGATCGCTCTGTCCGAGAACGAAGAAGTGGCGTCGCCTGCAAGCGCGAGACGTCTGCTGGATCTGTACCGGGGAGAATATCTCGGGGATTATGATTATTTATGGGCGGAAAGCGAGCGGCAGCGGCTGAGGATGGTCTGGCTCGGCTATTTGAAGCGCCAGGCGGAATATGAAGAGAGCAAGGGAATGGAAGCCGCTGCCATCGTATCCTACCATCGGATTCAACAGCAGCATCCGTATGATGAGCACAGCTACTTCGCTCTCATGAAGCTGTATGACCGGCTCGGGGACCGGAATGCTGTAGAAGAGCAATATGCCGCTCTCTGCAAGGTGCTGCATGAGGAGCTTGCCATTGCTCCTCATGCGAGCATCATCCAGTGGCATCGAACATGGGCAAGACGCGGAGAACGGCTGCTAAGATTGCCCTAAGCGTCCCAAGCTGCCGCATTTGTCTGATTCAAGAACTCACGGAATTCATTTTCCGTCGGGTTCTTTTTTTATGCCGTGGAGCAAGAAACGGGAGCGGCGCTGCCGTTCATTTTTTGTTCAGTTGCCGGTTATACACTGGATCAGACGGGAGGGGGGAGGCATGAGCCGAATTTTGATCGTGGACGACACAGCCTTTATACGCGCGATTCTGCGGATGCTGCTTCAGGAGCTGGGGCATGAGGTCATCGGAGAGGCCAGCAACGGGCAGGAGGCGATCAGCCTGTATAAGCGGCTGAGACCGGATCTGGTCACGATGGATATTACGATGCCTGAGCTGGATGGAGTAGCCGCTGTCCGGGGCATACGCCAGCAGGATACACGGGCCAAGATTGTCATGTGCTCTGCGCTGGGACAGAAGGAGCAAGTGATCAGAGCGCTGAAGGCAGGGGCGGGCGACTTTATCGTGAAGCCAATTCAGGCGGACCGTATGAAGCAGTCTATCGATCGTCTCTTGGGCATACAGACTCAGACATAGGAAAATGCACAAGGGCTGTTCAGATTTGGTTTAGTTCTTTGTGATTACATAGAAAAAGAGATTCAATAGACTTGACGGGCCATTGCGCCCAAGGAGGAAGCTAAAGCAGTGAGCAAGATGAAAAGCTTGATGAAGCAGAAGTACTTGTCCCTGGGATTATCGGTCCTTATGGCCGCAGGCTTGGCCCTGCCGGCTGCGCAGGTTGGAGCCGCAGGTACGGGATCGGCAGGCAGCGGCAATTTGCCGCCGACCCGAGGGACGTACATGACGGATGACGATAATCTGAACAACAACAATGAGAAGATGCCCGATCCGCCCAGCGCGGCTACAACCGGCAGCTATGGTCGCCCCGCCAGCACGAAAGTCGGCGATCTGGATGTATACGAAGCTCTTACGGCTGCTTCGGGCGCCCGTAAGAAGGGTGACCCGAAGTCTAACACAATGATCAATAAGTATCATCCCAAGTATCCGTTCGAATTCAATGTAGATGTGACGGGCGATGCGCCGACAGAAAGCGCGTATCTGCTGGTTCGGGCTTTCGACGTTGACGAAGAGGACGGCGAGTGGGACAAGGTATATACTTCCAGTACGGGACCCTTAACCTTCAGCGGGAGCGGCAACCGCTCCGGATGGTCTTTCCCCGAGGTGAACCTGCTGGGCGCCTTGTCCGGCAACGGGGACACTTGGAATACCTCGGTGTTCAAGCTGGATCCGGCTCAGGTGAAGCAGGGCGATTTTTTCGTCGGTGTCTCCATTAGCCATAACAAGAGTAAAGCTTCCAGTGTCAATGAGGGCTGGGAGACGACTATAGACTGGGCTCAGCTGGTGATTGACGGCGGTATCCGGGAGACGGGGGAGATTACCGGTGCGGATATTGCCGTAACGCCAGGCAAGGTAACGGTCAATACGGGCATTCGGCCGATCAAGCAAGACCAAAAGTATTGGCTCGAAGTGAATGTGATCGATCAGGCCACCGGGGATAATCTGGCTACCAGTATGACCAGCCGGGGGCCATACACCGCCGATGAGGTTGTGAACGGCATCCAGTTATCGGACAGCTCGATTAAAGCGGGCGGCAATTATACAATCAACGTCATCCTGTTCGACGACCAGAACGGGGTGCCGAAAAAAGCTGAGCACATCTACTCGATCTCGACCAATGATCCGAAGGTCAGCGACATCGCCAAGAGCGGGTCGGAAAATACGCCGGTAGCCTTCACGGACAATGACTTCAAGTCCAAGTTCCTTCGGCAGGACGGCGGGGCCAATGGCAGCCAATTGACGAAAGTCAAGATTATGTCGCTCCCGGCGGACGGCACTCTGAAGCTGGACGGAAGCAACGTGACGGTTGGGCAGGAGATTCCGGTCGGCGACCTGGGCAAGCTCGAGTTTCACCCGGCTGCCGGTTGGTCAGGCAGCACCGTTTTTTCCTGGAACGGACAGAACACGGACGGCTACGCGCCGATCCCAGCCAAAGTTACTTTGACCATCGCAGCCGTCAACGACGCGCCGGTAGCGCAGGGCGAGCAGTGGAATGTAGATGAGAACGGGACGAAGACCGGCAAGCTGACAGGAACCGATGCGGATCAAGACCCGCTGACATACAAGGTAGGCACGAAGCCGGCGCACGGCACGCTGACGCTGCAGCCGAACGGCCAGTACACATACAAGCCGGCCGCAGGCTATGTAGGCTCTGACAGCTTTACCTTCACGGTAAATGACGGCACGGTGGATTCGGCTCCTGCTACGGTCACCATCACGGTCAATAACGTCAACGATGCGCCGGTAGCGCAAGGCGAGCAGTGGAACGTAGATGAGGACGGGACGAAGACCGGCAAGCTGACAGGCACGGATGCGGACCAAGACCCGCTGACGTATAAAGTAGGCACGCAGCCAACCCACGGTACGCTGACGCTGCAGCCGAACGGTCAATATACGTACAAGCCGGATGCCAACTATTACGGCCCTGACAGCTTTACATTCCTTGTGAATGACGGGCAACTGGACTCGGCTCCGGCCCTGGTAACGATCACGGTGAATGCGGTCAACGATGCACCGGTCATTACGCTGGACGGTGTGCCGGTCGAGAACAATCAGGCCGCGGTAACCGTGGACACGTATGAGAACAAGTCGCTGCTGATTCCATTGTCCGGAATCGACATTGAGACAGCGACAAGCGCGCTTGTCCAGACTACTCTGAACGGTCCCGCGCATGGCACGCTGCAGAAGCAGCCGGGCAACGGGGGATGGCTGTACACGCCAAGCCCGGATTATTCCGGCCCCGACAGCTTTGATTACAAAATCATGGATGAAGGCGGCTTAACGGCCCAAGTACACGTTCAAATCATCGTGAAGCCGGTTAACGGACAGCCGGTCGCTGTGCCTCAAACGATCGTGCTGGAAGAGAACACGACGGCGACGATCGTGCTGTCAGGCTCTGACAGAGAAACCGTTACAGGTCTGGTATACAGTTATGTAGCGGGATCAGGTCCACAGCACGGCACATTATCCGGCCATCAAGGCGGAGGCGCAGTCTGGACCTATACGCCGCAAGCCAATTTTACGGGAACCGACAGCTTCCGCTTCACCGCTACGGATGAGGACGGTCTGGCCAGCGCGCCGGCCGAGATCAAGGTGGTCGTACAGAAATCTCTGGAAGGCTGGGTCGGCCAGCGTTCGATGGGCGATACGACGACTGTTTACGGAATGCCGGGCCAGCCGCTCAAGCTGTCTGCGGTCAGCGGAGTGTGGGCCAAGGAAGTATGGGCAGTCGTTAACGGAGAGACGGTAGCTCTGCAGCTGATAAATGGAGATACATTCGAAGCTGACGGGTATAAGAAATGGGAAAACACGGCGTATAAGCTGCCGGTTCAAGTACAGGCAGGCGAGCACAGCGTAACCTTCCAGGGGATCAAGCTGAACCAGGAGCCGCTGGCAGCAGAGTCCGCGCAGCGTCTGGGAGACAACGGCTTCCGCGTGGTAGCGAGCACCCTGAAGCTGACCGCCAACCCGGATAAGATCCTGGGCGACGGCAAGTCCACGACGGAGCTGACCGCCAAGCTGACGGACGGCGACGGGAAGCCGCTCGCGAATGTGGAAGTGGTGTTCAGCGCGCAGAAAGGCACGTTCGTCGAAGGTGACAGGGCTGTAACCAATGCGGAAGGCTTGGCCGTTGTAACGTACAAGTCGGACAAAATAACCGGAGTCGATTCTCAGGACATTCCGGTAAAAGCGGATGTGCAAGACCCGTCCCGCGGCCTGTCCGCGAAGGACCAGATCGTTGTAACCTTCCAGCCGGCTACGGTCAGCGGTGTTATCACGAAGGGAGCCGACAACAAGCCGGTTGCCGGAGCTGTGGTCACCGTAACGCTGGATATGAACCATGACGGCAAGATTGACGAACAGGATTTTGTGAAGACGGTCGTAACTGCCGAAGACGGCTCTTATTCTCTGCCGGTGCCGCGCGGCGATGAACGGTACGAGGTGTCGGTTACGCAGCAGATGATGGTTGGCGGCGTATTGACCCCGGTTACCTACAAGCAGACGGCTGAAGTAGGAACGGTGACAGGCTCCGAGAGTGAAAACTTCGAGTCCGAGAAAACCGTCACCGGCATCGTGCTGTCCAAGCAGCCGGACGGCGAGTCGAAGCTGCTGGAGCCTGCATTTGTCAGCAAGCTGCAGGCCTACCTGAAGGATGCTGCGGGCAACTACGTGCTGGATGCCGCTACGCAGCAGCCGAAAGCATTTCCGCTTGCCGATCAAGGAGTTTTCCATGCGGAGGGCTTGGCGATCGGAGATTACAGTCTGGAGCTCAGATATGTGTTCCAGCCGGGACAAGAAATTGTAGTTAACCGCACGAAGGATGGCAAGCTGCCGGTACTGTCGGTAAGCGCCGAGGGCGAACTGAATATTTCAGAAGAGTTGATCGATCCTTACGGTGAAATCCGCGATGCTCGTACGCTTGCTCTGATTGAAGGAGCGCATGTCGTGCTGTATTATGCCGATACGCAGCGCAATCGCGATCAAGGCGTACAGCCGGGCGCAGAGGTCGTATTACCTCTCCTGCCGGGATTCGCGCCGAATCAGAACGCGAATCCGCAGAATAGCGACAACCACGGGTTCTATGCTTATATGGTCTTCCCACAAACGGATTATTATCTGGTCGTTACCAAAAATGGCTATGACAGATATACAAGCCCTACCATTTCCGTAGAATGGGATATTGTGCGCCATGATCTTAAGCTGCACCCGCAGTCTTCCGACAGCGACAGCAGCGGAGGGTATGTCTCGGCTCCTATGCCGGACTTGCTCCTTAGTTTGTCGGTGGACCGCAATCTGATACAGCCGGGCGGACAATCGAAAGTAAGCGTCCAGTACGGCAACTCCTCGAGCTTCACCATTACGGACGGCACGGTTGAGGTAACACTGCCGGAAGGCGTGCAAGTGATCGATGCGGCCGGAGGGAAGGTCGAGGGCGGCAAGATCCGCTGGAGCGTAAGCGATATGGCTGCAGGCGCCAAGGAACGCAAGGAAATTACGCTTCAATGGCCGGGACAGCTGAAGGCCGATATGGAGTTTGATCTGAAAGGCAGCTTCAAAGCGGGCTCGAGCGCCGCTCCGGCCGCAGAAGCGAAATCTTCGGCGAAAGTGACGGTCAGCGGCGAACAAGCCCTGCGTCATGAACGCTATATCCTGGGCTATCCGGACGGCACGTTCAAGGCCGATAACCATCTGACCCGGGCGGAGCTGGCGGCGATCATCGCGCGGCTGCTGCACAATGACGAAGCGGCCGAAACGATCGCTTACAACGATGTGCCGGACACCCACTGGGCGGCGGATTATATCCGGACTGTGACCAAGCATCAAGTATTCAACGGCTTCGAAGACGGCACGTTCCGTCCGGAAGCTCAAGTCAAGCGCGGCGAGCTGGCCGTCGTGATGGCGCGTTTCCTGCAGCTGGACGTCAGTTTGGCGACGGAGACTCATTTTACAGACGGATTGAACCATTGGGCAGGCTCTTCGATCGAAAGCCTGTACAGAGGCAAGTTCCTGACCGGTTATCCGGACGGCACCTTCAAACCGGATCATTCGATCATCCGCTCGGAGGCCGTGACGATGATCAACCGCATGTTGTTCCGCGGGCCTCTGCATGGACTGAGCTCCCAGTTCCCCGACATGCCGGAAAGTCATTGGGCATACGGAGAAGTGCAAGAAGCGACAGTATCTCATGAAGCCGTCCGCAATAGCGACGGAAGCGAGCAATTCAAGGAACGCCTGAACGATCAGGTGCGATAAAATCAAGCATGGGCCGGGTGGCCGCAGACTCAGCAATGACGTCTGCGCCTCCCGGCTTTGTGCTACCCTTGATTGTACCCATGTGCTGTTCGTTGTCGATGTGGGAGCAAAGGAGGAGCTGTGCGCGGAGCTGGAGAGGGCATGTACGCTGCGGAGGCAGCGGCGGACAGTGCGGGCGGGAGGCCCGGCTTGCCGGACATGTCCCCGGATTGACGCTCTTCGCTTCGCATGAAGGAAGCCCGGTTGTCCCGTAAAGGGGAGAACCGGGCTAATTGGCCATACGCCAGCCCAAGCGGGGCAATCCGCTTTCGCCTTCGCCTTCGCCGCCGCCGCAGTCTGCCGGTCTGCTCCAGCGCCTTGACGATTTGATCGGGCGAACAGGCGTCAGGCAGCCCGTATTTTGTTGTCGAGCACGATTTTAAAGTGATTTGCTCATTTTTTTAGAGCATTGGTTTTTCTAATATGTTAAAATAACCCGGTAATACTGCATATGGCTGAGGTGATTCGGATGCTCTTGCGTGGGAAGACCAGTAAAAACAATGTGTTCAAACGCTTCATGATCTCCTTCTTGCTCATGCTAATCATCCCGATCGTGCTGTCGAGCTTCACCTACTACGAGGCGGTTCAAATCGTAGAGACGCAGTCCCGCGAAGCAAAGCTGCATATCCTGGAGCAAGCAAGGGATATGCTCGACAAGCAGTGGATGGATATGGACGAAGCCGCGATTAAACTATCCTATGATTCGCGCTTGATGGGGCTCTATCATTTACGGACGCCGCTAGGCAACTCGCCGGAGCTCTTCGATATTTGGAATTATTATAAAGATTTTCATTCTTCATCCTTAACTGGAAGCGCATACACGAATACATTTTTCGTCGTGCTGAAAAATAGCGACCTGGTGTTCTCCAAAGTCCAGATGACCGACTCGTCAAGGACGTTTTATCAGGACGAGTTTCAGTACGAAGGCATGTCGTACGAGGAGTGGCATGCATTCCTGTTCGATAAGCCGCACTTGCGCGATACGCTCCCTTCTCGGCTTGTACGGTTGAAGGGGAGGGAGACATCGGGTATCACCTACGTGACATCCCTGCCGCTTGGCATGAACCAGGAGACCCAGGCCGTGGTCGTATTCGCGATTGAGGACAACGATATCATGAAGCTTGTCGGAATCGACGGAACAGATGACGCGGACGGCCAGACGTTCGCCATCCTGGATGAGAACGGCGAAGTCGTCACCGCAAGCGCGGACGTTCCCATTCCGGAAAAAATCCGTCAAACGACCGAGCGCAACGGCTATACGCACGCTGAAATAGCGGGAGAAGACCATCTCTTCGTCTACACTCGTTCGGCTTACAATAACCTGGTATACGTCGTGTCCTTGCCAATTGAACAAGTGATGGGCAAGGTCAATTATATCCGCACGATTGCCCTATCCGTCGCAGCAGGGACGCTCGTCGTCGGCACGATCATTTCCTTGTGGATGGCCAATAGACACTCCAAGCCGTGGAAAGATATCGTCAAGGTCCTCAGAGCGTTCTGGGGCAACGACCAGCTTGGCGGCAGGCCGGATCAGACCGAGAGGCCCAATGAGGTCGATTATTTACAGACGAGCATTGCCCGGTTAATCGATAACAATCAATCGCTGCAGCAGATGCTGCAGCGGCAGGCCGATACGCTCAAAAACGTGTTTATCGAGCGTCTGTTCAAGGGCGAGTTCGAGGACCGCGCACAGATGCACGCGATGCTCGTTCATGCAGGTCTTGAGATGCGCGGGAGCGGCTTTGTCATTGCTGTGCTCCATATCTATAAACATAACGAAACGCTTAATGCAGAAAGCCTGGAAGAATTGAACATCCTCCGGGCCTTGATAGAAGGGATCATTCGCGATCACCTTCAGGAGAGAGGCTACGTTCACACGATGCATGAAAATGAACTGGCAATCCTGATTCGTTCCGACGTTGCGGAGAAGAGTGCGTTTGTCAGTGACCTGGACAACCTGTTCCTCCAAATTAACCGTGACATCCAGGAACGCTATGTCATCGTACCGATGATCGGCATCGGCAGCATCTATGAGGATCTGCTCGATGTGCATTATTCCTACCAGGAAGCGAAGCTGGCCGTCACGGACAGTCATGTGGAGGGCGGCGACAAGCCGGCCATCGTGTCGTATGCCCGGATTGCCAAAGAGCAGACCGGCTACTATTATCCGACGGAAGTGGAGATCCGCCTCATGAATGTCATCAAGGCGGGCAATTCTGCGGAGCTTGCTCACATCCTGCAGCATCTGCACAATGAGAACTTCTTGACCCGGACCTTGTCCGCGGGCATGAAGCAGCATCTGCTCAGCGAGCTGCAGGCAACGGAGCTTAAGCTGAAGGATGAGCTCGGACATCCCCCTGTCGTGGAGGAGAATGACCCTGGTTATACGCTGGACATCGCGGATACCGAGCCGGGCTTGCGGGATATTTTTCTGCAATTCCATCACTTGTGCCGTTCGAACGAGAGAAACAAAAAGAGCCGGAATACGCATCTCCTGGACAAAATAGTGGCTTATATCCACGATCATTTCCAGGATCCGAATATTAGCTTGTACGCCATTGCTTCTCATTTTAATTTATCGGAATCTTACTTGTCGCAGTTTTTCAAAGAGCAGTCCGGGGAAACGTTCAGCTCCTACCTGGAGCAGCTCCGCATCTCGCTTGCCTGCCGGTTGATTGCACAAGGCTCGTTGTCCATCGACAATATCGCGGTGCAGGCAGGCTACAACAGCACGCATTCGTTTCGCCGCGCATTCAAAAGGACGATGGGAGTGTCCCCATCGTCCTACAAGGAAATGCAAGGTTAACTGTTATTCGCTTTGCTGTAAGCGTCCGTCCGCAGTTTCACAACTTCCGGCAGGCCGGCTTTGTTCGCGGCGTCCATAAACTTCTTCCAGTCGGCATCATTGGACGGGTCGAGCGCACCCATAATGAATTTCAGCCAGTATTCGTCGCGCACGCCGTTCAGATTCGTTTCAAGCCCGACCAGCTTCTTGCGATCTGCGTCGCTTAACTGGAGAATCGGCTCGATGGGGCCGTAGTAGTTAGGCTTGGACGGGATGACCTTGCTCATCTCCAGCTTCAGCTTGTTGAACGTTTGGTCAAAGGACTTGTGAGGTAAAATGAAGCCCCCTAATCCGATCACCCCGATGTTGATGCCGTAGTTCGCCAGCTTGTCGCCCTGCGCCTGGGTAGGCGTGCTCATGGACGGCAAGAACGTAGGAACGCCGTCCTTCTTCTCGTACGTAACCCCTTCCTTGCCATACGTGTACCAGAGCTGGCCTTCTTCCGAGACGGCCCAGTTCAAGTAATCAAGCAAACGATCGACCTTCTCCTGGCTAGTGCCTTTCTTGATCGCCGGCCCCCAGTACGAATAATACGATTCCTTCTTGTAAATCGTTTTTTTCGGGTCGCTCGTCGGATGGTCGAAATTGTCGACCCACGCCCATTTGACGTCCGGAGCGGCAGTCTTCTGCTGTCCGTCCATGAAGGAAGGATCGTTAATCGTCTGCGCAATGACGTGATTGCCTTGGGCAATCAGTTTGTTTGTCTGGTCGGCCGTCGCTGTAGCGAAATCCTTCATGAGCAAGCCGTTTTTGTACATTTTGTTCAGGAATATAAGAATATCGCGGCTTTGGTCGGTAGCGAGCGGATAGGCATGAAACTGTTTGGTGACCGGGTCCACGTAAGAGTTCCAGGTGAGCAGCAGGTCAGGAAAACCGAACATTTGGAAAAACGTGCTGACAGCCCATAGCGGAGACGACGAGTTTCCCGGCACCACGAACGGAATGAGACCGGTTTTATCCTTGATCGTCTTGAGCGTGTCGATCATTTCATCCGGCGTGCCCGGGAACTTCAGACCGTATTTGTCAAATAGATCCTTGCGGTATTGCCAGGCATTCTGCACCGGTATCGTCCGCTTATTAGGCAGGAAGTACAGCTTGCCATCGGAGAAGCGCGTCGACTTGAGGACGGTATCCCATTCCTCGTCGGTCCAAATTTTCAGGTAGTTAGGCAGCTTTTGCTTGATCTCGTCCAGCTCAAACGGGCGCAGGTAGCCCGCCGACATCCACTCGATCGATTTCCATTGATCGCGGGAGTAGGGGATGAACTCGGGACCGTCTCCGGTGGAGAACATCAGCGTCGTCTTGGTCGCCCAATCGTTGCGGCTGTAGTCCTCCGCCTTGAACACAAGATTGAATTTCTCTTTCAGCATCTTCGCTTCCAAATCGTCCTTGACCGTCGAGGTATCCAGAATCGCTCTCGACACGGTAATCGTCAGTTCCTTGTCGTATTTACCACTGCCACTGCCATTGGATGCGGGTGCTGCCGTACCCGGCGATGCAGGCGGCGTCTCCCCGCTCTCGGAACAGCCGATGACGAGTGTAAGAGGCAGGATAGCGGCTGCCACGAGTTTAAGCGGTTTTTTGACCATGTTGAATTCCCCCTTGGTTTCTTAATCTGTGCAGGCTCAGCCTTTTAACGAACCGATCATGACGCCCTTGACGAAATATTTCTGAATGAATGGATACAAAATCATCATAGGTCCGATGGACACGAATAATGTGGCGTATTTGATCGACGTGACGTCCGTAGAAGCCATCTCGCTGGCTGACGCCTCGCCCGCCTTGATCGACTGCATGAGCAGCTCGGAGCGGATGATGATCTGCCGCAAAACCATCTGCAGCGGGTATTTATCCGTATCCTTCAAGTAAAGCAGCGAGGAGAACCAGGCGTTCCAATAGTTCACGGCGTAGAAGAGACCGATCGTAACGAGCGCCGCCATCGATAAAGGCAAGGTGATGCGGATAAAGATGATCAGATCGTTGGCCCCGTCCAAGTAAGCGGATTCATTTAATTCTTCCGGAACCGCCTGGAAATAAGACCGCATGATGATCAAGTAATAGGTGGATACGGCCGTCGGCAGGACGATGGCCCATAGGGTGTTGTACAGCCCCAAATTTTTCACGAGTAAGAAGTTGGTGATCATCCCGCCGTTAAAGTACATCGTGATCAGTACGAACCACATGTAATATCGCCGCAGCGCCAGCTTTTTCCGCGAAATGGCGTAAGCGAGCGAGGTCGTAAGCAGCATGCTTATCGCCGTTCCAAGCGTCGTATAGACGACGGAGTTCAGGAAAGAGCGAGGGACCGTTTTAGCTTCCCAGATGAGACGGTATGCTTTCATTGTAACATCAACCGGGAAAATTGTTACCTTGCCTAAGTTGTAAGCTTCCGGACTGCTGAGCGATGCGGATAACACGTAAAGAACCGGGTATATCGTCACGATCAGGACTATAATGACGACCGCATGCACCACAACGTCCAGCAGTTTGGACGATAGCGATTGATCGCGGATCATAGCGGCACCTCCTTCGGTTTAGAACAAGCTGTTGTCGGTCGTCTTCTTAACGATCCAGTTGGCGGTCAGCAGCAGAAAGATATTAATCAGCGAGTTAAAAAATCCAACCGCCGTAGCGAAGCTGAATTCGCCGAACTCCAGGCCGCGGCGGTATACGAACGTGCTGATCACATCCGATACTTCGTACGTGACGGGAGACTGCATGAGCAGCACCTTGTCAGCGCCGAGCGACATCATTTTGCCGATCTGGAGCAGCAGCATGATCATGATCGTAGGCTGGATCGCGGGCAGGGTAATGTGCCAGATCATCTGCACGCGGCTTGCCCCGTCAAGCGAGGCGGATTCATACATATCCGGATTCACGTTCGTCAAGGCGGCCAGGTAGATGATCGCGCCCCACCCGAGCGTCGTCCATATATCGGAGAGAATATAAAGCGGCCGGAACCACTCCGACTGGCCCATGAAGTTGATCGGCTCCATATGGAACACTTTCACGAGCAGCATATTGAACGGGCCGTCCTGGGGCGAGAGGAACATGAACAGCATCCCGACGATCGCCGGCAGCGAGATAAAATGCGGCAAGTAGCTCACCGTCTGCACGAATCGCTTGTAGAAACGGTTCCGTATCTCGTTGAGGAAGATGGCGAACAAGATTTGCAGCGGAAAAACGAACAATAATTCGAGAAAGCTCAGCAGCAATGTATTGCGGATGACCCGCCAGAAGTACATATGCTGGAAAAACGCCTTGAATTGATCGAAGCCGATCCAGGTGCTGCCCCATACCCCTTTCAAAGGCTGAAAATCTTGAAACGCGATCAGGATGCCATACATCGGAACATAATTGAAAATCAGATAATACAAAACCCCCGGCAATGCCAATAAATGAAGATACTTCGAGCGCGCCCACCCTTTCTTGAACGCAGCTGCCCAACTGTCCCGTTTTTTCACCGGATCATTGGCTAGGGGCGCAACATGATTCACTTGCTTCATCTCCTTTCGCTTATCGCATGATGATGCGTTCATTGCACGGAGGCTGCCATGTCTTGACGACCCCTGGCAGCGCTTCCACCAACGCTTACAGTCATCTTACAAAGCCTCCTTCCGGGGTACAAGGTACATCTCATGAGAGGGGTACTATTCATTAGATTCCATACGGGAAAATGCTTTTTTCTAAAAAATTGTACGGTGTCCGCAGCAGATGGAAGTGGTCCGCACGGGCGTACAAGGGTTATGATCGACAAGAAGGGGAGCGATAATTCATCACGAAAAGAAAGCGATTACAAGTCGGCTCCTGCTTTGGTTCTTACTGGTAAAAGGGGGTGGCTGGACAGGATTCAGGGGAAGGGAATGACCAAGCTAGTTTCAGGCTGGCCTACCAATTAGAGGAGGTACATGATGAAGAAGAAAACGATTTCTTTAATGCTTGCGCTCCTGCTTGCGATTCAGCTGCTGCCCGCGGCGCCGACGCTGGCTTCGCCGATCGGCATCAGCAATCTAACGCAAAACAACCTCTGGTACGATCCGATAACTTATGCGGTATATGACGATCTGCAGACCGGCAAGCAAGTTTACGTTAACGATCCCTCCACGACTTTTTCCAACATAGGCCCTTATGCCGGCATGTCCTTTATCCAAACCAGCGGCGGAGCGGATCATAAGAACGAACCGACCAATCCCTTCCTTACATTCAATATTGATACGGATGCCACCATTTATGTCGCTATGCACGCCGACAACGCTTCAACGGAGCCATTCAATTCCGATTACTGGCTGGCCCCGCAATACGGCTGGACGTTTACGGGGAACACGATCGAAGCCGAAGTCAAGGATGCGGAAGGCAACGTGACGGATACGAACATCTACCGCGTCTACTCGCGCACCTATAAGGCCGGAACCGTCGCCTTGGGCGGGAACCAAGCCACGGGGCATATCGGATTCGGCCGGATGTATGCGGTGCTGGTCGGCCCCGCAGTCGGCACGCCGCTGGATCCGCCGCCGCCACCGCCCAGTGTGGTCCCCGGCACGATTCCCGCTTTCCCCGGAGCTGAAGGGGGCGGTAAATTCGCCACAGGCGGGCGCGGCAAGGACGTGTACTACGTCACGAATTTGAACGATTCCGGTCCAGGCTCGTTCCGCGACGCGGTCAGCCAAAGCAACAGGACGATCCTGTTCAAGGTGTCCGGGACGATCGAGCTGCAATCAATGTTATACGTAGCGTCCTCCAACTTGACAATTGCCGGGCAAAGCGCGCCCGGGGACGGCATTACATTCAAGAACTATACCGTTGTGTTCCAGGGCGACAACCTGATTGTCCGCTATCTTCGTTTCCGTACAGGAGACGAAGCGGGGCTTGATATGGACGGCACCACCGGGCGGCATCGCCAGCAGCTCATCTTCGACCATATTTCGGCGAGCTGGGGAACCGACGAATCGTTTTCCTTCTATCAGAACGTCGACTTCACGCTGCAATACAGCACGATCGGCCCGACGATCGTGAAATCGAATGTGCCCGGCAAAGGGTTCCACGGCTACGGCGGAATCTGGGGCGGCGAAAATGCCACCTTCTATTACAACTTGCTCGCTCACAACGACAGCCGCAATCCGCGGTTTTCCGGCAAATCGATGGACGTGCGCAACAATGTGATTTATGACTGGGGTTATAAGAGCATGTACGGCCAGAACGCTCAAGGCAATTTGGTCAACAATTACTACAAGGCCGGGATCAGCACCCTGATAGAAGCCCGGATGGCAGAGACGGATGTAGTTGACGCGAGTCCGCCTTACAGCTCCAGTATCGCGCTTACCGGCAACAAGAGCGTGCGCCGGGACGGCAGCTTGTCCGCCAGCAGCCACCCGAACAACTTCAGCGGCATCTACAAAAATCCGCAGATGTTCGTCAGCACACCGTTCGCGATGCCGAATCCGTCGCCGCAGGACAGTCCCGACGTCGCTTACGAGAAGGTGCTGAATTACGCCGGCGCCAGCCTCAAGCGCGATGCCGTCGATCATGACCTCGTGAACGACGTTATCAACGGGACGGGGAGCGTCATCTATACGGCGAACAACGTAACGGCTGAGGAGCAAGCGACCCTGGACGGGAAGCGTGCGACGAAAGTAACGCTGCAATGGCCGGCGCTGCAAACGGCCGAAGTGCCTGCGGATACGGATGGCGACGGGATGCCGGATGTGTGGGAGCTGGAGCACGGATTGAATCCGAATGACGCTCTTGACGGGAAAACCGACTTTACCGGCGACGGCTATACCAATCTGGAGAAATACTTGAACGAACTGACGAGAGGCACGTTTCCGGAAGGGGTCGTTCCCTCCGTGCCGAAGGCTGTTGTGAACGGGGCTCCCGGCGATGTACGGGCTTTGGCATTGAACCGGGATTCGATCCGGCTGGACTGGACGCCCGTGGCTGGAGCAACCGGGTATCATGTTTACCGGGCGGCCAGCGCCAATGGCGCGTACACGAAGCTGACGACAACGGCGCTGACGGCTCCGCTATTCGTTAATAACGGATTGACCGCCGGGACCGAATATGCGTACAAAGTGACGGCCGTTACTTCTAACGGGGAATCCGCTTTGTCGCTGCACGCCGCTGCCACGACGAAAGCGCCGCTTCAGCCGATTGCCGTCGATTTCAACGACGGAACGAACGGAGCGCCTTATTTCGCACCGGCCGACTGGCCGGCTGCCTGGCTTGTATCGTCTACGCCGAGTTCGGCCGACAAGAGCCTCAGCGTTCCGCCCAATGCGATCGGGACGTTCACGTACGACTTTACAGCTGCAGGAACGACCTCCCATCTCCGGTTCGATTACATGCGGGAGGCAAACTTCGATCTGGATAAGCTTTTGTTCTATACGGGATCGAATTTCCTTGAGACGGTGGCTGATTCCGTCTACGGCTTGCGTTACCGGCTGGGGACGACGAACGAGTACCGTAATCTTATTCCAGGGTTCCAATTGAACAACTGGTATACGGTGGCGATTGATCTCGATTTTGCCGCGAATACGGTGACGTTCCGCACAGGGCCCAAGAACGGTCCGCTGACCGTGCAGGCTCAGGAATCGTATACGGGAGCAAGCCCCAAAATCAGCGCCTTGCGCATCTACAATCAGCGCTCGAGCGGCAATGTGTACTTCGATAACCTGACAGCCTGGAACGGGCCGGCGGAACCGTCCGGCGTCACCGCCACCGCCAGAAGGAACGAAGTCGCGCTCAGCTGGAATTCCGTAAGCGGGGCCGACTCTTACGCCATCTACCGGGCGGAAAGCTTGGGCGGACCGTACCGGAAGCTGGAGGTTGGAGCTATCACGGGCAACTCCTACCGGAATAAGGGTCTGGTGTCGGACACGACGTATTACTATAAGATCAGCGCCATCAACGCGGAAGGGGAATCACCTCTGTCGGCTCCGCTGCAAGTGACAGTCGGCGGCCCGTCCTCGGACCTGCTTGTCGATTTCAACGACGGAACGGTAGGGGAGCCGTATTCCGCCTATCCTACCGCATGGCCGGCGGCATGGCTGGTCGCGGTGGTGCCAAGCAGTGCGAACCGCAGCTTGAGCGTTCCGAACGGAGCGGCGAGCAACTTCGTATACGACTTTATAGACGAGGGGCCAACTGCGCAGTTCAGCTTCGACTATATGCGGGAAGCGAACTTTAACGGAGACAAGATTTTGCTTTATACCGGCTCGAACTTCCTGGAGATTCAGACGGATACGGCGAACGGTCTGAAATACCGGCTGGGCACGAGCAGCACTTACCGGAATCTGCTTCCCGGCTTCCAATTGAACACGTGGTATAGGGTGACGGTTGAACTCGATTTCACCACGAATACCGTTACGTTCCGCACGGGACCGCAGAACGGCACGCTGACGCAGCAGGCCCAGGAAACGTATACGGCCGCAAGTCCCAAAATCAGCGCCTTCCGCGTCTACAGCCAGCGGGCGGCGGGCAATGTGTATTTCGATAATTTCAATGTGTCTAAAGATTAAGCCAATCAACAGCGGGAACGCGAAGGTGAAGGAAGCGATGAGCCACATGACAAGGATCTACAAAATAGCGGTCGTAGGAGCCGGGCATAATGCAGAAGGCCATTTGAAGGCGATGAATGGGCTGCGGGAACAATTGCAGCCTGTCGCGGTAGCGGATATCCGGCTCGACCGGGCGGAGCTGCTGTCCGCAGCGTTCGGCGCTACTGCGTATACAGATTATCGCGAAATGGTGATGAAGGAGAAGCCGGATATCGTCGTCATTACGCTGCCGCATCATTTGCATAGGGAAGCGGCGGTCTTTTGCGCCGAGGCGGGGTGTCACGTGCTTCTGGAAAAGCCGATGGCGCTGAGTGCGCTGGAGTGCAGCGCCATTATGGAAGCCGTGCGGCGCAGCGGCGTTCGGCTGATGGTCGGCCATACGCAGCATTTCCTGGCGGAAAACCTGCTCGCGAAAAAGCTCATCGAAGACGAAGCGCAGCAATTGGGACAGCTGGTCATGATGAATGACACGCGCCACACTACCTACTACACGGCGCAGCGGCCCGCGTGGTTTCTCGATAAGCAGCGTTCGGGAGGCGGCATCCTGTTTAATCTGGGGTCCCACTCCGTCGATCGGATCATGTGGCTCGGACAGGCGAAAATCGTAAAGGTCCGCGCCTCGATCAGCCATCACGGACCGGCAGGCGACGTGGAGGGGAGCGGAGTCGTCTTTCTGGAGAATGAACGGGGAGTGCCTTCCACCATCGTGCAGTCGGGGTACGGCGGCGTGCCGAGGAACGAGCTGGAGCTTGTTTTCACGAAAGCGATGGTGAAGGTCGCTCCCGGCCAAGGGGTGTGGATCAGCCGCAATGGCGCATACGAACAAATCCCGGTATCTCGCGCCGAGGACCCTTTCGTCCTTCAATTCCGCGAGTTGCTCGCAAGCATCGAAGAGGAGCGCGAGCCGGAATGCTCAATGAACTATTCCAGAGATGTCATTGCCGTTCTGGAGGGCATATACCGCTCGTATGAGCTTAACTCGGAGGTGGCGGTTGCTGCTGGAGGAGAGTAGCTGACGGCTGCGGGAGGAAAGGTGTCCGCGTGCTGTAGCGGTGACGGGCAGTGCAGGTATGAAGTCCGGCGTGCCTGGGAGCTGCTTCGGAGTCACGCTTGCTTGCTGACAAGTAACGCTTGTCCTTCCGCTTGAAAGAGAGCCCGGTTTCCCCGTAGTGGGGAGAGCCGGGCTCTTGGCCGTACGCCCGCTTGTCTATGCGGGTCAGTCCGCCGCTTCCGCCGCCGTCTGCTCCAGCACCTTGACGATCTGATCGGGCGGGTACGCTCCCGACAAGGCGTATTTGTTGTTGAAGACGAAGAAGGGAACTCCCGTTACGCCCATGCGGGCTGCCTGCTGCTGGTCGTCCTTCACCTGCGTCTCCCCTTCGCCCAGGTCCAGACGCCGGCCGAGCGCCTCGGCATCTTCTCCCAGCTCGGACGCCAGGCTAAGCAGCACTTCCCGGAGGGCGATGTCCTGCCCTTCTTCGAAGTAGGCCTTCATGACCGCATCCACCCACGGTCCTTGCTTGTCGGACGGCAGCAGAGCGGTCAATCGATGCGCGAGCTTCGTATTGGGCATCCGGGTTACCCGGTCAAACCGGAAGGGAACCCCCGCTGCAGCTCCGGCGCGCGTCACCTGGTCCGTAGCTTGAGCAATCTGATGAACGCCGCCCATCTTCTTGGCCATAGCCTCTTGGAACGGTTTGCCCTCCGGGGGCAGCTCCGGGTCGAGCTGATAGGCGCGGTAGCTTACGGTAGCCTGGTCCCCGTCTTTCCAAGCGGCCAGCGCCTTCATCAGATTGGACTTGCCGATGCGGCACCAGGGGCATACCATATCCGAGTAAATGTCGATCTGTATCATGATGAAACCTCCCCTACAAGATAATGAGTCAACAACAGTATGCGGCAACGGGCGGAAGAAGGCAAATGGGGCAACAGCACCGAACCCATCTTGGGTACCTACCTACCTCCATCGCTCCGGCAGGCTGCGTTTTTTTTCGAGAGTAAGGAAAACTCAGCTTGAAAACGTTGCTGCTGTCCGCGTACCCTGGCGTAAACGCGAAACAAATACGGTGACTCTGCAGAAGTCCGGTGAATAAGAGGGCGGAGCGCGGCCTTCTTGCAAATATGGCTCCATGACGGCATGTGTCCTGGCCTTGCTTGTTTAGGCGCCCGCTTCTTCCGCGCTTGCGCCGCGAGTCTGATTGGCCGGGACGGGATGCGCGGACCGGCGGCGCAGCCAGACATGGACGGCGAAATAGCCGGCCATAGTCAAAACTGCGAGGCCGATGCTGACGCCGATCAGCGGCTGATAGCTGGAGAAGCGGTCGAACAGCAGTCCGGCGACCAAGGCTCCGACGATGCCGCCGGCCTGGTGGAACAGCAGCAGGAAGCCCGTCTGCGTCGTACCGCCTCCCCGTATCGCTTCCCGGGCCAGCAGCAGGCCGCCGGGAACCGCCCCTACGTAAGTAGCGCCGAACATCACGGAGAATAACAGCGGCGAGAGCTCGAGATGAACGTAAAGCACGATGAAGCCAATCGCGCGTAGCCCGTAGAGCAGAGCCAGGATGAAGGCCCGGGGAAACCGGTCCAGCATGTAGCCGAACAGGAACGAGCCCGCGATCTCCATCAAGCCGAGCGCGCTGATCGCGGAAGCGACCATGGTGTCGGACACCTGGGCATGCTGATGGATGGCCACCATATTCATCTCGACGGTCCCCATATGGAAGCCGCATACGAATAAGCCGAGCATCACCATCGGCAGCACAGGCGTCGAGCTTGCCGTAGAAGCTGCGGTCAGCATCCGACCGGCAAGCCGGCGGACGGGATGTGATAGGCGCGGTTCGGCTGCTGCGCTTTGCTCGGCTGCGGTCGGCCGGGTAGCCTCCGCATCCGGCCTGGCGGGAGCAGAGGCGCCGGATGCGGCGGGATTTCTCACGAGCAGCAGCGTGCTTGGAATAACGAGCAGGAGCCCGAGCAGAGCGGTTGCCAGGAAGGCATATTCCCAGGTAAGTCCCTTGTAGTGAATGAACACGGGGCTTGCGATCGCCAGTCCCAGCGGCGAGGCGCTGCTCAGGATGGTCAGCGCCTTGGCCCGGTGATGCTCAAACCAGTGAAAGACGAGCGCATACGTTGTGGTCGCTCCGATCCCCACGAGTCCGGAGAGCAGACCGTAACCCAGCACGAAGGCCAAGGGATGCTGCACGATGAAAATCAGGGCGGAGCCGGCCGCCCCGAACAAGGCGCTGACGGCCATCACCGCTTTTGCCCCGTATTTGTCGACCAGCCATCCCCCGAGCGGCATACAGAGCGCGGCAACGAGCAGATTGAGCGACCAGGCGTAGGAAATGAAGCTGCGGCCTACGGCAAAATCCTCGGTAATGGCGACCTGGTAGTACGCCATGACAAAACGGGACAACGCCCCGATACAGCCGAACACCCACAGAACCGCTAGCAGAAGCCATGCGTATTTTCTTTCTCGAAGCCACATTGCCTATTCCTCCATTCTTCAAGCGGACCCTGGCATTTATTATAGCGGCGCGTCTTTCGCCTGTACTCAGCCAATTGGCTACCTCCATGGCCAGCCAATTATGAGCTATACTGACTATATATGGGGAGGGGATCAGGCATGGAATTTCGACGGGAGGCGGGCAGCCGTGAGCCGGTGTACCGGCAATTGGCCCGGTACTATGAGCGGCGGATCGCAGCCGGCGAGCTGCTGCCGGGCGAGCCGCTGCCGGCGGAGCGTGAGCTGGCGAAGCGGCTGGGCATGAATCGGAGCACCGTCGCGGCAGCCTATGCGGACTTGCGCTCGGCGGGGCTGGTGAGCTCTGTGCGGGGGAGCGGAACGAGAGTGAGCGAGACGTTATGGGGAGACGCCCCAAAGCGCAATATGAACTGGCATGCCTATGTGGAGGGCGGAGCCTTCGTGCCGACGCGCGAGCTTGTGCGGCAGACCCGGGAAATGGCCGAGCAGCCCGGCGTGGTCAACCTGGCGCGGGGAGAGCTGTCGCCGGAGCTGATGCCCAAGGGGGTGCTGAGGCAGCTCTCCGGCGGGCTGGGATTGGAGCTGCCTTTCGGGTATGCCGATGCCCGAGGGGACAAAGCGGTGCGCGAGCGGCTGTCCGTTCATCTGCATGACCGTCACGGAATTGCTGCGGGGCCGGATGAGCTGCTGCTGACCGGCGGGGCGCAGCAGGCGCTGCATCTGATCGCCAGCTGTCTGCTGCGTCCCGGCGATGCGATCGGTATGGAAGGCCCTTCGTATACCTACTCGCGGTCGCTGTTTATGTCGGCGGGCCTGCGATTGTTCCAGATTGCTATGGACGAGCAAGGGCTGATCCCCGAAGCCGTGGCGGACCTGTACGCCAGGCACAGGATCCGGATGATCTTTATCAATCCGACCTACCAGAATCCGACGGGCACGACGTTGTCCGCCGCCCGCCGTTTGGAGCTGCTGGCCATCTGTCAGGAACGCCGGATTCCGATCGTGGAGGATGATCCGTACAGCCTGCTGCCAGCGCTTGGTTCGCCGCTGCCGCCGGCCTCTCTCAAGGCGCTGGACCCGAGCGGCGACGCCGTGCTGTATGTGGGCACGCTGTCCAAGATCGCCGCGCCGGGTCTGCGTACCGGATGGATCGCTGCGCCCGCCGGCGTGATCAGGCGTCTGGCTGAGGCGAAGGAGGAGATGGATTACGGCTTCAGCGCCGTGCTTCAGGAGCTGACGTTGGCCATTCTGGACTCGAAGCTGTGGGAGTCGGAGCTGGAGCGGATACGCGCCGGTCTGACGGGACGAAGGGACCGGATGCTGGAGGCGCTGAAGCTTCATCTGGCGGATGCTGCGGAGTGGAAGGCGCCGGATGGCGGATATTATTTGTGGCTGAGGCTGAAGGATCGCATAGGCGAACCCGACCTGCTCCGCGAGGCGGCGGCCAGGGGCGTAGCGCTTGTGCCGGGAAGCGTCTACGGAGCCCGGCCAGGCTGTCTGCGGCTCGCCTTCTCCAGAGAGTCCGAGGAGCGTGTCGGAGAAGGGATAGCACGGCTTGCGGCTGTTCTAGCCGCGGCCAGGTGCAGATAAGGAAGACGGAACGCTTGATCGAGGCGATTGCTTTGATTTTGACAGTCATTTGGGCGTATAGTGGAGGGAGTACAAGCCAAAAAAGGTGGTTGAAGACGAACGTATGGAGTGGACGCAAGCGTTATCTGCACTAACCTGGGAAGATATAGATAGATGGCTCAAGCAGTATGAAGCGCTCGGACCGCTGCCGGGTGTGCTGGCGCCCTTCGTTGAAGCCTTCGTGCCGATGCTGCCGCTGGTTGCGATTCTCGTAGCCAACGTCAATGCCTATGGGCTCGCAGAAGGCGCCTTCCTGTCCTGGATAGGCGTTGTGGGCGGAGCGGTTTGCGTCTTCGCTTTGGTGAGGACGTTCGGCGGGAGACTGCGCGGTTTTCTGGAGCGAAAGCTGCCCCGTACCGGCAGGCTGATTCATTGGCTGGAGGAGCACGGCTTTACTTCGGTGTTTTTATTGGCCTGTTTTCCTTTCACGCCCTCGGCGGTCGTTACCTTGGTGTCCGCCTTGTCCCGCATGCCGCTTCACACCTTCGTTATCGCAACAGCTCTCGGCAAAGGGGTGATGATCTTCCTCGTGTCCCTTGCGGGCAGCGATCTGGCCGGTATTCTCCGCCATCCGTGGAAGCTTGTCTTGATTCTGTCGGCCTTCGGCCTGATGTGGCTGCTCGGCAAGAAAGTCGAGTCCAAATATATGAAGTGACGGATGCCTCTTAATGCATGCTCTCACCTGCTCTTCGGAAAGGAGGAATAGCCTTGCCTATCATCAGGCAGCAGTTGTATATCGAAGCTTCTCCGGAGCTTTGCTTCGACCTGTCGCGCAGCATTGATGTGCATATGGACTCAATGGCGCAGACCGGAGAAAGGGCGGTAGGAGGCAGAAGGAGCGGTCTGATCGAATGCGGCGAGACGGTCACCTGGGAGGCTGTTCATTTCGGCATCCGGCAGCGGCTGACCGCCCGCATCACGGAGATGGACCGGCCGCACCGGTTTGTCGATGAGATGGTCAGCGGAGCGTTCCGGCGGTTCTGCCATGAGCATACGTTTCAGGCTCAGGGCTCCGGCACGCTGATGGGCGATACGTTTGACTATACATCGCCGCTGGGTAGTCTGGGCCGGCTGGCCGACCGGCTTTTTCTCGAGCGATACATGACGCGTCTGCTCGCCAGACGCAATGAGGTGATCCGGCAGCTGGCGGAGAACTGGAGCGATGAGAAGGCGGCGATCCTCGGTTTCGGGATTGGCCAGGCTCCCCGGGAAGATTGATTATAGCGTTCCTCTCCATAGCGACGTCCCGCTGCATCTTTTACAATGGATACAACGGGGTGACTCGTATATACGGATATGGGGGTTTTGCGCATTAACATGGATTGGAAGCCGGAGTCGTGGGGCTGGGATGAAGCGCTGGAGGCGGACTTTGCCGCTTATCGCCAGCTCGGCTATGAGCCGGGGCGCGTGACGCTGGAGCACAAGCGATTATACCGGGTAGTATGTGCGGGCGGCGAGCTGCTCGCCGAGGTGTCGGGCAAGCTGATGCATCAAGCCGGAGGCCGTGCGGATTACCCGGCGGTCGGCGATTGGGTGGCGCTTCAGCCGAGGCTGTCCGACGGGAGGGCGACGATTCACGGACTTGTGCCGAGGCGCAGCACTTTTTCGCGGCGGGCCGCGGGACCTGCGGTAGAGGAGCAGATCGTGGCCGCCAATGTGGACATTGTATTTCTCGTGCATGCGCTGAATCAGGATTATAACTTGAGGCGGCTGGAACGCTATCTGACGCTTGCCTATGAGAGCGGAGCATCGCCTGTTATTATACTCAGCAAGGCCGATCTGGCCGATGACGTGGAGACGCGTCTCGCCGAGGTCGGCACCGTCGCTCCCGGCGTGCCGGTGCATGCCGTAAGCACGCTGACCGGCGAAGGGCTGGAACCGCTGGAGAGTTATCTGCAGCCAGGGCGCACAGCTGCGCTGCTGGGTTCGTCAGGGGCGGGGAAGTCTACGCTCGTCAACCGGCTGTACGGCAGCGAGGTGCTGCGAACAGGCGGCATCCGCGAAGGAGATGACCGTGGACGGCATACGACGACGCATAGGGAATTGATCCGGCTGCCTGGCGGAGCGCTGCTGATCGATACGCCGGGGATGCGCGAGCTGCAGCTGTGGGACGCCGACAGCGGTCTGGGCACGGCCTTCGGCGATGTGGAGGAGCTGGCGCTGGCTTGCCGGTTCGGCGATTGCGGCCACGGCAGCGAGCCGGGCTGCGCCGTTCGGGCGGCGCTGGAGGACGGGACGCTTTCCTCCGCGCGCTATCAGAATTACGTGAAGCTTCAGAAGGAGCTGGCTTATGAGGCGCGCAAGGCGGACAGCTCGCTGGCGAGGGCCGAGAAGGAGCGCTTGAAGAGCATTCATAGCAGTATGAGAAATCAGTCCAAAGGGCTGCGCTGATAACGAGCGTGACCCATTCTGCAAAGTCCTTCCTCCGGATGGCATTCGGAGAAAGGACTTTTTGCCGCCTTCCGAGTTGTGTTAACCTAGAGGAACCGATAGAGAAGGCTTATACCAGGGTGGAGGATCTGCGCGATGTGGAGTAACCGGAACGTATGGATTGTACTGATCGGCGAGTTTATCGCCGGGCTGGGACTATGGATGTCCATTATAGCCAACCTGGAGTTTATGCAGCAGCAGGTTCCATCCGATTTTGTGAAATCATTAATTTTATTCGCCGGGCTTGTCGCCGGCGTCGCCTTCGGACCGCTGGCAGGACGGGTCATCGATACCGTATCGAAGAAAAAGGTGCTGCTGTACGCGAGCGGCGGGCGCACGCTGAGCGTCGGCATCATGTTTATCGCGCTGAACCAGGACTCGGTGTTCTGGATGGTCGTGTTCTTCGTCGCGCTTCAGGCATCGTCGGCCTTTTACTTTCCGGCGCTGCAATCCGTTATTCCGCTTATCGTGCCTGAGCGGGACCTGCTGACGCTGAACGGCGTACACATGAATGCGGGTACGCTGGCGCGTATTCTCGGAACGACCTTGGCGGGGCTGCTTCTGGCCGTGATGTCCTTGTACGGCTTGTACCTGCTGTCGATCATCGCCTATGCGCTGCTCTTCGTGTCAACCTTCCTGCTGCAGGTGCGCGAGACCGGGGAGCTGCCGAAGGAAACGGACACGGTCGGCACAGGCAAGGCGAAAACCGCTGAGGCGGTTCCCGCCGAAGAGGCGGCTGCTGCGTACGAGGCCATGCCCGAGCGGGGGTTCAAGGCGATTCTGCCGGTGCTTCGCGCTCATCCTGCCGTCGTGACCGTATTGCTGTTGACGATCGTGCCTACGCTGTTCATCGGAGGATTCAATCTGATGGTCATCAATATCAGCGAGCTGCAGCAAAGCGCGGGCATCAAGAGCTGGCTGTATGCCGTTGAGGGCATCTGCATCATCGCTACGGGCTTTCTGATCAAGCGGTTTGCCGCCGGAGGGCAGTTGATGGGCCGGCTGTTTCTTTTCGCCTCCTTTGTAGGTGCGGCGCAGGCTCTGCTCTTTTTCGCCCAGATTCCGGCGCTGTCCTTGATCGCCTTCGGCGTCTTCGGCGTATCGGTCGGGGGCTTCTTCCCGGCTGCGGCTACCTTGTTCCAGCATCATATTCCGAAAGCCTACCACGGGCGGTTTTTCTCCTTCCGGAGCATGCTGGACCGGGTCATGTTCCAGATTGTGCTGCTCAGCACCGGCTTGCTCCTCGACACGATCGGCCTGCAGTGGATGGTGCTGGTGTATGGCATTGGCTCTCTTGCCTTGGTCGGCTGGCTGGCGCTTCGCGAGAGCAGGAGGCGGCTGCAGGAGGGCGGGCGAATCGACGAAGCAGGACGAGCTTAGGAGACCGGCAGTGCCCGAGCCTTCGCGGCTCAGTGCTCAGCCGTCCCTGGTATTCGGCTAAGGAGCGCGGGATATATTGTCCCGGCTCCTTGCCGGACAGGGGATGGCTTTTTTGCGTCGGGACATACGGCCGGTCACATAATTTCCCATAATGTTGCGACAGGATATCCGCATTTGGCCTGTACACTTGGAATCAAGAGAGGAAAGTCCCAACCCGGACTCCGCTCATGCAAGTAAACAGGGAGGAATGAGAGATATGGTAATGGGTTTGAAGCGAAAAATGGTGCAGGCGGGCATGGCGGTTATGGTATTGACGATGGCTGCAGGAAGTGTGGGCGGCGCTGCTGCGGCAGAAAACAAAACGCTTATGAAAGACGCGGAAGCGGTTCGAACGGCTGCCCCGGCTGTTCTTCAGGTGGCGGCGACCGCCGCTCCAGACCTGCTGCTTAACCCGGTGCATGAGCGCCATTATTGGAAGCTTCTCGTAGGCGCCTATGCGCCGGAATCTGCGGAAGCATGGAATGCCGCGTTGGAGGAGCGCAAGCAGGTGCAGGCTGACCTGCCCAGTGCGGGTCGGAGCGCTACGATAAGGCTTTATAAAGCCGAGGCCGCGCAGGGTAAAAGTGACGCAGAATCCCTTCCGGCCCCCCTCGCCGTTTCGGCTATACCGACTGCGAAGGCAGATGGGCTGGAGCAGTTGGACATGGTGCTGGAAACGGCGCCAGAAGGAGCCCTCTCCCATCGGGTGCAGATCAGAAAGCTCGAGGACGGCAAGCGGATAGCGGAAGTTGATGGAAAGGTTATTCCTCTGGAAGAGTCCGGTGCTATAATGAAGACGGAGCTTCCCGAGGAGATCAAGCGGCAGCAGCAGTTGACCGAAGCGGTAGAGCAGGGAGACGGCGATAAGATCCGCGAGCTGCTGCCTCAGCTGCTGGAGGATTACCGGAAGCAAACTGAAGCGATTCGCGGAGCTGCGGAGAAGCTGAAATCACAGGCGGAAACGAAATCGGCTGCCGAAGCCGGACAGGATAAGTAAACCGAACAAATGGAGCCGCCGATATCCGTTCTGCTGCAAAATAACGACGAGGAGCCGGGCTGCCCGGCCCGAGACAAGCGAGCGGCAGGCTGCAGGCGTCCAAAGCTATACAGATGGGCACAGAGCGGAGCATGAACCGTGGGAACCGTGGCTCAAGCAGCACAATGCCAAGCCGGAGCAAAGCCTATCAGGCTGCCTCCGGCTTGCGTTGTCCGGCGGGAAGAGGGAGGCGAGAAGGAATGTACCGGGTTTATCTGGTGGAAGACGAAGAGCATCTGCAGGGGGTGTTGACCGCCTACATGGAGAAGGAGGGGTGGCAGGTGCGCTCGTTCTCAAGCGGAGTCGCTGCACAGGCGGCGATCGGAGAACGGCCGGACCTGTGGGTCCTCGATATTATGCTTCCCGGCGGAGTGGACGGTTACCAGCTTGTACGGGAGATCAAGGCGGACCGGCCGTTGCTTCCGGTTATTTTCATATCCGCCCGCGACGCGGATATCGACCGGATCGTCGGGCTGGAGCTGGGGAGCGATGATTATTTGGCGAAGCCGTTCCTGCCCCGGGAGCTTGTCGTGCGCATGCGCAAGCTGCTTGAGCGGGTATACGGGTACCCTGCGGGCGTTGGGGGGACAGCCGGCGCTGCCGTGGCCGCCGACCGTCGTACGAAAATCCAGCTGTCCCCTTATACGATCAATGAGTCGGCGAGAATTGTAGAGGATGGAAGCGGGCAGCCGATCGAGCTGACCTCCAAGGAGTTCGAGCTGCTGCTCTACCTCTCCCGCCATTCAGGGCAAGTGCTTGAGAGAGAGCAGGTGCTTGCCGCCGTATGGGGAACCGACTATTATGGCTCGGATCGTGTGGTTGATGATCTGGTGCGAAGACTGCGGCGCAAGCTGCCCGAGATGAGGCTGGAGACGGTGTATGGCTTCGGCTATAGGATGGTGAAGACATGAAAGTAGGGCAATGGCCGCTGGCCGTCAAGCTGTGGGGCGTTTTTGCAGCCCTGACGTTGTGTATATTTGCCGTGCTGGCGGTGCTTCTTCCGTGGATGCTGAAGGGCTTCTTCACGGACCAGCTGTACGATATTCTGGTTGATTCCCAGATGGGCGTCCAGCTGGAATACCGTCAGCCGGTCCGCGCGAATGAAGCGACCGTTACGGTCGCTGCGGACAGCCTCCTGCTGCCCGAGTCTTCCCGGGGGGCGAGGGAGCCCGGCGCGGTTGCCGCTCCGCTGTCAGCGGGAATCGGGACCGTCAGCGGTCAAGTGTACGGGTACGCGGAGCAAATAACCGCAGCCGAGGTATCCGCCGCTCAAGCTCTGGCTCTGGGCGACTCGGAGGGCCAAGCCGTGCGGGAAACCGAGCTCGGGGAAGTGCTGCCGTTTATGACGCTCACGATGCTGCCGGGCGGATTGTCAGGCCAAACCGTCAAGGGGGTCGACCTGTCCGTCGATCAGCAGGTGCTGCGCATCGCCAAGTCGTCCGGTACGCCGGGAGAGAAAGGCGAGCAGGTCATCCGGCACTTTATTATCGGAACCAGCCCGGCATCCGCCGAAATAAGCGGCAAGGCGTCCGAAGCTGCGCCGGCGGTCAAATCCGTCCCGGCGCAGACGATCCCTGCAGATCGGCTTCAGCTGTCCGGGCGACCTCTTCCCGCTTCGGCTGTCGCGATTATCGAGCAAAATGCTTTCAGCCAGACAGCCTCTATTCAGAAGTACAAGCTGGACGTTAATCAAGAGAGCATGCTGTATGTCATCCGCAAGGATCTGCTTGAAGGAAAGCCAAACTACATGGTGTCCTACGCCTCCAGCCAATATCGCAATGATCTTGTCATGACGATGTTCGCCCGGCTGCTGCTGCTGATGGTCGGACTGATTATCGTCAGCTGGCTGCCGTGCATAGCGCTTGCCCGGTATTTGACGCGTCCGCTTGTCCAGATGGAGCGGCATGTAGTGCGCATGGCCGAGCGGGATTGGCATGAGGCGCTGGAGACCGGCCGCCGGCGCGACGAGATTGGACGTTTGGCGAAGGCGATCGAGACGATGCGTCAAAGACTGGTCAGGCAGGACAAGTCCCATCAGTTTTTCCTCCAGCATATTTCTCATGAGCTCAAGACGCCCGTCATGGTCATCCGCAGCTACGCGCAGTCTATTCAGGACGGCGTGTTCCCCAAAGGCAATCTATCCGGCAGCGTCGGCGTTATTATGAAAGAATCGGAGCGTCTGGAAAGACGGATTCGGGATCTGCTGATCTTAAATAAACTCAATTATTTCTCGGCCCGAATGAAGCCTCACCAGTCCTTCGATGTAAAGGCCGTAATCGAGGATGCCATCGAACGGCTGCGCTGCCGCCGGCCCGAGCTCGTATGGGAGCTGGATATCGATGAGGCAGCGATGCAGGGGGACAAGGAGCAGTGGGGCGTTGCCTTCGAAAATCTGCTGGATAACCAGCTTCGGTATGCTCGAACCCGGATAGGGATCACGCTGAAGTCGGGGGCCCCTCCGACGATTGTAGTAGCCAACGACGGTCCCTTGCTGGAGGCAAGCGAGCTGGATAGCATGTTCGAGCCCTTCCGTACCGGCGGCAACGGACAGTTCGGACTCGGCCTGGCCATCGTCCGGCAGATTGCCGGCAATCACGGGATGACTGTCCGGGCAGTCAACGAGGCGGACGGCGTCTCTTTCTGCATGGAGCCGGCGATGGAAGGCAAGGAGCAGGAAGCGAGCAGCGGGGGAGGATGACAAAGCATTCCGAGAGCCGGGCCGGGACATTTTGTACGATTCTCCACACAAATTCCGTATTTTGACCGCAAGCCTGGACCGTTTATACGATTTTTCGCATAAGCTCCAAATGTTGAGCGCAACTCGGCAGCGGTTTATTCGGTATTTCGCATAAATCTTCAATTTCAGTCGCATGTCGGGGGCGTTGTGCGCGGTTTTTCGTACAAATTCCAAATATGACCCTGCGTCCGGGGCTCTTTATACAGTGAGCAACTCAAATTATTCTCGCGTCGTGCGTCAGCTCCAATGGTCGCGGAATGCCAAAAACCCGTCAACAACGGACGGGTTCTGCGTACGGAAAAGCGAAAAATTAATCGATTGTAGCGTCTGCTATTGACCCATGGCTTCCCATTCTTCCTTGGACGGGCCGTACACGCCAGGTACCTTCAACCCGGCTTGGCGCATCAGAATCGTCATCTGGGCGCGATGATGAACCTCGTGATTGATCAGCACATGGAGCGTCAGGCCGTTCGGCCAGGATTCCCCGTACATGTCCGAAACTTCAACCAGCGAGCTGTCCGTCCATTGGGTGCGGACGGCTTCGGAAGCGGCCTGCGCCGCTTGTTCGTAGGCCCGGACGAGCTCCTGGGCGGTCTGAGGCTGAGCGGAATGTTCGTCCGCCGAATCAAAGCGAAGACCGGTGCGCGACAGCATCTCATGATAGGTAGTCACGATATGCCAGGCAAGCTCGCCCAGGGTGCGGTATCCCGGGGCTACCTCATGTGCGAGAGAGGCGTCGGTCAGCGCGCGAAATACTTTCAGTGTGGAGGAGCTCTCCGTCTTGAACTCCTCTTCGAATGCAGAGATGCTGTGGATAAACATGGGATCCTATCCTTCCGTCTCAAGAGTCGGCGTACTCCTGCTCGCCGCCTGCCCGCGGATCTCTGCGGCATTCATAGTTGGGGCGTGCTCGGGACAGGATTGCCTAGGAATAGTATATCAAATTAGTTGTTTTCTCGTCAGTTAAGTCATATTAATGTTTAAACAATTAGAATTTTGTGGTAATATTATGAAAGCGCTCTATTCTTCGCCTTATGATGTCATAACGTATATCAAAGGAGGTAGACAACGATGAACGAAGAGGCTTTGTACACGGTTGTCACGGAAGAGGATACGTATCTTTTTGAGACGGAGGAGCATTTCCACGACTTTATGTCCGAACAGAATTCGGCGCTTGTGATCAATCGCATTGAGAAGAGGGATTGACCGTGCGATGATGGACACCAACCTGGCAGATACGGATAACAGATAGCGTTTGAACGACCGCAATGCTGGAATTTCTTCCAGGGGCGGTCGTTTTCTTTTTCCCGAATGACTGCGGTTCACAGATTTTCGGTGGCGTCTGGCGGGCTGCTGCGGCCGTCGCCTCCCCAGGCTTTCACTCGGGGCAGGGATAAGGAATGAAACCAAACCGCCGCTTGGGAGTAAGAAAGGGTATCCGGAATTAAAAGGAGGAACCCTTATGATGAAATGGGGATTCAGACTAATTGGTCTTATTCTGATCTGCGGCCTGCTCTCCGGCTGCTCCCTCTGGAAGGAAGTGAACACCTCGCTGGATTATGTGAATGAAGCGACAACCTATGTCGAGAGAATCAAGACATTTTCCGAGCAGGTCCCCGCCATGGCCCGGGAAGCGGCCACAGATCCTGCCGTCAGGCAAAACTTGCTGAGCGAGATCGAAGCTTTGAAGACGGCTATCGTCCAGTTTAACGGAATCGAGGCGCCTGCCTTTGCCCGGGACGTTCACAAGCAGCTGGTCGGCTATAATGAAACGCTGTTGAAGGAAGTCAATATCTTCTTCGAAGGCATCAAAAATAATACCGGAATTGATCTAAGCAAGCTTGCCGATTCTCCGCTTATGCAGACGATGAATCAAATCACGGAGACGCTGACCCGGATTCAACAGCTGGGCGGTTAAGTGAGAGGCGCGGCAGCGGCCGTTAGCATGTAGGGGTTGCCATACTTGTAAGTTTTCCCAGAGGAGATTGCGCTGCCCGGCATCCGGGTATTGTATGAATACAAGGAGGTGTCCGAAAGGGATGACCAAGATTGTGCTTACGCTTCTGGTGCTGGCTGCCGCCCACTTTGAGATATGGAGAACGCTCCCGAACCGCCGGGGCAAGCGGGCTGCCGGGATGCTCCTGCTGTTCGTCGTGCTCGCCTTCCCGCTGGCTTATCTCGCCTACGACGATTATCGCCATAACTATCTGGACGCCAATATCGGACTAGGTATTGCGCTGATGTTTACTTGGGCCGTGACTCTGGTGCTGGCCGTCATCAGCGTGATTCGCAGGCTGAGGCGAGCGCGGTAATTCCCGTGCCCGGTTCATGTGCAAATACAAACAGGCCCCTCTCCGAGAGTCTTTTCGAGAGGGGCCTGTTTGTATGACGTCTTTAACGCCGCAGCTTATTTTTTAGGGTCAAACGAGCTTTTCAGCGAAACGATCCGGTTGAAGACAAGCTTCTCCGCGCCCGAATCCTTGGAATCGACATTGAAGTACCCGTGGCGGAAAAACTGGAATTTATCCTGCGGCTTAGCATCCTTCATATTGTCTTCGACAAAGCCCTGCAGCGTCTCCAGCGAGTTGGGATTAAGGTTGCTGAGGAAGTCGTCGCTCTCCCCGGCCGTTTCGTCGAGAATCAGCGGCTCATACAGCCGGAACTCGGCGGGCTTCGCCTGCGTGGCCTCCACCCAGTGGATCGTCCCTTTCACTTTGCGGCCGGTAAAGCCGCTGCCGCTCTTGGTCTCCGGATCATACGTGCAGTGCAGCTCGATCACGTTGCCGTCCGCATCCTTCACGACATCCTCGCATTTGATGAAATAAGCATGCTTGAGCCGGACTTCATTGCCCGGGAACAAGCGGTGGTAGCCTTTGACCGGCTCTTCCATGAAGTCATCCCGCTCGATGTAAATCTCCCGGGAGAAAGGAATCTGACGGCTGCCCATCGCTTCATTCTCGGGGTTATTTTCCGCCTCGAGCTGTTCGACCTGTCCTTCGGGATAATTGGTGATCACGACCTTAAGCGGCTGTACGACGGCCATCGTCCGCGGCGCCTTCAGCTTCAGATCCTCGCGGATGAAATGCTCCAGCAGCTTCTCATCGACCGTGCTGTTATTGCTCTTCACGACGCCGATCTCGCGGCAAAACTCGCGGATTGCTTCCGGTGTGTAGCCTTTGCGGCGCAAGCCTGAGATCGTCGGCATCCGCGGGTCGTCCCAGCCGTCTACGACTTTCTCTTCGACCAGCAGCTTCAGCTTGCGCTTGCTCATGACCGTATTGGTCACGTTCAGCCGTCCGAACTCATACTGCTGCGGAACGCAAGCCATCTCGCATTCCCGGACAACCCAATCGTACAGCGGGCGGTGGTCGGCGAATTCAAGCGTACAGATGGAATGGGTTATTCCCTCGATCGCATCCTCCAGAGGATGCGCATAGTCGTACATCGGGTAAATGCACCAGGTATCGCCCGTATTGTGATGATGCGCGTGCGCGATTCGGTACAGGACCGGGTCGCGCAGATTGACGTTCGGGGAAGCCATATCGATCTTGGCGCGCAGCACCTTCTCCCCGCCCGCGAACTCGCCCTTGCGCATGCGCTCGAACAAGTCCAGATTTTCCTCTACGCTCCGTTCGCGGTAAGGGCTGTCCTGTCCCGGTGAAGTCAGCGTGCCGCGCATCTCCCGGATCTGTTCGGCTGTCAGGTCGCATACATAAGCCTTGCCCTTCTTGATCAGCACGATCGCCCGCGCATACATTTCCTCGAAAAAATCGGAGGCAAAAAACAGCTTCTCCCATTCAAAGCCGAGCCACTTCACGTCCTCCTGGATGGATTGGACGTATTCGGTATCTTCCTTGACCGGATTGGTGTCGTCGAATCTCAGATGCGTGCGTCCGCCAAATTCGTCGGCCAGCTCGAAGTTCAGACAGATTGACTTGGCATGGCCGATATGCAAATATCCGTTCGGCTCCGGAGGGAACCGGGTGACTACTTCATTAACTTTACCGGTCTTCAGATCGTCGATAATGATTTGTTTGATGAAATTGCCGGATGTGGCAGGTAGCGGTTTCGTCGTCTCCATGTGGGTTCCAACCTTTCTCTAAGGGACTGCCTAAATCTATTACTCTTTATAATACACAAAATCGACAGTAAATATAATGGTTTTCCGCACGATCCTATGAATATGACCGCAAGAAAGCGCTATTTGCAGCACGATTCGACCTGGAGAGACGAGAGCTAAGGCACAGAAGCTGTCCGATTAGGCGAAAGGAGCCTCGAGCCTCTTCATGGGCAGGTTCCATACATGCCTGCCAACCGGTTGAGGCGATGGCAGCAGATACGGGTAAGGGGAAGCAAGGGATTCCTCGCAAAAACGGGAGGAGAGCCGGACAAGCCGAGGGTCAGAGCTGCTTAGGCGGGATTAGGCGAGCTGCCGTGGCCGGAGCTGCCCGGATGGACTCGGCGAGCCTCAGGCAGCTTTGCCCAAGCCTCGGGCCGCGAGCGCGCCGCGCTAGTCCGTCAGGCGCTCCAGCAACTCCAGCCGCTCAAGTATGCGGCGCTTGCGGTACAGCATGGTGGCGGCTTCCGCGACATCCTGGAGAGTGCCGCGGTTGAGCACCGCGCCGAACAGCATCCCGGCGATCGGCACCAGCTGGAACAGCTTCTTCCAGCCGAAATTGTCGCGGTAAGCAGCGACAACCTCGCGCCAGCCCTGCAGCTGGGACAAGGTCTCGCGCTGACGCTGATCGTTGCCGAAGTCGGCCAGCTCTTCGAGCACGGCCTTTTTGCCGACAATATCGGCGGAGGCAAACTGCAGGCATTTGATGACGAATACGCGTTCCGCTTTTTCCTTGGGATCGTATCCGTAGGTCATCGCAATTTCCTGGATGGTCTTCAAAGAGAGCCCGAGAATCGCGGGGATGTCGATGGCCAGCGTGAACAGGCCGCCGAAGCCGGTCGTCGCCCCTTGAGCGGTAGCGAAGGCGATCCTGCTCTGGGCGAGCTGGCGGGCCGCCTTGTCCATGACGGCCAGAGGCAGACCGCTGCGGACATGAGCGAGCGTCAGAGGCTCGTCCGGCAGGCAGGCTCCGCCAAGAGCGTCAGCTTCTTGGGACAGGCGCGTCAGCACGCCCTGCTCGGATACCAGATATTGCCCGCCGGTCTGCACATAGCTGCCGACCTCGTCCATGGCTTCGCCTAACTTTTTCTGGATCGATTGGGGAGTGAGACGGTCCAGCAGCTGGAAGGGAAGCCGTCCGATTTTTTCCCAAAACCAGAGATCCTTCTGGCTTTTCTCCCATGCGGTAATGTCCTGCAGCAAGGTTTGCAGCGTTTCCCGGGATTCCGGACTATGGTAGGATGGATGTATATCGTCGATAGGCACAGGTTATCGCTCCTTCGGCAAATAGCGGATTCGATCATACGAAGTATACGAAATACAAGGCGTCAGGATGCGGCCGGCCCCAAAGTAAGGACTTAAGCCATGCCTTGGAATGCCGGACGCTGCCTGCAGAAGGGGGGGATCGGAATGATCCGTATCGGACTTACAGGCTGGGGCGACCACGACGATCTGTATGGCCCCGGCCTAGATGCCAAACTTAAGCTCAAAGCATACAGCCGCTTCTTCCCGCTTGTGGAGGTGGACAGCTCCTTTTATGCCGTTCAGTCGCAGGAGAACTTTGCCAGGTGGTCGGCGAGCACGCCTGAGGACTTCGCGTTTGTCGTGAAGGCTTATCAAGGCATGACGGGCCACTCCCGGGGAAAGATCCCGTTCGATGACACGGAGTCGATGTTTTTCGCCTTCCGGCGTTCCATAGAGCCGTTGCTGGAGGCAGGGAAGCTGAAGTGCGTACTCTTTCAATACCCGCCCTGGTTCGATTGCAATCGGGTGAATGTGGAGCTGCTGCGCGAGGCCAAGATGAGGATGGAGGACATTCCGGTGGCGCTGGAGTTCCGTCATCAAAGCTGGTTCACGCCTCAGATGCGGGATAAGACGCTGACGTTTATGACCCGCGAAGGGTGGATTCACAGCATCTGCGACGAGCCCCAGGCCGGAGAAGGCTCGGTACCGACTGTGCTAGCTCCGACGAATGATGCGGTTACGATTGTAAGGATGCATGGCCGGAATACGGCGAACTGGAATAAAGGCGGAGGACCCAACTGGCGGGAGGTCCGGTATTTGTACCGGTACAACGAAGCTGAATTGGCGGAATGGAGAGATCATCTGCTTGCTCTCGAGAAGCAGTGCAAAGAAATTTGCCTCATCTTCAACAACAATTCGGGAGGGGACGCGGCCTCGAACGGGTTGGAGCTGATGAAGCTGCTCGGCATGCCGACGGAACCGATGGCGCCGCGTCAGCTTGATTTGTTCTAGGCCGCACTATTAGGAGACCCGGGAGCATCCGGCTGCTTCCGGGTCTTTTGGAGCATCCGCCGCTCCTTGTTCGGAACGTGAGGTTATTGAAATTTTTAAATAACAGCAAAGGAAGTGTCATTTCTATGGATGTTAATCGTGGGACCTGTGTTCCGTATGGCGTGAATCAGAAAGAAACCGGGTTCGGTTATACGCTGTCCGTTATTGGCGGCAAGTATAAAATGACCATTCTATACTGTCTGGCCGAGCACAATGTTCTACGCCCCAATGAAATGCTGCGCAGAATTTACGGCATTCCTTTCAAGACGTTAAGCATCATGCTTAAAGAACTCGAAGCTGACGGCCTCATTCTGCGCAAAGAGTATGCCCAAATCCCCCCGAAAGTTGAATACTCCTTAACGGAGCTCGGGCACTCGGTCATTCCAATTTTACATATGATGTGTGAGTGGGGAGAGAAAAACAGAAGGCTGGAGTAATCCTCCGAAAGGTTTACGCCTTACATAGCGTCTATAAAGCGAAGATATTCATGTGCGCTCTCATCCAATACGTCGGTCGTCGGTCTGTTGTCTTCGACTGTGGACACGTCGTCCCCTTCCTTTCCATAAACGGCAAAGAATGAGCGGTAGTCTGAATGACAGTAATGGAACGTCGTTTCAAACGGTGCTAGCAGCTGCGTTAACGCATATTTGTATTTCCCGTCCGGACTATATTCCTTTCTACTTATCCCGGTTGACACGGCTAGAGCGACTTTTCGGTTTTTCATTTGGTTTCCGTTGCCCGAGCCATAGCCCCAGCCGTAAGTTAATACCTCATCAAGCCATTTTTTCAACAGCGGCGGGCAATTGAACCAGAAGACCGGGAACTGCAAAACGAGATTGCCATGCGACTCTACCAGTCTCTGTTCGCTCATTGCATCAATGTTTCCGTCCGGGTATGTCTTGTGCAAATCATGGACGGTATACTTTGCCGGAAACTTATTTAATTCTGCTACCAGCCGTCTGTTGATGGTTGACGTTTCAATGCTTGGGTGCGTTACAATCACCAGGGTTTTCATGTGACCCCTCCTTTATTCATGAGTGTAACGGCAATTATCTCGAGTTAAAAGTATGCACATTTTTTTCAGGTAGTTACCGGAAGGTAAGCGTCCCCGTTACAATAGCTCCATAAAATGGATCGGCCGTGAGGGTGGAGCCAAACAATTATTGACAAGGGAGGGGATTCCGCATAATATAATATATGAATACATGTTCATATGTTATATTTATTAAAGTCATATACACCCCGAACAGTTCGGAACGAGGAGAGGAAGAATTATGGGCAACCGCGGAGGCAATCACAGCCATACAGGCAGACAAGAACATCATGCAAATGAAGCGGGGAAAAACGAACAGGGCCATACTCAAAGGAGCGGCGTCGCTTGTGAGCACAGCCATGATCATCAGCAAGCGGAAAGCCATGCTCATAGCAGCTATGAGCATGACCATGATCACGATCATAGCCACGATAACAGTCACAGCCATGGTCACGGCCATGATCACCACCACCACCACCACGGGATAGGCGGGCATCATCATTTTGATCTCGGACGGGACGGCAACCGGAAGGGGCTGCTCATCGCCCTGATCTTGACAGCGGGCATCATGCTGCTGGAGTTCGTCGGCGGACTATGGACAGGGAGCCTGGCTCTATTGTCGGACTCCGGGCATATGCTCAGCGATGCAAGCTCGTTGGCGCTTAGCCTGATCGCCATCGGCATTGCAGCCAGGCCCGCTTCGGCAGCTAAGACGTACGGCTTCTACCGATTTGAAATTTTGGCGGCCTTATTTAACGGGATCACGCTATTCGCTATCGCCGGCTTTATCATCTGGGAAGCATATGAACGCATCTCCCATCCGCCTGTAGTAGCCGGCGGCTCCATGATGCTGATCGCGGCAGTGGGGCTGATCGCGAACCTGCTCAGCGCCTGGGCGCTGATGCGCAAGGGGGATGTAAAAGGCAATGTAAACATGCGCAGCGCTTACCTGCACGTCATGGGGGATGCGCTCGGCTCGGTCGGAGCGATCGCAGCAGGCCTGGTCGTATGGGCGTTCGGCTGGTATTGGGCAGACCCTGTCATCAGCGTCATCGTGTCCTTGCTTATTCTGAAGGGAGCCTGGGGCGTCATGAAGCAGACCGTCCATATTCTGATGGAGGGCACGCCGTCCAGGGTCCAGCCTGCAGCTGTGGAAGCGGCTCTGCGAAGCATCGAAGGCGTCCGTGACATGCATGATCTGCATATATGGACGATCACCTCAGGGATGGATTCGCTCAGCTGTCATCTGCTGATCGACGACAGAGCCGACTACCGGGCAGTTTTGCAGCAAGCTATTCAGAGGATAGAAACACAGTTCGGCATCCGGCATTCGACGATACAGGTCGAGGATTCCTCGATCCGGCACAGCGAGCTGAAGGTATAAGACAACCAATAACCCCAGGACGAAGCGGAGTTGAACGCCATGGCAAAACAATCCTACCAGACGATTCTCATAGGGGCGGGTCAGGCTGGTCTGGCGGCCGCCTATCATTTGCGAAAGCAGGGGGTATCGTTTATCGGTCTGGATGGGGCCGGGCAGGCTGGAGACAGTTGGCGAAGCCGATATGATTCGCTTACGCTGTTTACCCCGCGCCGCTGTGACGGTCTTCCCGGTTTTCCGATGAGCGGAGATCCTCACGGCTTCCCGACCAAGGATGAGGTGGCCGATTATTTACAGGCTTACAGAGAGCGCTTCGAGCTGCCCATCCGCTACGGAGCCAGGGTCGTGAAGGCCGAGCGGCATGAAGGACGGTTCCGGCTGAAGCTGGCCGACGGTGAAACGCTGTATGCCGAGCAGCTGCTTGCGGCAACCGGACCTTTCCAGAAGCCGGCGGTGCCTCAGGCCGCCGCTTCCCTGGACGAGGGCGTCCTTCAGCTCCACTCGAGCGAATATAGGCATCCCGCACAGCTGCAGGCAGGCCCTGTACTGGTCGTTGGAGCGGGCAACTCCGGCGCTCAGATCGCTGTGGAGCTGTCCGGGCAGGGGCGCGAGGTGCTGCTGTCGGCCTCCGGGCCGATTCGGGTGCTGCCTCTGCGCTTCTTGGGGCGCAGCATCTTCCATTGGATGGATCGGCTGGGACTGCTCAGGGCGTCCGGTCAGTCGCTGATGGGACGCTGGCTGCGCAAGCAGAGGGACCCGGTCTTCGGCCGCGAGCTGACGGAGAGCTTGCGGCGTGGAGCTATCCGGCTTATGCCGCGGGTGAGCGGGGCTGAGGGCCGCGATATTCGCTTCGCGGACGGCTCCCTCTTGAAGGTGGCCAACGTCATCTGGGCTACGGGCTTTCGCCCCGACTATAGCTGGCTTCGCGTAGACGGGGCGCTGGATGGCGATGGCCGCCCTCTGCATACCGAGGGCGTGAGTCCCGTTCCTGGCTTGTACTACCTCGGCTTGCCCTGGCAGCGCTCGCGCAGCTCGGCGCTGATTGCCGGCGCCGCAGGGGATGCGGCTTATGTAACGGCGAGGATGCAGGAGGATCGCTTGCTCGGCTCCCGGCTGGACTAGAAGAAGCGAACGCCGTATAAAACAGCCTCCTTTAACTCACATTAACAGCATTGACTTGCATGAAGAAGGAGATGTGTGAGATGACAAAGTTCGAATATGATTCCAGCCTGCAGTCGCAAAATCCGATCTCGCAAGCGCAGAATTCCGTAGAGAAAGCTCATCATGCCGTGAAGCAGGCTCAGTCCCATCCTTCCCAGCAGATGATCAGCCAAGCGGAAACGGCCATTGGGAAGGCTCATCGGGCTTTGGATCAAGCCGCGGACAGCGACAATCAGGAGCCGCTACAACGGGCGGCGGAGTCTCTGGCCGAGGATGAGGCGGCGCTGTACAGCCAGCAGCCGATGCAGCAGGAGTAAGCGCGGTCCTCCGCCGAGGCCGCCATGACCGTGTATGAACCCGCCGCAAGCTCAAGCGCTTGCGGCTTTTTGGCGATTTGTCGGCTCCATAGAGATGTCCGCGTCTGCCTCAGCGTTTCACGATAAAGAGAGCCCCACAGCCTGGGCTTCCTTCGACTGTGCCGGCAGGCCGGTGAAGGAAGCTCAGCTGCTTGGAGATAGCCGAATGGCTATTCCTGTTCCCGCTTTTTACTTAGCATAGAAGCATTACTTTCTTTTTTTCCGCTTCTTGACGCTGCTGACAACGACATCCTTTTCAGTGTAGGTCACATAATGCTGAGGAACAGGGACGCAATGATGCTGGTTGATCACCTCAACCGGATGCACGATAGGCTGGGCTTGCGGGTAGTAGAAGTTGTTGTACACCTGCGTTGGAGCTGTAACGATCGGGCTTAGAGGCGGGCAGTTGTGACAATATGCCATGGAACTTCACTCTCCTTTATTGTGGAAGTCTAGGTTATCGTATGACGTACAGGAACCTGGCGTATGTTCGAATGTCCCTATGCGCCAAATTTTAACGGGGACAGCGGCGGACAACAGGCGCCGGGGCAGATGACAGGCAGCCGGGAGAGGGTGAATGAGGACTGCGGTCCTTGCGCGCTTGTGATACAATACAAGAAAAAGGACGCACGCTTTTGGCACAGGCCGCCGGACGATGCCGGTCGGAACTGGGCAGGGAAGGAAGACTATAGCGGTATGGGTAAGGAAGAAAGCAGAGCCGCCGGGGAGGACACGGATTTCCCGGGCATGCAGCGGTTCATACGGGAGATCGAATCGAAGCTGCTGCCGGAGCTTGTGATCGCGAGCGAGCAGCAGCACGAGCCCGTCCGGGTACACCGGGTGCCGGCTCCATGGAAGACGTTAGGCGTAGGCAACTACGCCGCCGTCCTGGTGCATCCGGATCAGCCGGACCTTGTCGTCAAGGTGTATGCGCCCGGCAGACCGGGTATAGAGGAAGAAGCGGAGGTATACCGGAGACTCGGCCGTCATCCGGCTTATTCCGAATGCCTGCACGCCGGCGCAGGTTATTTGGTGCTGCGGCGATTGACGGGGATCACGCTCTATCAATGTCTGCTCAGAGGGATTCCGATCCCGCGGCAGGTTATTATGGACATTGATCTGGCATTGGGCTACGCGCGCAGCGTGGGGCTCAATCCGCATGACGTGCACGGCAAAAATGTGATGCTTCAGAACGGACGGGGCAAGGTCGTCGATGTTTCCGACTTCCTGAAGCAGGAGCCATGCCTGATGTGGGACGATCTCAAGCGGGCGTATGGCCGGTTCTACCGGCCGTGGCTCAGCCGGCTTCGGATGCCGGAGCCGCTGCTCGATACGGTGCGCCGGGGCTACCGGATCTGGAGGAAACGCCGCAGCCGTTAGCCGCAAGCCGTAGACCGGACATGAAACCGCCTGTTGCCCGGATACGTATCATACGCATAAACGCGTATCCGGCAGCGACTTTGCGGGCACGGTACGCCGGGGTTTAATCCAGGGAGGCGACAAACTATGTCTTTTTTCAAAAAAATGCTGGCCAGCGTTGGGATCGGCTCAGCGAAGGTGGACACCGAGCTCGATTCTGCCCAGGTAGTTGTGGACGGGACGATAAGCGGCAGAGTCCGGGTGCAGGGCGGGCAGACGGAGCAGCGGGTGGAGAACATCTATTTGTACCTGAAGACGAGTTACGTCAGGGAGCATAATGATTCCAAGGTAACCCATGAGGCCGTTATCGCCAAATACCAGCTGTCTGCAGCGTTTACGCTGAATCCGGGGGAGAACAAGGAAATTCCGTTCCATTTCGCGCTTCCGCAGCAGATGCCTATCACTTTGCGCCAAGCGCCGGTCTGGGTGGAGACGGGGCTCGACATCAGCCAAGCGGTAGATCCGACGGACCGGGACTATATTCAAGTGCTGCCGAACCAGGAGATTCAGACGGTGCTCGACGCGCTGGATAATCTGGGCTTCCGGCTGCGCGAGGTGACCAATGATTACGCGCCGAGGCTGGGAGGGGCGCTGCCGTTCGTGCAGGAGTTCGAGTTCGTGCCGACGACGCATTTCAGAGGCAAGCTCGATGAGCTGGAGGTGCTGTTCTTCCCTCGGGGCGCAGACCTGGAACTGATGCTCCAGATCGACCGGAAGGCACGCGGCTTGCGCGGTTTGTTCGCCGAAGAGATGGGGCTTGATGAGAGTCTGGTGCGCGTTACGATACCTGGCGGGGAGCTGCGGCGCGGGGTCCAGACCGTGGCAGGCCAGCTGAAAGAGCTGATTTCGCGTTACAGCTAAGTCTTGAAGGTTCACCTCTGCGGGCGGGTGAACCTTTTTTGTTGTTTTGCTTTTTCCAGGCAGGGGAAGGATAGTAAGCAGGCGTTATCGAACTTAAGTGGAGATAGAGTGAAAAAATACCAAAGTCCTTGAGGGGATTCCAACGAATAAAGGTTACGGGAGAATTCGACATGGCGCTGTCTCAAGTGAACATCTTAATCGTAGATGACCGTCCCGAGAATCGGTTGGCCATGGTTTCCATCCTGCAAGGCGATCGTTATACGGCGGTCACAGCGAGTACAGGCGAGGAAGCCTTGCGCAAGCTGCTGCAGGATGACTATGCTCTGATTCTGATGGATATCCAAATGCCGGGCATGAATGGCTTCGAAACCGTGGAGATCATCAAATCCAGGGAACGTTCCAAGCATATACCGGTTATATTCGTAACGGCGCTGAGTCAGGCTGAGGCGCATATGCTGCGCGGGTATGAGGTGGGGGGAATCGACTTCATATTCAAGCCGTTCGACCCGAAAGTGCTGCAGCTGAAGGTCGAACATTTTGTATCCATGTATAAATACCGCGTAGAGCTGGAGCAGCAAAAGGAGCTGACCAGCTGGCGCACGGCTGAGCTGGAGGCGGCCAACAAGCGGCTGCTGGCATCCTCCCGCCGGCTAATGCGAGCGGAGGCCATGGCCCGGGCGATCGGCGACACGTCGATCGATACCTTCTTCACCTTGAGCGAGGAAGGGGTCATCCTGGCGGCCAATCCCGCCTCAATTCGTATGTTCGGGTATGGCTTGGACGAGAGCAAAGGCATGCACGTATCATCTCTGCTCTCCGATTTCGGCCATACCTGGGGCGGACCTCTAGCGTCGGGCCGCGTTCTGTCCGGCCATGTCTCGGCGGCTGCCGAGGTCGTGGGAATCAGGAAGGACGGCATGTCCTTCCCGGCCGATCTGCAGCTCGGGCTTGCGTTCGTAGAAGACCGGCCGGTTTATGTCTGTGCGGTGAGAGACAGCACGGAGCGCAAGCAAAGCTTCGCCCGTCTGGAGCTGGCCGTGGATCAGCGCACGAGGGATTTGAAGGAAGCCAATGCTCGGCTTCAGCTCTCTTACGACCGGATCAACGATATTCTCGAGAGCATTACCGATGCCTTCTACGCGCTGGATAACGAGTGGAACATTATCTATTTGAATGCTTCAGCCGAAGCGCAGCTGGGCGTCTCGAGGGATCGTGCGCTGGGCCGTTCATTGTGGGAATTCATACCGAAGGAGGAATCCGTCGGATACGAGATTATGAAGGAGTCCATCCGGCGGGGTGAGGCGCTGCGCCGGGAGGTTTACTCCCATTTGATAGATAAATGGGTGGAGGTCAGAGTTTACCCCGGCTCGCGCGGTGTGAATATGTATGTGCAGGATATGACGGAGCGGCGCCGGATGCTGCAGAAGGTCCGCAATTCGCATGAGAAGTTCTATAAAATCTTTCAAGCTAGCCCCAGCCTGATGGCGCTTATCTCGCTGCGGAACTACGGCTATCTGGATGTGAACGAAAGCTGGCGGCAGCATACGGGTTATGCGCTGGAAGAGATGGTGGCAAGTCCTCAGGAGCTTCAATTGACGACGGAAGGGGGAGCCGAGATTGAGCTCTCTTCCGACTGCAGCCTCAATCGGGGGCTCAGCAATGTCAAGGTGCAGTACCGCTCCCGGACGGGAGAGGTGCGGACCGGACTTCTTTCGACAGAGACGATCGATACGCCCGAGGAGCCGTGTCTGCTCGTAGTGATCATCGATATTACCGGTCGCGTACAGCTCGAGCAGGAAATGGGCCGGCTCGACCGGCTCCATCTGATTGGCGAGATGGCGGCAGGTATCGCTCATGAAATCCGCAATCCGATGACCACGGTGCGCGGTTTCCTGCAGCTGATGGGCAAGCGTAGGCAATTGCCGAGCGACGCCGTTCTCGAAGTGATGATCCAAGAGCTCGACCGCGCCAACGATATTATCAGCGAATTTCTGGCGCTGGCCAAAAACAAGACGACGGATCGGGAAGCCTGCCGGCTGAACGATGTCATCGAAGCGATCTACCCGCTGATTCAGGCGGAGGCGACGCTTGGAGGCAAGGAGGTACAGCTGGAGCTCTCCGATGGCCCGGAGCTCCGGCTGGATCAGAAGGAGATCCGGCAGATGATCCTCAATCTGGCCTTGAACGGGCTGGAGGCGATGGAGCCGGGCGGCCGGCTGCAGCTCATCACTTCGTTAGGAGCGGACGGAGAAGTCGTGCTGGAGGTTGCCGATCAGGGGCATGGCATGGATAAAGAAGTCGTGGCCAAGATCGGAACGCCGTTCTTTACTACGAAGGAACAAGGGACGGGCCTGGGGCTGGCCGTTTGCTTCAGCATTGCGGCGCGCCATCAAGCCAAAATATCCTGGCAGACGAGCCCGAAGGGGACAACCTTTCAGATCAGATTCGGGCGTGCGGACGATCCTGCGCCCGATAGCGGAATGGAGTAGACATGATGCAGGAATTGTACGAACTGACAGACCGATTGGTGGGCGATCAGAGCCTGATTCAAGCGACGCTTAGCCAGCCCCGGTCCAAGGAGGCCGGCAGTGCGGGGAAGGTAACAGTAAAGCCGATAGCGCTAAAGGGAGAGCCGTTCTATCAATTCAGCGCTTACATCGGAACCAAGGTGCAGCATGAGAATGTCCCGCAGGCGGAGGCGGCGCGCAAGCTGGCGGACTGGCTCGGAAGCTCGTTTCGCCAGGGCTTGCTTCAAGCGGGCGAAGCCGACTACCAGGTGCTGCTCAGCAAGAAGGGCAAGCTGGCGGTTCTGAAGAAGCCGCCCACGAAGCAGGCCGCAGAGGGGTTGCCGCAGGCGCACAACAGGAAGAAGCGTTACGAGTTGGAGGAGGGAGTGCCGGTTCCTTTTCTTGTGGAGCTGGGCATTATGAATGCAGAGGGCAAGGTGCTGGCCAAAAAATACGACAAGTTCCGTCAGATCAACCGGTTCTTGGAGATGATCGCGGATGTGCTGCCGCATCTGCCTGAAGGCCGGAAGCTGCACATCATCGATTTTGGCTGCGGAAAATCTTACCTGACCTTCGCTTTGTATCATTATCTGCACGTCAGCCGGGGGCTGGACATCCAAATCGTCGGGCTTGATCTGAAGGAAGATGTCATCCGGTTCTGCAACGGGCTGGCTCAGCGGCTCGGCTATGAACGGCTGCGGTTTCTGGTGGGCGACATCGCCGATTACGACGAGCTGGAGAGGGTCGATATGGTCGTAACCCTGCATGCCTGCGATACGGCGACAGATGCGGCGCTGGACAAGGCTGTCAGATGGAACGCCTCGGTCATTTTGTCCGTCCCCTGCTGTCAGCATGAGCTGTTCGCTCAGGTGAAAAGCGAGGTGCTGTCGCCCTTGCTGCAGCATGGCATTCTGAAGGAACGATTCTCGGCGCTCGCTACCGATGCGCTGCGGGCCAAGCTGCTGGAGCTGGTCGGCTACCGCACGCAGCTGATGGAATTCATCGATCTGGAGCATACGCCCAAAAACCTGCTGATCCGCGCGGTGAAAGCCGGCAAACCGCCGGCTCCGGCGGAGCGGGCCAAGCTTGCGGCGGAATACAAGCAGTTCCGCCAATTCATACACGCGGACCCCTACTTGGAGCATGCTTTGGACGGGCTCCTTAACTTGGAGACGGCAGATTCCGACTAAAGGGTAAGTGGAAGGGAGGGGACCGCGATGCCTGGGTCCGGTGACATATCCGCTTCCGATTCGTTCAAGGTAAGCTTCGGACCGGAGATCGACGACAATTCCCGGCTCTTGATCCTGGGCTCCATGCCGGGGGAGGCTTCGCTGCGGGCGGGCCGCTATTACGGTCATCCGCGAAATATATTCTGGCGTCTGCTGTACGCGCTGCTGGATGGAGGCGAGCCCGCTGCCGCCTATGAGGATCGCCTGCGCTTCGCTCTATCACGCGGAATAGCGCTGTGGGATGTGCTCCGCTCCTGCGAGCGGAAAGGCAGTCTGGATTCGGCTATCCGCCGACCGGAGGTCCAGGACTTCGCCGGGCTGTTCGAGCGGTATCCGCGCGTAAGCTATGTGTACTTCAACGGCAGCGCGGCCGCCGAGCTGTACCGCAAGCATGTGCGCTTCGCGGGGCCGGAGCCGGAAGGAGGGCGGGTCTATCGCACGCTGCCGTCCTCCAGTCCGGCCAGAGCTATGAGCTTCGAGGCCAAGCTTGCGGCGTGGGGCTGTCTGCGCGAAGATTGGATCGCCTCGCGGAGCGGCGGCAGCGGTTAAATAGACGGAAACAGACCGTCCCAGAGATAGGTCGGTCCGATTACGCTTCCATTTGTAGAAAACGCATCATTGATGGGCAAGTACGAAGGGTGGATGGAAAAACGTATAAAACTCTTCCGACTGGCAGCCCAGATGGGGAAGTTGAACGAAAAACCGTATAAAACTCATTCGACTGACCAGCCTAAGTGGGAAAGTTGTACGAAAAACCGTATAAAACATACCCAACCGATCGCCAGAATGGGGAAGTTGTACGAAAAACCATATACATGCGCTTAATCGGCGGACTAAGCCAAGGGCTTGTGTGTGGACATCCGTTGTTACTTAAAATTAAGACGCTGTTCCATGGTCTGACGGCCACCATCATGCATGAAAATGTCTTGGCCTATTCATCTGCATGTTTCATAATGGAAGTGCAGGTCACAGGCCAAGACTTTTTTGCGTAGAGAAATCTCTTAGTCCCAAACCGGCTTGATTGTATTCAGGCTGCCTTCCTTTTCCCGCAGGCTTCATGCGTTCATGCGACATGAAGGGGAAATAGGTAATCTTCCTTCGCGGAAACGAATATTATTTCTTCTCTTTTTGCGTCGCGCCATTCAAGTTTTTAGCTGTCTTCACATTTTCGACGGTATCGTTGACGAATTCCATGTCTTGATTTTCTGCGGACATGGAGGCGGTGCCTTCGTAGTTGCCTTGATGCTTTTTATTTTCTGACATGAGCGGGCCCTCCTCTTCATGAAGTGGACGATGGCCTATGCTGTCGGCTCGTCCCTGCTTACGTTGCGCAGAAGGCGGCAGAACTATGCTTGGACCCGGCTGAGACTGTCCAAGCTGGCCGGAGAGAAGGGACGCGGACCGGTCAGTGCCGGCGTCCTCCGAATCATTGGTTTTACTTCCATGAGGAAAACCGATTCATGAACGGTATACTAGAACCAAGTGCTGCAAGGGAGGAATCAGCCATGCCCAAACAAAACCTGAGAGTGCCCTTCGGATATGAGCTGCCCAAAGAACGGGAGAAGGAGCGCGGTACGATCTGGGTGTACGACAGCTTTGAAGGCTATACCAGGCAGGAGCTGCTTGTGCTGCTGAAGGTTGCGGAGGAGCGGCATTTTGCCAAGATCGTGTTTTACCCGCTGCACGAGGAAACGATACGGCGTATGGACAAGCGGGCTGCCGAGCCTTACTACCGCCGGGTAGAGGCGTTGGAGCAGCTGATCGAAGAAGCGGACCCGCTGACGGACTGGACGATCGAGCGATTCGAAGGAAAGCGGAAGAAGTACACGCCTGCGGATACGGCCTTCCGGTTTCTGGAGGAGAAGTACAGATCGCCGTTCTTCCTCTATGTGACCGGGGAAACGGCCCGCAAGCTGGCGGGGTATGAAGGCTTCGACCACTGGCTGACCAAGGTCCGGCTGCTGATTGCAGGCGGGGAAGACGAGAGCATGCCGTCCCTGCTCGTCAAGCATGCGGGCCGCTGGGAGCATGTGCCGCGAGGGAGCGGTGAGAATGCGGAAGCGTGATGGCGGCTGCTTGATGTAACCCTGTCAGCGATTGTATCCTTTCATGCCGGAACCTGGAGGTAGCAGAGGACTATACAATCGCCTGACCGGGTGATGGGGAGGGACTAATTACCGGGCAGCTGGATGCCGCGCCAGCCGCTTACCTCACATTGGCCATACGTATTCAACCCCACAGCAACCACGGTGCCGTCCGATTTGAGGCCGACGGTATGGCTGCTGCCCGCCGCAATCGACACTATATCGCGCCAGCCGCTGATATCGCATTGGCCATGCCTTTTCAAACCCGCAGCAACCGCTGTGCCGTCCGATTGAAGGCCGACGGTATGCAGGTATCCTCCGGCTATGGCCACTATGCCCCGCCAATCGCTGACCTGGCATTGGCCGTACCTATTATTTCCTACAGCCGTCACCGTACCGTCCGATCGAAGACCGATCGTATGCCAATCCCCCGCCGCGATCGCCACCATATCGTGCCAGCCGCTTACTTGACATTCCCCGTCATGATTGTGGCCCACGGCCACCGCCGTGCCATCCGGTTTAAGCCCAACAGTACGACGCCAGCCCGCCGCAACCGCTACGATATCGCGCCATTCGTTTACATCGCATTGGTTATGCTTGTTCCAGCCCACAGCCGCCACCTTGCCGTCCGATTGAAGTCCGACCGTATGAGCATTGCCTGTGTTCGTCGCCATATGAACATTGCCGGCCGCCACAGCCACCATATCGCGCCAGCCGCTTACCTCACATTGGCCATATTTATTATCCCCAACAGCTATCAACGTGCCGTCAGCGTGGAGACCAACAGTATGACGCCGACCCGCCGCCAGGGTAGCTTTAGGCCAGCGGTTCATCTTTAGTGCCGTTTTTTTCGTTGTCATGTCAGCCATATGTTACCTCCCTGTATGTCAATCATGAGAAATTGATTTTTAAAGCGGGTCGTACGCCATAGCCGTCTATACTGTTGTTTCCATAGCTGCGAATACTGCAACCGGGCCCTATGAAAAACGCACGTGAAGGCTTGTTTCCCTGGGTTCGCAGCCACCACCAGGAACAGCCGGCCTCTTCGCCGTCTCTGACGATATAGTTGTCTTTGTTCGTTTTATCATAAACGTACAAGCTGCATCCGTCGGGCTTTTTCGTTTTGGCAAAAGCGGTTCCGGCAGCGCGCCTCAACTCCTTGCCGTGGACCTCGGTTAAAGCTTTTATTTCGGCTGCGCTAAGCAGAAAGACCTTGTCCGCCGTATCCGGGCAACCTTCGCCGTTGTCCGTGCAGACAGTCGCCGGTATGAATTGCTTTTCGGCGGCATGGAATGCGGCGTTGTAGAATTCATCATTCAGCCACTCGCGCAAATCGCAGTCATGCCACGTTATTTCCATGCTATCACGCCACTTCAGATCCGCTGTTTTGCCGTGATACCTCTTGCAGTCCAGAATATATTCGCTCAAAACAAACAGCTCGCTTCCTGAATTTTGAAGAACACGCCATTGGATCGCCGATTCTCCACCGTCTGCAGACTGCGGATACGTGCCGAACGTCAGCCATTCGCCAGGCTTCAGATTCCGGTACGATTGAGCAAGCTCATCCTTGTTCATTAAGTTCCCCTCCTCGATCGCTCATCTCCAATTCGATCATATAACATTCATGCAAGATTTCATTTGATCTGCCGGGAAGCGTTGTGCGGACGGCTCTTGTTTCTTATAATATTGTTGCTGAACTTGAGAGTTTGACTTTAAGGAAGGTGCCGCAGGTGGACAAAACTTTTACGCCAAAACAGATGGCAAAGAAACTTCGTGTCAGCACCACAACCTTGCGAAGATATGAAAGTCTTGATTTGGTGCCTGACGTACCTCGGACAGCCAGTAACCGAAGAACTTATACTTCGTTGCATGTTCAAGCTTTCCTTGCACTGCGGTCCTTGATCAAAGGATTCGATGTGCCTACCGCCTACAAGGTCATGAGCTTATTGAAAAAAGGCCGCGTCGAACAAGCGCTTTGGGCGATTAATTTACAACAATACAATATTCAGGTAGAAAAGCAGCGAATCGAAGAGATCATGGGCCTCATTCATCAAACTGATTTCTCCATGTACAGAAATATACGGGTCACGGAAGAGTTGAAAATCGGGGAGGTCGCCGCTATCGCCGGCGTAAACCCGTCCGCTATTCGGCATTGGGAAAAGGAAGGGCTGCTGCGCGCCAAGCGGAATCAGGAAAACAGATATCGAGTTTTCACGTCGCAGGAATTAAAAAAGATTATTGTGCTAAGCAGCTTAAGAAAAACCGTCTTTTTCATTGACAGCATGAAGCAGCTGCTGGAAGCTTTGGAGACCCATGATCTAACGACAATCGAACGCTCCTTCAAAGCGGCTCTTCAGAAGCTGAATGAGCAGTTGGAAAAGCAAATGAAGGGCGTGTCGGAAATGATGAGATATATACAATGCTCTAACATGGAGTAAATGGTTCAACTAAAAAGCATCGACCTTGTGGTCGATGCTTTTTAGCTGCTGCTGCGGTCTCCTACCTGAGCGAAATAATCGCTATAAATGACAAGCGGCAATCCCGTTGCCGAAGGGGAAATGGAATGTCCGTCATCCATCGTCCTTGCGCGAATCCCGCAGCTTATTGCGGATATCTTCGATCCATCGCTCCGCCGGGCTGTTTTTCTCGTTGTCCTTCTTCTTTTTAGAGTTTTCCTCTTTCTTGTTTTTCCCCGGAGCTTCCTTCTCCTTCTCCCGCTTCTCTTCCTTCTCCCGTTTCTCTTTTTCTCTCTGCTCTGCCTGCAGTCTGGCCTTCTCTTCCTCTCGGGCCCGCAGCACCTCCGGCGGCACGGGGAACGGCTTCACGGCCGTTCCCTGCAGTCCCCGCGACATAATCTCACGGAACAGGACAGCCGGCACGGACCCGCCCGAGGTGGTCAAATAGTGATTGCGGTCTGTCTGATCGTATCCGATCCAAATAGCAGCCGCCAGCTCGGGCGTATAGCCGACAAACCAGGCGTCTTTGGCTCCCTGGCTGCCTGCGGAAGCAAATTCCTCCGTGTCCGGCAGCTGGGTCGTGCCGGTTTTGCCGGCCGTTGGCCTGCCCGGGATATTGGCGGCCGTGCCGGTGCCCGAAGTTACGGCCTCCTGCAGCAGCGAGGTCAGCGCATACGCATGAAGAGGCGAGGTGACGGTCGTTTGCGGGGGCTGCGCCTCAACCAGCACGCTGCCGTCCTTCGCTGTGATGCGGACGATGGCATGCGCTTCATGCCGGACACCCTGGTTGGCGATCGCGCCGTAAGCGGAGGCCATCTGGAGCGGAGAGACGCCTTGGCTCAGTCCGCCGAGCGCGAGGCTCAAGTGCCGGTCTTCCTCGGTGAGCGCAATGCCGGTACGGCGCAAATAGTCGAGACCGGTCTCTATGCCGATCTCGTTCAGCAGCCAAACCGCCGGAATGTTCCAAGACCGGATGACCGCCTCCTGCAGGGTAACCTCCCCGCGGGTTTTGCCGTCCCAGTCACGCGGCCGGTAACCGGCTATGTCCAGCTCTCCGTCGAAGAGCGGAGAGGCGGCCGTGTAGCCGAGCTCCAGAGCCGGACCGTAGACGGCCAAAGGCTTGAACGCCGAGCCGGGCTGACGCTTAAGCTCCGTGGCCCGGTTGAAGCCGCGGTAAGTCTGCTCGCCTCGGCCGCCGACGATAGCCCGTACGGCACCGGTCGCCGGGTCGAGCACGACGGCCGCCCCTTGGATGGGCCGATCGTCAGGACTGGCGGGGAACAGCTCCGCCTGGGCGAATACGCTATCTGCCGTCTGCTGCAAATTCAGATCCATTGTCGTATGGATGCGCAGTCCCTGCGTCAGGATCTGCTGCTCAGTCAATCCGTATTTGGCCGCGGCTTCATCCATCACATAGTCGACGAATGCGGGGAATTTCCCCTTCAGGGACTCTCCGTTGTCGGTATGCAGATTCAGCGGCTCGGCGGACGCCTTCGCATAATCCTCTGCCGTGATCATCTCCTGCTCCTTCATAAGCGACAGCACGAGATTGCGGCGCTCCAACGCCGCTTCGGGATTGCGGAGCGGAGAGAAGCGGTTCGGCGCTTTGGGGAGCCCGGCCAGCAGGGCTGCCTCTGATAAGGACAGCTTCTCGACGGATTTGCCGAAATATTGCTGAGCCGCTCCCTGCACGCCCCACCGTCCTTCGCCGAAATAAATGCTGTTCAAATACAGCTCCAAAATCTCTTCTTTGCTGTGAGAGACATGAATTTTGACCGCGTAGCCCAGCTCCTTGATTTTTCTCGTCAACGTCTTGTCGGAGGAAAGGAACATATTTTTGGCGAGCTGCTGAGTGATGGTGCTGCCGCCTTCTTCAAGCGAACCGGCCTGCAGATCGCGCAGCAGCGCCCGTGCCATCGACCTCAGATCATAGCCGCGGTGCTCGTAGAAGCGCCGGTCTTCGACAGCGATGATGGCGTTCTGCAGCGACTTAGGAATTTGCGCCAGCGGTACCGGCTCCATTCTCGAGGAGGACAGCTGGGAGACCGGCTGTCCGTTCGCGTCTAGGACCAGACTCGGTTCCGGCAGCGGATGCTCCAGCTTGCTGATATCCAGCCCGCTAACCCAGCCGGACAGCAGACCCATGGCCAGCACGAGCAAGAGGAAGCCGAAGGCGCTTATCCAGAGTAGGGTGCGCGGCTTCTTGGTGCGCGGCAGCCCGGCAGCGGCGGCGCTCACGCCGGGAGGCTTCCGTACTGCTGTCTGCGGCGGTTCCGTTAACGGGGCATTGACCCGTTTTCCATCGGCTGCCTCGGCCCTCGTCGGCTGCTCTGTGCCCGTCGTTGGCGGTGGCGGGGCGGGGCCTTCGGCTTCCGGGGCAGGCCGGCGCTTTAGCGCGCCCGGGGCGTCTGCCTCGTCCGGCGAGGCGGCTTCGGCGGGCCGGGCGATGCTCTCGCTGCCTGCCGCCTGGCTGCGCTCGTTTGCGCTGCCGGGAAGCTTCGGCATGCGGCGATTGTCGGCGGCTTTCTCCGCCGCGCGTTCCACAGGGGCTGGCCTTGAAGCCGGCCCCGGAGCGGAAGAACCCCAAGCCGACCGCATCGCTTGGGCGGGGGAAGATTTCTTCCGGTTATTATCCGGTATATGCGAATGACGGGGATTATTCATAGGTGACGACCCCCTTGCTGATAGTGTCCCGTTTTTTAATGGCGGTTTGGCTGTTGCCTGCGCACAGTTAGTTTATTCGTAAGCCGGTATCGTTTTGGCGTGGTGGCCAAGCGAAATGACCGGGAAACCGGGTGCGGATTCTTTTGCCGCCGGAGAATTGTTGCATGCTGCATGCTGCATGCAGAGCTCACCGTGGATGTTTAGTAAGCCTTTCCGAGTAGGCCGACAGGCGGACAATGATTGCGTGAATCGAAGTCGCATCGAGCCTGGATTATGAGTGCAAGCTCGCCGTTGGTCTTAAACGAGCTGTGAGCGGCCCGGCCGGGCGCTGCAAGCCTGCGGGCGGTCTCAAGCTTCGGAATATTCGGCAAACAGATTTCACTAAAACTCCCGAGGCTTTATCTGCGTCTTCTTAGGCTAAAAAAGGGCGCCCGACCGGCAGCACACACCGGAAGGGGCCCTCTACATGTTCGTATGGAGCGGTTAGCCTGGTTACACGTCTACTATTGGACGGGATCGGGATGCATGCCGCCTGCACGGATCTTGGCATTTGTCGGCAGCTTGGCCATAGATCGGCCCAGACGCCGGACTTCCTCCTCATTGCTTGCCATATGGCCATTCATGGCTGTTTCGACGGGCAGAAATTTTGTCTTGGACGGACTTGTGTCCAGGTAATCGGCGATATCGACCAGAATCTCGCGCGCGGCCCCTGTGATAGCGGCCGGAACCTCACCTTTGCCGGCAAACGTAGCTTCATTTAAGTTAATATGGGTCAAGCCGTTGTCCTGTGTTTGTGCATATAACCGAAAGGGGTACTCCCTCGAAGAGGAGGGATCTCGAAACGACAGTTCGTAGACGACGCCCGATAGGGCTGGCGACTTGGTGAAACCAAGCGTAGCAAGCGTACTGTGGACATGGGCAAATGGCTTTGCGATCGACGGCAGCGTTTTCTTACGAGACATACACGAACACTCCTTCGATTAAATACTTCGGTGCACGAACCCGCCGGCAAGGTAGGCAGAGCTGACCGAGTACCCATTACTTAAACAGGATGGGACAGGCTGAAACAGAAAAAAACCATATTTGCCAAAATACGACTCGCACCGACTACCCTATCCACCTAAGTCGCCAAGAAGACAACCCTATGGATGCGCCGCATAGTCGTATATTCGACAAGGAATTCGAGGCGACAAAGCGGACAAGGCGGGGAAGTCGGAGAAGGTGAACGAGACAGATAAGGCGGACAAGGCGGGGAAGTCGGAGAAGGTGAACGAGACAGATAAGGCGGACAACACGTACAAGTTGGACAAAGGCGGGCAAATCGGACGAAATAATGAGGCGGTCAAGGCGGGTAAAACGGGCAAGGTGGGTGAGGCGGACAAGTTGGAAGAGGCGAGTAAGGGGGGAGACGGTAAGACGAACAAGACGGCAAGGCGGCAAGGCGGACAAGGCGGACAAGAGACGAGGGGGGAAAGCCGTACAAGCCGGACAGCGCGGACTGCCCAATGTGCTCCAATCCGCAAATGCGGACCTGCGGCATACGAGGCAGTCCTATGCTATACTGGAGGCATCTGGCTACAGCAAGCCGACGAGCTTGAGCCCTTGTCTTATGCCGTCCTGCGAGCTGGTGCCGGTGACCAGGTCGGCCAGCTGCTTGACTTCATCCGGGGCGTTGCCCATAGCGATCCCGGTGCCGACCAGAGACAGCATCTCCTTGTCGTTCAGCCCGTCGCCGAAGGCGTAGCAGCGCTCGGGGGAAGCCCCCAGCACGTCCAGCAGCTTGCCGATGCCGACGGCTTTGGAGCCCCCGGCCGGCATGACGTCTGCGGCCAGCGCATGCCAGCGGTAGAAGCGGTATTCGGGGAAGCTCTCCGCATACAGCCCTCCGTCGGCATCGGGGCAAAATAAATACGCCTGATAGACCGGGGAATGCTTATAGAACAAAGGATCGACCGAAGGATACTCCAGCTGCAGCGAGCCGAAGCTGTCGCCAAGCAGAGGATGGGCGGCATGGGAAGCGCATAGCAGCGTATCGCTGCTGAAGGCCAGGCAATGCCCGCGATCCGAAGCGAAAGCATGCATGGCTTCCAGGCGCTCCGGGTCCATCCGAGAGGCGTGAATTTCGCGGCCTTGATGCACGACATACTGGCCGTTGGCCGACACGTAAGAGTCGATGCCAAGCTCTTCCCGCAGCCAGGCGAACTGAGTGGGCATGCGTCCGGTGGAGAGAATCGTCGTAATGCCGTTTGCTTGAAGCTCCTTCACCGCTTGTCTGGTCGACTCGGGCAGACGGTTGCTGTGGTCCAGCAGAGTGCCGTCGATATCGAAAAATACATAGGTTCCATGATGGGGCATAGTCGATTCCTCGCTCTGCATGATCTTTGCGGCATCCGTCACGCCGGTCGTCGCAGGACACACCCGTCACGCCGTCTTGCCGCAGGTGAAGCGATGTGGAAGCCGCTTGTGAATCTGCCTCAGCGGCAAATACGGTACGGTTGTCGCTCGCTTCCCGTTCAGCTTACTTTGTGAAATGCATTTCATGTCAAGCCATTTTTTCAATATCTTCAGAAAGTATGGCTCCGGTGATTGTTCGATTTCTTGGTAAACACACGGCATTGAAAGAAGCCTTAAGGCGGTTATCCTCGACAAGCAAAGGGTGGGGCTCGTGGCTAACATCAAACAAATCGCCCAGGCGGCCGGCGTATCGGTGACGACTGTCTCGCGCGTCCTGAACGGACATCCCTACGTATCGGAAGCCAAGCGGGAGGCCGTCCAAGCGGCGGTGGAAGCCTTGGATTATGCGCGCAACGCCAATGCGGTTCATCTGATTAAAGGCAAAACCAATATGATCGGGGTTATGCTTCCTTATGTGAATCATGCGTATTTCGGAGCATTGGTGGAAGGGATCGGCCATGGAGCCCTCCAGAATCATGTCCAGCTGCTGCTGTGTCAGACCAACTATGAGCCGGACAAGGAGCTGGAGGTGCTGGAGATGCTGAAGATGAAGCAGCTTGACGGGCTGGTCATCTGCTCCAAGGCTTCGTCCTGGGACATCATTCGAGCTTATACGGGATGGGGACCGATCGTAGCTTGCGAGGATGTGGGGGAGCTGCCGATTTCGGCGGTTTATGTCGATCATTACGGCTGCTTCGAGCTGGGCATCCGGTATTTGATCCGCAAAGGTCACCGGCGCATCGGCTATTGCCTGAGCCGGACGGACAGCAGCAGCGGCATGCTTCGCCGCGAGGCTTATTTAGCGATTATGAACGAGCTGGGCGAGCCTGTCCGGGAGCAGTGGATGTTCAGCGACTGCATCCAGATGGAGGACGGTGCGCGAGTGGTCGGCCGCCTGCTGGATATGGAGGAGCGTCCTACCGCCCTGCTGGTAGCCGGCGACACGGTAGCCGCCGGCATCCTGGCGGAGGCGGAGCGCTGCGGACTGCGCGTACCGGAGGATCTGGCCGTCATCGGACTGGATAATCAGCCGATAGCGCGGGTGCTCGGCATCACGACGATTGACAACCAGCTGGATATGATGGGTGAGGCCGCCTTCCGTTTGCTCCACGATCAGGTGACAGGGCGTTCGGAACGGCCCCAGAAACGGGAGCTGTCCTGCCGCCTGCTGGAGCGGAGAACGGTATGAGGGCATGTGAGGCCGCATGGACTGGCGGCTAAGGAGGAAGAAGCGGAGCATCGCCGGCAGTTCCGGGTTCGCATCCGGCAGGGAAGGCTGCCGGATGAACCGGGGTGGCATCTGCCAGAACAGACAGGAGGCTGCCGTGCTTACCAGCTTCCTTCCTCCGTATTCTAATCGGATAAACCGGATGATTCATCCTCTGCCGAAGTCGATGTCCGCTTTTTGCGGCTCGTGCTGCGCAGCGCTCCCCAGGTAAGCATGGCTCCGCTGAAGTCGATCATGCTGAGCAGGAGGAAGATGGGCTTCAGCATGCCGAGCATGACGAAGACCGCCATGAACGCCGGGATGGAAGCGCGCGTGTACACGGTCAGGTAGAAGAAGCCGCGCATATTCTCGCGCGAGGCTTGGAAATAATCGAAAGCCAAGTACAGCAGGAACATCCCGATCAGGCGGACCCAGATGTAGCTGTCCGGCCCGTAGCCGAGCATCCCGGCGAGCCACCCGGGCGCAAGCAGCAGCGTCAAGCTGAGCGCGAACATGTAGAAGCTGAAGTAAAAGACGGTTTTAGCCGGAAAGGTCACGCGAAATCCCCCAGAAACATGATATGATAAGCAGCGAACGGCAGGTATGAAAAAAGCCGCCGATATCGAAAGGAAAGCGAGAATAGCTATGCGAATCAATAAATATATCAGCGAGACGGGCCTATGCTCCCGGCGGGAGGTAGACAAGCTCGTCGAAGCCGGCCGGGTGACGATCAACGGCGTGAAGGCCGACCTCGGCGCGCAGGTGAACGAGGGAGATCGCGTGCTGGTGGACGGCCGGCCGATTAGCGTGAAAACCAAGGCGGTCTATATCGCCTTGAACAAGCCGGTAGGCATCACCAGTACGACGGAGCGCCACGTGCAGGGCAATATTGTAGATTTCGTAGGCCACCGCGAGCGGATCTTCCCGATCGGGCGTCTGGATAAGGACTCCGAAGGTTTGATTCTGATGACCAATGACGGAGATATCGTCAACAAGGTGCTCCGCTCGGAGAACGAGCATGAGAAGGAATACATCGTCACCGTCGACCGCCCGGTCACGGCTGTATTCCTGCAAGGGATGGCCTCGGGCGTGCGCATCCTGGGGACGACGACCAAGCCGTGCAAGATCAGCCGGATCGATGAGCGGACCTTCCGGATCATCCTCACGCAAGGGCTTAACCGGCAAATCCGCCGGATGTGCAGCGCCTTCGGCTATGAGGTCCGGCGGCTGAAGCGCGTGCGCATCATGAATATCCGGCTGGCCTCGCTCCCCGTGGGGAAGTGGCGGGAGCTGACCGAGACGGAGCTTTCGGAGCTGCTCCGTCTGATCGGTCATGAGCCGACCCGTTAAGCCGCCGCTCAGCCATTGAATTTGTAGCCGGTTCCGCGGACGGTCAAAATATACCGGGGATCGGCAGGGTTCGGCTCCACTTTTTTGCGCAGGTTGCTGATGTGAACGAGCAGCGTACGGGTATCGCCGTTGCTGTCCACTCCCCAGGTAAGCTTGTACAGCTGCTCGAGCGACATCACTTGGCCCGGTGTCCGGGCCAGATGCAGGAGCAGGTCGAACTCCTTCGAGGATAAGGGTACGGGCCGTCCCCTCACTTTGACGGTACGGCTCAGCAGGTCGATCTCCAGGCCCGGGTAGGACAAAATCTGGGCCTCCTCTTTGTGCTGCTCCAGCAGCTGGCTCCGGCGCAAATGCGCTTTGACGCGGGCTACAAGCTGCCCGGGGCTGAAAGGCTTGGTCATATAATCATCCCCGCCGATGCTGAAGCCGAGGATGATGTCCATGTCTTCGCTTTTGCAGCTCAGAAAGAGGATCGGCGTCGTATAATGCTTGCGTATCTGACGGCATACTTCAATTCCGTCGAGCTCCGGCAGCAAAATATCCAATATGACCAGATCCGGTCTGTACAGACGGACCATCTCGATGGCTTCCGCTCCATTGGAGGAGCTAAGTACGTCAAATCCCTCTTTTCTTAAATATAATGTAATCAGCTCGACGATTTCCGTCTCATCGTCCACGATCAAAATTTTTTCTCCAGACATCAAAGCTCTCCTCCAACCGGTCGTGCACAGATGAATAGTCCATTCCCGAGACAAGTTCTCAAGAAAGAAAGTGGTATCGATTTCCAGGAACTATTCTTATTATAAATGGTTTTGGGTCGTCATGGCTATATTTTTGTTTACCTTGCTCGCCGCGGCTCCCCTGCACCGGCTGATGACCTTTGCAGAATCGTCCGTACTCGCGGATGGGGGCCGGCTGGATCTGCAGGGATACCCGTGGGAGAAGCGTTCCGGCGCCCGGTTAAATGGCGAATGGGAGCTGTATTGGCTGCCCGATCTCGGCTCATCGGACTTCCCCGGTCCGGCCCGGACGAGAGCCGAATCCCCCGAGTTCGCAAAGCTTCCGGATCACTGGAAGAAGGGAGCGGCTCTGCCCGATATGCAGACCGGGGAAGCATTCGCGACCTACCGGCTGACCGTGGCGCTGGACGCTTCCTCCCGGAGGTTTGCCGTGCAGATGCCGGCTATCCACACAGCTTACCAATTGTGGCTGAACGGCGAGCTGCTGGCGGAGGCGGGCAGGGGGAGAGGCGAAGAGGCAGACTCGCTGCCCGATCAGGGCGCGCGGACGCTGCTGTTCACTCCCGCGGACGGCAAGGCGGAGCTTGTGCTGCAGCTCTACGGACAGCCGGTCAAAGGAGGCGGCTGGAGCGCTCCGTATCTCGGCTTGGCGGAGAAGATCGATGCCGAGGCGAAAGCGAGCTTGTCCATCGACATGGCCGCCGTCGGCGGCTTGCTGGTGCTTGGCGTTCATTATATCGTCCAATTTTTGCTCAGGCGCAAGGAGATGGAGTCCTTCTGGTTCGGCTGCTTCTGTCTGCTGCTCGGCATCCGGGCTCTGTTCCTCAGCGACGGCGTCTCTTACGTCTGGCAGGCTGGACTCTCCCATCTGACGGTTACCCGGATCTCTTACATAAGCTTGTTCCTGAGCGCTCCTGCGATCGGTCTGTTCGTTGAGCGTCTCTATCCTGCGGAGGTTCCAAGGCGGCTGGTGCGGCTCATGATCGGACTTGGCGCGATCAGCACGTTATGCGCGTTCTTGCTGCCGTCTTCCTGGATAAGCGGCACCGTCCGATTCTACGAAGGGGCTTCCGTGCTGCTGGGCGCGTGGCTGCTGGTCTGCTTGGGGCTGGCGTACAAACGCGGCAGGGAGGGTGCGATCTTCGTGATTCTCGGAGCGGCCGCATGTCTGGGGGCGATGCTCGGAGACGAGCTGATCGGCCAGGAGCCGGCCTTTGTCGGACAGCTGTCGTTGTTCGGTCTGCTGCTCGGAACATTGCTGGCTTCCTTCATCCTGAGCGCCCGATCGGTCAAGGCGATGACATCCGTCGAAACGCTATCCAGGCAAATGCGGGAGTTGAACGCCGGTCTGGAGCAAAAAATCCGCGATCGTACCGCCGAGCTGGAGCGCATTAACCGGAGTCTGGAGCTCGTCAACGAGGAGCTGGCTCGGCTGGAGACCTCGCGGCGGCATCTGCTCAGCAATATCTCGCATGATCTGGGCACGCCGATGACGCTTATCCAGGGCTATGTCGAAGCGCTGATGGACGGGGTGGTCAAGCCGGAGCAGCAGCAGCAATATTTGAAGCTGATTCATAACCGGATTCTCGGGCTAAGCCGGCTGATCAAGGACTTGTTCCAGCTCTCCAAGCTGGAAGCCAGGCAGATGGAATTCGATATCCAGACCATCGGCACAGATGAGCTGGTCCGGTTCTTCGACGAGCGTTATGAGCTGGAGCTGGCAGGGGCGGGTCTGCGCTTCGAGACGACCTCCCGCATCCTGCATCCCGGAGACGGGCGGCCGCCTATCGTCCGCGTCGACATCGACCGGATCGATCAGGTGCTGACCAATATTATTTACAATGCGGTCAAGTACACGCCCGAGGGAGGGCTTATTCAGCTACAGTTCACGGCGGACGAGCATTCGCTGGTCGTTCAGGTGCAGGATAACGGGGCCGGCATAGCGCCTGAGGACCTGCCTTATATTTTCGACCGCTTCTACAAAAAAGACAAGTCGCGCAATACGGCCGGCGGCGGCAGCGGACTTGGGCTTGCGATCGCCAAGGAAATCATCGATTTCCACGGCGGGCGCATCTGGGCTCACAGCCGGCTTGGCCAAGGGGCGTGCATCGCCTTTATGCTGCCGCTGGTGAAGTGAAGAAGACTCTGTTCCGAGCCCCCGTCACCCTTCTCCCCTCCGGGACAGCACCGAATGCCGGTAGTCGGTCGGCGAGCTCTGGTAGCGGCGCTTGAACTGCTTGGAGAAATGGAGCGGGTCCTGGAAGCCGACGGATGAGGCGATCTGCTCGACGGTGAGCTCCGGACGCTCGCGCAGCAGATGGCGCGCCTTGTCCAGACGGAGGCTGAGCAGGAAGGTCACGGGGCTTACGCCGGTATGCGCTTTGAACATCGTGGACAAATAAGCCCGGTTGTAGCCCAGCGCCTCCGCCATCAGCTCGATCGTAATCGGCTCGGCATATTGCGCGGATAAATATTGCACGGCTTGCTGCACCGTGCGCGCGCCGCTTGTCTCCGCGGCGGGCTGCCCCGGCTCGGCTTGCTGCAGCGCTTGGGCGAACTCCGCCAGAAGCAGGTGGAGACAGCCTGCGGCCTTCAGTGAAGCGCCCGTCGCTCTCGTCTGGAACGCCTCCTGCACCTGGAGGAACAGGGAAGGCACAAGCCGGCTGCGGCCGGTGGCGACGATGAGCTGGCGGGAGCCAAGGCCTGCTTCGCTCAGCAGGCTGAGGGCGGCTGTGCCCTCGAAGGCGATCCAGCGATATTGCCAAGGAGCGTCGAGATCGGCCGTATATTGGACGAGGGAGCCCGGCTCGATAAGAAACGTATCTCCCGGTCCCAGTTCATGCATTTGCCCGGCGCAGGTGTAGGTGCCTCTGCCGGAGAGCACGTGATGCAGCAAATAATAGTCGACGACCTTGGGACCGGGTTTATGTCCCGGCTTGGTCTGGCTGTTGCCGGCGAACAGCACGACCAGGGAGCGGTCTTTGGACGGTGCGGAAGGATTCGATACGACATAATAACTGTCTTTGCGTTTCTCGGCGGAAGACATGCGGGAGACGGCTCCTTTCGTTCAGGGTGCAGGCGACAGACAGGCAGGCAAGTAGCCCAGGCAAGGCGGGCAGGCGAATAGTCGGCTGCGCGGCGGAGAGAAACAATACGCGGCGGCAGGGGGACGGAGCCGGTCCGGCGTCCTCGGTTTTACTTGATTGTAGCATAGGGATCTAACATTTTTCCATACGGAACTGACATCGTTCCATAGTTTCCGGCGCGTCCGGACGCTATACTGATATCAATCCATATCGCCATGTCCGGCACAAGAGCCGGCAGGCGAATAATCCAATACTCGAGGTGAAGCTCACAATGGCGGATATTCAAGCTTTGCAGCAACGGTTCGTTGACCTATACGGGGCGGACGACAGCCATCCCATCCGGGTGTTCCATGCGCCCGGACGCGTAAATCTGATCGGCGAGCATACGGATTACAACGGCGGGTACGTGTTTCCGGCGGCGCTGACCTTCGGCACGACGCTGCTGGTGCGCAAGCGGGAGGACGGGCAAGTGGGGCTCGCTTCCACGAACTTCGAGCAGCGCCAACATATTTCCATTCAATCCCTTGTCAATGATCCGGCGGACGACTGGATGAACTATCCGAAGGGCGTTATCCGCGAGCTCCAGCTTGGCGGCGTTGCGGTCGGCGGCTACGATATGCTGTTCAGCGGAGCCATCCCGAATGGGGCGGGCCTGTCCTCCTCGGCTTCCATCGAGGTAGTGACCGCATTCGCTCTGCTGACGATGGAAGGGCAGCCGACGGACAAGGTAAAGATCGCGCTGCTCTCCCAGAAGGCGGAGAACGAGTTTATCGGGGTCAAATGCGGGATCATGGATCAATTTGCCGTCGCTATGGGCAAGAAGGATCATGCCGTGCTGCTGATGTGCGATACGCTGGAATACCGCCATGTGCCGTTCCAAAGCGGCGCTTACAAGCTGGTGATCGGCAACACGAACAAAAAGCGCGGGCTGGTCGATTCGGCATACAACGAGCGCCGCTCCCAATGCGAGCAGGCGGTCGCCGAGCTGCGCGGCCGGCATCCGGAGCTGACGCTGCTCGGACAGCTGTCACTGGCTGAATACGAGGAAGCGGAGCACTTGATTCAGGACGAAACGGTTCGCAAGCGGGCGCGTCATGTCGTGGAGGAAATTGACCGGGTGCTGCAGTCCATCAAGGTGCTGGAGCTCGGAGATCTGGAAGCGTTCGGCAAGCTGATGAACGCCTCCCATGTATCGCTGCGCGATCTCTATGAAGTGACCGGATTCGAGCTGGATACGATGGTGGAGGCTGCCTGGCAGGTGCCGGGCGTACTCGGAGCCCGGATGACGGGCGCAGGCTTCGGCGGCTGCACGGTGTCGCTGGTGCATGAGGACAGTGTGGAGAGATTTATCCGCGAGGTCGGACAGGCGTACCGGGAGAAAACCGGGCTGGAAGCCAGCTTCTACGTTTGCGATATCGGGGACGGCGTCAAGGAATTGTAAAGCCTGCATGCTGCGAACTGTTGCATATCCGAAGTGAATTACAAAAGCAAGGCAAACCCGAGCGGATCTGAAACCGCGCTGACAGGGGAGCCCACGCTTCAAGCAGATCAACGGGAGGAGAGAGGCACATGGCGGTATTGGTAACGGGAGGCGCGGGCTACATCGGTTCGCATACGGTAGCGGAGCTGCTGGAGCGCGGCGAGGAGGTTGTGGTCGTCGATAATCTGGAGCAGGGCCATCGCGAGGCGCTGCTCGGAGGCAAGCTGTATGTCGGCGACCTGCGCGACAAAGCTTTTCTGGGCCAAGTATTTGCAGAAAACGATATCGACGCGGTCATTCATTTCGCTGCGAACTCGCTGGTCGGCGAGAGCATGAAGGACCCGGGAAAATATTATCACAATAACGTGTACGGCACTTTATGTCTGCTGGAGGTTATGAACGAGCACAACATCAAGCGGATCGTGTTCTCCTCGACGGCTGCGACATACGGAGAACCCGAGAATGTGCCGATTCTGGAGACGGACCGCACCCTGCCGACGAACGCCTATGGCGAAACGAAGCTGGCGATGGAGAAGATGATGAAGTGGTTCGATACCGCTCACGGCATCAAATATGTATCTCTACGCTATTTCAACGCTGCCGGCGCTCGCGAAGGAGGCGGCATCGGAGAGGATCATTCTCCGGAGACGCATCTGATCCCGATCATTTTGCAGGTAGCGCTCGGCCAGCGTCCGCATATCTCCGTCTTCGGCGACGATTACGAGACGCCGGACGGCACCTGCATCCGCGATTATATTCATGTGACCGATCTGGCGGATGCCCACATTCTCGCTGTACAGAAGCTGCGGGAGGGAAGCGAGAGCCGTATTTACAACCTGGGCAACGGCAAGGGCTTTTCGGTCAAGGAAGTGATCGACATCGCCCGTCAGGTGACCGGACATCCGATCCCTGCCGTGGTGGAGGCTCGCCGGGCGGGCGATCCGGCTTCACTGGTCGCTTCCTCGGAGCGGGCGCGCACCGAGCTGGGCTGGGCGCCGCAGCGCGATTCGCTGGAGCGTATCATCGCCTCGGCCTGGGCGTGGCATCAGGCTTGTCCGGACGGCTATGACAAGTAAGCAGACCTGAGTTAGATATATTTATGACAAACGGAGCATCCGGGCAGAACCGGAGAGGACTCTAGGGGGAAATTCCGGCGGAATACGTCCTCTAGCTCTCGACGGACGCTGCCGGACTCCCGGATCAGGAGTGGATCAGATGAGTACGTCAGAAAGCCATACGTTCCAAGGCGATGCCGCCCGCAAGGCTGCATACGATATCGAGCGCCTGCTGCAATTCGGGATGCACCGCAAGCTGCTGGAACCGCTTGATGCCATCGCCGCGCGCAATGCGCTGCTCGATATGCTGAAGCTGGAGGAGTCTTACGAGGGCGAATGCGAGGATGCGAGCGGGGCAAGCGTCAATGAGCTGCTCGCGCCGCTGCTTGATTATGCGGCCTTGACCGGGTTGCTGGAGGAAGACAACACGACTCTTCGCGACCTGCTGGATGCGCGCATCATGGGCGCTCTGCTGCCGCGTCCGTCCGAGGTCATTCACCGCTTCTGGGCGACGGCCAAGCGGGAGGGGATCGAGCGCGCGACGGACGACTTCTACAAGCTAAGCACCGATTCCAACTATATCCGCATGGACCGGATCAACAACAACCTGTATTGGCTGGCGGCGACGGACTATGGCGATCTGGAGATTACGGTGAATCTGTCCAAACCGGAGAAGGACCCGAAGGAAATCGCCATGCTCAAAAACGCCAAGGCCAGCCACTACCCCAAGTGCCTGCTGTGTGTAGAAAACGTAGGTTATGCGGGCCGGCTTAACCATCCGGCGAGGCAGAACCTGCGGGTCATTCCGCTGGAGCTGACCGGAGAGCCGTGGTATTTCCAATACTCGCCTTACGTGTATTATAACGAGCACAGCATCATCTTCGACCGGGAGCATCGCCCTATGAAGATGTCGCGTTATTCGTTCGAGCGGCTGCTCGACTTCGTGGAGCTGTTCCCGCATTATTTTATCGGCTCCAACGCCGATCTGCCTATCGTCGGCGGGTCGATTCTGAGCCATGATCATTTCCAGGGGGGACGTCATAAGTTTCCGATGGAGCTGGCGCCTGTCGAGGCGAAGTTCTCCTCCCCGGCCTACAGCGGAGTGAAGCTCGGGATCGTCAAGTGGCCGATGTCGGTTCTCCGCATCTCGAGCCATGATCGCGTGGCGCTGCTGGAGCTCGCTTCGCATATTCTGGACAGCTGGCGCGCATACAGCGATCCTGCCAGCGAAGTGCTGGCATTCAGCGAGCAGGACGGAGCGCAGGTGCCGCATAATACGGTCACGCCGATCGCCCGCAACAATGCTTCGGGCGAATACGAGCTGGATCTCGTATTGCGCAACAACCGGACAAGCGAAGAGCATCCTGACGGCATCTTTCATCCGCATCAGGAGCTGCATCACATCAAGAAGGAGAACATCGGCCTGATCGAGGTGATGGGGCTGGCTGTGCTTCCCGGCCGGTTGAAGGATGAGCTGGAGCTGGCTGCCGGTGCGTTGACCGGTGAGCTGCAGCCGGACGCCATCGCCGCCGATGCCCAGCATCCGCTCCACAAGCATGCCTCCTGGCTGCAGGAGCTTGCCCGCAAGCATGGAACCGCTCAGACGCGCGAGCAGGCGGCGCTGACGCTGCAGGCCGAGGTGGGCCGCAAGTTCGAGAGCGTGCTGACGGATGCCGGCGTGTTCAAGCGCAATGATGCGGGGCAGGAGGCGTTCCGCCGCTTCGTCCGGCAGCTCGGATTCGAATAAGGCGTCTAGACAGCCGTATGCCGGTCTTAGCCGGGATACGGTTGTTTTTTGTGCATCAGGGAATTTACTTCCTTCATGGAACTAAGTGCTATTGACGGAACTAAAACATGGGGGGAGGAGAGCCGATAGAAAGTTGAAACTGCGAGTTGAAACAGCCCATGGAAACCCCATCAGCCGCAGGCCGCGCGGTATTTACCGAACTTTTGGAGAAATGGAAGAAAGAACGCAGTCGAAAAAAGGGAATGGATATGGGATGGAAAAGCGAAAGCGGCCGCCTTTGATGTCATATCCTTACCGCTAAATGGATTCCAGTGGGACATAACTTCAAGAGCGGTTGGAATCCCATATCCATTCCTTCCCACTCACCAAAAGCGGGGAAACGTACGCAGAGATCTTCGTGGACCTGACCGATGGCCAGGTTTTTTCTTGTTTGCCCAAGCCGGAAAACCCTTCGCTGCACACGGATATCCAGGTATGCCATGAATATCCAAAATACGCTCATCGCTTAACGATTCTTTACGAAAAAAATCTATATTCTGCTGTCACCTGACTCGTTTCTACGAATATCGACAAATTCGCTCAATGACAAGCATTTCCGCCCATAGTAGAATACATAGTTGAGAGTTTCCCTCGCGCAAGCAATCTAACCATAGCTATCAGCATGGCAGCAGCTAGTATACAACGTGTAGAGAGGATCAACACTATGGCAGATCAAGACCGAAATCAAGAGTCGATAAGCGATCAGGTACATACGGGCGAATTGTTGAATGCATTGATGGCCTTGAAGAAAGGCAATTTTTCTTACCGTATGCCCTATGACCATACGGGGATCAACGGCAAAATCGCTGATACGTTCAACGAGATTATGGATATGCAGGAAAGCTTGGTTCATGAGGTGCAGACCGTTGCCAAGGTAGTGGGGAAGGAAGGGAAGCTCTCACGCAGATTCGTACACAAAAATACAGGCGGTTCCTGGGAAACGGTGGTGGAATCGCTCAACGGCCTCGTCGTCGATCTGATTCAGCCGACCAGCGAGATGGTCCGCGTGATCAATGCGGTCGCTCAAGGGGATTTGTCCCGGAAGGTGGAGCTTGAATTCGAGGGCCGGGCATTGACCGGCGAATTTCAGCGAACCGCGACTAATATTAATATGATGGTCAATCAGCTCAGCACCTTCGCCTCCGAGGTAACGCGCGTGGCGCGGGAAGTCGGTACGGAGGGCAAGCTGGGCGGCCAGGCGGACGTCAAGGGCGTGTCGGGCACCTGGAAAGACTTGACCGATAGCGTCAATAATATGGCCAGCAATCTGACCGATCAGGTGCGCAATATCGCGGCTGTCACGACGGCTGTCGCCAACGGCGATCTGTCCAAGCAAATTACGGTCAACGCCAAGGGCGAGATTCTGGAGTTGAAAAACACGATCAATACGATGGTCGATCAGCTGTCGACATTCTCCTCCGAGGTGACGCGCGTGGCGCGGGAGGTCGGCACGGAAGGCAAGCTGGGCGGCCAGGCGGACGTTAAGGGCGTGTCGGGCACATGGCGCGACCTAACCGAAAGCGTTAACTATATGGCTTCCAATCTGACGAATCAGGTGCGCAATATCGCGGTCGTGACGACGGCTGTCGCCAACGGCGATTTGTCCAAGAAAATAACGGCCGATGTCCAGGGAGAAATTCTGGAGCTGAAAAATACGATCAACACGATGGTCGATCAGCTCAGCACCTTCGCCTCCGAAGTGACGCGGATGGCGCGGGAGGTCGGCACGGAGGGCATCCTTGGCGGACAAGCCGAGGTCAGCGGAGTGGCCGGCACCTGGCGCGATCTGACGGAAAGCGTCAACTACATGGCGTCGAATCTGACGAATCAGGTGCGCAATATCGCCGAGGTGACGACGGCGGTCGCGAAGGGCGACTTGTCCAAGAAGATCACGGTCGACGCCAAGGGCGAGATTCTGGAGCTGAAGAGCACAATCAACATCATGGTCGATCAGCTCAGCAACTTTGCGTCAGAGGTCACGCGCGTCGCGCGCGAGGTGTCGACGGAAGGGATTTTGGGCGGTCAGGCCGATGTGCAGGATGTCTCGGGCACCTGGAAGGACTTGACGGACAGCGTCAACTTTATGGCCGGCACCTTAACCGATCAGGTGCGCAATATCGCCGAGGTGACGACGGCGGTCGCGAAGGGCGATTTGTCCAAGCAGATCACCGTTAACGCCAAGGGCGAAATTCTCGAGCTGAAAAATACGATCAACACGATGGTGGAGCAGCTCTCGACCTTCGCCTCCGAGGTAACGCGCGTGGCGCGGGAGGTCGGCACGCTTGGCATGCTGGGCGGCCAGGCGCAGGTGCGCGGAGTGGCCGGGACATGGCGGGATTTGACGGAAAGCGTCAACTACATGGCGTCCAACTTGACCAATCAGGTGCGCAACATCGCGGTCGTCACGACGGCGGTCGCGAACGGCGACCTGTCGAAGAAGATAACGGCCGATGTGCAGGGCGAGATTTTGGAGCTGAAAAACACGATCAATACGATGGTGGATCAGCTGTCGACCTTCGCTTCCGAGGTCACGCGCGTGGCGCGGGAGGTCGGCACCGAGGGCAAGCTCGGCGGCCAAGCCCAGGTCAAGGGAGTCGGCGGAACGTGGAAGGACCTGACGGAGGGCGTAAACAGCATGGCCCGCAATCTCACCGACCAGGTGCGCAATATCGCCGATGTGACGACCGCCGTCGCCAAGGGCGATTTGTCCAAGAAAATCACGGTTGACGTGAAGGGCGAAATTCTTGAGCTGAAGATCACGATGAATACGATGGTGGATCAGCTCAGCAACTTCGCCTCCGAAGTAACGCGCGTGGCGCGCGAGGTCGGCACCGAGGGCAAGCTGGGCGTGCAGGCCGATGTGAAGGACGTCTCGGGCACGTGGAAGGATTTGACCGACACGGTCAACTACATGGCGAGCAACCTGACGATCCAGATGCGGAACATCGCGGGCGTGACGACGGCGGTTGCAAACGGGGACCTGTCCAAGAAAATAACCGTCGATGTCAAAGGCGAGCTGCTGGAGCTGAAAAATACGATCAACACGATGGTGGATCAGCTCAACTCCTTCGCCTCCGAGGTTACCCGGGTCGCTCGGGAGGTCGGCACGGACGGGAAGCTCGGCGGTCAGGCGCAGGTGCGCGGAGTCGGGGGGATCTGGAAGGATCTGACCGACAACGTTAATATTATGGCGACGAACCTCACCGATCAGGTGCGCGGCATCGCGAAGGTCGTAACGGCCGTAGCGAACGGAAATATGAAGCAGAAGCTGACGGTCGATGCGAAGGGCGAGATCGCGGAGCTGACGGATACGATCAACAATATGATCGATACGCTGGCCACGTTCGCCGATCAGGTAACAACGGTTGCGCGTGAGGTCGGCGCGGAGGGCAAGCTGGGCGGTCAGGCGAACGTGCCTGGCGCAGCCGGCACCTGGCGCGATCTGACCGATAACGTTAACTACATGGCGAGCACGCTGACGACTCAGGTGCGCGCGATTACGAACGTCGCCACGGCGGTAACCAAGGGCGATCTGTCCCGCTCGATCGATGTGGCGGCGGCGGGCGAGGTCGCTACACTGAAGGACAATATCAACGAGATGATCCGTAATCTGAAGGAGACGACCCGTATCAATACCGAGCAGGACTGGCTCAAGACGAACCTGGCCAAGTTCTCCAGACTGCTGCAGGGGCAGCGGGATCTGTACGCGGTCAGCCGGATGATTCTCTCCGAGTTGGCTCCGCTCGTCTCGATGCAGCACGGAGTGTTCTATATCAATGAGCCGGTCGGCGGGGAAGCCGTGCTTAAGCTGTTCGCCAGCTACGCCTACCAGCAGCGCAAGCACCTGTCCAGCGAATTCCGCGCCGGACAAGGGCTGGTCGGGCAATGCCTGATCGAGAAGCAGCGCATTCTGCTGACGAATGTGCCCCCGGATTATGTGGTCATCTCCTCGGGACTCGGAGAAAGCGCGCCGCTGAACATCGTGCTGCTGCCGATTATATTCGAGGACCAGGTGCTTGCCGTGCTGGAGCTTTCCTCGTTCCGGGCGTTCAGCGAGATCGATGTCGCGTTCCTTGATCAGCTGACCGAATCGATCGGGATCGTGATCAATACGATGCAGGCGAACCAGCGCACCGAGCAGCTGCTCGCGCAGTCCCAGTCGCTGACGGAAGAGCTGCAGAAGCAGCAGATGGAGCTGCAAAATACGAACGAAGAGCTGGAGGACAAGGCCAAGCTGCTCGTGCTTCAGAAGGCGGAGGTCGAAAGCAAGAACAACGAGGTCGAGGTCGCCAAGCGGGTCCTGGAGGAAAAGGCCGAGCAGCTTGCGCTGACGTCGCGGTACAAGTCCGAGTTTTTGGCGAACATGTCGCATGAGCTGCGGACGCCGCTGAATTCCTTGCTTCTGCTGGCCGAGCAGCTCTCCGAAAATCCGGATGAGAACCTAAGCACGCATCAGGTGAAATATGCCAAGACCATTCAGGAGTCGGGGCTGGAGCTCCTGAACCTGATCAACGATATTCTCGATCTGTCCAAGATCGAGTCAGGCACGGCTTCGCCGGATTACAGCGAGACGAGCGTGCAGGAGCTGACGGATAGCCTGGACCGCACGTTCCGTCATATGGTCAATGAGAAGGAGCTGGAATTCCGCATCCGGACTGAGCCGGGCGTGCCGCAGACGATTCTCACAGATCCCAAGCGGCTGCAGCAGATCCTGAAGAACCTGCTGTCCAATGCGTTCAAGTTCACACTCAGCGGCGAGGTGCAGCTGGTCATCCGCCGGGCCTACGAGGGCTGGAGCCGGGAGGCGGAGGCGCTGCAGCGGGCTCCGCTGGTGCTGTGCTTCTCGGTCAGCGATACGGGGATCGGAATTCCGCTGGAGAAGCAGCAGATTATTTTCGAGGCTTTCCAGCAAGCGGACGGCAGCACCAACCGCGAGTATGGCGGCACGGGACTGGGGCTTGCGATATCGCGGGAAATTGCCACGATGCTCGGCGGCGAGATTACCCTCTACAGCGTATTGGGCAAGGGAAGTACATTCAATCTGTATCTGCCCTTCCAGGGGGGAGAGCCGCCCGAACCGGAGCCGAAGGCCAAATATGTGCCGGAAGTTATCGACGTCACGCCTCCCAAACGGATGCGAACCTTCGCGCCGGCAGCCGATCCGGCGATGATCGACGACCGCGAGAACATCGAGCCTGGCGATCGCGTGTTTCTGGTCATTGAGGATGATCTGAAATTTAATGAAATTCTGCTGGAGGCGCTGCACCGCAAGGGCATCAAGGCGGTGATCACGACGAAGGGCTCGGAAGCGCTGGACCTGGCGCTGAAGTATAAGCCGGCGGCGATTACGCTGGATCTGAACTTGGGGGATATGGACGGCTGGCTCGTGATTGAGCATCTGAAAAACGACCTGCATGCCCGCCATGTGCCGATCTGCGTCATTTCGGTTGAAGAGAACGAAGTCGGGCTGATGCGCAAAGGCGTGTACGAATACCTCTGCAAGCCTGTGACCAATGAAGAGCTGGAGAAGGCAATCGATCAATTGAGCGGCTTCGCCGACCGGCCGGTCCACCATCTTCTTGTGATGGCAGGAGAGGAAGAGCAGCGCAGCGAGTTCACCAAGCTGGTCCAAGGAGACGATCTGAAGATCGTGGTCGTCGATACGGCGCGCAAGGCGCTCAATCAGCTGAAGTCCAAGACGTTCGACTGCATCCTGTGCGACAATCATGTGCCGGATATGGGATTTGCCGCCTTCGTGCGGGAAGTTCAGAAGAACGCCAAGCATAAATATTTGCCTATTATCGTGAAATGCAGCAAGAAGCTGACGCCGGATGAAGAGGATGAGCTCGAGGAGCTGATGAGGTCGGCTGTGGTCAAGGAGGTGACCTCGCCGATCCAGATCGTGGACGAGACGACGCTGTTCCTGCATCGAAAATCGGAGGATATGCCGCAGGACTCCAAGGATATGCTCGTCAAGCTGCATCAATCCGACGATATGATCGAGTACAAGAAGGTCATGGTCGTTGACGACGATATCCGCAACATCTTCGCGCTGACGACCATTCTGGAGCGTCACAACATGAAGGTGATTCCGGCGGAGAACGGTCACGATGCGATCCATCTGCTGGAGCAGACGCCGGATATTGAGATTATTTTGATGGATATTATGATGCCGGTGATGGATGGCTACGAGACGACGAGGGCCATCCGGCAGAAGCCGGAGTATCGGGAGCTGCCGATCATCGCGCTGACCGCCAAGGCGATGAAGGGAGACCGGGAGCAATGCCTGGAGGCCGGCGCCTCCGACTACATCACCAAGCCCGTGAACAGCGCCCAATTGCTGACGATGATCCGGGATTGGCTGGAGCGGTCCAGGGCGGCCAAGGCGAAGACGCAGGCTGTGTACCCGCTGTTCGCCTCGCCCAAATCGAAGTAACCGGCTGCTCCGTTCGTCCGGCGGATGTCATGCTATCTCACGTAAATTTTCGTACCCCTGTTGCCGTTGAATAGTCGGCGACAGGGGTTTTTGCTGCTTGCTCCCTGGCGCGCTGCCAGCGGATTCTGGGGAGGAAGGGTTTAAGCTCCCGGTCTGCATGTTGTACGGCGATCCGACGGAACTTCGGTCAGGCTTGATTCTTAGGTATCAGAAATTATGACAGAAAACCTATCTTGAGCTGGGGCTGTTTTCGAAAAAACCCCCATTTCAATAGTTCGAAATACATAAAATACAGTGAAAATCTCATTATTTGTGTTATAATACATGACATAAATAATATAGACCAGTCGAAGGTAGGTGGGGGAAATGTTTGATTGGCTAGGATTTCGCCGGGGGTTGCCCCTCTGGTGGTCGTATCGGCTTAACCGGGGGCTTAAGAAAGATGTGGAGGATATCTTCGAAGGGATCGCAGCGACTCGCCGGGAGCTGCTGGTCGGTTGGGCGGACGAGTATTGGGGGCATCTGGACCGGCTTCTGGAGAGGCTGACGGACGATGGGGCCGTCGCGGTCCGGGGGGAAGAGGCAGCTTCCGGACCGGATATGTCAGGCTGGGACGCGTACTGCGCCTCCATGCGCCAGAGGGCGCCGGACTTCTCCGAGCTGTTCGTGCTGGATGAGCAGGGCAAGGTCATCTACTCCACCTACAAGCCTCACGTCGCTGCCGCGTACGGCGACCAGAGCGTGATCGGTCCCGGCCTGCAGTACTCCCGCTCTCAGGGGGAGGGCGGGCGCTGCTTGTTCGGCCCGTATGCCGATCCGATAACCATGAGGATCGGACCGAGCACTTCGAGCTTCCACGATGAGATGACGCTGCTGTTTATTTTACCGTTCGGGCAGGAAGGCGGATGGCGAGGGGCGCTCTGCGGCCGGGTGCCCAATGATGTGATCGGCGATCTGATCCAGCGGGAGTCCGGCCATGTGTATCCCGATTCGGGAGACAATTATTTGTTCATGGCTGCCGCCGGACCGCTGACGCATATCGCGCCCGGTACGGCATTATCCCGGAGCCGATTCGAGGATCGGACTTTTACGCACGGCGAGAACCTGAAGGACGGCGTGACGACGGATTGGGGGAAGGTGACGGTGAGGGAGCATACGGAGCTCGAGCTTCGTTTCACCGATCCGGCTACAGGCGAGCTTCACCCCGGCGTAGCGAACACGATCAAGAACGGCAGCCATCTGTTCGTCGCTTTCCCCGGTTATTCGGATTATCGGCATATTCCTGTCATCGGCAAGGGGGTCACGTTCCGGCTGGCGCATTGTCCCGATCTGTGGGGAATGATGTGCGAAGGGGATCTGGAGGAGGTATACCGGGTCCGCGGAATGAATTGGCGGCTGTTCCGGCTGCAGCTGCCCTGGATCGGCATCGGAGCTGTCGTCGCGGCCGGGATCATCGGGCTGCTGGCGCGGGAAAGCATGCCGTTCTGGCTGACGGGCCTGGCTGCCGGTCTGCTCCAGGCCGTGATCGGCCTGTTGATTGCCTCGGTATTGTATCGCAAGGGGACGTCGCCGCTGTCCGGCTACTTGCAGCAGATCATGCGGTTTATCCGGATGAACGCCGAGGGGAAAGGCGACTTGACGCAGCGACTGAAGCCGGAGCTTTTCCGGGGGGACGAATCGCGGGAGCTGGCCAAATGGATCAATAATATGATCGACTCGCTGGAGGGGGTTATGCTGCAAGTGAAGCGGGCGGCGGCTGATGTGCTGTCCAGTCAGCGGCAGCTCCATGCCTCGACCGATGCGACCGCCGGCTCTACGGAGCGGATGAACGGCAAGATTGGCGATATGATCCGTTCGCTGCGCAGGCAGCTTCAGGATATCGATCAAGCCAAGGATGCCGTCGAGGAGATGAAGCAAACGCTGCGCGAGCTCGAAAGCCACGCATCCGGCCAGATCGCCGTAGCGCATCATGAAGTGGAGCGGATCGGCGACAAGATGTCTCACATCACCTCCAAGGTGGAGGAGACGCATCGGACGATAGGGACATTCATGGAGACGACCGGGGAGATCAGCAGTGTGCTGCAGGTGATTGAAGAGATATCGGCGAGAACGAATCTGCTGGCCTTGAATGCATCCATCGAGGCGGCTCGGGTAGGCGAGCACGGCAAGGGCTTTGCCGTCGTTGCCTCCGAGATTCGCAAGCTGGCCGATCTGACCCGGCAGTCCACCGAGGAGATTCACGACACTATCCAGCGCATATCGGCTCATGCGGAGAAGGCATTTGCTTCCATGGAGGAAGGAAGCCGGGTAGTGGAGGAGGGCAGCGTGCTGGCGGCGGCCGCTTCCGAATTGCTAAGCGATGCTTCGGGCAATGATTCCCTGAAGATGCAGGTGATCGACGAGGTGGTCCGGCTGATGGAGCGCATCGCGGGGATCAGCAAGGATAACCGGCTCATATCCCGCGAGGTGGAGGGCAATGTGCAGGAGCTGATGGCGGATACCGGGCAGGTGAAGCTGACCAGCAAGCGTGTCGAGTCGATTACGGCATTCCTGGAGCAGCTCGTCAATCAGTTCCAGCTGAACGAAACGCGCATACGCTAGAAGTCCGGTCAATAGGAGGCCGGAAAGCCGGAGAGCCTATGGGGAGTTGGACACAGCGAATAGAAACCCCGACCGGCCGCGGGCTGCGCGTTATGCGCCGGATTTCCGGGGCTATGTGGCAAACAGGCGACCGGGGAATGGCCCGGTCGCCGGCTCGGGAGCTTATGATCCCCGCGAGTCTAGTCCTCCCGCTGGGGCTTAGGTTCGATCTGTATATGGTCTGCGCTCAAGGTTACCGAATCGATCTCGATGCCTTGGCGGGCCAGGCTGGAGCGGATGAGCCCTTCATCCCCCGAAGGAAACACGTAGGTCGGCCGCTGCTCGCTGCGCTGCAGCAGCTGCTCGGCGACCTGCAGCAGCTTCTCCATGGAGAACGGCTTGCGCAGGTAGGTTTCCCCTTCCTTCTCCCGGTAATCGAGAGGGGGGTCCATGGCGGACGAGACGATGACCGGCGTCCGGTGCAGCTTGGGGTGGCGGTACAGCTCGGCGATGAAATCCCAGCCGCTCTTGGCCCCTTCGAGCCCGATGTCCACGATGCACAGCCGGGGCGGCGTTTGGGGATGGCTCTCCAGCGCGAGCAGCCCCTCCTCGGCGGAACGCAGATGGACGGTCGGCAGCTGCAGTTTCTGCAAGCCCACCTGAATCAGCTTGGCGAGGTTGTCGTCATCCTCAAGAAGCAGGATGCCATGATTCGGATTCATGCCGCGATAGGCGCTGAGCGTTACGGTAAATACGCTCCCCTGGCCCATAACCGATTCGAAATCGATCGTTCCTTGATGGGCCTCTACGATCTCGCGGACGATCGACAGGCCAAGCCCTGTCCCGCCGATCTGGCGCCGGTCGGAATTGTCGACGCGGTAAAATTTGGAGAACAGCTTGTCCCTCGCTTCCTCCGGGATGCCGAGTCCGTAATCCTGCACGCGGAAGCGGACGTGGTCGCCGTCGGCCTCGAGGAAGACATCCACCTGACTGGCATTCGGCGAGTACTTGATGGCGTTGCTGAGCAAGTTATGCGCCACCTGCATCAGGCGGTCGGCATCGGCGCGAACCCAGACTTCCTGCTCGGGCAGGTGCAGGCGGATCGTGTGGCTCTGCCTGCTGCTCCATTGCCCGGCGGCTTCCCGTATCAGCTCGCCCAGCTCCAGCGGAAGCAGCCGGTATTCCTGCTTGCCGGCTTCCATCCGCTGCAGGTCGAGAAAGTCGTTGATCAGCGTGGATAGACGGGTTGCTTCTTTATAGACCGTTTGCAGATATCTCTGCTGCTTCTCCGGCGTCAGCTGGCGGTGCAGCAAAATTTCGATGAAGCCAAGCACGCTGGCCAGCGGGGTCCGGAGCTCGTGAGAGACGATGCTGATGAATTCATTTTTCAACTCGTCGATTTTCTCTTCCTCCGTCCGGTCGCGGAACACAAACAGGTATCCTTGCTCTTGCTGGAGCGCGGAGTCGCCGACCTTGGTGGCGTAAAGCTCCACGTATCGCGATTGCTCGCCGGACGCGAGGGGAAAGCGCTCCGAGAAACGGTCCAGTTTGCCGGCGAGCAGCTCCTCGAAGGAGGCAAGCGCCTGGCGTCCGGCGTCCGACCCGGCGAGCATATGCCGGCTCAGGTCCAGAAGAGGCGCGCCTACGGGATGCTCCATGCCGGACAGCTCGAGCATCCGATGGTTCGCGAACATAATGCGGCCGCGATTATCGCACATCACCATGCCCTCGTGGGTCGATTGCAAAATGTTGCCGATCACATCGCTCTGCTCCTGAATCAGCTGCTTCTCCTGCAGCAGCTGCAAGTTGAGCTGCTCCAGCCGCGCGGTTTGCCTGTTCCGGGCTTCGTTGGCCTGCTGGACCATGAAGGCAAGGCTGAACTGGCGGATGAGCCCTTGCGCAATTCTGGCCCGATGCTCGAAGGAGGTCGTCTGGTAGCCGGTCAGCATCAGGAAGCCGACGCTCTCCTGTTGTTCGTCGAGCAAAGGGAAATAATAGTCGACCGCTCTGTCGATGCCTTGGTGGAAGCCGCACTCCGCTTCGGAGGGCTGCCGGACGGACTCCAGCATCCGCTTCTCTTCAAGCACGCGGCGAGCGGTCCCGTAAAGCTCGCTCTGCCGGACGGCCGTCAGCTTGGACGGATAGCCGATCGAGAAGACCGGCTCGAAGACCGGTTCATCGGCTTCCGCGGGATTGTCTTCCGTGCCCGACACCCGCTCTCCGGCGGCGCGGCTTAGCACGAGCATCGCCGAATCCAGCTGAAGCGTCTCTAGCAGGGCGGGAATCGAGTCGCGGAGGAAGGCCTCCAGGCGGGCCGAGCCGCTCAGCTTCTCCTGGTACATGCTGATCGCCTCCAGCTCGCGTTCCCGCGCGGACAGCTTCTCGAGCGTGACTTCCTGTTCCTCCTGCTGGGCGATAATTTCCTCATTCTGAATTTCGAGGTTTTCTGCCATATACCGGTAGGTTTCCTCACTTTTGCGCAGCGCGCTCTCGGCCCGGCTGGCCCGAATGAAGATCAGGACGGACAATACGCCGACGGCAAGGGCGAGTAAGCCTCCGACACCGATGATCAATCTGGCCAGCAGCTCCGCCTGATGAGCCGATTGGCGCGCGTCAGTCGCCATCTTGTCAATCTCGTCCTTCAGCTCCTGCTGGACCAGCCGGAAGCTGTCCATATAAGCTTTGCCGGTCGAGACCAGGTTCAGTGCTTTCTCTCGCTGCCCGTTGTCGAACAGGTTAATCTGATTGGCGTAATGGCTCTCCATCTGCGAAATAAGCGGCAGAGCCTTGTCGGTCATTAGCTCGCGGAGCCGCGGATAGGACTGTCCGAACTCGGTCATGCCGGCCAAGTCGATTTGCAGCTTGCTTTTGCCCCGGTGGTACGGCTCCAGGAATGTTTCGTCCCCGGACAGCTCGTAGCCGCGCAGGCCGGTTTCCATGTTGATCAGGTCGATGAGCAGGCTGTCCGCGAGATCGTTCATCGGGATGATGGAGTCAACCAGACTGTTTATTTTGCCCTCCGTATTGGACGAGGCAACGAAGCTCGACAGACTGATGAGGACGAGCAGGACGACCAGGATGATCGGATAAACGATGGACGTGCGGGAATGCGATGCTTTCATAAGGAGGACCATCCTAACTCAATTTAAGTATTAATTCTCTTTTATTCGACAAATGGAGAAATGAATCCTTTTTACCCTAAAGATCGGTTTAGTTTTAGTGAGTGCCGATCTGCTGCAGTGCCTGTGGAAGATTTGGCAGCGCTGCCCGAATTCGAACAATCTGGTTAAGGCGTTAGGAGGAACAAATCATGATAAATTCGGAGTCTGCTTCTGCCGCCCAGGTCCCTGCTGCTGCGGAGATTTCCCCCTATTTCCAGCCGATTCTGTCCCTGCAGACGCAGCATATCATCGGCTATGAAGCGTTGGGGCGGCATGTGGCGGGCGGAGTCGTACGCAGTCTGGGCCCCTTTTTCCAGCAAAGCGGATTGCCTGACGAACGGCTGGTGAAGGTAGACCGGTTGATCCGGGAGCAGGCGATTGCAGCTATGGCCCGGGCGCCGGGAGAAGAGCGTCTGTTTCTGAACCTGAAGCCGTCATGGATCTATCGGAAAGCCAGACGGGTCAGCGAGCTGCCCACGCTGCAGATGGCCGAGCGCCATGGGCTCGATCCGTCGCGGATCGTGGTGGAAATAACCGAGGAGCCATTCTCAGGGAAGCTGGAGGAGCTGTCGGAGATGATCGGCTTATACCGGGAAGCGGGCTGCACGATCGCGATCGACGATATCGGCAGCGGTCACAGCAATTATGACCGTATCGCCTCCTTGCAGCCCCATATTCTAAAGATCGACTTGAAGCTGATGAAGAAGGGGGCCAGGCACGAGGGCTACCACGCGCTGTTGAACTCCTTTTCCATTCTGGCTGCGCAGATGGGCGCTTCCATGCTGGTGGAAGGCGTCGAGACGAAGGAGGATTTGCATTATGCGTTAAAAGTGGGCGCGAGGTACGTGCAGGGTTTTCTGTTCTCGCCGGCGGAGGCCGAGCTGCAGCGCAAGGAAGCTTACGAGCCGCTGCTGCGCGAGCATATCGCGCTCTACACGCACGGCGAATTGGAGCGCCACCGGGCGTTGTTCTCGGCGGCAAGCGGCTTGCGGACGCTGCTCTCGGCCCGGTCAGGAGCCCGGACGCCCGCAGAGGCGGATGCGCTGCTGCAGACCTTGTCCGGCCATGTGGACAAGAATGTCGTGCGGATGTACATATGCCGGGAAGAGGGCTTCCAGGTGTCGTCGAACTATACCCGGAATCCGGACGGCAGCTGGCGCCGGGATGCCGCTTACGAGGGGTCGAACTGGATCTGGCGGCCGTACTTCATTCCCACTGTGCTGCAGATGAAGCATGGGGGGCAAGGCTGCCTGTCACAGCCGTACACGGACCTTGAAACCTCGCGTTCCATGCAGACGTATTCGGAGCCGCTGGGGGAGGCGCATTACATATTTTTTGATCTGGAGATTGATTTGGCGGGCGGGTGAAGACAAACTGGAAATACAGCCTGGCCGGGGGGCCAGGCTTTTGCGGCTGCGGGCAAGCGGCAGCCGGATGCCGCGACTGCTTGTTGGGAGTGGAGGCGGCAAGTATGTGTCGCGGGTTGCGCGCCGTGAGGGAAGGCGGCGAGTGCTGCGTAAGGCGTCGCGACTGCGTGCTGTGAGTGCGGACGACAAGTGCTGTCCGTTGCATCATACCAAGGGCAAGCATCTGAGCCGCCGGGCGGCTACAGATGCGATCCCCCGCTGGCGTCGATGCATTGGCCGGTAATCCAGCGGCTGGCGGGAGAGGCCAGGAAGACGGCAATATCGGCTATATCGGCGGGTTCTCCCCAGCGGCCGAAGACTGAGAAGCCGGCCGCCGATTGGCGCGCCGCAGGGTTATGCAGCGCGGCCGCATTCATATCCGTGGCGACGAATCCGGGCTGGATCGCATTGATCGTAATGCCGCGCGGGCCGAGCTGTGGAGCCAAGGCGAGCGTTAGCGCGTCGATGGCTCCCTTGGACATGCTGTATGCGGGAATGCCGGGCAAGGACACCCGAGTGACGAATGACGACAGATTAACGATGCGGCCGCCGTCCCGCAGCCGGGGAAGAGCCTCCCGAATCAGGAAAAAGGGAGCTTTCACATTGATGGCGATGACCTCATCGAAGGCGGCTTCCGTCGTTTCCTCGATGGAGGCGACAAGGCCGATTCCGGCATTGTTGACCAGAATATCGAAGGAAGCGCCGTCCGTATACTGCTTCAACGCTTCATCGAAGGCGGCGTAGAGAGCTTGTATGCCGTCGGCGGAGCCGAGATCGGCTTCTACGGAAAATGCCTTCCCTCCGTTCTGCTGGATCTCGCGAACGACTTCTTCGGCAGCGGTCCGGTTTTTGCCGAAATGAACGGCTACCGCGGCGCCTTCTTGCGCCAATCGTCCCGCGATGGCCCGCCCAATCCCCCGGCTTGCTCCTGTAACCAGCGCGATCTTGCCTTGCAGCGTTTTCATTGTCGTATCAGCTCCTTTTTTTAGTTCATTTCTGTTGTACCACAGGAGAAATTTTGAAATGTTGCTTTCTCATTCGGGGGAAGGAGCGTGCCTAAGGTACGGTTCACGCTTGCTGTTGCGGGGAAAGCGGGGAAAGCGGGGCTTGGGCCGGGGGGCATGCATGAGAGCTGTATTTTTGTCGAGAAGCTTGCTTTTGCGAAAGCCTCGCTGCAAAAAAAAGAACCGTTCTGCCACCCGTCGGGTGATGGAACGGTTCTTGCCGTTGCCGCTGCATGAGCAGCAGCTGGTATGCGGAGCAAGAAGGGAGTCCGGTGGCTGGCTTGGCCGCCGCTTCCGGCGCCCGGCCTTAGGCAGCCCGATTTGCCGGGCAGCTCCGGTTATACGGGCTGGATGTACGCGGTACGGCGCTTGTTCTTCGGCCGCCCGGTCAGCCGGGGGCAGCTCAGGTTGCCCGGCTGATGAAGGCGGGATGGCGCTCGCCTTTCGGCCTCCCAGTCTGCGTGGAGGGCCGCCCGTGCTCGCCAGCTTTTCCCCTGCGCAGGCAACGGGAAGAAGCTTATGGCAGGCTCTGCTTGAAGGAACCGTGGCTCGGCTCAGTCAACCCACTCGCTCCTTAAGGCGAACAGATCCTTCAGATCGCTGGTGGACAGCTCTGTGATCCATTGCTCGCCGGTGCCGACGATCTGTTGGCTTAAGCCGAGCTTGCGGTCGATCATCTCATCGATGCGCTCCTCCAGCGTGCCGAGCGTCACGAATTTGTGCACCTGCACATGGCGGGTCTGTCCGATGCGGAACGCCCGGTCGGTCGCCTGATTTTCAACAGCCGGATTCCACCAGCGGTCGAAATGAAAGACGTGGTTGGCCGCCGTCAGATTCAGCCCTGTCCCGCCGGCCTTGAGCGACAGAAGGAAAATGCCGGCATTGTCCGCATCGGCGGCATCGCCTTCTTGAAACGCATCGATCATCCGGTCCCGTTCCGCCTTGACGGTGCCGCCGTGCAGGAACGGAATTTTACCCCCGAATTCCTCGGTCAGCGCTCTTTGCAGCAGATGGCCGGTCTCCACGAATTGGGTGAAGATCAAGCATTTGTCGCCCTCCTGGCGCAGCTCCTGCACCATCTCCAGCAGCCGCTCCACTTTGTTGGACCGCTGCCGCCAGTCCAGCCGCGCCTGAGCGGCATTGCCGAGCCCGCCGGCGAGTCCGGGGTGATTGCAGATTTGCTTCAGCTTGGTTAGCGCAGCCAATATAAGCCCCCGCCGCTCCATCGTCGACAGCTTGTCGAGCCGCTCGAACATATCGCGGATATAGGTTTCGTATAAGGTTGCCTGCTCCGCGGTCAGGGAAATATACGACTTGTATTCGTATTTATCCGGCAGATCGAGCTGGATGGAAGGGTCCTTCTTCACGCGCCGCAGCAGGAACGGGCGGATGAGACGCTGCACCTTGCCGATCAGCTCCGCGTCCTGCGTCCGCTCGATCGCATTGACGTACCGCTGGGTAAAGTCGCGCAAGGTGCCCAGATAGCCGGGATTCAGGAAATCGAAGATGGACCAGAGCTCCGTCAGCCGGTTTTCGATAGGCGTTCCCGTCAGTGCGATCCGATGACGTCCCTTCAGATTGCGGATCGAGGAGGATTGCTTCGTATAGGCATTCTTGATGTTTTGGGCTTCGTCAAGACAGATCGCTTCCCACTCGATCGCCGCCAGCTCCGCTTCGTCCAGATGGGATAGCGTATAGGTCGTCAGCACGATATCGCAGGCGCTGGCCGCTGCGGCGAAGGCTTCGCCTTTGGTCCGGTTCGGACCGTAATGCAGATGCACCCGCAGATTCGGAGCGAAGCGCTGCAGCTCCTTCTGCCAGTTGCCCAGCACGGAGGTCGGACAGACGAGCAGCGAAGGGCTTCCGTGTCCAGGCGCTCCCTGTTTGAGCGGCCCAGTATCGTTCTCTGCGGCTTCTTTCGCCATATGGCCGTATCCCGTCGTCGGCAAGCGGCCAGCCCCGGCTGCCCGCCCGTCCGCTGCGCTTTGGTCCGCCTCGGCTTCGCCTGCGGGGTTGCCGGATTGCTCGCGCAGATGGAGCAGATAAGTGATCATCTGGATCGTCTTTCCGAGGCCCATGTCATCGGCCAGACAGCCGCCAAGCCCGCATTGCCGCAGGAAGAGCAGCCAGGAGATGCCCTCCAGCTGATAGGGACGCAGCGTCCCGCGGAAGGAGGCCGGAGGCTCCAGCAGAGGCGGACGCTTCGTATGGTTCAACAGCTCGACCAGCTCCTGCAGATGCTCGTTCAGCTCGACCTCCATCTGCAGGGAACGATGGAAGTCCAAATCCTCCTCGCCCTCGGAGGAGCCGAGCAGGTGCAGCTCCAGCACGTCCCTGAGCGTGAGGCCCTGCTTTTTCTGCACCTGCTTCATCACCTGCTGCAGCTGGTCGAGATGGGCGGGATCAAGCTGAACCCACTGCCCGCGGATCTGGACCAGCTTGCGGTTCTGCGCCAGCAGCTCGCGGAATTCTGCTTCGGTCAGCTCCAGGTCGCCCAGCGCGATTTTCCAGTCGAAGCGCATCAGCTGATTCAATCCGAGCGTGGACCCGGGGCCTGTGCCGACGGACGATTTGATCTTGGCCTTGAGCCGCGGCTTCCACTTGCGGATACGCTCCCACCAGGCCGGCAGAAAGACCGAATAGCCGGCTTCCATCAGCCTCAGGCTGCCCTGGGTCAGCAGCAGCCATGCTTCGTCCTGCGTCAGGCCGCTGCGCAGCCTGCCGTCTTCTTCGTCTGCGAGCCACGGCGCCATCCGGGTCCATTTGTCCGTATCCCGGACGGCGCGGAGAATATGGGGCCGCCACTCCGCGGGCAGCTTCTCCATATCCGGGGCAGCCGCTGCATCCGCAGTTCCCGTCGTGTTCGCCGCCGCCGCATCTGCGCCGCCTGCGGGAGCGCCCGTCTCTGCGCCGGCCCCTGGCACCCTTGTCTCTACAGCGTAAGCCGGCGCTCCTGTTTCCGCACCACGAGGCGGAGCACCTGCCTCCGCACCACGAGGCGGCACGCCGGCCTCGCCCGGTTCAAGCTCCGCTTCCGCCCAGCTCCGAACAGCGGCGGCCGGCAGCTCAATGAGCTTCTCCTTGTCTGCGCGGTCCTGAAGGACGATGCGCAGCGGCCACTCCCCGCCGGCCGCCGCCGCTTCTTCCAGCTTCAGACAGGTGCGGAACGGCGTGCCGTCCGACTGCCATCCGATGGAGACCAGCCAGTCTTCCTCATCCATCCAAACGTCGGTGTCCGCTGTCTGTCCCCCGCGGCGGAACAACGGAAAGGACCGCTCCAGACGCTTCAGGTGCTCCCGCATAACGCCGTCGGACTCGATCCACAGCGGGATAAGCCGCTCCATCCATTGCCGGGCCAGCGCAGATGCGGCCCAGACTGCGGCGCGCTCCGGCAGCTCCAGCTTCCAGCCGAGCTCGCCTGCTTTCCATTTGGCGAAATCGGGCATGAAGCGTCCCGCCGCGAGCGCGTCGCGCACCGGAGCGGCGAGCCTTGTGAGCAGGGCAAAGTCGGTGTCCGGCGTGAGCTTCTGATGCTGAACCATCGCGGGAGCCGCCAAGTAATGCAAGGCCTCCAGCGCAGGCAGGAACAATCCTTCTACTCCGGCCGCTTCCGTCACTTCGATGAAGGCGCCGTAGAAGGAGGGCGCATGCCAAGCGAACATCCAGTCCTTCAGCGCGTAAGCGTCGCAGATTCCATTATTGTAGCGCGTCCCCCAGATGAAGAAGCCGTCCTGCTGCGCCCATCGTATATGCACGCGAATCGCGGTCGTATCGATCATGGAATCCATTTTCCCCTCCGAAGCTCCTCCTGCAGCGCGCGCAGTCTGGCATGCTTGCTGGCCAGCCGGAACATGTAGTCTTCCCAGACGACCTGCCGCTGCAGCTTGGAGTAGATGCCGTGCAATTTTTTCAGCAGCTTCATCGCATGCTGGTAGGCGGTCCGGTTTTTCTCCGCTATGCATCTCTCCACCGCCTGATGGTACAAAGGAAGCGTCAGCGACGGATCATGCTTCTCGGCCGCAGCCAGGTCCGGCCCGTACAGGTCCAGCGGAGACACGCGGCTCGCCAGCTGCAGATCGACCCACGCCTGGTAACGCCCGGACTTCATCAAGTAAGTTGTGTAGAAGCTGTAGGTTCTCGGCAGCAGCGCCACCATCACTTCCACCCACTCGCTGTCGTCTCCCGTCTGCTGCTGGACCGCTTCGATCCAGTAGTGGCAGAACTGCCGCAGGTCCTCCTGCTGGGCCCGCTGCATCAAGGGCAGCAGCCAGCGCAGCCAAGCGAGCATCCGCGGCCAGTTCCTTTCCGCATAGCAGTCATGCAGGTAAAGAAAAAAGTCGCGCGGCTCCTTGCGGGACAGCTGATCCAGCTTCTCCCGGGCGGCTTCATCCCCGGCTTCCAGCAGGTCGAAGTGGGCCTCGGCCAGCAGCAAAGCGTCCTTGCGCCGCGTGCCTGTCTCTGGAGCCTGCTGCAGCTTCCGTATCCGCAGACGCTCGGTCTGAATCCAGCGCTCTTCGGAGGCCATGCGCCACCAGATCCCGCGATACACCGTCGACCAGGACAGCGGCGAATCCTTGCCGGTGAGCGCTTCTTCACCGATCAGGGCCAGTGTTTCCTTCCAGTAGGCCGGGTAAGTTTTGGCAATCCCGGTCACATTCATGCGGGGGAGTCGCTGCTGGAATTCTTCATGGCATTGTCTGGCTACGGCCTTGCAGCCCGTCTCGATGTAATAGGACATATACGAGTTTTGCGTATCGGCATAAAAATGCTCAATTTTTCGCATGACGAACAGCAAAATATGGAAATCGTACAGCTGCCGGAGCTTCTGCTCCCAGTCTTCGCCGTACGGAGTCAGCAGCGTTTGCGCGCTGGTGTAGAACTGCTCGATCGATTGCTGCTGATTCAAGGAAAATCCGTAAAACTGCTGATCGAAAAACCGCTGCCATCGGCTCGGCGGCTGTTCCGGCGTCGGCGGCTCCAGCCGCTCCTGCTGTTTTTTCTCTGCGATGCGGTTCGACTGCCGCGTCTGCTGCTGCCGGTTGCGCACGAGGATGGCCTGCTTCAGCTGCTGCAGCATCAGCTCGGGCCTGCCGTAAGGCACGTACAGCGCGAATATGACCGCGGCCTTGTGCTGGCAGTACTCGCCTTCCGTACAGCTGCACTCGCTGCGCCCGGCGGACTCCAGATCGAGGATGACCTCGAAGGTTTTAGCGGCTCGCACCAGCGCGTGTACCTCCAGCCCGTGCTTCAGCTCGATCTCCTCGACGCGCCGCTTGTGGAAGCAGTCCCATCCGGCTTCAATCTGATCCGCATCAAAGTGGTCGCGCAGATACCGGGCCAACATCGTTATTCGATTTTTCGGGATCTGCAGCTTGAGCATGTGTTGCCCTCCGCTCGTTTTGTCTATCCTTATAGTGTACCAGATTTTGCATATGAATGCGCGGGCCCTGACAGGCGCGCCTGCCGCAGCCGGATTCTGGCAGCGGTCCGGTTGCGGCTGCGGCGGATTTGCAGGTACAATGAAGGCAATATATCCGGTTTCGGCCAAGGGAGGATGGATAAGCTATGGGAGTTAAGTTCGGTCGGGAATACAAGGACATTATCGGGGATTTTACGGAAGCGCTTCAAGCGGTGGACGGCTGTCACGAATTTCTGGAGATGGAGGAAGCGGACTGGGCGGAGCTGGCGCCCGAAGATAGGACTGCATGTATGCAGACGCTGGCGGACGATCTGTTCTACGGACTAGGGACGGAGTCGTCCATGAGCGTGGGGGATTGCCAGGTGACGCATGACGCGAAGCGGCATCTGATCCGGCTGGATCGCGGAGATTCCTTTACTAGAGTGATCCATCTGGTGTAAATAACCCCGCTGGGGAAAGGGGGACGGTTGCGATGAGAAGCAAGCTGACGGAAGAAGCCGCAGCGGCCCTGCTTGCCGCAAGGCCGGGCTGGCTCCAAGACGAGGGAGACAGCCGCTGGATCTCGAAGCGGTACCGGTTCGGATCATTTCCCGAAGCGGTCGCCTTCGTCGGCGAAGTGGCGCGGATCGCCGAGGAGGAGGAGCATCATCCGCTGATCGCGATCGATTACAAGGTCGTCACCCTGCGGCTGACGACCTGGAGCGCAGGCGGGCTCACCCGGCTGGACTTTACCGTCGCCGAGCGGTTCGATGAGGCTTTTGCCGTTATGCGGCCGTAGAGGGGCCTCCGCATCCAGATACGGACTCCTGAGCGGGCAAGCCCGGGGGCTGCACCAATTCCCCGTACATGCTAGATAGCCGCCGCCTGCTTATTGCCCGGCGTCCTGCAGCAGCTGAAGCACCCGGTCACGCAGGAAGTCGGGCAGCTCTCGGGCTAATGCCTGCTGCAGACGATGCCGCGCCGGGCCACCGTGCCGGGTCCAGTAGCGGGCGATGCGCTCGGCCTTGGCCATCCGTCCGGGAATCAAGCTGTACAGCACGTACCAGTCCTCGAGCGCAGATAGCGGGATATCCGTTGCGGCGCCGCTGTCCCCGTCTGGCAAGCGAAAGGTTTCGTCTGCTTCCTCCGCATGCCAGTCCAGCCGGTATACGCCTTGCTCGTGGCGGATGCCGAATAAGCTCATCATATCCACGCCTGTCCCGTTGATCGAGCAGCGGGCATAATAGGCGGTGCAGAAGGGCTCCCGGGGCTCCATGGCAGTGAATGCTCCGAGGGGCTTCAGCGCGTCATGGGCCCTTTCTGCGTCTTCGGCGGCGACAAGCAGGTCCAGATCATTTACCTGATCGGCCAAGTCGTACAGCGCGAGCAGCGCTGAACCGCCAAGCGCCCATTCGACCTTTGCGGAATGCAGCCGGGAGGCGATCAGCCTCAGCGTTTCCCGGTGCTCGTTGAACATGCTGCGACAGCTCCTTTATTTATCGTGTTGGCCATGCTCTATTCCGACCATACCATACAATGAAATTCAGCCTCACCGGTCGGCGTCATCCGCTCGTACGTGTCTGTGATGACGAAGCCTGCTCGCCGGTAGGCGCGTATAGCCCGCTTATTCCACGTCAGCACCTCGAGGTCGATCTCATCCTCCGGCTTCATCCTCCGCGCTTCGGCAGCGATGGCCCGGACGAATTCCGCTCCGCTTCCCTGGCCGCAGGCGTCCGGCCGCATCCCCAGACCCAAACGCGTCACCGCAGCCATCGGGAAAAATTGCGCAAACCCGCACAGTCCGCCCTGTGCGTCGAGCACGGCCCGATACTGCTCCTCGCGCAGCTGAGGGTCGCCAAATTCTTGCTGAAGGGAGGCCATCAGCTCCCAAGGCTGCCAGGCGTAGATGTCGTACGGGGGCTCGTAGCGCCACTCGCAGATGTCCCGGCAATGCTCCAGCAGAAGCGGAGCTATGCGGAACGGAGAGGATTGCCCGCAGTCGGTGCGGTTTTGCTCCGTTTCCGCCAGGCGGCTTGTATGGGTACCGGATAAGCTTGTCCGGCGGTCGTTTGCGCGTTTGTCTGTCATATGGCAGCAACCCTCCTTGTCCCGGATGAACCGGGCCGAAAGCCCAAAGGAGCTTGGGCTGACTTTCGCCACAGCGTCGTTCCGGTGTATACTGGTAACTATACAGCAAATCATCCCGGTAAAGGAAGTGACTGGATTTGTCGCATGTGGTCAGTCAGGAATGGTTATTCGAGCATGGCACCGACGATCATATCGTGATTGTCGACTGCCGCTTTGCATTGGGGAATCCGACAAGCGGAAGGAAGGACTACGAAGCTGACCATATTCCCGGAGCGTTCTATCTCGATCTGGAGGAAGACCTGTCCGCTCCCAAGGCTGCGCACGGCGGGCGTCACCCGCTGCCTGACGTGGAGAAGCTGGCTGCGAAGCTTGGGGCTATCGGGGTAGACGCGGGGGCATTCGTCGTGGCTTACGACGATCAGGGCGGCGCGATGGCTTCCCGCTTGTGGTGGCTGCTCGCCTACATGGGGCATGAGCGCGCTGCGATTTTGGACGGAGGCTACACGAGATGGAAGGAAGCGGGCTACCCGGTAACCGACGAGCCGCCGGTAGAACGTGCGGCCGAGTTCCGGCCGCGGCTGCGCCCGGAGCTGGTGCTGTCCATGGACGACGTAAAGCAGCGGCTGGGCCGCCCGGGAACCGTGCTGATCGACTCACGGGAGCCTCGCCGCTACGCTGGTCTGGAGGAAGCGATCGATCCGGTCGCCGGCCATATTCCCGGCGCGAAGAACCGCTTCTGGAAGGATGGGCTGACCGAGGGTGGTCTATGGCGTCCTGCCGCCGAGCAGGCGGACCGGTTCGCCGATCTGAAGGAGGCGGAGGAGATCGTCGTGTACTGCGGGTCCGGCGTCACCGCCTGCCCGAATGTGCTGGCGCTTCAGCAGGCAGGCTTCGGCAATGTCAAGCTGTATGCGGGAAGCTGGAGCGACTGGGTTTCGTACAGCGAGAACCCGGTGGCGACAGGGGAAGAGTAAGGCGTAAGGCCGCGCCGGACGCGGGTTTGAGGGTTGTGACAGGTTGCTGGGAAGCAGGCTGTTGCGGCCCTTTTTTTGGCTTTCGTCCGACAGCTTGCACACAGGAAGCTGGAGAATGCAGCTGCAGGAACCGCGCAGCCGGCCATAAAAACAGTCCGCACAGAGCACAAAATAACAGGATGGACGGTAACATTATCATTATAATTTTCATTAGGAGCTGGGCTATATGGCAATGGTCGAATCTTTGCAAAGAGCGATAGACTATATGGAAGAACATTTACTGGAGCCTATTACAATTGAAGAAATATCCAGGCAAGCCAATGTCTCTCCCTTTCACTTTCAACGCACATTTACGATTTTGACGGATGTCACCGTCGGGGAATACCTTCGGCGACGTCGACTGACTTTGGCAGCGCAAGAGTTATCCACTACAGATTGCAAAATCATCGACCTTGCTTACAAATATGGCTACGACACTCCTGAGGCTTTCTCCAAAGCTTTTCGTAAACAGCATGGCGTCACCCCGAGTGAAGTACGAAAAGGGGCGGGGAGGCTGCAATCTTATAACCGCCTGACAATTCAGGTCAGTTTGAAAGGAGCGGAACCCATGAAATATCGGATTGTTGAGAGAGATGTTTTCCAAGTAGTTGGCGTAAAACGTGAATGTCCATGCGGCGAAGAAGCTAAAGGTCCAGGTATTGCCGGATTTTGGGGTGAAGCCCACGGAAATGGAACGGTCGACAAGCTGATTCCACTAATGAACGGAGAAATTAAAGGTTTATTAGGGATTACCGACAATTATAATGCTGAAAAGAGCACGATTGATTATTGGATTGCTGCAGAGCATGCCGGGGAGGTTTCAAGCGGTTTAGAGAGCATTCAAATTCCCGCCTCTAAATGGGCCGTTTTTGAAGTGCGGGGACATGCCCCGACTGCGATGGTAAATGCGTGGAGGCAGATTTATTCAGAATGGGTCCCGTCGAACGGGTATGAGCTCGCTGAAATTGCAGCCATTGAAGCGTATATTGACCCGGATCCCTATAGTCAGGATTCGTTGAATGAAATATGGCTGGCCATAAAATAACTATTAGAGCCGGGTTTCCTTACCGGGTAAGGGAGTCCGGCTTTTCTTTCCGTACACCCGTAGCTTTTCCACCCTCCGAGCGCTAGCATGCTTCACTTGCTCTTTGTTGACGTTCCATTCGGCTTCACCCGCCCACAGATGAAGATTCACCTTGGTATTTAAGAAAGATTTTGGCGGGAAAGTTTCGTCATGGTATATTTATGGAGCAGGAACTTGCGGAAAAATGATCGAACGCTCTATAAAACCGACGAGGAACGTGATAGGGATATGGTTAAAGCAGTGGATAGTCCCTCTTAAAATACAAACATTTTAGGAGGGTGAAAAATGAATTTCAATTTGATTGATACGGATCGCTGGGCCAGAAAATCATATTTCGAACACTATTTGAATCAGGTCCGCTGCACGTACAGCATGACGGCCGACATTGACATTACTTTGCTGCGAACGGAACTAAAGCGGCAGGGAATTAAGTTATACCCCGCTTTGATCCATATGATTACGACAGTGGTGAATCGCTACTGTGAATTTCGAACTTGTTTCGATTCGGAGGGCCGGTTGGGCTACTGGGATCATATGTCTCCCAGCTTCACCATATTTCACGAGGAGGACAGAACCTTTTCCAGCATATGGACGCCGTACAGCGAGGAGTTTATGACATTTTATGTTCGGTATCTTCACCAGACGGAAACCTACAAGAATGCCGGGCAGTTATTCCCCGATCCCCATGAACCGCCCAACACGTTCCCGATTTCCAGCATTCCCTGGGTTGCCTTTACGGGGTTTAACCTGAACATTTACACCGAAGGGACTTACTTGCTACCCATATTTACGATTGGGAAATACCATAGCCGGGACAATACAATACGGCTGCCTTTATCGGCGCAGTTCCATCATGCGGTTTGCGACGGCTATCACGCCGGCTTGTTATTTAACGAGCTTCAAGAAATGGCGGATGGTTGTATGGAATGGTTAGAAGGAGCCGGATCGAACGCATAATACCATGTAACAGGCTGGAGCAGCCGTAATCCGGCAGCGACTGAGACGAGTAAGAGGCGAAGGGCCGCAGCGCAAGCTGTTGGCTCCGCCTTGTATTTCTATCGCATGGAGGAGCGATGAATATGGCGCGTGCTTTATTTATAAATGGCGGATCAGAGGGACATATCAATCCGACGATTGGTGTGGTGAAAGAGCTTATTTCCCGAGGGGAAGAGGTCGTCTACTTCTGCATAGAAGCTTTTCGGGAGCGCATGGAGGAGACGGGAGCAACCGTACGAACATTTGACGGTCAAAAATTTATAAAAGCTTTTATCTCCGGAGGAAGGGACCATTTGCTCGAAAGAGTCAACGGCCTGCTGCTTACGGCCGATATCGTGATACCAAGCGTGCTGGAGCAGATCAGAGGAGAGCAGTTTGATTATATGATTCATGATTCCATGTTTGGCTGCGGGCGTTTGCTTGCGCAACTGCTCAAGCTTCCGGCCGTCAGCTCGTGCAGTTCTTTTGCGGAGACCCCGGGCTCCTTCGAGCAGATGCTTGAACCATTTTACACTCAGGTTCCAGCAGAAGTTGCCGCACCTATACGTGATCATTTTCAAAGTCTGACGGCCATGATCAAGGAGAAATATGGGGCGGAGGTTCATTCTCCCTATGAAGTATTTTGCAATCCGGCGCCGCTTACCATCGTGTATACGACAAGAGAGTTTCAACCTGGCGGAGAAGCTTTCGACCAAACTTACAAGTTTGTAGGTCCGTCCATCTCTGCGCGATCTGGTTGGGCGGATTTTGACTTCGAAGCGATCAAGGAGAAAAAAACCGTTTATATCTCACTGGGGACCGTCTTTAACCAGGCCCGTGATTTTTATAAATTATGTTTTGAGGCATTTGGGAACACGGATTATACGGTTGTCATGTCAGTAGGCAATAAAGTCCAAATCGGCGACCTGGGGGAACTCCCTGGAAATTTCATCGTAAAAAGTTATGTCCCGCAAATCGATGTCTTGCCGTGCGCGGAGCTATTTATTACCCATGGGGGAATGAACAGTGCCCATGAAGGTCTCTACTACGGGGTTCCGCTCATTGTCATCCCGCAAAGCGCGGATCAGCCGAACATTGCGAGGCAAGTCGCCAATCTCGGAGCAGGCGTTACCTTGCACATGCAAAGCTTGACTGCAGATCAGCTAAGAGGGACCGCCGATCATGTTCTAAGCCTCCCGGCTTTCAAGACAGCTGCGGCAGCTGTGGGGGAGTCCTTCCGACAGTCAGGCGGGTATATGCAAGCGGTCGATGAGATTTTCGAATTTAAAAGGCAATGTCAGATCAAGTAATGCAAGGGGCTGCGATAGATTGCCGGTTGGCAAGTCTGTTGCAGCCCTCTTTGGCGTTCTCGCTGCTTCGACCCGCGGGGGTCTGAAACAACCTGACATCTATCCTGAAATCAGGCCGGAAGGAGTAGAGGTGAAGCCATTTTCATATCGCTGTTGCGCTGCGGCGAGACTGACCTACTCATCAGCAGTGGCTAAAGCCGCTTTAAGTTCGTTTAACCGTTCGGCTGCCTCCGTCACTTCCTCAAGCTCTTGAGCAGTTGGCGATTAGGCCCCAGAAGGGCAGTTCCTAAAAATGGCATGGATACATACTAGTCTATAAAAAAAATCAATATAAGTCTATTTATTTTTTTGTGTAAGTTGTATGTTAGATAAGCGACCGCGGCGCAAATAAAGATCCTTGAAGGGAGCAGTCTTGCATGATTACGCTCAGAAAAATTACGCTGGAAAACCGGCGTGCCATATTTAACCTGGAGGTTTCTGAAGATCAGCGCCGCTTCGTTGCATCCAATCTGTCCAGCGTGGCTTCGTGTTACGTCCTGACGACCAATGGGGGACATCCGTTTCCATTTGCCATCTATGCGGATGAACAGCCGGTCGGATTTGTGATGATTACTTATCGCATCACCGGGTACGAACTTCCGGCAATCGCAGAGGACAGCTATTGCATTCTGCGGCTGATGATCGACAAGCACCATCAGAACAGGGGTTATGGCCGGGAAGCCATGAAGAAAATCCTGCAGTTTATCCGCACCTCTCCGGCAGGACCTGCTTATTGCTGCTGGATTCCTTACAAGCCTGAGAATGTGGCGGCCAAAAGGCTTTATGAAAGCTTCGGCTTCCGCGACAGCGGCGAAATCGTAGAAAACGAATCGGTAACCGTATTGCGACTCTGAAAGACTGAAGGAGTCCTTATGATTATTGCTAAATTTCCGCAGCGAGCGGGTAAGCTTCAAGGAGAGGGTGGGGAGGGCTTGAACATTGAACAAGTGACTACAAGGCTGGATAGCGTTCGCTTTATCGTTCAGGAGATGATTACTTCCATTGGTTCCGAGACCCGGAAACAAGCGGCTTCTGTTCATTTGTACGGGGTATCGGCCTTTGCTTCGCTGCTGGCGAAGAAACGCGGACTGGATCAAGAGCCCGCAGCGATCGCGGGGCTGCTTCATCATTACTACTTTTACAAAACGGGTATTCATGAGTTCCCCGGACCCAACAGCTCCGAGGCCGTGAGGCCGCTGTTACGGGATATGAAGACTTTTTCAGGAGAAGAGCAGATGACGATGCTAAAGGCGATCTTTTATCAGGAGGACGGCAGCCGGGTTCATGGACCGTATGAGGAAATCGTCAAGGATGCCTGCATGCTGCAAGCTTATTTTCAACATACGGGATGCAGCTTTCCGCCGCCGAATGCCTTCAGACTGCGACGGGTGCTGCATGAGTTGGGGATTCCGGCAGAGTTACCGGCCGAGTTACTGGCAGAGTTACCGGCAGAGAGCCGTAACCTCAGCGCAGTCGAGGAAGGTCCGCACAGGGGGACGGACAGACGCGCTAAGTTAGCGGATATCGCGGAGGCTTTGGCGGGATCGAAAGTAGTGGGAGTGCCGGGAGACCGGCGTTACCGGGAAATCTGCCAATATTGGCCGGATGCGGCCATATACAAGGAGCTGCAGAACAGCTGGTGCGCCGCATTTGTCTATCATTGCTGCTGGCAGGCCGGATTTCGGCTGCCGATTCGCTACCCGAACGGCATATGCCGGTTGGCCGGTGTAGGCGCCTGGCTGGAGTGGGCCGAGCGGCCTGAAACGGGTTTTCTTTATGAGGACGGCCAAGAGGGATTTGTTCCGCAGCGCGGGGATATCGTCATTTATGAGAAGCTGCTTTCCGATGACCCGCATGACCATATTGGAGTTGTCTTAGCTTGCAGGGAGGAGGACCTAGTAGTCGCTGAGGGCAACAGAGACAATGAGAACTACTCCAGCGTATTCGCCAGAGACCGGCGGCACTGCGTCCGCGGTTATATTCGGATCGATAACGGCTACCGGTTTGATGCCAAGGAGTTCCAGCCTCTCGTATAAAGGAGAAGGATATCAAACAAGACCAGGCTGCGCGTATTCAGCATGCTATCAGACTCATTTATACGATTTTTCGTATAATTTTTATCCCTTTGGCTGCCGGTCGAGCGTATCTGCTACGATATTCCGCACAAATCTTGTCTTTGTGGCCGCCAGCAGGGTGCAGGTATACGTTTTTTCGTATAAACCCTATACGCTGACCGCCAATCGGGCACATGTTATACGGTTTTTCGAGTACAGCTACAAGCTGCTGCTTGAATGGCCCCATCTAAGGCCGACCTGAGCAGTAACCGTGTTCATCCATCCCATTCTATAAGGCGTAGGCAAGGGCGTCCCTGCTGCAAAACAACGGAGAACAGGCTGCCAACATAGCGCTTGCAGCCTGTTTTCCCTTCTGACATACTATCCTGCTCCGATCGAAAAAGCTTCCGCCGGCGGCTTGGATCGTTGACCGCTTGGCGGCGTCCGCTACAGCATTTTGACTCTGCCCTTAAATCGCTCGAGATGTCGGCCGTTCGCCTCGTCGCCGCCGGACGCGTTGCCGCTCGTCCAGATGGGCGGCTGCACGCCGTCCTGAACCAGCAACTCCACTGTCTCCGCCACCAACGCATTCAGCAGGAAGGAGTTGGCGAAGGTCGAGACGGCGGCAACCTTCTGGTCCAGCCCGTCAATCCCGACAATGGCATCGCCTACCGGCACCTTGCTGTCCAAGACGGTATCCGCTAGATCATGCAGATTGCGCTTGGACGGATGGCGCGCAGGATGATTGGCCGGAGTGGATGAAGCGTGTTCGACGGAAGTGACGGCAATCGTGCGAATTCCGCGCCGCTTCGCCCGGCTTCGGCTGTAACAAGCATGAGGGGGGCGCTTTGCGTCCGCTCCGTCTGTACACTAATTGATTTAAATAAATATTCATAATAAAGTATATTTATTCGAAGGGCGAATTTTACTGGCTGGAGGTGTCGTCCGTGAACTTGCTGGATATAGAAGACTTAACTACGCATCATATTGAAGAAATTTTCAATTTAGCCGATCGAGTGAGGGCAGGGCAGCAGCAGCATTTACTAAAAGACCGAACGTTTCTGTTGTTTTTCCCCGAAACAAGTTTGAGAACTCGCGTAACTTTCGAACGGGGCATACAGGATTTAGGTGGCCGAAGTATCCTGTTTCCTCCGCAGGCTCTGGATCGGAAAGAAAGTCTGGAAGATATTATCCGGTATATGGAAAACTGGGCGGATGGAGCCATCGTCAGGCATGCCGATTTTTCAAAAGTGAAGGAGCTTGCCGCACATGCTTCCATCCCCATTATCAACGCCATGACTGCTTATAACCACCCATGCGAGATTTTATCGGACTTATACGCGATAAGTAAACTGAGAAAAGATTACCGGGACCTGGTCTACACTTTTGTCGGACCAAGGGGCAATATAGCACGAACCTGGATGCAAGCGGCGAAGGTCATGAATCTCAAATTCCACCACGTTTGTACGGAAGGCAATAAGCTGGAGCAAGAAACTCCGAACTATATCTTTCACACCGATCTGGAGAGCGTTTTGGCTGACAGCGATGTCGTTCTTACCGACTCTTTACCGAGTGGATATGTGACAGAACCGTATATCCGCAGCTATCAGATGACGTTGGATCGTATGAAGCTGGCCAAGGAAGGGGCCATGATCAATCCGTGTCCTCCATTTTACCGGCATGAAGAAGTAAGCGAAGATGTCATCTCTTCCTCGTATTTTGTCGGGTATGAATTCAAGAAAACTTTAGTGGACGTCCAACAGGCGATTATTCTTTTTTGTCTTGCCGAGCATTGAGAGGATCGCTTTTGCAGGGCATGACGCCGGCCGCCTCGCCGCTCGCTCCAACCCGCCGGACCCCACAGCCTGAGACACTTTTATCCATAGCCTGTACGGCTTGTTGACAGGACGGCTAGTGGTGCCCCATAATCGAAGTGTCACCAAACAGTGTCCTATCATAGGATCAACCTGAACGTAGGAGGGGGTGTTATGAGCGAGCGCGACCAGTTGCGTGATGTGTTTGGCGCGATTGCCGATCCGACCAGACGCCAGCTCATTCATCTGTTAGCCGAGGCGGAAGAGCTGCCGCTTCATGAATTGACGCCACAGTTTCAAATGGGCCGCACGGCGGTATCCAAGCATCTGGCCATCCTTAAGGAAGCCGGGCTGGTGCTTGACAGGAAAGTCGGCAGGGAAACGCGATACAGGCTGAACGCCGCGCCGCTCCAAGATATACAAAATTGGGTGGCTTTCTATGGGAAATTCCGGGGGATGGCGGAATCCAAGCCTTCATCTAAATAAATTAAGAAACAGGAGGCCCCGGCATGGCAGCTTCTAATAAAAAGTTAAAAGTTTGTGACAAGGGTCATCAATTTTATAAAAGCAGCGACTGTCCTTCCTGTCCGATCTGCGAGCAAGAACGCAAGCCTGCTGACGGATTTCTTGCGCTGCTAGCAGCCCCGGCAAGACGAGCGTTGGAGCATCATGGCATATCCACGGTGGAGCATCTCTCCGCCTGCACGGAAAAAGAGATCATGGATCTGCACGGGATGGGACCCAAATCTTTGCCTGTACTTAGGGCGGCGTTGGAGGAGAGGGGATTATCGTTCCGAACATAGCCTAGAGTGCTTGTCCGAAAAATCGGATGAAATATGCCCGATAGGCGGTCAACCTAGAGGATTTATACGGAAAAACGAATACATTTGTCCTACCAGCGGTTACAAGTATGGGGTTTATGCGAAAAGCCGTATAGATACGCTCTGTTGGCGCTTAAAAGGATAAGGTTTATAAGGTAAATCGTATAAGCTGGCCTGATTGCTTGGCGAATACGCGCAGTCCAGCTCCTCGTTTAATTTCTGCAAGAGGGACTGGAGTTCTTAACATGATTTTGAAAAATCTTCCACGAAGGTTTGCCTAAGCAGTCTCGATTAAATCCTCTAAAGCGCGGGCAAGCAAAGGGATTGACTTTCGTACCGGCGTGCTTGATAATAAAAGCAATAAATTTTTGGAGCGCTCCCAAATTGTGAGGTGCAAGATGAAGCATACGCTGGAATCCATCGCAGGCTTGGCGGGAGTGTCGAGAGGAACCGTGTCCCGTGTGATCAACGATCAGCCGGGCGTGAAGCCGGAAGTGCGGGAGAAGGTGCTGGGCATCATTGAGCAGACCGGCTACTACCCCCATCCCCAGGCGAGAAGCTTGGCTGGAGGCAAGACCGGCAATATCGGGGTGATGGTATTCGGGCTCGATCCCAATTTCTTGACGCATCATATTTTCTACGAGGTGCTGCAAGGGATTCAGACGGATTCGGCCGCGTACGATTATGATCTGCTGCTCTTCGCCAACCGCAGCCAATCCGACCGTGAATATTGGAAACGCATAGGCACGAGGCGGAAGGTGGACGGGCTTATTATTATGGGCGAAACTATCCGGGAGGAGTATTTGCAGTATTACCGCCAGCAGCATATTCCTTATGTGCTTGTGGGCAAACGGAGCTATGAAGGGCTTCCGCTCGCCTGCGTAACCTCCAACTACCGCGGCGGCGCTTATCAAGCGACCCGGCATCTGCTGGAGCGGGGAAGAAGCCGGATTGCCTATATCGGGGGGCTTCGCGATACGTATCACGAAACGGAACGGTTTACGGGATATAAGAAAGCGCATGCAGAGTCCGGGTTTCTTCCGGACAGCTCCCTGGTTATGGACGGCAGAGCCGATCAGGGAGAGGCTCGCAAGCGGATGGGACAGCTGCTGGACAGCGGAGTCCGGCCTGACGCGGTGTTCGCGGCCAATGACTTGATGGCCTTCGGAGCGATGGAAGCTTTATTCGAGCGGGGTCTCAGAGTGCCTGAGGACGTAGCTGTCGTAGGTTATGACGATATCCAGGCTGCGCCCTACTTTACCCCTCCGCTTACAACGGTTCGTCAGGACAAGATCAGACTTGGCCGGGAAGCGATGGGGCTCTTGATGGAGCTGCTGCGCGGTGACCGGAGTCCGTATGAAGCGAAGGATATAGTTATCGAGAATGAGCTGATCATCCGGAAAACGACGTGAGAGAGCCGGCAGGGAAAACGAGTCAGAACTGCCTCGGAGCAAGCCGGGGGAAGGTCCATAGAGGGAAAATTCAGTTGGAGGAAAGTTGTTAACAATGAAAAGCTCAACATGGAAGAGTCCTCAGGCATGAGCCTGCATCAAAATAGAAAGTAGGAGAACTGGAAGGGCTATGACCCATCCGTTCTTTTTTGGGCAAACTGGGAGCGCTCCCAATAATGGAGAGGAATGAGAAAGCGGATGAATTCACAGAAACAGGTTGAGGTAGCCGTTCTAGGCGGAGGACCCGCAGGAATAGCGGCGGCGATCAGCGCGGCGAGGGGCGGAGCCAAAACGATTCTTGTCGAGCGTTACGGATTTCTGGGCGGCATGTCTACGGCTGCGCTCGTATATCCGTGGATGACCTTTCATTCGGCGGCCGGGGAACAGGTTATCCGGGGGATCGCTCAGGAGATCGTCGACCGGTTGATGGCTCTGCAGGCGTCGCCCGGGCATCTGCGGGATACGGTGGGCTTCGTTCATACGCTGACCCCGTATAATCCCGAGGTGTATAAAGTGCTTGCCTGCGATATGCTGCACGAGGCGGGGGTGGAGGTGCTGCTCCATACGTCGGTGATCAGCGTCAATGCCACCGAGGGATGCATCAAGAGCGTGCTGCTGCATAACAAAAGCGGGCTTGTAGAGCTTAAAGCTCATACTTATGTCGATGCTACGGGCGATGGCGATATTGCCTGCCTGGCAGGGGCGCCCTGGGAGCAGGGGAACGATGGACACAAGGTACAGCCTATGACGATGAAATTCCGGATGCGCGGGGTAGATCTGGCCAAGGTGAAGCAGTACATGCAGGCGAATCCCGCAGAGTTCTATGAAAAATCGCTGGTGAATGAGCTGGACCGGCTGCCGCTTACCGGGGTGATGGGCTTCTACAGTCACTGGAAAGCGGCGAATCTGCCTATAGAGCGCGAGGGTCTCTTGTTCTTCACGGGTCCCCATGAGGATGAAGTGCTGATCAACGTATCTCGCATCTCGGGACTGGACCCGACGCTTGCCGAGGATTTGACGAAAGCCGAGATCGAGGGTCGCAAGCAGGTGCTGCTGCTTGAGGCATTTTTCCGTCAGCATATTCCGGGCTTTGAGCAAGCCAGCGTTTCGGCAGTAGGCACGCAGATCGGGGTCAGGGAAACCCGTCGCATCCTTGGTCGGTATGTGCTGAGCGGCGAGGACGTGCTCGGCGGAAGAAGATTCGACGATGTGATCGCCCGCAGCGGATATCCGATCGACATTCATAACCCGGAAGGCAAGGGCGTGACGGCAAACTTCATCCGGGAGGGCGGGGCCTACGATATTCCTTACCGGAGTATCGTGCCAAGGCAAGTGGATAACCTGCTGCTCGCCGGACGGTGCATCTCGACGACCCATGAAGCTCAGGCGACCACCCGATTAACGCCGAGCTGTATGGCTATTGGCCAGGCTGCCGGCGCGGCCGCCGCCTTGGCGGTCCGCTATGAGTGTGCCGCTGCCGATGTGCCGGTGCTGGAACTGCAGCAGCGCTTGCTGAAGGCTGGGGCCGAGCTTGGCATCCGTGACGGGATCGATGGCGGAGAAAGATTGATGGGAAGGGGAGACAGGAAGCGTGAATAAGGTGACAATTTCGAGAGAGCATACGGTGCTAGCTTTTGCCGGCGAGGAGTGGAACAGGCTGCTTGACTGGAGCGAGCGGCATGCAGGGCGCATGCGCGCTGCTGGTATCGACCGGGCGGACGCCCCTGAGCAGGTATGGATCGGGACATGGGACGACTTGAAGGACTGGAGGCCGGACTTGGCGCAAGCCGCCGGGTGCGGACAGTCCCGTTACTCCGATGATTTCGTCGTGCTCCGCACCAGGCATGGGCTGGTTTTGTCGGGCAAGTCGGAGCGGGCGACCTTGTATGCGGTGTACGAGTACGCCCGAGAGCAGTGGGGACTGGGCTGGGTGTATCCGGGCGAAGCGCCGGCTGTCTTGGGACCTGCTGCCTGGCAGGAGAGTCGGGGAGCGGATGCGCAGGGAGCGGGCAGCAGGGAAGCGAGCGCCCCCGTACGAATTCGTGCTTACTCCCCGCGCTTGGAGCGAAGAGGTTTTGTGTTCGAGACGATCAATGAACCGGATTATTTGAAGGCGATGGTTGACTGGCTGGCCAAAAACAGAGTGAACGAACTGTTTTTCACCTTCTCCTTGTGGGATCAAGTAGGGGGAGAGCTGGCCCCCGAGATCGCGAAGCGCGGTATATCCGTCACGCTTGGCGGCCACAGCCTGATGTTCTTCCTGGAGAAGGGGAGGGACAGGTATCCGAATCAAACGGCGGCGCATCCTTATACGGCCAAAGCACAGGTGGATTTCAAGGATGCGGTCTGGCAGGAGCTTCTGCTCCGGGACATGATCGCTTATTGCCGGGATGTGTCGAATCTGTCCCGCATCTCCTTGTGGCCCGAAGATAAGGCGGCTGATAAGGAAGGCTTTCTGAACGCTTACCTTCGGTTTACCGAGAAGCTGGACGCCGGTCTGCGCGAGGCCGGTCTGCCGGTCTGCGTGGAGCATATCGCCTATAACGCCGGACTTGCATGGGGAATGCTGGAGCGCCGGGACGCCGAGCCCTCAAGGGATGTACATACGCTTTGGGCCTATTGGGGCCGGGATTACCGGTACGGCTATGAGGATAGCCCGCATGAATCGGACCGGCGGGCGAAGCGGGCCTTGCTGGAGTGGGCGGATACGACCGGGCAAACGGGGCGCGAGCTGACGATCTTTGAATATTACAGCGATCATTTTATGCTTTCCCGGCTGTTCCCGTTCATGCCGAGGCGCATCATGGAGGATGTGGCTTTCTACGAACAGCTTCAGGTGCATGGCATCGTCGATCTCGTCGTTCCTTACCGCGGGGAGGACCCGTATCCATGGAGATGGGTGCATGGCTTTAACAGCTATGTTTTCTGCCGGGCGTTATGGAGCGACGACCTGGAGGGAATTCTTCGCGATTACTACGCGTATTATCCGGCGGCGGAACGGGCTGGCGTACGCGCCTTGTTCGAGGAGCTCGAAGCGCAGCTGGGCCAGATTACGTACTGGAACATCCCGTTGTTCCCGGCGAGAGTAGTCGATGTGGATAAGGCCGAGGCGACGGAGGAGCAGAAGGAACGAATTACGGCTGCTTTGGCCGGTATTCAGGATGCTGTCCGGCGTGCGCTGCAGCAGGCGGGCTTGCCTCTGGACAATGAAGCGCAACGATTCGGACAGCATATTGTGGAGCTCGCCGGAAGCCTCCGCAGCCGGTGGCTGGCGAAGTAGCCCCGAAGCGACGGACGGGCGGAGAGCTGGCGCGGAACCGGGAGAGGAAAGGGGAAAGCCTGGAAGAAGGCTTGGAAGGAGTGATGTCCCGGAGGATGTACAGTGTATGAAGGACGCTAACCGAGGTGTTTTTCAAATTTGGTACAGGGGTGAATTGTGAATGAAGAAAAAATATAGCAGCCGAGCATTGTCTTTTTTAATGTGTCTTGTCCTGTTCTTCCCCATGCTGACGCTGTCTGGGGGCGCTTCGGCAGCGAGCGGGGAGAGTCAAGGCATCGTGAACGCCGGCTTCGAGCTGGAGCCCGAGGCTGACGGGAGCATACCGGGCTGGAGTCTCGTCACGACGAACGCGATTAGCACTGTGGCGGCCAGCACTTATCAGGCCCACGGAGGAATCCGAAGCCTGCACTTCCGCAATCTCACCGATAAGGAGCAGCTGCAGGTCACAAGCGGTATGATTCCGGTAGTACCAGGCGCGGAATACAAGGCGCAGGCATTTGCTTATGTCATTCAGCAGTCCCACAGCATCGGCTACGAGGTTCATTATTTCAATGACAAAGCGGCCAAGGTCGGTACGGCAACGTTCATCAACTTCGCCAAGGGCAAGCTGCTGCTGAACGCGTGGAATGAGCTTGCAGTTCCGTTCAAGGTACCTGCGGATGCGACTCAAATTCAGCTGCGCTTCAATTCGGGCAAGGCGGCGACGACTGAGGCGTATTTCGACGATGTTTCCATCGAGCGGGTCGATCAGCCGCAGGCTCCGGAGCTTGCGAAGGAAGTATTGAACCCTGGCTTCGAAGAGGAGCTGTCCGGCGGTAAAATTCCGCAATGGATGACGGACCCGGCCACATCGGGCAGCATGACGCGGAGTGCGGAGCAGGCGCGCAGCGGCAATTACAGCCTTTATTTCGAGGATGCGACGGCAGATGCCCAAAGCTCGGGCTTCCGCGTGCTCACGAACCGGATCGAGGTGACCCCGAAGACGACGTATATCGCGTCAAGCTTCGTGCATGTCCTCCAGCAAACGCATAATATCGTCCTGGAGGTCCATTATTATAACGATCAAGATACGCGCCTGGCGGTCAAGCAGGAGCTGTTCTCCGGCAACACGCTCGGGACGGGCAAATGGGCCGAGATGAAGATGCTGACGCAGGCGCCGGAAGGAGCGGCCTATGCCAGAATCGGTCTGTATTCCGGCGGCGTCAGCTTGACCAAGGCGTATTTCGACGATGTTTCTCTTACGGTGCTGCCGCCTGAAGAGCCGCTTGCCCGCCAATACGGAGCGCTGGTTGATCTCGGTCCGATGGTGAATGTCAATCTGGGCCAGGCAGGGGCTGTCCAAACGAATGCGCAGGGCGAAAATGAAGTGTATTTCGTCACCAACGGCTTGCCCGGCACTTTCTACGTGGTGGACGCGGAGACGGGCGCGCGCAAGTTTACTCAGGATATTCCGAACACGGAGGCGACCTGGGCGATGGCGGTCGGCTCGGACAAAAATGTTTATTTTGCCGGAACGGGCGACGGGACTTTATACCGCTACCTGCCTGCCGAGCGTCGGGTGGAGACGCTGGGCTACAACACGGCGGATAATTGGGTATGGGATATCGAGGAGATCGACGGCAAAATATACGGGGGCACCTACAGTCCGACATCGGACGGCAAATTGTTCGAATACGACACGACGACCAAGCAGTTCCGCAATTATGGCACGGTCCAGCCCGGACAGCAATATGTTCGCGGGATCGCCGTCGACGAGGACTACATCTACGCGGGATTGGGAACGACGGTCCAGCTGTTCAAGGTAAATCGCGTGACCGGCGAGAAAACGGAGATCCAAATTCCAGGCCATACGGGAGCTACCAATACGATAGCGGATGTGTTCAAGGTTCGGAACAAGCTGTTTGTCTCGGTCAGCACAATCAATATGGTCGTCTGGGATTTGGATACCGGCACGATCGACAGTAGCTTCCAATACAGCAATATGATCTCGGAGCCGTCTCCGGCCGATCCGGACTTGATCTATTATAAATATTTGACCAAGCTGTACCAATACAATATCAGGACCAAGACATCGACGGAAATTCCGCTCGCTGTCCCTCTCCCGGATACGACCCGTGTGAAGGATATGAGCTGGATTCAGATGACCGGCGGAGAGAAGGCCGGGAAGACGGTGCTGGCAATGGTTACGCAGTATGGCGAATACATGCTGTATGACCCTGCCGATAACTGGATGTCCTTCGTCGAGCTGAAGATCGACCCGCAGCCGGTCCGCATTCAAGGCATAGAGCGCGGCTTCGACGGCAGGCTGTACTTCGGCGGCTATCAGCGGGGGATGAGCATTTATAACCCGTTCACGAATCGGACGGATGTCAATATTTCTTCATTTGCGCAGCCGGAAGGCATCGGGTTTATGAACAACAAGGTGTATTATGGCACGTATGTCGGAGCCGTGATGTACAGCTATGACCCGGCGAAGCCCGTTCAGCTGAATCAGAACCCGGAGCTGGAATACCAAGTAAAGCATCAGGACCGGCCGTTCGCCATCACGTCGGGCGATAACAAGCTGTTTGTCGGGACAGTGCCCGATTACGGATATTTGGGCGGGGCGCTGGCGGTCTATGATGAAGCAAAGGATACCTGGAAGCAATATGATCAGGTTGTGGCGAATCAAAGCATCATCGGCCTGGCGTATAAAGATGGACTCCTGTACGGCGGCACCTCGGTATGGGGCGGACTGGGCATCGATCCTTCCGAGCCGGCGGCCAAAATTTTCGTATGGGATGTGGCAAGCGGTCAAAAAATCGACGAATTTACGCCGGCCATCCCCGGCATCGACCAAGCGCCGCGCATGATCGGCGAAATCTCCTTCGGACCCGACGGGCTGCTGTGGGGCGCGGTGGACGGAACTATTTTTGCCATGGATGTGGCGACCAAGCAGGTCGTGAAAAGCAAGCTGATCCAGCCAAGCACGTATAATACGAGCAAATGGATGCCGTTCCACCTCAGATGGGCGCCGGACGGGATGTTGTACACGACGCTGTCGCGGAAAATTATCGCGGTTGATCCTGAAACGCTGCGGTATAAAGTCATCGTGAATGATTTCTTGAACAGCATGACTTTGGGCATCGACGGCAGCATTTATTATGCTCCGGACGCCGGAGTTTCCTTATCCCGTATCGCGATACCGGAGACGGATGCGACGCTGTCCGCTATCTCGATCGACGGAAAGCCGCTGGAAGGCTTTTCGCCAGGCGTGCTTAACTACAGCCATCCGCTGTCTGCCAAATCGGAGGTTCAAGCGACGGCAACCCAAGCGGAAGCCGTCGTATCGACGGAAGTGCTGCATGCTTCCGAGGCAACGGTCATCCGTGTGTTGGCGAAGGATGGCAAATCGAAGCTGGCATACAAGATTGCTTGGAAGAAAGAGACCGGAGGGGAGCCTGGCGGAGATCCTGGCGGAGATCCTGGCGGCAATCCGGGCGAGAACCCGGGTGGTAACCCAGGAGGGAATCCAGGCGGAAACCCGGGTGGCAACCCTGAAGAGACGCCGGAAGACTCGACGCCGGGGCAAGCTTCCGGTGGAACGCCGCAGGCGCCTGTCCCTAACGAAGCTAACGAACAGAAGGCTGTGATCGATCAGAAAGAGCTGCAGAAGGCCGCCGAGAACGGAAAGATAGCCATCTCCGTTTCCGAGAAGTCCCGGCAGGTTGTACTGCCTGCCAACGCGGCCGAAGCGATCGGCTCGAACCGTTTGGCGATTGAAGCCGCCTCCTGGGCTGTCGAGATTCCTTCCGGCCTGCTGCGGCAGTTAACGAGCCAGGTGCTTGCGGCTGAGCTTGAGCAAGGCTCTATCGTTCTGGAGGCGCAGCCTGTGCCTGCGGCCGAATCCGGGAAGCTGATCGCTCAGCTTCAATCGTCCAAGCAAGCCGTCATCAAGCTTGCCGGCGAGGTGATGGACTTCAGCTTTTCCTTCGTCAAGAAAAATGGCGAAGCCGTCAGCTTGGCGGCGTTCGATCCGCCGATGACGCTGAAGCTGAAGGCGCATGCAGGCATCGACGCCAAGCGGGCGGGCGTCTATTATGTGGCGGACGATGGGACACTTGAGTACGCGGGAGGCAAGCTCCTGAACGGAGAATGGACCGCGGACATTCATCATTTCAGCAAATATGCGGTATTGGAGCTCAAGAAGTCGTTTACCGATGTACCCGATGCTCACTGGGCGAGCGATATCATAGGCGGGTTAACGTCCAAGCTTATCGTGTCAGGCACGAGCGATAAGACCTTCGAACCGGAGCGGGCGATCACGCGCGCCGAGTTTACGGCTTTGCTCGTCCGGGCGCTGAAGCTGACGAAGGGCGGCGAGCTGACATTCGAGGATGTGGAGAAGGGTGTCTGGTATGAGCAGCCGATAGCCATTGCGGTGCAGGCGGGCATAGCTGCCGGGGAGAGCGAAGCTGTCTTCAACCCGAACAGCAAGCTCGCCAGACAAGAAATGGTCACCATGCTGATGCGTGCGTATGCGGCTATCCAGGGCGTCCAGCCGGACGGCAGCCAACTATCCGCATTCGGCGACGAGTCATCTGTAGCTCCGTGGGCCCTCGAGCACGTAAGAGCGGCAGCTGCGCTTGGACTCGTGGAAGGACGCGAGGCAAGCCGCTTCGTTCCGGACGGCATCTCGACCCGGGCGGAGGCGGCAGCTATGCTGGAGCGGATCTTGCGGGAGCGGAAATAACCTAAAGTCTGCGCCGGGCAAAAGCCCTCCATACAGCTAAACAAAGAAGCCGTTCCTGTCGCCAACCGAGGCGAGGGAACGGCTTGTTTGCGGTTGCTGGGCAGGAGCTTGTCCTGTTCCTAGTCGGCATACTCCACGTTATGGTACACCTGCTGAACGTCTTCCAGATCCTCCAGCGTGTCGATGATTTTGTCGAATTGAACCTGGGCGTCTTCCGGCAGCGTGACATAGTTCTGAGCGAGCATCGTCAGCTCGGCCACGGTAAATTCCGTGATGCCCGCCTGACGGAGCGCCTCCTGCACGGCGTGGAACTGCTCGGGCTCGGCGTAGACGAGCACGTTATCCTCTTCCTCTTCGATGTCCTTCACATCCACATCGGCTTCGATCAGCAGCTCCATCACTTCATCCAGCGACTTGCCCGCTACGCCGATGACGGCCGCAGCATCGAACATATAAGCAACGGAGCCGTTAACGCCCATGTTGCCGTTGTTCTTGCTGAACGCTGCGCGCACAGCGGAGGCCGTGCGGTTCACGTTGTTGGTCAGCGCGTCCACGATGATCATGGAGCCGTTCGGGCCGAAGCCCTCATACCGCAGCTCTTCATAGATTTCGTCGGAGCTGCCCTTGGCTTTGTCGATCGCGCGGTCAATAATCGCCTTGGGCACATTGTACGTCTTCGCCCGCTCCAGCACGACCCTCAGAGCGCGGTTGGACTCGGGGTCCGGCTCGCCCTTGCGGGCGGCTACGTAAATCTCCAGCCCGAACTTGGCATAGATCCGGCTTGTATTGGCGTCCTTGGACGCCTTCTTTTCTTTGATGTTATTCCATTTACGACCCATCTCGAACCTGCTTTCTTAAGTAATATTCTCCGCTCTATTATAACCGATTTTCTGTCCGGGGTGAAAAGTTTAAAGCTTAACCTTCCGTTAATGAAAAATGCCTTCTCCGTTAACATAACCGATGTACAGTGGAAGGGTACATAACCATAACCTTCTAATCGGAAAGGGGATCATCCATCCCATGACAAGCAAAACGATGATAGGCGCTTTATCCGCCATCCTGCTCGCCGGTGCCGCATTCCAAGAGCCGGCCTCCGCCGCGACCCAAGAAAAATCCGCTGTAGTCGCCGATCAGGTGCAGTACAGCTTGAACGGTACGGCAGTGAAGCCGGCTCTGCCGGCGGTGAATGTGGAAGGCAGCTTGTTTCTGCCCGTACGCGCTTTCGGCCAGCTGTTGAACAAGTATGTGGATTGGGATGCTGCGACGCAAAGCGTCCTGCTGACGGACAAGCCCGAGCTGATAGGCAAATACGAGCTGAATGCGCCCGATCTGGCGGACGGCATCAAGATGAGCGTCGGCTCCTCGCTGACCCATCTGCCGGGCGATCCGGACAATGTGTTCTATTCCACGGCCGACCGCGGCCCGAACGGCGAAGTGCCGGTGGACGGCGAAGTCCGCCGCACCTTCCCGCTTAGCTCCTACACACCGTCGATCTATAAAATTCAGGTGGACAAGGGCGAGATCAAGATTCTGGAGACGATCCCTCTGAAAGTGAACGGCGTGGACCCGGTATCCCAAACCGCTAACATTACGGGCCTGTCCAATGTGGCCTCCCGCGACGAGAAGCCTTATGACAAGGAAGCGAAAACCTTGCTTAGCTACGATCCGTACGGCCTCGATATCGAAGGCATCGCCTACAATGCCAAGGATGATACCTTCTGGATCTCCGAGGAGTATGGCCCGAGCATCGTGCAGGTCAAGCGCGACGGAACGATTATTCAGCGCATCGTGCCGGCAGGCATGAAGGAGCTGCTCGATTCTCCGGCTGTTCCGCTGGTGGACACGATTCCGGCGGCCTATCTGAACCGCCGCTCCAACCGCGGGATGGAGGCGGTCGGGATTACGCCTGACGGCAAGTGGATGTTCGCGGCCATGCAAAGCCCGCTGCGTAATCCGGATAAGAAAACGGATAACTCGCGGGTGCTGCGCATCCTCAAGTTCGATCTGAGCACGCTGAAGCCGGTCGCCGAATACGCGTATGTGTCGGAGGATGCGGGTCAATTTCAAAAGCTGGCTCAGGCGGACATCGTTATCTCGGATCTGATAGCGGTAAACGAGACCACCCTGCTCGTCGATGAGCGGGATAAGAATGCGGGCGAGGCGGCGCAGCTCAAGCGCATTTATTTGACCGATCTGTCCGAAGCGACAAATGTGCTCGGCAAGTATGATGACGCGCAGGCGGCAGACAAGACGCTGGAGCAGATGAGCATGGACGAGCTGGCTCAGCAGAGCATCCGCTTCCCGGCCAAGCGTACGGTGCTTGACGCGGTGGAGTTCGGCTTCCCGTTCGAGAAGATCGAAGGGATCTCCCTGGTGAACGGCAATGTGCTGTCCATTCTGAACGATAACGACTTCGGCGTGGCAGGGGATGTCGGGCCTGGCAACGGTACGCTGCTCTGGCAGTTCAAGCTGCCCTATTCCATTAAGTAGCATAGAGCGGAAGGAGGAGGCGAAGCGTCAGCTCGCCTCCTGTTTTTGTCGCAAGAGCATAATGTAAGAAGAGTGAACGCGAGAACATAGGCTAGTTCCACGTTTTTCCATTGCATTGTTCTATCAATCATGCTAATATCTGATTTATCTACTAGGAATAATAAGAATTAAATATCATCTACCGGACAACCGGAGACGCATCCTTAAGCAGTAAAGGCGTCTTTCGGTTGTTTTTGTTATTACAGCAAGCATAAAAGCTCCGGTGAATGTGCGATTTCTTGTTAAACGCGAGACTTCTAAATAGAAGCCGTGAGGCGTTTATCCTCGTTCCTCGTTCCTCGTTCCCGGAAGCTTAACTTCAAGAAAAGAGGGCTGAACATGCAGTACCGGAGATTGGGAAAAACAGGATTGAAAATAACCGAAATCAGCTTGGGCACGATGGCATTCGGGCGCTGGATCGACGAGGAGGCTTCGGCCGGAGTGGTGGACCGCGCGCTGGACGCCGGCATCAACCTCATCGATACGGCTGATATATATGGAAGCGGTATGGATAACGGCAATCTGAGCCAAATCGGGGAATCCGAGTCCATCCTGGGCAGGCTGCTGAAGGGAAGGCGGGACGACGTGATTCTTGCCACGAAGTTTACCGCCAGAGTCGGTCCGGGCGTCAACGATGCCGGCCAAAGCCGGTACCATCTGTACCGCGCCTTGGAGAACAGCCTGCGGCGGCTGCAGACCGATCATATCGACCTGTACCAGGTGCACAGCTTCGACCCGGGGACTCCGCTCGAGGAGACGCTTCGCGCGCTGGACGACTTGGTGAAGCAGGGCAAGATCCGTTATATCGGCTGCTCCAACTATGCGGCCTGGCAGCTTGCCAAGGCGCACGGCATCAGCGCGCTCCACGGCTTGCACCGGTTCGAAAGCGTTCAGCCGGAGTACAGCCTTATCTCCCGGTCCATCGAGCGGGAGCTCGTCCCGTTCGTTCAGTCGGAGGAAGTCGGGGTTATCGTCTACAGCCCGCTTGGCCGGGGTATCCTGACCGGCAAGTATCGGCAGGATGAAGCGCCGCCGGAAGACTCCAGGCTGGCCGCCGGGGAGAAGCGGCTGCAAACGCTGCTGGAGGCGAATCCGGCTTATGCGCTGGTCGAGGTGCTCCGCCCGCTCGCCGAGCGGCGCGGCTGGACGCTGGGCCAGTACGCGCTGGCTTGGGTGCTGAGCCGCCCATCTATCACTTCGGCAATCCTGGGAGCGTCGAAGCCGCAGCATATCGAGCAAGGCGTCCAGTTTGCGGGTGAACGCCTGACGAGCGAAGAGCTCGACGACATCGACACCGCAGCGCGTTCCATCGGTCTGCACATCTAAATTCACGCCAACAAGGCTGGAGGGTATTTCTATGAGTCAAACGAAACGTCAGCTGCATCTCGGTCTGTTCCTGTTCGCTACCGGCTATCATCCCGCAGGCTGGAGATTGCCTGAGGCGCGCACGGACGGGGCCTTCGATCCCGGATTTCTGCACAGCACAATCCGGTCATTGGAGAAAGCGAAGTTCGACTTCTTTTTCCTTGGCGATGCGCTCGCTTCCAGTGCGGATATGCAGCATCAATTCCCTTCCCAGATGGTCAGGCTGGAGCCGTTCACGATGATTGCCAATCTCGCGGCCGTGACCGAAAACATCGGGCTGATCGTCACCGCCAATACGACTTATGCGGAGCCTTATCATATCGCGCGTCTGACCGCATCGCTGGATTATTTGAGCGGGGGACGCACGGCCTGGAATATCGTCACGGGCGCGGACGCGCGGGCTGCGCTGAACTTCAGCCGGGAGAAGCATTGGGATAATGAGAAGAGATATGATTATGCCGATGAATTCGTGGGCGTGGTGAAGCAGCTGTGGGATACCTGGGAGGACGAAGCTTTCGTAAGAGATAAGGAAAGCGGCGTGTTCGTGGATGGGAGCAAGGTGCATGCGATCAACCATGTCGGCGAGCATTTCTCGGTCAAGGGTCCGCTGAATGTGGCCAGGCCCCCGCAAGGGCAGCTTCCGCTGCTGTCGGCAGGGACATCCGAACGCAGCCAGGAGCTTGGAGCCCGCTTCTCCAATGTCATCTTCACCGGTCAGATCGTCATCGATGCGGCCAAGAAATTTTACGCCGGCATCAAGGCGAAGACGGCCAAGTATGGCCGCTCGCCGGAGGAATTATTTATTATGCCCGGGCTTGTGCCGCTCGTCGGGGTGACGGAGGAGGCTGCCCGCGCGAAGTATGTGGAGCTGAGCGAGCTGCTGGTCACGAACTTCGACCTGGGACCGCTGTCCGCGCGCATCGGCATCGATCTGTCGGGGTATTCGCTGGATGACCCGCTGCCGGAGCTGGAGCAGTCGAGCCTCCCCATAGAGGAAGTACGCAGCCTGGTGCGGCTCGCGCAGAGAGCCTCGGGCAAAGAGGAGCTGACGGTCCGCGAGCTGTTCTATTATTTCTCCGCGACGGCCAGAGGCCATCTGCTGATCGTCGGGGACCCGGAGCAGATCGCCGATCAGATCGAGGAGTGGTTCGTGCAGGAAGCCTGCGACGGCTTTAACATCTGCCCTCCGTATATGCCGGGCGGTCTCGATCTGTTCCTCGAGCATGTCGTGCCCGTGCTGCAGAGACGCGGGCTGTTCCGTACCGAATACGAAGGCAGCACATTCCGCTCGCATTTCGGCCTGGAGCGTCCGGCCAACCAGTTCGCCAAGCAAGGCGCTCTGCAGGAGAGTTAACCGGACGACGCTGCGGCCGGAAGCGGCCGTATTTTGACATAAGGGGTTAATCGCATGGGTACGAATAGGGTCAGAAAGGGGCGCCCCGCCGGCGTGCTTGCCGGTCAGGTCGCACTGATCATTGCGCTCCTGGCAGTCTGCGAGTGGCTGGTCAGGCAGGAAATTGTCGGCTCGTTATACTTGTCTGCGCCGACGCAGGTATGGAAAGAGGCAGTGGGGCTGTTCGCAGCCGGAGGCATCTACACGGATCTGCTGGTCACCTTGCACGAATTTATAGTGGGGTATTCAATATCGGTCGTGTCCGGCATCGCCGCCGGCATGCTTCTCGTGCTGGTGCCCGGGGCGGAGCGGTTCTTCCGCCCTTTCCTCTCGGCGCTGATGGCTGTGCCCAAGGTGACGATCATTCCGCTGTTGATGCTATGGCTGGGCATCGGCCCGTCTCATAAGATCGCCATCATCGTGTTGTTCTGCTTCTTCACGATCGCCTTCAATACGATTACCGGGATCAAGCAAACGCAGGAAAACCATCTGAGGGTGGCCCGCGTGTTCGAGGCGAACCAGCTGCAGCTGATCGTGAAGGTCATCCTGCCTTCCGCCGCTCCGACGATTTTCGCCGGGCTGCGGGTGTCTGCGGCGACAGGGCTTGTCGGGGCGCTGTACGGCGAGATGATCGCTTCCAAGAACGGGCTGGGCAATCTGCTGATCAAGGCGACTTCGTTATACAACACGGCGCAGGCGTTTGCCGTTATTGCGGTGGTGACGCTGGTCTCCGTCGGGATCATCTGGCTGATCGATCTGCTGGAGAAGAAGGTTGTGCTGAAGTGGAAATCATCCTAGGCATTTCGCAACCGCTGCATAAGGAATTCAATCAAAATTCGATAAGCAACCAATGGGGGAGTCACAGATGAATAAGCTGCTTCGAGCAGGGCTAACGATTACGAGCTTGGCGACAATGGTCATCGCCTCGGCATGCGGGGCGGCCGTCGATCGAGGGGCTTCCGGCGCTTCACAGGCGCAGGCAGCCTCAGCCAGCGGGGAGAAGCCGCTGGAGAAGGTCAGGTATGCGGCATTCAACGGAGTCAGCGGACTGGCGGTGCAATTCGGCGCGAGCAAAGGCTTTTTCAAGGACGAAGGATTGGACGTGGAGTTCATCTCCACTCAGGACCCGATCGCCGGTTTGACGAGCAAGGACCTGGATATCGCCGATGCGGCTACGACGAGCGCGATCATCGCCGGAGGGAAGGGGGCGCCGCTCAAGATCGTTTCCTCGCTGTTCCGTACGAAAGGCCCCTTCTACCTAATCGCCCGTCCGGACATTAATTCGATCGAGGAGTTAAAGGGGAAGAAGGTCGGAGCGGCGGCCTTCGGCAGCGGTCTTGACGTCTATACGCAGACGATATTGAAGAAGCACGGCCTGAGCAAAACCGATGTGACTTATCTGGCTAACGGCGTGAATGACGCCGCCTTCGCCAGTCTGACGAGCGGACAGGTCGACGCTACGATCATTCATGAGCCGTTCGCATCGCTCGCGGAGGCGAGCGGCAAAGGCAAGCTGCTGGCCAAGGGCTGGGATTACCTTCCGGATTTCCATACCGGCGTCATCATCTCGCGGACCGACTTCGTGGAGAAGCATCCGGAGACAGTGAAGAAGCTCCTGAGAGCTTACTTCAAGAGCCAGGAATATGCGAAGAGCCATCTACCGGAATACAAGGAATATTTCCTGTCCAAGGTCAAGGTGGACGCGGCCGCAGCGGACAAGGCGTTCGAGCGGGAGAATGTGCTGTGGGAGAACAACCCCAATGTGGACAAGCAGGCGCTGCTCTCCACGCAGCAAACCCAGCTGGAGCTGGGCCTGCAGGATCAAATCTATGACGTGGACAAGCTGCTGGACCTAAGATATATTCCGGGCAAATAAGGGGAGCGGAGGTGTCGTATGGCGGGATTTGAAATTAATGATGTCTCCAAGATATACGGCGGCTCCTCGCCTACGGAGACGCTAAGCCACATACAGCTGCATATTGAAGACGGCGAGTTTCTCGCCATACTCGGGCCGAGCGGCTGCGGCAAGAGCACGCTGCTGGACATCCTCGCAGGCTTGCAGCCGGCGTCCTCGGGCGAGGTGCTGTTCGAGGGTAAGCCGTTGACTGGCCCCGGCAAGGAGCGGGGAGTCGTATTTCAGGACCCGTCCCTGTACCCCTGGCGGACGGTATTCCAGAACGTAGAGCTCGGTCTGGAGATAGGAGGCGTTCCGAAGCCGGAGAGAAAGCTCCGGGTTCAGAAATATTTGGACCTCGTCGGCCTGAAGGGTTTTGAGCATAAGTACCCGCATCATCTGTCCGGAGGAATGCGGCAGCGTGCCGGATTGGCCCGGGCGCTGTCGAACAGTCCGAAGGTGCTGCTGATGGACGAGCCGTTCGGAGCGGTCGATCATCTGACCCGGCTGCAGCTTCAGGACGACCTGCTCACGATCTGGCAGGCGGAGAAGAAGACGGTTGTGTTTATCACACATGACGTGTCGGAGGCTGTGTTCCTCGGAGACCGGGTTGTGCTGCTGTCCCCGAGGCCGGGCCGCATCCGCTCGATTTTCCAGGTGCGTGCCAAGCGCCCGCGCAAGCGCGATGACGTGGAACTGCTGAAGATTCAGCAGGATATTTATGCAACGATACATGAGATCAAGACGGAAGAGGACTTGGAGTTTACGATCTAATCTAATCGGGAACAGAGGGAGTTGGAAGCTTCGATGTCGGTTTCGCATATTGTAAGCACGGACTGGGTACTGAAGCGCTTGGAGACGGGAGAGCTTGTGCTGGCGGATGTCCGCTTCTCCCCTAAGGACGCAGACTACGGACGACGCGCTTATGAACAGGGACATATCCCGGGAGCGGTGTTTGTAGATTTCAAAGCAGATCTGACAGCGCCTGCCGGCGAGCATGGCGGACGCAGCCCGCTGCCTTCGCCGGAGCGGCTGTCCGAGCGGTTCGGGCAGCTCGGGATAGACCGCTCCACCACGGTCGTCATCTATGAGGACGGCAACGGGCCGGCCGCGGCCCGGCTGTGGTGGGTGCTGCGCTACCTCGGCCATGACGATGTCCATGTGCTGGATGGAGGCTACAGCGCCTGGACGGCCGCGGGGCTGCTTGTCTCGGACGAGCTGCCGGCTCCGCAGCCCCGGCAGTTCGCAGCCGAGCCTCGGCCGCAGTTGCTGGCGGACGTCAGGGAGGTGCGGACGGCGGCGGAACGTCCGGGCACCGTGCTGGTCGACTCGCGGGATCTGAACCAGTACCTGGGGCTTGAGGCTCCTTTCGATCCGGTGGCGGGCCATATCCCCGGCGCTGTCCATTACTTCTGGAAGGATGCGCTGACGGAAAACGGTGCCTGGAAGCCGGCGCAGGACCTGCAGGAGCGATTCCGCGGCATCGCGGACGCGCAGGAGGTTATCGTGTACTGCGGCTCGGGCATTTCGGCTACGCCGAATGTGCTGGCGCTGACCGAGGCAGGGGTCAAAAATGTGAAGCTGTACGCGGGCAGCTGGAGCGATTGGATTTCGTATCCGGATAATCCGATCGCGACGGGGGAAGAGGGCGAGGCGTAAGGCCGTGCCGGACGCAGATTTGAGGGCTGTGACAGGTTGCCGGGAGGCAGGCTGTTGCAGCTCTCTTTGGATTTTTCTGCTAAAAGTGTGCAAACAAGAGGTTGGGTAAAGCAGATCGGCGGTAATTGCCTCAAGCTTAATCGTCAGGAATCGCGGCTTTTCTAAACTGAATTAATTGGTGCAAACAGGATATCCCGCACATCTGGGATTCGATGATCTGATCCAGATAAGTCCTGACCCTCTCAGCCACATTTATAACCCTCTGCAGATCCTCAAGTTCGGCTGCGGCGATAGATTGCTTGAAGTTCACGGTATCCTCGGAATACACGGAGCTTTGCAGCGCTTGAAGCAACCTGATTTTTAGCAAATGAGATCCACGGTATCGACGATACCGGTTGTCAGGATTGCGTTCAGCCGTTACATATCCCGCGTGCTCCCAGTAGCGGATCGTCGATTTGGGAACCTGCGTCAGTCTGGATACCTCGTTGATGGTGAACGGCTCTTCGGCAGACGGAGATTTATGCTCGTTAGCGGATATCCGAATATCCTGGATTAACCTCTCTACTTTCTTTTTTTCCTCGTACAAAGCGACTTCTTTTTCACGGACGATCCACATGGCATCTTGCGGCTTGTCCTGATGGATGCAGCGAAGCGCCTCGGCCGTCACTTCCATTCCGAATGCCGGGGCCATGGCTTGGATACACGACAGATAGGCCGCGTGCCGGTCCGTATAAATACGGTAGCCATTGGATGATCGTTCAGCTGGAGGTATGAGACCTCTAGCTTCGTAATTCCTTATCGTACTGGCGCTAATCATGAATTTCGCGGCCATTTTTTGGGGACTTGTCAATTCATCATCTCTCTCCTCATAGCAAAAGACCAAGATTAAACTTTATTATAAGGTTTTCTATAAAAACAGGTGATTTTCCTTCCGCTTTTTTGCTAAACCTTCGAATTGGCTTACAAGTTGTACAATGGAATTGACATGAAGAAAAGGAGGCGTTTGCTTGTGGAGAAAGAGTTCCCGATTTTCCGGCAAGACATGGCGATCGAAGAAATACGTGAGGTGGCCAACCGTTACATCGATTCCGAGTGGAAGTCCTTGTACGAATCCATGTATGAACAATTGACGGCTGCTTTTGTTGAGATCGAAGACGCGGCCTATGGTCTTTATTTGGATCAGCTTATGCCGTTCATATTCGAACAGCTGGAAGATGCCGGTTTCAGCGCTATGGAAAAGCTTGAAGAGAATGATTTCGTTATCGCCAAGCGCTTGGTTTTCCGAAACTCCCTTGAAAAATGGGGTACGGAGGATAACAGATCGAGAATATTCTGGAACGTAATCCATGACAAGCAAGGCAGCCCGATCGGCACCCTGCTCACGGAAATTCCCCACTCTCATCTAAAATTCGACATACCTTCAGCACCGGTCGTTTACGCTCTCCGGGAGACAATTAAGGAGCAGGTGGTGCAGGGAATCCGGCGGATTAAGGAATCAAGCTGAGTTTTGGAACCCCTTGCCTGATTCTGTGCTTAGCTAATGTGGTAAGGCCGCGGCCGCGTCTGACACGGATTAGAGGGCTGTATCAGCTTGCCGAGAGGCAGGCTGTTGCAGTCCTCTTTGTTTTTTCGCTCAACTGCTTGCACACAACAACACGGCGAAGCATCGGCAGAAACCACGGAACCAGCCACAGTGGGGCAGTTGAGACCGCATGAGCTGCCCATACGGGGGCTTTATTTCCATTTTAATACCCTGTAGAATCATACCTAATCATGATGGAAATTTAGCAGGAGGGACAAATTCATGAGAATTGTTGTCGCTGGAGCTACTGGAGCTGTCGGACGTTTGTTGCTCCCAAAATTAATTCGTGAAGGTCATGAAGTCATTGGAATGACGCACCACGAGAGTAAGAAAGCCGCCATCGAAAACGCGGGAGCAAAGGCATTGCTCTCTGACGTTTTTGACCGTGAGTCGCTGCGAACAGCATTGGAAGAATCCCGACCAGATGTTGTCATTCACCAATTGACTTCATTGAGCAGTCGCAATTTTTCGGAGAATACAAGGATACGCATTGAAGGCACGCAAAATCTAGTAGCTGCTGCCGTGGCCATTGGTGTTAAACGCATCATTGCACAGAGTATTTCTTGGGCGTATGAACCGGGGGAGGGAGCGGCAACAGAAGATGTGCCGTTACATGTGTCAGCCGCAGAGCCTCGAAAAACGACGATTGATGGCATACTGGCACTGGAGAAAGCGGTGACTGAACTACCGGAGCATGTCATTCTGCGCTATGGGATGTTCTACGGTCCAGGCACTTGGTATGCGCCTAATGGATTTATAGCTGAACAAATTCGTCAAAGGCAGGTCCCGGCAACGGAGGGAATCACTTCTTTTCTTCATGTGGAGGATGCCGCTGAAGCAGCGCTTTTAGCCTTGCGATGGCCATCCGGTCCAGTGAACATCGTGGACGACGAACCGGCAAAAGGAGTAGACTGGCTGCCGGTTTTTGCACAATCGTTAGGAGCGCCTGGGCCGCAAACTGTTTCGAGCGGCAATGATTGGGAGCGAGGGGCATCGAACAGGAAGGCCCGTGAGGAATACGGCTGGAAGCCGCTGTACCCGACTTGGCGGAAAGGTTTTGCCGATAGTCTGCGATTGCCCAGCTAACGGGGACGATAGTTCAGTTGTGGTTGCAAAATGTCTGAGATGGCCGTCGGCCTCGGTTTGAGCTCCACTGTACATCGGATACGGACAAAGTCCCATTGTACAGGGAGCTCTTGCTGGGCGATAAATCGGCGAGTGGGTTTAAGGGTTATAGCTTTCTTGCCTTGATTACAAAGGTTAGAGGGAGCATCTTTGCTTTTTTGGCAAAGCTGCCGCTGTTATCGTTCCATGATTGCATAATCTCATCATCGGGTTGCTCAATCATTTGCTCGATAACAAATCCCGCTTTCGCCAGCGCATTCACATAAGTGGATAGCTTACGGTCCGATAATGTCAGCACGCCTTCTCCGGCTAAATCCAGAGGCACCGAATACCAAGATTCATCAAAATAACATTTGTTGAAAACAAGCAGATTATTTTCGGCAACAACACATTTATGTATAGGATGAGACCAGCTGAAAATAAACACGCCGTCTTTTTTCAAGTAAGAAGCGATCCGGCGAAAAGTACCCTCAAGGTCGGTGGTCCAGCCTATGGCATAAATCGAATAAACAAAATCAAAATAATCCTCCGGTATGCCGCATTCTTCTTCCATGGGAGAACAAATCAAGTTTGCTGAAAGACCGCACGACGTCAGATGCTGCGCCGCCCTTTCGAGCTGTTTTTCTGATATATCGATCCCCCATAGCTCCGATGCTTTGCGTTCCCCCTGATACTGCAAGGACTGACCGTTTCCACATCCTATCTCCAACATCTTTTTCCCTGAGACATCACCGAAAAGCTGGCATTTTTCTTCTGAGATAGATCCTCCATAATGAGGAAGCACAATCGCTCCTAAAAAGTCATTTCCTTTTGTGCTCCAATAGAAGCTGTTTGTTTGATGGATACTATCTGGGTTCATCTTTATTGAGCTCCTCTAATATAGGTGTTGTTGGGGAGGAAACGTTCACGACGACGGGTTCGTATAGTCTGATTTCATCATTCCATAATATACGAGGTCTTCGAAGTTCTCCTGCTTTAGCACATGCTGCGGGAAAGTACCTTCGTATTTCATGCCGATTTTTATCATAACTTTATAGGATGCAGGATTTCTTGTCATGGCGGCAGCTTGAATACGATTCAATCCTAAATCTTCAAATCCAAATTGAACAATCCGTTTGGCAGCTTCTGTTGCATACCCTTGCCCCCAGAAAGGTTTCCCGATCCAATATGCAAGCTCAGCACGTTTATGTTTGAGAGAAACCCCCATACTCATATTTCCAATCAATGCCCCATCTTCTTTTTTTACGATGGCAAAAGCATAGTTTTCCCCTTTTTCAATAGATTGGCGTACCGCTTCAATCCACTTTTCAGCTACTCCGTCTGGATAGGGATAGGGAATGGAGAGGGTTGTACTTGCTACTTCTTCAGAGCCGGCTAATAGTTGAACCATTTTTGCATCGGTTAATTCAAAAGGTCGAAGAGTTAGACGATTGGTTTCAAAGGTGAGCGTCATATACTGCCATCCTCCTTAAACGTATAGGGAGCTTCCCGGCGACGGGAGGCTCCCCTTGTGGCGCATGCAGGTTGTTACTCCGCCCCGATCGTCAGTGACTCCCCTGGACGCAGCACACGCCCTTGCATTCCCCGTTCAGCCAGCTGCCTTACAAATGCTTCCGCATCCTGCCGTATAACCCCAAACGTATCGTAGTGTACGGGGATAGTTAAGCGGGCGCCGTACCATTCGGCTGCTTGCAGCGCATCGTCCGGTCCCATCGTATAACGGTCGCCGATCGGAATAAAGGCGACATCGATGGGAGCATGGCGTTCGCCGATCAGCTTCATATCGCTGAACAGGCACGTATCTCCGGCATGAAGGACGGTGAAGCCGCCCGCTGTGACGATATAGCCGCCGGGCATGCCGCCATAGACAATGCGCTTCTCATCGTCCACAATGATGCCGGAGCTGTGGAACGCCTGGATCATCTTGGCCTTCGCAAACCCCAGATCAACGGTTCCGCCCATGTTCATGTCGATTGTGCGCACGCCCTGCCAGGACATGTAGGCAGCCAGCTCAAAGGTGGCGACAACCGGCGCATCGTTGGCTTTGGCGATCAGATCGGCATCGGTAATGTGATCCGCATGCGCATGCGTCAGCAGCACCGCGTTCGTGCGAATGTCCTCGGGCGCCGTCACCGCCAGCTCGTTTCCTCTCAGAAACGGGTCGATAATCAGCGATTGCCCGCCTGAAGCAATCTGTACGCAGGAATGTCCGTGATAGGTTAGCTGCATGAATATTCCTCCTTCACGAGTGTGATTGTGTAGGTACAACCTATTTTATTGTAGCCGTATTTCCAGCCAATTCCTACTCCCCCTGCTGAACAAGTTGGACCGTCCTTCCTCTTCACAAAACTTGCGCATCTAATCTGCTCTTCTTTTAGCAATAAACGCAACAAATAATCTAAACTATCCGTCCATAGGGTATGGGATTATTTGGGCCCATTTAGTATAGTTTGGACAAAGCTGTGCTGAGAAAGATGATAGGTGATAAAGGAGAGGTCGACGTGCCGGCATATGAAAGTAAGAAGGCTCTTGCAGATGAAATAATGAGAACATATTTGTTACTGGATCAAGAGTTTGACGGGATTCCCATAGATAAAGAAGAGTATCGAACTGCAGAAGTCGACCGGACTCCTCGAGAAATGATTGCCTACCAGTTAGGATGGCTTAACTTGTTATTAGGCTGGGAACGCGATGAAAAAGCGGGAAAAGAAGTGATTACCCCATCTCCAGCTTACAAGTGGAATGAGCTAGGACTATTGTATAAGCATTTTTACGACACCTACGCAGGTCTTCCCCTAAATGAACTACGCCCCTTATTAAAACGGCGGGTGCTAGAGATTTGTGAATGGATCGAAGTGCTTGAAGAGGAGGATTTATTCGTTGCAGGAAGACGAAAGTGGACTGTAACCAGCGCAAATTGGCCTATGAGCAAATGGATTCATATTAATTCTGTCGCACCCTTCAAAAGCTTTCGGACGAAAATCAGAAAATGGAAAAGGATCGTAGGCTTATAGCCAAACCGGTATCTGATAACAAACGCCATTCCTTCGGCACAACAAGACAATACAATCGTATTTCCGGACTTTGACTCATTTAATGCTCGGGCCTATGAATATGCCAAATCCGGAGTAAGTAAAAATCAGATGCTAGACTTATTCTGCGCTACCCGCATGGAACTAATTGATTTGCTGCTAGAAGCCGGTGAAGATGCGATCAGGAAGCATGTAACCGTAAACGGAGTTAAGCTGTGTCCTCATACGGGAACGCCATACTCGGTGTTGTATATCATTCAAGAGTTTATCGAACATGATAATCATCATAAGGCTCAGAGCCAGCATTTTCTAAAATTGCGGGCACAATGCAAAGCCGGCGCGGTGCACGAAGAAGTTTTCAACGAGCCGGCAGGGGATGAGATTTTTTAATGACGATTACCGGAACGGTTCAACGAGGAAGTATTGTATGGATGCGGCCGCATTCTCAAGCAGGGCATAAGCAGTCCGGCTAGGGTCCGGCCATTGTGCTCTCGGATGGAATGGTTGATCTAGGCAACTCCTCATTTGCCTTCGTTGTCCCAATAACAAACCAGTCGAAGGGATATCCCTTCGAGGTGGCTATACCTTCTGGCAGAATTCAGGCTGAGTTAACTGGAGTAGTGTTGACTGATCAGGGAAAATCACTCGATTTGCATGCAAGGGATGCCGAAGTTGTTGGTCAAGAAGACCCGGCATCTACTTTCTTTATGCATATTATCACTAATGTTCGTTCTATTCTTGCTTAGGTCTGCGAATGACAGCAGACTTAAGGCAAGATACAGCGCAAGGGACTTTGTGAGAGGGCGAGAAGACGCGGGAATCGATTGACAGGATGTAGGGTCGCTTATATAATACCTATAATACATATTAAATAAGTCGGATTTAGTTGTGTGTCCGATTCCCAAAGGAGAGCGTACAATGCCCAATGTTCACACCTTTAAAGCAACAGCGCATTTGCAAGACGGAGTGAAGGTTAAAACAACCGCCCGAAATTTTGAATTGATCATCGATGAGCCCAAAAGCTTGGGAGGCACGGATACGGGTATGAATCCGGTCGAAGCTCTGCTTGCCTCGTTGGGAGCATGCCAATCTATCGTTGCCAGAGTTTATGCGCCCAAGTTTGATGTGAAGCTCGATGATTTTCGCGTGGAGGTTGAGGGCGATATTGATCTTGACGGATTTTTCAACAAATCCTCGGTTCGCCCGGGCTACTCCGACATCCGATATACGTTCCGGATCAAAACCGATTCGCCCAAAGAGAAGGTTGATGAATTTATACACTTCTTGGAGAGCAAGTGCCCGGTTGGAGATACGATCGCAAACCTGGTAAATCTTAAATTAGAGAATGTCATTATCGAAAAATAAATTTAAGTCTGTTGACGCCCTCTACCTGTCAGCGCGGCCATGACATCGTATGCGATTCGGTCGGGAGTGTCTTGAATAAGGCTGTTGCGGTAATTGGACAATACGACGACGCCAGCCTGAGCGCTCTTATCCATCCCCATAAAGCTGGAGAAGCCGGTTGTAGCGCCATTGTGACAGAGCATCTCCTTGTCCATCATCCAGCCTAATCCGGAGGATAGCTTATTCGTGATTTTAACGTGCGGCACATGCGTCATGGCGAATGCCGATCCTTCTTGAGCCGTCATATGGGCGGACAGAAAGCGGAGCTGGTCCGATACCGTCGAACGAATGGCGCCAGCGCCCTGAAAGTCGCTCATCGCCAGCGGCCCGACAGGTATACCTTTGCTGGTGTGGCCTTGAATGACCCGATCCGGATTGACGTTCGTTAAGGCGATGAACGTATCCTGCATACGGAGCGGCTTTGCAATAAGCCGGTCCAGCAATTCCGCGTAAGAAGTCCGGTGATGCCAAGCCATAAGCTGTCCAAGCAGCCCCATGCCGACGTTGGAATAGCGGAATTTTCCTTTCCCGATGGCGGTTGTTCGATTGATCAACTGTCTGAGCTCCTCCAAGGAATATTGACAATAGGGGTCTCGCTGGACGTTCTGCGAGCATGCAATTTTTATATCGCGAAGCGCACGGTAGGAGGGCAAGCCGGACGTATGCGTTGCCAATTGCTTAAGGGTAATCGGACAATCGCTTCGGATATCCTGCCAGTAGTGTGCAATCGGATCTTCCAAGGCCATTGATCGCTGGTGAATGAGATTCGCCAGCAAGCTCGTGGTAAACAATTTGGAGATGGACCCGATCTCGTAAATAACGTCCTTGGATTGAACCTTGGTTTGAATGGGGTTTTCACCAAAAGCGAAAATATGCGTTTGTCCATGGTCGAGAACCCCGATCGTCAGTAAAGCTCCCGGCTTTTTGCGCACGTAAGATGAAGCGATGTCTCCGATACGTTCCTCTATTGCCAAATTCATATATCTCCCCCCGAGCCTGCTTGAACAGCGGATGCCGCGATAATGCCTTCGAATTTTTCCAGAATGGCCTTCAGCTGGTTTAACTCCTTGATTGACAGCTTTGAATAATATTTCTCAATAATGGCCATCTCGACGGCTTCCACCTTGCTGAAATATTGCTCCGCCTCATGGGTTAGCTTCAGGTGAACCTCCCGGCGGTTTTGTTTGTTCATGCTGCGGGTAATCATGCTTTTCTTTTCAAGCGTACTCAAAACTTGACTGACCGCGCTTGGCGTAATGCCAAGGCGCTGTGCGATTTCACCCGCATGAATGGAGTCGTTATCCCGGATAAGGTTGAGCACGATTACTTGTTTGTCCGTCAAATTTTCTTCGATCAGTTGATCGAATTCGCATCGGAGCATCACGTTAATGTTGTAGTCAACTTGATTAATTTCCTTGATCAGTTGAACCAAATCATTCATTTAAGTCACCTTCACTATTTAGTTGGCTTAATAATAAAATATGACGGATCACATGTCAATTCTATGGTCATTCCGTTAAGGATTGACATAAGATTTCTCCATATGCTACCATTACCTCAACTGTTAAGAACGGAGGGGTTACGTGTGTTAAACTAATTCTTCGAAATGCTTGCACAAGAGATGAATAGTGATTTAAGGCTATTTGGCGTGCAACGTAATCGAAGAATGGTTTGCCTTCACGGAAACCCGATTTAGGTCATATACGATGGAGAGAACAGCTGGTTCTAGCTCTAGTTCTATGTCGTATAGGCTAAATTTGAGGAAAATGTCATGAACCTTCTATGATCTGCCCGGCGTCTGGCTAGCAAGTCTATCCCGGGGCAATGATCGTATTCCGTTCATTTCAATTCTTATTCGATTACGGTAAGCACAGGCCAACAGCCTGTGTTTTTTTGTATTATATACCCATTTGGAGGGAATTTACATGAACGAGCGACTGCTAACAATAGATGGCATTGAACTATGCGCCGACAGTTTCGGCAAACAAGGTAATCCGGCTATTTTGCTGATTATGGGCGCCCAATCCTCCATGATTTGGTGGGAGGAGGAATTTTGCCGGCGCTTGGCGGACGAAGGGCGTTTTGTCATTCGTTACGATAACCGCGATGTCGGACGTTCGACATCTTATGAACCGGGTCAACCGGACTATCATTTCGAAGACATGACAGATGATGCCGTCAGGGTATTGGATGCTTATCAGATTGATCGGGCACATATCGCTGGCATGTCCATGGGCGGGATGCTGACTCAGATGATAGCTCTGCGGCATCCGGAGAGAGTGCTGACCATTACACTCCTGGCAACGTCCAATTTTGCTCCCCATCTCCCTCCGATGGAGGAGAAGGTAATGGATTTTTTCTCGAAGATGGGGGCTGTAGACTGGACTAGCGAACAGGCGGTAGTTCAATATGCGGTTGACCGTTCGAGAGTTCTGGTAGGTTCAAAGCATTCTTTTGACGAGGCGAAAGTAGCCGGCCTGGCTAAACAAGAATTTACGAGAAGTGCCCGTATGGCCAGCGTGACGAACCATGCCTTGCTGTCAGGCGGGGAATCTTATCTGTCCAGAACGAGTGAAATCAATGTGCCCGCGCTGATAATACACGGGACGGAAGATCCCATTATCCCTTACGAACACGGGAAACATCTGGCTGACGAAATTCCGAATTCGGCTCTGCTCACGTTGGAAGGGGCTGGGCATGAGCTGCATGAGGACGATTGGGATGTAGTGATTGAAGCGGTGTCGAAACACACTTCAGCGTCCAATTAGCTCACAAGGGTACGGACAACCCACCAACCGCCAGGAAGGCTGCAGCGATAGCGCTGCGGCCTTTTTTGTCGTACGCAACCTTTTCATTTTCAGAATTAATACTTTATCTGTCGTAGTAATTATGCTACAATGCAATTACTACGACAGATAAAGTACGACAGATGGAGTAAGGAGGCGTTCCATTGATCAGTAGTGATGTTATACGGGGATACAACGACACGATCATCCTCTTTATGCTGCTGGACGGTGAATCCTACGGCTATGAGATTTCCAAACGAATCAGACAACTGTCGGAGGAGAAGTACATCATGAAGGAGACGACCCTCTACTCTGCGTTTACACGGCTGGAGAAGAATGGGTATATTCATTCCTTCTTCAAGGACGAGACGTTCGGGAAGCGGCGCACCTATTACCGGATTACACCGGAAGGGCTTGCTTATTACCGGGAGAAATGTGAGGAGTGGCAGGTTACGCAAGAGGTTGTCAATAAATTTATAAAGGAGTTGTGACGGCATGGATACGATCATCAGTTATTTGGACAATATGTTTAAGGCCTTGCCGAGAACGGGTCAGGTGCTCAAGCTTAAGCAGGATTTGCTGGCCGGCATGGAGGAAAAGTATTACGAGCTGAAGAGCGAGGGCAGGTCGGAGAATGAAGCGATCGGGATCGTGATTTCCGAATTCGGCAACATAGACGAATTGGTCAGCGAGCTGGGAGTGGGGCAGCCCCACCGCGAGGAGGCCGAGATATTGCCTTACCTGTCTGAGGAAGAGACGATGGACTTCCTTGTCGCCAAAATAAAATCAAGCCTCCTGGTAGCGATCGGTACAGTTCTGTGCATAGCCGGCGCTGCGCTGCTTATCCTGATTTCGTCGCTTGGAGAGGACGGCCTGCTTACCGCAGGCATCTCGGAGAATACCGCAGCTCTGGTGGGCCTGGTGGTCATGTTTGTGCTGGTAGCCCTGGCCGTGTGCCTGTTCATCTACAGCGGCATGAAGCTGGAACGTTTCAAATATATGCAGGCCGGATTCGAGCTGCCTTATCATCTGAGGGCATATATCATGCAGAAAAAAGAAGCCTTTAACGCTACGTATACTTTGTCGCTGATTACGGGTGTGTGCTTATGCGTGCTGTCTCCGGTCGCTATCTTCATGGGGTCGGCTTTCGGGGACAACGGCGGTTCATACGGTGTGGTCATTCTGCTGGCTATGGTGGCCGTTGCCGTCTTTCTGTTCACTTATTATGGCAGCATCCGGGGCGCTTACAGTCAGCTGCTGAAGACCGGCGAATTCTCTGAGGCGAAGAAGGAAGAGAACCGGGTGATCGGCGCGGTGGCGGGCATCGTCTGGCCGCTGGCGACCTGCATCTTCCTGATTAGCGGGCTGGTCTACGAGCAATGGCATATCAACTGGATCGTATTTCCGATTACTGGCTTGCTGTTCGGGGTGTTCGGGGCCGTATACAGCCTTCTAAAGAAGAAAGCGGCCTAAGCTCAGTTCATCCATGAGGTCCGGAGAACAAGAGGCCGGAGAGCCGAAGGGGATTAGATACAGCGAGTGGAAACCCGACCGGCTGCATGACGCTGACCCGCGTGGTTCACCGGACTTCAAAAGCATGTGCGCCTGCCGCGATTGCACGCCGCTAAGGGCCTGACGTCTCCTATAGGAGGCAGCAGGCCCTTAGCGGCGTTTATCAGCTTGTTGGATGCGGAAGGAACCTCCGCTATTCTGCAGGCAAGTCGCCGAGCAGCAGGACGACCGGACAATGGTCGCTTCCGGTAATATGGCAGTCGATCTGCGCATCGATGAGGGAATCGCTCAACCGGGCTGAGGCGAGAAAGTAGTCAATCCGCCATCCCACATTTCGCTCCCGGACCTTCGGCATATAAGACCACCAGGAGTATACCTCTGCCCGATCCGGGTAGAAGTGACGGAACGTATCGACGAATCCGGCTTCCAGCAGCTCCGTCATCTTGGCCCGCTCCTCCAGGGTAAAGCCGGAATTTTGGCGGTTGGATTTCGGGTTCTTGAGGTCGATCTCTTGATGGGCGACATTCAGATCGCCGCAAACGATCACAGGCTTGCGGCTGTCCAGCTCCAGCAGATAGCTGCGGAAGCGATCCTCCCACTCCAGGCGGTAATCCAATCGAGATAAGTCGCGGCGGGCATTGGGCGTGTAGACATTCACCAGATAGAAAGCATCGAATTCCAGCGTAATGACCCGGCCCTCCGGTTCGGAGTCCTCTTCCAGTCCGTAACGCACGGACAGCGGCTTAAGCTTCGTGAAGACGGCGGTTCCGGAATATCCTTTCTTCTCCGCATAATTCCAGTATTGGCTGTATGCCTCGCCTTGCTCCAGAGCAAGCTGCCCCTCTTGAAGCTTGGTTTCCTGAATGCAGAAAATATCGGCGTCCGTCTCGTTGAAATAATCGGTAAATCCTTTGTTCACGCAAGCCCGCAGGCCGTTAACATTCCAGGATACAAGCTTGATCATCGGTTATCTCCTCTAGAATAAGGTAGTCCTTATATAAGCAGCAGGGCGAACAGGCCTCCGGCTCCGGCAAGCAGACATAGAGCTCCCCCGAAGCGGGTCGACCATACGTACAGGTCGGATGGCTCCGTAGCGTCAGACGATTTCCACTTCTCGTTTAGGGCCCAGACTGCCTGGGGACGAATCAGCATCAGCAGTCCGAAGCAGATCAGCAGGACGGATATCCCTATCATCGCACAGCTCCCCCTCTCGGCTTCGGATTAGTTCGCAGGCTTGGGTGCAAGCGGCTTAGCTTGGAGCTCGGCCTCAAAGTAAGCCTGCAATTCGGCGACCTTCCTCGGGTCGGTCAACGGCACCTTGCCGGTCAAGTAATGCTCGACCACCCGTCCCCAATCCGGCGCCGTCTTCTGGGCGGCCATGGAGCGGATTGCGTTTTTCACCAGCCTGCGTTCCTTGGCATTGGAGAAGGAATCTTTGTAGAACTGGGCCAGTTGCAGGTCCAGTGACGGGAAAATCCGGCGAAATACTTCTGCTGTCATGCGGGCGTCGTCCAGCGCCCGGTGGGCAGAGCCCTCGGCTGTAATCTCCAGGTCGAGCAGAGCCGCTTCGACGCTGACGTCGTTCGTCACCTTCTTGTAGCGGGTGTAGCCCTTCAGCAGGTCGAAGTAAGGAGCGGACAGCCAGAAGGAATCATCCAGCTTATGCATGCGCGTGTCTTGTACGATGCGCTTCATATCCTCTCCGCCCCATGTGAAGAGCAGGAAGGATTCGCTGCGCTGCAGCCAGGCGCTGAATTCCTTGATCACCGGCACGAAGCCGGCGGCTCGGTCGATATCTTCCTGGGGAATCCCCGTCTTTTTCTTAATGAAGCTGTTCAGCTTGGAGAAGTACACCGGCTTGATCAGCGCGGTGAATTCATCTATGGTCTCTAGAGACGGCGAAAGCCGGACCGCCCCGATCTCGATGACTTCCATCGGCAGCTCGCTGGCAAACTTCCTTCCGTTGAATTCGATGTCCAATATAATATAGTCCAACATAAGACGCCTCCCGATCTGTAACCCTTGCTCTTTATTCTATCAAATAAGATCAGCCGTCTACAAATTTCGACGAAAAAAAGAGGCCGTGCCTGGGTTCAGGTGTGCAGCCTCCAATTGTCAGGACCGAAGGCCTGTGCGATGGGCCGAGCGGGAAAGGCCCGCCGTCAGCTAATAATTGTGATTGTCGGTGCGGAGATCGTGGGAGGCGTCGTCAAAGTCGAGGTCGCTCCCGCGAAGCTCGCGACTTCGAGCAGGACAGGCACGCCTGCGGCCAGATCGGTTGTGGCCAGCACGAGACTTCCCGTTGTCAGGGTGGAGAGGGCGCCCTGCTGAAGCACGCCGTTAATGTATACATTATAGTAATCGTCGACTGTAACCGCGGGCAGAGTGGTCACGGGACCGTCGGTATCGTCCAGAAAGCTCGCAGCGGGAATCGTGGTGACCGTCGCTCCTATCATTCCGGCATCGATGGCTGCATAATACCGCGAAACCGCGGGGCTGACGGAGGTCGTAATGACGCCTCCGGTCGCGATAGGAGCTGAAGCGATGGCAATAAATACAGGTTTTATAACAGGCATAGGATCACTCCTTTCTTAACTGGATTCCACCATGGCTTTCAAGTGGTATGTAGCAGTAGATGTTCAGGAGAGCCGAACAGGAACGGCGCTTGTCTGTGTGGGTAATATTTAGGAAGAAACGTCCAGGGCTCCGGCGCAGAAGCTGCATATGCTGATCGTAACGAGCGTAAGCGAGGTGAGTATTATGAGCTGCGGTCCTGCACGACATCCGGCCCGTTCCCGCCGGAGAGCAGCAAACAGATTTTTGGCAGCCGGGAAAAGAAAGAAAGCTTGGGGTGTTCGCCGTGCATCAAAATCAAGGCTGCGGAAGGCGGATCTGAAAACAAGACGCAGCTGCCGGGCCGCCGTAAGGAACCGCCGAGACGGCCTAAGGCGCAGCCGCCGCTGCCATCGCCAGCCGCGCCAACGGCGAAGCCTTGTGTGGCTTGGGCGGCCGGGACCTGGCCCTGCGGGAGCGCCTGGCCCCGCGGGAGCGCCCGGCCCCGTGGGAGCGCCTGGCCCCGTGGGAGCGCCTGGCCCCGTGGGAGCGCCCGGCCCCGTGGGAGCGCCTGGCCCCACGGGAGCGCCTGGCCCCGCAGGAGCGCCCGGCCCCGCAGGAGCGCCCGGCCCCACGGGAGCGCCTGGCCCCGCAGGGGAGCCTGGCCCTGCGGGAGCGCCCGGCCCCACGGGAGCGCCTGGCCCCGCAGGAGCGCCTGGCCCCGCAGGAGCGCCCGGCCCCGTAGGGGAGCCTGGCCCCGCAGGGGAGCCCGGTCCTGCGGGCCCCCCAGGGCCGCCCGGTCCTGGCCGGGATTATGCGGTGGTGCCGACGGCCCGGCGTTATTTTCACCTGGCCGCCTCGCCGCTGACTTCCACGCAGTCGATCCCGGCCGCGAGCTTCACCGATGACCTGGGAGCGGCCATAACCGGGCTTCCGGAAGCCGGGCCAAGCGGTTATACGCATCTTTTTATTAACGGAGTACTGCAGGAGAGCAGGTTGTACAGCTTGTCGCCGGAGGGAATGACGCTATACCTGGATGGAGATGTGATTTTGCAAGGGACGCCGATCATCGTGGAGATTGTCCAATTCGCGTTGGCCCCTCTTTCTTAAGGAGCAGCGGCGGGGATGGGCGGAGTGGGGACCTCGGAATCGGAGAGCGGTTAGGCTGGCGTGAAGCCTCCTGCTGCTCTCCGGACCTTCGAATCGGCACAAGAAAACAGCTACGAGACATGCAGCCGTCCGTCGGTAGGGAATGCAGGAGAGGTTTCTTACATTTGGGGCGTGAGCCTTTCTTCAGAAACTGATACAATAGAAACATGTGTTATCTATTTTTACATGAACAAAAAGACAAAAGAATTTAAAGGATGACCTTATGACCAAGCCTTTTACAATACTGTTAGCTATGATTTTGTTGTTTGCCTCATCGGCCAGTGTACTGATTTTTCGCTGGATTCATCCTCCCGACGCTGCCGTTCGCGCAGTCGGAGGTGTGCTGGATGCCCGGGGATGGGACTATGAGGAGAGGGGCGTGCTGTCGCTCCGCGGCCAGTGGGAGTTTTATCCGGACAAGCTGCTGACTCCCGATGACTTCCGCGGCGATCCGGCGCTGCAAGCCTCCCGGAAGCTGATCGACGTGCCGGGCAACTGGAAGGACGAGGTTGCGACGAACGGACGCCCCGGTTATGGAGCCGGAACCTATCGACTGGTAGTCCAGGTGGATCAGAGCGACATCTACAGCATTCGCGCCAAAAAAACGAGAATGTCCAGCCGCTGGTTTATAAACGGCACAGCTCTCGGGGGAAATGGAAATCCTTCGCTGATCCGAGAAGAGTTCGTTGCCAGCAATCTGCCGTTCTTCGGTTCTGAGAAGGCGGAGGCAGGCCCGGTAGAGATCGTGATCCAGGTGGCCAGCCTAAGATATCTGGAAGGCGGGCTGACCCAAGCTCCTGAATTCGGCGAGCAGCTGGTCATGATCAAGCACCGCGACCATGCCAGGCTGACCGATATGGTTCTGATGATGACGATGCTGATCTTCGGGCTTTATTTCGCCGGTATGTTCAGACAGTGGAGCAAAGAGCGGCATCTGATGTATTTGAGTCTGTTTTGCCTGACGACGGGACTGTTCTTCAGTCTCGACAATGAAATATTGGCGGCCGTCCTGTTTCCAGGCTTCCCGTTTGAGCTACTGCAGAAGCTGCTGTTTGTCACTGTGTTTCTGTCGTTCCTGTTCTTCAGCTTGTATACGTACAGGTATTTGGATGAGCCTGATCACAAGCCTTTTCGGATTTTTCGCGGGATCACCTATGTGTATTGCGTGTTCATTGTGGTCATTCCCAATGATTATCTGTACTATACGATGCCCGTCAATCTGCTTTTGCAGACAGCTACGTTTCTCATTATATTTTATGCCCTCTTCCGAATCCGGAATAAGGGGGGCTACCTGCCGATATTTACGGTGCTGAATGTGTTTTTTATGATATTGTCCTGGGCGTCTGCCCAATACAGGTACGAGCTTGGGCTGGAGCATCCCTATTTCATGATCGTTACGCCGCTGCTGCTCGTCTTCTCGCTTGCTTTCCAGTCATCCCATCGCCTGCAGCGCGCTTTCGTGCGCAATGAGCAGCTCTCCCTGCAGCTGATCGCCCATGACCGGCACAAGGATGAATTTCTGGCCAAAACTTCTCATGAGCTGCGGACTCCGCTGCATGGCATCATCAATTTGTCGCAGATCTTGCTGGACGACAAGGAGACGAAGCTTGAGCCGCAGCACCGGGAAAATGTCAGGCTGCTGAATCTGGTGGGCCGGAGGCTGGCCGGGCTGGTCCACGATATTTTGGACATGTCCCAGATCAAGCAGGGGCGTCTGCGTATTCAGCTAACGCCGGTGGATCTCGGAATGACGGCGCGGCTGGTGTTCGATATGCTGTCGATCGCGCCGCGCAACAAGCAGGTTGTCTTGCAGGACGATCTGCCTCCCGATCTGCCGCTTGTGCTGGCCGATGAGAACCGGCTGCGGCAGATCATGTACAATTTGCTGGAGAACGGGCTGAAATTTACCGACAGCGGCTTCGTTCGGATCAGCGCCTCGGAGCAAGCGGGGGAGCTGATTGTCACGGTGACCGATACAGGGCGGGGGATTGCGCCGGAGCAGCTGGCTCGTGTGTTCGAGCCCTTCGAAACCAGCTCGGCCGATGTGGGCGACCGCTCGGGCATCGGGCTTGGACTTAGTATCACGAAGCAGCTGGTGGAGCTTCAGGGAGGACGAATTCAGGTTCACTCCGAGCTGGGCCGGGGGACAACTTTCACGTTCAATCTGCCCATTGCCGAGCCGGGGGCGGAACGCCAACTCCCATGGTACGGCGGCGAGGAGCGGACGCCGGAGTTCCCGGCTTCATCGCAGTCTGACCCCGCGGGCTCCATCACTGTGCTGATCGTGGACGATGAGCGTTCGAATCTGAAAATATGCATCGATGCGGTTTCTTCCATGAAATATGCCTACAAGGCTGTGCAGAGCGGGACGGAGGCTCTGGAGCAGCTGCGGCAGACGCCGCATCCCGACCTCGTACTGCTCGATCTGATGATGCCTGGCATCTCCGGCCTTGACGTATGCCGCGAGATTCGCAAGCTGCATAATCTGGCGGAGCTGCCCGTGCTGATGCTGACCGCTTCCGGACAGCACAGCGATATGCTGGCTTCCTTCGAGGCCGGAGCCAACGATATTTTGCAGAAGCCCTTCGAAGTGGCCGAGCTGAAGGCGAGAGTCAGCTCGCTGCTGGCGATGAAGAAATCATCCGAGCAAGCGGTCCGCCGGGAGATGGATTTCCTGCAGGCTCAGATTACGCCTCATTTTCTGTACAACAGCATGAACGCTCTTGTAGGCCTGAGCTACAAGGATGTGGGCAAGCTGAGGGATACGATCCATCATTTGACAACCTATTTGCGCGCCAAGTTCACGTTCGTCTTCCAGGGCAATCTCGTTCCTTTCGAAAAAGAGCTGGAGCTGGTGAGAGCCTACCTGGCCATCGAGCAGCTTCGCTTCGGCAGCCGTCTGGAGATCCGCTATCATCTGGATGACGACCTGCACTTCCTGCTGCCGCCGCTTACCCTTCAGCCCTTGGTGGAGAACGCCGTACGCCATGGCATCGGCGGAAAGCCGGAGGGCGGTACGGTAGACATCCGGGTGTTCCGCGATGATGAGGGGCAGATCAACCTTGTCGTCGAGGACGACGGAGCCGGGATGGATGAGGAGACGCTGATGCAGCTTCATAACCAGCAGCGCGGAGGCATCGGCATCGGCAATGTGAATCGCAGGCTGCAGATGCTCTATGCGCAGAAGCTGGACATACGGAGCCGCCCCGGGGAGGGGTCCAGGTTCCAGTTTATAGTGCCGGAGGTCCGTAATGATTAACGCGATATTGATTGACGATGAGGAAATTGCGCTCGATGTGCTTGAAATTTTGCTGGAGGAAATCGGCGGCGTGCAGGTGCAGGCGAAATTTCTACAGGCCGGCGAGGCCATCGAGCGGGTGGCTGAGCTCCGGCCGGATTTGATCTTTCTGGATATCGAAATGCCGGGGCTGAACGGGCTGGTCGCCGCCGAGCAGCTGCAGCAGCGGTTCGCCGAAGCCGAGATCATCTTCGTGACGGCCTACAAGGAGTATGCGCTGCATGCCTTTGACGTCAATGCGAAAGGGTACCTGCTTAAGCCCGTCTCCAAGGAACGGCTCGCCAAGCTGATCGACCGGTACCGCCCTTCGCCGGGGGCCGTGCAAGCTCCTCCCCGGAAGCGGCCTGTCGAGGAGGAAAACGCGAGTCATACCGGGCCTGATCTGCCCTTGAGGCTGCAGGCGCTGGGGAGTCTGGAGCTTTATTCAGCCGGGGGCGAGCTGTTCAGTTGGAGAACGAAGAAGACGAAGGAATTATTCGCCTACCTGTGGCATCATGACGGCATGCCGGTATACCGCGATCATATTCTGGAAGCCTTGTGGCCGGAGCTGCATGCCGAGCGGGCGCAAGCTTTGCTCCATACCACGATGTATCATCTGCGTCACATGCTGAAGGCAGCCGGCTGCCATGAGATGATCATATTCGCGGATGAACGTTACCGAATGCGGGTGGAGGGCGTCGCCAGCGATGTCAAGCGGCTGGAGTCCAAGCTGGGCCAGGCTAGAGACATGGAGCCCGAGGAACTGCTCGGCTTGTACCGGGGCGATTATATGGAGACCGAGCATTACCGGTGGGCGGAGTCCCGCCGGGAAGAGCTGCGTGCGGCGTATGTGCATGCGCTCGAAGCCGCTCTAACCCAGTCGCGGGGAACTCAGCGGGAAGCGCTGCTGCGCAGGCTGATCAAGCTCGAGCCGTTTGCGCATATGCATTACTACCGTCTCCTGCTGCATCTGGACGCCGCGGGCCATGCGGGGGCGGTGCTAAAGGTAGTCGAGCAGCTGCAGCGCCACGTCCACGAAGAGCTGGGCCTGGAGATTACCCCGGCGATGCAAAAGCTTATCGAGCGTTATCACAAACCACGGCAGACGGAGTAAAACGGAAGAACCCGATCGACCGGACCCCGCGATTTTTCAAAAATAAAGAAACATGAGGCCAATAACCCTGACAAACAGTTGTCAGGGTTATTGGCTTATGATCGTAGTATGGAAGCCAATTAAATTTGCACAAGGAAAGAAGGGAATCTCTTATGAAACTGCAGGCGAACAACACGGGAATGATCCTTGCCGGCTTGCTTCTGGCTATTCTGATGGCTTCGATGGACAATACGATCGTAGCGACGGCCATGGGGACGATTGTCGGTGAACTCGGAGGACTGGATAAATTTGTGTGGGTCACCTCCGCCTATATGGTAGCCGAGATGGCCGGGATGCCGATCTTCGGCAAGCTGTCCGACATGTACGGACGCAAGCGATTTTTCATCTTCGGCATCATTGTCTTCATGGCAGGCTCGGCGCTCTGCGGCACAGCGGAATCGATCATTCAGCTGAGCTTGTACCGGGCCGTACAAGGGATCGGCGCGGGCGCATTGGTCCCGGTCGCCTTCACGATCATGTTCGATGCGGTCACTCCCGAGAACCGGGGCAAGCTGGGCGGATTATTCGGTGCGGTATTCGGCATGTCCAGCATCTTCGGCCCGCTGCTCGGCGCTTATATCACGGATTACATCACCTGGCAGTGGATTTTCTATCTGAACCTTCCGCTTGGCTTGCTGTCGCTTGTTTTCGTCGCCTTTTTCTATCATGAGTCCCGTCAGCATGCCCGTCAGCAGATCGACTGGGCGGGCGCTGCGACGCTGGTCGGAGCCGTCGTCTGTCTGATGTTCGCCATGGAGCTGGGAGGCAAGGAATATGCCTGGAATTCGCTGCCGATTATCGGCTTGTTCACGGTTTTCGTACTGTTTGCGGCGTTATTCGTACTGGCCGAGAAGCGGGCTGTAGAGCCGATCGTGGCCTTCCGCATGTTCCGCAGCCGTCTCTATGCGACAAGCAATATGGTTGCGGTATTCAGCGGCGCCGCCTATATCACGGCATCCGTTTATATCCCGATCTTTATCCAGGGCGTGCTTGGGGGCAGCGCGACGAACTCGGGACTTGTGCTTCTCCCGATGATGGTGGGCAGCGTCGTAACGGCAACGGTCGGCGGCTTCCTGATCCAGCGATTTTCTTTCCGGGCGGTGATGCTTCCAACTCTGGTCCTGCTGGTTGCCGGTCTGGCGCTGCTGTCCACCCTGACAGCCGATTCCTCGCGGCTCAGCATAGTTCTGTATATGATTATGGCAGGACTCGGAATAGGAGCTTCCTTCTCGGTGCTCAGCAATGCGGCGATTCATTCCTTCCCGCCGCAGCAGCGGGGAGCGGCCACCTCGACGCTTAACTTCCTGCGTTCGCTCGGGATGGCTATCGGCATCACAATATTCGGCATCCTGCAGAGCCATTCGCTGACCCGGCATATGGCCGCCACTGCGACCGGTTCGCAGGACCTGTCCCTCGCCGATTCTCACACGCTGCTGGATCCGGCTGTCCGCTCCCGGATGCCGGAGCAGCTGCTCAGCGTTATAACGGAGGGGCTCGCTTCCTCCATCAGCGTCACCTTCGCCTGGAGCGTCCTGCCCGCGCTGCTTGCTTTGGGAGCAGCGTTCGCGATGAGCCGCGAGAAGCTGGACCCTGCCGCCGAAGCCGAGGCCCATGCGGCCGCTCAATCGGAAGGGTACGCTACTTCTCACTGAAGCCCGGCACCGGCAGCCTGTTGCTCGATGCCATCCAGCCGCACATTTGGAGGGATACGCCGCTTCTCACCGAGGCGGCGGCATTTCTACGGAACAAGAGATGCGATGGCCGGAAGGAGAGGGTATAATAGGGGAAAAGTGGAGGTGCGGCATATGAACCTGAACTACTACAATACCTTTATCACGGTGTCTCCGGACAGCACGGCCGCTGTCGGCATGATCCCTCAGGAACGGAAAGGCGGCCCCTCAAAGCACGGGCTCGAATACGAGCTGCTGGCGGGCAGCCCTTATACGTATACGCAGGAGGATATTTTATTCGAGGTGCATGTCCGCCACAAGGGAATTCCTCCAGAGGAGCTGGAGGCGAGCCGCGCGCAGCTCCGGGAGGAATTTTTCCAGCGTCCTCATGCCTGCCTGCGCGCCTCCATGCTTCCCAAGAAATACGGCTGGGGCATTCATTTCGATCAGGAGGGGCGAATTGCCCTCTACGGAGTGGAAAGCCCCGAGTACAAGGAGTACGCGGACAATAAAAGCGGAGAGCTGAAAGTGCTTGCCGGGATGCGCAGCAGCCGGGCGAAGTAAGCGGCGCTTGCCGGGCGCGTATTCATTCGGGGACAAACCGGGTAATCCTTTCTACATGAGGAAAGGAGTGCTGAAGTCCATGACCGATTATACAGCCCGTCAGCCCGGCGTGCCGGAAGAGCTGCCCCCGCGCCCGGGACCGGAGATCCAGCCGCCGGCCCCGCCGGAGATTAAGCCGGAGCAGCCGAAGCCCGAGATTCAGCCGTCTCCGGTTCCGGAGATTAAGCCTGAGACGATACCGGAGGTGCAGCCGGGGCGGCCGCAGGAAATTCCTCCGCAGACTCCGTAGCGCGCGAGGCGGGACAAGCGGTGTCTGTCTGGCGTCAGAATGGTACTTTATAGTTGCGTTAACGAAGGCAAAGCCTGTCCCCGGTTCAGCGGAACCGCAGGGGCAGGCTTTGCTTCGCATAAGCGCATATGCGATCAAACAAACGAATCCCGATTGCCTCATACTAGGGGGAGGGAAGCTATGTGACTGCTTAAGTCTCTCTTTCCCGCGGAAGGGGACTTCATGGTAACCTGACAAAACGTATAAAAGCGTCCGGTTGGCGGTCAGTGATATGGGAGTTGTGCGGAAAAGCGTATAAAAGCGCTCGAGCGGCGGTCAGAAGAAGAGGAGTTGTGCGGAAAAACGTATAAACGCAGCCGACTGGCGATCAAAAGTTTGGGAGATGTACGGAAATACGTACAAACACGGCCGGCAGGCGGTCAGAAGTACAGGAGTTGTGCGAACATCTATCACTTTTTTAGCGAAGGATCGTGTTGATATGGAGTATTACAAAAGCATCCAGGCAGCCGTCGATTATATCGAAAAACATCTGAATGAGCCTATGAAAATCGGAGAGATTGCCGGGGCGGCCAGCTTTTCGGCCTTTCATTTTCAACGTATGTTCTTGGCGATAACAGGCTTCACGGTACAGGAGTATGTTCGGACAAGAAGGCTGTCGGAGGCGGCGGAGCAGCTTGCGTATTCAAGCGGAAGCATTCTGGAGCTGGCCGTCGCTTGGGGGTATCAATCCCAGGAAGCGTTCACCCGTGCCTTTGAAGCTTATTTTGGCTTGCCCCCGGGGCGGTACCGGAAGGAAGGCTCGCCCATCCCGCATCGGCCGAGGCTGAATTTACTGGAATATCGACAGAAAGAGGGGACAGAGACGAAGATAGACAAGCCTAAGCTGGTAGAACGGGAGCCTTTGGACATCGTAGGCTTCGCTTATTCGACAAACCTCGCCGAGGGTCGGCATTATGGGGACATTGCGGGCTTCTACCGGGAATTTGGAGAGCGGGGGCGTTATCTCGGCATCCCTCACCGGGCCGCTCCGGATATGGCGTACGGCGTCTCTTGCGAATTCCAAGAGGATGGGGACTTCATATTCATCGTGGGGGAGACGGTGAGCAAGCCTCCACTGGAAGAAGGATTGAAACAAGGATTTAGGTTCATTCGGATTCCGGGAGGACGCTATGCCGAATTCAAAGCTTACGGTCCGGCTCATGTAACACCGGACATCCGTCGTTATATATATGGCGTCTGGCTGCCGAATTCGAAGTATGAGCGCAGAGAGGGGCCGGATTTCGAGGTAACGGATGTGATGAATTCCTCGTACCCGGACGATTTGCGGATAAAGATTTATATCCCGCTGGCCTGACTCGCCTAATGACCTCGCCGGGTGGAGCGGCCGCCAACCAGCGAGCAGCCAGACCGTCCGGACGCTCGCTCTAGCTAAACATTCCCCTGTCCCTGCTCAGGCTGGACCATGCCATACTGCTCGGCCATCCGGCGGATAAGCCGGCTCAGCGCTTCCCTCAGGCTGGCGGGCTCGTGTACGATAATTTTCGGACCGTAGCCGAGCAGCAGCTCCGGCATGTAGGCGTCTGCTATGTCGGCAGGAACGCTGAGCTGCAGCAGGTTCTCCTCCTGTCGCACGATGCAATGGCACAAGTACCAATGCCGCGAAAGTCTGCGGAGACTGTCGGAATCGCCCGTCAAGCGGATCGGGCAGACAGTCTGAGCCCTCCCGGAGGCTTGCTCGGCAAGTTCCTGCCGCAGGTAGGCTTTCAGTGAAAATTGCTCCGGCCGGTCGAAGGTTTGACCGGTTAAACGTGCATCCCGTATCCGGTCCACCCGGAATGTCCGCACGCTCCGGCGTGTATGGCAGTAGGCGACCGCGTACCAGTTGTCGAACCTGTACGTAAGTCCGTACGGGTCCAACTCGCGCGTCTCCGGCACGTTTCCGGCTTGCTTCGCATAGCGAACCTGCATCCGGACTCCGCTTTCGATCGCCTGATCCAGCAGTTGAAGCAGGGAGCGCAGCGACCGGTGATCGGATGTGGGGACGATATCCAGGCTTCCGACGGCTGCCCGTCCCGGTCTTCCTTCATCCGACCAGGCGTCCCCTGCGTACAGCTGAATTTTGCGTAGCGCCTGCTGCAGGCGCTCCTCGAACGGATATCCGGCCCCGTGCGCGAACAAAGCTGCTTGGCTCAACGCCTTCCGCTCTTCGTCCGTCAGAAATAACGGGGCTTGCTTGAACGTGCCCGGCAGCGAATAGCCCCCGTCATGCCCGGGCTCGGCGATGATGGGGACGCCGCTTGCGCACAGCGCGTCGATATAGCGGTAGACGGTACGGACGCTCGTCTCCAAAGTTTCCGCTAGCTGCTCGGCCGTTACCTGGCGCTTGGCTCGAAGCTGCCACAGAATCATCAGCATATTATCCCACTTGGCCATCTCCATCCCTCCCGGTGTCATTATACCCTAAGTCCCGCTTGGCCGGCGCTGTTACTTTTTATCCGGAGCAAATATCCGCTGACAGCGTTTGTCAGGGGAGACACGGTATGCTTGGGTCAAGAATAACATAATGACTTGCAGGAGGAATCAACAATGAGAGAAGTAGTCGTTGTATTGACGGATGGGTTTGCGGATTGGGAAGCGAGCTATGTAACGGCGGAAATTAACAAGGAGCGGACGGGCTACCGGGTGAAGACGGCCGCGATCGATCCGGAGCTTAAGACATCTATGGGCGGATTCCGGGTGCAGCCGGATTACGAACTGAGCGACCGCTCGTTTCTGGCGCATACCGCCATGCTGATCTTGCCCGGCGGAACCGGCTGGGCGGAGGAACGCCATGAGCCGATCCGGGAGCTGGTGGAGGAGGCTGTACAGCGGAATATTGAAGTGGCGGCCATATGCGATGCGACCGTTTTTCTGGGCAGGCACGGTTTTCTTGATCACAAGGCGCATACCGGCAATACGCTGGCATATATGAGACTCGGTGCGCCGGATTATCGGGGAGAAGCGCATTATGTGGAAGCTCAGGCGGTTAGCGCCCCGGGGCTGATTACGGCCAACGGCAGCGCGGCTGTGGAGTTTTCCAAGCATATTCTGGAACGGTTGGGCGTTCTTCAAGGGCGGGAGCTGGATGAATGGTATCATATCTTCAAATCCGGTTACTTAAGCCAATGAGGCGGCGCATCCGGTTTGTGTAACACAAAAAGGAAGAGCTTGCCGGCGTACGCGCTGGCGGCCCTTCCTTTTTTACGCAAAAGACGCAGCTATTCTACAAACCAATACGAAACGGCAGCTTAGCCTCCCACGTCGAAGGCGCGTCCAGACCGAGCGCATGCACGACGACCGCAGCCGTGTCGGTGAGGATAAAGTCTGCGTCAAGCGTTGCTCCAGGAAAAATGCCGGGGCCGGCGCATCCCCAGAAAATGGTTGTATCGAGCGGATGATCGCTTCCGTGATCGAAAGGGTCGGCGCCGCCCCCGCCGTGATCGGACGCAAAAATAAACAGGCTGTCCTCCATAAGCCCCGCCGCTTGGATTGCATCCAGCAAAATGCCTGTATGAGCATCGGTCTGCTCGATGGCCCGAATCTGTCCGGGTGTGTTGTACCCGTCCTGATGGCCGGCCGCATCGGGCAGATCAAATTGGACGAACATCAGCTTCACATCCGGATTGCTTCTTACATAGGACGCCGCCGCCAGCGCCAAGCTGCGCTCCTTCTTCGCCAGCCGGCTGAGGCTGCTGTCTCCCCCGGCCTCTTCTTCCGCCATCTCCGGCAGCTCCGCCGTTTCCTTATGGACACCGATATCAGACTCGATAATCCCGTCATTGATGGGGCTCCACGAACTGAACGAAGCCAGCTTCGCCTCAGGCAGCGACTCGCGAACAACCCCGAAGATGGACGGATAAGGAGAATCGCCCGGATACGGCTGCCAGCTTGCCTTGTCATTGGTCAAGCCGTGCTTGTCCGGACTGACGCCATGCAGCAGCGAACCCCAGCACTGCGCGCTGATCGTGGGCGATACCGTTCGGGCATCCAACGATAGTATCCCGTTTGCCGTCAGGTTATCCAACCGCGGCGTCAGGGCGGAACGAATGAAGCTGCCTGCCCCGTCCCAGCCTATGAGGAATACTCTGGTTATGTTCGGTTGTTTCATGTGACAGAACCACCTTTTATTGTGGTTTTTAGTTGTATGATATTGTTTTATGCTTGAATCTTAATCTACCCGTGAGCATGTGTCAATGGACAACTCAACTTGTTTGCGCTTTCATTGATAAGTATCACATTTCATTGATTAGGCAAGTAGGCGGCATGGCGGACAGTGGGCTAAGATTATACCTATCAACGACGAATCGAAAGGGTGGTAGGTTTGAAACAAACCGCGACCGCGATCCGGACGGACCGTCCAGCGGCCCGCCGGTCCGGGCAAGCCTTGGGCAGCAGGCTGCTGAGACAGTGGGAGCTGCAGCTGATGGTCATTCCGGCGCTGATCCTAATATTGGTCTTCAGCTATTTCCCTATGTACGGCGTTATTATCGCGTTCCAGGATTATTCGGTATTTAAAGGCTTCTGGGACAGCCCGTGGGTGGGCTTCAAGCATTTTAATGATTTCTTCCAGTCGCCGGAGCTGGGACTTGTGATGCGCAATACGATGGTCATCAGTTTGCTGAAGCTGCTCATCGGCTTTCCGGCTCCGATCCTGCTGGCGATTTTGCTTAATGAGGTCAGGAACCTGTTTTTCAAACGCCTTGTTCAGACGGTCAGCTATCTGCCTTATTTTCTCTCCTGGGTTATCGTGGCCAACTTCGCCATCGCCCTGCTGTCCACTGACAATGGAAGCGTCAACATTCTGCTGCAAAAGCTGAATGTCATCGATGAGCCGATTCCATACTTGTCCGTACTCGAATATTTCTGGACCATCATCGTCTCCACTAATGTGTGGAAGGAGATCGGCTTCGGCTCGATCGTCTATATTGCCGCTATCGCCTCGATCGATCCGAGCTTGTACGAATCGGCGTCCATCGACGGGGCAAACCGGTTCCGCATGACGTATCTGATCACGCTTCCTTGCATCATGCCTGTCATCATGATCTTCTCGATTCTGGCGATCGGCAATCTGCTTGATGCAGGCTTCGAGGATCTGCTCCTGCTCGGCGTCAACCCGGCGCTACGCGATGTGTCGGATGTGCTGGATACATACGTGTACCGGATGGGAATTAACCTGGGGCGGTATTCATTCGCGACGGCGGTAGGCCTGTTCAAGGCGATCGTAAGCGTCGGACTGCTGACGCTCGCCAACTATCTTGCGCGCCGCACCGGCAACAGTCTGTGGTAAGGAGGGTATTTCTATGAGGCTGGCCTGGGAAGACCGGGTATTTACCGTATTCATCTATACCGCGCTTACGCTGCTCGGCTTTCTGACCTTCTATCCGTTCTGGAATGCGGCAGTCGTCTCCTTCAATGAAGGGACGGATACGAGCTTGGGCAACATCACCTTCTGGCCGCGGGTGTTTACGCTGGAAAATTACGCGGTCGTGCTAAAGGATATTCGAATACTGAAGGGCTTCGTCGTCTCGATAGCGCGGACGCTGGTCGGCACATTCCTAACCATCTCAATCACGGCTTTGTTCGCTTACGGGATGAGCCGCAAGGAGCTGATCGGCCGGAACTATTATATGACCTTCGCCATCCTGACCCTGTACTTCAGCGGCGGCCTGATTCCGACTTACCTGCTTATCCGCAACCTGGGCATGTTCGATTCGTTCTGGGTGTTTGTTATCCCGACGATGGTCAATGTGTGGAGCATGATTATATTCCGGACCTTCTTCAAGGAAATTCCTCCCGGGCTGGAGGATGCGGCGCGTATCGACGGATGCGGCTATTGGTCCACTTTCATCCGGGTCGTCGTTCCGCTATCCGGTCCGGTAATCGCGACGCTGTCGCTTTTCGCCGCCATCGTGCACTGGAACGACTGGTTCGTCGCCTCCATCTATATCAACAACAAGGATCTGCTCCCGGTGCAGACGCTGCTTAAGCAGACGCTCGAGTCCAATATCGCTTCCGAGCTGAACTCGGCCGACTCGGCTTCGACCAGCTTTATTATGAGGAGCCAGACCTATACGACCAAATCGCTTACTATGGCAACGATGATGGTGACAACGCTGCCGATCGTCCTGGTGTACCCGTTCCTGCAGCGTTACTTCGTCAAAGGCGTGCTCGTCGGCTCGCTCAAGGAATAGCCGAGCATGCAAGCGCATGGCTTCAAAGGTCCGTCGCGATGCATCCGGGCAAGCGCTCCGCAAAGAGCGCGACCGCATCCTGTCGTCTGCAAGCGGGAATCCGCTTCTTGCCCGCCGGACCATTTAGCATATACTAAGTAATTAGGGGAAGGGGTATGAAGAAGAATGAGCAAAGCGCTTTCAAAAGGGGCAGGGTCCATCGCCGCCGTACTGACGCTCGGAACGGTGCTCGCCGCCTGTTCGGGAGGAGCCGGCCCGGCCGGGGACACAGGTGCCCCGGATTCGAGCGGCAAGGAGGCCCCGAAGCCTGCGGCCGCCGCAGGACCGTGGAAGGTAGGCAGCGAGCCCTTCTCGTTCAGCCTGTACGGCAACTATGGCTGGTACACGATGCCGGTATGGGGCAAGGACTTATTCTCGAAGGCTGTCCAAGAGAAGCTGAAGCTGAACATTACGGCTATCAATTCGGGCGGCAACCAGGAAGCGAAGCTGAACACGATGATCGTCGGCGGAGACCTGCCGGATGTCATCTGGGGCGACCGTCCCGACTTCGACAGGCTGATCGCCAACGGCGCTCTGGTGCCGCTCGACCCTTATCTGGATAAGTACCCCAATCTGAAGAAATGGGCCGGCGACGAGATTCTGAACATGCTCCGGTACAAGGACGGCAAGCTGTACCTGTTCCCGAACTGGTATACCAATAAGCCGACGGGCAATGCCGGTTATGTCGTGAACAAGAAAATTTACAATGAGCTCGGCAAGCCGAAGCTGGAGACGCTCGACGATCTGTACAGCTACCTGAAGCTGGTGAAGGAAAAATATCCGAACGTCATCCCGCTGGAGCCCGGACAGGCGAAGGACGGCAAAGGCGTGGATATTCTGTACTCGGCGTTTGCCGAAAACAATCCGGCCAGCTACGCCGGCACGCTGCGCGCCGTGCCGAAGGACGGCAAGTTCACCTCGCTGTTCGCAGACCCGGTCTACAAGGAAGCGATGGTCTTCGTCAACAAGCTGCACCGCGAGAAGCTGATGACGCAGGACGCCTTGACGCAAACGGTGGATCAGGTGCGCGAGAAAATCAATACCGGCCGCGTAGCCGTATACGTGGACGTGACGGCGATCGAATATGCGTCCAAGGGACATGCGCTGCTGAGCAAGGACGATCCGAACGCCGGTTACTTCATGATCTGGCCGATCCATAAGGCGGGTCTGGACAAAAATAAAATTACCGTCGCCCACTACGACCGTCTCGGATGGAATGCGGCGGCGATCACGACGAAGGCCAAGGACCCTGAGAAAATTTTCGCCGTGCTGGACTGGATGACCTCTCCCGAAGGGATGCGCGAGATCGTCTGGGGACCTGAGGGCATGTATTGGCAGGGCGTCGATAGTGAAGGCCTGCCGAATCTGACCGACAAGTTTTTCGCCGAGCCGGAAGAGCGGATGAAAAACATGAACGCCACCAACGATCTCCAGTTCGTAGGCAATGCCACTTATAATGACAAGATCAAGGTGAAGGCTGAGCTGTCTCTTCCTGAAGAGAAGCGCTCTTGGGAGACCAAGTATCAAGATTCGATTACATGGAAAACGCATCTGGATCTGACGGCTATGCGCGGCATCGAACCGCCAAAGGACAGTCCGGAGGGCGTCATTCGCGAGCGCTGGATCGAGCTTTACAAGAAAGTCCGCGGTCAGGCGATGCTGGCAGGCAGCGAGCAAGAGGTTATCGCCATCATCGAGAAAGGCGAGAAAGACGCTCAGGCGCTCGGCGTGGGCAAGCTGCTGGATTATTTGACCGCGAAATGGAAGGAAAATGAAGCCAAGATGAAGAAGAAATAGGACAGCTATCGGGTGCACCTGGCGTGCCCCCGATTTTGCCATTCGCGTTAGGCCGGGGGAAGGAGGAAGAAGGCGTGATGTATAAAGTGCTTATCGCTGATGATGAAACCTTGGATCTGGAGGGAATGAAAGCCTTCATCCCGTGGGAGTCTCTCGGTATGGAGATTGTAGGCGCTGTAACGAACGGCTTCTCCGCCTGCGAGCTGGCAGAGCGTGAACGGGTAGATGTCCTGGTGACCGACGTGAACATGCCCAATATGTCGGGTCTGGAGCTGGCTCGCCGCGTGAGAGAGCGGTATGCGGATGTGCGGGTCGTCTTCGTCAGCGGGTACCGGGATTTTCAGTATGTCAAGGAAGCGCTGGCCCTTCAGGCGTACAGCTATGTGCTCAAGCCGATGAATGAAGAAGAACTGATCGAATCGCTCGATCGGATACGCAAGGATCTGGATGAAGCCCGCGAGCGGGAGCGGGAGCTGAAGCTTATGCGATCGGGCGGCATGCAGCACGCCGAGCGAAGCGATATCGCGGCCGAGGGCGTCGGGGGGCAAGCGCTGGAGCGGACCTGGCTGAGCGGCAAGCCGGTCAAAAACGGCAAGCTGATCCAGGAAGTGATCGATTACATGCGAGAGGGCTTGGAGAGACAGCTCACGCTTAAGGAGGCGGCCGACAAGTTCGGTTTCTCGCCGAATTATCTCGGTCAGCTGTTCAAGGAAGCAAGCGGGCGTTCCTTCCATGAATGTCTGGTCGCCCTGCGAATGGAGCGGGCCGGCGAGCTGCTCCGCGACCCGAAGCTGCGCATCTATGAGGTGGCCGGCCGGGTCGGTTATCGGTATATGCCCTATTTCAGCAAGCAGTTCAAGGAAACCTATGGCATGACTCCGGTCGAGTTCCGCAACGGGGATAATAAGAAGTCATGACGAGTCTGCGCGAGTCCGGTCGTGACGCTGCCGCTGACGAGGGCCGGAAGGGCCGGTTTCTTTCCTTTGGCTACAAGCTGATGTTCTCTTATCTGATTCTGACGCTGGTTCATGTGCTCGTCTTCGGCTATGTCGCCAATTGGATATTCGTGGATTCGGTGCGCAAGCAGACCGGGGACAACGTTCAGGCGGCGCTGCGCCAGATGAGGGATAACATCGAATACCGGATGAAGGATACGGTCCGCTTGACGGATATTATGTACTATGATGACGGGACGGCCACCCGGCTTAGGCATTACCGCGAAGGCTGGTACGGCTACGAGTCGACGACGACGTATTTGCTGCCCAAGGTGGAGAGCGTGCTGAAATCGACCGACCGCCGGGTTGCGCTGGCGATCTATCTGCGTTATGAGACGCTTCCTGAAATTTATAACTATTACAATGACTCCGATCCGATTGTTACGGCGGGCAAGAGCTATGATATCTACCATATGTGGCGGATTCAGGGCAACTCCTGGTACCGGGAATTCCCCTCCGAGCGCTACGGAGAGACGATGAAATGGCAGCAGATCGAGCGGGATGAGGAGTTCGGCAATATATCGCTGCTTCGCAGGCTGATTGACACGGGGACGGTCCATCAGGATCGGGAATATGGCTTCCTCCGGCTGACGGTGAAGCTGGCCGATCTGTTCGAGACCGTGTCCCCGGATTTCGGCCAAGGAACTTTGGTGCGGATCGAGGATAGCGAAGGCCGTTCGCTGTATGAGGCGGGGCCCGGCTCGGGGGATTCGGCAGGGAAGGGCCGCAAGCAAGAAACTCCGGTTCCGGAGATGCTGACGATTACGGAGCCGCTGTCCGAAGTGAACTGGCGGCTCGTCGCCGATATTCCGAAGGAATGGGTAGAGAAGGATGCCCGCAAAGTGAAGCTGCTTACGCTAGGGGTCGGCACGGCCAGCTTCCTCATTTTCCTGCTGGCGGGGGCGCTGCTGTCGCGTCATTTCTCAAGGCGCGTCTCGCGGATCGTCATGGTGCTGGACTCGTTCCGAGACGGGGACTTTCGCAAGCGAATCCGGTTTAAGGGCAGAGATGAATTCGCGGTTATCGCGCAGTCGATCAACTCCATGGTCCAGCATATCGATGATTTGATTCAGCAGGTGTACGTGACCAGCCTGAAGAAAAAGGAGGCCGAGCTGGAATCGCTGCAGGCGCAGATCAATCCGCATTTTCTGTATAATACGCTGTCCTCGATCAGCCTGCTGGCCAAGTTCGGACAAGTGGAGCAGCTGCCTCGCATGGTGAGCAATCTGGCCTTGTTCTACAGGCTGTCGCTTAACGAAGGCAGAACCATCATTCCTGTAGCCAACGAGCTGGAGCAGGCCAAGGCGTATCTGGATATCCAGAAGGTGAAGTACACGGACCGGCTGGACGTATTGTTTGAGATCGAGCCGGAGGTGCTGGGCTGTGAGATGGTCAAACTGCTGCTTCAGCCTTTTCTGGAAAATGTGCTCAAGCACGCCTGGTGCGGCGACCGCGTGCATATCCGCGTGACCGGACGGCGTGACGGGGACGATATCGAATTCCGCGTCATCGACGATGGGGTAGGCATGAGGCCGGAAACGGTAAGCCGGCTTGTCCGGATGGAGGAGCCGGACGAGGAGGGCGGCTACGGCATCCGCAATGTGATTCAGCGCATCCAGCTTCACTACGGCAAGCCGTACGGCATTCAGATCTGCAGCCGGCTTGGCATCGGCACATCGGTGACGATCCGCATCCCATGCGTCAGCCGGACGGTCCCCTATGTGCAGGAGGACGAGCCCGCCTGACCGCATGCAAGAAATCCACCGGAGCCGTGCATGACACCAGACTGGCTGTCAGACACGGCTCCGGTTCCCATCAACCGATCTTCGGATAAACGATCGTTCCGTCTTCCTCGATGATCGGCATGGCGCCCCATTTTCCAAGCTGGTGCTGGACGAGCTCAGTTTCACCTCGGGAATTGTCTATCATGTGGTACACCTCCCATCCGTTTGCGGTAAGCCAGTTGCTGATCAGCAGGCGATGGCAGCGCGCTGGATGCCGCTCCGAACACATATAAGCGAGCTTCATGGAAGCCGCTTTATTTACCAGCTCATCCATGCCTCCTGCAAAGTCCTCAGTCAGCGTATAATCCGCATAATTATGAAAAGACGGATTATTCCACCCTTCGTTCAGACTTGCCCCCACTGATGGAGATATTCCTCGCCTTCCGCCAAGCGCTGGAAAGTGCTGATAGCTGATATTTTCTTCGGACAGCCATTTTTCCATTTCACCTTTTCCAAACTGAGGATATTTCCTGCTTGCGGGGAAAGCACGAACATCGGCGACAAATTTTATCTGGGCAAAGCCTAGCATTTCAATAAAGTTCTCTTTGGAATGAGTAGAATGTCCAATTGTAAATATCTGCATAAAGACCCCTCCACGGATGCTGTCAGTTTTCGCTACACGGCAAAAAAAGTACAGCCTCTTCCATTTTCCGGAGGGACTGTACTTTTTCAGCGGCTGCTGTCAGACAGCCAGGCTCTTTGTTATTGACGCTATGTTTGCAGGCGTATCGTATTCGTCTAATGAGTTCGTTCGGTGAACGTGTGACAACAGGTATCCGCGACTCCTTCCGCCTCGTCCCGATGCTCGGAGTCATAAGCTTGTCCGTGCCGGGTTTGAGGTTCGGACTTGTCCGCATGAGCGTTAACTTCGATCATAATGACTTCAGCGCTGCAGTTATTGCCCTGCTCCCAGTATTCGCAGTTCGCAATGCTGCATTTAACCATTGGATTTTCCATGTTCATCACCTCATGTTGTATTTACCCGGACGAGCGACGGTTAAATCGCGCATGAAGAGGAAGGGACGACCGCACGGTGGGAAAACGGGGAGAACGGGTACTATATAAAGATAGTACTCCCATTCGGGCCGAACGGTTACTATACTTGAGTGACAGAGAATGGGTGTATGCGGGGGTTGAAAGGACGCGGGTGAGAAAGCAAGGCCGCGCCGCGGAAGGAGAGGACTGGAATGACGATATGGGCTGCCGGAGCGTTCATGCTGCTCAGCTATGGACTGGGGGGACTGCTGGCGGGATATTGGATCGCGATGCTGAAGGATGGGCGGGATCTGAGGACGGTGGGCAGCGGAAATCCTGGCGCGCGGAATGCGGGCAGAATTTACGGCCGCTCGGCTTTTCTGTGGACCTTCATCGGCGATGCGGCCAAGGGCGCGCTCGTTGTGGGCTGCGCCAAGTCGATGGACGCCGGGCCGGCCTTTACGCTGGCGGCGTTCCTGGCCGTTGTGCTCGGGCATCTGTTTCCGGCATTTTTGTCGTTCCGCGGAGGCAAAGGAATGTCCGTCTTCTGCGGCGGAGCCTTGCTGTTCGACGGCGGCATATGGCTGGCAATGATCGCGATCGCGGCTATTCTGCTCGCGGTGCTCCGCTCATGGACGCCGGCGGGCTTATGCGGAGCCGGGCTGTTTCCCGTGCTGGTGCTGTATACGCATCAGGGACAAGGAGCGGCGGCGATCTTGCTGGCTGCCGCTATCGCCGCGGCGATATTATACGCCCACAGGGCTAATATCAAGGTATTCCGTATGGAGCAAAGGAGCTGAGCGCATTGGCGATTATATACCGGACCGCTGAATCACGGCGGGATATGGAGCAGATTTTCTGCCTGAACTACGAGACCTTCGTGGAGGAGATTCCCCAGCATGAACCGAATGAGGCCAGGCTGCTCGTGGACCGGTTCCATGAGGAGAATACGTATGTAGTCGCCATGGATGGGGACCGGCTGGCCGGGATGCTGGCGGTCCGGGGCCGCCGGCCGTTCTCGCTAGACGCCAAAATCGAGGACTTCGAGCGGCTGCTTCCCGGCCGTCCGGAGCGGATGGTGGAGATTCGGCTGCTCGCCGTGGATAAGGCGTACCGGGGCACTCGGCTGCTGCACGGACTTATCCGGTACCTGGACCGGTATATGGAGACGCAGGAGTATGAGATGGCCGTTATCTCGGGAACGACGCGGGAGCTGAAGCTGTACGAGCATCTGGGCTTTGTTCCGTTCGGCGGATTGGTAGGCAGCGGGCAGGCCTTGTATCAGCCGATGTATTTGACCCCGGCCACTTATGAAGCATCCCGCGCGTATGAATTGATCCGGCAGTCCGTCAGCTTCCTGGCAGGCCCGGTGGAGATTCGCCCGGCGGTGACGCAGGGGCTGCTGCGGCGTCCTATCCCCCATCGCTCGCGGGCTTTCCGCAGGCTGCAGGAGTCCGTGAGCCGGAAGCTGAAGGCGATGACCGGAGCGGACGCCGTCCATATTATGCTGGGCAGCGGAACATTGGCCAACGATGTGGTGGCCGGAGAGCTGAGGCGGACCGGCGGGCGCGGCCTGATCCTCGTCAATGGCGAATTCGGGCATCGGCTGCTCCGGCATGCCGAACGCTGGGAGCTGAATTATGACGTGCTGGAGAGCCCGTACGGCGAGCCTTTTGACTACAAGCGGGTGGAAGCGGCGGCTGAACAAGGCAATTATACTTGGATGTGGGCGGTGCATGGGGAAACGTCCACAGGCGTGCTGAACGACCTGGAGCGTCTCAAAGCAATCGCGGGCCGTTATCAGCTGAAGCTGGCGGCCGATTGCGTGAGCAGTCTGGGGGCGGTGCCGGTTAATCTGTCAGGGGTGAACTGGGCCAGTTCGGTCAGCGGCAAAGCGCTCGGCTCGTATACGGGACTCAGCTTCGTGCTGGAGGGAAGCGCAGGGCAAGGTGAAGGTCGAGGCGAAAGTGAAGATCAAGGTGAAAGCGAAGGAGAAGGCGAAAAAACGTCGTCCCTGGGCATTCCTCCCTACGTGGATGCGGCTTTGTACCGGTTTGCCGAAGGCGTTCCTTTCTCTCAGTCCTCCAATCTGCTTGGGGCAATGGATGCGGCGCTGGACGTTTATGAACAAGGGGAGCCTTACGCGGTCGTGTCAGAACGGGGCAGGCTGCTGCGGGAGTCCGTGGAGGCGATGGGCCTCCGTGTGCTGGCTGCGCCGGAGCATCAGACGCCGTATCTGGTCACGGTCGTCCTGCCGGAGCGCCTCAGCTCACGTGAGCTCGGCGAGCACATGGCGTTTCAGGGCTTCGAGCTGCAGTACGAAAGCGAGTACCTGCTGGCGCGCAATTGGGTGCAGATCGCTTGCCTGGGCGCGCTTAAGAACTCCGACATGAGGCGGATGCTTGAGCATCTGCGCCTATACGTGCAGGGGCAAGCGAACCAGCCCGAGCAGGCGGCTGTGAGCCGGATGGCTTTTGTCATGGAGTAATCGTCGGCTTTTGGGGAGTAAGGCGGAAACCGACCCGTGGGGGAATTGCAGAACAAAGGAAATTCCCCAGCATTCGGAAAGCACGCTTCTAGCTGGCTGAAGATTAGAAACCTAATTAAAGGGACATTTGAGTGATATTTAGATACATCGTGCTGAAACGCACCACAAGCAACAGCAAGTTTTTTCAGCAATCACCTACACGCTCACCCCTCCGCAGCTTGCGCGCATAGCTCCTGAAGGTGGCGGGCGACGATCCGCTCCACGGTTTCCGGCGTGTACAGCTCCGGACGGAGCAATGTGAGGATCGTCAAGCCTTCAACAAGCGCGGCCAATCTTAAGGTTTCGAGTTGAATGTCCACCGAAGGGGGGAGAAGCTCCGCCTTAGCTAGAATTTCGAGGACGGCATTAGTCAGATAGTGGAGACCGTCCGTGAGCTCGTCTTTTTTAGCTTGTAATGCCAAGCTCGTGAAGGATCGGATGGCGAAGATCCACCAGACGCCGGAGGCAGTTCGTTTTTCCGCATCCAAAGGGAGCAGCTGCAACAGAATTTCCCTCGCAGCCTTCATCGGAATAGGGCTTATCTCCAGGCGCTCTTCTGCTCGGGCAACTCCTCTTGTCAAATAATAATCCACGATAAACAGCAGCAGCTCGTCCTGTGTGGAAAAATAATGCCTTAATGCGCCGGGCGACAACCCTGCCGCAGCTGCAACGGCACGAATTGACGCATGTTCGATCCCCTTTTCCTCAATAATATGCCATGCTGATTCGGCGATCAGTTTTCTTTTTTGTTCGTGGTCCACGACTTTTGGCAACGGTAAACGCCTCCTTGTCTTATTTAACACACTGTATTAAAATAATTAATACAGTGTGTTATTTAGAGTTTACTCAGTTATATCGCGTCGCAGTTATCACGTCAATAGAACTGAACTTTGTCGTGATTGACGGGGGGAGATGCAGTGCAAGAGCAAATCGATGGAATTTTTTGTTTTCGTTCCACCTGTTATAGTTGCAGAAGAGAATTTTATGTCCTTGAGGGGACTCAAGCTTACGACCGTGTGAAACGAAACATTAAAGGAATGTATTACTGTGAAGAATGCAAAAACAGGATCGAGCTTGAAGCGCGACTGCAGTTCGGAAGACGACTGTTGACCGGCAGAGATTAAGTTTCAAGACAGAAGGGGCCATCCTGAAAAGGAAGGCCCTTCTTATCCTTGCCGGTACAGACAGCGCGGAGCCATATCTTAAATGGAATGGCTCCTTTGCCTTTTTCATCAATGCCCCGACCTCTTGCGCACGGGGTACAGCATCGTAAAGTCGAAGGTTTCGATCTCCGTATAGGGGATAGTGAGACTGTTCAACGGTTCGAGCGGAACCGTCTCCATGCCGAGCACGCCTTCACTTCGATCGAGCTCGTAATCGGGCGACTGCTCCAGCCAGGCAAACATCGCCTCATATACGCGCCACATATGCGCCTCATTCCCGTATACGCGGGCGCTCGCATAGAGCCCTCCGCGCACCTCCAACGTCTCAACGCCATCAGGTACTTCTCCGAACTCACGAACCGCCAGTCCGACCCAAAGCGTATCGACTTGCTTGCTCCATTGTTCCTGTGGAATGAACACATAAGCAGAGGGCTCATCCGTGAGTCGCGAATCCTCCTTAGGGGATATTTGCGCTGTCAGCGTACTCCACGCTACCCGCGTCCCGTTCTTGTCTGGCGTCATCTCGGTGCGTACGGCCAAAACCTTGAAGGGCGCTAATTCAACTAACTCAATCGCGACTTGCTGTTGTTCATGCATGGGCTTTCCTCCCACTATCATTTTTAGTGCTTTTGGGAATGCAGCCAGTCGATAGCCTTCCGTCGGTTCTTTGCTTATAGTCATTTGCCTCGTGCGGGGCTGCTTCGAATAGTTCCTTACACGGAATTTATCATAGCAAATTATTCCGACCATGAAATGTATTTTTTATCAAAATTAAACTTTTAATGTTTATCCCGCGTTTAGCGTAGCGATGAGGGCTTCCTTGTTGTTTTCAGCCATCTTTCGCCTGATTTGTTTTGGCGCTTGAGCTTGCCGCTTACGAAGAGATTCATTACGCATACAGCTCAGACTTCCGCGGTATACAAGCTCAAGCCGGGAAGATTGCTCCAGATCGGTTGGCGTTACGAGAGCCGCAGGCTTGGAAGTCAGCGGCAGGCCGCTTTGTTCAAATACCGTCGCTACGAACTGTGTGCAGAAGTAAGCTTTGTCCCGCCCGATCGGATAGTCCATGACGACGCCGAGCAGACCGAGCAGATTGTAGGTATACAGATGCTGATTATCTTCAATCCCGCGGATACAGCGGCGCATACGCTCATAGACTTCCCGGCTGACAGGCGCCCGGTATACGGCGCAGTCCGCTTGAGCGAACATCGGATGGCTCAGATCCTCGCGGACGAAGCCTCCGATTAACGGATTACGGGGGTCTTTCCGTCCGAAGCTGTACACGTCCTTCAGATCAGCGTCCAAGGCGATGGAGGCATGGTTCATACTGGCCCCCGTGTAAAGCTTGATCATCTTCGTAAATAAAGTCCCTGTATCGGTCAACAGCACATATACATAAAGGGGCTCGCTTCTCATCATTCATCCGCCTCTCCAAGTCCATTCCGGATCATCGCTTGATAGGTATAAGGATAAAGGGAAGCGGCCGGCGGCGAAACGAACCGGAGATGGGGCGTAAGGCAAGACTAAAGTCGGGTTTTATCATTTCCGCTTCAGCGGCTGCTGGAACTTATTGGTCCGTATTAGCGTTAATAGTCATATGGACTTCATACGGGAGCAGGTAAGCGATGAGAAAGCATGCACTCTGGCTGATGCTGCTGCTGACGGCAGCCGTCTGGGCCGGAAACTTCTGGTACTATGAGCGCCATCAGCTGACGGAGCCGGTGTTGTTCGAACATCGGTATGACTTTACTCCGTTCAAGGGGCAGTTCATCGACCTTTATTATGTGACTCACCGCGATCATTCGGAGCGGCTGGTGACCGTACAGCCGTCCGAGGAGATCATGTGGTATGTGAGAGGCGTCTCTGTCTTTGGGAGCTACGGTCCTTATACGGTCCACAAGGCCAATGTGCAGCTGGGACCGGAAGGCCGCGAGCTGGATGCTGCGGTTTACGGCACATTTACGGAGCTGAAGCTGCAATTCGATCGCGGATCGGCGATGACCGCCCCTGTCGGGCAAATTACGCTGCGGCCTCCTTCCATGGAGAAACGGCTGCCCTTGCTGTCGATGATAAGCGGCTCAAGCAGCTCGACAGGGGAGAACGAGCATGTAAGCAGCGCCAACGTGGACCTGCGCGTGACGGCCGCGTCACATACGCTGGAGCAGCAGCTCGGCGAGCGCCTGCATGTCTCGGTACACAAGATGATGCACGAGGAGGTGCAGGTTCCCTTCGACCTCAAGGCGGGCGAGGCATTGAGAGCGGAGCAGCGCATCGACCCGCCTGCGGGAGCGGGCGCTCGCGGCAGAATGGAGTCGGTTGGGGGCGAGCTTCGCGTGGAGCTGCAGCCGGCGGACGCTTCCGCAGCGCCGCAGTCGTGGATAAACCCCATTAGCCTGGGTCCGGAGCCGGACCGGCGGGGGATAGCCGAGCTGATTGCGCGCAGAGAGAGGGGGAAAACGGATGGCGGGTAGCTGCCGTACGATTTCCTGGGGCTTGCTGCTTGTCGCGCTGGACATTCGGATCGGCGCGATCGATGCGCTGCCGGATATCGTGGGCTTTCTGATGATCGCCTTCGGCCTTCGTGAGCTAATGGGTCAAGCGCAGCGGGCAGGCGCCGGCACCGGGCCCGAGAGCGAAGCGGGCTCCATAGCGCGAGGCTACGGCCGGGCGGCGAGTATGGCGGCGGTGCTGGCGATATGGTCGGTCACCGAGCTGGCTGCTCCGCCTGCTGCGGCCGACGGGAGCCCGCCGCTCACGGGCGTCTGGATGATCGTGTCCGGCGCCGGCCAGCTGCTTAAGCTGTTCATGGTCCATTCCTCCCTGACATCGCTCGAACGCCAGCTCGCCGGCCTGGGGAAGCCGGGCCAAGCAGAGTCGGTTCGCGCGAGGAGAAGGCTGTACACGGCGATCCAGTGGCTGCTGCTGCTTGCGGCGCCTTTCAGCTTGAATGTGCGGGAAGATTTGGGGGCTATTATGCTGCTGCTGGGAGGAGCCATGCTGGTGATGGAGCTGGTCCTGTTCTTCACCTGGCGGAAGGCGGCGTATACGGCGAGTAAGTCGCAGGCCGGAGGGCGGGACGCTTAAGAGGGCGGCAGGAACAGGCGAAACGGAGATGCCCCTGCATTCGCCTGTTCCTGCTGCGAGCAAAGCTTCTGGCGGGGAACATCAAAAAAATTTAATTCAGATGAACCATAAATGCTGATTTCTTTATAAGGAAAGCTGCGCAAAATTCGATATAATAGAGGAACGGCGCATAAATCGAGAGTCGGGGTGAGTTTTTTGTCCCATAAAGATAGGGATTCCAATTATAGACGGTTGTTTGCGGAGGAGCTGCGGCTCGCCGAAGCCGCCAAGCAGGCGGCGGTCGACCAGTCGCTATCCCTGGAACAACTGTACCCTCAGCACCAGGAGCTCGCAGCCCAATATGAGAAGCTGCTTAGAACGACGATCAAGCTTTCGCGGATCAGCGATATTCAAGGCAAGACGTTGAAGGAGCAGGAGCAGGAAATTCAGACGGCCCATGAGAATCTTAAGCATCTGGAGAAGCTCCGCCAGCAGCTGATCGCCGACATCTCTCATGAGCTGGGCACGCCAATGGTCGCCGTACAAGGCTATGTGAAGGCGCTGCTCGACGGCGTCATCCAGCCGGAGGATAAATATTTGCGGCTGATTTACGACCGTGTGCTGAAGGTCAATCATCTGATCAAGGACTTGTTTCTGCTGTCGACGTACCAGGCCAACCGCAATCATTTCGACCATCAGCAGATCGACATCGACCATTTCGTCTCCTCCGTTGCTGAGAAATACGCGCCGGAGTGCGAGAGAGGCGGCATCGTGCTGGAGATGGAGGCGGAAGAGGAGCCGCTGCGGCCGAAGGATGAAGTGATGATCGTCTGGGCGGACCCGGTCCGGCTGGACCAGGTGTTCGAGAATTTGATTCAGAATGCGTTGAAATATACCGGCGCGGGCGGAACCATCCGGCTGAGAAGCGAATTTCAGCCCAAATATGAGGGGGCTCGCCTCGGGCATTGGTTTTTCAAAATTACGGATACCGGAATCGGGATTGACGATGACGAGGCATCCTTTGTGTTCGACCGGTTTTTCCGCAGCAAGCAGGCCAAGGGTATTCCAGGAACGGGCCTGGGGCTGGCGATCACCAAGGAGATTATTCAGAAGCATGGCGGCGAGATCGGGGTGACGAGCAAGCCCGGCGAAGGGACGACCTTCTTCTTCCTGATCCCGGCCGAGCTGATCAATACATGCGACGGGAAGTCCCGGTCCAAGATTTTAGGAGGGTAGGAATGATTAATTCGTTATTTGAAGTCCAGCGATGCTTGCAAGCCAATCGGATATTGATCAGTTTCTCGGGCAAGCTGACGCAAGGGCTGATTGAGGAGTACGGCGACGCCGTGAAGAAATATCTGGAGCAGGCCGAGCGGCCAAGCAGCGAGGTGCGGGACGTGTTCTCGATCTTCATCGAGCAGACGCAAAATATTAAAAATTACTGCAGCAGCAAAGAGCATAGCCCCTTCGCGGAGCGGCTCGCTTCCTCCAGCATCGTCACGATCGGACACTCGCAGGAAGGGCATTTTATTCATTGCGGCAATCTGATCGAAAACGGGGACGCCGCTTCTCTGAGCGCCGCGCTGGACAAGCTGATCGGTTTGGACAAGACGGAGCTCAGGAAGCTGTACAAGGAAAAGCTGCGCGAGGCGCAGCATCCGGACGCCTCCGGCGCGGGCATAGGATTGATCGAGATGTCCAGGAAGGTCAGCAGCCCTCTCTCCTATGCGATAACGCCGATCGACCGCGAGATGTCGTTCTTTACGCTAAAGGCGGTGATTTAGACGGTGATGATGTACGAATTGTTTATCGAGCCAACGAAAAGCACCCCATCCGTTCATTTCGATCCGAAATGGAACAGGCTGTGGATTAGCGGAGAATCTTATCCGGAGAATGCGTTCAAATTCTACGAGCCGCTGCTGCGCTGGGTGGATGAATACCTGGAGCAGCTCGGAGCGGATCAGGAGGTGCTGCTGGAGCTGCGGCTGCCGTACGTCAATACAAGCAGCACGAAATGCTTCATGATGCTGCTGGAGAAGTTCGACGCGGCTCATGCCAGCGGCAAACATATCAAGCTGGTCTGGTACTGCAGCCCGGACAATGAAAGCGAGCAGGAATGCGCCGAGGAATTCAAGGAGGACTTAAGCTTGCCGTTCGATATTGTGCTGAAGGAAGAGGCGTAGAACGGATGAAATATTACGATAAAGGGACCTTGCGGATTATCGGATTCGCCAGCCTTGTGATCGTCTTCTCGATGCTGCTTATCGGCGGGATCGTTTACGTGTTCACCGAGTCGGGGGTAGTCAAGAAGCTGAAGGAGAAGGATCTTCCCGTCATCGCACAAGCCATGGCGGCCAAGGTGGAAGCCCGGATCGAGCGTTCCAAGGAAACCTCTTACACGCTGGCCGCCGACCCGGAGGTTCGGCAATGGCTGACGGAAGGAGAACCGGCGGGCGATCGTCAGCGGCATTCGCTGCAGCGGCTCACGACGCTGGTAGAGCAGTTCGGCTACAGCAACTCCTTCATCGTCAGCAGCGGGACCAGCCAGTACTGGGGCGAAGGAGGGCAGCTGCTGGGGAAAATCAGTCCGAATGAGCCGGCAGACCGCTGGTTCTATGACTTTATCGCCTCGGGCCGGGATGTGGAAGTTAACCTCGATTACAACAAAGAGCGGCAGGAAGCGTTCGTTTTTACAAACGCGCTGGTCAGGCAGGACGGCAAGCCGCTTGCGGCGGTCGGGGTCGGTCAAAGCCTTAAGGATCTCGCCGAGGAATTCCGCGCGTTCAAGTACGGGACAACCAGCCGGCTGTGGCTCATCAATCCGGACGGCGAGGTGATTCTCTCCGCCGATGAATCCGACTACGGCCGCCAGATCGATTCCTTGTTGAACGCCGACATTGTACGGGAGCTGCTCGGGCAAGCCAAGCCGGTCATGCAGACGCTGGAGTTCAAGGGGGAGGACGGAGAGCTGACCGACCTGATCAGCTACCCGCTGTCCTCGACCTCGATGCAGCTGCTCTTTCAGATCGAGCGGCAGGAGACCGTCTCCTTCCTGAACCGGATCAAGATGAATACCGTTGCCGTCTCGCTGATTTCTTTCGTCCTCATTTTGTTCCTGTTCTATTATGTCTCCCATCGGCTGGCTAATCCTTACGAACGGGCGCTGCAGATGAACCAGCAGCTGGAGCGCAAAGTGCGCGAGCGGACGCAAGAGCTTGCTGAGCACAATGAGAAGCTGATGGACAGCATCGATTACGCGAAGCGTATTCAGGAGTCGCTGCTGCTGCGTCCGAAAGAATGGGATGAGGCGACCAAGGAGCATGTGCTTCTCTATAAGCCGCGCGATGGGGTGGGCGGAGATTTCCACTGGGTGAAGCCGCTGACCGGCGGTACGCTGATCGCGATCGGGGACTGCACCGGCCACGGGGTCCCTGGGGCGCTGATGACGATGCTCTCGATTACTTTGCTCGACCGGGTGGCGGAGGAAGGTTATGCCGATGAGCCCGCCCGGGTGCTCGGAGAGCTAAACCGGCTGGTCAAGCAGACGCTCCATCAGACGGAGCCTGCGGGGCTGACCGATGACGGCTTGGACATCGGGCTCTGCTATATCAACGAGGAGCGTACCGTATTGCGTTTCGCCGGCGCCAAATGCTCCTTGTATGTACGCGATCAGGAGCGGCTGCACCTTCTGGAAGGAGGAAGGAAAAGCATCGGTTATCGCCGAACGCCGATGGAGTATCCATTCCTCTCCCATGAGCTCCGGCTGCATCCGGGTACGGCCTGCTACATGGCTACGGATGGCTTCTTCGACCAGAGCGGCGGGGAGAAAGGGTATGCCTTCGGCAAACGCCGGTTCCTGGAGCTTCTGGAGCGGCATAGGCAGTACCCGCTCCGCGAGCAGGCGGAGCTGTTCTGGGCAGAGCTGGAGTCCTACATGGGCGATGAAGCCCAGCGGGACGATATTACGCTCCTGGCCTTTCAGGCTTCCTGAGCGGGCGGGATAAGTGAAGGGGGAGGCTGCCCCCATTTCGAAAAAAAGGTCGAGTCAGGGCTTGCAGCTGCCCCTGAACTCGACCTTTTTGATTTGCGGCTGCCTGCGCGGGCGGCTTCGGCGCATGATTCGCACGCATAAGCCCGCGGGCGGTCTTAACCGCGTGAAAGCGCGGCCCGACCGGCGCTGCAAGTCCGCGGGCGGTCTTGCAGGCCCGAAGCAGCCTGCTGTTTTGCTCTAGCCGTCCGCAGGCCGCACGTTGTTCACCGGACTTCTAGCCCCTGAACATATAACCGGAGCCGCGAATGTTCATCAAATACATCGGATGAGCGGGATCAGGCTCGATTTTCTTGCGGATGCTGCTGATATGGACGAAAATCGTCCGCGTATCGCCCACGCTGTCGCTTCCCCAAACTTCCTTGTACAGCTGATCGGGAGCGAAGACACGGTTCGGATGGGCTGCCAGATAGACGAGCAGCTGCATCTCTTTTACGGTGAGCGTACAGGTGGCGGAGCCGGTGTTCACGCGGAGGTGAGGCGGATCGATCTCCAGTCCGCCGATATGGATGACTTCGGATGCGGCCGCTGTCGGCGGTCTGGATCCGCCGCGGCCACGGGCCAGGGGGACGCGGCGAAGATTGGCCTGAACCCTGGCGACAACGACGGCCGGATCGAACGGCTTCTCGATATAATCGTCCCCCCCGAGCTCCAGTCCCCGGACAATATCGCTCGACGAGGTATTGCAGCTGATGAAAACGATCGGCACCTTCGAGACGCTGCGGATGCGGCGGCACACCTCGTAGCCATCCATATCGGGCAGCACGATATCCAGCAGCGCAAGGTCGGGGGATTCGCGCTCGAAGCGCTCCAATCCTTCTTCGGCAGAGCCCGCTTCGATCACTGTGAAGCCTTGCGGCTCCAGGTAAAGCTTCAATAAATCGCGTATATCTTCGGTATCTTCGACAATAAGTATTTTTTCCTTGGCCATGTTCGGTCTCCTTGCGGGTGATCGCGCAGCGGGCGGGTTTAATCCGGTACGGCTTATTTGGGATCGAACTTATAGCCTACGCCGCGAATGTTATGAATATATACCGGCCGGGTCGGGTGCGGCTCCAGCTTTTTGCGCAGATTGCTGAGATGAACGATCACGGTTCGCGTATTGCCGTGGCTCTCCAGACCCCAGACCGCGCTATACAGCTCCTCCAGCGTAAAAACGGAGCCCGGGTTCCTTGCCAGATAAACAAGCAGCTGGAATTCCTTGGTGACAAGCGCAACGGGCTCTCCGTCCAGCAGCACTTGAAAGCGGATGGGGTCGATCTCGAGACCCTTCCAGCAAAGGAGCTCCTCCCTGGCGGGCAGCGTCGCCGCAGGCTGCCACTTGCGGTCCCTGCGGAAAATGGCCGAGCGCCGCAGATTGGCCTGGACGCGAGCTACGACGACCTCGGGGCTGAAGGGCATGGCGATATAGTCGTCGGCGCCAAGCTCCAAGCCGTGAATGATATCCGCCGAGTTGGAACGGCCGCTCAGCATAACAATCGGTACATTCGAATAGCTTCGAATCTGAGCGCATAGCTCCAGCCCGTCGTCGATCGGATGTGTGAGGTTCAAGAGGACGAGATCGGGCTCGAGCCTGTCGAATTGCTCGATCGCCTCCGCGGCATCTGCGGCTTCATGGACTTCGAAGCCCGTATGGGTCAGCAGCGTGATCAACATGGCGCGGGCTTCAGCCTCTACTTCCACGATAAGGATCTTCTTCCGGGGGTTCACTGATAATGCCTCCTTTCCAGTGCCTTGGAGGCTGATTTCGAGACCGTGAATCGGAGCTGTGAGGCAGGGGAAGGAGCCGTCTCCACCGGAAGCTGTCGAAAAATCGAGCCCTTAGTTCGAAAGGCATAAGTATTAAGCATCTTTAAAATAATTGACCTTGATTTAAAACGGAATTTTCCAGGATTACGGTATAATCTAAGTATACCATAGTTCATAGCATTTGCTATGCGACGGTAGACTTGATTCGACAAATTTACGCATGTATTTACAGATATAGGTCGATTCGATGAATAAATGAGGAGGCGCTGAAGATGGCTAAAGTACTTGTGGTGGACGATGCTGCATTCATGCGCGCGATCATCGGGGGCATGATAAAGGACCTCGGACATGAAGTCGTGGGCGAAGCCGAAAACGGGCTGGACGCTCTGCAGAAATATTCGCTGCTCAAGCCGGATTTCGTCACTCTGGATATTACGATGCCGGAGATGGACGGGGTCGAAGCGCTGCGCAACATTATGAAGCATGATAGCAGCGCCAAGGTTGTGATGTGCTCGGCGATGGGACAGCAGAGTCTGGTCATCGAAGCCATCAAGCTCGGCGCTAAAGATTTTCTGGTGAAGCCGATTCAGAAAGATCGCGTATACAGCTCGCTTCAGCGGCTGCTTGGATAGCAGGGAGGTCTGTTCCGATTATCGGGGAGATGAGGCTGGAGCGTCCCATCGCCATCCGGGGAGCGTGTGTCGTATGGGACTTCCGGGAAAACGACGGAGAGCAGTAAACGCTGAAAAAGAAGAAGCCCGGGCAGCGGACCGGCTCACCGTTCGGAGGAGCGGGGCGTCGGAGTCTGCGCGGGCTTCTTCTCTCTATGCATCCTGGAGCTGTCATTTACTTCTGAACGTCGGTCATCACTTGATTGTACTGATCCTCGGACAATACACGGCGTGCTGTGACATAACGCTTGGCGTAATAGTTGTCCGACAATTTGGTTATCACAACGCCTTCATCCGTAGCGGAGTGATAGAACTTGCCGTCTCCTACATACACGCCGACATGGGAGATGCCTTTGCCGTCGGTATTGAAGAATACGAGATCGCCGGCGCGAAGCTCGCTTTTTTCAACCTTAACGCCTTCTTGCGCCTGGCTCTTGGAAGAGTGCGGCAGTTCGAGGCCAAGCTTGTTGAATACCCAGGACGTGTAGCCGGAGCAATCAAAGCCTTTGAGCGTCGTTCCCGACCATTTATAAGGCGTGCCCAAACCCTCGTTAACCGCTGCGCTTAGTGGAGTTTCAGCAAAAGCGCTTCCAAGCGAAACACTTAAAAATAGTACAGTAGAGCAAACAAACCCGACAAGCTTCTTCAAAAAAAGTTTCCCCTTCCGGTGCCTACGAGGTTAGCTGAAGGGTTCGGTTGAAGGTTCCCTATGATCACTCTAAAGCGAGACCAATTCACCCAAAAATGGTTCCCCCGTTTTCTACGACAGAAATTCGGCAATATTTTCTTATTGTGTTGTTCAGAGTACAGGTATTCGAGCAAAAATGACGATTTCCTTCTTATGTCACAGAATTGTCACAATTGCAGTGTTTTAAGTGAAACCTTAGAGGTTAATAGTATGTCGTGTTTGACAAGCCTGACGGGTGCTGGCAAAAGGTGACGAAATCCGGCTGGCGGTGAACATTTGACTTTCGTCAGCTGCGACACTACAATTTGTAGTGTGAGGTGCGATCATTCATGAAAATACAGAACTTCAAGTTTTATGAAAAAGGGCTTAACCGATTTTTCGGGCCGCTGGAGGCCAAGGTGCTCGATATTTTATGGGACCGGCCGGGGCAGTCCATCAAGGAGGTGCAGCAGAAGCTGGAGCGTCAGGAGGAGACGCTGAATTTCAACACGGTGATGACGGTGATGAACCGGCTTGTGTCCAAGGGGCTGCTGAGGAAAAGGCAGGAGGGCAGAGCTTCCGTGTATGAGCCTTTCGACACCAAGGAGCATTTTCTGGAGATGCAGTCGAAGGAAATCACGCATGAGCTGCTTGAGGACTTTGGTCCGCTTGTTGTCAGTCACATGCTCGACGCTCTGGAGGAGGCCGATGCGGAGATGATTGAGAAGCTGGAGCAAAAAATCAAAGAGTTAAAGAGGGAAACCTAGATCATGTGGAAAAATCGGTCCAAACTTCTTTTTGCGACTCCGCTGCTGATCGCGCTGCTCGTATGGGTGCAGATGGGGCTGTATGCGGCTCATGAGACATTCGGCTTGGCTCTGCGCTTCAATATTTTCGACTTGTGCAGCAGTCTGCTTCGGGCGATGGGCTTTGACTCCATCAACCCGCTGCTGAATGCTCTGGTGATCTACACGCTGCTCGTTAGCCTGTGGCTGATCGCCAAGCAGGCTTATGCGGCCCGGCACGCCGCCCGCAAGGTGCAGGAGCGCCGGCATGAGGAGCTGACGACATGGCTGCAGGCGAAATTCCCTGAGGACAAGCACGGCCTTACGGTCGTTAACGCCGCTCAGCCCTTTGCTTTGACGCTGGGCCTGTTTCGCCCGAAAATCGTGTTCTCAACCGGCCTGCTGGAGCTGCTCGATTCGCGGGAGGTGGAGGCCGTCTACTATCATGAGCGTCACCATCGCAAGCATCGCGATCCGCTTAAGACATTCACGCTGCAGCTGGTCAGCACCGTCATGTGGTACATTCCGATACTTTCCTGGTGCAGCCATCATTACAAGATCGCCAGAGAAATTTTGGCTGACCACGAGGCGATGACGGTGATGGGCACGCCGGAAAGCCTGGGCAGCGCGCTGCTCAAGCTGCTCAAAAAGCCCTCCGCGCCTGCTGCGGATTTCGCTTATGTGTCGTTCGCCGATACCTCGATCCACTACCGGATCCATCATATTATAGATCCCGAGACGGCTGTATCGCCGAGGCTGCCGATTAAGCTGGCGGCGATCTCGCTGCCGGTTGTGCTTGCGCTGACAGGCGTATTTTTTCTCTCCCTGCTTTAAGAGTCAAGGTGAATAGGAGTTTTCCTTCCATCGGGGCTTTTAAATTTTTTTACACATAAACACTACGACCTGTAGTGCAATTCGGAGGAGGACTTTGGTTGATGAAAACGAACAAATTGGTTATTGCGGCCGGCAGTTTGGTCATTTTGTTGGCAGGCGGCTACTGGGCTTACGATTATTACGCGGGCAATCATGTGGAGGTTAAGGATGTAATCTCGTCCTCGGCTGCAGCGCCGGGAGCGGGGGCCGCCGGTTCCTCGGGACAAGCCGTCCAGGCGGGCAGCATCGACGGTCTATGGAAGATCGCGCCTGCTTCGGAAGTTTATTTCTCCGTGACAACGTCCAAGGAGACCGTCAACTTCGTCGTCACGCCGGTTCAAGGATCCTGGCAGCTCAATACGTCTTCGCCTGCGAAGTCGACAGCCGAGGGGAAGCTGGCACTGAGCACGCTGAGTTCAGGGAACGGGCAGCGCGATAATCACGTCAAGTCGGCCGACTATCTGAACATCGCCCAATACCCGGAGGCTACGTTCAAAGCGAAGTCGTTCGGGGAACTGCCGAAGGAGTGGAAGGAAGGTGTCAAGGTACCCGTCGATCTGACGGGGACGCTGCAGGTGAAGGACAAGACGAAGGATGTCGTCTTCAAAAGCGAGGCGGTCTATGAGCAGGGACAGCTCAAGCTGCAGGGCGCTACGACGGTAACCTTCTCCGACTTCGGGATGAAGAACCCGCACACGGTTACCCTGGATACGCAAAATGAGCTCCAAGTGCAGCTTCGGCTGGTGCTGGAGCGAGGATAGACACGGACAAGCTGCCCGGAGCGAGACTTCGGGCAGCTTTGTTTATGCCTGAGCGGTGTTTGCGGACGGACTTCGCTTGAGTGGGGCAAAACAACGCTCTGCGCCTAAGCCTTCTCCGCCCATAGCGCATACTGCGTCCCGATGGCCCATACCTTGAACAACATCTGGGCCAGCCGGTAAGCCTGCACGCCGACCAGGGCGAGGAACCCGGCCCAGATGAAAGCCGAGGCCATCACGGCCGCCGCCGCTAAGGCCGTGATGGCCAGCACGATCAGAGCGGCCAGCACAATCGCAGGCAGATGGCGCAGCGCGAAGATGGCGGCGAACAGCGGCGACCTGCCTCTCGTCAGGCCGATCTGCAGATGCATAAAGAACAGCTGGATGAGAAACAGATAGCCGACATAAGCCAAGAGGGCGGGGAGCAGCGCCTGACCCAGCTCCACGTAAGAGGCTTGCTTGGAGAAATGCCCCCACAGGTAAGGAGCCAGCCAGATGAGCGGAACCAGCATGAGCAGCAGCTGGAGCGCATAATACCCGAAGAAGGGCAGCGACAGCTTGCGCACGCCTTCTACAAACCGGTAGCCGGCATTCAGCTTCGTATGATGAAGCGAGTAGTAGACCCCCGCATTCAGCAGCGGATGCAGCAGAAGGCGAAGGCCAAGCAAGGCAAGCCCCCACCACAGCAGCGGATCTGCCATATCCGTCTTCATCAGCTGAAATTGGCCTTCGATCCAGAACAGCTGGACGGCTTCGGGCGACAGCTCGTTCGGATACCGGTGGAGCAGGGGAAGCAGGACGGATTGCACGAGCTTATACAGCGCCACTCCCCAAATCAGATGATAGGCGAAGAGGGCGAAGACGGCGAAGGGCTGCCCGCAGGCAAAGCTCCAGCCGGACTTGATTCGATTCCACATCAGTGATCACCTCACCACACGACCCAGCCGAAGAAGGTCTCCAGAATTTTGACGACGCCGAGATTCAGGCGGACGGACAGCTTGGTATCCACATTCGTTTTCATGAAGCTATTGATCCGTTTATTTTCCAGCACGAGCGTATACTGAGGATCGATGACGGCCCACTCGAGGGGGGCGGCATGCTTCAAGGTAAAAGTAACCTCCGTCTCCGCGCCGTTCCACGTTTGATCGATCTTTGTGCCGTCGGCGAAATGAAAGCGGACCGGGACGGCCTGCGCCGTACCCCCCAGCCTGCGCAGCTTCACGCTGTTCTCGTACAGCTGCTGGCCGTTTTCCTCCAGCTCCCGGACCTGGATGCCGGCTACCGCATAATCGGTCATTTTTCCGTCGTAGACGTACTGATCGAAAAATTCCTTCCAGCTGGTCCCCGTCACATCCTCCACCGTTTTCTGGAAATCCCCGGTTCCCGGATGCTTGAATTTCCACCGCTGGAAATAGGTGCGCATAATCTTATTCATCGCATCGCTGCCGGCCTGAGCTTCGATCGCCTTCAGGACCAGCTTGGCGCGCGTATACACATTCTCGGCGTATTGGCCGTGCCCGCCGTAATGCCAGGCAGCCTGCTTCAGAGAAGCCGGGCTCGTGATGTAGCTCGCTTCCGCCAGACGGTTGGAGCGCACGCCGTACTCCTTCTCTATCAGCCGGTCTTCCGCATAGGAGGTGAAGCCTTCATCCAGCCACGCTTCCTCGAATTCATTGCTGGCCACCATCCCGTAGAAAAACTGGTGCCCGATCTCATGCACGATAACGCGCTCCAGCTCCAGACTCGGGTCGTCCTCATCAGCGGCCCACGAGGTCACAAGCGTCGGATATTCCATCCCTCCTGCGCCGTTGCCGCCTTCGGGCGGGACGACGATGGAGAGGGTGGAGTAGGGGTAGCTGCCGTACCATTCCGAATACCGCGCGAGCGCCTTCTTGGCGGCCGTCATGTAGCGGGCCTTCAGATGCTCATGCTTCGGATCGAGGTACAGCTTGATCCGCACGCCAGGCACATGCTTGGTTGCATAAGGCTCCTCGGCATAGATGAAGTCCGGCGAAGCGGCCCAGGCAAAGTCATGCACGTCGTCCGCGTAGAACGTAAAGGTTTTCGTCTTGCCGTCGTCGACGGCCGGCTTGGTCGGAAAGCCTGTCGCGGCTACGGTATAAGCGGACGGCACCTTCACCTTGACATCAAAGATGCCGAAGTCGGCATAAAACTCCGAATTGCCGTGATACTGGTGCAAATTCCAGCCCTCCGTCTCCGCTCCCCTCGTCCCTTTGGGCTCATAGACGGCGATCTTGGGGTACCACTGCCCGGCCATGACGAAGTTGCCGGCGTAGCCCATCCTGGCAAACACTTGCGGGAGCTGTACGGTGTAAGCCATCTGCAGCGTGACCTCCTCGCCCGGCGCTACGGAGCGGGGAAGAGGCAGCCTGGCGAGGGTGCGGTCATGGACATTCCCGTCGTCCGGGCGAACGAACTCGACCCGCTCGACAAGCTCCGACTCATGCCCGTCCAGCAGTTGGACCGACGTCAGCTTCATGCCGCCGAAGTTGTTGTCGACGCTGGCATCATCCCGCAGCTTGCCGCCGGACTCCTGCATGAAGGTCGTTTTCTTGGATTCGAACGCATTCGGATACAGATGAAAGTACAGCTCCTCCACCGGTACGCTGCCCGGGTTTTTCCAGGTCAAGGAAGAGGTTCCCCGGATCAGCTTGCCCTCCGCGTCGTATTCGGCATCCAGATGGTACTCGACGATTCGGTTCGACAGCGGCCGGGGGGCCGGCTTCTCGATGGGCTTGGCCGGCAGGCTTGGCGGGGCGGGCGGCGGCAGAGCAGGCTCGACCCGCCGGGCGCTGGCGGGCAGCGCTCCGTCCTGCGGCAGGAAGAGGCCGGTTGAGGAACCGTCAGCCGCTCCGCGGGATGCCGGCCAAGCCGGAGCGGCCATAACTGCGGGCTTGCCGGAGCTCAGGGCCGGCTTCAGAATGAGAGGCCCCCCGTCTGCGACGGGTCCTCCGGCGGGCGAAGAGGCCGCGAAGGGCAATTGCCAATCGCTGCGCGGGGGGACTGTTCGCATATCGGTGCTGATAAGGCCCGGGACCAGGGCGGTGCTGCAGGCGAGGAGGCTGAGGCATCCCCATATCGCTAATCGTTTGCCGAGACGTGTTTTCATCCATATTCACCCCGTTGACAAGCATCTACAGCATGTATATGTGGACAGGGAGGTTTCCATGAACAAAAAATTGTCAACGCCGCCGGTTTCATGGATAATAAGGGCATGACGGGTTAAGGTAAGCTTGACGAAGACCCCAAGGAAGGAGCGCTGTATATGGAAGCCAAAGATCAGAACGGCCAGCCGGCCGCTGGGGCGGATGAGAAGAAGAAGCTGCCGTCTTTGAATATCATAAGCAACAAGGAAACGAAGCACCGCGGCTTCGGGCAGGGCGCGATCGACCTGAGCCAGCTGTCGAGCGTCATTATTGACGGCGATGAGGTTTATCTGGACGCGGGGGCGCTGCATGCGAAAAGCAAGGTGGAGAAGGGCATCAAATTTCTGCCGAACAAGGATGAGGTGCCGGAAGGTCGCACATGCTGGATCGTATGGGTGGCGGTGGACTTCCGGGAGGACGGCAAATATTACGCCGGGGTCACCTCATGCGAGATGACGGTGAACCCGGAGGCGCGCAGAGGCTGGAAAGTGCTGGCCGATCATGTGAACCGGATGGATTACGCGCTGAAGCGGCGCATCCTGGTGGATAACCTGGGAGCCAAGGAGAAGGAGCTGCTTCGCAAGTTCCTGATCGATAACGACAGCGAGATGTGGGAGCGTTCGGATGACGCTTTGAAAGCGGCTTTGGCGTAATTTTGTCCATTATGTGACGGTCTTGTGCCCTCTCTCCGAACGATGTATACTAATGCCTAGTATATGCATCATATACTAGGACAGCAAAGAGGCAGCCCCCCGCGGGGCTGCCTCTTTGTGCTAAGTACGGCCATGCGACGCGGGCTCCAGCCTGAAGCCCGGCGTCTCTGCGGCGGGAATTTCCCCTGCCTTACGCTTGCTGTCCATCGCCTGCCGCCGGAGGTTTCAGCTCGACCACCAGCGCTTGAGATCGTTCCACCAGGAGCTGCCCGCCTTCTCCTGATCGGGCTGCGGCAGCTCGTCGCGAACGGGCTCCGATGTGCAGTATTCCCTGGGCTCGGTCCCTTGCACGAACGCTTCCATCCGCGACTTGGGGCAGCTGTCATTGGCCAGCTTGCCGGTGGCTGGATCGATGTACAGATGGACAACGCCCTCCGGGATCGTGAACATTTTGGGCGGAACGGACGCCAGCGCCTTCTCGGTAAATTCCGCGAAGATCGGAGCGGCCAGATGCGCCTCGACCGTACCGATGTCGCGCCCCTTGTCGTAACCGATCCAGACGGCAGTCGTCAGCTCCGGGGTGTAGCCGACCATCCAGGCGTCGGTGTCGGTCGTTCCCGTCTTGCCGGCGACGGGCCGCTTCAGCACGTTCGATACGCGGCTGCCCGTGCCGCCCTGGTCGAAGACGCTTTCCATCAGATGCGTCATTACATAGGCATAGGTCGGCTCGACGACCGCGGTCTGGGACGGCGCCGATTCGTACAAGATGCGGCCGCGGCGGTCCTCGATCCGCACAATGGCCGTCGGCTCCACCCGTACGCCCTGGTTGGCGAAGATCGTGAAGGCCGAAGCCATCTCGAACGGGCTGACCGGGAAGGTGCCGAGCGCCAGGGAAGGCAGCGGCTGCATCGGGCTGGTGATGCCCATGCTGCGCGCCGTCTCGATTACACGCTCGGGTCCCGTTTCCAGAATCGTATGAACGGCGAAGATATTGTCCGACTTGGACATCGCCGCCCGCAGATCGATCGGACCGTAAAATTTGCCGTCATAATTGTTCGGCGTGTACTTCTTGCGGTCTTTGTCATAGCTGAAGGTCGTAGGCTCGCTGACGAAGCGGGTGACGGGCGTATACTGCTTCTCTCGCAGCGCGGTCAAGTAGACGATCGGCTTGAAGGAGGAGCCCGGCTGCCGCGTATTGGCGAAGACCCGGTTGTATTGATTTTCCGCGTAGCTGCGCCCTCCGACCATCGCCTTGACGTAGCCGTTCCTCGGATCAATCGCGATGAGCGCCGTCTGCAGCTCCGGATAGCCCTCCAGCTCCTTCTTGATCGTTTCCTCCGCGATTTGCTGCGCGTTCAGATCAAGCGTCGTATAGATGCGCAGTCCCATTTCCTCGTATTCATTTTCCTCCAGGCCAAGCAGATCGATGACCCGGCTGCGGATATAATCCCGGAAGTAGGGGGCGGTGACGGCTGTTTTCTTGGCCTCCAGCGGGAGAATGTTCAGCTTTTCCGCTGCTGCGCGATCGGCTTCCGCCTGGGTGATATACCCCGATTCGACCATCGTTCCCAGCACCGTTTTCTGGCGGTCCAAGGCGCTGGCCATGTCATAGTAAGGGGAATAATACCGCGGACCCTTAGGGACGCCGGCAAGCAGCGCGCTCTCCGCCAGGCTCAGCTCGCTGGCATTTTTGCCGAAGAACAGCTGAGAGGCGGCCTGTATGCCGTACGTGGAGTGACCGTAGTAGATCTGGTTGAGGTATTGCTCCAGGATCTGATCCTTGCTCATCTGCAATTCCATCTGTACGGCGAAATACGTCTCCTTCAGCTTGCGCGACCAGGTGCGTTCATGGTTCAAATACAGGTTGCGTGCGAGCTGCTGGGTGATCGTGCCCGCACCCTGGACCTTGGACATATGCTGCAGGTTGACCAGAGCCGCCCTTGCGATGCCCTTCGGGTCAAAGCCGTAATGATTGTAGAAGCTGCGGTCCTCGATCGCAAGCGTCGCTTCTATGATATTCGGCGACATCTGCTTCAAGGGCACGGTTTGCGTGCTTTTGCCTCCGCCGTAAGCTTCGATGGGCTTGCCGTGTACGTCATACAGCTCGGAGGCGGCGGCCATCTTGGAGACGGGCAGCGCCTGCGAGCGCATGAAGAGCAAGGCGAGGATGCCGCAGGCGGCTCCGAGAATGATAAAGGTGAAGGAGTAGGACAGGAAGGTCCGCATGCGGCTCTTCCTGCCCGCTCCTTGAAGCTCGTCCTGCTTCCGATCGCGTGATGCAGCCATGATGCTCCCTCCCTTCGCTGGCATTCAAAAATAAGTGCTAGTAGCCAGTATGGAAAAACATAGGAGAACGTATTCACCCCCGCAGCCGGATTGTATTAATTTTTTTTGAATTTGGCCCATCCGGAGGGTGGCCGTATTTGCATTTTCGGGGATATCTACTATAATACAACTTGACATGGCAGGCCGCAGTTTGCGCTTCAAACAACCCTGCAGAATAGGGCTATGCGAGATCCAGGAGAGGTGGCTGAACACATATGGAATTATGGTACACGGAGAAACAAACGGATAACTTCGGCATTACAGCCAAAATTACAGAGACGCATGTAACGGAGAAAACCGATTTTCAAGATCTTGCGATGATCGAAACGGTCGAATGGGGCACGATGCTGGTGCTGGACGGCATGGTGATGACGACGGTGAAGGACGAGTTCGTCTATCACGAGATGGTCGCTCATCCGGCGCTGTACACCCATCCGAATCCGAAGCAGGTGCTGATTGTCGGCGGAGGGGACGGAGGCGTCGTCCGCGAGGTGCTGAAGCATCCTGAGGTGGAGAAAGCCGTACTGGTCGACATCGATGGCAAAGTCATCGAATATTCGAAGAAATATTTGCCGACGATCGCCGGCGAGCTGGACAACCCGCGCGTCGAAGTCATCGTCAATGACGGCTACATGCATATCCATGATCATAAAAATACGTATGATGTCATCATGGTCGATTCCACCGAGCCGGTAGGTCCTGCGGTCAATCTGTTCACGCAAGGCTTCTACAAGGGCATCTACGACGCGCTGAAGGAAGACGGCATCTTCGTCGCGCAGACGGACAACCCTTGGTTCAAGGCCGACCTGATCCAGACGGTCAACCGCGATGTGAAGGAGATTTTCCCGATCGTGCGCGTGTACGTTGCGAACATCCCTACGTATCCGAGCGGGTTGTGGACCTTTACGCTGGGCAGCAAGAAGTATGACCCTCTGGCGGTCGACGAGACGAAGATCCCGGAGATTGATACGAAATATTACACGCCTCGCCTGCATAAGGCAGCCTTCGTGCTTCCGAAGTTTGTGGAAGATCTGACGAAGTAAGCCCGGCGCTTATACGTTACACGGTGGAAGCCGGCTGTTCTCTCCTTGGGGGGAGGGCAGCCGGTTTTGCGTTTGTTTGGGGGATGAGCGCGGTCCAGGCTCCGTCCGGCTTCGTGGGGCTTGCTGGCGCTTGTTAGAATAAAAGCGGCTCCAAGCCTGCGGGCGGTCTTGGAGGAGAAACGCCCGCGAATGGGCCTTATAAGCCCCGCCGGCCGGCCGGGTTGTTCTTGAAACGCGGCGGCTCATCCCCGTTTGAGCGTGAAGCAGGTGAGCTCGGGCCTGCAGTTGAACCGGACGGGATGCTGGGAGACGCCGATGCCGCGGTTGACATACAATTGAAAGCCGCGAGTGCCGAGGCGGTACAGCCCGATCGTGTACTTCTCGCCGAACTTGGGAACGACGACATGGCCGTAGAACGGAATACGTACCTGTCCGCCGTGGGTATGCCCGGATAATTGCACATCGACCGGATAATCGACGACCGTGTCGGCGTAGTCCGGGCTGTGTGAGAGCAGCAGCACGTAATCATCCGGGTTGACGGTATTCAGACATTTGGCGATATCCGGCTTGCCGTACCACATGTCCTCCACACCGGCAATCCAGAGGCTGGTGCCATCCCGCTCGAGGCGTACGGCCTGATTGCGCAGCACGCGGAAGCCGCCGGCCGTCAGGGTCTGGGCGACAGCCTTGTCGCCTCCCTTGAAATAATCATGATTGCCCAGCACGGCGAATTTGCCAAGCCCCGCCTCCATAAGGCTAAGCGCCTCGGCGTAAGCCGGTCCTTCCGTTCCGACGGCATAATCCACCAGGTCGCCCGTGAAGCAGATGACATCCGGCTTCAGCCGGTTGACGGCCTCGGCCAGCCGGGCCAAGTCCTCGGCTTCATAGTTGAAGCCGAGATGCGTATCGCTGAACTGTACGACCGTAAGTCCCTGGAACGCTTCGGGAAGGCGCGGCGTATGCAAAACCACGCGCTCGGTGTCCAGCCACTTCGGCTCGGCATACCGGGCGTACGCCAGAGCGGCCGGAGGCAGGCCGACGATGCCCAGCAGCACCCCGGCCGTTTTCGCCAGGAAAGCTCTTCTTGTCGTTTTTTTATTGCCGGCTGTGTTCTGGGATTGCTTGGTATCCATCATAGTTATGTAAGTCCTCCGCTTTCATCATTCATGCTGTATGTTGTTAGACGCAGGAGACGAGCGTTAGGTTTCGAATGTTAGGTTTTGATCGTTAGGTATGATCGGACAGCGGAGGAACGAGGTGCCGCCACGGAGGTCCCGGCCCCGACCGATTGCGCGCGTCTCCGCCTGTGGAGTACACTGGGCGTGGAAGCTATACTTGTCTGGAAATGAGGGACGCAAGATGAACGATTCATCAGAGCCGCGCAAGGCCGAAGGGCAGGCGGCCGATCCGGGCAAAATCCGCGTGCGGGTCCGGCTCCACAGCTTCGCGGAGAGCCAGAGGACCGTCAGCGACATGCCGGGGTTCCTGGTACGAAAGCAAGACTGCTTGTATTTGCGCTATGAGGAGCCCCAGGAAGCCCAGATGGGCCGCACGATGACAACGATGCGCCTGACCCCGGAGGAGGTGCGCATCATCCGGCACGGAGATGTCCGCTTCGAGCAGACCTTTGCCGCCGGCGGCCGGCATATCGGGTACCTGGATACGGCCCACGGCCGCATGGAGCTTGAGGCGGTCACGCATGCCTTCGGGCTGAGGCTTCCGGAGCGCGGAGGAGACCTGCCGTTCGAAGCCAGCTGGCTGTACGAGCTTACGGTGATGGGCGAAGCGGCGGGCCGGGTTGAGGTCAGGCTTGAGGTCCGGGCGGAGGAAGGAAGCTAGCCGGCGCGAGCTTATTTGCCCGGTCTTTTGCTCAGGCTGCCCACCGTTCTGGCCGCATGCAGCTCCTTGATGAAGCTTTGCTTGCCGGGCCTCATGACATAGCGGGCGTGCTTGCGCAGCAGCGCCTTGATGCGTGAGGGCCGCAAGCGGGGCCGGAGCGACAGCATGAGGGCGATGACCCCCGTCACATGCGACGTGGCCATGGAAGTGCCGCTCAGCTCCTGGTACTTGCCTCCGGGCCAAGTTGAATAAATTTTCTCGCCGGGCGCATAGATATCGATCTGCCGCCCGTCATTGCTGAACGGGGCGACGCGTCCCTTGCGCGTCGTGGCGCCTACGGCGATCGACTGGGGGAAGCGGGCGGGGTAGTCGATTTCGGCCCGTTTGCCTTCATTGCCCGAGGAGGCGACAACGACGATTCCGGCTTGATGGGCGCTTAGGACGGCTGCCTCCAGCGCCTTGCTATGTGTTTTCATCCCGAAGCTCATATTGATGATATCCATCCGGCTGAGCACGCACCAGTCGATCGCCTTGATGATATCCGATACGAAGGCGCCTCCCTGATGGTCGAAAGCCTTTACCGGATGAATCAGCGCGTGGGGGGCGATGCCGACAATTCCCCGCTGCTTGGCGTAGGCGGCGATCGTGCCTGCAATGTGCGTGCCATGGCCGTTATCGTCCGCCGGATACAGATGACGGTTCAGCAGATTGATGCCTTGCGACAGGCAATGGCGCAGGTCCGGGTGATTGTAGTCCGCTCCTGTGTCCACCACGCCGATATGAATGCGGTCTCCTTTCGACTTGGACCATACTTGTGGAGCCTGAATGTGGCGTATGCCCCACGGAATTTTGGACGGCGGAGCCGATCGGCTCCCGTGAAGGCTTGTCGGCACCAGCGCAGAGCCTTTCGTTCCTTGCAGCTGGATGCGGGCGTCCGCTTCTACGGACCGCACGCCGGGAACCGATGAGAGCGCAGCGCCCGAACGCAGCGGACAGGAGATGGCGCGAATCAATCTGAGCGGTCTGATCTGCCTCAGTTGGGGGAGCGCTTTGGACTGTCTGTTCAGATAACGAATGAAAGACGTATAGTCGCCATGGGAGCGAAAGCGGATAATGTAGCGTCCAGCGCTGCCGTCCGCCCCCTGGTCCATCGCATGAAGAAGCCATGTGCCCAGAGCCGATGGATTCAATGTAGATCCCCCCCTACCGTAACCTTGATGTATGGTATGTAAGCAGGGGGGCTTGCGAATGAGCAGTTCGCCTTGTTGCAAATAAATAGGTGCTTACCCGTGTCAAAGCGGCTCCCGCCACATACGATAAGTAGGGAGGGGTAATCTTCTTCTCCGCAAGCATGAAGGGGCAGAGTGCGGGTGCGCGCAGCGGACGCAGCCGCAGTTTGCGGGTACAGTCGGGACGCAGGATCCCGCCGCAGGACAGCGCCGCTTTCAGGCGATCGTCCGGGCGAGATCCTTCGTTTCGCTGCCGGCAGGGACAAGCCGGGAGCTTCATGCGGAAGCAGTTGCAATTTTACATAAAATAAGGTTTACTTAGTGGTACTAGTGGATATTGTAGTAGAGGGCGACTGACGCGCCGGAATCAGTACCACGTTCGATAATGTCGGAAGGGATGTGCCATGTCATGAGTGCCCAGTATCAGCTTAAAGTGAGCGCGGAGAAAGCCAAAGAGATGCCGATGGTGGATCTGGCGTTCGAGCTCTTGAAGGCGGCCAACACGCCGTTTTACTACCGGGATTTGATGGCGGAGATCGCCAAGATCAAAGGATTGTCTGATGATGAGGTTATGCAGGTCATTGCTCAACTATATACGGAGATTAATATCGACGGGCGTTTCGCATGCGTCGGCACCAACCTGTGGGGACTGAAGCGCTGGTATCCGATCGAGAAGTCCGAAGACACCGTCGGCAGCGGCAAGCGTCCGCGGATCATCAACGACGAGGATGACGATCTGGACGATGAGGATCTGTTCGCCGAGGAAGAGGACACCTTCGTAGAAGAGGAGGACTACGATTCCTTCGACGCGCCTCGCGACGACTTCGAATCCGAAGAAGAGGTCGAGGAGGAAACCGAGTTCTTCGAAGACGAGGAGATCGAGGAAGAAGAAGAGATCGACGGGGAAGTGCTGGACGGCGAGGATGGCGAAGAGGAAGACGCCGAAGACGATTTGGCGGATGACGATGAGGACGACGATGACGAGAAGGATGGCAAATAAACCATATTGCCTGCTTCTCCTTGACAGTGCGCACCGTTCAGAGTAAACTATTTTCTGGGCTTTAGATGGACGCTTAGACCGAATAGGTCTTTTTATGGAAAAGTGCCCCGCCATTTGCGGGGGACTTTTTCTTTTTTTTCCGGGGAATAATGTTTCCGCTGGCAATTGCGATCGGGTCGGTATTCGGCAAGGTACGGCATGATAAACTTGGGAGGTATTACATAATGACAAAGTATATTTTCGTGACCGGGGGCGTCGTTTCCTCGCTGGGCAAAGGGATTACGGCCGCTTCGCTGGGCAGACTGCTGAAGAACCGCGGCCTTAAGGTTACGATTCAGAAGTTCGATCCGTACATTAATGTCGATCCGGGAACGATGAGCCCGTATCAGCACGGCGAGGTGTTCGTGACGGACGACGGCGCGGAGACGGATCTGGACCTGGGCCATTATGAGAGGTTCATCGATATCAATCTGTCCAAGAACAGCAATGTGACGACAGGCAAAATATACTCGTCCGTTATCGCCAAGGAGCGCAGAGGCGAATACTTGGGCGGAACGGTGCAGGTTATCCCCCATATTACTAATGAGATCAAGGAGCGGGTATTCCGCGCAGGCCGCGAGGCGCATTCCGATGTGGTCATCACGGAGATCGGCGGCACGGTGGGCGACATCGAGAGCTTGCCGTTCCTTGAAGCGATCCGCCAGATCAAGAGCGACATCGGCCGCGACAATGTGATGTATATCCATGTGACGCTGATTCCTTACCTGAGAGCGGCGGGCGAAGTCAAGACGAAGCCGACCCAGCACAGCGTCAAGGAGCTGCGCAGCATCGGCATTCAGCCGCATGTCATCGTCTGCCGCACGGAGCATCCGCTGGCGGAAGATATGAAGCGCAAGCTGGCCCAGTTCTGCGATGTCGATCCGGGAGCTGTGATCGAGTGCATCGATGCGGAAACGCTGTACGAGGTGCCGCTTATGCTGCGTGAGCAGGGGCTGGACGACATCGTCGTCAATCACCTGAAGCTGCAGGCCGGCGAGCCGGACATGACCGAGTGGGAAGCGCTGGTCGGACGCGTGAAGTCGCTTAAGACGACGACCGAGATTGCCATCGTCGGCAAATACGTAGCGCTGCACGATGCCTATCTCAGTATCGTGGAATCGCTGGGACATGCCGGGTTCGCCTGCGATACGGAAGTGAAGATCCGCTGGGTCAATGCGGAGGAAGTGTTCGATCACAATGTGGCCGAGCTGCTGGAAGGCGTACAGGGAATTCTGGTGCCGGGCGGCTTCGGCGACCGCGGCATCGAAGGCAAAGTATCCGCGATCCGTTACGCGCGCCAGAACAAAGTGCCTTTCTTCGGCATTTGCCTCGGCATGCAGGTGGCTGTCGTGGAGTATGCGCGCTCCGTGCTTAATCTGGAGGGCGCGAACAGCTCCGAGATTCATCCGACGACCCCGTTCCCGGTGATCGATCTGCTGCCTGAGCAGAAGGACATCGAGGATCTGGGCGGCACGATGCGTCTGGGCTTGTACCCGTGCAAGCTGAAGGAAGACTCGCTGGCCATGCGCTGTTATGAGGACGAGCTTGTCTACGAGCGTCACCGTCACCGGTATGAGTTTAATAATGAGTACCGCGATGCGATCGAATCTGCCGGCCTGATCATCTCCGGGACAAGTCCGGACGGCCGACTGGTAGAGATTATCGAATGCCCGTCCCATCCATGGTTCCTGGCTGTCCAGTTCCATCCGGAATTTACGTCCAGACCTAACCGTCCGCAGCCTTTGTTTAAGCATTTCGTCGAAGCGGCGTACCAGCAGAAGCACTAGAGCGGCGTAACTTTTCAAGCCATTGCCCGGTCTATCCGAATGGGTGTTCGAACATCGCCTGTAAACTCTGCTTGATTTGTAAAAGTTTTCAACTTTTTTATTTGCTGCGGCAGGAAACGCTCTGTGCGCAGCGAATACCAATCATGAGAGTCAAACTCGGGGACGGAACCACGAACCCAGGAATCGGAATTGGGAGGGTTTACTAGTGAAAAAGAAGCTCCTCATCGTTGATGACCAGAACGGCATCCGCATCCTGTTGATGGAAGTATTCAGCAGCGAAGGTTACGACACCTATCAAGCCGGGAACGGAAAGCTGGCGCTCGAAATCGTCCGAAGCTCAAAGCCGGATCTCGTTCTGCTGGATATGAAGATTCCCGGCATGGACGGGCTCGATATTCTGAAGCATATCAAGAGTATCGACGCTTCCATTAAAGTCATCATGATGACGGCCTACGGAGAGCTCGACATGATCAAGGAAGCAACCGACCTGGGAGCGATCATGCATTTTACGAAGCCCTTCGATATCGACGAGCTGCGACAGGCGGTCAATCAGCAGCTGCGTACCCCCAATAATAGCTCGTATGCGCTCGGATCCTGACAAGGGTCCTTTTTTCTTGAAATCTTAAGAAAGCGAAGCCCGCGCCATCCAAGGGCTTCCAGCCGGCCGGGCGGCGCCAATTCCTGTTTAACGTTTGTCCCCATCTATGTTATAATAGCGCAGTATGACGGGAGGGCCCTGACAGGCGTCCTCGGCACGGTCACACTATACGAGAAGGAGAGAACTACCATGCCATTAGTTTCGATGAATGATTTCTTACCTAAAGCCAAGGCAGGCAAATATGCGGTTGGCCAATTTAACATGAACAACCTGGAATTTGCGCAAGCGATCACGGAGGCTGCTCAAGAATTGAACTCCCCGTTCATCTTCGGCGTATCCGAGGGCGCTTTGAAATACATGGGGATCGAGTTTACGGTGGCTATCGCCGAAGCGGCTGCGAAAAAATCCGGTTTGCCGATCGCTTTGCATCTGGACCATGGCAGCAGCTTTGAAGTCGCGATGAAATGTATCCGCGCGGGCTTCAGCTCCGTTATGTTCGACGGTTCCCACTATTCCTTCGAAGAAAACATCCGTCTGACCAAAGAAGTGGTGAAAGCGGCGCATGCGATGGGCGTTTCCGTCGAAGGCGAGCTTGGCACGATCGGCGGCGTAGAGGATGATATCAGCGTGGACGAGTCCGACGCTAACCTGGCCAAGCCTGAAGAAGCCATCCGCTTCTACGAAGAGACTGGCGTAGACTGCCTGGCGATCGCCGTAGGCACCGCTCACGGCATGTATGCCGGCGAGCCGAATATCCGCTTCGACATCATCGAGAAGGTTGCTTCCGCGATCCCGGTTCCGGTTGTGCTGCACGGCGGCTCCGGCGTGCCTGATGAGATGATCAGACAATCGATCGCCGCTGGCGTTGGCAAAATCAATGTAAATACGGAAAACCAGGTGGCGTGTACGGAAGCGATCCGCGACGTATTGAACAAAGATGCCAAAGTGTACGATCCTCGCAAATACCTCACTCCTGCCCGCAAAGCCATGGTTGAAGTAGTAGCATCCAAGATCAAGCTGTTCGGCAGCGCAGGCCAAGCCTAATGTCGACCCGGGGAATGCACGTCAGACGTGTATTTCCCTTCCTTTCTTCTTTATGCTCTCATAAGCATGTTTATACGCCCTCATATTCCGGTTCATAAACGAATGTTATGGTTTGTCGCACCGAAGGCTTGATTTGTGGAAGCCTTTGCTTGCTTTTTTTCAAGTGGTGAAGTAGGAGGAACGACATCGAATGGAGAAATTGATGATCGCCGGCGGCCGTCCGCTGCGGGGAAGCGTCCAAATCAGCGGCGCCAAAAATAGCGCGATCGCGCTTATACCGGCTGCCATATTATCGGAATCGACTGTGACGCTGGACAATCTTCCCGCGCTCAGCGATGTGGCGATTTATACCGAGCTGCTTGAAGAGCTTGGAGCAACGGTCCGATGGGACCAGGACCAGATGGCGATCGATCCAAGCCGGCTGGTATCCAAGCCGATGCCTAATGGCAATGTGAAGAAGCTTCGCGCTTCCTATTATTTGATGGGCGCGCTGCTCGGCCGTTTCGGCGAAGCGGTGATTGGCCTTCCGGGCGGCTGTAATTTTGAGCCGCGACCTATCGATCAGCATATCAAAGGCTTTGAGGCGCTTGGAGCCTCCGTATCCAATGAGAACGGCGCTCTACATATCCGGGCGAAACAGCTGCGCGGAGCCAAAATTTATTTGGACGTTGTAAGCGTTGGGGCAACCATTAATATTATGCTGGCGGCGTCGAGAGCCAAAGGCGTCACAATTATTGAAAATGCGGCAAAAGAGCCTGAAATCATAGATGTTGCAACACTTCTGAACGCCATGGGGGCCAGAATTAAAGGCGCGGGCACGGAAACGATCCGTATCGAAGGCGTGGACAGCATGCATGGCTGCCGCCACTCGATCATCCCTGACCGCATACAGGCGGGCACCTATATGATCGCGGCCGCGGCTACCCGCGGAGACGTTATCGTTGATAATGTCATCCCTAAGCATCTGGAGGCGCTCACGGCCAAGCTTCAGGAGATGGGCGTTCATATTTACGAGATGGACGAGTCTATCCGCGTCGTCGGTCAGCCGGAGTATGAGAGTGTGGACGTGAAGGCGCTCGTGTACCCTGGCTTTGCTACGGACCTGCAATCGCCGATGAGCAGTTTGCTTACGCAGACGAAGGGCGTTAGTATTCTCAGTGATTATGTATACTCCAATCGGTTTAAGCATATTCCAGAGCTAGTGCGTATGGGAGCGCGTGTGAAGGTGGAGGGCCGCTCGGCCATCATCGAAGGCGGGCCTTTGTCTTCGGCCAAGGTCAAGGCTACCGATCTGCGCGCCGGCGCATCGCTCGTGATTGCCGGCCTGACGGTTGCCAGCGGCACCACCGAAATTACCGGGGTCGAGTACATCGACCGGGGATACGATCATCTCGTGACCAATCTAGTAAATTTGGGCGCTGAGGTATGGCGGGAGAAAGACTGAGCCTGCCGGGTATAGATCAGGTATGTTTTGGGCATTGCTAGAGTATATTTTCGGAAGAATAGAAATTTTAATAGTTTGGTGGTTGGTACATGATGGATATGCAGCTCGCCCAGTTGGAGGCGTTGAAGCTTACCGAGCTCTACAAGCTCGCGAAGACGCATCAGATCCCTTATTACGGACAAATGAAAAAGAAAGAACTGATCTTCGCCATTCTTCGAGCCCAGGCCGAGAAGGGCGGACTTATGTTCATGCAGGGCGTGCTGGACGTGCTGCAGGAAGGCTTCGGCTTCCTGCGGCCGATCAATTACTTGCCCAGCTCCGAAGATATTTATATTTCCGCTTCGCAGATTCGCAGGTTCGACCTGCGTTCGGGAGACCTTGTATCGGGCAAGTGCCGGCCGCCCAAAGAAAACGAGCGGTATTTCGGGCTTCTGCACGTAGATGCCGTCAACGGCGAGAACCCGGAGACAGCCGCCGAGCGGCTTCACTTCCCGGCGCTCACTCCCCTTTATCCGCAGAAAAAGCTCGTGTTGGAAACGACCCCCAATAAAGTCTCCACCCGTTTGATGGATTTGCTTGCGCCTGTCGGCTTCGGCCAGCGCGGACTGATCGTGGCTCCGCCCAAAGCCGGTAAAACGCTGCTCTTGAAGGAAATCGCCAACAGTATCTCGACCAATCATCCCGAAGTGGAATTATTCGTGTTATTGATTGACGAGCGGCCGGAAGAAGTGACCGATATGCAGCGCTCCGTCAAAGGCGAGGTCATTGCCTCGACATTCGACGAGCTGCCTGAGAATCATATCAAGGTAGCGGAGCTGGTACTCGAGAGAGCGACGCGGCTGGTCGAGCATAAGAAGGATGTCGTCATCCTGCTGGACAGCATCACCCGTTTGGCCCGGGCCTACAACCTGGTCGTTCCGCCGACCGGACGTACGCTTTCCGGCGGTATCGATCCGGGGGCGTTTCACCGTCCCAAGCGGTTTTTCGGAGCAGCCCGCAATATCGAAGAAGGCGGCAGCTTGACGATTCTGGCAACGGCGCTTATTGAAACAGGCTCCCGTATGGATGACGTCATCTATGAAGAATTCAAGGGCACAGGCAACCTGGAACTGCATCTGGACCGCAAGCTGGCCGAGCGCCGGGTATTCCCGGCTATCGATATTCGCCGCTCGGGTACGAGACGGGAAGAAATATTGCTCACCAAGGAAGAGCTCGAGAAGGTTTGGGCCATCCGCAAAAATATGAACGATTCGCATGAATATACGGAGTCGTTCCTGAAGAAATTCGCGGATACGAAGACGAATCAAGAATTTTTGGATACATTGGACACCGGGGGGAGTTCGAACTCCGGTGGCAGCGGAGGCGCCTCCAGACGCGTGAAGCACTCCGTCTCCTAGGAGGGACTATCGGAATGAATCTCGTCTATGCGGGAGCGGACGGTCATGTGTATGACCGTCCTGATTATATAGCGCTCGGCCGTCATGGCGAGCTGGTGACGGAGCTGCTCGAGGACGAGCTGATTCCGCTTCCGGAAGGAGCTACCCTGGTAAGCCTCCCGGATACCCGTCCCATCGGCATTAATGTGAAGACCGGCGCCATGGAGGTTGTGCCCGGCGAGGTGCATGCCGTCGGCGCGTTGCTACCGCAAGGCTTTACGCGGCTGATGCTGCCCGGCTACGCCAAGGCGGATAAGACCAAGGTGCTTCCTTTGTTCGGCTATACGGCAGTCGTCTGGAAGGATGGGGGCTTTTACGTAGCGGCGGAAGCCTGCGATGATCCGGAGCGTTGGAACCCGCGGAACTGCGACCCCGATGAGCTGGAGGTCAAGGTGCAAGGTTTGCTGACGCAATATCCGGAGAACCGGCTGTACCAGCACTTGTCGAACTGCGCGCTCGGCTATGAATGCCTGACGGCTTCCAACACCTTCCTTAACCGCTGGGAAGGGGCGGTGCCTGTATCGTTCTCCTGTAACGCGGGCTGCTTCGGGTGCATCTCCGAGCAGCCGGACGACAGCGGATTTCCCGCGCCCCAGACGCGGATGAACTTCAAGCCGACGGTCGAAGAGGTTGTGCAGGTCATGCTGGAGCATCTGAAGACGCCCCAAAGCATCATCAGCTTCGGCCAAGGCTGTGAAGGCGAGCCGTCCACCCAGGCGAAAATTATTATCGAAGCCATCCGCGAGGTGCGAAGCCGCACGGACATGGGTTATATCAACATCAATACGAACGCCGGTCTGACGGACCATATTCGCGCGATTGTCGACGCCGGTCTTAATCTGATGCGCGTCAGCACAATAAGCGCGCTCGACGATCATTACAACGCGTATTACAAGCCGCGCGGCTATACGTTGAAGCATGTGGAGAAGTCGCTGCGCTACGCAGCCGATCACGGCGTTGTCACCTCGATCAACTACCTGATATTCCCCGGCGTAACGGATCGTGAGGAAGAGATGGAAGCGATGATCGAATTCGTGCGCCGCACGGATCTGAAGCTGATCCAGCTGCGCAATCTGAATATCGATCCCGAGAGCTACCTGCAGCTTATTCCACCGGCCAGAGGCGAACGCTACGGGATGAAGCAGATGCTCGAGATTTTTCGTGAAGAGCTGCCGGGAGTCGTGCTGGGCTCCTACACGCATATTCCGGACGAGCTTGCGGCCAGACGCAATAAGTACTTGCAGCATGGATAGGCTCCGTGCTATAATGCCATTTGTATGATTAAAACTCTGATTCACATGGTGATTCAGGGCACAAAGAGGTGAAAGGTCAATGAAAGCAGCGATTCATCCGACATATAACCAAACGACTGTTACTTGCGCTTGCGGTAATACGTTTGAATCCGGTTCCGTGAAACAAAATCTCCGCGTTGAGATTTGCTCCGCCTGCCATCCTTTCTTCACAGGCAAGCAGAAGTTCTTGGATGCCGGCGGTCGCGTCGACAAGTTCAAAAAGAAATACGGCATTTAATCGATTGCCATTTGCTACCAAGCATAAACGCACCTTCTCGGGTCATCCTAAGATTACAAATCTTAAGAGACGCAGGAGGTGTTTTTTATTATGCTGCCAAGACTTCTCGTAGGCTGGCTGGGCCTGCTTCTGATCATGCTTCCGGTGCTCACCGCCTGTCAATCGGCCCGGCAGGGGCAGACGAAGCTGAATTCCACCGGCAGTCCGCTCGGCATCAGCGACACAAACCCCAATAATCCGCTCGGAAGCTCCTACCGTACCTATGAGGCCGACGTGGATGTGATGCGTACCGCCCTCAGCAGGCACTACCCGAATATGACTGTGAATGCTATCCGGGTGAACGGGACGAAGGTTCACATCCAGCTTCAAGCGCTTGCCGGTACGTCCGAGCGCGAGCTCCGTTCGCTGGAGGAAGAGGTAGTTCGCATGATGGCCACAGAATCTCCGCGCTACGAAACCCGGGTTACAATAACGGCTCCATGAGGCAGCTGCAGGCCAACGCCTCCGTTTCTGCGTGCTAAATAATTCCCTGAGGTTGATATTTGTCCCTGATTGGACTATACTTATCTTTGCCGTGCTAGACGGGGAGGTAGCGGTGCCCTGTAACCCGCAATCCGCTGTAGCGGGGTTGAACGCCTTCATGAGGTATTGCGATGTAGGGGTTGGGTTTTAAAGCTGGTGTTGAGAGTCGGGTCCTCCGCAATGGATGCTCGTGAATCTGGTCAGGTCCGGAAGGAAGCAGCCATAAGCGTGATGTTTCATGTGCCGGAGGGTGGCCTAACTTGAGCTGGCGATAAAAATTCCACCTGGATCGTACTATCGAGGTTGGTGCACGGTTTATACATTTTCAATGGATATGCGTATAGGAAACACCGATATTGCCAGGATGGCAGGGTTCGGTGTTTTTTTGTATGGATTTGGAGGAAAATGCAGGGGATGGGGAGAATGGTATACTAAAGTTAACCGGGGCCGGGAATACCGCCTATGCAGTCGTACATAAATAGAGGGGGTGGCTGTAGATGCACAAGCAGCTCAGTTTGCTTCAGCGCTTCGCCGATATGTTTTTGAAGGATGTCAACTTAGGTGTCATTTTGGTGAACCCCAATCTTGAGCTTGAGGATATCAGCGATATGGCCTGCCGGATTTTGGGGCTTAATCGGGAAGAGGTGCTGCGGCTGCCTATGGACCGCGTATTTCAAGAGCTGCCCGAAGAGCATAGGATCGTGGACCCGCGTATTCTCGACGGACGGGTAGCCCGCAATCAGGCCATCTCATGGACGAAGGGCCAGGACCGATATGAGCTGCTGGTCGATTCCAATGTGCTGCGGGACGAGGAGGGAAAGGTGGTCGGCGCCTGCATTATTTTCAAGGATGTCACCAACCTCCGGTCGCTCGAAGAACAGGTGCAGCGCAGCGACCGGCTCGCGATGATCGGACAGATTGCTGCAGGAACGGCTCATGAGATACGGAATCCGCTTACCTCGATCAAGGGTTTTCTGCAGATGTTCCGTAAATCCTTCGAGGAGCAGGGGATGAGCCGGGAGAAGAGCTATACCGAGGTGATGCTGAAGGAGATCGACCGGATCAACGAGCTTGTCAGCGAATTTCTGCTGCTCAGCAAGCCGAAAAATACGTCCTTCGAGCCGGTAGACGTGTCGATGGTGCTCCGCGAGCTGCTGCCGATCATTAATAACGAAGCTATCCTGCACAATGTCACGGTCCAGTATGAAGCGGTGCTCGGGATGCCGCCTGTTATCGCAGACCGCGAATATTTGAAGCAGGTATTTCTGAATATTTGTAAAAACGGGATTGAAGCGATGGGAGAAGGGGGCTATCTGAGCATTACGGAAAAGTTGGATGTGGAGGAACGGAGGGTGAATATCGAGATCCATGACACGGGACCCGGCATACCGCTCTATGTCATTGACAAAATTTTCGATCCGTTCTTTACGACCAAGTCAGAAGGGACGGGTTTGGGCTTATCCGTATGCCAGCGCATTATCCACGATATCGGAGGAACGATCCGGGTTTCGTCCAAGGGCTATGGGACGACCTTTACCATCAGTATTCCGTTCCCCTGACGAAATGGAGGCCGAGGAGCGCATCCGACGCTGCACTACAAACCTCTTGGCAGGTGTAGTATAATGAGTAGGATAAATAGTCATTGGAGAGGGCGACATGGCGCATATTGCTTTATATCGTACGTGGAGGCCGCAATCGTTCCAAGATATGGTCGGCCAGAAGCATATTGTCCAGACCCTGCAAAATTCGCTGCGGGAAGGGCGGTTCAGTCACGCTTATTTGTTCAGCGGTCCGCGGGGGACCGGCAAGACGAGCGCGGCGAAAATTCTCGCCAAGGCGGTCAACTGCCAGAACGGCCCCGGCATAGAGCCGTGCAACCGGTGTGAAGCCTGCCGCCGAATTACCGACGGCTCTGTCATGGATGTCGTCGAGATCGACGCCGCTTCGAACCGGGGCGTTGAGGAGATCCGCGACATCCGCGACAAAGTGAAGTACGCTCCGACGGAAGTGCGCCAGAAGGTATATATCATCGACGAGGTTCACATGCTGACGACAGAAGCGTTCAACGCGCTGCTGAAGACGCTGGAGGAGCCTCCGGCCCATGTGATGTTCATCCTGGCTACGACCGAGCCTCACCGCCTGCCGGCGACGATTATTTCGCGCTGTCAGCGCTTCGACTTTCGGCGCGTTGCGCTGGAGGAGCAGGCGGAGCGCCTGCGCCGCGTATGCGGGGAAGAGGGCATCGCGATTGACGAGGAAGCGGTCGCCTTCATCGCCAGGTTATCGGATGGCGGGATGAGGGATGCGCTTAGCTTGCTGGATCAGATTATTGCTTTCTCCGGCGAGAAGATTACGTATGAGGATGTATTGTCCATTACCGGCGGGATGGCATCCGATCAGTTCGAAAAGCTTGCCCGCGTCATCCAGGACCGGGATATCGGCGCTGCCTTGAAGCTGATCGACGCCTTCATGCAAGAAGGCAAAAGCGCGGATAAGTGCATGGAGAATCTGATCTATTACTTCCGCGATCTGCTGATGGTTCGGATGGTGCCGAATTCGGAGGCGCTGACGGAGCGCATACTCGATATCCGCCGGTTCACGGCCGTCGCAGAAGGGTTCGCCCCGGAAGCGTTAATTTCGATGATCGATACGCTCAATTATTATCAGACGGAGATGAAGTATTCGGTCCAGCCTCAGACGCTGCTGGAAGTAGCCGTTATGAAGCTGTGCAGCGGCGGCGGAGCGCCGGGAAGAGCCGGGCAGCCTGCCGGAGGTCCCGAAGCGGCTGCTGCCTCGCCCGCAGGCGGAGGGGAGCGCCAGGATGCTCTGGTGGCCCAACTGCTCGGACGGATCGAGCGGCTGGAAGGTCAGCTGGCCGCTATCGTGAAGCAGGGAGGGGTTCCCGCCGCGAACACTCCGGGAACCGGAGGAGCGGCGGCCCGACCGTCAGCCGCGCAGACTGCCGCCTCGTCGAGGAAGACGCTGGAGAAGGCCGATGCCTATATCGCAGGGCGGGAGACACCCGAATTCCGGGAAGCGGCGCAACGGTGGAGCCAGGTGCTCGGGCGAGTGAAGGATCTGAAGATCACTGTCCACGCATGGCTCGTGGATGGCGAACCGGTGGCTCGGGCCGATTCGAATCTGCTGGTTGCCTTCAAGAGCGCGATGCACCGGGAGACGAGCGAGCGGCCGGCCAACAAGCAGCTGATCGAGCAAGCGATGCAGGAGGTGCTTGGTCATCCGTATCGCCTGGTTACCGTGATGCTGAAGGATTGGCAGGCAGCAGCCGAGGGCAGCAAGCAGCCGGAGGCGCCCAAGGAGGAGCTGCAGCTTGTGGCTGAGGAAGAGCCTGGAGGCCCCGTGAAGGAAGAGTGGATTAACGAGGCGATCCAGCTGTTTGGCGAAGATTTGGTGAAGATCAAGGACGAGTAGAGAGCACTGCGGCAAGGCCCGAATTTCAAAATAAAGGAGCGAATCTTATGAATAACATGAACCAGATGATGAAGCAGGTTAAGAAAATGCAGGAGCAGATGCTCAAAGCGCAGGAGGATTTGGCTACTAAGTCTATCGAAGGAACGGCGGGCGGCGGCGTAGTCAGCGTAACGGTCAACGGACAGAAAAAAGTCACGAACGTCACGATCAAGCCGGAAGCGGTCGACCCGGACGATGTGGAAATGCTGCAGGACCTGGTGCTGACGGCCATCAATGATGCGATGACCAAAGCCGAAGAGCTGGCCGGCAAGGAAATGTCCAAGCTGACCGGCGGCATGAACATTCCGGGATTGTTCTAGAGGTCCGTTGAACGAGAGGCCGCAGGCCGCTTTTTATTCACCGGACTTCTGGCTTCAGAGCGACGTGCCGCCAGCGGACGGAACGCCCTCGGGCGTATGCGTCCGCAAGTAACTTCAATTGTGAGGAGCAACGCATTTGTTTTATCCGGAACCTTTAGCCAGACTGATCGACTCCTTCTCCCGGCTGCCGGGAATAGGGCCGAAGACCGCGGGGAGGCTGGCCTTTCATGTGCTGCGGATGAAGGAAGATGATGTCATCGACTTCGCCAAAGCGCTTGTCAACGTGAAGCGCAACCTGCATTATTGTTCCGTCTGCTGCAATATTACCGATACGGACCCTTGTCGGATCTGTCAGGACAAATCAAGGGATGCTTCCACCATCTGCGTTGTCCAGGAGCCCAAGGATCTCGTAGCGATGGAGCGTACCAAGGAATTCAATGGCTACTACCATGTGCTGCATGGCGCGATCTCTCCGATGGAAGGCATCGGTCCGGATGAGATTCGGATAGCCGATCTGCTGAAACGGCTTAGCGATGAACGCGTGCAGGAGCTGATCCTGGCGACGAATCCCAATATCGAGGGGGAAGCGACAGCGATGTATTTGTCCAGACTCGTGCGCCCATTCGGATTGAAAGTTACCCGAATCGCTCATGGCCTCCCGGTAGGGGGAGATTTGGAATATGCGGATGAAGTGACGCTGACCAAGGCGCTGGAGGGCCGCAGAGAGCTGTAGCCGCCTGCTTCGCCTGCTTGCTCTCGGCAAGTAGATTAGGGCAAATCTTCCCGGCCGTGCGGTACGCGGGCGATTGGGAGAAAGAGAAGGTCTTGTCTTGTACGAGCCGGAGATTATCCGGGCTTGTATAGGGCAAGGCTTTTTTTTAATCTCGGAAAACAAAAGCTCTTCGATAAAGTTCGGTCTTGCCGAGCAAGGAATGCTATCGGTCTCCCGTTATTTCTAGTTCTAAGCGTCCGCTCCTCCCGATATGTATGTAACTATAGGAAAAAATCCTGTAGGAGGGTGAAGCGGATGAAGTGGGTATGGTGGAAGTCGCGTAAGCTGGACAAGCAGATGGAAGAAGTGATGGAGGACCGCATCCGGCTTGTTCAGGAAATCTCTCGGGCCCATATGGAATGGGAGGTGGCCCAGAAGCGGTTTGAATATGCGCTGGACAAGGATCAGGTCGACTATGCGGTCTACGCGCTTGAGGCAGCCGAAAAACGGTTTGAGATGCTGATCAAGCTGGCTAAAGAGAGCCGGATTTCGCTGTCGGAAGTCAGCGCCAGCCGCGCAGCGGAGGGATCGCAATGAAATCTTATATCTTATGGGGAATGCTGATAGGCTCGGGCGGCTTGCTCGGCCTGCTTGTTTTGCGCAACCGGGCTGCCTTTCAATGGCTGGGAGCGTTTTTGCTGCAGGTTGCGTTTTCGGCGATTTTATTGTATGTTATTAATCTATTTACTCCATACACCCATTTGGAGCTTCCGCTTAATGCGGCTACCGTAGGAACGGTGAGTATTTTGGGGATGCCAGGACTGGCTGCGATAACGGCCTTGAAGCTATGGGTAATCGGATGAATGGGGAGCAAGTTGGAAAGTTGCATGTTTACGAAAAAAAAGACTTGCATAGTAGTTTGGAAATGTGCTATATTTAAGAGGTCGCCGCTAAACAAAGCGACAACATACGACAAGGACGTGCTAGTAGAAAATTAGGTCTTTTGTCGGACCCCAATTGCCCTTTGAAAACTGAACAACGAGTGAGTGTTAAATAGAGAATGAAAATTCTCGCTAGCATTACTTTTGAGCAAGTCGAACTACCTTTTGTAGCCATTTCGAGCTTCGGTTCGAAAAGACTACCTTAATGGAGAGTTTGATCCTGGCTCAGGACGAACGCTGGCGGCGTGCCTAATACATGCAAGTCGAGCGGATTTATTCCTTCGGGAATAGGTTAGCGGCGGACGGGTGAGTAACACGTAGGCAACCTGCCTGTAAGATCGGGATAACTACCGGAAACGGTAGCTAAGACCGGATAGCTGGTTTCTTCG
>NZ_FMYY01000011.1:0-9446 GCF_900101595.1 Paenibacillus sp. cl123
TGTTTCATGATCTCTCCATGCGAAGAAACCAGCTATCCGGTCTTAGCTACCGTTTCCGGTAGTTATCCCGATCTTACAGGCAGGTTGCCTACGTGTTACTCACCCGTCCGCCGCTAACCTATCCCCGAAGGAACAGATCCGCTCGACTTGCATGTATTAGGCACGCCGCCAGCGTTCGTCCTGAGCCAGGATCAAACTCTCCATTAAGGTAGTCTTTTCGAACCGAAGCTCGAAATGGCTACAAAAGGTAGTTCGACTTGCTCAAAATTTACTGCTAGCGAGAATTTTCATTCTCTATTTAACACTCACTCGTTGTTCAGTTTTCAAAGGGCAATTTCATCGATCGCTTGTCCATGTTCACAGCTGTTATTTCATTAGCCGTTCGTGACAGCGAGGATTACTATAACACATTCATTTTTGTATTGCAAGCATCTTTTTCTTTAATGTTTTATTTCCAATCCAGGGGACGAACCCGCTTGGTGCAGAAGCTTTACATTAATGAATCGGACAACGAAAGCTAATTTACCACATTTACTACCCGACATGCAAGTAGTAATTTCTATCTTTTTTTTGCCCTGCTTTCTTGGGCCGGGTTACAATATACCATGCTTGCATTCCACAATGCAACCCTGTATCTTCTCCAATTATATACATCTGTATGTTTATGAAGGAGCCTGTGTCCTATGATGCAAAAACGTACCGTTACCATAACGCAGGGCGTGGCCCTGTATATGGGAGCCGTTCTCGGTTCGGGCATTCTGATATTGCCCGGGTATACCGCACAGGTAGCCGGCCCCGCTTCTATTCTGGCCTGGGCAATCCTTTCCTTGCTTAGCATACCGGTGGCCTACACCTTCGCCCGGCTTGCCCTCAAGTACGAAAATTACGGCGGCATCTCTACTATAGTGAATGCGGCTTTCGGCGATACGTGGGGAGCGATCGTCGGCTGGTTCTTCCTCGTCTGGGTTGCTACGGGGCAAGCCGTTGTCGGATTAACAGGCGCAGCCTATATCGCCGCCGCCTTCCATTGGCCCCCGCCTGTTGTGTATGGGATTGCCTTTCTGCTGCTGGCGGCCGCGCTGGTCTCCAATCTGCTGGGCATGCGCATAAGCGGCCTAGTGTCTCTCGGATTGAGCGGTACTGTTCTGATCCTGCTAGTGGTGACCATCGCCTACAGCTTGCCCGAAACGACACCGAACCATTTCGTCCCCTTCGCTCCTTTTGGCGTGCGGGGGATCGGTCAAGCCTGCGTGCTTATTTTCTGGGCGTTCTTCGGCTGGGAGAGCATCACCCATCTGGTGCCCGAATTCAAGCGCCCCCATCCGGACGTCATGCGCAGCACCTGGATCAGCGTTATTGTCGTCGGTCTTGTCTACACGCTGCTCGCTGTCGTTACGGTGGGCACCGGCATTTATGGCAGCGAAGCGGATACCGCGCCCTTGGCCTCGCTGATGAATCGGGCGCTGGGCGTCAACGCCGGTCTCGCGACCGCTATCATCGCCTGCATCGTCTGCCTCGGCACGCTTAACGTTTATTTGGCCAGCTCTTCCCGCCTGGCGTTGTCGCTGGGCGCCGACCGCAAGCTGCCGCGCTGGTTCTCGGGCACATCGGCCAACGGTACGCCGTACCGCTCGGTGCTGTTTCTATTTATCACCAACGCGCTGGTGCTGCTGTTCAGTTACCGGTTCGCCTACCCGGTCGACAAGCTGCTGCTCCTCCCGACCACCCTCGGGATTCTGGTCTACATACTCGCATCCCTCGCTTGTCTGAAGCTGCTCTGGCATGATCCCAAAGGCCGCTGGGCCGCCGGGATCTCCACCGCCTTATGCGTCGCAATTGCCCCGTTTTCCGGCGGATACCTGGCCGTTCCCCTGCTCACGGCGGCATGCTGTCTTCTCTATCTATATATCGCCAAACGAACATCTCCGCTGCCAGCTGATTCGGACAGCCCGCCGGAGGAGGCTTAGACGTTGTCTGATGAGAGATGACTTCATTTTCGTTTTTGGTATAAATTGTTGTAAAATATGGCGTAAAGAGGTGAAGCCACAATGGAAGCTTTATTGCATGTCGAACATCTCACAGGGGGCTACAGCAAGCAAAGACCTGTGCTGCACGATATCGGCTTCACAGTCAAGCCGGGCGAGATGGTCGGTCTAATCGGACTTAACGGCGCGGGCAAAAGCACGACCATCAAGCATATTCTCGGGCTGATGGAGCCGCATTCAGGAACGGTCAGGCTCGGAGGCCGCCTGCTGAAGGACGATCCGACCTCCTACCGCCGCACGTATGCTTATGTGCCCGAAACGCCGCTGCTTTATGAAGAGCTGACGGTAAGCGAGCACCTGGAGATGGCCGCGATGGCTTACGGTCTGAGCAGGGATACTTATGAGCAAAGAGCCGCTATACTGCTGGAGGACTTCCAGATGGCTCCCTTCCATAATCGGCTGTCGGCTCATCTGTCCAAAGGGATGAAGCAGAAAGTCATGATCATGAGCGCATTCCTTGTAAAGCCTGACCTGTATATCATCGACGAGCCTTTCCTGGGCTTGGATCCGCTGGGCATCCGGTCTCTGCTGGAGCTGATGGCCAAGGTCAAATCGGACGGAGCCGCCATTCTCATCAGCTCGCATATATTGTCCACGATCGAGCGTTATGGCGACCGCTATGTCGTGCTTCATCAGGGACGGCTGGCCGCCTACGGCGATCTGGAGACGCTGCGCTCTGCGGCCAGGATGCCGGGCGCGCCGCTGGATGACGTATTCTGCAGCCTGGTCACTCAGGATGTGAATGCGAGATGAGCAAGCCGGAGCCATTGACATTCGATGCCGGGCGGCTGTGGAGCAAACGGGAGCGGGCATTTCTGGCGGAGATCAAGCCCTATGTCGGATATGCTTTGCAAACGGTGTCTCTGCTGATCGTGCTCGGCATGCTGGCCATGACTTATTTGTACGGCAAACTGCTGGTCATGGCCCCGCCGGGGTTTCCGTTTCGGGAGATCATCACGCTCGTTCTGCTGCCGATCCTCGCGCTTAGTCCCATCCGCACCTACTTGAGAGAACCGGATCTGGTGTTCTGGATACCGCTGGAGTCGGAGCTGGTAAGGGGGTATATGACCAAGGCCGTCAATCGCGCCTGGGCCTGGCAGACCATCGGCGTACTCATCGTCTGGCTGGCCGTTTGGCCCGCCTACGCCTTCTCCGAAGGAGACAAGCCGGGCTTTCTGCATGCGCTGCTTGTGCTGATCGCGATCAAGCGCATCTTGCTGCAGGCCAGATGGCTGGAAGCCGCCTTGCTTGCCTCCAAGCCGGCCCGAATCGTCTGGTCGCTAAGCCGCTGGCTGGCTGCAGGCAGCCTGACTTATGCGCTGCTTACCCTGCGGCCGTGGGTCGGCACCCTGATCGTCGCCGCCGCATTGCTGCTATACGTAGGCCTTATCCGCCTATCCACGGTACGGACGCTGCAATGGCTGCGGCTGGTCGACACAGAGCGCAAGCATAGACGAGCCATCCTGCAGCTGCTGAATCAATTCGTCGACGTCAGCGACATGCAAGGCCGTCCCCGCTCGGTTCATGCGCCGCGCAAACTGATGGAGCGCCTCGGGGGCTTCCGCTTTCAGACGGCGCATACGTACCGTTTTCTGTACGCCTATGTGTGGCTCCGCTCCGAAATCTTCGGCATTGCGCTGCGTTTAAGCATTCTGGGGTTTCTGATCATCGCGTTCACCCGGGGTTTCCTGGTGCCGACGCTCGTCTTCCTCGTATTCGCGGCGCTGCTCGCCCTGCAATTGAAGGAATTGACGAAGGCATACCGCCACTCGGACTGGTCCTTCATTTACCCGCTTCCACCGCAGCTCCGCGCCTCATCCGCCGCGAGCGTCGTCAGGAGCATCCATGCCGCCGCAGTCGCGCTCCTCGCTGTGCCGCTGCTGTGGGCGCTGCCGGCCTTCTACTATGCGTTCGTTCTGCTGGCCGCTGGCTGGGGATTGACTTTGCTTTTATGCCGGGTGCGGACCAGCGCCGAGATCTAGCAGTTCATTGCGCTTACAGTGCTCAGGGTATGCTCGGACAGGACGCAGGCTCTGCGCTCCAACGCCAAATAGGAGCTGAACAGTCAGCTCCTGATCTCCCCGTCTGACGGGGCAAAACAACGCACGCTGCATGCTAGCCCCGGTCCAGAAACCGCTCCCGGACCTCGGGGCTCGGGATCATACAGGCGTCCGTTCTCCCGAATAGCCGGTACCGATGGCGTGCAAATAGAGAATAAACGGCATCGCGCAGCGGAGCCGGGACGATAATCGCCGCGTAGCATAACCGCCATGCTCCTCCCAGCTCCCTCAGCACGCGCAGCCCGGCGGTTGACCGGGTAAAAGCCCGCCCTTGCTGGACCAGCACAAACGTGTCGGGAGTCGCTCCTTCCAAGCCATGCTGCCGGAGCAGCGACTGTCCCGTCTCCGACTGGAGCGCCGCGAAGCGGAAGATGCCCCTCCGGTCTCTCGGTAATATAAACTGAACGGCTCGCTGGCAAAAACCGCAATCGCCATCATACAAAACAACCGGATGCACAGATATTATCCGGCCGCTTTCTCTCTGCTCGCTCATTCTCCCGGCCTCCTCCGCAAGTTCCGATTTTCTGCTGAAGCCTGCTGGCATTATCGAGTTCAGCGAATTACGCTGGCATCTCCAGTATACGCGATATTGCTGCTTCTTGCAGCAGCTTATCCTCCTCCGTCAGCCATATGGAACGCAAACAGGCCGCCCGCAGCGGCCTTTCCGGTCTTCTTGCCAACAATCGTATATAGCAGCGAATGCCGGGCAGTTTTGCTAAGGCTCGGCACTCGTGGTTGTCGGAGTCGGTAGAGATGGACAGCGACGGTCAGCGCCCGGAACTAGCCTTTTACCGCTCCCGCGACCATGCCCTTCATAATTTGCTCCTGGAAAATCAGATAGATGACAATCGTCGGAATGACGGCTATCGCCATTGCCGCCATCGTCAAGCTGTAGTCTGTGCCGAAACCGTCCGAGAAGATCGACAAACTGAGCGGCAGCGTCTTCAGCGCATTCTTGTTAATAAACACGAGGGCAAAAGCAAAATCGTTCCAAAACCGGAGAAAAGCCAGAATCGAGACGGTCGCCATCGCCGGAACCGACAGAGGAAAAATGACCCGGAAGAAAATCCCCCAATAGCCGTTCCCGTCGATCATCGCGGCTTCTTCCACTTCCTTCGGCACCGAGGTCAAATAAGCGGCAACTACAAAGATGGCAACCGGCAATTCAAACGCTGTATAAGGCAGGATCAATGCCGCATAAGAATCCAGAATCCCCATCGACTTCATCATGATGAACAACGGTACGAGCGTACTGTGAATCGGAATCAGCATGCCCAGAACAAACAAAGCCATGATAAAGCCCTTCAGCTTGAACTCCAGTCTGGAGAGCACATAAGCCGCCAGCGTACCGAGCAGCAGCGTGAGCGCCATGGAACAGAAAGTAACAATAACCGAATTGGTCATCGCCGTGCCAAGCCCGGCCACCTTCCAAGCTCTCGTGAAGTTCTCGATTTGCCAGACGGAGGGCAGCGAGAACGGCTTGCCGTAAAATTCCTGATTGGACTTGAACGAACTGATGAATAGCCAGACCAGTGGATAAAGCGTCAGCAGCGCATATAAAGTCAACAGCCCGTTCGCCAGCCAGGATCTGAGCTGTCTTGCCAGCTTCGCCGTCGGGCTTAGACCTGCGGCCGCTTTGCCGCTTGCAGTTGTTGCCTCCATGTCCAGTCCCTCCTTCTTCTGATGATCGTCTCCCCGGCTAATCCTGCTTGCGCTTCATGAGTATCTGGCTGCCGAGTACCAAAATCATGCTGAAAATAATAATCAAGGTGGACACCGATGCACCATATCCGTACCGGAAAACATTGAAGGTGCTGTTATACATGTAGGTAGCGAGAAGCTCGGTCGATTGCGCCGGTCCTCCGTGCGTCATCACGTAGATCAGATCAAAGGCCTTGAGGCTTCCCGAAATACAAAGCACGATAGCTACCTTGATCGTATCCCAGATCATCGGCACGACGATCAGATACAGTCTGCGGAATCCGACCGCGCCGTCAATTTTGGCGGCATCCTCGACCTCCGAGGATATATTCTGGATGGCGGCGATGAACAGAATCAGATAAGGGCCGATATTAGCCCAGACGATCGGCACGCTGACCGAATACATATTGACCTTCGGATCGCCCAGCCAGTCCTGTATCCAGGAAGACAGGCCGAGGCTGTCCAGAAGATAATTCAGAATGCCGATCTGCGGGTTGTAAATATATCCCCAGATAATCCCGATGACTACAGATGCGAGCACCATCGGCATAAATACGGCGGAGCGGACGAACCGGTGAAAAAACGAGCTTTTCCACAGCACCAATGACAGGAAAAGCGCAATAGGCACTTGTCCGAATATCGAAGCGGCAACGATGATCAGATTGTTTTTGAACGCCCGCCAGAATACCGGGTCCTGCAGCACTTCCATATAGTTGGCGAAGCCGACATACTTCATCGCGCCGATGCCTTTCCAGTCGAAGAACCCGTAGAAGGCTGACCAGAAGATCGGAATAATGACGAATACCGTATAAATCAATAAGGCGGGAAGCAGGCCTATGAAAATAAATCCCCGTACCCGATTTGCGGCAGCCATAGCGAACCCCTCTTTCAATGACTAATGATGCGGCTGTAGGGTGATTGCCGAGCGGCTGGTCCCAAGGCGGACCGGCTTCTCCGGAGAAAAGCCGATTCTATCCATGGTTCACCGCCAGTCAAACACTTTCCGGAAGAGACGGATCGTTATTTGCCGAGAGATTTGGCTTGAGCGTCCTGCAGCTTCTTGGCAATATCTTCAGGTTTGCCGCCCATGAGCAGCTCTTGAAGACCGTTGTTGATAGCCTCGGCCCCTTGGGAGCTCAGGTAGGCGTCATATACCGGCGTGAATTTCACTTGCTTGGTCAGGTTATAAGCCTTCAGGAACAGGGATGTTACTTTCGTCGGATCTACATCGACCTTGTAGTTGACGACAGAGTTGCTTTCGGCTACGGCCTTCATGCCTTCAGGTCCGCTAACCGTATAGATTAGCTCATACGCCGCATCCAGCTTCTTGCCGGTCAGCTTCTTGCTGATCGCCAGTCCGCCGCCCGCTCCGCCGGAGAGGGTGTTCGGATCGCCTTTGCCCCCCGGGATCGCCGGAAGCACGGTGACCTCTACTTGATCCAGCTGCTCCTTCGTACCGGTCGCCGCCATATTCGTAAGCGCCCATGCGCCGTCAATCATCATCGCTGCCTTGCCTTGGATGAAATACTGCTCCATCTGCGTGTTATCAAGGCTGTTGAAGCCTTGCTGGAAGGCGCCCGCATCGGCCAAGCCCTTGAAATAAGTCAGCGCTTGAACGAATTCGGGATCGGTAAACTTGGCTCCATCCTGCTTGGCCGCTTTCATGAACCAGTCCGTACCCGTCACGCGATCCGCCAGCGAGCTGAGAATGCTGGATTGGGCCAGCCAGGCCGCCTTGTTGCCGAGAGAAATCGGAGTAACGCCTTTCTCCTTGAACGTCTTCACAGCCGCCAGCAATTCGTCCCAGGTTTTCGGAACCTTGACCCCGTGCTGATCAAACAATGACTTGTTATAGAAAAACAGCGAGGTTACCGACGCGTTGATCGGCGCTGCGTAGATTTCATTATTGAATGAGAGCGGACCGAACGCACCCTCCATGAAGTTGTTTTTCCATTCGGGCTTCTTGTCAAGCAAAGGCGTGATCGGCTGCAGGAGGCCTCCGTCGTAATATTCCTTGATCCCCGTACCCGCGTGCGCGAAAAATACGTCAGGCATCTCGTTGGCAGCCGCCACGGTCTTCAGCCGCTGACGGTAACCATCGGGAGGAATAGCCTGGGCGTCCAGCTCGATCTCGGGATGAGCCTTCTGGAATTTTTCAATCTGGCCGCGAACCGCTTTGGCGCGCAGATCGTCGCCGGAGAAGTTATGCCAGACGGAGAGCTTGATCTTCTCGGCCGGCGCTTCGGTTTTCGTCTCGCCGCTTGGCTTCCCGCTGGTTCCGCCCGTTTCGGCGGGGGCCTGGCTGCATGCTACGAGCGTCGATAAGGCCAATACGGATGCAAGGCTAGCCGTAATTCTCTTTTTCATGTGAAACCCTCCTCTTTTTGCTTACAAGCTTAGTATATGGAGTATGGCTTCTGCGTTATAGGGGAGATCCTTCAGAAGGAGGGTAGACAAAATCCGGTTCTCTTATGCTCGCGATTAGCGGATATGCCGGAAATCCCCGGACATGCTGAAAACACGGGCCGGTTGGCCCGTGTTTGTTGTCCGGTATAACGGAGAGACGGCCGGTTCGATCAAGCGAAGGAAGCCACCCAGTCCAGGATCGTATTCGCCAGCTCCTTGGGCGCTTCCATCATGCTCATATGCCCTGTGCCGGGAATAAGCTTTTGCGTCACGTTCTCCCCCTGGACCACGAAGGTCCGCTCCGCCGGGATGATCTGATCCTGCTCGCCGGCCGCCAGCAGGAGCGGCAGCTCCGCAGCACGCAATACGGCGTTGCGATCTGCCCGTCCCCGCATCGCATCAAGCGTGCGCACCGCCCCTTCCGGACTGGTGCCGAGGCCGATTTCCTTGGCCTTCCGAACGGCCTCCGGCATCGTTTCCAGATGGGCCGGCGCGAACAGCTTGGGCACCAGTCCTTCGATAAATACCGGCAGCCCCTGCTCCCGGATCGTCTGCATCCCTTTCAGCCGGCCTTCCTTGGCCTTTTCGTCATCCGGATAAGCCGTGGAGTGAATGAGGCCAAAAGCCCGCAGCTTGTCGGCATGGCGCTCAGCCAGCGCAAGCGTCACATACCCGCCCAGCGAATGGCCGAGCACGATGGCCTTTTCCGTCCCTAGCTCGTCGATCAACGCCGCGATGTCATCTGCCAGCTGCTCTATTGTGCAAGGCTCATCCGGCGAGCCGGACGCTCCATGACCGCGAAGATCCGGCACGATCACGCGGAAGTGAGCGTCCAACAGCGGTACCACCTCATCCCAATAAGCGCCGCTGCCGCAAAACCCGTGAAGCAGCACCAACGGATGGCCTGAGCCCTGCTCTTGGTAGGAGAGGCTCCAGCCGCCCCGGTCTGCCGTTCTTTGTCCCATAATATGTACCTCCTAAGATATGGCGTGTGCGCCAGATTGCACAATATTCAGTATACCCGATTTACCCCAAGGGCTGTAAGTTGAACCGTAATCTGTCTAAGTCCTCTCCGGGAAGCCATTCAGCCCGGCAGCGAAAAGAGGCTGTCCCTTATGGAGCGGGCAGCCTCGTTTGACGAATGAACGGACGTTTGTTGCTACGTTAAGTCTCATGCTCGCTTGGAGCGCCGGACGGGGGCAGTTTGTACGGTTTTCCGCACAACTCCCCTACC
>NZ_FMYY01000011.1:10172-192999 GCF_900101595.1 Paenibacillus sp. cl123
GAGCGGGAGCGGGTTAATCGGTGTTTCGTCACGGCTAAGGACGAGAAACCCTGCTTGCGGAACAGCCCCTCAGCATGCGGCATTCCTCCAGCCGCAAAGCCCCATTTACCGCCAATCTGGCTTAAATTTCAGGATACGGCTCGTATAGAGGGGCAACATGGCCGATGATGTCGGCGACATCCGCTCTGTCGAAGCTGCCGTCTCCATTCACGTCCAGCACCTGATCCGTCCGCCGCAGGAAGTCGGAAAGTTCTGCGATGCCGAGCGTACCCGGATAGAGCCGCGACAGATGATCCGTCAGCCAAGCGGGATTGTAATGAACCGTGACGTTTCCGCTGAGCCCCTGCGTTTCATAAAGGCCCGGAGCCATATATACAACTATAAAAGCCGCCGAACCGTTTTTGATCGCCCTGAGCTTACCATCAGCAGTCGTTTTGACCACGAGAGCATTGGAAGAATGCACAGACAGCAGGTTGCCCGATATATCCTCCCGGCTGCCGTCCGAATAATGAGCGATCAGAACCAGCTGTCGTTCCTCGCCCGGACTCAGGCTCAAGTCGCTCTCCTCCAACTCCACGTACAGCAGGGAACGGCCTCCGGTCAAGGTCAGCTCGGGAGCCATCGGGAAGGCGGTCGCCGTATAGACGCTGCTTGTCGCAGTCCCGCTCTGTGCGGTTACTTTGTAATTGCCGGCAGGCACGTCGAAGTAATAGGCGAGTCTCGCTCCGTCCGGAGTCTGAGCATACAAGTGATACTGGCCATACACGGATGTGCCGACAGCTGCCCCGTATACAGCATCCTGCACATAACCGTTACCCTCCAAACGGACGGTAACCGTGTCCGCCGCAATCCCCTGCAGCACAATCTGGCCGCTGATACGGAATACGTCGATAACAGGTCTTTCCTCGACTCGAATCGTTTTCACCGCCGGGGCAATAGGCAACAGGCTGTCATACACCGCATAGCTCACTGTGTAGATGCCCGGCTGCTCCGGCAGATGGAATGACGACCCGGCACCCAAGTCGACAGGTATGGAATAAGTTTGCGGGCCCGCAAAGGTCAACATGCCCGAAAGCTTGCCATCCCCCTCACGCTCAGGGTCAAAATAAGTGATAGCTGTCACCGTATTGCCGCGTCCGTCCAGCACTTGCAGCAGTCCCGGACTTGTCAGGGCGCCCGCCGTATAGGCGTCGTTTTCGCTCAAGCCTATGCTTGCCGTCAGATTCGTATCCGCCCCAAGCATCCTCTCGCCATCCAGCTGCGGGTTAGGATGCTCGAAGGTGTAAAACATGGGCCCGAAGATGGGAAACGTCTCTTCTCCTTCAAAGGAAGGAAACGCCATGTATTCTGTTGCGAGCTTCGTGTAAGGATGTTTGCTCGCGTATATCGTCTGCTCGTATAAACGCATCTCGGCAAAATAGTTGCTTGCCGCGGCATGCCCCGGCGCCTCCAGATGCAGACCCATAAGATACGTTTCCACTCCGCTTTCATTGTGCATATCCGGCAAAACGCGCGCCATGTCCGCTTGTTCGAATACGAGCCGGTGTGCGGCGGGCGAATATGCATAATCGCTTTTCAGCAAATAAAACAACCGATCGTCGCCTCCGCGGGCCGTCAACCGGAAATTATACCGCCCCGGCTGCAGAAGCGCATCCTCATCGACCTGTCCCGTCAGCATCGCCAAGCCCGATTCATCCTCCAGACCGAACCAGACGCTGCCCATCGGGTCAGGCTCGGTCTCCAGGCCGGACAGCTCGATCTCCAGCGGAGCCATAGCCGACTCATCGAGAATAAACACATGCCGTGGCTGATCGAGCAGCTCCGCACCTGTTAATACGCGATGCAGCGCGTAATTCCGCTCCCCGGAGCCAGTGATCAGCAGCGGATAGGTCCGGCCAGGCTCCAGACCGGACGGAGGCGGCACACGGACGGTTTTGGTCGTCAAGTTCTGCGAGATATACGGGAGCTCGTAGTTCTCGTACACATAAGCTCCGCCTTCCTTATGCGAGAACTGCAGCTCGATGCTTTCGCCCCACTTGGTGTTCTCGATCTCGAACGTCAGCCAATCGGTCTGCCCGGCAGAGAGCAGCCGCCCCGGCACATTATAGATATATTCCATAGTTTTCACTTTAAAAATTTGCTCCAGCGTCTGATAGCCGGGAGCGCTGATTGTCAAACGGACGGTCTCCTCCGGCCGCTTGCCGGCAAACTCCAGAAAGAAGCTCGAATTCGTCCGGTTTGTTTCCCCCTGCACCAGTTTCCAAGAGCCATCCTCCTGCTGCAGCTCCAGCCGAATATCGTAGCTGTCCAGCGGATTGCCATCCGTATCTGTGACCTCTCCTCCTACTCTGCTCGGGTCGTAATACTGCACCCCTTCCACTTCTGCGGGCTCCAGCACGGGGCCGCCGCTTGTGTCGAGACCGAGGCTGCCGTCCGTATTGCCTCCCCAGGCCCATACTTTGCCGTCCGCGTCCACCGCGTGGGCGAAACCCGTCCCGGCTGCAACAGCAGCGAGCGTTCTTGTCTCCATACGCTCCGCGAAGGCCGGCGGCAGCTTTAGCTCGCCTGCCATCCCATCTGCGAGCACGCCGTTCCAGTCGCGGCCCCATGACAGCAGCCGCCCCGCTCCGTTCACGGCAAGTCCGAACGTACTGCCGGGCGCAATCGCCTGAGCCCCGTGCAGCCCGCTGACGATGCTCGGCCCGTCGATCACATCCGGCTGCACCCCGGCGCCTATCGCCGTGCCCAGCCCCAATTGGCCCGAGGCATTCGCTCCCCAGGCATACACCGTTCCGTCGGCCAATACGGCGAAGCTCGAGTCGGAGCCGGAAAGCGCCGCGATGCGGACAACTCCGGTCAAAGGAGACATGTTATCCTGCAGCACCAGCGCCGGCTCCTTGACTTTGGCGATCTCCGTATGATCCTGTCCCGCTTGCCCATACGTATTGTCTCCCCATGCCCAGACGCGGCCCAGCTCATCCAGGGCCAGCATATGGCTCCTTCCGGCCGCTATCGCCGTTACATTCACAGGAATAGAGACGGGCGCAGCCAGCCGCGACATGTCATCCGAACCGTTGCCAAGTTGTCCGCTGCTTCCCTCTCCCCACGTCCAAACTTTCCCGTCCTCGCGCAGCGCCGCCGTAAATCGGCCTCCCGCCGCTACAGCCGCGAAGTCGTCCGGCAGCTCGCCGTAGCCGATCTCCCGTACCTGATCGACGGGCACGGAGCGATTGATGCTGTCGCCGGTTCCGAGCTGGCCGTAGGCGTTGTCTCCCCAGACGTATACGGTACCCTCTTCGCTCAAAGCTACGCTATGCCTCTCGCCGGCGGAGATATCCGCAGCCTTCACGAACATCATCGCTTTCTGAGGGCGATGATTGGCCGGATCATTCAAGCTGCCGTACACGCCGAGCTGCCCGTAAGCGTTCGCCCCCCATGACAAGACGGTTCCATCCGAGCGCAGCGCGAGAGCAAAGTTCTCGCCTGCTGATGTTTTGACCACCGACAGCGGTCCTGCCTCAGCCTGTCCGCCCGAGGGCGGCTCCGACAAAACGGCCGGAACGACGGCCTGGGCGGAGGCAGGCGGAGGCGGAATCGCAACCCCCAATGCGAGCAAAGAAGCAAGCAGCCATCCCCACCGGCGTTTATGTATCACTTTCAAAATTTCCACCAACCCCCTTATTCACAAATACAACTACCAAAGCTAGCTCAAGATAAACTCCTCTTCCATTATATCGCGAAGCTGCCCCTGCCGAACATACGAATTAATGAGAAGTTCGTCACAGTTTGCGTAAGAAAACCGTCTTACGGGCTTTGGCAATAGTACCTTGCGGCATCCGGCGCACAGACGGACGTGAGGTGGATGATGCCCGAAGCGGTAACTGTTACGAAACTCATCGGCTCTTAAAGCCGCTTTTCTTAAGATCTTGCTATTTTACAGAACCCAGCGCTCCCCAGATGGAGAAATTGACCAAATATGGACCGGTTCCTGTTTTAAGGAATTCCTGGTTCCGTTGCAAATGAAATTCCGCCGATTTCACTCGCCTAGGGTCGCTGATTTCCTTATTTTACTCTTAAACAAATACCCCCGCGAAGCATGGTTTGGCTGCGTGGCCGAAACGGATGCTCTACGAGGGTACCGGGATAAGGAGAGCCGTTTCTTGTCACAAGACAAGGGGACGACTCCAATAGCTCCAACCGGCGCCGGAAAACCGGCAGCCGGCCTGGCGTCAATGCGCGAAGTCCTGCTCCGCAACAGCTTTATAGGCGGAGGACACGTAGGTGACGGCCTTTGGCTCGGTGATGACGGCAGCGGTCATGCTGTCCGGGGCGGGGTCGCTCAACGTATACGAGATCACAGCCCGCCCGTCCGCATCGAAACGGATGCCCGTGATGTCGATCCCATAACCGGCGGTCGGCTTTTGTCCCCGGGACAGCACCACCTTGTTGACATCGTCGTTTATTTTCTCCACGCTGATCTTGATCTCTTCCTGAGGCTGCTGCGGCTTCGTCATCCGCTCCACAAATGCCAGCGCGCTATGCACCCAAGCCGCCGCTTCGCCGCGGGTCAGCTCGCGCTTCGGATAAAACTTGCGGTCCTCGCCAAGCTTCACAATGCCGTGCAGCACCATACGCTGAAGGCTGTCATTCAGATTCGGGTCCATTTCATCCTGGTCGGCGAACTGCACAAGCATTTCGATAACCGGGAAGCTTCCTTTCGTGTCGATCGCATGAATGAGCAGATTCGCGAATTGCTCGCGCGTGATCGCAGCTCTGGGGTCCACGTCCTTCGGAATCGGGAGCCCATTGAGCTGGGCGATAATGAACGATTCGGCATACCATGCGTCGTTCGGCACCTTGGTATAATAATCCGACGCCTCAGGCGCTTTGATGAACTGGATGTGAGCCAAGCTCAGCTCGAAGGCTTTCACCAGCATATGAATGCTTTGCGCATAGGTAGCTTGGGCCCGGGGGGCGAAATGCTTCTCATCTATGCCGCTGACAATTCCCTTGCTTTGCAGCGCAGCTATAGGCGCCTGCAATTCTTCGTCCACGTCGCTGAACGCCAGCGCCGAACCCGCCGTCAAGCTCGCCAGCAAAGCCGCGCTTACCGCGGCAGTCGTCCATTTCCTCAGCTTTATTCTTATCATTTTCATCTCCACCTTTGCTCTTGGAAAGTATGCTTCGGGTTTCGCCCGATTCTCCGCTGTCTTTGTCTGCAAGACGCTGCGGTATCTTCTCAGACGCAGCTTTCCCCTCTATTGTTGCTGAAGCGGGATAGGCCTATGACCCCGTGAGCAAAAAACGATTGACACCAGAACATTTGTTCCCTATAATTGGAATCATCTTACAAAATAAACCAGTCAAGGGTGAGCGATATGCCGGATAACGTCGGGACACTCAGAAGTTTTATATTGAAAGCCAAAACAAATACTTATGCTGCGGGAGAGGGCACTCGGGAGACGGCCAGCCGGGCAGGCGCTAAGGATTATTCTTATGCGAGCGGCGACTTCAAGTATATGGACAGTTATGTTGGAGAGTTGGATTTCGCCGGACAGGAGATCGTGTGGGAGCATGACCGGCCGATCTGGGCGATGAACTATTACGGGACGGCGCTGGACCCTGTGGAAGGCTTCCCCGAATTTTTATTCGAGGCGCTCAGGCTTGTTCCGGAAGAGGCTCCGTACCGCGGACCGCGACAGCACAACAGCGATAAGTTCAAATATGTCTGTAGCTGGCACGGTGACATTCATCGCTTCCATGGCGAAGAGCAGATTGTACATAAAGGCAAGATTGTTTATCAGCTGCTATTCCATGGCGGTTCTATTCAGTACGGTTAATTTTTGCGGCAAAACGACTTTTCCTAGATTTAGTAGGAAGAGACATTTGTCGTTTTTTGTAAAACATTGACGATATCAACAGAAAAAATAGCATTTTTATATTGACCTAGCCTCTTTCATCATGATACATTGTTATCACCTAGTAATTTAGTTGGGATTAAATTGTAGAGAGATAGGAGAGAAACAAAGAATGGCTACATGGAAAAAAAGCGCTATGCTCGTGCTGGTTCTCGTATTGTCGATCGCTATGGTCGCTTGCGGAGCGAAAACTCAGCCGAGTACAGATGCTTCAAACGGCGGGGAAGCCGCAGCGAATAATCCGCTCGCGGGCAAGAAGATCGCACTTATCATGCAAATTAATCTGGGCACCTTCTCGGCTCAATATATCGAGGGCGTGAAGGAGCAAGTACAGAAGCTCGGCGGTACGGTTACGGTGAATCCTGCCGAAGGCGACCTCGCCAAGATGGCTTCCAACCTGGATGCGGCGATCAACCAGAAGGTTGACGGCATTCTGATCGACCACGGCACGGCTGAAGCGCTTGAAGCCGGCGTCAAGAGAGCGCTGGAGAAGAAAATTCCCGTTGTCGCTTTCGACGCGGATCTGAAGGTGCCGGGCGTTACCGTTCTGGAGCAAGGCGATCAGAAGATGGCTGAGCAAACGCTCGAGCAGCTCGCCAAGGATATCGGCGGCAAGGGCAACATCGTGAAGATCTGGGTAGCAGGCTTCGCTCCGATGGAGCGCCGCCAGATCGCTTACAAAGCGTTCCAGGCCAAATATCCCGACATCAAGGAAGTTGCGGCGTTCGGCGCAGCTACCCAAAACACGGCGCTGGATACACAAGCGCAGATGGAAGCAATCCTGAAGAAATACCCGAACAAAGGCGATATCACGGCTGTATGGGCCGCTTGGGACGAATTCGCCAAGGGCGCTGCCCGCGCTATCCAGCAAGCGGGACGCACCGAGATCAAAATTTATGGCATCGATATGAGCGATGAGGATCTGCAGATGATCCAGGATACTAAAACTTCCTGGGTTGCTTCCGCAGCCGTCGATCCGAAGGACATCGGACGCATTCAGGTTCGTTACCTGTACCAGAAGATGCATGGCGACGAAACGCCGGAGAAGGTTGTGCTGGAGCCGGTATTCGTCTCCCGTGACCAGCTGCCCAAAGAGCAAATTTCGACAGCCGATCTGAGCAAGCATGTCAAGGGCTGGGGCGGCAGCGAACAAGGTTATACCGATTGGATGAAAAAAGCCGAAGTGAAGTAAGATACGGCATTGCATACTGTTAATCCCATCGACCGGTCCGGTCCGATGGGATTTTCCATTGAAGGAGCGTGAGTACAACCGATGTCCAGTTCTGCCAGCCTGTTGCAAATGAAAGGCATCGTCAAGTCGTTCCCCGGCGTGCGTGCGCTGCAGCAGGTCGACTTCGACGTGCGCGGCGGCGAAATTCACGCGCTGCTCGGCGCCAACGGCGCGGGCAAAAGCACATTAATGAAAGTCCTGTCCGGGGCCTATACCGCCGATGAAGGAGCCGTCATGATTGACGGAACCGCCTATACGTTCACGCAGCCGCTTGACGCGATCCGCAGCGGAATTCAATGCGTCTACCAGGAAGTGGACACCGCTCTTATCCCGTCGCTGACAGTCGCCGAGAACATCATGCTGGAGAAGCTGACGGCGGGCAGCCGATGGATCGACTGGAGCGGGATGCAGCGGGAAGCCGCCCGGGTGCTGCAGGAGCTCGGCTTGACCGGGATTGACGTCCGCCGGCAGGCCGGTGAGCTGTCCATCGCGCAGAAGCAGCTTGTGCTGATCGGACGGGCGCTTGCCCAGAAGGCGAAGTTTATTATTTTCGACGAACCGACGGCTCCGCTCAGCAATGAAGAAGCCGACCAGTTGTTCCGCATCATGGACAGGCTGAAGAAGGATGGCGTCGGCTGCATCTTCATCTCTCACCGGCTGGCGGAGGTGTTCCGCATCAGCGACCGCATAACGGTTATGCGGGACGGGCAGCGCATCTCGACGAAGCTTGCCGCCGACACTAACGCCGGTCTTGTCGTCGAAGAGATGCTCGGCAAGAAGTTCGAGGAGGAGTTTCCGAAGGCGCAGGTGAAGATCGGCGGCACGCTGCTGGAGGCGAAGGGCCTGACCTCGGGCACCAAGGTTCGCGACGTAACGCTAAGCGTGCGCCAGGGGGAAATTGTCGGCGTCGTCGGGCTCGTCGGAGCCGGCAAAACCGAGCTGTCGCGCGTGCTGTTCGGCGCCGACCCGCTCGATGCCGGCGAGATTGCGCTGCGAGGCAAGCGTCTTCGGCTGGCAAGGCCGGCCGACGCCGTTCAAGCGGGTCTCGCTCTCGTGCCGGAGGAGCGGCGCAAGCAGGGCGTGCTCGTCGAGCTGCCGATAATGGCGAATCTGGCGCTGCCGATCCTGAAGCCGCTCAGCCGGCTCGGGTTCGTCGGACGCGGACGCGAAGCGGCCAATGCCGACGCCCGCATCGCCGAGCTCGGCATACAGCCCGCCAACAAGCACCAGCTTGTCAAATATTTAAGCGGCGGCAACCAGCAGAAAGTTGCGGTCGGCAAGTGGCTGCCCACCCAGGCCGACATCTATCTGTTCGACGAGCCGACCAAAGGCGTCGATGTCGGAGCCAAAAGCGATATCTTCCGCCTTATCGGCAAGCTGGCCGAGGAAGGCAAGGGCATTTTGTACTTTTCCTGCGAAATCGCCGAGATTCTGGGGATTGCCGACCGGATTCTAGTGATGAGCTACGGCCGGATCGTGAAGGAGCTCTCACGCGAGGAAGCTACGCAAGAACAAATATTGTATTACGCCAGCAGCGGGGAGGCCTAACCTAAGGTGAAAGATAAATTACTGGATTATTCCTATAAATACGGAGCGCTTGCCGTCATTGCCATCGTCATCGCGGTATTTTCCATGGTCAACGAAAACTTCTTGTCCTACGACAACATGGCGGATATTCTCCGCTCCATCTCCATCGTAACCTTCGTGGCGATCGGCGTGACCTTCTCTCAGATCGTGGACGGCTTCGACCTCTCGGTCGGCTCCACCGTCTCGCTTACTACCGTCGTCGTCGCCACCATGATGGTCTGGTACCAGCTGCCGCTCGTCGTCGTATTGACGGTGCCGCTGATCATCGGGATCGGAATCGGTCTGCTCAACGCCTTGCTGATCGTGAAGGTGCGCATTCCCGATCTGCTGGCCACGCTGGCTGTGATGTATATTATCGGCGGCGTGCACAAGACGTATACGAAGGGCTTTTCCATCTACAACAACATGCAGATGACCGACGGTACCAAAGCACCCGGCAAGTTCGACCCTTCTTATCTGTGGATCGGACAAGGCAAGCTGCTCGGCGTGCCGGTTCCCGTCCTGATCATGATTATTGCCGTTATTCTCGTCCACATCTTCCTCACATATACCCGGTGGGGGCGTCAAATGTACGTCACCGGCGGCAACCAGGAGGCGGCCCGGCTGTCCGGCATCTCCGTGAACCGTGTGCGGACCGTCGCCTATATGCTCTCCGGCCTGTTCGCCGCTATCGGCGGCATTTTGTTCGCAGCGCGCGTCGGCTCCGGACAAATCGACGCAGGCGCTCCGCTGTTGATGGAGTCGGTCGCCGCGGTGTTCGTCGGCTACTCGGTCCTTGGCGCAGGGAAGCCGAACGTGATCGGCACCTTCTTCGGAGCCGTGCTGATCGGCGTATTGCTCAATGGGCTTACCATGCTTAATCTGCCTTATTACGCTTTCGATATCGTTAAAGGCACCGTGCTCGTATTGGCGCTCGCCATAACGTTTATCCACTTGAACCGCCGCCGGACCTAGCCTCGCACCGCCGATCGCGTTTCCGCGCAAGCAAAGCAAAACCCCGGATTTCCCTGCTTTAGGGGGGAAATCCGGGGTTTTATGCATGGGCGCGAAGTCAGAGCAGCCGCTCCGAACGAGGGTTAAGGCGTCTCATCCACCTGAAGCACGGCTCCGCCGTTGCTTCGGATCAATTCGACAATCTGCATGTAGTCCGCAGCTTGAACCTGGGCGCTCAGCACATACTGGAGCTCACGGTCATCCACACCGTCGCGGTTGTCATCATGACCCATTCGCTCCGCTTCATTCAATCCGACGAAAGCGGCGGCTGCGCCCGCTTGGCTGCCTGCTCCTCCGCCTGCACCGTAGGCGGCTCCCGTCGCCCCTACGGCCACATCGCCCGAGCCTACGGTCGCCCCCAGCGGCAGCAGCAGGAAATTACGATCGGGCGCTTCCTGGATCGCCCCGATCTCTACATGCTGAATCGGATACGTCTGCAATAACACCCGTACATGTTCTGCTTCGCTCTCATTATGAAAATAGGCTTGTACATGCTTGCTCATCATTCATCGCTCCTCATTGGTCGGATGGGTTCTCCTCTCTTTTACCCCAAACCGTCCAATCTTACGCATGTCTCGGAGCAATATCTTAGGATATCCGGAGCCGGGTCGCCTCCCCTCTCCCGGCGTCCGTAATAACCCCGTTTAATGAGCCCGGGTCGTCCTCGGAGGAGCCGCTTCCAGCTTGCTTACGGCCGCCTGCCCGCTTATTCCGGCGGGCGGCGCCTGTTTGACGCCGGCGTCCGCTTGCTTGCGTTTGATCGGCGAGATCAGCCAGTAGATGACGCCCACGAAGAAAGCTCCGCCTACGATATTGCCGAGCGTGACCGGGATCATATTATGGAGCCAGCCCGCCAGGGTGATAGTGTCCGGATGGGGCAGCACGAGCGCCAGGCCGAGCACGGTCATATTAGCGATGCTATGCTCGTAGCCCGAGGCGATGAATCCATACAGCATCCACCAGATCAGGATCAGCTTGGCGGTGTCGCTTTTCGCCCGCATCGACGTCCAGATGGCCAGACAGACGAACCAGTTGCACAAGATTCCGCGGAAGAACAGCTGGCTGAACGGCAGGGACATCTTCTTTGCCGCGGAGGCGAACAGCAGATGCTCCGGCGCGATCCCGGCGAACACGCCGGAACCGGCGACGAGCCCGACCAGCACCATGGCCCCAAGCAAATTGCCGCCGTAACACCAGAGCCAATTGCGCAGCGTATCCTTCCACGTCGTGGCCCCGGACAGCGTACTGACGGTGTAGTACATGTTATTGCCGGTGAACAGCTCGGAACCGGCGAAGATGACGAGCGTCAGCGCCACTCCGAACGATACGCCCATCGCCATCGAAGCGACTGGCGACTTGATGGCGAACAACGGCGCTCCGACCGAGAAAATAAGCACGATCCCGAGCCCCACATAAGCCCCGGCGAGCCCCGCCGACAGCAGATATCTCAGCCGGCTGCGGTCCAGCATCTCCTTTTTCCTCACAGCGCCCTGTATGATCGCTTCAACCGATTCCGTAAACATGGTCACCATCCCGCTTTCTATTCGTTAATAGAGCTGCCCATACCTTGGGGCAGTCCGATCTGAACCAGGTCTTCCTGGATGCGAACCGGATAAGTTCTCACTTGTCCGGTATCCGGGGCTTGCACCAGGCCGCTCTCGAGACTGATCTTCAGATCGCGCAGCGGACAATAAACATAAGCTCCGCTTATCAGCCCTTCCGTCAGCGGTCCGCCCTTCGGATGAGGCGTACGATTGTCCAGCGCGTACAGCTCTCCATCCGTTGTATGAAACACCGCGATATCGAGCCCTTGCACACGCACTTCCCGGCCGAGCCGGAGCGGAAAATCCTGCCTGGAGCCGATGGTGACGAAAAGCGGTGTGCCGTCTGTCGCTTCATGACCTGCTGCTTTATGGCCAGCCGTTGTCGTCGCATTGCCCGCTGTTCCTTGGTCCGTTGTTCTATCGCCCGCCGTTTCATTGTCCGCTGTTCCTTGACCCGTTGTTCTATTGCCCGCCGTTTCATTGTCCGCTGTCCCTTGGCCTGTTGTTCTGTTGCCCGCCGCCTCATTGCCCGCTTCTTGCGTTTGCCTCATTTGCGTTCTCCTCCTCTTGGCTTGTTAGGAACCTGTTGTTATCCTTTAACCACTGGTTCATACAGCTCCGAGCGCAATCCGCTGTCCTGAACGGCTTTCTGCCATGGGTCCTCGACCATGGAAAGCGCAAGCTCGATCCGCTCATTCAATGCCCGGCGCTGCTCCACATCCTCCAGGACGGCTTGCCGGATCGTATCCAGCCCGCAGCGCTCCACCCAATCCGAGGTGCGTTCGGCATAGTTCGCCTGCTCCCGGTACAGCTGAATAAAAGCGCCGCATATTTCATGAAGCTCCGCATCTGTCTTCACCTTGCAGAGCAGATCTGCCGCACGCAGCTTAATGCCCCCGTTGCCTCCGACGTAAATCTCCCAGCCTCCGTCATTGCCGACGATGCCCAGATCCTTCGTGCCGGACTCGGCGCAGTTGCGCGGGCAGCCATTGACCGCCATCTTGAATTTGGCCGGCATCCACAGCCGCTCGTACTTGCGCTCCAGCTCGATGCCCATTCCCATCGAATCCTGGGTGCCGAAACGGCAGAACCGGGAGCCGACGCATGTCTTGACTGTCCGCAGCGCCTTGGCATACCCGTAGCCGGATGGCATATCCAGCTCAGCCCAGATCCCCGGCAAATCCTCCTTGCGTACGCCCAGCAGGTCGATCCGTTGACCGCCGGTCATCTTGACGGCCTGAACCTGGTATTTATCGGCCGCATCGGCTATTTTCCGCAGCTGCTCCGGCGTCGTCAACCCTCCGTACATCCGCGGGATGACGCTGAAGGTGCCGTCCTTCTGAATGTTGGCATGCAGCCTTTCGTTGACGAACCGCGAATCGCGCTCGTCCTCATGCTCGGTCGGATAGATCATGCCGAGATAATAGTTGATTGCGGGACGGCACTTGGAGCAGCCCTCCTGCTGCTTCCAGCCGAGCACCTGCATCACTTCCTGCACATGCGTCAGATGCATATCGCGGATCGCGGCGACGATCTCGTCGCGGCTGTGCTCCGTGCAGCCGCAGATGCCGGCGGAGACCGCGGCGGCCGGAGCGTAGCCCGCTCCCAGCGCCGCCTGAAGCAGTTGCTCCACCAGCGGCTTGCAGCCGCCGCAAGAGCGGGTCGCTCCCGTGCAAGCTTTGATCTCGTCGACGGTCGTCAGCCCGCGCTCGCGGATGACGCCCACGATCGTTCCCTTCGTCACCCCGTTGCAGCCGCAGACGATCTCGTCGTCGGCCATCGCCGCGGCGGCATTTTTTTTGCCTGCTCCGCCGCAGCAGCCTTCGCCGGCTCCCGAACCTCCGAACAGCTCCCCGTAAATCTCATCGGTCATCGGTTCGCCGTTTTTCACCCATCTGGTCAGCTGCGCCGAATCGCTTACATCGCCGTACAAAATCGCCCCGACCATACGTCCTTCCTGCAGCAGCACTTTTTTATACGTGCCGTTCCACTCATTATGCATGCGCAGCACGCGATGCTCCGTCCCCTCCAGAAACGCTCCGGTGGAGAATACGTCTACGCCCGATATCTTCAGCTTGGTGCTGACCGTGGACCCTTCATAAGGCGGTGTTTCGATGCCTGCCAGCGTACGCGCAAGCGTCTGCGCCTGCTCGAACAGCGGGGCTACGAGTCCGTAGCATATGCCGCGGTGCTCGCAGCATTCGCCGACCGCATACACGTCGGGCGCACTCGTGCGCATGTAGTCATCGACCAAAATACCGCGGTTGACGCGAAGATCGCTCGCCTGAGCCAGCGCGACGTTTGGCTTGATGCCCGCGGCCATCACGACCAGCTCGGCCGGCAGCCTGGCGCCGTCCGCAAACTCCAGCTCGCTTACCCGGCCGTCCGCGCCATGCAGAGCCACGGTCTGGCTGCTGAGGCGGAAGGCGATACCCTGGCGCTCCAGCTCGGCCTTCAGCATCACGGCGGCCGTTTCGTCAAGCTGACGCTCCATCAGCCGGTCCATGAGGTGAACGACTGTCACCTCCATGCCGAGCTTCGTCAGTCCCTTGGCCGCTTCCAGCCCGAGCAGCCCGCCGCCGATTACCGCAGCGCGGCGCACCTTTTGCGAGGCGGCCATCATTGCCTCGCAGTCGGCGATATCCCGGAAGCCAACTACGCCTTCGAGTTCTGCGCCCGGAACAGGCAGGATGAAGGGTTTGGAGCCCGTCGCCAGGATCAGCATGTCATAATGATCCGCTTCCCCGTCTTCCGTGTACACCCGCTTCGCTTCCGTATCGATATATTCGATCCGTTTCCCGGTATGCAGGGTAATGCCGTGCTCTTCGTACCAAGCCCTGTCGTTAAGTACAATCTCGTCGATGGACTTGCTACCCTCCAGCACATAGGAGAGCTGGATGCGGTTATAGTTAGGGTAAGGCTCTTCGCCATACAAGGTAATATCAAAGCTCCGGCTCAGCTTCAGCAGCTGCTCCAGCGCGTTCACTCCAGCCATCCCGTTGCCGACCAGTATCAGCTTAGTGCCGCTTTTATTGTCGCTCATTTGTATCCCTCCAGCCTTGGTCATGACTACATTTTACACATATCGGCCCCAGTCGTATGTGAATATTGTCACATGAAATGACCGGGATTGCCCCGGCTTATCGGAAAAGTCATAATCCCCCCGCTTCGGGCGCAACCTAGCAGAGGGAGGTGAGCTTAAGATGGCAGGAAGAAACAGCAAGCCGAAGAATAACGGTCCGGCCAGCAGTCCGTCGCGTCTGGATCAATATGGCGCCAAGCTGGCTGACGACACAGTCTCCCGGAATGCCGGACGCCAAGACGAAGCTTGCGACACGCAGCAGGACCGCAGCTAATCCTCTCCAATCGGAAGAACCCGGGCCAACAGGCGCCGGGCTTCTTGCTTTTCCTATATAGCTTTGACAGGCAAATACCGCGTGCTTGCAGGCATTCCCTCGAAGCAGACAAGTTATGATGGACAAGTCTGCCTGCGCCCTCATATAGTAGAAGAGCAGCGAATATTATGATAGAGACGTCGATTTTGGATAATTCCATCGTCTCTGTACGATAAGGAGGTTATCTCGCTTGAGTAAACGCCGGACGGCATTCGGATTGGCTTCACTGCTCGCTTTGTCAACTCTCATCACTCCGTTGTCTGCTTCCGCCGCTTCAGCCGCCCCAAGCTTCAAGGACACAGCCCGGCATTGGGGTGGAAAGGCTATCGAGTGGGCGGTCACACAACATATCGTCGACGGCTATGAGGACGGTACGTTCCGCCCAGACCAGCGGGTCTCTGAACCGGAATTTCTGGCGATGCTGCTGCGGGCTTATCCGGCGCAGAACGGAGCGGCCTCAGGCGCCTCGCCCTGGTATAAGCCTTATTATGATACTGCCGGCTCCAATCGCTGGACGGTACAGAACCGGATTGAAGCCGATGCCTATAATCGCGGCGCTGTAGCCAGTTTGATCGCGTCCACCCAGCAGGGGGCTTTGAACCTGAACGACTCGATCAAGTATTTGCTGAACAGCGGTCTGTCACAAGGAAAAACAGCTCCTACGGTCGAAGGCTACCAGGCGTCTGACGCCTTGTCCCGTGCCGAAGCCGTGCAATTTCTGATGAATATGAAAGCCAAGATTACCAAGCTGCAGGCGGCCCCGGCCGGTCCGAGCAGCTCCGGCAGCCAAGACAGTCCAGCCGCGGACGCTTCCGCCGCCGTTCCTGTCTCCGTGCGCGGCATCTCGCTCGGGGATACGGCCGAGCAGGTCGTCGCCAAGCTTGGTCAGCCCGCCCGCCAGGATCAGTCGCCGTATGGCTTCACCTGGTACATCTATAATCAGGATTACATGAATTACGCACAAGTCGGAATAGACGGAGGCCGTGTCGTCGCCTTATATTCGCCTTCGGACAACTGGCATACGGACAGAGCTGTTCAGGACGGCGTCGCCAAGAGCACCGTAGAGCGGCAATATGGACAGCCTCTGAGCTATATCCAGAAGGGCAATACCCGTTTCATGATCAATTACGGCCAAGGCGAATACGGCACCTATGCTATAGAAGGCGCGTATGTAACCTTTTTCTATGATATTCACCGCGGCAATGTCGTGACCGGTCTCCAGGTGATCGGAGAGGCTGCCGAGAAAGCGCTGGCCTCCTTCTATCCGGCAGAAAGCGAGGCGTTGCGCCAAGCCTTCGAGCTGGAAGCCTTCGATCTCGCCAACAGCTCCCGCGCCAAGCTGGGCCTCGCTGCCTTCGCCTGGGCCGAGGATGCGGCCGCCACCTCCCGCAACCACAGCCGGGACATGGCCGAGCAGGAGTATTTCGATCACGTCAACAAAGCGGGACAAAGCCCGTTCGACCGGATGGAGCAGGACGGCATCGTTTACCGCATGGCAGCCGAGAACATCGCGGCAGGACAGTCCAGCGCCATATTCGCCCATCACGGCTGGATGAACTCGGCCGGACATCGGGCCAATCTGCTTGGGGAAACCAAACGGCTCGGCGTCGGCGTAGCGTTCGGCGGCAAAAACCATATCTACTATACGCAAAACTTTTATACACCTTAGCTTGGACATCCGGTGAACACCGTGCGGCCCTGCGGCCAATTGGGGTTACCAGCTCTCGGCCTCTTGCTCTCCGGACGTTTAAGAGATTTCGGCGCTGTGCTCGTTAAACAGCAAAGAACCGCCAGGTATGCTGAACCGCCACCCCGGTTATTAGACCTACTATCTAATAACCAGGATTGCGCTCATTCAAACCTGGCGGTTCTTTTATTTTTCCCCTTCTGCCGCGCTTCGCGCTCCCGTCTTCCGGTACGCCCGTCCTCTACCGCCCCTGCTTCGCCATATACTCGAACAAAAACGATTGTCCATTGCGGTAAAACCTGGGATCGTATACGCCCAGCCGCTCGTCATCGTCGACTATGACAACGAACGGCGACCATTCAACCAAGGTTCTCGCTGCGGGATTCACTGTGAACAGCTGCTCCAGGTCGGCTCCTTCACTGGAGACGAGATCGGTCACATGGCGAAGGCCCGTCCACAAGCTGCCTTTTGTCAGCTCGACGCGGTCCCCAGTTTTGCCGATCACGGTAAACACGCCCGGCACGAAGTCGGCCGACAAGGCTACCTGCTCATAGGCGGCGTGAGCCTGCTTGTACAGCATGGAGCCTTGAGCCGATTGGATGGCCACGTGGAGAACGAGCAGCAGCCATACGACGCGGTACACCCGGAAAGCGTGCCCGCGTTCCCGGCGATGGACACGGAAGCGCGCCCACAGCCAGCCGGCGAGCATAATGGCCCACATCACCAAATCCACGATCGGAATCGTGCCGAACGTTATTCTTACCGTCGATACAGGCTCCAAATACCCCGTTCCCCAGGCGTTAAACAAATCGCTTGTATCATGGATAAACACGGCAAGCGTCCCGAGACCGAAAAACAGCCACCCCTTCGCTCCCCAAATCCAGCGTGCGATCAGCGCAATAAGCGCCGACCATACCGGAACCAGAAACAGCGAGTGCGTCAGCCCGCGATGCCACATCTGATAGCGTCCGGCCGTATCCCACCAGGAAGAAATCACATCGCTGTCCGGGATCTGCGAGCCAACCACGGCCGTGAACAGCAGCGCTTGCTTCTCCTCGCGTGTCATGTTTTTCTTATTCACAGCCCCGTATAAAGCCAAGCCGAAAAAAGTATGAGTCAGTGTGTCCAAGCTTGCTCCTCCCAGTTCTCTCCGGCTACACCGATACCGCCAAGCGATCTCCAGCCGTCTTGACATAAATCGTGAAAGTAAACTTCGTTCCCTGTCCTTCCTTGGACTCTACACGGATCGTACCGTCCATCAGCTCGACGAGCCGTTTGCAGATGGCGAGCCCAAGCCCCGTGCCGCCATGCTTGCGGGCCGAGGAATCATTTTGATGAAAGGGCTGGAACAAATGCGGCATATAAGACTGGGGAATCCCAACCCCCGTATCCTTGACAGTAAACTCCAGCTGTAACCGTTCCCCCTCCCGCTGCTTTTGTCGAATCCGAATGGCTATCTCGCCCTCCTCGGTAAATTTGACGGCATTGCCGACCAGGTTAATCAAAATCTGGCGTATTCTGCCTTCATCGCCGACCAGCAGCTCAGGGAGATCCGGGTCCAGCTGCCAGCGAATCTCCAGCCGGCGCTGCCGGATGTTCGGGTGGAACAGCTGCAGCGTATCTTCCATCATGCGCTGCAGATAAAACGGGTCTTGATGCAGATTTACCTTATCGTGCTCCAGCTTGGAGAAGTCAAGCACTTCGTTGATGACATTCATCAGGCTTCTGCCGCTTTTCACTATGATGCCGACATATTCTCGCTGCTCCTCGCTAAGCGGGGTTTCCTGAAGAAGCTCGCTCATGCCGATCACCCCGTTAAGCGGAGTCCGAATCTCATGGCTCATAATTGCCAGAAACTCGCTTTTCATACGGGCGGCCCGCTCCGCCTCCAGCTTGGCCTGGATCAGCTGTCTCTCGGTTTTTTTCTGCTCCGTAATATCCTTGGATATCGTATAAATATCGATGATTTTCCCCGCCTCGATCATCGGCACGATCGTCGTGCTCAGGATGACGTCATGGCCCGCTCTGTGCCTAATGGAGAACTCGATCGTCTGCGGAGTCCCTTGAAGCACCTTGGCGAAGCAACTGCGAATTTTGTAGCTCTCCCGCCGGCTGACAAACTGGGCGAAGGACCGTCCTTCGAAGCTGGCGGCATCATAACCCATAATCCGCTCCGCCGCAGGGTTCGTTCTCAGCAGCCTTCCTTTTAAGTCGAACAGGCATACCATATCCGGATTATGCTCGAATATCAAATCATACCGCTGCTTGTTTTTCTCCGCTACGCTCAGAGCGAATCGGCGGTCCAGAAATTGACTGAAGGCGATCAGCAGCATACTGATCAGCCCCGCAGCCCCTATCCAGCGAACCAAACGCATCTCGTCCCGTCCCCGAATCAGCTCGAAATTGCCAAGCTCCCCGGCCACCGAGAAATGAGAGCCGAGCATAGCGGTGTAATGCAAGCCGGCAATGGCCGCTCCCAGCCCCAAAGCCCCCATCAGCTTGTGTTTGCGGCTCAAGTGACGCCCGGCGCTCCTCTGCCGGACCGATATATATAACGCCCCGAACGAAACTCCGCAGGCGATGACTACGGACAGCAGAACCAGATAAGGATTATAAGACAGCTGGACGGGCAGCCTCATCCCGCTCACTCCTATGTAATGCGTGCAGGCAATCGCCAGACCCGTCAGCCCTCCGCCAAGCACCAGTCGGACGCCCGAGACGGATTTGTCGGCCATAACGGCAATAGCCCCGCCCGAAGCGCCGACCGAAAGCAACAAGGCTAATCCCATGTAGGCCGGGTCATAATAGACCGGAAACGGCAGACGAAACGCCAGCATGCCGACGATGTGCGTGGACCATACGCCTATCCCCATCGTCAACGAGCCGAGAAGCATCCAGACCGCCCGGGATCTTCCCTGAAAGAAGCGGACCCGTTCATTCAGCGTTAATGCGGCGTAAGATGAAACGACTGCAATCAATACGGACAGTGCAACAAGCGGAAAGCTGTATGTTCCATGCAGATATTCCATTCGTTCACCTCGATTGGCTAGTCTCCCAGCACGTTTACTTAATAAAAACTCCGCCGAAGGGCAGCGCTTCCCTCAGCACCCGGCGGAGAAGCGAATCCTGGCGCAGTCCGGATTCGAAGCTGCGATCCCGCGGAGCAGGCTGCAGCAGCACCTTGCCGGTCCCCTTCAGCTCCCACTGGTAATTCATTTGCTGGCTGGCCAGCGGGTTGCCGTATACGGCAAGGCGCATCTGGGCTTGCTCCGGGAATGCGACGAGGCAGCCCGTGTCGACATAGACCGGCCGCTCCGGGTCCAGCTCAAGCTCGCACAGCGTTCCTGCCGAGATCAGGCCAAGCAGACCGCCTCCCGAGAACTTCATCCGCACCCAGTCCCGGGTGACAAGCGCCTGCTTCACCCGTTGGAAGCGGCTCTCCAGCGTCATCCGCCCGTCATATAGCAGCACATGACGGATGTCGAAGAGCAGATCGCTTCCGTCCGGCAGCTCCAGCGCCTTGAACTGAAAACCGGCCGGCACCCCCAGCACGAAGCGTGACGGCCCCGCCATCCTTGACTCCACCCAGCGTTTTCGGCGGTAATATCCCGCCAGATTCAGCAGCCGGTCCTCCCTGCCGCGTGACGGTCCCTCGAAGGCGATGATGCGGGCGGGCTGCAGCACATGCGCCACCTCGCCGGGACTCAGTTCGACTGCAGCCGCTTGTCCGTCGCCGGCCGAGCCTTCGACCCGGGCGTTCATTCCGGTCCTCCCGGCATCCCGCCGCGTCCCCGACGCCATAAGGCGAATCTAACCATGCGCGTAAGCGCAAAATAAAGCAAAGCAAGTCCCGCGGCAGTCAGAGCTGTCCACGCAATCTGCCGGTTGCGTACAGACTGGGCGTATCGCGCCTCCTCCAGCTGCCTAAGCGTCTGCTCCAGCCGGGTATTGTGCATCTTCAACTCTTCATTCTCGCGGAGCAGCTTGTCCTGCGTTTCCTGAAAGCTCCTGGCCGCTTCCTCCGAGCGTGCCATCGCCTCTTCCATCTGCTGCCGGCTTTGCTCCAACTGGCGCTTGGTATCCTCATATTGCTCCTGCAGCTGCCCAACCTGCTCGGGCATGCCGTATATATCCTTCACGCGATCAATAATCCCCGCCTGCGCCTCGTATCCGGGCAGAACCAGCAGCAGCGCCAAACAGCCCAAGCCTACCCGGGCTTTCAGGCCCGCCCATGAAGTTAGCATTTTTGTCCTGCCTCCCGGCATGCCGGTCCCCCCTGGCCCTGGGACACCATGCAAAATTGCGGCGTCCGCTTGATGTCTTTCTTTATATTGTACAGGCTATCCGGTTAAAAGGGAACTCCATCTCCCCCGCCTCGCCGGTACAATCACGAAGAACCGCCGACCCCCGCCGCCTCAAGCAGCACAGGAAACCGCAGTTCTCCGGTTCATATATGTCGCTCTCCCGCGTGTCGGGTCAGAGCTTCTGTAAGCGCTCTCGTTAAGAGCGGCCTGCAAGGGTCAAAGCAAGTATAGCCGGGACAAATATCCGAACGCCGATTCCACTAACCGCATCCAACCGATCATAGACAGCCAAAGGGGGATACTTAGCATGACTCCGAAAAATAAACCGACGGACAATCTTCCTTCCATGGCTTCATGCCTCCTTTTTCCTGCATTTCTTCAAAGGACGAGCTTCATAGCAGTCCTGTGAAGGAAAACGGGCGTCAGTCTGGATGCCTCTTTTCCCTATTATATGATGAAAGCGCTATATATTGCACTGTATTTTTCAGAATTTTTTGAATTCCGACTTTGTGAATATAATCACATCATAGCAGGGTCCGACAGCGTATACTGACCGTGTAAGAGACATACAAGGATAAACGTCTTGCGGTGTCTTTAGAAGCATGCGTTTACCGAGAAATCGAACAATCACCGGGAGCTTACACTCTCTGAGATTTCAAGAAAGCTGGGATTGCAATGAATAAACCGCCGGCGAAAGCAGATACTTATTTTCTTAATACCCGTTTTTGGCTTATTGTACTCGTCGTCATTGGAAATATATTAACTCCGCTGCTGGCCAGCCATTCGGAAGCGAAAGCCGTCGTCACCGCCATATTCCTGTTCCATATGCCCGTATTTGTGCTCGTGACCGGCTACTTTTCCAAGGGTTTTCAGGAGCATCCCCGGGCAGGAGCCGTTATGATGAAGATCGCCTGCCAGTACGTGCTGTTCCAGAGCATTTATTCGGCGCTTGATTATACGTTTTTCCATACGGAGGGCGTCGTCTATTCATTCTGGGCTCCCTACTGGATGTTATGGTTTCTGTTCAGTCATCTGTGCTGGAAGCTGCTGCTGTTGTGGTTCTGCCGGCTGAAGCATCCGGTCGCCGCCGCTTTGCTGCTCGGCCTCGCCGCCGGTTATTTGCCCGTAGACGGCATGTGGCTCAGCTTCAGCCGTACATTGGTGTTTTTCCCGTTTTTCCTCGCGGGTTATTATATGAAGCCCGAGCTGCTCCTGCGCATCAAAAACATCCGCGGCTTGAAGCTGCTGGCCGCCTCGATGCTTATCGGGACGCTTGCGCTGCTTTGTAACGGCAGGCTCGCCTTGCCCTTCGACTGGCTGACGGCCGCCCGCACCTACGAAGCCCTGCATCACACCGAATGGTATGCGGCTCTATATCGTCTGGGCCTCTACGGCCTGCAGCTCTTGGCGTCGGCGGCCTTCCTGCTGCTGCAATCCGACCGCGCCGGCAAAATCACCGAGCTTGGGGGACGCACCCTATACGTGTTCCTGCTGCACGGTCTGTGCTTGAAGCTGCTGGCGGCAGCCGGTTTGTACAGCCTGCCCGCCAGCGGCGCTGTCACTGTCACGGCGCTTGCAGCCTGCGCCGTTCTGCTGACGCTGCTGTTATCCAACAGGCAGCTCGCCGCCGTTACGCGGCCTGTCATCGACCCCGAGCCCGTCCGCTGGCTGCGCAAGCTGAAGCCGGTGCTGCGGAGGGCGCTGTAGACCGGCTTGTATCTTTCCATGCATACTTCTTGCCAAAACAAGAGCCTGCGGCTATCTGCCCCAGGCTCCAATTTTTTATATTTTCCAAGAAATTCTGCCGTAAATATTGCGAAGCTTTACACTATTTTCAAAATAATTGGAGTAAACTAGAGATGTGGCTTATCATCTGCCGAAAGGAGTGGAATCACTCATGTTCGTAAGCCCCAGCAAAGGTCATGTCACCCTGGAAGATATGGTATCGGATCTGCACGCCTACGTGCGCGAAGACCCGGCTTCCTCGTACAAGATCGTCATCGGCACCGACTCTCATACCACCCGCCGCACCACTACGCTAGTTACCGCCCTAATCATCCATCGCATTGGCCGAGGCGCCCGTTTTTTCTATTGCAAAACAAGCAGCCGTCCCTTGTTCGATCTTCGTACCCGCATCTATCGAGAAACCGAGCTCAGTCTAAGTATGGTCGATCTGCTTAACCGCAAGGGCATGAGCGATCTGCTCGCCGAATGGCCGCTGGAAATCCATATCGATATCGGACAGCAAGGCGAAACCAAGGCGCTTATCCAGGAAATTTGCGGCTGGGTGACCTCCGTCGGTTATGAAACCCGAATCAAACCGGACAGCTTCGGCGCCAGCTCCGTCGCAGACCGGTTCGCTGAGTAGTCATTAAGAAAAAAACTGGCCATGGGCCAGGTCCAGGAAGAGCTCCGCGTACGGCTCGCTGCTTTCGGTGCTTTACCGTCAATTTTTACATGAAGCTTCCAAACACCCGGTTCAGGTATCATCATTCGGGTTGCCCAACCCAAAAAAGTTGGGATCGGGGTATCGGGAGCGCTTTAATTGTAAACAACACAAAAATGCTTGCCGCTGAAAATCCAGCGGTAAGCATTTTTAACCTATGCTTCGAATTCCGGAGTCATGGGCTTATTTTTGCCAGCACCACATCATCAAAATATGCCGTACCCGGGCCAAATACACGTAAGTAAATAACGGCTATATTGGCATTCTCAGGTACTTTAAACTGCATCTTCGCCTCTTGCCACTCTGCAACGTTATAATACGGCTGACTATTGAATTCGCTGACGTAACCAGCTGCCCCAAGAACATCCTTGTAAAGCTCCACTTTTATTTGCGTTTTGCCTGTTGAAGTAACTTCACTCTGTAGCCATGCTGAAAGATCATAGGTTTCCCCGCCGTTCACAGGAAGCTGCTGTTTAACCAAAGTACCTCCGCTAGCTGCTGCTTTTATTAACTTTAATGCGTTATTGCCTGAATGGGATTTTCCTGAAGTAACGGATGTTTCCCCAGTCGTCCATGTCCCTTGCCAACCCGTAGCGATCAAATTCGTCACTTGCTCGAACCCAGGATTCGTCAACAAGTTAACGATTTGGGGCCTCTCTACTTTCTCCAACACCACATCATCAAAATATGCCGTACCTGGGCCAAATACACGTAAATAAATAACGGCTATATTGGCATTCTCAGGTACTTTAAACTGCATCTTCGCTTCTTGCCACTCCGCAACATTATAATACGGCTGACTATTGAATTCGCTAACGTAACCAGCTGCTCCCAGAACATCTTTATAAAGCTCCACTTTTATTTGCGTTTTGCCTGATGAAATAACTTCACTCTTTAACCATGCTGAGAGATCGTAGGTTTCTCCGCCGATCACACTAACTTGTTGTTTAACCAGCGTATTTCCGCTTTCCTTGGTTAACTTTAATGCACGGTTGCCTGAATGAGAGTTGCCTGAAGCAACGGCGGCTTCCCCGGTCGTCCATGTCCCTTGCCAACCCGTAGCGATCGAATTCGTCACTTGCTCGAACCCGGGATTGAGTAGTATGTTTTTACTGTAAAAGATCTCAATGGAGGTGCTCACTACATCCTGTCCGCCTATTTGCAACTTTACATCGATAACATAATGACCTTCCGCTAAAGAACTCGGAATCGTCAATGCTCCATCTACACGAACCGATTGATTAGCAGGCACGGTTACAGGATTCTCAAAGACCAGCGCCAAGCCATTTGTTGCAGTACTTGTGACATCGACAGATAAGGCATACGGTTTATTGTTCGTTATGGTAACAGGAACATTTAAAGTGCCGGGATGCGTTGCTCGGATGATTTTGTCGAATGAACCGAATGCCGCACCATACTCCACTTGATAGACCCCAATATCATCCAAATAAACGGTTGCCTCTGCGGCATTTTTAATTTGCGTATTAATTAAAATATTCTTGATGTCGTATCCATCAATCTGGGCAGGCAGTTCATCGAAGAAGGTGACCTCTGTCCATTTCCCTGCATAATCCGCTAACGTCATCGCTTTGGAGAAATACGTGCTCTTTCCTTTTTCCGTATGGAGCTCAATCACAATTTGCACAGTACCTTGACTTGTTGTACCGGCAGGCGTGAAAAATTTAACAGAGCCTGCCAGCAATCCTGGTTTGACATCAATGTTTTTCCAAACACCCGCTTGTTTGGCATTTGTGAAGACTAAGCTCTTTAACCCGCTGTTTGCGTTTTGATTGGTGACTGCGATCGTTGCTGTACCATCAGGCTTCCACAAATTCCATGTGGCTGTACCATCTTCGAAAGAGGCATTGTCGGCTAAGGAATTTTCAAGATCGATACGATTCAGCAAATTTGCAAATTCACGAAGATTCGGACGAGCAAAATCTTGTTGAAAGGCATGAAGTTTTTGCTTGATTTCGCTATAAACATCACATGTTACACATGAGTTCAAAAAATCCTTTGTGTACCAGAATTCATTTGCGTTCCACCCCGTCCATACCTCGTTATAGGTTACAGGATTAACTGGATATTTGAGCGTTGGATTTTTGCTGAATTCTTGAATAAACTCCGCTCTGCGTTTGGAAGCAGACAAGCGACTTTCCAGTGTGTTATCTAACTCATTTAATATCGCTAAAGCCTCGACAGCGTTGTCAGGTTTATTGATTTGACGCTGACTTTGATAGGAATAAGCAGATGCCTCATAATATTCGTACTGAAGTAACAACTGTTCGGCCCTTAGCTTTTGCTCAGGCGTCTCTGCCTTGGCTAATACAGATTCAAGCAGAGTCCGACCCTGTACAAATTCATCTTGAGCGAGTAATAAATAAGAACTATTCCTCATCGTCAGATAGACATCATCCTTAGAGGATTGAAACCAGGAGGAGGCTCTTGCCTCTGTTCGCCAAAATGTCTCCCACATCTCGAAGTATGCCTTTAAATCCGCAGCTGCCTTCGAACCAACCGCTGCTTGATACCAGTGATCGAGCAATACGTCTACGTCTTGATTCTCGTTCCAGCCTAGCTTGGCAATAATCCATGGCTGAGGCCCATCCCCTAATACAGGATGCATGTCCCAATGATGCAATTTCACATCATGATCGACAGCGTAATCATATAAGTCTTTCACCAGATGCGGATAAACGCGTGGAGCATGGTAGGCAAAGCTTTCCATATAATCATACCAGCCTAGCGTTGTCGCCTTCTCTTTCCAAGCATCGAACTGGGCTTTCCCCTTCTGTTCCACTTCCTCATCTACCCAAGCTAGACGATCTTTCGTCACAACCGGAATAACTTGTGGATGTAGAGGAAATGCAGGTGGATCGATTACGGCTTCATAGGCGTATACCGAAAACCATTTATTTGCATACAGAGGGTCCGCTATCACGCCACTAACGACATCATTCACCCATGTATAATAAATCTCGGACATATGCGGCAGACCAACTGAGTTTTTTGCAGGATTTGCAGGATAACCGGGATGTGCAGGATTCATCTCACAAAATCCATTAGAATCATTCACAACAAGAGAAAAGGAAATTTCATTGGGATTGTTACGGAAGTACTCCTTAATATTTTCGATCGCGACCTGGACTGTTGCAGGGTTGCTAAAGCAAGGCTGCCAACCTGTGTACGCGCCGGGAGCTGGTGGTCGATTATTCGGATAGAAGTTCGGATAAGCTGTCGTATCTCCATATTTGGTAACCGGGAAAAGGGTAAACATATTATGACCAAGTTTGATTTCTGACGTAGATAGTGTACGATTTTCACGTTGCCACTTATAACGAACATCGCCATAACTGCCATCGCTCATATTCATGGATCGCCGCAACGAGAAGGCAGTTGGCTCGTCCCTCCAGCGTTCCGCCGGCATCACAAGTTCATTCAAATGCGGTACATCTGTCCACTCATCGCTTGGGAATAGCCATGTAACGCCTACGTACTTCTCCAAAAAGGCATATACGCCATTACGTGTTCCGACCGAGGTCGGGCTCGTAATGATTAATTGCGTCCCGGATGGAGCGATGATGAAGCCATCCGCATGCAGGGCTGCCACTTCTGAAGCAAGTGCTTGATCCTCGGGATAAGAGCCTTCCCCGATACGCAGCAGGATTGTCGATGGCTCCAGATTTAGACTCCCAAGCTGACCAACGGTATAGATCGGGAGTTTAACTCCTGTAGAGCGCTCTATGTAATCCGACATCGCGTCCGCCGCTTCATTGATTTCTGCGCCGCTCTGTTCAGGTTTTACAATAACCGCATGAGCTTGACCGCCATGGACGATGTACAGCGGCGGATTTGAAGCAGGTACTTCTCCTTTCAGCGCCGCTGTAACCGCTTTCTCCAACTCGGTTTTTGCGGCTTCGGTTATATTTTTCTGCATCCCCTTGTTGGTCAGATGCTTCAGGAAATCTTCCATCTTCTTGCGTGCCTGCGCAATCGTGCTTTTCCCTAACTGATGCTTGGCTTGTTGCAATGCGTTATCGAGCTGCTTGGACAGCGGGTGCCGAACATCACCTGATCCGATCAACGAATCTAGCAACGTTTGCACCTGATTGATCTGGCTTAGCGTCAGACTATCCGGCGCTTGCGCAGTGGTAGTGTTGGTCAACCCGGCCATTGAAATGAAAACCAAGGCTCCAACCCACATCCACAACATCCACTTTTGCTTCAACATAATTCTCCTCCTTTTAAAAAGAAATCGATTTCTTTCGAAATAGTAAATTCCCCATCCACTTGTCTGATGTGAACTCTCTGCTCGAACTTACTTATAAAGTTACCATCGAGGGTTACAGAAAATCTACGAAGCATCTTGCTATCTTTTTGTATATTCTTGCTGTTCATCATCGGCTTTATAAAAAATAGCGTATAATGAACAGTATCCGAGGAAGCGCTTGCAAAGAGGAGGGGCCATCACATGGAAACACAACAGCAGACGATAGACTATAACCAACGATTCCCATTCAAAATAACGCGAGTCAAGCGAATGAATAACAATTATCTCGTCCTGCCGCACTGGCACGAACAACTGGAAATCATTCAAGTGGTTTCAGGTACCGTTCAAGTTAAAGTCGACGAGCTAACTTACGTCGGTGAAGAAGGCGATATTTTCTTTTTTAACAGTCGCCAGGTTCATTCTGTGATGAATACAGACGAAGAGGTCGATCCTATGATCCAGGGTATGCTCTTCGATCGAGTTTTGCTGTACCGTGCAGTTGCAAACCAGGAAACAGAACTATGGATTTCATTATTGTTGGGACATCGAAAAATCCGCAACCACTATAAACCTGCCCATAAACTTTGGCCAAAATTAAATGAAGGGTTCAACACGGTAAATGAAGAACATACATCAAAGCTTATTGGCTATGAATTGTTAATTATTTCGGAAATCTATTCATTTATCGTATCCATTTTGCGCATGTATGCAATTGAAATTAGCTTAGATGTAAGTCCTGTCCGCTACATTGAACAATACGCAAAGTTGAAGCCAGCAGTGGATTACATAGAAAAACAGTATGCGAATAAAATAAATTTAGAGGAAATTAGCAGTCAGTCCAATATGAGTTCCTTTCATTTTTCACGTGAATTTAAGAAGCTGTTCGGGATGACGCCTATGCAAATGGTTACCGATGTTCGCTTACACCGTGCCAAACAACTGCTCTTGGATTCAAACATTAGTATTACGGAGGTTGCCGCTTTAATCGGATTTTACGATGTAGGGCATTTCAGTAAAGTTTTTAAACAAAAAAATGGGTACACACCCTTACAGTTTCGAAAAGGAATTTGATCGATAAGAACGACGTAAAAACGCGTAGACCGGTATACAGCGGCTCTACGCGTTACATATTCCGTCAAGGCCCTTGTACATATCCAAGCTTGCGGGAAGCGACTGCAGCCGCTTCCCGTAAATGCACGGCGATTTCAGGCACCTTATCCGCTGCGAAGCGATGCGCAGCGCCGGACAGGCTGATCGCTCCCAGCGGATGGCCATGCAGATCAAACACAGGAGCCGCCAGACAGCGGGCACCTTCGACGATTTCCTGATCGTCAAGCGCGTAGCCCATCGTGCGGATATGCTCCAGCTCCGCGAACAGCTTATCTTCCGACACGATCGTATTCGGCATTATGGCAGGCAGTCCGTATGACGCTACCAGCTCATGAACGGCGCTCTGCGGCAAATAGGCCGCAATCGCCTTGCCAATTGCCGTGGCGTGAAACGGCGACCGTGATCCGATAGCATCCGTCATGCGCAGCGCATGTGTGCTTTCGATAATCTCCACATAGAGAACGCTGCCCCCCACCAAAACCCCCAAATTGACCGTGTCGCCGTACCGTTCGGACAACCGCTTCATTTCCTGCAAGGCAGCCGAGCGGAGTGTATTGCGCTCCAGCAAGTTTCGCGTCAGCATCAGTTGCTTGTACCCCAGGCAATACTTGCCATCCTCGTCGCTGCGGCTGATGAATCCCCGATTCTCCAGCGTAAGCACAATCCGGTATGTCGACGATTTGGGCTGTTCCAGCAGCTCATTCAATTCGATCAAGCTGAGGGACCCGCGATCGGCCAGCAGTTCGAGCAGATCCAGCGCTTTGTCGATCGATTGGATCGTATAGCGTCCCTGTCTCTCTTCCTCTTCCTTATTCATTGCTCGTTCCTCCGTCTAACGCATAAGTCTGATCGTCCATTATCAGGATAACTTAATGACCTGCCCTCCATCAACCACCAGACAATGGCCCGTCATATAGCGCGAATCGCCGGAGGCGAGAAACAGCGCCGCATCGGCGATTTCATCCGGCTGTCCGACCCGTCCCATCGGGATCGTGTGCAAGTACGGCCCGAGCGCAGCCGGGTTACCGATCAGCGGCTTGGTCAGCCGCGTCTCGATCATGCCCGGGCACAAGGCATTGACGCGAATACCGAGCGGCGCCAGCTCGAGCGCCATCGACATGGTGAGCAAGTTGATGCCGCCTTTGGTTGCGTTGTAGTGCGCCTGGTCCGCTTCCGCCGCAAGACCGTTTACGCTCGACATGTTGATAATTGAGCCGCCTTCCCCGCGCTTCACCATCTCCCGCGCGACAGCCTGACCGACAAGAAACGTGCCTTTCAAGTTGATCGCCATGTGCTGCTCCCAGTCCTCTTCGCTAATGTCCAGGAAAGGAGAGGGTCGGCAGATTCCCGCATTGTTGACCAGCACGTCAATCGTCCCCCACTGATCCTGAACCGTCCGGACCATGTTCGCCACATCGGCCGCCCTTTGCACGTCGCCGCAAATCGCAATGGCGTCCCCGCCTTGCTCTTTGATTTCGGCAACTGCCTGCTCCAGCGTTTCCTTGTCCCGCCCCGTTATGGCGATGCGGGCTCCCTCAGTTCCGAAGCGGGCAGCAATCGCTTTGCCGATTCCCGCAGAACCTCCCGTTATCAAAGCAATTTTGCCGCTTAGTCTCATCTCGTTACCCCTCTCTTCTATTTGTTGGTTGCATCCGGCCTGCCGCAAAGCCGCGAATTACAAGCCTGCCAACGCCCGGTGGACCGACTCGAGCGTCGACTCGACTTCCGGTTCGCCATGCGCCGCCGAAACATACCATAAGCCGCTTGCACGGACAAGCACGCCCTCTTCAAGCAACCGCTCGGCGAATCTGGCATAGCGGGAGGCATCCCGCTTGTTGAACGAGGCGAAATCCTCCACTTTGGTTTCATCCGTAAACATCATATGGAACACGGGGCCTGCCTGGTTGATCAAGCCGGGAATGCCTCGCTTGACCAGAAGCGATCGGATGCCCTGCACCAGCTTGTCGGCTGTTTGCTCCATCTGCCGGTATACCGAACCGCCGTTTTTGCCCAGTTCGCCCAGTGTTGCCAGCGCCGCCGCCGTTGCCGCGCAATTGCCGTTCAACGTGCCCAGATGGCTGACGGTTCCGTCTTCGATCAGCGCCATAATGTCCGCCTTGCCGGCCACGCCGCTGATCGCGATGCCTCCCCCCATCGCCTTGCCGATCGTAACCAGATCCGGCATCAGTCCAAACTTGCCGTGAGCCCCTCCGAGACCGAGCCTGAAGCCGGTGATCACTTCATCCATAATCATGACGATGCCGAGCTCGCCGGTCAACTCACGCATCCGCTGCAGATAGCCAGGCTTCGGATGGATGCAGCCCGAGTTGCACATCACGGGTTCCGTGATGACCGCTGCAATATCAGCTTTTTCCTGCCGCAACACCGCTTCCAACGCTTCAGCGTCGTTCCAAGGCAGCAGGATGACATCCTGCAGACTAAGCGCGCTTTGCCCCCCCGTGCCGGGAACGATATGGCTGTCTGCTGCGCCGGCTGCCGCGGATTGCCGCATATCTGCGCTTGGAAACGAGGTGAAAATCGCATCCGACCAGCCGTGGTAATGGCCGTGAAACCGGACAACCTTCCGTTTGCCCGTGTAAGCCCGCGCAAGACGGAGCGCCAGCATGACGGCTTCGGTTCCTGAGCCGCTGAGCGCGACCCGTTCAGCGCAGGGCAGCAATTCCGTCAACAGCTTGGCCAGCTCGATCTCGCCCTTATGCTGCAAGCCATACGTGACGCTGTTACGCAGCGCTTCGCCTACTCCCTCTATCAAGGAAGGATGCGCATGGCCGAGAATCAGCGGACCGTAAGCGAGCAGATAATCGATATATTCATGGCCGTCCACATCCCTAACGCGCGGCCCGCTGCCGGACGCCGCAAACAGGGGCGTCGGCTTCATCGCGCTGCGCAGCGAGGAGGCCACGCCTCCAGACAAATAGCGTTTGGATTCGGCCAACAGCCGTTGTGATGTTTCATAATTTCTAGACATTTCTTGTCCTCCTTCGATCAATCAAGCATCAGATTTGGCTCTGCGTCAAGCGGATAGGCCGGTCTCCGCACCTGGCGATACTCGAAATGCCGTAAATTCGCGCTGCAGCATCCAGGCGAATCGACGTGAATGACGCGTTTGGCGAACGAGCCGAACGCGGCTTGCCAGGCGATGGCCGATTTGACGACGATAATTTTGAAATCATCCGGCCATAGGCCGACGCTCCGGACATGGCCCAGGTCCCAAGGCGCCGCCCGCTTCTCTGTCAGCACCAGCGTCAATTGTCCGCACTCGACGACTGCCGTATTTCCCATGTCCGCCCGGCCGCCGGTCATATACGGACCGATATGTCGGTATTTCCCGTCGAACAAAAGCCGCACCTTGCCGCTCACCATGACCGGTTCGCCATGCAGCCGATCGCTTTTGCCGCCGACCTGACCTTCGAAGGCGGCGCCAACGCCGATCTCAAACGCCCTGCGCACGGCTTCCTTGTCCCTGATGACGATCAGTGCCTTCTGCTGGACGTTCGTCAAGCAAGCCAGCACATGCGTCGCATCGGCAGGGCCGCCGCCGCCGACATTATCGGAACCCTCGGCGAGAATAACCGGGCCCAGAGGCTCGGCCAGCGCTGCAGAAACCGCGCTGGCCGGCGGCATCTGGTCGATCTCGAACAGGTCTTTCATCCCGATCGCCATCTGTGCGAGCTCGGATGCGTAACGCTCAGCGAGTTCCTGATCGCCATCCGTCGTGACGATGAACGACATGCCCGCATCCGCTACATCGCAATAAGGAAATCCGCCGACAACCGTCACATTCAGTACACGGGGATTCGTTTCCATGTCAAACGCCCGATCCATCAACAGCTTCATGCTTCCCTCTTCGGTCATCATCGCCTGTGGAACGACCAACATGCCCGTATGCGAATAAGAACGCACAGGTGAAATCTCCCGGCGAATGAGCCGCATCAGAAGATCGAACGCCTCTTCTGCGCGCTCATGCATATCGATGTGGGGATACGTATCGTAGCCAATGATCACGTCAGCAAGACGCACCATCGTGGGGCTGACATTGCCGTGAAGATCAATCGTCATGGCGATCGGAAATGCGGCGCCGCGCTTTTCGCGGATTCTCCGCAGACATTCGCCTTCCAGATCGCCATACTGCTCGGACGCCATCGCACCGTGCATAATGAGTAGGAGGCCGGAAGCCTCCGGGTCGATCGATGCCACAACCGCATCGATCAGCTCATCCGCCGCTTCGCTGCTCACCATCCCGCTGGGCGTAGCCGCCGCATATAACCCCGGCTTCAGCTCGATGCCATGCCTCGCAGCCGCATCGATGACACCGCCCATGGAGGTGCGGGTGCCGCTGTAGCGTTCGTAGAAGGCATCTCGCCCTGCGACCCATTCTCCCCGGAAGTTCGCCAATTCCGTAAGCCCAGGCGCAAACGTATTGGTTTCATGCAAAATGCCCGCGACGGCGATCCGCACCGATTCCTGTGCAATCATGCCTTAACCTCCCTATCATCCACTGGGCAAATTCCGCACCATTCCGCCGTCAGCTCCGCATACCATGCAATAAGGCTCAAGTAGCTGTCAATGTCCAAATACTCGTCAGGCGCATGCGCGTTGCCGCCTGTCGGACCGAGGACAAGCGCAGGTGTGCCGCTATGCAGATTGAACATAAAGGCGTCGCAAGTGAATGGCGCTCCCATCGGTTCGCCGCAAGGCTTCCCGAGCGAGCGTTCCCCCGCAGATGCGGCGACTTCAAGAAACGTCCGGCTTCGCTCGTCATCCGGCAAAGCGCTTGCTTCGAGGTAACGAATCATCGGCGTAATAACGGGCCGGCACGCGCGAAGAATCGGGAACGCGTCAAGCCGGGACTCGTAAAATGCCCACAGCTCCGCGATAAGCCCATCCCCGGTCATCCCCGGATAGCCTTCGACCCAGAATCGCACCTCGCCGGCGTCGGACATTTCCGTCACTTCGCGATGCGGGTCCCCGGTCACGATCTGAAACGCGGAGACCTCCGCCTCCTTGCTGCTGCGCCACAAATCCGGCGCCGGGTAGCGGTTTCGCAAATGATCCCCAAACTCCCGCAATAATCGGACAAAGTCAACTGCAGCATCCAGTGCGTTTACAAGCTGTTCGCCGTTGAAGACGATGCCGTTCTTGCCTGTGAACGCTGCTTTCCATGAACCGCCTCCCAGGTGGGCCGGGTACAGCTTCAAATTGCTTGGCTCCGGGATAATCGCCATATCCGCATCCGGTCCGTGCAACCGGGCAGCCAGCGCCCCATTGGAGCCGCCGTACTCTTCATCGACGACGCTTTCGGCGATGACGTCGCCCTTCAGCTTAACGCCCAAATCTCGCAAGCAACGGATCGCCATGAGCGAGGCGGCCAAGCCGCCTTTCATATCGTAAGCTCCGCGCCCATACAGCTTGCCGTCCTCGATCGCGCCATCGAACGGAGGAAACCGCCAAGGTTTTCTGCCTTCGTGCACCGTATCTGCGTGGCTTGAAAACATCAGCGACCTGCCTCCGCCCTCGCCCCGGAAACGTCCGACGACGTTAGGTCTGTCGGTATAATCCCGGCCCTGCATATAGGCAGGATGAGCCTCGAGCCCCGGCACCGAAAGGATGTCGTAAACTTCCACTTCCGCACCTTCCGACCTCAGCCATTCGGCCACCCAGTGCTGGAAGGCCCGTTCGTTTCCAAGCGGCGGATGATTCACGCTTGCAATCCTGACCAAGCATTGCGCAAGGTCAATCGCTTCTTCGCGATTCGTTGCAACCCACTGGCCGATACGTCGGGATAACGTTTCAAGCTCCACGCGATTCACCCTTTCGTTTCACCGCGCACGGTATGAACGTACGCAACGACATCGATTTCCACCAGATAGTCGCCAATGCCGCTTTGCACCGAGGTGCGCGCCGGGAACGGACGCTTCATCACGCTTTCATACACCTTGTTATAGCCCGGAAAATCCTCCAGCCGCGAAAGGTATGCGTTCACCTTGACGACATGATCGAGGGTCAAGCCCGCCGCAGCCAGGATGGTCTCGATGTTGCGCAGAGACTGCAGAGTCTGCGTTTCAATTGTAGAGCCAACCACTTGGCGCGTTTCCGGGTCGACACCTACTTGACCCGAAACATAGACGAAATCGCCGGCACGCAAGGCTTGCGAGAATGGAAGTGGAAAATTGGGAGCTTGATCGGAATGAATCCATTGGGACATAACTGTTTTCTCCTTCGCTTATTGGACTTTGCCGCGCGCGTCAACGGATATCCGGCGTTCAACGCCTCCGCCTCGCACACCGAGCAGCTGGTCATGCAAATTAGTGACCGTACAACAATGATTCGGGATGATCGAGACGACATCACCGATCCGCAGCGAGCAATCGTCCGATACCCGAACGATGCCATGTTCCTCGCTCATCCGTTCAATGACAGCGGACGGATGCTCCGGCATATAGCCGTACCCGGGACGATGCACGCTGACATCTGTCGTCAGCGTCTTGGAGCCTGCGTCGATGATGACCGTTCCGGGACGCGGTGTGCTGACAACGGTCGCATAGATGCGCATTGCGCATTCCGCTTCCGTAATCGTGCCGGGATACAGCTGCGACCCGTCGCCGAACACATAAGCGCCTGGGCGAATTTCCGTTATGCCTGGAAGCTCTGCGGCAAACTTGCTGGTCGGAGTCGAGCCGACGCTGATCTCCTTGACGTCCATCCCTTGCAGCCGGAGCTGCTCCTGCGTCATAAGCAGCGTCTGGGCTTCCGTGAGCGCGACCTCCCGGCAGCCTTCCGCCGCCGGCTTGCCGTACACATGCCCGGCATGTGTCATCAGCCCGATAAGGTCAATCCCGGGCAGTTCACCGATGCGCAGCCCAAGCTCAGCCGACTCGGCGCCGGGCTCCCGTCCGCAGCGGTTCAGCCCGGAATTGACATCGAGATAAAGCGGAATCCGCACGCCCAGCGATTGCCCGAGTCCGGACAATCCCTCGGCCGCCTCTACGCTATCCACGCTGACGATCACCTTCGCTTTCTCCAGGAGCGAGCCCAGCCTCGCGAGCTTGCTCTTGCCGATAATCGGATACGCGACCAAAATATCGCGAATGCCCGCATCTGCCATCACTTCCGCCTCGCCAAGCTTGGCCACGGTAATGCCGCAGGCGCCAAGCTCCAATTGCCGTTTGGCAATCCAGACGCTTTTATGCGTCTTGATATGGGGTCTCAGCTTCACGCCGGCTTGCGCCGCTATTTCCGCTGTTCTGCGGAGGTTGTCCTCCAGCCGGTCCAAGTCGATCACAACGGCCGGGGTCTCGAGGTCCTTTAGAAACGATGACAATATAGCCCCTCCACTCCCAATAGAAATGTCAATAAGTTCCCGATCGATCAGCAGCGGTTACCCGCCGAAACGGTGGGCAGGCAATCCGGTGACGCGTGTTTTAAGCCTGAACAGACCTCCAGCATGCGGTTGCCCGCGCAAGGTCTGGTCATCCAGCCCTTCTCTTGCCGTCGTGATAAACAATTCATCCAGCTTCTCACCGCCAAATGCGCACGAGGTAACGAGGGATGCCGGTACAGGAACGGTTTCCATCAGCTCGCCCGTATAAGGATTCCACCTGGAAACCTTGCCGCCTCCCCACTGGGCGACCCAGATCATCCCCTCCCTGTCAACGGTCATACCGTCCGGGAGTCCATCGTCCTCCGGTATCGTCACAATCGTCCGCCGATTGCCTGCCGTTCCTGCGGACAAATCAAAATCGAAGGCCCAAACCCCTTTCGTTGCCGAATCGATATAATACATGAGGGTATTGTCCGGGCTCCAGCCGAGCCCGTTGGAAATGCCGACTTGGGTCACGACTGCCCGAACGCTCAAATCCGTGTCCAGACAATATAAAGTTCCCGCTGCCCGGTCGCCCTTCATACTCATCGTTCCAGCCCACAGCCGTCCGAGGGCATCACATTTGCCGTCATTGAAGCGATTGTCCGGCAAATGGGCTTCGGGGTCGCGCAGCTTCGTCAGGGCGCCGCTTTCCGGATCGAATTCATGGAAGCCGTCCTGCATGACCAGCATCAGCCCGCCCCTGCTCCTCGGGACAACCGCCCCAATCATGCGGTCAAATTCGGCTTTCTGATGAACACCCGTAGCCGGCTGATAGGTAAACAGCTTTTTGGCCGTGACATCGACCCAATACAGCACCTGATTGTCGGCATCCCAGCAAGGTCCTTCCCCGAGCGTCGCCCTTCCTGCTGCAAGCAGCTCCAGACGATTAACCACCTTCCATCTCCACCCCGCTCCTCTTCAAGCTTCCGCAACCATTCTGTTCGTCAGCGATCCCAGCTTCTCGATTTCGACAGTTACCGTATCCCCGTCCTTCAGCCACACTTGCTTCTCTTCCGGATAGCCCAGCACAACGCCTTCCGGAGTGCCGGTGAGGATGATGTCGCCAGGCAGAAGCGTCATATGCTGAGAGATGTAACTAACGATCTCGTCACAATAAAAGATCATATCGGACGTGTTGGAGTTTTGCCGCAGCTCGCCGTTGACGATGCTTCGGATCGACAGATCATTCGGGTTTCCAACTTCATCGGCGGTAACAAGGTACGGCCCCAGGGGGCTGAAGCCGTCGCAGGATTTCCCCAGCAGCCACTGGTTTGTGCGCATTTGCAGGTCGCGCGCGGACAAATCGTTGACGCAGCAATACCCGAAAACATGCTCAAGCGCCGCTTCCTTCGGTACGTATTTCGCTGTTTTGCCGATGACGATCGCGAGCTCCGCTTCGTAATCCACTTTTGAAGATACTTTGGGCAAGGCGACATCGGCCCCATGACCGGCAAGGGTGTTGTTGAACTTGTTGAACAGGATCGGGTACTGGGGAACCGCCATTTGCGATTCTTCCGCATGCTTCCGGTAATTGAGACCTACGCAGATGATTTTGCTCGGATGCGTCACACACGGTCCCAGCGTCAACTCAGCTTCATCCAGCAGCAACGGGGAATGATCTGCACCGGCAACAATCCGCTCGACAAGCTGATCGAGATTGTCCAGCGCTTCCGCCCCGCCTGCGATCGCCTCCATTATCGTCTGCGGGACGGAGTTATCCCCTGAAGCCGTCGAGAGTGCGCTCGTCACATCAAGCACACCTTCTCTCGTATGGACTCCAAAATGCAGCTTTACTCCCTTGAAAAAAGTAAGTAATTTCATAATATCCCTCGCTTTGTTTCATTAAACGAAACCGATGTTTCACTAAAAACATAACATAACGGAAATAGCTTGTAAATCACTAATGATCGCGCGGCGCTTCTCCGCTTCCGACGATGAGCTTAATCAGAATGTTGAAATCAATCATACGGAAGATTTGTACTCTCGCATCATGGAAAAGTAACCTCGGTTAAGCAAATTATTCTTTATTTGCTGGTCGTTATTTGGGTTGTCGGCGGCTTGGCCATTTAATATCTCATGAGAATCAACATCCTGTGATTCGTAAAACGAGGCCGTCCCCTGCACAGGAGACAGCCTCGTTTGTTATCCTTGTTCGTCCTCTCGGCGTTACACATTTTAAATACATATTTAAACATCGGCTATATCAACATAATCCGGTACCCTCTAACCGCCGGCTACTTCCCCGCCGCGATACCACTCCACCGTCTCCCGGACTCCTTGCTCCAGCGGAGTAGCCTGAAGCCCAAGCCGTTCCGTGCACTTCCGGCTGTCGACCACAAACGGCTTCTCCCATTGGTAGAGCATCTCAAGCGATTCTCTCGCCTCCGGCACAAAAATCCCCCCGATCCGCAGCGTGAACCGGTTCATGAACCGCACCCGATTCGGGAAGCCTGCCGCCGCATAGGCCAGCTCTGCGAATCTTCGGATCGTCACCGGAGCAGCGCTCGGCACATGCCAGACTTCGCCCAGCGCCTCGTCATGCCTACCTGCGGCGGCCATCGCTCTGCCGAAATCGCGGATGAAGGTAAAGGTATGCGGCTGATCCAGGCTGCCAAACATCCGAGCCGGCTTGCCCTGGACAAGCGGGCGGAAAAACATGCCGCCGAAGACGGAGCCCGTCGCCCGCGGCCCATAATAGTCCGAGCCCCGCACGAGGGCGGCTCGCAGCCGGCCTGCGCGCTGCGCCTCATGCAGCCGGCCGGACAGCTCGGCGCGCAGCCTGCCTTTCCTCGTATCCGCACGGTAAGGCAATCCCTCATGAATCGGGCCCGCGACCTCGCCGTACATATACAGATTATCGGCGACGATCAACTTCGCCCCTGTCCGGCATGCGCCTTCTACGATGCGCTCCTGCAGCTGCGGAAAGCGCTCTGCCCAACTCTGGTACGGCGGCTGGGCGCATTGATACACAGCTTCCGCTCCTTGCATCACCTTGGCCGCTTCCCCAGGCTCGTACAGGTCGGCTTGCTGAAGCCTCACCCCCGCAGGCATGCTGCCTAGGCCCGAGCGGTTCACCATAACCACCTCATGACCACTTGCGACAAGCTCCTCCATCGTATACCAACCGGTCGGACCTGTTCCCAGCACGACATGCTTCCCCACAATAACCCACTCCTTCAATGTTGCTTGCGCTCATGCAACCACAATAAACCCTCTAGCCGCTAGAGGGTCAATGCCTGTTGAAAGAATGGCCTCATGCCCGCGCTCAGCGACGCGCAATGGGGATTTGCAGCTCGATAATAAATTCCTCCGGATCGATCATCCGGCTCAGATCGACGATATATTGCTCCATGACGAGCCCGTCAGGCCGGTAGCCCTGCTCCTCCATCCAGGCCAGCATGCTGCCGTACAGCCGCTTGCATACCTCGGGTCCGCTGATGCCGCGATAGCTGCCGGTCAAGTGCCAGCCTTCCCGGATGACGCGCAGTCCCTCCCCGCGATCTGCCGAAGACAAGCTGTTCGCCGCAATAGGAATGCATACCTCCGTATCGGAATCCGTATAATTGACCTCCAGCCAGTCGTCATAATAAACGGTCATGATAAGACCTTCCGGCTCCAGACCCCGCCGCTCCGCCTGATGGAACAGCTCCACGAACCGCTTGGTATAGGGCTCCATGCCCGCAGGTCCCCGGCTCCGCTCCGACAGCACATGCCGGTCGTCGAAGTATTTCATCTCCACATAACCTTCCCCTTGGGCAAAGCTCTGCTGCAGGTGCAGCTGGACCTCCATCAGCTCGATCCGCTTGTCCATCGCCTCAACTCTCGCGGTCAGCGTCCGGATCCGCTCCTTTGCCTCTTCCTGCTTGCGCTTCATCCGCTCCAACGTAAAACCGATATCCCCCGCCTGGGCGATCTCCGCGATCTCTTCCAGCGAAAACTCCATGCTCCGCAAATCCTGCACGATCTTGATCAGCAGCAGCTCGCGGTTCCCGTAATAACGGTAGCCGTTCTGCTCATCGACGCTGGCCGGCACGACGATGCCGATCTGATCGTAATAACGCAGCGTCTGGATCGGAATCCGGCATATTTTCGCTGCCTGGCCTATTGTGTACAGCTGCTCTTGGCGCTGCTGCATGCATTTCCCCGCCTTTCTCGGATGGCTGTTGGTCAAGCCCTCGTACTCCATGCCTGGTCCCCGGAGCAACGCCAAAGCCGCCAGGAGCGGCTTGACTCCTGACGGCCTTCGACGAACGGGCGGCGGTCCGGCCGCCATCCCTATACCTACTTATACCGCTTAATAAATTCAACCGCCTTGCGGATATCCGCTTCAGGCTGCTGACCAACCTCGCGCTCGATCGTTAAATAGCCCTTGTAGCCGATCTCTTGCAGCGCGGCGAAATACGCGTCGAACGCTACCTTGCCTTCGCCAAGCGGCACTTCCTTGAAAATCTCGCCGGAGGTGACCATCTGCGCGATCTTGCCGTGGTCCATCGGCTCGAAGCCGAGGGCGCCGTACACCTCGCGAGGGTCGACCTCGCGGAAGCGGATGCCGTCCTTCACATGCGTATGCACGATGTAATCCTTCAAAATATATACGCCCTCGACCGGATCATCGCCGGTAACCATCACCATATTGGCCGGGTCGAAGTTGACGGATACGCCGTTTGTGCTCAGCGTGTCGAGGAAGCTTTTGAGATGCGCGGATCTCTCCGGCCCGGTCTCGATCGCGAAGTAGGCGCCTACGCTCTTGGCATATTGGCCCAGCTCTTCGCAAGCCGTCTGCAGGGAGTGATACACCTCGCCGTTTTTATCATCCGGCACGATGCCGATATGCGTCGTCACAATGTTCGTGCCGAGATCCAGCGCCAGGTCGAGGATGCGCTTGGACTTCTCCACCTTCTCCGGATTCGCCAGCTTATCCTGGAAGCCGTGGCCCCCCAGGTCGCCGCACAGCGCCGAAATTTCCAGCCCGAGGTCCGAGATATACGCGCGCAATTCCTTGCGGGCATCCGCCGACAGATTGGCCGGGTCCATCTCGCCGCTGACTGCATAAATCTGCACGCCGTCCGCTCCGACCTCCTTCGCTTTCTTCAAGCCTTCACGGACGCCGACCTGGAAGCTGTCCACGATCACGCCGATTTTATTCGTGAGTTTCATGTCTGCAACCTCCGCTTCTAGAATTGAATCTCTTCGCCCTTGACGCTGGACTCGTAGATGCCGCACAGGATCTTCGTAATCTCGAGGCCGTCCTCCACCGGACTGATCAGCTCGGCCCGGCCGAGGCAGCAGTTCACGAAGTGATTGATTTCATTCTGGAACCCTTCCTCAAAGTGGAAGCCCGGATAGTCGATTTGCGGCTGAATGTTCAAAATCGTGTTATGCTTTTCGGTTGCGATGACGAAGTCGGGTTCGATCTCCGCGCCGCCTTTATCGCCATAAATATTAACGGACGAAACCGTGTTTTTCTGATGCAGGGTGAAGCTGACGTCCACGAACAGCGAAGCGCCGTTCTCGAAGCGGATCAAGGCGTTGGCCAGATCCTCGACCGTATTTTTGGAAGCGTCGTAGTCCGCCGCCCGGTAGAAGCTCAGGTTCTCGATATGCGCGCGGTTGCCCAGCTTGTTGTACGTATTGCCGGAGACCGACTTCACCTTCGGACGGCCCATCATATACCAGCACAGATCGATGATATGTACGCCGATATCCATCAGCGGTCCGCCGCCGGAGCGGTCGCGGTCGGAGAACCAGCCGCCCGGATTGCCGAGACGTCTGAGAATGGATGCCTTCGCATAGTAAATATCGCCCAGATCGCCGGCATCGATAAATTGCTTCAGCACCTTCGCGCTGCCGCCGTATCTGCGGACAAAACCGACCTGGAGCAGCTTGCCCGAACGCTGGACGGCCTTCTGCAGCTCCTCGGCCTTGCCGATATCGGTGCTCATCGGCTTCTCCACCAGCACATGCTTGCCGGCGTCGAGCGCCGCGATGCTGATTTCCACATGGGTGTTATTCCAGGTGCAGATGCTGACAGCCTCAATCTCAGGATCGGCCAGCAGCTCGCGGTAGTCCGTGAACACCTTGCTTGCCCCATATTTATCAGCCGCGCTTTTCGCGCGCTCCTCGACCAGGTCGCAGATCGCCACTACTTCCACTTCCGGATTTTTCGCATATGCATTCAAATGGGCCGATGAGATAGAGCCCGCGCCGATCACGGCGATTTTTAATTTACTCATAAGTATATCCCTCCTCCAGCCAAATCGTAACATACGTCTTAGGCCATTGATAATACGCTTATTTGCCCTCTTTATGTCTCAATTTGCTGACGAGCGGCTTAGAAATCCGGTAAATCATGCGCGGCCTGCGGCCGATCGGGGAGAGAATCCGGCTTTTCGGCCTCCGCTCACCGGACTCGCTCTTTTAGGATTGCCGGAATTCCGACGGCGTCCGCCCGGTATGGCGCTTGAATTGCTGCCCGAAGTACTTGATATCCTCGTAGCCGACCATCCCCGCTACCTCGCTGATCTTCAGCTGGGTGCTCTGGAGAATATCCGCCGCCTTGCGCATCCGCTCCTGCGTCACAAATTCGATATAACTCTGCCCGGTCTCCTTCTTGAACACCTCGCTGAAGTGATTCGGGTTCAGATGCACGAAGCGGGCCACCTCCTGCAGCGACAGGTGGTGGTCCAGATGCTCGCGGATGTAAGCGACCGCCCGGTGAACATAAGAATAGCGGGAGTCGCAGATCGACTCGTGGAAGGCGGCCATCAGCGAAGACAGCAGCTTGAACAGCTCGTCCTCCGGTCTTGAGGAGGCGTTCAGGGCAAATCCGGTCCCTGCCTGGGCCACCCCGCCTGAGCCTCCTCCCCTGGCGCGCTCCAGCCAGCGGTGACCCGCGATCACGACCGACTGCAGGAACGCCTGCAGGGAAGCGGGCGTAGCCGTCTGCTCGTCCATCTGGCTGCGGACGATCTCATTGGCATAATAGCGCAGCTGCGTCAGGTTATTGCTCATCAGTATGGCGGCCAGCTCGCTCTCTTCCTTCTGCGAGCAGACCGTTCGTCCGCCGGTGCGCCGCCGGATATCCTCCATGTCGAACAGCCCTTGCTCGCCAAGCAGCAGCCGGTAAGAGCCGATATCCTCCGCCTCCAGGCAGGAGCGGTGAAGCTCGGCAAGCGAAGCGGCCGGTCCGCCCAAAGCGCCGAACACCGTACACTTGAGCGTGTCGCGCAGCCGCTGCAGCGACTGCTCCAGCCTGCGGCGCCAGGCGAAGCCGGGGCCCCCGCCGAGCACAAGCAGCAGCCGGTCCTGCTTCAGCAGGGAGATGCAGGGCAGCAGCTCGGAGAGCATATTCTCGGCGGCGCCCAGCAGCAGCTTGGCGAAGCGGCCCTCGCCCCAGCCGCCGGCCTGAACCAGCAGCACATGCAGCTCCGCACCCGCTCCAGTATCCCGCTCTCCGCCTATGACGCCTTTCTCCTGCATCCAGCGGCTTACCGTCTGCAGGGCCGCCTCATCCTCGGAAGCTCCGCCCAGCAGCTTCTCCAGCTGCTGGCTGCGCAGCGCGGCGTTCTGCACCTGCTCCTGGCGCAGCGTTTCCCATTTGCCGGCAATATTTTGCTTCGCCTTCATCGCCGCCTTAATAATCTCCTCGGGGCCGCTCGTCTTCAGCAGGTAGTCGGTCACGCCTTCGCGCAGCGCCTGTTGGGCATAGGCGAAGTCGTCGTAGCCGGTCAAGATGACGATCTCCGTCTCGGGAAGAAGCTTCTTGATCGCCTTGGACAGCTCGATCCCGTCCATCCCGGGCATCCGGATATCCGTGAGCACAATATGCGGCTTCTCCTGCGGGATGCGCCCCAGCGCTTCCTCGGCGGACTCGGCCGGCGGCAGCAGATCGAGCCCGAGCTCCTTCCAGTCGATCACCGTGCACAAGCCCGTACGGATAATGACCTCGTCGTCAACAATCATAATCCTCATGGGGACTCCTCCAGTATCGGTATCGTAAATGAAATCCGCGTGCCCGCTCCCGGCTCGCTCTCGATGCGCAGGCCTGTCTCGCTGCCGTAGTGCAGCTGCAGGCGCTGATGCACATTGCGCAGGCCGTATCCCGAGCGTCCCCGCTCCGGCTCTGGCGCCGGATTCCCAAGTCCGCCGAAGCTTCTGCGAATTTCGCGCAGCTTGTCCTCATCCATCCCTATGCCGGTGTCTTCGACGACGAAGGTCATCGTCTCTCCGCTCCGTTCGCCGTGCACATAAAGCCGGCCTTTTCCCTTCTTTTTCTGCAAGCCGTGCATGATGCTGTTCTCGATCAGCGGCTGCAGCAGCAGCTTCAGCATCGGAAGCGAATTCAGCTGCGGGTCGACGTAGAAGGCCGTCTCGAACTTGTCCTGGAAACGGATCGACATGATATAGGCGTAATTCTGGGCGTGGGCGACCTCCTGTTGAACCGGGCAGAACTCCTCTCCCTTGTTCAGACTGAAGCGGAGGAAATCGCTGAGCGCGCCGACCATCTCCGCGATCTGCTTGTCTTTGTTCATCAGCGCAATCCAATGGATCGACGACAGCGTGTTGTATAGAAAATGAGGATTGATCTGCGCCTGCAGCGCCAAAATATCGGCTTCCTTCTTCTTGGCCTCGCTCTGCTGCACCTGCTCCTTCAACCGCTGAATCCGGTCGCTCAGCTTGTTGTAGCTGTGCACCAGCAGGCCGACCTCGTCCTCGCTTTTCACTTTATAGGTCGGAATCGCCTCATCGGGATTGATGTCCTTCATCGTGCTGGCCAGCCCGGTGAGCGGACGCGTCACCCACTGGATGAAGGACAGCACCAGCGCGATGGCGAGCAGCAGGGCGATGCCGATCGCATACGCCGTGACGGTCAGCACATATTGATTCTGCGCGGTGTACACCTGGGTCGGGATCACGCCGACCAGCTTCCAGTTCAAGCTTGACAAGGTATGGTACAGCACGGTGTTGTCCTCCTTGCCCTCGCCGCTGTAGGTGAACACGCCGTCCCGGCCGGACAGTTCATCCAGGTTCGGCAGCCGCTCCGTCAGCGGCCGGTTCAGCCATGCCGGCGAATCGCCGGACAGGATATGCCCCTGCTGATCGATCAGCAGGACGAATCCCTTTTTCTCCCAACCCGACGCTTGCAGAATTTTACGGATCTCCGCCTCATCCAGACTGATCGACAGCGCGCCGACCGGCTGAAATTTGCTCGTGTTGCGGATCGGCCGGACAAGGGAGACGACGCGCTTCAAGCCGTCGGATGTCGTCTGATTCTCGTACAGGGATGTCCACCACTTCAGATTGTTACGCATGTAGTCCTCCTTGCCCTCCAGCTGTGCGGACAGCCCCGAATGGAGCAGCGTCGTGTTCGACAACGACGGGTAATCAAACGCGGAGGTGACCGTAATGTTGGAGATGTAAGGCTTGGAAAACACCAGATTGGTCAAAAAGCCGATGTTTTGCGTATACAGCGAAATATCCGCCCGTTCATTGTCCAGATACTGTTGAATATCCTTCTGGCCGATAATAAACACCGACATATTCTCCACATCCCGGATCATGAAGTCCAGCTTGTCCGCCACCTGGCGGAGCGTGTTCATCCCCGACTGCTTCTCCTTCTCCTCTGTGAGCGACAGCGCGATCCGGTAGGATACGGCTCCCGTTGCCAGCAGCGGCAGCACGACGGCGACAAGCAGCAGAAGGGACAGCTTGCGCTTTAACGATTTATTCAGCCAGCGTCTCAATGGAACGCCTCCCATAGTAAAGCATGCTAATAGTTGTATAGTAGCATATTCGCCATCCCCATCATACTTTTTTTAATGCAAACAAACTTTTTGTTTGATTTGTATTCAAAATGTGATACGATTTTTCCGTAAGGCTTGGTGCCATCCCTATGTGCTCTTCTCGAGTAAAGGTCGATTGGTAACACGGACAGCGCTAAAGGAGGTTGGGCATCCGGTGGAATCGGTTCAAGCCGAATGGACTTTCATGACGGATCTGATCAAAGGGATCGCCGCCCAGTTCGGCGAATGCTGCGAGGTCGTTCTGCATGACCTGACCCGCCCGTATGACAGCACGATCGTCGCGATCGAGCACGGACATGTGACCGGACGCAAGGTCGGCGACCCCGGCACCAATCTGGGGCTCGAGCTGCTGCGGGGCGAACGGGTTGACGGCAACAAATTTAATTACGTCACCCAGACCAAGGACGGCCGCCTGCTGCGCTCCACCTCTATCTACATGAAGGACAAGGAAGGCCGGACGATCGGCGCTCTCTGCATCAACTTCGACATCACCTCGCTGATGATGGCCGAGAAAACGCTTCACGGGATGACGATGACGAATCTGCAGACCGACGTCCGGGAATCGTTCGTCACCAGCGTCGGCGAGCTGCTGGATGCGCTGATTCAGGAGGCGCAGGAGCAAGTCGGCAAGCCGGTTGCGCTGATGAGCAAGGAAGACAAGGTCAACATGGTCCGGCTGCTGGACCGCAAAGGCGCCTTCCTGATCAAGAAGGGCGGCGAGAAAATAGGCAGCTATCTGAACATCTCCAAGTACACGTTATACAGCTACCTGGAGGAGAGCAAGCAAGAGCTGAACAAGGACTGAGCCAGAACTGGTCCAGAACTGAGCCAGAACTGAGCCAGAACTGAGTTGGAACGAGCTTAAAAGATTCCGATCGGGAGGATGAACGAAGCATGAACCAATTGCCCTCAACGCCCGGCGTTGTCATCGATTCGGCCGTCATGGAGCGCAACATTGCAGCGATGGCGGAGGTGGCCCGCAAAGCCGGCGTCCAGCTGCGGCCGCATGCGAAGACGCATAAGATGCCCTGGATCGCCCTGCGGCAGATCGAGGCCGGAGCAGCCGGCATTACCGTAGCCAAAGTATCCGAGGCGGAAGTGATGGCCGCCCATGGCGTGAAGGATATCTTCATCGCCTATCCGCTTGTTACGCCGGACAAAATCGAGCGGGCGCTGAAGCTGTCGGCGCAGATCCGGCTGATCGTCGGCGTCGACAGCCGGGAAGGAGCGCTGCGGCTGGCGCAAGCGGCGGCGGCAGCGCGGACCAGGCTGGAGGTCCGGCTGGAGATCGATACCGGCCTGCGCCGCACCGGCGTTCTCTACGAGAAGGCGCTCGAGCTTGGCCGCTTCATCAACAGCCTGGCCATGCTGCGCCTGACCGGCATCTACACGTTCCGCGGGGCGCTGATGGGCGGCAAGCCGACGCTCGATCTGCAGGCCGCCGGCGAAGAGGAAGGGCGGCTGATGGCCGAGCTAGCCGGGCAAATGCGCGGGATCGGCCTGCCTATCGATGCCGTCAGCGTCGGCTCGACGCCTACGGCAGCCTTTGCGGCAGCCGTCCCCGGCGTGACCGAGGTGCGTCCCGGAACCTATGTGTTCCAGGACCGGATGCAGGCACGCCTTGGCGTCTGCGGCCTGGAAGACTGCGCCGGCCGCGTCCGGGTCACGGTCATCAGCCGGCCCTCGGTCGATCTGGCTGTCATCGACGGCGGCAGCAAAACGTTCGCCACCGACGTGCAGCCGAATACCGACCCGCTGCAGCTGCGCGGGTTCGGCCATATCGCCGAGCTGCCCGACGCGGTGCTGGAGCGATTGTCCGAGGAGCACGGCATGCTGCGGCTCGGCCCCGAAGCGCAGCACTCGCCGCTTGCCGTCGGCGATATTTTGCATATTATTCCCAATCACATCTGCAGCACAGTCAACCTGCACAACCAGGTGTATATGCTGAGGGACGGGAAATACGAACCGGAGACCGTGCTGGGCCGCGGCAAGCTCGAGTAGCCCTCATTGGGCTGAGGGATTGCCTTGCTCTGTGCCTTCTACCGGCCGATCGGCGTGTGACCCAACAGCTGTCCCCCGCCGATCCCTTTTATAAACGATGGTCACATCATCCGCTTGCTCATGACTTACATTGCCTCGGGAGGGCTATTACATGTTGGATCTCATTATTCGCAACGGCCGCGTCGTGGACGGAACCGGAAACCCCTGGTTTTTCGGCGATGTGGGCGTCAAAGACGGACGCATCGCGGCCGTTGGGCGGATCGATCAGGAGGCCGCCAGAACGGTGCAGGCCCATGGCAAAGTGATCGCGCCGGGCTTCATCGACGGCCACTGCCACTCGGACCTGATGATCTTCGACCATCCGCACAGCGAGATCAAGCTGCGGCAGGGCGTTACGACCGAAGTGGTCGGCAACTGCGGGCTTGCCCCCGCCCCTTATGTGCAGGATCGGGCGGAGCTGCTCCGAACCTACGTCCAGCCTGTGCTGGGCCGCACATCCTGGGAATGGCCCTGGGAGACCGTCGCCCAGTATATGGATAAGCTGGCGGCCAGCGGTCCCTCCGAGAACCTGGCTACGTATGTAGCGCACGGGGCGCTGCGCATCTCCGTGATGGGCTTCGAGAATCGTCCGGCCACCCCGGCCGAGCGGGAGAGGATGAAGCAGGTGCTGGAGGAAGGCATGCGGGCCGGAGCGATCGGCTTATCCATCGGCCTGCTGTATGCGCCCGGCAGCTATACGGCCCGCGACGAGCTGGCCGACCTCTGCTCCGTGCTGCCGAAGTACGACGGTCTCCTCTCCACCCACATCCGCGGAGAAGGCAACAATCTGATCCCTTCGGTCAAGGAGGTCATCTGGATAGCCGAGCAGGCCGGCGTTTCCCTGCATATCAGCCATCTGAAGGCAGCCGGGAAAGCCAACTGGGGCAAGGTGCTGGAAGCACTCGAGCTGATCGAGGACGCGCGCGCCAGAGGCATGGATGTGACATGCGATGTGTATCCGTATCATGCCGGCTCCACCACGCTGACAACCGTGCTGCCGCCATGGACGCTGGAGGGCGGGATTACGAGCACGCTTGCGCTGTTCCGGGACCCCGCCCAGCGCAAGCGGATCAAGGAAGAGCTCGGACACGAGCAGACCGCGTGGGATAACCTGGTTCTCTCCACCGGCTGGCAGAGCGTCGTTATCGCCGCCATGCATAATGAAGCGAACCGTCCGCTGGAGGGCCGCTCGATCGCCGAGATTGCCGAGCTGCGCGGCCAGCATCCCGTGGACTGCATGATGGATCTGCTGCTGGAGGAAGAGGGCCGCATCTCGATCGTCTACTTCCATATGTCCGACGAGGACGTAAGACAGGTCGTCGCCTATGAGAAGTCGCTGATCGCCTCGGACAGTCTGACCTGCGAGACGGGCAAGCCGCATCCGCGCCTGTACGGCACCTTCCCGCGCGTATTCGCCCGCTACGTGCGGGAGCAGCGAGTTCTCTCGCTGGAGCAGGCCGTGCGCAAGGTCACCTCTTTCCCTGTCCAGCGTTTTAAGCTGGGCAAGCGGGGGCTGCTGGTTCCCGGCTATATCGCGGATATTACCCTGTTTGACCCGGACACGGTCGAGGACAAAGCCACCTTCGAGGAGCCGCGCCAATATCCCGAAGGGATCTCCCATGTCTGGGTGGGGGGCAAAGAAACGCTCAGCGATTCGGCCCATACGCTCGCCCGCGAAGGCGGCCTGATACGCGCGTCAACCTGCTGTCATCATCACTAAAGCGCCAAGGCGCATATCATTCACTTAACTTGGAGGTTGGATAAGCATGGCTGTTATTGAAAAACGTCTCGAAGAACTCGGTATCGTTCTCCCTCCTTCACCGGAGCCGCGCTTCACCTATATTCCCGCCAACCGTACAGGCAACCTGCTCTATTTGTCGGGCCAGGATGCCCGTGACGCCAACGGCGTATTGATCTATGAAGGCAAGGTCGGCAGCGACCTCACGATCGAGCAGGGGCAGGAAGCGGCGCGCCAGGTCATTATCAACTGCCTCGCCGTGCTCAAGGGATATCTCGGCGACCTCGACCGCGTCGTCAAAATCGTCAAGCTGCTCGGCTTCGTCAACAGCGCCCCGGGCTTCGGCGATCAGCCTTATGTCATGAACGGCGCGTCGAACCTGCTGGTCGATGTGTTCGGGGAAAACGGCCGGCATGCCCGCTCCGCGATCGGAACAAGCGATCTGCCGTTCCATACGCCGGTGGAAATCGAGATTATCGTAGAAATCCGCGACTAACACCGGTTCCTTCCGAAACGTTTGACTAAACCAACAAGCCCGCTCTTATGCCAGCTTCATCCGGCATAGGGGCGGGCTATCTTGAAATTTCGGTGTAAAATCGTTATAACTGTCTATAGGCCCCAGCCGGGCCCGAAGGAGATTATGCCATGACCCGTCCGCTTTTATTCGGCTTGCTTGCCGCGCTGATGCTGATCGGCACGCTGCAGCCTTGGCTGCCGGCTTCCTCGGGAACGTACCGAGATCAGGTAGCCGTATTGATGTATCATCATGTAGCGGATGACGCCGAGAGCTCGAGCACCGTCAGCACCGATCTGTTCCGCAGGCAGCTTTCCTATTTGAAGCAGCAAGGCTATCATTTCATCACGATGCAGGAGCTTATCCGCTATTATCAGGGGGACAGCGTCCCGGAGAAAGCGGTGTTCGTCACGTTCGACGACGGCTACCGCAGCTTCTATACGGGCGCGTACCCGATCCTGAAGGAACTGGATGTGCCGGCCGTCAACTTTGCCATCACCAAGGATCTCGAGAATCCCGACCTGCCGTCGATCCCCGCGCTCAAGAAGGAGCAAATCCGCGAGATGCTGGCTTACCGCCCCGGCATGTTCGACATACAGTGCCATACGCACGAGCTGCATTACAAAGCGGGACATGAAAGCGCCTTGTCCGGACGGCTGCAGACCTCGGCGGGAACTGCCGAATCCGATCAGGACTATGCGGCCCGCATCCGCCAGGACAGCGAATCATGCGCCCGCACGATACAAGACTTATATGGAGACCCTGTCGCCCCGCAGACATACGCCTATCCGTACGGGCTGCATAACGCCGCCGTCCAGTCCTATATTCGCGAGTCCGGCTTCCGCTACGCCTTCACGATTGTCAGCGGCATGGCGACCCGGAGCAGCGACTCTATGGCCATCCCCCGCATCAATGCCGGACATCCCGGCATCGAACCGGAGTTTCTGGACAAGTCGATTCAGCTGCGCATCGAGCGCGTTACACGTCCCCATAAGCCGGAAGGCGTCTGATCGAACAGGCGGCGGCGGATTCCGACAGCTCGGGAGCATAATGGCTCAGCTTGCGGATGAAATAACAGGTCTCCGGTAAATGATGCTGGAGGAACCGAAGCGTCGTCCGGTTCATGACTTTCCTGCCTTTGTACTTCTCGATGACCTCCCGGATGAACGCATTCATCTCCAAAGAAACGCGGCCCACCTCGCTTGCAAGCTGCTGCTGGCGGGGAATGCCGGGAGGCGCGAACCGCAAGTAGCCCCGGATATGATGGTTTTGAAGAATAAAGCCTTGGAACATAGCAATGTACGCATCCGTCTGGCGAATCACCCCGACCTCGATCGGGTCCAGAACATTGCGCAGCAGCACGGCATGACCAAGCTGATCCTCCAGCCATAGGTCGAGCAGCGACCATAGAGGCAGCTCCTCCGGCTGCTCTCCCCGGACATACGAGGAGAGCAGCCGCAGATACTCTGCATTTTCATTGAGTGTCCCGTTGAAATAAGTCGGCGAGAGATCGATCATCAGCTCGTTCTGCACCCGAAGGCTCTGGATAGTCCCCTCGAATCGATAATAGCCGACCGCCACCGGCCAAGCTCTGCGCGCGAAGTTCATCAGCCCCGCTTCTCCCGGCCCTGCGGCAGGGTCAAGTCCCTCCAGCTCCCGGATCAAGCCTCCGAACAGCTGCACGTACCGCTCCGCCTCTTTCACCTCATCGGCCCGTTCGGCCGACAGATGGTCCCGGACAAAAATCGCATGATCCTGCAGAATCTCCAGCCAAAACAAATGCTCCTGCCATACGGTGATAGTTGCGCTACCCTTCAACGTCTGCGCCCTCCTTTGTCCGACTAACCGACCGGATCGCATGAATGATCTTCGCCACCATTCAGGTATATGCCCCAAGCCGGGCTGGTAGACGCCGATACGGAAGGGCTATGCGTCTCAAGCGCCCGCCTCAGGCTGTATGAAACCCGGCTGATCCGGGATCGATGCCCGTCTTTTGCCGGATATGCAGCAGTACGAAACGACTAAGCCGCTCCTCCTCCCCGTCCAGGGAAGAAAAGCGGCCTTTTGTTGCCGAATCCGGCAGCCGAGTCCAGCTTCAAACGGACTGAAGTCCACGGCAGTTCGGCTGCGGGTTCGAGCGGTTTACCACTTATAAGACTTGCAGCCCTTCGCCTTCAAGGCCAGCTCGGCGGTACTCGGCTTGAAGAGGTCGAGAATACTTTTGCCTCTGCCGATATTATCAGGATTGGCTTTCAGCCCCGACTTTTCCAGCGGGTCGGTCAGATCCACCCTGAACGGACCCACGTCCAGCTTGCCGATTGGCGAGAGTTCTAAGCAGCCGCCTTCCCACCGGTCCTTTATCTTGAGTCCTGCCGTCAGAGATATGGGCCCTTTGACAATTTTGGCGGTCGCCTCAATCGACAGCCCGTCGCTGGTGAGCCCTTCTACTGGAGTGATTTCTATGCTTTTCCCTATGCCGAAGCCCGCCTCCAGGCAGGAGGAAAAGCCTTCATCCGTAATGCAGACGCGGCCTCCTCCGCCTAATCCGTTATAAGCGGTGGCCCCGACGCACAGCGTTCCGCACGGGTCGCGGTACTGCACCGGGTTATTGTTGACGTAGGCGTACAGATTGGCCTGGCCGCTCTCGAACAGGATCGGATCGCGCGCCGTCCATCGGCCCGACAGCGTATCCAGATCCCGGGCGCCGAATCTTATGAGTCCCGCTCCCCGGTCCTCCAGTCCGCCCGCATACCCGATCGGCAGCGCGAATCCCGGATTCGAATCCGCCAGCACGCCCCCGTAGCTGTCGTACGTCAGCCGTTTCACGACCTGCCCCTGAGCATCCAGCACCTGCTGCGGCGTCCCTACGCCGTCTGTAATCACATAATAACGGACGTTGTTGCGCTCCAGCCCGAGCAGCAGACCGTCTTGGTCGTACAGGTAATTCGTCAGCTCCCCGTTTTCGTTCACCGTGCTTGTCACCAGCTGCAGCGCTGTCGGGTCACCGTACAAATACTGGATAAACTTACCGGCTCCGTCCTCCCGGTACGTTCGTCTTCCCAGCGCGTCATACGCGTACTTGTAGGTAGCTCCGGATACGGTAGCCGTCAGCAGTTCCCCGCGAGCTCCGTACTGGAACGTATCCGCGCCGCGCTGACGGAGATAACCGTCTTCGTCGAAGCTGTACGCCGTTCCGCCTACAGCCGCCAGCATATCATGCGGTCCGTAGCTGCTCGTCATTCGCTCCGAACCCGTGACCTCCCGGGCAATCCGGTTTTTGTTCACATCGTATTCGTACGCTTCCTCCGTCGCGCCTCCCGGACCGCTGCGCTGCACATGCGTCAGCTGTCCGTCAAGATCGAAGGTATAGAGGATCGTCTCCGTTCCTTCCGGCGTCGTGACCGTCAGGCTCGTGACGCTGCCGCTCAGGTCGTATAAGGGCCGGGTGCGGTATACTTCCCGCCCGCCCAGCGTATAGATCCGTTCCTTCTGACGGCCCAGCTCGTCGTACGTCTGCGTCACCTGCAGCTTGCCGTCCTGCATCCCGGCCACGCTTCCGTTCGGTCCGCTCCGGTCGAACGTAAACGGTCCGTACTTGACCAGCCGGTTGGCGGCATCCCAGTCCAGATCGGTCGTCACGTGAGCGGTCTGCGACACGCCATAGACCATTCTCGTGACGGCGGTCTGGATTCTCTTCAGATTGGCCAATTCGTCGTACGAATAATCATAGACGCCTTTGGCCTTGCCCGTGATCGTCTGCTTGCTCGCCAGATCGCCGACATACGCATACTCGTTGACTTGCGGCAGCGATCCGGGAGCCACGCCGACGCTCTCCAGCTTCTTGGCCCGGTCCGTATTGTCCGCATATTCGAACGTGCGGCGAATATCCGCATCATTCATGCCTGTGATCCGCTTGCCGCCGGCCGCATCGTACACATAATCGATCTGGCGGCCGCTGCGCAGCGTTGACCGCTCCAACAAGCCTCCGTCGCCATGCTCCAGGCTGATCCAGCTCGGGGACTCTGCTGCCCCAAAGCCGGCAAATTGGCCCAGGTCATTATAGCTTTGCTTGTAGGCCGTACCGTCCGGCATAGTCAGACCGGCCAGCTGGCCAAGCTCGTCATAGGAATTGCCGTATACTTTGCCGCCCGGTGTTGTGGAGGAAATCAACCGGTCGGCTTCGTCATAAGCGAATGTCTGCGAACGACCAGCCGCGTCCGTCAATGCCGTGAGCCTGTTACGCTCGTCATACGTGTACTTGGCTAGCTGTTCTCCGCGCGTTGCTTGGGAGAGCCTTCCCTTCTCGTCATACGTATATACGATCGAAGCAAGCTGCTGGCCCGGCCATTCCACCTGGACCACCCGGCCTTCCGCATTGTAAGAGAAAACCTGCTTCAACCCGTCAGGACCCGTCTCGGTCAGTTTCCGAGATTCGGCGTCATATTTCATCTCGGTGACGGAATAACCTGTCTGGTGCGTATGCATCAACGATTTCAAGCTGCCGTCCTCTTGCATTTCCACAGCGCGCGTTTCGTTGAAGGTTGCTTTCTTGCCGTTAGGCTGTGTCAGCGTCGCCTCCTTCATGACCGGCACATCCATATCCCAGCGCGGATCGCCTGTCATCGTCTTCGTCATGACGCTTCCGTCCGGAAGCTCGATCCGCTCGCTGCCCGGCCGCACCGTGGCCACCAGACGCGCGCCGTCCGGGTCGGTCGTCGTGCGCTGCACACCACCTTCGATCCGTTTCGTTTCGTACACGGTCGAACGGCCTTCCGCATCGGTAAAGGTGACCGTCGTCCCATCGGCCGTATCTGTGCGGCTCAGCGTCTGCAGGCCTCCGGCCCCATTCTCGGCACGGATCAGCAAGCCGTCTTCGTCGTAATCGTAACGGCTGGTCTGATTCAGCGGGTTGACGAAGGTTTTCATCAGTCCCCCGGCATCGTATGTCATCCGGTATGTCTCGCCGGCCGGACTTGTGACCGCAATCAGACGGCCCTGCTCATCCGTCGTCAGCACCGTTCGCTGGCCACCTGCTCCGACAATCGCCATCGGCTTGCCGGCGTCATCCCGCTCAATCTTTACGCTGTTGGCACTCCGGTCGGTAATCCGCACCAGACGGCCTTCTTCGTCATAATTCAGCTTGGTCAATACAGTCTCTGTTAGAGCATCCGTCGTCTGGACATGTGCTCTATCTTCGGGCTTGAACTCGTAGACCACCTGGCCGCCTTCGTCAGGAGTCGCAACCAAGCTTTGAGATTCGCTCACCAAGAAATAGTGGATATGATGTTCATTATTCATTGTTACAACAATATGTCCGCCGTCAGCGGTAACGGCAATCAGATCAAACTTATACGTTGCCTGTTCCGAGACCCATGACGGATTCTCCAGCTTCTCAAGAAGGCCGTCTTGCGCTACACGGTAAACACTCCGGTCGCCGGTCCTGAAATAGACGCGGTCCCGCGCGTCCAGGAAAAACCTGCTAAATCCGCTGAACACCGTATTGGAAACGAAGTAGAACTCAGCTTCCGTTGCTTTCATACCGTGAGCGGCCGGCTTGCTTCCAGGCTCATCGAGCAGCACGCCCGCCACCCGGGACAAGGTGCCGTCTGGGCTTAGCTTGCGCACTCTCGTGTAAGTGCGGTAATCGTACCAAAGTGTGCCGGCCGTCGTATCGGACATATACAGAGAGCCGTCGCTTCCCATCCGGATCTGCTCGACCGCGCCGATGCCCGCTTTGTCGCCGGGACCGCTATCCTTGCCTTTAGCCATATGATCGCCAAGCTGTTGAAGGATGCCGTCCGGGCCAATTTTGTAGAGGGTGGTCCGATTGGGAACCAGATTACGGTCGCCCGGACGGATAGGGGTAGACGTGAAGTAAACAGAGCCGTCTGGACTTGCCGCCAGCTCGTCGATACCTGCCAGCGCTACACTCTTGGCCTCCGCTCCATCCGGCAGCGGGGTCGTCGGCCCCCCTCTCCCCGTGCCTGCAATAACCTCCCAGCTGGTCTGCCCCTTCGTTTTGCGAAGCAGCTGGTATTTGCCCGAATCGTAGCTATAGATCGTTCCCTGGGCGTCAACCGCGATGACGTTCCCGTTGGACAGCGGAACATCCGCCACTTTGACTACTTTTCCTTTCGGGTCGAGTCCTGCAATCACTCTGCTCTGCTTAAAGAAGTTGACTGCAGAATAATAGATCCACCCATTCATGCCGGTCGTCATCGTATGGTAGTCGATGGTATACTCTTCGAGCGAGAAGCTGCCCCCGCCCGTCTTGCCGGTGAAGTCCACTTCGTCCCGCAGTGACATATTTTTGGTTTGCGTCGTGCCGTCTCCCAGCAGCAGTCTTCTTGTGCCGTCATCGTAGATATGATGCGGATCAAGGCTCCAGCCTGCAACGCCGGCAGCCGCGTACGGGTTGCGCGGACTTTCCAGCACGCCGTTCCAGCTTTGGCCTACACGGATCTCGGAAGTGCTCCGCAGACCCGAGATCACGACGGACGGGGCAGCCGAGATGCGGCCGAAGCTGTTCTCGAAGTCAGCGGACGCCGGATAATACTGCGCTTTGTATACGTAGTCCACGTTGACCGTATACGGATGGGAGCCTATCAGCTCGCGGCCGTAGGCGTCCTTTCCGTCCCACTCGAACGTATACGTCTTGTTCGAAGCCGGGGCGAAGCTCGCCCGGTGCAGCTTGCCTCCGATCTGGATGCTCACGTTCATCCTTAGCAGCGAAGCCGGCAGCGGCTTGTCGTCGCTCACCGGAATCTCCAGCGTCGACTTCGCTTTGTAGCCTTCCTCCCGCTCGGTCATGTAGTTCAGCATATACGGCGTTCCCGCGATCGGGATCTGTTGTCCTAGCGTCTGATTCTGGCAGCCGATGATCGAGCCCTTCTTCTTGCACGGATCGTCTTCCTTCTTCCGTTTCTCCCTAGGCTCCCGGTCCGGCGGCGATTCGGCGTCTCCGGGAGGACCGTACGGCCAGTTGTGATCATACGGCGTGAAGTGCGTGATCGGCACCCGCCACAGCGTCTTCCCAGGCTCATACAGCTCCGCCAGCTTCCGCTGCTCTTCCTCCGTAACGCCCAGCTCCGCCAGCTGCTCCGCGCTGTCCGCCGCTCCGTCTCCGTTCGCATCGATCGCGGCCAGACCGTTCGTCTCCGAGACGATCCCGATTACCTTGCCGTTCGGCGACGCGATCCAGCGTCCCTTCTCCCGGTCGTAGTACGCATTCGGCACCGTTTCCCCGGCCGGGAAGCCGATGAAGTTATCCAGGTAATGGTACACCTCCCGGTCGAACGTCACCTCTGTCGCCCCCGCCTGCACCGCTTCGTCCGCCGACAGCTCCACCGCATACGTGTACGCCACATACGGCGGCAGCTCGCCCGGCATCGCCTTCGGTCCTTCCGGCCCTGCCGTATATTCCGTCGAGCGGAAGCTGATGCTCGGCAGCGGCTGCTCCGTCCCGTCCGGCAGCTTCATCGTCGCCGTCGTCCCTGCCGGGAACAGCACCGTCGACTGGCGGCTTCCGTCCTCGTCCGTCACCGGCGTTCCCTGCGCGACCTGGATCTCCGTGCTGTTCTCCAGCTGCACCTGCGTCACCTTGCTGTCGTACGCCGTCAGCACCACATCCTCCAGATGCTCGTAATCCCCCGGCGTCGCCTGCTTCTTCCGCTGCACGGTCATATAGCCGTCCTTCTCATACTGCAGCGTCCAGATCCCGTCTCCGTTGACCGCCAGGTCGAACATCCCGTCCGCCCGGCTCAGCGTCTGGCCCCACTCCGGATGATCCAGCACCGTGATGCGCACGCCGCCTACCGGCGCCTGGGCCGTGTCCAGCACGCGCCCTCTCAGCACGCCTGCGCGTTCCGCTTCGATCGCGCCCGGCTGTACGCCCGTCTGAATCGGGTTCGGCCCCGTGTACAGGAAGTCCGTCAGTTCCTGGAAGCTCGCTTGGCCCGACGCCGGCACCTCCGTCGCTACGCTGCCCGGATCGGGCGGCAGGTTGCCTCCGCCGCCGGTCGGCGTCGCCTGTACCGCCTCGGACTTCGCCGACTCGTTGCCGCTCTCGTCATAGGCGGTCACGGCCAGCTCATAGGCCGTGCCGTTTGTCAGTCCGGCCGCCGTATAAAAGGCGGTCTTGCCCGCCTCTTGGGCCGGCCCCCATGAGCCTGCCGCCGCTTCGCGCACATACACGCGATAGCCGGCCAGATCGGGTTCGGCGTTCGCCGTCCAGCTCAGCGCCACCCGGCCGTCTTGAGCGGCGGCTGCCAGTCCTGCAGGCACGGCAGGCGGCGTCGTATCCGGCTGTTCCCCGCTGAGCGGCGTCGCGCTGACGATCGCCGACTTCGCGGAAAGGTTGCCGCTTGTGTCATACGCCGCGATGGTGAATTCATACAATGCGCCGTTCGTCAGGCCCGCTACCGTATATCCGCTCTCGCGCCCGTGCTTATCGGCTTCGCTCCATGCCGGTCCTCCCGGCGCCCGCCAGTAAACCCGGTAGCCGGCCAGGTCGTCCTCGGTGTTCGCCGTCCATTCCAGCGTCATCCGCCCGTCCCCGGGTTCCGTCCTCAGCCCGCTTGGAACCGCCGGGGGCGTTATATCCGGCGGCGGATTGCCCGCCTCCGGCATGGCCCGGACAATCTCCGATTTCACAGATTCATTGCCGCTTTTGTCATAAGCCGTCACTGCGAACTCGTAGGTCTTGCCATTAGTCAGACCCGTCACAGAATAGGTCGTCGCCAGCAACACATCGGTACCGGCGCCCCAGAAATCTGCGCCCGCTTCCCGCTGATAGAGCCTGTAACCGGCCAAATCGGTTTCGCCGCCTGCCCTCCAGCTCAGCGCGATCATGCCGTCTCCTCGCCGTGCGTTCAAGTCGGCCGGAGCTGCGGGAGGCGTTCGATCCGGGGTTTCCGTCCCCGTTCCGCCATCCGAACCGCCCGAGCCTCCGCCGCCGCCTGTCCCTGCTGTCCTGCCATCCAACCGTATATGCCCCAGGTCCAGCTTCTCTCCCGCCTTGGGCGACCTGTAAGTGTCGGCCGCATCCGTGCGTAAGCACTCACAGGCGTCCGTTGTCTTCGCTTCTCCGTCCAGCAGCGACAGCGCTTGTATCGCCTGCTGCGTATGCAGCAGGGTCAAGTCCGCGCGCCCGGCCTTCGCTGCTGCCGCCCGAATACCCGCATCCGAGATAAACGACAGCCGGTAGACGCTCTCCGGGGCGACATACGCCGTGAAGGAGCCATCATTTTCCGTTATCGCGTAGTAGGTCGGATTCGTCGTAAATGCCAGCACCACCCCGTCGGCCGCCTTGCCGTCGGCCCCCGTCAGCTTGCCTTGCAACACGGCCGCTTTGTCCGCGACGATAGAGTACGAATCCGCGCCTGGCGTCCAACGAACGCCCCGATAGCCGGCAATGCCGTCGCTGACGGCATAAATATCATATTCGCCCCCGGCCAGCCCGAGCCCGGAAAGCGTATAACCTCCTCCGCGATCCGTCTTCCCTCCCGCGAGCGGAGCGCGCTTCCCTCGGGCATGCACCCGGACGGCTGCATCCGCAAGCGGCTTCCCGTCCGCTGACGTTACGGCGACTGCAAGCGGCTTGGCCGTCTGCGGCTCTTTAAGCAGCTTCCAGACGCGATGCAGCGTGACGGCCGCCTCCGCGCGGGTCAAATTTTTCTCGCCGCGGAATGCTCCGTCTTCGTAGCCTTGGAGGATACCCGCTTCATGGAGAGCCGCTATAGAGGGGGCCGCCCATGCCGGAATCCGGCCGCTGTCGGTGAAGCCTGCCTCTTGGTCCGCCTTTCGGCCGGTCAGCCGCGCCAGCATCACGGCCGTTTCCTGCCGGTTCAACGCCGCCTGCGGCCGGAACGCCCCTGCTTCGTCTCCCTCTACCAGCCCCAGACGGGCCGCTTGTTTGACTTCGCTTGCATACCACTCCTCCCCGATATCCGTAAAGGACGGCTCTTTCCCGTCTCCCCTCCCTGCCTGAGGCAGCTTGGCGGCCAGACGATTCATCATCGCCGTAAATTCCGCTCGGGTTACGCTTCTCTCCGGCTGGAAAGTTCCGTCTTCATAGCCGCCTACGATGCCTTCCCCCGCCAGCTCCGCTATCTCGAGAGAAGCCCACGAGGGCAGCGGATCCTTCCAGCTTTCTATGCTGCTGTCTGCCTCTCTCCCTTCGCTCCTGACCGTCGCAGCCGGCGCATCCGCCGCTCCGACCGAACCAGCAGGCTGCGCCGCCAGAGCTGCCGCCAGCAGCAGCGGCATCTTCCGCTTTAACCATGTACTGACCATCCATGCCTACCTCCTCATCCTGATTGCTCCGACATAGTATAGCCGCAGTCATAGAAGAGGCGTAAGCGCCTACCCGACTAAGCATGTCACAAGATTTGTCATTTTTTGCTGTCATTTTGGTGACATTTTCCCTCTGCCGCCCCCATTCGGCCCCGCCCCGTTTGACTCGGCAAAAGCTGCTCGGTAAAATGGGTACAACTGACAATTGGGGGTTATAACGCTGTATGAATACTGTGATCGAATTGCTCCAGCGCCATCGCTCCATCCGCAAGTTCAAGCCTGTGCCGCTCACTTCCGAGCAGATCGATGCGATTGTGAGTTCCGCTCAGATGGCGTCCAGCTCCAGCAATGTACAAGCTTACAGTCTGATCGCCATCCGCGACGCCGGCATCCGAAGCAAGCTGGCCGAGCTGGCGGGGAACCAGAGCTACGTGGCGGACTGCGGGCTGTTCATCGTCTTCTGCGCGGATCTGCAGCGGTTGCAGGAAGCGACCTTGAGGCATCGTGAGCCCTTTCACACGAATACAGAAAGCTTCCTCGTCGCCACCGTCGACGCCGCGCTCGCCGCGCAAAATGCCGCTGTGGCCGCCGAATCGCTCGGACTTGGCATTTGCTACATCGGGGGCATACGCAATTCAGCTGAAGAAGTCAGCCGTCTGCTGAAGCTTCCTCAGCTCGTCTATCCGGTGTTCGGCCTGTGCATCGGCACGCCGGACCAAGAGCCGTCTCATCGCCCGCGGCTTCCACAAGCCGGTGTGCTGCATTGGGATGCTTATGACGAAGAGGCTATGAAGTCCGGACTCGACGAGTATGATCGCATCATGCATAATTACTATAAGGAAAGAACACAGGGGAAAACGCTCACCACCTGGTCGCGGGGCATTGCGGACAAGTACAAGAAGCCTGTCCGGGCCCATATGAAAGCTTTCCTGGAAGCCCGCGGGTTCAAGCTGAACTAAGCTGGCGCAGCAGCGGCCTCGTGCGGCATTCATCCTTCCCGGCCTCGACTGAAACTTCCGGGAGCCGAACGCCGTCTATAAAGAAAAGCTCCTGACCGGAGCTATTCGAGGAAGATACATGCGTGTTTTAGCGGCAGCTTTTCTGGCGAGCAGAAAATTCGCGAAGCAAACTTTCTCTACTCTATAAATATCCCTCTTAGCCGGACCAACCGAACCGTTATGTCCCAGACAGAAAGGAAATACATCTATGTGGAATTCACGTCAAGCCCGCCTGATCGCAAGCGCGTTAGCCGCCTGCGTCCTGCTGCTCTCCGGCTGTACCGGCCTGTCGCTTCCGCAGCCGGATTCCCGGCAGCAGCCTGCGGCGCCGCCTGCCCAAACGCCCGGAAACGGGGGCGCCGAGCAGCCCGGCAAGTCTGCCGCACCGGATGCACCGGGTGCGCTGCCCGGCTCTACGGCCAAGGATCAGCCGCCTGCCGGAGGAGACGCGACGGCCAAGCCGCCCGCAGGGGGCAAAGAAGGCGCTGTTCAGGTTATCGCGAAGCCTGCCGAGATCGCCGTCCTGGTCAACAAGCTGAACAAGCTGCCGGACAACTACAAGCCGCAGGACCTCGTCGATCCGGACGTGGCCTTTATTTTCAAGGAGAAGCTGGAGAAGCGCAAAATGCGCAAGGAAGCCGCAGCGTCGCTGGAGAAGCTGTTCCAGGCCGCCAAGGAAGCGGGCTACCCGTTGGCCGGCGTATCGGCTTACCGCTCTCACCAGACGCAAACCTCCCTCTACAATAACTATGTAAAGCAGCATGGCGAACAAGAAGCCAATACGTTCAGCGCCAAGCCGGGCCAAAGCGAGCATGAAACCGGGCTGGCGATCGACGTGGCGGGTGCCAATGGCAAATGTCCGGCCCAGGATTGCTTCGGAGCCACCAAAGAAGCGAAGTGGCTGGCCGAGCACGCCTCCGAATACGGGTTTATTATCCGGTATCCGAAGGGCAAGGAAGCCATCACCGGCTACCAATACGAGCCTTGGCATCTGCGCTATGTCGGCGTCCAGCTTGCCAAGGAGCTGACAAAGCAGGGCCTGACGCTGGAGGAGTATTACAGCAAGGGCGTTCCAGTTAACAAGCCGAGCAGCTAAAGGCAAGGCGGGGCCGCTCCGCTCTGAACATCTGTATAACGTTCATTTGTGCGACCGTGTATCTGTGTATCGCGGCTTGCCGGCCCTCCGAGCCCTTAGCTCAAAGGCACAAAAAAGAGCTCTAAGCAACCAAGCGGCTTGGTTGCCTAGAGCTCTTTTTCTAATCCAGACGCCGGTAACGCTCAAATGCCGCTGCCTGACCGCAGCGAACGCCCGTCTCATCGAGAACATTCCATACTGTGGCCTGCTCGATGACGAATCGGCGGCCGCTTGCGGAAATGCGCACACCGCTGTAATCGCTGACAAAACCCTGCTCCCGCACAGCCCGCATGAATGCCTCCCGGGTATCGCGCTCCACCTTCTCCGCTGTCAACCGGGAAGGCGTCCTGGTGAACGTCTCCCAGTCCATCTCCCACAGGTCCAGAGCTTGCTTGCTGCCGAAGTTCAAGACCGGGTCCGCTTCCATGCCATGAGACAGGATATAAAGCGGAGCCAGATATAAGCTCTCGGCCGCTCTCCGCGGCTCCACCTCTCCGATCAAGGAGCGGCCGGTCCAATGGCGGTAGCTGCGGATGACCCGAAGCGCATGCTCATCGGTGGAACCAATCCCTCTCCGAACGCTGCTCGCCACTCTACCCACCTCCTTCCTGTTACCGCATAAAGACTATGATTTCGCCCCGGCACCGGAAAACTCCTCCCGAACGAAGCGTAAGCCCCGGTTGCATGGCCAGCCGCCCCGCCCTATAAGCCGCAGACCGCCTATCCCATCAAAATGCTGTACCGCCTCAAGCGCCATTTCTTCGTTCCCTGAGCGCACAAGCGGACATCCATTGCCGCCCCGCATAACCGGACTCGATTTCATAGAAAAGCAGGAGGCCCTTTCCGAAGAAGGACTCTCCTGCTGCACTTGCGGCCTCCCATGCGGAGACTCATACTATTCGCTTACTTGCGGCTTCCGATACAGAGACTCGTATTGTTCGCTCCCTTGCGGTCCCGGATCATGGCGGCGAGCAGCTCGCTTCCTGCCGTTTCTCCGTACGGTATTCGTTATAACGAACAGCAAGAGCTGTTAATAAACCTTGGAGGCTTTATAGTCGCCGGCGTTTTTCGCAAATGTCCGGCTGCCCGTGCCTGCATCGACAGTCGTGTCGACGGTCAACCATTCACCATCTATCAAAATCTCATTCCATGCGTGATATTCCTTGACATTCTTCGATTCTCCCATGAGCAGCTTGGTCGGAATGCCCAAGCTTCTGTTCATAGCTGCGAACAAGGAGGCATAATCGTAGCAGATGCCCTTTTGTACGGCGAGCACTTGATCGAGATCCGGGATATAGCCTGTCTGCACGCTGGCAGCCAGCTCGTAGTCGTAGACGAGGTTGCTGGCGATATACGAGTAGATCGCTTCGGCCTTCTCGCGTTCCGTCTTCAGATCCTTCGTCAGCTCCAGCGCTTTATCCGTCACCGTCTGCGCTTCGTGCCAATTCACATTCTGGATCGAATGCAGGTAAACATCGGACTTATCCTGCATGTCCAGCTCAAGCATATCGCTATGAACCGGTTTATATTTATTTCCCGTCACTTGCTGAAGGATCGAGATTTTATAAGTGCCATTATCGAGCTGCAGCGGAAAATATTCCTCTTCGCCGTCGCCGGCCAGATCATACGTATAGTTGACGCCGTCCTTGCTGACCATCAGCTTTGTTTTCGCTGCTGCGGCGCTCTCGTAGACGATGCCGAATGCCCCTTGCTCCAGCTTTCCCGCATCCAGCCAAGAGGCGGAGTCCGCCTTGGCCGCCCAGGCGGCAGCCGGTAAATACGCCGTCATCAAACATACGGCCAAGCCTGCACGCATCCATTGACGCATAAAAAAAACTCCCTTCGGTAGCTGGCTGCCATACTTCTAACGAAGCTTAGGCCCTTTAGCTTTGCGTCCCTGCCTTTCGGGCAGGTTTGCCATTATCGGTGATAAGTTTTGTAAGAAAAATAAAAAAAACAATCCGTTCGGTAACTGGCTGCCGTGCTCCCGATGGAGGGTAGGCCCTTTAGCTTTGCGTCCCCATCTTTCGACAGGTTTGCCGTTTATCGTGTATTGCTTTCTTTGAGAATATCATATTTTCGGGAAAATACAAGCCTAATTTTTAGTAGATTATACCCATTTATTTTAAAATGGGCAATTAGTCCTGACTGGCTTGGACGATAAGCCGATGAGTAGGATTCACGATCGGATCGCAGGTGATTAAGGTAAGAATACGGTCTTCCTCGCTGCGCTTCAAAACGGATATGTCGGAGGGCTCCACCCGCAATGTGCGAAAAACAGTGTAGGTTACCTTCCGGTCCGGCAGCTCCACCACGATCTTATCGCCTCCCTCCAGCTCGTTCAAACGGTTGAACAGCCGCCCCTTTGTTTTGACCCGATGGGCTGCGATAGCGGCATTGCCCGGCTCGCCAAGCGGAGAGGTTTCTATCATATGAGCGGCAGCAAATCTCATATTCTCTTGAGTCGCTCCTTCTAGAACCGGTAGCTTGAGGGCGAGCTTCTCGATCGACAGCACGGCGATGGCCGATTCGGCAGAAATAGGCTTAACCGGCTGAGCGGCTTCCCCTGCCTCACTCCGCTGCTCTGGGCTCCCCGCAGGCTCCGCTTCATCCGCTTCCGCCCCGGTGCTGAGCAGCTCGGACAAGCGCTCATATTCCGCCTCCACCCGCCTCTCGGCTGCCGCTTCGGCAGCGGCGAAGCTTCGTTCGGTTGACGCAAGCAGTCGGCTTTCTTTATAGTCCGCCTGCCATTCCATCGCCTTCGGCAGCAGTACCAGGCCTACTCCCGCCGCCATCAATAGATAGCTCCAGCATCTTCTCATGTCCCGCCCCTCCTGCTTGTGTGACGTCCGCGACAGGCAGAGGCCGCCGGTTCACCCGGCAGCCTCCCTCCTCATGTGCGCTTGACGCGCCGCTTTCTTAATACCGCTCCCAGCATAAACAAACCTAGGCCTGTAAGCTGCAGAAGCAGGTGGCTGCCTTCACCGGTTTTGGGCAAAACCGTTACATTCGGCAATACCGCCTGAGGCTGCTGCGCTCCTTCGCCTTCAGCGCGATCCAAAGGTATTTTTTCGACATCAATGTCAATGAGTATTTCTTCTTCATTGCCATTCGGATCGGTTACGATAATGGTGAATCCGTCCTTGCCGGTATAACCCGGCTCCGGTGTATAGACCCACTTGCCGTCATCCTCCAGCTCTACCTGGCCATGCTCAGGCTGCTTGCCGATAGACGGCTTGCTGCCTGGAGGCACCTGGACAGCGCCGCCCGCCGGCGTATCTTCGTTCGTGACGATCTCCTCCGTTACTCCCGGCCCCGGCTTAACCGGCTGCTCAGGCTGAGGCATCACTGGAGTGACGGGCGTTGGTCCCGGATTCACCGGAGGTTCGGGCGTACCCGGTTCGACCGGATTGACAGGCGTTACCGGAGGTCCGGGATTGCCGGGGTTAACCGGTCCGGAAGGACCGCCCTCATCCGGCTCCGATACCAGGCCGAGGTCGATCGACAAATCTTCCCATGCGTTAGCCCCGCCGATAACAATCAGGTCGGTAAAGCCGCCGGTCCGTTTGTTTGAATCGAGCTCCGGAGAAACGCCATCCGCCGCTTCCCGGGTAGCGACGTAACCGGACGGGAGCATAAACTCGACATAATATTCCCCGCCCAGCAGCTGATCGAATAAATAGTAGCCCGGACGGCCGCTGCTGTCGTCGGCCGTTACCGTTTGCCCCAGCAGCTGCTTGGCTCCGTTGTACAGCTTGACGGTAACGCCGTTGCGTCCCAGCGTCTGTGCCTCATCCTGCGCTCCGTTGCCGTTCGCATCGTACCATACATAGTTGCCGATCGCACCCTTCGCAATCAAGCCCAGATCGATCGTATGATCGATCCAGCCGGCCGTCTCGCCGATTGTGATCATAGCGGTGAAGCCTTCATCATCCGTTGCGTTCGAATCCAGTCCCCTCTGCGAGCCCTGAGCTTCCAGCGTCTTCGCATAATCCGCCGGAGGGACGAACTGCACGTAGTAGTCGCCTGCGATCAGGTCATCGAAGAGATAGTAGCCGGGACGCCCCTGCGCGTCATTCGAGGTCGTCGTGACGGCGATCGGAGCTCCCGAGCGGTCAGGGCTGTATAGTCTGACCTCAACGCCGTTGATTCCGAGCGATGCTTCTTCGTTCTGCAGGCCGTCCCTATTCAGATCCAGCCATACATAGTTGCCGATCTCGCCCCGAGGCACGAGCCCCAGGTCGATCGTCAGATCATGCCAGCTGCCCGTCCCAATCGTAATTTTCTCCGTGAAGCCCGACGCATCCGTCTTGTTGGAGTCGGTCGCTTCGCCGGAAGCATTCGCCAGCGTAACGCCATAATCGGCTGGTATGACGAACTGAACATAATAATCACCGGCCGGCAATCCCTGGAACAAGTAATAACCAGGCTTGCCGTCTTTGTCGCGCGTAACGGTCTGTGCCAGCGGTGAACCTTCCGGCGACGTAAACAGCTTCACCGTCAAGCCGTTGATGCCCGGCTCGCCTGCATCCTGTACGCCGTCCTCATCGCGGTCCAGCCATACATAGTCGCCGATGGAACCGCGGGGCGATGTAATGACCGGCACTTCATGAGTGGCCGTACCCGTAGGCGTCTCATCCGGCTTCACTACGACCGTATTGATCAGCTTGGCGCCATTCAGATCGGCGGCCGAAACTTGATACGTATAGGTAAGCTCCCGCGTCTCGCCGGACTTCAGCAAAGCGATCGGCGCAAGCCCCGTCACCTTGGAATCCGTAATGACCAGATTGTGCAGGTCCCGGCTTCCCGTATTGGCGATCGTGACGACATAGTCGATCCAAGCTCCCGCTTGGGAGACGGACAAGGCGCTGCTCTTTTTCTTGACATCCAAGGCGGCTGTCGGAATACTCGCCTCATCCTTCAGCGGCACAGGCGACTCGTTATAATAGACGATCGCTTGGTTTACAAGATCGGTGCGATCGATATCCGAGGCAGTTACCGTATATTCCCCTTCAAGCTTCAGCGTTTTGCCAGGGTCCAGGCTTTTGACCGACAGCGAAGGGGCTGTGCCTGCATTGTTTATGTCCGTGATCACATCCGGACGGTTATGCGAATTTCCGTTCAGCGGTATAGGTTGCCCGTCGTAGACGAGGTTATGGAACGCCAGTCCCGCCTGCTGACGGTCCAGTTCATCGGTCAGCCGGATATTGTGCAACACGACGGACGATGTATTCGTGAAGCTGATGCTGTAGCGCACCTTGTTGCCTGCCAGCACATACTCCTGTGACGGGGCGGCTGCAGCCGTTCCCTGCTCCACGCTTTCGATCTTCTTCACCAGAGCCGCCCCGGGATGGCCTGCAGATTCTGAGGCTTCGATCAGTCCCAGGTCGATGGTGCGGTTCTTGCCGGCTGCCGGCAGCTTGATCGTATCGGTCCGGTAAGGCGTGTAGCCGCCTGCCGTGCTGCCTTTCGCTACTTTATTCGAATCCAGGTTCTGCGTATGGTCTGGATCATCGCCCAACGCGTTCGCAACCGTAGGCGTATAATGAGCCGGCAGCATAAACTCTACTTCATACTCTCCGGCAGCAAGCCCCTGGAACAAATAATAGCCGGGATTGCCCTGCATATCATAGCCGGTTTTGCTGGAGCGATAAGGAACGATGTCGCCGGCGCGATACAGATTCACCGTAATGCCGTTGATGCCGGCCTTCTGGCTGCTGTCACCCGGATAGCTTTCGTTCTGCGTGCCGTCCCGGTCGCTGTCAAACCAGACAAAGTCGCCAATCTCTCCGAGCGGCGCGTTGACGTCCGCCGGGTCGATGATGAAGCCGACTTTATTCGGAGCGGTCGGCAGCATTTTGCTGCCCTCCTCGCTGCCGTTAGCGCCAGCCTCCGTCGCTTGAATCGCGAAGGAGTTCCAGGCGATGGCATCGGTCGGAGCGCCCACGGGAGCGTCCATTTTCCAATCCAGCACGATGTATTCTCCAGCAGCCAGTCCTGCTCCGCCATTAATATTCGTGATCTCGAAATATAACGAGCGGATGTCGCTCAAGTCATCGCTGTTGTACTGTCGTTGGGACACCCAGCCCGGCTTCGCAGCGCTGCCGTTGTCAACGACATCGAAGCGGACAACCTGCTCCTGATCGATCGACTTGCTGTAATACGTCTCCAGGTTGAAGGTAACCGTCTTGGATCCCGTCTCCGTCGTCGTGTAGCTGTAGCTTTGCGGACCGGAGGACAACACCTGGGACAGGTTAGGTCTCCACTGCGAGCCCCTGCTCTCATAAGCGGTGCCGGTTCCCCAATCCGTTCTCACGGCCCGGTCCCCGATATGCGGGAGAATGTCAAGCACGCTGATCTTCCCGAGTTTGGTATTGCCGCTGTTGCGGATGACCAGCTTGTAATCGGCCGTGCCTCCCTCAAAGGTGACGCTGTAGTAAGGGAATTCCGTGTATTGCGGCTGATCGCTCGTATCGAACGGCTGATCGGACAAGGCCGGCGCCCCTACAAATGTGCCGTCCTGCTCGTTCAGCTTGATCGGTGCGAGGTCGCCTCTGTTCCACTTGGTCGATTGGACAACCGTCGCTTTCTTCACCGGAACGACAGCCGAAGCATGGACGAAAAATTCATCTACTCCGGGCGTCGGGTCAAATTGCAGCGTCGTATCCTTAATCGGCGTATTGTGATTCATCCATTCCGCAAATGTGTTCGGGTCATGATGGACCTTGTCGCCGCCATGCCAAAACTGAGCGGACGGATCGGCCGTGCTTATATAAAGATCATTGCGGTACACAGGGCCATCCGAGCTTTTGGGCGTTCCCGCCTGCACCTCACCCTTATATTTCAGCTGGAAGCTCGTATCCGGCGCGAAGCTTGCCGGGTTGCCTGCATCCCACGACCATTTGACCAGCGTTCGGCCCGTGCCGTTGAAGTTTTTCGTTACGATCTCCGCCTTCGGGCGGCTCGTGCCTGTCGGCGCGTTCACCAGCTCGAACGACTGGTCCAACGTCTGGTTCGCGGACACATAATAATTGAACCGTTCCGGCAGCAAATCGTACAGAACCGGATTTACATACGGGCCTGTCGCCTTGATATCATTTTTGACCGTTAAAACGAACGGCACAATATCCAGCGGCCTGTAGCTGCCCGAGACGGATTTCTCCGCGATCAGCCAAGGCTTCTCGTCATTGATGCGGAAGCTGGCGGACTCGGTTTTCCGAGCCTGAGCCGTCTTGCTCCAGACACCGGCTGACGCTTCGGTCAGCGCCTGGTAATCCAGGTAGACGTTGTTCGTGACCGTATCTCCATGCTGCAGCGCCGCTCCGCCTCCATGAGGCGCAGCCAGCACGGTGCCGGCTACGACGATGCCGTCGATGCTTTTGCCCACCGCAAGCGTGTCATACTTCCACTGCAGCTTCGTTACATACTCGCCGGCAGACAAAATAATATCCTTGGCCGGGCTCATGCCGCTGCCGGACTGACCGATCTTGACGGTGCTTCCTGCTGTCGCATTTCCCGTGTACTCGATCCACGATCCGCTGTTATTCGTCTCGTACAAAAACTTGCTCCAGGCAAGCGATGGCATCTGGACCGATTCGTAATTCATCTGGGGAGGAAGCGGGTCTGTGATCACCACATCGTACAGCGGGCTGTTCACCTTCGGATTCGCCGAAGTCCGTTTGTTAGCCACTCCGCCAATCGTGAATTGCTGCTTCTGCCCGGGAGATCGATAAGCAAACTTCTTATCCTTGTTCAATCCCGGATCGCCGGATACCGGCTGCCCTAGCAGCGTATCCACCGAATCCGTAGTCTTGGGCACGCTGCCCTGACCGCCGTCTACCGAATAGGTATCCATCGTTACCGTGTTGGTCAAGGTAAGCGGGGACGCGGTCGGATAAGCGTAACCGTAGTCGTCCGGGTATACGATTTTGACATCGGCCTCAAATTTCTGACCTGGGCTAAGCGAGATATCCTCCCATACGATCCGATGTTGGCCCGGATCATAGTAGGCATTTTGTGCGGAGCCTTGCGTCCAGGTTACCCATGCTTGAGGCACTTGAGCCGGAAGATTGTCATAGAAAAAAGGGACATTCAGCGTGCCGTTGGCCGTATTCCCGGCCAATACGCGCTTGATGCCGACCTTGTAGGTGACAAGTCCGCCGGTAATCGGAACCGAGCCGTCGCCGAGCGACTGCGTCTTGTAAGCTTCCCATTTGTCATAGGTCGCCTCAATAACCGTGCCGCCATCGCCGCCCCCGCCCGGGTTTGACGGAGGGGCATCCGGATCGGCTTGAATCACGACATCGGCCGTAGCTTGGGCAATCGTCGTGTTGCCGTCCTCATCCGTTACCTCCACCTTGGCGGTATTTGTCGTCGCGACCGGCTGGTTCACCCACGTATGGTCCGCTTTCACGCTGATGGAAAAGGACAACGAGCTCCCCGCCTTCAGCAGGTTCGGATTTGTCACCTCCCGGATCAGCGTCTGGCCTTGAATCGAATCCCAGTCGCTATCCTCGTTCTCCATAATCGCGAATTGCGGAGGAACCACATCGGTAATTTTGATGCTTTCCACCCCGACGGCCGTCGCACTGGCCACCGCAAATTTCAGATTGTAGGTAAACGTGTCGCCGATGGACACCGTTGCTTTGCTGGCGCTCTTGGTGAAAGTAAAAGTTGGGGCCGCCGCATAGCCGGACAGCGCAAAGGGCTGCAAAATCATTTGCAGCAATAGGGTCCACATGAGCAGAAACGACATTCTGTTCATGGGTTTAGACTTTCTGCGAAGTCTCATTGCCGGATTCTCTCTCCTCTCTATAGGTTCAGGACATACGCTCCCCAGCATAACCCGGGGTCCTGAACAATATCTGAACGGAAAGAAGTTCTCGTTCGCGGTCTGAGAAAGAGGGCTTTCCGGGTCCGGGACGCGAGATAGAAGCCAGGCGTTTTTTCGCATGCGTAAACATAAAAAAAGCTCCTGATCGGAGCCCATTCGAGGAAGATACATGCGTGTTTTAGCGGTAGCTTTTCTTGCGAGCGGAAAGTTCCACCACTCTATATCGCTTTTGTGAAGGTAAACTTTCTTGACTCTTAAGAAAAGCTCCGGCGCTTATAGCGCGCCGAGGGCTTGTTCGGTGTCGGGCCTTGTCGGTCGTCCGTGCTTACAGGTAACGGTAACCGCTCGGCAGATTGCCTGTGCGGCGGATGGTGCGAATCTGCTCCAGCGTCAGCCGGGAATTCGACATGATCAGCGATTCTGCATCGTTGTCGCCGATAATATCATCCAAATCTCTCAAATTGACCGAGCCCCGGAACACCCGGAAGCTGCCCCGGAAGTTCGTCCGCGTGAATAGCACCAGCGTAGCGTTGGCACTCGGCGAATAAAAGCGCAGGCTTTCGACATCGTCGTAACGGCGCTCCAGGTTCCGCACGCCCAGGTTGCCCCGCAGCACGAAACGCCGGCCCGTATAGTTTTCGTCGCGATAGAGGTAGAGTCTGGGATATACTTGCGAGATCGTTGCTTTCATCATGGATCTCACCTCCTTCCAGCTTCAATATATGAAACTAGAAGAAAAATGCTTGGATGAAAGACTAGGACTAGCGAGACAGGGTTTGGGTTTATGCAGGATCGCTGCGAAAATTTGCCGGGGTTGCTTTCAAACCTGCTTCCAAGAGCCGGTATCTTTGGTCTTTTCAATATCAATCTTAATGTTTCTTTTTATGAAATCACTCACCGTAATATTTTTCATACACGTTGTAAAAGAGGCTATTCCCCGCTCCAAAGCCAGCGGGATAGCAGCTAAGCCAGCAGCAAGAGAAGCCGGAATATTAGGAAGCGCGGCTAAAGCGGCGTTGCGAATAATTTCTTCGGCTTCGATGGCAGCAGCTGCCCCGCATCGGTTAATTTCAGCTTTAACGGCGCTTTCCACATTTTTGGGATACTTAACAACCATGTACGCTCTATGTGTAGTCGTTCTCCGGTGACAGCACGGGTATTTCGTTTTGACCGTGCCAAATGGGGTTTTCTTCTCATACCAGCAATCGTTCCCGCACTTTACCTCGGGTACATCAATCCCCCAAAGCTGCTTGCGCCATTCGGTAAGCTCGGGTACGCCCGACCATAGCGAGGTTCCCTCAGGCCTGCTCAGCTCTTCCATGCCAGTCGGTTCGATCGAGGTGAACACCCTCCTTACACTTTCTGTAACATGACATTTTTCATCGGCAACCTTGTAAATTATTTCCGGCGCAGCAATCATAGTTCCATGGACGGGGCAAAATGTAACATGAGGCATTTTTTTAGGGTCGTATGACATTTCTTTAATGGTTCCTGTGAAGCATGCAGCATACGTATAATCCATTTCACTGCACTCCTTTTCCGTCAGCTAAGCCCAATATATGTAAGCCTATAGGCAAATGAAATTAGTCCGATATTTGTAATATTGGATTTTTTTTACATCCGCATTCCATCCTAACCACTTTAAGCCAGCAGTTATGCCAGGAGCGAGAGTACAAAGTCAACGTCGTGGAACTGCCGTCGGTCTCCGCCAGACGGCAGCGAAGCGGCATTCGATAACTCCCCGACCAGCGGATCGAGCTCCAGTCGCGCCGAATACCCGTCTTGCATGATCGATCGTTACCGCGACTTCAAATCATGCTAAAAAAGGCTGCCGCAGAATGGCGGCAACCTCTTTCTGCGCGCAGGGCGGAGCCCTTACGCATTTCCCTGTGCGGCGGACAGTACAACTCTTGCCGCCTCTTCGCCTGCCTCCAGCTGCTGCCTAGCGGCTAGGACGTCACGCTCCCACATCTCTGCGCGCTGCAGCCGGTCGTACACGGCAGAAGTCCATAAGCCCGCGCCGACCATCGTACCGTCACCGAAGCTGATCGTCGCAGCTCCCCGCGTAGTCGCCTCCACTGCGAACGCTGGCAAACACCAGGGGCGGTCGGCGATATAAGCAAGAGCCGCCTCTTCGGGCATTACACCTTCCTGTCTAAGCCGGGTCAGCACTGCAGCTAGAAGGCCGGGGTCTTCTTCCCCGCCGATGCCGGCCGACACATCGAGATAAACCTCCCCCTCATAAAGGCTGGGCCGGATACGGACCGATACAGGGCCGCCGCCGCTATCCAGTTGCAGCTGCTGCCTCTGCTCAGGCGCCGCCTTCCAGTTCACCAGTGTAGCCGTCATGACCGAAACGGACGTTCCTTGCCCGGCGTCGGCAGGCCTGATCCCGCTCTCCGTCTCTTGACGGAAAAGCACCGCCTCCGGCGTGCAGTCGACGAGCGTCTGGACACTCGCCTTCGCTTGGCAGTTTCTCATAGCGAACGTTACGATTTGTCGGCCGTCCGGCAACCTCCGTCCAAAGCCTAGGCACCGGGCTTCGAGCAGCAACGTCACTCCAGCCTCCTGCAGGAAACGGTCGACAGCAAGCTGAGCCAACACCGGCTCCACTTCACCGTTGCGAAGCGCCCCCAGCCTGCTCAAGCAAGCTATCAGTAACTCGGCCTCAGCTCCCACTTCGCCTGCTCCAGACTCCATGCCGGCCGGCCAGCGGGTCATCCTGCAGCGCGTCACCTCCGTGAGCAGACCGGCACTGTCCTCCGCCAGCAGAACACGGCAGCCTCGGCGGCTCAAAGCGGCGGCGCAAACGACCCCGGCGATGCCTCCCCCGATGACCGCCGCATCGAAATCTCCCAGCTGCACATCCGCGCGATGCGGCAGCTTCGCTTCCCCTTCCTGCAAACGCCGCCTCAACGCAGCGGCTGCCTGATGCGCATAACCTCGCGCATCCCCTTCATACCGGCTGAGCCACGCCTCGCACGCCTCGCGGTCTGCTTCGCCGCATCGGGCCAGCACCTCCGCCGCATGAAGCTCCAGACTCCAGCGCAGCGACTCGCTTCGCCCTCCGTGCATCCGGTAATCGTCTCCCAGCTCGGGCCTGCTTGCCCAGCGGGTTACAGCTTGAGCGATCGTTCGTCGATCGGCTTCAGTCAGCTGATCCGCCGACTCCTTTAAATAGGTCAGCACGAACACCGATTCCACCGCCGAAGAGCCTTCGTCCAGCAGCTTCAGCGCCTCCTGTACGGCGGCGGGACTTTTCATCATGCGCAGCAGAATAAGGGCGGCCACCCAGAAGGGCAGACACTTGGGATGATCGTTCCACCGGGTCTGATCCCGCTTCTGCAGCAGCTCCAGCAGAAACGTCTCCTGCTCCCGCCGGCCCAGCAGCGTAAGAACCAGCGCCGCACATAGCTTGCGGGCAGTCGAGGATTCCTCCAGGACAAGCTTCAGCTGCCCGATGGACAGCTCCGGCTCCGCCCGCTTGGCCAGCAGCCAGACGGCCTTCCACTGTTCGTCGCTTCCGAAGTAGGCGATCAGCTCCTTCACATAGGCCCCGGCTTGTTGAGGAGGCATATGCACGCCTGCCAGCGCGCCATGCCGGAAGGCCAGGTTGCGCGAGCCGGTTCGGCCGAGATCGCCGGCCTCCAGCACTCCCCGCTCCACCAGCCGCTGCTGCAGCTCATGAACGGGCAGCTCGGCGGGCAGCATTCGGCTTTGCACGCTCAGGGCAGCAGCCAGCCCAGCGGCCTCGCCGACCTTATGCATATCCTTCTGCATCCTGACGCCCATCGATACGTCGCGGTCCACGGACAGCGCCCGGCACGCGACAAGGACGCGCTTGAGCTTCTTCGGCAGCAAGCTGCCATAAGGAATATCGCACCACAGACCCTTGACGAACAAGCCCAGTATCGAGATCCAAAGCTGGCTGAATTCACTTTCATTGCCGGTATCGAAGCCGTGATTATCCAAATGGGAATAGCTTCGCGCGATAACGTCCGGCATAGCCGTGTCTTCGACATAGTCCTGGATGGTCAGCAGCTTTTCCCCGTCGATCAAGGCTCCCTCCCGATATCCCAGCGAAGAGGAGATCGCGTAATAGTGCAGCCCTTCCTCGTAAGCCTGCCAGATCCATTCCCTGCCCTTCAGAAAAGCCCGGGTTACATCCTTCGGATCGTAGGGATCCACCCAGCCCGCATCCAGATTATCGTAACCGATCAGGCCGTCGCGCAGCCTGCGGGGCACGAGGGAGTAGTTGTGGTAAGCGCCGTCCTGCTCGCGGCCGTACCGCATCTTCCCCCCGGCCATGTGAACGACATTGCCGTTCGCCGTAGCGTCGATCGTTACAGCAGCGCGAATCGTCACGCCCCCTCCCTCGCCCCACGCCTCTACGCCTGCCACCTCATCCCCTTCCAGCAGCACCCGATGCACCGTGCAGTCCAGCAGCGCCTGAATGCCCGCCTCCCGGCACAGCCGGGCCAGGACAATCTTTTTGGCCTCCGGATGAAAGCCCATGGTCCTTCCTCCGAGCAGCCGGGCCATCTCGGCCGTTTCCCGGTCGATCTCCTCCTGCAAGCCGCCCGGGGAACCGTAATAATACCGGTGAATGCCCGCGCGGGTCGCTACGCCGCCCAAGGCCGATTCGCTCTCTACGATGACTACCCTTACGTTCTCTCTCGCCGCCGAAAGCGCGGCTACGCAGCCCGCCGTACCTCCTCCGACAACGAGCACATCGGTTTCTATCCGGATCTTCTGATTCATGAAGCGGTCCTCCTTAGCTTGCCCTCCGTATACTCAATCTGCGAAATGAACCCGTATCGTCTTCAGCTCGTAAGGCTTCATCACGCAGGCGATATCTCCATATCTGACATCGCCCGAAGGTCTTTCCATGAGATCGGTTTCCTGCCAGGACCGGATGCCCAGATCGGAGGTGATGCGAAGCTTCCCGACGCGGCCTTCATGCTCATGGAACCGTATGATGCAGGCGTTCGAATCCTCGGCCTTTTTGACGGCATCTACGGTAACATGGTCTGCGGATAACCGGAACAGCGAGCATGGCTTCCTTACTGCATTCCCCCGGACCGCTTGCATCGGGTTGTTCAGACTCCAGGCCTCCTGCACCGTTCCGCCGGCCGCCCAGTCCCCGTGATGCGGCAGCAGAGAATACGTAAACCGGTGCTCGCCTTGGTCGGCCTGAGGATCGGGATATGTCGCGGACTTGATCAAGCTGAGCCTCATGACATTGTCCTTGATATCGTAGCCGTATTTGCAGTCGTTCAGCAGGCTGACCCCGTAGCCCCGGTCGGACAAGTCCGCCCATTGATGTCCCACGGTTTCGAAGCGGGCATAGTCCCAAGACGTATTCCAGTGGGTAGGCCGCTTGACGTTTCCGAATTGAATATCGTAGGTCGCTTCCGTGGAACGGACATCCACCGTGAAGGCAGCCTTCATCAGCTGATGCCGTTCATGCCAGTCCACGAAGGTCCGGAAATCAATTCTCCGGCTTGCGGCATACACTATCAGCTCCTGAACGATGACCGAATTCCGGTAAGTCCACCTCATCTCAACAACCGCGCGCAGCGGGCCCTGCTCCTTCAGCGTGACCTGCTGCAGCGCCGTCACCGGCTGCATGCTTTCCTGGTAAAACAGATCAATATTCCAGGCGTCAAACTGCATCGGCTTATCCTCGAACACCTGCAGCACGTTTCCGAGTCCGCCCGGCGCGAGCACCTCCCGGTCATGCTGCTTGTCGTAGAGGCGGGTCAGCTGCCCGCTTTCATTCCATTCGAGCTCGTAATAGGGGGTCGTAATCCCGCTCTCCTTCCACGCGAAGGAGTCCTCTACGCCAACTGCGGCCGCTCCAGGCTCAAAGGTCAGCGTAGTGAAGCCGAGCGGCGGCGCTTCGGGAAGCTCGACAAGCCAGCCGCCGGAGGTCCGCTGAGCCCGCAGCTCTTCGCCTTCCGGCTGGCGCCATACTCCCGCGGTCACGGACTCATCGGCTGCGCATGCGACAATTCCGCCTTGCGGCCATGACGCGCTGTTGAAAACCGTATAAGGAACTGTCGCAGCCGGCTCGCTTTCCGAAGCGATGATGCCCCGGGCAGCGGCGTGTGTCTCATCGATCAATCGTTCCGCTTCCGCATATTCGAGCCGGGCGTCCTCGTATACCTCGGCGATAGAGGAGCCGGGGATAATATCGTGAAACTGATTGCGCAGCACAATTTTCCAGGCGGTGTTCAGCGCGGCCTGGCCTTCAGCCAGGTCATAGTCTCCGAGCCGGCTCGCGAGCACAGCCAGCAGCTCGGTCTCCCTTAGCGCAAGCTCCAGGCGGCGATTTGCTTTTTTGATGAACGCCTGGCTCGTATAGGTTCCTCTGTGATTTTCCATATACAGCTCGCCGTCCCAGACATGCACATACTGATCCGTCTCGGCGACCTTCGTTTCCAGGTCCGCAAAAAACTCATCGGCGCGTCCGGTGACCGCCTGCGGCAGTCCGGGCATACGTTCCAGGCGACGGCGCATCTCCAGCATATCCCGGTTCACGCCACCTCCGCCGTCGCCGTAGCCGTAACAAAGCAGCAGCTCCTGATTGACCGGCTTGTCGCGGTACGTCCGCCAGATGCCTTCGACCGTTTCGGGAACGACGTACCCGTTGTAGGTGTAATAAGTTTCATGCGGGAACTCGATCTCCGGCGTGGTGATGAAATGAGTGAGCACCTCCGACCCGTCGATGCCCCGCCAGCGAAACGTATCATGGGGCATCCGGTTATACTGGCTCCAGCTGATTTTGGTCGTCATAAAGGAGGTGATGCCCGACTTGCTCAAAATCTGGGGCAGCGCCCAGCTGTAGCCGAATACGTCCGGAAGCCATAAATACCGGCATTCCACGCCGAATTCCTCCCGGAAAAACCGCGTGCCGAACAGCAGCTGGCGAACCAGCGACTCGCCCGAGGTGAGGTTGCAGTCGGACTCCAGCCACATCGCCCCTCCGGCCTCCCAGACCCCCGCCCGAACCTTCTCCTTGATCCGGGCGTAGATCTCCGGATAATCCTGCTTGATGTACTCGTAGAGCTGCGGCTGGGTTTGCAGAAATACATAATCCGGATACTGCTCCATCAGACGAAGCACCGTGGAGAAGGACCGTGCGGCTTTCTCCCGGGTATGCTTCAGCCGCCAGAGCCAGGCAACGTCAATATGCGTGTGTCCGATGCAGCGAACCTTCACCGGATGCACAACCGGGATGTCTTCCAGCTCCGCCTTCAAGGCCTGCAGCGCCTCTTCCGCCGAAGCGTAGAAGGCTTCCTCTCCCGCCCCGGCCCAGTCCAGCCTCCGGAAGGCCCGGTCCAAAGCGGTGAGCAGCTGACGCCGCTCCGGCGCCGTATCCGGCAGAATCCGGATCGTGTCCAGGACGGCGCGTCCGGTATAATACAGATCGTCGGCCGCCGTATGAAGCAGGCAAATCTCGGCGCGCTTGATCTGATGCTCCTGCGGCTGGGGCTCCCCGCCGCCTTCCAGGCCCGACCATAAACGGAACGTCAAGGTTGCCGGCCGCCCGGCCAGCTGATCCAGAAATACCTCCTGATGGTTCGTATCCACTCCCTGATAAGGCTCTCCGTCGATGAAGAGCAGCGATTCGAAGCCTTGATTGCTGCCGTGGTGAGTGCGCCCGAAATCGAAGCGTCCGAGCAGCCGGTGACCCTTTGCCGCTTCGGGCAAATCAGCGGAAAGCTGCAGCCACAGATACAGATCTCTCCCCTTCCAGTGGTCACCCAGCTTGATTTCCTCCCACGGACCCTCCGACGGAGGCCGCGCCCCGACTTCTCCGTCATCCCGCCGGCAGGCGAGCGTTTCGAAACGGCGGACGATCCGATACCGCAGGCTTCCGATTTCTTCAATACGCGCTTTAAGCTTCTCCTCGGTAAAAAACATGATGCCTTCCCTCCGTTAGCATGAATTAAGATGGAAATGACCGCTTCCCTTCAAGAGCTTCTTCCTCCACAGCTGCGAAACCGGATCATGAAGCAAGTCTTCCGCTGCGCCGCCGTTATAAGCAAATGAGCACCAGGCATCGGCCGTCAGCGAAGTCCAGCAATCCAAGCCGCTGCGGTAATCGAGCAGCACATCGGCCTTAAGCAGCGTGCTGAACAAGCAGCTGCCGTCCACCTTCAGATAGCTGCCGTTGTGAACACTTGCTCGCTCGAGACGGCCCGACGAATCATAGCGGACACTGCACAGGAACGCGTCCGTCTCCACGCCGGCAAAGCTCCCGTGGGCATTATCGTGCATGACGCGCCCGTCAGCGTGGAGATTGCACAGAATGTCCGTATAAGCGCCCGTTACTTCGATTAATCTCAGCCCTTGAAATTGCTCGTTCGTCAGCTTCCGGATTTCCCGCAGGCGTCGCTTCTCCCCCGGCAGCTCGAACACCGTCATATATTTGATGCGCCGGTCCTTGGACTCCGCGCGGATCTTGAAGTAGGCGGCTTCGGGAAAATCATCCTCACGGCCCGTGCTGCGGTGGAAGGAGCTTTTGTACCCCTTCTCCGTGCTGTATGTCTTGGCTTCCGGGTATACATGGTGAACCCGAAGCTCCTTCGCTTTCTGGCGAATCGTGATCGTCTCCCTCGCAGCAGAGGCTTCTCCATCGTAATGCAGCAGCCATTCGAAGGCTCCGTCCCGGCTCGCAAACAAATCGTCAGTCATAATAAGAAACCCGTCCAGCATCAGGATATGCCGGTAGAAACGATGATACAAATGCATATACGGCCCCGTGCAATCGGCCAGCAAATACCGGTAATCCGGCGTATCCAGCCGCACCGGGATGCTGCCTTCAAACTTCGTCCCGAATTCAATCATCTCCGGCGGCTGGCCTTCTCCGTCCAGCAGGACCACATTGTGAGCCCGGGACTGACGGTAATAAGAGTTATAGAGCGGCTTGGAATATACGCAGTAGCCGGAATCGACGATAAACTCGCAGCCCCCGCTGAAAAGCAGAAAGGAGCCGACGTCAAGATGATTGTGGTTCCAGCTCTCCCCGGTTTTGATCGCGAAGACGGTGCCGTCCTCCGAATCCGGATCGTTTCTCATGACCGCATATCCGCTATGGGCCAGTACGGCCAGCTCCCGCTTCTCTTCATAGGGCTCTCTCGGCAAGCCTTCCGGGTAGAAGTAGAGCTCGAACGGCGAAGCCGGCGCTTCCTTCCACGCATGGAAAAACGAGAGCATATCCTTCCTGCGGAAATGGTCCGCCAGCATCAGCCAGACATGCGAGTGACCGTACCGGTCACCGACATCCCCGAAGCCGAAGGAATAAATCTGCCCGTCCATCCGGTAGACGGTGCTCAGATACGCGTCGGGGATGCGCCCCAGCACCGGAAGCTCCAGCAGCTCCCGGCTGCCGGTCCGTCTCCGGTAATACTCCTCGAACGGGACGAAGCTGGCCAGCGCATAATCCAGATAGCTCATCGTTTCGATATAATCGCCGTCAGGACCGAAGTTCGCTTTCTTGTTCTGCAGCACATTGCCGGGGTAAGCGAACCATTCCTTCAGCCCTTCGACCACGGCGTGCAGATAGTGCGCATACCCGTTTTGTTCCGGACCAAGCACAAGCATGACGATCCCCGCGCCGGCCACGCAGACGCTCCACCAGTTATGGCCCATGGTGTCGAGCGCATGAAGCTTCTTCACCGGATCAAGCCAGTCTTCATACAGCGGAAGAAAAGCTTTGCGCAGCAGCTCGTTTTCGATCCTGCTTCTCGTCCCGGCATCGAGAGTCCCCCGTACGGTATCATAGGCCATAGCCAGATGGACCCCGATGTCTGCCGTCCAAAGGTCCGAGTTCCGGCGGCCGCCTTGATACAGCCACTGCTCCTCCTCGCACAGCAGCAGAATAAGCTCAAGGGCGTGCCGTGCCGCCTCCGGCTCCTGCTGCTGATGATAGTAGAATGCGAGCGCATGGGCTTCTCTGGCTTTTTCACGGACATAATTGCCCAGCGTAAACTTCTTGTTGCCGCCATACTGGGCGACCCGGTCTCTCATATGCTGCAGCTGCCCGCTTACATCGGTCAGGTACGCGGAATCGATGGCGCTCATGGCATCCGCCAGACGTCTCCAGCCCTGCTCTACCTCCGGCTGTGATCGGATCAGTCTGCCCAACTTGTCTCGCGATGCTGAATCGTAAAAGCTCATCGGCTGCTTCTCCTATCTCTTTTCGTTCATTTGTCCTCATTATAGAGGCGGTACATCAATACGGCCGTTTCCGCCCTCGTCGAGCTCTGCTGCAGCTGCAGCCGCCCGTCCGCTCCTTCGATCAGCCCTTGCCTCACTAATGCGGCGATGCTCTCTCTGGCATAAGGGGCCGCTTCCTGGCCGTCCAAAAAGCGTGCCAGTCCGGATGTGTCCGCGGACAACGTCAGCTTGCCTGCGGCTGCCAAGGCCCGGGCCGCGAGGGTCATCATCTCTTGCCTGGTCACAGGCCGGTCCGGCTCGAACCGGCCGGCTGCCGTTCCTTGCGCGATGCCCAGCCGCTTGGCCGCTTCTACCGGCTCATAGTAATAGTCGGATGGCAGGACGTCCTCGAAGGATGATTCCTCCGGCGAAGCGGCCAGCTCCAGAGTACGGACGAGCAGCGTGACGAACTCCGCACGCGTAATAGAGCGTTCCGGCCGGAAGAGCTCCGGTGCGGCGCCCTGCACGATGCCTTTGGCTGCCAGCACCTCAACCGGTTTTCTGGCCCATTCATAACCGTTCAGATCGCGGAAATCCGGGACCTTATAAGCCACAGCGAAAGTACTGAAATGCGTCGTGCGGAAGATGACCTTGCCGGCCGACGGCTCGAACCGGCCGTTCGGCACCGGGATCACCCGCTGCGCCTCGTCGATATGCCATACGGCGAGCAGCTCATGGTTCATCCGCTCAGCCGGCGCCGGCTTGTAATCAAGCTCCACCGTGATCGGAGCCCGGTCGTTGCGCCACGGAAGCGGCCGCCCGTCAAGCTCGAAGTGAAGCGCGATAACCGGCTTGCCCCGCAGCGACTCCTGAAGCTCGCCCGGGAGTGAACTTGCGTCCCGGCGTCCCACGACGACAGACACCTGCCCGGCAGCCGCCAGCTCCTGTCTTCCGAAGGCGTTCGCCGGAATATGAACAAGGCCGAGCGGCGTCTTCAGCTCGTAGCTTCCGCCCGAAGCTGCCGCAGTGAAAGCTTCGGCGGGGAACGTCGTCCGGTAGGTGCCGGCTCCCGGCGTCTCGCCAAGCTCGATGCGTACCTTGGAGGAGCCGCCTGCCAGCTTGGCTGCCTCGAGCATTTCGCGGGAGAGGACGACCCGCACGACTCCGGAAGCGTCGGTTTTGCCCACCGCCACCAGGATGCCATCCTGTCCGATACGAATGTCCGTATCGTCTGCCTGACCTGCCGGGGACGGCTGCGCGCTTCCTGACGCCGACTCGCCGTCATCATCGTCGCCGTGCGTCGGTCCGCCTCCTTCCCCTCCCGAAGCCGCAGCGACCTGAAAGCCGATCGACGTCCGATCGGCGCCTGCTCCGGCCAGCAGCTCGTATTCTCCCGCCGCCAGCGCCGCCGGCAGCGTGATGGACACCCCCGACCGGAAGCGTTCCCCTGAGACCACATCCGTCCATAGAATCGTCCGGTTCGGCCTCTGTATTTGCAGGACGATTCTTTCCAGCGTCGTATCGCCCTTGATCGTCAGCGGTTGACCGGGCGCCGCAGGGGCGACCGGGTCCAGCCTGACGCTGCCCTGGGAAGCATGCGCGGGCATGCTCCCCAGGATCAATGATGCTGCAATCACACAACTCGCTAGCCAGGTTCTCAAAGCTCGTTCCCTCACTTTCGGTTAGACGGTCGGTCTTAGCGAATCGTCAGCTTTTCGGACAGCGGTACAGGCATCTCCGTTCCGCCTGCGTTCAGGCGATCCAGCACGAATACATGGACTTCATAGGCCGCCGTCTGAGGGTCTGCGACATCGAACTGTCCGGTGACCTCCTCCTGCTCCATGAAATCCTTGGCGACCGCTACATGGCTGACCGGCACGCTCCCCTTCATCAGCTGGAACACGACGGTTTCTTTTCCGGCGTGGCCGGCATTCTCCGCCGGCTTCACGATCGCCGATGCGGAAATACCGGAGGTTCGCTCCAGATTCCCAAGCTGCTCCAGCTTGAAGGGATGCGGCGCGGGGGACTGCGGAGCTTCCGACAGAAGCAGCTCGCCGAACAAGGACGGATTTTTGCCGGTGCCGATGCCGCTCATATATTCCAGCCAGCCGTGCCGCCCCGGCCCGTCGTCATCATTGACGAGGAAGGAGAAGCCGATCAGAGGCGGCGGGGATTGCCCCGTTCCGGGCAGAAGCTCCGTCCAGGGAATGGCGAGCTCGTAGGTCGTCAATCCCGTCGTCTCATCGCGTACAATTCCGGCCTGGCTGTTCGTCAGCTCGCCGATCGGCTTGCCTGACACCGCAGCCCATCTCCATCTGACGAGCTGCCCCGTATCGCTGAGCGCGAAGAGCAGCTCGCTGTAGCCGCTGCTGCCGGGACCGTTCAGACGGCCCGGGTCAACCATGAACTGCAGGCTGTCTCCCATCCAGGCCGCCCCATCCTCAGCTCCTTGCTTGTGGACATTGTCCTTCACGACGGCAGCCACATACAGATGCGTCTGATCCCACTTCGTGTACCCGACCGCGCTGAGATCATCCGTGCCGCCCCAAGGGACGGTGCCCGCATTGACGCGCTTGTACTGCCGCTCCTGATTCAGCACGAACGGCATCGCATCGGACCACTCCTCGCCAAGCTCCCCGTCGATGACCGGCGGAGCCGACGCTTTGGCGGCCGCCATAAAGTTGACGGAGGCGGCCAGCGGAACGGCGACCCCGCCGGGCAGCTCGACCCGTACCTCGACCGGAACGGACTCGGTGCTCGGAGGCTGAGGCACCGGAATTGTGACCGTATGCTTAGCCCCTGCCGGAAGCTCCGGGAAAGCGACGGGCTGAGCCGTGTCCGCCCAGGCTGCGGGCGCAACGAGCCGTACGCTGCCGCCCACCGGAGCATTGCTGCTGTTCTCCAGCTCGATATCGATTCCCCACCGGCTCCAGTTGCCCGGCTCCAGCAGACTCGGCTGCATGGAGACGATGTTCACGAGCCGGTCGAGATCGATAAAGGTAGCGACCGTCGTGCTTTCCTGGCGCACATGGGGCCCGCCCACCGCCGTGAACGTATTTTGTCCGAGCTGCAGCTTCGTCAAGGTGCTTTGATCGATCGCGATACCCGCCAGCGGCGTCGTGTTGATCGTGTTGCCGGATATCTCGAGGTCTCCCTTCATGCTCCGCAGCACCGTAATAGCTCCGTAGTGGTACGTATGCCGGCCTGTGTTCGTGCGAAGCAGCGTATTGCCGGTGATTTTAACCTTATCGGCAAAGTAGGCTTCGCTGGAGTAATACAGATGAATGCCGGACAAGTGCGTGTCCTGAATCGTATTGTCTGCGACCTCGATCTGCGTTCCGCTCGCGATGCCGATGCCCGTGTAGTCTCGCGAGCCTTCGATGCGATTTTGTTTAATCGAGATATATTGCGGCTCCCGCCCGATGGTGCCCAGCTTATTCAAGTGGATGCCGCTGTCCCGGGAAGCTTCAATCCGGTTCCCCTCGACGAATACCTGGCGGCTCGCCAGCAGCTCTATCCCTGCGGTTCCCGCATGAACAATCCGGTTGTTCTCCAGCGCGACCCCGGTAGAGGAATCCACCAGAATGCCGGGGCCGGCGGCGTTCCGCACCGTCACGTCGGATACCCGGATGCCCGTGCTGCCCGATAGGTCGAGCAGGGCCCGGTTGTAGCGCTGGGCAGGCTGCTGCTCCAGCTCCAGCTGCAGACCGCTCACCACCGCATCGTTCATGTCAACCAGACGCAGCCCCTGATGATCCTTGGAGGTAAAGCGCAGCACGCTTGCGGCTCCGTCGCCTTTCAGGTGAATGTTGCTTTTGCCCGAGAGCAGCAGATGATGCCGGATCGCCGTGAACGGATACGTTTCCTTGCCCTCCTCCGGGGCAAGCCGGTAAATGCCGGCCGGTACGTAGAGAATGCCGCCCGACTGCGGAATGGCGTCCAACGCCTCGTAGAAGGCACGGGTATCGCTGCCGCTGCCGTCGCCCTTGGCGCCGTAGTCCTTTACATTGACGGTGTAGGCAGGGACATTCGCCGAAGGCTTTGCCGCCCAGCCCGATTCCGAAGCCTCCGAGGCGATATCGGCATAGGCATCCCGGAACGACGGCTCATCGGTCACGACCGTAAACCCTTCCTTCGCCGGAATCGTCGGCTGGGTGACCAGGTTGCCGCTGTACGTCTGGCTGCCGGTCAGCGTGCCGCCCAGCAGCGCGCTGTTGGCATTGCCCAGCAGCTTGTTGCCGGTCATCTCCAGTCCGTCGATAACCGCGTTGCTGTTGATCTTGATCGCGCTCTCTCGGGAGCCGGCGATCTCGTTGCCGCGGACGGCCAGCTGGCTGCCCTGCAGGGCCGAGCTCCAGGCGCTGAACAGAATGCCGTTGCCGGGATTGCCGAAGATGCGGTTATGCTCGATCGCCACATTCGTGGCGTTGTTGTTCAAAGCGATAGAGCCCCGGTAGACCGAGCTCGGGTAATGATTGTTATCCTGCCGGTTATTCTGATCCGAGCGGATGATCGTGTTGCTTCGGATCGCTACATCCTGCACCGGCACTCCGGACACGCCGCCCTGGCCGAGCGAGTTCGTGAAGATGCCGGAGAGCAGCGAGCTCTCGATCCAGTTGTTCTCGAGCCGGTGCCCGATGCCGCCCGCGCTGATGCCCCGGCCCCAGGCTGTCTTGATGATCGTATTGTTCAGCGCATAGTTATTGGCCGAGATCGGCCAATTGTTCGCTCCGGGCGCGTCGGAGACGAAGCCGATCGCATCGTCATTGCTGTTCTCCACCAGATTGTAGGCGGCCACGACATCGACCGTATTGGCGAAATGGATCGCGTCCGCGCCGGTATTGCGCACGATATTGTCTACCGCCCAGATCCGCTTGGACCCTTGCCAGAACACGACGCCGATGCCCCCCTGGTCGATGTTCAGCGAGGTTACCTGGATGTCCTCGCCTGACAGCCCCAGATTGTAAGGGCCGTTGATCGAGCGCATATCCATCCGCGTGTTCCAGGACGTGCTGAAGCCGTGCAGAGAATAATTCGTGCCGCTCAGCCTCCACCCGTAAGGACGTCCGCCGGCGTAAGCCCCGTTTGCATTATGGTAGGTCTGGCCCTCCTGAAGATCATGAATGCCCGGATTGCGGAACTCGATGACCGTCGACTCGCCGTCCCCGACGAAATGAATATTGTTCAGCGCCCGCTCCCCTGTCCGGTCCCAGAAACGCCGGCTCTCCGGTGTGCTGCCGGGCGGCGTCGGCGCGGCAAAATAGTAGCGGCCGGCCGGCATATAAACGATCCCGCCTCCGGCAGCCTGGAGGGCGTCCACCGCGCGGTCGAAGGCCGCCCTGTCATCGGCGACGCCGTCCCCTATCGCGCCGAAATCCTTCACATTCGCTACGCGCATGGACGCATAATCCAGCCGGGGCATGTTCTCAAGCCCCGGACGCTCATAGAAGCTGTCCGGCAGGTTCGCTATCGTCCCTACGGGAAACTGGGCAAACGTATACGTGAAGCTCGCAGCTGCGCTGTCCCGGTACCCGGTCTTCCGGGCGATCGCCTTCACCTCTCCCGCCTGATTCATCGGGAAGGGGGCGGTATAGGCGATCCCGTTCACAGCAGGGTCGCTGCCGTCGACCGTGTAGTAAATGGCGGCGCCGGCGGTTGCCGTAGCTAGGGTGATCAAGGTTCCCGGCACAATATTACCGGCTTTCGGCTGTGCGGTAACAGCCGCCGCCTGCGGGACGCCCGGCGTCAACTCCAGATACGGCCGGTTTGCGGAAGCCCGCGTGGAGCTGAACTGCGCATTCAAATCCTGCGCCCCGTCATCGGTCAGCCGGAATGAGACCGTCGTCTCGCCCAGCGCGAGCCGGGCGTTCACGAAGTCCGTCACGTCGAAGGAATACCAGCCGCTTTCACGGACGGCCTTCGTATCCAGCGGCATTCCTTCTTCCTGCGGAGCGTTATTCCAAGTGATCGACGACTCCGACCAGGAGTTGTCCGCGATGCCTCTGACCGTAACCGGAACAACCTTCGCCAAGTAGACGTTATGATACACACTAAGCGTCACCTGGCTTGCCGAATCATGAGGATACTGCTGGCCCAGATCCACTTTGACGTAGCCCTGCCGCGTGTTGACCAAGTCGGGAGAACCGTTCACAAGCCGCGCCTTCACCCAGAACTCCGTCCCTGAAGCCGGGTCTGGACTTGGAACAGGCACGCGCATCATCTGGTTCGTATCCGCGTGGTTCGTTCCTCCGCTTGACCCGCCGCGCGTATTCACCGATTCGGCAGCGGTAATCCGGTAGGTAGACGGCCCGGCAGGAGCTGGAGTAAATACAATCGTCGGATTCCAGAACGTGTGATCATTGTTAAGTGAACCGATCTTGTTCACCTCGAAGGTGATGCCATCGCCGGGCTCTACAGCTACTGCGTCTACGCCGACCGGCTGCACCTGGGTTGTCGATGAGATCAGCGCCGACCAAAGCGCCGACCCGTTTTTCTTAATGGAAGCGTTCACACCGTCGCCGTTGCTGTCTCCCTTGCGAACGCCGCCTGTTATGGCGATCGTCCCCTTGCCCGGCGACGTCCACTTGCGCACCGCGTCTCCGTTACTCGCGGGATGCATCTCCCCGCTCTTCACCCACGGGTAGATCGGGGAAGAGGCGGACTGCTGCCAGCGTTTATTTGCCGTGTCATAATAAGGAAGATCGCTATAGACGCCATCCGCGAAGCGCTGGTAGCTCCAGGCGGAACCTCCCTGCGTATCGCTGAAGCCGGCTGAAGCGGCATACGTTGTGCTTGCAGGCGTCTCATCTGCGTAAGACAGTCCGGCAGGCATCAAGCAGGAGAGCAGCATGCTGATGATGAGGAGCAGTGAAACCTTTGGTTTGCTTTTGTTCACAATAATTCCCCTTTCATTCACCGTTTCCATAACGACCCGGAACGCTCCGGCTGCTGCCGGCCGTTCCGGGCCTTTGGTCAAGCTCTATCAACTCCTAGCCAGGCTGTATGCTTACTCCATCTTCATCTTGTATACGTCATCCATAAACAGCCAGCTCGATTTGTTCTCTTTGTACCAGTTCTTGTACCAGTCCTCCAGCTTCTTGCCGCCGGCCTTGTCCCAGGCGTCCTTCACATCCTTGACTCCCTGGTCTACCGTATAGGAGCTTCCGCTGACGATCGTCTTGGCCATGATATCGTTCATATTGTTCCAGCCGTCGTTGAAGATCGTGTTCAGATCCTTATCCAGAGACGGACGGAATTTGGCATGGGTGAAGCCGGGATGCGGGCGCGAAGGGTCGAGATAGATTTTATCCATTTCCTTGGCGATTTTGATCCATTCCTGATCGAGCGGATTGGTCGAATATTCGCTTCTTCCGCCGACGAGGCAGGACTTGACCAGATACAGAGGCATGAACAGCTTGTAATCGTTTACGTAGCTGAGCTCGGTTTTGTTCTTGGCTGCATCGATCGGCTGGGCGCAGCCGTTGCCGTCCTTCTTGTAATGCACTCCCTCAATCCCGTTCGTAAATACGTCAACGGTCGATTGCTTAACCATGAAATCCACATATTTCATGACGGCGACCGGGTCTTTGGCCGATGCGTTAATGGATGCCGTTAGCTGGAGGGCGGGATTGATCTCCGGGCCGAACTGGCCGAACTGGCTTTTCGGAAACGGCATCGCGATAATTTCCGCATTCGGATTGGCTTTCTTGAGCGTATCGAAGTTTTTGCTTACCACAGTGTTATAGGCCAGGAAAATGCCCAATCGGCCGCTGGCGAAATCCTGCTCCGCCTTCTGCCCGTTTTTGTCCGTCAGGAAATCCTTATCCACGATGCCGTTCTCGAACAGCTTTTTCTTAAACTCATAGGCAGGCTTGATTCGGTCAAATTGGCGGATCAGCTCGCCGTTCTCGATGATAAACATCTCGTTCTGGAACATCGCGTCCACGTAATAGGAGGACGATTGGCTCAGATTGATGCCGAACGTATCCTTCTTGCCGTTGCCGTCCGGGTCCTTGTTGGCGAAGGCGTCGGCGACATTGTACAGCTCCTCCATCGTTTCCGGCACCTTCAAATTCAGCTTATCCAGCCAGTCCTTGCGGATGACCATCGTCGCCAGCACCTCGGGCTTCGTAATCCGGCTGAATTCATACATTTTCCCGTCGGGCTTGGTGGCCAGCTTCGAGATTTGCGGGAATTTCTGCAGCAGCGCCTTGTACTCCGTGCTGTGCTTGTCGATCAGATCGTTGAGCGGCAGCAGCTGCTTTTGCCCCCACAAGGTGTTGACGAATGCGTTGTCAAACTCCTGGATCAGGTCCGGCGCTTCGCCGGCGGCAAACATCATGCTGAACTTCTGCTGGGACTCGTTGCGGGGAACCGGCACGTACTTGACGTTCACCGGACCGTTCTCGTTGACCCACTTCGTCCAGCGGTTTTCGGCGTAGGTGCCCTCTTCCTTCGGAATTTGCCCGCGATCATAGATCGATACCGTAATACTGCCTCTTTGGTTCGAAGGAGCCGGTTCCTTGCTGTCGCCGGTTTTGCCCGGGTCTTTAGCTCCCGTGGAGCAGCCTGCCGCCACAGCCGCCAGGGACAGCGCAGCTGTCAGCGAGATGACGATGCTTTTTTTGTTATAAGTTCGGATTGACATTCGATCCCCTCCATCGTATAGACTTGCCGTGTACTTCCTCTTGCCCTTAGCTTACACTTGCGGGCCTCAGCCGCTCAAGCTATCCCTTCACCGAGCCGATCAGCACCCCCTTCACGAAATACTTCTGGAGGAACGGATAGACGATAAGCATCGGCAGCACCATCACGATAATGCCTGCCGACTTGATCGACTCCGGCGTGAGACTGCGGAACGCGTCCGGGTCAAGCATAGCCATCTCGGCCATCAGCGATTGACTGCGGATCATATTTTGCACGAGGACGGATAAATTCGCCTTCGCCGGGTCATTGATATAGATCAGGACATTGAAGAACGCATTCCAATGGTTCACGCCGTAGAAAAGCGAGACGGTCGCAATGACTGGCAGAGACAACGGCATGACGATTTGAAAAATGATGCGCCACTCCCCGCAGCCGTCCATCCGGGCCGCTTCCTCAATCTCGGCCGGAACGTTCTCGAAAAACGTCCGCAGAATAAGCAGATTGTAGGCGCTGATCAAAGCAGGCAGCCACAGCGAGAAGTAAGAGTTCAGCAAGCCGAGCTGTTTGATCAGCAAATAGTTCGGGATAAGACCCGCTGTAAACAGCATCGTGAACACGATCGCCAGTGTGAAAAAACGCCGGCCGTAAAAGTAGCTTCGTGAAAGCGGATAGGCGGTAAGAATCGTAAACAGCATATTCAAAACCGTTCCCACTACCGTAATGACCACACTGTTCTTAAACGCGCCCAGCACGTCGGTGCCGCTGATCAGTTTGCTGTAAGCCTCCAGCGAGAACTCAATCGGCCACAAGCCCACTTGACCGAGCGTAATCGCTTCGCTGCTGCTGAGGGACAGCGACACAATGTGGAAGAGCGGCAGTATGCAGGTCAGCGCGGCCAGCGAAAGGACGACATAGTTGACGCCGTAAAATATTTTTTCCCCTAATGAAACCTTCATCCGTTCTATCACCTCCTACCATAAGCCGCGGTCGAATTTACGGGCAATTTGATTGACAATCAGCACCAGGATGAGGCCGATAAGCGATTCGAACAACCCCATAGCGGTCGCGTTGCTGAACTGTCCCGAGCCGAGGCCCACCTTGTAATTCCAGGTGCTGATCGTCTCCGCGACATTGATGACGACGGCATTCTGCAGCACGTACACCTGATCGAAGCCGACATCCATCACATTGCCGATGTTCAGGATAAACATCAGCACGATCGTCGGCTGCAAGCCCGGCAGTGTAATATGGCGAATCTGCTGCCACTTGTTGGCACCGTCGATGTTGGCCGCTTCATACAGGCTCGGATCGATGCTTGTCAAAGCCGCCAGGTAAATGATCGCGCCCCAGCCCGCTCCCTTCCAGATACTCGAGCCTACGAATATCGCGATCCAGGAGCCCTCCTTGAACAGGAAAGGGTACGGCTCTCCTCCGATCAGCTTGCTCATCACTTGGTTGACAATACCGGTTTCAATCGCGAATACCATCACCGCCAAGCCGCCCACAATAACCCAGTTGAAGAAATGGGGCAGGTACAACAGCGTCTGTACGCCGCGTTTGAACCAGGACTTCCTCACTTCATTGAGCAAAATAGCCAGCAGGATCGGAAACGGGAATCCGACAAATACATTCAGCGCGCTCAGCACAAACGTATTTCTAATAATTTCTACCGTTCGCGGGTTATTGAACAGAAATTTGTAATTCTCAAGGCCGACCCAGGGACTTCCAATGATGCCGTCAGCGAAATTATAGTCCTTAAACGCGATGACAAATCCCAGCATCGGGATATATTTGAACAGAATAAAAAAGGCAAGACCCGGCGCGAACATGATCAGCAGCGGCTTGTTCAAGTTCCATCTTCGGCCGCGAAATCCGGATGTGCCCGCCTTGCGTACGGCTGCCGCGGTTCCACCGGATTGTTCCGTTGAGTTCATTCTTACACCTCCAGTTCTGTATAAGCTCTGTCTTCCAGGCGGGGTCTTATGGAGGGCTTCTTCGCCCTTCTCGCCCTGCCTGCTGCTCCCCCAATGTAGCCGACGAGGCCGCCTTTCGGCAATTCTCATCATTTGAGCGCTGTAACATTATTTGAATAGCAGGCAGAATCAGCATGAGAGAAGGCCCCAGGCAGCCCTATTCACATTTTTTGAGTCCCTTTCGTTTTTTTAAAATGCCCGCTTTTGCCTTGCAAACAGCCCAAAAAAGCCCGTTCTTATAAGAACGGACCGGGCCCCTGAGTCTGCTGCCGGCCTACGTCGCTTGATTGCGGTATTCTCCCGGCGTGGCGGACGTTATTTTTTTGAAGGCGCGATTGAAGGTCATGTAGCTGGTGTAGCCGACTAGAGTGGCAATCTCATGGATGGATTCGTTCGTCTCCTTGAGCAGCCGCTTCGCATGCTCGATGCGAACCTTCGCCACGTAATCCACGAAGTTTTCTCCGAACTCGTCCTTGAACAAGCGGCTCACATAACTCGTGCTCATCTCGAAGCGTTCGCTGAGCAGAGACAACGACATGTTCGGATTCGCATAATGCTCCTCGATAAACTTCCGGACCTCCTGAATCATCTGGTGATTGCTCTTGCTCTCGCGCAGCTGCTTCAGCTTCGCGGCGTTGTCTCCAAGCAGCCGGTAGACGTCGTCATACAGCTCGTCGAGGGTATCGAACCGCTCCAGCAGCTCGCTTAAGGCAGGCACAACCTCATGCTTCCAATGATCCTGAACTTCCGACGGCAGCTCCATCATCTCGCGGAACAAGTAATAGATTAAATAATTCATCAGGTTAATCAGATCGTCCCGGGAAAGCAGTCCTGTTCTCAGCTCCTCGAACAAGTCCCCGAGCAGCTCCTCCCATTCCTTCTCGCCCAGACGGTAGGCCTGGGAAAGCACCCGGATGATCTGCAGCCCCTGATACAGCTCCGCCTCGGCTTTACCGGCCAGATCGCTTTGGGCGATGACCCGGCCGCGTCCCAGCACGGACTTGTATTTGATCGCTTCCATCGCATCATCATAGCTGCGGCATATTTCCGCCACCGAATGCGCGACACTGCCGACAGCCACGGTCACGGTAAAATCCAGATTATCCGCCACCCATTGAATCATATCCGTGCCGATGTCGATCAACCGGGTTTCTCCCGCATCTCCTTCCGGCGGCTGATCGAACAGAAACAGCACGCCAAGCTGCCCCTTGGACACCCACTCCTGCCAGACGGCAACCGAACGCTTCTGAGCCAGCTCCTCCATGACATTGCCTAACGCGAAGCGCAGCAGCTCCTGGCTCGAATGCGTGTACGACTGGCTGAAAACGGACAGCTTATCGATCTCCACAAGTCCCATCATGAAATACCGGTGCCGGGTCGCGAAGCCGAAGCGGACAAGCTCGCGGTCCCATTCCTCCTGCCCGATCCGGCGGCTTCCCTCGATCAGCTCGTGGAAGAAATGCTTGCGCTTGAACACAATATCTTCTTTATTCAGCTTACGGTATTCATCCGACTTCTGAATAATCTGGCTTAAGGTGGATTCGATGAGCGTGAACTCGTCCTTCGCCGGCACACTTTCCGTCCGGGTTCCCTCATCGTGAACCGAATAATCGTTCAGCCGCTGCATGATGCTCGCCACCGGCTTATAATTTTTACGCGATACAAAGATCAGCCAGGCCAGGCCCAAAGCGATGGTCACCATCACGAGTATGATCCACACATAAGAGGTTTGCCCCAGAATGTTAAGAAAGCTGCCTCCCACCATACCGCTGCGAAGCTCCCAGCCTGTGTATGTGGATACGACGCTTGACAGTTCCTGACTCGTGTTCACCTCCCCCGGCGCTTCCTGCACGCCGACCTCCGTCCCCAGCCAGAACGCTCCCGACCGGTCATACAGATGAATGAAGCTGATTTCGGTTCCGATCATCGTCTTCAAAAGATCCCGTAAAGCAGGGACGGACACATTCGCCACCATGATGCCCTTCTCGCCTGTGATCAGTGGCATGTTGCGCGTCAGAGTTACGACAGTCCGCGAATTATCGCTCGCGCCGTCAAGCTTCCGCGGGTCGGACCAGCCCGGACGCAGCGGCTCCTTGAGCGCCTGCTCGATGTAAGTCTTATCGAAGAACTGCTCCAGGGGCTGCATCGATTGATGACTCAGGACGACACCGTCGGATGCCCGGTATAGATAAAGCGAATCGATCAAGGGGTTGGAGAGCTTGAGCTGAGTTAAGCGAAGCGTCACTTCATTGGCGGAGATATACGGGTTGCCCCCTCCCGAGAGGAAAAGGTCGAATTCATTCGAGATAATCTCCCGATTCATCATTTCATTGATCGCGCGAAGCGAGAAGTCCAGCGATTGCAGCGCTTGTCTGGAGAAGACCTCGTTCGCGCGCGCGGTCTCCTTCTTGGACAGCTCGGCGGAGCCGAGCATGAAGATGACCAGCAGAATGGCGGGAACGAATATAAAGATGGGGATGTAGGAAATAAGCAACCGGTTGAACCAGCTCGTTGACAAGGAAATCCACTCCTTCAAGTCCTCTCCCCATCATACCCAGTTTATATCGCTCCCGCAATCGGCAAAGCCTGCTATTCGTAGATATGGATTCGGCGCAGCATCCGGTTATGCTCATCGAAGAAGATGATGTTTTCCTTGCCGTCGACGGTGAGCAGCGTGTCCTTGTGAATTTTCACCGGCCCCGGCTCCACTTGAGCTTTCTCACGCAATTCGTTCACTTGCTCAGGCGCGTCTTTATTTACGCGAAGTTCCCGGTATTGCGACTGGAAAAAGATCTGGTCATAGCGGCCTGTCTTCGGATTGTACAAGCCGCGGTTATAATACAGCTCGTCGAAAGCTACATGCGTCTCGACATGGCCGTCTGTATCGATCCGGTAAATTTTGTTGGCATCCATCACGTAAAACCTTCCGTTCGCTGATGTCATATTGACGACATTGTCGATCTGCGCCCGGGCAACCGTGGTATAGCCCTGGTCGGTTACTGTGGAGATTTCTCCCGTTAATTGATCATACGCATAAATGACCCCATCTTTTACTGTGGAGATGAGCCTAGTGTCCTTCTTGCTTGAGTTGGCCACATAGCGGCTTCCGCCGCCTTTCTGCGTGGCGTAGATGCTAAACGGGGTACCGGAATAGAATGTTTCTCCATCGGCTGTGTCAAAGAAGCCTGGATTGTTAAACTTGGTTTCGATTGTTCTTCGTTCACGGAAAGGGATTCCCGAATAAGTAAAGGTATACCAGTGAGTTACCATCTTAACTTCAGGAAACAGCTGGTACACAGCCTTACCTCCTATGATATACAAGGTATCCGTAGCATAACTGTATTTAAGCTCCGAGGGAAATAAATTTATATAGTAAAATGCTCCTTTTCGGACAGGCGTTGGATCGGACATGCTGTCATACTCACTGATATCTATGTATTCAAAATTGTAGCTGCCGTCGATCTTAGAGACGATACGAAGCGTGTTGCCTTTCGCCGGATCGTACTCTTTAATCACATACCCTATGGTGTTGTCCTTTTCAATCATATAGATACGACCGCTTTTGTCAGCCGCTATGCTCGGGATGATGGTCTGATATAGCCTGGGAGCATTGAACTCCGGATCGATCGTCAAATTGTCGACCGTGATCTTGGCCAGTCGTTTCGGCTTGCCCTCCTCCGTCTTCGTCTCGGTCTGAACGGGCTGGGCTTGCCTGGAGACCAAGGTAATCGTCTTGTCAGCCGGATCGAACGAAACCGTGTAGTTGAAATATTCCGCTATAAATCGAAGTGGCACCATCGTGGACTCATTCACAATAACGGCCGGCTGATCCAACTGAACCGCTTTCCCGTCCTGTGTGGCCTCGTTGGAATCAACAGCAAGCTGGAGAGATTGCGTTCCATAAGTCAGAGTGATCGAGCGGGTAGCAGCATCCCACTGAATGTCCGCTCCCAGCGCTTCTCCGACGAAGCGAAGAGGCACCATCGTCGTGTCGTTCAGTAAATAAGGCGCCGACGATAACTGGACGTGAGTTCCCTTGGATAGGGCGGCTGTATCGTTTAAAGTTAGCACTACTTCATTAGATACAGGGGTTTCCGCACCGGCTGTCGGAATATTCGCATAAGGAAGCAAAAGTGAGGCTAGGAGAACAAGTGAGGCTTTTTTAAGCATGATGATTTGTCCTTTCGTACATGGGTGTACAGTGAATTTTCAGTATCTCCTACAGCTGTGAGGCGTATCTTCTAACAATTATAGCAGAAAATAGAAGGTATCTGATGCCAAGGAAGAATAAACTTTTCTTTATTTTTGGGATCAATGGTCTATTTACAATGTGGGAGAAAATACTCATTTCTTTGGAGCGGCACACAAAAGAAATATGTAAAAGCTTATAAAGATCACAGTTTGAAGCAGCATCTGGATCATAAATCCTAGCTTATATATGGAAAATAAAAAAATGAGTATATTTAAACAGATAGCTAGGTATATACTACCTTTAACTTTTTCTTTATTCATCACAACATTGTTAAAGATGAACATAATGTTAACCAGGATAACACCAAATACTAAGGTATAGTTCAAATCATTTTTTCCACCTTTAAATAGAATTCCACAATATACTTGTCGGCTTCCTTGCTCTGCAGCGGCTGATCCTCCCACGCTTTGAGGCGAACCAAATGCTTCTCACGTTCAAACGAAAAAAAGAGGCTAACCGGCTTCAGGCTAACCTCATCATAAAACTCAACCAATCAGGATGGAACCGTTACTCCCATGGAATATCTGTTCCCTGTCCACTTTCACCCCATGACCGCTCCATTCAACAGCCGTCACTTAATACCCCAGATCCTTCAATATGGCGGCTAACGTGCGCAAACGCTCGCCGATCATCTCATCATCGTCGCTCAGCGCCTGGTTGAACAGCTTAATATCTTCCTTGATTCTCTCATTGTCCGTACATACGGCTACCGTCATGGCATCCCCTTGCAAGCCAACCCGGTCGATAACGGGCTTCTGAGGGTCATATAAATCCTCATAACGGTAAGCTTCGCGAAAATGCTCCAGAGACCGACAAATTAAAATGGACAAGTCAAGAACCCGATGGAGAGGCAGCTCCTCCGATTGTCTTGACCATTTTTCACCCGTGTATCTCCAAACTTTGGCCGAAATATCCACCTTTCCTCTATCATTCCACTGTGCCAATCCAAGGGAAAGGCCTTTCGCGTCCGTGTTCCCGGCCATTCGTCCATCAATCTTCTCATAATTTTCCGATACAACAACAGGTTTATGTTTTAATGTTGTAGGTATTTTCATATGCATTCCCTCATTCCGTGTCTCTATTTACTAATTCACTGAACGACGATTTCATCTTATCTTGAATTTTACCGCTAGTCAAACCCGTTTTGATCCACTCTTTCCCGCTAACAAAATGCAAAACCCGCCAATTTATTCATTGACGGGCCGCTAGCCTTCTACTATCTGCAGGCTCGCTTAATCTTTGGGAAGCTTATGATAACCTCGGTCTCCATAGGGCTGTAATTTCTGAAGCCACCGCTTCAACATTTGTTTCTGTTCCCAGCGCATATCCGTGACCTTATCGGCTTCCTTTTGCTCCAGGACCTCATAGGCAAACGCATCCGCTCCGAGTTCTTTCCAATCCTTTTGCAGCTCGGCATTCGCGAACCTTCCTTGATCCAGTTGCATCTGCAAGGTAAACCATTTGTTCTTCAAGTTGGGATAGCTGTCGACGTAGATTTTCCCATTGGCTTTATTTTGAATTTGGGCCACACCCATATAAGTCTTGATTTGCTTGTATTCTTCCAGCAGCTTCTTGCGCTTATTTAATTCCATGTCTCTCACCTCTTACCCATCTCTGGATGATGAAATATTTTTTTCCCTTTTATTTGCTTGCTCTGACTTCTCTTCCTTGGCTTTTACGCCGCTGGACCTGCTTCCGCTTTTTTTCTTTTCTCAATCACGATAGGGAGCAGCAGCAGCGCACCGATCATTATAAAGACCCCACTCACTATAAACACGCCCAGCAAGGAAAATATCCCCTTGAGGTACCCGGATATAAACATGCCGCCCACCATCATCCCCATAAAAATGGGCGTAATTGTTCCAGATACCCGGCCAATAAATGCTCCTTCCGTATTGCGGATAAGAAGCGTCTGAATACCGCCTTGAATACAAGGGTAGAATAAGCCACTGATCACCAACAAAATAATGGTCAGCCAAATTTGGTGGGACGCGCCCATTCCCATTGTACAGACGGCGGCGACAAGCAAGCCTACCAAGAGCAAGAGCTGCGGCTTCACCTTTTTGGCTACCGTTACTATGGCAGCTCCTCCTACCAGCATCGCTGCTCCGTTGGCCATTACGGGCCATTGCAGAAACTGTTTGTCTTGCCCCAAATTCTCGATGACAAGGAAAATCTGAAGCGGTTGAGTCAGCCCTGAGGCCAAACCGACTGCCGAGAAAGTCAAACAAAGCGTTCGCAAGGATTTATTAGACCCGATATAGCGCAGGCCGTCCATCAACTCCTTGGTAAAGCTGTCGGCCTTCCCAAGCTTCGGTTCTTCCATGTCACGGGGAAGCGACGCTAAAATAAGCGATGAACCCAGGAATAGAATGGCTGTCAGGATCAACGAGGCTTGAATGCCGAACTGCAGGAAAATAAATGTGCCGATGACCGGCCCCAAAACCATAAACACAGCGACAAGGGTTTGGCTCATAGCCATTACACTCTGCAGTTGTTCAGCGGGTACATGCCGCTTGTACAATTTCATTGCCGAAGGCTGAGAAAATTGAGACAAGCTGGCCGATACAAATGCTCCGATAAGAAGGGCAATCCATTCCCCCTGCATAACGGCAAGCAGCACAACCCCCACAGACAAACCGGATAGCAAATCGCTCCATACCATCGTGCGCTTCGGCCGCCACCGGTCGGCAAATGTCCCGCCAATAAGACCGAATAGAAAGATCGGAGCAAACTCCGCCACCGAAATCAGAGAAACATAAACCGGATTATTGTTCGTCAAATCGGTGACGTAGAGAAGGACGGCATAATTCCGAATCCAAATTCCCAATTGCAGCAGCACCCGAGAAAAGATAATAGTTCGAACATAACGATTGGCAAACATGTTTAACACCTCATATCTTCCTAAGCTTTTTCATCCGTACCTGTGGTCAAACGACCTGCAATCTTCCCTGATTAAATTGCTCCAAGGTAACAAGCTTGTGCATGCGCGAAGCAAGTATTTCAACCACCTTCTTCAATAATTTATTAATTTACTAAATTACTAATTTACTAAACTTACGATTAGAATCATAGCTTGGATTTTGTCGCTAGTCAAGTTATTTTTACAGTTATTTTTACAGCCCAGGGGAGCGGCTTACTCGTCGGGAAGTTTTGTCATGGCAACGGGGAATTGCATTTGGGGTGACGCGTCACTTTAGTTAAAAGAAAAGCTCCTGATCGGAGCCTATTCGAGGAATATACATGCGTGCTTTAGCGGCAGCTTTTCTTGCGAGCAGAAAGCTCCACCTCGCTTTATCGCTTTTGTGAAGGTAAACTTTCTTTACTCTTCAAAAAGAAAACCACAATGCAAGGATTACCGGCATTGTGGTCGCGCATCAGGTTATAGTACAAGGAAGCTCAGGCTATTCATCTTCTTCAGGCAGCAGTTGAATTCTCGTCCTCCGAAAAGGACTCTCCTGCCAAGCTCGGGTAAGACCGATCTCTCTGGCCAAGCTGGCGGGGATTTCCTTACGCTTCCAGGTCAACATGACCGGACCGTTCCAGAGAAATGGCTTGACCCGGACAGCCTTCCGCGCCGACCAGCGCAGTTCGATCCCGTCGTGCCGGAAGCCCTCTTCGACGCTTCCGAACATCAGACGGTACGGGTCGGCGGCATCGGCCGGATCATCGCCGAAGCAGCGCGTGCACAACCACAGCGATAGGCGGTCCAGCATCTGCAGCAGCTTGAAGTGCTTCTCAAGCAAACGCATTTCCTCATCGCCATGAAGCTTTAATTGGCCGATCGTCTCCATTTCACGCTGCTTCACCGCTTTAATGACCGAGAACAGTTGCGAATTCGCGCCTCCGGCCGCTCCTTTCAAAGCGTCAGGCGGCAGCGTGGTATAGTGCATGCTGCACAGCAGTCCGGCGTAGGGACTCATTTTCGCGACTTCATCTAAGCCTCGCAAATAATGCGGCAGCCGGATGACGAGCGGATAATCCGTGATGGAAAACGGCTTTTCGGCTCTTTCGTTCCAGATCGGCGCCGTATCGAGTTCGATCCAGGACCTGTCGTGTTCGGCCACGGCATACACGAATTCCTTCCGCCGCTGTTTCTCCGGCAATACGGCCTTACTGAGCATTCCCGCGAGCTGCCCGGCCATTCGGGCGTGATCGTCATTCGTCGTCAAGACGAAACGCCCGCTTCTTTCCGCTACGATCATGGCTGCGATCCCCTTTGCACATCTGTTAGTTGTACGATACCATCGCAGCCGGTCAGAAAATAGTATACGATCGTATATAAATGCAGGGGGAATTGGGAGCAAGGCGATGGTGGACTGGGAGCCCGAAAGGGAATCGGGGCGTTTGGAAAAAAGCAAGTTCCGGGGCGGGAGATCAGGGCTTGCACTTTTGTGCGCCGAGAAAAGTCATGATCGTTAGAGCAGCTTTACCGTAACCGATGCCGCCGTCAGCTCCTTATTTTTTGTGGATTCCGCATAGGTCCGTTTAAAATATTCCACATAAAGCACATCCAGCAGGTACAGCTGTGAAATTTTCGCCGATAAGGAGCCTCCCTGCAAAGGTCCTTCATTCGCACCGCAAAGCAGGGTCAGATCCGAATAGGAAGTGAGAGGAGACTTTTCGAACCGGGTGATGGAAATGACAGGGGCCCCGCATTCTTTCGCTTTTTTGGCCAATTCAATCGTATCCTTGGTCGAGCCCGAATACGAAATAATAACGGCTACATCCCGATCCGTCATCAAAGCCGCGGACATCATTTGCAGGTGAGAATCGAGCGTGCATTCTGTTTTGTTCGTAATCCGCATGAACTTGATCTTGGCTTCCATAGCCGTCATTAAGGAAGAACCTGCCCCGAAGAAGATGATGCGCTCCGCTTTAATTAAATAATCGACAGCCTGGTTCAATTTGTCGTGATCGACCAAGTTAAACGTCTCGTTCAAGGCGCTAATATTCGACGCCAGCACTTTCGAAGCCACCTGATCCATCGTATCATCCATCAGAATCTTATCGGTCAGCTGCGGGATTTCATTTTCTACCGTAATGCTGTGAGCCAGTGCAATTTTGAGGTCCTGGTACCCTTTGTAGCTCAGCGATTTGCAAAATCTGAATATGCTGGATTCTCCTACTCCGCAAGCGTCCGCGAGATCGGTAATCGACATATATACCACATCTTTTGCGTTATTCAGCACATAGTCGGCCACTTTGGCCTCCGTATGGGTCAGATTGTTGTACTTGGAATGAATCGTTGTAAAAATATTGACGGTACGCAACTTCTCACCTCCATAAGCTCCGGACAGTCAGCGTAAAAATAAAGATGCCGCGCCCAATAAACCGGCTTTATTCCCCAGGGCTGCCTTAAGAATCTTCACCCCGGCAAAGCTCGGCATAATCAAATCCTTGGTTTGCCTTCCGACCAAATCAACCAGATCATCCCGCTCCATAACGCCGCCTCCTACAATCACGGCCTGCGGATTGAAAATATGAATGAGAGATGCGAGTCCTGCCGACACTTCCGTTGTCCAGGCTTGCAGAATGTGATGGAGCTGGTCGTTTCCATGCCTTATTTTATCAAAAAAAACTTTCCCGTCCACAATCTCCGGGTCAGCTTGCTGAGCCATTCGCACCAAGGCTGTCGTAGAAGCAAACGTTTCAAAATAAGGCTTTTCCGCTGCGCCGGCTCTTTCGGATAACGAATGGGTAAACATATGACCGAACTCGGCCGCCGACCCATTAGCACCCCGGTAAATCTGATGATTAATGACAATAGCGCCTCCGATCCCCGTACCGAACGTCAGACAAAGGAAATCCTGATAAGAAGCAGCCGCTCCGAAGACGGCTTCACCGAGCGCTGCCGCATTCACATCATTTTCTACTTTAACGGGCTTCCGAAACCGGGCTTCGAGCATTTCCTTTATTTTCATTCCGGTATAGTCAGGGATATTGGAGTTAGCATAGGCAATTATGCCTTCTTCCGCATTCACTTGTCCGGCCGTACTGATCGCGATCGCATCGAAATCCTCATAAGACTCGATCTGCTCCATCAATCTCTTCATCAGATGAGGGCCGCCCCGCTGCGCCTCAGTTGCATATTCCCGGAACTGAGCGATGTGCCCCTGCTCATTGCAAATGCCCATCTTCGTGTTGGTTCCGCCAATATCCGCCGCTAAAATGTTCATCCTCATAGCTTATTCGATAACCTGAGCGAATTTTTTGGTTATATCCATCGGTCGAGTAATAGCCGAACCCACCACAGCCGAATAAATGCCCAGATCCAGCAGCTTCTTCAACTCTTCAGGCGTGGAAATACCGCCCTCTGCGATGATGGGAACGTTCAGCGTATGGACAAGCTTCTCTACCAATTCAAAGTCAGGCAGCGTGTTGCCTAGAGTCGCCTGCGTATACCCGCTTAACGTAGTTCCTATCAGATCGAACCCCAGAGCAGCAGCCGTGACCGCGTCCTCTAACGTGGAGCAATCCGCCATAAACAGCTGGTTCTTATACTTCTCCCGGATAAGCGGGAACAGCTCGGTGATGGTTGAACCATCGGGTCTGACCCGGTCCGTCGCATCCATCGCAATGATGTCTACGCCTTCCTCGCAAAGAGCGTCGACTTCTTTCATCGTAGGTGTAATAAAAACCGGACAATCCCCGTAAACTTCCTTAATAATGCCTATGATCGGCAGGTCGACTGTTTGTTTGATTTCCCGGATATCTGCCACACTGTTAGCCCGAATCCCCGAAGCTCCGCCCAAGAATGCGGCGTATGCCATTCTTCCCATAATAAATGGACTATGCAGCGGCTCGTCCGGCAAAGCCTGACAAGACACGATTAGCTTTCTTCTGATTTGCTTGAGTACTTCGCTGTTTGTTTTCATTGGGGTGCACTCCGTTAGTTTTATAGTTATTTTTTTGTTATTTTAGGTATTGGGTCGTGGCTAACTCATTGAAATCTTTCGTGAGAGCCAAGCATCGTATGCAAGATCAACATATCATAGTTTTTTGAGACTGTAAATTAATTTCACGTTATTGAAAAATATAAAAAAAATTTCCGCTATAATAAGGAGGTATTTTGTGACCTCACGGTTAAGCTTGGTTGTCTAGGCTATAGCGTACTTTAGATATGTGTCTGATGTGGTGGTCATCTGAAGAGTTTGTTATTGTTTTGGTCAGGTACGTTTCATCAATTAGGGTATAAAATCGTTACCTGTAACTGTGCATAAATATATCTTGGAAACATTTGAAATTAGACTCAGCGGATAAAAAGAACCATAATACGAGAGCTTCACTTCTAAGTATCGCACCCCCTTTTATTTAAATCATTAATGTGATAAAGAATATAATGGACGCTTGGAGGCTTTTATACGTTAAAGCACCTGACAGCGTAACAATTCTCACACGCTCGCATGGAAAATCCCTGTATTCCCCACATAGGAATGCAGGTCACTTTTTCCATAAACTCCATCCATAGCTCGGCCATTCGACCGTATCGTTCAGCCTGTTCATCCAGCTATATCGCTTTGTCGAATCTGAGTAAGTCACGTGGTTACAGGCGATAGAAACCGGGGAATTGCCATTGATCTCCTCAGAACAGTCGAACGCTCACGGCAGGACAGTAGCCTCCACCTACGGCGATTTCTGGGCGGTTTATACCCCCATTCGTCGCCAGATCGCAGATACGGGAAGGTAGGTTTTCAGGGATCATCGGCATATCCATCACGCTACAATTTTAGCTTCATGTGAAAGTGTATAACAGCCCACGGGAAGCGGGATGATAGCCACCCGTCCGCCGAGAGAACTGGCTATGTATTATTAAATTCAGGAAGAGTTAGTGAAGCGCTGTTCCCCGCCGCGCAAACGTTATTCCGCTATTTTCGCTATCTGGTGTATCGCGGCGGGCAAAAAAGAACCACAACGCGGGGGTTAGTCGCATTGTGGTTAGAGAATAGTTTTTATATAAATTCTTTGTCACTTTCCTTAAAGCTAGGACACCAATGTATTGCACTGAGATTGGGAGTAGATTTTTCAAATTCATGTACTCTCTCATACCAAGGTAAACTAAGTTCTCTTTGATGAAGATTTCTCAGACAAGACCAACCAAAACGTAAGTCTTCTCCACCCGTAGATTGAAAATCACTATTATTACAGAAGGCACATATCTGAAACTCCAGATTCGTTTTGTTTTTTAGCTTTTGCAATGCAATGGAAAAATCCTCTGGAGCGCTCGCAGAAAAAAACTGGTTGTTAATAGTACAATTCAACTCGAAATGAATCATCTTATCATCGATCGAAGGGAGGTATGATAGATTAACTGTTTCAGTAATTTCAATAAACTCCAAGGAATCTCCTGTAGAAGCTGTAACTGTATGATTAAATATTATGATTGAGCCTTCTTTTAAATTATTGAGCAATGAAATTAAAGCATCTACGTAATTACGACCTACAACCTCTACATTAGCTGTATCAGAAGTTAAAGATAAAAAGACTTTTCCATCTTCCCTAAAATGTACATATAATTTCGAATGTACACAAGTGTTGTTTTCTTCAGTCATTTTTACAAAAAACAGGTACTCACTCATTTCTTGGTTTCCCTTCATCAATCTTATTATGGTCCTTTGTATTGATATTGGCCTTAATAATGTTGTTAATTATAGTAAGGATTAGTTTCTGCATCAGGTCTTGAAGCAATCCAGGCTACATGATGTACTGGATTAGCAGCCATTACAGTTACATGCCCAGTAGTAGTAATATCAACAAATGCTTTTAAAACACCAGTTTGATTAAAAGCTTCGATAATTGTATAAGTATATTTTGGTTTACTAGTCCCCATCTGAAATCGTAGTTGGTAAAACTGGGTAATTACCGGTAACGACTAAAGGCGCTTTCCTTCTCCTTGGCCGTCTGCGCATGTCGCCGGACATCGGCCAATATAATCTCGTAGATGTCCACATAGCTGATGTAATGGAAGCTGCAATACGCTTTGCCGCGCGTCCGCGCCTGATCGCAGGCGAAGCTACCGCGACCGCCTTTACCGCCGCTGGTTTTGCTGCTGCCTCCGCGAGCGAAGGACAAGCCTTGGCCCCAGGTCGAACATTTCAGCAAACCGCGAAAATTTGATGCTCGCCCTCTTTGGTCGGGCGCTTCCTCACCCGAATGACCTTCTGTGCCAAAGCAAAGGTTTGTATGGAAAATCTCTGCACTGATATCGAGAACGGGCTGAAAAGAACTCTGACAATTATGACGAGTTTCCAGCCGACAAGCAACTCATCCAAGAGATTGTCGCCTTGCTTACCGAACATCATGACCCGCAAACGATTGAAATGGCCAGAAATGTTATCAGTGCCATACTGAAACATAGAAAATAAGAAGCCATGCTACCCGCGCATGGCTTTTTTAATTTCTTTTAGGACAACTTCGTATACTCGCTATATTTCTGCTGGATTCGGATTCCCACCTTGACCCCAATATAATGCTCCCATAGTCTGAGACACGGGAGGGAAAAAAATAAGTTATAATGAAACCATGGAAAAACGGAACCGATATACCGCAGAGTTTAAAACAAAAGTCGTGCTGCCCGGCCTTTGCCATCCATCGAAACCTTCGACAGGGGAAACTTTCATTTTAATCGTATCAAACAATAGGCTTTTTCTCCTTCTAATCGTAGTAGGATGCTGCATATACCAAAATGTTGGGTAAAATTCGGCATGTTATACAAACATGATATGCACTCCTCATAGTTTAGTCATCCTCTTTCAGTTCTTTTTGAGTTCTCGGCCGTCTAAACAAATCATGTTTCGCAATCAAATCGTAAATATCATCGTCAATAGCAGCATGCCCCCTCTGAAATTGACCGAATTCAAGCTGTGGCACGACCAGATAATAAACCAACCATTGCAACGCGGACATTCGTTTTTCTCGTTGTACGGTCCATTTCGCTTGCTCCGCTTCCTCTAAATCGCTCGGCATCGTCTCATGAAATAGCTCCGACAATCGTTCCACTGTCTCCAGTATTCGGTGTGTTCCACTATAATCATTGCGCTCGTAAAGCTCTGTATACAATGTAGAACGCAGGTTAAGAATGACTGTTTCAATTCGTAGCTCATGCTCAAGCATCCTTCGTTCGTCTTCGTAGGGATCAACCCAACGCAAGTATTCTTGTCGAGCACCATCATTGTCCGTAAAGAAATCTGGCATTTCATATGAATCTTGATTAGATAGTCTCCTCAAATATTCCAATTGAATTTGAATTTTTTCAACTTCATTCAGTTCCTTTGTAAAAAATTCTTCTTCGATTTTAAATAATGAAGATAGTGCTTCAAGCTTAGTTTTTGGAATCGGTCTCTTCTTACTTAGCCATGCCATGATGGTCGGTGGAGCAATGCCCAATTTTTCAGCGAGTTTTTTGTACGTACCGTTGTATACCTTTACAATATATTGAAGTCCTATCATATCAGTCACCCCCTTATCGACTAATCAATTAGCCTTACTTGTGCAATCAATATATCAAATGGCTACTCGATTAGTCAATACTTGTTGAAACTTTATTTTAAATTTCGCCGCCGCGCATACAATGCCATTTTTATCTCTTGGCACGAAGAAAAAAAGAACCACAACGCGAAGGTTAGTCGCATTGTGGCATCAAGTAATACTGTATTTAACTTTACAATTTCCTAATATTTAATGACCATTTTTCATCTTCCTGCTTATTAATCAAAGAGACAATTTCATTATCTTCCCAAGTAACCTTTCCAAGATGCTTTGCGTAAGCAAATTCATGGGGCTGGTCTGTTAATAATAAACTTCTCCCTAAACTCTGCCCCTTGCTACCCATCACTTCCATGAAAATATTCATTTTGTTTACTTCATGATGACATATAACTTGGGCTACAGATTCTTTGTTCGGACTTTTAACAGGCTTACTCCACGTCCATTCATTTAAATAATTGTTTTCAGTCATCTCATTGAATACTGAACTAAAAGGGGCACTATCCCAACCTTTGTAAGTTGCTACTTTTTCTACCCCTTCCTTGAGAATTTGAAACGAATTAACTTTCTTCTCATAATCTGAAAGTAAAATAAAGTTTAAAAAATTAAACTTTAACTGAACCACATATACCCCTGAGTAATTGATGATATTATCATTCCTAATAACATCTACGCATTCGATAAGAATTTTTCTTCCCCCTGCAATTTTATATTTATTGAACAATCTCTCGAACATTGCTGTTACGCACCTTGTTTGGAGCGCGAATTCACGCCTAATCCACTTCCATTCAATAGATTCATCTTTATTTTTTCCTAAGAGAGTCATCCCGTTTGCCTTTATCATCTCGATGACCTTCTCTTTATCTGAAGCGTATGGCAAGTTTAATTCAAACTCCTTCAAAATCATAGACAACCTCCGTAAATTTTTATTGCTCCCAAGGTCTTGGATGTGAATGCATACTCATTGAATTTCCATTCTCCCATAGTCTTTGAGCGTAGTTTGTTTCCCAATTTAGAGCTTCATATCTATCTGGAAACTGTCCTATAATTCTTGCATCGTATTTATCATAGCCAGCTGCCTTATTCCAAGCATTAACTTGTTGGTTTGCCCTTGGGGATGTGCCATTTTTATTTAATGGACGTCCACTAATTCCATTTTTAACAACATCTCCTCCATCTTTTACGAAGATCTCATATCCGTGCTGTGGTTTTGTGCTGACCGTACTATTACCGTTGACAGATTTTGTGCCACTTACTTTAATTGATCCTACTAAACCACCCGTAACAAAATTAAACATTCCATCATAGAATCCCTGTTCCGCATCATACTGGGCATCAAACAATGAAACAAGTAAGTCTCTAGCCCAACTTGCATCTTTTTCATTATTTAACTCGGGGTATGCACTGGTCATTGTAGCTACGCCAAACCAAAACTTGAAATCATTGTTATCATTGTCTTGAGCGCCAGGTATAAAGCTCTTGGCTTGTGTACCTAAGTTAGACCTTACTTGCCAGTATAACTCCGACCCTTGTCCGTAATTTCTAGCATTTTCAATATTTGCTCCAACATACGTTCCTGCTAACACGTGTCCGGTAGGATCAGTATGAATTAATGGATTATTATGCACATACGTATACAGATTCAACGTCAACGGATTCGTAATATCCCCTTCATACGTATCCTTGTTAATAAAGCCTTATTATCCGTAGGAAGCGGGGCGACAGTCCACCCCTAGAACTTATTTCCATTATATCACCCAGCGTCTTCCTCCGGCACTGTCGGTATCACATACGCCGCCTTCGTTCGCATCAGGTAATGGACGACATTCACCAGCTTCCGCATATACAGACGATGGCTTGCTGCTTCGTCTTCCCCTCCGCCATCCTTCCCTCGTAGTACGCATAGAAGTACGGATTACGCGGCTCCTTCTTCGTTCTCGTTACCGCGATTTGCCGGATAGCGAGAGCTTTCAGAATATCGTGCAGCTCCCGATTGCCCTGCTTGCTCTTGTAATGACGGTGCTTGTTCCCGGACCCCACAGCTATCGGCGCTACGCCCGCGAATCTCGCCAGCTTATCCGGCGTAGCGAAGCGGTGAATATCTCCAATCTCCGCCACCAGTTCCGCAGCCGTTACAAGGTCGATTCCCGTCATCGTCTCCAACTGGAACCCATGCTGTTTCATGAGACTCGCGATTTCCTGCTCAATACGGCTCAGTTCACGCCCATAGAAGCGAATATTGCGCACGAGCCCTTTCACGATAAAATCGCGCTTCTCCTGAAAATCCCGTGTCGTTTCGCCGTCCTCCGCAATCAGCGTGAGCATCTGCTCCGCTTTCTTCGTCGAGAGGGCATAGTTGCTCAGCTTCCGCAGGAACTTCGCCAGCTCATCCAACGTCACACCATCCAGGTGGACGGGCGAAGGATACTTATGCCAGAAGACAAGCGCCGTTTTCCCGTCGATTTCGGAAAAGAACTTCTTGTAGCTGGGGTAGTGGTAGCCGAGTTGCTGATGCAGCCGCTTCACCATACCCGACAAGCTCTTGGCCTGCCATTTTCGCTGGGTGACGAGCTGGCTAATCGCCCAGTACAGGTCAATCGGCTTCGCGTCAGGCAGATTCGCTAGTTCATCCCGCAGCACCTTTGCCACGCATTCCGCATCCCAGCTATCGGATTTCTGCACCGTGACGTGGCTCTTGCGGCGGTTATTCGCCAGCTTCGCGTTCACTTCCTTTACCGAACAGCCGCTTTCCGTTAAATAGACAGCCAGCGATCTGCCGAATCCCCCCATGTCTTCCAAGCCGTATACGGCGGATATACCTTTCTTCGTGTGTTTCTTCACTTCTTTCAACAGCATAGGAAAGGCGGACGGCTTATTGTCGAACCGGATTTCGCCCAGCTTCTTGTTCCAGCAATCGATCATGACGGCAGTATGGTGCTGCTTGTGCAGGTCTACGCCTACATAGATCGTACGGTCAGGCTTCAACATGTTATCCACTCCTTCTTTCGAATCGTTACGTATAGGTCGGTTTACTCGCAACGCAGGAATTCACCATCGGCCTATAAGTAACCATTCCATCGGAGCCGTTACTACGATAGGCGGAAGCGTAAGTTTGCATCCTCAGTTCGAGCGGACGAGCCGCAAAGACACGTTAGCAAAATCTTACGTTCCCCATCGCCTTATCGGCTCTCTGGTTTCAGCTGTATCGCAAGTATCGTTTTTTTCCATCCGCACTTGCCAAAGTTCGCTTCGGTGTTCATCGGTATAGCTATATATCCTTTGGATGAGTTCCTTCGCCGTTTCCTGATCCATCTCGCGCTCTTTCCGGTACATCGTCTCCAATAGCGCAAAGAGACAGGTTTCCCCCGTCTGGATTTGCCGAAGGAGTCGGTCTTCTTTCTCAATCAACAATTCGTACTCGTTACGAAGTTCTTCCACGTTCATTAGTCACTCCCCCAATGACCACGTTCATTAGCGTCGTATAAAGAATTACTAGATTCTGGTAAATGTTTCTAGCGGCAATCATATAACGCGAGCATAGGGAGTTCAAGCCTTATTTCATTTCAAAATTAAAGTACCACAACCTTTATCCAGCCCGCCCACAGTTGGGACAAGGGCCTTATGGGCTTTACTGCGGTAACGTTATAAAGGTGAGCTTTACTTCGTCAGGTGGTACGTTTCGAGTTGAGATATAGTTTATGTACTCCACAGAGAATTGGCGGGATTCCACTAGCTTCGGCACATATCCGCTCTCCCTCAACTTCGCCATCATCTCGTCAAAGTCGCCTTTTACCGTCCTTGGGACAATTAGGTTCTTGCTCTGGAGAAAACAGGCGCTTTCCATACGAATGCTCATCCGCTTTAAAATCCCGCAGGTTCTTAATCAAGTCGAGCTTCAGCTTGTTCCGGCGCTCCGCCATCGGCAGGCTGTAGATACGCTTCAATTCGACGCTCCCCAGCCCCCAGATGTCCCGAAACGCTCCATCCGCCAGCTCCGCTCTGTGTATCGTGGACAGGTCGGTCAGCAGGTGGAAGTGGAGCGCACCGCGCTGCTGAAAGGAACGAACCGCGAAATACTTAAAATCGCCGTATCGCTCACGCATCCGCTTTACCCAGTTCTCATAGTCCTTCGCCACTTCGTCTAACGTCACGTCCGGCTTCTCGTAGGTCAAGGTAATGAACTTATGGCCCAGGCTAAAGTTCCGGTCCATCAGGTGGCTGAATCGTTCCCGCTCCGCTAACCTTAGTCTCCCAGGCTTCGGCGTTCGATCAGGGCGATTTCGCGCGCACTCCTCCTTATCCAGCGGTTCTAAAATCGCTGAATAGACCCGTTTCTCTATATCCGTCAGAGATTGATCAGCGTGAATCGCTTCTATCTCCGCGTAACGTTGGTTTTTCGATTTACGGTCGCTTTCTTCAGGCATCTCCTTTCCGTAAACTTTCACTCGCGGGCAATCTCCAATCTTCGTCATCTGGCAGTTATAGCCCATCGCCCAGCCCTCCTCGGTTTCATAGCGCCCCATTGGGGTTGTTTCCGTAAATAAACCCGGGGGATTCATCTGTACTCCATGTGATTCACATGAAAAATAGCAGCAGGGGAAATAATCTCCTCACTGCGCTCGGAATCTCCTGTAAGAGGGCAGGGAAGGAATATGGTTACAGCCCGTTTAAACAAGGCGTAACGGGCGAATAATGAGGGGCCTTCCCGAATATGCAAAAATACCCCGTCAGCGACTACGGGACGTTCTACGTCCATTTCGTCGCCTGCGGGGGCGTGTAAGGATATTACCATCCAGAGAACAGCAGAAGATCAGAGCAAATCGATTATTCCCAGATACCTCGTATAGAAAGAATTAAAGGACGAGCGAAGCGAGTCACTCCGAGCGTTAGCGAGGAGCAGAGCACATCCATCCCTTGGATCTCCATAGTCAGAAAACAGCGCAGGCTTCTATGGGCATGGGGTGCCCACGGATATTCAGGCTGCTCGTTCCCTGCCTGTGACCTCCTCGCTTCGCTCGGAAGACTCCGCTTCGCTCCGTCCCTTTCTTCCCTTCGGTCTTCAAGTTAGAACATGTTATTCATTTGATGATTCCTCTTTATTTCTAATATAGCGGCCACTTTTATTCGTTTTATTCGTCCACTTTGGACAGGCATCCGAAATCTGCGGAGGACGGAACGTTCCCATAAGAACACTGCATTTCCCACATAGGAGCACATGTCAAGCTCTCCATAAGTTTTTTCTAAATATAGGAAATTACCCGTATATTTATTCGTTTTTTCGCAGAATTTATACCATTCTATACCAGTAGGTTATCAATCAGGCCGAATTGATCGAAAATTTCTAACAATTATTTTTCGGCCAGGTCATTCCGTCCTTATCGCTTGTCGAATACGGGTGAGGCACGTGGTTACAGGCGATAGAAATCGGGCAAATTCCCATTTCTATCTTCGGAACATTCCAACTCACGACAGTACAGCAGCGTCAACCTACGGCGATCTCCGGGCGTTTTACGCCCATTCGTCGCCAGATCGCAGATACGGGAAGGTAGGTTTTCAGGGATCATCAGCATATCCATCACGCTACAATTTTGGCTACATGTGAAATCGTATAACAGCCCTAGGGAAGCGGGGTGACAGCCCCCCGTCCGCCGAGAGAACTGGCTATGTATTATTAAATTCAGAGAGAGTAAGTGAAGCGCTGTTCGCCGCCACGCAAACGTTATTTAGCTATTTTCGCTATCTGGTGTACCGCGGCGGATAAAAAAGAACCACAATACGAGGTTAGTCGCATTGCGGGACATCGGACCTAGATTGTCGAAATCAATAGTGCTTCATTATAGCTATCAATGTTATCCGAAATCCAACTAGGTTCATACAACCTTTCTGTGATAAATCGAATAATACAATCCTCTCCATCGAATGAAATTATCGTAGAAAATTTTTTGTGCGGAAAATTACCCTTAAAATACTTTTCCCATTGCCCTAGAGTCATAATCGCAATTTGTAATAATTCTATTGGATTATTCTCAGCTATTTCTTCATAATAATCGTTCAAATGTATATGATTATAACTAGCCTCAAACCCCGTTCTATCTTGGAAAAATTGGTTAGGAATAAATTTCTCCGGCAATATACTACTGGTGTTTTGTTTTACTAAAATACATCCATCCCATTCCATAAACTCTAAGGATGATAATTCATCCGTGAAATTTATACGTTTACGATCACTAGAATTTAAATATTCAAGATATTCCTTCATTTTCTTGTTTGTACGTACGATGGTATTCACCTCATTTCTTTGGGGTATATGGACTCTCTCCTAGATATTTTTCTAATCCAACATTTAATTTCTTTACAAAATCAGTATTCTTGAGCATATCATTAATACCCCTAGGTGCAATATTTCCACTTGAATCAACAAACTTACCCTTCTCAGGGCTAAATAAATATTTAGTATTGTTTTCATCCTGGTAATGAATCTGCCCTGGTCGTTGACCTGGATTTGGGTTTTCTACATCAATTCGTGCCTTAGTACCCTTATCTTTCCACAGTGTTTTACTGGTAACTTGAGTGCCATTAGCACCAAAGTAACCCATCCCCCCCAATACCGGTCCCATTTCGCTCATAAATTGAACTTCTTCAGAAGCATTTTCCATATTTTTTTGTATTGAGCGATTTAAAGACAAAATCCAATCAGCATGTGAGTTATTCTTTAACTGTGCTTTGGCCCATGCAGATGTACCAGCATCATCACTACTCATTGCGGTATTTAGCAAATATCTAGCTTGATTATCATCCAATAAGGTGTTCTTCAATATATAGCCAAGTGCCCATTGATAATTGCCAGAACCTGTCGCCGCCGTATTAGCAAGATACGTCGCCTGATTATAGTCAAAGGCTTCATGACCAGTCGGGTCAGTATACCTCAACGGATTATTACTTACATACGTATACAAATTCAAACTCAGCGGATTGCTTATATCCCCTTCATACGTATCCTCATTAATAAACCGTCCTACACTCGGATCATACCATCTGGCCCTCAAATACTGCAATCCCGTGCTGCTATCCCAAAACTCCCCGCTATACCGGAACGGCTGCGCTACCGTTTCCTGCGTAGTCACAGGATTCCCCCATATATCATACGTGTAGCTGTTTACCACCTGGCCGGCTGCGTTCACCAGTCCTACCACATCGCCATGGCCATTGTGCATGTAGTACATTTTTGTCCCCGCTGCGTCTACTCGGGCCACCAGCTGGTTGCCGCGAATATAGCTGGCTTTGCGTGTCACAACGCCTCCGCTTACCTGGCCTTCTGCGATGATATTTGATCCATCATAATAGTAACGCGTTGTGCTTCCATTCTCTGTTCGCTCCGTCAGCAATCCGTCTCCATTGTATTTGTACGATACAGTACTCCCTGAATGACCGCTTGCCGCGATCAACCGATTTTTCTTATCATAGGTGTAGCTTTGATCGCTTAACATCAACGGCTTCACACTTTGCAGCGTTTGACGGTTGCCGCGGTTATCATATGTGTAATTTTCTTGATACTCGCTGGATGTTTGGATGCGGCTTAATTTGTCATACCCAAAGCTGTGCGATTGCCCGTTCTCCACTCGGACAGTCTGATCGCCTTTCAAATTATACGTATACTGATAGGTCCGCAGCGTGCCTTGGCCCGGCTGTACATGAGTTAAGGTACTTTTTAGCGTCTCGTAGCCCCATGTGCTAGTCAGTCCCGGAAGCAGTTGAATGGAGTCAGGCTGATTGTTCGTCTTGTACGTATAGGTAGCATCCCACTGGGCCGGATTGGAGCCCACATGCTCCAAGCGGTTTCTCGCATCATACCTATATTCGGTGACTTGGTCAAAAGGATCTGTCATTTGGGTCCGGTTGCCTTGAGCATCATACGTATAGGTGGTGCGTTTTTGGTCCGGGTACTTGACTTCCGTCAGCCAGCCGCTTCCGGATTCATAGGAATAGGAAGTGGTTCCTGTACCATCTTGCATCGTTAGCCGTCTTCCAGCCGTATCCTGGGTAAACTGAATGACTTCGTCTGTGGTGGTCATCTTATCCAGAAAATTACGGTTATCATACACATAAGTCGTTTCATAACCATTGCGATCGATCTTTTTCGTCATATTGCTGTTGTGATCATAATAATAGCGTTCCGCTTGTCCCGCGGGATCAACCCGGCGAATCAATCTTCCCATTTCATCATAATGCTTGGTCAACTCGTTACCGTCTGGATAGTGAACTTTCGTTAATTGACCGGCTAAACTATACGTATACGAAGTTTTTTCCTGCATGCCATTAAGGACTGATTTCACTCGCCCCATCGCATCGTACTCGTATTGCGTCTGTGTGATTCCGCTTGCCTCTGTAGCTATACCCTCGTCCACTACTTTAACCTGTCCGGCGAGCGTGTAGCTCATTTGACTTGAACTGGTGAGCGCGCCCGTTTTGGAATAGGACTCCTTCTTAGTTACTCTGCCCATCAGATCTAACCATTGTTTGGACGAGTATCCTTCCGGATCTGTTTCTGTAACCGTCCGATGGATATCATCATATTGAGTGGTCGCGCTCGCTCCGCCAGGCAACAAGGTGGTCATTACTCTATCCCATTTATCGTATTGATACGTCGTGCGATGCCCTTCCCCATCTTCGGCCCATTCCAGTCTTCCATACGGATCATAGCCATACATCGCCGTACTTTTCCCTTCAATCCCCACATGCGTTTTTAGCCCGAGGGGGTTCCATCTCGTTATTACCTTAACATTTGTCGGATCTGTTTCCGTAACCATGTTCTCGCTGTCATTGTAGGTGATGGTCTGGAGGGAACCGTCTGGGTTCTTAACGGATAGCATTCTTCCTAATTTATCATACGCATACTCTGTCGTGTGCCTATTTCCGTCGATAAGTTTGGTCATCTGGCCTGTCTGTTTGTTGAACTGATAGTCCTGTATAATTGTTGACTTTTGTCCGTCCGCATTTGTCGTTTCTATCGTTTGTTTCGTTGGAAATCCGCTTCCATACACGGTTCCATATTCATAATCGATTTGAACATTCCGAGAGTCATCCTTAATTGCGACCGTTGCCGGGTTACCATAAGCATCATACGTATATCCCGTTTCGGCCAATAGATTCCCGCTGGCATTGTTTTCTCTTACCTTAGCATTCTTAATGCTGTTGTAACTCGGATAACGTTCAATTTCAGTATACGATGATAAACCATCAGCCAAAGGGGATAGCACAGATTTTAGCAAATGCGTCTGCTCGTCATACGTATACGTAGTCGTCACTTGATCGGGACTTGTCTCAGATGTAACATTTGCGTAGTTATCATACACACGCGTGACGATCTGACTCGTCGATTGTTCGGTCCCTTTTTTCGTATATGAAGTGATTTTAATGGGCGCCGTGCGTCGGTTACCTCTATCGTATTCCATATCTTGAATACGCTGAATCGTTCCATCATCCTGCTTGATTTGCGTATTGTAAATGACTTCAGGAGTATCATCATCAATATAGTTTTTGAAGTAAGTGAAAGTCGTTTTCTGCCTACCATTGTCTATGGTTGTACTAAAGGAAAAATCAGTAGCACGGACCTCAGTTCCATCTCCTTGATAGATATAATCTATATGATTATATTTCTCTTCCGCTCCGCTGGCATAGGTCATCACATCTTCGCGGCTTTGGATCCGGTAGACGGATTCCGTGGCCTTCTTGCCAAGAGAACGACTGAAGCTTTGGTAACTATAGTCTGTGCGAGCCTTAGTAGGATGATAGATTTGTTTCAGCAATGCAACATAATTATCCTTAGGTTTCGCACCTCCAACGAGATCAAAAGGTATTATTGCAGTTTCATAGACATACGAAGTCGTTCTCCCTTGCGCATCCGTTACCTGGCTTAGTAATTCTTTGTTTTGTTGCGAATCTTTCGTTTTGGTATAGGTGACTCTTCTATCCCCCTGGGTCAAGATGACTTCCGCTGTTGAATATGTAATTTGAATTTCATTGCCAATTGCGTCCCTAACTTTTGTAAGGACAGATCCATAAGGAGACACATGAGAGTATTCAAATTGAATGGTATTATTGTAAGTATCCAATATCTGCAATAGTTTACCGCCTGAAGAAAAAAATTGTTTCTTTCCATCCAAATTTTTGAGCACGTAATAAGATTTTAGTCCATTTACAGTTACTGTATTATCATAATCAAGGGTAAGATCGTTCCACGGATATCCCTTTAGTTTTGTACCGTCTAATTCGTAGGTAGTCCCACCAAATAAGGTTAAATAACCTTTATAATTTTTAAATTCGATATACGGCAAGTCCCAGCTCCAGCCCTTACCTAGGGCAAATCTGTTCTCCTCCTCCTCTTTATCCACTGTCTTGTTGCCGTAAGCATACAGATTCTCCACACAACCGTAAATCGTAGAATGCAAACACACAGTTTTACGACTATCCGGGAATACAAAAACATTTCCTGTAGTAAACGCCTTAGCCATAAGATACGTGCTGTTTGTATAAATATCTTCCTTGGTTATGTGCGGAATGCTATTGGGATCATCGGGGTCTACGTAGGGCCAAGTGTTTTTTTCAAGTTTTTCTCGAAATTCATTATAATCTTGAATGGTTGGTAAATCGTTGGGATAATCCCATCTAATAAAGGTACCTTTATATTGAAGATAAGAACGATAGTACCAAAAAGGCTCGAAGCCGAAATCTGGTGCTGTGCCAATTTGAGTAACTCGTTCACCGGTAAATTTGTAATAAAGTCTTGCTTTAAGTTCAGGATAATATTTCAATTCATAGACATTGTCTTTGAAGACATCCTTATTATAATAAGTTGCATCATTACTGTTGTATCTTCGCTTTAAGGAAAAGGATAGTCCGTTTCTCCCAGGTATCGTCATATCTACATTTTCAACTTGCAAAGCTCCACTGATAGTAGATACGTTTTCGTTTCCTCCTACAGAGTATGGAGCATCATTGACTTTGAGGTTCATCCTTTTTACAGCAAGTTCATCGTATGTAGTTGGGAAATTGCTCGTTGCAGCCATATTGCGAAGCATTTTCGAAGATGAGTAGACGTTTGTATACACACTGTCCGTCACTACTTTTCCGTATACATTTCCTAGAACAGACTCTTCCAGTTGATTATAATCAACTTTGGCCCGAGATGGTATTGGTTTCGCCAGTCAATATAATTAAATTCTCATCAGGTATTAACTGTTTATTTATAACAGGGATAGGTAACTCTTTTTCCCCTTGCTCCGTTTCATCCAAAGGAGCAAAGTCCATACTGTTTAATTCCTCGATTACCTTAGGATTAAGTTGATTTAGAATTTCATCCAAAGGCTGCTCTCGATCCTTATGCAACTCCAAAGCCTTATAAAGCTCCTGTAAGGAGTATCCTTTGTTCAATTGTTGCAGCAAATCAGTTTGTGGAATCTGAAATTTTTTGTTCAACCACTCCAATGTTACGTATTCCACATTGGATTTTTGTTCAACTGTTTGAGGCTTAATTTGAACCTGAAGCAGATCCGCCGGGGAGGCGATAGCCGATATTGGAAATATGGACGTGAAAGTAAAGATATAAATAAGTAACCACACTATGCATTTTTTCATAAGTTTCTCCTTTAATGTTAGTAAGTCAAAATCAAGTTTTTAAAACCTGGGTCTTCCCACCAAACATGTCCGCCTCAAACATTCCACACAAACCTCACTGCATCATCTCCAACTCGCCCACACTCGTCCACCAATGCCCATTATTATTGGTAATATGCAGACGGTATTTGCTGAAGATGCCCGGATTCTGCACCTGAAATGTTTTGGGCATGCTGACCTGCCAGTCTGTGATGTCCGTCTCCGTCGACAAGACGCGCCAGTTGGTGCCGTTAAAGCCTTCCAAGGTCCAAGTTTTGGGGGCGGAGGCTAAGGTTGACGAGTCGTATCTCGGAGTGATCTTGTAGGAACGCACCAGCTTGGGGAGCGGGAAATGGTAAGCAAGCCAGCCTTCAACGGTTCCGTTTGTGATCCAGCTTTGCTCGGAATCGACATGGTCAAAGGCTTTGTAAGCGGCATAGCTTTCACCAAATTCGCTGCTGGAGCTGGCTGTGCCGTATGCACTTTCGTTGCCGGTCATGGCGGGAATAATATTATATTCAATAGTCCCCGCATCATCGCCCTCTGTCATTTCGATTTCGCCGATACTGGTATACCAGTGGCCGTTGTTTTGCTGGATATTGATTCTGTAGTCCGAATAGCTGCCCACGTTCTGAACGTTGAAGCTCTTAAACTCCCTAAGACTCCAGTCCGTCACATTGGTTTCCGTGGCCAGCACATTCCAGCGGATACCATTAAAGCCTTCAAATGTCCAAGCCTTAGGAGAGGCTTGAATCGCGGTAATTTCATTCCGTGGCAGAATCTTATAGGACACGACCTGCTTAGGCGTAGGGAATTGGAAAGCGAGCCAGCCTTCCGCTACTCCGTTCGTAATCCAGGCATGCTCCAGATCCAGGTGATCGAATGCTTTGTACGGCGCGTAGTTGTCGCCAAAATAACTGCTCGCACTCGCCGTTCCATCCGGCGAAATGTTCTGCGACATGACCGGAATAATATTTTGGTCGCCCCACAGGTTATAGATTTTATTGACCGTACGCTTGGACTGATTGCCATTGGCATCATACGTATAGGCAAACCGGTACTTCTGTTCGTCCTGGAAAAACGTTTGCCACTGCAATCTGTTGGACGCATCATACTTGTATTGCGCACGATTCAGCAAATAATCGAAAGAAACCGGCTTGCCCACGCTTCCGTCTTTTACGATTGCAGCACGTATCCGGGTATCCTTGGCAATCGGGATCGGCGTTCCGCTGTACAGTTGCCCGGCATGCATCGACGGCTCTCTGCCGTCTACCGTATACAGAATCGAATCCGCGTGCTCAGCGCTAAGGCTTACTTCCGTCTCTTCCTCCAATAGACCTGGCGCAACATTGGTACGGATAAGACTAGGCTGAGTCCAGGCTCGCTGCTTGACTTGAGGGTAGGCCCACAAGTAAATCTCGGCAAAATTCATATTGATGCCGTCACTGATAGCTTGATCGATATTTTTCCAGATAGAATCGTTGTTCGTGGAATCCGCGCCTGCCAGGTAATGAATCTGGTTCGCCGGGTAATGCAGCTTTCGCTGCGCTACGGTCAACGCCTGACGATGTTTCTCCATGTTGTTGGCAATCAGATAGTCATAATCCTCGATCATGAAAAAATCCAGATTCGGATACTGCCACTGAGTGATTGGAAAGTTAACGATGCCCATCATAGGAGGAGCCAACTCGGGATCTACAACAGTCGGTATGAACAGCAGCACGGTAAACTGCCCGTTAGGATAGCCGCCTTTTAACGTATCCCTTAGCATAAGTGAGAAATTTCCGTTCTGAGCGCTCAGCCAATTCAACATGGTCTCATGCCCTGATATCGAATCGTACGCAGAATGAAATTCATGCATAGGCTGACCAAATTGCTGCTGGTACAGGTCTTTCGTCGTCTGATCGTAGAACGTGGGCGGACTGCCAGGCAAGCTGTCCATATACCACCACCAAGGCTCTCCCAACTGGATGATCGGCACCTGCTGATGATCCGCATGAATTTCCGCCAAGCCGAGCACATATTTCTGATAGTATGATCGGACCTCTGCGTTGGTAAAGCTCAGCAGCTTCGGTGTCGGCGACCACAATGTTTCCGCAGCTTGCCCGTCCCAGGCTCGTTGCCACCAAGAAGGAGGCGCATCTACATTCTCCATCGAGATGGATGCGACCACCTTGATGTTCCGCTGTGCCAACAGCTTCACATAACTGCTATACCAGGAAGAGAAGGCCGTATTAAACGGATGCTCTTGAATCAACTCCATGCCATTCTGGCCATTGTGATGCTTGTCGTAATAATGGGAAGCCCCCACATAGAAATCGACAATTCCGCCAAAACCCAGCCGGCTATAGTCGCTTACGAGCCGCTCGGGCGTCAGATTGTAGGAGTCGTCATAGCCATCGCTGATCCTGACTTTTCCTACGGGCGGTATAGGCTTCTCATCCATCAAAAAGGATTGTCCATACACATGCCAATTGTTGAATTTAATCTTGAAAGGCTTGGATTCCGAAAAGTAAAAAATCTCTTCTTCGTTGTAGTCGTATTCTTGCGGTACAAAGGCCCACTCCAGCCTTTTGATCTGATTGACAGGGATTTTGACCCATTCCGGATTCGGTATCCAAGCAAATTCGTTCTCAGCAATCTCCTCTTGTATAAACGGCTCCCAGCCTGCATACAGGTTGTTGAAATCGATTCGTATCTTTCCCGCGCTCCCTGAACCGGTACCGGCTGTCCGGTTGGCTGGAAAAGAATAAGATATCCCTAGCTCCTGGCTAATGCCCTGCTCCCATACCTCCTGGGGCCGGTCGATTACATAATTCCACAGACGAATATAATAAGCCTGATTATCCATCGTCACAACGGTTAGCGTTGGGGCAGGCGTTCCATCCATAGGGACGGCATCCCCGCTAATTTCGTATTCGTATTCCAGAAGGACGTTCGTGTAGTCCGGGTTGGAAGGGTATTTAAGATCGGGGTGGCTATGAATATCCTCCGTCTCCCAATACATGACATCGAAATCTTTGCTCGTCCGGAAGTTACCCATTGTTGCAAAATGATGCTCGTCTTCTGTCACAGTCGCTGACATCATGTCATAATTAAAATTGTTAACCATATACTTCGGTTTTAATTTATAGGCTTGCTCTTCGGTTACGGCCCGCGATTCTCCTCCAAAACAGAACGCAGCCAAAACGGACAACGCGATACACATCCATACGCGACAGGCCATCATGGTTGAGCACCGGCCTTTAATTCATTTTGCTTTTTTGCCACGTCAACCGCATAAAGCTTGTATACCGCTGCAAATTGCTCCTTGGCCTGCCGGTCCTGAGGATAGTCGCCCAGCAGCTTGGTTGCCAGCTCAAAAGCAGCCGTCGTATCCTGCTGGTCCAATAACCGGGATATCTCCTGGCCATATTGTTCGACGCTCGGACGATTCATCTCGGCAGCCGATTCGTTGGCTGATTTCATGGAGAACGTTTGCCTGGCACCTCGGGCAACTGATGGCATGGGGCTGCTGCTCCGCTGCTTCCAAAGGGCCATGGCCTCCGCATATTGACGGCTCGTTTCCTGTATGCTGGCTTCCTTGCCTTGCGCTGCAGCGGGATCTTGTCCAGGTTGGATTCCTTTGCTGAGGTGGTAGGCGGACGGCTCCCCAGGTCGGCTTTCTTCCGCAAATGTCAGTTTGGTATAGGCCAGCACCCATACCAGGGATATGGATAGAACAGGGAGGAGCCATTTCATAGATTTATGCATCTTTCATTCTCCTTATATGACTTTGGCTTACAGAACAAATTAAATATAATCACATAATAGGACAAACATCATTGACTGTTTTTGAAGAATAAAGTCGAATTTTATCGAAACATCGTATTCTAAATGTTTTTTTATAATATGTTCCCCTTATACCTGACTCATCTTCACAATTTAGGCATTTAGACTTACCATTCATCCCTCAGCATCTCCCCCCGCCCCCTCACATACACTAATACAAGCACTCCAGCTATCGCTGCCGCCTCATTTACTTGCGAAATGAAAGGATGGACCCCCGCATGAATCTCTGGGAAATATTAGTCGCCATCGTGTTAGGCTTTGTGGAAGGCATGACCGAGTTCGCTCCGATCTCGTCGACAGGGCATATGATTATCGTGGACGATCTGATCTTCCAGTCCAAGCAATTATTCTCCGCACCTGTGGCCAATACGTTCAAGGTCGTTATCCAGTTGGGCTCGATCCTGGCGGTCGTTGTCGTCTTCAAGGACCGCTTTCTCAATCTGCTCGGGCTGAAGCGGCATATAACGGCCGACCAAAGGCTCGGCGACCGTCTGAAGCTGACGCAGGTAGTGGTGGGGCTTCTCCCGTTTGGGGTGCTCGGGCTGTTGTTCGAGGATTTTATTGACGAGTATTTGTTTTCCGTACGGACAGTGGTGATGGGGCTGCTGCTCGGGGCGGTGCTGATGCTGCTGGCGGATCATTTCCGTCCCAAGCGGGTGAGCGCGAATACGGTCGATCAGATCACGTACAAGCAGGCGCTTGGCATGGGGCTGTTTCAATGTCTGGCGATGTGGCCGGGGTTCTCCCGTTCGGGTTCGACGATATCCGGGGGCGTGCTGCTGGGCCTCAGCCATAAGGCGGCGGCGGATTTCACCTTTATTATGGCGGTGCCGGTGATGATGGGGGCAAGCTTCTTGTCTCTGCTGAAAAATTGGGCGTTTATGACGCCGGATGCGCTGCCGTTCTTTGTCGCCGGGTTTATCAGCGCCTTTTTGTTTGCCTTGCTCTCGATCCGATTTTTCTTAAAGCTGATCCAGCGGGTCAAGCTGGTTCCCTTTGCTTATTATCGGATTGCCTTGGCTGCGGTAATTTATTGGCTGTATTTTTAGGATAAGAGCAGCCCGCCGCTGAGTTTTGGCCCTAGGAATAAGGTCATGCCTGCTGGGGAGGAGCAGCTTACCCTGGGAGGGCAGGGTAGCCCTTCCTGCAGTTGCCCTTGTTCATGCTAGGCCCCTTCGGTCGACGGCCGTCTGGCTCTCCGTTCTGGCGGAGGGCTATATGTATGCGGCCGTCCCCATCGCCTCCAACTTACCTCGCATCAACCGAACATTGACCATTGATCATTCCCCTCCCTCTCCATAAAATATGGATGCTGCTGGAGAAGCAGACGGCAGGGGAGGAAGTCTATGGATTCATCAAAATCATTGACAGACACACGGGCGCACGTTATGATTCTATCTTATAACCAACTGTTCTAGTAGGAATTATATACATAGGAGGATTACAAACGCGCTTATCCCTCATATCTCCCGTTAACCGCTCCCACAATAAAAAGGAGGCTTACCGCCCGCCTGCCGGCTGGAAGGTTCTGACGCTTGCCGCTCTACTGTTGGCTTCCGGCGGGACCGGATTTGCCGCCTACGCCCAAAGCAGCGAGTCTGAAGCGGAAGTTGCGGTATCAGCTTCGGCTCAGACAACCAGTGCCATTGGCGCCGCCAACACCCAAGGCGCGTCCTACGTGCAGGACCGCTTCGGCCTCAAGCTGACGGCAGCGCCGACGAAAGGCGAAATGGTCGTCGCCGTTGCCCGGCTGCTTGCCGCCAGCCAAACATCGGCCCCTGCTCCGTCTCCGGCACCGGCCGGCGGGGCGGCTGCCGCCGCCAATCCCTTCTCCGACCTGGCCGCCGACAGCGCGCTGTATGAAGCTGCCGTCGCCCTGCACGGCCAAGGCATCTTGAGCAGCGGCGCTCTGCAGGGCGATGCCCGGCTGACGCAGGGCACAGCCGTTTACATCGTCCTAAAGGCCGCCGGGCTCAAGGAGCTGGCCTACACCTACCCGGACGCAAAAACGCAGACGGCCCTCGGCAAGCTCGGTATCGCGGACCGCAGCGTCTACGGGCTAACTCGCCAAGCCAGCCAGGAGCTGGCCGCAGCGGTGGATACCGGGCTGCTGCCGCAAGCTGCTTTTGATCCAAGCGCCCCGGCTTCCGCCGTATTTGCCGAGGAGCTGCTGGAGCGGCTGCTGTCCGTTCGCGGCGAAGCGAAGAGGTATATCGGGTCAACGAGCGAGGACGATATTTTCGCCAAGGTGCACGCAGCCTTCGATACGCATAATCTGATCCAGGTGCCCGAGCTGCAAGCAATAGTCGATGAAGCGCTGAAGCAGGGACTGGTGACCGGGTATAACTTGAAGGACGACCGCTACACCGCTCATTTCGACGAAGCGCGCGCCCTGACGTACGGCCACAGCGATCTGACGCATGCCATTCAGCTGATCGGCCTGCTGCGCAGCGAGAACCTGCAGGCCAAGGTACAGCTGGAGCCCAAAACATCGGCCTTCCTTTACTTGAAGGAATGGGGAGAGCCTCAGCAGTCGGATGATTACAAGGTCGTTCAGATCGAAAACGGCAACTATATCGCTTATGCGAAGGAATATGATCTGGCCTTCGAGTTTGATACGGTGGAGCAGAAGGACAAGTTCCACAGCGTGATTGAAGCATACGCCAAAAAAGACAGCGACGACGAGCCCGGACTAATCGCCGGCTCCTGGTGGCAGCCTTTGTACTATTCCTTGCGGAAGCTGCCGGCTTATATCGAGATCGCCAATAACCGGATCGACCAAGGCCATTATTATGCGCAATCTTTCTCGCTCCCGGAACAATCGGCGGAAATAGCAGAGGGACTGAAGAAGCTTAAGGCCGGCCTCCAGGTAAATTCCTACCGTTTCTGGGTGGACGAGCCTTTCTACAATTATTTGCTCGGCGAATCCAAGTAGACAGCGAACTCCGAAGCAAAAGAAGGGTTGAGCAGGCCGGATATCTGTGATATTCTTACGGGAACTATTGGGCTGGGGAGGAGTCTTGCTTATGAGTCTTGCAGACGTTAATCCTGTCTTATTAAATATCCCGGAAGAGTTCGAAAGCGCCCGCCTGCTCATCCGCTCTCCCTTGTGGGGCGACGGCCCCATGGTGAACGAGGCGGTGAAGGAGACTCTGGAGGAGCTGCGTCCCTGGATGCCCTGGGCGCAAAGCGTTCCGAGTCTGGAAGCTTCCGAAGAGGATATCCGGCGGGCGCGCCTGCGTTTTCTCGAGCGGTCCGATCTGAGACTGCTGCTGCTCGACAAGCATACCGGCCGGCTGGTCGGCTGCAGCGGGCTTCATCGGATCGATTGGGTGTCTCGCCGATTCGAGATCGGTTACTGGCTCCGCACGTCATGCACGGGAATGGGGTATATGACGGAGGCTGTCGACGCTATCGAGCAGTTCGCTATCCGCGAGCTGGAAGCTAACCGGATCGAGATCCGCTGCGACAGCCGCAACCTGCGCAGCGCCAAGGTCGCCGAGCGGTCCGGCTACACGCTGGAGGCTACCCTGCGGTATGATTCCATTGCTATTGACGGCACGCTGCGCAATACGATGATCTTTGCCAAGGTGCGCGGCGCCGAGTTTTAACGCGGCATGCTTGTCTAAGAGCGGGCAAAGCCGACGCTTTTGCTTTTGCTTTTGCTTTTGCTTTTGCTTTTGCTTTTGCTTCTGCTCTGCTTTTGCTTCTGCTTTTGCTTCTGCTTTTGCTTCAGCTTGGCGTACATCGGCGGCCAGTTGGGTACATGCACAAGCGCCGGACTAAGCGCGCACAACTACCGGCATAACAAACAAGCAGTCTGCGCCTCGCATCACGAGGCCAGACTGCTTGTTTGTTTGCCTACCTCAGCCGTATCGGCTTCGGACCGTCGTTCACCCTATCTTACTGCTGATACACCTGAGGGTTCTGTCTGCGGCACTCTTCCATGACCAGCATCTGCTGGCGCACCTGCTGTGGGGTTACCTCAAGCGGAGCGCCGTCCACCAGATGGCGATGCAGCATCAGATACAGCTGCACGGTCATGTAGTCCATCATATTTTGTCCGCTTGGCAGATTTATCTCCCATGTATCCGTATGCCAGTTCAGCGTCTCCGAGCAATAGGTTGGAAGGCCTTCGGCCGTTACGAGCGGCTCGCGGACAAGCTTTTGCTCCGGCGCTTCCTCTTCCTTGAAATATTTCCACTCCAGCTTCTCCATGCTGCCGTGCAGGCCGCCGCGCGTCCCCTGTACGATGAACGTGTCCCGCGGATACGCGCTGCAGGACGAAATCTCCAGGTCGATCGTCGGCCGTCCCTGACCGCGCAGGATCAGCTTGACGTAATCTTCCGCATCGCCGAACGTATTCGCCCGATCCATCACGCACGTAATATCCGGCATAACATCCGTTCCGAAAAATTGCAGCGCCTGGTCCACCGGATGTGGACCTGTATTCATCAGATTCCCGCCGTTGTTCGCCTGCAGCGTCTGCCAGTCCCAGCGGCGCGCGAAGTTGTTGTTCGTGAAGTCGATTTGCACGATACGGCCGAGCACGCCCGATTCGATCACCTTGCGGATCTGCGTAAAGGCAGGCTGAAAGCGGGAATTTTGAAATACAGCCAGCGTAGCGCCCGATTGCTGCGAAGCGGCGATCAGCTCGTCGACCTCTTCCGCCGTCTTGGCAAGCGGCTTCTCGCACAATACATTGATTCCGCGGTTCAGCAGCTCCAGCGTAATTTCGAAGTGCAGGTGGCTTGGCGAAGCATTGACTACCAGATCCAGCTGCTCCTGTTCGACCATCTCCTGCCAGCTGGAGTAGGCGTTGCAGCCGTACTCTTGCTTAGCCAGCTCCTGGCGGTCCGGGATGGAGTCGGCGATGGCCGCAATCCGATAATGCTCCGGCATCTTGACCAGCCTTTGTCCATGAATATTTCTGCCGCTTCTACCTTGTCCGATAATACCCAGCTTGATGATGCGATCCTGTGCCATCCTCTTCAACCCTCTTTCTCCAAATTAAATGCCGTTACGGGTACTATACCCTGTAACGGCATGAAGCTTCTTGCGCTATTTTTATCGGTCAGTTGCAATATTTTCAGGTATTGCCGAAAGTCTTCTTATACTCCGTCGGCGTGAGGCCCGTACGCTTCTTGAACGTGCGGATGAAATGGCTTAAGTGGTGAAAGCCGACCTGGAAGCAGATCTGCGTCACCGTATGCGTGTCCTGACGGATCAGTTCCATCGCGCGTTCGATCCGCACCTCGTGCAGAAAGTCGACGAATGTCTGACCGGTCTCCTTTTTAAACATCGAGCAGAAGTAAGCCGGAGCCATCCGGGCGATATGCGCCCCTTGCTCCAGTGGAATATCCTGGCTGTAGTTATCGTAAATGTACCGCACCACATCCTGGATCGGGCTCTCTTCCGCTTCGCCAAACGCCGTCCGCGCAGACGGTCGCCGCATCGTGCGCCGGTATTCGCGGTCAATAAGAATGAGCAGCTTGATCAGATTGATCCGGATCGAGAAATCAAACCCCGGCTCGCGCAGATCCAGCTCATCCTGGATGTCCTGGATCAGCTGCTCGACCAGCGGCTGCTTGCTTTTACCGATATGCAGCCACGGCTGCAGCGCTTCCGCGGGCTCCGCATGCTGGACGTACCGCCAGAGCGATTCGGAGAACGCAGCGACCTGCTCATGCACAAGCAGAGGCAGGAAATCGAGCAAAATCAGCTCGAATTCCTTATCCTCGATCGAATTCAAGCTATGCTCCACGCCGGGCGAAATGATAAACAGATCGCCGCGGCCGACGGTCAGCGATTTATTGCGAAACTGATGATTGCACGTGCCCCGAAGCACATAGGCTATCTGGATGTATTCATGCGTATGCAGCTGCTGTTTGAGATGATTGGAGTGATGCCTGACGAGACTGAACGGGATTTCTTCCATCAGATTCCCCTTGCTGCGAAACGTCAAAACGCCCATGCCTTTGCCCCCTGCCGGTAGGTTTATACTTTAACCATAATACAAAAGGCGGCAGGAGACAATCGACATTTTTTCCATTGCATATACTTACTTGTTTATTTGGCCTGCGCGGGGACAAGCAGCTCCTTCACGAAGCGGAAATCATGCTCCAGCCGCTCATATGGAGGAAACGGAGCGTGGCATTCCAGCGTCACCCAGCCGTCATAACCGGTTTCGCGCAAGGCGTCGAATAACGGGCGGTGATCGGCCCCTCCCTCGCCCATCCGGCTCTGCAGGAAAAACTCCTGACCGTGCTTCGTCAGATTCGCGAACGTGCCGGGAGCTCCGGCCGCCTCGACTCTTTTCTCATCCTTCACATGCACATGGAACAAATGCTTGCCCAGCGTCAGCACGGATTCTCGGCCATAATCGGTATCCGTGATATACATGTTGCCCGCGTCATGGATAAAGCCGAGGTTCGGCTGATTGACCAGAGCGGCGAGACGCAAGCTGTCCTGAACCGTTTCGACCAGAGAGACGTTGTGAATCTCCAGAATAACGCGGACATGATGTTTGGCCGCTTCTTCCGCACAGCGGTTCAGCCAGTAAGCCGCCTTCGCATAGTGGTAGTCCTTAGCCAAGAAAGCGTTAGGTCCGCCTGCACCGACGCGCACCATCGAAGCGCCCAGCTCGCCTGCGATCGGCAGCATCCGGCAAAAATCCTCATAAGCCTTCTCGCATTCGCTGTCGCTGCCCGTTGAGAATCCGCCCATATAACCGGCGATGGCCGGAAGCTCCAGTCCGTAGCTGTCCGCTACCGAGCGGATTTCCTTCACCCGCTGCACGCTTGTCGTCGGGGACAGATGCGGCTCCCGGGCCGCAATTTCCAGCCCGTCCAAACCGAGCTGCTTAGTCATCCGGAGCGTCTCCTGAATACTGTAATCGATAAACACGCCGCTGAATGCCGCGAATTTCATGAAGATGGCCTCCTTGCACGGTCGTAAGCTTCCTGTACGGTGCCTGACCGTCGTTTTGTTTTAACTATAGCAATTTTGGCCTCCGGGATGTTGACCGATCTTTCGAAGTCGTTTGGCATTTTTTACGCAATATGAACGGGAGGCAGGAATTCGTGTGGACACGACGAAAGTCCCAGTTATATAATTTAGAATAGACTCGACAAAAGCTACCAGTTAAATACCGGAACCGATCCGAGTTATAGATGAAGGGTGTCGAATGAGATGAAAACTAAAATTTTGGCATTGTCCGCCGTACTGATGCTTGCCTCCGGTGCGGTCAGCGCTTCCAGCATAAACGGCACTTATAAGGGAAATCCCATCGTGAAGGTGACGTCCAACGGTTCATCACTGCAGGTCGATGAGGTACCTGCTCAGATCGTAGACGGTCATACTTTAGTCCCAATCTCCTTGTTAAGACAATTAGGGGCTTCCGTAGCATGGGATGCCAAAACCTACGGCGTCGACGTCAAGCTTGGAGCGGTTAAGGAAGATAAAGATACGGTCCGGCCCAGCGAAATCGGTACTTTTCTGAAAGACGCGCGCAAAGAGCTGGCGCAGGCCGGTATCACCGTGAAAGATACGTACCTCAGCATCGATCAGAACGGCAAGGTCCAGATGAAATACGAATACGTTCCTGGCGCCAACCAAACCACGGATCAAACGGTCCAAACCGTCGCTGCCTTATTGGGAGTAACCGCCAAGCTGAAGTCCCAGGTCGAGGGAGCTACCGTCCTGGTCATCGTGAACAATAGTGTGGCAAGCACGTTTACGGCTTCGATCAAAGACTGCGACGATTATCTGAATAAGAAAACCTCTCTGGAAAGCTTCGCCCAAAAATGGGTGATGAACTAGCCTTTGCACAAAGAAGCCTCGCCGGGCAGCTTGTTTCCTATTCGCCCTGTCCCTGGCCTCCCATAGCGCGTTGACGAGGGCACCTGCAGAAAAAAGGCACTTTCTCGTGTTGAAAGTGCCTTCCCTATCCGCCGCGGCAAGCTGACGTCCCGGCTGCGCCTCTACTTCGCGTTCTCATCCGGCTGATGAATACCGAAAATATTCCCTTCCGTATCCAGATAATATCCCTGCCACGCCATGCCCGGCAGAGCATGCTTTGGCAATGCGACCTTGCCTCCATGATGGAGAATCTTGGCTTCAGTAGCATCGTAATCCGCCACGCCCATCGTACATGCATAGCCGTTAAGTGCCTGGCCCGGCTCTGGAGAAGGACCTCGCCGTTTCATCAAGGCGCCGTTAATTCCAGGTTCGTTCGCATCTCCGGTAACGGCTCCGAAATAAGGCATTCCTGCGTAGCCGCTCCAATCCTCGAAAGTCCAGCCGAATACTTCGCTATAAAACGTCTTGGCGCGTTCCACATCATCCACATGAATTTCAAAATGAATCATCCTGCCCATCAACTCCCGCCCTCTCCTTATTCGATTCCTTCCAACTTTCTTCATGCTTTCCAACCGGAAGCTTCCCTATTCTTCCTTCGCCTGCTTCTTCATCTGATCTTCATCAAATACTCATAAACCGCTCATGAACCGAATGGGAGTTGCTGATATACTGGTGACATACAACTATAACCACGAAAGATTCGACGAAGCGGAGGCATTTATTATGTACAAATCCATTATTATCGGAACCGGCCCGGCCGGATTGACAGCCGCTATTTACTTGGCACGCGCTAACCTGAATCCCCTTGTCATCGAAGGACCGGAGCCTGGCGGACAGCTGACGACCACGACGGAGGTCGAGAACTTCCCGGGCTTCCCGGACGGCATCATGGGTCCTGAGCTGATGGCCAACATGCGCAAGCAGGCAGAGCGTTTCGGCGCCGAATTCAAGACAGGCTGGGTGAACAGCGTCGATCTGTCGCAGCGTCCGTTCAAGCTGAATGTGGAAGGGATGGGCGAGCTGGTCGCCGAGAGCATCATTATCTCCACGGGCGCATCGGCCAAGCTGCTCGGCATCGCCAACGAGAAGGAAAGCATCGGCCGGGGCGTCAGCACCTGCGCGACCTGTGACGGATTTTTCTTCCGCGGCAAAAAAATTCTCGTGGTCGGCGGCGGCGACTCCGCCATGGAGGAAGCGAATTTCCTGACCCGCTTCGCGTCCGAGGTAACGATCGTTAACCGGCGCAACGAGCTGCGCGCCTCCAAAATCATGCAGGACCGCGCGCGGGAGAACGAGAAGATCAAGTGGAATTTGAATAAGACGCCCCTTGAGGTGCTCTCCGGAGACCGGGGCGTAACGGGACTAAAGGTGCGCAACAACGAGACGGGCGCCGAAGAAATCATCGAAACGGACGGCATCTTCGTCGCCATCGGCCACACGCCGAACACCGGCTTCCTGAACGGCCAGATCAAGACGGACGCGGTCGGTTATATTCTCGTTCAGCCGGGCACCGCGCAAACAAACATCGAAGGCGTCTTCGCCTGCGGCGACGTGCAGGACAGCAAATACCGCCAAGCGATCACGGCGGCAGGCAGCGGCTGTATGGCGGCGCTGGAAGCGGAGAAATTCCTCGACGGCCATATGGTGCATGACTGGAGCGTCAGCCTGTAACCGACCGGATACCATAGCAGCCAAAAAAAGAGTGCGGCCTGATTCGGGTCCGCGCTCTTTTTAATCTGGCGCAACAATATTAACGCTTACTTCCGTTACCGTTCAAGCCCTAAGGCCCGCCTATCAAGGCATAAACGGCGTAGCAGGATAGCGGCAGCCTAACGCCCGCCGCCAAGGAAGCCTACTGCCGCATCCGGCTTATCCCTCAGCCAGGTTTGCCGCCGGCTCTTGTCCAGCTCCTGCCGCATGGCACGGATGAGAGCGTGCAGATCCGCATGTCCCTCGGTATGCCACTGCAGCGCGGCGGATACGTACAGCTCGTTCAGCTGGGCGAAAGTAAACGATTCGGTCAGACGCGCCGCCTCAGGCAGCGCCTCCTCCCCGATCAGCCGCGCGAACGGCTTGCGGCGCAAATAAGCGGTCCGCAGCTCCTCGTCCGGCAGCACGATTTCATAGGCGCGGTCGAAGCGCCCGGCCCGGTTCATCAGCGCGGGATCGATTTGCTCGGGATAATTGGTCGTGCCGATGAGAAAGATGCCCTCCTTTGAGGTCGCCCCGTCAAGCGTATTCAGGAAAAACGAGCGCGCATGCAGCGGCATCGAGTCGATATCCTCGGCCACCAGCACCATCGGCGCCATCGCGACCGCAGCGGCAAATACTTCCTGAATCGAAGCGCTGCTCGTATGCTCCGTCAGCTGCCAGTAGGCAACAGGCGCGCGCACGCTGCCCGCAATCGATTTGACGAGCGTCGTCTTTCCATTGCCTGGCTTGCCGTACAGTAAAATTCCCCGTTTGTATGGGACCTCGTACATCCGGTAAAACGACCGGTCCTCGGCGAAGAATTGGTCGATGGCACGAAAAATCTCCGTCTTCAGCTCTTCGCTCATCAAAACATCGTCCCGGTCGACGGTCCGGGTAATCGGCTTGATCTGCCGCTCCATACCGTCTCGGGTATCGGTGAATACCGTCACCTGACGACGGTCCTGCTCCCTTCGCCGGTTTGCCGTGAAGGCGAGGAAGGACTGCACGGCCTGATCGTCCCGGGCAAATACGAAATCCTCGCTGCTCAGTCCGTGATGGCGGAATACCGGCACCCGGGCCAGCGCCACGCCGAGCGCCGGATAGGCAAATACATTGTTGCGCAGCGAGCTGTAAATGCGGCAGCGCCCGTCCCCTTCCTCCCCGCCGGAAGGGTCCGTCTCGGTGGAGAAGGCCCGCGACTCGACAAAGTCGAAGATGCGAGCTACGTACTCCGCGCCTTCATAGCCGCTGCGGATATCCTGCTCTAACAGCTGCCAATAATCCTCGCTCCCGTCATCGCATACGTAAGCGTTGAACTCGTAACCGTACAAGCCGGACAATTCGAACCGTATCCGGTATAAAACATCCTCATAGGCTTCGGCCGCAATAAATAAGGCTTCGGCTATGCGGCTGCCGTTTCCCGTGGACTGACTTATCGGTATCATGGCTATACCCCCTTGATCGTCGCCAGCGGCCGGCATACGGCTACGGGAACTGCCAAGCCCGCCCCTGTGACGCTTTCTATGATTTGATCCACATCCTTATACGCCTGCGGAGACTCGTCGACCAGCGTCTCCAGCGAGCGGTGGTTGACTACGACCTCGTCGTCGGTCCCTACGCGCAGAGCGGCCGCGAAGTCTCGGACCGACACCAGCTTCTTCGTTGCCGTCCGGGATCGGATGCGCCCCGCACCGTGGCAGATCGAGTAATAATTGCTGCGGCCTCCCGGCTGGCCGACCATAATGTATGAGGAAGTCCCCATCGAGCCGGGAATGAGCGCGGGATGTCCGGTTGCCCGATATGGGGCGGGATTGTCCGGATGCCCGGCCGGCAGCGCGCGTGTCGCTCCTTTGCGATGAATAAAATGCGAGACGCCCTCGTGCCGCTCCTCCCATGCATAGTTATGCATCAGGTCGTACAGCGTCCGCATCTCGAACGCCGTTCCCAGCACCTCCCGGCATGCTTCGCGGATCGCATAAGCGATCAGATGCCGATTCGCTACGGCATAGTTCAACGCCGAGTAGAGCAGCTGCACATATGTCCAGGCAGCCGGGTCGTCGAGCGGCGCGTAGACCAGCTTCGGGTCGGCCGTACCGAGACCGAGCCGGCGCATGACCTTCAGCAGCTCAGCCGAAGCGTATTGGCTGACCGCGCCGCCCCAAGCCCGGGAGCCGGAATGGATCATCACGACAACCTGGCCGTCGAATAACCCCCAGCGCTCGGCGATCTCCCGGCTGCGCTCATCGAGCTCAATCGCCTGAAGCTCGGCGAAATGGTTGCCTCCTCCAAGCGTCCCGAGCTGGCGATGCCCGCGATGCCACATCCTGTCGGGGATACGGTCCAGCACGCTTTCATCGAAGCTGTACCGGGCGCCTTCCACATGGGAGAGCGACGTCGCCTTCTTAGGCGTGTAATGGTCGGGCACGTATTTGGGCGGGAGACCGTGCAGCCCCTTGCGCACAATATGCTCCAGCCGGATATCCGAATAACGTCCCCTCGCCTGCTCCCCGGCAGGCAAGCAGCGGTCGATCGCCTTCACCAGCTTGCGGCGCAGCCGGATATCCTTGAGCTCGTCGCGATGGATAGAGGTCAGGTGAAGCCTCATCCCGCAGCCGATATCGCTGCCGACGATCGAAGGAGAAACGAAGCCTCCGTCCGTAGGCCAGACCGCCGTCGTGCCGATGCAGGTGCCCGCGCCGACATGTACGTCGGGGGTATAGCTCATATACGTGATACTCGGAATTTGCAGATTGTTATTGGCCATCGCGAATACCTGGTAGTCCAGCGAGCGGAATAACTCCTCGTTCGCATAGACATGGAGTCTGCCCGCAGGAAGCTCCAGCTCGCGATAATAGGCTCGCTGCGTGTCGGCCGTATGTCCAGCCATTTGCTTAGCCTTTTGATCGGCAGGTTTCATCATTTATTCAACATTCCTCTCTGTAAGTCGGATAACACAAATAAACCGTAAGCTCATCGCCTACGGTCATGAAGAACTAACGGCTGATGCAAGTCGGAGCGGGCGCGCCTGAACGGAAATGGCACGGCTCCTCCTTCCTCCGTGTCCCGGATACCGTCTCTGGGAACGGGTCCATAGGGACAAGCCCTGGCTCTATGTGGTCCGGCAAGGCCGATGCGGCGCGCCCGCGTATAAAGTTGGATGTACGGTAGTCAACGAAACGCCAGTCATGTCGCTCGGCCTCCTTTACATGTCAGAATGTATCATGAGTATAACTTGGCTTGACGGGAAATGCCCGGGAAAAAATTATTTTTACTCAAGCTTGCCGACTCGGGACAACCCAAGCCGCATTGCGTCACGGCCGCGCATAAAGCTCCCGGGTCAGCTCATCCATAACCCGATTGGTGCGGGCAGCCGATTCGCCGGTGCTCGCGCAGCTTCCTGCGCCGAGCAGCTCATCCACCAGTGTCTGAATAAGCGGCTGCTGGATATGAGCGGGAGCCTCGAACGGAAACGACTGAACGCCATCGGCCGTCTCCAGCCGGATCGGCTCGTGACCGAACGTCGAGAATACAAGCTTGCCCGCCGAGCCGACGATTTCATTGCGGTCCTCATGGGCAAAGGCTGAGAAGCACCATGTTCCGCTGCCCTGAACCCCGCTCTCGAATCGGTACGTGCCGGTTACGATGTCCTCGATACCGGGGAATCGCCCCTCCTGGTTGGCGGCCAATCCCTTGGCGTCGGCGATCGGTCCGAGCAGGAAGTCGAGCACGTCCAGCGTGTGGCTGGCCAGGTCGAAGAAAAGACCGCCGCCCGACTGCTCGGGCTTCAGACGCCAAGGCACCTCGCCGTTCTGAACCCGCGGAGAAGTCTGCGTCTGGACGGTCGTGACAAAGCGCACCTCGCCGATGGCTCCGGCCTCCAGCAGCTCCTTGACCTTGAGAAAACGCGGCAGTCCCCGGCGGTAATATGCTACGTAGAGCGGCACACCCGCATCGCGGCAAGCCTCGATCATCCGGTCGCATTCCGCCTGATTCAGCGCCATCGGCTTCTCGACATAGACCGGCTTGCCGGCCTTCGCCGCCGCCAGCGTGTAATCCAGATGCGAGCCGGGCGGCGTCGCTATGTAGACGATATCGACCTCCGGATCGTCGATCAGCGCCTGCGCATCCGTATACCATTTCGCCACCCCGTGGCGGCGCGCATAGTCCTCCGCAAGCTCCCCGTTGCGCCGCATGACGGCGACGAGCTCGGAGCCCTGGGCCTTCTGCAAGCCGGGGCCGCTCTTGACCTCCGTTACATTGCCGCAGCCGATAATGCCGAATCTGATCTTGTCTGCCTTCACCTTATTCATCCTGAATCAGCCCCTTTGCTTCATCGTACGTTGCTTGATTTTTTTACTCTTCTTTGCTCTTTACTTCTCTTTGCTCTCTTGCACCCTTGCTCTTGACCAGACTCCTGCCCTAACCATTGTACCATCATTGCAAAATATATGGTCACGTTTTCACCAACCGAGGATAAACGCCTGCCGGCTTCTTTTAGATGTCCGGCGAAGCTAATACGCCCAAAAATTTACAAAAAAATCACCCACGAATGAGCTGCACCTCCAATCGTTAGATGATGTCTAACGATTGGGATGCGGTTCATAAGAGGCGATTTTTTAGCCATGCCCGTATGGGGGACGTTCCTGCAACTTGATATCATCAAGGGTGCTTGAACGCCTCCTATTCGCAGAGAAATGAAGCGGTGTCGCCCCTTGCGCAGATCGCGGCAACCGCAACCGAAGCATCATGGCTCTTAGGATCATTTCACGATACGGTCCGTGGGAAGAAAACAGCTCAAGCTTGGAACCCCGACTCCCTTGCAACGTTATGCAATCACGGGCCCAAACGGCTTTCGCATATTTAACAAGGGCAGCTCATCCGGCGTTAGGACTGTGCAGGTCATTTCCGCACGGCGCTGCGGTACATCAGCATCAGCAAGTAGGGCGTTCCGAGCAGCGCCACGACAATGCCTGCCGGAATCTCCTTGGGCGCCATGACCGTTTTCCCGATCAGATCGGCCGCCGCGAGCAGCACGGCCCCCGTTATCGCAGACAGCAGGACGGCCCTGCGGTGATGCTGGCCGACCAGCACACGGACCGCATGGGGAGCGAGCAGACCGATGAAGCCGATGGAACCGACGCTGGAAGCGGCCGTTGCGGCCAGGGCTACCCCGATGACCGTAGCGAGCAGCCTCGTGCGCTGCAGCTTCAGCCCTAGACCGAGCGAGGTCTGGTCGCCGAAGGCAAGCAGGTCTATTCTGCGGCCCAGCCACCAGGCGATTGGCCCCAGCACGGCCATAACGACGGCGAGCCGAAACCACTCATCATAACCGCGCGCATAGGTGCTGCCGGCGAGCCAGGCCAGTGCCGGCGCAGCCGCGATGCCCGACTTGATGACCAGAAACTGGATGCCTGCCGTGCCTATCGCCGATACGCCGATCCCTACGAGAATAAGCGAGACGGGCTGCAAGCCTTTGCGCCACGAGAACGCGTACACGCACAAGGCCGCCGCTGCCGCTCCCGCGATAGCGCCTGCAGGAAGCATCGCAGCGGAGGCTTGCGGCCACAGCACCATAACCGCCAGCGCCCCGAAGCCGGCTCCGGAGGTCACCCCGAGCACGGACGGATCGGCGATCGGATTGCGCAGCGCCCCCTGCATCATGGAACCCGCAACAGCCAGCGCAGCGCCGGCAAATGCGGCGACCAGCAGCCGGGGCAGGCGCAAGTCCATTATGATGCTGCGCTCAAACTCTCCGCCGCCGCCGCTGACGACCTGCACGATCTGGACAACGGATAGCTTTAGCGTCCCTGCCATCAGGCCGGCTGTCATAAGAATGACGAGCACAATAAGCATACCGGCTACAAGCACAGGATAAGGAACACGCGTCCCCGTAGCTCCTACGCTCATGGAGGAGCCGCTATCCGCGGAGGCTTGCCCTTTGCGGGCCCGGATAACCAGCCAAATCAGCCACGGGGCTCCGATCGCCGCAGTGACAGCCCCGGCCGGCAGCTCCCCGAGCGAGCTGCGGAACATCCGGGCGACCGTGTCCGCTCCGACCAGAATGACCGCCCCCCACAAGGCGCTGGCCGGCAGCAGCAGCAGATGGCGGCGTATGCCCATCAAGCGCATCAGATGCGGAGCGATCAGGCCGACGAACCCGATCGGCCCGACGACACTGACCGTGACGGCCGCCAGTAGAACGGAAACCGCCAGCCCCGCGAAACGGGCCGCATCGACCCTCTGTCCGAGCGAGCGGGCCGCTTCATCCCCCAGCTCCAGCAAATCGAAGCCGCGGGCATACGCCAACACGAAGGCCAGGCCGGCCGCTATCCACGGCCAGGCATACTGTACGCCGCTCCAATCATTCTGTACGAGCGATCCGGCCCCCCAGGAGAGAAGCTGCGAAGCCTGCTGCTCGAAAAACAGCTGCAGAGCACTCGTGAAGGCGGAGAGCACGAGGCCGACGATCATCCCGGAGACGGCCATCCGCACCGGAGTGCTCGCTTTCCCGCCCGCTATGCCGTAAGTCATGGCCGCAGCGCCGAGCGCCCCTATGAAGCCAAGGAGAAGCGGCGCGTTCGCCTTGAGAGCCGGGAAGAAAACAGCCGCCGCCATAATAACGAAATACGCGCCCGCGTTCAAGCCGAACGTGGACGCCGAAGCCAGAGGATTGCGCGTAATCGTCTGCAGCAGGGCGCCGCACACAGCGAGCGCCGCACCGGCCAGCAGCCCCATGACCGCTCTCGGCAGCCGCACGCCGCGTATCATATGATGAGCCGCATCATTCTGCGGGTCGGTAAGCGCGGCGACGACTTGCGCGAGCGAGATGTCCGCCTCCCCGTAGATCAAGCTTACGAAAAGGAGAGCGGCCAGTACCAGCAGGCCGCCCCCGAATACAAGTGCCGTTCTCCAACCGGCCGACCGGATCGGATGATCCGGGGCCTTGTCCGTCGCTGCGTGAATCATTGGGTCAGGGCGTTCGTAACCAGGTCAGCGATGGACTTGGCCGACAGCGGACCGCCGAAGGTCCATGTATTGCCCGGCAGCTTATGGGTGCGGTTTTCCTTGACAAAGGTGAGCCCTTTCCAAACCTCATTGTCCTTCAGCTGCTTCTCGAAAATATTGTCGTTATCCTGCACGATATAAATAAAGTTGGCGTTCTGCACGGCAGGCAGCGCCTCGACGCTCGCAGTCGAGAAGCCGTTCGCTTCGTACTTCGACGATTTGAACGCATTTTTCAGTCCGATGCGGTTCATGATCTGCACCAGCATCGAATTATCCGTGAACAAGCGCATCACGGCGGCATTTTGCTGCGAGTAGGCTTGCGTGACCACAACCTCCGCGCCTTCCTTGCCTTTCTCTTTAAGCTTGGCCTTCGACTCTGCGAACGACTTCTCGACATCCGCGATCACCTTGTCGGCCTCAGCCTGTTTACCTGTCAGATCGGCTATCGTCTTGAAGGTATTGATCATCGCCTCATACTGGTTGCCCTCTCCCTCCGCCGGATACGGATTGAAGGCGATGGTAGGCGCAATTTTATTCAAAGCTTCGTAGCTGGTCTTGATCCGGAAGTCCGGAGCGACGATCAGATCGGGCTTCAAAGCGGCAATCGCCTCCAGATTCGGCTCCGTTCGCGAGCCTACGTCAACGACCCCGGCATCCAGCTTCGGAGCGATATTGACCCACGTATTGTATCCTTTGATATCGGCAATGCCGGCAGGCTGCACGCCGACGGCCAGCAGATGCTCGACCATAGACCATTCCAACGCGACGACCCGCTTCACCGTTCCCTTGATCTCTGCGGTTCCAAGCGCGTGCTTGATCGTCTTGACGCCGGACGAAGCCTCTTGTCCGGCGCCCGCCGCCGGCTTTTCGGCCTCTTTTGCCGGCTCGCTTTTCGCTCCGCACGCAGTTGCCAGGAGCATAAGCATCAAAGACAAAATAACAATAATCGGCTTGCTGAACGTTCTCACTACATGAATCCCCCTTATCCTGATCAACAATAATATTAAGAAACTATTGCCTATACACAACTGAAAATGATAATCGTTATCATGAAAGATGTCAATAGCTTTCTGCCGCTTCCTCGTCGCTTTCTTCCATATAGAAGTCCGAATAGAAGTCCGATGAACAATGCGCGGCCTGCGGCCGACCGAGGTATCCACCCGCCGCTTCAACTCTTCATCGGCTCTCCGGCTTCTTGCTCCATGGACTTTTAGATCCGATGAAGCTTCCGGTATGCGGAAGGCGTCATGCCTTTCTTTCTGGAGAAAACGCGGCTGAGGTAATAGCCGTTCTCATAGCCGCATTGCGGAGCGATCTGCTCAAGACTCAAGGAGGTTTCCTCCAGCAGACGGCAGGTTCGCTCCAGACGCAGCTGCGTCACATAGTCGATCGGCGTTGTGGCAAATGCGGCCCGGAACCGTCTCGTCAGCTGCACTGGCGTCATATTCAGCCGACCCGCCAGCTCGCGCAGATGCAGCGTCTCGCAGGCATGACGGGCGATGAATTCTCTCGCCCGATCCATCAGCGGATCGCCGGAACGCGGCAGCGAATCGCCGGCCTGTCCGGAGGACTCCGGCATTCTCTCCAGCAGCATCCACAGCCACAGATCGTTTACGGCATGGCTCGCCAACAGCTCGCGATCTGTCGGCGCGCTTACTCCTCTTCCATGCAGCAGCTGGCAGGTCGATGCCAGTCTATGCTTGTCCTGAAACGTCCATCGCCCGGCGATAGCCGGCATATCGGGAGACAGCGGGTCAGTCTCCGGCTCCAGATGAATAAAATGAAACGATACCGGCTCCGCAACCCGGCGGTGGAAGGGTACTTTGGGCGGACAGAGGACGACATCCCCCGCAGACGCCTCCCCCGTATGCTCGCCGATCCGGAAGGCGAAGCTGCCCTCTTCCGGAACAAACATCGTCCAATACTCGTACGTATCATGCTCCAGAGCAAACTGATGCTTCCGATGCCAATACATATGCGATACCAGCCTGACGGGCCGCATCCGACCGCCTCCTTTCTGCATATGAAATAAAGTATAAACGATTTTGAAATTCCATGCATTACATTGCAAAACCAAATCACTTAATATGAAATTATAGATATTACATTAATCCAGAAGAGGTGTTCTCCATGCTTCAGGAAACGATAAAATCCGATATTACCGTCGTCGGCGCAGGGTTGTCCGGCATCAATGCCGCCATCGCGGCAGCCAGGCTGGGCCAGACCGTAACCCTCGTCCATAACCGGCCAGTTCTTGGCGGCAATTCCAGCAGCGAGGTTCGCGTCTGGGTATGCGGAGCGACCGCGCACGGCACTAACCGGTACGCTCGTGAAACCGGTATCATGGGCGAGTTGTTCGTCGAGAACCAATACCGCAACATCGACGGCAACCCGTATTTCTGGGATTTGGTGCTGCTGGAGGCGGTGCGCGCCGAATCCAATATCCGGCTGCTGCTCAATACGGACGTTCACGAAGTTGAGGCGGAGGGCGACGCGGACGACCGCCGCATTCTGTCGGTGACCGGCTGGATGATGGGCTCGGAGCGGCGCATCCGGATGGAGAGCGAGATCTTCCTGGATTGCACCGGGGACGGACTGATCGGCTTCCTCGCAGGAGCCAAATACCGGATCGGCCGGGAAGCGCGCAGCGAGTACAACGAGGACTGGGCGCCTGAAGTGGCGGACGATATCACGCTCGGCAGCACCCTGCTGTTTTATACGAAGGATGCCGGACGTCCGGTCAAGTATCACAAGCCGTCCTTCGCCATCGATATCACCAAAACGAATATTCCGCTTAAGCGCGTGATCAGGAGCGGCGACAACGGCTGCGCCTACTGGTGGATCGAATGGGGCGGCGAGCTCGACATCGTGCATGACAACGAGCGTATCCGCGACGAGCTGTGGGCTGTCATTTACGGCATCTGGGATTATATCAAAAACTCGGGCAATTTCGACTCGCAGAATATGACGCTGGAATGGGTCGGCTCCTTGCCGGGCAAACGGGAATACCGCCGCTTCCTCGGCGATTATGTATTGAATCAGAACGATATTCTCGCACAGCGCCCGTTCGAGGATCGCGTCGCCTTCGGCGGCTGGTCGATCGACCTGCATCCGCCCCAAGGCGTTTATTCGACGGAAAGCGGCTCGAAGCATCTCCATGCGGACGGCATCTACCATATCCCGTTCCGCTCGCTGTATTCGGTCAATGTCGGCAACCTGCTGTTCGCCGGCCGCAATATTAGCGCAACTCATGTCGCCTTCGGGACGACGCGGGTTATGGCTACCTGCGCGGTAGGCGGAGAAGCGGCGGGCACCGGCGCCGCCCTCTGCGTGCAGAAGCAAGTGTCGCCGCGCACGCTGCATGCCGAGCATCTGGATGAGCTGCTGCAAACGCTGCTGCGCCAGGACGCCTCCATCATCGGCATCGCCTCGCATGACCCGCTCGATCTGGCCCGGCAGGCGCGCGTTGCCGCTTCCACCACATTAAGCGCCTTGGCAGTTGCCGGATCGGCGGGAACTTATCCGCTTACCTCGGGGGATGTGGCGCTGATTCTGCCGGTCGATCCGGCGCTGAACGGACTGGAGCTGCTGATCGACGCCGCCCGGGAAACGACGCTGACAGTAGAGGCTTGGGATACCGGACGCGGGGAAAATTATGTCCCGCACGCGCTGCAAGCCTCCGCGTCGGCAACTGTGGCCGCCGGGCAGGAGCAGTGGGTGCGCTTCGATCTCGTCTGGCAGCCGGAGCAAGCCCAGAACGCTTTTATCATCATCCGGGCCAACGAGCATGCGGCTGTCCATTTGGCAAACGGCCTGCAATCCGGCGTGCTGCCCCTCTACCGTCAGAAGGCCCATGCCGCCGCCTCGACGCTGGAGGATCACTCGCCTGAGCAGCTTGTCGTCAAGTGGAGCATGCGGGGCAAGGCGCGTCAGCCGTTCTGCTTCCGGCTTCCGGCGGAAACCGGCACAGCGGCCTATCGTCCGGAGAACGTCATCGACGGCTACAACCGCCCTTACGGCGGACCGCATCTGTGGAGCTCGGAGGAGCTGACCGCCGGCAAGCCGGAGTGGCTGGAGCTGCGATGGAGCGAACCGCAGCAGCTCGGCAGCGTGGAGCTTATTTTCAACGATGATGTGAATGAGGACCTTATCAACCTGCATCATCATCGCACCGACTTCGAAGTCATCCCCGAGCTGGTGAAGGATTACCGGATCGAAGCCGAGGTGGACGGACAGTGGCAGACGCTTGTCGCCGAGCAGGGCAACCGCAAGCGCAAGCGGGTGCATACGCTAAACGGACCAATCTCTTCCGGAGCGCTCCGGCTGGTCGTCGAATCCACTAACGGCGCGCCGCGCGCCGAGGTGGTCGAGATTCGGGTATACGCCTAGAGGTTTCCCCGGCTCGCAGAGCTGCCCGGCAGCGGCATGCGATATGGGCGTGCCATATGGGCGTGCCATAAGCCGGCTCACCACCTACAGCAAAGCCTCCGCCCGTCCACTTACTCCAAGTGGCGTCGGAGGCTTTGTCGTGTGATTGAAATAGAGCCAGTTGAGTCCGGCTAATTGACAGGACGAATTATCCTGTCATCAAGCTGCCCGAATATCCCCTCCGGCGGGTCTATCGCAACCAGCTCAGCCCCTTGGGCGACATAGATTCGGCCCTTGCGGTCCAAGGTCATGTTGCCGACGATCATATCGCTTAGCTCGACGAAAACCAATGTTTCCGGATGGACGACGATCAATTTTCTGCCCAGCGTCGTATACAGAAGACCGTCAGGTCCCCACCGCAAAAAAATAGGACGCCACTTGCTGTACCGGTAAGCGCTGGGTATGATGACCTTGCTTTTGATCAGCTTGCAGGCAGCCGGATTCATCACGAACAAGGTGCCGTCGATAACGCCCCAGAGGTTGCCTTCCGGTCCGATGGACAACTCCCCGATCATGCGAGGCGGCATATCCAGCTCCGGAATGTCGGGCACAAACTCCGCTATTTTGCGGCCCTTGGCCACATCCCAAATAAATAGCTTGGCCGGCCCGTCCGCAGGCTCGGAGCCTAGTCCGCCCCATAACGAGGTTCCGCCGAACAGCAGCCCGTCTTTGTAAGCCAAGCCGATAATGCTGTGATCCTCTACGACATCGGGATAAATCTTCCAGGTTCGAGCAAGCGGATGAAACTCAGCCAGCGCGCCTCCGCGCTGCCCGTAATCGGGAATCGTACCGGCGAACAGCTTGCCGTCCCCCGAGGCCAAAGTGAACGGCCTATCCTGGTTATGGCCGATATCGCCGATCCACTCCGGATTCGCCCCCTTATGCATCCCAAAATCAACCGGGTGAACTGGATCGTACCGGTACATCTTCGCCTTCGTATACGTCCCCATATATACCTGCCCCATACAGAAGCCGATGGCTTCTGTCTGCGGAAACGTTTCGATAAGCTTCACGACGCGATTCTCATCGGGATGATAAATGGCAAGCCCGCGGTGGTAGCCGCCTATATACAGCAGACCGTCCGGCCCCGTCTCCAGACTTTGAATTTCGATGGGCTGCTCTTCGATCGGCAGCCTATAGGAGGCAACCTGTTTGCCTGTCAGCCCGATTAAAGCTACCTCCCCATAGACCGTTACTAATGCCAGCTGCAGACCTTCCGCTTCCCCCCGTTCAGCGCCCACCGACGACGTTTGGGCGGTGTCGGATACGCTTGCCTGCTCGTCTGCCCGCTCACCTGTCCTCCCGTCTACTCGCTCACCTGCCCGCTCGACAGCCCCCTCTGGGTGCAGCCACGTCATCGTCTTCACTCTGCCTTCAGGAAGGGAGTCAATTCCTGTATCTTCGACTCTGCAAGCAGACAGCCTCCACCGCCGAAGCTTGCCGCCTGCTTTAAAATACAAGTAATCCCCGTCAGCATCGGCAGGCTCCGACAGCATGCCATCGCTGACGAAAGCGCCCAGCTTCTCCAGCGTCGGCAGCCGATACACATGAACCTGGGCAAAATCGCAGGAAACAAATAACTGTCCGCCTGCGACCCATAGTCGGTCAACGAACCCCGACCGTCCGCTCACATCTGCAAGCGCAAGCTCCTCGCGTTCGCCCGTCTCCCGGTGAATACGGACAACTCCCTTGCTGCTGCCGATACCTGCATACAGCCACTCTTCGCTTACGGCGAATCCCCGCACATACTGCTGTCCCGGCATGACCGTACCGTAATCGCGAAACTGTCCGGTTTCCTCGTCGTACGCAAACATGCTGCAGCCTGGATACGTTCCGCCGTACACCCTCCCCTCACGATAGCCCAACTGCCATACCCAATCATCGGAAGGGTTATGGCCGACCTTTTCCACCAGCCTGCTTACAGGATCATACCGGAACAACGATCCGTCTCCCGCTGCGCTAAAATAAACCAGCCCTTCATCGGAAACGCATATGGCCCAGCAGCAGTCGGATTCCTCTATCGCATGCCGGAAAAGCAGCTTGCCCGTGTGCAGCTCGAACTCTTGAAATACCGCAGGCGAACCGTTGCTTACAAAAAAGACAGTCGGCTCTCCCCCGTAAGTGCGTATGACTGCCGCCTGCCCGAATCTTGCTGTGACTATGGCTCCCAAATTCCTGCCTGATGTCATAATGCCCCCCTCAGCCTACTTAAGAATGACCATGGCAAGCAAGGCCAAATCGCTTATATCGATAACCCCGTCCCGGTTGACGTCCAGACTTTGCAGTTCTCCTGTCGGTGCTTTGCCGACCATTTTCGCTACAGTGACCATGTCGACAACATCAACCGTGCCGTCTTGATTGACATCCTCAATCCGATACTTCAGAAGCTCATAAAATCGGGCAATCGCAGCCTCCGGATTGAAAATAGCGCGGGTCTGGTCCGCATCGCTTCTTACCAGCTCGGAGTTCTTCAAAAGCGTCAGCTCCGTACGTCCGCTCTTTCCTGCCGGCTCCAGCACGACGCGAGCGAGAAGATCGCCATCCCGGAATTGCCCGCTTCCTGTATGCGTCGCCAGCACGGTCAGCTTGCCCCCATCATCTTTCCATGTAAAAAATCCTTGGCCGGCGGCAAATCCGGACTCAACCGACTTTACGCTAAAGTAGGCCGGATCGTATTGCAACACAGCCTTGGCTCCATAAAGTCGATCCGTCTGCTCCGTTACAATCCGCACTTCAAGCGGCGATTCCAAGCTTCCGGACGGCTGCATATTCAGCTGCAGCTTAGCCGGCGCCCCCGCTCCCGAGCCGGTATCGTCCGGGGCAACGGGAATTTTCATCAGATTCGCGCCATCGGTATAGTAAATGCTTTCGTTGCCGCTCTCATCCTCCGCCAGATTGAAGAAGGCAATTTCCTTGCCGGTAGGGCTGAGCTGCACAAAGTCCATCGTAACCGGGTCCACGACCGTAATGATATCAGCCAAATCCACATAAAGCAGGCCGTCTTTGCTCCAATGCGGGTGATAAGGACGCCAGAAGCCGTAGTTGTTCACACTCGGATATATGTCCTTGTAGCCTGCGATCTGGTACGTATCCGGATTCATTTTGAACACGATGCCATCGACGTTCCCCCATAACAAGCCGTCGGGGCCAAACGTCAAGCCCGTAATCATCGGAGGCTTATCCAGCTCCGGCAGATCGAGGGTGAATTCGGCCAGTTTCTTTTCCTGCGCGACATCCCAGACGAACATTTTTGCTTTCGTTTCGGTTTTTTCAATGCCGAGGCCGCCGTATACATTGGTCGAACCATACAGAATACCGTCGCGATAGGCAAGCCCTGTAATACTTTGATTGTGCACGATATTCGTATATACTTTCTTGACGCCGGTTGCCGGATCGTAGATCGTCAATGCCCCGCCGAGCTTGCCGTAACCCGGAATCGTACCGATAAACAGCTTATTGTCCGCCGCGATCATGACATACGGACGGTCCTGGTCCGAGCCGATTTGAAATACCTGCTCGACCGCAGGAACCGGATCGGATAGTTTGCTTCTATAAATAATGGCTCCAGGATACACGCCGTAATACATATAATCGCCCAGACCAACCATGCCTTCGGATTGCCCCAAGGTGAAATTGACCTTCGTTCCCGTTTTCGGATCATACTGCGCTCCTATGCCGCCGGGATATCCGCTCATATACAGCTTGCCGTCCGGCCCCTGCTCCAGGTTGTGAAGCGGATTCGGCGCTCCCTTCACGACAGCCGGCAGGTCTTTGCGGCGCCCGTCTTTGACATTGATAATGACCAGCTTCCCGTTGCTTGTGGACGTAACGAGCGATTTGCCCGGATACGCAGGGTCGTCTGTAAATTCAATCCATTCCGCCCCGCGCAGGGATGAGCCGAAGCTGATCGACGTCGATTGGGCCTCGAAGGTATTCATGTCCAGTTTCACGAGCTTACGGTTGCCTACGATGTACAATTTTCCGTCCAGAGATGTCAGCTGATTAAAGCCGAATACGCCGATTCCGGTTTCACCGCTGATGACGCTGCCAACTTTTTTGTTCACCCATTGCTGCTTTTCCAGATCGTAGAAGAGCAGCTCGTTTGTCGTATCGTAGGAAAAGCGCACCAGCAATGTTCCATCCACAACTGCCATATCGTAAGCAAATGGAACTTTGTCGGGAGTCACGCCCAGTATACCGGGCACGTCTTGAGAGATGACGGTTTTCTCGCCTGTCATCACATTCAGCTTGACCACTTGGCCTACGGAGCCTATTCCCGCGTAAAGGAAGCCTTTGTAGTAGGCCATGGACCTGACATATTCCTGCCCGGGAACCATCGTCCCGTAATCTCGGAACGTACGCGCCACCGGATCGTACCGGAATACCTTGCCGCTCTGGAACGTGCCGCCATATATGTTGCCTTCCTCATCGACCGTCATCGACCAGAGCGATTTTTCTCCCGGAATCGGTTCTCCGAGCTTCTGCACCGTTTTGGTCGAAGGCGAATAGCTCCATAACTCGCCACGATTGCTGCTTGTTATGCCAGCGATATATACCGTACCGTCCGGAGCGATGGCATGCCGCCAGGATTGCGCTACCCCGGTCAGCTCGAACGAGCGCAGCAGCTTGTTGTCCCGGACATCCACCACATTAAATACGGCATTATTCGAGGATACCGTACTGTAATAGACCTCCCTGCCGTCCTCCTTGCCGAACACTGCATCATTGATCGAAATCGAATAGGTGGGAACTCCCAAATCGACCGGGCTGCCGAAGCTTTTGCCATGCCAGGACTGTGCGGCAGCTTGCGATACAGGCGCGGAAGCAAGCAGCGCTGCAGCCAGCAAGACGCACAAAATGACCGCTAATCCAACCGTTCGTTTCCCGCTTTCCAAATGCCGTTCCAAATAACGTTCCAAATCTACTCCTCCTTCATGGCCGGAAAATAGAGGCCGCCTGACGGCGGCCCTGTGACAAATGCGTTATTGCAGTAAACGCAGCGACAATACGGCAAGGTCCTGAACATCGACTTTATGGTCATTATTCAAGTCATGCTTGGCGTTGTACGCTCCTCCGACCGATTTGGCGACGATGACAAGATCGATCATATTGACAGTTCCGTCTTCATTCACATCGGACAAATCTTGGACGATCTGCACGGATACCTTAATATCCTGCTCCGGCGAATCGGCCTTGCCGGTTTGATCCGCGTCCGCTTTCGCCAGCTTGGAGAACTTGGACAGCGTCACCTCCGTTGTACCTGCCTGGACCGCCTTCAAGGTGATGACGGCAATATCCGCATTTCCGCTAATCACATGATCGCCAAGCTGAGACGCCACCAGCTTTACTTGCCCGGGAGTTGCCGTGTTATATTGGAAAAACACTTCATTCCCATTTTTGAACGCGTCGGCTACACTGACCTGATCCACCGTGAACTTTGCGGGGTCATAATAAACACTCGCTGTGACGGCATACAGCTGGTTGGCGTTCTCCACCTTAACCTTGACCGGAAGCAGACTGTTTTTCTCCGTTGTTGCGCCCGGGATATCCAGTTTCAGCGTCCCTGCCTTCGCCGCCGTATCCGGGAATTTGCCGGTAAGCTGGAAGTCGTCATAATAGGAAGTAGTCGTATAGAGCAGGGAAACGGATGCAAATACCCGAGCCGTTTTCGCATTGGCCGGAGCCTTGCCCGTAAGCTGCACGTCCTGCCATGTTTTCAAGCCGGTCGAGATGTGGGTGACCAAATCCGAACCCGTTTGTTTGCCGTCGGCGTCATAGAACCGGAACAAGAAACTTGTGCGCCCGGTATCGATATATAACTTGGCGCTTGCATTATAGGACTCGCCGGGCAGTATGGCGATCGGATCGCTTCCGACCAGGATGGACTCCGTCGTGGAAGTATCCGTGATCTTCAAGCTCCTCGTTCCGCCGGAAGCTTGCTCGCTGCTGTACGAATACGAAGTATTCGCGGACGGCTGCGAAAGCAGGCTCCAGCCCGGGGCTTGCCCGTTTACAAGCTCCATCTCGAAGCTTCCGTTGTACACATTCGTCTCAGGAACAACCGGCCCTCCATTATTGCCCGGCGTGACCGGGATCATCATAAGGTGGGTAGAATCGGCATAGTACATATTCCCGTCATCGCCCAGCGTGAACAATGGCGTGTTAATGCCTAAGGAGCGGTGCTCCATCGTAAGCGGATTGACGATCGTCAGCTTGCCGTACAGATCTGTGTACAGCAACCCATCTGTTCCCCAGCGCAGATGAATCGGACGCCACATGCCGTAGCCCGTCACGCCTGGGTAAATCTCCTTGCTCTTGACAACAGCTTGCGTGTCGGGATTGATGGCAAAAATGGTGCCGTCAGCCGCCGCCCACAGCAATCCGTCGGACCCGAACGTTAGCCCGCTGATCATCCTGGGCGCCTTCGCCGCTCCCGGCAGCACGGGAGCAAATTCTTTGATTTTTTGTCCCGTGGCCGCATCCCAAATAAACATCTTGGCTGCGGTCGCCGTCGGCTCGCTGTCTAGACCTCCGAGGATCGTCGTGGAGCCGTAAATTTTACCGTCCTTATGGGCCAAACCGACGATGCTTTGATCTTGGACGACATTGCGGTATACCTTATGCTTGACGGAGCCGACCGCTGCCGAGTCATATTCGACCAGCGCCCCGCCCAGCTTGCCATAATCGGGGATCGTGCCCATATACATCTTGCTGCCCACTGTTATATTCACATAAGGACGATCCTGTTCTTCCCCGATCGTAAACAGTTTGACCGGATTGCCGCTGCCGATGTCGCGCGTGTTGTCCAGCTGGTAAATTTCGGCATGCGGATACGTATTAAACAGCGTGTTGCTGCCGATAAATCCGATGCTTTCGGCCTGCCCCATCGTAAACACTTGATTGACCCCGGTCGCCGGATCGTAGACAGCCGCTGAGCCGCCAGGATACCCGCTCATATACAGCTTGCCGTTCGGGCCTTTCTCCAGGGCATGAATCGGAATCGGCTGCCCTTCGAGGATGGCTGGCTTTGCCGTATACGTTTCCGTCTGGATATTAAACAAACCGATTTCGCCGTTAAATAAGGTATTTACGAGCGTTGGTCCCGGGAACGCCGCCTGATCGGCAAAGTTCACCCAGCCGCCGCCTTTCATCGAGAACCCCTGCACCATGGATGTTTCTCTTGTCGCGAAAGTGGCCAAATCCAGTTCAACAAGCTTATTGCCGCCGGTCGCGTTTAATTTGAAATACGCCTTGCCGTTCATCGCCTGCGATACGCGATTGCCGTGGAAATTCGGGAACTGCTCGGGCCTCCACCGCTCAAGCTCCATATCGTAAACAATCAGCGTACTAATCCCGCCTCCGCTCAAATGAGCGAACAGATACTTGTCAACGGCATCCAGCTGATAGACAAACGGATAGTTCCCGTAGGTGGCTCCCGTTACCGCCGGCAGCTCAATCGGCGTTTTTTGGCCGGTGTCCGGATTCAGCTTAACCAGAGCGCCGCTCGTGCCGATGCCCGCATAGAGCGAGCCGTTATGATAAGCCAACGAGCGTACATAGCTGTTCGTATCCGACATGCGCCCATAATCGCTGAAGCGCCTAGCAGCCGGATCGAACTTCCATACGATCGCATTCGGATATGTTCCTCCGTAAATATTTCCTGCCTCGTCGGAAGACAATCCGTATATCGCCGATTCTCCGGCCTTGATGACGCCCAGCTCTTCCAAGAGCTTGGTCGACTGGGAATACCGGTACAAATACCCGCCGGTCGCCGCAATATACACATACCCGTTGGGCGCTACAACCATCGACCAGGAATCTTTGGCGGAAGGCAGCGGTATCGTGCGAACGACTGCGTAGGTATCCAGATTGATCACATTGAATTGGGCGGGCTCGCCGGCCAGCACCGTGTACAGCATATTCACCCCGTCTTCCACTCCGACCACACTGTCGTAGATGGCGATCGAGGTCGCCGACTTGATCTTAGGTCCCAGATCGACGGGAGCGCCGAATGTCGTTCCGATGGCCGCCTCTGCTCTAGGAACGAATAGCAAGGACAAAAGCACAGATAAGGAAAGAGCAAGGGCCATCCAATTCATAGACTTTACTCGAATCATGGTTTGACTCCCTTCCATGTTAACGTGATAGCTCCATAGCTTTCAGTATGTTGTACAGGACTACCGCCGTGTCCGCCCGGTTCGTTTCCTGTCCGGGAGCTGCGAGACCGGAGCCGACGCCGCTTACAAACCCGAGGGCACGCGCCTGATAAACGGCCGGCTTTGCCCAGCCACTGATCAGCGCATCGTCGTGGAATAGCTCCGTGGAAGGCTCGGGCAGCGAATGAACCTTCGCATAGGCGCGCATCAGCAGTACAATCATTTCTTCCCGGGTCAGGCGTTCATGCGGATGAAAGCTTGTTCCATCCCCCTGTATGGCCCCGGCTTTATACCCTGCTTCCACAGCGCCAGCGAACCAATCGCCCTCCTGCACATCGGCAAATGCGCCGCTGTAAGGAGCTTCTTCCCAGGCGAACGCCCGTGCCAGCAAGGTGGCGAACTCCGCGCGCGTTACCGGCTTGAAGGGGGCATAACGGTCGTCTTCCACGCCTTGGATCACATGTCTCGCGGTCAATATACCGATCGCCTTTCTCGCTTCTTCATACACATCGGCAAGGTCCGTGTAGCTTTTGGCATATTCGAGCACGCCATACTTGCTGAAATGAGATAATCGAAGCTGAAATGTATGACGAGCCGGATCATGCTTGCCCCCTCTCAGGAACTCCCATGCTCCTTTCGTTTCATTCCAGTAGTAGACGCCGAGCTTCTCCGCATCGAAACGATCGCCGGCATAAGCGATGGTCACTTCAACTCCGTCGGCAAATGATGGTACCGGCTCCGCTCTGGTGTTCGTTAGCCGTTCGGCCTGAAACTCGTAGACTGCAGCGGGCAGATACGATGCGCCACGCTCTGTCCTCACCTCTTCCGTTCGTGGCCGGATCGTAAGCGCCACATCGGAAGCGGAGGCATCACCGGACTTCAGAGATTTCCATGGGAACAGCAGGGCAGCACCGGCTGATTCCAGCTTGACAGCCATATTCGTATCGGATAAAGCTTGCAGGACTTCGCCGGATATCCGTACGGGAATCGCTTCATTCCCTTGGACTTGCAGCCGGACAAAGGATGGCATGTCTGCCTGCAGCCCTCTTGCCGTCGCCGCTTCCATTAGTCCTGCGGCTGTTTGGACGGCTTTCTTGAGTAGGCTTGCATCTACTGTCAGGTAAGCCTGCGAATGACTTGCCGCGTTCCCAGTCTGAGTCGCAGTTCCCGTTCCAGTTCCAGGCGCAATTTGTAGGGGGAGGTCCAGCAGTCGTTCCATCAGGCGTGCCAGCTGCAGGTTCATCTCTTCTCGCCGGGTAGAGGGAATAGCCGTGTCTGCCATCTGGAGCAAGCGCAGCCATTGATCCGCTGCTTGGGAAAGCTCCTCCCGGCTCGGGTTCTCCTTCAGCGCTTCCGGCCATGTTACCGCAGGTACGCCTGCTCCGCCTCCGGAGCCTCCGCTCTGTTCGCTCCCTGTCCCCCAGTCCTTGGCCAAGATCGTCAGCTGCAGCGGTGAATCCGTTTGGACCGGGATGACGCGAAGGTCGTTTCTGCCGAATTCATTCAGGAACCTTTCCGTCGAAACGACCTTTAACCCGGTTAATCCGACGGAAGCATTGCCCGGCTCAAGCGCCTGAATGGTGAAAGACGCCAATTCCACCTTGCTCTTATAGCCTGTATCCCCGATATTATTTCTCAATAAAGGATACATGGAAGGTAAAGCTGCGGCCGTGCCGGCAGCCTCCAGCTCCCGTGCGTCGCTGTAGCCGGCAGCAACCGACCTCGACAAGAGCTTCAGCTTGGCTGTATCGTATACCAGCTCAAACTGGACGCCATAAGCATCGGCAACATGCTGAAGCGACACGCTGACGGTCAGGCTGTCCCCCGCCTTCAGCGAAGCAGCGGAGCCGGTTAGCTTTGCCGCTGCCGCTGCTGTATCTGGCTCTGCATGAGTGCGAGAGGTTAAGAAGGTTATACTTAAGACGATCAGGCATAAGGAGAACAACGCTTTTTTCAGCAATCAGACACCTCCTTCCCCGTGTTCGAACAACGTGCGCGAGCCATTCCAAATCACTCTCCCTTCACGTATTACAGCTCTTCACTGTGAAGTTTAGTGGACAAACGTATGGACAACAATGAGGCGATTGTGCGATTTACCATGCAATATTACGGACTTTCCTCAGGCATCAGAAAACATGCCAAAACCCGCATTGTTTCGACATACCGATACAATCACAAACAAAATAGCCCCACAAAGTGGGAATTTATTTCGAGTTCGGATCAGGTACTTGGCGGGGATTCCCTCTATGAAAGGAACATTTGAGCGGTTACCGGAAAATCGTCTAAACGCATTACACTTGGGGTCGGGTTTGTGCGAAATATCGCATAAACGCATCACACTATTGGGCAAACATGGACGTTTCATCTGGAACATCCGCTACTACCGTCCCCCTCCCAACATGCCCAAGCAACAAAAAAACCGGCATGATCGCCGGCCGTTCTACGAGGTGCTGTGCATTCTCTTTTTGAACTCCATAGGGGTTAAGCCATAGTGGTCCTTGAACAGCTTGGAGAAATGAATACTGTTCTCATACCCAACCTGCAGGGCAACCTCATAGCTTTTAAGCGTGCTGGTGAGCAAAAGCTCCCTGGCCCGCTGCATGCGGATGGCAACCAGGTAGCCCCAGATGGTGTTCCCTGTCTCCTGCTTGAATAGATTGGCCAAATACGTGCGGCTTATCGCCACCTCGTCGGCAACGTCCTGCAAATTGATTTTTTCGGCATAATGCTGCTGCAAGTAAGCTTTCACCTGATCGATCGTCCGGCTGGAGGAGCGGCCTTTTGCTTGCCTCATCGCCTTCAGCATTTGCCGGGCCGCTTCCTCCATTCGCCCGACGGCGGCGAGCCGGAAGACGAACCGGGCGCGCTCGCGGGGAATCGCATATGGCTCCAGACTTTCGCCTATGTATTCGTCCAACTGCACGTCCACGCGGTATTTGCGGATTTCCTCCAGCACGAACTCCAGCCAAACCATCGACAGCTCGTTGAGCAAGTAATATTGACCGTCCGCCCAACCCTCGAGCATTTCCAGCGTTTCCACGATCAGCATATACATGTTATCTTCCTGCAGCGTCTGCAAATTCGTCACCCAGCGCTCCAGCATGCCGGACTGGTGCGATATTTTTCTCATAAAAATAGCGGCAGCCTTATCTTTCCTGCTTCGCTTCAGCCTGTCGACGGTGACGGTGACGGCCTGCTGCAGCACACTGAGCTCGACAGGCTTCATCACATAGTCCACGACATGCAGCTGCATGCTTTTCCTGACATAGGTGAAATCATCGTGACTGGATACGACGATACAGCTCATCCAAGGATACTTCTCATTGATATGCTGAATAAGCTCCAGACCGTCCATATGCGGCATGCGGACATCCGTAATGCATATGTCGGCAAAATGCTGCTCCAGCCACTCCAAGCATTTCACCCCGTTGGACGAGCTTCCCGCTGCAATAACGCTGTCGCAGCTCCCCAGCTTGTTGGCCAAGCTGGAACGGATTAAATGTTCGTCATCCACAATAATCGAACTATAATACATCGAAGATCACCTCGTCCTTGGCATGTCCCCCTGGAAGGGAAATACGATCGTCACTACGGCGCCTGTACAGTCGGTTCGATTGCTTAACGAAATTCCGGCATGCGGATCGTTCTGATAATACATTTTCAACCTGAAATGCGTGTTCAATAGCCCAATATGAGCATTGCCGTGCTGCAGCGGAGACAGATTGATCCGGTTAATCTCGCCGCTGATCTCCTGCAACTTCTCTTCTGGGAATCCTTTTCCGTTATCCATCATCACGACGCTCACGTACGGATCTCCCTGAATACTGACCCATTCCACGGCAACCGTCAGCAGCAGAGGGACGTCCTGGACCGCTCCGTGCTTCATGCTGTTCTCCGCAATCGGCTGCATCATCGCCTTTAACCCATAGGCGGAGTCACATCCGGGATCAACGGCAATGGTGTAATCCAGCTCATCGCCGAACCGGATCTTCATAATATGCAAATAATTTTGCAGATGCCGCACTTCGTCGCTGAGCGGAACGACCGTGCTGCTGTATTCGGATGTATAGCGAAGCATCTTGGATAAGGCGATCGTCGTGTCTTCAATCTGGGTATGCCCGGCCAAGTTCGCCAAGGAATTAATTGATTCCAGCGTATTGTACAGAAAATGCGAATCGATCTGCGATTGCAGCGCCGACAGCATCGCCCGCTGCTGCTGCACCTTCGACTCCGCAAGCGCGTTCACCGTGCTTTGCAGATCCTCCAGCATGGCATTGTACGCGACGCCCAGCTCGGCAATTTCGTCGCTTCCCTCAATGTCCACCCGCGTGTCAAATCGCCCCCGGACGGTCGATTTAATCGTCTTCCTCAGCTTCGCTATCCGCTTCGTGAAGGAGGAGGAGATGCCGACGGCGAGCACGATGGATACGAATAAAGCCGCCACGGCGATGACCAGCGTGATCTCCTTGATCAGGATAATGCTGCGGGCGAATTCCCGGTACGGAACGACGACGACGGCTCTCCAATTCGTTGGCTGCACCGAGTCGAACAGCACGAATTCACGGTTGTTTTCCCGGAAAAAAGCGCCGTTCGGCTTATCCTGCATCTGCGCCGCCATATCGGCCGGAAGCCGGTCACCGATCTTCATCTGATCCGGATGCACGAGAATATGGCCTCCCACATCGCTGATGAACCCGTACCCGTTGTCGCCCAGCTCTAGTTCATTGACGATTTTCAGCGCAGGCTCCAGGTCAATGTCAATTTTGAGAAATCCGGTATGCTTGCCGTAGCGCAGCTTCTTCACCATCGTAATGACCGGGATCGCCATCGGCTTGCCCGCCTCGTCCACATAGTTGCTGCTGACCCCGACCTCGAACGTGAAATTATCCGTCTGCGTATATCTCTCCAAATCCGACACATAAAACTTATAATCCTTGTTGAATCCATAGCGGACCGTGCGGTTGATTTCATTTCCGTTTTCGTTATAGAGCGTGATCGATAAAATTTCCGGATGCTGAAAAAAGAACGGCTGCCCATACGCCTTCAAGATGTCCTGGAACAGCAAATATGAATCCAGATCCCGCCCCTTGTCGAGCTGCAGCCATTTCTCCAAATCCGGAGCTACGGAAATAAGCAAAAAGCCTTGCGAATAGCTGTAGAAGTACCTCTCGAGATTCAAGCTGGCCTGCTTGAGCACCTGATTGCTTAAGCGCTGCACGTCATATTTAACCATCGCCGAAATCTTCAAATAACTGACGATCCCTATGGAGCTGACCACCCCGACGATTAGCGCCGACAATACGGCGATCAGCTTCCATTTCATCTTGTTCCGTATCTGGCTCAGTATGTACAATAGCGTTCGCTCCTACAGTGCCGCTGCTGTTCTCCCCATTTTACCACTTTATCCTTGGACCTTAAATGGACGACAAGAACGATAACTAGGAAGGAACGGCTCCTCCCTAGTTATCTCGCTTATTTTCGTTTGTTTTCCTTCACCCACTTCGTCATCTCATCGATCAGCTCCTGGCCGCCCATCGCACGCCAATCCTTGACGAACTGCTCCCATGTCGCTTCGACTGGCGCGCCTTCCGCAATAATTCTCGCCGCAGGCTCATGAAATTCGGAGTAAAGATTAAACAAATTTTGACCGACCGCCGGCATGCCCATCGTCAGGCTGGTTAACCCTTCCTTATTGGAAATGTTGATCGCCTGCTGCATCTTGTCGCGTTGAATTCCCGTATATCTGGCGTTAAAGGCCGCCTCATTATGGGCATGCATCTTGAACAAGGCTCTCCACTCCGTCTTCTGCTCTTGCTCGGACGCCTCTTTGTAGAAGTAGATGCCGTTCTCTTCCCCGTAGTTGATGCCTTTCACGCCCAGCTCGGAGAAGATCTGCCCTTCTTCGCTAAACAGCCAATCGAACAGCTTCACCACGGCCGCCGGGTCCTTGGAGCTTTTCATAATCAGATACGTCTTGTTGACGGGAAAATTCACCGAACCGATCGGACCGTCATAGCCGGTTCCGCGCGGCGTCGGGATCGTGACGACATCCACCTTCTGGCCCGGCAAGCCGTCCTGCACCACCTTCTGGTATTCGTAAGCGCCCTGCGGCGTGAAACCCCAGGAGCCGGCCAGCCCCGAAGCAATCTTCTGCTTCCAGATGGACGAGGAATTGACAAGGAATTCGGAATCCAGCAGACCCTCCTTGTGCATCGTCTGCATGAAGGCCAGCCCTTTCTTGAAATTCGGATGCACGAACCCGGGTACGATCTCACCGTTGTATTCAATGCCTTCATAAGGCGAAATTCCCCACATGCCCCAGATCATGTCCCCGGTCCATGAAAATTTCTCGCGCATCGTAAAGGCGATTTCATCCTTTTTCCCGTTGCCGTTCGCATCGCTGTCGCGGAATTTGCGGAGCATCTCCAGCAGTTCGTCCGAGGTGGCCGGCATTTTCGTTATCCCGAGCTTATCCATCCAATCCTTACGGACATAAAACAGACGGGAAGACGGCGTATTGCTCGGTTCGGGAATGCCCATGATTTTCCCGTTGATCGTCACGGCATCCCAGGCGTATTGCGGGATATATTTTTTGAGATTCGGCCCATGCTGCTCGATCAGCTCATTAAGCGGCAGGATCAGCCCATTGTCCAGGGCGCCGTCTCCTTGCGTCAGTCCGAAGCCCATATACACATCGGGAAAATCATTGGCGGCAAACTTTAACTTCAGCTGATCCACATAATTCGCGTTGGGCAGGAAGCTGATATTCAGGTTCATGCCAGATTTGTCCATCATATATTTCACCGTGGGGTCCTGCGCCAGGTTTCCGGCCGGCACCGCTTTCGATAAATCCGGGGCAAAAATTTTGATCGTCGGCGTCTTCTGCTCCCCGGACCCAGCCGATTCCTGCAGTTGTGCCGTGCCGTCTGCGCCGCCAGTCCCCGCTTGGCCGTTCGTACATCCCGCTGCCAGCACCAGCGCTGCGGTTGCTGTCGTAAGCATCCACCTTTTCCCTTTGAACATCCTTGTATCCCCCTTTTTTTATTCTTTCAACGATCCCAGCAGAGAGCCTTTAATAAAATGTTTTTGCACAAAAGGATAAATCAACAGCACAGGCAGCGTCGCCACCACGATGGTAGCCATCTGCAGCCCTTGCGGGGAAACGTCCGTATTCACGATACTGCTCATAAAGGACTGGGCGTCGTTCGTATTGTATTGGGTGAGCAGCATGTATAAATATAATTGCAGCGGGCGCAGCTTGGGGTCCGTAATGTACAGCAAGGCCGAGTAATAGTTGTTCCAATGGGCCACGGCGTAAAACAGGATTAAGGTTACGATGATCGGCATCGACAGGGGCAGAGCGATCTGCCACACCGCGCGGTATTCCGATAACCCGTCCACTCGCGCCGCTTCGAACATTTCCTCCGGAAGCGACCGGAAAAACGTAATGCACAAAATCATATTGAATACACTCAATGCTCCCGGGACGATCAAGGACCACAAGCTGTCGATCATCCCCAAATATTTCACCAGCAAGTAGGAGGGGATCATCGGCGCCTGAAAGATCATGGTGAAAATGACGAACAGCATCAGCAGCTTGCGTCCCTTTAAATACCCTTTGGACAGAGGGTAAGCCGTAAACACCGTCAGCACCATGTTCACGAACGTTCCGATGCACACCACATACAGCGTGACGCCAAAGGACCGCCAAAACGTCTCGTTCTGGAATACAAGCCTGTAATTATCCAGATTGAAGCCGACAGGCCATAAGCTGACCTGGGAGTGAATCAGTGCATTCGTCGTGCTCAGCGATCCAGCCACCACATGGGCGAGCGGGGCCAGCACGAGCAGGCAGGCGAAGACAAGCAGTAGGGCGTTCAGGTTGTCAAAGCCGGTCCCGGCAAAGGAACGTTTGATTTTCATTCGTCTTGCCTCCTTAATACAGCCCTTCGCCAGTAGTCGCTTTGCTCGCCCGGTTCGCGATCATCAGCAGCGCAAAGCCAACAACCGATTTGAATAAGCCGATTGCAGTCGTCAAGCTGTATTTGCCGCCCAGAATGCCGACCCGGTAAGCATACGTATCCAGCACATCGCCGGTACTGAGTACTAACGGATTCAGGAATAAGTAGATTTGTTCAAAGCCAAGATCCAGAATATGTCCGATCTTGAGCAGCAGCAATATCATGATGGCGGGCAGCATCCCCGGCAGTGTCACGTAGCGGAACTGCTGGAACCGGCCGGCTCCGTCGATCTTCGCAGCTTCATAAAGCGAAGGATTGATTCCCGCTATAGCGGCCAGAAAAATAATGGCGCTCCAGCCCATCTCCTTCCAGATGCCGCTCGCAATAATGATCGTCCGGAAATATTCGGCTTTCTGGAGGAACTGTACCGGTTCTCCGCCGAGCGCAACGATAGCCTGATTCACGAAGCCCGTCTGCACGGACAGCAGCATGTACGCAAATCCGAACACGATCGTCCAGGACAGAAAGTGGGGCAAATAAACGACCGTTTGCACGACCCGTTTGAACACGATGCTTTTCACTTCGTTCAGCAGCACCGCGAGAATGATCGGCGCCGGAAACGTAAACACAATTTGATACAGGCTGATCATCAGCGTGTTGACAAGCAGCCGCTTCAAGTTCGGGTATGTCATAAATTGCTCGAACCACTTTCCCCCCACCCAGGGGCTGTTCATAAAACCCTTGAAAATATTATAGTCCTGAAACGCGATAACGCTGCCCAACAAGGGGAAATACTTGAAGACAACCAAATACAGCATGCCGGGGATGAGCATGATGTACAAAGCGCGATGCCTGAACATCCACTTCCGTGTATCGGCCGCTGTGCGCGGCTTTCGGTCCGCTTCCGCTAGAGTCTGTGATTTCATGGGCACCACCTTCGTTCGTACTGCTTTTATTTTATAAGCCCGATGCGGCAGCCACAATGAGACGATGTTTGGAATTACTGTGAAATGTTAAGGTTTTGGCTGCTACTCGAGCAGGCCCGTCTACGCCTGTTGAATCTATTGCCACGGTTCGGGGTAATAAACAACAAGAATGACCCTAAGGAGGAGACAGTTATGGCGACTATAAAAGAAAACGTAACGGGCATCAAGGAAAATATCAGCCGCATCAAGCAATCCATCGATCAGATTAAAGGACAAGCCCAGATCACGGTAGAGGTCGCAAAGGATACCGCTGCAGATATGAAGGAGAAGATCGCCAAGGTCAAGGACTCCGTCGAGGAAATGAAGGCTTCGGTCGCGCAAGCCAAGGAGGATCTGAAGAGCACGGGCGAGGCGGCCGCAGAAAAAGTGGAAGCGGCGGGGAGCAGCGGTTCGGCCATGGCGCCCAACGCCCTCGCGGCGGTCGGCGGAGCATCTCCAGAGCTGGACCAGCCGGCGGCATTCGAATCGCCCGAAGAGCTGAACGTGGAGAAATCGGGGAACGGCTTCATTATCCGCGGAGCACAGGGCATGATCGGAGAAATTACGTATGCGCCTGTCGACTCGTTCACCTGGGTGCTGAATCATACGTATGTGACGCCGGAATACCGCGGCCGCGATATCGCTCAGCGCCTGCTGCGGCGCGTGGCGGAGGAAGCCCGGAAGGAGCACAAAAAAATCATCCCCACCTGCTCCTACGCCGCTGTTCAGTTCAAGCGACACGATGAGTATGCGGATGTGTGGAAGCAGTCTTAGAGGCTGCTTGAACGAAAGAGCCCCGCTACCTGAGAGAGACCGCCCTGCAGATCGCCGGGCGGTCTTTGATTTGCCCCCTCCACTCAGTAATAGTTCTTTCCGACTAAATAGTAATGGTTTATATAGGCAAATTGTAGTATGTTAGATTCTGTATATCATATATGGCACTAGGAGATGAGAGACGGATGTCAACGAGGTTCCGCTTTTTGAAAGTCATGCTTTCGGCATTTCTGTTTATTGCTATTGCCGCTCCGGCGGTACATGCTTCCGGCGATAGGTATGTGACGCAAATTACCTTTGTGGATATGAATGAATCGCATTGGGCCAATAGCGCAATCACAGATTTGGCCAAGAGCCAGATCATTTCGGGCTATGAAGACGGCTCCTTCAAACCGGAAAAACACGTGACCCGGGAAGAGTTCGCCGCCCTGATCGCGAAAACGTTCTATCTTGACCTGCCCGGCACCGATTCCGCGCAGACCTACTATGATGTTTCTCCCGATCGATGGTCGTTTCCCTACATAGAAGCCTCCAAGGATTTTCTGACCGGCTATTATCCTCCTTCAGGCAAAGCCATCTTTAATCCGACAACCGACGCAACAAGAGAGGATGTCGCGGTCGCGCTGGTGAAGACATTGGGTTATCAGCCGGATGAATTGCAGGACAATAAAATTTTGGAAAGAAGATTCTACGACCTTGGAAGCATTTCTCCCAACTTGCGGACTTATGTAGCCCTTGCTGTAGAAAAGCAGCTTTTCGACGGCTATCCCAACGGCACGTTCAGAGGCGACAAGCAGGTAACCCGCGCAGAGGTGGCCTCGCTGCTGCACCGGGTCATTAAAAATGCGTCAACGGACAGCCGTACAGGCATACAGCTTGATGTTATCGTGCCGGAGACGACCACCAGCAATTCCTTTTATGTTTCGGGCGAAACCACCAAAGGCGCAACGGTGACCATCAACGGAAGAGAAGTTGAAGTCTATCAAGGACAATTTAAAGAAGGCGTAAGAATCGATGAAGGAGAAGGCGTATACCGGATCGTGGTCGTCTCCAAAATCCCCGGGGGCAAGTCCAAAACGGTGACCAAGGAAATTCGTTATGAAAAAGGCGCGCCTACACTGACTGTGAAGGACATCCCGCAGCAAACGAATAAACAAAGCGTTACGATTTCCTGGAGTGTCAGCGGCGATCATGATCCCGTTGTTTATGTTAACGACGAAGCTCAAAGCAGTTGGAGCTCCGGCAAAACCGTCGAGCTGCAGGAAGGCGCCAATACGATCACGGTGAAAGCCGTCAATTCCTTGGGAAAAACAACAACGGTTACCAAACAGATCACGTTCAACACCGACGGCCCCGTTCTGAAGGTGTCCGATATTCCGGAGACAACGGACAAGCAGACGGTGACGGTATCGTGGAGTGTGTCCGATAAAAACGATTCATCGCCCAAGGTTTATGTCAATGACGAGGTTCAATCCGGTTACACGACAAGTAAGACGATAAGCCTGGAGGAAGGCGTCAACACCATCGTCTTTAAAGCAACAAATAAACTAGGCAAGTCCATCACCGTTACTAAAACGATCTCGCTCGGCACCGGCGCGCCCAATTTGAAAGTAGGGCCAATCCCAAGCACCACCGAATCAGAGCGGGTGAATGTCTCATGGAGCGTAACGGATACAAACGACTCTTCTCCCAAGGTTTATATCAACGACCAGCTCCAGTCCTATACAACGAGCGCGTCAATTGTGCTCGAGCCGGGGGAAAATACGCTGATCTTTAAGGCGACAAACGCCAGAGGAAAAGAAATCGCCTTGACGAGAACCATCACGTTCAATCCGCCCGCCCCCAAATTAATCCTTGGCCATATCCCGAGTACGACCGCCAATAAAACGGTTTCCATTACATGGACGGTCACGGACAAAAATGATTCCTACCCCAAGGTGTATGTGAACGATATGCTGCAGAGCTATACAAGCTCCACCACGCTCCAGCTTGCAGATGGGGCCAATCCTATTCAAGTATTGGCCACCAATAAGTACGGCAAAGTAACAACGGTCACAGAAACGGTTTATAGAAATCAGAAATAGCTAACAACGATCGACAAAAAGCGGAGCCTCTTCCCTATCGAAGATGCTCCGCTTTTTTATGGTGTCTTCCGGCCCCACTGGAACGGCGAGCTGTCCATGAATTGATTCGGGTTGGCCTGCACATTATGCACCCAGAACGTAAAGTGCAGATGCGGCCCGGTCGAAAAGCCGGTCGTGCCGACGAGGCCGATGATGTCGCCTCGCTTCACCCGGTCCCCTGTCTTGACGTTCAGCTTGGAGAGATGGGCGTATTGGGAGAACAGCCCCATGCCGTGATCGAGATAGATCGAGTTGCCGGTCAAATAAAGGCTGTCCGCCAGCGCAACGATGCCGTCATTGGTCGCCCGGATCGGCGTGCCTTCTTTGGCCGCCAGATCGATCGCCATATGCGAGCCGCTCAGCTTGCCGTTGACGTACCGCGTATAGCCGTATGGCGTCGTCAGCCTGCCTTCCACCGGCACGACAAACGGCTCGCGGAACAGAAATTCCGGCTGCGACTTGCTGCGCGCGGCGTCGATCTTCTGCTGATCGGCGTTGATCCGCTGCGTGTCTTGGCGCATGCTCTCCATTTCCTCGGTTACCTTCAAATACTGGGTCTCGAAACGCTTCGCTACGATCTTCAGACTCTGGTCGCCGATCGGATAGCTACCGGGCTTCACGCCCATCCCGATGGGCAAATAAGTGAAGTAGCCGGAGCCGTAAGGCTGCAGAGTGTACGTCTTTCCTTGCCACTCTATGTCGCCTGCCCGGCTGTGCCGTACGAGCACGGCGTCTCCCGGGCTGGCCGTATCCGGCAGCAGCAGCCACTCCGAGCGGAATGCCTGCTTCGCCTGCTCGGCGGAAGCATATAAGGCCGCTTCCTCCTGCCGCTTGGCCAACAGCTCCTTTTCTTCGCGGATAGCCGTCCGCACCGCCTCGCCAGCTTCAGCCTGCCAGGTGACTCCGCCATCAGCGGTGACCATCAGCTTGCCGGCCAGCTCGCCCGAGTCCTGCACGAGCGCCCAGCCGATGCGGTCCGTCATGCGCTGCAGCTGCTTGATCGGGTAGTCCGCGCCCTGATAGCGCAGCGTGGCGGCGGGAGGCTGCGCCGCTTCGTCCTTCAGCCGCAGCCACTCATAGCCGGCAGGCAGCTGCGGGGCCGCGACGGTTTCAGGCGAAGCCGCTCCTCCGGCAGCCGGAGCGTTGCCTGCGGCCGGCAGACCGCCTGCCTGCGCCTCCGGCAGCCGATCCGTCTCCGTCCAAGTCATCCCGCCGTCCGCCGTCGTTTTGAAGCCGTCCGTATAACGAATCCATCCGTTATCCAGATCCGTCATCCGGAACTCGACCGCTTCCCGGCAGCAAGGAGGCTCTGGCTGCCGGTTAGCTGCCGCCCCCGTCAATCCGCCGTTGTCCGAGGGCGTGCCGCCGCCAGCCAGAGCCAGATAAATCCCAAGACCTGCCCCGCCTATCACAGCGCACAAGACCGTAAGCAGTAGCGCCGGTCTAGCCTTCTTCCGTTTGCGGGCACGGCCGGTTCTTCCTTTCTGAGGCATGTCTGCCCCGAGGCTCTCGCCCTCCCGTTGTCCGCTCATTCTACCCTCTCCTCCTATGCCGGGCCATCCAGGCTCTGCCGAATATCCGGTCTTCTCTTACTACCATCGTACAACGATTGGCCACAGCAAACAACCGTATCTGTAACGCCGGATACGGTTGTTTTTCCAGATTAGAGCCGCCTTAGCCTCTTGCCGCGTTTCGCGAAGCTTGTGCCGGCCTGCACCAGACCGGCGACCGCAGGAGGCGGCTTTCACTTTGCTTCTGCCCCGCTGTTTCCGTTTACTCGCTCACAGGGACGGCTGGCGCAGCCCCTTTGGATGACTTTACATCATACAGCGCATGCTCCACCGAGATGATATGCTCCGGCTTCGGCTTGCCCCTGCTGTCCCGGTGTCCCTGGATATGCACTTCGCTCGTTTCCCACTTCTTCCAAGCGGCTTCCGACTCCCAGCGAATCATCACGGTGACCTCTTCGTCGCCCCGGCGCACCCGCTTCACCAGAACGCTCAAGTCGATAAAGCCTTCAGACTGCTCGATATGTCCCGGGCCGCTAAACCGCTGCACGACCAGATCCGAGGTGCCTTCCTTGACGATGAACCGCTTTGTCTCAATGAACATCCTCATCCTTCTCCCTTCGTTTTCATGCTATCCGTTTACTATACCATGCGGGGCTCTCGGCATTCCATTCCTTGTCAGGGTTCCATGATAATGGACTCGAAAGTCCCTTGAGCGATTAAATGTGGAGCAATCCGGCAGGGGATGAAGCCTGCTGCCCGGTACGATATTACGAAAATAGTCGGTTACATAATCATATAGCTCCTGAGCAGCTTTTCCGTGTACTTCATATTGCGTTCGACAGGGGCGTTGCTGCCCGTAAGCCGGCTTGCCATAATAGCCCCCTCCATCGAATCGATCAGAAAAGAAGCCATCTCGGCAGCGTCGAGCTCGGCGCTGAACTCCTTATTAGCGATGCCTTGTTCAATGATCGACCGAACAAACATCACCATGCCGCCATACGCTTCCGCAGCCTTCTCCCGCAATTCGGGGAAAGTGCCGTCGCTTTCCACCGCCGTATTCAGCAGCGGACAACCGCCCGGAATCGGCGGGTTATCAACGGCATCCTGGTAAATCGCCGAGATTTTCATCAGCTTATCGAGCGCGCTCGTCCCTTCCGCTTGTGCCTGGATAAAGAACTGCTGCAGAATCTGTCCTGATCTTTCAAAGGCGGCCAGCACAATCCCTTCTTTTGTTTCAAACCTGCGGTAAATGGCTCCCTTCGGCAGCCCGGTCGCCTGCATAATATCCTGAACCGACGTTTGCGCGAAGCCCCTCGTATTAAATAAATGCACCGCGTGATTTATAATGTGATCTCGGATCATATCCGGCTTCCTCATGAAATTCATCCTCCTGCCCGGCTTTCGTCTGCTCGCGTTCCGCTTATTCTTAATATTGTCAAGAATCACTTCGCATTGTCTATTTAAATTTAGCAGACCTCATCCTATAATGGAATTATTCAGACCGAACGGTCCGGTCCGTTTTCTTTCTATTATACATCAACAGCATAAGGAGAGTGTACCAATTTGAAAAATCGAACGGAGAAGAAACATACAGCCGTTATCTGGCTGTCCGTCATCGCGTTGATGTGGATCACGCATACGCTGACCAAAAACTTTGTATCCGATCCTGCTTTCGCCAAGCTGATCGCTCTCAAGGAGTCCTTCACGGCCGACCGTTCCTTGTGGCTCTTCATGCTGCGGGCGCATATTTTGCTGGCTATCGTCTCGCTTGTTACAGGCCCGATCGGCGCTATCCGCAAAATTCGCCAACAGTCCCCTGCTTTGCACCGATGGAACGGACGGATTTACATCGTCTCCATCCTGCTGAACTTCATCCCCGGACTTTACGTTTCCTGGTTCGCAGCGGGAGGCTTGACGGTCGCAGGGTTCCTCGTGCTGAACATCCTCTGGCTCGGGACGACCTGGCTCGGGTATGTGTACATTCGCCGCAAGGATGTCGTCAGGCATTCGCAATGGATTTTGCGGAGCTTCTTTCTGACCTTCGCCAATTTGACCATCCATCTCTTGCTGCCGATCGGCCAGCACGCTCTCGGGCTATCCTATGTCAGTGCCTATGCGCTTGCCGTCTGGGGAAGCATGCTGCTTAACGGAGGATTGGCAGAAATAGCGATACGCAAGAAGTGGTTGATCTAAAGGCCAGTGGTTGACTTAGAGGCAATTCCACGAGAGGTTCGGACTCATTTTTTACTCCAAATCGAACCGGACGGTCCGGTCCTAATTATCCAAAGGAGAGAGCGAGCATGCTTAACGTTCAAATCGTATTATTCGACGGGTTCGATTATATGGATGTCATCGGTCCATATGAAGTATTTAAAGCAGCCGGGATGCTGAGCGGCGCCGGGATGAACGTAAGCTTCGTAAGCGCTGAAGGCTCAAGAACAGTGCCCAGCGGAATGAACGGCCCAGGTCTTCTCGCCGACGGAAAAATCACGCTCGGCAAAGGGGGATTTCTGGTAGTTCCCGGCGCGATGGGCACGGTTGGCCTCGGCGATTCCGGTCCGGATGCCGTCATTACCCGACTGCGGCAAGCGACAGACACCGCATTGATGCCCTTTCTCAGGGAAGCCATGACTCGGAATGACGTGACCGTCGCGACCGTTTGCGGAGGCACCATGCTGCTGGCCATGGACGGACTGCTGGAGAATCGGTATGCGGTGACCCATTACCTGGGGATGGAGGCGCTGGAGGCAACCGGAGCCAGGCCCGTCCCCGCCAGGGTCGTCGTGGACGGCCGGCTTGTAACCGGAGGCGGTGTGACCTCGGGACTCGACGTCGCCTTGTATTTAGTGGAACGCGAGCTTGGGCCGCAAATCTCGCACGCTGTCGAGAAGCTGTTCGAATATGAGCGAAGAGGCACAGTCTGGCATGCGTCCGGAATGGCGCCGATTGCCGCTCAACAAGCGCAAGCCGCTCCTGACGAAGCCTTATCCGATGCATCGTTTCCTCTCCCCCAAGCCTCCTCCCCTCATGCCTTCGACGGTATATGGGACCTCGCCATCGCTACGCCTCTCGGCCAACTTTCCGTCGAGATGACCGTCGCCACAGCGGCAAACGGCAAAATTCGCGGCACATGCCGTCAAGGGGACGAGATCGCCGACCTGATCGACCCGCGCATCGAAAACGGTCGAATGGCCTGGTCATTAAGCATCAGAAAACCAATGCGCCTGAACTTGAAATTTACCGCCACCGTTCAAGAAGAGCAGTTAACCGGAACGGCCAAGGCGGGCATGCTGCCTTCTTCCAGGGTGCAGGGAACGCGCAGGAAGGAGTAGCCGACAGGGAAGCAAGCAGGCTTGGCTTAAATGCCGGCTTCAGCCGCGTTCATCGCGGCGGATGGTGAAAGGGGCAGAAAAAAAGCCACAACGCGTGGATTAATCGCATTGTGGCCGGATGGCTATTCTATCGCCCCATGAGGCGATGAGGCGATAATTTGCCGCTAATTTCTCACAAACTTGACGGCATCGGCATTGACGTAGGTGCCGTTGGCATTGTCCGTAAGCTCTACATAGCCCGTCGTCCCCGCAGAGAACGGATGCGTGCCCAGCAAGATCCACGAGCCGCCCGGAATCGTCTGCTGGTTCACCGTGTAGAGCTGCGAGCCGCCGTTATAGTGGATGCGGAACGGCGCGTTCGTCGCTCGGCCCGAGTTGCCGTCCGGCAGCCGGTAATACACCGAGTAGCTGCCTGCAGACGACAAGGACGGCCGCCAGATCGCCTTTCCTGCTCCCGTACCCGTATGCTTGTACAAGTAATCCGAGCCATAGTAATTAGGCAGCCCTGTCGATGAAACCCATGTTCCCGTTAATTCCGCCTCCGTATTGTCGATCACGATCTCCGGCTGCTTCACAAACTTGACGGCGTCGGCAATGACATAGGTGCCGTTGGCATTGTCCGTAAGCTCCACATAGCCTGACGTCCCCGCAGAGAACGGATGTGTGCCCAGCAAGATCCAGGATCCGCCCGGAACCGTTTGCTGATTCACCGTATATAGCTTCGAGCCGCCGTTGTACTGAATACGGAACGGCGCGTTCGTCGCTCGCCCCGAGTTGCCGTCCGGCAGCCGGTAGTAGACCGCATAGTTGCCCGCGGAGGACAAGGTTGGCCGCCAGATCGCCTTTCCTGCTCCCGTACCCGTATGCTTGTACAAGTAATCCGAGCCATAGTAGTTAGGCAGCCCCGTCGACGAAACCCATGTTCCCGTTAATTCCGCCGCCGTATTGTCAACGATAAATTCCCCGGGATCATCAGAGCTAAATTCAACCTTGAACGTTTTTCCTTTGGCCCCGTTCACGTTCACGCTGAGCTTGATCGTTGGGGACAGCTGCGTCACCGTGATACCCGAATCCGCGCGGACGACGGCGCCCATGCTGCGGTTCAGCTCAAGCTGAATGCTTCCCGTGTTCGCCTGTGTCGGATCGGATACGGCAACCTCCAGCCCTCCCGACGTCTCCTTGAGCATGACGGCGGCTTTTTTATTGCTGGTCACGCCCGCCGCCGTCTTAACCGTATCATTCCAATAGTGGATGCCTGTGACTTGCTGCGTGTTTTCCCGAACCGCCTGCGCATCGGGTGTATTCTCCAGCACCGTGATGTCCGGATTGCCCGCATACGCGCCCACTTGCGCCGCCGTCTTGCCTGGCAACAAGACGTAGGAATAAGCGGCATTGGCCGGGTTGACCCCGTGGTTGAACCATAACGTCATATAGTTGCGCGTCATCGGCGTTGTCGGCGTGGTGGCCCTGGCGTCGATGTCGCTCCACGCCCCCGTTCTGGCCTCGCGCAGCCCTCTGACATTCGCGGCGCCCGGGAAGTAGTAGCCGATATCGCTTCCGGATACGTTCCCCGTCAGATGGGCCCATTGGACGCCGGTCATATTCTCCGTCCAGCCGAGCGTCGCCGGCTTGGCGCTGCCGTTGACCGTCAGCGTATTGCCGCCGCTGCTCTGCAGCTTGCGGTTGTCGACGATCGTCTCGATCGTTTTCCCGTTCGTGCCCGAGATTCCCGCTCCCAGCGCCACAATCTCATCATCAAACATAAACCACGATTTTTTCATCGAAAGCGAGCTTGACCTTACCAATTCCATCCCCATGCTGCCGAATGTTCCCGCAATTTCCGTGCCGCCCACCCAGTTTTTCGTGCTTTTGAAGGCCGGGCCTACGGTTGTGTTTTGCTGAACGGTTGTGCCGGGGAGGCGGTACGCATTGACAGTGGGCCAAAATCCGTCGCTGAACTGTCCCAAATCCCCGTTGTACAGGTATGTCATCCCTTCTCCCGTATACCATCCCTTCAGATTTTCGTTGCTGAACGACTCGTAATTGGCGATCCGGCTTGAATGCGCGCTGATGGCGAAGCCGAACCCCGGGCGAAGCTGCACGGCGCGATCCATGGCGGGAAACAACCGGTATCCGGTCAGCTCTTCGCGCGGGATGACAGAGGCATCGTTCAGGACGCTTTTGCCCAGCACAATCGAATGAATCGGGGCGGCGGCAAAAAAGTTTCTGAACGTATCCTGCTGCACCCAGCTCTTCACCATCCGCTTCATTCTGTCCGCTTCCTCGGCCGGAGCAAATTGAGCGATTCTCAGGATGGCCTGGATGACGCCATGGCCCGCCTGATGACTTTCCTGGTAATGCCTCGAAATTTCTCTCCCTCTGGTCATATCCATCATGGCGCCCTTATAGATCAGCGGCTCGAACGAATCGTACACCCAGCTGTACATGTTCTTCTTGTCCGGATCGGTAACCGCCCACTCCGAGCCTTCAAGCACGTACATCACCTTGGACAAATCCGACAGCAGCGCTCTCCCGTATCCGCCGTTATACGAGTAGAAGTTATGCTGGATAAACGAGCCGTCGCGATAAAAGCCGTCCCCGGAAGTCGCATAGTTAAACACGGGGCCAATTCCGTTGCGGGCCTTAGTAATCTCGGCGCTGTTTTTGATGAGAATGCCGCGCAGCGCGATAACGGTACACTCCCATACCCTGTTGGCTCCGGTCATGGTCACCGTGGGCTGAAAATGTCCGACCGCGTTCATATAATTCGCGATGCGGGCCGGCGTCAGCTGATCATACATCAGGACAGCCGTGTCGTTCAGCGCCATCGGCGCGCCGATCTCCCAATCCCACCAGTTGCCGTAGGTCGTTTTGTTCTCGTTATACCGGTTGGCGTACATCCAGTCCAGCCCGATCAGGATATCGTTTTTCAGAGCGTTGTTCTGATAAAGCGCCGAGCCCTTGGAGGCATAGCCAAGCGCCATCTCTCTCAGCCGGGTGTACCCGCTCGTAATCTGGGCGGAGCTCGTCGCGCTGGCAAGATCGCTCCACAAGTAGCTGCCCGGCGTTTTATCCATCGCGTCCCAATTGGCTTGCGCTTTGTCCGCGATCGCCGTTAGCTGGGCGGCAATATCCGGATCGGACGCGTTGTAGCCGCTTCCGCCGGTCAGCAGCGCCTTCCATTTCTCCCGCAGGCTGTCGAATTCATCCGCGGCATAAGCCGGCTTGGGCGACACCGTCCCGAACAGCATCAGCAGCATGGTCAGCATCAGTGCAGCGCTTACAATTTTTTTGATCGACAATTCATGATCACTCCCTTGGCTTGATTTGCTGGAGATCCTGCTGCTTGTCTGTTGCGATTATAAGGAAAAAGCGGCCGCCTCCGAAAGGGGATTATCTCAGCAAAAACCGTGAAGTTCTGTGCTGTTGGCATCCTGGCTTGATTTTCTCCCGAACGGGGCACTATACTCGTTACGAACGCACAAGGGAGGGGAGATCATGTTGAGGCGGTTATCGAACCCTCTTCATTCGATTCGCGGCAAGCTGGTAATTTCGCTACTGTTGTTTGTCATTATCCCCACCCTGCTGATTTTCTGGAATTTCGCCTATACCTCCAAGGAAGTGATCGTGCGGGAAGTGAATCAGGCGAATCAGGAGCTTGCCGACCGCTCCGCCAAATCGGTCAACGATGTAGCGATGCGGATGAGCAAGGCGCTGTTCCTGCTGGAAACCGATTTTCAGGAATACTACGGAAGCGGCCTGTCGGACTGGACAGAGGACTACGCCGACTACGCCAAGGTGCATCTGCTGCAGCGGCGAATGACGACGATCCGGGATCTGCTGCTCGACAGCAGCGCTTTTTTGATTTATGCGGACTATCAGGGGCTTGCCGTCTCTACCCTCTACTCCTTCGATATGAAACAAAACTACCCGCTGCTGATTGGGGAGGATTGGTATGCCCGGGGCAAGCAAAGCGGCGGCTTCCCGCAATGGATCCTCCCGTTTCATCTCGACCCGCGCATCGGCAGCACCGGCGTGGGCAGCGAAGGCGGGTACTTCGCCATGTCCCGCTCGCTTCGCGACAAATCGGACTTCGGCGCGGCCCTTATCGGCGTTCCCGTCCAATCCGTGTTCGCGAATGTGAACAACCCGGGCAAGGATGCCTATCCCCTGCTGCTCTGGGATCAGCAGCACGCTCTGACTGACCTGCAAGGAGAGCCGGTCCGGACATTGACCGAGCCCGAGGTCGCCGAGCTGCGTCAGGGAGTCGAAGCCGTCAAGCAGCTGAGCTACGACGGCCGGACCTATATGGCCAACGTATCGTCCGTTACGGAGATCGGCGTCGCCGTGGTGAGCCTGATTCCGCAGGAGGACTTCCTGACGCAGCTGAATACAAAGCAAAATGAGTCGATCTTGTCCATTCTCGCCGTGTTTCTGTTCAGCATCCTCGTCTTTGTCCTGCTGCTGATCCGCTTTACCAAGCCGATCTATTCGATGCTCCGCTCGATGAAGCAGGTCGGGACGGGCGATTTCCAGGCATCCGTGCCGGTCAAGGGCAATGACGAGATTGCGCTGCTCGGCAATAATTTCAACCGCATGGTAGTCCGGCTGCGCGAGCTGCTGCACCGGCTGGAGACCGAGCAGAAGCAGAAGGAGGAAGCTCATTTCCAGGCGCTGCAGGCGCAGATCAACCCGCACTTTCTGTTTAACACGCTGAATTCCATCAAGCTGATGGCGATGCTGTCCCAAACCAACCGCAACGTCAGCGATATGATTACGGTGCTCGGCAAGCTGCTGGAATTTTCGATGAAGATGAATCAGCGCTTCGTGACGCTCGGTCAGGAGGTCGAATACCTGGAGCTGTACATGTCCCTGCAGAAAATCCGCTATCCGGATCAAATCCGCATCGACGTCCATGTGCCGCCCGGTCTGCAGGAGCTGTATGTGCTCAAGTTCTCGCTGCAGCCCCTGATCGAAAACAGTATTATCCACGGCGGGCGCATGCCGCTGCATATTACCGTTGATGCCGAAATCGCCGACAGGCAGCTGCAAATTGTAATCAGGGACAACGGAAACGGCATCGCGGAGGACAAGCTGGCCGAGCTGCAGAGCAAGCTGGTGATGTCTCATGCCAAATACAGCGGCATCGGCCTGTCGAACGTCGACCGCCGGATCAAGCTTCATTTCGGGCCGGATTTCGGAATCAAGCTTCGCAATATGCCGACGGGCGGACTGGAGACGCTCGTGTTATTCCCGCTCAGGAAGGAGCCGCCGGATGATGACGAACATCTTGATCGTAGATGATGAAATATTGGTGCGCCTCTCGCTCAAAACGCTGATTCCCTGGACGGAGCACGGCTTCCGGATCGTGGGCGAGGCGCAAAGCGGAGAAGAGGCGCTGGCTATTCTGGAGCGGCTGGCATGTCATATCGTGCTGACGGATATTCGCATGCCGGATATGGACGGCCTGGAGCTGATCTCCCGCATCCGCCAGCAGTGGCCGCAGACGCGATGCCTGATCTTGTCCAACCACAACGACTTTGAGTACGTGCAGCAGGCATTAAGACTCGGAGCCGTCGACTACTCGCTGAAGCTGGCCTGGGTCCCCGAAGAATTGCTGGAGAAGTGCGTGCGTCTCCAGGAGGAAATACGCCAGGAAGAGCTGCTGCTTGCAGAGCAGCATCGGACGGCGTTTCGGATGGATCGGCTGGATCGCGAATCCAAGGCGGCGCTGCTGCGCAATCTGCTGACCAAGCATACGAGCAAGGTCGAGCTGGACAGCGCCACAGCCGATGTCGCATTCGAATTCGACATTGACCGCTACTGCGTCGCGCTGATCGGGATCGATCGCTACGAGCGGGTGCTGGAGGAAAACCGGTTCGAGAGCGAGCAGCTGCTCAGCTACACGGTCGCCAACGTCTTGGACGAAATCATGCGCAAGCATGGAACGGGGGAGCTTGTGGAGATCAGCAGCGGCTACTTCGCCCTCATCTCCTCGGATATCTCGCCGAACCTTCTGCAGCAGATGCAGGAGGTGACCGGCACGTTTATCAAAATCTCGATCAGCGCGGGCATCTCGCAGACGCATAACGGGCTGGGCAGCTTGTATCCGGCTTATAGCGAAGCCAGGTCGGCCTTGCAGCAGCGTTTCCTGAGAGGAAGCGGGGCGCTGATTTTTGCCGGCGGGCAGCCTCCCCCGCCCGCGGCGGAGGAGACGGCCCGCAGCAGCGAGACGGCGGACGCCGCGGCATGGCTGAAGCTGCTGGAGACGAAGCAGGATGACGCCATCGTGACGGAGGCCGAGCGCTGGTTCGAGCGTTGGACGGCTTCCGGCTATGTGCAGCCCGAGGTTGTAAGGGACGAGCTGCTGCATCTGCTGTATGTGTTTAACAACGTGCTGGAGCGCGCAGGCACGAACCTGTATGCGATGCCCGCTTACGAGGGGCGCTATCCGTTCGAGGTCGTCCGCAACGGCGAGACGCTGTCCGAGATTCGCGTCTGGCTGACCGGCTGGCTCAAGCAATCGACGGCCTATGCCAGAGATGCGGCCGGCGTCAAATACAGGCCGGAAATTCAGCACGTGCTCGAAATCATTCGCAACGAATATCACACGCCGCTGAAAGTATCCGAGATCGCCAAGCGGGTCGGCTTTGCCGAAAACTACTTGAGCGTGTTGTTCCGCAAGGAAACCGGCTCCAAAATTGTCGACTATCTGACGAACGTGCGCATGGAAAAAGCCCGGGAGCTGCTGAAGGACCCGGCCTACAAAATTTACGAAATATCGGAAATGGTCGGCTACGGCGATCCCAATCATTTCAGCAAATATTTCAAAAAAATCGAAGGCATGTTTCCCGCGGAATTTCGCAAGCTATGCCTCGGCAAATAAGACCGGCTGCCCCACCTCCCCGTTAACCGGGGAGTTTTTTTGTTGAGAAGCACAGGATTTGACGGGTTTAGCTTAGTTTTTTACCTTCATGTGCCGGGGATTGGATCCTATACTGTAACTGGAGGGGATGAGACCATGAGATTATCGGAAAAAAGCAAGGAAAATATAGCGGGGTATTTATTTATTTTGCCCAACGCGCTCGGGTTTGTCTGTTTTATACTGCTGCCGCTGCTGTTCAGCTTCGTGCTGATTTTCACCGACTGGGACTATTTGAAGGGGCTGCAGGGGTTAGCCTTTAACGGGTTGGCGAATATCACCAGAGCGCTGCAGGACGAGATGATCTATAAATCGCTCAAAAACAATCTGATCTTTTCCATCGTCAGCGTACCCGCGTCCATGCTGATCGGACTCGCATTCGCCTCGGTGCTGAACAAATACGTCTATATGAAAAGTCTGCTCCGCACGCTGATTTTCCTCCCGTATATGAGCAGCCTGGTCGCCATCTCCGTCGTCTGGCGCGTGATGTACCATTCGTCGCAAGGTCCGATCAACGCCTTCCTCAAGTCGGTCGGCATCGACAATCCGCCAGGCTGGCTGGCCAGCCCCGATTGGGCGCTGACGGGCATTATCATCATGACGATATGGACGTACATCGGCTATGCCATGGTGCTGTATCTGGCAGGGCTGCAGGGCATCTCCAAGGACTTGTATGAAGCGGCGAGCATCGACGGCGCATCCGGCCTGCAGCGGTTTTTATCCGTCACTGTGCCGCTCCTGAAACCGACCAGCTTCCTGATCGCGATCACGCTGATTATCGCCTCGTTCCAGGTGTTCGCGTCGGTGCAAGTGATGACGGGCGGAGGCCCGATGCATTCGACGGCGGTATTGGCCCTTTACATTTACACGCAAGCGTTTGAATTCAGGGATATGAGCTACGGCGCAACCGTGTCCTGGGTGCTGTTCCTTGTGATCTTCGCCGTAACCATGATTCAATGGAGGACTCAGAAAAAATGGCAAAATCAATTTTAGCTCCGAGCACCCCCGTCAAAAACCGTACCTCTGCCGTATGGAGAAAAGAGCAATTGGGCAAAGGCTTGATGACTGTTATTTTTCTGGCGATTGGCGTCCTGATGGTGCTTCCCTTCCTGTGGATGCTGTCCGCCTCGTTTAAAAATGCCGCCGACATCTTCCGCTATCCGATCCAGTGGATTCCGGAAAAATGGGACTGGTATAATTACCGCAAGGTTTGGACGGACACTGTTCCGTTTGGCGTCTTCTACGTCAATTCGATCAAGATCACGTTTCTGCAGGTGGTTGGAACGCTCGCGACCAGCTCGCTGGCCGGCTTCGCCTTCGCCAAGCTGCAATTCAAGTTCAAGGAGCTTATATTTCTCGTCTACTTGTCGACCATGATTATCCCCCAGCAGGTGTTGTTCGTGCCCCGCTTTATTATGTTCGATCAACTGGGGCTGGTGAATACGCATCTCGGGATCATCCTGCCGGGCATGTTCACGGTGTTAGGCACGTTTCTGATGCGGCAGTTTTTCAGCACGCTTCCGACCGAGCTGCTCGAGGCCGCCAAGGCGGACGGGGCCGGCTATTGGCGGCTGTATTGGCAAATCTCGCTGCCGCTGACGAAGCCGGCGATCGTAACGCTCATTATTCTCGCCTTCACCTGGCATTGGAACGAATACGAAAACCCGCTGATCTTGCTCAGGGACCGGAATTTATTCACGATTCCGATCGGATTGTCCAGCTATATGGACGAGAATGGAACGAATTATCCGCTCGTTATGGCCGCCTCCTGCTCGGCGCTTGCCCCGCTTATCGTGATCGTCTCGATATGCCAGCGCTGGTTCGTCGAAGGAATTGCCAATACGGGGCTCAAAGGCTAACATTCTGAGAATATGACAGCAGGTCAAAAGAAAATGCCATGGGCTTCACAGCTCCATATTGTTATAACTTTACTTGAAAGGTAACCATCTATATTCAGGGGGGTTTAAAAATGAACAAGAAATTCAAGGTTCTCATGTCCACGTCCCTCGTACTGACGACCGTGCTCACCGCTTGCAGCAGCGGAGGCAATAGCGGGAGCAGCGGGAACCCTGCGCCGGGATCGAGCAGTCCCGCTCCGGCGGAAACGCCCAAAACAGCGGAGCCGGTTAAGCTGCGGTTCTGGGGCGGGGTTCCGCCGGAGTCCGGCCCGCAAACCGTCGTCGACAAATGGAACCAGGCGAACAAGGACATCCAGGTCGAATACGTCCGGTTCGTCAACGACGAATCGGGCAACACGAAGCTGGACACGGCGCTGCTCTCGACCAACGACGCGCCGGATTTGTACATCACGTACAGCGACGCCAACCTGAACCGCCGCATTACAGCCGGCATGGCGGAGCCGCTCGATGAATTGGCCAAGAAAGCCAATTTCAACATCGATGAAATTATCGGCCTGAACAACATTCGCAAAACGGATGGCAAAGTGTATTATTTGCCGGCGACAAGCAGCTACCAGATGATTCTTCTCAACAAGGCGTCGCTGGATGCGATCGGCGAAAAGGTTCCGGCTTCGTGGACCTGGGATGAATTCGCCGCGCTGGCCAAAAAGCTGACCAAACCGGGCCAATACGGCGTTTACTTCAATCCGGCCTGGGAGCCGATCGCTTACGACATGGCCATGACACAGAAGCCGACAGACGTCTACTACGGAGACGATAACCTCTCGACCTTCCTGTCGCTGCCTGCGTTCAAAAAAGGGCTGGAGCTGCAAAAGTCGCTGATCGACGCCAAAGCGACCTACCCGTTCTCGGAAGCGTCCATGAACAAGCTGCAGCCGCAGGACGAATTGCTGAACGGCAAAGTCGCCATGGCGCATTCCGGCACGTATCTGATCCGCTACATCAAGGATGAGCAAGCGTATCCGAACCGCAACTTCAAGGTAGCGTTTGCGCCGATCCCTCAGTATGAGAAAGGCAGCAATGTCAACTCGGGCGGCTTGGGCGACCATATGCTGATTAATCCGAAAAGCAAAAACAAAGAAGCGGCGATGAAGTTTTTAGCGTGGTACTTGACGGAAGGCAACATGGATATGATTCCGGGCGGACGCCTGCCTTCCAGTAAAAAAGCGGATATGGACAAAGCGGCGGCCCTGTTGATCGAGAAAGCGGATAAATATATCGACCGCGAATCGCTCGTCCAGCTGCTGCAAGCGAGCGTAACGTTCAAGCAATTTACGAAAACGCCGGCGCAGGCGGAAATTCAAAAAGCCTTTAAAGAAGAAGCGGAGAAATACTTCATGAACGCGCAGCCGATCGACGCCACGCTGGCGGCGCTCAAAAAACGGGCGGATGACGCCATCAAAGCGGCAAAGTAAAAAGAGTCTTGAGGCGATCATTTCCAGGCGACTCCCTGTCTGCTTCCTTGACGGTCGCAGGCGGGGAGTTTTTCTATGACTATACTGACCCGGGAGACGAACGGAGGAATCGGAATGACGCAACGAATCGCCGCCCATACGGATATTTTAATTGCCGGAGGCGGCATAACGGGAGTAACGGCCGCACTGGCGGCAGCTAGAAACGGCGCGAAGGTGATCTTATGCCAGGATCGCTCCGTGCTGGGCGGGAACGCCTCGTCGGAAATCCGCATGCATATCGTGGGAGCGGCCCACTCGAAGCGCGGGGCGGTGTTGCAGACGGAGGCGCGGGAAGGCGGCATCCTCGAAGAAATATTGCTGGACAATGCGATCCGCAATCCGCAGCGGAGCGCCTCGATGTTCGATCTGATCCTGTATGAGAAGTGCAGAGCGGAATCGAACTTGACGCTCTGGCTGAATACCGCCGTAACCGGCGTGACGATGGACGGGAGCCGCATCGTATCCGCGCTGGCGGCGCGGGAGAGCACGGAGCATGCCTTCGAGATTTTTGCGGACATCTTCGTCGACTGTACGGGAGACGGCCGTCTCGGCAAGGAAGCGGGAGCGCATTTTGTTACGGGCAGAGAATCGTCCGGTCAATACGGCGAGTCGCTGGCCGGCGATGAAGCAGACTCCTACCGGTTAGGCTCCTCCTTGCTGTTTACGACACGCGACACGGGCCGGCCGATGAAGTTTATACCGCCCGTATGGGCCAAGCGCTTTACGGAGGAGGATCTGCGCTACCGCAGCCACGATTCCTGGGAGTACGGCTACTGGTGGGTGGAGTTCGGCGGCTTGCTGGACACTATCGCAGACAATGAGCTGATTCGCGACGAGCTGCTGGCGATCATGATGGGCGTCTGGGACCATATCAAAAACAGCGGCCATCATCCGGAATCGGCAAACTGGGCGCTGGACTGGTTTGGATTCGTGCCCGGCAAGCGGGAATCGCGCCGCTTTATCGGGAAGCATCTGCTGACTCAGACCGATCTGGAGGAGGCGTTTCACTTTGACGATGTCATCGCGTACGGAGGCTGGCCGATGGACACCCATCCCCCGCAGGGCATAGAGGCGAAGGACAAGGAGCCTTGCCGCCAGCCGGTCACCAACTACGTCTATGGCATACCGCTTCGGTCGCTCGTGAGCGCCAACGTGGACAATCTGATGTTTGCCGGGCGCAATATGTCGGCTACGCATATCGCGTTTTCCAGCACGAGAGTCATGGCCACCTGCGCCTCGATGGGCCAAGGCGCAGGCACATTCGCCGCCATGGCCGTCGGCCGGCGGCTGCCGCTGGAGGCGGCTTGGCATAACCGCGAATTGATCGCTCAGACGCAGCAGCAATTGATCCGCCAGGACGCGTTCCTGCCCGGAATCGCCGCCTGCGGCAATCTGGCCGGCCAAGCCACCGCGATCCGCGCATCGTCCGAACAGCCGGATGGAGCGGCCTCCAACATCGTCAGCGGACATACCCGCTCCATGCATGGCGAGAGGGGCGTCAGGCCCGAGCTGGCCGTGCCCGGCACGCACCGCTGGATGTCGCAGCCCGGCGACGCGCTGCCCTGGATCGAGCTGGAGTGGGCCGAGCCGGTCCATATAGCGGAAATCCGGATTGTATTCGACACCGGCATGCATCGGAGACTAACGCTGACGCATGAGGAGTCCCTCTTCAAGCAGATCGTTTGGGGCCCTCAGCCGGAAACCGTCAAGGAGTTTCGCTTGTTGGCCTATACGGAAGATGATCCCGGATCGGGCCTTCAAGTCGCGCATGTGCAGGACAATTACCAGCGGCTGCTCGTACTGTCCGCCCGGCTGGAGCGCGTTTGCCGGCTGCGGCTGGAGGTGCTTGCCACCAACGGGCTGGATCACGCCCGCATCATGGATATTAGCTGCCGCTAGGCCGGCTGGAAGGAGAATCAGCATGACTGCAGGACGACGTTATCCGCCGGTCAGCGCCAAGCTGCCGGCGCTGATGCACGGCGCTGACTACAACCCGGATCAATGGCTGGACAGCCCGGAGGTGCTCGGCGAGGACATCCGGCTGATGAAGCTGGCGAACACGAATGTGATGGCCGTCGGCATATTCGCTTGGTCGGCCATCGAACCGGAGGAAGGTGTATTTACCTTCGATTGGCTCGATCAAACGCTTGACCGGCTTGCCGCGGGTGGCATCTATGCGTGGCTGTCCACGCCGAGCGGCGCAAGGCCCGCCTGGATGTCGGAGCGCTATCCCGAGGTGCTGCGCGTCGGCGGCAACCGCGTGCGCAACCTGCACGGGCTGCGGCATAATCATTGTCTGACCTCGCCGGTTTATCGCGAGAAGGTCCGAACGATCAATGCCAAGCTGGCCGAGCGATACGCCGCTCATCCCGCGGTGATCGGCTGGCATATCTCCAACGAATATGGCGGCGAGTGCCATTGCCCGCTCTGCCAGGACGCCTTCCGCGCGTGGCTGAAACGGACCTACAAAACGCTGGATGAGCTGAATCAGGCTTGGTGGACGACGTTCTGGAGCCATACGTTTACATCATGGTCGCAGATCGAATCTCCGGCGCCGCATGGCGAGTACAGGCTGCACGGGCTGAATCTGGCCTGGCGGCGTTTCGTCTCCGACCAGAGCGCCGACTTTTGCCGGAACGAAATTTTGCCGATCAAGGCCGTCGACCCGCAGGCGACCGTAACGAGCAACCTGACGTTGTGGAACGACTGGATCGACTACCGGCCATTCGCCGATCTGCTGGATGTCGTGTCCTGGGATGCTTATCCCGAGTGGCATAAAGCCGATAACGAAGGCGAGGCCGCCGTCGCCGCTTTCTTCTCGTTCAACCACGACCTGTTCCGCTCGCTGAAGGGCGGGCAGCCCTTCGTCCTGATGGAATGTGCCCCCAGCTCCACCAACTGGCAGCCGGTCAGCAAGCTGAAGCGGCCGGGCATGCACAAGCTGTCGGCGCTGCACGCCGTTGCGCACGGAGCCGATTCGATTCAATATTTTCAATGGCGCAAAAGCCGCGGCTCATTTGAAAAGTTTCACGGAGCCGTCGTCGATCATGTCGGCACGGAGCACACGCGGGTATTCCGCGAGGTAGCCGAGCTCGGCGAAACGCTGGAGCGGCTGCGGGAGGTCGCGGGCACGACGGCGCCGGCCCGGGTCGCCGTCATCGCCGACTGGGACAACCGCTGGGCGGTGAAGGACGCGCAAGGACCGCGCAACATGGGGCTTCATTACGAGGAGACAGTTGTCCAGCATTACCGGGCGTTCTGGGAACTCGGCATACCGGTGGATATCATCGACAGACATAGCGACTTGTCCCGTTATGCGCTAGTTGTCGCGCCGATGATGTATATGGCCGATGCCGCGTCCGGCGAGCGGATCGAAGCATATGTACGCGGCGGCGGCACATTTGTCGCAACGTATTGGTCCGGCATTGTGAACGAGCATGATCTATGCCATCTCGGCGGCTTCCCGGGCCCTCTGCGCACAACGCTTGGCATCTGGTCGGAGGAAATCGACGGACTGTATGACGGCGTCCGAAATGCCTTGTCGTGCGTGGACGGCAACTCGCTCGGCTTGTCCGGCGAATACGCCGCACATGAGTTATGCGACTTGATCCATCTCGAAGGAGCGCAGGCGCTTGCGGTGTACCGCGACGATTTTTATGCCGGACGTCCGGCGTTGACCGTGCACCATCTCGGCCAAGGCCGCGCCTATTACTTGGCGGCACGAGCCACGGAGCCGTTTTATGCTCCGTTCTACGCCGCCGTGTGCGAACAAGCCGGGATCGAGCGAGTCGTGGCGACCGAGCTGCCGGCCGGCGTAACCGCCCAGCTCCGCTCGGACGGAACGTTCGACTACGTATTCCTGCTGAATTTCAGCAGCAGCGAGCAGCGTGTCTCCCTGGACGAGCGGCGCTATACGGACATGGAGTCCGGCGAGACGCTCGACGCGGGTGAGCTCGTGCTGCCGCTGTACGGCGCACGGGTATTGAAGCGGGCTGCCCGCTGAGGCTGCTCACAGTGGCGGATTGGGACAGCGGGAGCCGGTATCGGGCTCCCGCTGTTTGTTGTTTGGCGGGCGCGGGGCATCGTCGTACAACTCCCTCACCTTGGACGCCTGTCGGACTGGGGTTATACGGTTTTTCGTACAACTCCCTCACTTTGGACGCCTGCCGGACTGGGGTTATACGGTTTTCTGTGAAAATACGTTAAACAGATGAGTGTGCGATTTTCTGTTTTTAGGCAATACAATGCCCGGGATCTCCATTTCAATGAGTCCATGTTTATCCTGTCTATAAGTTGGTAACAATAATTAACTTGCTCGTTTTTTTGGTCCGCCTTCTAGGTAAGCTTCTTTGTTTTTAAGCATGTTATAGGCAATGACCAGTATGGTTCGTGCAACAGCAATGCAAGCTTTCTTCTTTCCACGCCTTGATGCGATCTTCCAAAATTTCGTGGATAAACCGTTGTTTCTCGTACGAGCGATTGCCCAGGCCGCTTCG
>NZ_FMYY01000042.1 GCF_900101595.1 Paenibacillus sp. cl123
GGTTTCGATAGAGATCGAAGGTACGATTTTCTTCTTCTCTGCCGCTTCCTTCAGCTTGGCCAGCGACCAATGCGTAAAAGGGTACCCCAGCACTTAGGTGGAATTTGAGCAAGCTCAATGATGTCGGCCCGCTGCTTTTCGGTGAAGGTCGGAGGCCGCCCTCCGCCATAATTTGGTTTGAGCGAGGCCATCCCTTCCGAGTTGAACCGGTGAATCGTTTTTCGGATATGTTCGCCCGAAATGTGATACAGCCGGCTGATCTCCGGCACTTTCATCTTTTGGGCTGACGCCAGAATGAGAAGAGCGCGGCGGACTTCAACCGAATTTGCACCTTTCCGTGCAATTCGCAGAAGGCGATTGCCTTCCTCATTGCTCAATTCGCGTACAAAGATAGTCATGGTTCTCACCCCAGAGAGTAGTCGTTACCGGTAATTACCCGGTTTTACCAACTACGATTTCAGATGGGGCACTAGTGACGGGATGGATATTCATAGTAAGTGGTTGATATAGGAGGTTCTTCTATGTTTTTGCAAGAAATCGTAAACGATTATGCACTAGGGCTAGAATTGGCTGATAAAAAATATCCGCAGGCTTTTAACCAGAGGACTAAAGAGAGTTACCAACAAGGAATTGGACCACATTCTGAAGCAGATACTTCCTTTTTAGTATATCAAGCATTGTCTGAAATTTATTTGGACAAATATAGGGATAGAGTTCACTTCAATATTTCATATGTTTCGAATAAAAGGCAAAAATGTGATCTATGTATTGGCGAAAAAGATGCGTGGAATGGGCTATCGAAATTAAAATGCTTCGCTTTATGGGGGATAATGGAAAAGCTAATGATAACATTTTAATGCATATTCTATCGCCATATTCACAACATCGAAGCGCTTATACAGACTGTGGGAAATTATTGTCATCTGGCCTGTCCTGCCAGAAAGCCATATTGATTTTTGCATATGATTATCCTGACATGCCATCTTTGCCAGCAATTGAAGCCTATGAAGTTCTAGTCAGAAGTAAATTTTCGGTTGGAGAAAGAATACAAAAGGCATTTACTAGTTTAATTCATCCCATTCACAAGCAGGGAACAGTATACGCATGGGAGTTACTAGATAGAAAAGAAGATTGATTTCAGACTGTTCAACTTAATAAAGCTGAATTAGAAGGAGGATTAAATGACATATTGTTTAGCTTGGAAGAAGGAAGACTCGATATTTTTCTTAAGCGACTCAGCAGTTTCGTCGAAGTCAGAACAAACATTAAGAGAGAAAGATCCTCGGGATTACAATACATTTGGCGAAAAACAAGCACGTTATGATCAATATTATGTGTATGAACAAAGTAACAAAATAACTAAAATCAGAGATGATATCGCGGTTTGTTTTGCTGGGGATGTTGGTGATGGATATGAAATGATCAGAGTATTTGAGGAATGTCTCTCGTATGGAATAGATATTTACAGTGCAATCACATCAGTATACAGTTCTGTGAGCAGTGAAAGAGTTCAATTTGTTATCGGATTTATGGAATATGGGAGAGCGCGACTGATAAAGATTGAGCATGGTAGAATATTTGAGGCAGATATGTTTGAGATTGGTTCTGGTTCGGAAGTAGCCATATGGAGTGATTCGGTAAAAAGATGGCTAGAATTTGACTTCCCAATCGATCATTTATTAGCGATAATGGTTGTTCTGATTCAAACAGATGCCATGACAAAATTCATGGTACCTCATGGAGTTGGCGGAACATTTAATGGCTTTGAACTAAATGAAAAAGGAGGACGCTGGTGCCCCGATTTAATGTATTGTTTATACACTCCTAGAAAGATCTCAGAAGGGTTTATTAGTGTCATTAACCGAAATGGTCTTCTTGCTACATCTTCAACATTTAATAGTGTAACAACGATGTTAACAGGATATGAGCATACAAAGGATAATAATGAACCTTCTTATGTAGAGATCGAGCAGATTTCTTCGGAGCTGAGTGAAAGTATCACAGACTACTTAATATTGACTAACATAAATCAAAAAAAAGTTTTGATGGTTTTTATTAATAAGTGGCTCCATTATCCATTCTTGAGAATGTGGAAAAGAGATAGGGGGGCGGAAGTAGATTATATGTTGGTTTATGATCAAGAAATAATAGGCGATTATATTTTCTCCAGTAGACATGGTGATGATGATGAAATGTCATTTCATTTCTTAGATATTCGTAATTTCAAAACAGAATACCTTTCACTTAATGACTTTGAGGAAATGACGGGAGGAAAGGGCAATATATCAAATACATCTGAATATCAATAATATAGATTGGTTCTAAGCTTTGGATATTTATCGGGTTGACACCATTGGCGTCGTGAAGTATGGTTTGAATAAGGGGATTTGAGCTATAAATAATCCCGCAGAAACCCGATAAACATTTGGAATTGTACTACTCATTCGATACTTTTGACAGCTCAATAGCCATTACGAAGACGCTCTACCCCGCCATCGCCGAAAAATACAAAACAACCCCGAGCCGCGTCGAACGCGCTATCCGCCACGCGATTGAAGTCGCCTGGACGCGCGGCAACATCGACAGCATCAGCTTTATTTTTGGCTATACGATTAATATATCGAAATCTAAGCCGACCAATAGTGAATTTATCGCGATGGTGGCGGACAAGCTGCGGATCGAGCACAAGGTATCGTGAAAGGGTTAGGGGCAAGGGGTGGCGGTTAGAAAAACGCTGGATTCCGACAAGTTCGACTTGCTTGGAACGCATCGTTCCGATAAACTTTTCGCTGTTATTCCAATAAATGGTGTCAATTTCGGACGGTTATACTCATCATTACTTTAACCTTTACAATGAAGGTTATACAGGCCATCTTTCAGATTTTCTGAGAGGTGGCTTGTTTTGTGTCATAGCAGCAATAAGTACTAACCGACAGCTACTAGCCCATAACGATTTCTGCCGAGAGGGTAACCAGGTAGCAGCCGCCCATTAAACTCAAGTTATAGTGACGGCAATCATACCACAAGCCTGCGTGGATATGTTAAACTAATGGGAACTAAAGCATGAGGTGTTGCATTTGAAAACAATTGTTGTGATCGGTGGAGGCATTACCGGACTGTCAGCCATGCATGAATTTCGCAAATGGAGGAAGGCAACCGGAGCTGAGGTCAGGCTTTTATTAATTGAAGCATCGGCACAGCTAGGCGGTAAAATTCAAACCGTCAGGCATCAACAATTCGTGATGGAGACCGGGGCGGATTCTATTGTAGCGCGAAAAATGGACGACATGGACGTGATTGAAGAACTGGGCTTGAAGGATGACGTAGTCTATAACGCGACTGGACGCTCCTTCATCTACGTTGCCGGGCATCTGAAGCCAATTCCGGACGACGCGGTGTTCGGCATTCCGGCAAGCATCGAGTCGCTCGCCAAGAGTACGCTCGTCTCGGCAGAAGGCAAAGTTGCGGCGCTAAAAGATTTATATACGAAAAATGAGACATTTACGAAGGACGATTCTGTCGGCGCGTTTCTGGAGTATTTTCTCGGGAGCGAACTAGTTGAAAAGCAAATTGCTCCCGTCCTTTCGGGAGTCTATTCAGGGAATTTGCGCGACTTGACAATTGCCTCAACACTACCTTTCTTGATCGACTACAAGGAGCAATACGGAAGCATTATTAAAGGGCTTGAAGCAAACAAGCAGAAGTTTAGGATCGGTGAGAAGAAGTTTTTCTCGCTGAAAAACGGGATGGGCTCGCTAATTGAAGCTTTTCAAGCCGGTCTGAACGAAGAATTGCTGTTAAACACCAAAGTCCGAAGAATTGATAAGGACAATGGCCGGTATCACGTGCATTTAGAGAATCAGGACATGATTGAAGCGGATTATGTTGTTCTAAGTATTCCGCATACGGCAGCTGAACCGATTCTTGATGATTCGAACCTTACGGAGCAATTCTCGGGCTTGAAAAGCAGCTCGCTCATTAGCGTATATGTCGGCTTTGACGTGCCCGATTCCGTGCTCCCTGCCGATGGAACAGGATTTATTACCGCGTCGACCGATGAATTGTTCTGCAACGCCTGCACGTGGACAAGCCGCAAATGGGAGCATACGTCCAAATCCGGAAATTTGCTCGTCCGGCTATTCTATAAAAGCAGCCATCCTTCGTACGCGTCAATAAAGGATCTGGATCACGATGGCCTGCTAAAGGTGGCGCTTCGCGATATTGAGAAAGGTCTTGGAATTACCGCCGAGCCTGTCGTTAACGAGATCACCGACTGGTCGGGGCAAATGCCGGTTTATTCGATTACCCATCCGCAAAGCGTCCTTGCGCTTGAAAGCATTATGGCAGATGTTTTCCCAGGCATTATCCTTGCCGGATGCTCTTATTATGGCGTAGGGATCACGGACTGCATGAAGAACGGGGCCGATTCGGCAAGAAAAATCATTAATTTATTGAAGGAAAGCAATTCCCCAACCAATAAGTAGGGAAGTCGGAAAAAATAGTTGATTAAGCTAACGGATTCGATAACACAATGCTCGGTGGCTTCGTTCGTTTAATTCGCGGTATAACAAGCGGGGAGAACGTTGTAAATCCGCCTTTGCTTCGATACGAACGCCACAAAGCCCTTGCTACGTTTGGAGGCGAATCAATTTTGACAGCATCTGTTCGGCTACACGATCAATTATCGGCAACTCGAAGCCGACGAATTCCGATGGTGGCGGGTTAATTGTGGATTGAGCATAAGGTATCTTGAAATCACGCTAAACTTGAGTACGTTAATTGAATGTAAAGGCCGCGTCCCAAATTGAACGTCAGGCTTATGTCTTTGGAATAATCGCTGGGAAGAAATCGTCGTCTCAACGGAATCAGTACCGTTGAGGTGGCGCTTTTTTGTATTTTAAAATTTAAGAATGATTTTATTTTAATAAGTTCTGGGGGACGTACAAATGGATAAACCAGTAATCATTGAAGAATATAATGAAGATTGGGCTTTTGAATACACGCAGGAAGAAAGAAAAATAAAGGAGTTATTAGGCACTAAAGCAATTGCGATCGAGCATATTGGGAGTACGTCTGTTCAAGGACTAGGAGCGAAACCTATAATAGACTTTATGGCTGGGGTTAATGAATGGAGTGATGTTGATGAATTTATGGAACCCCTGGCGAAATTAGGATATGAGCATGTGTATCATAGGGAATTTCCTAACAGAAGATTTTTTAGAAAAGGTCAATGGAGAGCAGGAACGCACCATTTCCATGTGTATAGATATGGAAGTGATGAATGGAATAATAATATCTTGTTTAGAGATTACTTGCGCACTCACTCTGATGTGCGAGAGCAGTACAATCACTTGAAGAAAACCCTGGCAGAAAAATATCCCAATGACAGGGCGGCATATACAAATGCAAAACATCCATTCATAGCTGACGTGATCGAGAAGGCCAAGAAAGAACAGAGAAGTACATAAAAACAAACTTTTTTGGGAAATTTCTAGGAAGCGAAAATCGCTGCTGCCGGTATGGATCGGTAGCCGCGTTACACTAACTGACAGTAAAAGTGTTGTCATTCATGTATGAAGAAGCGGGGTATATGCGTGATTCGAACAAAAACAACGACCGGAGTGCTTGTTGGTATCATCGGGGTGCTGGTGCTGATCTTGGTTATTAATTTAACTTCTTACAAAAATACACATGAAAGAAAAGATATTATCCTTCACCGTTTTAACAAGATGGATGTAGATCGTTTAAATGAGATGGTTCAGCGCCATAAAAATGGAAAAGGCGACTATCTCATGCTCATACCACCAATTATCGATGGTGGTTACTGGATACATGATGTGCATTCAAACGGCAGGGAGGTCACCTGGACCATTGATAGTACCAGGGATGTAATGAGTTCTGAGCATGGAAAGCAGGTTTACAAATGCAAAAGGATTAGCATGGATGAGACTAAAGATTTTTATGTGTATACACTTAATCAATGTGACAATAAAGGTGAAGAAAGCATAGCAATTTTTAGCCTCCTCAAGGAAGATGTTTGGTTACGTTAACGAAGAACTTAGTTGAACAAAAGGGGAGTAGTTCGCTGATTTTGCAACCTTTACATTCCAAACTCGTCCAATATTTAGAAGTTCTTGTAGTGATGGAGGTGGAGATGAATTGAAGAATGTTTGGGCTGTGTTTGCACTGATCGGATCACTGAGTTTGTCCATGCTTGCTCATACCGGGCAGGCGCACGCCAATGTGGCGGATGTGAGGGTGACGATACCTAAATACAAGGTAAAACTGAATGGACATCTGGTGGATAATGCGTATCGCGAATACCCCTTGTTAGTGTATAAGGAGATCACATATTTCCCTATGACCTGGTACGATTCTCGGATGCTGGGGCTGGAAGCCAGCTGGTCCCAGCAGGAGGGGCTTCAGATTGACCAGCGGCAGGTTGCTTCGACTTATGTCTCTTACAAGTCGGATCACCGTAATGCGGCATCCTATCGCGCGGAGGTGCCAATGTCGGCCATTACGGTGAATGGCCAGGTCATCGACAACGCTAAAGAGGAATATCCGCTTCTCAGCTTCCGGGAGGTAACGTACTTCCCCCTTACCTGGAGGTTCGCGCATGACCAGTTTAACTGGGATTATATTTGGGACCCTGCGGACGGTCTTAGCCTCACATCCCATAATCCTCAAATACAAACAGCTGAGTTGCCCGCATATGCCGGGGAGAACGATGTCGCCATGTTCAAAGGGTATTATTATTTTGTCGAGACGATCGGCACGACGAACCATGTGTATCGTGCTCCCGTGCAGCAGCCCTCCGACAAGGAAGAGATTTATTCCTATAATATTAAAACCGGATATGGACTTCATAAACCGCTTTCCTTCCAAGTACGTGATAACGCGTTGTGGTTTACCTATCATGTCGGGGGAGCTATTATGGGCAGCGACATGTTCGTGAAAATCGGTGACGACTGGAAAGCGGAGTTGAAGCAAGAAGGATATTTGGACTTCCGGGACACCCCTTATGGCACCTTGATCATTCTTCATGGAGCTTCGGCGTTTGAAGGCGGCAACTTGTACTTGTCACCACCAGGGCAGGATGGGAACCGTAAGAGGATCGGAGATTCAGGCGTGAAATACGGTGTACATGCCATGTACAGCGGCGGCGGTGAAGGATATAGAGCCGATTCCTCCACCGCAGTTATTGAAGACGATGTGTACTTGCTGGCTTCACGCGACGACTCCGACGCGAATAAAATTATTAACTCAACTTTCGCAGAGCGAAAATCGACTTGAATCCATGCTGCTTCAGACTTTCTTGTCAATTTGATAATTGGCTTGAAAAATAGAAAAACACCGCTTCGTCTGGTAAAGTGAGAGTGCGACCAATCACTACCAAATAGAAGAGGTGTCTTCCACTATGATAGATCATCAGACCGATCTAAATCAACTGCCAAATGAATTAAAGTCTGCTTTCCAAGAGTTGAACATCTTAAAATTTCTGCGGCAAGCGGGGTTTCGTAAACGGTTTGGATTTCGCTCAACCTATCTGTTCCAACTCGTCTTCGTGCTGCTGTTTCATCAGAAGAACTGGTTTCGTTTGCTGGAGAGCAGCAAAGCTGGAGCGTTTCCCGGCAAGGATGCCGTTTATCGCTTCCTCAATCATGCAGGCTTTGCCTGGCGTCGCTTTCTGACGCTGCTCGGGACGGCTACCATGAAAAAAGTAGATGCTCTTACCTCGGCGGATCGCGACTCTGTCTTCATCGTTGACGATTCCATGTTCGAGCGCAATCGTAGCAAAATGGTCGAACTGCTGGCCAGGTTTAAGGATCATGCAACGGGTACGTATTACAAGGGGTTCCGTATGCTCACGATGGGCTGGTCGGACGGTCACACCTTCTTGCCCCTTGATTTCGCGCTGCTGAGTTCAGGCAAATCGGCGATCAACGAAGTAAAGGAGAACATCGACAAACGGTCACACGGCTACAAACGCCGACAAGAGGCGCTTTTGCCTGCTCCTGAAGTCATTGTGTCCATGCTGGATCGAGCGCTGAAGGCCGGGGCCACTGCCTCTTACGTCTTAATGGACAGTTGGTTTACGCATGCACCGCTCATCGGCGAAATCGTGGCCCGCGGCTTGGATGTAATCGGTATGGTGAAGAATGACAATAAGCATTTCCTTGTTCAAGGCCGGAAACTGTCACTCCAAGAACTGTACGCGGTGGCGTGCCCTGTCGTGAGCAAGAAGCGCGGCATTCTCCGCTCTATCCAAACTAAGCTTGCCTCGGGCATTCCGATTCGGGTCGTATTTGTTCGCCATCGCACGAAGAAAAACGAATGGCTGGCCATTTTAACGACCGATCTTGCCCTGACCGTAGAAGACATCATCCGAATTTACGCGGTCCGCTGGGACATTGAGGTCTTCTTCAAGTGCACCAAATCGTTGCTCCGCCTACAAAAGGAGTTTCAAGGCCGTTCCTATGATCTGCTGATCAGCCATACGACGATTGTATTCTCCCGTTATATGCTGTTGGCGTGGCAGCATCGTCAAAGCACAGACGCCCGATCCTTCGGCGGCTTGTTTTATTTGCTGTGCGACGAAGTCGGCACACTCGATTGGGTTGTTGCCTTGCAACAGTTGCTCGATTTAATCAATGAAGTAGCCCAAAAGGCCGGGAAAAAGATTTCAGCTCTAATTCAGCGTCAACTCCAGCAATGGATTGCTGTTTTGCCCAGTTACATCAAAGCTTGTTTGCCGATTTCATGCTGCGAAAGTTGAGTTATTAAAATCAGCCTAAAAACGAATAAAAGCACTAAGATCGTAGACGCAAGCGTCAGTTGGTTCCGGATTATCAATAACAAGCTTTACTATGTAAAAGAAAAGGACAACCTATTATATTTTTCCGCGTTGGACGGAACAGATGAAACGAAACTGTCCGACTATGCGGTGTCATGGTTTGACAGCGTCGATGGCAATATATTTTACACATCCAAGAAGGAAGCAAATCAATTTGATCTGTACAGGGCCGATCCGAACGATGAAGACCCGCTCGTATGGAATACGCCAGTCTCCGAAGTGAAAGTGCTGAACAACCAACTCATCTGCCGGCTCGGCGACAAGGAAGACTACGGTTTTGTACTGCTGGATAGTTCAGGCCGCGAGCTGTTGAAAGTGGCGGATTCGATCTCGCGGGTGCTCACGTCCGACGAGTGGATTCTCGTTGCTGCTTCCGGGGGCTCGGCCATACAGAAAATATTGAAGCCTTTCAAGCCGGCCTGAACGAAGAATTGCTGTTAAACACCAAAGTCCGCAGAATTGATAAGGACAATGGCCGGTATCACGTGCATTTAGAGAATCAGGACATGATTGAAGCGGATTATGTCGGCTTTGACGTGCCCGATTCCATGCTCCCTGCCGATGGAACAGGATTTATTACCGCGTCGACCGATGAATTGTTCTGCAACGCCTGCACGTGGACAAGCCGCAAATGGGAGCATACGTCCAAATCCGGAAATTTGCTCGTCCGGCTATTCTATTAAAGCAGCCATCCTTCGTACGCGTCAATAAAGGATCTGGATCACGATGGCCTGCTAAAGGTGGCGCTTCGCGATATTGAGAAAGGTCTTGGAATTACCGCCGAGCCTGTCGTTAACGTGATTACCAACTGGTCCGGGCAAATGCCGTCTCAAGCCCAAAAAACGCTAATCCATTAGGATCGGCGTTTTTTTGTGAAGAAGGTCAGGCAACGTGTTTTAATATAGAGTCGGGGTTGGAGAACAATTGAAGGAACGAATGTCTCTTAATGCAATCGAATATTGATTCCATCTTCCGCCGAAAAACCTAAAGCCGTAAGCTCTTGATTCCCCGACAGCCGTCAAGAAAAACCAGAAGTTATCTCCGTTCCTTAGCCACATGTACGTGAAACGATACAAACAATGTTGCAAACCCCAGGGATTCATGGCATGGTGAGTCGGGTGTTGCATATATCCCATAATTTGGAACACACTCCTTATCGAAAATAGACTTATGACTGGCTAGTAAAGCGTCGCTACAGGAGAACAATCAGGTGTCTGACAAAGAATGCCTAAATTTAATCGTAATTCATGATATGTAGGTGAATGTCTACTTGACTGTACAGATGCCTATTGACAGGATAGAAAGAGCTTGTTATTCAGACGATCCGAGGCTAACAAAAGAACAGCATTGATCTGTTGTTGTGTTGACTTCAGTAAAAAAATATGCGGAATAGGTTAGAACCTATACAATAAAATACACACTGCATATGATGTGCGTAGATAGTGAAAAGGAGGGATATACCCATGAGTTGTGTTAAAGGATATGGAGGCTTCACATCCACGGCAGCGATATTGGTTCTTTACATTCTGTTGGTTATCATTTTGTCGGCAGGCTTCTGGGTCTAAGTCCCGATACAAAAAGCAGAGCCTTCAGCTGGAGGCTCTGCTTTTTGTATGCGTTGTCCTCTAACTCGACAGGCGAGGATTAAAGGCGGCGTGGTTCTTATGTACCTTCAAGAATTCATCTTGCTCGACTTGCGGAAATCGCCCGGCGTTTGCGAAGTCATTTTCTTAAACAACCGAATAAACGAGGTGACATTGCGATAGCCGACTTTCTCGCCTATTTCCTGCACGCTCAGATTGGTCGAGCTGAGCATCTGCTTGGCATGGCGAAGGCGAATGTCGTGTAAATGATCGGTAAACGTCTGACCCGTTTTGTCCTTCATCAGCGTAGACAAATAGTTCGCGGTCATGCCGAGCTGGCTTGCAACTTGCTCAAGCGAAGTATCCTGCTCGTAGTGCTGCTCCAGATAATCGATGACATAGCTCGCGATATCGTTGGCTTCATTTTTTTTCGCCCGAATAATCCCCGCGGCCGCGGAAATAAACTGCCGAAAAAATTGCTGGAGTTGTTCCACGGTCAAGCAGTCGTCCAAATGAACCATCAGCGAGTGCAGCTCGCTTTGCTCCAACCGGTTGATTTTGGCCGATTCGGCAATTGCCAATATTTTCGCAACGACCCCCTCGCTGAATTGTCTGAATCGCAGGGCGCTTTCTTGCCGGGTGTCCAGATGGTGCAGCATCCGTTCCATGAGATCCAGACAGATCGATTCGTTCCCCGCCTGCAGATTCATATAGAAATCATTCTCCTTGTCGGCTATAAAAGCGGAATGCTGGCTGCCGGCGGATGGATGCTGATCCAGCAGGATTTGAGTTTCCTCCACCAATTTGCCGCAAAGAATTCTTTCCTGAACTTCCTCATAGGCCGTGCCGAATTGGGAGGAACGATGGCAGACGCTGCTGGCCGCGATTGTGACCAGGCAATATTTCGTATCGCGGTCCAATACGCGCTTCAACCGGTTCAAGGTGATCTCCAGCTGCCGGGAATCCTCATGATCGAAAATAATCGATAAAATTTGATTGCTCTCCACCTGGAACGTATTCGATCCGGGATATTGCCCGCTCAGCTCCAAGCTGATGTACTCCTTGATCGCATAGGCCATCTGCTGCGGCTTTTGAGCAGGCTCCGGCATCGGCTGGCTGCGGTACTTTAACTGGTACAAAATAAGCCTGAACGTTGTATGTGCGCCCATCTCCTTGAAATCCCCGAGATTCGTTTTAATTCGCTTCAGCCTTTGAATGTACCCGTAATGGGTCAGAAGCGATTTTTGATTGACGAGATCATGTAAGATTTCTTGTTTCTCGTGAAGCAGATGTTGAATTTGCTCGTTGATCAGATCAAATTCATTGATTTTGCTGCCTAACGCCAGCGGCTTGTCGCCCATAATCGAGGAAACCAGCTGTTTGACCGGACGATGGAGCCGGCGGGTAAAAATATGGGAGACAACCAGGCCGATCACAACGGATACGGCAAGCAGCAGCCAGAAGGTATAGGTCAGCTTCTGCATCTGGGCGTTGATGCTTGCGATCGGGAACGTGGTGATATAAGTAAAGCCTGTTTCCTGCCCGGTTTCCAAAAAATAATAAAGATCGTCCAGCTCGAATTGCTTCGGCGTCTCACGGCTGATAGCCAGCCGGTCCACCGCCAGCCGGTCCGACGTCTGGAACAGAACATGGCCATCGCGATCGAGGATCGCCAGCTCCGTGCCGGGCATGTCATGAAACATCATCGACATCAGCCGGGCGTCCAGCATGGCGATGATTTGATAACGGCGAGGTGAAATATTCAGCAGTACCGGAATCAGCTCTTTCTGGTATTGATCGGGCGCAAGCCGGAAGCTGTCATTAGCCATAATTTTATATTCGTAGCGTTCGTTGAATTGTTGCTCCCAAAACGCAAGCGAATAGTTGTCGCTCGTCAGTTCCTTCGTAAACATCGATACCGCATCGAAGCTCCCGCTTTTGTCCACAATGTAACCCGATTTGAAATGAATGATGATATTGTCAAAAAACAGGGCAGGATTGGAGACGCTGGACTTGATCTGATTGGATATCTGATTGATGTTCAAGTAATTTTGCCGATTCATCTGATCCATGGATAAAGACAACTGCAAGGCGGTAATTTTCGGATCGTAATAAAGGTTAAACAGCAAGCTTTTGGTCCGGTTGAACTGCTCCTCGTACAGACGGACGGTGTTGCCCAGCAGCAGCCGGTTGTACTTGACGATTTCCTCTCTCGTATGGGTTGTGGTGACGGTAAAGGCAATCAGATTAAAGGAAGAAAGCAGCGCAATAATCGTCAAAAAGCCTAAAAACAGCTTGATGAACAAAGAGCGCTTGGAAGGTTTGCCGGTAAGACCCCAGCGAAATTTAAGCGTTTTCAATGACGTTGTTCCTTTCCTTGTCGTCTGTGGCATGTGATTTATTGTATCATGTTTTGCGGAATGACAAATTGCCATTATCCCCGAAAGTTGACCGATCCTCAGATCGGGCATGGAATGCGGCAAATTAACCGAGAAAGTGTAAGTATACGTCCTGGCGGCGGTAACTGTATGCTGAGGTTGCCGGTGCGGAAAGGAGGAGGGGACGCAGCTTGCGCCAGGCGGAACATCACGTTCGACAAACGGTTTAACGAAAGCAGGTGGTATCGATTGAAAGCGGGCGGTATCGATTTGGATCAAACGGCTCTGCCGCGCCGTTTGCATGCGCCATTGAGGAAACGGAAGATCAGAAATGTGCTGGGCCGTTTCCGACGAAACTGGGATCTCTACTTGATGATGGTGCCTGTGCTGCTATACTTCATCCTCTTTGAGTATGTTCCCATGTACGGCGTGCAAATCGCGTTCAAGGATTTTATCGCCACGAAAGGAATTGACGGAAGCCCTTGGGTGGGCCTCAAACATTTTAATCGTTTTTATGAAAGCTTTTATTTTTGGAGGCTGATTAAAAACACGATCGGGATCGGTGTGTACGAACTTCTTGTCGGTTTCCCGATACCGATTTTGCTTGCTTTGATGATTCATGAGCTGCGCTCCCGCCTGCTTCAACGGATAGTGCAAACGGTCACGTATGCGCCTCATTTTTTGTCTACCGTCGTTGTTGTCGGCATGCTGTTTTTGTTCCTGTCGCCCCAGACGGGACTTGTCAACCAGATGCTGCAATTTGTGGGCATGGAGCCGATCTCGTTTATGACCAATCCGGTCTGGTTCAAAACCGTCTACGTATTCTCCGGCGTCTGGCAGACGATGGGCTGGAGCTCCATCATTTATCTTGCCGCTTTGACCGGCGTCGATCCTCAGCTGGTGGAGGCGTCCAGAGTGGACGGAGCAAGCCGGCTCAGACGAGTGTGGCATATTCATCTGCCGACGATTGCGCCGACGATCATTATTTTGTTGATCCTGAATATCGGGCGGTTGCTAAGCGTCGGGTTCGAGAAAGTGTTTCTGATGCAAAATCCGCTCAATCTGGCGACTTCCGACGTGATTGCGACGCATGTGTACCGGACGGGTATTGTGGAAGCGCAGTACAGCTATTCGGCGGCGGTCGGCTTGTTTAATGCCGTGATTTGCTTCATCATGCTGGTGGTCGTCAATCAGATTGCGCGCAAGGTGAATGAGACGAGTTTGTGGTAGGAGGTGCGGAGATGCTGGAACGAAGTAAAGGCGATCTCCTCTTTGAAACGATCATTCACATCGTGCTGGGAATGATTTTAATTGTGGTGCTGTTTCCCTTGATCTATGTGATCAGCGCTTCACTCAGCGAGCCTTCGGCCATTTTGCTTGGAGAGATCCGGCTGCTGCCGAAAGGCTTCAATGTGCAGGCGTACAAAAGAGTGTTCGATAACGCGGACATCATGTCGGGGTACCTCAATACGATTTTTTATACGGTGGTCGGAACGGCGATTAATCTGGTGATGACAACCTTGGCCGCTTATCCGCTGTCGCGAAAAGATTTTTACGGCCGCCAGTTCGTTACGGGGCTGGTTGTGTTTACGATGTTTTTTAGCGGCGGCATGATTCCGATGTATTTGCTGATCCGCGACTTGGGGATGTTGAACACGATATGGGCGCTTGTGCTTCCAGGCGCGATATCGGTGTGGAATCTGATTATTATGCGCACCTTCTTTCAAGTCAGCATTCCGCTGGAAATTCAGGAGGCCGCTTCTATCGACGGCTGCTCGAATTCACGCATTTTGTGGCGCATCGTGCTTCCGCTCTCCCTGCCGATTTTGGCGGTGATGACGCTGTTTTACGCAGTCGGACACTGGAATGCCTTCTTTAGCGCGCTGATATATTTGACCGATCGCGGCAAATATCCGCTACAATTAGTACTGCGGGAAATTTTGATCCAAAATCAGATGAATGAAATGGCGTCGATTGCCGACGACACGTTGATGAATTACATGATGCAGATCGAAGCGATCAAATATGCGGTCGTTGTGGTAGCGAACTTGCCGATGCTGCTGCTGTATCCGTTTCTGCAAAAGTATTTTGTCAAAGGGGTTATGATCGGCGCATTAAAAGGATGAAAGCGAAAAAGGGAGGAACAAACAGAGATGAACCCCAAAAAGACCGGATATACGATGCTGACCGTTTCGCTGACGGCCGCTTTGCTCATATCGGCGTGCTCGAATGACGGGGGGAGCGGAACAGGCGAGAAGCCTGAGTCTTCCCCAGGAAGTGACAAGAAGCAGCCCGCTTCTCCCGCTGTCGCCAATTTGAACGAAACTGGCTTTCCGATTGTCAACGAACCGATCCAGCTTACCTTTTTTACAGGCAAGGATGCCACCAACTCGAATAATTTCGAGGAAACGTTTGTGTGGAAAAAATATCGGGAAAAGACGAATGTGAACGTGAAATTTCAACTCGTGCCGTTCGACAGTCTGACGGAGCGGCGCAATCTCGCTCTGGCCAGCGGAGACTATCCCGATGCCTTCTACACGGCAAGACTGACCGCCGCCGATCTGACGCGGTACGGAGCCCAAGGCGTCATTATTCCGCTCAACGATCTGATTGCCAAGTACGCGCCGAACTTTCAGAAGATGCTGGACAAGCAACCGGGTCTCCGCGAAGGCTTGACGATGCCTGACGGCAAAATTTATTCGTTCCCGTCCTATTACTCGCCCGACTTCTATTCGATACTGATCGGAACGCCGATCTGGATCAAGGAGGAATGGCTGCAAAAGCTCGGCATGAAGGAGCCGCAAACGATCGATCAGTTTTACGAGTATTTGAAGGCGGTGCAGAAAACCGATCTGAACGGCAACGGAAAGCAGGACGAAGTGCCCTTTAGCGGCGCCAACATCAATATTTTGAAATATCATCTGCAAGGAGCGTGGGGGCTCGGCACAAGAGGAATCTCGAACGTATTTGTCGATGTCGATCCGGCTACCGACAAGCTGCGGTTTTTCAGGACAGATCCGAAATACAAAGAGGTTTTGGAGTTTATGCATAAGCTGTATAAAGAAGGGCTCATCGATCCGGAAATACTCACAACGAATGAAAGCGCTTTTAGAGCGAAAGGGTCGAAAGGCAATTTTGGCTCGGCAATTGCGACAAACCCGATTTCCGCCTTTGGCCTCGAAGGCTATATCGGTCTGGGCGCCCTGGAAGGACCGCACGGCGACAAGCTGTATTCCCATGTGAAATCGCCGCTTGTCCATGTTGGAGCATTCGCCATCACCAACAAGAACAAACACCCTGAAGCGACGGTCAGATGGATGGATTATTTCTTCAGCGACGAAGGCGCAAAGTTTTATTTCATGGGGGAGGAAGGCGTCACTTATACAAAGCAGCCGGACGGCACGCTGGAATACGTCGAGGATATTACGAACAACAAGGACGGCCTGACGAGCAGCCAGGCGCGGGCCAAATACTTCACCTGGAACGGAGGAAGCTATCCGGGTCACGTGCAAAGTTCTTATTTCAAGGATCAGCCGAATGCGATAGCGCATGGAGAAAAAGTGAAGCCTTACGGTCCGAAGGAAGTTTGGAATCCGTTCCCGTTCACCGATGCGGAAAATGATTTCCGCTCGACAGTCGGCAATGATATCCATACGTATATCACGGAGATGGAAGCGAAGTTTATTGTCGGCGACGAACCGTTCAGCAAATGGGACGATTACGCGAAAACAAACATGTCTTTCAAGGCACAACTCCAGCATGAAAATGAGCAGCGTGCGTTTATCGCAGGTTATGCCATCCCATACTTTTAATACCATGGTGAACACTACGCTACGGTTAATGGTGGTTTACCCCTGTGCGAAAACTGTAAGGATCGAACTCTGTGTACAACTCCTTGCTAGCTCCGAATGCCCGTTTGGAGAACTGCGAACAGAAAAATGGTTAAGCTCGAGTTCATCCTCACCATGGAATTTAGGTTGGAGATGGTGACATGGAAGTATTGTATTCGCGGTGCGCCGGAATGGACGTCCAT
>NZ_FMYY01000009.1 GCF_900101595.1 Paenibacillus sp. cl123
CGCATTTGTACGGTTTTCCGCACAACACTCATAGCTGGGCCCCAGTCGAGGCGCATTTGTACGGTTTTCCACTACCTTTATCCACCGCGAACAGAGACTTACAGCAGCAACAAAGTCCCACCGCTTATCCCCATGGTTTGGCCGCATCTCAACAGTTCGGCCGCCGTCAGTCCCTTCGGTGTCCAGGTTCGGGTCCGACTCGGAAGTCCACAGATTTGCATCCGAGCTCGGGTCCGACTCGCGAGTCCGCAGATTCCCTCCAAGCCCACGGTCCATCACGAGTCCCTTTGTCCCAAGCCTCACATTTAGAAAGCCTTCGGCTCCTCTTTAATGTTCCCGCCAACCGTCATGGTCCAAAACAAACCCCCGCCCCCGGTAGCGATCCTCCAGCTTCAGCCGAGGCCAGCGTCCGAGCAGCCGGTCCCCGGCGGCCTCCCTCCCGGCTCCGGCTCCGGTCTGCCATCCCAGCGCGAAGCCACCGGCACGGTCGGGCGGCTCCACATGGTGCCCCCCGTCTCCCGAATCGACGATATGCCATTTGCGGATATGCTCCTCCGCATCGGCCGCGATCGCATAGACCGACAGATGCGAGCGGCTGAACGCCCCGCTTCCGAAGACGAATAGCCCAGGCTCCGGCTGTTCCCGGATCAGCCCTCCATCATCTGGCCGCCCGTCCGCACAGCTCTCCACAAGGAAAAACTTCATCGCCTCCGGCAATCTGCGCAGCACAAGCTTCACCGGTGAAGCGACATTCACATTCAGTCGGCCGTCGCCGTTATCCCAACGAAACGAGCTCAGCAGCCGTGCCGGTTCCTCCGTCTCGATGCGGTCCACCACAAAGTACGTATGCGCGTCGGCTACAATCCATGTTCGCTCCGCCCGGCGCACAAGCTTGCCATACACGGCTGCGAGGTCCTCCGTCCTGCTGTACGGAGCGCCTTGCGCCGAATCGGCTTGCCAGATCGTCACCGGCCAGGCTCCCCGCTCTCCACTCCTCGTGTCGAAATCCGAGTCTCCGGCCTCAAGTTCGGCCCCGTCCTGCGTTTGGAGGCTCCAAGGCCGTCTAAACAACTCGGCCTCGCTCCAGCCGCAGCCCTCCATATGCTTCAGATTCATCGGCTCACGCTCCTACATCAGCGACGACTCAAACGCCAGCTCATGCACCACCACATGGGACGGACGCTTCAGCACAAATACGATCGCGTCCGCCACATCGGACGCCTGAAGAAGCTTTTCCCGGGTTACCGGACGGTCCCCCCAGAAGCCTGTATCCGTTCCGCCCGGGTTCAGCGTGGTCACGCGGATACGCTTCTCCTTGACCTGCAGGGCAAGCCCCTGCGAGAACATCTGAACCGCGGCCTTGGCCGTGCAGTACACGGGCGCATTCGCATTCGCCCGCTTGGCCGCCATCGAGCCGACATTAATAATCTGCGCGCCGGCATCCGCATCGGCGAGCGGGATAAAATGCTTGCAGCACAGAAACGTACCCAGCACATTGACATCCATGAGCGTCCGGTACTGCTCCAGCGTCATCTCCTGAACCTGGGCCGGGATCGACAAGCCCGCCAGATTGATCAGCACATCCGCGCTCCCGTAAAGACCGCGGGCCGTCCGGAATAGCCGCTCTACCTCGTCTTCCTGCGTCACATCGGCCGGGCAAGCCGTGACCTCCGCCCCTTCTCCGCGGAGCGCGGCCGCCTGCGCCTCCAGCTTGTCTGCCGACCGGGACGACAGAATAAGCTTCATCCCTTCCGCAGCCAGCGCCCTCGAGAGCTCCTCGCCCATACCTCCGGCTGCTCCCGTCAAGATAGCTACTTTTCCCGTCAAGCTCTGCATCCCTATCTCTCCTTCTTCACTCCGGCTGAGCCAGCCCGTAATCGATCAGAATCTTGCCGGTATTCTCACCGCGAATCATCGTCTGAATCGCTTCCTCCAGCTGCTCCAAACTGCGGGTATCGCTCACCAGCGCCTCCAGCCGGTAGCGGCCTTCCACAGCCAGCTCCTCCAGCATTCGCACCGTCTTCTTGAAGTCCTGCAGCGTATACACCCGGCTGCCGACCACGCGGAGCTCCTTGAAAATGATATCCATCACCTCTAGCTCCGGCCGTCGTCCGGGGAACCCGACCAGCACGACCGTTCCTTTGATCTTGCAAAGCTTGGTCGCAGAAAGCAGCCCGGGCTGAGAGCCGGACACCTCGAAGACGACATCGAACCCGGCTCCGTCCGTCGCCTGCTCCGCGTAAGCGTTCACATCGGTCGTCTGAGGGTTGACTCCCTCAAATCCGAAGGAGCGGATTACAGCAAGCCTGTCTTCGTTCAGCTCCGTAAACACAACCTTCGCCGCCCCGCTCTGCTTCGCCACGATGCCGACGACCATGCCGATCGGCCCGCCTCCTACGACGAGCACACGGTCTCCATGCCGGACTTCAGCCTGCCGGTTGACATGGAACGCTACCGCAAACGGCTCGGCCAGCGCCGCAGCCCTGTCGGACAAGACGTCGCTGATCGGGATAACCTTGGCTGCCGGCACCTTGATATATTGGGCAAAGCCGCCATCCGTATGAATGCCGAGCAGCTTCAGTCTGCGGCATACATGAACGTGGCCCTCCAAGCATGCCGCGCATTCTCCGCAGCTGATCAGCGGCTCTGCGACCACGCGGGTCCCAGCCGTCAAGTGCGGATACAGGTCCGTGCTGGCCTTCGCCACCCTGCCCGTAAATTCATGTCCGGGTATAACAGGCGTCACCGCTGTCGGATGATGGCCTTTATAAATATGAACATCGGAGCCGCACACTCCCGCATACGTCACCTCAATCAGGCATTCGTCTTCGCCGATCTCCGGGACCGGCACTTCCTGCAGCTCGATCCGCTGCCATTCCGTCAATACCGCCGCTTTCATACGGCCACTCCTCCTTGTTATCTGTTCTGTTGACGCCGCTCCCCTCTAGAAGTCCGGTGAACAACACGCGGCATGCGGCTGATCGGGTTTCCACTCGCTGCTCCAACTCCCACCGGCTCTCCGGTCTCTCGGGTCACTGAACTTCCAGGCGGACGACAGACAGCGGCCGCTTATCCGCCCTAACCCTGACTAGTTAGAAATAGCCGCCCCGTTTGACTACCTCGGTAGGCGACAAGCCGTCGACGACCATCTGTTTGATTTCCTTCTCGTTTTCTTTGATGTATTCCGCCTTCAGCAGCACCTCGTAAGCCAAATGCCGCGGAACGACGATCACCCCGTCGATATCCCCGAAGATCACATCCCCCGGATAAATAATAACCTCGCCAATGCGGACGGGAATTTGCCAGGTGACCATCCGGAACCGCCCGAGCATGCCGTTGGAAGTACGGTATTTGCAGAACACCGGGAAATCCTGCTCCAGCACCTTATCCGTGTCGCGCACGCCGCCGTCGATCACCGCTCCCCGGCAGCCTCTCCGCTTGGAGGCCATCGTCATCACTTCGCCCCATTGCGCCGACTCATCGTCGCCGCTCGTATCCCAGACGCAGACGGAGTTTTCCTGAAGCTCCTCCAGCATCTTCGCACGCTGCTCCATCTCGCTCTCCAGAGTCAGGTTCTTGGCTCCTTTCACCGTAAAAGCGACCCCGGCTACCCGCATGCCGTCCTTCAACGGCATAATGTCATGGGGCAGCACCTGAAACAGCAGTCCCTGCTCCCGCAGCACATCGTTAACCGCAGCCGTAAATACATCCTCGTAACGCTCGCACAGCTCCTTGTCCGAAATCGGCAGCTCGACCCGGACATGCCGTTCTCTGGATGCCTTCAAATGCTCCAAATCCACCTTCCGCCACTCTCCTCTCGCAAGCTCAAGCTTACCCCTATTGTACGCAGAGGCTTTAGGCGGGACCATGAACAAACGGGCGATTATTTGCACATTCCGCTGATTGTTATGATAGAATAAAAAGGAGCAATTTGACTTGGAGGTGCGCTTTTTGTCTGCTTCCTACGACTGCATCGTCACGGACTTTCGGCTGATTGTCGAACGAAAACCAAACCCCGGCTGGAAAGTCATCGAGATCGCCAATACGTCCTCTCATCTGCTCGCCTTCGCCAAAAGCGGAACGGCCGACTATCAGGTGGGGGAACGCCGCTTCCGGGTCGGGGCGGGCGATGTGCTATACTTCCCCAAAGGCCAAGTGCATACCGGCATCAGCGACCCGGATGATCCGTGGTCGTTTTATACGGTCACCTTCGACATAGCGCCTCCGCAAGCGGGCGATCCTCCTCCGCTAGCCTGGCTGGATACCGTAACGGAGACCGGCTCAGCCGAACGCTATCAGTTTGCGGCGTTGTTCGCTGAGCTTCACCGCGCCTGGATGAGGCAGAAGCCCGGCTATCTGATGCACTGCCGCAGCGTATTGACGAATTTGCTCTATTTGCTGATTCAGCAGCAGGCGGATCTCCGCGATACCTCGGTGCATAGCGAGGCGATCGAGCAAGCGATCTCGCTTATGCTGGAGCGTCCTCGCGACAGCTTCAGCATTGCGGAGCTGGCTGATCTGGCGGGACTCAGCCCGTCGCATTTCCGCATGCTGTTCAAGCAGACGACCGGCCTGTCCGTCGTCCAGTACCAGAACCGGCTGAAGATCAACCGGGCCCGCGACCTGCTCCTCAGCGGCGGCTGCAACGTCACCGAGGCGGCCGATTTCGTCGGCATTCCCGACATCTACTATTTCAGCCGGTTGTTCAAGAAGCTGACCGGCGTCAGTCCGTCCGCGTATAAGAAGCTGTAGCAAGCCTAAGAAAAATTGGCCCTAAGCCGGGCCCTAGAGGATCTCCATGTTCGGCTCCATGCTCCTGGTGCGTGCGGAGGAATGGATATGCGGTTCCAACCGCTCTTGAAGTCTCGTCCCATTTGAATTTAAAAGGTAAGGACACGACTTTAAGGCGGCCGTTACGCTTCCAGCCCAATATCCATTCCCTATCTTGTAAGGAGCTCTGATTTCCGTTACAAATGGAATGCGATCATTTACGCTTACGGTCGCTGAGTTCCGTAAAAACTCCGCTCTGCTGCGTATGCTCTGCACCCGCTTCTGTACCTCTCCTTCCTTAAAGGTGAACCATTTAAAAAAGTCAAAAAAGCCACCAGCCTCTCTCGTACAGGGCTGATGACTTGACTGCTTCACACTTCTATATCCCGCCGCGCCACCAACATAAAGTGACGGCAGCTCGTCTACGCGTCGGCCGTCCGGCAAGCTCAACCGGGGCCAGCCAGAGCTTCGCATATAAACTCGACGCCTGCATCATCCGGCGCAAATTCATGCCCGCCCTGAAATTCCTTGTAACGCAGCCGCCCGGACAACCCCAGCCGCTCGTAGAAGCTGCGGACGCGCTCTGCCTCCACGCGAGCATGGCTGACGTCGAACAGCTCATCTTCCAGGCCCAGCTCGATATACAGAGGCCTGGGGCACACCAGGCCGGCAATCTCCGCATCCAGGAAACGGCGTCCGGAGTCAAACCACGTCCAGTCGCTCCAGTCGTACACAAACCGGTTATTGAAAAAACAGGAGCTGTACGCCGCTTTGATCCGCTCGTCCAGCGCAGCCGTAAACAGTGTATAAAAGCCGCCGTAAGACAAGCCCGCCATGCCGATCCGGCCGCAGTCGATATCTTCCCTCGTCTGCAAATAATCCAGCCCGCGCATCAGCTTGAAAATTTCGACGGCGGCTATGGAGCTGCCAAGCTGCTTGAGCCGCGTATCGAAGGTTTTCCTGTCCTTCTCCGGTCCCTGCCCGGGCGCCCACAGATGCAGCTGCGGAGCGAAGACTGCACATCCGCGCTGCACAAACCTGCGGATTATGCCGTTGTAATTGCTCGGCCCGTACAGCCCGGCGCATAGCTCCGGCGTCCCGGAGCCGCCGTGCTGCACCAGCACGAGCGGAAAGGGGCCCGCTCTGTCCGGCAGGAACAGCAAGCCGTACAAACTCAGGCCGTCAGCCGCCTGGACCGTCAGCCTGAACATCCCGCCCAGCCTGTGTCCGGCGGCGTCTTCGATCTTGGCCTCGGACGGCGTCCGCGCGCCGGACAGCCCGGACAGCGGCCGGCCCAGCAGCTCGCAGAGCTGCCTTCGGTATTCGGCCGCGCTCTGTGCGTAAGCCTCGGCGGAAGCAAAGCTTGGACGGAAGCGTCCCTGTCTGTACCTGTTCGCATCCGCTCGCTCGCGCTCCACCCAAGCCTGCAGCTCCCCATACTGCTGAACCCGATAAGCGTTGCCCGCTCCTTCAGGCTCCCGGTACCACTCCTGAACCTTATCGCTATCGCTCATCGCCGACTCCTTCCCGTACTACGCACAATAGACCTCTCGCCCGGAGACAAAGCCTGCCCTCAATCGAGCCGCACCTCCGCTCCCCTGGCCGCCGATTCGTAGATTGCGCTCAGGATGCGGATCATATCGACCCCGCCTTCCGGGTCATTGACGGGCTTCTCTCTTCCGAGCACGCATTCGATAAAGTGATGAATATGCTCCGCATGCGGAGCCAGCCCACCGGCGGGAAATCGGGGTACGATATCGCACAGCACATGCCCGATCTCCGTCATCAGCTTGAGGTCGCCGTTCTTCAGGCTGCAGCCCGCTTGCGTGCCTCGCAGCTCGACGAACTTCAGGCCCTCTTCCACATTCGACGCCCAGCTGAACTCGATCTGCAGGGTCGCTCCGTTATCGAAGCGGATAAAGCCGGTCGCCAAGTCCTCGACGTCGAATACGCCTCCCTCCAGGACATTGCCGAACGCGCTGTCCTCCGCATCCGACAAGGCGGAGTCGGCGAACTTCGCGTAGGCCGCTCCGCTGACCGCAACCGGACGCGGATTGCCCATCAGCCAAACCGCCAGATCGATCATGTGAACGCCCAGATCGATCAACGGTCCGCCGCCGGACATCGCCTTGTTCGTAAACCAGCCTCCCCGGCCGGGAATACCCCGACGGCGTACCCATCCTGCGCGGCCGGTATAAATTTCCCCCATAGCCCCGCTGTCGATATACGCCTTCAGGAAGCGGGCGGCGGGCGTGAACCGGTTGTTGCGCATCGCCATCAGCAGCTTGCCCGAGCTGCTGGCCGCATCGGCCATCCGCTGCGCCTCCTCCGGGCTGATGGCGTCCGGCTTCTCGCAGAAAACATGCTGTCCATGCTCCAGAGCCGCTATGGCAACCTCCGAATGGAGCACGTTGGGCGTGCAGATGTCCACGGCGTCCAGCTCCTCTTGCTCCAGCATCTCGCGGTAGTCGGTGTAGACGCGGGCAACGCCGAGCTGCACGGCCAATGTTTCCGCGCATTCCCGGTCAATATCGCATAGTGCCGTCAGCTCCGCATCCGGATGCGAGGCCCAGCCGGGGACATGCGAGCCCCTGAATATTTTTCCTGCTCCGACCACTCCGATCTTCAATCGACTCATCTCGCTTCACCTGCTCCTTTCGGCTTAATCGTCTCCAGCGCCGGCACGGACTTGCCGTAACGCTGAGGCTCTCGCTTCACGGGCGCCGCCCACCGGATGCTGTTGGAGATTACGCGCAGCACATGGGGATCATAATACGTCGGGTACAGCTCGTGTCCGGGGCGGAAATAAAAGATTTTCCCCTGGCCCCGGCTGTAGCAGCATCCGCTCCGAAACACATTGCCCCCTTCGAACCAGCTTGTCAGCACCACCTCATCCGGCGGCGGAACGTCGAAAAACTCCCCGTACATTTCCTCCCGCTCCAGCTCGAAATACGGCCCGATGCCTTCGACGATCGGGTGGCCCGGCGCTGTGACCCAGAGCCGCTCCCGCTCGCCTTCGTCGCGGTACAGCAGCGCGCAGCTTGTGCCCATCAGCCGCTTGAATATTTTCGAATAGTGGCCGGAGTGAAGCACGATCAGCCCCATCCCTTGCAGCACCCGGGCCGCGACGCGCTCCACGACCTCGTCATGCACCTCTTTATGCGCCGTATGCCCCCACCAGATGAGCACATCGGTCTGCGCCAGCGCCTCGACCGACAAGCCATGCTCCGGCTCGTCGAGCGTCGCCATACGGATGGCGAAATCCCCGATCAAGCCATCTGCGATCGCCCGGTGCATCCCTTCCGGATAAATCGCCCTCACGTGCGGCTTGTTAACCTCATGGCGGTATTCATTCCATACCGTGACCCGGATGGTTTCGCTCATGTTTGTTTCCTCCTCTTTATGCTCCTTGGAGCGTCATGATCCCCGTATCTTTATCCCTTGACCGCCCCGATCGTCATTCCCTTGACGAAATACTTCTGCAGGAAAGCGAACAGAAACATAACCGGCAGCGAGGTGAGCACCATCATCGCATACATGATCGCATCCGAGGGGACATCGCTCGAATCGATCGGATTGCCGCTCGGATCGACGCCGCCGTTTTTGACCATTTCGATGTAGGCCGTAATATTTTTCAGAATGAGCTGTATCGGGTACTTCGACGAATTGTCGATGAACAGGATGGCGTTGAACGTTTCGTTCCAGTAATTCAAGGTCATCATCAGCGCGAGCGTAGCCAGCGCCGGCTTGGACAGGGGCAGGATAATGCTCCAATACGTCCTCAGGTCGGACGCCCCGTCAATCTTGGCCGATTCCACCAGCGCCGGCGGAATTTCCTGAAAAAAAACGCGCAGCAGAAAGATTTGAAAAGGTGCCGCGAAGGCCGGGACAATTAAAGAAATCAGCATGTTTTTCCATTGCAGGTATTGAACGATCAGGATGTAGAAAGGAACCATCCCGCCGCTGAAGATCATCGTGACGAAAATATAGAACGAGATGACGCCGCGCAGCCGGAAGTCGCGCCTGGCCAGCGGATAAGCGATCAAGGATGTGACCAGCAGGTTGAGCGTTGTCCCGAACAGCACGATGATGAGCGAATTTTTGTACCCGGACAGCAGGGTAAGCGGATCTTTGAATATATAGGTATAAGCCTCCGCCGAAAAAATTTTCGGGATAATACGGTAGCCGTACGTTTGGATCGTGCTGCCTTCCGTCAGCGATACGGAAATCGTCAGCACCATCGGCAGCAGGCACATCGCGCAGAACAGGATCAGGCACAGATGAGCCATCGTCTGCAAAGCTGCATGCTTCTGAGTCAAATGAATCCCCCTCCGGTTAAAATAACCCGTATTCTTTGTTGAACAGCTTGGCCAGCTTATTCGTGCCCAGGATCAGGACGAAGCCGACGACCGATTGAAAGACGCCGACGGCTGCGCTCATTCCGAAGTCGCCGTTCACCGTGAGCGCGCGGAACACATACGTATCCAGCACATCCGTTACCGGATACAGCACGCTCACATTGCGGGGCACGAAGTAGAACAAGCCGAAGTCGGCCCGCAATATATGCCCGATCGACAGGATCGTCAGCATCACCATCATAGGCGCGAGAAACGGAATGGAAATATGCCGGATCGACTGCACCTTGGTCGCTCCGTCGATCTCCGCCGCCTCGAACAGCTCCCGGTCTATGCTCATCAAGGCCGAATAATAGATCAGACTCCCGAAGCCCGTCCCCTTCCACACCCCGACCAGCGGCAGAATGATCAGCCAGTACCATGGCTCGGAGTAAAAGGAAACCTCGTTGCCGGTCAGCTGCCGGATCAAGGTCGTCAGCATCCCTGTGGATGGATTAAGCAGCGTCGTCAGCATCAAGCCGACCAGCACCCAGGAGAAGAAATACGGAAAGAACATGACCGACTGGTATACCTTCAGCATTCTCTTGCTGGTCACCTCATAGAGCAGCAGCGCGAAGCATACGCTGGCCAGCAGCTCGACGACGATCAGCATCGCGTTCAGCCCGATCGTATTGCGCAGTATTTTCCAGGCGTCCACCGATTTGAAGAAAAATTCGAAATTCGCGAATCCGTTCCAGGAGCTCCCGAGTATCCCCTTCACCGGCACATAATCCTTGAACGCCATGACGATGCCGAACATCGGCAAGTAGGAGAAAATGAAAATTTTAATGACCGCCGGCAGCGTCATCAGGATCAGCTGCCGGTCTTCCTTGACGTGCCTCAGCTTTCTTCGCAGCACTTTCGTATCCATGCCCGTACACTCCATTTCCGCATGATCTTGTCAGCCATCCCCGCTCACGGCTTCAGTATAGGTGGCGGCTCATCCCGCTGAATACTGCAATATCGCCCGAATTCGCTTCAAATATGGCGCTCGGGCGGCCTTTGGCCGTTTTTGTATCTGGCCGGCGCTGAATTGGGCGGAAATCCCGGATGAGCAGCCGATTGACTGCGGGGCCAAACAACCGCATACGAAAAAGACGCCTTGCCCGGGGCGTGTACCGCAACCGCAAAGGCGGCTCGTTTTCCCGGGAAAGGTGTCTTATCGCATCGTGTTCATTTGCGCTGGCTTAAACTACTCTTGGGGAGTCTTCAGCGTCATGCTGCCCGATCTGGCGTAGAGGCCGAAATAGCCAGGGTCGTCGATTCGGCCTGCAGCCGTGTCGAGGAAATAGAATACATTTTCACCGTCGATATTCAAAATCAGCCTTACGCCGCCGCTTTCATTGACAGCTCCGACCTGGACGCGGTGCAGCTCGTGGAACGGAATAAAATAGTTCGGGATGCCTGGTCCGCCGATGCTCGTATAGCCGCTGATATTGCCGTAGATGACCGTCCGTTCTCCGCCGTTGAAGCGGTGCAGCTCGATGACATCCTCCTTAAAGCAGATCAGGTAAAGGTCGTTCGTCGCGGAGGTGAAGGGCTGGTTGGGCTGCTGGATGCGCAGCGCCAGGGACGGCCAGCCGCCGTCCGAATCCAGCTGCAAATCCATCGTCAGCAGCTCGTCTTCGAACGTATCGCCCTGGTAGGTCGCGAAGCCGCTCGGCGTGACGATCGTGAGGCTGTCCGTTTCCGCTTGCAGATTGCCGCTTCCGCTAGCGTACACATGCCATCGGTCCGGGTCATTGATGACTTCATCCAGCGAATAAGCATCATACTCCAGACCGGCCGGGTTCCCGAAATGCAGCACGTTCACCTCGATCGTTCTCGTCCGCTCAATGCCGTCGACCATAAGCGAAAACTCCACGTCGGCGCTGCCTACGGCTGCGGCCGTGAGCAAGCCTTGCGCGTCAATCTGCACCACGGACGGATTGCTGCTCGTGTAGCCGAAAGCCGTGACGTTCATCGTCTGTCCGTACAAGGACTTCGCTTCGGCAATCAGCCTCTGCTCCCCGCCGCGCAGCAGGGCATACTCTTCGCCCAGGAACTGCTTCGCCTTATTTTGTACATAATACACCTCGATACGGTCGTACTCGTCATCGACGTACACAGGGACATGCCGCGTCCACAGCATCTCGCCCAGCTTCACCTGAACCCGGATGCGGGTAGCGCCCGGACCGGTCGCGGTTACATAACCCGAAGCATTCACCTCGGCTACCGTCTCATCCTCGCTCGCATAGGTAATGCTTGCGCCCGCCAAGGTCACCGGCTCATCCTTCCCCGTCGTCGCCGCGACGGTCAACTGGCTGCCGTTAGAAGATGCCAGCTCCAGCTTCTTCGGCAGCACGATACGCTCCGGTATGCCTGCAGCCAAGTCCTTGTACGCCGCCTCCAGCCCGGAGCGGGCGATAATCGCCAGCGCTTCGGCCGGCCAGTCGGCATCCGGGTACACCTGGGTATTGACCTCGTATACGCTGGCCCCGACAGTCTTGATGGCGGATGTGGTCGTATAGTTCGTATCGAACAAAATGTCATGGCTCGTCAGCGATCCGTTGACAAAGCCCCATGTCGCCGGGAAAATCTCGTCCCACATCGGCGTTTCCGTGGTATCGATGACATTGCGCTCGCTTTTCCAGTACGTGGAGCCTTCGTCATTGTAGATCACCCCGTACCGGTTCATCTGATTGCACAAATAGTTTTCCGTGATCTCGTTTTTATGGCCAGCCGTACCGCCTGTGCCGCCCAGCGTATAGATGGCCCCTCCGTCATAAATCTGCTCGCCCAAAATATCATGGATAAAGTTCGCATGAAGCTTCGCATTGCGCAGAGCCGATGTCTTCACATGCGCCAGGCCGTACCCGATCGTGATTCCATCATACGGCACGTTGAATATTTCGTTGTGGCTCACATCCGCATCCACGACAAAGCCAAGTCCGATGGCGGCAGAGGAGCGGTAATCGATGCCGATGTCGTGGATATAATTGTTCGTAATATCCACGTTCTTAAGCAGCTTCCGCGGATCGGACGGATTGGATATGTCCGTGTCCAGCTTGGTCGTCTCCCCGACATTGATCGCTCCGCCCGATATATCGAAGAACCGGTTGCCTCGGATCAAGCTTTCCTGAACCCCGTTGACCATCTTGATAGCCATAATGCCCAGCTTCGAAAATTCGTTGCGCTCGAACCGGATATGCGAGGCCTTCTCGACGGTAACCGCTCCGATCGGCAGCTTGTCGATCCCGTAGCGGAGCAGGTTGTTCTGCGCATCGGCATGGCCCATGTCGGAGCTCGGACGAAGCCAGGTCGTATAGGAGAAGGTCAAGCCTTCGAAATGGATGCCGTCCACCGGCGTATCCAGCGTGGTGCCCTCCAGCTTCATCAGCTCCTCGATGACCGGAGCGACCACCTCGGCCGTGTTCAGCGACTCGCCCGGTCTAGGCTTATAGTAGAACGTATCGGTCGACCGGTCCAGATACCATTCCCCCGGCTCGTCGAGCAGCTCGTAGGCGTTCTCCACATACCACGGGTTGACAACCGAAGGTCGGATCGTCACATAACCCCAGCCGGGCTGCTTCATCGTAAAGACGGCCTTGCCGTTCTCCACCGCCGCAGCCTGTACGCCGATCCGCGGATTGGTCCACTCCGCTTTGTAGACGAATTCCAGATCCGTGATCCGTCCCCAGCCCGTCATGGCCGTATCGTCGGATATATAGCCGCCCTCCGTCTTGACCGGCGCGGTCAACCCGCCTTCGCTTCTCGCCCGCACGGCCCGGATGCCGTTCACATACAGCTGCCGGGTTTCGATGTCGCCGCCGGCGGATGCCTTATAGATGTTCTGGCCGGCATCATGCAGCGTCCACCCGGTGATCCGCTTGCCGCCCTCGATGACCGGCTTCTCGCCCGGATAAGCCTTGTAAATCACCCAGTGGCCGTTGCTGCCCGAATCGCGTTCGTCAAACAACAGCGTCGCCTGCTGAACGTAGCTGCCCTCCCGCATATACACGACGATGTCTCCCGTCATATCGGCATTGACAGTACGGACTGCGTCTCTGGCCTTCTGCAGCGTCTGAAATGGCGCTGCCTCCGTTCCCGGATTGCCGTCGTTTCCGCTAGGCGATACATAATAGGCGGCCTGAAGCTGCCGGGCCGCTGCCGTTACCACAGCCGATGCCGCATGGCCTCCGTCTGCCGTCGTAGCCGTAATCTGCGCGCTGCCCGCTCCAACCGCGGTCACGCGGCCTTCGCTGTCGACGGTCGCCACAGAAGGATTGCTGGTCGTCCAGGCGACCGCCGGATTGCTCGAATCCGCAGGCAGCACGGCAGCTGTCAGCAGACGGTCAGAGCCAATCGGCAAAGCCAGCTCGGTCGCACTCAGCGAGACGCTGGCGGGATGGCGTACCAGCACCCGCACCTGAACGCTGGCGGTCCATGACCCGTCCACGGTCGTGCCGGTGATGGTCGCATAGCCTTCGGATAGCCCGGAAGCATGGCCAAGCTCGTCTACTGCCAGCACAGCCGGATCGCTGCTCGTCCACAGCACCGAGGTGAAGGTCGGATCGGCCGGCACGAAGTCCGGCTTCAGTTCGGTCGTGCGGTGCAGTCCCAGCTCAGCCGGCACGCCGCTTAAACCGAAGCCGGTTACCGGCCTATAGCTGAAAGCCTGAATATCGTCGAAATAAGCCGTCCCAGCGGCTTGGCTGTACATACCGAATTGGAGATTGCGAAACTCATCGGCGGATGTCATCAACGCCAGCCCAGTCCGCTTGAGAGCTCCGTCGATGTACAAGTCGTACTTGCCGGTCGCCGCATTCAAGGCCAGGTCGAACTGGTACCAGCGGTTCGTCTCATACGGCTGAACAGCCTCCCATACCCCATTTTGCATAACCGCAATCTTGCCGTTGTTGTGGAAAATTGTCTGCGCGACGGCCGCTCCCGCGCTGTTGCGGACATTGGCGACATAGACGACGGCATCCGTCTGCTTCGCCATCGCCCGGATGGACAGCTTCAGCTTCGCATGTCCGGCCGACAGCGCTTTGGAGACATTGTAGCTGTTGGCCGTCGGAGCGGGCTTCTCGATGCGGAAGCTTCGGCCGGAGGAGTACGGATTATCCGCCACTTCGGCGGTCACCCCCGCAGCGCTCGGGATGCTGAACGTGCCCGGCTTCGTGCCGGGAGCGTAAGTCTCGAAGCGCTCGTTGACCAGATCCCCGCCCGGCTTCACGGTAACCTGCATGCTGTCGCTGTAAGCCCCGTCCTCGCTGACCGCCGTGATCGTGCCGACGCCGGCCGTCAGGGCGTTTAAGGTCGCCGTTCCGGCATAAACGTCGTACACGACAGATACCACCGACGGCTGGGCAGACTGCCAGTGAATCTTTTTGTTCGTCGCATAGAAGGGCTCCAGCTCCGCCGACACATTCAGGCTATCCCCGGTGTACATCGTGAGCTCGTGCCGGCTCAAGGCAAGGCCGGTGACCGGCACCTCCGGTCCTGCCGGTACGGTCACCGTGCACTCGGCATACGCGCCTCCCTCGGCGGCCGCCGTAATGACAGCCGTCCCCGCGCCCCAGGCCGTCATCCTTCCCTGACCGTCCACCCGCACGACTCCGTTATCGCTCGAGCTCCAAGTAACCGCTTGCAAAGAAGTCCAGGAAGGTTGAACCGTCGCGCTTAGCTGCTCGCTGTCGCCGAGAGCAAGCGTCGCGGCCGTTTTATTCAAGACCAGACTGTGCGTGTACACATCGATGTCGTCGAAATATGCAGCTCCTGTCGTGGTACGAAATACTTGAAAGTCGGTCTGCTTCAAATTTGACGCGTCGGTATTTTTGAAGTCGATCGGCCCCGCCTTTTTCACGCCGTCGATGAACAGGCTGTACTGCCGCGCGCCGGTATCGACAACGGCTGCGATGTCATACCATACGCCGGATGCATAAGGCTGCATAATGACCGTTCCGCTCGCCAGCTGGTAACGGATATTGCCGTCCGTGGTGAAGACGACGGTCGCCAGCTCTTTGCTGTCGGACGAGCGGAGCTGCATCGCGATAATCGTGGCGTCCGTCTGCGCTGCCATCACCTTCGCCCGTACCACATATTGTCCCGTCAGGGCAGTGCCCAGCACGCTGCGGGCGTACAGATTCGTAGCCGTGTCCGTGCCCGTACGTTCGATTTTCAAGCTTTTGTTGGCCGCATCCGGGGTTTCGGCTACCGACACCGTGCCCAAGGCTTCCTTGTAGCTCCAGCCTGCTCCGCCGGGCTTGGAGCCGGTCGCCGTGCCGTCGAAGGCCTCATGAACGATATCGCCCGGAGCTGTCAGAGATTCGGCAGCATGCGCCTCAGGTCCCGAACCCGTTATAACCGTCCCCGTGATTAAGCTGATCGCAAGCGTCTTGGCCAACCATCGTTTCCATGTCGAATAGAACACCATTCATCCACCCTTCGTTCCATATGGATTTTCATTCCGTACGAAAGCCTTGACCTGCTCCTCCTTTCCGCCGCTCGCTTCCTCATCCGGCTAACCGCAGCCGATCCGAAGCCCTTGCGGACGGCTTCAGTATAGAGGCATTCGCTGCGCAAAAATACTGCAAATTCGTCCAAGCCGACTTTAAATCCGGCAGGGATGCCCGGTTTTTCCCGCGGCTGCGGCCGAGCAGCCCGCCTATGGCTCTTCAGCCAGCTTCAGGCTCCGGAATTCATTGGGAGTGATGCCGTTGTATTTTTTGAACAAGGTGTAGAAATAATTGATGTTCGCAAAGCCGCTGCGAAGAGCGACCTCCTGGACCGACGCTTCCGTCTGCTCCAGCAAACTCTTTGCCCGGTCCATCCGGTACCGGTTAATGGACTCTCCCAGCGATTCGCCGGATGCTTTTTTGTACAGCGAACGCAAATATTTGGCGGAAATGCCCAAATGGTCGGCAATCATCTCCGGACTGAGGCTCGGACTTGCATATTCCTGCTCCAGAAACCGGTCCACCTGATCCAAAATATCGCTGTACCGTTCATGCCGCTTGACCGTCTCCAGCGAACGGGACAATACGCCGAAAATATCCGACAGCAGCCCCTCCAGCTTGTCTCCGATCTCCTCCAGCGTCTCATAGGACGAGATCCGGCTGGCCATGTCCAGAAACGGTACATAGCTGATCTCGTCCGCGAAGATGTTATACTTCTTGAGCGATTCCTTGAGCGAGACCGCCATCTGCAGCACAGCCGTCTGCAGCGAGGTCAGCGAATAGCCCCGCGCGCTCTCGACGATGCTGCGGCTGCAGGCATAGGCCGCCTCCCTGTTGCCCGCCAGCAGCTGGTCCAGCAGCTCCGCGCATATTTGCTCGGGAAAGACGTATTCCCGCTTGCGCATTTCCTTGACTCCGGACGCGTACAGCACAGCTCTCGGACCATGAAACAGCTTATACTCCAGCGCTTCCGCGCATAAAGCCATGCTGTCCGGAATATCGGAGATTTCCTCCAGCCTGTCGCCGATCGATACGGAGAGGGATACCCTGAGATAATGAGCGATTTTGTCCTGAATCTCTCTCGCCAGGCCCTCCATACGAACCGTCAACGTTTCGTCGTCTTCATCGTCCAGATTGAAGATGACGGCGATACTGCCGCCTCCGAGATCTACAGCTTCATGCCGGAACAACGGCCCGGCCAGCTCGCCGATCATATTGATGAAGCCGTAAGCCAGCAGCGCCCTGTCCTCCAGACTGTACCGGCTGCAATATTCGTCATACCGGTCGATCCTCAGCATCACGATCATAAAGCCGTTCTCCAGCTTGAACGGGATATGGAAACGGGCAAAGCGCTTGCGGTGCACGCTGTCATCCAGCTTGCGGGTCGTCAGCATCCGCAAGTACTGCTGCTTTTTCTCGAAGCCGGCATGCTTCTCGGCATCGTACTTCGTCTCGAGCTCGCGGAGCTTGCGGTTGAACAGCCCGTAGACCGCTTTGCTGATCCACAGAACGGCCAGCACGGAGCATACCGTAACCAGCAGAAAAATAACAATCGTCGTCCATAAAATTCGCTGGAGCTTGCCCGACACGGCCTCATAGGGCGTAAAGCGGATAAATTTCCAGTCATGCAGCTTAGAAGAAACATAGCTGATGACATACTTTTCCCCGTCGATCATCCTCACCGCATAACCGGACGGCTGACCGTCGCGGAGAATATCCCGCAGCTCGGCATATGCGTTCAAATCCTCCAAATATCCGTACCGGTCATTGCTCAGCGCGATCCGTCCAGCCGCATCGGTAATAATCGTTTCTCCGCTGCTCTCGGGGTTCATCGACTTGATCGTGTTTTTCATCCATTCCTGAGACACGTTGAGCACAATCGCTCCGTCGATCTTGTCTGCGTGACCGTCATAGAAAACGAAGGTGTACACGTCATCCGTGAGACTGAGATCGATGCTCGGACTGGTGTAGTTGCCCGGCGCCGGAATCCGTCTTGCCATCGGATGCAGATTGACAACCTCGCCCTTCGTCTGCAGCTTGCCCACAATATCCTGATCCGGAAAGCTCTCCAGCGTAAACGCCTTGCCGTCGAAATAGATCCGGTTCGCCTGCTTATTGTACATATAAATCGAGTTGACCAAGGGCATGTTGATATGGACGACCCCGATCTGCTGCAGCAAAGAAGCCACCTCCAGCTCCCCCAGATCCGAGTAATTCATCAGCTTCAATACGGCCGGATTCGCATAGAGCTGCAGCAGCGTCAGCTTGGCCGCCTCGAACATGAAGCTCGTGCTGTAGCTGATCTGCGACAGCTCCTCCACGGTGTACGTCTGCACCAGATCGACGGCGTGGCGCTCATAGCTCATATGCATGGAGGAGGATAAGATGATGTTGGCCGCCAGCACGATAACGGCGAAGGAAAGGAACAGATTGGCGTAACTGAACATAGTCCTTCTTTGTTTCCGACCGATGAATGTGAGCATCTGAATCCTCCTGATTGAAAGCAGTCTCGGTAAGGTGAGCAGGGCTCCTCATGGAAAAAGGAAAATCCAAATCATCCGGGGATGATTTGGATAACCGGTCTAAGGAATGGCGGACGGCACAGCCGGGATCATTTCTTCTTCTGCGCGATAAAAGCGTCTACCTGCGCTTGCTTCTCGGCCAGCACCTTGTCGATCCCCGCCGTCTTCAGCTTGGCGAGAAATTCGGCATGCTTCTTCTCGGTATCGGCTCCATACATGCCGCTGTTGAAATTGGCCTTGTATTCGTTGATGATCGCCGCGCAGTTGGCAATCTCGGTCTTGACCTTGTCGGGACTGAAGTTGAATCCGTACAGCCGGGATACGGTCGCCGTTTCGTTGAGTTCCTTGGTCTTCTCCCACACATCGTCCGGCTGCGTACCCACGACATAGGAGTTGAACTGGTTGCCGAACATCCAGCCTGGAGCGGGGCCATACTTAGCGCCTGGCAGCGACTCGATCCGGTTGTCGCCGACCTTCTTGTAATCCACGCCTTCGATGCCCCAAACCATCAGATTATAAAGCTCCTTGTCCGTATTCATCAGCTCCAGGAACATCAGGGCGCGCTCCGGGTTTTTGGAGGTCGAGGAAACGGCGGTCATCGTTGCGATCGCATTGGGCGTAGTGAGCATCGGCTTGCCGAACGGGATGACGTACTGATCGCTCTTATACGTGGTCTTGACGCTCTGCTCAATGCCCGGCATCAAGGTTGCCAGGGGCGAGGCCGCATACTTGGAGGTGTCGAAGGTAGGCCGGGTCAGCGCGTCCTTGGCGATGAGCCCTTTCTCCATCAACATCTTATTAGTCATAATAAAATCCTTGAATTCAGGCGTATCGTATTCATTGAATACTTTCGGGCTCGCCTCTGTCGACTTGGCAACTCCCGGCACATCCGTGCCCCCGATCGTCTCCCATTCATAATACGGGTATAAATAACTGAACACTTGGTTTTTAATCTGGGCATTATACAGCTGATCCGTCTTGTCGGCCGGCTCTCCAGCCTTCACCTTCTCGAGAAACGGAGCTAAATCAGACAGCTTGGCAACTCCCTTGGGATCGAACCCGTACTTGTCGGCCAGCGGCTTGGACAAGTTAACACCGGCCTGGCGCGCAAATATCTGCTGATTGATGCTCGCATATATTTTGCCGTTCACCTTGGCCGCTTCCCAAATTTCCGGCTTGAACTGGGCATACGTTTTAGGGGCATATTTCGGCAGCAGCTCCGTAATATCCACGAAGGAGCCTTTCGCTGCATGATCATAATAATTCAAATAATTGGGCGACGTGAACGCAAGATCGAACTCTTCCTGCGCATTGACCATAATCGTCATCTTCTGTGTGTAATCGCCGTTATTTGGAATTTTGATGAATTCAACCGTCGCGTTGATCTTCTCCTTCACCAGCTTGCTGATCGCTTCGTACACGGTCTGATCGCCCGGCTTGGCCGCTCCATAGAAATAATATTTCAGCGTGACGGGCTTCAGTTCCTCCTTCTGTCCGGCGGCGCCGGAGGGTGCCGCCTGCTCCGTTCCGGTCTGCTGACAGCCCCCGAGCAGGACAGCCGACATGAGCGAAAGCAGCATGACCGCGCGAAAAGGCTTGTTTACCAGTTTGTTCGCCATTTGCTGTAAACCCCATTTCTCTGCATAATAAAGTGCCGTATCCATGAACCCGATCGGACCGCGGTTCAGGCAATTTCAGTATACAACTGCAAAATCGCGGAAAAACACTGCAATATCGTCCGAACGGGCTTTAAATACGGCTTCCGTCTGGCCACCGGGCGTTTTCATAGCGACGGAGGCCGATATTGCAGCGTAGGCACAGGCAGCAGCTCCAGGGACAAACATGGGCAAGGAATTTCATAAGCTTTTTCTGCGCCATAAACCTACAGCATTTGTCGGTCTTTCTCTTGCGCTCAAGAAATGACCAAAGAAGACCAGAGCTCCCGCTCTGGTCTTCTTCGTCATATTCCACCATGGAGCTCCGGAGGCTCCTTCACTCATCTGCCAAATCCCTTGCCGTCAGCGCAAGCTGACCGACCGGCTCCTCAGGCACAGGCTCGATGACCGCTTTAGGCTCGCCGGCCTCGGCCATCCGGCGCAGCAGCCTTTCGCGCAGCGACTGCTTGATCTCGTTATGGGCCCTGCTGCCGATGAGGTTGTTCAGCTCCCATGGGTCAGCCTTCAGGTCATAGAGGAACTCCTCGGCGTACCGGCTGCTCCCGCTGTCGGCGATCGCATCCTTATCCGGCGCCGATACGCTGTATTTCCAGCGCTTCGTACGGATGGCGCGGCCAACCTGGGATTCGCTGATCTGCACGAATGCCTCCTGCGGCCAGTCCATCCGCTCCCGCCGCATGAGCGGCAGCAGCGAGCGGCCTTGCATAGCCGCGGGCACGGTCCCGCCCGCCGCCTCGATCAGCGTAGGAGGCAGATCAAGCAGGCTTACCAGCTCCGTGATCCGTCCGCCGCCTCGGAAGCATGGCCCCCATACTGCAGCCGGGATACGGATCGAGCTCTCGTGGCAGGAGCGCTTGTATTCACCGTTGCGCGTTTTGAAGTGACAGCCGTGATCGGAGGTAAACAGCACGATCGTGTCGTCCGCCAGATCCAGGCTGATCAACGCGTCCATAAGGCGGCCCAGCGCTTCGTCCAGCCGCTTCACCATCGCATAATAGCCAGGCAGCTGCCGCTGGGAGGTGCCCCCTAGCTCCGCCAGATCGGGCGGCGTCCACCGCGAGACGTACCGGTCCTCTTGCCCGCTCGGGGCCGGATAGTCGTCGCGTCTGTTCTGATGATGGGGCTCCAGGTAAGACAGGAACAGGAAAAACGGCTCTGCCTGCTCCCGCTGCCCGTCGATATAACGGATGGCCGCGTCGGTCAGCGCATCGACCCGGTAGCCGGGCAGCTTCACACGGCGATTCTCTCCGTCATACAGCACGGTATCATACGCATCCGACGTATGCTCCAGCGAATCGGCCGCCAGCCAGTACCGGTACCCGCCTCGCAGCGCTTCCGGCACCGGCTCGGTGCGGGTGGCCGCGAGATGCCATTTGCCTATATAGGCAGTATCGTAGCCAAGGTCGCCAAACTCGTGCGCCAATGTCCGGCATTCCGGCGGAAGCGGGATGCCGTTGCGGTAGCAGCCGATATCCGTCGCGTAACGGCCGGTCTGCAAGCTGGCTCTCGCCGGTCCGCAGACCGGCTGGCAGGTGAACATGTTATACAGATGAGTGCCCTCCAGCGCCCAACGGTCAAAATTCGGCGTCAAGCCAAGCGGATTGCCGTGCAGGCCTGTCGTATCCCAGCGCTGCTGGTCTGTGAAGAATACAATGACATTCGGCTTGCGTCGCTTCTCCTGGTTCATAAGCTATATCCTCCCCCTCGATAAAAAGATGAAGAGGAGCCGCAGTCCCCACCGCGGCCCCTTTTTGCTTATCCCTTAATGCCGGTCGTCGCAATCCCCTCCACAAAATACCGCTGGAAGAAGAAAAAGATAAGTACCGGCGGCAATACGGCCAGCACCGACATCGCCATAATCTGGTTCCATTCCACCGTGCCGCCCGTGGAATCGATCGTCATCCGCAGCGCCAGCGATACCGTATACTTCTTGACACTGTTGATGAAGATCAAGGAATTGAAGAAATCGTTCCACGTCCAGATGAACTGGAAGATTGCCGCCGAGAAGAGCGCCGGCTTGCACAGCGGCAGCAGGATGCGCGTCAGAATTGTAAGCGGATTGCAGCCGTCCATCACCGCCGATTCGTCCAGCTCTCGCGGCAGCCCGCGGAAAAATTGCACCATCATGAAGATAAAAAACGGATAACAAGCAAACAGCGCAGGCACGATAAACGGCCAGTAGCTGTCCAGCCAGCCCAGATCGCGGAAGATCAGGTATCGCGGGATAATGATCACCGCATGCGGCAGCATCAGCGTCGAGATCATCAGAGCAAACAGCGGACCCTTCAACGGAAACTGAAAGCGGGCAAACCCATAGGCCACGACTGCGCTGGAGACAACTGTAAAGACTACGGTCGGCACAACCATCAGCAGCGTATTGCCGAAGAACACCGCATACGAATATTGACCCGTGCCCGTCCAGCCTTTGCCGTAGGCGTCCCAGACGAACCTCTCGGGCAGCAGGCCCAGCGAACCGAACAGGTCGGCATTCGTCTTGAAGGAGCTGAAAAACAGCCAGATCAGCGGATAAATCATCAGCAGACCGAAGAGGGCCAGCAGACCGTTTTTGATCAGCCGGGCGGCTAAAGGCGGCTCTTTCCCATAATTGGCAGACATCAGCTTCTCCCCCCGTCTTCATAGTGGACCCACGACTTGGACGAGCGGAAAATAATCAGAGTCAGCATCAGAATAATAGCGAACAGCACCCAGGACAAGGCTGACGCATACCCCATTTTGAGCGATTGGAACGCATCGTCGTAGATCTTAAGCCCGATCAAATAAGTCGACTTCATCGGACCTCCGTTGGTCACGACGAAGGCGGCCGTAAACTCCTGCAGCGCCCCGATCGTCTGCATGACCAGATTGAACAGAATGATCGGGGTCAGCATCGGCACGGTAATCGAGGCAAACATCCTCAGCCTCCCTCCGCCATCGACCATCGCCGCTTCGTACAGATCCATCGGGATCTGCTTAAGGCCGGCCAGGAACAGCACCATTGAGGAGCCGAACTGCCAGACCACGAGAAAGCTGATCGTCCAGAGCGCGACGGACGGGCTGCCAAGCCAGTCCACGGCAGGAATATGGAGGAAGGACAGCGCCTGATTCACGATCCCTTCCCGCATAAACAGAAACCGCCACAGAATAGAAATCGCCACGCTGCCGCCGAGTATGGACGGCAAATAATAAACAGTGCGGTACAAATTGATGAACTTGCCTTTCATATTCAAAATGAGCGCCACCAGCAAAGCAAACGCCAGCTTGGCCGGCACGGCGATCAGCGTGTAGACGAAGGTTGCGCGAAGCGAGGGAAAGAAGTCTTTATCCTCGGTAAAGATTTTCACGTAATTGGACAACCCCACGAATCTCGGTTCTCTCACGATCGAATAATCGGTAAACGAATAATACAGCGATAAGATAAGCGGATAGAGCTGAAACCAGGCAAAGCCGATCAGCCAGGGTGAAATAAACAGCAGCCCCCATACGGCAGGGCGAATCGTTATGCGCTTCAAGATGATCCTTCCTTTCTGTCGCCACCGCACGCCTCGGCAGGGGGCCTTCGACTATGCCCGGCGTATAAACGCCGGCAAACGCCGGCTTCAGTGCCTGCCAAGCGAGGACGGCCGCTTGTGGGAAGCGGCCGGCAAGGCCGCGTTCCCCGGAAGCCAGGCTATTATTTCGCTTTCAATTCCTTCAGCCTGCTGCTCAGCTCCTTCATAATCTCTGCCGCAGCCTGCTCAGCCGTCACCCTCTGGTAGATGAGCTTCTGCAGCGTATCCTTGACCAGCTGGGCCAGCTCCGTATTGGTGCTGATAATATTCGGGGCTATCGCCTTCGCTTTGTTGGCGTAGTCCAGCCCCTTCGTGATGTTCGGGTCCAACTTGCCCGCACCTTCCAGCGCCTGGCGGGCCGAAGCGGCAGCCGGGATGCCGCGCTGGGTTTCGAGCAGCAGGGCCGCCTCCTTGTCATTGGCCAGCCAGTTAACGAACTTGACGGCCTCCTCCGTGTTCGCCGACTTCTGATTAACCGCGAAGCCGGTTCCCGCGATAATCGGGTTGCCGGAGATCGGAGCGCCGGGCGCCATCGGGAAGGCGCTTACCCCCAGCTTGTTGCCGGGAACTGCTTGCCTATACTTGTCATAGCTCTGCACATAGTCGATCAGCAGGCCGATCTCGCCTTTGATCCACTTCGGATTCTGCTCCATCTTGCCGACGAAGGCCGAGCTGTCGCCAAACGGTTCGATGACGCCCGATTTATACAGCTCGGCGACATATTCGAGGCCCTTCTGCAGCTGTGCCGCGTCAAAGCCCGGCTCGAAGCTGTCCTCAATCCACCGTTTGCCGGTCAACTGGGCGACATACGGCTGCAGAATCAGCTTGTTCAGCACGTCGATATCGGCCGTCAGCAGATAAGCTTTGGCATCCTGGGCATGCACCTTCTTGCCCTCCTCCAGCAGCTTATCCCAGGTCCATACCGTATCGGCCGGGATACCGAATTTCTCCAGGAACGCGGGGTTATAGAAGGTGGTAGCGGCAAAAGCGCCGGACGGCATCATGACCATCTTATCTTTATAGGTAGCGAAATTTTGAATCACATCCGGGGCAAGTCCGGAGATATCCAGTCCCTTGGCCGTTTTCAAATCCAGCAGGAAATTGGTCATGTCATTATGCCACTCGTACGAATATTGCAGAATGTCAGGCGCCGTCCCTCCGGCAAACTGGGTCAGCAGCTTCTTGTAGAAGCCGTCGAAGCCCATATATTCAGCCTCAACCTTAACGTTAGGATGAAGCTTGGTGTAAGCATCGATCGCCTTCAGTGTCGCCTGATGCCGTGCGTCATTGCCCCACCAGCTGAAGCGCAGCGTTACTTCCTTGGAAGCGGATTCATTTTTGCCTGCTTCGCTCGATCCCGCCGTATCGCCCGCGCCTCCCCCATTTCCGCAAGCGGTCAATGCCGTAGCGACGGCCAGAACTGCGGCCAGTAACGCTGTTCTTCTCTTCATATGGATCATCGCTTTATCCCCCTCTGTCCTCGGCTGTTATGCCGGCTGTGCATTTATCATAGCATTCCGCCATAGGGCTCAAAAGAACCGCTCTTTTGGAAAGCGGTTTCATTTTGTTGGCACTTTAGCGAAAAAGTATCATTACTTTGGATTTGGCGCAAATTGGCCGTTGCCGGCGGTAGGCTGGCGAATGTTTATTTGCTATACTGACGGGGAAAGGAGGGAGCCTATGTTCAAGCTACTCGTTGTGGATGACGAGCATGACACACGGGATACGTTATGTCACTGCTTCCCGTGGGAATCCGTCGGCTTCATTATTGTGCAGCTGGCCAGCAACGGTTTGGAAGCGCTTCAGTATATGCTGGAGCAGCCGGTGGACGCCGTGCTCTGCGATATACGCATGCCCGGTATGACCGGCCTGGAGCTGTGCCGCAGTCTCTCCGAGCGACAGCTTCCCGTACGCGTCATCCTGCTTAGCGCATACCGCGAATTCGAATACGCCCGTCAGGCCATGCAGTACGGCGTACGTCATTATATGGTCAAGCCGGCGACTTACAAGGACATGGTGGAGGTATTCTCGGAGCTGCGCCGGGAACTGGAGGACGCGGCAGCCCTGTCCGCCGCAGTATCAGCCAAGTCGGAAGCGGTTGCGCCTGCGGCTTTGGCGGAAGCGGAAGACCCGGTGATTGTCCGGATCAGCGCATATGTGAACGAGCATTACCAGACCGCTACCCTGCAGGAAGCAGCCGAGCTCGTCCATATGAATGCCAGCTATATCAGCTCGTATTACAAGAAAAAGACCGGACGCAATTTCTCCGAGCTTGTGCTGGAAGCCCGCATGCGCAATGCGGCCCGGCTGCTGAAGCAGGGCCGGTTGAAAACGTACGAGATCAGCGAACGGGTCGGCTATGTCAATCCGAAAAACTTCATCCGTTCCTTCAAGCAATACTTCGGCAAAACACCGGGGCAGTACAAGCATGAATAACGATTACAAGAGGCATATTCGCATCCCGTCGCTGAAGCGCAAATTTTTTGCACGCAATCTTTTCAGCATGCTGCTGCCCTGCCTTATCCCGCTGCTGCTCCTAGGCTCCATGTCGATCTTCATCTCGGACCGGTATATTCGGCTGGACGCCGAACGCAAGCATGAGACGATGCTGAACCAGTATAACGAGCTGATCCAGATTATCGCGGCCGAGGTAGATTCGCTCAGCCTGTCCTTCGACAAGGACGCGAAAATTTCGATGCGGCTAAGCAGCCTGCTTTCCACGGATACGCAGTCGTATGAAAATCTGGAGGCGCTGTTTTATCTGAAAAATATTATCGATGTGCCCGCCAATTCCAAACCCTACATTCACTCCATTTATATATACTCGGAGAACGACCAGGGCCGCTTCCTCAGCTCGCGGGAAGGGCTTGTCAAGCTGGATACCTTCTACGATCAAGCCTGGTTCGGGGGGTACCGCGCGCTGACCGATTCGAATGAGATTGCGACCGAGGTCCGCGACATCCGCCAGTATGCCTTCGAGAAGCAGCCGACCCGGGTGGTCAGCCTGTACAAACGGCTGTCGCCGCGAAACGCGGTCCGGGAAGGAGGCGTCATCGTCGTGAACATGCTGCCCGATTATTTCGAGAAGACGTACGAAGGGCTGAGCGAGCTGCCCCAAAGCTCCTTCCTTATTACCGATGCCCGGGATCAGCTGATCATGCAATCCGGCGGGACGATCCATGAGGAATTGCTGCCCGCCATCCCCCTGCCTGCGGATGAACGCATCGTACAAGCGGATGAGGGAAGCTTCCATGTGACCGTGAAAAAGACGCCGAGACTGAACTGGAACCTGATTTCTATCGTTCCGCGCTCAGCGATGTACAAGCTGCCGGTGACGCTGATCGTCGCCACCTGTACGTTGGCCTTTGCCAGCCTGCTGCTCTGCGCCGCCCTCGCCTGGCTGCTTACGCGCCAGAATTACCGGCAGCTCGGCAGCATCATTCAGATTCTGGAGTCAGCCGACTCTGCCGCTCCAGTCCAGCATATGCCCCGGGGCGTCCGGGATATCTACGAATTCATCATGATGAACATCGTGGAGACGTTCGTGGAGCAGAAGTATCTGCAGGTGCAGCTGTCCGAGAGGCTGTACAAAATGCAGGCGTTCGAATTCAAGGCTCTGCAATCGCAGATCAATCCGCATTTTCTGTACAACACGCTCAACTCCATCTACTGGAAAACGTTCCAGCTGACCAAGTCGGACAATGTTGGCTGCCAGATGATTGCGCTGCTCTCGGATATTCTCCAGTATGCGCTGGACAGCTCCGTCAAATCGGTGTCCTTGAAGGAAGAAATTGCCCATATCCGTAGCTATGTCGACATCCAAAGGCTGCGGTACAAGGACCGCATCGAGGTCATCTGGGATATTCCGGAGGCCGCTTACGGCTGCGGGGTGCTGAAGCTGAGCATCCAGCCGCTTATCGAAAACAGCATTCAATACGGCATGGAGAGCCGCCCGTTCCTCCGTCTGAAGGTGAAAGCACGAGTCGCCGGCGGTATGCTGAAGGTAACTGTCATCGACGACGGGCCAGGTATCGGCTCCGAACGGCTGGAAAAACTTCGCTCCGCCCTGCAGGAGGAGACGGAGCTTACCGGACATGTCGGGCTGACGAATACAAATAAACGTCTGCTGCTGCAATACGGCGCCGATGCCCGCATTAGGCTTGTAAGCAAGCCTGGCTACGGTACGGCCGTCACTCTGCAATTTCCCCAGTCGGCGGACTGACGGCTTTCTGCGGGGCAGAGCGTTCCGGACAGCGGCGCTCACCGGGACGGGCGCAGCTTCTCGAGCTGGCGGCGACCCCTCCCGCTCCCGGAGGAATCCGCCGACCGGCTGTTTGCTGGCAGGTTCTGCCGGTCAGCTTGCCCATCGGCAGCCTGCCAGCCCGCGGTTCTTCGACAAGCGTCGGCTAATCCCGGCCGTTTCCGCTTCGTCACCCACTCATTCACTCGTCACTCGCCCGCCAGCCTGGCATATTCCTCCACGGCCTTCGCCCTCCACCGGTCGAACGTCTTGCGCGCGATACAAAATTCCCCGGCCACCTCGTCTACGGAGCGGCCTTCCACATAGCGCAGGCGAAGCAGCCGGCTGTACTCCGGCTTGTACTCGCCGAGCATGTCGAGCGACCGGTCGATCAGCTCGATCTCCCTTTGCAAATCCTGCAGCTCGCTGACCCGGTCGATGACGCCCTGGATGCCTCCGCTATCCGCCGTATAACCGACTCTCGCCTCCAGCACTTTCTGAATTTTGCCCTCCAGCTCCCGGAGCAGACGCTCGTCCTGCGTATTTTTGCCCTGCAGCCCCCGAACCTCGCGCAGCTGGCTTTTCGTACCGAGCGGATGACGCTCGAGATACGTCTGGGCCACGGCTTCAATCCGCTGCTCACGCTCCGTCAAGTACATGGAGGACGGCATCCCCCGCAATTGGCGATGCAGCTCCTGGAGCTTGTCATCCTGCTGGATGGAGCTGAGCGAATAACCATTGCCGACCGGATGCTTTTCCAGAAATTTCATGCGCCCGACCAACCGCTTATAATTTTTCAGCTTTAATACGACCCAATGGTGAGTGGTCGCTTTTCGCGGCGTCATCTGCGTATCGACGATGGATGTGTTCATGGATTTTCCTCTTTTCCGGGTATTTAAAATACCCTTTTTGATGTATTTGTCCTACCTTTCATCTACAAGCCCTATTCCCGATATTTGTCGCCTCACTAGAGCATTGACAGTATTGTCGCTACCAACTATACTTAAGGAGATTTTAAATACCCTCGTTTCCCAGGCAATGCCGAGGTTCATCTTTTTCCAGTATTTGTTCCTCATTATATAAGGTATCCATACTACCGTCAAGTATTTTAAATACCATTTTGCAAGTACAGGAGGATACAGCCATGTCACTGGGCAGCCGGATCCGCGATCTGCGGAAAAAGTACGACCTTACACAGCTTGACATTGCCGAACAGCTCGGCATGGGACGCTCCAACTTCGGTCATATTGAAAATGACCGCGTAATCCCTTCCAGCGAAGATTTGCAGCGCATTGCCGATATTTTGCACACAACGACCGATTATTTGCTCGGCCGAAGCATGTCGGACCCGCTGCCGGGCCATACCGCCCCAGCCTGGGCCACATCCAAAGACAAGCGGGACTTCAAGCGTATGCTGGAGGAGGACGGCGAGGTCATGTTCGACGGAATCCCGATGAGCGAGAAGGACCGCCAGCGTGTGCTCGATGTGCTCACGGGTCTGTTCTGGGAAGCGAAGCAGATGAATAAACGCAAAAAGGTTACCGATCCGAAAAGCGACGCAGCCCGCTAGGTGCCGGGTCTACTTATCAACGCATTGGAGCGTGGGTTCATGGAGGATATCATTCAACGGCTGGTTAAGCGGCACCAGACCAACTGTCCGTTCCGGCTCGCGCAGGAGCTGGGCATTCATATCAGGTATCACGATCTGGGCGAGCAGACGCGCGGCATCTACTACCGTAAGCTGCGCCGCCGCTTCATCGTAATTCATGACAAGCTGACCGACGAGTGGAAGCGGTTCGTCTGCGCGCATGAGCTTGGTCATGATCGGCTTCACAAGGGAATCAGCCGATTTTTCGTAGAGGAACATACGTTTATCCACCCCGGCAAGTTCGAGCGGCAGGCCAATGTGTTCGCCGTCCGCCTGCTGACCGCAGGGGACAAGCCTGAGCCGGGAGAAACGGCCTCACAGGTATGCGCGCGCAACGGCGTTCCCGAGGAGATGCGGCATTATTATTAGCCTCCGGCCCCTTCTCCTTTTTCCCGGGATGCAGCATGATCCGGCCTCTGTCGGCCTCGGCCTACGGAGGCTCTCTAATCGGGCTTGCTGATCCGGGCAGCGCTTCTCCGCCTGTTTCCCGTTTACCTGTATACAGCAAATCAGGTACAATGATAACGAGAGTTGAAACGTTTAAAGGAGGAGCTTATGACAACCGCTTCATATAAAAACCGACAGCTTGCCATCCTGCGCCAGATCGCCCTGAAGGCAAGCTCGCTTCCAGATGCAGGAGACGGATTATGGTTTCTCGACGATATTCGCAATAACTTCTATTATGCCTCCTATCTTTACGCCGCGACCCTGGAGCCGAGTGTAGAGCTTCCGATCAGCCGCGAAGAAGCCGGAAGGCGCGCCTCCTCCGTCCTCCTCGCTGTGATGCGTCTCCAGGATCAGGACCCCGCCAGCGGCAAATACGGCCATTGGCCGCTGGGTCTGCGTCCTACCCCGCGGGAGGCCAAGCCTCATGTGCTGCCGGTCGAGCTGATGGGCAGCCTGATGGTTTACTTCTACGAGCGGTACGGCTCCGGACTCGATCAGGAGCTGCGCGCGGCCTTCGAGACGGCGCTTGAGCATGTGTACCGGAGCGGGTTCTACCGGGTGCCGATGGAGCATTTCCATCACCATGAAGCCAAATATACCGCAGCCAAGCTGATCTTCGGCAGCAGGTACGAAGACAGCGCCCTGCTGGAGGACGGCATTCGCTCGCTGGAAGCGACCTTGGCTTTCGTCCGCCGCTACGGCATGGTCGAATACGGCGCGCTGCCCTGGTTCTGGCATTGGGTCCAAGCATTCACTTGCGCCTGGGAGCTGCTGGACGATACCTCCGTCAAGCAGCAGCTGGCCGAGCTGCTCGACTATCTGTGGCTGGAGCGGGCCCGCTTTTACCTGAACGGAACCTGGGTTGGAGCCCAGTCCCGCGGCTGGCCGCATGATATTCCCCGGGACGGCAATGTGCTGTTCGATTATGTGCAGTTCGGCGACTTCCGGTTGCCTGAAGCTATGCCGCGGACCGAGTACGCAGGCTTCCTTTATTACCCCGCTCCGGAGGAGGCTCTTCGCGTAGCACTCGACCGCTCTCAGTCTGTAGAGGTCGCCCGGGCCATTCCACGGTCCGCCCAAGAGCCGGAGAGCAAGCTTCACAGCTATGCCTATGTGACTTCGAAGTATGCGGTCGGGGGCATCTGGGAGCGCGTGCAGGAATTCGACAACGAGCAGCACCGCTGGGATATGACGCTGCCGCTGGATACGGTTGCGCCTCATAGCGTCAACCAGGCTTATTTCTTCCATCCCGCTGTCTCTGCGGACGGAGATGAAGCCGGGGCGTTCGACCCCCGTCATCAGAGCGGCTTCTCCGAGGTGCTGCTCGACCGCAATGTCGTATGCGCGCTGTATCCGATACCGGATGAAGAGCAGGGCCGGGTAGTAGGCGTGCTGCCTCTTGGCGAATGGAAGCAAGACGGCCAGTCGCTGTTTGGCCGCTGCGCGGATGTGTACGTGGCCGTTCACCTGCTGCAGCCGTTCCGTCTGTATGAGCTGGAAGACCGGCTAAGTATCGTCAGCGAAGGCAAGCCGAACGGAGTTGTTCTCGAAGCGCTGGATGCCGCTACGGCTCGCAGCCGGGGCCTCGCTTCCTTCGACGCCTTCGTCGCCGGGCGGAGCGCCAGCCTTCCTGTTTTCACGACACAAGGAGAGCTCTCCGTGACCTACACGAGCACAGACGGCCGGAAGCTGTCGCTGCAGCTTGATGCATCCGGACAGCCGCTGCCCCGCGTAGACGGGCATCCGGTCGACTTCGGCCGCTACTTGCCTTAAATCCCCGGGCATAGCGATATCGCCGATGAGCCCGCTTGGCGCCGCTTATGCGCATTCTGATAAGCTCACGGCAAAAAACTCGATCGGGCGGTTGCCCGATCGAGTTTTTGCCGTATACGAATGCTGCCTTGGGAATCCGGCCGCTCATGCCGCCCGGCCCGCAGAAACTCCCGCCCGGTCCGAGCGAACGTGCAGCCCTCATTCAAGGAAAGGACGGGTATGAACGCCGTCGGCGCCGGCTGTATGTGCTTCCCGAGAGATTGAAGGCGCCGGTCATCGCGGCGACACAGCATAATCCGGCTGCATAGCCGGCAAGAATGTCCGTCGCATAATGTACGCCGAAATAAAGGCGGCTGTAGCCGATCAGAACGATCAGCAAGGCGCCGGCCAACACCGCAGTCCAGCGCGCCCAGCCGGAGCGCGCGCAATTCCACACCACGACAATCAAGATCCCGTAAAGGGCCATGCCAACCATCGAGTTCCCGCTCGGGAAGCTGTACCCGTCCACCGTTATCCAGCCCTCGTGAGTCGGTCTTGCGCGCTCGAATAGCGCCTTCAAGCCTGTATTAACAAGCAAAGCCAGCACAACGGTTCCGATGATCGCCATCGCCTCCTTGCGAAAGCGCATCAGCCACGCGAGCAAAGCTCCAATCAGCGTGACTGCTGCGAAAACCGCCGTGGAGCCGAGACCGTTCACAGCCAGCAGCATAGCGCTTGGATTCGCTCCCGCTTGTCCGCCCAGCGTCTCCTTTACCGTACGATCCAGCGCCGTCGTTCCTTCCATCGGAGCCCACCATGCGATACCTGCGAACAACAGCGCGCAGAGAATCGCGATTCCCCATGCTTTCATCTATTCTCCAACCTTTCTTCAAATGTCGGCTTACCCCGGATGGGATAAAAAATCAGCACCCTCAGCCTCGGATCATGACCTGGCGCATGCCCCGGCACGCTTCCCTGTAGCTTGCCGTTCTCTTCAAGTATACACCGTTCGCGCAGGACCGGCTACATATTGTCGCAAACCATATTCTCTCCGCTTCTTCCAGCTCCCGCAGTTTGATTATTCCACTGCTGGTACAGCTTGGCATTGCTATGAACATTCTTACATGGTATAATCAAATTATTCGTATAGATGAAGCCATAAGTTCACATCTTAATTAGGGTGTTCACTTCATGAAGGAATACCTGAACCGGATGTGACTTTTTTTCTACATACGGCACTAACATTTAGGAGGAACTACAAGATGGAAACAGGAACAGTGAAATGGTTTAACGCAGAGAAAGGCTTCGGCTTCATTGAAGTTGAAGGCGGCAAAGATGTATTCGTTCACTTCAGCGCGATCCAAGGCGACGGCTTCAAGTCCCTGGACGAAGGTCAACGCGTACAATTCAACATTGTACAAGGCAACCGCGGCCCGCAAGCCGAGAACGTCATCAAGCTGTAATCCGACGTTCATGACGAAAGAACCGTGCCAGACGGGACGGTTCTTTTTCGCTTTTTCTAGCTTACTTTAGCCGGCTGAGAAGACAAGGAGGAATGTGCGATGTATTTTTCCAAAAAATCCGCAGAACCGACTCCACAGGAAGAAACCCCTATCTGGTCGTGCAGCCAGGCGGGCTGTTCCTGCTGGATGAGAGACAGCTTCTCGTTTGAGCAAGATCCGCTTTGTCCAATTTGCAGCTCAGCTATGGTACAGGGCTCCAAGCTGCTTCCGGTACTGAAGAAGCATTAGGCGGCATGGCCCCAAGCTTTCAGCACCAACCGACGCCGGTTGGTGCTTTTTGCGTCCCCTCCGGGTGTTCGCCCACAGCAGAAAAGCGGCTCCGACGCTGAGGCGGCGCTTCGCGCCGTTCTCACCGGAGCCGCTTGTGGGCCTAACGCTTCTCCAGACGGAATTCGCCTGAGTTCGTGCGGACATTCAGCTTGATGTCCCCTGATCCGAAACTTCCTTCGATCCGCTTGCCTTCCTCCTGCTTGATCGTGTAAGACATGCCCTCCCACTCCACTTTTCCTTCGCCGGAGCCGCCGCGATAGTCCAGCTTCAGGGACTTCGGCTGCTGCGACAGCGCCACGATGACGTCGCCGCTCGATCCCTTCAGATCCGTATTGCGCGTTAATTCGTCCGCCTCCAGCCGAATCCTGCCGGAATCGGTATGTCCGGAAACGATCGCCTGACCGTCCTCCAGCTTCACATCGCCGCTCGTGGTCTCGAATTTCAGCTCCGCAGCCTTATAATCCTCTGCGTACAGATTGCCGGAACGCGTCTGCAGATCAATGGTTGTCGCCTGGATATCGACGGCTTGCACATTGCCGCTCGAGGCGTTGGCCAAGACCTTCTCCCCCTTCAACTGCTCCAGATGAATGTTGCCGCTGCTCGCTCGAATCTGCAGCTGATCCGCATTTATTCGTTCAAGCTGCACATCGCCGCTGGAGCTTTCGACGTTCAGCAGCTTCAAGCCCGTCTCCGGAACCTCTACCCGAAGCTCCAAATCCAGCCGCTGGATGCCGACGCCGACATCGTCAGGAACATCCACCGAGATGCGGGCCGTGTCGCCTTCCGGCTCGACCTTAAGCTTCAAGCCGTCCGCAAACTTCGCGCTCGCCTTGCCGCTGAGCCATACCCGGATCTGATCCGAGCTGCCTGGCACTATCTCCAGCTCCGTGCTTCCCGACTCCACGCGTACGGTGCGGACACGGCTGGCATCCAGCGACTGCTCCTGCTGAATGTCCTTGGCCCTGAACAGGAAGTCCCCTCCGGACCATAACCGCACCGGGTTCAATACGAACAACGCGATGAGGACCCCCGCTGCGATCAATATATAACCAAAGCTTTTTTTCATGTATGACCTCTCCATTCCTTTTACCGTGGTTGGCGTTGACCGTGTCGGCCTGTATAGACACAGTATACCAATCGCCGCTTCCCGCAGCTTTGGACCTCCGAACGGAATTCAGACCCTCCTTTGGTCCAGTTATGACGCCAGCTTAACAGGCCCCTGCTCCCCATGCCTCGTCCCATTATACCTAAGTCCCGCGTGAAAGAACACGTCTTATCGCCGGCAACGGCCTTCCGCTTCCCGGCGCCGTCTTGTTTAGAGAGAGAGGCCGAAGGTTAAGTAATTCATAAGCAAGACAGGGTTGCTACAGAATAAAGCACCCACTACTTATTTTGGGAGGTTATTCGAATGAGCAAACAAATTGTCGGTGTATTCAACAATGAAGAAGAAGCGATTCGCGTTATTGAACAGTTGAAAAGTGAAGGATATCGCAGTGAAGATATTTCCGTCATCGGGAAAAACCGCGGCGATCTCGATACAATCTCTTCCGATACCGGAACAAATGTAGAAACCGGCGCAATGACCGGCGCGGCTACGGGCGGCATGGTCGGCGGCGTTACCGGGCTGCTTGCCGGTATCGGCGCGCTGGCGATCCCGGCGATCGGCCCTATCCTCGCAGCCGGACCGATCGCGGCAACGCTCGCCGGCGCCGCAGTCGGAGCCGGCGCGGGGGGAATCGTCGGCGGCCTGATCGGCCTAGGCATTCCGGAGGACGAGGCTCGCACCTATGATGATTACGTCCAACAAGGCAAAATCCTGGTCTTGGTCGAATCGAATGCCGAGCGCGATTCCCGAGCGATCGAAACGTTCCGGACTCACCGCTCGCTGAACGAGAGCCGGTACCCTTACCCGGAAGCCGATGTAAGCGCGGCCCGCGATGCGGACGGTCCGCTTGAGCGCGCTTGGGACAAGACCAAGGAAACGGCTCGCCATGCCGTAGATTCCACGCTGGATGCGGTTGACCGCCTCGATGGCAAGATCGACCGCAATCGCGACCGTACCCTGGAAGAGGACGGGCTGGCGCGACGGCATTAAGCGGCCCCGGAGAACGCGCAAGCGGAGCTTGTCCGCATCGGCGCTTAACAACCCGGCCAGCGCAGGACAAGCCCGGCGCCCCGGCCGAAATATGCGCTGGCGCCAGCCGGTCTGGGCCGCGCCGATATAGCCATACGATCAAGAAGGACCTGCCCGGCAATCGGGCAGGTCCTTCTTCTGCATTCATCACGGCTAGCTCTGTGCGCTTCCGCCATGGCTTGCTCCACTCACTTCCGCCACGGGCTTGCTCCACTCGCCTTCGTCACGGCTAGCCTTGCTCGTCTTCATTCCGAGCGGCTCGGCTCATCCGGTACTCGTAATTTTGCTTGCACAGCAGCAGCAGATCATATTTGAGCCCCCGCTTCGGACGGGTAATAACCGGGCTCCTCCGTACTCCCCGCCTGCGCAGAGAAGATTTCACGAAGCCGGGATCGCCGACCTGATTCACGATCAGCTCATGGGGAGGATTGTCCGCATAGCGCTCCACCAAGAATCGGTCGCAGGCCGTCTCCTGCCATCCCGCGGTCAGCTCATAGAGCTGAAAGTCGCGCAGCATCCCCTGCTGCACCTTGGCGACCATCACCCCGCTCTCGCCGAAATACAGCACATCCTGATCCAGCTCGCCTTCGCGATCCACAATCTGCTTGTCCGGCACCTTCTGCAGATTGCGGATATGGCTCAGCATGTTCTGAGCCTTCTCGAACTCCAGACGCTCCGCGTACCAGGTCATTCGCTCGCTCATCGCCCCGATCAGCGCCTCGCCCTGATGAGCGAGCAGCCCGGCGGCCTGCCGAACCCTCTCCCGGTACTCCTCCTCGGAGATGAGACCTTCGCAGACTCCGCTGCACTTGCCGATATGATACAGCAGGCAAACCTTCTTGGGCAAAACCGTACACGTGCGCAAACCATAGTGGTCGGTGACGAATTCGAGAAGCGCGTCGCGGAACCGGCTGCTCTTGAATGGCCCAAGCCGCTGGATGCCGGCCCCGCTTGCAGCCTTCTTCCCGGCAAGCCCATCCTGCGCGGGAGGGGGCAGACGGCTGCTCCGGTTGCGGTAATACACCTCCAGACGGGGCAGCCTCTCGGAGGTCAGCTGGAGGTAGGCGTATCCGCTGTTATCTTTTTTGAGCGCGCGGTTATAGGGGGGCTTATGGATTTTGATCAAATTATTTTCCAGCAGCAAGCTTTCGGATTCGTTGTTGACGAGCACGACCTCGATCGAAGCGATCTCCGCGACGAGCTGGCGAATCCGCTTCTCGGCGTGAGTTTGACGGAAATAGGAGCGCAGCCGGTTGCGCAAGCATTTGGATTTGCCGACATAGAGAATACGGCCCGAGTCGTTCTTCATCAGGTAACAACCAGGGCTAAGCGGATATTCATGAGCCTGAAAGACGAACGGCATGAATGACCCTCCTCCACCAGTTTTCTAGGGCAAGTTATGAACGATGACGAATGCACGTTCCCCTTAGTATACAACATTTTCCTTGCGGTTCCTATATCCGTCCAGGCTGCAAACCGCGAGCGGCTAGCCGGGTTTTCCACTCCATCGCCGCCTGGATGCCACGGGTGCCGTCTTCCCCTCGCTCGCCGGAAGACTATTGAACCCCCTGCTCCCGCTCCTCCCCCCGGGCGAACCGGGCTTCCACCTTACGACTGATGAGCAGCGACACCGCGATGAGCAGCACGATATACAGCAGCTGAAGCGGATTCTCGATATATCTCTGCGGATCATGACCGATGTAAGAGACGACAAACACCATGATCCCCTTGCCCAGCGCAATCGCAAGCAGGAAGGAGCGTGTCCGCATCCGGGCGATGGCGGCGGCTGTATTGATCACGACGAAGGGGCCGACAGGCGAGATGCTGAGCAGAAATACATAGCTGAACGCATGCTTGCGAATCCAGGCCATCGCCCGGGCGACCTTGGGCCGGCGCGACAGGCGCTGGACGAAGCGGTGATCCGCTATCCGGCGCAAAATCCAGAAGGTAACCATGCAGCCGGCTACCATGCCGATCCAGGAATAAAGAAACCCGAGCCACATGCCGTATACGGCCGCATTGACCCCCACGATAAGTAAAGTAGGGAGCGGGGGAATAAAAGATTTGAGGAAAGGCAACGCGAGGCCGGGCAGAGGTCCCAGCGACCTGTAGCTTTGCAGCATGCTCCTCATGTTCTCTTCCGTGAGTTGTTCCATCATATCCGATATATTCATCGCAAAGGTTCGCATCCATTTCTGTCCCCTGTACGGTCAGGGCTTCTTTCCTTATCTTATCATGAACAAGGGGATACGGTCAGTTCATTCCCTGCCGAGACAGGCGGTTCCCTCGCCGAATGTGAACAAATCTGGAAACCGGCGACCTATATCCCCTGTGGATATCAGCTTCTGTGGATATGTTTATAGCCTTACTCGAGTTTATACACATAAAGGGAATTTGGCCTGTGAGCTATGTGTATAAGTCTGTGGATAAATTTATAGGCTTGCATATCCGTCCGCTGTCAGGCTATACTATTACAAAATTCAGATCGATCATTTGCCGTTGAAGAGCATCCAACTCGGAGGCGTTCTCGTCAAGGGGTCTCGCGAGGAGCTTGTTTCCTCGCCCGCTCCCCCTAAGTTAACCGGTGCCGCCCGTTATCGCGGATCAAAGTGGATTGGACCTGCCGGGTCCGGTCAATTTGGGTGGCACCGCGAGTCCTGAGCGCTCCTCGTCCCATGTGGATGAGGGCGCTTTTTGCTTATTTCAGGACAAAAGGAGCGGTGAACCATGTTAGAGCTGGATTGGATACACGAACATGAGGAACAGATTCAACAAGTGGCGGATCAGAAGGGAATACGCATAGCCATACGGGAGCTGCTGGCGGTGGATGCGGACAGACGCCGCCTGCTCCGTCAGGTCGAGGAGCTGCGCCGGCAGCGAAACAGGGATTCGGAAGCGATAGCTGCCCAGCTGCGAGGCGGTCATACGGTTGAGGCGGAGAAGCTGAAGCATGGGGTCAAAGAGGTGAACGGGCGGCTGGCCGTGCTGGAGTCGGAGCTGGATGCCGCGCAGCGGCGGCTGCGCGAGCTGATGCTGCTTGTGCCGAATCCCGTCTCCCCCGATACGCCCCGCGGCTATTCGGAGGCGGATAATGTGGAGTGCCGGCGGTTCGGAGAGCCGCCCTCGTTCGGCTTCGAGCCGCGGGATCATATGGCGCTGGGCGATCTGCACCGGATTATCGATGTGCCGCGCGGCGTCCGGACAGCCGGCAGCCGCCAGTATTACCTGCAAGGCGCAGGCGCTCTGCTGCATCGTGCCGTTCAGCAGCTTGCGCTGGATATGCTGCTCGCCCGCGGCTTTACACTGCTTGAAGTCCCCCTAATGGCCCGCACGGAGTCGCTGGTGAATACCGGCTTCTTCCCCACAGGGGAGGATCAGACTTTTCCGATCAAGGGGGAGGACAAATGGCTGGTCGGCACGTCGGAGGTGCCGCTCATCGCTTACTACAGCGGGGAAGTGGTGGACTTGTCGCAGCCGCTTCGGCTTGCCGCCGTCTCCACTTGCTTTCGGAGCGAGGTTGGCTCGGCCGGCAAGGATGTGCACGGGCTGTACCGGGTGCATCAGTTCGCCAAGGTCGAGCAGGTCATTCTATGCGAGGCCGACCCGGAGCTGTCGGAGCGCTTGCTGCAGGAGATCACCCGCAATGCGGAGGACCTGCTCCGTCTGCTGGAGCTTCCCTACCGGGTAATGGCTGTCTGCGCCGGCGATATGTCCGCCAAAAGCTATAAGCAGTATGACATCGAAACCTGGATGCCAAGCCGGCAGGCCTATGGGGAGACCCATTCGGCATCCGCCCTGCTGGACTACCAGGCGCGGCGGGCTCAAATCCGTTACCGCAAGGACGGCCAGCTCCGCTGCTGCCATACGCTGAACAATACCGCCGTCGCTACGCCCCGTATCCTGATCCCGCTGCTGGAAAATCATCAGCAGGAGGATGGCTCCATCCGGATTCCGCAGGCTTTGCGGCCGTACATGAACGGCCTGGAGCTTCTGATCCCGCCTGGGGAGAGGAGGCAGTAAGCTCCGGTCCGGCTCGGTCCGGTCTAACCCTGCCTGGTCCGTCCAGTTGGGGCGACTCCAGCCAAGCTGTCTGCCCCCCGGCTTAGTGCACCCGGCTTTTCCCCTGGTCCATAAACCAGACAAGGAACAGCCGGGAAGCTCCCAGGGAAAGCATCACGGACAGGAACGTCCAGTACCAAGCCCAGCCGGTATAAGTAATCAGTTCCGTATATTTCTCAATCAGATACTCCAGAATCGTGCCTCCCGATGCATACGCGGCGAAATAACCAAACTTCAGCAGCGGGCGGGCTTGGCGCGGGTAATACATATTCACGTAACAGGCGATGACCGGGAACACCAGAAATTCAAAGGCAAAGCTGGTCCTCGTCGCCACCCTAAACTCCCGTATCGGATAATCCAGCAGTCCGGCCTCCACGACGAGCAGTCCCAATATCCAGCTCGAGCATTGCTGGAACAGAAACACGGCCTGAACCTTGCGTGGCTGAGTCCGGTGAATCTTCAGGAGCGCGGCGGCTGAGATGACATAGACGGCAATTAGCAGCCATCTCTCCAATGTCCAGTAGGCCAAGTTCATAGCTCTCCACCCGCCTGTCCTCTAGACGCCAGGCGAAAGTACCAGCGATAATACCGGTAGATCATATAAAACACGGTCAGCCCCAGCACAAAATTCATCTGCCACTTCCAATGCAGCGGATGAATCAGGTCCGTGTAACGGGCGACGAGCACACCAAACAGCGTATAGGCGCCGGCGTACAAGGCGGAATACAGCAGACGTATCGGCCAGGGGCGGTGCTGCGGGTAATTCAGACAATAGAACACGCACATGCTCGGATACAGGGCATAGTTAAACGTAAAATTGGTAGATCCCGCTTTCACGAATTCCCGCACCGGGTTTTCGTTCCAGCCCAGCTCTGCCAGCAATAAACTGAGACTCCAGGTAAACAGCTGATCTGCGAAATGAATGATAACGGCCTCGCGCCGCTTTTGCCGCGGCACGAAGACAGCCAATGACACGATGACGATTATCCATACGGCGCATAAAACAATTCGTTCTGCCGTCATAAACCCGCTCCTCACTCGGCTACTCGGCTGTATGCCTCAAGTATTTCCTTCCCCCGATGGGAATAACCGCGAACGACGGCCATTGCGAGGTGCTGACGGCATGTACGGCTTCCAAATAAACGCATAAGATCCCTTGCACCTCGGCAAGCTAGCAAGCAGGAGGTGTTTATTCATGAACCAGCAGCAGGAAAATGAAGGCTTCAAAGCCGAGCATGCCATCGAGGTAAACGACGGAGACGTGATGGATTATACCAAGGATTATATTTACGGAAGCGACCAGAGCCAATATGTGGAGCAGGAAGAAGCCGGCAGCGAGACAGAGGGATAAGCAAATTTTGGGTTGACTCTCGAAGAATACGCATCAATAATAGATGATACGCGTATTCGAGAGGGAGGCGGTTATGGATGTCGTTAGTTTCAGAGCTCATGGCGTATAACAAACAATTTGTGGATCAGAAGGAATATGAAGCCTACTTGACCGACAAGTATCCGGATAAAAAAATCGCGATTCTCACCTGCATGGATACTCGCCTGGTCGAGCTGCTGCCCAAGGCTTTGAATCTGCGCAACGGGGACGCCAAAATCATCAAAAACGCCGGTGCGATTCTCACCCAGCCCTTCGGCAGCGCCATGCGCAGTATTTTAGTCGCCATCTATGAGATGGGCGCCCGCGAGGTGCTCGTAATTGGCCATTACGGCTGCGGGATGACGAAGCTGGACGCGAAGGCTATGGTCGCCAAGTTCAAACAGCAGGGGATTTCCGATCAGGTGCTGTCCACGCTGGAGCACTCGGGCATTCGGATGGAGCGTTTCCTGCAGGGCTTCGAAAGTCCAAGAGAGGGCGTCTTGCACAGCGTTTCTATCATCCGCAACCATCCGCTCGTGCCGGCAGCCGTTCCCGTCCACGGCTTCCTTATCCATCCCGATACGGGCTCGCTGGAGCTCGTCGTCGAAGATTACCAGGCGACACCGGCGGTCTAAGCAACCGTCGCTGCCGGTGCAGCCCAAGGGACGCACGAAGAAGCCTGTCTGCCGTGCAGACAGGCTTCTTCGTGCAGGACGGCGCGCTTCGCCATAGCTGAGCCGGCCGGAAGCCAGGGCCCCGGGTCCGCCCGCTCAGCGCGGACCGGCCGGCTCCTCCAGCTGCAGCTGCGCCTCGACCTCGATCACTTCCGAACTCGAAGCGGCCTTTTCCCCGAAGAAATCCTTCAGCTTCTGCGAGGCCTTCTGCTTCACGCTGCTGTCTATGCTTTTCGTGACAGCCCCAAGCGCCAGCATCAATGCCCCCAGGTCGTCGACATACCCGACGGCCGGCAGCAGATCAGGCACCACATCGAGCGGCAGTATCAAGTAGCCTAACGCGCCGTAAATCTGAACCTTCGCTTTGATCGGGGTTTTCGGGCTTTCCAGCGCATAGTATAACAGCAGCCCGCAGTAAACGACCTTCATGCCCGCTTCCCGGCCAACCTTCGTCAATTTGGCCCAGAATCCGTCCGCCGAATAATGCTTCTGGTATTTGGATTGCTCCTCCATGCCATACCCTCCCGTCAGCTCTTATCATGCTTCCGATACAGCTTATTTACCCGAATCCATCAGATCGAGAAACGCCTGCGGCAGGGCAAACTGCTGATTGCTGATCACGATCCGGTTTTCCTCGCCCTTGGCCGCCTCGGACCGCTCCTCCTTGATGCCCTCCACTTCCTTGTGCAGACGCTCCATCTGCCGGTCCAGCGCATAAGCCGATTGCGCGGCCTCCTTCAGCTCCTCCAGCAGCCGCGACGGCACCTGTTCGTTGTCCTGCTTGTACTTATAATAAATCTTGTGCTCCAGGCTCGCCCAGAAATCCATCGCAATCGTCCGGATCTGCACCTCGATGCACACCCGCTCCTGACGGTCGGACATGTTCACCGGCACCTCAATGAGCAAATGCAGGCTCTGGTAGCCGTTGGGCTTCGGATTGCGGATATAATCCTTCTCCTCCAGCACGTTGAGATCCGGCTGATTTTTCAGCATGTCGCTGATCACATAGATGTCGGATAAGAAGGAGCAGGTGATCCGCAGTCCCGCAATATCCTTGATATGCTCGCGGATGCCCGGAAAGGACATCTCTCCGCCCTTGCGGTAAAGCTTGTTCAGAATACTCTCCGGCGACTTCAGCCTGGACTTCGTATGCTCGATCGGGTTGTATTCATGGAGAAATTGGAATTCCTCCACCAGAATGCCGATCCGGGTTTCCATGACATCGAGCGCAAATTTATACATCATCATAAACCGGGTGATTTCGTCTCTGAATCGTTTCAACTCGTACATAGCCAATTGATTCATTCCCATAGTTTCCTTAAGTCCCTTCCTTGTTACCGTTGTTCCCATCTGGCTTCCGGCACACAAAGCGCGGCTTCGGCGCCCTCTCCTCTAGTTTAAATCACGTTCGTCTCGCTATGCAAATCAGCTACTTGGACGTATCCACATCGATGATATCGAGCAGGAAGACGAAGATCGGTATCCCGAGGATCAGCCCCCATATGCCCAAGTAATGCTCGGAGAACAGCAGCACGATGAAGGTATAGAACATGGGCAGATTCATTTTGGAGGACATCAGCTTCGGATTCAGCAGATAGCCTTCGAGGAAATGCAGGACGGCGATCATCGCTACTACGTAGATGACAAGCATATGTCCGCCGATATTATAAGCGATAACACAAAGCGGAAGCAGGGAAATAACGAAGCCCGCCACAGGAATCAGACTGAGCAGGAAGATCATGATGGCCAGGGCGAACAGATAAGGGAAACCGAGTATCCACAATCCGATGATCGTGAACAGCGTATTGAAGAGCGCGATCAGCACCTGCGCCTCGATGACCTTGCCGAACGATAAAATAAACTTCCTGCCGAAGTACTCAAGCTCCTCGTAAAACCAGGACAGCTTGCTTTCCTTCAGCCTGGAGGTGAAAGCCACAACCCTCGACTTCTCGAGGATGAAGACCAGGCTGAGAATGACCGCCAGCACGAAGGTCGTCCCCCAGTTGCTGATGCGAAGAATATATTCGAAGCCCTGCTTCACGTAGGACTGCAAATTCAGATCCTTCACATTTTTATAAATATACCGGGAAAACTCATCCTGCGGAGCCGGCATATTCGTCAGGCCGATCAGAATATCGGCGAGCTGCTTGACTTGTCCGATCACCTTGGGCAGATAGTTGACCATAGCCAGCACAAAGCCCGTGATAAGCGCTACATACAGCAGCAAAATAATGATCTTGCTGTTAATCGTCACGTACCTGTTGATCCCGCGGCTGATCGTTCGCTGCAAGCTGTTCATGATGTACGCGATCAAAAACGTCAGCAGCACGAGATTCATCATATCCCGGATACTGAACAGCAGCACGCAGATCAGCAGCAGGATCAGAAATCTCCGCACGGTCAAATTTTCAAAAAATCCTTTCAGTTTGTCCATCCCATCATCTCCACTCGGGCAATCGGCTAAATTCGTCTACTAGTAGTCTACCGCAAGCAAATTACTTATAGCAATCTCACATGCGGAAATAGCCTGCAATAGCCCACGGAAGAGCCGGGTTCGGGCGTCGCGGGCACACAAATAGCCGCCAGCGGCAGTCAGAATGACGGCCGTTCGGAGCTCTTAGGCACAGACGGAGGAGCATGCGGATAATGCGGAGCTCTAACTGAACTGGCTATGCCGCCCGACGGGATTTGTTCACGCAGGCCGAGAGAGGCGGACGGCTGTTCGCGGAAACGCCAATAGCCCCTTCCTCCACCCGTCAATAGGGGAGGAAGGGGCTGCGATATGCGGAGAGACAGCATCCGCCGCCTCATCTTCCGTCAGGTCGAAAACGGATGCGAGCTAAACGCGCAGCTTAGCGGAATGCCCGCATCGGGATCTCGAACTGCGGCATACCTTCGGCATATGCGGTGTACTCGTATTGGCTGAAATAAACGACAAGCGCCCCATGCTTCAGGAAATATGACCTATTCGGCTCAATGGTCTCGAACGGATGCAGCAGAGGAAGCCCGCTTTCCTCGATCTGCCGGTGGACAGCTTCATTGATGATGTCCACGTACTTGGCATTTCCCTCGGCCGCTTCCTGCAAGGTCACCAGACTTCCCGTGGTGAGATCGAATGTATAGGGAACGCGCGCGATCATGCCGTGAGCCCCGCCCGTATAGCTGTAATAATCCACATACAGGCTTAGCTTGCCCTGTTCGTTATACGTAACGGTATAGCGGCCTTCAAAGCTGACCGGAGGAATCGTAATATCCGGATGGCTTGCCTCGGCCTCCTCGTTGTCCGCCGCTGCGGATGCGAGCGTCAGACGGCCGGCCGCCGCATGGGATTCGGCCTCCATTTTCAGGAAGGCATTGATCTTGTCTTGCACGACCTGATCGCCGAATCCGACGATCTGCGGATAGTGGACCAGCAGAGACTTCTTCTTCCCCTCTTCCGAGATGGTCCGCGTCTCCACAGACAGCATATTTTCCTCGATCGTCACGATGCCCACCGTGCGGGTCGGCGCATCGTAGGAGATGCCGTACCCCATCTGCTCCAGCAGAAATCTCAGCGGCATGTAGGTGGAGCCATCCTGTATCATAGCCGGCAAGCCGTAAATCTGCTGGCCATTGATCGTATAATCATTCAAGCTGTCCAGACCGAGCTTCAGCGTGCGCCCGCGTCCGCTGACTGTCACTGTGCGGGTATCGGCATCCCATCCCGTCTTCAGGCCGAGCTGTTCATTCAGCGCCCGAAGCCCGATATAGGTATCTCCGTCCACATTGGCCGCAGGCACAGCCACGGGTTTGCCGTCGATGACCATTGGCGAGTCCATTACGTTCAGACGGTCCGCTTCCGCGGCTGCGTAAGCCGGACTGACGGCTAGCACGCCGGCGGCCGGAGCTGCCGTTATCGTTAAAGCCGCCATAAGGGTCAGCATCCCCTTGCGGCCCCGCTCCCACGGTTTGTTCGCCTGCCATCCGCCGCTTTCGCTTGCGCGTGTAGGTTGCATACTAGACATGTTGCATCTTCCTCTCCGGTTCGGATGTAGCACGCCGGACGGCGCGCTCATATGAGCTTACGCTAATTAGACGCTTCGAAAGCAGGACAAGTTACATGCTCCTTATTTCCTTCTGTTGCCTTGCGGATCAGATTTCTCTCTGAAAGAGAAGCGCTGTGCCATTTGTCATTGACAGCGACATTTCTTTATCGGACTATAGGAGGAAGGTTGCAACCCCGTTGAGAAAGGAGCTTCGAGATGAGCCGTGAGCATATCATTCATTTTAAAGTAATTCGACCGCATGAAACCAAAACGCTGCGAGGTCTCGTTTACTTGGAGGACGGCCAGCAGCCTACCCTGCAGGACTTCGAGCGCTGTCTGAGGGAATGCGGCCATGAGGTGACGCTGCAGGACCCGGAGCAATGCATCTTTCGGGCCTATGACGAGGCCAGCGGAGAGTATTTGATCGACGTGCTCGAGGATTACAAGAAACCTGACCGCGACCGTCACACGGAGCAGCTGGCCAAAAGCTTTATGAAGCAGGACCCTCTGCTGTAACTTATGCAGGCGGAAGCAGCCGGCCACTGACCGCCTATCGGCGAATCGGAGGGGGCTGTTTCCTGTTTCCATCCGCATGCAGGAAACGCGGCGAGCCTTGAGTCTTCATCCCCGCACATCCGCCCCCAGGTTGCAGACTGCTGCGGCTTCGTGTTATGATGAACGTACTTTTAGGAAACGGAGGGGTTACAAGTGGTAGATTTTATCCGGGTTCGTTCTTTGCGCGGCTAATTGAATAGCGCCAAAGTCTCTGTCTGTGTACAGAGGACTCAGGATTGGTCTGTCCATTTAAAGGTAACCCCATTATAGTTGTCATCTTACGCGAAGAGGCGGATGTGCTTGACCTGCTTCGCGTTTGCCTTTAGATCAGGAACCGGTGTATCCATAGGGTGATTCGGCGGATGAACGGATCGTGCAAGCAGGCTCTGCGCCTGTTCGCGTATCCGCTCGCCCTTATTTCCCTATCCGGCCAGACCATGACGGACCCCGCCATAAGCCGGCCCGGGCCTTTCCCGGCGGGAAGAAATCCCTGAGACCCTCGACATGTGCGAACGCACAGGCAGTCTGCCTGTGCGTTTTTTGTTTTGATCGGGCTGCGCCCCAAACCTAAACATGAGAGGATGATTCATATATGGAACAACCGCAACAGAAAGCCATTATCGTCGGCATCCAGCTTCAGCATCAGACCGATTTCGCCTATTCCATGGAGGAGCTGCGCAATCTGGCGGCAGCCTGCCAGGTCGAAGTCGTAGGCGAGCTCAGCCAAAAGCTGGAGCGGATCAATCCTTCCCACTATATCGGAAGCGGGAAGATCGAGGAGCTGAAAACTCTTTTGGAAGAAAGCGACGCAGCAACCGTCATCTGCAATGACGAGCTGTCCCCCTCCCAGATTCGCAACCTGGAGGCCGCGCTGGCATGCAAGGTCATCGACCGGACGATCCTGATCCTGGATATATTCGCCGAGCGCGCGCAAACAAGAGAAGCCCAGCTGCAGGTCGAGGTTGCTCAGCTCCAGTACATGCTGCCGCGGCTGGTCGGTCTGCGCGCCTCGCTCGGCCGTCAGGGCGGCGGCGGGGGAGCGGGCTTCAAGAACCGCGGCTCCGGGGAAACGAAGCTGGAGCTGGACCGCCGGAGAATCGAGGAGCGCATTTCCATCCTGCAGACCGAGCTGGAGAAGCTGGTCGCCCGCCGTCAAACACAGCGCAAGCAGCGGCACAAAAATGAAATCCCCGTCGTCTGTCTCGTCGGCTATACGAACGCGGGCAAGTCCAGCCTGATGAACGCCGTCATCGAAGCGTTCCATCCCGGCTCGGGCAAGCAGGTGCTGGCCAAGGATATGCTGTTCGCCACCCTGGAAACCTCCGTCCGCAGCATCGAGCTGCCCGACCATAAGTCATTCCTGCTTACGGATACGGTGGGCTTCGTCAGCCAGCTGCCCCATCATCTCGTCAAGGCGTTCCGCTCCACGCTGGAGGAGGTCGCCGAGGCCGATCTGCTCATTCATGTGGTCGATGTGTCCAATCCCGAGTATGAGCAGCAAATCGCCGTGACCGAGGATACGCTAAAGCAGCTCGGAGCCGATCAGATCCCCATGATCTATGCCTATAACAAAGCCGATCTGACGGAGTACGCCTTCCCGCAGACCGAGGAGAACCGCGTTTATCTCTCAGCCCGTCTTGGTCAGGGCATCGAAGAGCTGACCGGCCTGATCCGGGATCGTATCTTCCAGGGCTATGTGCAGTGCGAGATCATCATCCCCTACGATCAGGGACGGCTGGTTTCCTACTTCAATGAGCATGCCCTTGTGCATGCCACCAGCTATGAGGAGAATGGAACGAAGCTCGAGCTGGAGTGCAAAGCGGCCGACCTGGAGAAATATAAGGATGCGCTGATCCGGCTGTAGCCGGTCCGGCGCGCTGCGAAAAGCCCTGTCGACCATCCGACAGGGCTTTTCGTCGTACATACGTTTGGACCAAGAGCCTGCGGATCGGAGCTGGACTAGGTTAAAAACCAAAGTCCAGCGTTTTCCCCGTCTCGGCCAATGTCTTGAGATTACTCAACATCATCCACCAGCTGTCTGCGGCCCTCTGGACCGAAGGATGACCGGGGCTGAACTCGTCGTTCACAAGCGTGAGCTTAGTGCACTTCCCTACCGTTTCCAGGGTAAAGGTCATCCGGGACTCCAGTTCGGTATGATTCTCATGGTAAGATGGGCCCGGATGCTCGACACAGCTCATCTTCCGGCAAGGCTCGAATTCGATCCATTTGCCGTATACGTGGACCGTCTCGTCGCCGTCCGCTCCCGGCCCTACATAGGCGAAGTCCGCTCCCGGCTCGAAGCTCGACCGAAGCTCGCAGCCGTAGAAAATTTGACGGGTCCCTTCGGGGGTGACGAGAATGTTCCATATTTCTTCGGGGGTCGCGTTTATATAAAACTCATATTGCAGCTTCAAGGGATTCCCTCCTATCCATAGTTGAGATAATATATAGGATATGGCAATCCGCCGGACAAGTCTTGTATAAACGCGACAGCCTGACCCTTCATCCGAATCGACGGGAGTGAGTGAATTGACCGTGCAAATCCCCAAGCCCCATATGGGCATGCTGCATGCGCTTGAGGGAGCGAAGAGGTTTCAGCTGACCCGGCATGCGCCGGCAGAGGTACTGGCTTCGTTCGTCAAGCATTATTGGATCGTCAGCTGGGAGCTGCCCGATCAGGAAGCTTATCCGCAGCTTGTCGTGCCGAATCCTTGCGTGAATCTCGTGGTGGAGCGCGGCAAAACAGCGTGTTACGCTCCCGGCACATCGACTTATTCCTATGTGCTGCGCGGGCAAGGATGCGTGTTCGGCGTCAAGTTCAAGCCGGGCGGGTTCTATCCGTTCATCCGGGAGCCGATCTCCGGCCTGCAAGGCAATCCTATGCCTGTGGACCAGGTGGTGGACGCCTCAGGAGACGAGCTGGAGGGAGCCATCCTGGGCGCTTCGGAGGAAGCCGAGATGGTGCGATATATGGAGCGCTGCCTGCTGGCGAGGCTGCCGGAGCCTGACGCGCAGGCCGAGCTCGCAGGACAGATCATCGAACGGATCACAGAGGATCGGAGCATCAGCAAGGTGGATATGATCTGCGATGATTTCCAGATTCACAAGCGCGCCCTGCAGCGGCTCTTCGATCAATATGTCGGAATCAGCCTCAAGTGGGTCATCCGGCTGCTCCGCATCCAGAATGCGGCCGAAGCCATGGATACCGGGCTGCGCCAGGACCTGCTGCGGCTGTCCATGGATTTGGGTTACCACGACCAGGCGCATTTTATCAAGGACTTCAAAGCGATGGTCGGGCAAACGCCGGACGCCTATGCGAAGCTGAGCATCCGTTCCATCGCGTCTACGTAGAAGCCTAGAAATTCGGTAAATAACGCGCGGCCTGCGGCCCCTTCATTTTCATATTGTATAAGCATCGCCGGCGTTGTATCGTCTAATAGGGTGATTGCATTGAAAACAATCCTGCTCCGCTGCAGAAGGCGACGAGCCAAACTTCTGATCTGGAACAAACGGCTCGATACGCAGCTGCATAAACTGACGCCGTTGCTGCCTGCTCACATCCGCTGTTCGCTTCACGTTTCATGGGGGCCCTTTTACGGGGGGACAGCCATCGTGGAGCGGGGGATGAAAAAGGTTAAAATTATGGTGCAAATCCCGTACGACGGTTTTTTGACAGAGAACGAACAAATTATTTTGAACCGCTATCAGCTAAGCAAGCGGGATCTCCCCTACTTTATCCTGTTCCACGAATTTTCCCATCTTATAGATGCTTTCTGCTATCTGAACCATGGAACCATGAAAGACCTCAACCGTTACTTGGCCGATTGCCAACGAATCGTGCGCGATGCTCCCGATTACCGGAAAGTCCCGTTCGAAGAGCAGGCGGATCAGTTCGCCTACCAATGGATGCTTGAGCACGGCAGGAAAGCGGGATAAGGTTGTACCTCAGAACTGCAGGCAAGCCAGTTATCCCCGGCTTGCCTGCAGTTCTCTTTTCTTCACGCTTTCTTTGATGTAATCGGCCGTGCGAAGCGCAAGCGACATCACGGTGTTGGTCGGATTCCCCGCTCCGGAAGTAACGAATATACTCGCGTCGCAAATGAACAGGTTGGGAATGTCATGGCTTTGTCCATAAGAATTGACGACCGAATCGGCGGAATTTTTGCCCATCCGGCATCCTCCCATCATATGGGCCGTATCCGGTACGACGAATTCCACTTTACCTCCCTCCGCCTCCAGGATGGAACTCATCTTACCTACCGCGTGATTGATCAGTTTTTGGTCGTTCTCCCCGTAGCTGAACGTCACCTTTGCCCGGGGCAGGCCATATTCGTCCTTCTCATCCGTCAAAGTCACACGATTATTCGGATTCGGCAATACTTCGCCAACCATGGTGATCCTTCCGTAATGATTGTAGCCCAGCAGCGCCTGCCTGAATCGCTCGCCCCATATCGGGCCGCCCTGCGCTTTGGAAATCCCGCTTGCGAATTCAACCGGTCTTGCGCCATGAGCATGAAGCGTATACCCGCGGACAAAATCGCGATTCGGGTCTGTCCGATAATAATCCAAAGTCGTTGCGAGCACCGGCGTCCCTTTATACAAGCGGATCTCGTAATCGAACCTGGCGTATACGTCATTGCTGCTGTGGACCATGATGGATTTGCCGACCATGCCGCTGCTGTTTGCAAGTCCGTCCGGGAACTGCGCATTGGCTGAATTGAGCAGCAGCCTTGGCGTCTCCACAACGAATGCGCTGAGGATCACCAGCTTCGCCTTTTGCTCATACGTGCTGCCGTTTCGGACAAATGTCACCCCTTTAGCCAACCCGTCCTTGCCCATCAGCACCTGCGTCACCATGCAATCGGGCAGCACCTCGGCCCCGGCCTTGATCGCTTTCGGGATATGCGAAATAAGCGTGCTGAACTTAGCGTCCGGCATGCAGCCTTGATTGCAAAAGCCGCGGTTGATGCACGGCGGACGGCCTTCAAATGGCGCAGACAAGATGGCCAGCGGCGCAACGGACGAGCGGATCCCCCGCTTTTCGCAGCCGTTCATGAATAAATAGGCGTTCGGGCTAAGCGGCTCACGCTCCGGATACGGATAAGGACCGTTAAAGTGCCCCCAGGGAAAATGCTTCGGTCCGGATACCGCAATAGCTTTTTCCGTCCGAGTGTAATACGGCTCCAGGTCCTCATAGCTGATCGGCCAATCCTCCGCCACTCCGTCGATGGTTTTCGCCTGGAAGTCCACATCTTGAAATCGTAAAAATACCCCTGTAAAATGAACGGTTCCACCGCCGACGCCGCGGCCGGAATTGTTATGCCCCATCGTGAGGGGATCGCCGCCATCCACAATTCGCGTATCCTGCCAGCCGAGGTTCTTCATGGAGAGCTCGTCGCTGGCAAAATCCTTCTGCGGATCGCGCAGAGGACCCGCCTCCAGCACAACGACAGACATCCCGGCTTCGCTTAATTCCTTGGCCAAGACGCCTCCCGCCGCACCCGCTCCGACGATGATGACATCGACCTCCTCATTCGCATAGTTACGCTTCATGCTCCGCCTTCGCCTCCCAGGGATCCAATTGTCCTAGCTGTGCACGCACGTACCCGCGCGGATATGCCGGTCCGGCATACCCGATATCCGACCAGACCCGCGGATGCGAGCAATACGATTCAACCGTGAACCGCATCAGTTTATCGAACAACTCCTTCTGGGGAATACCGTTCCATACCTCCGCCGGCACTGCTTTCCCCGCGCTGATATCCCGCAGCAGCTGCTTTTGCCCAGCCGCATCCAATTGTGAGAAAGACGAGGAGTACTTGTGTTGAGCCGCCTGATCGATCGCCGACAGCCCTTGACGAATCAACTCCGATGCGGCGGGCACGCCGGCCTTCCGCTGTCCTTCGCCAGGAGATGAATATAACTGGTGATCGATATGGGAAACAACGAGCGCCAGGGCATCCGGCGAAGAGTCGTCGACCAGCAGGCTGCAAACGCTGCGTAAAATATCGACCTCCTGTTTAGTGAGAAACTGAAACTTTATGACCGAACCTATTCGCGAGGTCACGATTTTGCGCGTATGGTCATCCCACTCCTCCTTTTCGTCCAGGACGTTAAAGGAAGGGTACCGCGTTTGCCCGCTCATAGCGGGTTCCTCCAATAGACCGCGATAAGACCGAGCACACTGAGCGCCGTGAACATCAGCGGAAGCGTAACCGGCGGTCCGATCAGGAAATTGCGCAGCGCCCATCCGCCAACCCGGATGCCGACCCCCCGGAAGTGGAAATAAAACCCGATCGCCCCGGAAACAATCCCGACCCACATGAAAATCTGAAACAAAGCGCTTAGCCAATTCGCGTTATAAACCGTTAAGGCAAGTCCGGCTATAAGGAAGATAGGCGCCAAAATAACCGGCACCCACATGGCCTTGTGGTTAAAATTTTGCCGGTAGTGAAACATCGTCACCTGAATCCCTATCACCATGAAAGCCAGGCTGACGAACAAAACCAAAATTCGTGCTATGGGCCAAGCATCCCAAAACATGCGTTTTCCCTCATTTCTTAGGTGTCGTTATGGCATAGCTCTCTTCAAGTTAACATCTCCAGTTCCAGAAAATTCATCCAAACCTGTTCATAATGAACAAGCCGCACACTCATACTAAGAAAAAGGCAAGGAGCTGTCAGACATGACCCTATTTACGGAAGTGAGCCGCGACATTCAATTACAGGAAGAAGCCGCAGCCCAAACGGTTGCGGATGTAATGATCGAGCAGTTGAGATTGTGGGGCGTCAAGCGCATTTATGGGGTGATCGGGGACGCTATTTTCGGCTTTATGGAAGGTCTCTCCCGCCAGCATGAATTGGAGTGGATCGGCGTAAAACATGAATCCGTCGCTGCCATGATGGCGTCCGCCGAAGCCAAATTAACCGGTCGGATCGCCGTATGCGCCGCGCAAATGGGACCTGGCCTGACCAATCTGATGACCGGCCTTGGAGACGCATATTTAGATGGCGTACCTGTGCTGGCTATTACCGGACAAGCGCCCCTCCGCAAGATAGGAACGGCATACAAGCAATATATCAATCAGCAGGAGCTCGTTCAGGCGATTACGGGGTTCAGCCGTATCGTCGTCCATCCCGACGCTGTCGTTGATACTGTTGCACAGGCTCTATTTACGGCAGTGGGGCAATCAGCGCCCGTTCACCTGTCTATCCCCTCCGATCTATGGACACTTCCGTGCGGGGCAAAACCGCACGAAGCGATTCGGATCGCAAAACCAGCAGCTGAACCGAGCGAAATCCGGCAGGCGGCAAGCTTAATGCTTAACGCGCAGCGACCCGTCATTCTTGCCGGTAACCGGGCAAGATTAGCCGGCGAAGCAATCGGGCATTTGGCTGATCGCTGGGGATGCGGCATTATCATGGGTTACGGAGCGAAGGGGATCATAGCTGATTCCTCCCCTTACCTGCTCGGCGGGCTGGGCGAAGGGGGCAATCCTTTGGCAAGCGACTTATGCAAACAGGCGGATGTCGTCCTGGCCGTCGGTACCTCTTGGTGGCCGGACCGTCATGTCCCCGAGCACGCGCAAGTGATCCATATCGAAGAAAGAATTTCGGAGATCGGAAAGGCCGTCCCCTCACAGATCGGGATCGTCGGCAGCATAGCGGAGACCGTTCGGACGCTTACAGACTGCATGGAAAACTACTGTCCTCCTCGCAATTGGCTGCAGGCTGTGAACCAGTGCAAGCAGGCTTGGAATGATCAAAACAGCCGCGAACGTGCGATTTCAGCTTCACCGCTTCACCCGGCATCCATCGTCAGCGTCATGGAACAAACGATGGACAACGACGCCATCATTGCGCTGGATGAGGGAGATGTCACCCTATGGTTCCTGAGAAATTTTAAGGGAACAGCCCAGCAACTGGTGCTGTCGGAGCGCTGGAGAACGATGGGATTCGGTTTGCCGGCCGCCATGGCCGCGAAATGCTCGTACCCGAACCGGCAGGTCGTTTGTGTGACGGGGGACGGCGGATTAGGAATGGTTCAGGCGGATTTGATCACAGCCGCACGTTACGGACTTCCCGTCACCGTCATCGTGTTCAATAATGGAGCTCTGCAGATGGAACAAGACAAATTGACGATGAAGCACCGCCGTCCGTTTGAAACAGACATCTCGAATCCGAATTTCGTTCAAATTGCCGAAGCGTCCGGATGGGCGGCCAAACGAGCCGAAACGAATGACGAGCTTCGCATCGCCTTGGATGAAGCGAAATCAGCAACCAAGCCTTACCTGATCGATGTCCCGGCAGCGAAAGTCACGCATCCGGATTTTCAAATCCAACATGAAGGGAGTATGCATCCATGACAACGGCAACTGAAAACCATCCCGCATCCGTCGCCATGCCCAAACCGCCTTATCCGCTTCAGCATCAGGATACGCAGCCGGGTATCGAATCTTTGATGAATCCGCGTCCCATCTACGACGATCCGAACTATAAGCCTGCCGGCAAGCTGAAGGATAAAGTGGCCGTTATAACCGGAGGAGACAGCGGCCAAGGGCGCGCCATAGCCGTGGCCTTCGCCAAAGAAGGCGCAGATGTCGTCATTGTGTATTTGAACGAGCATACGGATGCGGAAGAAACCAGACAGGCGGTCGAGCAAAGAGGACGCACATGCCTTTGCATAGCCGGGGATCTTGGCCAAGAAGCCTTTTGCCGGCAAATTGTGGACCAGACCGTGGCACAATTCGGCAAGCTGGATATTCTCGTGAATAACGCGGCGGAGCAGCATGTGCAGACCAGCTTGGAGAGCATCACATCCGAACAAATGGAAAAAACGTTTCGGACCAACTTTTACTCGGTATTTTATTTAACGAAGTTTGCCCTTCCCCATTTGAAGCAAGGGAGCAGTATCATCAACGCCGCCTCCCTCACCGCCTATGAGGGGAACGAACAGCTTATCGATTATTCAGCCACCAAGGGAGCCATCGTTGCTTTCACCCGTTCGCTCTCGAAATCGCTGCACAGCAGGGGCATTCGTGTCAACGGCGTCGTCCCCGGAAGCATATGGACGCCTCTGATCCCTGCCTCCTTCCCTGCCGCTCAAGTTGCGAAGTGGGGCGAAAAAAATCCGATGGGGCGCGCAGGCCAGCCCTGCGAGATCGCCCCTGCGTATGTGTTTCTGGCATCGGATGACTCCTCGTATATTTCGGGGCAATTCATTCATGCCACGGGCGGCGTCGTTATGAATAGTTGAGGAGATCATCTTGTGAACATTCAAAAAGTCGAAACCTTTCCGCTCTTCTATCGCCTGCCGAGGCCATACGGCGACGCCAATGGAATGAAAGCATACCGGACCTGTTACTTGATTCGCATAACGACCGAAGCCGGTGTCGAAGGCTGGGGCGAATGCACCGATTGGCTGCCGACTTTGCACAAAGGTTTTCATGAGCGAATCATTCCCCATTTGATCGGCAAGCCGGCTACCGACCGAACGAAAATCGTCCGGACCATCAAAAAATGGCATGCGCGCGCCGCCGCCGCCGTGAGTATGGCGCTAACCGAAATTATGGCCAAAACATGCGGAGCATCGGTCTGCCAGCTATGGGGCGGCAAGCTTCGCGACAAAGTGCCTGTCTATGCATCGTTTCAGTCTTATTCGGAAGAGACGGATTGGCAGGAGCATGCTTTGAAAGGGATCGAGCATGCCATCCGTCAGGGATATAGGAGTGTAAAAGTAAAAATCGGCGGCAAATCCATCGCCGAGGATCAGCAGCACATCGCCTCAGTGCAGGCGCTGCTGCAAGGAGAGGTTTCATTGGCGCTGGATGCCAATCAAAGCTATGACTTAAGCGCGGCCCTTCAGTGGCGGCCGTTGTTCAAAGAATGGACCAATCTGTCATGGCTGGAAGAGCCGATGCCGGTCAAGCATATTGCCGAATACGCCTTGCTAAGAAGCCGGCTGTTCGTACCCTTGGCCGGCGGCGAAAATTTGGCTGCGGCGGCCGAGTTCATTCCTTTACTGGCGCAGCATGCTCTCGATTTCCTCACCCCCGATCCGCTTCATCTGACGGGCATCGACGTTTACCGGGAAACCTTGCGGCTGGCCAGGAGCTTTGGCATTCGCGTAACGCCGCACGCCTATGACGGCGCCTTGACGCGTCTATACGCCATTTTCGCGCAAGCCTGTCTGGAGCCATGGAGCAAAATGGAACCCGATGCCATTGAGCCCGTGGAATGGGATGCGATGGATAATCCGTTCACGGCTTTATTCGCCGTTCAGCCTGCCAACGGTTCCATCACGGTGCCTGACGGCTGCGGCATCGGACTTGAGATTGACTCTGAGCTGCTTACGTTCTACCGGTGGGATGGCAGCGGTTATTTGTAAAGCGGGGGATTACCGGTGCGGATGGATTAACGGGACTCAGCGACGCTTACGGCCGGAATCTTCGTGTATCAAAAAATAACGGGAACAGAGACCCCGTTAACGGTCGAATTTGGGGGCTTCGTCTGTCCCCAAGGACAGCTAACGGGGTCTGTACCTGCTGTGGAACCAACTAACACCTTACATATTTGCGTTTGAATCCAAGCTGCTCTTTTTCGATCGCCTTTTGAATATTTTCGGACGCGGACAGGAATTTGCTTTTGTTTTTATCCCGTTTCACTTCTACCGGCCCTATCGCCTTTGCCGTCTCGACCGCCTTGTCATGAAGCGGCAAATAAGATACCGCTACGGTGTAAATAAAATGATTCATCGCGTATTTTGTTCGTTCGGGAGCTTCGCCGATCGTACTTTGCGCAGCTTCCAGCATACCCGCCATTTTGCTTTCGGAAAATTCCACGTCCGGCCGGCTGCCCAAAAGCCAGCAATAGCAGCTCCAGCCCGCAGACATGCGCAGCTCCTCGCCGCTTGCGATCCATGTATCGGCAACCTCCTGAGCGATATCGGCTTCCGCCAAGGTTACCGCAACTACATAATCGGATAGCATATAAAAATAAGCTCCATCCATCCAGCGATCAAAATCTGCAGCGCTCATCGCCATCGGATCGGCAATGATGCCGGCAAAGTATATGGCGTCGTAGTTCCCTGTCGCATAAAGCTGGTCGGCGAGCGGCTGATTTCGTTTGATTTTCTTGGCCATAGGCTTCATGGCGCCTGTCGCCACGCCAAAAAGCGGTTCTTGCGCCCCGTTGGACATATACATTTTTTTGAGTCGCTCCTTGCCAAGAGCCTCAAGCTCCCGCATGACCGTCTCTGCATCCATCGATTAGCACCCCTTCATTTAGTTATTCCCATTTCACAGCATGACCGCAAGAAAATCTACCGCGTGCTTCCGGTTTAGCTTACCGACTCGCTTACTCAACCCGCAGCCGAACCTGCCGCTCGCCCATCGGCAGCTCCTCCATCCCGTCTTCCTGCGCATACCTGACGCTCTCCAGCAGCAGATGCTCCTGCAGCACGGAGTCGAACCGCTCCAGCGCCTCTCTGAGTCCGGCATCTACGTCCAGCACGAGACGGATGCGCTGCTCGAGCGGCAGCTGCAGCTTCTTGCGGTAATCCTGCACAAGCCGGATGACCTCCCGCACCAAGCCTTCTTGCTCCAGCTCAGGGCTGATCGCCGTATTCAGCGTTACCGTCATCCCTCCCGCCGAAGCGGAAGCGAAGCCGGCCTTCGCCTGCATCTCGACGAGCAGCTCGGAGAGCGGCAGCGCAAGCGTCTCGCCTTCCACCTGCAGGCGTAGCTCGCCTTGCCGGACGGCCTGCCTCGCTTCCTCCGCAGACAGCCCGCGAAGCAGGGCTTGCACCGGCGCCACCAGCTTGCCGTACTTCTTCCCGGCCAGCTTCAGATTCAGCTTCAGACTGTAGTCCACGAAGCTGCTGTCGCTGCGTTCCAAACGCAGAGCCTTCACATTGAGCTCCTCGCGGATAATATCTGCGAACCTGCCAAGCTCCCAGTCCTCATCAAGCGATACGATGAGCTCGGAGAGCGGCTGCCGCGTCTTGATCCCGGATTCGGCCCGGATCGTACGGGCCAGCTCGACGATCTGCCGCGCTGTCCCCATATCGGCTTCAAGCCGCTCGTCAATCTCCGCTTCCCGGGCATCCGGGTAATCGGTCAGATGCACGCTGCCCTCTCCGCCCAGATTGCCCCACAGATCCTCCGCGATAAAAGGCATATAAGGAGCAACCGCCCGGGCCACGGTCAGCAGCACGGTGCGCAGCGTCCGATAGGCGTCCAGCTTGTCGTCCGTCAGCCCGCTGCCCCAGAACCGGTCGCGGGAGCGGCGGATGTACCAGTTGCTGAGGTCATCGACGAACAGCTCCAGCTGGCGAGCGGGTCCAAGGAAGTCATTCGCGTCCAGCCCCTTGCGGGCGAGCTTCAGCACACTGTTAAGCCTTGAAACGATCCACCGGTCCAGCTCCTGCCCCGAAGGCCGGTCCGGATGCTCCTCCGGGCGGTAGCCGTCAATGGCGGCGTACAGCGAATAAAACGCGTGAGCGTTATGCAGCGTATCGACGACCTTGGACTTCGCCTCCGCCACCATCCCCTTGGCGAACCGTTTGCTGTTCCAGGGCGCACTGCCGGACAGCAGCGCCCAGCGGAACGCGTCGCTGCCGTAGTCGCCGATGATCTCCCAGGGATCGATCACATTGCCCTTGCTTTTGGACATCTTCTGTCCGGCTTCATCCAGGATATGACCGGTCGAGATGACCGCCTTGTACGGCAGCTCGCCGTTGTACAGCGTCGAGACGGCCAGCAGGCTGAAAAACCAGCCGCGGGTCTGGTCGATGCCCTCGCAGATCATATCCGCCGGATACTGCTCCCGGAACAATTGCTTATCGCCAAACGGGTAATGATACTGTGCGAACGGCATCGAGCCGCTGTCGAACCAGACGTCGATCACCTCCGGCGTCCGCTCCATCTCGCCGCCGCAAGCGCAGCGCAGCTTCACCTCATCCACGTACGGCTTGTGCAGCTCCAGATCGTCTCCGACCGGGCGCAGGGCCCGGTCCTTCAGCTCCCGGCGGCTGCCCGGCGCGTACTCGCTCCCGCATTCGCCGCACTCCCATACGTTGAGCGGCGTTCCCCAATACCGGTTGCGGCTGATGTTCCAATCGACCAGCTCCTCCAGAAACTTGCCGAAGCGGCCTTCGCGCAGATGCTCCGGATGCCACGCGACCCGGCTGTTATTGGCGATCAGCTGATCCTTGACCGCCGTCGTGCGGATAAACCAGCTCTCCGTCGCGTAATAGAGCAGCGGGGACTTGCAGCGCCAGCAGAACGGATAGCTGTGCTCGTAGCGCTCCTTGGCGAACAGCAGCCCTCGCGCAGACAGCTCCTTCACGATATCGACGTCGCAGTCCTTCACGAACCGTCCGGCGAAGTCCGAGACGACGCCGGTATAACGGCCCGCCGCGTCGACGACATTCACAAAGTCAAGCTCATGGCTGCGGGCGGTGCGGTAGTCGTCTTCCCCATGCGCCGGCGCGATATGGACGATTCCAGTTCCGCTCGAGCTGCTCACATATTCCGCGTCGACGACTACATGCCCCTTCTTTACGTTCAAATAGCCAAATGGAGGGTCGTAAGCCATCCCGACAAACTCGGACCCCTTATGCACCGACAAAATTTTATAGTCCTGCTTCATCACCTGCTCGACCAGGCTTCGCGCCACTACATATACCTCTCCCCGGTGCTCGACCCTGGCATAGTCCAGCTCCCGGTTCACCGCGAGCGCCACATTGGCCGGCAGCGTCCACGGCGTGGTCGTCCAAGCCAGGAAAAATTCGCCGCTTGCCCTGCTCCTGAACTTGACCGTGGCGCTCAAATCCTTCACATCCTCGTAGCCCTGCGCCACTTCATGCGAGCTGAGCGTCGTCTGACAGTCCGGACAATACGGGCTGACCCGGTGGCCTTTGTACAGCAGTCCCTTCCCGTGTATGGTCGACAAAATATGCCACACACTTTCGATATAGTCGTTGTCCAAGGTGACATAAGGATGGTCCATATCCGTCCAGTAGCCGATCGCCTCCGTCAGCTCGCGCCACTGCTTCTCATATTCAAACACGCTGCTGCGGCACTGCTCGACGAACGGCGCTACGCCGTACTTCTCGATGTCCTGCTTGCCCGAGATGCCGAGCTGCTTCTCCACCCCCAGCTCTACCGGCAGGCCATGCGTATCCCAGCCCGCCTTGCGCACGACCCGGTAGCCGGCCATCGTCTTGTAGCGCCCGACGAAATCCTTGATGACGCGCCCCAGCACATGACCGATATGCGGCTTGCCGTTAGCTGTCGGCGGACCCTCGTAGAAGACGAAGTTCGGGCGTCCCTCCCGGCTCGCCACGGACCGGCGAAACGTATCATGCTCCTTCCATTGCTGCAGCACCCGCCGCTCGCGGTCTCGCGCTTTTTCCTTCACATCGACCTTTCTCATCCTAATAATCACCCTTTCCTTTCTGCTGATGCCCTGAGCTCTGATAAACACAAAAAATCCCGTCCCCTAAGGGACGAGATTAGACTCCCGCGCTACCACCCTTGTTTCGCGGCACCACCATGACCGGCTTGGCTGCTGCGACACTCGTACTGCGTACCATCATACGCGTCCCTTGTAACGGCGGGATCCCGGGTCGGCTTACTTCAAGCGCTTCAGCCTTCCTTCTCGGAGAGGATGTTCGGCTAATCCTTGAACGTTGGCTTTCAGCGCAGGGCCAACTCTCTGGGGGACAAGGGGTTTAGCTTACTTGTTCTCGTCAATGAATTTATTCAGAGGATTCAGATAACTCAGTTGTACACCCGCGCGCGATAAAAGTCAACCCCGCTCCGCGTCAAGCGCTATGTAGGAATAGCAGCAGGTTTTTATTTTAACAATTTAGAATCCAGTTAATAATCGTCCTACCCCAATTGATGGAAATTCAATATAGTGATAGGGAACACTCGCGACAATACCTACAAAGAGCTACAAACTAATAAGAAGGTTTACCAATGTGCGCAACTAAATATAATAATATGGGGGAATGACCTTGAAACGTTATGAAGAATTAGATTCACTAAGGGGCTTGGCAGCATTAACCGTGCTGATCAATCATCTATTAATACTTATTCCGATCAGTATGTGGACAGTTACCCTTATAAAGTACCCCGTTATTAATATTTTTTGGCAGGGTCATTCAGCTGTATTGTTTTTCTTTATTTTAAGTGGATTTGTACTTTCTCTTCCCTTCTTAAGAGGATCGGATCAGACGTACGCAGCGTATCTCATTAAAAGGTTTTGCCGCATCTATCTTCCTTACGTGATTGCTATAACAGTTGGAATCATAGCATGTCTAACCCTTTCTAACGGCACGGGATTCCCCGGTCTTAGTGTGTGGTTCAATAAAACCTGGACTTCTAAAATAACTCCCGAGTTGGTACTAAACCACTATCTGTTTATAGGCAGTTATAATACCGACTCTTTTATCCCCGCTATATGGTCATTAATTCACGAGATGAGAATTTCAATTGTTTTTCCATTCATTATGTTAGTGGTTTTACGGTTTAATTGGATCATAAATATCTCGATAGCATTAGCCTCATCCATAATTGGGTATTTCTTTTATTATCTAAGCTGGCATCATAAAAATTTATATGTAAGCGTTTTTGATGTTTTCAATTCATTGGAATACCTGCCTATGTTTATCCTTGGAGCACTGTTGGCTAAATATAGGGAGAAAATAACATCTTTCTTAAGAAAATTGTCCAAATTTTCACGGATGCTTTTGTTACTACTTGGTATGGTGCTGTATACTTATAATAGTTTCTTGAGCGAAATAAAGCTATTACACTTCGCCTATATGGATGATTGGGCGATATCTTTTGGTGCCTGCCTATTTATTGCATTGTCATTGTCTTCAAATAACTTATCTCGTTTTCTACTGACAAGCCCAATAAGGTTTCTCGGTAAAACATCATACAGTATGTATCTCTGGCATGAAGTCATTTTATTTAGTCTGATCCATGTTTTCTACGGTAAGATTCCTTTGTGGGTAATTAGTTTATCTACTATTGGCAGTTCTTTACTTGTATCGGGAGTGATGTATAAAATTTTTGAGGAACCAACAATAAAACTAGGTAGATTTCTAACAAGAAATAATAATAAGGAATTTTCTCGAAAGACAGCTTGATTACTTAGTTGCCAAAACCACACTTTAATGCTGGACAAGGATTCGCAACGCTCCAGGTTCAAACCAAACTTTAAATGAAGATGAAGCACCTCCAAACTTGAGCATCGGTTTCTTCTTCCGGTGTCCATTCGAGAGTTCGTTCAAACTCACCGCGGCATTCCTTTCCAGTGAGCCCTGATCTCCGATAAACGCAAAAAATCCCGTCCCCTAAGGGACGAGATCAGACTCCAGCATTGCCATCCTTGTTTCGCAGCAGTCACCCCCGCTCCGCCTCCATCGCGCAGCTCTTGCGGTACTCTCCAGGCGGAACGCCGTTGATCTTCTTGAACATCCGGATAAAGGACGTGACGTTCTGGTAGCCGAGCCTTGCGCTGATCTCCTGCACGCTCAGCCCGGTGCCGGACAGCAGCTCCTTGGCCTTGCGGATTCTGACCGCATTGATGTGCTCGCTGTAATTGGCCCCCGTTTTCTCCTTGATCAGCACGGACAAATAAGCGGGCGACAGGCCCAGCTTGTCGGCCAGCATATCCAGCGAGGCGTCGTCGGCAAAGCGGTTCTCCACATAGTCCATGACGAACGCCATGGTGGGGTCCTGCTCCTCCTTCTTCGAGAGGATAACGCCTGCGGCCATCCGGAACAGCTCCTCGTAGAGCTGCCGGAATTGCTCCATCGTGCAGCAGTCGCGGACCAGCGCGAACTGGCGCTCCGGGAACGAATCCTCGACAGCCGCTCCGTACGGCTCCAATATTTTCGCCACCCGCGCGATGACTCCTTCCATCAGCTGCCGGAGCTGGTACAAACTTGCCTCCCTGCGGTCCATCTGCTCCATCATGCGCTCCATGAACGAGATGCAGAACGGGCCGTTGCCTGCCTGCAGATTGGCATACAGCTCCTGCTCCTGCGGCACCGTGAAGACAAGCTGGGCGGGCAGCGCCCGCCGCTCGCGGATGATCTGCGTCTCCTCGAGGGGCCTCGCCTGCCGGGCCAGCTCAAGGACCTCCTGATACGCATCGTTAAACTCGGCCGATTGGCCGTATACCTCGCTGACGGCGACCGTCACCAGGAAATACGCTTTGTCGCGGTCCAGAATCGTCTTTAGCTTCAGCAGCGTCTCCTGCAGCTCGTCCGGGATAGCGGGACTGCGGACGAGGGAGAGGATCTGATTGTTCTCGATCTGGAACGTATGCGAGGCTGGCAGCTGCTCGGATAAGACGAGCCGAATATATTCGTGGATATAATACGACATCCGCTCCGTCTTCATCTCCCCCGCTTCCGGCTGCTGCAGCCGGAAATGCAGCTGGAACAGCACGATGAAAAACGGCTCCTCGAGCAGCGCGATGTCCTTCCACTCGTTGATATCCGAGGTAATCGACTTCAGCTTGTTAATATAGCCAAAGCTGGTCAGCAGGGAACGCTTGTCCAGCAGCTCCTGATGAACGGCCTGCTTCTCGTCCATCAGCTCCCTGACATTTTGCTGGATCAGGTTAAATTCGTGGAACGCGCTGGGCTGAGGCTCCGGCTCCCTGCGCAGGATCGAGCTGATCATCTGCTTGACCGGCCGGTTGATCTTGCGGCTGAAGTAGAGAGACGCGAGCAGCCCGATGATGACCGATATCGCGGAGACGAGCAGCAGCGTCAAGCTCGCGCGGCGGACTCTGGATTCGATGCTCGCGTAGGGGACCGCCGTCACATAGGTCAGCCCGCTTTCGGCGTCCTTTTCGGCAAAGAAATAATAACCGCCCCGCATCGCATAATCTTCTGCGCCGAGGTCGGGAATATCTGCGGAAGACAGCGCAGCGGAGGATCGGTACAGCAGCGAGCCGTCCTTTTGCACGATCATGAACTGCCGGTTGTCCTCCTCTCCGTAGAACGCCTCTTGCAGCCCCCGCGCATCCAGCAGCGCAATAATCTGATAGTTCGAGGACGGCACCCGGAACGTGAAGGGGATCAGCTCCTGCTGCACCGAGGCATTCAGCGAGGTAACGGTGAACGTTTGCTGGCCGTGAAGCATGTAGTTGCCCGTCCGCTCGAACTGGGCTTTCCAATAAGCCGGCGGATAGGCCGGACTGGCATAGAAGTCGGTGAACAGCAGCCCGGCCTCGACGGTCCCTTCCTTCTCGATCACGAGCGAATGGGAATCGAAATAAATCATGAGATTATTCAAATAAAACATCGGATTATATGCTTCGGTCCGAAGCTCCTTCAAGATTTCGGAGGCCTTCCAGAATTCGATCTCCTCCTCGCTTTTCGTGAGCAGCTGACGGTTGAAGGCGACAACCTTCTCATCCGAGTACAGGTTAAACAATAAGGTACGGAGCCGCTCGAAGTGCGTCCGGTACCGCTCCGCGGTATTGCTGAGCATCAGATGGTTGTAACGGATGATCTCCGCCTGAACGCCCTTGTTGAACAAATGAACGGAAAGCGCATTGAAGCCGGTGAACAGCAGGATGATCCCCAGGAAGCTGATGAAAATATTGAACATGAGCGATCGTTTGTTCCAAGTTTTCCATTTCAAGCTGCGCCCTCTCCTTCTCCCGCCGGGCGTCCGGCCGGGTTTTAGTCTGTTTTATTGTAACGAAAGATCGGGCCGTTCAAAACATGCCGATTATCAGGTTCTTATCATTATTTCGGGTAAGCCAATGATCCGGCAAGGAACAAAAGAACAGTGAATACCCTCCCCGGCGGCGTTCTGCTATGCTCCGGTAAGAACATAATCGAAAGCAGGTGAGGTTTTGTCCAAGCAAGCGATTTGGGACACATCTGTCCCGAAGGCGGCGGCCCGGCCGGCGAGATCCCGAGTATGGCGGAGAATCCGCAAAAACTGGGATTTGTATCTGCTGATCGCGCCGGTGGTCGCTTTCTTCCTAATATTCGAATACGGACCGATGTACGGGGTTCAGATCGCCTTTAAAAACTTCATAGCAACCAAGGGCATCTGGGGCAGTCCCTGGGTCGGTCTGCGCCATTTCGAGCGCTTCTTCGAGAGCTACTACTTCTGGCGGCTTTTGCAAAATACGCTTGAGATCGGCCTGTTCCAGCTGCTCGTCGGCTTCCCTGTCCCGATCCTGCTCGCGCTGATGATCAACGAGGTGCGATCCAGAAAGTTCAGCCGGTTCGTGCAGACTGTGACCTACGCTCCCCACTTCCTGTCCACGGTCGTGATGGTCGGCATCCTGATGATCTTCCTCTCCTCGCAAACCGGTCTGCTGAACAAGCTGATCGTCTGGGCGAGCGGCGAGCCGATCTCATTCCTGACCGAACCGGTCTGGTTCAAGAGCATCTACGTCCTCTCCGGCGTCTGGCAGCAGATGGGGTGGAGCTCCATCATCTATCTGGCGGCTCTGACCGGCATCGATCCGCAGCAGCATGAAGCGGCGCGCGTAGACGGCGCAACCCGGTGGCAGCGTATCTGGCATGTCAATCTGCCGGGCATCATGCCGACGATCACGATCCTGCTGATCCTCAATATGGGCTCGCTGCTCAGCGTCGGCTTCGAGAAGGTTTACCTGATGCAGAACGCGCTGAACATGCCGGCGTCGGACATCATCGCCACCCACGTATACCGGAAGGGGATTATCGACGGGCAGTACAGCTACTCGGCCGCCGTCGGCTTGTTTAATTCCGTCGTCAATTTCATCTTGCTGGTGACCGTTAACCGAATCGCCCGCAAAGTCAGCGATACGAGCTTATGGTAGGAGGAGGATTCATTTGAACCAACCGAGAAGCGCCGGAGACAAGCTGTTTGACCGTGCAGTCTATGCGGCGCTGGCCCTCATCTGCGTTATTGTCCTGTATCCGCTTTACTTCGTCCTCATCGCCTCGATCAGCGGCCCGGAGGCCGTCATGCTCGGAGAAGTATGGCTGTGGCCGAAGAACATCACCTGGATCGGATACGAGAAGGTGTTCCAGAATCACGATATATTGACAGGCTATATTAACACGATAGTCTATACGCTAATCGGCACCGCCATCAATCTGGTCATGTCCGTCGCGGCGGCTTATCCGCTGTCGCGCAAAGATTTTTACGGCCGCAACGCCTTCTCGGCGATGATGGTATTCACCATGTTTTTCAGCGGAGGCATGGTCCCGACTTATTTGCTGGTGAAAGAGCTCGGCATGCTGAACTCGATGTGGGCGCTTATTATTCCGGGGGCCGTATCGGTATACAACATTTTGATCATGCGGACCTTCTTCCAGAACGGCATTCCTTATGAAATGCAGGAAGCCGCCGCGATCGACGGCTGCTCCAACCTGTCCACGCTCGTGCGGATCGTGCTGCCGCTGTCTATGCCTATTATCGCCGTCATGATTTTGTTTTACAGCGTCGGTCACTGGAACGCTTACTTCAGCGCCCTGATGTATTTGACCGACCGGGACAAGTACCCGCTTCAGCTGTTCCTGCGCGAGATCTTGATTCAGGGGCAGATGCAGGAGATGCAGGGCATCGGCGACGAATCCCATGCCAAAAGCGTGATGGAAGGGGAGGCGATCAAGTATGCGCTTGTCATTATCGCCAACCTGCCCGTGCTGCTGCTCTACCCTTTCCTGCAGAAATACTTCGTAAAGGGCGTCATGATTGGGGCCATCAAAGGCTGATGCCTATGGCGGCCAACCGCTTTCGCGGCTACTCCGGGGCAGCGCCCCGTTAGCAAATAAATGAAACGATGATAAAATGATAAGAATCAAGGGAGGTTGTCCAGTTATGAACAACAAACGGTGGATTGCCATGACGGCGGTCGCTGCATTGGCCGGAAGTCTGCTCACCGCCTGCAGCGGCGGCGGCGGAGGCACGGACGCGGCCGAGGCCGGCAAGGAGGGCGCCCAGGCGGAGGTTCCGGGCCTGAACAAGACCGGCATGCCGATCGTGAAGGAGCCGATCTCGCTCACCTTCTTCACAGGCAAGGCGGCTACCAACGGCAATAACTTCGAAGAGACGCTCGTCTGGAAGGAATACGCCAAGCAGTCGAACATGAATATTACGTTCCAGCTCGTACCCTTCGAGAATTTGACCGAGAAGCGCAATCTGGCGCTGGCCGGCGGAGACTATCCCGACGCCTTCTACTCGGCCCGCGTACCTGCATCCGATCTGATGAAGTACGGCGCGCAGGGCACCTTCGTCAAGCTGAACGACCTGATCGACCAATACGCGCCCAACTTCAAGAAGCTGATGGAGAAGCATCCCGACCTGAAGAAGGGCCTTACGATGCCCGACGGCGGCATTTACTCGTTCCCGTCCTTCTACAGCCCGGAATTCCTGCCGATGCTGATCGGCACCCCGCTATGGGTCAAGAAGGAGTTTCTCGACAAGCTGGGGATGAAGGAGCCTACTACGACCGAGGAGCTGTATCAATATCTGAAAGCCGTCAAGCAAACGGATCTGAACGGCAACGGGCAGGCCGACGAAATCCCTTATGCCGGCGCAGGCATCAATCCGCTGCTCGAGCAGCTGCGAGGAGCCTGGGGCTTCGGCAACCGCGGTCTCGGACATAAATTCGTCGATGTCGATCCGAAGACGAACGAGCTGAGATTTTTCCGGACCGATCCGAAGTATAAGGAAGTGATCGAATACGTTCGCAAGCTGTATACGGAAGGGCTGATCGACAAGGAAATTTTCACGATCAAGACGAGCGCCCTCTACTCGAAGGGTCAAAAGGGCGTATTCGGAGCCACCATCAACCCGAATCCGACGACCCAGCTGAACCAGACCGACTACTTCGGACTGGGCGCGCTCAAAGGGCCGCATGGCGATCAGCTGTACTCTCACGTCAAGGTGCCTGCCGTATGGCCCGGCGCGTTCGTCATTACCGACAAAAACAAGCATCCCGAAGCGACCGTGCGCTGGATCGATCATTTCTTCGGAGACGAAGGCGCGACCTTCTACTTCATGGGGATCGAAGGCCAGACCTACAAGAAGACAGCGGACGGCAAGCTGGAGTACGTAGAGGAAATTACGAAAAATCCGAACGGCTTGACCATGGACCAGGCGTTGGCCAAATATATTACCTGGCTTGGCGGCAGCTATCCGGGTTATGTGCAGGAGAAATATTTCAAGGGCTCCGAATCGCTGCCCGAATCCGTTGAAACCGGCAAGAAGGCTGAGCCTCATGCGGTCAAGGAGCTATGGAACAGCTTCAACTTCACCGAGGAAGAGACAGAATTCCGTTCGACAGTAGGCGCGGACATCGAGACGTACATCGGCGAAATGGAAGCAAAGTTCATCACGGGCTCGCAGCCGATGTCCGAATGGGATAAATATGTGTCCACCGTGCAGAAGATGGGCCAGGAGCAGTATATGAAAACGTACAATCAAGCGTACGAGCGTTATAAAAACAGCAAGTAAGCGAACCGAACCGCCATACTGTTGCGGAGAAGCGAAGCGGGAGAACGAGGCCAGCCCTCCCTCCCGCTTCCGCTTGTCCAAGGCGAATGCCGAATGGAGGTCATTTATGGGTATCAACAGTTATCGGAACGTACGCCGGCTGAGCTGGATGATCGTATCTCTCGCCTGGCTTCTGGCAGGCTGTACCGGAGACGGCTCCGGCCCCGTTCAGAAGGAGGGCACGGCGGCGACTGCTTCGGCCAAGGCCGATCCATCCGCAGCTGCGGCTCCGCCATCCGCCGCAGCCAAACCGGCGGAGCTAAGGACCGACCAGGTGCTGGACAACAGCAAGTATGCAGGCCAGCTGACGATTCGCTATTTCTACCTGCCGGGAGAAAACTTAAGCGGAGACAGCTTCCTGATCCAGTCTCCCGACGGGAAAACGATGCTCGTTGACGCCGGGCTGCCCGAAGCCGGCAGCCATGTCGTCGCCTATCTGAAGAAGCTCGGCATCTCGTCTCTGGATATCGCGCTCAATACACATCCGCATATCGATCATATCGGCGGCTATGCCACGATTGCCCGGGAAATCGGCATCAAGCAGTTTTATATGGAGAATCTGCCTTATCCGCAGTCATCGGCCTATACCAAGGCGATCGCCGCGCTCGATGCGAAGGACGTACCCAAGAAAACGCTCGAGGAGGGCGACACGTTCCAGCTCGGGGACAGCGTCCGCTTCGAGGTGCTGAACCCTGTAAAGGGAACGCTCCCTGATGCGGTCAAGACGTTCTCCGCCCCGGAGATCAACGATCATTCGATGGTGCTGCGCATGACATACGGCGAGCGGACGTTCCTATTCACGGCCGATATTTACAAGCATCGCGAGACGGAGCTGCTGTCCTCTCCGTGGCAGAGCAAGCTCAAGGCGGATATGATGGATATCCCGCATCACGGCAGCGAATCCACTTCTTCCTCCACGGGCTTCCTGAAAGCCGTATCGCCGCAAATCGCCATTATGAGCCAAAATGTGTTTCAAAGCCCCAATCTGAAGGAGCGTCTGGAAAAGCTGGACGCCAAAGTATATTCCACTGGATTGCACGGCAACATTCTGCTGCATTCCGATGGAAAGACGATCGAGGTCGTCACGGAGAAGGATTGGGAGCCCCCATCGAAGCCTCGGGCGAAGTAGCGGGCGGCTGTGAACGCGGTTGTCCTGTTCGTTGCCCGGCGTATCATTTCATCCGTTCCTAGCCCTATCGACCGGCGGGACCATCTCCCGCGGCAAGCCTCGACATTGCTCTGCGGATAGAGAGACGTAAGCCTCCCTTTACAAGTCAAAGAAGCCATCCGGACCGGATGGCTTCTTTGACTTGTGCGTATAAGCGGCTGGCTGCCTTAGAAAAATTTCACCAGCTGCTCCTTGATCTCTTCGTTAGTACCGCCGACAACCGTCTGAAGCTGCGGCTTGTCGAACAGCGCTTGGATCGGCTCCGGATACGTCTGGCTGATCCGGCGAAGCCGGATCGCCTCGTCGAACTTGGCCGGATGGGCGGTAGACAGCACCACCGCTGCCTCGCCTTCCTCCGCCAGCTTGTCCGCCGCAGCTGCGCCGCAAGCCGTGTGCGGGTCCAGCAGGTACTCGTGCTTCTCGTAGTACTCGCTGATCGTGTTCAGGCACTCCTCGTTCTCCACGCTGTAGGCCGCGAAGTCGGCCTGCACCTGCTTCAGGCTGTCTCCCTCGATGACGAGGCGGCCTTCCGCCTTGAACTGCGCCATGAGCGAAGCAACCTTGGCCGCATCCTCGCCATGCAGATAATACAAATAGCGCTCGAAGTTGCTCGCCACCTGAATGTCCATGGACGGACTGTAGGTGCCGCGGAAATCGCCGGGCTGGTACACGCCTTCGTTCACGAAGCGGGCGAGAATGTTGTTTTCGTTAGTGGCCAGGATCAGCTTGTGGATCGGAAGCCCCATCTTCTGAGCCAAATACCCGGCGAATATATCGCCGAAATTGCCGGTCGGCACGCTGAAGCTGACCTTGCCGGCCATCCCCTTGTCCGCCAGCCGGAAGTAGGCGTAGAAGTAGTACACCGTTTGTGCGAGAATCCGCGCGATATTGATGGAGTTGATCGCGCGCAGGTGGTACTGATGCTTGAAGCCCACATCGGCGAACAGCTCCTTGATGATGCGCTGGCAATCGTCGAACGTGCCTTCGACCGCCAGATTCAGCACATTGGCATCATCGACCGTCGTCATCTGCAGCTCCTGAACCTTGCTCACCTTCTGATGAGGATGCAGAATGCAGATGCGGATGCCCTCTTTGCCGCGCACTCCTTCGATCGCCGAGGCGCCCGTATCGCCCGAGGTCGCCCCGAGGATATGAATGATCGAATTGGTGCGGCGCGAGACATACGAGTACAGATTGCCGAGGAATTGCAGCGCAACGTCCTTGAACGCAAAGGTAGGGCCGTGGAACAGCTCCAGCACATGCCGGTTGCCCTCCAGCTCTCGTACAGGCGTTACTTCTTCATGACGGAATGTCGAGTAGCTGTCGTCGACCAGCTTCTTGAGATCCTCCCGCGGAATCTCCCCGTCTGTGAACAGCGAGAAAACCTCCAGAGCGAGCTCCGGATATGTGAGCTTCTGCCACTGCTTCAGCGTGGCCTCCGGGATTTGCGGAAGATGCTCGGGAACAAGCAGGCCCCCGTCGTCGGCCAGGCCCATCAGAACCGCGTCGATAAATCCTATAGGGGCTACCTGTCCCCTTGTACTGATATATTTCATAAGCGCTCCCCTCATTGCTGGTGAATTACTGCTTCTGTTCATTGTACCTGATCTGGCGGCTTATGTTAATCCAAGGTTTGCTTCTTGGCTTCACCGAACGAAAGCGAGAACGTGCCCAGCTTGCGCTCCGCGATATGAACGATGCCCAGCGTAGCGAGCAGACCTACTATGGAAATGGCAACCGAGACGGGAACCGCCCACCAGATGTCGGACCGCGCGAAGAAAGGAATAAACGAGACGGCCAGGATCGGAGGCGCATTCCAGTGAAACCGTTTGATCAGCCAGATAATGACGAGTGTGTTAATGAATAAAGATAGGACGCCCGGATGGACGGTAAAGGACAATGTCCCTACCAATGAGGCAATGATGGCTCCCAGCGCTATTCTGGCGGTTTCTTTTGCTTGCAGCGGGCGGGAGATGAAGAACAGGCTGAATGCCCCGAGCGTCGGGAAAAACAGCATATGCAAGAGCGGTGCTTGCATGGACAGCCAGTAAATCAGCATGATGTACAGGCCGATGGCCACTATTTTCGGATTCATGAATGAGAAAGCCTTCTTTCACGCAGGGTCAGCTTGCCCGTTATGGTTGGGCAACTCTTTCATTCTATCCCTCTGCCGCGTTACCGTCAATATGCAGGCAAGCCTCTCCGAGAGAATATTGTTCCCCTTAAATGGAAGCTTCACCCTCCTCCTATTATTCCGGTGGAGGCTTAACGGATAGGGCTTCGAATCTTATCCGAAGCTCTATCCATTTCTTTCGTTTGTGCCTTATTATGGGATTAAAGCACGTGGAGGGAGGAAGACGTATGGCTCGCATCATTTTATTTAGAGGCAAGGCCGGTACAGGCAAGTCAACCTTGTCCAACGAATTGGCCAGGATACTCCAGCTGCCGGTATTGCATAAGGACGACATCTACGATTCGGTCGCCGGCTTTGTTCCTGAACATAGCTCAAGGAACCAAATTTGCTTCGACATTCTGTACCGTTTCTTGGAGCATACCATCGGAGCAAATGCCGCTGTCATACTGGACTTCGGCTTTAATAACTTGGAGGATGTCGGCCGGCTGGAAGGATGGATTGAAGCAAGAGGCGGAGAGCTGATCAAGATTCGCTGTGTCTGCAGCGACGAAACCGTATGGTCGGACCGGCTTGCCGTGCGCAAAGCCCGTCCGTTACCCAACCAGCTCATAACCAGTCTATCCGGGCTTAAGGAGCATTATAAGAACTCGGGTCCTGACTTTATCGAGGACGAGCTGATTGTGGATACGAGCGTGCCTTTGGAGAGCAGCCTTCAGCATATCCGGTCTTTCCTGCGGAGCGCTGGAAGCAGCCAGCACCGTTCCGGAACGGCTGGCGATCAACCGAACCATGAGTCCCGGAGGTGACCCAGGAGCGAGAAGCAAGCAGCTGACCGCATCGACGCAGAACAGCTGCAGCGGATATCCAACAGCCTCCTCCAAACGAAGACAGGCGTGTTGACAGAATGGAGCTGCTCTTCGATCGGCCTGAACCCGCTTCGGCTGCCTGGCCGCATTTGCGCTGCGTTCGATATGGGAGGTGCCGAGATGTCACAAGCAAAGCGAAGAGCAGCGCATAGGAGGTTTTCCCTCTATGCGCTGCTCTTCTTTAACTACAATTATAATAGATTCCGATTCATGTTATCCGCTGCGTTATGGCCCGGACGACGTCGCGCTGCCGGAGCTGTACGGATCGGAGTAGTCCGTCGCCGTCCTCTCCTTCTCCCATACATCGGCATACGTATCCGGATTGTCCTGGAACACCGCGAGCGCATAGGAGCAGGCCGGAATCACCTTTCTCCCCTTCTCCCTGGCTTCCTGGACGACCAGATCCAGCAGCTGCCGGCCCAGCCCCCGGCCCCGATACGCCGGATCTACATACGTATGATCCACGATCCATGTATCCACATCCACAAGCTGAAAGGTCACTTCCCCGGCCTTGCCGTTCAGCCCCTGCAGCACAAAGCTGTTGCCCTGCTTTTGCGCCGTCAGCCGCTCGCCGGCTTGGGCCGCCGTTTCCCTTGATCCGTTCTCCATCTTCCGCACCTCCTGCTAGTAAAGGATTTGCATGCTGCGCTTCTTGTGCAGCCCCTGCCCTCTTCCTCATTACCCTGCGGCTGTCCGGATGAAGCGAGATCCTTGCCGGGCGGCTGCTATCGACGCACATTGAGCCGCACGCCGATAGCAGCAGCGCTTGCTTGAAGAGGATTAAGAGATCTGCACGCCTTTTTTGAGCGACTTCAAATCACGATTCGTATTTACGATAACAGGCAGCATCTTCATAGCACTCATCATCAAATCCCCGCAATGCAGGCATGTCGGCGCTATCGCGAAGGCGAAGTTATCCCGCATCCACCCGGTGCAGCCTTCCCGGTTGCATGTCCAAATGGCCGTCGGTTCTTCAGGCACTTCCTCCAACGAGCGTTTACTGAAATACATCATGAATTCCCCCTAGGTTTATCGAGCTAAAAAATAAAGCTGCCCCAAACGATGATGTAGGGCAGCTGGCCTTCGTAAATTGTGTTGGACAGGGCTCTCGAATGCCGCCCTATCGCCAGGAAAATAAAAATCACATACGGTATAAGGCTGCATCCGACAATGGTAACCTTGTACTGTATGTGAATAGGCGTTCTCTTATGGAATAGTCTAACTGTACCACAGGCATGTTGCCAAAGCAAGGCGGCGTGCGCGCAGCCCCGGTCGGGCCCGGACGCAACAGTCGGAATACCGGCAGTCCGATTCACCGGTATTCCGACAGGCAGTCGGCTGCGCCGCAGGAGTTCGCCCGCCTTTCAGTCGCGGCGAAGCGACCGTCACGCTGCCGGTCGGGCTGCCGGTTCCGTCTGCCGGGAGCTTCCGGCGCGGCTCATCAGCAGCAGCGTCGTATAGATCAACAGAAAGCCGGCCAGTTGGCCCAGCGTCAGCGCCTGGTCGAAGGCCAGCCAGTTGATCAGCACGCCCACAGCCGGGAAGGACAGCTCCGCCAGCGTCGCATAGACCGCCTTGGTGGACGATAAGCCTTTATAATACAGAAGCATGCTGAGCAAGCCGGGAAAAAACGCCTGAAACAGCAGATTGACCGCCATCAATGCGATGGCCGAGCCGCTGCCCTGCACCTGCCAGGCGTCTCCCGCCGTATACAGCACAGCGCCGAGCAGGGGGATGGCAAACAGGAAGCGCAGCGAAGTGACCAGATGGAAGCTCAAGTCCTTTTGCAGCAGGTATTTCCCCATCACCGTCGAGCCGCCCCACAGCACAGCGGCCAGTATAGAGAACAGGCAGCTCTGCGTCGCCAGATCGTGCAGACCGAGCGATGGCGCCGAGAAGCCGAAGGTCAGCAGGTAAGTGCCCATCAGAGCCAGCAAGATATAGGCGAAAAAGCGGGAGGGCAGCGCCTCCTTCAGCAGCGCCCGCGCCAGAATAATGGCGAACAGCGGCTGCAGCTTCTGCAGCAGCAGTACGGCATTGGCATTGCCATAGGCGAAGGCTGAGGTAAAAAGCATCGTGGCGATCGCCGAGCCGCCCCATGAGATGAACAGCAGCGCTCCGATGACTCCGAGCGTCAGCTTGCCGATCAGGGTGCGCCGGTACTTGAGAAAAACCGGCACGGCATAGCAGGCCAGCAGCAGATGCTCGATAAATACAATTTGAGCGGACGTGAAGCTCTTGAGCAGCAAAATACGGAACAGCGGATCAAGTCCCCACAAAGTCGCGCCGAGGGCGACATACCAGATGCCGGAAACCTCGCGGCCGAGGGCCGTCTTCCACTTCAAGCTTTTGGTGCGCAGATCGAATACGTTCTCCAATTCAAAAACCTCCTGAGGAATGTTTTGAATTGAACCTTCTGAAAGGGCAAAACCCCCGCTGCATAACGAAGCGGGGGCATTGCCAAACAAACCTGTCAAAAATGCTTTTCAACAGCTGTTCTTTACCTTCTCTCATCCGGACTATACCGTCGGCCTTGGAGTTCCACCAAGTCAGTCCCGGCCGAAAGGCCGGGAGTCGCGGGCTGCGATACACGAACGTATCTTCACCGCCGGTAGGGAATTTCACCCTGCCCCGAAGGTTCATATTCTTGTAAAGTGAATCTTATCACAATCTTGAAGAGGCTGACAATACTCATTTTCAGGGATTCCTTCGAGCTTCCAACCGTGATCCGGCGATAGGTTGAGATTCATGTATCTTTTCGCAACAAAATTGGTTAATATTGGGATGACATCATCCTGACAATTCGAGACCTGACAGCCGGGTTCAAGCCTAATTCCGATAGCTGTGAGAAGTATCACACCATGCATCTCGGCGTTGGGTTACAATGACGGTAACAAATCCCAATCAGCAATCATCGATCCTTCAAGGAGGTTTTAAAAATGGCAAAAAATGAAATTGTTATCCCGGAGAATCCCGTATCGAGCTTTCTCTTCAGCAGTACAAGAGCAGGTATTATTTGGCTGATCGTTCGTCTCTACGTCGGTTATTCCTGGATTACCGCCGGCTGGAAAAAGGTAACAAGTCCCGCCTGGACGGGAGATCAGGCCGGTACCGCGCTGCAGGGCTTCGTCAAGGGAGCTTTGGCCAAAGCGGAGGCCGGGAAAGATGTTACCGGATGGTACGCTGCATTCCTGGAAAATTTCGTGCTTCCTAATGCGAAAGTTTTCGGATTCGTTGTTGCCTGGGGCGAGGTGCTGGTCGGACTCGGACTGATCCTTGGGTTGCTGACCGGCATCGCTGCTTTCTTCGGCGGCATTATGAACGTCAGCTTCCTGTTCGCCGGGACGCTGAGCACCAATCCGATCTTGTTCATCCTCGCAACATGGCTCGTGCTGGCTTGGAAAAATGCTGGCTGGTACGGACTGGACCGTTGGGCGCTGCCTCTGCTCGGAACGCCATGGGGACGCAAAGCGGCGCGGCCCGGTTCGAATGTGCACCAGGCCTAAGCTCATGGCCAGACGCCGGTAGCCTTCCGGCCGAGAGCCTTATACAGGCCAGCAAACAGAAGCAGACGCCATACCCGGCGTCTGCTTTTCCTTATTTCAAGCGCCGCTCCGCAGTCAAGCTCCGAAGCGTCTGCGATATCCGCATTTGCGGCACAGCTCCTCGACAACTTCTCTGCGGGAGAAGCCGTCATAGATCCGGGTCGCACGCTCTCCTTGGATAATTTCCGAGAAGGACTGCTCATGGATATTGCCCAGATTGATCACGCCCTCCCCGTCCAGACAGCAAGGGATGACCGTCCCGTCCACAAGAACTCCCGCCTGATTGCGCAGTCCGTGGCAGAAGCCTTTGCCCTCATCCTCGTCTTCCTTCAGGTCGGGCCATTTGAATTCATGATCCTGGTTCAAGTAAATTTGCCCCGCCAGCTTCACGCCACCGCCGCGCTTAAACTTCTCCTCGATGTTGAAGTCCAATCCGAACTCCTTCTCGATCATCTCCAGAATGTCCCGGTTGCGCCGGCGCTCCTCATTCACGATATTGTCCTCGGTCAGATTCCACAGCCGCAAGGAGACAAGCATGTCGGACTGCGCCACCGCCTCCTTGGCGAATGCCAGCACCATGGACACGTAGCCTTCCTTGTCCACGGAGCCCTCGTGCCCGTCGAAGCTGTGCAGGGAGAAGTTCATCTGCCGGATGGCCGGATGGCCGAGCAGCTTATGCTTCACCTTGTTCAGGAGCGTGCCGTTGCTCGTAATGTTGACCTTAAATCCCCGCTCATGAGCCAGATCGAGCAGTTGATCCAGCTTGGGATGCAGCAGCGGCTCTCCCTTGACATGCAGGTAGATCGAATCCGTATGGGGCTTGATATCGTCCAATATTTTCGTGAAGGCGTCGGTTTTGATAAAGTTCGCCTGCCGCTTGGTCTGCGGACAGAACGAACAGGCCAGATTGCAGACGCTCGTAATTTCGATATAAAATTTCTTGAATGTTCTCATAATCGCTCTATGCTCCGTCCCGCCTGGTGATGGTCATCTCTGCCCTTATCGTAGCATACAACGGCACCCGAAGCCATACAGCCGCCGGATGAGCCCGGCCCCAATCGTACCAAGCCGTCCGTCAGGCGCGAAGCCGCTGCCCCGCTTGCGCCGCTTCCTCCAGAAATACCCTTTGGGCGGGGTAAGCCAGCCGGATGCCTTCCTCCTCAAGAATTCTCATAATGGCCAGGTTCATCTCCTGGCGAACAGTCAGATACTCTGCCCAGACCGTGGTTTTGGTGAAGAAATAGAAAAAGATGCCCAGACTGCTCTCGTTAAATTCAGTAAATTTAACCATAATCGTCTTCGGATCGATCTCCTCATTCCCGGTCAGCAGCGCTTCCATCCGATCAATCGCCGACGCCAGACGATTCCGGTCGGAATCGAGCGCTACGCCCAGCGTGAAGGAGATGCGCCTCTTCCCCATCCGGCTCCAGTTCGTAATAGGCTGGGCGGCAAGCGTCGCATTCGGCACCGTGACAACGGAATCGGCGAAGGTGCGGATCTGCGTGCTGCGGAAAGTAATATCCTCAACGAATCCTTCGACGCTGGGCGTCAGAATCCAATCATTTTTGGCAAAGGGCTTCTCCATAATGATCACGATGCCGCCGAAAATATTGCCCAGCGTGTCCTTGGCCGCCAAGGCGACAGCCAGGCTCCCCAGTCCCATGCCCGCCACCACGCCGTTAATGCTGAACCCCCACTCCGTAGCAATCAGCGTAACGCTGAACAGGACGATGACGAACCGCAGCACGCGGGATAGAAACGGAAGCAGCATGCTGGACTCATCCAGCCCGAGCCGCTTGCTGACCCCTTCCAGCAGCAGCAACGATGAGGCAGCCGATATATTAAAGATACCCCAGCCGACCAGTCCGATCGCCGCGCTGCGGAACAGCTTGTCCAGGACAAGACGAAATTCGGTGTGCGCAGGCACCAGATAGGCGGTCGCCAAATAGACGCCCGCCACCACGAAGAGCAGGCGTATCGGCTTCTCCAGTGCGCCTATCCATTCTCTGCTTCCATCCGATCCCCGGAGCCTCTTGACCAGGAAGGAAGCCGCGTAACGGGTGAACAGCTTCCGAAATAACAGAAACAACAGCATAATACCCGCAGCGATTGACACATCCACCCAATGGACCCGGTACGCCAATTGTACCGCCCAATCCATAATATCCATGCCCCCTACCCCTCCTTTGCGGAAAAATAAAGGTCTATTATAACATGAAACATGCCGCCTCTGCCGGACCGTTCCCGCTCCTTCTTATCGGAACTTGCCGGCGGGCGGCCGGACGCTGAATTTACTTGCCGACCACGTTCACCGGCGCTCCGGCCAGGTAGGCCGATACATTGGCAACCGCCGTCTCCATCAGCCGCTGCCTGGCCTCAAGCGTCGCCCAGGCAATATGCGGCGTTATCAGGCAGCGGGGGACGCCCAGCAGCGGATGATCCGCAGGCGGCGGCTCTGCGGACAATACGTCCAGACCTGCGCCCGCAAGCAGCCCTTCCTGCAGCGCGGCAGCCAGATCATTCTCCACGATGAGCCCGCCCCGGGACGTGTTGATCAGGAAGGCCGAACGTTTCATCCTGGCGATTGTACCGGCGTTGATCATCCCTTCCGTGTCCCGCGTCAGCGGGCAGTGCAGGCTGACCACATCGGATACGGCCAGCACCTCCTCATTGCTCATCAGCTTCACTTGCTCCAGTCCCGGGATCGTCTTCGGCCGCGTTGCCGAAGCGACGACTTCCATGCCAAAGGCCAACCCGATCCGTGCGACCTGTTGACCGATCGTTCCGAAGCCGATGATGCCCAGCGTCTTGCCCGCGAGCTCAGTCAGCGGCGAACGCGTGAAGCAGAAGTCTGCGCTCCTGGTCCACTCGCCCGCATGGACCGCATCGCTGTGCAATTTTACCTGCTGGCACAGCTCCAGCAGGAGGGAGAATACGAACTGGGCTACGGACAACGTCCCATAATCCGGCACATTCGTGACCGTTATCCCCCGCTCCTTAGCAGCCTCCACATCGACGACGTTATACCCGGTCGCCAATACGCCGATATACCGCAGCCCGGGGAGCTGCCCGATCGTCTCCCGGCTTAGCGGCGTTTTATTCGTCAACACCAGCTCCGTGTTCGCGGCTCGGCTGAGCACCTCCTCCGGCTTCGTCCGGTCATAGACCGTCACCTTCCCCAGGGCCTCCAAGCCGGCCCAGCTCAAATCTCCCGGATTCAACGTAAATCCGTCCAACACGACAAGGTTCATGCGTTGCAGCTCCTCCCGCTCTTCGTCTGATCTCAGCTCTCCTCCGATGCCAATTCTCAGTATACCATGCATGGCAGTGACGGATGTGGGGCAGCCTGGCATGTTTATAGATTTTCCGGTAACCTCCCGGCAAAACAAAAGCTCCTCCCTGCCCGAATGCAGGAAAGAGCTATTCGCTGAGCCGCAGCAAAGTAAAAGTGAAAGAGCGGTCCTCCGTTACTTGGCCGCTGTAGAGACATAAGAGGGCGGCACCTTCATCCAGCCTTCCTTCACCAGCAGCTCCTTGAGCGTGATCGCGAAGGTAAGCTTCTTCATCTGGAATTGGGCGAACATCGTCGCCACATCCGGTCTTACGGCCTCCACCATCCCCCGGCAGGCATAATTTATACCCAGCACCAGATTAAAGCTGAGCAGATTGGCCACTTCCTCATCCGAGAGCTTGGAGCCCTCGGGAATGTGGCGAAAATCTCCCACCGGCTTATCCGGCGGAATATCGGGGATCGGTATGCCTTCTTTGTGCAAGAAATCGCTCAGCTCCCGCAGGATCGGTCCATGCACATCTTCGATGACTTCCTTCAGCTTCTCCTTCAGCTTAGGATGCTCCACTATATTATGGGACACCTGCTCCCCGCGCATCGTCTGCTCCGTTGCCGTCCAGTAGAACCATAGATTCATCACTTCGCCCACATGCAGGGGCGGCTTCTCCCCGTCCAGAAACGGCTTGATCATATTAGCTAATACTTCCATCACATTCATGCGCACACCTCCTACCCCTTAGCGTGCCCAGCGTGGTGGATGTTATTCCCATGTAAGGAACTTACAGCAGCCAGGCGCCGGTCAATCCGCTTAGGATGCCGAGCACGATGACCGCCCCCGCAACGAAGACGATTACTTTGACCGGGAATGATCTTGCGACCATAAGCATAGAAGGCAGACTGACGGCTGGCAAGGTGAGCAGCAGCGCAGCGGCAGGGCCGCCGCCAAGTCCGGCGGACATCAGCGATTGGATAATCGGGATTTCGGCGGCCGTAGGAATAACGAACAGCGTTCCGGCTATGGCGAATCCGATCACAGTCCAGAGGCTGTTGGAGCCCGCAGCGTCTATCACGGGAAACAGCCATGCTCTCGCGGCGCCAAGCAGCAGCACGGCCAGCGCATAGGCGGGGATAAGATGCAGCAGCATACTGCTTATGCTGGCCAGCCAGCGCTTGAGCCAGGGCTCCGGGTGTTCGGCGCCCGCCTCCTCCGAAGCCGTGGCCAGCTCATGCGGCAACCGGGCGTCTCCTGCGAACCGGTTGGCGAAATAGCTGACGCCAAACGTAAGCAGCAAGCCGAACACCAGGCGAATTAACGTAAACTTCCACGACAGCACAAATGTCATGAATACCAAAGTGGCGGGGTTCAGCGTCGGATTGCCCAGCCAGAAGGCCAAGCTCGCTCCTACAGAAGCTTGCTTCTTCCGCATGCCTACTGTCATAGGCGCCGCGCAGCAGCTGCACATCATGCCCGGCAGCGAAGCGACTCCGCCAACGGCCGTGCTTCCGAAGGTCGTTCCGCCAAGCGCCTTAAGCAGCCACGCCGAAGGAAGCAGCACTTGGAGCAAGGAACCGAGCAATATCCCGAGCAGGGCCGCTTTCCATACGGCCTTGTAATAAACTGCCGCATACTCCCAGGCCGCATGCCACGACGGTTCCGGGATGGCCGAGTCCTGGCCGGAGAGGATCGAATTGCCTATCGTATGATGGATAGCGGCGTTCCAGGCTTTGTTATAATAAGGCCACCACTTGATGTAAGCGAGGCCGGCAACAGCCAAAAGCAGAAAAATAGCGACGGAGATAATAACCTTCCTGCGCCCCGTCTGTTCAGGAGACCATCTGTGAGAACGAGCCATGCTGCTTCCCCCTGCATTAGATTTTGAATACGAATTCCGGTATCATTGTACCATAAGTCATGCAAGCGCCCCGCCTGCTCGAACTCGATGGAAGGAGTTATGGAATATGACCATTAAACTGACCTCTTATTCAACCAAAGGAGGCTGCGGCTGCAAAATCGGTCCCGCCGACTTGAGACAAGTCATCGCCAGCCTTCCCCCTGCCGTTCCGAATCCGAATCTGCTGGTAGGTATCGACACAAGCGACGATGCCGGCGTCTACAAGCTCAGCGATGAACTGGCGTTGGTGCAAACTGTCGATTTTTTCACGCCGATCGTGGATGATCCGTATGCATTCGGCCAAATCGCCGCGGCGAATGCCATCAGCGATATTTACGCCATGGGCGGCAAGCCGCTTACCGCGTTGAATATAGTAGCCTTTCCCATCAAGACGTTGGACAAACAGGTGCTGGCGGAAATTTTGCGCGGAGCCGGCGATAAAACGCGGGAAGCAGGCGTTACGCTCGTCGGGGGCCATTCCATCGATGACGCCGAACCGAAATTCGGACTGGCCGTCACAGGACTGATCCACCCGGACAAGGTGCTCGCCAATACCGGAGCGCTGGCGGGCGACAAGCTGATCTTGACCAAGCCGATCGGGGTCGGCATTCTGACAACGTCCATCAAGAAAGACCGCTTGAGCGAAGACGAAGTGAAGCGAGTCACGGAGGTTATGTCGACCTTAAACAAGAAGGCCGCAGAGATCATGGAGCCGTATGAGGTGCATGCCTGCACGGATATCACGGGCTTCGGCCTGCTGGGGCATGCCTCGGAGATGGCCAAGGGAAGCAATCTCGGCCTGCGGATCGTCCAGAGCCAGGTTCCGGTTTTGCCGCGCGTCAGAGAGCTGGCCGAGGAGGGCTTCGTGCCCGGGGGCACGAAAAATAATTATGCCCATCTCCAGGGCTCCGTCACATTCCCCGAGCATCTCGATCAGATCGGCCAATGGATCTTATGCGATGCCGTTACTTCCGGCGGGCTGCTCATCGCGGTGGCCGGCCATCAGGCCGAAGAGCTGCTGGCCGGCTTGCAGCAGGCAGGCGTGGAAGCCAGCCTGATCGGCGAAACGACATCCGAGCATCCCGGGCATATTGCAGTCATCTAGCTAGAAGGGAGCGATAGCGGATTGTTTGAAGATATCAGCGTCGAGAAGCTGCTCGAACAACAGCGTAAGAAAGAACTGGTTATGATCGACGTGCGGTCCCCTTCCGAGTTCAGAGACGCTACGATTCCCGGCAGCTTGAATATTCCGTTGTTCGACGACGCGGAACGCGCGGAGATCGGCACCCTGTACAAGCAGGTAAGCGTGCAGGCGGCCAAAGCCAAGGGGCTGGAGGTCGTGTCGGCCAAGCTGCCTGCCTTTATCCGCGAGTTTGAGCAGCTCGAAGGCCAGAAGACGGTATTCTGCTGGCGCGGGGGCATGCGGAGCAAGACTACGGCTACGGTGCTATCGCTTATGGGCATCCGCGTGTACCGCTTGGCCGGGGGAATTCGCGCCTACCGCAAGTGGGTCGTCGAGACATTGGCGGCCATGCGGCTCAAGCCGGAGCCTTACGTGCTTAACGGATATACCGGCTCGGGGAAAACGGCGATTTTGCAGCGGCTCAAGGAGCAAGGCTTCCCTGTGCTCGACTTCGAAGCGATGGCCGGTCATAGAGGGTCGGTATTCGGAAATATCGGACTGTCCCCGCATAACCAGAAAACGTTCGAATCTCTTCTGCTCAAGGAGCTGCTGCCGATCGCCGAGGCGCCTTATATCGTCTTCGAAGCCGAAAGCAAGCGGGTCGGCAAAATCGCGCTGCCCGAATTTATCGTGAATGCCAAAAGCTCGGCGGTGCAGCTCTATATTGAGCTGCCTCTCGAAGCCCGGGTGCAGCACATTTTGACGGACTACCGCCCGTGGGAGCATAAAGAAGAATGCCTCCAGGCGTTCCGGCAGATCAAGAGCCGTCTGCATACCCCGATAGCCAAGGAAATCGAAGCCTTGCTGCTGACCGACAAGTTCGCCGACGCCGTCCGTCTGCTGCTTGAGCATTATTACGATCCTCGCTACGAGCATACCGCCAAGCAGACGCAGGAGAAACGCATCACCTTCGAGGTGCAGTCTATAGAAGAGGCTGCCGAACGAATCGGCGGCTTCTTGTCGGAGGTCGGTCCGAAACACAGCTTATCCGCAAACGAACGCTAGCATACGACAAGGCGGTGCCTTCCTTTTCCTTGGGAAAGCACCGCCTTTACTTTATATTTGCCCTCCACCGGACGCTCGCCAGCCGCCTGCCGCCGCTGCTGCTGCCCGCCCAACATTCGGATTGCCTAACCTTCCCGGTTGATCATATAATCCAACAGATGCTTCAGAAAAACGCGGGGACGCGGCATCTTCTGCAGCTCTTCCATGGCCCGGCAGTAGTGCTCCCACATTTCCTTGCGCGCGCCTTCCTGCCCGAGGATCGAAACGAAGGTCGAGCTGTTGTTCGCCGCGTCCTTGCCGACGGGCTTCCCGAGCAGGCGCGCATCCCCTTCCACATCAAGCAGGTCGTCCTTGATCTGAAACGCTATGCCGGCATGATAAGCATAAGCCTTCAGGCGGGCAATTTCCTCCTCCCCCGCCCGGGCCAGAATAGCGGGCATCACAAGCGCAGCCTCAAACACGACTCCGGTTTTATAGAAGCAGATCGTGTTCAATTGCTCCAGCGTCAGCTCTTTCCCTCTCGCGTTCAGGTCCATCGCCTGGCCCATACATATATCCTCCGCCTTCTCGGCCGAATAACGCATGAGAGCCAGCACGTCCTTGGCGTCGAACCTCTCAAGCGTTGCCTGCTCCCGGATGGCTCTCTGGATCAGGAACAGGCCGGTTAATTCAGCCGTGGCGCTGTCGTGAACCCGGTGGAGCGTAGGACGTCCCCTGCGGGTGGGCGCATTGTCCTGGGAGGGCAGATCATCGAAGATCAAGGATGCGGTATGCATATACTCCAGTGACTTTAATAGAGGAAGGATGGCTGTTTCGCTCAGCCCATATTCATGCACGCCCATGACCCAGGTGACGATGGGACGCAGCCGCTTGCCGTCCCCTTCCAGACTGTAATTGGCCGCCTCGATCAGCGACTCCTTCATCGCCGGCACGCCGCCGTCCGGTTTGGCGATGGGCAGCGCGTGGTTGATCTGCTCGCGGACTGCCTGAATCGTCCGGAAAAACTGCTCCCTTTCCTTCCGATCCGTCTGCAGCCCGGCGACGACTTGATCCCGCAGCAGCTTGTCGAAGAAGTCCACATCTTCCGCCCGGTTAACCATATGCTGGACCAATCGGCGAAACGCCGGATGACCCGAAGCCAATATGTCCATCAGGCTGCTATACTGCTCGTCGCCGATACGCGCTCGGCACCGCTTGAGGCCGTTGATAGCCCGGTCCAGAATAATCTCGCGGGCATTGGCGTCGGAACGGTATACATGATGGATCAAATGAGCGATGACCGCCCAATAAAGCTCGAAGGGATTGATCAGATCGGGCCGCCGCTCCCGGTACATCATATAGTAGGTGTACGGCGTTACCGCGCCGTCTCTGCGATCGTCCAGCATATCTGCAAAATCATCCGCCAGCTGGTTATAGATGCCGTAGTAGAAGGTGCGTTCCTCAAACCCCTCGTCGGCGGGAACGTCAAGCACAGAACGGGCAACTAAGCGGGAAGAGGCCGACTTGAGGATAACGGGAAGGTACAGTTCTTCGTTCGTATACGCGTCATGGGACAGCTCCTTGCCCCGGTCCAGCTCCTGCGCGTGAAAAAATACATAAGCCTGCTCGAAGAATAAATGCCGGGTCTCCGGCCGCTGATGCTGCTGGATATAGTGGAAGGCATCGCGCAGCTCCGCATGCACGTACATGATCAGGGCTTTGTGGGCTCCGTCCCATTCCTCCAGCTCGCCCAGCTCCGGCACCGAGCCTGTGAGAAGCGCAGTTCGGATCATTTGGCCGTATTGCTCTTTCTCCGGAGCCGTCAAGACCGGCGCATCAAGCAGATCGTCCACGAACGGATAGGTCAACCCGTAAGAGTACCCGAGCCGGATAGCCGCATCCAGTCTTCGTACGCGCTCCTCCGGCGGCGTTTCGTCGTTCATCTCCTCGATCGCATGCAGGACTACGCCCATAATGATCTTCATCAGCTTGCGCTGAGCATGCTCGGCGTTCATTTCCTGGGGAATATGGACCGCTACGTTCTTCAGCTTGTCTATCAGCCATATCGCGGCTTCTTCTACGCCCTCCTTCCGGGCCCAACGGTACAGCCATGCCGTACTGACGAAGTTTAGCCGCTCCCCTTCCGCGGGATGAATCAAGCGCTGCTTGAGCTGAGCAGCCATACGCCGTATGCCGGCCTGCGCGTCCGGAGCATCAGGCGCCTTTCCCAGATCCCTCATATACATATACGTAACGCTCCGGTCCAGATACGCGTCCAGTCGGCCTGTATGCGTCAGCCACTGAATATAGCGGGAGTAGTCGCTTGAATCGGGTTTGTTTTTTCTTGGCGAGAAAAGAGACAGCCAGGATGCGCGGCGGATATGCTTCCTCTTCCACAGCCGAATGTCCGCGGACAAGACAGCGGCATACGACTGTCCCTTCACTTGTTCATATAGCGAGGCAAAGTAGCCGGCAGCTTTCTGTTCAGCCAGCCGATAGCAGGTATCGGGCTGGACGATTAGTTGTTGTTTATTCATAGGATGAGTACCTCAGCTTTAATGGGTAGAATAGGCACAAGTATATGATCATTTACGGGAAAAGCTTTTTTCGGTTGCGCGCGGCTTGGGAGAGGCTGGAGAAACAGGACGAGGATCGCCGCCCTGCCTGACTGCGACGGCGATCCGAAGGCGAGCGTTCTGCCGTCAAGATAAACACAGGCGTGCCCGGCGTACGCCAAACTGCCCAATCCCGGATAGGGATTGAGCTGGAGTGGGAGAGCGGCGGCGAGCTGACGGGCATAAATGGCCGCGAGCTGACGTTCCGCGACGGCTCGCTGTATGCGTTTGTCTCCGAATGCGGCCGCAGCGCTGCGATCCGGGTGAAAGATCCTGTTACCTGTATCAGGGCTCGACGTTCAGCGCATTTTTCAAGATGGCTACCTCTTTGCCCAAATCCGCATCTATCTTGAGCTTGATTTGCTCCAAAATATGCTTGGAATTGCTAAGCCGCTCTATGCCCGTATTGACTTCGTCGCCCCAGATAGCCTGCGCTTTCCCATCCAGCGGCGTCGATTTGAACTCCCTCATGTTCTCCGCCAGCCTCTCGTGCAAGGCATACAGCTTCTGTTCTCCGAAGTAAGGGCTGGTCCTCTCCAGCTTCTTCGGATTGCCGCGGGCCGGGATGTAGGCGGGCACCCCGTTATCCTGGCCTTGCAAACTCCACTCCGTTACACAGAATTCGATAAACTTCCATGCCCATTCCTTATGCTTGCCGGCGGAAGGCATCATAAAGTTAGAGCTGTTCACCCAGCCGTACTGATTAAACGGCAACCGGGTTTCCCTCCATAGCCCCGCCGACTCTGGCGCCCATTCCTTAATCTGATCGGCTCCCCATGCCCCCATATACATCATGGCGATTTTGCCCTCTTGAACGGCGACCGCTCCGGCGGGCGTCCATACGTCGATAGAGGCCTGGAGTCCGGCCGAATTCACTTCCTTGGCGATTTCGATCGCCTGGACGAACGTATCGGTATTCCGGGCGAAGCGCAGCTGCGAATCGAACAAGGCATGGGATCGCTCGAATATATAAACGGGCTCGATATGCCATTGGGTAATGTACCGGTTGTCCTTCTTCAGAGCTTTGCCGATCTCGAGCCAATGCTCAGGCTTCTCCATAAAGGCTCCAAGCTGCTCGGGGTCGGAGGGGAACCCGTATTGCTCCATCAGGTCCGCCCGATAATACGTCAGCAATGGCGATGTGCCGACCGGGAAGCCCATCAGCTTCTTGTCGTCGAACGATAAGCCGCTCTGCCACAACGATTCGCTGAAGTCCTGGCGATATTTGCCTGCTCCGTATGCGAGCAAGTCCTCCATCCCGGCAATCGCCGTAAATTGCCCGAAATGCTCGCTGTCCGCCATCATAATATCCGGCCCAACGCCGTCCGCAACAGCCTGAAGATAAGCCGCCGCATAAGAGGAGAACGGGAAAGTTTTTACTTGAATCGTGACGCCCGGGTACTTTTCCCCAAATGCCGCGATCTGCTTCTCCCAGCCCCCATAATACGACCAAAATTCCAGTTCAACCGGCTCGTTCGGTACAGGTTCCGCAGAAGGCGGTTTGGCGGCTTCCGCTGGCTGTGCCTCATTGTTCTGCGTGCATCCCGTTTGTACAACCATCAAGAGCGCAATTACGACTGTCATTAGCCATTTTTTTATGTTAAACACCCCCGTTGCCATCTCCAATCGTATGCCCGGCAGCCATATACCGCTCGAAACGTTCGCTCGGCAAGGGCTTACAAAAATAAAACCCCTGAAGCTCATCGCATTGCATCTCGGTCACCAGGCTTCTTTCCTGCTCAGTCTCGATGCCTTCTGCGACCACCTTCAATCCCATGCTATGAGCAAGCTCGATCACCGCTTTGACAATGGCGGATTTTTTCTCGTCTTGATCCAGGTCCTGTATAAAGGTACGATCCAGCTTGACCACTGTTACCGGCAGCCGCTGCAGCTGATTCAAGGAGGAATAGCCCGTTCCGAAATCGTCAATCGAGATTTCAATCCCCATCTCCCTTAGCTGGGTCAGGCTTTCAATAACCGAGTCCGTTTGCTTGATAAAAACGCTCTCCGTAATTTCCAGGCACACGTAGCGAGGCTCAAGTCCGGTCTCCTCCAGAATGCGCCGGATGGTATCCACCAGATTCCCGTGGCCGAAATGCTTGGCCGACAAGTTGACGGAAACCGGCAGTCCGGGGAATCCCCGCTCCTGCCATTCTTTAGTCTGGCGGCATGCTTCCCGCAGCACCCACATGTCGATATCCACAATCATTCCCGACGCCTCGGCAAGCGGAATGAATTTGGCTGGGGGGATAAGCCCCTTGTCCGGATGATTCCACCTAATTAAAGCCTCGTATCCGGTCATTCGGCCGGTTGCCGGGCTGACTTTCGGCTGATAGGCGGGGAAGAATTGCCCGGTCAACAGCGCATTTCGCAAGCCGTTCTCGATAAACATATGTTCCTCCGCCATTTCCTCCAGCAGCTGATTATAGAAATGGTAGCTGCTCGTCCCCCTCTCCTTCGCGACATACATAGCCATATCGGCATTTTTGACAATCGCTTCGAACGAATCTCCGTGTTCGGGGAACAAGCTGATGCCGATGCTGACCGCCGTATAGACGGAGGCTCCCTCCAGCTCGAACGGCGGCTCGATACAGGCGCATATCCTCTCCGCAAGCTCTTGCGGGACATGGGACGCTTCATAACGCATGATAAATACGAACTCATCGCCGCCCAGCCGGAATACTTGGCAGGCGTCATCCATGAATACCGTGAAGCGCTCCGCCACTTTCTGCAGCAAAATATCCCCTGCCGCATGTCCCATCGTATCGTTGATTTGCTTGAATCGGTTCAGATCGGCGAACATGACGGCAAGCTGTTCCGAACGCTCTGCCGCTCTCGATAACAGCTCGTGCAGGGTCCGGCCGAACAAGAGCCGGTTAGGCAAGCCGGTCAAGCTATCGTAATAGGCCAGCTGATGGAGCTTTCCTTCCGAAATTTGCAGCTGCTGGTTCATCCAGACCGTCTCCCGGAACATAAACAGCAAATTCTGCGACATGTCCTTGATGTTATGAATGAGCGAGGCAATTTCCAAAATGCTGCTGCTCGGCAATTCCGGCTGGTCCATCTGCTTGAGCCTTGCAGGAAGGTTCGTTGTCGACTGGGCAAGCTGCATCAGGCTCTGACTGAGCCACCGGTTGATGGCCAGCGCCAGGATCGCCGCAATCGCCATGCTGCCGATCATATACAGCAATTGATAAATATGTTCCAGCACTATCCGGTCCTGGTAGACCTTAACCGGGATGCTGACCGTCAAGGTCAGACCGACCCGGTCGAGCGCAGTCGTATACACATAATTGGCATCCCTCCACTCTTGGGTAGGAAGAAACGCATGCGTCCGGGCAGGCTTCTCGAGAGTAAAATTATCTTCCAGAGAAACTGCGGATATGGCCGATTTCGATTTCGGGTTGAACGCATGCCGCTGCTTTGAGCTGTTCGAGGCCAATACGTTTTTCTTCGTATTCGTAATGGTAATGTCGAACAGCTTCTGGGTCGTATTCCGGTTCACGATTTCCTGTAAATATCCGAGCTGAATCACGCTCTCCAGCCGAACGCCGAGCACGTCCTCCGCTCCCCACTGATCGAGCTCCTTAATAATGCTGTCGGCGGTATTTCTGGCCGCCTGGAGCGTCGTGCGGGTAGAGACGTCATACGAGCTCCAGCCGCTGGTCAAGATATTCATCAGGAAGGGCAGCGAAACCGTTGTGATTGAGAGATGGAACATGACGCGCCGGAAAGGAATAGATCTGAGCTTGCCGTGAGCCATCCCCAGCCAACGGCCGAGCGGCAAATAATCGACAAGCATATCCGCGATTAACGTATTGAATAACCCGTTGCCGGCCGTCACGGTAAGAAGCAGGATGAATTCGGTCGCCGAGAACGTCCCGGTCATATAGCAAGCGGCTAGCGTTATCGGGGTCCCGATGCCCACCCAGAAAAGAAGGTCCAGCCCGAGCATAAAGCTCGGCTTTCTTAATTGCCACAGGCCGATCCAGATAACCTCCAGCAGAAAAATGACTATGTAGGCCGGACTATGAAATTGAACGATCGCAACGCCGTATACCAATGCCGCCGCCGGCAAGCCGATTTTGATCCCGAACAAGCGGACCAAGGGCAGCAGAAAAATATTCGAGAATAAAATGGTTATGCCGAAAAAAAGCTGCAAATCGTGTAAAACGCTTCCAAAGGCGAGGAGCATGGAGCCCGTCACGAAGAGCATCCGGCTGACGGACTTGGAGGATATAGGCAATTTGGTCATCATACAATCGACCCTCCTGGTGAAGTGAATCTTGTTAGGTATCGTCGAGATCGATTCGTGGGCCATTCACAGAAACAAAGAAGGCCGGAACAATGCCTGCGCAATGCCCCGGTCTCCAACAGGATGAAGTCCATTGTCTGATGGCAACCCGGCTGTCATGCAATCGCTTTAGACCCGTGGCTTTGCGTCCTATGCTTTCGCATAGTTTGCCTTTGGTATTCACCTTTATGCTCCTATACTATCAGAATAGGAAAGGATTTAATAGTATGTTTGAACTATTATTCCGGGTGTTTTTAGGGCTATTTGCCTTCAATTTAACTATGGAGCTGCTGTACTGTTATGAGGCTGTACGATCGCCTGCTCAGCTTCACACCGAATATCTACAAAGCGGCGAAGTCCTCCTTCACGCTTCAGTAAGATCAGTCCTCAAAAATGAAAAGGAGCTTGCCACTGAGGTGGCGAGCTCCTTTTCGACATATTGCTGCATTTACTCTTCAATAAGATGAAGCGGCTTCCGGCAAGCGGACCCCTGAGAGAGCCTGCTGTTCTATTCGATATACTACTTTGAGTTCGATATTCACGAGGTCAATTATTGTTTGTTCATATCATCCGGGTATACGATTGTTTTAAATGTGGTACCGGTAGCTTCGTCTTTTAATTTAATAGTGGCTTTAACCTGGTCTGACGCGCTGCCTTCAAATATCTGATAATACATAGAACTTATCCCTATGCCTAGAAGGCCGATTGCATCAAAACTTTTTTCGAAAACATTTTTATCAACCGTCACTGTAAATTCAGCATACTTCTTATCGACGTTAACATTTTTAATTGATTTGAAATTTTTATCGTTCTTTAAATTATCAACAGCTTCTAACATAGAATCTTCAAGGGTTTTCATCATTTCTGTATGCTTTGCCTTTGATATTACATAGGTTACAGATCCGTCCGCATTCTTCTTTGCTTCCTTAACACCGTCTGATTTTGCTTTTTCGATAGCTTTATCTATATCCTGCCCGTTAAAAAATGATGCCGGCAAAGTAACCTCAACGTCTACGAGCCCTTTGTCTACATTTATCTTTTGGCCCGATTCTTTCACATCGGCATCATTTTGAGCAGTTGCTGGGGTTGTACTTGCCGCCTTGTTTTCAACCTTACTGCTTTGGCACCCCATAGCGATCAAAAAAAGAGATAAAATAACTAACAAACTCAAAAAATTCTTCATGTTCCCCTCCGGTTAAATAAAAATGGCTTTGTGTATGGCTGGATATAAGAGCATTTACCCTTCATTTGGTTACCCAGCCACATTTTACCACAACCTTGGACCTATATCTATACTCCATCTGGATATTTATTACTAAATTTCTAATAGGAACCGTGTAATCGGAATTGTAAGGGGTTTCGAAGTTTTACGAAAGGACTATATTAGGTTGTTTCAGTCCTCTTTGGTCTTTTCGTTTAAAGTTTGCCAACAGCCCTAGGGCGTTATGACCTTGAACGGGTGGATGAACGGAAGCTATAATGAAGGCAGCATAATGAAAAAGGAGCGCGAGATGACAAAATTCCAGCTACTGTTTATCAGGCAATTCGACGCAACGATCGCTTCGTGGCGTTCGGCGGACGGGCCTATCCGGGAAGCGGACCTTTACGGACTGCTGCATAGGATCAAAGGAACGGCGGCTACAATCGATTTGCAAAGTTGGACGGATGCTGCCGGCCGGCTTTTGAACGATATTTCAGAACAGGGCTCACGTTTATGGACAATGGCGGAGCTTGAACATATTATTGAACCGATAATGGCATTAAGAAAGACTTTCGATATACACGAAGAACGGAACATTCAGGAGAGCGCCGCAGGATTGCCTCGGGAATCCGCAGCCGCGAAAGCTCCGGCTTCCGAGCCGGCCCCCGTTAAGCATGCCGAGCTATTGAAGTCGCTCGTGCTGCTGGTCGACGATGACGTCGCTTTTCTCAATTTGATGAAAGAGCGGCTGGAGCAAGAGGGCTGTCTGGTCATGGCGACACCCTATCCGGATAAAGCGATCCAATGGTTTTATGAGCTTAAGCCGGATTGCATCGTATTGGATGTCGTCATGCCGGGCCATAGCGGTTTTGATCTGCTCACGGTGCTGCAGGAGCGGTCGCAGCGCTTTATCGTGCCCGTATTGCTGATCAGCGCTCAGGATGACACCGCCGTACGCATCAAAGCTTATCAGTCGGGTGCGGACGACTTCATCGTCAAGCCTTTCGATCCGGATGAGTTCGCCGCCCGGGTCCTGAACAAGCTGCGCCGCAAGCAAATGATCAGCCGAATGATGCTTACCGACGAGCTGACCGGGCTTTATAATATCCAATATTTGCGCAACCAGTGGCGGCAAATCGGTCAGGAGGCCGCCGATGATGGAAAGCCGTATTGGGCGGCGCTCTTTGATATCGACGCGTTCCGCAGCTTGAACGAGCGATATGGCCATGCGGCGTCCGACGGCTATCTGCATCGTATCGCCGGGTGGTTGAAGGAACGGGTCCGTCCGGGAGAGCTTCTGGCGCGCTGGGATCGGGACCGGTTTGTACTGCTGGGACAGGAAGGTACGGCGGAAACGATAGCCTTGAGATTGAACCGGCTGTCGGAGGCATTTGCCGCTCAAGCATTCGAGATCGATGGAGATGCCGTCAGGATGTCGCTGCCTCATGTATTCATGACATTGGATGGGGCGCAGGAGCCTGATGTTGGCATGGCCGCACTGGGTAAAGCGATGAGCGATATCAAGCTAGGACGGCGAGATCGTACGAGCGGGACCCGCACGGTCGCAGGTTCGATGCGCAAAGGAGCTTGCCGTGCAGCCATTATCGACGACGATCCGCTTATCCGGAATATGCTGGAGCGGCGCATGCGCGATATGGAAGTCGCGGGAGAAAAGCTGGAGATTCGCACGTTTGCGGACGGGGAAGCTTTTTTCGCGGACGACTGGCATCGAGGCGAGCAGGCGTACTTGCTTATTCTTGACCGGATGATGCCGCGTATGAACGGCATGGAGGTGCTGAATCGTCTGCGCTCCGGCTATCCGGCTAATAAATACCGCATTCTGATGCTGACCGGTATCGGCGACGAGACGGAAATTGCCCAGGCGATACGTGCCGGTACCGACGATTACGTGACGAAGCCGTTCCGTTTGCCGGAGCTGGAAGCCCGTATACATCGTCTGCTGCAGGGGATGAGCTGATGAACGACTCAACTGCGATGAGTGCCGTTCTGCTATTTTGCATGGGTTGTCTTGGATTGCTGCTCGCCCTTTATGGTTATTTGCTTATCCGGAAATGGCTTTATAACAAACGAAGCGACAAAATGGCAGCTTGGACGCAGCGGGCTTCCATGCCGGATTCCCCCATTGAGCGTTACGTGACAACGGGAGAAGCGTCGCGAATGATCATGCCCCGGCATCCGTGGCAGTGGAACGCGCTTGAAGCGTATCTGACGCACCGGCTTCGCGTTGGAGGCACGCAGCCGGAGCGCGAACGGGTGTGTCGCATCGCCGAAGAGCATTTTGGACCGCTGTACCGGCGGCGGCTGAACCACCGCAAGGCAGAGATACGGCTGCGCACGCTTGATCATATCGGCTTGTTTCGCATGAACATGCTTCACGCGGAAGTATTCGCCCTGTTGTCGGACAAGAAGAGTACGCCGGAGGAATTATGGGCGGTCTTGCGGGTGATGGCAGCGCTCCAGGACCCCAAGCTGCCGGATTGTCTGCTGGGCGCATACGTCCGGCTGCCGTTATCGTCCGATCACCGGTACCGGCAAGTGCTGATGGCGATGGGAACGGAGCTGCTGGAGGAGCTGATCGTACAGTTTGACAAGGGGAATGATACGCTTCAGCGCAACCTGCTCGATGTGCTGAGGACCCGCCATATACGCACGGAACAATACCTTGCGCTAATTGAACGCCTGATGAGCTCGCCGACCGTTGAGCTGCGCATTCGTGCGCTTAAAGCGGCCGCAAGCTTCGGTTATCTGAGTCAGGAGGCGGAGGAAGCTCACCTCGTTCGCTATTCCGAATGGCGTCAATATCCATGGGAGGAACGGCTGATGGCGGCACGGTTGATGGGGGAGATAAGGAACCCGGAGTACCGGGCGCTGCTGGAGCAAATGATCGGCGACGACCGGTATGCCGTCCGTGTCGAAGCGGCCCAGTCCATCGGCCGTTATCCCGATGGCGACGCGCAGCTCGCGCGCATCGCCGCGATGCATGCCGACCGTTATGCCCGCGAGGCGGCGGAAGAAATGCTGGAGAGGAGAAGCTATGAACGAAACGTGGAGTGAATGGATCGCCGGTACTGCGGTTGTCGGCTCGGCTGTTATCGTCGCCTACATCCTTGTGGTCATGCTCTTTTACCTCATGCTGTTTATCGTCGCGTTTCGAACGATCCGCAGAGATTCGGATGCCCTGTTTTTTCAGTACGAAGAAATCATGCACTCCTCCTTTAGCCCGCCCTTGTCTATCCTGGTGCCGGCTTATAACGAAGAGCTTAACATCGTCGATAGCGTCCGGTCCCTGCTGGGGATTAACTATGGAACCTACGAGATCATCGTCGTGAACGACGGCTCCAAGGACGCGACGAAGCAGCGGATGTTCGACGAGTTTGATATGTTCCAGATTCAGCATCAAGTGCCGTGGTCGGGGCTGAACAAAGAAACGATGCCCGTCCGCGGCATATACCGGTCGCGCAAGCATCCGAACCTTATGATGGCCGATAAGGAGAACGGAGGCAAAGCCGATGCGCTGAACGCCGGAATCAATCTTGCGCATTACCCGTATGTCGTTTCGCTGGATGGCGATACCGTGCTTGATCCGAACGCTTTCTTGAAAATTATGAAGCCGATTGTGGAAGCGAAGCCCGGCGAAGAAATCATCGCCTGCGGCGGCAGCGTCGGCATCGCCAACGGAAGCGTCGTTGACCGGGGATACCTCGGCGACGGCGTCCGGCTGTCACGTAACATTGTTGTCGTTATGCAAGTCATCGAATATTTGCGTGCGTTTCTGATGGGACGTATCGGGTTAAGCAAAATGAATATGCTGCTGATTGTTTCCGGCGCATTCGGCGTGTTCCGCAAGGACTGGCTGCTGGAGGCGGGAGGCTACGAGACCGGTACAATCGGAGAGGACATGGAGCTGATCGTGCGGCTGCATCGTTTAATTTGCAAAAAGAAGAGCAAGGCGCGCATCGCCTACATCCCCGATCCCGTATGCTGGACGGAAGCGCCGGAGCGGTTGAACATCCTGAAGCGGCAGCGCATCCGATGGCACCGCGGTTTGTTTGAAAGCCTGTGGCGGCATCGCGGCATGATCCTCAATCCTCGTTACGGCCGCATCGGGCTTATAGCCATGCCGTATTTTTTATTCGTCGAGCTGCTTGGACCTGCCGTCGAATTGTTCGGATACGTATTCCTTGCCGTTCATTTATTCATCGGCGACATCAACATGGCTTTCAGCGTGCTGCTGCTGGCCGCCATGATATTGTACGGTTCGTTTCTGTCCATGGGAGCGGTGCTGCTGGAGGAGTGGGGCATGGGGAAATATAACCGCCCGGCAGACGTATCCCGGCTGTTCTGGTGGGCGCTGTCGGAATCGTTCTGGTACCGGCCGATCCAGACGATATGGCGATGCCGGGGACTTGTGCAGGCCGTTCGCGGCAAACGTCAGGAGTGGGGCGACATGGTTCGCAAAGGCATCTCCGTGGGACAAGGAGGCGACGGCAGATGAGAAAAGTACGCAAAGCAAAATACAGCGCCCTTTTAAAACGGAACCTCCTTATTATTGCTTCCGCCCTGGTCCTGCTCATAGGAGGGGCTGCCATGGTTCTGGTATCCGGAATATTTGCGCCACGCGACCGGGCGGAGACGGTGACCGTGGACGGCTTGACGATTCCGGCGAACGTCGGAAGCCAATATTTACAGCTGTACCGCAAGGGCGAGCCGCAAGATCTGCTGCTTAAGGGCGTTAATATGGGCATCGCCAAACCAGGACACTTTCCGGGAGAAGCGGCGATTACGAAAGCGGAGTATGCGCGCTGGTTTCAGCATATCGGCGACATGCACGCGAACGTGGTGCGTATCTATACGCTGCATCCGCCCGCTTTCTACGAGGCGTTGCAGGAATACAACAAGAAGGCGGCACATCCCATCTATGTGCTGCATGGCGTTTGGATGAACGAGGATAAGCTTCTCGAGTCGAAGGATGTGTTTGCCGAAGAAAATTCAAAAGAATTCGCCGAAGAAACGCGGCGCATCATCGACGTGATTCATGGGAACGCCAATATTCCTGCGAGGCCCGGTCATGCTTCCGGCTTATACAAGGCGGACATTGCCCCGTATGTGCTCGGTTGGATCATCGGGGTCGAATGGGACCCGAACATCGTCATCTCCACAAACGCGAAGCACGTCAATGCGCCGGACTTCGAAGGCAGCTACTTCCGGACGAAAAATGCGTCCCCCTTCGAAACTTGGCTGGCAAAAGCGATGGACGATACCGTTAAGTATGAAACGGAAACCTACAAGTGGCAGCGGCCCATCAGCTTTACGAATTGGGTGACGACCGATCTGCTGCGGCATCCGGCCGAGCCGCTCGCCAACGAGGATGCCGTATCTGTCGATCCGAACGTGATCTGGCCGACTCCGTCGCTCAAAGCGGGGTACTTTGCTTCCTACCACGTCTATCCGTACTATCCCGACTTCCTGAACTACGATACGACTTACACAACAGCTATCGATCATCGGGGACAAAAGAACAATTATGCCGGTTATCTGAGGGATCTAAAGCAGGCGCACCGGATGCCGGTCGTCGTGGCGGAGTTTGGCGTCCCTGCATCGCGCGGACTGACGCACCGCAACGTCAACGGCTGGAACCAGGGATTTTTATCCGAGGAGGAGCAAGGAGACATCGACAGCCGATTGTTCGAAGACATCTTCCAGGAAGGAATGGCCGGCGGGCTTGTGTTCTCCTGGCAGGACGAGTGGTTCAAGCGAACCTGGAACAACATGGACTACGACAATCCCGACCGGCGTCCGTTCTGGTCGAACGTCCAGACGAGTGAGCAGATGTTCGGCCTGATGAGCTTTGACCCGGGAGCCTCGAAGCTTATCGTGAAGGTCGACGGGAAAACGGCGGACTGGGAAACGGCCGGTATTAAGCCGCTCGCTGCCGCCTCAAGCGCAAACGGTATAAAAGCCCTTAACGAGTATCAAGACGGTTACGACGCTCAGAGACGAATCGACCGTTTGTATATGACAAGCGATGAGCGGTATGTCTACTTCCGCCTCGATCTCGGCAAGAGCGACAAGGAGCTCGACTGGACAAAAACAAACGCGACGATTCTGCTTGATACCGTGCCTGATCAAGGACAAATGTCGCTTCCGGGCGGCGAACTGACAAGCGATGCAGGTTTCGATTTTGCCATCGACTTGAAGGGACCGGACGCCTCCCGGATATGGGTCGACAGCTATTATGACCTGCACGAGCTGCAGTACGGCCGCATGCTGAACATGATTCCACAGGCTCCTTATGCGGACAAGAAAAACAACGGAATATTCCATAAGCAGCTGCTGACGCTGAACAAGCAGTTGACCGTACCGAGCCGGCAGGGAGCCGACGCGATCATTCCGTTCGAATCCTACGAAACGGGCGCGCTTCGATTCGGCGATGCCGATCCGGACAGCCCGCAATATGATTCCCTTGCGGATGTGGCGGTTAACGCCAGGAATGCGGTGGTCGAGCTGCGCATTCCCTGGCAGCTGCTCCATATGAAAGATCCCAGCATGCATGAAGCGGCGGGAGACATCAGGCTGAACGGCCTCGGGGCAAGCGCGCAGACGCCAGGCTTCCGCGTTGCCGTGCTCACCTATAAGCCGGATCTTGACAACCCTGCCCAGCAACCTGGAGGAGCTGCTGTGGCCGATTCGCTGCCGTCCGCAAGCGGCGGCGTGCTTCAAGCCGCTGACATGCCGCTCTACGAGTGGCGGGGCTGGGAATTCCCGCAGACCCACGAACGGCTGAAGAAATCGTACTACAAGCTGAAAGAGACATTTTCGGCCGTGAGTCTGCCGACGAAATAAGCGTTGCGGGCGGACCGGCAAGCCGTGAATGGCGGCCAACCTTAAAGGTCTTTAAGGTTGCGGTTAGAGGCTTTGGACGGCGTCCTCCCGTCCGGCCCCAGGCCGCCTTCTCGGATCGATTTTAAGTCCGAGGCACAACCAAGCCGCAGCAAAAACGATGGCGGACGCTATGCCGAACGTGACGATGAGCGTCGTCGATTTCAGCACGAAGCCGGACAACGCCGAGCCTGTTAGGATACCGCCGATCATCAGGGGGGCAATCGCACCGTTTGCGCGCCCGACATAAGTCTCATCGACCAGTTTGATCAGCAGCATGCTAAGCACGATCTGCATGAACGCCATCATGACACCGACGAGAAAACGCATCGCAGCGGTCAAGGCGACCCAGACGGAAAGCGCCTCGACAAGCATTGATACCGCTAAGAAGACAATGCCCGCGAACAGTATCAGTTTCGTGTTAAGCCGCTCGGCCGTCGCTGAAGCGGTCAGCCCGCCGATTAGCATGCCTGTGCCGGACATCGCGTAAAACCATTGCAGGGCTTCCTTGTCAAGCTGCAGCCGCTCGGTCACTATGAAGACGTCCAGCGGCTGAATGAGGCCGACGCCGAGTCCGATCAGTGAAAACGCTCCGGCGATTAGCAGCAGGTTGCGGCTTGCGCACACATACCTGAAGCCTTCCTTCATCTCTTGCCAAATCCGGCTGTTTGCGGCACGCTCCGGTTTTGACATTTCGGGCAGCAGCATTTGAACAAGCGCCGATGCGCCGAAGAGCGCGAACAGGCAGAGCAGCGAATACGTGATGCCGAGCCACGAATAGACGAGCGTTCCGATCATCGGCCCGACGATCATGAACAGGGACATCATGCTTTGGTTAAGTCCTATGGCGGCAGGTACCTGTGATTCAGGGACGTATTTTTTGAAAATGATGACGGAAGCCGGCTGGGAGACTTGGCTGACGACGGCGGACACAAGCGTTGCCGCAAAGACGGCTTTCCAGTAGCCTCCTGCGATCAACAGCATGATGACGGCAATCGAAGCGGCGCTCAGCATATCGCTGGCCATGAGCACCTTTTTAGGATTCCAGCGGTCCGCGAGCGTTCCGCCCAGGAAGGCGAACAGAAAAATCGGCGCCTGCTCGATAACCGTCAGCATGGACACGGCGACAGGATCGCTGTTTGTTTGCTCCATGACGTAAAATAACAGCGCAATATTCCGAATCCATATCGCGATCTGCTGCAGCAGATCGGCTGCGATGACGACGCGGAACACTCGGTTTTGAAATAATTCTTTCATAAAAGCAGCCTCCTGTTGGACAAAGTTTAGCGGCACCCCAATAAAAGACTGAACGTCCGGTCAGTTTATACAGCTGAAAATCACCAGCTAAACGAGTCGCAGACGAAAAGAGGCAGCGATCGGCAGCAAGTGAAGGATAGCATGACGGCATTGACTGGCGTCGGGAGCCAGCGACGGATGCAGTGAAGCATGGATGAGTGGCGACGTCAAGGAGTCCGTTGGTGTTAAGTGCCCGTTCAGCGCTTATCGTTCTGTTAAGCGAGCGGCTTTGGCGGGCGTACGCCGTCCAGGAATACGTCAATGGCCTTTTTGTACAGCGGCCCTAGCTTCTCGTAGGGGAGGTCGTAGAAGGAGACGCTGAGCCCACTCATCAAAGCGAACAAGATGTACATCAAATCCTCGGTGTTGTCTCGTTGAAATTCTCCGTTTTGCATCCCTTCCTCAAGAAGCTTAATAAAAGCGGGATAGTGCGACTTCGTCAACATCAGCAGCTGCTCCATGATCACCGGATCGGCGGAACGGCTGCCGGCAAACTCTTCCGCCGCTTTAAGCAGCGGATTTTGAAAATCCTCGACGTAATGCTGTGCAAGCCGATACAGTTTATCGGTCGATGTCGGCAGCGAAAGCTCGAGCTCCTTCCATGTATCCAGCCACTCTTGCATGTTGGCTTCAATCAAGTAGAGAAACAGCGTTTCCTTGCTTTTAAAATGATAGTAGATGCTTCCTTTGCTCATGCCCGTCGCCGTACGGATATCTTCCATGGACGTGGCTGCGTATCCTTTCTGGCAAAACAGCTCCTTCGCCTTGGTCGCAATCAGGCGTTTGGATTGCTCAGCTTCTTCTTTGCGGCGTGCCATGGTTGTACCTCCTTGATGAAAACTGAACGTACGGTCAGTTAAATTATAAACGACGCCATACAAAAATACAACGGCCGATCGGACGGTCCCCTTCAAGGAGAGCAGGGACGCGGCGTCGGGAGTATGCGCGTAAAGGAGGCGAAACTAAAGGGCATGGGTCCGGTACAATACCGGATCCACACCCTACAGGCAGCCTGACTATATAGCGTCTGACATTTGGGACGGTTCCTACGGGCTTGAATCACATACAACTCGGCCCGGTTAATTCCTCGCACTCTCCGGCTTCAAAGCTACAGCAAGCTCACGCGCAGCCCCTTCGCCGCTTGAATCTGCATAACGGGCTCTTACCAGCCCCTCCTCCTTCACGACCTGAATCTCCGTGTCCGCCGCCTGGCCGATGACGCAAGAGAACAGGAAGGCCGCTTCCTCCAGCGCGTTGAAATCTATCGTAGTCCTGCTGCCCGTATGGATAACCAGGTCCAGTCCGTATCGCTCCCCTTCCCTGCTTATTTCCCAGCTCCAGCCAGAGGCAGGTCCGGCCCCGAATGCAGCGAATAACCGCTCGAACCGGATATGCATGCCGTCTACGGATACTTCCGCCGCCGCTCCCTCCGAGGTGACCTGAACCCGCTCCAGACAGCCGCCCAGCTCTATCCGAAGACGGAAATCGTCAGCCGTGATCGAGCCGTCGATCCGGTCCAGGTTCGGATGCGTGTCGCCTCCGTTCGTCAGAAAGCGTACACCCAGCAGCGCCCGGTTCCGGTCCAGAACCGTATGGAGCACCGCCGAGCAATAATCATAGCCGTCGTGCAGACAACGCAGGTGCAGATACGTCGTCTCGCCGCCATTGGCGAAATAGCCGACGAAGCCGCGGACCTGGTTCCACATGATCTCTTCCCGGAATGCGCCGATGGCATATTCCGGTGTCATGTACGTGTCCGCCGTCTTCTCGAAGCCCGTTTCCTTATGGCGGAAATACACCTGCTCCAGCTGTCTTTTCTCCGCCCGGGTGAACAGTTCCAGCAGCGGCTCCGGACAGCTGATTCCGCTTTCGTACCATTCGGGCTCGAACTCCAGCTCGGCTTCAGGAAGCAAGTGCAGCTTGCCGTCCGAGGCTGTCTGCAAAAACGACTTGATCTTCGCAGTCAGCAGAGTGCTGTAGCTGCGGCTGTGGGGGCCCGACCACTGGCCCGTCGCCGCGTGGAAGTGCTCGGCCGCCATGCGCCACACGACATCCAGCAGCGACGAAGCCAGATTTCTCGCTTCGGAACTAACCGAATACGTACGAATCTTGGAAAGCTCTATGATAGCAATCGTCGAATAGGCCGGGCTGTTGTATTCCTGAAAAGCCCCCAATTCATCGGTAAACAGCTTCAGCTTCTTCAGCCTCTGCAAGCCGTATTCGGCGAAATCGTTCCGTCCAAGCAGCTCTCCGGCGATGAGCGTCACAAAAGCGCCCATAATGGCGATATTCGTGTAATGCGGGCCAACATCCCGCTTTAGGATGGCCTCGCAGGCATCTCCAATGGATTCGCAGACCTGCTCCTTCAGCCCGGTCGGCAGCTTGTGCCCGTGGCGGATAACCGTCAGCACCAGCTCCTTGCCGCAGAAATCCGCCCAGTTCCAATCCGGTGGGGCCATCCGAGCAAGCGGTTCCTCATAGAACCACGGCCAGATTCCATACGTGGGATTGTTCCGGTCCCTGTCCTGCAAGGTCAGCACACGCTCGATAATAGCCGCGGCGCGCTGCTCGTATTCCGGCAGCTCCGTGTCCAGCAAGCCAAGAGCATATTGCAGGGACGTATGTGTGCGGTGCACGGCGGGATGACTCTCTGCCGTCAGCGTCGTATGATACCCCGGGCTGTGGAAGGGCGTCCGCAGCATGCTTACCTCCGGGTTGTAGAACAGATCGAGCGCCATCATCTTTTCCGTCAGCAGTTCTCTGGAATTCGCAGATTTCGCACGGCTCATGCCGCCTTACCTCCTCATGGACGCAGCGCGAGGGCTCCCGGGCGAGGGCTGTCCGGCCCTTCCGGGCACCCTTGCGCGGCGGCGCTATTTAACGGTCATCGTTTCCTTGTTCTTCTCATACCACTCTTGGGCCAGCTTCTCGACATTTTCGCCGCCAAGACGTTTCCATTCCTTGCGTACTTCCTCCATGGCCGCTTCAGGCGTGTTGGCGCTGCCGCCGGTTACTGCTTTCACTTCAATCTGCGTGGCGATCGGCTGGAACGTGGCGATCAGCTGGCTCACTTCCGGCAGATCGGGACTATAGGCGATATCCCGGCGATATTTGTTTTTCAGCGCTACGTTCAGCGATTCGGTTTTGAGCTTGGCGTATTCCTGGGAAATGGCATCCGATGCAGCCATCGTAGGGAACCACTCCGGCTTCACGCCAAAGTCGCTCACAACTGCAAACTCGCGTGCGTAAAATACCTCTTTGCGATATTTGTCCGCATCTATATACTGCGGAATCTCGCCATTCACCAGCTTGTAATGGACATTCTCCTCGCCGTATTTCATCTTCATATCGCCTGTCTCCATCATCCAGTCCAGGAATTTGACGGCGGCTTCAATCTTGTCCTCCTTCATCTGACTGTTGAAGGTAACCAGAATATTGGCAGGCAGCTCCTGATATAAGCCATTGCGGCCGTATTGGGAGGCAACCGGCTCGAGCGGATTCAGTTTGGCATCCGGCACATTTTTCTTCAGATCCTTATACTCGTTCTCAATATTCCAGGCAGCCAGGTAGATACCGGCTTTACCGGTTGTCAACAGCTGGCGGGAACGCTGGAAATTCGTATCCGTGATGTACTCCTTGTCGATCAGTCCTTGATCGAACAGCGATTTTTGGAACGCAATGGAATCCTTGAAGCGATCCAGCGTTCTGCCGTATTTGAGTTTGCCGTCTTCTAGGAACCATTGATTTTCATGGACGGAGAATAAGGCCCTCAGTATCCCTATCCCGTTTCCGTTGAACACGATCGGCACCGTGTCGGCCTTGCCGTTGCCATCCGGATCCGAGTCTTTGAACTTCTTGGCCACTTCAATAAGCTCCTCGATTGTCGTCGGCGCTTTGAGGCCCAGCTTATCCAGCCAGTCCTGGCGGATCCACATGGCGTGGTTGGCGATCCCGTCCAGGCTTCGGCTGCTGGTAACCGCGTACAGCTTGCCGTCGATCGTCGTCGCCGCCTTCAGCTCCGGATGCTCCGCCATATATTTTTTCAGCGTCGTGCTGTACTTCTCAATGTAGCTGTCAATCGGCTGGATGGCGCCTTGATTCGCCAATTGGGCGATATAGTTGCGGTCATACTCCCAGATCAGATCCGGCGCGCTTCCGGACGCCACCAGCGTGCTTATCTTTTGCTGCGCTTGGTTGCGCGGAATGGGTACCCACTTTACAGTAGCCGGCGAGTTTTCATTGACCCATTTGGTCCAGCGGTTATTCTCGTAGCTGCCTTCCTCAGCCGGCACTTCCCCCCGGTCAAAAACCGAGATGCTGATTTCCTTCTTCGGACCTGCCGCAGCCGTTCCCGGCGAAGTAGCGCCTCCTTGCGGCGAAGCCGCGCCGTTTCCCTCCGGGGCCGCAGCCGGGCTGCAGGCGGCCAATACGGTTAAGGACATAGCGGCCGCGAGCACAGGCTTCCAGGCTTGTTTGGACATGTTCAATCGATTCATCCCCTTAAATATTATAATCTGGTATATATATCAAGGGCGGTTTGCCCCATGATATCAGCCTTTGACCGAGCCAATCAAGACTCCTTTAACAAAATGCTTCTGCAGGAACGGGTAGATGACCAGAATCGGCGTTACGGCAATGACGATCGCCGCCGCCTTGATGCCTTCCGGCGTCAGCATAATTTCCGCTACGCCTTCGCTCCCTGCTCCGCTGCTCAGCAGGCTTTGGTCAACCTGCTGGATCATCTGATACAGCTTGAGCGTCAAGGTTTGCAGCTTCGTCTGGGTGATGTAGAGCAGGACATTGAAATAAGAGTTCCACCAGCCGACGGCATAGAACAGAGATAAAGCGGCGAGAATGGGCTTGCAGAGCGGCATAATAATCTGGAGCAATATTCGCCAGTCCCCCGCGCCGTCGATGGCCGCAGACTCCTCGATCTCCTCGGGCAAGCCTTCCATGAACGTCTTCATGACAAACATGTTATAAGTGCTGATCAGCGACGGCAGCCATAAAGCCCAATATGTGTCCATAAGCCCGAGCGATTTGACCAGAATAAAGTTTGGGATGACCCCGGAAATGAACAGCATGGTAAATGTAATAAACATCAGGATGGCGCTGCGTCCCATCAGTCTGCGCCGTGACAGCGGGTATGCCGCCAGAATCGTTACGACCATATTCAGCGCCGTGCCGACAATGGTAACGAGCACCGTATTGCGCATCGCTATGAAGAGCTGGCCGTCCTCCAATAAGCGCTTGAACGCTTCCACATTGAACTCGACCGGCCACAAGAATACCTCTCCCGCCGTAATCGCCCGGCTGCTGCTGAAGGCGGAGACGACCTCATACCAGAACGGATACAGCGCGATCAGCGAGGTTAACGCCAGGAACGCGTAGTTGCCTGCCGTCCCGATGCGGGCCATCGCAGAGCTGTTTGCGTGATTAGCTTTCACCGGTTACCACAACCCCCTCTCGCCAAAGGCCCGGGTCAGCCGATTCACGCCAAGGACCAATATCAGCCCTACGGCCGATTGGAACAGTCCCAGTGCCGTGGTGTAGCTGTAGCTCATATTTTGCAGACCTACCCGGTATACGTAAGTGCTGATGACATCAGCCACATCCAGCACGGACATATTCTGCAGCACAAGCGTCTGCTCCAGTCCGACGTCCATCATCTGCCCCATGCGGAGCACGAGCAGGATAGCGATCGTGGCCCGAATGCCCGGCAGCGTAATATGCCAGATTTGCCGCAGCTTGGAAGCCCCGTCGATCTTCGCCGCCTCGTACAGCTGCGGATCGATGGAAGCCATCGCCGCCAGATAAAGAATCGTGCCCCATCCGGCTTCCCGCCAGATCCCCGACAGCGTGTATGCGACCGGCCACCATGTCGAGCTGGCCATGAAGTAGACCGGCTCGATGCCGAACACCTTGGTCAGCAGCAGATTGACAACCCCGGTGCTTGGCGACAGCATGGCGATAAAGATACCGCCCAGAACGGCCCATGATATAAAATGCGGCAGGTAAAGCAGGTTCTGCACCGTCCGCTTGTACCATTCGGTCCGCACCTCATTGAGCAGCAGGGCCAGCAGGATCGGTACGGGGAATCCGAAAACCAGGCTATAGACGTTAAGCAAGAGCGTGTTCCGCAGCACCCGCCAGAAATCCAAGCTCTGGAACAAGCTTTCGAAATGCTTGAAGCCCACCCACTTGCTCCCCCATATGCCGTCGGCAAACCGGTAATCCTTGAAGGCGATGATCTCGCCGAACATCGGAGCGTATTTGAATAAGAGATAAAAGCCGATGACCGGCAGCAGCATCAAGTATAAATGTTTGTCTCGCTTCAAGCGCTGCCGGAATGCCGAACGCGACGGCTTCGCATGAAGCGGCTTCACCTCTGCGGGCTTCGCCAAACCAAGCCTATCCTCCATTGTGTTCACCCTTTCGTTATCGTTGATGCAAGTCCCGGTGTCATTGCCGGCGATATGATCGTATCGTCTGGTACGGGAAATGGATATAGACATGTTTTGAGGTCAGCGTCATTTCTTGCAGAGGAGGCTGTCACCATTCTTAGACTGATGCACTTTTGTTAGAGTGACGCCTGACAATGGACAGCGATTCGAGCGGAATGCCGCAGCAGAGCGAGTCAACATGGGTCAGGGAGCAAATAATCAGATCAGTTCGGGGATTGAATACCGGCAACCAGGGCTTATTTGATGAAAGGGAAGAAACCGGGCGTCGTTGCTGGAGGAGGTCAAGAAGAGTTCATAGAGGTCGGACTGCTGTCGGCCGCCGTGCCTCTATGGTTAAAGCTTGGGGAGTTTTATGTTCGCAATGACCCGGAAAGGGCTCAGGCTCTGCCCGCCCTATCCCGGTACTCCGTCGGGGTCATGCCCGTATATTTCTTGAACGTTCGCAGGAAGCTTCTTGTGTTCGTGTAGCCGACTGCCTCCGATATTTCGTTCACCTTCCGCTCCTTGTCGAGCAGCAGCGACTTGGAGGCGTCGATGCGGGTATCGATCAGATGGTCGATGAAATTATGCTCCGTATACTCTTTGAACAGCTTGCTTATATACGTCGGGGTCAGATGGAATTGCTCGGCCAACCGGTCCAGCGACAGATCGCTTTCGTGGTAATGCTCCTGAATATAAGTCAGCATCCTCTCCACCGTCTCATTTTTACCGCGGTGGCTGCGCTTTTCGTCAATCTTAGCCGCCAGCTCTTCCAGCACCGACCAAACCAGCTTCTCGGCTTCCTTCCAATTTTCGCAGCGGCTGATTTTCTCATAAATGCTGTCCAGCGCCCCCACCGATTCATCCGGCTCAACTCCGATGGCTCCCGCCGCCTGCAGCGACTTCATAATCATGTCGAAGGAAAGCTGGCGCAGCAGGTCCGGAGGCAGATTGCTTTCCACCGCCGCCTGGTACAGCTCCCCCAGACTGCGCCGCAGCTTCTCCGGATCGGCGCTCTTCAGCGCCTCCATAATCGGCTCCACCATCCGGTTCAGACGGTAGTAGTCCTGGCTGTCCGGCGACTGGAGGTCTTCTATGGAGATGACGGAATGGTGGCCGAACACCATTTTATAATGAAGCGCCTTGCGGGACTCGTCGTAGGAGACAGGAATGTGCAGCACGTCCTTGCAGCTGCGGCCGACGCCCACCGTCACATTCAGGTGGAACTGCTTCTTCATGACATCGAGAATCATCTCCAGAATAGCCAGCGTCCGAAGGTGATTCTGCTCGGCATCGCCCTCCGCGAAGCTGAAAATAACGGCGGCCCGGCCCCCTCCCAGATCGATGGCGGCTCCGGCGCATTCGCTGTTGATCAGCTCTTCGGCCACATTGCAGAAGGCGAACGTGTACAGCGTTTCATCCCGGGGAGTCATCGCCTCCCCCTCCTTGCTCACTTCGGCTGTGCAGACCAGATACCGCTCCGGAAACAGCCTCACGCCTACGAATTCCAGATGATGGCGCACGGACTGATAGTCCGTTCGGTAGCCGGTCAGCATATCCATCATGATCTTCCACTTCAGCACCGGCTTGGAATCACGCACATGCCTCTCCAGATGCTCCTGGTCCAGCACCATCTGATCGAATACCTGCTCCAGGTCCCGTAAACCAAACGCCTTCATCCCGCTCTTGTTCGGCTGCCCCGATCTATAGGCCCCGGACACCTTCCCGACCAGGCGATCCAGCGGCTTGTACGTCCACCGGTTCACATAGATGACGACGATCAGCGCAAGCGCCAGCATAGCCGCTGCAAAGACGAGCAGCAGATTGCGCGTCACCTGCAGGGGCTTGTAGATTTGCGCCTCCGGCACGATGCTGATCATCGTCCAGCCGGTATAATCCGAGTAGCGGTGAAACACCGTTTGATCGACGCCGTCCAGCCTGACGGTAAAGGCCCCTGCGCCCTTGACGGATAAAGCGTTTTTGATATACGGGAGCTCCTGCATATTCCGGTAAATCTGCGTTTTATCATCGTGCGTAACGACGTTCCCGTCCTTATCGATCACAAACAGATGTCCGACCTTGCCATCCTCATACACGGCTTTCACCATGTTATACAGCACTTCTTCCTTTATATTGACCGCGACCACCCCTTTCCGGTAGCCCGGACTGCTGATGGTCGGATAGGAGCGCACCAGCGTGACGACATCCTGATTGCCGAACCCGTCCCACACCTGATGCGTCGTCAGCCATTTCAAATATTCCGGCATATCGATATACGCTTTCAGCCAATTCTCCTCGCTGGAAGCCGCCTTCATGAACGCTTTATCTGTGAAAATGTCCCCGCTGGCCTCTGAATAGAGGAAAATGGATGAGAAATTCGGGTTGGAATTAATGAATGCCTTCAGCTTCTCATTAAGACCGTAAAAATTCGTATAGCGCTGCGAGTCCTCCGTATAACTGCTATACATGAAGTAGACAAACTCGAGCTGGTCGGTTAATGTCAGCAAATCCTTCTCCGTCTGCCGAAAGGCGGCCTCCATCTTCTGATCCACCTGCTTGAGCAGCGCCAGATTCGTATCCGTCAAATCCCGCTCCAGCCGGCCGACGGTCCCCCTATAGGACAGCCAGAAGGTTAACGTTATGATAACCATAAAAACGATCCCATAGATGAGCATCACTTTGCCCGATATGCTTGACTTCATAGATGACCTCCCGCAACTGCTCTTCCTTGTACCGACACGTCCCCATCGTATACCGATTATGGTGCTTTTGGGCATATACCGTCAAGGTGGCTATTATTGCAATAAGGTGACATCATCTGCTGGTCAAATAAATACACCTGCCCAAGAATGGTCACAGCAAGCTTTGCAAGAAAGGTGAGCACCTTCAAAACTTGTCAATATCGCTGAATCCGCTTGCAAGATACGATCTTATCATCTGTATTCCGAACAATACGGATAGAAAGAAAACCAATAAATCGGAAAAGGTGAGGTGTTTATTGATGAGCTTAAAAAACATTCGGAGGACAGCTATGGCTTTATTAGCCTTCGCGGTAAGTTTGGCGATTTGCCTGCCTGCGCTGGCCGGGCCGGTTAACCGTCTCTCCACCCCTCCGGAAGGGTGGCAGCGAACTACGCCAAAGGCCAACACGTTCACTATCAAAGGCTCAAGCAAGGAATTTATTTTGCTAAATGTGACCGAGGATGTGTATTCCAAATATTTTGTTTTGGCCAAAAACAATTACGGAACCCGGGCGTTCGACCCCGATAATACCACCAAGTTCGATGTCGAGGACCCGAACAATATCGGCTATTGGTTAAATCATGATCTGATCGATCCCGCAGCGGCAGGAACCAACAAGCTGCCGGAAGAGCTTGTGCCCCATATTAATAATGAGCATGTCTGGCAGACGGAAGCCTGCCGCAGCAACAGCATATGCCCGTCCGACTATACAACGACCGCCGGCGTAGCCCTGCTGTCGCAGAGCGAATATGTCGCCTTCGCGCCCAAGCTGGGCGTCGTTGACGCTATGAGCGGCTGGGGCTGGTGGCTGCGAACAGCCCGGGGCCTCGGCACAACTGCGCCTACGAAAATGCTGGGTGTGCGGATCGCCAGCGATACGGGCATTACGCATGAGACGGATGCCTCTTACACCGGCGTACATGTAAGACCGGCTTTTTATTTGAAAGCCGACTTCTTCTCCAGCGTCAAGCTGGAAGTGGCGAGCATGGGGAGCAGCGTCAAACAGGCCATTCTGGCCAATTATACGAAGGAGCAGCTGACAGGCGGCCCCGATCCTTTGTATACCGAGGATGAATGGAGGCAGCTCGAGCTCGATGGAACGGTTGAAGTCCGGCACGACCGGCCGGGTGCGATCTTCGACCCGCAAAGCATCGTATTTAACGTCTATTTTGATTTGAAGCTGGATCAAGCCAAAACCTACTCCATCGACTATGAGGCAACCGGGACAAGCTCGCTTTCAGGCTCCGTGGCGGCTGCCGTCCAGCCCAACCTGCCTCAAGAGGTGCCGATCCAGCTGACGGGGCTGCTGAACGGGCTCTACACCTTGAAGGTGCAGCTGAAGGACGGAGCGAGAACGGTATTCAGCCAGACTCTGCCCTTCTCGGTCATGCCTTATTACCAGGACCAGCCGGGCGACTCCCACACGATGTTCGGGGTATCCACGCATTACGCGCTGGAAGGCAGACAGGGCCCGACGGATACGGACATTCTGAAGAAGGCCGGCGTTAAGGTCATCCGCGACGAGATGCAGTGGCATAAAGTCGAGAAGGCGAAGGGCGTATTCGACTTCACCAGACATGACACGTGGATCAACGAGCTGGCTGCGCAGGACTTCAGGATTATCGGCATCCTGAGCTACAATAACCCGCTTTATAACGGAAAGAGCGGCGTTTCCCAGGGAGAAAAGTACGCTCCGGCCACCCAAGAAGAGATGGACGCCTTCCTGACCTACGTAACCAAAACCGTGGAGCATTATAAAGGAAAGGTAGATACGTTCGAGATCTGGAACGAGCCTAACATCACCGGTTTCTGGAAGCCGACGCCGGATGCTGTGGCTTACTCGGATCTGGTCAAGGCCGCTTCGCTGGCGATTCGCGCTGCCAATCCGGATGCCACGATTATTGCCGGGGCTGTAGCGAACCAGAACGGCTACCAATTCCTTACGCAGATGTTCGAGCAGGGCGTGTATCCGTATATCGACGCCATTTCGTTCCATCCTTATGTCTATCCGTACAACCCGGATATGGAATATCACTCGAAGCTGGGCGCCTACGCGGCCACTCTCAAGCCGTTTGGGGGATGGAAGGATCTGTACGTGACGGAGGTCGGATGGCCGACCTCGCTCGATACAAGAGGGATCAACGAAAGCCTCCAAGCCTCCTATCTGATGAAGCATTTTATGATAAGCGCGGCAGCGGGGCTTAAGCTAAGCTCCATTTACGATTTACGCGACGACGGCACGGACGCCCATTACACGGAGGATAATTTCGGCATTATCCGTCATGATTTTTCTGCCAAGCCTTCGATGATCGCCCTGCGGTATTTGAACGGAACGCTTGGAAGCGCTCAGTTTCTAGGGGAGACGGAACTTGGCGCCGGCTTGAAGGGGTATATGTGGAGGAAGCAAGCGGACCCTGTACTTGTCGTCTGGTCTACGACAGGCGGGCAGATGCTGAGCCTTGGAAACGAGCAGATAACGGCGAGCGATTTATTCGGCAACCCGCTGCCTGTAAACACTCCAGCGCAGGTGTCCGTGGGGGCCGACCCCGTATACATCAAAGGGCTGTCGGCGAACTGGGTCAATCAGAAGCTGTACGAGCAAGCGGCTGACCGGTATGAAGCCTGGCTGACGGCATGGGGAAGCCGCTTGGCACAGTCGGGGGCGATTACATCCGCTATCGCGTCCTTGCGCCAGAAGGCTGAGTTGTTGGCTGCCGCCCCTGCGGCAGCACCCGCTTATACGGAGATGGCGGCATGGATGGACAGCCATTATTTGCAAGGCGAAGCTATCCTGGGCGTGATGCAGGCCAACTCCGGGAATAGAGCCGAATTCATGGAAATGCTGTACCAATATCATCAGATCGGCATCGTTCTGGAGAAGCTGCTGGCTGCAGCCGGCGACATACCGGGCGGAGCGCCTGATCTTGCATCCGGCGCAGCGATTGCGAGCGCCAAAGCGCTTATCGAAGCAAGGCTTGCGGCGGACTCGGGCGACAGCCTGCCTTTCGCGGAAGAGGTGCTGCGCCATGCCAGATACGGGAGCGGACGCGCCGTGGAGCAGGCTGCCCAGGGCCATACGGCCGAGGCGCTGGCCTGGGACAAGACGGCGGGCAAGCTCGCAGGCTGGAGCTCCGCCCTCGCGGCATTCGAGCCCGCGGAAGCGACGCGCCTGCTTTTGACCGCGACCCCCTCTTCCTTGACTATGTTCGAGGGCGGCACCGCTTCCTTGAAGGCCGTCGTTACGAATACCCGAAGCGTTCCCTTCGCAGGAAAGCTTCGTGTAATCAACCGGGCAACGGATGCCGTGCTTGAAGAGCGCGAGCTGCGGATAGAAGCCGGCGCCAGCCACAGCGAGGAATTGATTCTCCGTTCAACGGACAGCGGCTTTGCAGGAGCGTCTGCGGTGACGCTTGCGCTGCTCGAGCAGGATAAGCCGGTTCGTACTCAGCTTGTTCCTATCGTTAACAAAAGCAAGGTGGAGCTATCGCTCTCCTCTGTTGCGGAGACGGTTTCCGACTTGACGTCCATCCGGTTCAAATTAAAAAATGTATTCACCGACGCGCTGAGCGGCGCCTTGGAAATTTCGCCGCCGGCGGGCTGGGAGCTTGAGACAAGTAAGTCCTTCACGCTGGCGCCGGGCGAAGAGAAAGAGCTTTCCCTAGCCGTCAAGCGTACCAGGCAGAAGCCGTTTCATGCTTATGTCTTCGGCGCTAAGGTCAAGGATGATAGCGGACGCACTCTGCTGCACCACAAGCTTCCACTAAGCTTCACCGTCATTAATAGGACGCCTGAGGCCGGGACTGGGGCGATTGACCCTGCAGCATTTACCGGGGACTTGTCCGCTTGGAAGGGCGCTTTCCCGATTTATATCAACCCGTCCGCCGAAACGCGGCCGGATCAGGAAGGGGAAGCAGGCGGCGCTTCGGCAAAGGCGGCCCTGCAATGGGATGATGACTACCTGTACGCTCTCATTCAGGTTTACGATGATGTGCAGTGGAATACGAAAACCGGCGGCAACATTTGGAACGGAGACAGTGTTCAGATCAGCATAGATGCGCTTCATGACAAAACAACGGCTTACAATGCCGATGATTACGAAATCGGCTTTGCTTTAACCGGCAGCGGGGAGCAGGTATACGCCTGGCAGACGGCGGCCGGACAACAAATCGGCGACAGGCCCTCATCCTGGCTGCGTGTCGTTCGCAATGAAGCGGAGAAAACGACGTCTTATGCGATTCGTATCCCTCAAACCGAGCTTAAGCCTCTGCGGATCGCGGAAGGCGGCGAGTTCGGCCTGAATATAGCCGTCAATGATGCGGACACCTTGGACAGGGAGCGGTACTACGAATTTACCGGCGGCACGGCTTCTTCCAAAAATCCAAGCAAATACGCAAACTGGCGTTTCGCCGCGCATACATGGGCCGTGCTGCCGCCTCAACATGGCAGTTCCGACGAGGAGCCATCGTCCGGGTCGGCTTCAAGCGGACCGGTCGCGGGAGGCGGGGCGGTCCCGGATGCGGCAAAGATAACGCCGGACCAGCTCGAACAGGATTCGTCCGGCTTGGCCAAATTAACGCTTGCGCCCGGTATCAGCCAGATCAGGCTGACTACGGAGACGCTTAAGCTGCTGACAGCCAAACCGCTGCAGGTAAACGGGGAGCATGTCCTTCTCCGTATTCCGGCCGAAGTGCTGGCCGATCTGGCAGCAGCGGGCGGCAATCAGGCCGAGATGAGCCTGACCATCGTTCCCGTCCCCGAAAGGGACCTGCCAGAGGCCGTCAAGCTGGCGGGCGAAGAAACCGGCGGCAGCTTGAAGCTGGCCGGGGAGGTGATGTCACTGGAGCTTGCCGCCGTATCGCCGGACGGCAAGACGCATACCTTAAGCCGGTTACCGGCTCCGGTCGAAGCCTCGTTTTTCTACGATGCCACGACGCCGGATACCGATCTGCTAGGCTTATATGATCTAAATGAGTCCGGCGAATGGAATTACGCGGGCGGAGTGCCGGATTCCGCTACGAAGTCGGTCCGGGCTCCGCTCCAGCATTTTCGTACCTATGCCGTTATGAGCTACGACAAAACCTTCGCCGACGTACCGGACAGCCACTGGGCTTTCTCCGTTATTCGTGCCTTGACAGCCAGGCATATCCTACAAGGCACAACGGATACCGCCTTTTCGCCTGAACAGGAAATAACGCGGGGGCAATTTGCCGCCTTGATCACCCGGCTTTACGGGTTGGCGTCTCCCGGCAAGCGACCTCCATTCGAGGATGTTCCGCAGTCGGATTCCTTGGCTGATGCCATTGCCGCCGCTTACGGGGCGGGGATTATTGAAGGCCGGACCGACCGATTGTTCGCCCCAGGCGAGCTTGTCACCCGTGAGGAGATGGCCGTCATGATCATGAGAGCGTACCGGCTTCAAAGAGAGGATGCCCCTTCGGCGGCAAACCTCGCTAATTTCACGGATAGCGGGTCCGTCTCTGCATGGGCCTTGAACGATGCGGCTGCCGCAGTCGATGCCGGCTTGTTAAGCGGGGATGACCAGGCCCGGCTGAATCCGAAGCAGCCGGCGACGCGTGCGGAAAGCGCACAAGTCATATGGAGGCTGATGAAAAACGCCTTGAAGAAGTAACGGCCTAGCCAGGCAAGGGCCTTCCCCTTCTTAGCGGGAAAGGCCCTGCTGCCTTCTGCTTTTTTTCGATTCGGCTGGCTTGCGGGCACTATCCTGCAGGAAGGAGGCGCGCTGACTGCCGACCGCGCCTTCTTCTCTACTCGGATTACAGCAGCTCTTTTCTGAGCTGCTCGTCCGATTTGGGCGACAAGTAGGAGAAAGGAATATCAAATACCGTTTTCGCCCCGGAAAAGCCTTCCTTCGCATATCGGACGATCGCTCGGGCATAAGCCACCAGCACGCTCGCCGTAAATTCGGGATTGCTGGCCAGGTTGAGTCCGAACTCTATGATCTGTTTGCTGTTTTCCCCGGTTTTCCCGCTTCTGAGCACAAGTCCCCCATGGGGCATCGTACCATGCTTTTCCTGCAGCTCCTCGATGCTAATAAAATGAACCGTAGTATCATAGTCAGCGAAATAGTCCGGCATCGTTTTAATTTCGTGCTCGATCCGGGCCAGATCCTCGCCAGGCTCCGCTACGACGAAACATTCTCTCTGATGCTTTTCCCTGGTGGACAGCACCGGGTCTTCTCCGTTTCTTACCCTGCTCACGGCATGCTCGCTTGGAATCGTGTATTGCACGGCGTTCTTTACACCCTGCACGCGGCGAATCGCATCCGAATGTCCCTGACTGACGCCTCTTCCCCAGAAGGTGTACTCCTTGCCTTCCGGCAGCACCGCTTCAGCCAGCAAACGGTTCAAGGAAAAAAGCCCCGGGTCCCAACCCGTCGAAATCACGCTCGCATAACCGCTTCTTTTCGCCGAAGCGTTCACCGACTCGAAATATTCGGGAATTTTGGCATGTCTATCGAAGCTGTCCACGGTGTTGAACATGGAAGCGAGCGACGGACCTTGCTCCGGCAAATCTGTTGCCGAACCTCCGCATAAAATCATGACGTCGATTTTCCCTATGTAATTTTCAACCTCGGAGATATGTATCATCGGGGCTGCCGCCGCAATTCCTTCAGGCTGGCGCCTTGTAAATATTCCTGCGAGCTCCATGTCCTCATTTTGCCGAAGCGCCATTTCCACGCCGCGTCCTAAATTTCCATAACCTACGATCCCGACTTTTATCTTGGACATCGTCATTGCCTCCATTCATCTAGTTACTGAAGCAGAGTAGTATGCCGAGCTTCTACTGCGCCCTGAACATGACATCACTCTACCCTGTTTAATCAAAACATAAAAACGCCGTGTCCTCAAGCAATTTCTGACACGACGTGATACTTTTACTAGATTGGACACGAATTACAGCTTAACGAACACTACGAAAGATACCGTCGTCCCCGCTCCCGGCGCGCTTTTGATATTCAGGCCGGCTCCGTACAAACGATTTAGCCGGAGATCTATATTGCGCAGACCGATACCCTGACCCGGACCGGATTTCAGCAGCGCGGCCGCTTTCTCTTCCTCCATGCCTATCCCGTTGTCACTAACTGCGATTTCGACTCCGTCTTCCTGTTTCGCGATCTTAATCTTGATTGCAGCGTCCTGTTTGACTTTTTTCAAACCGTGACGGATTGCATTCTCCACAAGAGGCTGAATCGAATACGGCGGAATTCGCACCTCCAAACCTTCGTCGATCTCCCATTGCACCTGCAGCCAATCGAATCTTGTCTGCTCGATGAACAAGTAGGAACGCACTAACGTCAGCTCATCTCGCAAGGGAATCAGCTCGCCGACATTCTGGAACTTGAACTTCTCCCGCAAATAATCGGCGAAATGTCCGATCAGCAGCAGCATCTGCTCCGGATCAACCGCATGCAAGGCAGCAATCGAGTTTAAGGTATTGAAGAAAAAATGCGGCTCAATCTGCGCTTGCAGCCACGCCGCCTCCATGCGAATGCGCTCACGGGACGAACTGGTCAGTTGGGTCAAGGCTTGCACTCTGGCGCGCAGCTCTCTGGCCTCGACCGGCTTGGTGACATAATCGTTGGCGCCGGCCAAGAAGCCATTTTCGATATCCTCCGGCCGCGTGCGGGCAGTCAGCACCAGTACGGGCAGCTCGGGCATCGTATACTGCTCGCGAATAAGCCGCGTAAGCTCATACCCTGACATTCTCGGCATCATAAGGTCCGTGATCAGCAGATCCCATTCCTGATCCTGGAGCAGACCCAAGGCCTCTTCGCCATCTGTAACGGCAACCACCTCATAGTCTTCCTCTGAGAGAAGTGCGGTGAGCACGTTCAAATTCAACGCGTCGTCATCGACAGCCAATATACGCGGCTTGTCCTTCACGTAGCGCTTGACCGGCTCCGCCCGAGCCGGCGCGAGCTCCATATACGGTATCAGGCCGGTCGAGTGCGGGTATTCCCGGTTCATTGCTGCAACCGCCCCGGTGTGCTCCTGGGTGGTTTGGGATTGTACGGCAGCGCCCTTCGCTTCACCCCCGGGATCAAGCGCCAACGAAAAGATAAACCGCGAGCCTTGACCGGGAGCGGAGCGCACCTCGATCGATTCTCCATGAAGCTCAACCAGCTGTCGGCAAATGCTAAGCCCGAGACCGAAGCCTCCCTCATAGCCGTTCATCGCGCCAGCTTGCTCATAAGGCTCAAAGACACGGCGCTGCGTCTCCTTATCCATGCCCACGCCGGTATCCGACACAGCGACGAACATCTTGTCTTTCTCGATATGCGCTTCTACGGCGACTTCGCCTTGATGCGTAAATTTCACGGCATTATGCAGCAAATTAAATAAAATCTGAATCAGACGGTTCTCATCGGCAAGAACGTTCGGGAGCCTATCAGGCACCCGATTTTTCAGCACGATCGGCTTGCCGTTCGTCATAAACCGGATCATGTCCATCACTCCGCTGACGACCGGCTGCAGGGCAACCTCCTTTATCTGGAGCCTTAGACTGTTATCCTTCAACCGCACGGTATCGAGCAGATCGTTGAGCATGAACGACATGCGCCGCCCGACGTCCATGATGGTCTCCAACTCGCGCATGCTGGTATCGCTGATGATCTCCTTCTCCCGCTCCAGCACGACCTGGGACATGCCGATCATCCCGTGCAGCGGATTGCGCAGCTCATGGGACGTATTGGCCAGAAATTCATCCTTCCTCCGGTTGATCTCTTCCAGCCTCGCCGTAAGCTCCTTCTGCTCGGTGTACATGACGTAGTAGCGCCTGATCCAGATCGAGGACGACAGAACCATGGCCAGCATCAGGTCAAACGGGTAAAAGATGACTTTAATTCCCGTGAGGATAAATATAAACCACCAAAGCAAATGATTCGTAAACGCCAGGAAAGCCAAAAGCTGCAGCAAACTGCTGATCATGCCCCGCATCGCCGTGCGCAGCACCGACACGACCAGCAAAATGATGATTGGCGCAGCACAGAGGAAAATAACGTACTGCAAGGTTTCACTGCTCCGGGTAGGCAGCGCGATACCCGCCAGGATGCCGACGACAGCCAATCCTTTATACGCACGCACCACAGGGGTTCGCCAGGCCGCAGTCAATTGATCGCTAGTCATATGCATCAGCGAATACATCAGAACGGTAAACGACAAACATAAAATTTTGTAGCCCCAAGCATAGGGAATGGTCAGCCACTGATGCATTAATTTATCTTCGCTGCTGTTCAGCATGACGATGGTTAAGCACAACAAAGCGAGGGCGAAGTAAAGCCAAAATTTCTTTCGCTCAATGGCATAAATAATGAGCAGGTAGGCGATCTGAATAAGCAGCGCAGCGGTGGTTAAATACTGCATCCCCATGGAAAGCTGCCTTTCCCGGTATATCGCTTCATCGGTTCCGAACTTAAGCGACCGTACCAGTCCTCCGCCCCGCGGGTCGGAATAGTTGGCCGCCTGGATGACCAGCTCGATGATGCGCTGTTCGTTCGCCATGAAAGTCGCGACATACGGTAAATTTTCCGCACGATATGCTTGAGCCGTGCTCGCCGGGCGGCCGGAAGAAGCCATTCGCTTGCCGTTGATGTACAGCTCCGAAGAACTGCGTACACTAGGCACATAGATGCTGTACACTTCATTTTCAGCATCGACCTGTATCGTCAGGCGGTAAGTTCCAAACCCATACGGAGTCTGGCTGCCGGGCTGCACCCATTTATTCCAGTTCGAGGGAATATTAACTTTGGCTGCGGGTTCAGATAACGGCCGGCGTTCCTGTTCTTGCGGCATCAGGAACACGCCGGGATAAAACTCCCACTCCCCATCGAGAGTAATCGTCGCATTGGACTCGGCTTTCCAGCCATGCAAATCAAGCCTTCCATTCGCAGCGTAAGGCTGGTCGGAAGGCTTAAAGAGGTCGAGCCATATAAGACGGCCTGCCGTCATCATGGAAATAAACACGAGGATCGTTAGGAGGAGACGATGTAGTTTCATAATACATTGTATATTCGAGGTCGTTGGTTGTATTCCTTCCGCAAGATATGGCGATTTATCCTGTATAGGCTCTGGATAAAAAACCACACCGGGGAAATATTAGAAGGGTGATAAAATGAAGGAGTGATAAACCTGTACTACTACAAAGAAGAGCTAATCAACATAATTGAACCTGATCACCCCGACCCGGCTGCTGCCAAAGTTCTTCAAGAAACATTAGGCGGCCAATTTGGCGAAATGCGCACGATGATGCAATTCTTTTTTCAAAGCTCCAATTTCCGCGGGAAAGAAACGCAATTCAGGGATCTGCTCAGAGGCGTCTTTCTTGAAGAGATCGCTCACGTTGAGCTTGTGCAGAATACGATAAACCAGCTATTAACTGGAGCCGGCGTTTCGCAAGCGGGCAATGCCGGCCAGGATCGAGCGCCAATTGACGAAGCGATCAAGCATGCCAATCCTCACCACTTCATAATGGGCGCGCAAAGCTCTCTCCCTGTAGATGCGGGCGGAAATCCGTGGAATGGCTCATGGGTTTACAGCCACGGCAATTTGATCAGCGACATGCTTAACAATGTCATGCTGGAATCGACGGGCGTGCTTCAGAAAACCCGGATTTACGAGATGAGCTCGAACAAAACGTTCAGAGAGACGCTCGGCTTCCTAATCGTGCGTGATAATGCCCATCAAAACGCTTTCGCCAAAGCATTGGAAACTTTGGGCGTTGACTGGGGCAAGCTGTTTCCCGTTCCTAACTACGATATCAATAAATATCCGGAATGCCGCAAGTACATCGACAGAGGTTATCATAACGTCCAGTTCAACTTCCGGCTGGACAAAACCCGGATTGGGGAAATATTTCAAGGACAAAGTCCGAGCCGCAATGGCGAGCCCTTGTCCGTTACGGAACCGCCGGCGGGCTTCCAAGTTCCGCAGCTGCCGGAAATGCCCAACGAGCATAGCCCCGGCTTGAGCGACATGAGGGCTTAATCTGAAACAGAAACTCCCGTTAAGGAGTTTCTGTTCTTCGTATTGTCTATAGTTTTATGGCGGAATTTGCATTTTTCTGGTCGTTTTTAAGAAGAAGATTTAAATCATAGGATGGGTATAAGCCTCTCGTGTACATAAACTGGTAAGCATCTCCGTGCAGCTTAATGGTTTGATTCAACTGCTTCTGCAGCAGCTGCCGCAAATTAGGCGTTGCCGTTTCGGTTATCGCAATCGCATAGTTTCTCACTGCCGTTTTGGCGAATATGAGTAAGTGTGCGGCATAAAATGCAGTCGCGTCGTCGTCCGGCATCGCCCGCATCCCGGTAACGGGAGCCAGGGGAAAATAATTCAGCAGCTCCTTCAAGTTTTGTTCCAGCCCTTGAATAGCGTTCATATACAGCTCTTTCAGTTCGGGGTTCTTGATGTGGGGGGCATTCATTTTAAATCCCATTAAATAGTTCGTTTGAAAGGCTACCAGTTCATGTAACTCCATGGTTTCGTGCCAGGCTAAATGAGCATGTTGCTTATGATCATTCACTTTTAAATCCTCCAATATTTCGTTTTTGCATGCTACACAGCATATGCCTATATTATTGGAGTGTACCTTGTTCTTCCGAAAATTAATTCTCGCACCGCCATATGTATATACCCCCGCGAAGGCGAGGGTACGGTTTACTGCTATCTCATCATGCCGGCTGCGTTTACGCCTCTACCAGATCAGGTCGTTTGACCTGGAGCGGAGGAGGGATAAGCCACCCTTTTTTCTTAGCCGTACGCAAAATTTTAGCCCCTGCTGCAGCTTTAGCAAGATGGTATTTTCCAAACAAAGCTGCAATATCTTCACGAATCGATTTCCCCATGATTTGGCTGCAGGCAACAAGTCCAGCGGCATTATCGGCAGCTATCATCGCGGATATCTCCTGATCCGTGAAGCGGGCCCCTACCGGGATGTCTTCAAGCTTAACCTCCGGTCTTGCGGGAAGCTTCGGAGAAGGCGCCACGCCATTATGAAGAAGGATATCGTCACATTCACTTGCTTCCAGCTCCGCTTGGTCGATCAAGTCGCCGATAATATCCTTGAGATCTTTATCGCCGGCATGGTACTGGAGAGCGCGATAAGAAGAAATACAGCCCTTGGCTACCATAGAAGCTTGCCACAAATCGTAAATCTCTCCGTAATGCAGCGGCTCGTCTTTTGGATTCCCACTAAGAATTCCCACTGTTTCACTCCTCAATATATAGATTGCAAGGCAGCAAACTTAGGATGTGCCTTGATGAGGGCATTTATCCTTTGGAAATACTTCCACAGAATGGGGACGCAGTTGTCTGCAAACGGGCGATCTATTCAAATTGATCATTCGACAGAAGTCCGTTTCAATGAGAAAATACCGGAAGAGAAGCTTCTTGCGGGGGGAGTTACAGTGAAACTGGAAAGACATTTATCCATCATTATTCTGCTGCTGAACCGCCGTATGGTGCAGGCCAAGGAGCTTGCGGAGCGGTTCGAGGTATCCGTAAGGACAATCTACCGGGATATCGAGGCTATTAATAGGGCTGGCATCCCCATCGTCACTTACCAGGGAACGAACGGAGGCATAGGGCTTGCCGAAGGCTACCGCTTGGACCGTAATGTGATGACCAACGACGAACTCGCCGCCATCGTAACCGCCCTGCGCAGCATCTCCACCTCGTACGGCGGCGAGCAGCATATGCAGCTCATGGAGAAAATCAACAGCGTCGTTCCACCCGCCTATCTCGAAGAGTTCCAGCATAAGACAAGCCGCGTGCTAATCGACTACTCGCCTTGGGACGGCAACGAATGGCTGCAACCCCAACTGCAGCTGCTGACGGAATCGGTAGACCGCTGCCTGATCGTGAGGTTCATTTATTCCAATGCCGGAGGGGAAGTTTCAGCTCGTGTAGTAGAGCCTCATATGCTCATCCTGAAAGGAAAGCAATGGTACCTGCAAGCCTATTGTCTGGAGAAGCAGCAGTTTCGGCTGTTCAAGCTAAAAAGAATGAAAGCGCTGGAGATAGCTCCGGGGAGGACATTCATTCGCCGGGAGCTTCCGTCGCGTGAGCGTGACATAGGCCAGTCCCACGACAAGCTGAACCCGGTCACTCCGATCGTCTTGCGGTTTCAGGCGGACATTCGCCACGTAGCGGAGGAGCTGTTTGGCATCGAGGCGCTTGCAGCGGCTGAGGACGGCAGTTGGCTGGTGAGGAAGGCATATCCGGAAGATGAGTGGTTGTATGGCTTTATTCTCGGCTTGGGCTACCAAGTAGAGGTGGTGGAGCCTCCCCATCTTCGGGAGATCATCGCCAGCCGCGCTGAGCAAATTGCAAAAATATATCGGAGCGATAAATCAACCTGACAAATAGCTGTCAGGTTTGTTGGTTTAGAATAAACTCATTCAACTAAAAGGAGAATGAACCGCGATGAAACCAAACGAATCCCTAGCCATGACCCAGAACGTTCAGAACGGGCAGGTGCCATCGACAAGCTCTCTGCCGGGACACACGGCCCCCGCCGGCAAACGACTGGAACCTGCACGCTTCGAGGAGCTCCCCTCCTTTACGCTAGCCGGAATTAGCGTCGTCACGACTAATGCCGCCGAGCTAAGCGGCAGCGGCAAAATTGCCGCCCTGTTCGAGCAATTTTATCTACAGAATGTTGCCGGAAAACTGGCCGATCATCAACAACAGCCTGGCCTATATAGCTGTTACTTCGACTATGAGCAGGGCGATGCCGGACATTATGAAGTCATGGTCAGTGTACGCGTCAGAGAAGCATTGCAGGTCGATGGTCCCGCGGCTGTTAAGACATTTACCGTTCCCGCCGCCAAATATGCCGTATTTGTCACGGAGAGAGGAGCGGTTATAGAGATGGTGCAGCGCGCTTGGGCGGATATTTGGCAGTGGTCGCGTCAGCCCGGCAATGAACGGGCGTTCACAGGCGATTTTGAGTATTACGGCCCGGATACTGATCCGAACGACGGGCAGGCGGAGATTTACATCGCTGTACGTTAATGGCCTGATCCAGTAAGAAAAGCTCCTGATAGAACAAGCAATACATATAGAACATGTTTATGTCAATTGGGGGTGTTGTAGTAGCCGGTCCAATGTCCATCGCCGGTGCTGTTACTCGCTGAACAAACCCGCATAGGCTAGCAGTCGTTTCACGATGGTCGCAGCTTCGGCCCGTGTGGTCTGCGCTTCCGGCCGGAAGACGTTGCGCTCATATCCTTCCATAATTCCGGCTGCCGCTGCACCAACGATTCCCGTCTTCGCCCAGTCCGCTGCCTGGCTAAGGTCGTCGAACGAAGCGGGGCCGTCATCTAGGCTGGCCGCTTCAATCGGTTTACCGATATACTTGGCCGCCCGACCTAGGGTTACCGCCATTTCCTGTCTCGTAATGTTGGAATTAGGCCCGAAGCGCCCGTCCGGGTATCCGGTGAATAGACCGGCCGCTGAAGCCGTACGGACATCCTTTTCATACCATCCGTCCTTGATGTCCAAAAAAGCGGGCTCGCCTGTAACAGTGCGATCCAAAGCCAGCGCACGTACCAGCATCGCGGCAAACTCGGCGCGGGTCACCGGATGATCCGGCTCGAAGGTCTGATCCATCGTTCCGCGGACCAACAGCTTATTCCCCAGCGTCTCGACAGTCGCCTTGGCCCAATGGCTGTCAAGATCGGTAAAATGCTTGTCCAGCTTGATTAAGCTGTAGACGCTGTTCCCTTTACGGTAAAGCTCAGCGACGGTCTTGCCGTTCACCATTCGGAAGACGGTCGGCACCGGCAGAAGCTCTCCAGTTTTCTCATCGATATAAACACCCGTCATCTGGCCCGGTTCGACATCGAACTCCAGCTCGAACGAACGCGGCACATATTTCGTAAATGCGGATAGCAGCAACGCCTTACCATCCGGCGCTATAGCAAACACCTCAAAGTCTACCGGCTTAATCAGCAGCTCCGTACCAATGGCTTCGGCTCCGCGCTGCGCTTGACCCGTCTGCTCTGCATCCGCCTCTGTAATGGAGATCTTTATAAACGCTTTATCCGCATCCGCTCCCAAGCCCGCTGTCAGCTGGGCCGAAGAAATCTCGCTCAGCGGCAGCGAATATGTTGAATTCCCGGAGCGCATCTCAACGACGGCGGACGGATTCTGCTTAGACCATGAAAGAAGCAGCGATAATGGAGCCAGAACGGGACCGTCCGAAGGAATGACAATACGGCCAGTCTGTACCTGATCTGCACCGGTGGCCTCAGTAATTACGGTTTCCCGATGGTTGCCCGGGTTACTAGGGGGATTTGGGTTGCCTTGATTTCCTGGGGACGCTGGGTTCCCTGGATTCCCTGGGTTGCCTTGGTCTCCCGGATTCCCTGGATTCCCTGGATTCCCCGGACCGGTGCCGTTCCCCGGCGTTACATTCACATGATCCGACTGTTCTTCCGTATATGTCTCTGCCCGAAGCTCCGGATTAAGCGTCTTGACGCTGACCAGCTTCATTTCGTGCCGACCGACGGAATCCGCCTTCAGTGTAAGCCGGCAAATTACGGCGTTTCCGCTGAGTCCCTCATCGTTACCCGACTTTGTCGATGCAAATCGAACCGTATTACCTTTCATCCGATAGTCTACGGACATACCGTCAGGAAGCTCATCAGCTGCACTCACCATCGATATGCCGGCGGGCAGCTCGACCGCCACCTCATATGCGTATAACTGATTGAGTCCTGTCGCTTCGATCGTTACGACGAAGGTCTCTCCCACCTTCACCGAGGATGCGCCCGCCCGAATATCAAAAGCAGTCCCCTGTCCCGCCGCTGCATAAGCTGGAGATCCTTCTACCATACACACCGGCGCCGCTAGAATAATCATGATGAGCAACCCTATTATCCATCTTTTTACCACACAACTCTCCTCCTCGTTTCCCGCTTGCAGCAAGGGCCCCCTTGCCTGGGCAAAGGGGCTCCATTGATTTAACCTAACCGATAATCCGACTCGCAACGAAAGCAAGGTCTTCGATATCTACGATATCGTCTCCATTGATGTCTGCCGCTTGCGCCGTCGCCCAATCCGGGCTTGTCGGATCCTTCCCGTAATGCTTCGCGATATTAGCGAAATCGATAATATTAAAGCGCTGATCGCCATTTGTATCGCCTGTCACTTCCGTAATACGGTGAGACTCGAACTCCGCAATCGCTGCAGACAGATTCGTGTGTGCGTTCTCCACCTGAACCGGAGTTGCGTCCGATTGATTCCATACTGCTTTGGCTGCCTCGATGGCAGCAGTCAGTGCCGATTTCAAGCTTGACAGCGTCTTGCTGAAGAACATGCCTACGGCCGTTCCCTCTACTGCATCATCGCGGGTCATTTCTGCCTCCGAGATCAGTTCGAGTAAGGCCTCTTTGTTTAGCAACGTGACCTCAATCGAGCTTTCAGCTAATACTATAACAGTTCCCGACTCGGAAGAAGCCGATACAGCCGAAGTGGCAAAGCTGCTATTGCTCGACGGAGCATCCTCCTTGACTTGGAACTTTAACGTTAAGAATGGAGCATCCGCTGGAATAGCCCCGGTGCCCGTACGGGCAGCCAATACGCGCAGCTTGCCTGCGGCTTCATCGTTCTTCACAATGACTGCGAGTTGGGAATAGTCTTTCCCATAACTGCTGTAGGTGAACTTCGCCGGATCATACGATAAGGTGAGATCGATACCGGCAGCGGCTTCCGCGAGGTCCAATATCAATTGAATATCGAGCGGCTGGCCAGGACCAACAGAATTGGCACTTGCCGACAGCTTAACGGCTGGTTCGGCTTGAGCAAGAGCAAGCTTGACGCTCAGAGACTTCGTCTCTTCGATGTTGCCGGCCTTATCGCTGCTGCGATAATCGAAGGTATGAACACCGTTCTCCGTAATGGAAATTGGCTGCGTATAACGAGTCCACTCACCGTCGTCCAATCGGTACTCGGTGTAATCGACGCCTGATTGACTATCGCTTCCTAACAAGGTGACTGTTACCGGATGAGCATAATAGCCGTTTTGCCCGTCTGGTTCTGAAGGCGATAAGCTTGCAGTCGTTCCCGGCACTGTGCGATCGATATTGTTAACCATATAACTAGTCACATTGGATACGATTCCGTCTGCAGACGTCCCTCTGGCATATATAGTGGTATTGTCGGTAACAATAACCGGCGCTGTATAAGCCGTCCATGGACCGTTCTCACCAAGCTTATACTCCTTCACTGCAGCTTCAGCCGGGTATTGGATCGTCACGGTGACAACCGTATTCGTCGGCGATGTCTTGTCGGCTGTCAGCACAGCATCCGCGAGTGTTGCTGCATTCTTGTACAATGTTACGTAGTCGAACAGGAATTTACTTGTATACTTCAAGGTGCTGAATCGGAATGTATCGATACTGGCCGTCGCGCTGCTGTAAAATGGTACGCCGCTAACCTGGTAGACGCCGGTCGTTCGATTCAAAGTTCCGGGAGCGTCTACCGTACCGGTATAGTCTTTGAACGCATCCGCCTGCATGGTGAGGTCATACGTCTTCGCCTCGGTATCCAGATCGAAGCGAAGCGTCATCCACTGGTCCCGAGGCAGCGCCATGCTTGATGGCCTCGGAATTCGAATCGACTTACTTGCTCCATTGAGCATATATACATATCCGAATGTTCCGTCTGAAAACCCGACGAACCGGACGACCGTATTCCCGCCGCCGCGAAGCATGAGTTCAAAGTTGCCGATCTCGCTGTTCACTTTATTGAACATGAACCTTGTTTCGAACGTTAGCTTTCCGCTCAACGCGGCATTTGCTCTCAGCGCAACCGGACTTTCCGTAAAGTCGCTTTCCGACGGGAAATAATTATCCGTCAGCTCTAACGCCTTACCGTTTGAGTCCGCCAATGGCACGATCTGAACCGAAGTTCCGGCATTTTTGTTTATCGACCAGCCTCCCCCTGGAGCAAGCTCAGCTGTAGGTCTGTCGTCGAAGGACTCATAGTAATCCCCGCTGCTGCCCGCCGCCGGTAATGTGACCGTCAGGACCGGCCCTCCGCTTGACTCGTTGCCTTGCCCATCCGTCGCCCGAATCTGGAATGTGTACGTGCCGCCGGATTGCAGACCCGCCACGTCAAAGCCATAAACCGCACCGCTCACTGCAGCCACTTTAGCGAACGGCGATTGTGCTCCATCTTGGCGGTATATGGCGTAGGATGCCACACTACCCGAATTGTCCGTCGCCGAGTCCCACGCAAGTCTCGCTGCATTCGAGAACAGATGAACAGCGCGAAGCGCGGCCGTCTCCCCCCATGTGGGCGCTGTCGTATCCGCCAGCGTCACGTTCAAGGCAGTGCTTGGCAGCGAACGATTGTTGCTTGTATCGATGGCTTCTATGGTTACGGCATACGTGCTTCCAACCATAAGATCCGTAATCGCGGCTGATAGCGTATCGCTTGGGACGACCACTTTCTTGACGCCGTCTACATAGATGGCATACTCCTTGACGGCAACATTATCTGTCGATGCGTTCCAAGCCAAGACAGCTGTCGTACCTGTCTGCGATACGACATTCAGATCCGTAGGCGGAACAGGCCTCACCTCATCGTTTTTCCGCTCGATCAATCCGATCCAATCCAGGTTCACACCGGCCAGATCGTTCCACATCGAGATATCGACCGGTCCTGCCGGCAGCTCCTGCCCCAGCTTGACGCGCAGTCCACGCCAATACTCCGGCTGTGTTCCCCAATCGAAGGTCGGCGGCAACTGGAAGGCAGTTGCGGTGTCTCCGATCATCACGCTTCTAGAGGCTTTCTCTCCCTCCGGTACATTAAAAGCTACATATTTCATCACCAAATCATAGGTGCCTGCCTTCGGGACATCGAAGGTCCACCGGATCTTCTGCCCGGGCGTGATCCAGTTGCCGACCCCCTTCCCTCCCGACAGGAACGGTCTTGTTGTGTATACGTTGACGCCAGCATCAGCCTCTACATAAGTTTCCGCTTCAATCCAATTAAAGGAGAGCGTGTTTCGGGCAGCTTCCGGATCCGTCCATACTTCCGCCTCCGCAAAGTTGCTGCCGCCCACTTTACGAAGCTTCACCGGTCCCAGCTCGCCGCGGATCGTCACACCCGCATTTTCCTCCAGATAAACATCCTTCGGTTGACCGTGACGATCGAAGACAAAGCCAGCCGGCGCTTCGACCACATGATACAGTCCTGCTGCATTACTCAGCTTGCCGTAAGCGACAGGCACCCCTTCGGCATTGCTGTATACATTCATTGTAACGGAACCAGCTGCCCCATCGATCTCCAATTGCACAGGTACAGGGGCCATGGCTTGCGGCATCGGCGCCTGATTCAGCTTAAACGCATGCTGCCCCTTATCCGTATGGAGCGAAAGCATACTGCCCGCGGCATCCCACCACACGCCGCGCAACGCTACCGTTTCGGCAGCCGCTCCGCCGCGCGGGATATCCATGCCGCTGTCCGCTGCACGTAAGCGCTCGATCCCGGGAGCGTACAGCCCGACTTGGGTATCCGCGGAGCTCGATACCGACAACGAGTCTCCGTCATACACAACGGTTGCCGGCTGGCTGCTCTGAACGAGTACAAGGCCGTCCTTTACAACCTTCGTCCCTTCGACGAGGAGCACCGTATCGCCTTTCACCGCCACCGCGGTTCCGTCGAATCGAAGGCTGCCCGCATTGACTTCACCGCTCGCGGTAAGTCTTACATAGACTTCCGAACCGTCTGCGAAGGAAAGCTTGACATAATTGTCGTGATTCTCCGAAACCACGTTCTGCGGTTCCGTCCCTTTTTTGAACGCCTGCATCGTGGAAACAAAGGTCGTGCCATTCGATTTCGGCGTAATGAACGCCGCGTGCTTCTGCTGCTTGTTCGCATATACGGAATCCTTATCCGGCTTCCATTCCTTGCCGGCTCCATCGAGGTATTGATCCTCGAGCCTCGTTCTCAGGCCGGCCGGCGCTTGGAAACGTACCTTAAGGGCAGCCTCGCTCTTCCGAATTGTCGCTCCCGCCTGATCTTCATCGATCACCAGCTCGTTGTCCGCATGCAGGTTCCACTCGAACTCGGAGCCTTCAGGGTTCCCCGACTCCAGCTGATCCACCACGACAAAAATATCCGGTCGAACGTAAACGATGCTCCGGTTTGCCTTGGTTAGCTTTCCTGCGTATGCGTCGGATGCATCTCCGGTTGTCGCATCAAATTCGGAGCTCGTGACGAAGCTCTTGATGGTGCCGTCCATGTCGATATTGTCAATCGGCTGTCCCTGTTTACCGTCGATTGTAATCGCATTTGTGGCGTAAGTCTGCTTCGTATAATTCCAGTGATGATCGCTGCCGTAGAAGTCGTAGAAACCGCTCTCAATGGCAAGCGACTCTCCGAAAGCGTTTACGATGATGCCGTTCTGATCGGAATAACTATGGTTGTATGTGCCGTACGGGCTGGACTTGAAGTAGAGCGATACACGATCTGGATTAACCAATTCCGAATGCATGGTCACAAGGCCAACATCCTGAAACCATCTGGAGTCCGGCAGATCGACCGGCGGTCTCGATTCGAGCTCGCTGTTCCCATAAAAGTAGGTGTACGGCTCCCCGTTCATCCCCGTACCGATCGACTCCGCCGCCCATTTCATCCGAGGATCGCCGTACATTTGGGCAAAGCGGTTAAAGTTGGTCACACTGAAGGGGCCGGGGGCATACTCGGCGTCGTCGCCGAAAATCCCTCTCGTGCTCCCCTTCGGAAATGCGTAGAGCGGGTACATGCCTTCATTACGCGAGAACGCTTTATCGTAAAGATTGAATCCTGTTGCGCTTAGCAGCACGTCAGTCAGCTGCTTCGCGATCATCGACGACCATTGCCAATACCCGGTGCCTTGCGCCCAGCCTCCATCTTCTCCACCCCACGGCGGCAAGAAATTGATAAAGGCCGGCACGATCTCGCGAAACCAGGATTCCGCTTCAGGCAGATCATGGAGCACGGCAGTCGCGATGACGCCGATATATCCGAATGCCGACCAGCCATGCGAGTTATACTGATTTTGCATAATCGAGTTCTTGACGAGCAGCTCATTGACCATCGTCTGCGTACGCGCCTTTATCATAGCCAGCACCGTCTGACGCTCTTCAGGAGAGAGCACATCATAAAGCCAGTCGTACGCCATGGCGGATTGCAGCGCTATCTTTCGATGTACTTGATCATGAATGAAATAGCTCGTTGAACCGTCCGGATTCCATCCGGCGAGATCGAGCAGCCGCTCCTTCGAATAGTGGCCAATTTCGGGCGAGCCCGTCAACAAATACAGAAACGCCGCATTCTGCATCTTGCTCACAGCTGTATTCGTATAGGTGGCGAGCACGTTCGCAGCCGCTACGTATTCAGGCGAGTTATGATTATATGAGGGGGGATACGGGAATGTCGGCTCTTTGAGGTCGCATTTATTCGGCTCCGCCTCTGTCGGCGTACAGAAGTTGTCATTGACCGATTTTCTGACACTATTGTATACGGCCCCTCCGACCGTGTGCCGAAGATTTCGAAATTCCTCCAAGGTCTCGGGATTCGTCCATACGCGCGGATGCGCAGCGGTTACCTTATTCAGTAGCGTATCGATAGAAGGAACGGGAAACGGAACATATTGCTCCTCGATTCGGAACCTCCGAATATCGCTCCACTCCGACCAGCCGTCTGCGGGGCTGTGATAACGAACGCGCCAATACCAAGTGCCTGCATCCAAAATATGATCGAAATTATGAAAATTTAAGGAGTGCGTCTCTACGCCATAAACGATCTCCGTTACCGATGCATCCCGGCTCAATTGGAGCTCGTAATTATCCGCCCCACTGATGAATGGCCATCTGAAGTCAGGCGGATTCTGCGTGGTGACCAGCGAATCCGTCGGTCCGAACGTCGTTCTCAAACCGGACAGGACCGAAGCCGGCCAAGCCGGTGCCGCCTCGGCCTTCGGCAAACTTGCAAAAGGCAGCCCTCCCCAGCACCCGACCAGCAAGCTTAACACCATGGCGATTGCAATTCGTTGCGATAGCTTTTTTCGAATCATCATATTAACAATTCATCTCCTTTACCTAAACATTCTCCAGGTTTCCAAGTCTAACCCGTAAGCTTTAACTATGGATATGTATCAGCCTTCAACCACCCCCTTTCGTCGTGAAGCAGCATGATCGTCGAGGGTTGAGCCATAACCTTTCCCTCTTCCTCGACATGTGCATAATCATAAAAGCTGCTTAAAACAGCGCGCTTTCGTTTCTTACCTTCTTTACTGCGGCATTTGTTATAAGAATAATCAAGAAGCATAAAACAGACTGATACACCCCGACCGCCGCCGCCATGCCGAATTCCTGCAAGTCCAGGAGAGCCCGGAAGGAGTACGTGTCGATGACGTCGGTCTTATCAAATAAAGGTCCGTTGCTGCCGATCAGCTGATAAAACATGCCGAAGTCGCCTCGCGCGATTTGACTGACCTTGAGCAGCAGCAGCACAATCATGGTAGGCATGACGGACGGAATCGTAATATGGACGATCCGCTGCAACAGGCTCGCACCGTCGATTTTCGCAGCCTCGTACATTTCCGCATCGATTCCGGCAATGCTGGCCAGATAGACTACCGTTCCATACCCGACTGTTTTCCAAGCGCTGAAATAAACTAAAATATACGGCCACAGATCCGGCGTATTATAGAAGTTCACCGGCGAGAATCCAAGCGATTTCAACAACGTATTGATAGCCCCAAACTCAAAGTTGAGCATGTTGTAGGCAATCGCTCCGGCCACTACCCAGGATATGAAATACGGTAAAAAGATAACGGATTGCAGAAGTTTCTTAAAGAACTTCCCCGCCAGCTCGAACAATATGATGGCAAAAGTCAGTTCCAGCACATTGTTAACGATCATGAATATAAAGTTGTACACGATCGTATTTTTCGTTACAAGAAAAGCTTTGCCGGACTGAAAGAAAAACTTAAAATTGTCGAAGCCAATCCACGGACTTCCTATAATGCCATCCGTATACGAATAGGACTTGAAAGCGACGATAATCCCTGCCATCGGTAAATAGCAGAATACAAGAAAAAAGATGACAGCCGGTAAAATCATCAAGTAAAGCGTACGATTTTTCAGCAGATCCCTCACTAAACCGTTCGAATGCATGTAAATCTCCTCCCGATAACCGAAAACAAGAGAGACGTTGGCATTGACCGCAGTCTCTCTTGCTTTTTCAACCGCTTTATTTGTTATTTTTCAAATACTCGTCGATTTGCTTCTGAGCCTCGGCTTTGACTTTATCCAAGCCGGCCTCTTTAAACTTGGCGTTCAGCGTATTGATGGCTTCTACCGGATCATTCGTTACGCCGAATGTAATCGGAAGCATATATTGATCTCTTACGTTCTTGATCGCAGCCAGCTCGTTCTGCACATTTGTTGTATCGAACACGAAGTTGATCAGCGGATTCGTAACCGCCGTTTTGGTCCAGGCCGCTTTAATCTCAGCCACCTGTTTAGGTTCATTGATAAGCGGCTTGACCATCAGCGGGGTTCTCCAGCCAAACGGCGAAGCTGAATCGACCTTAAAGCCGGAATCCGAGCCACCCAGCGTTTGGACTTTTTTATCCGCTGTCAGTTCATAGTGCTTGCCCTTGATCCCGTATGATGCCAGGTTGAAGATGTCCTCGTTGTTGCGGATTAGATCCAACGCCATCATGGCCCTTTCCGGGTTTTTCGAATTGGCGTTGATCGACATGCCGTTGCCTATATACGGATTCACAAAGGTCGCTTTACCGTTATACAGGTCATACATTTCTGCCTTCCATTCCGGATTCTTCTGGTTCGCCGTTGTTACGGTCAGTCCCCCATTCACAACATTACCGCCCATCGATGCGCTCTTGCCGGCAAGGAACGAGTCTTTGATCGGCGTTTTGTTGACCATCGCATTTTTGGTCCAGTAGCCCTTCTTGCTCCATTCCGCCATCTTTTTGGCAAACTCCAAATATTGCGGCGTTTGCGCAATATCGACCAGCTTGCCGGATTTGTCCTTCAAGTCAACCGTGACCATCGAGTTGCTGATAATGAACTTGGGCGTAAATTCGGTGGATACGAAAAAGTCGAAAATTGAATAACCGTTTGCGCTTTCATCGTACGGCACCAGATTCGGCTCATTCTTTGCAACGGAATCGAGGTATTTCTCGAAATCATCGATCGTCTTGAGTGCCGGAATGTTGTACTTCTCCCTCAAGTCCCCTCTCACCACGACGACCGAATGGGAGAACTCTTTGGTGGAAGCAGGTACCATATATATTTTGCTCTTCACCTTAGCCTGCTCCCATGCTTCCTGCGGCATTTCCTTCATCGTCTGCGGCATGTATTTATTCAGCATATCCGGCGTTAGCTCGAGGTAAGCGCCCTTGGACGCTTGTGCGCCATACTTGACCCAATCGGCGGAGAATACCAGGTCGAAATCCTCTCCTGTAGCAAAAAGAAGCGGATACTTCTGGGTGTAATCGCCCCAGGAAAGGAAGATGGGCTCGACAGTCGCGTTGATCTCGCGCTTCATTATCTTGTTGATCTCGTCGTATACGATCCCAAGATCTTTCGGCGCCTCCCCGATCAGGTACATCTTCAGCTTGACTTCTTTGGACGTGTCCGGCTTGTTTGGCGCCGGAGACGTGGTTGTATTAGAGCTTGAACCCGGCTGTGGCGATGCCGGCTCAGTGCCAGGGTTGGACGAGCAGCCAGCCATAAGCATGGTGGCCGCCAAGCTGAACGCCATTAGCGGCTTTATTTTTTTCATTTTATAAATCCTCCCCTTAAGTGGTAATCAAGTCTTATGATAAACTGGCGTAAACCGGGTTCACCCTTTGACGGCACCGATCGTAATGCCTTGGATGAAATACTTTTGGACGAACGGATAGAGCAGCACGATGGGACCTGTCGCAATTACCGTCATAGCCAGCTTGAACGACTCTTTCGGCGTATCGACGACGATCGAGCTTTGCGCCGAAATCGTAGAGTTGGCAAACGCGATACTGCTTAATATTTTGTATAAAAAATACTGCAGCGGAAATAAATTCTCCTTGTTAACAAACAGCATCGCATGATACCAATCATTCCAATAGTTCAATGCGATAAACAGGCCGATCGTAGCTAGCGCCGGCTTGATCAGCGGCAATATAATTGAAAGAAAAATTCGAAAATCGCCGGCTCCGTCGATTTTGGCGGATTCGCTGATCGCATCCGGAATGGTAGAGCTAATGAAGCTTCGCAATATAATGATATAGAACACATTAAGAAGCGCCGGCAAAATAAGCGCGAGCAGTGAATCCTTCAATCCCAAATATTTGACGTTCAAAATGTACCAAGGGACAAGACCGCCGGAAAACAACGTGGTAAAGAAGAAATAAAAAGCGAACACATTCCGGTGCGTAAAATCTTTCCTTTGAAGCACGTAAGCCGTCATTGCGGATATGAACAAACCGACCAGCGTGCCGATAACCGTGACCAGTATTGTGATCTTATAAGCGGAGACGATCTTCTTCGGATTGTTGAATATGAATTGGTACGCCTCCCATGAGAACATTTCCGGGAAAAGCCGGTAACCGTTCTTCATAATCGAGGATTCCTCCGTAAAGGAGCCAGCGACAATCATTAGAAACGGAATCAGGCACATGACGGCAAAGATTGAAACCAACCCATATCCGATTAGGTTAAAAACATATTTTTCGACTGTATGCTTACTCTCCATCTAACTCCCCCAGCTAACGATGTTTTGCAGGACTACCGGTTCCTGATTCCTATCGTAGCCGATACTGAAACCCCCTGTATACTTTACAAACCGGTGAAAACCTTACACTTTTTTGCGAATAGTTTCTCTACATAGTTGCTCGACTTTATACTTTTTGTACATATGCTTACGTGTCCAAATATTATTGAGTATAATGAAACCATCGATTCTGCATAAAGAAGGAGCATCGACTAATTGATGATACCCGCCGAGACCCGCACTCCCCATAAGCTTTATGCCAAAATATTTTTTTCACTCATCATGTGTATCATCATCACGATCGTTACGCTGTCATCCGCCCTCTATGCAGGCTTCGAGAGAATTGCCTTATCCAACATTTATGCTTCGGAGAAAAGCAGCTTGTCCCAAACCAGCTACAGCGCCAAATCCATGATCGAGAATTCTACTAATTACGCTCTGCAAATTTATGCCGATCCCCAGTTCGACAAGCTGCTTTACTACGCCGAACCCAGCACCGCGGAAACCAATGCCGCCTTATACCGGATGAATACATACTTGTCGGTCAACTACTTCTTTCAATCCATTTACATTTACAGCAAAAACTCGAGGAAGATCTATGCTTCTTCCCTGACTCCCATGATTCCGGTTCAATCTATAGAGGATTTCACGGATGCCGGCGCGCTCAAGCTGATCGAGAACATCGGAAGCTACAAACGGCTGGCTCCCATTCCCAGAATCATACCGGTACAAGCGCCTTCTCAGAGCTCGAACAAGACCGCCAACGTATATACGTTCGTGTTTAACGATCTGCAAGGGCGATCCAACGACTTGGACAATCTGATTATGCTGAATGTACCCGAACGGTGGATGAGGGAAGCGATCCAGAGCCTGGATATGAACAAGAACGGTTCCACCTTCATTATCGACGGCACGGGAAGGCTTGTGACGAGTACCGATACGATGCCTTTTCTCGCCCAATTGGAGGATAAGCCTTATGTGAAGAAGGCTTTGTCCGCATCCGCAAGTGAAGCTTCCGGATACTTCATCGATGATGTGGAAAGCGTCAAATCGCTCGTCGTTTACTCCAGGCACGAGTCTACCGACTGGATCTTCATGCGGGTGCTTCCTTACGACACGATCATGGGGAAGATCGAGGTTATGAAGAGAAACGTTCTTCTTGCCTGTTTCGTCATTTTGCTCCTCGGACTGAGCATATCGTTCTTTCTATCCAAGTCGGTCTATAGGCCCATGGAGAAAGTGATTTCGAGACTTAACGTATTGATCAAAGAAAAACGTAACAATCATATGAAATTGAAGCAAAACTTTTTGCGTCAGCTTATCCCGAACAGCGGAAACAAAAAGCCGCTCGAGCTGGATAAGGAGCTCAAGGAATATGATATCTCCATGGATCCGGCAGGCGACTTTGTCGTCATTCTTTTCAGTATCGACCGCTTTGATTCGTTCGCCAACCGGTATTCTTATGAAGACCGCTCGCTGCTCCGGTACGGCGTGATGAATATAGCGGCCGAATGGTTCGCTCAAGCCGGAAGCTGCGAATGCGTCGATATGGACGAGAAGACGATTGCGGTCGTGCTGAACGGCAAAATTCCGGACCTTCAACCGTTAATCGATCTTGTCCAGCATGTGCAGAATTCAACCGCGCAGTATCTGGACCTGTCGTTGTCCGCAGCCGTCAGCAGGATCGGCGACAGCCTGTATGAACTATCCGGTCTATATACCGAAGCGATGCAGCAGATGGAGTACAAATTTGTTGCCGGCTGCAGCAGCGTTCTGTACGGACGTCCGGATCGTCCACAGGCGGCCGCCCCGTTTATTCATCCTATCGGTCTCGAGAACAACATGCTGGAAACGATCAAGCTCGGCAAAGCGACGGAGGCCAAAAAATGGTTTGGGGAAATTGTCCGTTCCGTCAACCCTCCCTCCTATATCGTGTACAACATGCTGTTTAATCAGCTGGCTTACACCTTAAGCACGACGGCATTGCCCATGGATAAAAGCTCCGGGATGTCCGTCGACTACGATTTCGGTTCCTTTATTCAGCACATGCACAAGCTGGAAACGCTGCAGGATGTTCAAGACCATTTCTGCGAATTGATCGATCATTTGTGTTTGATTTTCAAAGAAAAGAAAGTCACGAAGCACGACAGTCTGGTAGCTTCCATCGATCAAATTATTCAACAAAGCTACTCCGACCGAGACCTGTCTTTGTTGAAAATGGCTGAATTGATCGACATGTCTCCCGCTTACCTGGGGCGCATATTCAAAAAGCTGACTCTCAAATCCATCCCCGATTATTTGAATGAATACCGGATCGAACGGGCGAAGGAGCTTCTCGTCACCACGCACGATACAATCGAGGAAATATCGCAGAAGACCGGCTATAATAACAGCACGTACTTCTATAAAATGTTTAAAAAATATACCGGTATCACACCGGCCGAATACCGGCAGCACGGCAGCTAAAAGGAAAAAGAGCTAAGCACGTGAACCGTGCTTAGCTCTTTTGTGTAAGAGGGTCAGGCGTGATTTTATTTTTTCACAAAAAACTTCATCTCCGAGATCGATACCCATTCGGGGTACGTGACAGCGTCCGTGGAACCGAAGACCCCTACCCTAAAGTACCTGCCGTTCACTGACGGGAAGTTGAAAGGAATAAAATCGCTGGAGTCTCCCACGGTGTCTCCGCCGTACACATGGGTCCAATGCTCGCCGTCATCCGAAATGGACAGCATCAACCGGATTGATCTCGTATGGCCGTTAAAGATCGCCAGGTCAAGCCTCTCCAGCTGAGTCGTTCCCCCGAAATCAAAGATAATATGACCCCCGATATCGCCTGCCCAGCGTGAGTCGTTGGACTGGATATTGTCGAACATCTTCGGAACCAAATCCGCGTTAACGCTTGCCGTATAGCTCTGATACTGCAATTCTTTTAAGTCCGACATCGGGATCGGAGTCACCGGGACAAGCGCTTTTCTCTCCCATTGGAGCTTCTCTACCTTCGGCAAGGTTGAAATCTCAGCGACCAGATTTTCACCATCCCAGGTGACATCATAATCCAGGCTCGATTTAATAAAGGTAAGCGGAATAAGCATGTGATGATTAACGCCTGTGGCCGGTGCATCCATCGTCACAATTTGACCGTTGACCTTAGCGGTACTGCTGCCCGCTGCAAGCTCAATCGTCGTATGACTATTGGATGCTGCTGCCGTATGGGTCGCATCATTCCAATTCACCTGTAAACCAAGCGCTTCAAAGGCGTCTTTCATCGGTATCATTACATTGCCGCTGATGAGTTCAGATGCTTCGCCGTATGGCTGTCCCTTAGCGTCAATCCTGAGGCGGATCTTTCTCTCCACCTGCTCGGACGGCACCTTCCCGGCGAGCGGAAGCACACTCGAATCTGCTTTTTGCAAGGTATAAGTGCCCGGTGTCCCCTCAAAGTAGATCGTATTTCCTTCTTTGACCGCCTGATATTTCACAGCTGCGGTCTCGCCTTCTTTCACAGCCGTCCAATTCCCTTCCTCCAGATCGGCAACCAGAATTTTATAGGTCTGGTTCGCTTCTCCCGTAAAAGTGACCGTTGCTTCCTGATCGATCAGATCAAAGCCTTTTGCAAAAAACACAACGCGATCCTGAATCCTGGCGCCGGCATAATCGTCTGTCTCGGAGTATGTGACATTCAGCGGAGCAGGACCGTACACAGCATCCATAACCTGCATCACGTTCAAGAACTGCGTCCGGTTGGCAGGAGCTTTATTGGAAAGCTCAATCCGCCATTTACCTGCTTCCAGGGCGGCAATATTGGTTGGCTTGGTGGCCTGAATCGCCTTGTTTACGCCATTCACCTCAAATTCACGGCCCGGGCCGCCGATCGGAACGACCGACAGATCATTGCTCTTCGGCAGAAGTGTGTCGGTAACCAGCTTGCCGTTATAATCCTGCTCCGTCACCACACTCGTGTATCGGCTGCCTTCTATTTCAGGCTCGTTAATCGTATGGAGCAGCCACTTTTTCTCGGCGTTGGCGTTCGGCGTGTTGATATTGTCGTACACGATCATCGCGGCCGGGTGCTGTTCATCCTTGAAGTTCAAGAAAGCCATGCTTCTCGTATAATGGTCGGTTTTCGTCTTGCCGTACGCCTGACTGAGCTCGCCCTTGATGTAAGAATAGTCGGGATACATCGCGTCATCACCGATGGCATGGGAAATGACCTTTCCCCGTTGATAAGCGGGTTCCGATATCCACTGCTCGACCGATCTGGGGTACCGGTCAAAATAAAGATTGTTGGAGTCTTCGATCTGCACGACATTATGCGCGATGGTCTGCTTATGGTACCCCAAGTCATGCACGCTGTTATACTCCATGGCTTTGCCGGTCGCCGGGTCTACGCCCGAATACATCCCGGAGTCGATCGCCAGATTGCCTTTGTAATACAGAGAGAATGCACCGGGGTCGACATGCTGGTGATTGGTCTGGGTTCTCTCTCCGATATTCATGATAGCGACGACCCTATTGGAGTCCCGTCCTTCCTCCCAGCCCGTTCTTGCCACGATGGAGCCGTACGGCGAAGGGAAGTATCTGGACAGCGGCGTGTCGTATACGGATTGCGACGGCGCGTCCGGATTAAAGAACAGCATGAAGTACAGAGCGTCCTGATACGTATTATGCTTTAAAAACTCGTATTGCGCTCTCGGATTATTGTAGATGCTGCCCGCGATCATATTCGTAATATTGCCGTAGACATACCGGTTCCAAGGCGATTGAAATTCGGTGTTGAAATCATCGCCCTCCGTCATGATATGACCGTCCGGTCTGCGGGTATAGATCTGCCGGTCGAGCGCCAATCCGACTTTCTCCGTGAGCGGCTCCACGCCGATGGCCTTCCACAGCTGATTGCCCATCATGATGTACTTCAGTCTATTGTCTCCGTAGGCGGTCCCTTCGAGCGGCATCTCCGCATCCAGCAGTACATTGAATCCCGGCATGGTCACATTCAAGAGGTAGTCTGCGATGTCATGGTAATACTCGGGATTCGTATCATAAAGCGCAATACCCATGGCCAGCTTAAACTGATGATGCACATCGCCGTTGGCGTGGCCGGCGATAATCACCTTCTGCCTCTCATCGAGCGGATAGTTATACTCCAGCCCCGTGCTCACCCAAGTCCCCAGCGCCTGACGGATGGCCGATCTCTGCGTGTCGGTCATCAGATCATAGCACCAGTCATACACGATCGATTCAAAAAACATCAAGCTTCCTATTTCCCGGCCTACATTAAAGACAGTGGTCGAATTCGTGCGATCCGGGTTCCACTGGACCGTGTTCGCCATATTCACGGCAATATTGACCGCTTTCTGACCTGCTTCCAAATCACCGTGAATCAGATATCGGATCGCCCCGGCTTTCATGACATCCACCGCTCTGGGGTCAATATTGGTGTATGCGGTTGCAGCTCTTGGCCCGAAGCTGCCGGTCACGTTCCGTTGTACCTTCGTGTTGATGCTCGCCCACTCTTCTGCAAAAGCTTCATGCTTCAGCCTCTCTCTCAGAGCCGGAAGCATCTCCTTGTTGACCAGTACACGCGGACGCTCTGCGGGCGGCAGCGGAATCGGGTCGTATTGGTTCGATTGTTTGGGCGCTACGACGACAGGCTCTGTTTGCAGCTGGAAGGAAACGGTCGGGTTGGCCGCAATGTCGCTAACCTTCTCCATTATCTTTCCTTCGTAAGTCAATGCGAACGTATAAGAGCCGGGCAGCAGCTGCTTGCCTACTTCACCAGCGGCAATAGAGCCGAATGTTTTCCAGCCGCCCGCATAATAGGATACCTCTCCGCCGCTTAGCGGATACCCCAGATTGTTTGTTGCCTGCACTTTGGCATAGACCGCCTGAAATACAACGACCGGATCGGTACTCGTATCCTGAAGCTTATCCATGCCGGTTCCTTCGTAGTCCGCATGGAAGGTATACGAACCCGGAAGCAGCTCTTTGCTGACTTCGCCGTTAGTTATATCCCCGAAGGTTCTCCAGCCTGTGGCATAGTAGGACGCCGTTCCGCCGCTCAGCGGGTTGCCCCCGCTATCCTTTAGCTGCAGCTTGACATTCACCGTCTGGAAGACGACAACCGGATTCGTACCGGTATGCTGCACCTTATCCAGCCTCGTTCCTTCATATGTAACGTGGAACGTATACGATTTCTCCGGCAGAGGCTTGCTGGCTACCCCCGATGCATCGGTCGTTCCGAACGTTTGCCATCCGGCATCGTAATAATCGACGTTTGCTCCCGCTAGCGGATTTCCCTGGCTGTCCTTTACTTGAACCTGCACGGTAGACTCCGCCGCTTCCACCTCCTGGGGAGCGATTCCGACTAGGAGCCCTCCAACCATAACCAAACCTAATATAATAGAGATCCATTTTCCGTTTACCCTGGTTAACAAACCGGTCATCAGCTTCACCCTTTCTTTTTGAGGCAGGACTCTCTCTCCTATCCGATTAGCTCACTCCTGCGATTCAAGACGGGAGTGCTCCATGTTTCTATTCCCATCACCTCCCTTCAGGCGGCCCGTGAATATTAGCCCGTTTGTTATAGCGCCGGGCTCATCCGAATAACGGACAACGCCAATAACGCCGCCCCAATCTCCAAAGCATCCAAATCAAACTGCATTTGGGGATGATGCAGTCCTGGAAGCAAGCCGCAGCCGAGTCCGATCATGGTGGCGTGAAGCTCAGGCTTGTGCAGCCGGTAAAAATGAAAATCCTCCCCGCCAGGCGTCACAGGGGCCCGGGCCCATGCGTCCTCCCCCAGGAGCTCTGTTATCACCTCTTGGGCCACAGCCTCCAGATAAGGATCGGGACGGGCGGCAACCATGCGGGATTTTAACTGAAGCTCCACCGGGCTGCCGTTCTCCTTGCCGGCCAGATGAATGGCGGCTTCTAATTCGGGAAGCAGAGCATCCATAGTTTCATTCGTCTGCGCGCGAATATCGATGGTGAAGATTCCGAAGTCAGGTATAATATTGCTGCTTTCGTTCGGAACATGAAGCCTCGTCACCTTGCAGGAAGCCGGTACGTCCGAGTAGTCCTTGGAGACGGCGCACACGGCCTTGATGATGTCGGCCATCACCTCAATGACATTTAGCCCGTCATCGGGCCGGGCCGCATGCGCTTGAACACCCGACACCTTCCCTTCCAGGACAGCGCACGCCCCGTGATAGATGGCGCTGGACACTTGCCCGTATGCAAGCTCCTTGGCCGGCCGCACATGGATGCCCAGCAAGTAACCTACATCATCCAGACAACCTGCTTCGAGCAGCCTCAGCGCACCTTCCCCTACTTCCTCCGCAGGCTGGAACAACACTCTTAGTTCTCCAGCGGGCTGGAACCCAACCGCCTGCAGCGCCTTAAGCGCATACAAGACCATAGTCATATGCGCATCATGCCCGCACGAGTGATTCGCTCTGCTTATCCCGTCTACTTGCTGCCATAAAGCATCGATGTCCGTACGAAGCGCGATAACGGAGCCTTGCTCCCTATCATCCGGCGCTGAGCCGGCGCCGCCCTTCCAACGGGCGACAAGCCCGGTATGGGCAGCAAATCTCTCGTACGGGATGCCCAGCTCATCCAATACCTCACTTACATAGTGAGTCGTCCGGTACTCCTGCCAGCTCGCCTCCGCTAATGCATGCAATTCCGCATAGGTTGTCTTCAGCTCTTGCCGGTGTGCGTGGAGCCACGCCATGATCGCTTCCTTCATACTTTCCTTTCAAGCACGTAGTCTTGAACCTCCGGTTCCGACTGATGGCAGGACACAACCTGGTAGCCATCGGCGAAAACGGCCGCGGCCCGCTCACGCACTTGCCTCTGCCAGTCCCTATACACATCAGGCTGCGCCTGCTTCAGCTTGGAAGCTGCCCGCGGGATTGGCAGCCGCAGTCCATGCGACTTGCCTATCAGACCCCCATAGGTCCCATTTTTAACGCCTGGCAGCCCATCATCTGAATATGCAACCGTTAGCAGCCGCGGGTAGTCCGACGCGTTATCCATTGGCCGCCGCTCTCCGCTTACTGCGCACGCTACACGGTCCGAGGACAACACCCACTCCACAAGAAAGCGGTCCGTAGGGAAGCCGGCGGCATCAAGCCCATAAAATTCAGGGATATAGGTGGACACCACGCCACCCAGCTTGCAAATATTCAGGTAAGCGTTCCTGGATTCGAAAGGGTCGAAGGTCCACACGATTTTGCCGTACCCGGCCTGCATCGCCCATAACCGCTGCTCCAGCTTCAAGCGCATCCCTATTCCCCGATCCCGGTAGGCGGGATGGATGGCCATCATGTGTGAGCCGACGTAAGCCTCTTTGCCGTCATAACCCGGAAAGCCGTAACAAAACCCAACGAGCGCCCCTTCGCAAAATGCCCCGATGACCGATCCGCCGTGAAGGATCGCCGCCCTCATATGCTGCATGGACGAGACCGCATCCGGCCCCCAAACCAGCTTCTGAAGCTCGACAGCCTCGCGAAGCTCACTGACCTTCGTAGTTAACCGGTATTGAATACTATCGCCATGATCATATGCCATACATATCCCCTCTTCTCCAAGCTGAGCCGGCCTTAAGGCTCCACATGACCGGGCTTGCAGCGATCTGCCCTCGAGCGCACCCAGTAGTCATCCAGTAATTCCAGGTCGAATTCCCGTATAATTTCCTGGATCGTAAAGTCCTCGCTTTCGCTCGAAATAACGAACGCGTTCAGCCTTCCCGGATCGCTGATCTTAACCTTAGAGCCGTACTTTTGCTTCACCGCATCAAGCTTCGGCTTGTTGTAATCGTAATGAACAACCGCGCAATCCATATTCACGGTCCTTGTCACGAAAGGATAGAAGTGTGTGCTCTCCCCGAGGATTTCGCCTACGGGACTTACAATCGAACAAGGATCAGGCAGCCATATAGCGCCCGCAAAATGAGATCTGCAGGTATAAGCCCAATACGATTGCATCAGCCCCCCGTGGTAAGCGGACGAAAACACGATCAGATCCGGCTTTTGCGGCACATACTGCTCCATCAGCTCATTAAAATTGATATCAAAGCAGATGATGCAAGCAACGCGGCCAAAGTCAGTCTCAATGACGTTGGCTTCCCTCCCGTATAAGGTCGTGGACGTTGATTTCTGTCTGATCGTAATATGATTTTTGTTATACACCCCGCAAATCTCTCCGGAGCGATCGATAAACAGTGTCGCATTGCGGAAAGTGCCGTCCGGCATCTCCATCATGGCCGAATACGCGATATAACACCGGTGGACTTTCGAGACTTCGGCAAAGAAGTCGAGGACCCGATTCCCCCGATAGCGGTAAAACTCGTACAGCCATTCCTGATCCATGCCTTCCACATAAGGCTCGTCGCAGCACTCTGGCAGTACGATCAGATCCGGCTGATCCGGCAGCACATGCTGCAGCTGCCTTTCCCATTTGGCTATCATCTGGCCGACGATACCTTCCAGACCGTTCCCGGCATCCACCGTTTTATTCGGAGGCGCCAGGCAGCTGATTTTTACATACTTGGACATAACCATCCTCCTGTTCCTAGTTGTAGAGCTTAATTGCTCCGAGATAGCTTCCTGACTGTCAAACGTTCAAGCGATGGCTCGCATACTTCATGACCGATCCCATCATGCGTCGGAATGGCGATAATCCCCGGCCGAACCATCTCTATGCCCGGCAAAACGATGTCCTGCTCCCAGAACCGCTTCGATGCCGATACATCCCCGGGGATAACAAAGTTGGATAACGATGACAGGGCCATATTATGAAGACGGCCGATACCAAGCTCCAGCATCCCGCCGCACCAGACCGGCACTCCATGCAGCTGGCAAAGATCGTGAATCTTCTTCGCGTTAGCTAACCCGCCGACACGGCCTAACTTAATATTCATGATCCGGCAGCTGCCGAGCTCGATCGCATGCCGGGCATCGGCTAAGGTATGAATGCTTTCATCCAGACACACAGCCGTTCGCAGCTCACGCTGCAGCTCGGCGTGTTCGATAATATCGTCATGAGCAAGCGGCTGCTCGATCATCATGAGGTTGTAATGGTCCAATTCCTTTAGAACAGGCAAATCCTGAAGCGTATAAGCGGAATTCGCATCCACCATCAGCGGCAGCCCGTCGCCGAATCGCTTGCGGATCGCTTCGACCAATCGGACATCGAAGCCCGGTTTAATTTTCACCTTCATCCGCTTGTAGCCTTGCTCCACAAACCGTTCTACGTTCTGAACAACCAGGTCGATCGTCCGTTCGATGCCGATACTCACACCAACCTCAATTTCCTGTTTCTCCCCGCCCAAAGCTTGTGATAACGAAATGCCATTTAGCTTCGCATACAAATCCCAAACCGCCGTCTCTATCGAAGCGATGGCCATATGATTGCGGCGAATCGGAGCGAATAAATCGGACACCTCCTCTGGACTTGTCACGTCCTTGCCCAATAAACCGGGGATCAGAAAGTTCTCCAGCATATACCAGATCGTTCCCGTTGTTTCTTCATTATAGAAAGGATGCGGGAAAGCTACGCTCTCCCCGTATCCGGTCATTCCGTCGCTATGTACACTGACGATCACACAATCCTTCTTATCCATCCGGCCGAAGCTCGTCTCGAATGGGGCTTTTAACGGAACCTGAACCTGCCTTATTTCAATTTTCTCTATTTTCATCTTCTATCCGCTCCTTAACATGAAGGGGGAGAATGGGCTCAACCGCCAGCTCCCCCGCAAAGTTGTTAGATCAATTCGTATCCGCTTACTGAAAAATAACGTTCGGATTCCCAGCGGAGATTGCATACACCGCTTGCCTGGAAGTGCCTGCGTAGCTCATGGCAAATAGATAGCTGCCGGGCAGCAGCTCCTTGTACACCTGGCCGCCGGCAGTCGTGCCGAAGCTTCTCCAGCCATCTCCGTAATAACTGATGGCCGCGCCGTTAAGCGGATTACCCGTACCATCCAGCACCTGCGCCTTTACGGGAATCGTTTGAAAGGTGACGGTCGTTGTTGTCCCGATATGGGGCGCCTGGCCGCTCGAAGTACCTTGATAGTTCATCGTAAAGCTGTAGGTTCCCGGAAGCAGCTCCTTAACCGCCTCGCCTCCTTTCATCTCTCCGAAGGACCTCCAGCCCCCCGCATAGTAGCTTACACTTCCATCCTCAAGCGGATTACCCGCGCTATCGACAAGCCGCACTTTCGTGCTTACCGTCCGAAAAACGACCGAGGAGTCGGTTCCTATATTTTTTTCAAGCTGCGTCGACATGCCATCGTAATCCATAGAAAAGGTATAAATTCCCGGCAGCAGCTCCTTGGCTGTTGTTCCCCCGGCTCCAGTCGTTCCAATCGAACGCCACTCCCCTGCAAAATATTTCGCAGCACCGCCGTACAACGGGTTCCCGGCACTGTCTATGAGCTTCACATTGGCTTTAACCGTTTGAAAAAGGAGCTTGGCATGGCTTCCGGTATCGTGCACCTTCTGCTGTACGGTCCCCTCATAGATCATATTGAAGTTATACGTGTTGTCCGGCAGCACTTGGATGACGGTTCCCGTAGAGTCGGTTGTGCCGAGGCTTTTCCAGCCATTGTCGTAGTATTGAACCTCGCCTCCGCTCAGCGGATTACCACGGCTGTCCACTAATTGAACCTTCACCACCTGGGCTGCTTCAGCACTTCCCAGATAAGTCAGCGCGTAAGTCCCTGCCGCTCCCTCGACATGCAGCAGACCGCCGTCTTCCGTGACTTCACGGTAAAGCTCCCGGCCGTTCCGGGATATTTTCCACACGCCTGCCGTCAGATCCGCAACCACGACATTCATGCTCGGCGAGCTGCCATACACCTGGAAGGTCACATTGCCTTCATGACGATTGCCGTCTTTGCTGAAGAGGACGGCCTGGTCGGCAAGCTGTGCTCCGATCAGCTGATCCGTTTCCAGCTTCTGCACGGGAAGCGGCGCTATTCCGTTATTGTTCATCACTTGCAGAACGTTCAGGAAATAGTCCGTTTCAGCGGGTGCGGTCGGCGACACTTGGATGCGCCATGCTCCGGCTTCAACCGAGTTCGTACTATACGATCCGGATACTGCTTGCGGGTAATTCGTTCCGAATACTTCAAATTCACGGCCCGGTCCGCCAATTTTCTCAATGGTCGTGTTGCCGGCTTCCGGCAATAAAGTATTGTTGACCAGCTTACCGTTATATCCGGCCTCGCTGCGGGCAATCGTTGTCTGATTTCCGGCTATGACAGGCTCTTCCATACTGTGCAGCAGCCAATATTTCTTGAATGAAGGGTCGGCTGCAGCGACCTTATCCAAGACGACCATAGCCGCCGGATGCTCATTATTTTTCATATTCAAGAAAACAAAGGAACGCATAAACTGTTTGACTTTCGATGAATAGGCTGCCGTCAGGTCTCCTTTCAGATAGCTGTAAGCCGGGCTGTTCGTATCAGGCCCCGCTTGATGCCCCAGCACCTTGCCCATGTAGAAATCCTGGTCCACTAACTCCTCCAGCTTTAATGCAGGATTGGAGTCGCCTCCCCTGCGCTGTCCGCCGTCGTTGGCAACAACTCCCCCTTCCCATCGCTTCTCTTCACCAGGATCGTAGACTAGCATCGTGTTATGGGCGATCGACTGTTTATGATAGTTGCGATCATGGAGGCTGCCGTACTGAGTTTTCCATGGTTTCCCCGGCTCGCCGATCGAGCCCTCATAGATACCGCTATCCAGCGCCAATGCTCCCTTGTAATAAATTTGGAAGCTGCCCATATCCAGGTGCTGATGATTGTTGTACTGATAGCCGCCGACCTTCATATCGGCAATGACCGTCGCGGAATTTTTATTCACTAAAGTATCTGCATCCCATCCTGTTCGGGCTATCATCGCACCGGTCGGATAATCAAAGTACTTCGTCAGCGGGAGGCTGCTGACAGGCTGAGCCGGTATATTCAGATCCACAAACAAAATTTCAGTAAGCGGATCGACTGTCCCCGGCGTATATTGCCTGAGCAGCTCGCTTTGCAAATAAGGATCGTCGTAGTAGGAAGCTCCCAGCACCCAGGTCATCGGGTACTTGGCATAAGCGTTTTTATGCGTATACCGATTAATGAAGGAATCGCCCGAAGTCATCAATAATCCGTCCGGACGCCGCTCATAGAGCGAGCGGTACAGCCTGGCTCCGGCGTCGCTCTCGTCATATACAGGCCCTATCCCCATCCGGCGGAAGGTCCATTGCGCCCACAGCTCCGCTTCGATCTTGCGCGGACCGTAGGAATCGCCTTGAAAGTTCATATGCGCCATGTTAAAAAAGTTAGCTGCGGGCATCATTTCCTTAAAGAACCGGAGTGCCGCATGCCTATACATATCCTGCTTCTCATCGTAGATCGCCACCCCGCCGGCCAACTGATTCCGCAGCAGCTGCAGACCTGCTCCGTGACTTTCGATAGAACCCTGCTTGACCGGAGGATAACCAATCTCCATCTGGCCCGCTAGGAGTTCCATGCCGTTAATCATTTCCGTCTTATCCGCGCTAGTCAAGAAGTCGTAGCACCAGTCATAGACCATGCCTGCTATCCGGATTGTATTGCCCATGAGCTCATATTGGCCGTCGGTTGTAAATTTAACCGTCCGCAAATAGTTTTTGATCATAGTAACCGCTCTTTGGCCCCGCTGTGCGTCGCCTTCCAATAAATAGATAGCCGCATTCGCTTCAATCGCCCGCAGGACAGACAGCGAGTAGTTGGTGCTTTCCCCATGGGCTAGCGGATAATAAAGCTCGCCTTCCGGCAGTGCCGTGGATAGATCGATCTTGGACCAAGTAACGGCATCGCTGGAGACCAGCACATCAAAAAACCATTTCCCGGCAAAATTAGTGGTCTTTGCGATCCCGATGGACCCGACGGACTTAACGGAGCCCAGGTCGTATTGCAGCCAATGGCCGTCGCCTTCCGCATTCCATCGCGTTTCATAATTGCCGTCGATCGTGGCCATGCCTTCGCCTGGCGAGTATTCCAGGCTCGCCGAAACGCTCTGCACTTGCAGCTTAACCGATTGCGCGGTATATGCGCTGTCATAGATGGCCGTCTCCGCAATCGAGTTGTATAGGCTTTCGCCGGTGCCATAGCCGACGACTTTCACATACCTCGCTTGACGCACATTCGGAAAGGAGAAAAACTCCATAACCGGATCGTCATACTTGATACCCGATGTACGACCGGCGAATGTTCCGCTTTCGCTGGAGCGCTTCACCTTCTGCCATACCGCTTCCATCGGCCCTTCTATCTTCGCTTGTAAAGCGGGTATATCTTGTTGTCTCACATAGAGCCGCGGATGCTCGGCCGGAGGTTTGGGGATCGACTCCCACGTCGCTGTCACGGCAGCAGGCATACGAATGTCTTCCTTCATAAGATCGAAATCATAGAGGGCAACCGGATGCTGCGTATTCATATACCCGTTCGCTGCCGCCTTAATGACATAACGATTGCTCTCCAGACGCTTGGTGAAGACGAAGCTCCCGTCCGGACCGGTAACCGCCGATGCCAGCTTAACGCCAAAGGCTTTGTCGCTCTCCTTATAGACGTTGAGCGTCACATTAGCCAGCGGCTGCCCTGTCCCGGCGCCCGTTACCTTACCGCCAATCCCGTATCGGCCGATGGAGGGATCGTCCGGCAGCTGAAAATGATGATGGAGCGAGCTGCCATCCGCCACCGTTACGGCGATCGTTTGACTGGCATAGCCCGCACGGGATGCTTTGATGACATAAGATCCATTGTCCGGCGCCAGTAAGGTATAGCTGCCGTCAACCGCTGTTTCCGCGCTTGCAAGCGGATTGATAAAGCCGGTGTCCGCTGCGGCGAAGAGCTGCATCTGCGCCGAACCTACTGCTTCGCCGGCCGAATCCTTGACGGCACCTTTTACATCAAACAGACGAATGACGTTAATATCATCGACATAATAGGTTCCGGAATTCTTCTTGGTTGCGAAGGAGATCTGGCTTACACTCGCTATGCCGGCCGTGTAGAAGCTTTTGCCGAGCATGGCGACCGTTTGAGGTCCGGTACGGGTAATCCCGTCAGCTAGGTACGGGACTTTCTCCACCGTGAGCTGATCGCTGGTCAGATAGGCATCGTAGGTGCCTTCATCCATGTTCATCAGGATTTTCATCGTGTACCATGCTCCGCTTGCGATCAGGGTACCGGGATGTGGAATAAACTGTCCTACGAACTGTGGGGTGGACGTCAATGCGAACCGGGTCGCTCCCGTAGGCAGAATCGAAAACGAGGCTGCCGGCACGGAAGCCGTCTGGCCTGCCGCATGGCCCATGACGTTGACATCCATCACCGTATAAGCATTCGTCGCATCGAATTCGTACTTATATCTCACTTCGAACATCAGCTTCCCGCTGGTTGCCGGGACAAACGTTTGAGCGATCGCGACGCCTGGCGTATCTGCGTTCGTATCCTGCAGCTTAATCGCCTTGTTCCCGTCCCCCGCCGGATCGGCTATAGTCGCCGTTCCGCCTGTTCCCGTTACGGTATAGCCGGATGGGGCTGCCCCGATCACTTGTTGATCGAAGGTGTTTCTGAGCGGCAGCGAGGTACCGGAAGCCATCGCTGTTCCTCCGAAGCTAACCCCCATGAGCGAGCTGCCCAATAATGCCGCACAAAGGGACAGCGACAACCATCGCGGTTTTTTTGCGACAATGCGACTGTTCATAATTATTCTTCCTCTCTCCTAAGAATAGGTGCGTGAGCCCGGCGCCCATGCCTTCCGACGATTTGCAAAAAAAAGCCCGTATCGCCCTCCTTGTCTCTTCTCTCTTTATCTGCAGCAGTCAGGCCTCTTGTTCTCCACTTGTTCCCTACGTTAGCGAATTTATCCCGTGTTGAACATCATCGCTATTCGATAAGTTCCGCCGTTTTTACACAAATGGTGAAAATGGTGGATGAGGTTGAAAAATGGTCAGAAACCACGGGGCGCGAGTCCGCTAGCCTTTCAACCCCGGGGCTGCGGACAACCGTACAAACGAATGCCCCGACTCTCAAATAAGCGTAAAAAGTTAAAATACGATGATATCCCGAAGCGGTCATTCATGGTTTAATTAGAATGACACCTACCCATGACAAAGGAGAACCTTATGTCCTTCAGGCAAACTCTTAGTAAAATAATGTCCGGTTTGAGGCTCAAAGAATATACGTCCTCACTGTTCATCCGCCTGCTGCTCGGATTTACGGTTGTGATCTCCTTCATGGTTTCATTTATTTGGTACTCCGTCGTGTTCTACAGGGGCAGCCTGGAAGAAGAGGTAATTAACCACAACACGTTAAACCTGCAAAAAACATCGGAAAATTACGATCGCCTGATCGACTCCATCCACAGCTCCATTCTCACCTTTTCACTGGAACTGGAAGGCACGCAAGACGAAGTTATCGATTATTCCCATGCCGTTTCGACCATGAAAAAGATCAGGCTGCTCGTCTCCAACCGAGCGTTGTACTTGGATAACCTCCTCCTGCTAAGCAAGGATTCCGGCTTTGCCATCGAAAAAGGCCGAGGCTCCGATATAGAAACGATGTTCCGCCGCTACTATGCGAGTCCCGATTATAGCGTCGCCTTCTGGCAGGATCAATTCTCGCAGCCGGATAAATTCCGGTTGCTTCCCGAATCCGTCTTTGCCGAGCGGGATGACTTTGGCTGGACGGAGGAAAAAAAACTGCTCCCCATCATCATGAGAAACGAGGGGCTGCCGAACTTTTATTTACTGGCCATGGTTGATGCGGATCATATGTATAAGGAACTGGGTCAGTCGGTGAACGACTACTTTTACATTCTGAATGAACAAGGCCAGCCGATTTACAATTCATCCAAGCGTGCCGATATCGCCTTTCCGAAGTTCCCCGGTCCTTCCGGCCATGTCATGAAGGACAACGTTTATTACTTTTACAAAAAAGGCGAGAACGGCTTAACCTACGTCCATCTTCTACCGGACAGGAGCATCTCGGGTCAGGTTCGCTGGAATTTTTCGTTCGTGCTGCTCCTTGTTTTGACCATAACCTTCAGCGTCATCGTCTCCCTGCTGATCAGTGTCCGGCTTAACACACCGGTAAAGCGTATTATTCATGCCATTCAGATGTGGAACGTTCCCTTGACTTTGGAGAGCGGGATCAAGGAATTTAACATCATTCATGACAAAATCAACGATATTTTACAGACGAATCGCGATATCCATCAGGACATGTCCAATAAAGAATCCCTTCTGAGATACTACGCTTATTCGAATATGTTAAAAAAAATACGCTTCCAGGACGGAAGCGACTTGGCCAGAGTCACCGAGGATCGCTCTTTCGTGCTCCTCTTGGTTCAAGTCAGCTATAAATCCAAGCTGTCTCTGCTGAATGTGCAGGAGGAGAGGGCGACCTCCTTCATACGCGAATATGTCAACCGAATTATTGCCCAGACGTATGCCGATTCCATCACGTTCCAAATGGAAATGGATCAGATTGTCTCGATTGTGTTTACGGATAAGAACGATCCCCGAATTGCCCAAACACTGGAGCAGGTTCATCATATGCTCGAAACGGAAAGTGAATACTGCTTCTTCACCCTGACAGCTTCCGGAGGAACGGAGGATTGGAATGAAGCCTATCAGACCGGTCTCAGCCAGCTGAAGAGGAGGAAATTCGGCTGCGAAACCCAAGTTGTTACGGCAGACGGCACTCAAGACGAGGATGCCGGGCTGTCGCAGGCCCAAGAAGAAGAATTGGACGCCAATCTTTACAGCGGAAATGCCGCCCCTGCCCTCCAGCTTGTCCGTCGGGTGCTGGGCAAAATGAGCAAGCGCGGACAAAGCGCACAAAGCGTTCTTCATTTTGCGGAATCCGTTGTCCTGCGTACGCAAAAAAGCCTGCAGCAGCGGCAAATCGAGCCCGAACCCGCAAGAGTCGCCCTTGCAGACTTGCAATCCTGCTATACCTACGAGTACTTGGATGAGATCCTGTCCTCGATGATGGAGAGATCGTCAAAGCTTGTCCGGGAAACCGTAGAGAAGCGGGATCATATCATCGACTTTGTATATGATTACCTAGAGCAGCATTATGACAAAGATATTACGCTGGATTCCATAGCCGACAAGCTCAACATTTCCCGCGGCTACTTGTCCAGATACTTCAAAGAGAAAACTGGCGAATACTTCGTCGACTACGTCAATTCCGTAAGAATCAACAAAGCGAAGAAGCTGCTGCTTCATCCCGACATTCGCATCCAAGATGCCGCGCAGTCCGTCGGCTACCAGAATATTAACTCGTTTAACCGGATGTTCAAGAAACTCACAGGCATCACACCCACTGAATTCCGAAAAAATGAGCTTCATTAAGAAAAGCCGGCTACAGGTCCATATCCTGTGCCGGCTCTTCTTTCCCCAGGCAGCGGCTTATTTCCACTCTCCCGTAGTACCTGTTTCTTTCATCCGCTTGTTCACCTCGTCGATGACCTCTTTACCGCCTTTTTTCATAAACTCATCGACCATCTTATCCCAGCTGGAGATCGGTTCCTGGCCGACGATCATCTTCGTTTGCCAAGCCCGTGTAATCTGATTAAGCTCCGAGCCCTTGGACATCAGCTGTTCGGAAGAAATCCGGTTGATCGGGTTGACGTAGAACTTCGTCGTTTTCAAATGCTCGACCGTGGCTTGCGTGTAGCTCCTGGCGAGCGGGTTCGTGTACAGCTTCCACGGCTCAGTCGCTTCATCGCTCGGCGCCCAGCCCGCGATCTGGGTATAACGGGTTGGTCTGATGTCCGAAGCAGGGAAAGGCTCCGGAACAACCGTGTTGTTTACCATCTTATAGCCCTTGTTGACCCCTCCGTTAATCCAGTCAAAGTCGGCATGCTGCGGGTTGCGCTCGTCAACGGGAATGAAGGTACGGAAATAGTCGAGGAAACCGAGAATCCGCTTGACTTTGTCCGGCTCGTTTTTCAGCTTGGCATTCAGCATCGTTACCGTGTAAAATCCGGATTGCATCAAGAATCCTTGCTGTCCGTCAGGTTGTTTAAAAGCCGGGATCACTTCGAGCTTGGCGCCCGGCGATTGCTTCAGCAAGGTATCGAAGGCACCCTCATCGAGACCCGTCACCTGTTCATACCATATGCCAAACTTACCGGCGTAAAAGTCCTTGCGGACATCCAGCACCTTGGAAACGGCCCAATCCTTATGGATCGCTCCTTCCTTATACAAATCCGCCAGGAACTGCGTCTGTTCCTTGAACCCCTCCGATATCGTTCCCGGAATCAACTGCCCCTGTTCGTTTTTGTGATACCATCCTGAATCCCAATAGGCCCCCATGTGGGCTCCATAGGTGATATCCTGGGAGAGCCCGAACCCGTAGGTATCGTTTTTGCCGTTCTTATCCGGATCGTCCCTCGTAAAGGCAATGGCGACCTTCTTCAATTCCTCATAGTTAGTAGGCATCTTGAGACCGAGATTATCCAGCCAGTCTTTGCGGATCACGGTCTTCTTGCCGTACTTCGCAGGAGCATAGTTAGGAATCGCATAAATTTTCCCGTTATACGTGACAGCATCCCATACGTTCTTGGGAACTGCCTTCAATGTAGGATAGTCGTTGATGTAGTCATTGAGCGGAAGAAAAGCCCCCTGCTTAACCCATTTCATAAAACTGGCGTCTACGTTCTCCCACCCGATTACATCGGGCAAATCTCCGCCGGCTATCACGACCGGCAGTTTGCTGCTGTACTCGGCATATGGAACAAACTGAGGCTTAAGATCAATATTGAACTTCTCATTGATGCTCTTAAGTCCCCCTCCGTCTGCGCTCACCGGCGGAGCCCAAGTCCCTCCAATGGTTGAGATGGTGAATTTCTTCGAATCCTCATTGGCCGCCCCTGCCGGGGCGGGCGAAGGGCTTTGGGAAGCACCGGTTTCCGTTTGCTGGTTGGATGTGCATGCGACCAGGCTCCCTGCCACAGTCATTGTAAGACCGATTGCCAGTAATTTCTTCATGTTACCCCTCCAATTTGTCTTTTGGCATACCTTATCGTTTTTCGTTCGCAGTCCTCTATCAGCCTTTTACAGATCCGAGCATCACCCCTTTCGCAAAATGCTTTTGCAGAAAGGGGTAGACGATCAAGATCGGCACAGTAGCAAATAGGATCGCGGCCATACCAATCGTCTCGCCGGGAGGCTTATGCTCGTTTTGGGCCGCATCGCGGGCGGCCGAGGCGAGAGAATCCGAGACGTCGTTCAAAATGACGATTTGTCTAAGAATAACTTGTACCGTATACTTGGCCGGGTCATTCAGATACAGAATCGCAGCGAAGTAAGTGTTCCACTGTAATACGGCATAAAACAATCCAAATGCGGCAAATGCCGGCTTGGATAAAGGAATAATGATTTTCGAGAAAATTTGCAGATCATTGGCGCCGTCGATTAAAGCCGCTTCATTCAATTCGCTGGGAATATTAAGAAAGAACTGGCGAATGACAATCAGGTTGAACGGATTGATGACGCTTGGAAGGATCAGTGCCCAGTAACTGTCTATAAGTCCCGTGGCCTTGACCATTAAATACGTCGGGATCATCCCGGCGTGAAAGACAAAGGTAAACACCACGAGAAGCAAAAACACCTTTTGCCCCCAAATATTCCGGGTCAGCGCATAAGCCATTGTAGCTGTAAAAAACAAATTAGCCAAGCAGCCAACTACCGTTATCAACACAGTGACTCCAATCGAACGAATAAATTCCCGGGAGCTGATAATGTAAGCATAGGCGTCCGGCACCCAGCTCTTGGGCCATAAAACGAGCTCGCTTATTATATATTCCTCGTAGGAAGTAAAAGAAACGACGAAAATATAGTAGAAGGGGAAAAGCATCAGCAGCGCTAACACGCCGAGCACTCCCGCATTGATGATATCGCCCAATCGTTCTAACCACGTTTTGTGATGAACCATGGAAACCACCTGCCTTTGTCATATCTAAGAAATGGCTTTGCCTTAAAATACACCTTCATCTCCAAATTTCTTCGCAAGCCAGTTGGCACTTAGAATCAAGATAAATCCGACCACGCTTTTGAATAAACCAACTGCCGTTCCGAAGCTGAAATCTGCCTGTTGAATCCCTTTGAAGTAGACAAAGGTATCCAGAACATTCCCGACCTCCATCGTAAAGGGGTTCAGCATCAGGAAAATCTGCTCAAATCCGGAATCAAGCACCGTGCCGAGCCGCAGGATAAATAAAATAATGATCGTGCTGCGCAAGGCAGGCAGTGTGATATGCCAGATTTGCCTCCACCGGCTCGCTCCGTCCACAACGGCTGCCTCATACAAGCTAGGGTTCACACCGGCCAGAGCCGCCAGGAAAATAATTGTGCCCCAGCCTGCTTCCTTCCAAATGACCTCCAGAACGATCAAGGGCATAAACCATCCCGGCTGCTGGAGAAAGGAGATCGGTTCTATGCCAAACAGCGGCTCGATCAGGCGGTTTACAAGCCCTTCCGTCTTTAGGAAGATGGTCATAATGCCGATGACAACAACCCAAGATAAGAAGTGGGGCAAATATAAGATGGATTGTACGACCCGCTTATACCTCTCATTTTTCAGTTCATTCAGCATAACGGCCAACACGATGGGAACGGGAAATGCAAAAGCAATTTGTAAAAAAGATAAAAAAATGGTGTTCCACAGCACCCGAATCACTTCTTGGTCGCTGAATATTTTATTGAAATGCTGCAATCCGACCCATTCGCTGTGCAAGAAGCCTTGAAACGGGCTGTAATCCTGGAAGGCGATGATATTCCCGAGCATAGGCACATACCGGTATACAATAAAGTAAAGCAGCCCCGGCAGCAGCAGCAAAAATAAATACCGCTCTTTCCACAACCGGTTTCTCAGCTTTGTTTGCCTAAGCGTATTTGGAGTAATGGAAAGGTTGGGAAGTGCCCCTTGCGCGGATGTAACGTCCTTTTGATTCATCATCTTTTTTCTCTCCTTTTCTGTATGCTGAAGGTTTACGCACGCTTCCCTTGTTCCCAATCTTATCGAATCAAAAATGAGTTGAGTATCGCCGGTATTGATTGAGCTTTGCAAATTTCACACTAAATAATGAAAATGGTGAATGAGTGACATAAATGAACAGTGCCTGTAAGGCAAAATAGGCTCTTCTTAACAAAAAATGAGGGCAGACGATGGTAAACATCGCCTGCCCTGCATACGCTTCATCATTTGTTCGCGAGGAAAATGAAACAAATCCCTAGGAAGAGACACAACGGGGAGTATAATAGGGTATCCCACTTGGCGAATAGGGTTCCTTGCTGTTTCTTAAAGAACCCGACCCATCGAAAATCCCCGGCCGCCCGTATGATAAATACAGCTGAGAGGACCCAGCCTCCAAAACCAAATAACCAATCAGGGAATAGCTGCCGCCCGGCGACCCCGCCGAGCTCCAGCACGAACCATCCGGCTAAAGCCAATGCCCCGGCCACCACGCCTGTGGCTACAGGCGTCGGTCGAAACAGTAATTCTGACCCCTTGCTCGGAATTGCCGCCAGAGCTCCTCTTGTTCCACCTGCCATCCAATACAGATGGATGCCGCTCAACAGAAGCAGAATTCCCCCCACCATCCAAGTCAGCACATTTATCATCGTACTCCCCCTTTAAATCCGAGCAATTGTACCCATAGCATGTCAATATGCCTGTTTACCTCTTCCTCCCCAACCGGCTCGTATTTGGATCGTTCATACCACCCCAAATAATAATGGTAGAGAAGAGTAGACTTATGCGCGGCAGCTTCAGGATTCATGCCGGCCTTCGTGAAAAGCTCCTCGGCGTATTTCATTCTCGCCTGCTCGATCGTTTCAAGAATCGTATGAAAGGCAGGGGAATCCTTGCTTGCCTTCCTTAAGTAAAACAAAAAATCCCCCTTGCGGGTCGCAGAGAACATCTGAGTCAGCAGGTCCGTAATCTGATCCTCCGGCTTCTCATGTACCGACGAGGTTTGGATCACTTGGTTCGTGGATAGTTCGGCCCATCGCTGCACCAAGCGCGTAATAAATTCATGCCGGTTTTTGAAGTACCAATAGAAGCTGCTCTTGCTGCAGCCTAAATCAGCTGACATTTTCTCGATAACCAAGCCATCTGCTCCGCTTTGCGCAAACTGCTCTATTCCTTTTTGAATCCATTGCTCTTCCGTAACGATAACTTTTGGAATGATGTCCACCTCCATCTGTACGATAACGTCTATAAAAATAATAATACAGATATTGTAAACAAGCAATATCTGTACGATATCGTTCAGAAAATCAACACAACTCCGGACTTGTATCGGCAGCATGTGCAGCACAAAAAAAGCACCCATACACGAGACACTTTTTAAGTGTCTCGTGCACAGGTACCCGTTTGTCTGCAAATCTCTCCTTTTGCAGCGCTATTCCATTACTTCGAGAGCAGTCGCTGCAGCAGCACGACCGCCTCCGCTCTTGTCGTAGAAGCTTGCGGCTCAAACCGGTTGCCTTCCTGACCCTGCACCAGTCCGGCCTTGCGGGCCGCCTCGATATACGGTGAAGCCCACCCGCCTATCGCCTCATCATCCGCAAATGTCGTCATAAGCGCAGACGCCGGCAGGCCGGCGGCTTTGGCGATCATGACAGTCGCCTCCGCGCGATTGATAGGGGCCGCAGGACGGAAGGTATCGTCCGGATAGCCGGCAATGACGCCCGCTTGCACGGCTGCCGCCACTGCTTCCTTCGCCCAATCGGGAATGTCGCTCTGATCCTGGAAGCGCAAGTCCTGATCATTCTGCCACCGCAGCGCTCTATGCAGCATCAGCGTGAATTCAGCCCTTGAGACCGCCGCGTCCGGACGGAAGATACCGTTCGGATAACCGTCGACCAGCCCGTCGGCCACACCCTTACGTATCGCCTGTTCGGCCCAGTGCCGGTCAATGTCGGTCAGAATCGGCGCCGAATCGGGCTCTTTGGCCGCGGCTATCGCCGCAAACTTCGTAAAATGGTCGGTTTCCCCCGTCAATACGCCACCCTTAACCGTACCTCCGAGTGCTACCCATTTTTTCGCCGTCTCGTCATAATAGGCCAGCACTGGCTGTCGATCGCCATTCCGTTCATCAGCTGGCAATGTCAGACTTAGACGAACCGGAATCTGGAAGGCCCCCGCAACGTCCTTGGTCAGCTCATACACACCGCCAAGCCGTGGTTGTCCTGACCCAAGCAGGCCCACAGCTTCGTCGGTCAGCTGTTTCACGGTGATCGTGGTCGCCTGCTTGATGGCTCCGGCCGGGACGAACAGCTTCACGCCCTTTATCTCCAGCGTGTAGTCATTGCCGGGCAGCAAGTAAAACTGACCCGGAATGTTTTGGGGTCCGCCAGTATCCGTCCCGGATGAAGACGGAGAATCGTCGGGGTAGGAGCCGATATTCGTTATTTCAATCGTCTTTACTTGCTCGTTGCCGGCTGTATCCGCCGCATAAATGGTGTAGAAGCCATTGGTGGTTACACGGAAGGCACCCGATGCAGGCACGTCCGCGCCGACAGCCGCCACTCGGAAATCCTCCACATTCAGGGAACCTGCCACCCACCGTAACGTTTCTATTTGATTGCCTGCAGCATCTCGATCCGGACTTGCCAGTACCGTTATACTGACACCGGTTTGATAGCGCTCCTTCGGCTCGTAATCCAGCGAGATGCGCGGCCCTCCCGTCACAATATTGGCAATCGCGACCGTCTGAAGCTGCTCATTGCCCGCCGTATCGGCGGCGTACACCGTGTAGGTTCCGTTGTCGGCCACATGGAACGTTCCTCCGGACGCTACGTCGGTGCCGAACGCCGGGGACGAAAAGTCCGCTGCCGTCCGTTCGCCTGCCGCCCATTTCAATACCTTCAGCCCATTGCCCGCTCCATCATCGTACACGGACGCTGTTACTGTAACATCGACTCCGGTCCGCACCGGCGTCCTCGGACTGTAGTCCAGCGTGATCGTCGGCTTGGCCGTCACGTTATTGGCGATCGTGATCGTCTGGAGCTGTTCATTGCCCACTGTATCAGCGGCATACACCGTGTATGTTCCGTTGGCTGCGACATGGAACGTTCCTCCGGCTGCTACGTCGGTGCCGAACGTCGGAGACGCAAAGTCTGCTGCCGTCCGTTCGCCTGCTGCCCATTTCAATACTTTCAACTCATTGCCCGTTTCTTGACCGTACACCGACGCCATCACCATAACGTCGACTCCGGTCCGTACTGGCGTTTTCGGACTGTAGTCCAGCGTGATCGTCGGCTTGGTCGTCACGATATTGGCTATCGTGATCGTCTGGAGCTGCTCATTACCCGCCGTATCGACGGCGTACACCGTGTACGTTCCGTTCTCGGCAACATGGAACGTTCCTCCGGCTGCTACGTCAGTGCCGAACGTCGGAGACGAAAAGTCCGCTGCCGTCCGTTCGCCTGCCGCCCATTTCAATACCTTCAGTCCATTGCCAGCTCCATGATCGTACACCGACGCTGTCACCGTAACATCGACTCCCGTCCGTACTGGCGTCTTTGGACTGTAGTCCAGCGTGATCGTCGGCTTGGTCGTTAGGATGTTGGTGATCGTGATCGTCTGGAGCTGCTCATTGCCCGCCGTATCGGCGGCGTACACCGTGTATGTACCGTTGGCTGCGACATGGAACGTTCCTCCGGGCGATACGTCGGTGCCGAACGTCGGGGACGAAAAATCCGCTGCCGTCCGTTCGCCTGCCGCCCATTTCAATACCTTCAGCCCATTGCCCGCCCCATCATCGTACACGGACGCTGTTACTGTAACATCGACTCCCGTCCGCACCGGCGTCTTCGGACTGTAGTCCAGTACGATCGTCGGTTTGGTCGTCACAATATTGGCGATCGTGATCGTCTCTACCTGCTCATTGCCCGCCGTATCGGCGGCGTACACCGTGTACGTTCCGTTGTCTATTGCCGTAAATACAGAAGCGGTAACCTCGGTTCCGGCACTGCCAAAATAGGAAGCATCCCTGATGCCTGCCGCCCATTTGAGGGAAGCCAAGCCTGTTCCCGTTCCGTCCGCATGCACAGATACGTTCACGGCTCCGTTCGTTGGGCTTGTTGTCTCTGGCGTCAACACTATATTCGGCTTGACTCCGTCGATAACAATTCCGCTCGTATCCGGCAGCGGCGCCGGAAGATTCGGCGAGACGGCTTCGCCATTGGCTATAATCGACGAGGCCGCCGGTACGGTCAGCGATGCACCGGGCACAATGCCGCTGCTGCTGAGATCGCCCTCCTGCACCGTGTAGCGGAAGCTCAGCATCTTCGCGTCGCCCCCAAGCTTCCCGTTATAGATAGCCGCTGCCGCCGGGCTTCCACTCAGCCCGATCGGCCATACCGGCGGTTGGGCCGAATCGACCTCGACGGGAAAATCATAGGCCGCGACAAAATCCAGCTCATCGCCAATCCCGTACACGCCGCCTAAGGGAACCTGCACAGATTGAACCGTCGGTGAGGGAACGTTAACCGTTACCCGGTAAAGGCCGGTCGCGCCGGTCGCTCCTTTCACAATGACTTCCACGGTTTGCTCGCCAAGACCCAAGCCGATGTTCCCGGTCGTTCCCGGGACATTATTGATCGTAATGGTCTGGCCGGCAGCAGGAGCGACCGTTATGTTCGCTTGGGGAACAGGCGCGGTTAACGTCACCGTATAGATCCCTTTAGCCGGATCGAAGGCAGCAGGGCTGACCGTTACGACTGTTCCAGGCGCAGTGATCGACAACCCGAGCGGACTTACGGCCGCATAGCTGTCATACGGCATCGGATAGGTTGTTCCTTCGATGATTCCCCATCTTTTGCCGCTGCCAAACTCCCAGACGGAGCTCGGATAGCCGATATATGTCGCCTTCTGCATCATCTCCACGGTCGTTTTTGGCGTTCCGCCTCCTGCTGAGGAAGACTGCCCGCTCTTCTCGCTATCCCAGAACGAATGCGTGACCGAACCGTCGGCGGGACCGTCGGCGATCAGTCCGCCCGTGTAGCCTGCCGGAGCTGCTACTACTGCCGCCGAATACGACTCGTTTACATGAGTCCCAGGCTCCGCGGCCCCGATCAAGCCACCCGTATAGCCCGAGCCGGACACGGCGCCTTGCACCGAAATTCCGCTGACCGAGGTAGCGTCCGCATAACCGATCAGCCCTCCGACACGAGATTTACCGGAAATAGCAACATCCAGCAAAGCGACATTTGCCAAGTTTGCTCCAAGGGTAGAGCCGAACAACCCGACGTAATCGTCTCCTGGACGATCGATCTTCAGATGAGCGATCGTGTGATTGTTCCCGTCGAAAACACCCTGAAACGGCACAGCGGCGCTGCCGATCGGCTTCCAGCCCGCGCCTGCTGAGAAGCCCGACAGGTCGAGGTCGGCTTCCAGCTTATACTCGTGATTCGGCGCGTAGCCTTCAGCCATATTGCCAATCTGGGACAACTGGTCGGCCGTCGTGATCCGGTGCGGATATTGCGCAGTCCCGTCTTCCCGATAAACGGACAGCTTGTAGATCGCTTTAAGCCTCGCCGGGTCGGCTGGATCGTTCACTTCGATATTAAAATCATTTTGCCCGGGGATGAGCATCAATGTTTTCGAGACTCCTCCTCCATCAACGGAGACGGTAGAGGACGGGCTAAGCGGATTGCCCGATACGACGATGCGATCGGTCTTGTAACCGACCCGCACCGAGTACGCGCCGTAATCGCTGGCAAATTCGCGGTCCAGCGACTGTTCAGCATCGTCGCCATCCTTAACGGACAGCGACGCAAGCGCCACCCTCTTATAATCGGCATAGTGGAGCGGATAGGTCGATTTCTGAACCATGCCCCAGACCGGCTCGGCCGATTCAGTGCCCGTAAAATCCCAGCCTGCAAATGTCGTCTTCACCATCAGCTCGGCCATTGTTTTCCCCGTTCCGCCCGATGAGCCCGCCTGCCCGCTCGTCTTCGTGTCCCAATAAGATGACGTGATGGACGCCCCGCCTAACTTCTGGCCGATCAAGCCGCCGGAGTAGGAGCCATTTGCGACTGCAGCCGCCGCATAGGAGCGGACAATCACACCCGAACTGTTGCCGGTACTGTAGCCGACCAAGCCGCCAAAACTGTCGGAGGAGGAAGAGGCGATGACCAATTGCCCTTTGGCATAGCTGTCATAAATGTTGGTTGAAGCGTTGTAGCCGACCAGAACACCAGCTTTTCCTACTCCTGTAACCGTGCCCTCGGCGGATGATGTCTGCAGAAGCGAGGAGACCATCATACCTGCAATTCCCCCAACGTATGTGCTGCCTTTTATGTCGATGTTCGTCAAATGCATATTGATGATCGTCGCACGGTCCGTATTTTTGAATAACCCGACTTCGTTATCGTTGGGTCTGTCGATCCTCATGTTGCGGATTGAAAAGCCGTTGCCGTCCAATTTCCCAGTGAAATTGGCAATCGGCTTCCACCCATCCCCGTCGCCGAAGTCGTACGACGCCAAGTCGATATCCTGCATCAGTCTGTAATTGCCCGATAAATTGCTCCGAATATTGCTCAATTCCGCAGCGGTACGGACTGGCGTCCATACCTCTTCCGCGACAGCCCGGTTAATGGGGAACATCCAATTGGAAAAAATGAGTGCTGCGATTACTAATACATGAAGATAAGAAACGGTGTTAGTTTTGGACATCTAAACCGGGCCTCCCTAATTGAAAAAACTAAGCACAATTGAAAGCTGCGCTATAGCGAACAGTTTTAGCGCAGCAGCTTAACCAGCCCCTGAACGAGCACCCGATGATCCGCTTGCCCAAACAATGCCGAAATAACGGAATACCCCTCGTTAAACGCAATGATTTGCATCGCGATCAGGCGAGAGTCCCGTTCTTTCTCAATCCAGCCCTGCCCCTGCAAGTTCCGGACCAAATTTTCGATCCCGGCTATCCATTGGCCGTATTTCGCTCGGAACGCGCTCAGTATATCCGGGTCGCGTTTCGTCTGTTGGTAGAAATCAGCCAGCGCCACAATCCAGTTCTCGACGCCCATCAGCTTATTGCCGAGATTGGTCAATGTGATCACGATGACCTCCTCCAGCGTCGTAGTAGTCGGACTGTAGGCCTTAGGCACATCCGACCATCCCTCCGTGATCTCCAGCTGATAATCCAGCACCTGCAGAAACAGCTGTTCTTTAGTCCGAAAATGGACGTAGAACGCTCCGTTCGTATGCCCGGTACGCGCCACAATATCCGCAATTGTCGTCGAGGCGAAGCCCTTTTCGGCAAAACATTTCATCCCTGCATCCAGAAGCTGGCGATAGGTCGCCTCCCTTTTCAGTTGAAACTTCGTTTTTTTCGTTTGCTCTTCCAACAAGCACATCTCCAGTCTTTGATTCACTCAATTACATTCATGTATGTATGTAATTCAATATAAGGGGATATCTTTTGACCGTCAAGATTCCTTTTATCCGTTTTTTTGCCGTGCAGACAAAAAGTGTTCATCCACCAGCGGAATAGGCTGCCGGTATACATCAATTTCTGTAACAGACGCACTGGGATGCAACAAACGATAAGCGTTCACTAAACAGCGGCCCACGGTCAAGCTATTAGAATTTCTCTCACTCTTCGGATTCGCCGTAATGTACAGGATCGATTTCAACATGATCACCTCTGGTTTATTGTTCGTTACAGCAGCGAAATCAAGGAAATTCCTATGAACGTACAGCCCCGCTCCCATTGATTCATAAAGGCTTTGCGCCGCCTGCTCCACCCCCCAAAGCAGCGTCACCATGGCAAACAAGAAGGTTGCTGTAATCACAATCGAGGTATCTTCCAAGCCCAGCCCCAGGTTATAGCAAACAAGAGCCAGCGCATCGAGAATACTGACGATGACGATCAGGCCTGCGTTCTTCTTGTCTGGAAATTCGACTATTCCTTGCAATCAATTGAAATGCCAATCATAATTTTATCAAACTCCGCGTAAGATGTATGGAGCTTGTACGAAGGATGTGAGAGGCCAAATATGATGGAACATCTGCTGCCTGTACAAATCGAACGTTTACTGCAATATGGAATTGGCCTATTTTGGACCCTTACATATATATTAATTATTTATAAAGGTTATCGGGATCGTACCTGTGGAATGCCCTTTTTTGCACTTTGCGCTAATATCTCATGGGAATTTTTATTTACCTATTTATTCTCATTCGGATCACTTCAATTCATAGTTGTGCTGGTATGGTTCGTTTTGGATTGCATCATCCTTTTTCAGTTCATCCTCTACTCAAAAGGAGATTCTACAGTATCAGGACGCCTCTATCGTATGATGCTTCTTCCGTCTATCGCCTTCTTCTTTGTTCTACATATTGCAACTGCTTTCGAATTTAATGACGATGTAGGAAAATATAGTGCATTCGGTATTAACCTCATGATGTCCCTTCTCTTTGTACGCATGTTCATTAAACAAGGTACGGACGGTCAATCCATATGGATTGCTTACTTTAAAATGGTCGGCACTCTGAGTGCATCCATCTTGTCTTATTCTCTTTACCCGACATCCGTTTTGTTGGCCGTACTTTCTATCTCAACTTTTTTGTTAGATGTCATCTATATCCTCCTGCTTAAAACGTATACCGTTAATGTGATTCATAAAAAGAAAAGTGGGCTACTTTCTAAGTGATATTCGGCGGATTTACTGACAAAACATGGGATAGTAATCACCAACCCTGGCTAGTTTCCTATGCTATACTTCGTCGATGACCATATTGGCGGTTCAAGATTACGCCGTGCTCATCCTACTACGTTCCGTTCCGCACGTTCTGAACCCCTGTCCGAAGATAAAGCCACACAGGCATCTACGGGTGTAGTCACAGTTTTGATGTCACCTAAGAGGACGCCTCGTAGAGCCATGGTTAAACCTCCAAGGTTCGTATATAATGTTACTATCGGGAACGAATGGGGGGAGAACACATGCGAAAAATGTCACTTCCAGAGATTCAAAGCAAGCTTTTGAGAAGCAATCCTGATGTGAACCTCGCTGTGGCAAAGTTCAAAGAAAAGACAATCGAACAAGGTTGGTCCTTATCCCGTAATCGCCCAAGGTCTTCTGACGAAATTAAAGCTTTGAATTATATGGCAAGGTATACCTTCCAAGAAGGTCTGCGATCAGGCGCCATTGTTTATGATAAAGAAAAGAGGGTGCTTTGGGTTGAGCAATATGCAAAAAGCTAAAGAAGCCCTTGAACGGCTATGCCACACAAGACATTGATTTTGTTATGGATGGATATGAATTGGCTGGAGATATTCTTTCTTCATTAGACTTTACTAAGTTGGGGAAAAATTGGATCCACGTCAACCTAGGGATCTCGGTAGAAATCCCCTCAAACTACTTAGCTGGAGACTATAATAAAGTAACCGAGCTTCCCGTAGCTGACAAACTTGTTTATGTAATCGGAAATTAGGATATCATCCTTGATCGTTTACGTGCCGCTGTTCATTGGAAATCAGGCGAATCTCGTGAATGGGGCTATCGCATGCTTCTTATGTATTTCGAAGATTTAGACATGTTTGATTTATGGGTCGCAGAAGCCATTCAAGAAAAAGCCGAAATAAAAAATGATACTGAAAAAGGCACCGACCCAAGTTAGGTCAGTGTCTTTCACTTTATGGAGATGAGGGAAGTTTTGACATGTTAATCCTACTTACACAGATGCCCACTCACCGACGACAACCTTAGCGGTACATGTCTATACCGATTTCTTACCCCACAAAGTGACGAAACACTTCGAAGCTTATTCCGGATACTTTGCGGGGACCCCAAGAATCCAATTACGTTCCGCTCCGCGCGGTCTGAACCCTTGGGGATTCGCCTCCCCTTCCGTATCTCCATACAAAAAAGACACCCTCGCGGGTGTCTCTTTTTTTGTATGGAGACGAGCTTACACTACTGGAAACCCTGTCGGCAACTTACTCCCGAGTGTAGCTCATTTGAGATCGAAACGCAACTGGCCTTCCACCCGGACCGGCAATATTTTGTATACCGGGTTTATGTTGTACTTGTCCTGGAGATTTTGAAAATGTAATCGCTAATTTAGCCAAACCTTAGTAGTCTCCTCCACCTCTACTTTGGACAAATAACTGTGTAGTCACACTTGCAACGATTCTCCCGAGGTCATTTGGCGTAATTGCTATGGTGTGATTTCCCCTTGTAATTCTCCCGCTGCTGTCTTTTGCTAGATACGGTATTAGGTCAATGTCGTCTGCGCTTATCGATGAAATGGGAACAACACTTCCATCAACCGATATTATTACCTCTGTAGGCACTGGACCTTCATATATCCCATACTCGATTGGATGCGTGTGCTCGGGAAGTTGATGCGTATGCTCCATGCCGTGTGTGTGAGTTGGAAGCGAGTGAGTGTGCTCCATGCCATGTGAATGGTCCGTAGTGAACAAAGAGAAGTCATATATTTTATGGTAGTGATTCAGAGAACCTCCTGCTCCGTCTTCTGCCTTAATAAAGCTTTTGAATGAAGAGAGAATTGTAGTGAAATCAACAGACCCCCTAGTACCGAACGAAAGCGTTTCGCCTCCTCCGCCTGATGTCGTTGTAGAACTGCTTGATCCCGACGTGCTCCCACCACCTAAGGCAGTTGTGCTCGTACTACTTGCTCCCGACGTATCCCCACCACCAGCTGCCGCACCCGTGGAATATCCCCTGAAGGGTTCGCACTGGTAGGAAAAAGCAGTTTGTTAATTCGAACCGCCTCTGCAGGAACATTGAACCGAATCACAGCCGGATGCGTTGGGTCGCAATTTTCTGCAAAGTCCCTCGTGTCCAGGTTCGTAGCCCCCTGTGCATACACCTCCTGTACTCGTTGGCGATCCGCAAGCTGGGCGAATGAATTTGCTATGGTCATCACTTTATTTGCGATCTCTAACTTCACGCTGCCCGGAGACCCATAGATATCAGGCCTATTACGGATGACAACTCTGGCCACAATGTCCATCCCCAATTGCTCGTCGATCACACGAACTAGAGCACCTGCCAAGAATCGGTCTAATGGATCCTCGGTAAGCCTATAAATCTCAGCGCCATCCACGGAATACGTTACCCGCGGCAGCTTCATAACCTCCAGCCTCGCTTGAGCTGCAGCAAACAACATCTCTGCAGATTCATAACGCCTGTCAGCCCACACACGGGAGATGATTCCGTATTGCGCCTGCGTGTCCGCATCAATGTAAGGTAAGCCTGCTGGGTTCACATCCTTGACTGTCAACTGATTAACGCCCTCACCGTATCCGAGCGGATACAACCGTGTGCAAAGATCTCGTGGCTCCTCTTGCTTTGTGATCCCGATCAAATTCTTCCCGTAACGGATATAACAGCTCTCTTCTTGGTCCGGCTCCACTAAATTCAAAGTCCACGGATAAGTTGATGTGTCCCACGTCCACTGGTAAGCCTGGTCAAACGGTCGCGAGACCGAGAACAAGGCTGCCAACAAATTTTCGTTCTCCCACTTGTACTCGAATTGCCTTGTAAAACTGACGCTGCCCAACTGCCAATGAGAAACAGCCTGATTGCTGAGTATGTATTCCAGGACATCATCTGTAGGATATCCCAACCCGCCAACCTGGTGATACTGAAAGAGCACGTCATCGATTAGTGTCCCGAGTACGTGCTCACATTGATAAGTTATCGTATTCCCGTTGCCGCTGCGTGTCGTGTCGATCGGCAGGATGCGGAATAGGTCAACTCGCTCCTCTCCATCGTATATCTCCACCAAACGAAACGGCTGGCATTCTGCTGTCTTTGGGTCATTAGCAGGCAGGCTAAACCATGCCGATCCAAGTCCGTTGAACTTTTCCTCGTAGCCAACAGCGAAGGCATTTTCGACGTAGGCTATGAGTTGCATAGACTGATCATATACTTTGATCATTTCAATTCATCCTCCAGACATGTATAAAGCCCCCGAATGGGAGCTTATTGTATAAAATGCTTTTTGTGCTGCTCACGTTTTAACTCAGCGTTTGATGCGCAAAATGGTCTTTCTGCGCAAAAAACCATAGTTCTAGAGTATCCTTAATACTTTCCGCTCTATATCCTGCAACATTAGAATCACCTCGAATAAAGTGTATGCGAACAAAAAGGGCACATCAAATAAAATTCAGTGCAATATTTTTGAATAATCTTAGTAGTAGTCATATCACCGTGTATCTGTTAAACTATATGCCGACATAATTTTATAATTTTTCTCGTTATAACACATCAATAGTGAATAACTGGTTCTTAAATAATTAATAAAAAGGGGAAATATTGAAAAGTATGCAACATGAACGAATTCATTGGGTAGACACATTAAAAGGTATTGGTATTATTTTAGTCATCCTCGGGCACACTCCTGCTTTGAATATCAAAGGTTATATTTTTTCTTTTCACATGCCTTTGTTTTTCTTCATCTCAGGTTATTTATTTCAAACGAATAAGTATCCAACGTTTATTAATTTCTTAAATAAAAAAGGAAAATCATTGTTAATTCCTTATCTTGCGTTCTCTGTAATATCTATATTAGCTAATTCAGTCCTCTCACAGGCACACATTGATATTAAACCATCTCTAAAAGCTTTTTTTATTTCAACTCGGAATCAAATACCTTTTAATGAAGCACTATGGTTTCTTACATGTATTTTTATTGTAGAGGTAATGTTCTATCTTATTTCTAGAGTATGTAAATACGATTGGCTCAAACTTGTTTTTGCAATAGTAATATACTTGGTTGGATTTAAACTTTTTAACAATAAAGAACCACAACTTCCTTGGAATATTGATTCTGCTATGACTTATTTACTTTATTTCGCTCTGGGTTATGTATTTAAAAAATGGAATATTACCAATCTTCAATTTTTCAAATATGCCTCCTGGTTTTGCTTGATGATAACATTTGTTCAAATCGTTAGACCGGATGTGTTTTATATAATCATAAATAAACTTCATATAAGTCAAAACATTAATATTATTTTCACAACCATGATAAGTATAACTGCGTTTATTACAATTGCTAAATCAATGTCAGGTTCGCGACATTTAAAATACCTAGGACAAAACTCACTTTCATTTTTCGCTCTACACTTGGCCGTAGGGTTTCCAATAATTCTAAATATTTTTGCCATACTTAATGTAAATGTTGGAGCAAACGCAACCAATATAATGGGATTGATCTTTGTTGCTCTCACTATACTATTACTTATACCAGTAGTTAAAGTTTTGAATACTTATTTCCCAATCGTACTAGGAAATGTTGAATGGAAGAAGAAGTTTAAAAGTTAATCACAAAATCAAGCATAAAGAAAAGCCCACTTCTAAAATAGTGGGCTTTTCTTTATGCTTCTGTGCCGAAATTCTATATAGTGCCAATAGAAATCCATGTGAACCCTATATTTGCATCAGCGTTAACAGTTGCCGAACCACTTGTTAATGATTTTTTGCGTACTGTAAATCCTGTGCTTGTAACATCGTATACTTCCAAGGTTTGAAGTTTTGTAGGATCATTTTGATTGACAGAGGCAACTACATTCGGTGTCGTCCCCGTCTTATATGACTGAGTAAATGTTATTGTCACAACCGCTGTAGCTGTCCATTCGGTACCCGTTTGAATCGTAGCTAATGATAACGTTAGGAACACTGGCATAAGATCCTCCCTTATGCTTTATTCCCTCCTGATAAAAAACAGTGGTTTTCAATGGGTTATAAATTGTTCCTGATAGTTCGTCTAACTCAAAACCTGGGAAGGTAGAAAAAAAAATTTCATTCCCACTATTCACCGTTGATTCTTCGTAGATGCTTTGTGACTTTGCTTCGTCAGCGTGGCAGTTATTGATAAAGTAATTCCCACCTTTAATGTAGATGGAATGGTCCGTATCCAAGTTAAAAACAAAATAGCAATCATTTACATAGTTCTTGCCATCCTCAAAAACTAAGCTTGATTTACCTTGGTTAGCTTCAAACCAACACGAATTTAAGATCGTCGCTATACTATTGGGTGTGCTGCCCTCACTACCGATATTCGGACCGACATATACACCACCAGTTGTCGCATCATTGAGCGTGCCATTTCCTTCAATATCGCAATCGTTACAGGTTAGTACTCTGCCGTTGTCAAACCATATCCCCCACTTTGTATTTCCAGCCATGATACACTTTTCTAGGATATTCAAGTTTGGGTATCCACCGCCTGCATTACTGACAAACTTATCAAATTTTAAACCGATTTCAGCGAATTCAAAAATACAGTTAACAAAACGATTTGATATTCCACCAAGAGACTCGAAACCAATTGACCCATTCCGAAATAGACAAGAGTCTATTGTTGACCTGACCATATCATAGGACCTAAACACTGCCGGAGTATTCCCTGTGACACCTTCAAACGCTATATTCTCGATGGTTAAGTCTGCGGTAAAATTGATAGATGACGGATCACCTAAAATAAACAAGGGTTCCCCATCGGCAAATTTACGAAGAACAGCTTCGGTGAATGGGCCTCCAACCGAAAGTACAAGGGCGACTATACATGGGACGTATCCAGCTCGAAGGACGACGAGGGGCGACGGAACACCAACAATAAAAAGCCACAGACGGAGCAAATCCATATTCCCGGTGTCATACCGGCGATCATAGAGCCTCAGCTGTGGGAACGTGTGAATGCCAAGATGGGCGAACGGAAGCATAAAGCAGGAAGGATGAAGGCCAAGGTGAACTACTTACTGACGGGCAAGGTTGTATGCGGCCAGTGCGGGGCGTTGTATGCCGGCAATTCTTATCGTAATCCCAAGAGCGCGGACAACAATCTGCTGAGCTACTACAAGTGCCAGGGCAAATGCGGGAACACTAGCGTCCGCAAGGATGATCTTGAAGTCCTTGTTTCGGAGAAATTGTCCGAGCTTCTCGGAGGATGGCACGGCGCGGATCGCGGTCAGAGTGCAGGAGCTCTATGCCCAGGAGCGCCAACAGTATACTAGCGACATCGAGCCGATCAAGCAGGAAATTGCGGAGCTTGAGGGGAAAATCAAGAATTGGATGGCCGCGCTGGGCAGTGGCGTGAAGAGTGTCATCGACTATATCAAGGAAGCCGAACAGCGCAAGGAAGCGCTGGAGTTTAAGCTGAGCCGCGCCGAAGCGATCCAGAAGACGAACGTGCTGGACGAGCAGCTGATTTCCACCATCATAAATGACAAGAAGCACCTGCTCCTGTCCGGGGAAGAAGAGGACAGAAGGCAAGTGCTTCAAGAATACGTTGACCGTGTAGTGATCCAGCCATCCACCGATATCAACCATTACGATGTTGAGATCACCTACAGGGTTTTTCAGCAATGGAGACGAGGGGAGTCGAACCCCTGTCCGAAGATAACGCCACACAGGCATCTACGGGTGTAGTCACAGTTTTGATGTCACCTAAGAGGACGCCCCGTAACCGGCTTCTTCCTAGGTCAGCCTGATTGTCTTCTTCAGCTCACCCCAGGCGGAGATGAGACAGCGTATCCCACTAAGGTTGAGCCCCTATCCCGGCACATGGGCGATGCAGGGTAGAAGCCGCATCACAGGTTATTAAGCTGCGAAAGCGAGTTGTTGTTGTTGTTTGCCAGTTAATTGGCGTTAGCGTTGATGAAGCGGACGCTCCCCACTACCCGCAACCCATGCTCGAACTATCCCCGTCGAATCCAAGAACGTCCCCGCATAGGTGGACCCCGTCGGGGGTCCTAAACTTGCTTAAAAGGTTATGATGAAAAACTTATCAGCCGATCCAAAACCTGTAGATCCGTGATCCTGACTGACTTGCTGTCTGACTTGGCATTTGATGTTGCTGACTTGCGCCTAGGCTGACTTCCTTTGGCGCTTCTTTAGTATAACATAAGTCCGCTAGAATTGCAGGCCGACTTGTTGGAAGCGGCGGAAATATTCGGTGGACCTGTACCCTGAGTTCTATATGACTAGCGCGCTACCTTCTGGCGCTCGCGCAGCGCCCGCTGAATATCCCGCTGAGCATCGCGCTTGGCGTCGCTCTCCCGCTTGTCATACTGCTTCTTGCCTCGGCCGAGGCCAATCAGCAGCTTGGCATAGCCGTTGCGGATATATACCTTGAGCGGTACGAGCGTATAGCCTTCCCGCTTAACATGACCGATCAGCTTGCTGATCTCGGTCTTCTTCAAGAGAAGCTTGCGCGCCCTTGTCGGATCGCTGGGATTGTGGCGGTTGCCCTGCTCGAAGGGACTGATATGCATGTTATGAATGAAGGCTTCGCCGTTGCGGATCGTGGCGAAAGCATCGCCGATATTCGATCTTCCCAGCCGCAGAGACTTGATCTCCGTACCGGTCAGCACCAGGCCGCATTCATAAGTATCCTCGATAAAGTAATCATGTGACGCTTTCTTATTCTGCGCCAGCAGCTTACCGTCGCTCTTCTTGCTCATCGGCACCGTGACCCCTTTCCTCCAGCGGTTCCCACAAAATAGGGATGGAGTTCATTGTACCAAACTCCATCCCCAGAAATCAAGCGCCTAACGCTTGACGGTCTTCTTGCGCTTCTTCTTGGCGAAGCCGATGCCCGCCGGCGATCCGCCGCCCGCTTCAGCCCCACCGGCGCTGCCGCCGGTGGAGCGCCCGCGCTTGCCACCAGCGCCGCGGCCGACGGCCTCTAGCGCGCGGGCCTTCGCCGCTCCGGCGCCCTTGCCGCGGCCACCGCCGCTGCGCTTGCCTGCGCCTGCGCCGGCCCCGGCGCCGAAGCCGCCCGGGCTCGCTGCGGCCGCGCCGTCGCCGTCGCGGCTGCCGCCGAAGCCCGGCGCCGCCTCGCCCCGGCGGGCGTTGCGCTCGCCGCCCGCTTCGCCGGCGCCTGCTGCCTGCCGCTCCCGGCGGCCCGGCCTAGCCGCGCTGCCGCTCCGCCCGGCAGCCTTGCCGCTGCGGCCTCCGGCTGCGCTGCGTCCGGCGGCGAAGCCGCCGCGGGCGCCGCCGCCCTTGCGTTTGTCCTTGCGGACCGCGTTCAGCGCGTCGACCAGGCTGATCTTTTGCTGCCTCGGCTTCATATCGACCATCGCGAAATCCACGGTCTTCTCGTCCATGTTGACGCGCGACACGCGAACCTTGACCTCGTCGCCGAGCCGGTAAATCTTCGAGGTCCGCTCGCCGATGAGCGCATGCTGCGCTTCGTGATAATGATAATAGTCATCGGACATATCCGAGAGCCGGATCAGTCCTTCGACCGTGTTGTCCAGCTCGATGAAGATTCCGAAGCTCGTCACGCTGCTGATAATGCCGTCAAATTCCTCGCCGACTTTATCCAGCATGAATTCGGCTTTTTTCAGCGCCTCGGTCTCCCGCTCGGCATCGACGGCGACACGCTCGCGCTCGGACGACTGGCGGGCGATATCCTCCATACGCGAAGCCAAATATTCATGGCGCTGGTCGGTCAGCGCCCCTCCGCTCTCCAGCACCTCGCGGATGACCCGGTGGATGATTAAGTCGGGATACCGCCGGATCGGGGAGGTGAAGTGCGAATAATATTCAGCGGCCAGGCCGTAATGGCCCATACTGTTTGCATCATAACGCGCTTGCTTCATGGAACGGAGCATGACGGTGCTGATAACCGTTTCTTCCTTGGTTCCTTTAATCTCCTCCAGCAGCGTTTGCAGGGCACGGGGATGCACCGTATTGCCTTTGCCACGCACCACATAGCCGAAGTTCGTAATAAATTCCATAAAGTGCTGCAGCTTCTCGCCGTCCGGGTCCTCGTGAATCCGGTACAGGAAAGGCACCTTCAGCCAGTAGAAATGCTCCGCCACCGTTTCGTTGGCCGCCAGCATGAACTCTTCGATAATCATCTCCGCAATGGTCCGGTCCCGCTTGATGATATCCGTCGGCTTGCCTTCCTCGTCGACAAGAATCTTGGATTCCTGGAAGTCAAAGTCGATCGCGCCGCGCTTCATTCGTCGGCCACGAAGCTTGGTCGCCAGCTCCTCCATCAGACGGAAGTCGTCCATCAGGTAGCCGTATTTCTCCACCAGCTCGGGATCGGGCGTTTCCTCCGTTAGCAGCAGGCGGACATTTTTGTAGGTCATCCGCTCGCTCGTGCGAATTACACTGGTAAAAATATCATGACGCACTACGTTCGCATTGGCATCGAATTCCATCTCGCAGGACATCGTCAGCCGGTCCACCTGCGGGTTCAACGAACAGATCCCGTTAGACAACCGATGCGGCAGCATTGGAATGACTCTGTCGACCAAATAAACGCTCGTCCCCCGGTTATAAGCTTCCTGATCGAGCGCCGAGCCCTCGCGTACATAATAGCTCACATCGGCGATATGCACGCCCAGCACATAGTTGCCGTTCTCCAGCCGCTCGACGTTGACCGCGTCGTCCAGGTCCTTGGCGTCCTCGCCATCGATCGTGACAATCCGCTTGCCGCGCAGATCGCGCCGCCCTTGGCTGCGGATTTCTTCCTCGGTGATCGATTCCGGCGCAGCGGTCGCTTCCTCCATCACATCGTCCGGGAACGACTCCGGCAGCCCATGCTTGCGGATAATGGAGAGAATATCGACACCGGGATCGTTGCGATGCCCCAGTATTTCGATAACCTCGCCTTGAGCAGCGGCACGTCCCTCGGGATAAGTTACAATATTTACGACGACCTTATGCCCGTCCATCGCCCCGTTGAACGCTTCCTTCGGGATAAAAATATCCCGTACAACCCGCTTATCGTCAGGCACGACGAACGCATATTCTTCATGGGCCTGAAACAACCCGACAATTCTCGTATTGCTGCGGCTGACGACGCGCACGACCTCGCCTTCCATGCGGCCGCCCGACGCGCTCTTCGAATTTACCCGCACGAGAACGATATCCCCGTTCATCGCGGTGCCCATATCATTGGCATGAATATAAATGTCCGGCAGCTCCCGGTCCTCGGGAATCAGGAACCCGAAGCCTTTGGCATGGGCCTGAAGCTTGCCGCGAAGCAGATTCATCCGCTCGGGAACGCCATAACGATCATTGCGCGTGCGGAGAATAAGACCTTCATTCTCGAGATCGTTCAGCAGCTTGATGAAGGACTTGAATGCCACTGCATCCTCCAGCGCAAATTGCTGCTCCAGCTCTTGATAAGTCATCGGCTTATAGGCGGTTTCTTTCATAAAATCCAGCAGCGCTTCTTTGGTTACCATCGTGAGTCACCCCTTGTCTGTCTATCTTATGCGGGCGCTGTTCATCTCCGCCTGTTTCGTTGTCCCGTATAGGTCAAGCTTGCCCAAAAAAGCGGCATTCTCTTCATAATACCCGCTCAACCCGGGTAGAAAACTTTTTTCAAGCTTGTTCATCATTAATCTATGTAAACAGGCATCTTCTGATTCTCGAGACCGAAGCCGGTCGCCTGCGCGATAGCGATAGCTACAAAAAAACAGCAGGAGCATGAACCCCTGCTGTCGTTTGGTATGTTTAGACAGATCTGACGAAATAAGCAACCACAATCGTCAGTATAAAGAAAATGACGGCGAGTACCATCGTCAAACGCTGGAGGAACAGCTCCATCCCGCGCGCCTTCTGCTTGCCGAACAAGTGCTCCGCACCCCCGGAGATGGCACCGGATAATCCAGCGCTCTTGCCCGGTTGCAGCAATACCGCCAGTATTAATCCAATAGACGCAATCACCAAAACAATCTTCAGTGCAATTTCCATCTTCACACCTCCTACGAGCAGCGTTCCGCTAACTTGTCCGTAAATAGACAGCATGCATAGTATAACACAAAAAAATCCTTATGACAATTCCGGTTCCAGGGACAAAACAATCAGCCTCCATCCCGGCAGAGGGGACCGAGGCTAATCGCCCCACTTCGTCAGAACAACAGCCGTCTGCTCGATATTTTGGCTGAGAGTATGTGACCGGCATTCGAATTACTGTGCCCGCACTCGAGCGGCGGGGGACCGACGTAAGCGGTCTCCCTTCCTTCGATCGTAAGCACGCCGGGCTCCAGGGTAACGAGGGCGTACAAGCCTTCCCGGTACGGAGCGGTGCGGGCCAAGAGGGGATGCGATTCCGTAATCTCCTCCGAATAGCGGACGCGTTCGTAGTCCTTGCCCATATAGAAGTAAGACATGCTATTAATATGGATGAAATAAATATCATCGATCACCTTCACGCCGTCCAGATGGCTGTGGCCATTCATACAAGCGACCACCTTGCGGAATCCTGCCTCTGCATTCGCTTCTCTTAGCACCGCGAGCAGCTCGTCGCTGTTCTGGATACCGATGTTGAAGCCGAGATGGACGGATTCCAGATTTTGATGGCTGAAGATGATCGTAGATTTGCCCGTTGCTGCCAGATCGCCCTTCAGCCAATCCAGCTGCTCAGGCGTCACGTTGCCGATATGCTTCGGATGCTTGTGATAATTTCCATGCGCATAGTCGGCATACCCGTCCTCCAAGTTCAGGTAGTTCGTATCGAGCACGACAAAGTGGTAATCGCCGCTGTCGAACGAATAATAATTGCGCGGCATTCCTAGATAATCCATCATCTCCTGCTTGCCGCATCGATCCATGTCATGATTGCCCAGCACATGATACGCAGGACCCGCAAACCGTTCCCAGATGCTGACGAAATGCTTGTTTTCCGGTTTCGGATAGCAGAAATCGCCGAGCTGCACGATAAAGTCCGCCCGCTCCCGGTTCATATGGTCGACGAACTCTGCCAGCCGCTCCTCCGCCTTGTACATAAAGTCCTGATGAACATCCGCCATCAAGCCGAACCTGATCTTTGCTCCGTTGCCGCTCATTGCCTCTTCTCCCCTACATCCTATTCTTTGACCGAACCAAGCACGATCCCATGCACGAAATATCTTTGCAGCAGCGGGTAAATCAGCAAAATCGGCACCATGCTGATCATGATTTTCGCCGCATTCAGCCCCTGATCCGACGTCTGCATCAGCAGCTTCAGCGTTTCCGCATCCAGATCTTCATATTGGGCCGGCTGCCGCAGCAGCGTATTGATATACGTTTGCAGCGGCAGATTGGCCGAATCGTGGATCAGAATAAGCCCGTCGAAAAATGCGTTCCAATGCCCGACGATACTGAACAGCGTCACGGTAGCGATAGCGGGCAAGGCGAGCGGGATGTACAGCCGGATCATCGTATACCAGGGACCGGCCCCGTCCATCATCGCCGCTTCGTCCAGCTCCTTCGGCAGCGACTTGAAGAAATTCATCAGCAGAATAACGTTGAATACCGGTACCGCCCCCGGCAGCACTAGCGCCCAGATCGTATCGATCAAGCCGACCGATTTGACCGTCAAATACCACGGAATCAGCCCTCCATGAAACAGCATGGAGACAACGACAATCCACATATAGACGTTCCGCGACCGGAACCTTTTGCTGTCGCGCGACAATGGGAACGCCATCAATACCGTTAATATAAATTGAATCGCCCCGCCCAGCAATACCCTTTTGACCGAAACGCCGAACGAGGTGAAAAACTGCTCATCTCCCATAAGCGTCGCATAGTTGGCCATGTTGAACTGAACCGGCCATACGGTCACCCGCCCCGCCGACACGGCCGCTTTATCACTGAAGGAAATCGCGACCGAATGCAGGATCGGAAACAGAGAGACAAAAGCGATAACGATCAGCATGGCCGCTATGGCAGCATCGGTGATCTTAGAGCCGAAGCTCTTCCCGTAAACCGGCAACGCAATCACAACCTCTCTAAAATATGCGATAGTTCGCAAACCGCGACGCCAGCTGGTAGGAGAGCACAATCAGGATGAAGCTGACGACCGATTTCATTAACCCTACCGCACTTGCGATGCCGTATTGCGAATGAACGAGCCCGACCCGGTACACGTAGGTGTCGATGACATCGCCCGATGCGTACACAAGCGGGTTGTACAGGTTCAGAATTTGCTCGAAGCCGGCGCTCAGCACATTATCCAGCGACAACGTCGCCATCAGGATAACTGTCGTCATGATGCCCGGAAGCGTCACATACAGAAGCTTCTGCCATCTTGTGGCTCCGTCGATTTCCGCCGCTTCGTACAAGGATGGATTGATGGCGGTCAGCGCCGCCAAATAAATAATCGCCTTGAATCCGAACTCCTTCCATACGTCGCTGCTCACCAGAACGAACGGAAACCAGCTGTTGCTGCCGAGAAACAGAACCGGATCGATGCCGAAGAGGCCCAGAAGCTGGTTCACGATACCGCGCAAGGACAGCATATCGACTAAGATGATCGACAGAATCACCCAGGACATAAAATGCGGCAGATAGACGATCGTCTGGACCCATTTCTTAAAATACCGGTTGCGGACCTCGTTCAGCAGCAGCGCAAACAGCAGCGGGACGGCCAGATGAGCGACGATTTTCCACGAGGAGATGAAGAGCGTATTGAACAGCACAAGCCTGCTGTCCGATATTTGAAACATATACAGGATATTGTCGAGCCCGATCCATGGCGATCCCCATATTCCCTTGGAGGGCAAATATTTTTTGAAGGCGATCACCGCTCCGAACATCGGGTACAGGTGGAACACCGCCAGAAATACCATACCCGGCAGCAGCATAAGATGATAATGCCAGCGGATTTTACTTAAGACGTTCAACTTCCTTCACCACTTCCTTCGTGACATCTTCCCCGCCCTGCTTCTTCCATTCCGCTACGAACGTATCGAAATAATCAAGCGGCTTGTCGCCAACGATAATACGGATGAAGGACTCGTTCTCCAGCTTGGTCAAATTCGCCCATTTCAGCTCCATCGACTTCGTAATCCCGTAATATTGGCTGTACTCCTCCACGACCTCCGGCCGAAGCACCAGCTTGCCGCCATGGAATTGATACAGCACATAAGCCCAGTCCTGAGGCGATGCCTTCAAGGTATCCATGCCCTTCAAATAATTGTCGTATATGCCTACATCCGATTCGAGCAGCTTCTCCCGCGTGATCTTGCCCGACGCCGCGTCTTGAAACCGCTGGAAGCGGTCGTAGACGGTATTTTTCGTCCGGAAGGTCTGCTGAATGGGGCGTACCGTCCAATTCGTGCCGGGACTATCCACATAAGGCTTCGGCGCTCCCGGTATGTTGTTATCCATTTCCGTGACCATATTGATCGCCTTGACGATCGCTTCGGGATGCTTGGCGCCTTTCTTGACAGCCATGATCTTGCCCATCGGGTTAGGCTGTCTGGCATGCAGCTTGCCGTCAGAGGACACAAGCAGGTAAGCGCCCCAATCCGCCTTCGGATTGTTCTTGACGGAGTCCGCGAGCGCCTTCATCGGAGCCCACGTATAGCCCATCGAGATGCCGGCTTTGCCAGCGCTTATATCCTTGGCGAATTGGTCCGGCTTCACTGTGCCGAATTCCTTGTCGAGCAGCCCTTCCGCATACCACTGCTGCAGCTTGCCTAAGGCCGTTTTCGTCTCCGGCAGAATCGAGCCGTATACGACTTGGCCTCCCGCATCCTTCCTCCACGTCTTCGGGTAGGATTGGTACGAGGTGAAGATCAGGTCCAGCGTATTGTAGCCGATCGTCGACGTCACGAATGTCGATGTGCTCTGAATGCCGAACGTATCCTTCTTGCCGTTCTGGTCCGGGTCCTGCTCGATAAACGCCCGGGCGACCTTCTCCAGATCATCCAGCCGGATGACCTCGGGCAAGTCGATTCCGACGTTCTTCAGCCAATCCTTGCGTATCCATACGACTCCGTCGTTGTCATGCGCAGGCACCGTGGAAGGAATGCCGACCAGCTTGCCGTCATAGGTGACCTTCTTCTTCATCTCCGGACCGAAGCCGTCTATCACCTGCTTAAGCAGCGGGGACGCATAGCTGTCGTACGCCTTGGTCATATCCTCCAGCATGTCGGATTCCGCCAATATCTTGAATTGCCCTTCGGTGACAAACATAAAATCCGGTATATCGTTGCTGGAGATGAGCAGATTCAGCTTCTCTTCCAGTCCGGACTGCGGCACCTCGAACGCATGCTGAAACTTGATGTTCAGCTTTTCCTCGAACATCTTGGTGAACCTGTTCTCCTGCAGCGTATCGCTTGAGCCCTGCGGCCACTTCACCTCGCCCGGATTGTAATAGCTGATATTCAGTGTAACGGGCTCCTTGTACTTCCCGAACGGACCCGGCTCCTCATGAGCCGTTTGCTTCTGCTCCGGACTCGAAGCTTCCGGGCTGTCGCTGCCGCTGCAGGCGGTTGTGAAAGCGAGCAGCGCCGCCATAAGCGCCATAGACCCTGTTTTCCATGTGTGCATGGATCGTCCCCCCTAATCAATTGTCCTACAGTTGTTATCGTAGAGCATCGCACGGGAACGCCGTGAGGCAGAACGGACCCCGATCATGTGGAAAATGGTATAAATTGCTCCAGGACCAATCTCTTCACCTTGGACGGCATTGTTCATACTTGGCTGCTGCGGTACTCCGAAGGAAGCAGACCGGTCTCCTCGCGAAACTGTCTGCTGAAGTACCGGTGGTCCAAAAATCCGCATTCCTCCGCAATATCCGCGATCGGCTTGGACGTTTGCAGCAGCAATGTCTTGGCGCGGGCGATGCGCAGCTCCTTCATATAGTCGTGAAAGGTCCTGCCTAGCAAATTCTTGAAGCACTTGCTGAAATAGCCGCGGCTCATGTTCATCTTCCGGGCGATGTCATGCTGGGTCAATTTCAAGTCCATATTCGCTTTGATGTATTGGGCGGCTTCCATAATCAGCAGAGCGGCTTCCTGCGGGTAGGACGAGATATGCAAATACTGGCGCAGATAATTCCGGAAGTCGGCCATATAAGCTTCCCAAGCGGCCCAGTTGTGAGCCGTCTCGGCTTTTTGCAGCCATACAGGCGCGAAATCAGCCCCCAGCATCCGGTTCCACTCCACGAATAAATAATGCATCACCTTCTGCAGCTTGGGCATAGGCGGATTCAAGCCCCTCATCGTCCGGCATAACGATTCGAAGTGAGCATCCTTCACAGCCCAATGGAGCGGCAGCCATTCCTCGATGTGCGCCTGCAGCTTCTTTTCGTCCTCCTCCGACCAGACGACCGCCTCTCTCGACGCCTCGCTTTGTTCTTGCTGCCCCCATACCTTGGACTTAGACGCTCGCCACTCGTGCAATCGCTCCGAAATGCGGCCGAGCGACTCGCGCATCCGCTCATCCTCCAGCTCCGTCTTCACAATATAGTCGATGGCGCCAAGGCGAAGCGCTTCCTGAATATATTTGAAGTCCTCGTGACAGGTAAGCACTACCATGCAGACCTGGGGGAAATCATCTCTGACGCGGCGCATCAGATCGAACCCGTTCATAACCGGCATCGACAGGTCCGTAATGAGCAGGTCTGCGCCCTGACGCTGGAGCAGCTCGATCGCCTTCTCCCCATTGCTCGCCTCGCCCGCAATCCGAATTCCGAAATCCTCCCATGGCATCGTGGATATAAGCCCTTTTCGAACGAAATATTCATCATCAACGATCAATGCTCGATTCATCGCCGCCTCCTTGCTTGTCATCGACCGGTATCCGGAAATACATCGTCGTCCCTTCTTCCCGGGAACTGGACGCCTGCAGTTGGGACGCTTGTCCGAAATGAGCCAGCAGCATCGCATTCACGTAACTGAGCCCGATGCCCATCCCGACTTGATCCCGCTCCGGCACTTTATGCTGCATCAGCCTCTGAAGCTCCTCCTGGCTCATGCCTCTTCCGTTATCCTTCACTTGAACGAGCAGGTACCGCTCCTGATCGATCGTGATCGTCAGCTCGATGGCGCTGTCCTCTTCCGTCAGTCCGTGATAGAGCGCATTCTCAATCAACGGCTGAAGCAGGAAACGGGGCACCGGAACATCAAGCGATCTCGGATCGGCCTGGATATCCACCGTAAATTCGTAGTTATAGCGGATCTGCTGCAGCGCTACGTAATCGTTCAACGCGTCGATCTCCTGCCTTAGCTTCACGCGGCCGCCGTCCTTGCCCAGATTGTAGCGCAGCAGACGAATAAAGACCGTGACGAGGCTGACGATTTCCTCCTCGCCCTTCGTTTTCGCAAGCCACTGCACCGTATTCAGCGTGTTGTAGAGAAAATGAGGATTGATCTGCGCGACCAGCTTCTCCACCTCCAAGTGGCGCTTGTCCTCCTCCTGCCGCTTCAGCTCCGTAAGCAGCGACCAGATATTCGACCTCATGTCCTGAAACTGCGTCAGCAGCACGTCGAATTCGGCGATCTGAGTTAACCGGATATCACGCTGCATCTGGTTCTCGTCTTCATAACGGCTGTCGCCGAGATAACGAATTTCCTTGTTCAATTTGCGCAGCGGAAAATAAAACATGTTCCAGATCCACCACCCTACCGCCGCGCTCACCAGCAGCGACAATGCAGCGATGGCCGCCCAGGCGATCGTCCAGCTCTGGACCTCCTGCCGGAAATCGGTCTTATGGATAATCGAGTAAACGTACCAGCCCTGCTCCTGACTGTACTCCTGAAAATAATAATGGTCCCCCGCTATCTGATAAGCTTTGTTATCCCGATCGACCGGCAAGCGGGAGCCTGGAGGAAACGCTTCATCCTGGCTGAAGACGACGAAGCCGCTGCTGTCCGTCAGCACCTGCACCGTCTTGATGCCGAACTGACGGTCGTTCATCAGCTGATCGTAAACGTCTGTGCTCGTCTCCACATACAGGCTTCGGCCCGTCCCTTTAATCAGATTGACCGACCGGGACATTGAGAATACGAAACCGCTTCCATAACCGAACGTGGCATGCGGCGCATACAACGTTACTCCCTTGTAAGTGGTCAGCACCGGCAAACGCTCCGGCGTGCTGTCTGGCCGAATTGGCTGATTTTCATAGAAGACGTCATGGGAGCCGGGCGTGTAAATATATACGACGTTCGTATCCGGGTTCGTAAAGCTGAGCAGCTGAAGACGGGCGAACACCTGCTGCCCCAAAATATATTTCTCGACGGGTTCGTCTGACTCCAGCAGCAGCTGCGTATCGCGTGCGGCATATTGCTGAGAGACATAGTTCAAATTGTTATAGGTTTTCTCCAAGGTGGTTCTGACTTGATAAAGCGTGCTTTCGATGCCTTTGACGGTTTTGTTGTCCAGAATCAAATAAATCATGTAGTACGAAACAGCGCCGATCAGCAGGATCGGCACAACAGTCGTGATCAGGAGCCCCACGATTAAATGCTTTCTTAACGAACGAGGCTTACGGAAACGGTTGCGATAACGGAGGAAAGGAATACTCATCAATGACGGCACTTCCTCTCGGGGCTTATGGATGCAAGGATAATCGCCTGACGGCGTCTTTTTATTCGCCGTGCGTTTGTCTGGAAGTCGAGCCGCTTCACTGTTTATACTTTCTGAGACTTGCACAAAAGCCGCTTCGTCGCCATACGGCTGGGAAGCGGCTTTCCTTGACTTGCCTGTTTATTCATTTCGGTTGGCCGTATAGATGATTATACTAGACTGCCGGGGTAAGCCGTGAGGCAAAAATGCTCTTGCGGATGTAGAAAAATGTTCGCAGGCTCGGAAAGTCTAAAGCCTCATCAACCTACAAGCCCGAACCCGGACGGTCAAACTGCGGCTCCATCCGCTCCCGGCGGCGTTCCCCGCTCGATCTCCGTCCGCGAAAGAAGTGCTGCAACGCCCGTACCGCGCACCATAGCGAGAACAACGTGAACAGCAGCGCCCAGCCTACGGCGGGAACCGGCGTCACCAGCGCCAGATTGGTCGCGTCGCCGGCTTTGGACGGGTCGTTCCAGGCGTACAGCAGGAGCGAAAGCGGTCCGAAGACCGACTCCTCCAGCGTCAGAAACGCCAGCAGCAGGTAATACAGATCCCGCAGCCAACGGGGCGCAAGCGCCAGCATCAGCACGGTCAGCACGACAAATCCGAGCAGCCAAAGGATACCCGCCTGATTGCGGACAAACAGCACGAGCGAAAGCACCGCAACTACCGTGATCAGCTGCAAGCCCAGACGCTCCTTGCCGTAAGCGCGCAATTGAAACAGCAGCAGCGCGAATAGGGAAGCGATCATATAACCGGCCAGCGAGATGGGGATCAAGCTCCACCGGCTCGATACTTGTGAGTAGGTCACTCCGCTGTGGTTGGCGTACAGCTCGATATACATCACCTTGCCCGACAGCAGCAGCGTCACGAGCGCGTGACCGAATTCATGGATCATCGTATCGAGGCTGCGGAAATAATCGCTGAAGGGAACCAGATGCGTAAGAAAAGCCGATACGATCAGAAACAGCACGGTCTTTATCAGGTTACCCATATGATTCCCTCCGGGGGTTGTCAGATGAAACGCTTGGGCAAAGCTATCGTTCCCGCCTCATTCGCTGCGAGGTTGCATGTTCGCCTCCGGCCGCTGTTAAAATCGGATGACCGGGTTGGAATAGGCAATGGATGTCATCCGATTTTAAAGGCGGCCCGTAAACTCTGCGGCTGAACACCAACCTCTTCGCTTTCGCGGAAACACAAGCCTAGGCCTACCCGTTTCACCTGACGGTATATTTTGTATAAAACCGCCCGCTGGATAAAATACCAGCGGGCAAGGTCATTACTTGAAGTTTTTGAGGTTGTAGAATGCCGATTTGCCGGCATATTGAGCAACTTCACCCAATTGGTCCTCGATGCGGAGCAATTGGTTGTACTTCGCTACGCGGTCCGTACGGGACGGAGCGCCGGTTTTGATCTGGCCGGCATTCGTAGCGGCCGCGATGTCGGCGATCGTGCTGTCTTCGCTCTCACCGGAACGGTGGGAGATAACAGCCGTGTAGCCGGCGCGCTTAGCCATTTCGATCGCGTCGAACGTTTCGGTCAAGGAACCGATTTGGTTGACTTTGATCAAGATGGAGTTGGCGATATCCTGCTCGATGCCTTGGGACAGACGCTCGGTGTTCGTTACGAACAAGTCGTCGCCGACGAGCTGAACCTTGGAGCCGAGCTTTTCGGTCAGCAGCTTCCAGCCGTCCCAATCGTCTTCGGAGCAGCCGTCTTCGATCGTGAGGATCGGATATTTGTCAACCCAAGCGGCCAAGAAGTCTACCCACTCTGCGGAAGTGAAGGATTTGCCTTCGCCTTCGAGGTGGTATTTGCCGTCTTTGAAGAATTCCGTGGACGCTACGTCCATCCCGAGGAATACGTCAACGCCCGGCTTGTAGCCCGCACGCTCGATAGCGGTGATGATCGTTTGGATCGCTTCTTCGTTGGAGCCCAGGTTCGGAGCGAAGCCGCCTTCGTCGCCTACTGCGGTGTTCAGTCCTTTTTCCTTCAGTACGGACTTCAGGCTGTGGAAAATTTCAGTGCCGGTACGCAGAGCTTCCTTGAACGTAGGAGCGCCTACCGGAAGAACCATGAACTCTTGCACGTCTACGTTGTTGTCCGCATGCGCGCCGCCGTTGATGATGTTCATCATCGGAACCGGAAGCGTCTTGGCGTTGAATCCGCCCAGGTATACGTACAGCGGAATATCCAGAGCATCTGCCGCAGCGCGGGCAACCGCCATCGATACCGCGAGGATCGCGTTAGCGCCGAGCTTGCCTTTGTTAGGCGTGCCGTCGAGCTGAATCATACGCTGGTCGATGCCGACTTGATCCAGCGCGTTCATGCCGATGACTTCCGGAGCGATGATATCGTTCACGTTTTCTACGGCTTTCAGAACGCCTTTGCCCAGGTAGCGGGACTTGTCGCCGTCGCGAAGCTCAACAGCCTCGTAAGCGCCGGTCGATGCGCCGGATGGCACGATCGCGCGGCCGCGAGCGCCGGATTCCAGATGAACGTCTACTTCTACCGTCGGGTTACCGCGGGAGTCAAGCACTTCACGAGCGTACACGTTAGAGATGATCGTCATGATTCGAAAACACTCCTTATTCATGGTTTAATCCGATTTGCTTCAAGCTAATCAGTCCCCGGCCGGAATTAGCCGGACAAGCTTTAAATACGGGGCGAGAACAAAGACGTTCCCGTCATTTCCTCCGGCTTGGCAACGCCAAGGATAGCGAGCGCCGTCGGGGCAATATCTGCCAAAATGCCATCGTTTCTTAGTGTAACACGAGTGTCGGTCATAATGAAAGGCACCGGATTCGTGGTATGAGCCGTGTTCCGCGAGCCGTCCGGATTGGTGACAACGTCCGCGTTGCCGTGATCCGCCGTGATCAGGGCAACCCCGCCTTTGGCAAGAATCGCGTCGACCACTTGACCGAGGCAAGCATCCGTCGCTTCGATCGCTTCGATCGTCGGCTGCAGCAGGCCCGAGTGTCCGACCATGTCGGGATTGGCGAAGTTCAGGATGATCACGTCCTGGCGTTCCGCCTCGATCTCCGCCACCGCCGCAGCGGCAACCTCATAAGCGCTCATCTCCGGCTTCAGGTCATAGGTCGCTACAGCCGGAGACTTGATCAGGATGCGCGTCTCGCCCGGAAGCTCGACATCGCGGCCGCCGCTGAAGAAGAAGGTGACGTGCGGATACTTCTCCGTCTCGGCGATGCGCAGCTGCTTCAGGTTGTTCTGGACGAGCACCTCGCCGAGCGTGTTATCGAGATTTTTCGGCTTATAGGCGACATAACCGCCCACCGTCTCGCTAAACAGCGTCAGACATACATAATACAGATCGGTCGGCGCCTTGTCCCCGCGGTCGAAGCCGCGGAAGTCGCTGTTCGTGAACACCTGGGACAGCTGAATCGCCCGGTCGGGACGGAAGTTGAAGAAGACGACCGAATCGCCGGACTCGACGAGCCCTACCGGCGTGCCGTCCTTCTTCACGATCACCGTCGGCATCACGAATTCATCGAAGACGGAACGGGTGTACGATTCCAGCACGGCGTTCATCGGGTCCTCGAAGGTCGGTCCGTCGCCGTATACCATTGCCCGGTACGACTTCTCCGTGCGCTCCCAGCGCTTGTCGCGGTCCATCGCATAATACCGGCCCTGCACCGTTGCGATCCGTCCTACGCCCAGCTCGTCAATCTTGGCAATCAGCTGCTCCATGTACTTGGCTGCGCTGTCCGGGGCCACGTCCCGGCCGTCCAGGAACGCATGGATGTAAACGTCCTCGAACTGCTCCTTCTTGCATACCTCAAGCAAGGCGAACAGATGAGCGATATGGCTGTGAACGCCGCCGTCCGACAGCAGCCCGTACAGATGCAGCTTCTTGCCATTGTCCTTCGCATGCCGAATTGCGCCCAGAATCGTCTCGTTGTCATAAAACTCTCCGTCGCGGATCGACTTGGAGATGCGAGTCAGGTCCTGGTACACGATACGCCCTGCGCCGATGTTCAAGTGACCGACCTCCGAATTGCCCATCTGGCCTTCCGGAAGACCGACCGCTTCTCCGCACGCCGTCAGCGTCGTGTGTGGAAACTGGTTCCAATACCGGTCATAGTTCGGCTTCTTCGCTTGTGCGACGGCATTGCCCTGCACGTCGCCGCGCAGGCCGAATCCGTCCAGGATAATGATCGCTACCGGCTTCGGTCTAGTTGCCATCTTACTTAGCCCCTTCCACCAGCGCGATGTACGACGCAGGCTCCAGGCTGGCGCCGCCTACAAGCGCGCCGTCGATGTCCGCCTCGCCCATGTACTCGGCGATGTTGTTCGGCTTCACGCTGCCGCCGTACTGGATGCGCACCGCTGCCGCCGTATCGGCGCCGTACAGCCCTTCCACGAGGCCGCGGATATAGCCGATCACGTCCTGCGCGTCGGCAGCCGTCGACGACTTGCCCGTACCGATCGCCCAGATCGGCTCATATGCAATTACAACCTGTGCCGCTTGCTCGGCGCTAAGACCGGCGAAAGCCGCTTCGGTTTGCACCTTGCAGACGTCCTTCGTTTGACCCGCTTCGCGCTCTTCCAGCTTCTCGCCTACGCACAGGATCGGAGTCAAGCCATGCTTGAACGCCGCCAGCACCTTCTTGTTCACGATCTCATCGGTCTCCGCGAAGTAAGCGCGGCGTTCCGAGTGTCCGATAATGACATACTCTACGCCAAGATCCTTCAGCATCACGCCGCTGATCTCGCCGGTGAAGGCGCCATTGTCTTCGAAGTGCAGGTTTTGCGCGCCGATCTTCAGCGCCGTTCCTTTTACCGCTTCGACAAGCGCAGGCAAATTCGTATAAGGCGCACAGATAACGCTATCCACGCCGTCTACTTCAGCCTTGCCTTTTACCTCATTGATGAAAGCCGTCGCTTCGCTGACGGTTTTGAACATTTTCCAGTTGCCTGCAATAATAGGTTTGCGCATGGGTGGTATAGCCCCTCTCTTCCGCACTAGAAAGTCGGCCCCGCAACCGAACCTTGGGAGTCCGGCCGCAGTCCGCTTCGCTGAAAACGTCGATTACCTTCGCTTACTTGTCGTTCAAAGCTACAACGCCCGGAAGCGCCTTGCCTTCCATGAATTCAAGCGAGGCTCCGCCGCCGGTGGAGATATGATCCATCTTGTCCGCCAGCTGGAACTTCTCGGCCGCAGCGGCCGAATCCCCGCCGCCGATGACCGTGTATGCCGAAGTCTCGGCGCAAGCTTGCGCTACTGCGCGCGTACCGTGGGAGAACGGCTCGATTTCGAATACGCCCATCGGTCCGTTCCAGACGACCAGCTTGGACTCTGCGATGACCTTGGCATATTTTTCGCGCGTTTTCGGTCCGATGTCGATACCTTCCCAGTCCGCCGGAATCTCGTTGATCGGAACAATTTTCGTATTGGCCGTCGGGCTGAAGTCATCTGTTACAACGATATCCTCAGGCAACAGGAAGTTTACGCCTTTTTCCTTCGCCTTATTGATGAAGCTCATCGCGAGGTCGATCTTCTCGTTATCTACGAGGGATTTCCCGATCTCGTTGCCGAGCGCCTTCAGGAACGTATAAGACAAGCCTCCGCCGATGATGATGTTGTCAGCCAGATTCAGCAGGTTGTTGATCACATCGATCTTGTCCTTGACCTTCGCGCCGCCGACGATCGCCGTGAACGGGCGCTCCGGGTTGTTCAGCGCTTTGCCCAGCACTTCAAGCTCCTTCTCCATCAAGAGGCCGGAAACTGCCGGCAGGTGATGAGCGATGCCCTCTGTGGAAGCATGCGCACGGTGAGCCGCGCCGAATGCATCGTTGACATACAGGTCGGCCAGCTCGGCAAATGCTTTCGCCAGCTCGGCGTCGTTTTTCTCTTCGCCCGCATAGAAACGGACATTCTCCAGCAGCAGGACGTCGCCGTCGTTCAACGCCGCGACTTGCGCCTTCACTGCCTCGCCGATCGCTTCATCGGCTTTCACTACCGGCTTGCCCAGCAGCTCGGAGAGTCTTGCGGCGACTGGGGTCAGACGCAATTCTTCGGCTACTTGGCCCTTCGGACGGCCCAGATGGCTCGCCAGAATGACTTTCGCTCCGCGCTCGGTCAAATACTTGATCGTCGGCAGCGTCTCGCGAATCCGCGTATCATCCGTAATCCGTCCGTTCTCCAGAGGAACGTTGAAATCTACCCGTACAAATACCCGCTTGCCGCCTACCTCGACATCACGCACGCTTTTCTTGTTCATATCCGTGGCCTCCCGCATTGTTTCTTAAAAAGGTTTCTCCCGTTTCCACTCGGACTCGTAGCTTGTTTCTGTCCTGCATAACGCTGTACATAAAAATTGTGGTCATGATCTGCGTCATGCCCAAAAGCGCAGTCCCGGCAAAAGCCGGACATCCGGACGCGCCATCTGCTTAAAAGATGCCGTCTTACGGATGCCCGGTTGCCGGACGCACTTCTATGACTTGAGTTTCAGTTCATCACCACAATGAAGTTGCTGCTTACAGGCCTTTGGACGCGATGAAGCTCACGAGGTCAACAACACGGTTGGAGTAGCCCCACTCGTTGTCGTACCAGGATACAACCTTCACCATGTTATCGCCGGCAACCATCGTCGACAGAGCGTCGATCGTGGAAGAAGCCGGGTCGCCGTTGTAATCGCTCGATACGAGCGGCTCTTCGGAGTAGTTCAGGATGCCCTTCAGAGGACCCTCAGCCGCTTCTTTCAGAGCTGCGTTGACTTCGTCAACCGTAACGTTCTGGCTCAGTTCTACTACGAGGTCAGTAACGGATACGTTTGGCGTAGGCACGCGCAATGCGAAGCCGTTCAGCTTGCCTTTGAGCTCAGGCAATACGAGGGAAACAGCCTTGGCTGCGCCCGTCGTGGACGGAATGATGTTCTCGGCAGCTGCACGGGCACGGCGCAGGTCCTTGTGCGGCACATCGAGTACGGATTGGTCGTTCGTATAAGAGTGAACGGTCGTCATCAAACCTTTTACGATGCCGAACTTGTCATTCAGTACTTTCGCGAAAGGAGCCAAGCAGTTCGTTGTGCAGGAAGCGTTCGAGATAATCGTGTGTGCGGACGGATCGTATTTGTCTTCGTTGACGCCCAGCACGATCGTGATGTCTTCGTTCGTAGCAGGTGCGGAGATGATAACTTTCTTCGCTCCGCCTTTCAAGTGAAGCTCGGCTTTTTCCTTAGCTGTGAAAATACCGGTCGATTCAACGACGATTTCAGCGCCGCTTTCTCCCCAAGGGAGGTTTTCCGGGTTGCGCTCGGCGAATACTTTAACCGTCTTGCCGTTCACGATCAGCGCGCCCTCAGTCGATTCAACCTTGGCATCGAGCGTACCGTGAGTCGTGTCGTATTTCAACAGATGAGCCAGCGTTTTCACATCGGTCAGGTCGTTGATTGCCACCACTTCAACATTAGGGTTGTTGAGCGCTGCGCGGAATACGTTGCGGCCGATACGACCAAATCCATTGATACCAATTTTCGTTGCCATGATAGGTTCCTCCTAAAAATGGTTTATTTATAGTCAAGACGGGGATGAACCCGTCAAGATGACATAAGCTGAACGATCTCGGCGGCAGCCGCCTCGTCCGTTACGAGCACATCCTCGTGTCCGTGTCTGAGCACCGCAAGAATAGCTTCGCCCTTGCCGTGGCCTCCGGCAACTCCGATCACCGTATCCATAGCCTGAATGTCTTCGATGCGCAAGCCTACCGTAGGCATCTTGTGCAGAATGCGTCCGTTGCGGTCAAAGTAATACCCGAACGCTTCGGCCAGAGCGCCTTCGCGCTGCAGGCTTGCCGTTGTCTCGGGATCGACCTTGCGTCTTCTAGCCATCACCATAGCATCTCCCATGCCATGTACGACCATTCTGGCTCTGCGGATGAAATGAAAGATTTCCGTGATGTGATCATCCTGCAACAGCGACTGATACGCTTCATCGTTCAGATGATCAGGCACATGCAGCAGCCGGTAACGCCCTCCCGCCTTCTTGGCCATCGTAGCCGCCACCGTATTGGCCTGGAGCTCTACGCTTTCGCCGAGTCCTCCCCGAGCCGGTACGAACCAGCAGCTTTTCATCGATGCCGTTGCGTTCAGATGAACGGCAACTTCAGCCATCGTAGATCCTCCTGTAACAGCGATGACCTCTTCTTCTTTAACCAGCTTCCTCATCACCGAAGCGCCTGCGCGCCCCAGCTCCTTCTTCGTATGCGGGGAAGCTTCCGAATCTCCGGGCACGATCACGACCTGCTTGAGGCCGAATGCGGCGCGTATGCGCTCCTCCCACTCGGTGAGCCCGAACAAATCCTTCACAAGCGGCTCGATCTGCTCCAGCAGCGCCCTGCCATCCTCCGTGATCCGCATACCGGAAGCGTCGATCTGCAGCAGTCCCTGCTCCTTCAGAAATTCAACCTCGCCGCGCAGCACGCGCTCTGTCGAGCCGATCGAAGCTGCCAGCGTCCGGCGTCCGACGACGCCCGAGACGAGAATATGCTGAAGAACCGTATAACGCTTCTTCATCGAGTCGAGCAGATCAGGCACTAACAGCTTTTGAATGTCTAGCATATCGCGCATGGCATTCACATCTCTTCCGCTTGGAACTTCTTCGGTACCGGGACTTAATCCGTCCCGGTGATACGTTTTTAGTCCCACTCACTTAAAAAAAAGTGCTAAGCTTTCACTTAGTTGTTTTCATTATAGATCAACGTTATCCCAATATCAAGCAGCCATAGACACAAAATATGCAAAAATGAGGAATAGGCGTTATGCGGCTTGTACTCCTCAAAAAACCGGCGGTCATCCCCTTGCATTTCCGCCGAGGATGTTGTACAATAACTTCTGCTGTCACAGTTATTGAGAATTGTCGTAACTAGCGCAGCAGCTTATATGCGCCCGTGGTCCAATGGATATGACGTAGGCCTCCGGAGCCTGAGATTAAGGTTCGATTCCTTACGGGCGCGCCATACTATCACCAACCAATCAGTCCTGATGCTACATGAAGACTGATTTTTTTATGTCCTGGTTTGACCTTTCTTGACCTTAGTTTGAATTTCCGTTATGATGGATATAGTTTGATATAGAGGTTCATTAAAGGAGGCTGCAGCTTATGAGTTTTATTCCAATGGTTGTCGAACCGGATGCAAGAGGAGAGCGCGCTTACGATATTTATTCGCGGCTTCTGAAGGACCGGATTATTTTTCTCGGTAGCGGAATCAACGACGTTGTAGCCAACTCGATTATTGCGCAATTGTTGTTCCTGACCGCACAGGACCCGGACAAAGACATCAGCATTTACATCAACAGCCCGGGCGGTTCCATCACGTCGGGCATGGCGATCTACGATACGATGCAGTTTATCAAGCCTGATGTATCGACGATCTGCGTCGGCATGGCCGCTTCGATGGGCGCGTTCCTGCTCGCAGCCGGCGCCAAAGGCAAGCGTTATGCGCTGCCCAACAGCGAGGTCATGATCCATCAGCCGCTCGGCGGCGCCGAAGGCCAGGCCAGCGATATCGAGATTCGCGCCAAGCGGATTCTCAAGATGCGCGACAAGCTGAACACGATCCTCGCCGAGCGCACCGGCCAGACCTTCGAGAAGATCGAACGCGATACGGATCGCGATAACTTCATGTCGGCAGCCGAAGCGCAAACCTACGGTCTGATCGACAAGGTCATCGAGCGTATCTAAGCTTTTTATTAAAGAGCCCTACCGACCCGCCGCTGCGGCGATCCATCGGTTAGGGCTCTTTTTAATAGCGGCCTGCCCGATTCAACGGCCGTCTCGGTCCGTGCTTGACCGTGTGCCCTTGCGCCGGGGCGTGTTCTTTGCTGCGCGGCTCTTGGAACAGGTCAAAGCCCAAACTGCTCTTACGGGTTACCCGTCGTGAAGGTAAACGAATAAATACGCCGGTCCGCATCCACCGTAATCTGCACCCGGCGTCCCGGAGCGAAGCCGCCTTCCGGCTTGAATGTCATGCCGCTCATGGAGCCTCCGGTCGTACCCGGGATAGCCTGGTCCGGCTGATCCGCATATCGCGCTTTCAATCCCATATTATCCCTAACCCCATGCCACACCACCTCCACCTGTGCGTCCACAGATACCTCTGACGCTCCATCCGCCGGATATGTACGGGCAATCCAGTTGCCGCTCTCATAACGGTCCCATCCCCATAGCGCGCTTCCCGCTACGAGCAGCGCCGCGGCAAATACAGCCAGTTGTTTCGCAGGCAGCCGCAATCCGCTTTCGCTGCGCCTTCTTCCCGCCAAAGCGTATAGCGCGGACACGAGCGTCAGCGCCGCCAGTACGATCAGCGCCAGGTGCAGGACTGCGCCTATCCCGAAGCCTAGCGGCTCCAGCGGCATCCAGCCCTTGGTGAAGGCTCCTCCGTACAGTAACCAGCTGAACAACGCCGGAACCTGCGCCAGAATGACGAACAGCATTCCTACGATGGCTAGCAGCAAAAGGCCGCGCTGCACGGCTTCGACGCTTCGCAAGTAAAGCAGCCTCCCGCCGAGCGTGGCAATTCCGCCTGCTACCGAGCATAGTCCCCACCAGCCAATCTCCGCCTCCGTGATCTCCCCCAGCATATACCACGGCATTAGCGGGACAAATAAACTGCCGACCGCAACCAGACTCCAGCCTGTCCAGCTCATCCAGCGTTCGGTCTCCATCCACCGCCCTGCATTCATCTCCATCGCTCCCTTTGGCGGAAGTCAGGCGCTCGCCTTTGCATGTCCGTCGGCTCGCTTGTCAGCCTGCCCGCTTCTTGTCTTCACGTTCGACCGAATGTCTGCCTCTTGTCGTCCTGCCTGATCTTCTTTTACCTCTCCGCTCTTTACCAGACGAATCGCTGCAGCCAAAGTTTCACTCCGGCCGGTGACATCTGACTGACGCCAGACTGACTTCCGGCACCTGGCGGCCGGCACAGCAAAAACCCCCTAGCTCCTTTAACGATGCCGGAGACTAGGGGGAAAAAATTTCAAGCATTATGCAGCTTGCGCGTGCCGGGTTTACCGGGTTTCCCGGTTATCCAGCGGATAGAAAATAAGGTCGATCGGGAAAGCCGAGCCGGCAGGAGGGCTGAACTCGATGTCCAGCGCATCTTCGGTGCCCGTCGTCTTGGCGATGATCTGCAGGCCGTCGAAGGCGGTGATGACGCCGGACTCCGGCACCAGCCGCATCTCGCCGTTGATTTTGAACGGCCCCTTGAAGACGCCGCCCTTTGGCAGGATCATGACAGCCATCTTACGCGGCTTATCCATGTGGATCTTGTAGACGACGCCGTAGTTGCCGTCGTTTTTCACTTCCTGCTTGCGGATCGTATCATAGCCGGGCTGGAACGGATCGGTCTTGCCGTCGCCGATCACCAGCCGCGACGGTTTGTCGAAGTTCGTTCCATCCACCGTCCAGTTCAAGGTAGATACCGGGAAAGTCCCCCGCACATGGCCATCGAACGGCAGCAGCGGAAGCGTCAATGAATTGGCTGTAATTTCGCTGGCTGCAATAAAGGAAAACTGTACAGGACCGTCCGTCTCGATATCGTAGAACAGATTAACGCCCTGACTCGGGTAGAAATCCGGCATCTGCTTGTAGATAAACGTCTGGTTCGCCGGAATCGTCATTTTTTCTTCCATCGGATCGCCCAGGAGGAAATCGACGGTAGCTTCGTTGCCGATCAGGTTCGCATATACCGAAGGCCATACTTCGCCTTTATTCGTCGTCCGGATCGTAATCGGCTTGGAGCTCATGTTTTTGGCGAGAATCGCCATCGTCACCCGTTCCCGGGTTCCGTTGATATGGTCGGCATACAGCCGGCCCTTGCCTTCTACCGTATCCTGGTACAAAATCCCCTGCTGCGTAAACGTCTCAGGACTGTCGCTGACAAGCAGCTTGCGCGTCGTATCTTCCGTCACCTGCTTCGGAAGCTCCGGCAGGTCGTAGAAGTTGCCCCACAGCACCGACCAGTTCGTCTTGATGAAGGAGCCTACCGGCTTCATGTAGATCGGGTATTCCACTTCGTTCAAATAAGTCTCTTTCCCTACGATGACATAACGGGTGTAAGGCTCGCTCTTGTTGCCGTGCCGATCCTGCACCGTCAGGGTAACCGGATAAGTGCCGGGCGTGAAGTAAACTTCCTGCCGTCCTTGCCAATCATGATTGATAATGCCTTCCGCATCCGGATCATAACTCAGATCGATGTACTTGATCGGCTCGCCGATGCGATAGCTCGACTTGCTCAAGCTGAACTTCGCTACCGGCTTGGAGTTGTCATTGGCCGGGATATAGATGCCCGTCGGCGTCTTCGTGAACAAGACTTCCACCCGGCGCAGCTCGTCGTTATACGTATACCGGGCTCCCATATAATCGGCCAGCCAGGTCAGCTTCACCATCAAGCGGCCATTTACGATCGCCGCCGCTTCATCGAAGCGCATCCAGTAGCCGTTGATCCAGACCGATTTGTTGTCGCTGTCGAGCATGATCTGCGCCTTGGGCGTTACCATCTCGATCATGCGCGTCGTCTCGTTCCACTCCACCTTCATGCCGAAGGCATCGCCGAGGAATTTCGCAGGCACGTACATTTTATCTTTAATAATGGTGGCCGGAGCATCCAGCGTCACCTGATCGCCGTTCAGGAAAGCTTCCGCCTTGTTCAAATACAGCAGCACATGCACCGTGCCCGAAGACATCTCCGATTCCTTATCGGCCGCTTGCGCCGGCGTCCAGCCGATGGAGGCAATCAGCAGGCTGAGTACAAGCCATATCTTTAATTCATTTCTCATGCGCTTCATTTTCTTCTCTACTCCTTCTTTCTACTTGTTTCAGAATTCCAAGGATGACGACATGTTAGACGCTTGGCGGGTATTAAAGGTTGCGGTGGCGTCACCTGCCATTTTTCGGGCAAGGGCGGATCAGCCCCCGTTTTTCTGGCTTTGTTCACGAAACATACACATTATCACCCGAACGGTGCTCTGCTTATCCTGATCGGACGTCATTCTTGTTCATCCTCCCCAGGAAACGTAGGAGGTCCCGGTGCTGGCGCAGGGGACGGAAGGCGCGCCGACATGCAGAAACCCGAGCGGCAGAACCGCTCGGGTTAGATCAGCATATGGTTTGCAAGCGCCTTCAATTCGTTAGACTCGCACTCAGCGATCCCGCTCAGTCGGATTGCCGTGACACGACAGCGCATCCGGGCGGAACTTCCAAAGGCAACAAGCTTCCGAAGCGGAAGCTTGCCTGCCGGGTCGTTATTGGTTCTCGAGTTCTTCTTTACTGACAAGGGTGACTAAAGCGTTTACAGCCTGCTCGGCATCCGAACCCTCTGCACTTATATGGACTTCAGTCCCCGTACTGATCGCAAGGCTCATAATTCCCATGATACTCTTGGCGTTGACCTTCTTCTCGTCCTTCTCCACGAAAATTTCGGAAGAAAACTTATTCGCTTCCTGCACGAAAAGTGCCGCCGGTCTGGCATGAAGGCCTGTTTTCAACTTGACGACTACTGGGCGTCTCGACATTCAACCAATACCCCCTACTTTTAATTGCTCATCCATGAAGGCGCTGGCCCTATAGATTAAGTTCAGATTCGGCACTTCGTCCTGGAATTCCGATTAACGGAACCTTTCCCGAAGTGCCTCTCATGAAAAACAACCATGCTCTTGCCTAATTAATTTCCTTGCGAATATGTCACTAAAAAAAGCGGTTTTCACCTAGTATAGCATTTTTCGGAGATATGCACTAGAATTTTTGATGATTTACACAAAAAATCTATATTTGACAGTGCTTGCTCCTACTTTCTCAGCTTCTCGGCCAGCTCGTCAATCTTGCGCAGACGATGATTAACCCCGGACTTGCTGACGCTGCCCTTGAGCATATCGCCGACTTCTTTCAGATTCATATCGGGATGCCGCAGCCGGATCTCCGCCACTTCCCGCAGCTTCTCGGGCAAGTTTTCCAGACCGATCTGCTTCTGCAGCAGCCGGATGTTGTCGATCTGACGGACAGCCGCCCCGATCGTCTTGTTCAGGTTGGCCGTCTCGCAGTTAACCAGCCGGTTGACGGAGTTGCGCATATCTTTCATAATCCGCACATCCTCGAACCTGAGCAGCGCCTGATGGGCCCCGATCAAGCTCAGAAACTCGATGATCTTCTCGCCTTCCTTGATGTACAGCACGAAGCCCTTCTTGCGCTCGATGCAGCGCGCGTTCAGGTCGAACTCATTGGCCAGCTTGCACAGCGCCTTGCAGTGCTCCTCATACATGGAATAAATCTCCAGGTGATACGACGAGCCCTCGGGGTTGTTCACCGATCCGCCGGCCAGGAAGGCTCCGCGAAGATAAGCCCGCTTGCAGCAGTCGGATTCGATAATCGACTCCTCGATGCCGTCTGTAAACAGAAAGCCCTCGGAGACGATATCCAGCTCCTTTAATATATGCTGAACCTGGGCAGGCACACGCACGATGTACACATTATTTTTTTTCAGCCGCATCTTCTTGCGCACCAGAAGCTCGGTATGAACCTGGAACGTTTTCTTCAGCAGCGAATAGATGCGCCTGGCGATCGCGGCGTTCTCCGTCGAGATATCCAGTACGACCTTCTGACTGGACAGCTGTACGGAACCGTTCATGCGAATGAGCGAGGACAGCTCCGCCCGCTCGCAGCAGCGGTCGGACTCCATGAGCGTCAGCTCTTTTTTCGTTTGCGCGGCGAAGGACATGTTGCATCACCTCTTCTTGAACATCCAGCTCTCCACCAGTTGATAAATGTGCTGACTCAGCTTCTCGGCGTCATGCCGCAAATACGTGCGGAACAACACCAGCTGGTCCGCGATGACCTTATAGCCCTGCCGGGTAACCTCATCGAGATCAAGATGAACGACCTTGGCGCCCTTCTCGGCATAGCGGGTCTGGACTTGCTCGGGAATTTCACCGTTATTGACGATCACATAGTCGAACAAATCTTCGCCGACATGGTCTCGCACCGCTTTCAGGTGATCGCTCACCTTATAATCGTCCGTTTCGCCGGGCTGTGTCATCACGTTGCAAATAAACATCTTGAGAGCGGACGATTGGACTATCGTTTGCGTAATTTCAGGAACGAGCAGATTGGGCAATATGCTCGTATATAAACTTCCCGGACCGACCAATATCGCATCGGCCTGCCTGAGCGCCTCCAGCGCCTCCGGCAGCGCATCGGCATCCTTCGGCTCGATGCTCACCCTGCGGATCACCCCGCCCGCCTTGGGGATCTTGGACTCGCCCTCGACGATCGAGCCATCCTCCATCTCCGCGCGCAGCACGAGCGCCTGATTGGCGGACGGCAGCACCCGACCCCGGACTGCCAGCACCTTGCTGAGCTCCCGGACGCCTGTGACGAAGTCGCCGGTAATATCCCGCATCGCCGCCAGCATCAGATTGCCCAGACTATGACCGGCAAGCCCGTTCCCTTTGTCGAAGCGGTAGTCGAGCAGCTCGCCGAGGAGCGGTTCGACATCCGCCAGCGCGCTCAGCACATTGCGGATATCGCCGGGCGGAATAATCTCCAGCTCCGACCGCAGGATGCCTGAGCTGCCCCCGTCGTCGGCTACGGTCACGATCGCCGTAATGTCGATCGGCTTCTGCTTCAACCCCCGCAGCATAACCGACAAGCCTGTACCTCCGCCCAGTACGACAATCCTTGGCAGATAGCCTTCCGTCTGGGGAGCCAGGCTCATCGCTTCACCTCAGCCCGGTCGCGCTCGGAGTCCCGATGACTCACGCGCACGACTTCTGTTTCACTATTGCCCATTACCTTGCCCAAATATTCGGCGATAGCGACCGAGCGATGCTTCCCGCCTGTGCAGCCGATCCCGATAACGACCTGGCTTTTGCCTTCTTTCTTGTACTGAGGCACGAGAAAGTGAAGCATATCCAGGAGCTTCATCAGGAATTCCTGGGTCTCGCCCCACTTCATCACATAATCGTAGACATCAGGGTCCTGGCCGGTGTTCGGACGAAGCGTATCGATATAATGCGGGTTCGGAAGAAAGCGGACGTCGAAGATGAGGTCGGCATCGATCGGAATGCCGTACTTGAAGCCGAAGGAAATGACGTTGATCGAGATGCTTCCCGTACCCAGATTCGTAAATCGGGAGACGATGCGCTCCTTCAGCTGAGCCGGCTTCAGGCTGCTCGTGTCGATGACCTGCGTCGCAAGCCCTTTCAGCTCCTCCAGCAGCTTGCGCTCCTGATGGATGCCTTCGAGCGGGACCCCGGTCGGAGCAAGCGGATGCTTTCTGCGGCTTTCCTTATACCGCTGAACAAGCGCCGCATCCGTCGCATCCAGGAATAAGATTTCGTAGGTAAGCGTTTGATTATCGCGCAAGTAGCGCAAAGACTCGGATAACGTATTGAAAAATTCCCGGCCGCGCAAATCAATGACAAGCGCAACCTTGCCGATACGGCCCTTGGACTGCTCGATAAGCTCAGCAAACTTCGGAATAAGCACGGGCGGAAGGTTGTCTACGCAAAAAAAGCCCAGATCCTCCAAGCTCTGCACGGCGATTGTTTTGCCCGCTCCGGACATGCCGGTAATGATGACCAGCTTGCCCAAACTATGCAACTCATCCATGGGGACACAAGCTCCTTCGCCTTAAAATTTCTCCGTAAGGAGCCGCTGGCCGCCGCCGACAGGCGGGCGGCGCGACATTCCTTGCGCTGTAAAGCCGGATACGCGCTCATCCCGCGGGCCATCCGGCACGGAGGGACGGCTGCTCCGCCGCTAGCTGCGGAGATTCAGACCCGCCGCGCCGACAACACCCGCGTCGTTGCCCAAGATAGCCGGCACGATGTCCACGCCCTCCTGGGACGTCTCCTGCGCGCATTCGCGATAGTAGGAGCGGATCGCGTCAAACAAAATATCGCCTGCCTTGGACACCCCGCCGCCAACGACGAACCGCTGCGGGTTGACGATGACGGATACGATGGCCATCGACCTTGCGATGTAGAGCGCCGCCCGGTTGATGATCCGGCCCGCGGTCTCATCGCCGGTCTTGGCAGCGTCGAACACATCCTTAGCCGCCAGCTGCTCGATCAGCGCCAGAGACGTATGCTCGCCTCTCTCGACAGCTTCCTTCGCCATGCGGACGATGCCTGTGGCCGAGGAAACGGTCTCCAGGCAGCCTTTCTTGCCGCAGCCGCATACGACCGCTTCCAGATCCGGCACGAGCGGGATATGCCCCAGTTCGCCGGCCATGCCGTTAAAGCCCTGGTAGATCCGGCCGTTCACGATAATACCGCCGCCCACGCCTGTCCCGAGCGTATAACAGACCAGATTCGGGATATTTTTGCCCGCCCCTGCCCAAGCTTCGCCCAGCGCGGCTACATTGGCATCGTTATCGATCTTTACCGGCTTGCCAAGCTTCTCTTCCAAAATCCGCTTAACGGGCACATTGCGCCAGCCCAGGTTGGGAGACAGCTTGATAAAGCCCTCGGGGATATCCATGAACCCCGCGATTCCCGCCCCGATTCCAGCCACCTGTTCCCATGTGTATGCAGAATCGGATACAATCTTGCGGGCATATTGTGCGATATTCTCCAGCACGACATCGGAGCCATGCTCCGTGCCGGTCGGCCCTTCGTACGTCGACAGCAGATTCCCCTCCGCGTCGCACAATCCAACCTTAATCGCGGTTCCACCCAAATCGACACCCAAGTACACTTGATCTCCCATACCTGCTTCTCACCTCATAAGCGCGTTATACAATCCTCTATGAATAAACGGCTGATTTGCACAGCCCAAGACGACGCCTCCGCCGGCCTTCTATGGACCGCAGGACGTCACCTGTCATCTCTTGCATCTGTCGCCAAGGCCGTCGCCGAACATGGCGCGGCACCTGGAGAAGCTTCTCGCAAGCGAGCGCTCCTGTTCCAACTATAAGGCAACGCTGCCGGGAGGTCAAGCGGACTCCATAGGAAAGACGCGAAAGCCTGATCGCGCTCCGCGTCTTTGCGTCCTGGCATTGTCCTGCGCAGCAGCCGCAGCGCAAGCCATCCTTTACAGAGACTGGCTCCAGTCGTGAACCATATGTCCATCCAGAAATTTCTCGCAGTCCAAGGCTGCCATACAGCCGCTGCCGGCCGCCGTAATCGCCTGCCTGTACTTGCTGTCCTGGACGTCGCCGCAAGCGAACACGCCTTCGACATTCGTCTGGGAAGTGCCCGGCTTCACGAGAATATATCCGACCTCATCGGTGACGATCTGCCCGTTCAGGAAGCCGGTGTTCGGCGTGTGGCCGATCGCGACGAAGATGCCGTCCGTCTCCAGCACTTCCTCTGCGCCGGTCTCGTTATTTCTCACCTTCAGGCCCGTAACTCCCTTGTCGCCGGAAAGCACCTCGAGCGGAGTGCGGTTCAACGCCCAAGCAATCTTCTCGTTCTCCCGGGCGCGGTCCTGCATGATCTTCGAAGCGCGCAGCTCGGAGCGGCGATGGACCAGCTTCACCTCGCTGGCGAACCGGGTCAGGAAGTTCGCTTCCTCCATCGCCGAGTCTCCGCCGCCGACTACGATAATTTTTTTGCCGCGGAAGAAGAAGCCGTCACAGGTCGCGCACGTGCTGACGCCGCGGCCGATACTTTCCTTCTCATTGGCGATGCCCAGCAGCTTGGCGGAAGCTCCGGTGGAGATGATAAGCGATTCCGCTTCCACGTCTCCGAGCCCTTCCACATTCAGCTTGAACGGCCGCTGGGACAGCTCCGCCTTATTCACCCAGCCCGTTTTGAACTGAGCGCCGAAGCGCTCGGCCTGCTTGCGCATGTTCGCCATCAATTCGGGTCCCATGATGCCTTCCGGGAAGCCGGGGAAATTCTCGACCTCCGTTGTTGTCGTTAGCTGGCCGCCCGGCTCAGGGCCTTCGATAACGAGCGGATTCAGATTGGCGCGGGCCAGGTAGATCGCCGCCGTTAACCCTGCGGGCCCTGTACCGATAACGATTACTTTATGCATGGTGCGAACACTCCTCCCTACCCGATTCTTCGTATAGATGATTTATGATGGAGAATCCAGCCCCGGCAGCTTCCGGAAGATGGAGTCCATTTTCTCTCGCAAGCCGCAAGCTTCATCGATCAGCTTCGCATTCTTGCTCACGGTGACGACCGACACGCCGTAGCGCTCCGCCGTCTCCTGGAAGCTGACGGGACGCCGGTGCATCTTCGCCACCCAGTATTCCAAAGCTGCGGCCCAGCCCTCCAGCTTCGTCAGCTTCGGCACGGCCGGGAACACCCTCGATAAATATTCTACCCAAAGTGTCTGCAAATCGTACTGCTGGACCATATCGTACCGTTTGGCCATCTGGCTGAGCGCCAGCTCCATCACCGACTGCCACTTGCGGTCCCAGACCGGCAGATTGGGCGAAGGCGGCGAAGGCGTTACCGTCGTCTCCCGGCCCTCCAGCACGGCAGGCAGCGGCTCCTTCACTCCTATGCTTCGAAGCACAAACACCGCCATCTTCTTCAGATAATCGTCTTCGTCCGGCTCCTGGATGAAGGCGGTCAGCGCATCCTTCACCTCATCGTCACCGATCAGCCCGAACGCCTGAATCACCTGCAGCTTCGTATCCATATCGCCATGACGCAGCGCCCAGAAGAACGAGGAACGAACGAGAGGGTCCTTTTTCAGATGGTCCGGCAGCCCGCCTTCTATCTTCTCCAGGCCGCGGAACTGCTCTTCGAACGGCAGATGATAGTGATAGCTGACCGACGGCTTCGGCTCATCCTCCCGAATCCGGGACAGCACGTTCAGATAGAACCTCGGAATGTCCGAACCGGGATCGAACTTCTCGGTCTGCCGCCAAAGCCGTTCCGCTTCCGCCATCCGGTTCGTGCTGTAAGCCGCTACGGCGGCGTAATGAAACAAGCAGGGATCAAGGCCCGCTTCGCCGGTTTTGAGCAGCCGCTTGAACAAGCGGTAAGCTTTGTCATGCTCACTTAAAATACCCATTGTCGTAGCCAGCTTAAACACATGATCCTGATGGAACGGGTAGGTTTTGCGCAAAATTTCCAGCAGTCCGGACAGCTTCTCCTTATCTCCGAAATGCTGATAGAAGATTGCCAGGTTGCAAAGCGCATGCAGATTGCCCGGCTCCAGCTCCAGCACCTCGCGGATCATCTGCACCGACCGCTCGAATTGGCCCATGTAGTAATAAGCCAGCGCCAGATTGTTGCGTGCCGCCATAAAGTCCGGATGCTTGCGGACGAGACTCTCCAGGATGCGCACCGCCTCGGAGAACTTGCCCTCCTCCAGCATGCTGCGGGCGCGGTCATGCTCGAACATGCCTTCCCGGCTCTTGATCGTCGTCAGCTTGGTCGGGCGGTCGAGCTCGATGCGCAGCAGCTCCATCATCTCCTCCGACTCTTCGAGAAACTGCCCGGTCGGATCGTTCTCCAGATAATGCACGATGGCCGTCTCCGCCGACTCGTAATTCTCCATGTTGGCAAAATTGTTCGCCATATAAAAATAACATTCCGTCATCGACGGATCGATTTGATCGAGTACATGCTGCAGGATGAGGTTGGATTCCTCATAGTTGCCCATCTCGGACAATAATCCCGCCAGATTGCAATGATTGACCGGGTTCTCCGGCTCATACTCAGCCGCCCGGCGAAAATACTTCAATGCCTTATCGTAATGAAACCGGTCCATCGACTGAACGGCTTTTTCGAAAAAGAACGTGGCGTCCATTTTCATCGAAACGACATTGGTGCTGGTGTGGGGCAGCACACGTTTTTTCTTCTCCATGGTATAAGGCACCTCCGTGACCCGTCCGGAAGAGATAACTGCCGAATACGAGGTAGGTAGCTATCATCTGTTGCTTTCCGGAAACCTAATGATTCCTAAGTATAACACAAACCGGCCCAAAACCGTAGGGTTTGCGGGCCGGATTCCAGTGGTAAATAATATAGTCGGGCGGCCTCAGGACCGCCGGTCCCGTTACACGCCGCCGTACTTGAACAGAGAGCTGAGCGAGCCTCCGGCCTGAATGATATTGATGGCATCGGCCAGAAGATGGGAAACGGACAGCACCTTGAAGCGCGAGGAGCTGTCGTCCGGAATCGCGATCGAATCCGTGATGACGACTTCCTTGATATTCGGATGGTCCAGACGCTGCAGAGCCGGCCCCGAGAATACCGGGTGGGTCGCACAGACATAAGCGTCATGAGCGCCGCGTTCCTTCAGCCCCTCGACTACGTTGACGATCGTCGTCCCCGTATCGATCAGGTCCTCGATAATAATCGGCGTGCGCCCTTCGACCTCGCCGATCACATGCGTGATGACGGATTCGTTATGAGCCGGACGCTTCTTGATCATCATTGCAAACGGAGCATCGAGGATGTTGGCCATCTTCTCTGCGGTCGTCGCGCGTCCCGCGTCCGGGGATACGATGATCGGGTTCACAATGTTCAGGCGTTTAATATAGTCGCTGACCAAATCCAGCGCCGTCAAATGATCGACCGGGATGTTGAAAAACCCTTGGATCGCCGGAGCGTGCAGATCGATCGTGATGACACGGTCGGCGCCTGCAGTCGTCAACAGATCCGCTACGAGCTTCGCGGAGATCGGCTCCCGCGGAGCGGCTTTGCGTTCTTGACGTGAATAACCATAGTAGGGAACGACAAGGTTGATCGTTCTCGCCGATGCACGTTTGGCTGCATCCATCATGACGAGCAGCTCCATAAAGTTCTCGTTGATCGGATGAGAGAACGTTTGCACGAGGAAAACGTCGCAGTTGCGGATGCTTTCCTCATAGAGACAGTAAATTTCACCACTCTTGAACCGGGAAAGCTGAATTTGACCCAGCGGCACCTCGAGCTCCGCACAGATGCGTTCCGCCAGTTTCGGGTTGGACGAACCCGAGAAAATTTTCATTTTGTCGCTATACATGGTTACCTCCGCTTTCTTCTTGGTACATGGTTCGTTTGACGTGCTCCGATTCGATGCGTTTTCAGCAGGTGAAGCTTTACGTAATCTTCAAAATGTTCCTCACTCATTATACATCAAAAAGTGTCGAATCCAATAGGCACCATTGTGCGTTTCCGGCCTTTAAATGTGGCTAATTCGTTAAATCCGACACTTTTCAACAACTCCACGGCTTGGTCCAAATATTGGGCGAGCCGTTCCGGCTGATGGGCATCCGAGCCGATCGTCACCGGAATGCCCAGCTCCAGCGCGTACTCCAGCATACTGCGGCTGGGGAACATCTCCTCGGCCGGCATCCTCAGACCCGACGCGTTCAGCTCGATCGCAAGACCTGCGGCCTTCACCGCTTCCAGCGCTTCCCTCTCCAGACTGCGGGTGCTCTGCTCCGGCTTGAAGCCGAACCGCTTGATCACGTCGATATGGCCGATGTAATCATAGAAGCCCGTGCGGCACGCCTTGGCTACCGCGTCATAATACTGGCGGTACACCTCATAGGCATCGCGTTCCTTCCACCCGTCCGTCTGACGGTAGTCGGTAATATCCCACTCGCCCAGGAAATGCACCGAGCCGATCACATAATCCCAAGGATAAGCCCGGACGATCTGTCCGATCTCCGCCTCATAGCCTTCGATATAATCGCCTTCCAGTCCGACACGGATATCGATCCTGCCCTTATACTTCTCTTGCAGCCGGAACGCCTCCTCGGCATAGTTCGGCAGCTCCTCCATCGGCATCGCCATGCCGGGCAAGTATGTCGCCGGGTCTACATGGAGCAAGGGCATGTGATCGGACAGGCCCAGCTGGACCAATCCGAGCTCAATGCCCTTCATGACATACTCCTCGAGCTCTCCCGACGCATGACCGCAGCGCACATGATGCGTGTGATAATCGATGCGCATAGACGTTAGCTCCTATTTCTTTTTATTATGACGGGCGTCAAGCTCCTGCAGGACATGATCCAGCGGCAGCTTCTGCTCGCGCAGCAGCACCATCAGGTGGAAGATCAGGTCGCTGGCTTCGCAGCGCAGCTCGACCGGATCGCGGTTTTTGGCGGCAATGATGACCTCAGCCGACTCCTCGCCAACCTTCTTCAGAATTTTGTCGACGCCCTTCTCGAACAGGTAGGTCGTATAAGCGCCCTCCGGACGCTCTGCGTCGCGCTGAGCGATCGTAGCCTCAAGCGTATTCAGGATCGCGAAGCGGTCTGCAGCGGCCGCTCCCCCGGCTTCCGCCGCCGATCCGTCCGCAACTGCCAGCGCGCCGATCTTCGCCTCGCCGGAGAAGCAGCTGTAGCTGCCTGTATGGCAAGCCGGCCCCGTCTGATCGACCAGCACCAGCAGCGTGTCTCCGTCGCAATCGTAGCGGAGCGAGCGCACCTTCTGGATATGGCCGCTTGTAGCTCCTTTATGCCACAGCTCGCTGCGCGAGCGGCTCCAGAACCAGGTCTCCCCCGATTCCAGCGTCTTGCCCAGCGATTCGCTGTTCATATAGGCCAGCATCAGCACTTCCTTGCTGACGGCGTCCTGCACGATAGCAGGCACCAGACCGTGCGCATCCCATTTGATGGAGCTTGCGAGCTCCTCCAGGTTTGTTGCCGTACCGCTATTGCCGCTCATCGCACTTCCACTCCTTTTGCCAACAGATCGTCCTTGACCTCTTGGATCGTCATTTCTTTATAATGGAAAATCGTCGCCGCCAGCCCCGCATCCGCCTTCGCCTCAGCGAACACGTCGTAAAAATGCTCCTTCTTGCCCGCGCCGCCGGAAGCGATGACCGGGATGGATACCAGCTCCGATACCGCCTTCGTCAACCGCAGGTCGAAGCCGTCCTTCGTCCCGTCCGCGTCCATGCTGGTCAGCAGAATCTCGCCTCCGCCCAGCCGCTCGATCTCCTTCACCCACTCCAGCGTCTTCATGCCGGTGCCGTTGCGGCCGCCGTGGGTAAATACTTCCCACTCGCCCCACTCCGGGTTGAAGCGCGCGTCTACGGCGACGACAATGCACTGCGAGCCGAACCGGCGCGCTCCGTCCGACACGAGCTGCGGGTTGCGCACTGCCGCCGTGTTGATCCCGATCTTATCCGCGCCCGCGCGCAGCAGCCGCTTCATATCGTCCACGCTGGCGATGCCTCCGCCGACGGTGAACGGGATCGTCACCTGCTCAGCCGTCTTCTGTACGACCTCGACCATCGTCGCCCGGCCCTCATGCGAAGCCGAGATATCGAGAAACACCAGCTCATCTGCTCCCTCGCGGTCATAGAGAGCCGCAAGCTCGACGGGATCGCCCGCATCGCGCAGATTGACGAAGTTCACGCCCTTCACAACCCGGCCGTCCTTCACATCAAGACAAGGAATTATCCGTTTGGTCAGCATCGCTGTACCCCTTTCTATTGAAAGTCCGGCGAACCTTCCCCCGCCGGCTCCGCGCCGTCAGCTCCTCAGAAGCCGGTGCCGGCACAGAACCGGAGCAAGGGCATTCGGGTTCGTTCCGGTCCCCCGAAGCGGCCTCCCGCCGTGCGAGAGTCTGCCGCTTTACGCTAGACGAGCGTATGAGCCTCTGCCAGCTGAATATTGCCTGTGTACAGAGCCTTGCCGACGATAGCGCCTCCGACGCCTGCCTCCGCATGCTCCGCCAGCTTCTGAAGGTCTTCGTACCGGCTTACGCCGCCCGAAGCGATCACAGTCTGGCCCGATACTTTCGCCAGGTTCACGATAGCCTCCACATTCGGACCGGCCATCATCCCGTCGCGGGAAATATCCGTGAAGATAAACGTGCGGGCGCCTTCGCGCGCCAGCTCTACGGCCAGCTCCTCGGCCTTGACCGAAGACGTCTCCAGCCAGCCGCGTGTCGCCACATAGCCGTCCCGCGCATCGAGGCCGATCGCGATCCTCTCGCCGTGCTTTTGCAGCACCCGGTTGACGAACGCGCGATCCTCGATCGCCGCCGTGCCGAGAATAAGCCGCGATACGCCAAGCGAAAGCAAGTAATCGACATCGGCTTCCGTCCGGATGCCGCCGCCGACCTGGACCGGTACGCCGACAGCCTGAGCGATATCGCCGATCAGCTTGTCATTGACCGGCTTGCCGGCTTTGGCGCCGTCCAGATCAACCAGATGAATCCATTTGCCCCCCTGGGCTTCCCATGCCTTGGCCACCTCGAGCGGGTTCTCATTATAAACCGTCTCCTGGTTGTAGTCGCCCTGGATGAGACGAACGCATTTGCCGTCCCGAATATCGATCGCGGGGTAAATGATAAATGAAGACATGATTTTTATTCCTCCACTGCGCCTTAGTTTGATTCCTTGGATTTCGCCGTGCACAGCTCCAGAAAGTTGCCCAGCAGCTTCATGCCGACGCTGCCGCTTTTCTCGGGATGGAACTGCATGCCGTACACATTGCGGCGGCCGACAATGGCCGTCACCTGCTGGTAATAGTCGGTGGTAGCGAGGAGATCGCCGGAGCGCTCAGGAAGCGCATGATAGGAATGAACGAAGTAAACATGCCCCTCCTCCAGACCGCGAAACAGCGGATTTTCCTGATGGAAGGTTAGCCGGTTCCAGCCCATATGCGGCACCTTGTAGTCTCCCCGGAACCGGACAACCTCGCCCGGCAGCAGATCAAGTCCCTCGGTGGTTCCGTGCTCTTCACTGCGGGTGAACAGCAGCTGCATTCCGAGACAAATGCCGAGCAGCGGCTTGCCGCCGGCCGCGTAAGCCTTGGTCGCCTCATCGAGCTTCGACGCCCGCAGATGCTCCATCGCATCGCCGAATGCGCCCACGCCCGGCAGGATCGCGCCGTCTGCCTCGAACAGCTCGCGCTCGTCGGATGTGATCCGCGCCTCATAACCGAGCCGCTCGACCGCCGATCTCACGCTGTGCAGATTGCCCATGCCGTAATCGATGATGGCGATCATGGCTACAGAACCCCCTTGGTCGACGGTACGCCCTGCACGCGCGGGTCGATGCTCGTCGCTTCGTCCAGCGCGCGTCCGAGCGCCTTGAATACCGCTTCGATCATATGGTGGGTGTTATGCCCATAATGAACGATGACGTGCAGCGTGATCCGCGCCTCCAGGGCGAATTTCCACAGAAATTCATGCACCAGCTCCGTCGTGAGGCTGCCTACGGTTGCGGAAGGATATTCCGCCCGGTATTCGAAATGCGGCCGGTTGCTAATATCGACGATAACCTGGGCAAGCGCTTCGTCCATCGGGATAAAAACGCTGGCATACCGCTTGATGCCCCGCTTGTCGCCGAGCGCCTCGCGCAGCGTCTGCCCGAGGCAGATGCCGATATCCTCGACGGTATGATGATCGTCGATCTCCACATCGCCTCTGGCGTCCACCTTCAGATCGAACTGGCCGTGCTTGGTGAACAAATCCAGCATATGATTGAGGAACGGCACATCCGACTCAATCTCGGATACGCCGGTGCCGTCCACCTGGAACGCCAGCTTAATGTCGGTTTCATTGGTTCTGCGCGCCACTTCCGCCCGGCGCACCGGCTGCGACGCCGCTGATGCTTGCTCTTGTTCAGCCACGAGAGTCCCCTTCTTTCTCCAATCGAATTTCAATCGCGCGCGCATGCGCCTCCAACCCTTCATGACGGGCCAGCGACATGATCTTGCCACCGTCGCGCAGCAGCGCTTCCTTGCTGTAATAGATCACGCTTGATTTCTTCATAAAGTGGTCCACGTTCAGCGGAGATGAAAACCGCGCCGTGCCGTTGGTCGGCAGCACGTGGTTCGGCCCTGCGAAGTAGTCGCCCACCGGCTCCGAGCTGTACGGTCCGAGGAAGATCGCTCCCGCATTCTCAATTTTGCCGATATAGGCGAACGGCTCCTGCACCAGCACCTCCAGATGCTCCGGGGCTAGCCGGTTGACGATATCGATCCCTTCCTCCAGCGTGGAGACGGTCAAGATCGCGCCGTAATCCCGGATTGACTGCTCCGCGATCTCGCGCCGCGGCAGCTCGGCCAGCTGACGCCCGACCTCCTGCTTTACGGCCTGAGCCAGCTCCTGGGACGGCGTAACGAGAATCGCCGACGCCATCTCGTCATGCTCCGCCTGCGACAGCAGATCGGCTGCGATATAGGATGCATCCGCCGACGCATCGGCGAGCACGACGATCTCGCTCGGACCGGCGATGCTGTCGATATCGACGACGCCGAATACGTAGCGCTTGGCCAGCGCCACATAAATATTGCCGGGGCCGACAATCTTATCGGCCGGTGCGATCGATTCCGTGCCGTAGGCCAGCGCCGCTACGGCTTGAGCGCCTCCCGTCTTGTAAATCTCACGCACGCCTGCCTCGGCGGCCGCTACCAGGATGTGCGGGTCGATGCCTTCCACCCCAGCCGTCGCCGGAGGCGTGACCATCACGATCTCAGGCACGCCGGCCACCTGTGCGGGGATCGCATTCATCAGCACGGAGGACGGATAAGCCGCCTTGCCGCCAGGCACGTACAGGCCGACCCGGCGCAGCGGTCGCATCACTTGGCCGAGAATCGTACCGTCCGGCTGCAGATCCATCCACGACGAGCGCAGCTGCTTCTCATGAAACCGGCGGATATTAACGGCAGCCTCGCGGATCGCCTCCAGAAATTCGCTGTCGACCTTGCGGTAAGCTTCTTCAATCTCATGATCGGCCACGCGCAGTTCCTGCACCTCGACACGGTCGAATTCCCGGGCGAAGCGGCGAAGCGCCTCGTCCCCGCCCTGCCTAACTTCTTCAATAATGCGCCGGACAGCTTCATTCTGCTCCGGCGAGCCGTACTCCACTTCCCGCTTCAACGAAAACTCAGATGCCTGCATCACCTTCATAGGCGGAGCCTCCTTCCTGAATGTTGCCTACTGGCCTTTGGCCGCTACCGCAGCCGCAATGACGGGCTGCAAACGGTCGCACAAGGCCTGGATCGCGTTATTTTTCATCCGGTAGCTGACCCGGTTGGCGATAAGACGGCTGGTGATCGAGAAGATCGTCTCGTGTTCAGCCAGTCCATTTTCCCGTATCGTGCTGCCCGTCTCCACCATATCCACGATCCGGTCGGCCAGACCGATCAGCGGCGCCAGCTCGATCGACCCGTTGAGCTTGATTACTTCCACCTGCTGACCGCGTTCGCGGAAATACTGGGATGCGACATTCGGATACTTGGTCGCCACCCGCGGATTCAGCACCGGCTTCCAATCGGGAAGACCGATCACGGACATCCGGCAGCGGGCAATGCCGAGATCCAGCAGCTCGTAAACGTCCCGGTTCTCCTCCATCAGCACGTCCTTGCCGACAATCCCGATATCCGCTACGCCGTACTCCACATAGGTAGGCACGTCAACCGGCTTCGCCATGATGAATTCCATGTTGGCCTCCGGCACAGCAATGATCAGCTTGCGCGACTCATCGGTCTCCTCCGGTATCATCAGCCCCGCTTCGCGCATCAGCTTCGAAGCCTGCTTGTAGATGCGCCCCTTGGGCATCGCTACTTTCAATAATTCCTGCATCGTTCGCCGCTCCTTTACTTCACAAACTCAATCACGCTTCGGTACGCGACGCCGCGCACAACGACCGAGCCGTCCGGCTGCGCTGCCGATTCGTATTCCCCGCTGTCGGCCACAAGCAGCGTTTCGACAGCCGCGTGCCCCTCGCCGCGCAGCGCTCCAGCCTTAGCCAGCGCCGGCCCGCGATTCGCCGCCGTATAGACGATCAGCACCCGGCTTCCCTCTTCGTGAACGGCACCCTTGCCGACCACTTCCAGGATGCGGTTGGTCTTGAGCGCGAAGCCTGTCGCCGGCGCGGGCCGGCCGAACTGTGCCAGCAGATTGTCATAGCGGCCCCCGCTGCATACCGGGAATCCGTGATCGGAAGCATACCCTTCGAACGTCATCCCCGTGTAGTAAGAGAAATCTCCGATCATCGTCAAGTCGATCATCACATGCTCGCTGACCCCGTAGGCCTCCAGCACATCCCACATCTGACACAGATGCTCGATCGCCGCCTGCGCCACCGGGTCGTTGGTCAGCTGCTGCGCCTGGCCGCAAATTTCCTGGCCGCCCCGGAGACGAAGAATGCCACCCAGCTCCGCCTCCACGGAATCCGGCAGCTCGAGCGCCTTCAGCGTCTCCCTGTAGCCGACATAATCGCGGCTGAGCAGGCAAGCCTTAAGCTGCAGCTGCGCATCCTGCCTATCATGCAGCGTCTCCTGGAACAATCCGCTCAGGAAGCCGACATGACCGACGGCGATCTTGAACGGCTGCACGCCGGCCGCCTTCAGACAAGCGACCGCCAGCGCGATGACTTCGGCGTCGGATTCGCTGGACGCATCTCCGACCAGCTCGACGCCCGCCTGGAAAAACTCGGCGTCGCGCCCTGCCTCCGCCTCGATCGCGCGGAATACGTTCGCATGGTAGGACAGCCTCAGCGGGAAGCGGTAATCTCTCAGCAGCGAGGATACCACCCGCGCGATCGGAGCCGTCATGTCCGAACGCAGCACAAGCGTCGTCCCGTTGCGGTCAAGCAGCTTGAACAGCTTCCGGTCCTCGGTCGAGCTCGCGACGCCAACCGTGTCGTAATACTCCAGCGTTGGAGTTATGATCTCTCTATACCCCCACCGCTCCATGCACTGCATCACTTTGAACTCGATGCTGCGCAGCTTGGCGGCAGCCTCGGGCAAATAATCTTTTACACCTGTCGGTTTTTCGAATACCTTCGGTTTGGACACCGGACCTCACCTGCTATCGTCAATATATTTGCTTTAGTTCGCTAATGTGCTACCATGCTACCTAAATAAAGAATGTATTCGTAAGTCTACCACGGATCACGAAACCCGTCAATGGTGTCGGGAATGCGGCAGAGGACGAGCCTGGGGTGTACCTAGGGGTGCCGGGAATGCCTTAGGATGTGCCCTGATTAAGGTGGCCGTGATGTGCCTGAGACGCTCCTCGGAGTCGCTTGGGGGTATCTGGGAGCACTCGCGATATACCTTAGATGTGCTCAAAAGATCGCTTCTCCCGAGCCCCGCTTGCTCCCTTCCGCAGGTGTCAGGACTCTTCTGTCCGCACGTCCTCCCGGATGACCCGAAGCGGATTGCCCCCGACAAAGCTGTAAGGAGCCACGTCCTTGTGAACGACCGAGCCTGCGGCCACGACGGCATGGTCCCCGATCGTCACCCCCGGCAGTATCGTCGTATTGGCCCCGATCATCACATGCGAGCCGATCTTTACTTGTCCCAGCCGGTATTCCTTAATCAAGTATTCATGAGTCAGAATCGTCGAATTATACCCGATAATCGTATTGTCTCCGACCTCGATCTTCTCTGGGAAAAATACGTCCACCATCACCATCAAGGCAAAAGAAGCATGCTCCCCCACCTTCATCCCCAGCATACGGCGGTAAATCCACCGTTTCAGGGGAAGGGAGGGCGCATACCTGGAGATTTGAATGCAGATGAAATTACGGACGGCCTTCCAGCGGCTGATGGTGCTGTACACCTGCCATAACGAGTTAGGCCCTTCCACCGGAAATCGTTCCGTCTGTCTCAAGCAAAATGTCCCCTTCGATGCCGACGATCGGCAATAATTCACGAATATCATCTATGACATAGGTCGGATCGTAAGCGCGCAAATAGTCGGTGCCCTTGAGCGACCACGAGACGCCGACGGACGGGATGCCCGCTCTCCGGGCGGCCTCCAGATCGTAATGGCTGTCCCCGACCATCAGAGCGCTCGAGGCTTCTCCCCCGATCAGCTCCAGCGCGGCCAGGATTCCCTCTGGATCCGGCTTCGGCTGCTTCACCTCTTCCACGGTCACAATAGCATCAAAATAATCGTAGATGCCGGTCAGCCGAAGACCCATTTCCGTCGTTTTGCGGATTTTGCTCGTGACAACCCCCAGCTTGACGCCGGCTTCCTTCAGTCGGGCCAGCGTCTCCGGAACATGGGGGAATGCCGTTACCAGCTCATCATGGCGGCCGATATTGTAGGCGCGATACTTCAGCACCAGATCCTCGACTTCCTCCCGCCCGGAGAAAAACACCATCTGCTCCAGCAGAGGACGTCCCATATTCGGGATAATATGCTCCCGGGTTACCGGCTCCTCCGTTATGCCTGTAAAGGTATGTAGAAACGACTGAATAATCAATTCATTCGTATCGAGTATCGTTCCGTCCAAATCAAACAACACCGTCTGGATCATAATTCCGCACTCCCTCTGTCTGTCGCCGGCATCCGGCTCTCGATGTTCGATGCTCAAGCTTGCCAAGCCGTTTCGTCTTCTTGGCGCTCTCTAGCGCTTCTCCTGCTCTCCCGCTTCCCTGTCCGCCGACGAGCTCCCGTTGTCTTCGCTCGTCCGGTTGTCGGGAGCTGCAGCTTCCGGCGTAGAGTCATGCGAATCGCGCGCGTCCACAGACGCCGGATGCCCTGGGGCAGAAGCCTCTGCCGTTCCTGCAGCACCGGTCGCAGCAGCCTGGGCAGCATGGGCCTCAGTTTTCGTAGATACGATAGGATCGCTGTACCGCTCCGCAGAAGCTCCCGTCTTTCTTCTCACTATGATCAATACGATAGCAGCCAGCACGATCAGAACAGCCAGCAGCTGGGAAATCCGCACATTGCCTCCATATGTCAATACCCCTTGCTCAAAGCCCATGGCGTTCATCGGCGACCACATTCCGTTCATCAAGGAAGCCAGCCATTGCGGTCCTGTAAAGTCCAGACTGTCCGTCCGGAGCGCTTCGATAAAGAAACGGCCGATCGAATACCAGATGAAGTAGCTCAGGAACAGCTCGCCCGCACGCAAAAATTTCTGTCTGCGCAGCACGAACAGCAGAACGAGCCCGAGCAAATTCCATACCGATTCATACAGGAAGGTCGGGTGATAATGTTGGCCTTCGATCAGCATCTGGTTCACGATAAAATTCGGCAGATGCAGATTATCGCGCAGAAATGACTCCAGCACAGGTCCGCCATGAGCCTCCTGATTCACGAAGTTGCCCCACCGCCCTATCGCTTGCCCTACGATCAACCCGGGCGCGCAAATATCCGCGATCCGCCAGAACGAATAGCCCTTGCGCCGGACATAAAAAACCGCCGCGATGATCGCCCCGATGAGCGCTCCGTAGATGGCGATCCCGCCATTCCAAATTTTGAATACATCGACCCAGTTATCCTTATAATCCTCCCACTGGAAGGCCACATAATAAATTCTCGCACCCACGATTGCGGACGGCACGCCGATCAAGAGCAGGTCCATGAAAAAATCGGAAGGAATGCCGAAGCGCTTGCCTTCCTGAATGGCGAGCATCAGACCTACTAAAGCCGCTGTCCCGAGAATGATCCCGTACCAATGCACGCTGATCGGCCCGAGCGAGAATGCGATTGGATTCAGAACAAAAAACATACGCTTTCGTCTCCCTTATGGTCTTCCTTAATATCGAATTTCTATTCCAGATCATCCATATCGTCATTCAACGATTCCGTCAGTTTATTGGTGAACTGCAGCGCCGCGTTATAACCCATCCGCTTCAGCCGATAATTCATCGCCGCCACTTCAATAATTACGGCCAAGTTGCGTCCCGGACGAACGGGGATCGTAACGAGTGGAATATCCGTATCGATAATCCGCGTCGTTTCTTCGTCAAGGCCAAGCCGGTCATACTGCTTATCCTGCTGCCAATTCTCCAGCTTGCAAACGACCGAGATTTTCTTGGCCGTTCTCACGGCTCCCGCTCCGAACAAGGTCATGACATTGATAATGCCTATCCCGCGAATTTCCAGCAAGTAACGAATCAGTTCCGGCGCATTCCCGATCAGCGTATGGTCGGCCGTCTGGCGGATTTCAACCGCATCATCCGCTATGAGCCGATGGCCGCGCTTGACCAGCTCCAGTGCAGTTTCGCTTTTCCCGATGCCGCTTGAACCGGATATTAGCATCCCGATCCCGTACACATCGACCAGTACACCATGAATCGTAGTCGAAGGAGCAAGCCGGTTTTCCAGGAAATTCGTCAGCCGGCTGGCCAGTATCGTAGTTGCCATCGGCGTGCGGAGCACCGTCACCTGATGCTCTCCGGCCGCTTGCAGCAGCTCGATCGGCACGTCCATACCGCGGCTTATAATAATGCAAGGCGTCTCTTGGGGCGCACAAAGCCAGTTCATCCGCTCCGTCCGGAATTCGGGTGTCAAGCCCTCGAAGAAGGTCAGCTCCGTCTTGCCGAGAATCTGAACGCGATCATGCGGATGAAATTCGTAGTATCCTGCCATCTCCAAGCCCGGCCGGTACAAGTCGGCGGTCACAATCGGCCGCTTCAAGCCTTCTTCGCCGCAAATGACTTCCAACTGGAACTCTTTCACCATGTCCGCTACTCTGACTTTTTTACCCAAGTGGTTCGTCTCCTTTTTATCCCAATATGCTCATCGTATCGGAATCGCGCTCATAAATCAACAGCTTACGTTATTCCGGGCGTGCCGCTCGTCTGCAGAAACCAAAAAAACCAGCCTGAACCAGGCTGGTTTCGAGTATCGATCGAATTAAGCGTTCAACAGGATGGAAGCAGTCGTTTCTTTATCGAAGAAGTGAACTTTGTTCATATCGATAGCGAGCTTAACGTTTTGACCTTCGTGGAAACCGGAACGTCCGTCAACACGAGCGACGATGTTGTTGGTTCCGAGTCCAGCCAAGTGAACTTGCATCTCATGACCAAGGTTTTCAGAAACTTCGATATGAGCGTTAACGACCGAGTTCGGGGAAGCTTCGATGAAGATAGCTTCTTCGTGAAGATCTTCAGGGCGCACGCCGAGAATAACTTCTTTGTTCGCATAACCTTTGTCACGCAAAATTTTCGCTTTGCCTTCAGGAATTTGAAGGTTAACGCCGGAAGCGCGGAAGTACAAATTGCCGCCTTGCTCAGCGAAGCTGCCGTTAATAAAGTTCATGGACGGGGAACCGATGAAGCCCGCAACGAACATGTTAACCGGGTAGTTATAAATTTCTTCAGGCGTAGCAGCCTGTTGGATGATGCCTTTATCCATAACGACGATACGGTCGCCCATCGTCATTGCTTCTGTTTGGTCATGCGTTACATAGACAGTCGTCGTTTCCAGACGCTTAACCAGCTTCGTGATTTCAGCGCGCATCTGTACGCGGAGCTTGGCATCCAAGTTGGAGAGCGGCTCATCCATCAGGAACACTTGCGGTTCACGGACGATAGCGCGGCCCAAGGCAACACGTTGACGCTGACCGCCGGAGAGAGCCTTCGGCTTGCGATCGAGCAGATGCTCGATGTCGAGGATCTTCGCCGCTTCGCGGACGCGGGCATCGATGTCGGCTTTCTTGAACTTACGCAGCTTCAAACCGAAAGCCATGTTTTGGTATACGTTCATGTGCGGATACAAAGCGTAAGACTGGAACACCATCGCGATGTCGCGGTCTTTAGGAGCTACGTCATTCACCAAGCGGTCGCCGATATAAAGTTCGCCTTCCGTGATTTCCTCCAGGCCTGCGATCATACGAAGTGTCGTCGATTTCCCACAACCGGAAGCTCCTACGAGTACGAGAAACTCTTTATCCTTGATGTCCAAATGGAAGTCTTTAACCGTTGATTCCGTTGCACCCGGGTATTTTTTAACGATGTGGTTCAAACGTACACCTGCCATGATTAATTCCCCCTACGAGATGGTATCTGAATATGTTTAAATCATACCCCACCAACCCTTAGGATGACTATGCACAATCTTCACAAAAAAATTACTTTCTTTTCGTTACTTTGTACAATAACATGGCGATCTTCACAAGCACCGCATGGTTGAATGTCCGCACGTCCAATCCCGTCTCCTGCTTGAACTTGTCCAGTCTGTAGAGCAGCGTGTTGCGGTGAATATACAGCTTTTTGGCTGTCTCGCTGACATTGCAGTCCAACTGGAAGAAATGGTCCAGTGTCGTCATCGTCTCCGGATCGAAGGCCAGATCGAGCCGCTTCAGCGCCCGCTCCAGGAAGCTGGCTTTCTCGCTGTCGGGGATCAGATGGACAAGCTTCTCCAGCTGCAGCTCCCATGGCAGATGCATATTGCTCCCGATATGGTAGGTGCGGCCGAGCATGATCGTTTCCCGCAGCTGCAGGATAGCGGAGTATAAAGATTTGGCCGGCAGCATCGGATAGTGGACCGCCAGATGGCATTCGCCGACCCATTCGTTCTCCAGCATCTCATGAAGCCCGTAGCCGAGGGCGGCCAGCCGGTCCTCCAAGGATTCCTCCGACGTGTCGGGACGGTCTTCTCCGCCGTCCATCGCCAATATTTTCTCCGGCCCGAGCACCAGCCATTCCTTGTCCGTCAGCGGAATCAACGTGATTGAAGCATCGAAAAACGATTCCAGCAGCTTCTTCAGATCCGTATAATGAACCCTTCGCGACGTCGTCTGATCGACGTATACGAGCAGCGGGATCTTCGTGGAGTAAAGCGACATCTGCGAAACGAGCGCATCGGGCAGCTCAGCCTGCGTATAACCGAGCTCCTGCTGGCCTTTGAACCACTCCCGGATCAGAGATGCCTTGCGCTCCTCTTCTCCGCTGGGCGCCGCAGCTTTACGTTCTTGCGTCTTGCGGGCATCCAGCATCAAGCCGATCAGCGCCCGTTCCCTGTCCGTGATACCGGCTGCGGGAAATTGGAACAGCAGCATATCCTGACTTTCCTGCTGAACAGGAATATACACATAATCGCCATCTGTCACACCGGGATCTGCGCCGATGGGGCCGGCTCCTTGTTCCTTGGCCAGCTTGGCCCATTCCTCGGCCGATCGTTTCATGCTGTTAACCGCAATACCCAATACGTCCTGCATCTGCCGTCGTACGAGTTCCCAATCCATCCTGAGGCTCCCTCTCCTTAGCTGCCGCCGACCTGTCCAGCACATAGCGTCCAAGCCCGCCGCAAACGTTCTCTCTGTTGACTCGCCCGATGCCGGGCTTTCTCTCTATATTGTAGCACAAACCTCCCCCAGGACAATAAAGGAGCTTCCTTATCCGGACATCGGCCAAGCAGTCCGTTCGATATCCTGACGGAGCCTATAGCTCATTGGAGCCATATGCCTGCGCTTGTAGGGATATGGGCTCAAAGAAAAAAGAGAGCCGCGGCTCCCTTTCTCAGGTTTATTCATCTATATTCAGTTCTCTGGCCCCTGCCTACTTGATGACGCGGCGGGCTGTCACATAATGATCGTCCCACCAGCCGCTCTCAATCGTACCGAACTTGACGCCGCCCTCACCATAAGTATGAATCATCATGCCGTCGCCTACATACATGCCGACATGGCCAATTTTGCCGCCCGAATCTTTCGTCGTGAAGAAAACAAGATCGCCTGCTTTCAGGTTGCTGCGGCTGACATATGTCCCCTCCTTGGCTTGATCGCGGGATACCCGAGGCAGCTCGATGTCGTATTTATTGAAGACCCATTTCATGAAGGAGGAGCAATCAAAGGTTTTGGTCTGGCCGTACTTCGCGCCAAAGTCGTAAGGGACGCCCAAATACTGCTGCGCCGTCAGAATCAGATTGGCGCGAAGCCTGTCATTGCCGGAAAGGACGCGACGCCCGCCGAGGTACTGGCTTTTGAAGTCATTGACCGAACGAGTCACGACTTTATCCTTCGAGTTCGAAGCCATCACCATCTTGCCGTCGCCGACATAGATGCCGGAGAAGCTCGGTTTGTTTGGGCTCGAGCCGAAGAACAGAAGATCGCCCGACTGCGCGGCGCCAAGCGACTTGACGAGGGGACTGCTCATGCTGAACTGATCGTCCATCTTACGGGGAATATTATAATCAAGCATCCGGAAGACGTAATAAGCAAGTCCGGATGCGTCGAAGCCCTGGCTTGGGGTTTCGCCGCTGGCCGTATAGGTTTTGCCGACCATTTTCTTGGCAAGCGATACGGCATCCATATCATCGTAAGCGGCAGAGGCAGAGCCTGCAAGCGCTCCCGTCAGCATAACGGTGATAGCGGCGGTCAGTCCTGCGGTGCGGAGTGCGAGGTGCGAAATCTTCATGATGTTCCTCCTGAGTTGTTAGTTATTCTCATCTATGGGCAATCATTGCCCTTGCACTCACAGATTACCATGGGAGAAAAACCTATCGCACTCCGCAAAAATTTCCTTTGTTCGTGTCTTGCTTCCAGCGGCACCACAAACAACCAGCCCCGTCCATCCATCCTCCGGAGCTCTGCCAAACGGCCCGGTATGCCGGATTATGCAGCAAAGCCGTATTACATAAGGCTTTACCGCATATCTATCAGCCATGTATATAACACTGGATGAACGTGGTACGGAAAATCCTTCTCAAGGTCTTCAGAAACAGTTCCCTGCATTGGCAGAAATGTGCTATAACATTTCGTCACGTCCTAATTTCAGGATAAATTCTTGAATTATGGGAAAAATTCAACTGCTCCCTGCAAAATAGATGCTCCGCCCCTGGCAAGCTGCCTTGAAATTCGTAATCACTTCTATACGGGAGGCTAAATGTTGTAATGAATTGGAACGATTGGCCTTTGGAACGATTGGTCTACTTATTCGTGGGCCTCGCCTACCTGGCCCTCGGCACACACGTAACGTTATCCCATTACAAGAAACTATTTTCTTATAAATCCATGTGGACGCCGGTTGCCGCCGCTCCGGTCTTTAGCTTGACCGCATTATGGCTTGCCTATTTGCGCAGCACGCCGCTGCTCGTCCTCTTCTCCGGCCTGATGTGGGTAGGTGCCGGGATCGGGGCAGCCGGTCTGTATTTCCATGTGCATGGCGTTGGCGTCCGCGTCGGAGGTTACTCGATGCGCAACTTTCTGACAGGACCTCCGCTCGTCATGCCGGTGCTTTTCGGCGGCATCAGCGTTATCGGCCTGCTTGCTTATTACTGGAGGTGAAGCGGCAGCTATGCCCATCAAGCGTCTAACCCGTTATCCGGCCTACGATATCATGAGCCAGCAAGCAGAGTGGGATGAACATACCCGCCGTCTCGTCTCAGGCCGTCTGCACACATCCGGCCAATATACATGGCTGACGCCGGTCGAAGCCGAACTGCTGCGTGCTCTCTGCAGCCTGCTCATGGATGACGATCGCCCCGAAGTCATGCAATTCGTACTGGACCACATAGACCGCACCATGTCCGAGGGCAAGGAAAGCCACCGGCAGCCGGATCTCCCCCCTGCTCCGGAGCTTCTTCGATCAGGTCTTCATGCTCTGGACACTTTTTGTCAGACCATGTATACCAAGCATTTTTTCCACTTGGATGCTGTACATAAGCAGTCGATTCTGGAAGAGCTCAGCCTGGGAGAAATGCCGTATTATGATTTATGGAGCAAAACGCCGCCCCAAATATGGTTCAGCAAACTCCTTAGCTTGACGATTGATGCTTATTATTCCCATCCCGAAATATGGTCCGAGATCGGGCATGGCGGTCCCGCCTATCCCCGGGGATATGTTCGGATGCATCCCGGCGAGCCTGACCCTTGGGAAGCCCGAGAGATTAGGAGGAATAATCATCATGATCAAGCGTAGGTACGAAGGCCAGGAGGTGGATGTCGTCATCGTGGGAGCCGGCGCTTCCGGAGGCGTGCTGGCCAAAGAGCTTAGCGAAGCGAATATGAAGGTTGTCGTGCTTGAGTCCGGCCCCTTCCGCGACCCCCAGCATGATTTCGCCAGTGATGAGCTGGCCATGCGGAGCCTGGGGTGGCAGGATACCCGCATCGTCGATGGCGCCGATCCGTTGGAGATGGGCGCGAATAATTCAGGCTGGGGAGTGGGCGGAGGAACGACTCATTTCACAGGTGTGTTTCTGCGTTTTCATGAAACCGATTTTCAAAGCCATACGCTTGAGGGAATCGGAGAAGACTGGCCGATCACTTACGCGGAGCTGGAGCCTTATTATGACAAAGTCGAACGGGAGATAGCGGTCTCCGGTCCCCGGCATTTTCCTTGGGGGCCTTTCCGCGGCCCTTATCCGTACCCGGAGCGCGATCCTATCAGTCCCAACGCCCAACTCTTTGCGCAAGGTTGTGAACGGCTCGGCATACCTTGGACAGTCACTCCGCTGGCTATTCTATCCGCTCCGTTCGAAAACCGCCCTCCCTGTATCAATCGCGGATTTTGCCAGCAGGGCTGTATGCCGAATGCCAAGTTCAGCACGCTTATCGTTCATATTCCCAAAGCTATACAGGCCGGGGCAGAGGTGCTTCCCAATTGTACCGTCCTCCGCATCCATACGGACCTGGCAGGCAAAGCTACCGGCGTCACCTTCGTGCATGACGGCGAAACCTATGAACAGCGGGCGCGGGTCGTCATCGTGGCCGCGCATGTCATCGAAACTCCGCGCCTGCTGCTGAACTCGGCGAATGCACTTTTCCCGGACGGACTGGCCAATCGGAGCGGCACTGTCGGACAATCCTTCATGACGCACAGCAGCCATGATATGTATGCCCGCTTCGATCAAGAGGTCCGTCTCTACAAAGGAACCCCCGTACTCGCTACGACCCAGGAGTTTTATGCGACCTCGGCAGACCGGGGATTCGTCAAGGGCTACACCCTTCACGCCCATGGCGTCAAACCCGTCAGCTTCGCCCAGGGCATCTCCAAGTCAATGGGCCAGGGCCATGCCCCCTTATGGGGAAGACGCCTGCGAGAGACGCTGCTGGACTACAATTACTACGCGCGCATCACAATGGTCGGCGAGGTGCTTCCCGATCCTCGGAACCGGATCACGCTTAGCGAGGAGAAGGATGCCCACGGGATGCCTGTCGCCCGTGTAACCTTCAGCTATGGAGACAATGACAAACGGCTGATTGATCATGCGATCGGGCGCATGGAAGCCATACTCGAAGCGGCCGGGGGGCGTCCTGAGTTCGTCGTACCCGATACCGCTCACTTGATGGGCGGCTGCCGGATGGGGCATGATCCTACAACCTCAGTCGTCAACAGCTACGGTCAATCGCATGACATCCCGAATCTTTTTCTGTGCAGCGCCAGCATGTTCGTGACATCCGGCGCCGGCAATCCCACCAATACGGTGATAGCACTGGCTCACAGAACCGCCGACTACCTGAAAAAGCATGCATTGAACTCCGGCTGGTGAGTCATTGACCGCTCGTCTGAACGTTGGCCACACGAATACAACCATTATCGGACTTAAGCCGATAGCCCATATCGCAGACCTGACTATCGCCGTCAGGTCTTTTGCCTTTACTCCATTTGCTTGCGAATATACCAAAAGACCCTTTCCAATAGGAAAGGGTCTGACATTTTGAACGTATAGTGGTGAGCCATGTAGGACTCGAACCTACGACACCCTGATTAAAAGTCAGGTGCTCTACCAACTGAGCTAATGGCTCGAAATGAATGGTGGAGGCTGATGGATTCGAACCACCGAACTCGTCAGAGAACAGATTTACAGTCTGCTGCGTTTGGCCACTTCGCTAAGCCTCCATGGTACTATGGTGGCTCGGGACGGAATCGAACCGCCGACACGAGGATTTTCAGTCCTCTGCTCTACCGACTGAGCTACCGAGCCATATGTTCAATAGGAATAATCGGCTCGACGCTCTACATGCCAGTCCGTAACTGCGATGCAGCGCTATCAAAGCAATAGAAAATATATTCATGGCGGAGCCGACGGGATGCTCTCGTTTCACTTCGAGACTGTGATGTATCGCTATCGAAGCTTATGCTCCGACGAACCCAAGGGTTCTCATCCCTATAAAAGAAAGTATATTCATGGCGGAGCCGACGGGATTCGAACCCGCGGTCTCCTGCGTGACAGGCAGGCATGTTAGGCCTCTACACCACGGCTCCTCATGAAATGGTGCCGCCGAGAGGACTTGAACCCCCAACCTACTGATTACAAGTCAGTTGCTCTACCAGTTGAGCTACAGCGGCATATTAAATTATGGTGGAGGCTGACGGGATCGAACCGCCGACCCTCTGCTTGTAAGGCAGATGCTCTCCCAGCTGAGCTAAGCCTCCACGCGTTCAAAACTTCATTAAAATAAATGGTAGCGGCAGAGGGGATCGAACCCCCGACCTTACGGGTATGAACCGTACGCTCTAGCCAGCTGAGCTACGCCGCCATATGAGTAAAACGGAGAGAGAGGGATTCGAACCCTCGCACCACTTACGCAGTCTAACCCCTTAGCAGAGGGTCCCCTTGAGCCACTTGGGTATCTCTCCAAGCCCTACAATCAAAGCTTGCGCCTTGAAAACTGGATACGAAACTTAGCATGCTGAATGCTTTTAGCTAGCTTACGAAGTGGTTTACTCCGTAAACCTATAGGATAAGCCCTCGACCGATTAGTATTCGTCAGCTCCACACGTTGCCGCGCTTCCACCCCGAACCTATCTACCTCGTCGTCTACAAGGGGTCTTACTTACTGGGAAATCTCATCTTGAGGGGGGCTTCACGCTTAGATGCTTTCAGCGCTTATCCCTGCCGTACTTGGCTATCCAGCCGTGCCTCTGGCGAGACAACTGGTACACCAGCGGTACGTCCATCCCGGTCCTCTCGTACTAAGGACA
>NZ_FMYY01000029.1:0-58771 GCF_900101595.1 Paenibacillus sp. cl123
TCGGTTGGTGGCTCGGTTGGTGGCTCGGTTGGTGGCTCGGTTGGTGGCTCGGTTGGTGGCTCGGTTGGTGGCTAGCGATTCTGTTGAAGCTTCTGTCGATTTTCCGGCTGATTCTGCCGTCGATTTTCTAACCCGTCCTCCAGGCGCTTCTGCCGATGCCTATCCCTTAACCGCCCCCATCACGATACCCTTGACGAAGTGCTTCTGCAGAAACGGATAGACCAGTACGATCGGGATCGTGGCGAAAATGATTGCCGCCGCCTGTACGTTGGCAGGTTCAATTTTCAAGCTCTCCGTTTCCGCCCCGGCCAGCGTCGTAAAATTGCCGTCGAACACGATGGCCTTCAACAGCACTTGAAGCGGCCATTTGCGGGAATCCGTGATGTAGAAAATACCCTTGAAAAATTCATTCCAGTGGCCGACGCCGTAAAATAAACCGATGGTCGCAATCGCCGGCAGCGAGAGCGGAATAAGAATTTTGAGAATGATCGCAAATTCCTTGCACCCGTCAATCCTCGCCGATTCCTCGATTTCCTCCGGCAGATCCATGAAGAAATTGCGCATCAAAATCAGGTTGAAGGCGCTGACTAGCCCGGGAATGATCATCGCCCAGATGCTGTTCAGCAGACCGAGGCTCTTCACGTTCAAGTAGCCCGGGATCAGTCCCGCGTGAAAGTTCATGACGATAATAATCAGGATCATAAAATACCGCAGTCCCGGCAACTGCCGCTTGGACAACGCATAGGCCGCGCTGACGGTGAATACCAGGTTCAGAAACGTGCCTACGACCGTAATGGTTACCGTAATCAGAAACGCCCGAATCAACGCCGGCGTAGCGAAAATATACTCGTAAGCGCCGAAGGTCAGCTGCTTCGGATACAGCATAATCGTCGAGGTATGGATCGCTGTCGGATCGCTGAGCGACGAAGAGAGCACATGCAGGACGGGCAGCAGCGTTATGACACAGCTGAGCGTCAGGATGAAGTAGATGACAGCGTCCGTTTTCGTAAATCGGTTAACCATGGATACTCCTCCTTCTACCAGATAGACCGTTGATCCAGCTTGCGCAGCAAAGCGTTCGCGCTGACGATCAGCACGAAGCCGATCACGCCCTTGAACAGACCCACCGCCGTCGCCAGGCTGAACTGTCCGCGCTCCAATCCCATGCGGTACACGTACGTGTCGATAATATCTCCGACCTCATAAACGGTAGGATTCATCAGCACGAAGATTTGCTCGAAGCCCGCATCGAGAATATGGCTCAAATTCATGATGAGCATCAGCGAGATCGTCGGCAGGATGCCGGGCAGCGTCACGCTCCACATTTGCTGCAAGCGGTTCGCCCCATCCACCTTGGCCGCTTGATACAGCTCCTGATTTACGCCGGCCAGCGCAGCGAGATAGATGATCGCGCTCCAGCCGAAATCCTTCAGAATCGCCGTGACGACGAGCATCGGGCGGAAGAAGTCCTTGTCGATCAGAAAGTTGATCGGGGCCATGTCGAATGCCTTCAGCACCCCATTGACGACGCCGCTCGGTGTAAGAAATGTAACGACAATGCCGCCATACACCACCCAGGACAAGAAATGCGGGAAATAAGTGATCGTCTGTACGGACCGCTTGAACAGCGTGTGCCTGACTTCATTGAGCAGCAGCGCGAAAATAATCGGCACCGGAAACCCGAAGATCAGCTTGTACATGTGGATCAGCACCGTATTGGACAGCAGCCGGTAAAAGTCCGGATTGACGAAGATACGCTCAAAATGCTTCAAACCGACCCACTTGCTGTCCGCTATTCCGATAAACGGCGAGAAATCCTTGAACGCGATGCTCAGCCCGTAATAGGGAACAATATTAAAGACAAAGAAGTAAAGGATGGACGGGAACAGCAGCACATAGAGCAGACCGTGCCGCTTTACCTTTCTCCATCTTCGGCTCCTTTCGGTTGCGTGGCCGGGCAGGCGCACCGCTGCTTGCTGTTGTTTGAACATGACAGGCCTCCTTGGCGATAGTAGCCTCATCTTACCGAATACGGCGCCTCGTGAGCAGAGGACTGAATTAAAGTTTCACAGGGTTTAGATAGGGTGGTGATGGCGGGCTTGCGCGCATTCGCCGGACCGTTTTTCCGCGACATTCGGACATTCATACACGCCAGGCCCCCCATGTTCCTGCACGTCAAAAAAGTCTGCCTCTTAGCCGAATTTCCGACTAAAGAGCAGACTTTCTCCTCAAACAAGCTTCCGGCTCTTCCGCCAACGTCCCCGTCCCGCCCGGCCGGAACGGACTGCGAGCATCGCTCACAGCCACTTCTCCGTGATATATTTGCCCAGCAAATAGTACTTGCGATCCGGGTACCACAGCACCGTCCGGCCTTCCCACTCCGTCAAGGACGGGTACGTCGCGATCTCATTCGTACCCTTCGGTCCGATCGTCAGACCGTCCGTATCTGCGAACTGCTTCGGCGGTGCGAAGCGGATCGGCTGGCGCGACTGCGGCGCGTATGTGCCTGCGCTGAGATACGCCGGCCTGCGGTTATACAGCGCATGCTGCGGGCCGTAAGGGCCTATATGTCCGTCATTGTTGTGGAAAACCAGCACGAACCGGCCGTCCGCCAGCGGATAAAGCGGGCAGGACGCGATCGGCTGCTTGACCGGCTCCCCTCCATCCTCGTACAGAAGCGGTTCGGGCTTGGTCCAAGTCGCCCCGTCGTCCGCCGACAGCGAATACCAGATGCAGCCGGTATAGGTGCGCATCACGCAGAACAGCCGGCCGTCCGGCAGAAGCGCCAGACTCGGCTCCTGAGCCACCGACAGCTCCGGTTGGCCCGGATACGGAACTTCCAGCCCGTCGCCGACCTCGGGCAGCCATGTGATCGCAAGCTGCGAAGGGTCCGGCCCTTCGTCAATATTTTCGAAGCGCATGAAAAGCGACCGCGAATCCTTGCTGTACCAGCCGGCGGGAGGCCCCGCGTAGGTCGCCAGGCTGCTCCACTGCGTATAGCCGGTCAGCCATCGCCCCTTGCTGTCGCGGATCGGCTTCTGCCAAGCTATCCAGCTGCGCGGAACGTGCGGATCGGGGTGATCGTACCTGTTGCGCGGCATCGGGATATCCGCTTCGGAGGCGGTCCAGGAGAAGCCGTCATCGTCCGAGTAGATACAGCCCATCGTCCCGGTCGTCTGCGAGTCCACATCGTAGATGCCGATATCCTTCGTGTAGAAAATATAGATACGCCCGCTGTCCGCAACGACAGGAAAACCCCAGCTTGCCTGCTTGCCCTTCTCGCCGGGCTTCGAGCCGATAAGGTACGCGGGCTCCGACCAATTCAGCTGATCCCGGCTGCGCGCCAGCACCAGATGGTTGTCGCCATGGCCCTCCACCGAGCTCTGCGTCCATAGCGCCAGCCATTCTCCCTTCGGGCTTTGAAAAACCAGAAAATGCTCGTTATCTCCCGTATATATATCCTGCTTCGGCAAATACACTTGAATATCCGGCTCGCTCCGCTTCCATTCCTCCGTTAACGATCGGGCGGTTTCCATGCTTGGCTGCCTCTCCTTTTTGTCCGGCCCAGCTAAGGCTTGCTCATATACGAATAGCTGGGCTGCGATTTGTCTTGCTGCAGGCGGTTGATCTCGGCGGTCACCTCGTCGCCGCCCTGCCGGCTCCATTTGGCGGCAAGCGCAGCGAAGGCTTGATCCGGATCGGTCCGCGCATCCAGCAGCATACTGATGAGCCCATCCTCAAGCAGTTGGTTCAGCTGCGTCCATTTCTCCTGATACACAGGCAGCGCGACATCCGGACGCAAATAGTCGTATAAAATATGCCGCTCATAAACATCCAGCTTCCCCATCATATACTCGGCCATCGGCCTCGGTACAAATTTCGTGTACTTCTCCGGATCACGGAACAGCCATTCCGGCTGCACCAGCTCCAATCCTACATTCGTGTTGTAGCGCGGGTCCTTGTCCGCTTGCGGAAACGGAATTTTGACGCCCTCCTGGATGCGATACGTTTTACCTTCCATGCCGTACTGAATGTAATCATAGCCTTCGGTCACCTGGTACTCCAGATAACGCAAGGCGGCTCGCGGATCGTTCGTTTGGCTGGATATTTGGTTGGTGCGGCTGATCGGCGTCGCGGGCTGAAGCAGACTCCAATAATGTCCTTCATGCACAATCGGATCGAGCAGCTCCGCCTTCAAGTCGGGCCGTACCGCTATCTGCCGGAAATCGTTGATGTTCATCATCAGCACCCCGACCTTGCCCGACAAAAACTTGTCCACCCCAAGCGTCTTGCCGACGAACAAATCCGGGTCCAGTAACCCCTGCAGCCGGTATGTCCGTAGCAGCTTCAGCGCATCCTTGGCGCCGGGCTGCACCCAGCCATACTCCAGGCGTCCCCCGTCATTCCCCGGATGCCAGCCCGGATTGACTCCGAATAAGGTCAGGACCGATGAGATATTCCAGATCTGATGGTCCTTGAAGGTGAGCGGGATCGTATCCTTCAGCCCATTGCCGTCCGGGTCCCGGTCGCGGAAAGCAATCAGAGTCTGCGTCAGCTCCTCCAGCGTCTTCGGCGGCTTCAGACCAAGACGCTCCAGCCAGTCGCTGCGGATAATGATGCCTTGCCCCCCGCGGTCGCGCATCCAGGGCACTCCGTAAATTTTCCCGTCCTTCCGACTTCGCATGTAATTCCAGGTCGCTTCGCTGAACGATTGCCGCAGCTTCGGAAATTCGGGCAACAGATCGTCAAGCGCCAGGAATACTCCTTGATCAATCAGCGCGTTATGCTCGGGATCATGCGGACTGTACGTATTCACGATATCCGGAATTTCGCCGCCGGCGATGCGCAGCGCAAGCTTTGCCCGGTATTCGTTGAACAGCGGCGTCTCATACACCGCCTCTACGCCGGTAGCCGCCTCCACCAGCTTCTCCAGCTCCGAGTCGGGATAATAGATATGACCCGGAAACAGCGGCTTCATAATCTTCAAGACAGCTCTCTGCGCTTCTCCCTCCTTCCCGATCGCAGCCGCCGGTCCGGGAGCTTCATCGCAGCCGCTCAGCACTGATAGCAGCGCGGCAGCCGACAGCCAGATGCCAGCTTTAAGCTTTCCCATCGGATGAACCTCCCATCTTCATAATAAGGTCCGGTTCGTCGCCGCCGGAACAGGACTCCTTTAAGCTTTCACCATGTTTTGTTAAGGCGGGCGAGTTCTTCAGCCGAGGACATGTCATGATCCAGCACCGGGTGAAGCAGCCTGGCCCGGCAGCCCCCTTCGTCCCGGCGTTCCAGCGTAATGCCGTAAGCGGGACCGAATCTCAGCTTCAGCCGCCGGTCCACGTTGTACAACCCGACGCCGCCGGATGCTCCCCCGCCTCCCTGCTGCTCCAGAGCGGCGAAATGCGCGCGCAGGTCAATATCCGCCCCCGGCCCGTTGTCCTCTACGCTGCAGACGATTCCTTCGCCGGTGCGGGACAAGGAAATGAGCATCTTGCCCGAAGCTTCGCCCGGCAGCTTTTTCATCGCATGCTTGACGGCATTTTCCACCATCGGCTGGAGGGTCAGCTTCATGAAAGGAAGCTGCAGCAGATTCGGCTGCACCTGTACGAAAACGGAGAAAGAATCCTGATGGCGCATCTGCTCGATGCTCAGATAGCTGCGGACATGCTCCAGCTCACGCTCCACGGTCGTCAGCTCCTCGCCGTTATTGATGCTGAAGCGCAGCAGATTGGATAAAGCCGTCACCATAGCGACAATAGCGGGTACGCCTGCCCGGTCGGCCTTCCACTTGATCGTATCCATCGTGTTATACAGAAAATGAGGATTGATCTGATGAATAAGCGTCCGCATCTCCAGGCGGCTTTTCTCCTCCTCGAATTGTCGCGTGCGTTCCAGATGCTCGATCATCCCGGTAATCATCGTATTGTAGCCGCGGACGAGCTGGCCGATCTCATCGTTTCGCCGCTCGTAGCCTTGGAAATAAGCCAGTTCACCGAGTAAAATTTTCCGCATATGCCGCACCAGCAGCTTGATCGGCACCGTCACCTTGCGGACGATCAGCAGCAGCAGCAGACTCATCACGGCAAGCCCAGAGACAACCAGCAGCCACGTAAATTCCTTGATGCTGCGCACCGGCCCCATCAGCTCGGCTGCCGGCACAGCGGCCGCCAGCCGCCAGCCTCGAATCGCAAGCGGTTGATCCGCTTCGTAGCAGCCGGCCCCGTCAGCCGACAAACGACTGGCCGAGCGGCCGTCTGTCTGTCCGCGAAGGAGCGGACATGCGGCTCTGTCGCCGTTGGCCTTGGAGGCGATGATCCCGCCTGTCTCATGGATCAGACTGAATCCCAGCTTGTCCACACGCTCGGGAATCATCAGCTCCTGCGTGAACAAGTAGCCGGGCGCCCGCAGCGTAAGCACCCCCAGCGGCTGCAGCAGCGGAAAGTCGCGAATAGCCCGGACATACAGCACCTCGGACGGCTTGCCGTCCGCCGTCTCCGGCTCGAGCAGCTTCCAGAAGCCTCGGCCCTCCATAACCAGCGCCTGCCGGAACCAGTCCTCGTCCCCCTTGACCGCTTCCGCATAATTCGGATAGCGAAGCGGCTCCTTCGGATAAATTTGAAGCTCGTATTCGCCGCTGAGCTGACTGACAAGCGGATTGATCTGACGGATAAAATCGAACTCGCTAAGCAGGCCGTCGGGCGGCGGGGATTTGAGCAGCAGCTTCAGCTCATCGGATTGAAGCACCTTCTCCGACTGCAGCTGGATATCCGACATGAGCGCATCGATCCGCAGCGCGTTATGCCGGAGATTATCCGCCAGGAAAGCTTCCGTCACCGTCTGAATCTGCTCGCTCGACTTGAAGAACGACAAGTAGCCGAGGAAGACGGTCGGCACCGAGACGGCGGCCAGCAGCAGCAAACTGATGCGGGCGTACAGATTGAGCCTCAGCCTGTTTTTCATTTGCAGCAGCATGGTCAGCTTCCTCCCGTCATTTGCCATACCGATATTCCTTGGGCGACAAGCCCGTTCGTTTCTTGAATAGCTTGCCGAAATATTGCAGGTCTTGATAGCCAATCATGGAAGCGATTTCATAAATTTTATAAGGCGTTTCACGCAGCAAAGCCTTGGATTTCTCGATGCGCAGATCGATCATATAGTCGGAGAAGGTTTGCCCTGTTTCTTTCTTGAACAAATGGCTCAACCAGACCGGATGAATCGCCAGCTTCGCCGCCAGCTCCTGCTGGGTGATGTCGAAGCGGTCTCCGTCCGCGATCAAGGCCTTCGCCTGCTCGATAATGGCGTTGCCCATTCCCGGCGCCTGTGAAGATATTTGCGCCGACAGCGCCTTGAAAAATTCGTATAAATCCCGCTTGACCGAATCGATCGTCTCGTACCGCTCCAGCCGCTCCCAGAGCGACAGCGGGATATGGTCCAGTTGAAGGCCGGTCTTGGCATGCACCACCGTTTGTACGGAAGTGATCCAATCGAGACAGCTCTGGGCCAACAGCTTTCGCTGAGGCAGATGCGTAAACCGGACAAGCCCGTCCACCTTGTGCCCGATCACCTCCCGCAGATGATCCGGATCGCCGCCGATCAGCGCCGCCGCGCACTGCTCGTCCAGATTGCGGGCGTCGGCCTCCTGCCCCAGCTCGGCGAGATCGCTGTAGCACAACTGCTCCAACCGGTTGACCGCCGCCCAGCGCAGCGCCTGATTGGCCTGCTCATAAGCCTCCGACAGCGACTGAAAGGCATGCATCCGCTCACTGACGCCGCAGTTCAGCTCCAGCCGCTGATAGCGCCGCACATTGTCGCGGATCGCCTCCAGCAGCCGGTCGGCATCCGGGTAAGCGGAGATGACGATCCAGCGGTTGTGCACATTTTTCAGCAAATACGAAGGTGCAAAGTCCCCCAGCGTCTCCTCGGCAATATTGCCGACGGTGAACACCTGAAGCTCCGCCTCCTTGTCCCGCTCGGGCAGATCCCCGACGCAAAAAGCCATCAGCCGGTAAGGAGCCGTCGTCAGCCAGGTGAGTCCCCATAGCTGCAGGCGATGGTAGATATGCTCCTGCAGCTGCGTCTTCTTCGTGCAGAAGCCGAGCAGCTGCTGATCCATCATCAGCTTCGCGCCGACCGAGGCATGCTCGCTTCGCAGTCTCAGCTCCGAGCTGATCCGTTCCTCTTCCCGGATCATGGCGATGATGTTCTCCAGCTTGCGGTTCAGCTCCGAGCTGTCGAACGGCTTGAGCACATAATCAAGCGCCCCCAGCCTCAAGCTCTGCTGCGCATAAGCAAAGTCGTTATGGCAGCTGATGACGATCACCTTGGGCGAATAACCCGGCAGCCGCATGACCTCCTCCAGCAGCTCCAGTCCGGACTGCCGGGGCAGCACAATATCTGTGACGATCACCTTCGGCAGCTTCGCGCGGATCATTTCGCGAGCGTCCTCCGCATTGCCCAGCGAATAAATGCTGCCAAGCTGCGGCTCAAGCAGCTTCAGCGAAGCGCGGATTCCCTCCAGCACATCCGCCTCATCCTCAATAATTAACAGATCGATGGCCGTCCCCATGTCTGGATACCTCCCTCTATAGCCCAGCACTCGGCAATGTAAGGCAAGTGTATAGCACGAGCCAGCCGTCTGGCAACCGGATATAGCGAATTGTCGGTCAATGCTTTGGGGCCAAATTTGCCTCGCGGGGATTGACTCGGATGATGATTCATAGCGTTCATCGTTTATGCCGCTGAACATTTACGATCTTTATGGTTGATCATGTTGAAAGTTTATGCGTCAAATGCCAAAAAAGCCGACAGCAAATGCCGTCAGCCCGATAAACTATAACTACGATTCCTTCTTCGAGAAAATACAAACCGTGAACAAGCTTGAAATCCGGGCATACCGCGGGCCCGTGGCCTTCGGAAGAGCGAGAAGGGCAGCCCGGCCCTCCGGACCATCGGCTGAGAGCCGCCCAGAACCCGATGAATCCGCCCGGTATCAGCCCATGCCTCTATCTTTGTCCCGCCTTTGCTCCCCCGCTGTCCGCACTTCGTCCAGATACTTCGTAAACTTGGAATCCCCGCTGTAGGACAAACTAAGCCACTCCAGCGCCCGCGTCATCCCGATATAAAACAAGGACACCTCGCGCTCCTCGTTCTCTTCAAGGGCAAATGGCATGCTCTCGATATTCACGATAAATACCGCGCGGAAGTCCAGCCCCTTGGCGCTGTCGATGGTCGAGATTTTGACGGTCTCTTCCTGGCGGCTGAAGCTGCGCTTCGCTTCCGGACTTTCCGTCATCCAGGTGTGCGGGATGCCCGACTTGCGCAGCTGGCCCTGGATGTCGTCGATGAACGACTGCATATGATTGTTTTTCACTCGGTACAGGATCAGCATCTCTTCATATGGCATGTGGCGCTCCCGGTGCAGCAGCTCGATCTGCATGGCCACATCCTGCATCTCCTCCACGAAGGAACGGCAGCGGATGATGCGCGGCTCCGGTCCGCGGCGGCGTGTGCTTTGAGGCGGGATAATCTCGACGCCCTCGGCCGTGCCCAGCTTGACCTTGTTCTGCAGCTGTGAATGCTTGCGGTAAAAGTCCCACGCGAATTGCACAATTTGCGCCGTATTGCGGTAATTGATCGTTAATATTTTGGACCGTCCGCGGAAGTCGAGTCCGGTGTCCTGCGCCAGGCTGTTCTTGCGCTTGAAGATGGATTGCGCCCGGTCCTCCACCAGCAGCAGCGACTGCGTGACCGGATTCAGCACTTGCCCGAGCAGCCTGAGCCAACTTGATTCGAAGTCCTGCCCTTCATCGATCAGAATTGCGTCATACGTAGGGAGAATTGCTTCCTTCCGCTCCAGCTTGTCCAGCAGCGCCGGAATATGCTCTTCCTTCGTATGCAGCTTGTTCCGCAGCCATTCGTGAAAGTTGTATACCTCGATCCGGCTTCCGAGCGGCGTGCTTGTTTCTTCCCGCGCCCGGATCAGGTCGAATAAATCGTCCGGCTCCTCCAGCATCTGGTCGATCATCTGCCGCAGTCTGCGCGACAACGGAATCCCGTAGCAGAGCACGAGGATGTTCCAGTCTGGATACAGCTTGGCCAGCATCTTGGCGCGGCTGGCCAGCACGATCGTTTTCCCGCTGCCGGCAACGCCCCGGATCAGCCGGTGGCGGTCGCCGAGCTGCTTGGCGAGATTCTCCTGATGCAGGTCCATCGTCTTGATATTATGCAGGGACAGCAGCAGCTGGTCCTGGTAATACGCCGGTTGAACGCTTCCCGCGCCGATGCGCACCTCCGGGAACAGATGATACCGGATCGCCTTGATATCCTCGCGGGTCAGCCTGTACGACCGGCGGCTCCATACCGTGAACATACCGAGCAGCTTCTCGACGAGATTCTCCTGAGAGAAGCCTTCCTCCTCCGGATCGACTTCGTCCCGGCACAGCACGAACTCCGGCGGGATGACCTGGTACAGATCGTAGCGGACGAACTCCTCCTGCTTCATCCGGGTGAACACAGCGCCGAAGCCGTACGGAAACTTCAGATGCCCCGTGTATTTCCCTTCCAGCTGAATCAGATTTTTGTCCTTCTTCAGCTGCTCGGCTAAGTGCCGCACATTGTCCCGTGCTTGCTTGAGCGGATTTTTCACCACCGCCAGTTCACCCTTCGACGTATGCAGCGTCCACTCATCCTGGTTGATCTCGTGAAGCGTATTGCGCGTATAGTCCTTGACCTCCAGCACGACCAGACCGAGATCAGGTCCGATCACGACAAAATCCGGCCGTCTCCCCTGAATTTCGGGTTCATAATAAACGATATAGTCGCTTGGCAAATAATCTCGCAAGGTTTGAAATAAAATCCGCTCGCCCGCTGTCGCGAGACGCGGAATCGTGTCGGGAACCATATAGGCCATAGCATGTATCTCCTAGTCCGTATTTCCTATACCCAGTATACAACGGAATGGAGATAGATGGAATCCGTCGGAAGTGGGGATTAGCGACCTTATCTGCTGCTCAGAAGCGACTTTTGTCAAGAAAAGCCAGCAGATTCATTCCGTCCTGGACGCCCTTGAGATAAAGCCATTCCTTCTGGAGAGCGGACTTGGAGGTATGCAGATCATGCCAGTCGCGATACAGGGATTTCCGCTCGCGCGGCAGAGCTTCGAGCAGCAATTCTTCCGCAGCCTGCAGCTGGCGCTCCAAGGTCCGGGCCTCGTCCAGCCTCTCCGCTTGAATGGCCAGCTCGTCGAAGCGGCGCAGCCAGATTTCTTGAAGCCATTTCGGATCGAGCATGAGTTGGGCCTCCTTTGTAAATCTTATTGTATACGCATATACGTACCAGTCTTTCCTTTATTATATGGTACGTTTTTGCGTATAGCAATAGTTTGGAAAGGAGCGCTCTTTCATGACCAAGAAAGTTGCTGTGCAGCTGTCAGCCTTAATCAAATCAAGAGGTATCTCCTTGCGCGAGTTGTCGAGATTGGCCGATGTAAGACACGCAGCACTCAGTGAGCTGGCTAATGGAAAGCGAACAAGCATCAATTTCAGTCATATTGAAAAAATTGCCGAAGCCCTTGATATCGAGGATATCCGGGAGATTCTGACTTTGGTAGAAAATTCCGAGGAGTGACTGGGGGTCCCTTCCTATCCTATGTGATCAACATCCATGTCACGACGGTGGCGCGTGCAAGACCGCGAGCGGTCTTACAACCAAATTTACTGCTTCGTGGAACAATTTTCAGCGGATGCCCTTCTTGATTATGCTGAAGCAAGCTAATATCTTTCCGGTTGCATGCATACTTCCAGCGGCGTATAATAAAACTAATAAAGGAGCCGTGCGTCAACACGACTCCCCAGCACATAGCCGCTTTTAAGGGCGGTCAGCTTCATAGGTGTTCGATCAGAAATAGACCGCATTCCTTTGTCCAGGGGCGGTCTATTTCTTGTGGTTCTGGGTAAGCGCAATAACGATCGTTACGATTAGCGACAGCAGCCCGACGAGCAGCAAACTAAAGCTTATCATTAACGTCAAAGCGTCTTTAACCTCCACTGGCATCACCTCCCTTCCGGGAGACTAGCCGACCGCCCTTGCAAGCCTTTTCTATTGTGCTTTATTTTAGTATATCAGGTTTGGTTAAAGTGACAAGCTTTTCCATGTCGAACCTCGCCGTTATTGGGCTGAAGCTCCCCGTTCACTTAAACCAGCCTTTCTCCTTGAATCTCATGATCGCTTCGATCCGGCTGCTGACGTCCAGCTTATCCAGAATCGTCGAGATATAGTTCCGCACCGTGCCGGTCGTCAGGTACAGCTCGCTGGCGATCTCCTTGGTGTTCTTGCCGTCGGCGATCATCGAGAGCACTTCCTTCTCCCGCTCCGTGAGCGGACTCTCTTCCGCATAAGCTCCGTCGACCAGCTCCGGGGCATAGAGACGGCGGCCCGCCATGATGCTGCGGATAGCGCCGGCCAGCTCCTCGCTGGGGCTGTCCTTGAGCAGATAGGCGCCCGCGCCGGCCTTGACGGCGCGCTCGAAGTAACCGGGCCGGGCAAAGGTCGTGAGGATCATCACCTTGCAGCCCGATCCCTTCAGCTCCTCCGCGGCATCCAGCCCGCTCATGCCGGGCATCTCGATATCCATGATCACGACATCCGGCTCCAACTCACGCACCAGCTTGACGGCCTCCTCGCCGTTGGCTGCCCGCCCTACGACCTTCATATCCTCTTCCAGATCAAGCAGGGAAGCCAGTGCGCCGAGCAGCATCCGCTGGTCCTCCGCGATGACGATTCGAATCATATCTCCGCCTCCTTCTCCATGGGCCTGAAGACGTTCGGTACTTTCATCACCAAAGTCATGCCGGGCCGGCAGCTGATATCCAGGCTGCCGTTGACGAATTCGAGCCGCTCCTTCATGCCCCGCAGACCGTTTCCGCGGAAGCAGGCTCCTTCGCTCGCGGCGCTGACGCCGACGCCGTTGTCCTGCACCCGGACGACGAGCTCGGTCGGGGTCGGATCGATCGCGATGGTACAGGCAGTCGCCCCGCTGTGCTTCACCACATTGGTCACCGCCTCCTTCAGACACATGCTAAGCACATTCTCTGTCATCAGTGAGGTGGCGGTCAGCTTCGGGTCGCCCTCCAGATGGAAGTCGATCTGCGCCGCCCGGCATATTTGCTCGATCCGGAATATCTCATCCTCGAGCTTGGTGCCGCGCATCTGCGTGACCATCTCCCGTACTTCCTTCAGGGCGCTGCGGGCCGTCTGGCGCACCTCGTCAATCTCGGTCAGCGCGCGCTCGGGATTGCTCGCGATCAGCTTGCCGGCCAGATCGCTTTTCAAACCGATCAAGGACAGCTTTTGCCCAAGCGTATCGTGCAGGTCGCGGGCGATCCGCTGGCGCTCCTCCAGCTTGACCAGCTCCGAGATCCGCTTGTTCGCATCCTCCAGCTGCACCTGCAGCTTATCCCGCTTGTTGCGGTTGTAGGTCGTAACCGGCAGCAGGATGACGGCGATCAGACTGACCACGACAAACGGAAGCTGGGTAATGAAAACCGGATTGGCCTTCTGGGTTATAAATCCGACATTTACAGCCACGATGGTCGTTACCAGATGAATCGAATAGAGCGTAAAAAAACCGACCCTATGCTGAATATTCCCGATGAAGAATGCCAGAAACAAGGCAAAATAAACGTATCCGAACAACAAAGTCATTGCGATCGAGATGACGACCTGCACACCCGTCCAAAAATACATCTGCCAGCCCTTCGTCAGAAAGGACAATACGTAGCAGCCGAAAAATGCGAGAATCATAACAATTCCGCTCACTACCTCGTAGGTGGAGGAGGAGCGGAAGATAAAGTAAAAGGGAAGGATATAAAACACGACCCATACGTACGGGCTCAATCCGGTGCTGCGGTGAAAGATATGGTACCACTTCTGCATGGCTGCCCACCCTTTATGCGATGACGCTGCTTGTACTTGTAGTTTACCATACAGATGCGGCAGCGGGCTATTCATCTATTCGCCCTGCAAGCCCGGCTTGGTCAGCTTCAGGCCGCCCGACACGGGTTCCTTCTTGGCCAGCGCCCGCCGTACGTCGCGGAAGCCGATGAATCGCTTGCCTTCCTCATCCCACAGGTGAAACCGGAGCGATTTCAAGCTGGTGCGCAGCGTAATGGTAGTCGCCATCTGCAAGGGAGGCGTCGCATCATGCGCCTTCTCCAGATTATAATTCGGAACCTTGGGGCTCAGATGATGCACATGGTGGAACCCGATATTGCCGGTGATCCACTGGAGAAGCTTCGGAAGCTTGTAATACGAGCTGCCCTCCACGGCAGCTTGCACATAACTCCATTCCTCTTCATTTTCAAAGTAGGAATCTTCGAACTGATGCTGTACATAAAACAGCCAGATGCCGAGCAAGCCCGATACGAATACGATCGGCAGCTGCACCATCAGGAACGCCTGCCAGCCGACTGCCCAGATCAGCAGCGAGTACACCAGCACCAGCAGCGCATTGGTCAAATAGTTGCCCAGACGCTCTTTGCGGCGCGCCCCCTTGCGGTTGAAGCGGTATTGAAACACGAATACGAAGATCGGGCCGAGACCGAACATGACGACAGGGTTACGGTAAATCCGGTAAGCAGCGCGTCTCCAGAAGGACGACGCCACGTATTCATTCACGGTCAATATCCAAATATCGCCCACCCCGCGCTTGTCGAGGTTGCTGCTGGTAGCGTGATGGATGGAGTGCGCATTTTTCCATTGCTCATAAGGACACAGTGTCATGACGCCTGTGATAGTGCCGACGATATCGTTGGCCAGCCGGTTTCGGAAAAACGACTGGTGGCAGCAATCATGAAATATAATAAATGTCCGGATTACGAATCCGGCCGCGACAACAGCGATCGGAAGCGTCAGCCAGTAGGATACGGACAAGTTGAGATAAGCTCCGTACCAGAGCAGAACCAGCGGAACGATGGTGTTGATCAGCTGACGGATGCTCGCTTTCATATCTGTTTTCTCATAGGGAGCGACAGTCTTTTTCAATTGAGCTATGCTGGGTTGATGCATCTGCAGGCTTCCTCCTCTGATGGGCCGCGCGGCGCGGCCGGACTTAACCGGTCGACGGACGCAGGTTTTCTCTTATCATCAGTATAGGCAAACCATGCATAGTCTTGAAGTCATAAACGTCATAACGCAAAGTATGACAAATGTCATGTCCCCGCTCGTAATCGCCATCAGCGGCGAAGCTTCAATGGGGCGAGCCACCGCCCGGCAGCTTCTCGCATGGAGCAAGTGCCAGATGCAGCAGAGGGAACGGGCGCCCCGACCCATCCAGCTCCGAGCGCCCGGTCTGGACGAAGCCGTATCGCTTGTAGAAAGCGAGCGCCGCCTCATTCTGCTCGTTCACATCGACGCTGAGCCCCCGGCCCTTCAGCTCGGCGGCATGATCGAGCAGCCGTCTGCCGATTCCCCGCCCATGACGTTCCGGGTCGACGAACAGCATCTCCACCTTGGCTCCGTCCAGACCGATGAAGCCCGCCGGCTTGCCGTCCTCTCCCAGCGCCGTCCACAGCTCGACCGCCTGCAGCGCTTCATCCCGGACCAGCCGGTGGTAGAAAGCGATGTCCTCCTCGGACAGAAAGTGATGCGTTTGCCGTACGGCTCTCAGCCAAATATCGGTCAAGGCGTCATGATCCTCGATCCGGTAGGAAATAATCTTCATGTCGGTTCCCCCTTAGTTTAACCGGCGGATCGGTGCGCCCGCCAAATAAGCCGCTATATCCTCAACCGCTTCCTCGAAGTATACGCGGTAATTGCCCTCGGTCACATAGCCGATATGCGGCGTGGCCAGTACATTCTTCAGCTTCCGCAACGCGTGGTCCTCCGGCAAAGGCTCCGGGTCAAAGACATCGAGACCCGCTCCCGCAATCCGGCCTTCCTGCAGCGCCGCTATAAGGGCCGATTGATCCACGATTGGCGCGCGCGACGTATTGATCAGATAAGCCGACGGCTTCATGCACGCCAGCTCGGCGGCTCCAATCAGCCCTCTTGTCCGTTCGCTCAGCACAAGATGAACGGACAGGAAGTCGCTGGCCGCGAGCAGTTCCTCCTTGGAAGCTGCGAGCCGCGCCCCGGATGCCTCCGCCTGCTCGCGGGTCAGATTCTGGCTCCACGCGATCGTCTCCATGCCGAAGGCTTGCCCGATCCTCGCCATCCGGCTGCCCAGCTTGCCCAAGCCAAGCAGACCGAGCGTGCTGCCGTGCAGATCCGCTCCGAGGGTCGACTGCCACGGGCCGCTTTCGCGGAAGGCGTTATTCTCCTGGACGACATGGCGGGCCAGTCCCAAAATCAGCGCCCAGGCGAGCTCAACGGGCGGCTCGGAGCGGGTCCCTGTCCCGCAGACGACGATCCCTTGCTCCCGGGCGGCCGCCAGGTCGATCGAAGCATTGCGCATGCCTGTTGTAATGAGCAGCTTCAGCTTGGGCAGCCTGACTAGCAGCGAAGCCGGGAACGGGGTGCGCTCCCGCATCGCCACGATAATATCGCAGTCGCCGATGGCCTGCACCAGTTCCTCCTCCTGACCGATATGATCGCGAATCGTCCGGAGCTCTACTTGGCCTGTGACGGCCGACCAATCCGCAAGCCGCAGCGCGGCGTCCTGATAATCGTCGAGAATAGCGCATGTCAGTTTCATTGGAATCAATCCTCCATAAAATGGGGTATGCCGGCTTGCGCCGACAGGGAAGCGCTTGTGCCTGTATCTTAGCACAGAGATCGCAGGTTGGCCCAGAGGCGGCGTGAATATTTGGATATGGCATCAGCAGATTGGCAAAAAGAGGCATGCTTCTGCATCCCTCTTCCTAATCGGCGATATATGAAATTGAGAAACCGGGTTTTCCTCCGTCCGATCATGCTTTTTCCCCGCTTCCAACCGTGCACGACCGTCCCTCAAAAATCAGGGAGAATTCCAGCCGCGCTGAAGGCGAGATAGCCGCGCTTGGTATGCAAATGCATGAGCGTCCACTTCGGCGTACTATGCGTATGAATCCATCGCCTATTCACTTTCACCCAAAAGCCGGTTTCATCCGCATTCCGCACATCGGAGGATGCAATCTGCTTGGCAATGAAGGCGGGCAAGCCTAACAACGGAGCGCCGCAAGAAAGCCAGGGAGTGCCTTGCCTCCCTGGCCTTTTTACGTTCTTTTGCAGCGGCTGTCTCTCCTCAGCTCCGCCTTTGAGCTGCCTAGGGAGTTGGCTTCCCTGCATACCATGCGTTCGAAGTAATCTTCATTGGACCATGTTTAGTTAGACGGAGCTGCAAACCTGACGGGTTTGTACAGAGCCGGATTTTTGGTCGAGCCGATTCCGGCCCCCCACTCGATCCAGCCTTTGCGTCCTCCGCCATCGGCATCGTTGACCAGCAGGGAGAAGCCGTAAAGCCCCTGATCCGGACTGATTCCCGGCATATGACTCCAAGGAAGAGCAAACTCATAGGTGGTCGCTTTCTGAGCCTCATTCCGAACAATCGCCAGCTGATAGTTGGTGATCAGTCCCGGGACAGAGTCCTGCGGGTCCAGCGCGCGGTAAGCCTTCGCTCCCGAAGGCGGCAAAGATATCATAAACTCATACCCTTTGAGGCTTTCGCCGGGAACCCCGCTGCTGATGCCGAACTGCAGGCTGTCCCCCTTCCATGCATTGGCTACAGTCTCGTTCTGATCAAAACTATTATCCGTCATGCGAGCCGACACATACAGATTCTGCGCATCCCAGGCTACCTTAACATCGCCGCTCAGATCGGATTCGCCACCGTAGCTGCTTATCTTGACGGTCCCGTCCTGCGGCAGACGAACAGGCGCCAATGCCGCCCAATCGGACAGATCCCCGTCAATAACAGGAGAAAGCTCAGGGATAGCATAGATGGAGTTGCCGCTTATCAGGACAGACTTCCCGCTGTAGATCACGTCCGGCAGCTGCTGCGCCTTGACCGACACCGTTACCGGCAGCTCGGATGGGGCTTGCGGACTGGACAGCGGAATTGTCGTCGTATACGTGCCCCCTCCTGCCAGCGCCATCTGCAGATTGAGGGTTTGGCTCTGTGTCCCAACGGTCCAGGCGAGCTGCTGTACAGAAACGCTTTGGCTGGACACATTGTTGACCGTCACACCGAGCGAGTCGGCGCCGCCGGTCCAATTATGCTGGACCTTCAGCTCGAGCGGATGCAAAGTCTTAAGCGGAGTCGACAGCTTGCCGGACATTTGCCCGTTGATCTGCAGGCTGCTCTCGATGAGAGACGTTCCCGGATCATGGACGGGAGGCAACAGCACGTGGGTCTGTGCAATCTCGCCAGCCGCTGCCGTCAGCGGGTAAGCTTGCCCCTTGATCTCGAAGGTCGTGGTCACAGACGCTGTATTACCTGTATTGTCATGCCGAAGAGTTACCGGAACAGGCTCTCCCGAGAAGCCCTGCGATGCCGTTATGGAGTAGCGGGAGCCGGATTCGATGCTCGAAACCGCGCCGCTCACATACACCGGAGATTCGCTTGACGTCAGATAGACGCGCCCCTGATCCGGCGTGTAGATAAGGGAATTGCCCATAATATCCGTGATGACCAACGGCTGGGTCGCATGGAGCGTAATCGGCTGCTGAGTGGAGGACCAGAGCACACGGCGGTCCTGCTGTCCATTCGAGAAGCGGATGCTGTAGACCGATCCGCTCACGGTGTCGGTATCAGCGTAGGTGTAACCGTTCAGCATCCGGGTCATAGCCCCATACGCCGCATAACCCGGTTTGGGCGCGTACGCTCCCAGCGGGTCGTTCATGTTGCGGATTAAGCCAAAGCGGTCCTCATGGTAGGTTTCGTCCATACCCTTGTCCATCAGATCATACCACCAGAACTTCTCTACCCCGTTAGCCAGACTGAGCGCGATGAGGCGGACGAGATATTGCGCCTGCATCTCCTCGGAAACTCCCCTCGGTCCGACATGGGTTGGCCAGGAGGCTTCCGTCGTCCAGACAGGCTTCGTTTGACCGTTGTTGTATTGGCGTATCAAGTCGTGAAGAGCATACATCTGCTGATTGGTCACTTCCGGAGACTCCGGAAATTTATACGGATGTATGGAAAATTTTTCCATATAATTCAGGCCGCCCAGCTTAAATAAATCCTCCAGCCACTTGAGATTGACCTCGGAAGGCGTAGGTCCCATGACGGTAATGGAAGGATCAGTCGCCTTGATGGTTTCATACGTCTTCTTCAGCAGCGGGTAATAGTAATCCGGCCGCGAATCCGCCGGACCGTCGCCGCGGTCCCCGAACCCGATATTGAACTCGTTGTACACCTCGACCCACTTGATGATATGCGGGTATTGTTCAATGAATGCCTTGACATAATTGGCGAATCCTTCCCGGCCTTCATCGGTATAAGGGGTCGCATTATTATCGTAGAACGGATTATTAAAGCCGGTGACTAACAGCATGTTGATATGCGCGTTTTTGACGCTGTTCATGAGATTGTCGTAGCTGGGTGAGAAGGTATATACGCCCTTTTCCTTCTCGACGCCATGCCATTCCAAGCCGTCGCGGATATATTTTGTACCCAGCCGCTTGATCGGTTCGATCAGGTGAGTTCCCCAGCCTTGATAGCTCCGGTGGAGATGAGTCACGACGCCGAATGGCGATTCATCCCCTACGGCCGACAGGTCGAAGGGCTCCATCACCGCGAATGTTGCGGCTAGCGTCTTGGGCGCCCTTCCCGCCAGCTCGGCCTGCACGTCCAGCCGATAATAGCCGTAGCCCGGCGGGGTCAGTGTAATCGTCGTTTGTCCTCCGGTTACGCTCCCCGCGCCCTGCCCAACCTGGTTGCCCCAGTAATCGTAAACCGACCACGTGACCGAGCTGCGGGGTGTAGAGATGACAAAGGCGACAGGCTCGGTACTCAGGAAGATGTTGCCCAGCTTCGTTTGCTGGATTTCCGTACCCGGAATTTGCACCGTCTGGTAGGGACCGTCCGAGCTCCATTCCCCTGCCCCGGTGGCAGCCTCCACCTTGAACGTATACGGCTTGCCAGCCTCCAGCGATGTAGCCAGATACGAGCGATCGCCCCCGCCGTAGACCTCATCCAGGACCGTGCCGTTCTGGTAAATCCTGTATTTCGCCACCCCATCAGGATGGACGGCGGCGGGCCACTGCAGCCGGACGCTCGCTTCGTCAATATCCGAGAACGTAACTCCGGCTCCCGCCGGCCAAGCCGGGGAGGAAGGATTCGAGCGCACCGGAGACAGTGCCAGATACGGCTTGTTGGCCGCGCTCTCCTTGCTGTTGAAATCGAGTGATGTGCCGTTCGCGCCAGGCTGAATCAAGGCGATGCTGGCGATCCCATCGCCTGCCGCCTGCGCTCTGACGAAGCTGGTGACATCAATCTCATGCCACTTCCAAGCAGGCCCCACCTGGATCTCGGTCAGCGTATGCAGGGCGGGCGGCTTCGTATTCCAGTTGATGGCCGCTTCGCTCCAGCTGTCGTCGTCCACGCCGAACGCCTGCATGCCTTCTGTCGTGGCGCCGACCAGATGGCCATACACATACAGCTTGGCCGATCCGATGTCTCCCGTATAAGAGCTGAGATCGAACTTCAGATAAGCATGACGGGTTAAATCGAGCTCATTGGTTTTCACGCTCAATTGGGTGCTGCTTCCATAATTCTGACTGGCATACGAGCCTGCCCGGACGAACGCATCGTCCGTAGGCCGCAATTGGACAGGCGTTGCAGCATTGGCATACGCATTCCCATACCCAAGCGGAAGTGGAAGCAGTAAGGCGGCGGCGAGCACATGTACCGCAGTCATCCATTTTTTCCTCATCATCCTCATACCTGGTCTCCCTTCATTGTTAACTTCTCCCTGGCTGGTTAGGCCAATCTCCAGCATGCACTTCCGCTTCCCTACTTCTGCAGCTGCTTGTGCTTCAACTCGCGGGCATCCCCCCTCTCCAGCCCGGCAGGAGCCGGATGGTCTGCGTACTCCAGAACGTACGTCCCCTTCCCGGGAAGCGCTACCCTGATGCCGGCTGCCTTCCCCTCAAGGAGCTCAACTTCCGTTTCCACCGCATTTACAAACAAACGCGGTGTACGTACCGCGAGCTCATGTGCCGTTACAGCTGCCGGATGCACACGAACCTCCAGAATCAGCGGACCCTCCGCCTGACAGATTCCGCGCCAGGTCCCGTCGGCCTCCAGGGCCAGCTCTGCTGCGCCGTCCGCTCCCTCCGGGATTCGCAGGCCGAGCGGTCCATAGCTGATTTCCCTGCCCTGCACGAGTGCTGCGGTCACTCGACCGTCCTGCTTCCGGGCCCAGCCTGCCGTACCCTCGAATACGAGGTCCGGCTCCTCCCACCGGAACGTGTGCTGACGGCGGAAGATCAGGTCTGTACAATCCCCGGCTGAGACTGTGAAGCCGTAAGGCGTTGGCTGGGGAGCCAGATGCGCGCCCGGTGTGACCAGCGTCATGAAATCGCCGGTACCGTCCAGCCAGATGCCTTTCACATCATCGGTCGACAGCTCCGTTCGTTTGGTCACGTCCCCGTAGACCGGATGAATGTGGGGAAGCTCTTCATCCCGGTGCGCAAACCAGGAAAATCTCCGGTAAACGGACGAATTGAACACCGCATCATAAACGACGATGTAGCCGGTGCCGACCATCATCACGCTCCGGCTGACATAGTCAGGCCAGGCATAAGCCGCCTCCCCCGGCGCAGAGACGAGCTCCGCAAAGGAAACGGTCCCCAGAACGACCAGCGGACGATGGAGCGCATTCGGACCGATACAACGGTACGTCCCTTGCTTGAACACGCCGAAATTCGTGCAAAGATCGGTATCCGCCAAGCGGTGATCCCCAACATCCTCATGACCGTTGTGGCTGAAAGCCCGGCCGGCGGCATAATAGTAGATCACACCGCAGCCTCCCTGCCCGCTGACGCCCCAGCGGTAATTAAATCCCTGGTCCAGCTGCTGGAGCAGGACGAAGCTCTCCCCGGCCTTGCCCCCGTCCGCTCTCAGAGCGATCCCGTAGCCGGTGTGCTTGCTGCTGGTCCAGGGAGGCTCGGTTCCCGGATGGTCCGGATAACGTTTGCGCATGAAATCCCAGGCGGAGACCGGCGCCGCTTCGAAATCCGGATCGTCCGCAGCGGTCACGGCCAGAATCGCCTCCGCTGTCTCCGGGTCGAACTCCAGCAGCTCGTAACCAAGCTGGCGGAAGCTCCATGGCGGAAGCTTGCGCTTCGCATGGGCGCCTTGCGGCAGCAGCATCCGTCTCCGAGCCGGCATGTCCGGGCCCAGGAACGGACTCGTCAGACTGCCCAGAATCCAGCGCGCGAGCTTCGGCAGCGCGGCATGACGGAGATGATTTTGCCCGTCATAATGATACTTGAGCATGTAGGCGGTCTTCATCACAGGCTTCAGGAATGCCCAGACATAGCATCCGAGATTCTCGGTCCACCGGCCGCCGACCGCTCCGTATTCCTCGTGATCGGGTCTTACGTGATAGCGGAGGTTCAACTCCAGCGAACGGTCGAACAGCCGCACCCACTCCTCCGCGCACGGATGCTCTGGAAACAGCACGGCCATCAAAGCGGGAACTCCCTTGACATCCGCAAGAAAGTTCGGATGACCGGCCAGCATATGCTTCATCGGCATATAGTCCTCAGAGGCGTGCATATACGCCATCAGCAGGTATAGTCCTGTGATCCGCCTCCGCTGTGCCGGAGTCATCCGTTCCCGGAGGCGGTGGAACGCATCCGCCCAGTTCGCATAGACCGCGCGGCTCGGCACCGGAGAGAAGCCCTGATCCTGACAAGGACCATATAGCGCGAGACCGCAAACCAGCTCGCTCGATAACAGCATCTCCTCCAGCTCAGGCACGGAGCGGATCAGCCCGCTCTCGAAGATAGGACCCGGATACGTCAGGTCTTCCGGATAAGTAAGCGTCCATCCCTTCACCTTATCCAGACTGAGCAGGTCGTACCACTGCTGCAGCCATAGCGTATATGAAACCGGTCCGCGTGTGAAGCCGCGTCCCTGCTCTGTGGCCTCCTGCCAGAGCCGCTCCAGCCTCTCGACCTCCGCGATGTCCTTACGATGGTCATAACAGCAGACGGCAGTCGATCGGCTGCCGTCGCGAAGCGGATGCTTCCAGCTGAAACGGCCATCCCGGTAATAATAGCGGACAGCAAGGCGGCGGTCCGATCTCCAGATGCTGTAAAGTCCATCGTTCCAGTTCTCCGGCTGGCGGATATAGATGCCTACGCTATCCATGCTGCCGCTGTCCCAGAAGGTTGCCAGATTCAAGCGCTCGAACGCCTGCCAAGGCTCGTAGGGCAGCAGACAGAAGGGCAGCTCCGAATCGGGTGAAGCATGAAGCTTCACCTCCATATGCGTGTCCGTCACCTGTCTGTCGATCACCTCGAAGGGATACCGGTCAAACCCGGTTCTGCCCTCCATGGCCTTGTAAGGACGGTTCGGAGCGTACCGGTGGGTCGGCCGGAAATTCGTCCATACCGTCTCAACTGCGACCTCCGCCTCCGCCGTCTCGCCGAAGCCGCTCATCTCCTCATCGATTTCGACAAACTCCATGCCCCTTGTGAGCGTGAAGGCAACCCGGTATACCGCCTCCGCTGCCATACAGCACAGCCGGACGATGAGCAAGAGCGGCCCCGCCTCTGCGACCTCGGCCCGGATGCAGGCAGGACGATCGCTGCGCAGATGGACCTCCCCAAGCCAGCCTCCATGCCGGCCGATCCGGTAGAGCGGCCCCGAAGAGGACAGGCTCCCTTGCCCGGTGAACGCAGCTTCCGGGAACGCGAGTCGCAGACAACCGTTGCCGATGATCCGCTCTGCGCCTTCCTGCGACATGAAGATCCTCCCCTCCTCCGCCTCCCCTTCTGCAGGCAAGGCTTCGCAGAGCGGATCAGCCTCCAGCCGGTAAGCTCTTCGGCCCCCGGAGGGCAGCTCTGTGAAGAAACGCAGGATGCCTTCCTGCCGCCCGTCAGCGGCCGTCTCGACAACAGACAGCTGGAAGCTGGTATTCCGGCCGCTCCCCTCCTCCGTCAGCCGGAAGCTTGGCAGCCCAGCCAGGACGGCGGCCTCATACGTCAGCCTGTAGCTGACGAGCGTGAGCGGCCATTCATAATAAGGATGGTCCAATACATCCTCCAGCACAATGACAAGCGGTTTCCCTTCATAATGAAGCGTTTGCAAATTCTGCATCGGTCCATCCCCTTTTTCCGCGCAGGGGGACAGGAGGATACGTCCCCCCTATTCCCCGTCTCCGTCATGGCGGGCGACTATTTGAACGTGTACCAGTCCGTTACCTTGACCAAGCGCTGCTTGTTATCCTTGAACCAAGTCGCATAATACTGATCCACCTTGTCCCCGCCTGATTTTTTCCACATGCTCTGCGAATCGGCCAGCGCCTGATCCATGGAATAGCCGGGGGTCACAATCGATTTCACCCAAAGATCCTTGATGCCGGTTTCCGTGTTTTGCTTAATGACAAACAAGTCCTGGGGCAATGTAGGAACGACATTTTTGTCCACGGAATACGGAGGAGGCGAGTTCACGTCGAGGTACAGCTTGCGCGCCTCTTCGGTAATCTGATCGAACTCCTTCTCCAGCTCGGTCATAGTTGGCTTTTTCTCCTTCTGGCATTTATCGAAATATTTGGAGGTCAGCACGAAATAATCGCGGTTCCACGACACCTCCTGCTTGTATTTCGCTTCGTCGATAATTTGCGGGCAGCCGTTCTCTCCAGCCTTCCAGTGCACGCCTTCCAGTCCGTAGTACAGGGTTTTCCCCGTCTCCGGCGAGCTGATGAAGTCGATAAACTTCATCACGGCATCGGGATGCTTGGCGTCACGGTTGATCAGGCCGATCGGGGACATCGGGCTGCCGAGCTCCGGCGCATATTGGCCGAACTGCGTTTTCGGAAGCGCCATCGGAACCGGCTCCGCCGTCGGAACCGAGGTTTTCAGACTGGTCAGCTTCTTAACGTCGAAGTTGCCGCCCCAGATGCCCAGCTTCCCGGCCAGAAAGTCCTGCTCCGCCTTCTTGCCTGTCGTGTCGGTCAGGAAATCTTTATCGACGGCTCCGGCTTCGTACAGCTTCTTTTTGAGCTCGTTCGACGCCTTCACCTGCTCCCAGGGATTCACATATTCCAGATTTTTGTCCAGTACCGGATAGGTCGTCTGGTACATGTAGGTGAGAATGTTCTCGCTGGTTCCCGACAAGGCGATGCCGTACGTATCCTTCTTGCCGTTGCCGTCCGGGTCCTGGTCGGCAAATGCCTTGGCGACGGCCAGCAGCTCTTCCGGCGTTTTCGGTACCTGCAGATTCAGCTTCTTGAGCCAGTCGTTGCGGATCAGCACATAATGATTAATATCCAGGCCGTCGATGCGCCCGACCATATAATTTTTGCCGTCTTCCTTCGCGCTCAGCTTGGCCAAGGCCGGATGTTTCTTAATCAGGTCCTTGTAGTAGACGCTGTGCTTCTCGATAATCTCGTCAAGCGGCATAACCAGCTTCTGGGTAACCAGATCATTGCGGATGGCCGGATCGAAGTCGAGAATCAGATCGGGCGCGCTGCCGGAGGCGAACATCGTGTTCAGCTTATCCCGTACGGCGCCGCGAGGAACCGGGACGAAGGACACCTGCACATCCTTCGGACCGTTCTCGTTGATCCACTCGGTCCAGCGGTTTTTCTCATACGTACCCTCGCCCTGAGGCAAATTGTTGCGGTCGTACACCATGACCGAAATTTTCTTCTTCTCAACAGGCTTGGGAGAATCTCCCGAGCCTTCTCCCGTACCCGCCTCCGGCTTCCCGGCTGTTTGGCTGCATGCGGCCAATGAACAAGCGAGCGCGGCTAACAAAGCTGCATGTCTGAGTTTTTTCATTCGAGCAACCTCCCTTTTTTTGTAAACCCCTGTCCTCTGCCGATTATAATGCACTCATCCTTTGATGGAGCCGATCATAACCCCCTTCACGAAATATTTCTGGATAAAGGGATACACGACGAGCATCGGAATGATCAGAATCATAATAGCGGCCGCTTTCAGGCCTTCGGGCGTCGTCAACTGTTCCATTTCATCCTTCCTGAGCGTTATAGTATCCTCCAGCATCTGACTGCTGATCATCTGCTGGACCATAACGGTCAGATTTATTTTATGGCTGTCATTGATATAGATCAGCACATTCATGAACGAGTTCCAGAAGCCGACGCCATAAAACAAGGTCAGCGTAGCCAGCACCGGGCCGGACAACGGCAGCACGATGCGGGTCAGCAGTCTGAGCTCGCCGCAGCCGTCCATCCGGGAAGCCTCAATCAGTTCCTCCGGCAGACCCTCGAAGAACGTTTTGAGAATCAGCATATTGTACGCGCTTACCAAAGCCGGCAGCCATAAAGCCCCGTAGCTGTTTACAAGCCCGATCGATTTGATCACCAGGTAAGTAGGGATCAGGCCGCCGCTGAACACCATCGTGAACACGATAGCCAGCGTCAGTGTCCTGCGTCCCAGAAAGTAGCGCTTGGACAAGGGATACGCAGCCAGCACCGTAAAGAGCATGCAAAGCAATGTTCCGACGACGGCAATGACCAGGCTGTTTTGGAAAGCCTTGACCACATTCGTCCCCTTGATGAGCTGTTCATATGAATCCCATTGCACCCGGATCGGAAATACCGTAACCTGGCCCGCCATTACTGCGCTTGGATCGCTCAGGCTTAGCGCCAGCACATTGAGCAAGGGAAACAGGCAGGTAAGCGCCGCAAGCGTAAGCAGCGCGTAGTTGATGGCATAGAAAATTCGGTCTCCCGTTGATTCCCGCATAAGCTCACCTCCTCTCCTCACATCTACCATAAAGACAACTTGTCATAACGACATCTACCATAGCGACTGATCGAATTTCTTCGCGATCTGATTGGACAGCACGATAAGGATCAGACCGACCAGCGAAGAGAACAGGCCCATGGCCGTCGTCAGGCTGAATTGTCCGCCCTGGATGCCCATCCGGTACATATAAGTGGGAATCACATCCGCCACATTGTTGACCACCCGGTTCTGCAGCATGTAAATCTGATCGAAGCCCAGGTCCATGACCCCTTCCATGGACAGGATCAGCAGGATGATGATCGTCGGCCGGATCCCCGGCAGCGTGATATGCCACATCTGCTTCCACTTGTTGGCTCCATCCAGACTGGCGGATTCATACAATCCCGGGTCAATTGACGTAATCGCAGCCAGGTATATGATCGCGCTGAACCCGACCTCCTTCCAGATGCCCGAGCCCAGATACACACCGATCCACGACAGCTCGTTGTACAAGAAGGCGTACCGGTAGCCGAGCAAAGCCTCCAGCCATTGGTTGATCAGTCCCGATTCCAAGGAAAACAGGGTGATGACCATGCCGCCGACGATGACCCAATTCAAGAAATGCGGCAAATAAACGAGGGTCTGGGCAAGCTTTTTGAACCACATCCGTTTGACTTCGTTAAGCAGGACTGCCATGATAATCGGAAACGGAAACCCGACTATAATTTTCAGCAGCGATAAGATCAGCGTATTCCGGATAATATTGAGCATCTGCGGGTTGGAGAATAACAACCGGAAATTGCTGAACCCCGCCCAGGGGCTGGCCCATATGCCCTCAGCCAGGCTGTAATGCTTGAAGGCAATCACAAGTCCGAACATCGGCGCATATTTGAAAACCATAAAATATACGGCAACCGGAACAAACATCAGCATGAGCGGTACGTTCATCTTCAGCAGCCGCTTGTGCTTCCCTAGGCCCGATGCTGTCTGAGCCGTCTCCCACCTCGTGTTCATCCTCCCGTCCGTGATCTGTTTCATCGTCCTTCACTCCTCGGCAACTTCGGTTTTCAAGCTTCAGCGCAGGGATTGCCGGGCTGCTCCGGCCCATCTGCTGGCTGCCCACTAAGCGTACATAAATGCCCAGCTACCTGTAAATAAACACTATTTCATCCATACACATTCCGTAAAAAAAGAGAAGAACCCTTTGCCAGCAAGGGGTTCTTCTCTTTCGGATGCACGGATTATTTTATCGATAAACCGATTGTAAGCGTACACATTATTTTGAAGAATGCTGCTCTTTACGATAGTCCCCCGGAGTAACCCCGACCATTCGCTTGAACATGCGGATGAAGGAGAATGAATGGGAATAGCCGACGCGCGCAGCGATCTCCTGGACAGAATCTTCCGTTTCCTGCAGCAATGTTTTGGCCTTCTCGATACGGACCCGCGCCAAATATTCGGAAAACTTCTCCCCGATCTCGTCCTTGAAAAACTGGCTCACGTATTTAATGCCAAACCGGTCGGTGATCTGGACAAGCGAAATGTCCGGATCGTTATAATGCTGTTCGATATAGGCCTTCACCTCCCGGATCAGTTCCTTGTTGGAGTGATTCTCACGGTGAGCGGCGACATGAGCGGCCAAGTCGTCCATGAAGGCAAAGGCTCCCTGCTTCAGATCGTCCAGCACATCGTATGTGGCAAGCAGCTTCTCGATCCGCAAGCTACCGCTCGCATAAGGCTCGGACCATATTTCCCCCGGGAGATGGCCCAATTCGCGGTGCAGTTGAAAGGACATATAGTTCATCAGGCTGCCAATTTCATCCCGGTTCAGTCTAGCCTGCACGATCTCCTCGAATAACAGGTCTAGTTCGCTTCTCCAGCCTTCTTCTCCATTTTTCATACCAAGGATCATCGATTTGATCAGCCGGGTGTTATAAAATAAATCTGACTTGGGCAGCTGCTCCAGCTCGCATGAACGGATCACCCGGTTGCTCCCAAGCGTTGTCTTATACTTCAGGGCTTCCGAAGCCGCTTCATAGGCCACGGGCAGTTGTTCGTAGTCTTCGGCAAGCGAACTGATGCCCAGCGTCACGGAAAAATCCAGATGCGTTTGCACCCAGGAGCGAATGGACTCGCACAGTTCTTCGGCTCCCTGACCTTCGGTAGAATTCGCGGTGGCGGGCAACTGAAACAGAACGCCCAGTTGGTCCGCGGACATCCATTCCTTCCACACGCTAATCCTGTATTGGCCAGCCATCTCCTTCACCATGCTGGTCAGCACGAATTTCAACAGATTCTGATCCTCGCGAGAATATTTCGTTTCGAATTCAGAGTATCTGTCGATCTCCATCACGGCGATCGTGAAGCGCTTGTAAGGAGGCCGCATGTCCAGCGCGGCGGCCGTCTGCTCCCATTCCTCCCGGCCGAACGGGGTCATGCCGTACATCAAATCGAAGAACCGCTGACGATACTCGTACACGAGCCCCTCAGCATACTGCTTCTGAAAACCATTGGATTGCTGCACCAGGTCATCCAATGCCGACTGAATAAACCGGAATTCATCCCGCTTTCCCCCGATCAGATGCCGGGTCTTGCTCAGGGAATAGGCGTCGATGCTCTTCATAATACTCTCGAGCGGCTTATAGTTCCTTCGCGTCAGCACAATGATCCAGCCGATGCCGAGCAGAACAATCAGCAGCGTCATCCAACCGACATAGGAGAACATCGAGGAAGCGGCCAAGGCCGCTCCCCCATGCAGCCCGCTTTCGTAATGCCAGCCGGTATAGGCAGAGTCCGGACTCGTGAGCGGGAGGCGGACTCTGTTCACGAATACCTCGTCTCCATGCGACGCATTTCCTGCGATTAGCTCATAATGGCGGTCCGTAATGGCGTAATAGCTCTTATTGTCGCCGAAAACCTTGGTCACGAACCGCTGGATCGAATCCGTATTGATATTGATCACCAACAGTCCGTGAGTTCCGGTTAGCAGCGGTACCTTTCGTACGAGCGATACGACCTTCTCGTACTTTTCCAAACCTTCGAAGGAGCGGTAGGACCGTACATCCGACCACCAATAATTCAGAAAATCGGCTTGCCGAATTTGGTCGATGAAGGCCTGGTCTCCAAAGCCCGTACGGGGCTTGAGCATATCATAGCTCAACACGATATCGTCCTGCATCCGGTACAAGTACATCGAATCGATGAAGTCGGAGCGCAAGACAATGCGGTGCATATCCGTCGAGATTTGATAGGCCAGCATCTGGTCATTCTGCTTCTCAGGGTTGTAATAGAAATCATTGATGGCGGCTTTATTCAGGAAATCGACGGCAAGCTCGTCCACATTCGTCAGGGAAGCGTCCAGGCTTTGCTTCAAGAACGTAATGAACGCATCGTTCGCCTTGAGGGCTTCCTGCTTGGAATATCGGCTCAGTTGGACGAAAACAATCAGAATGACGGCCACGATCATCACTAAAAACACAGGCAGGTACGACAGCAAAAGGCGATAAAACCAGTTTTTCTTCAACCGACACCCCTCCTGAGACTGGAATCTCTTTCTACTTGCAAAGTTCCAAGTCCATATCTGTTCCTCCTGATTGAGTTTTTTTGTAAGCGCGTTTATGTACTTCCTGATTATACCATGAGGGCCTTTCCGCTCAAGCTATATTGACGCCGGCAGGCTCAGTGAAGATACCCGGCCAGCTGTAAGCCTGGAGACCGATTCGAGACGAGTTCCTTCGCGCAGGCAGCGCTTATCCCCACATACTAAGGCTGTGGTCAGCAAAAAACGGCCTGCGTCCGCAAAGACGCAAGCCGCCGTCCGGCTGGAGACAGAAACAACTGCAGTTAACCAACCAACTGCAGCGCCTTATCCAGAACCCCTGAAGCTCCGAAGCCGTCATGATAGTCAATTTTCTTGCCCTTCTTCTCCGCCAGTTCCCGAACAGCCCACATCGAGGTGTGCTTGATGGCTCCCCGCAGGATAATGATAGCATCCGCCTTGTTGATGATGCTCAGAAAATAATTTTCAATAGGACCGCCGCCGGTTTTCCCGTCATGATGCTCGACACTTAGCCCGCGCTTCTCCCCTAATTTCTTAAACGTATTCGTCTGGCTGCCTCCGATAATCGCTATCTTGATCATAGCCATCTCCCTCTCCCTCCGTAAGTTAGTGTGATCGCTCGTATATGCTGTTATCCCTATCATAACCAAATAATAATAAATGTCAATAGGTTTAGTCGGATTAAATAAAATAAAGTCCCTTTCTGGGACTTTGACGTTGGAGCCGGAGACGACCGGCTTGCCGTCGCGGGGCAGTATGGCGACCCGCCTTTGAGCCGGCGGCGTGCCGGATACATCCCCTACAAACTCGGAGGAATCCGACCGGTTCATGCCGAATTGAAATTCCTGCAGAATACCGGTCACAATCCCAACATCGAAGTTGATTGGGAGAAAGGTCCCCAGGCAGCCGCTGCATGTGACATCCTAACCCCAACACTGAGCCCTCCCTCCAGCGTACGGCCCGCAAACTTTCACTCCGTCGCCTCGAACATCACGCGCCTTCCTTGCCAAACTGTGCTACTATTAAGAGAAAGGGATTCCTTGGGGTGCGCTTGTTCCGCTGCACAGTTAATCCCAAAACAGCAAACACGAAAGGGGAAGTCGTGTTCATGCACAATCGTATTGCGTACAAGGAAAGCCTCCTGACCGCCGGCGCGATAATCATCGGCGTGCTGCTCGTTTCTATCGGCCTGGAGATGTTCTTAACCCCGCACAAACTTATTCCCGGAGGCGTAAAGGGCATCGCCATCCTGCTGTCTCATGTGACGGAAATGAAGATGGGGCTTTTTCTGTTGTTTATAAACCTGCCGTTCGTCCTGTTCAATCGAAAAAAGCCCGTGCAGATGCTATCCGCCCTTATCTCCCTAATCATCATTACCTTGCTCGCCATCTATATGCATCCATTCCCGCCGCTGCTGGAAAATCCGCTGCCTGCCGCCGTATGCGGAGGCCTCATGCTGGGCGTGGGCCTGGGTCTCATCATTCGATACGGCTGGTATCCCGACGGTCTGACTGTGGTCGCTGTCTATTTGAACCGAAACATCCGGCTGTCCATCGGCGAGCTTGTGATGCTCCTGAACCTGCTGGTGCTCGCGTGCGGGGGGTTCCTGTTCGGCTGGGATCAGGCCATCCATTCGGTCATCGCTTATTTTGCCGCCTTCAAGGCGATCCAGTTCACCTTAGAGTTCAGAAATAAAAAGCTGATCTGGATTTCCTGCGAGGGGCCCCGTGACAGACTCATCAAGCTGCTGACCGAATCCTTTGGTCCCGAAGTTGAAATTCTGAAACAGGACAGCAGCAGCGGGCCTGCTGACGGCCGCCAGGGACCGGGCTTGTTTCTGGTCCTGCCAAGCAAGCATATCAAGCGGCTGATCGGCCTTGTCCGCGAGCGTTCTCCCTCCTCCCAGGTTGTCGTCTCTTACGGAGCCCAAGACCTTGCCGGAGCCGAGCCGTATTTGCGGAAATAGCTCGCGCGCGGGGGAAAGGCATTTATCGGAATGGCTTGGATACAAGCATGATCTACTCTGCGAATCAACAAACAACGCACGCCGAAAATACAACGAACCGGAGCAGGCGATGCTTGCTCCGGTTGTCGTTTCGGCAGCTTGCCTGCCGACTTCTTCAAGATAAATAATTTCGTCCCCTTGCCCCTTGAAATAAGTCTTGTTCTACAGCAACTCCCGAACATACGCTTCGATCTTGGCCGGCTCCTCGGTAGGAGCAAACCGCTTGACAACGCGGCCGTCGCGGTCGACGAGAAATTTCGTAAAATTCCATTTGATCGATTTGGTGCCCAGCACTCCTCTGGCTTCGTCCGTAAGAAGCTTGAACAACGGATGAGCGTCTCTGCCCTTGACGTCAATACGGGAATACAGCGGAAAACTAACGCCGAAGTTTAGCTCGCAAGCCTCTGCAATCTCGGCATCGTCGTCCTTCTCCTGACGGGCGAACTGCGCGCACGGGAAGCCCAGCACCGCGAAGCCCTTGTCCGCGTAATCGTCGTGCAGCTTTTGCAGCCCTTTGAATTGCGGCGCGAAGCCGCAGCCCGTCGCCGTATTGACGATAAGCATGACGTCGCCTTGGTAGGGGGCAAGCGTCGCTTGCTCTCCTTTGATCGTTTTGACGGGGATATCGTAAATAGACATGATGGCACGCTCCATTTTATATTTTATTTAATTAAATTTTATACAATCAAATAACGAAAGTCAAGCGCCTCCTCCTATTGACCTTAAATCGCCTGCCATCCTATACTAATGATTAGCTGACTAACTAATTACATAAAGGAGAGAACCGCCTATGGATATTCGCCGGTCGGAATCGATTTTCCATCTCATGTCCCACCTCATGCGGCTGCATCGCCACCATATTCATCTGCATGTGCAGGAGCTGGATGTGTACCCCGGCCAGCCACCGCTGCTCTTCCGGCTCGCAGAGCGGGACGGCCAGAGCCAGCGCGAGCTGGCGGAGCAGCTCCGGGTCAAGCCCGCGACGCTAACGGTCATGATCACGCGCATGCAGAAAAACGGCTTGCTGGAGCGGCGCCCCGATGCGGATGATCAGAGGGTGACGCGGGTGTATCTGACCCCCAAGGGAGAAGAAACGACACGCAGACTTAAGGAGACGCTGCAGACGCTGGAGGCGCGAAACCTGGAATCGTTCCTGCCCGAGGAGCGACTGCTGCTGCGCCGATTGCTGCTGCAGCTGTACGACAATCTGGCGGAGTACGAGCCAAGCGCAGACACTTTCGCCCCGCCCAATAGTTAGTCGACTACACAATAACGAGGAGCTCGCTGCAAGATGTGGAAACTAAAACGATATCTGCGCCCCTATTGGGTCGCGACCTTGCTTGCCCCTCTGCTCATGATCCTGGAGGTGTACATGGATCTGCTGCAGCCCAAGCTGATGGCGAGCATCGTCAATGACGGCATTATGCAGGGCAATCTGCCTCATATTCAATCGACCGGAGCGATGATGCTTGGCATCGCCCTGATCGGACTGATCGGCGGGGCGGGCTGCACCTTGTTTTCCAGCATCGCGGCCCAAAACTTCGGAGCCGATGTGCGAAAGGATCTGTTTGCCAAGGTGCAGACGTTCTCATTTCGCAACCTGGATCGCTTCTCCACCGGCTCGCTCGTCACCCGGCTCACACAGGATATCGTTCAGATCCAGCTGCTGGTCCAGATGACGCTGCGCATTCTGGTGCGGGCTCCGCTGCTGATCGTCGGCAGCTTCGTGATGGCGATGCTGATCAGCCCCCGCCTCGGACTGATTTTGATCGTCGCCATTCCCCTGCTGTCGCTGACGCTTTACACGCTGATCCGGCTGTCGTTCCCTCTCTTTGCCAAGGTGCAAGCGAAGCTGGACGGCGTCAATACCGTGCTGCAGGAAAATTTGTCCGGCATCCGGGTCGTCAAAGCCTTCGTGCGCTCCGCCTATGAGCAGTCCCGATTCGGGCGGGCCAACCGCGACTATACGGATATGGCGCTCAAGGCGGCTCGAGTCGTCGCCTTCAATATGCCGATCATGACGCTGATCCTTAATCTCAGCATCGTGGCCGTTCTTTGGTTCGGAGGCGCTCAGAATTGGGAAGGAAGCCTGTCGATCGGCGAGCTGGCCGCCTTTATCAACTATGTGATGCAGCTGCTGTCATCGCTGATGATGGTGGGGATGATGCTCGTGAACGTCTCCCGGGCCAAAGTGTCCGCAGACCGGATTAATGAAGTATTCGCCGTGCAGCCGGATATCGCCGACGCGCCCGATGCCAGAAGGGATTGCATCCGGTCCGGACAGGTCGTCTTCGACCGCGTATCCTTCAGCTACGGCAGCGACGGGGAGAAAACGAAGCTCGTGCTGGAGGATATCTCCTTTACCGCCGAAGCCGGACAGACGGTAGCGATTCTCGGCGCGATCGGCTCCGGCAAAACCTCTCTCGTCAGCCTGATCCCTCGGCTCTATGAGCCGGATAGCGGCAGAGTGCTGATCGACGGCGCCGATGTCAGCAAGCTACCGCTCGACGAGCTGCGCAGCCATATCGGGATGGTGCTTCAGCAGTCGATCCTGTTCACCGGTCCGATCCGGGACAACATCCGATTCGGCAAACCCGACGCCACCCTGGAGGAGGTCGAGGCGGCAGCCAAGGCGGCGCAAGCTCACGATTTTATTATGGAGCTGCCGGACGGTTACGACACGGTGCTCGGCCAGCGGGGCGTGAATTTGTCCGGCGGGCAAAAACAGCGGATTGCCATTGCGCGCGCGCTGGTGCTGCGGCCGGCCATCCTCATTCTCGACGACAGCACCAGCGCAGTCGACCTGCGAACTGAGGCGCTCATCCAACAGGCGCTCGGCGAGCTGATGGAGAGAAGCACCTGCTTCGTGATCGCGCAGCGGATCAGCTCCGTCCGGCAAGCCGACCTGATTCTCGTGCTGGAGGACGGGCGAATCACGGCCCAGGGCACCCATGACGAGCTGATCCGCAGCAGTGCGGTGTATCAGGATATTTACCGATCCCAACAGACGAAGGAGGATGCGCTCCATGGCTGAACCAGGCTCATCCGGTAAACAATCGCAGACGTCACCGCATGCCGGGCCGCCTCTGATGGGAGGGATGGGCCCCGGAGGAGGTCCCGGCCGAGGTCCCGTACCCAAGGTGCGGGCCAAACATACATGGGCAACCGTCCGCCGTCTGTGGGGCTATCTCAGCCGTCAGCGCGGGGGTTTGATCACAGTTTTCCTGCTGACCCTGTTCAGCTCGGGACTTGCCCTAGCCGGCCCCTACCTGATCGGCAGAGCCATCGATGAGTTTATTCTGGCGCAGGACCGCACCGGGCTGCTGTGGCTGTGCGCCGGACTGCTGACGGTCTACGCGCTGAGCAGCGTCATGTCCTGGCTGCAAGCCTATGTGATGGCGGGGGTCACCCAGCAGACGGTGATGACGCTGCGCCGCGACCTGTTCGAGCGATTTCAGCAGTTGCCTCTGCAGTTCTTCGACAGCAGAACCCATGGCGAGCTGATGAGCCGGGCGACTAACGATATCGAGAATGTATCGGGGACGCTCAATCAGAGCGTAACGCAGCTGGTCACCAGCCTCGTGACGATCGTCGGCTCTCTGATCCTCATGCTGAGCCTCAATCTCACACTGACGCTGGTCAGCCTTGTCAGCATTCCGCTGGTCATTCTGCTCACGGGACAGATCACAAAGCGGACCCGCAAGCTGTTCAAGAGCCAGCAGACGCATCTGGGAGAGCTGAACGGATTTATTGAAGAGACGATGACCGGCCAAAAGGTCGTCAAGGCTTATCGGCGCGAGAAGCCGTCCATCCGCCGGTTCGGCGAACTGAACGACCAGTTGAACCAGGTCGGCAAACGAGCGCAAATCGTCTCGGGGATGATGGGACCGGTCATGAACGTCGTGAACAACACCAGCTTCGCATTGATCGCGACCGTCGGCGGCTGGATGGCGCTCGGCGGCATGACGACGATCGGCGTCATCGTCAGCTTCCTGAATTATTCCAAGCAATTCAGCCGGCCGATCAACGAGCTGGCCAATCAATACAACCTGCTGCAATCGGCGATAGCGGGCGCGGAGCGCGTGTTTGAAATTCTCGACATGCCGTCGGAATTTCAGGAGATGGGCAAAGCCGGACAGATCGATAAGGTGCGCGGAGAAGTCGTGTTCGACCGCGTATCGTTCCGCTATCAGGAGTCGAACCCGATTTTGTCGGACATTTCATTTACCGCGAAGCCTGGGGATACGATCGCCCTAGTCGGCCCTACGGGAGCCGGGAAGACGACGATCGTCAATCTGCTGACCCGCTTCTACGAAATTCAGGAGGGCACGATTACGGTAGACGGACGCAATATCCGCGAGCTGGACAAGAGCAGCTTGCGGAGCAAGCTGGGGATCGTGCTGCAGGATGCGTATCTCTTCTCCGATACGATCATTGAAAATATCCGCTACGGCAAGCCGGGCGCCTCGCTGGAGGAAGTCAAGGCAGCGGCCAAGCTGGCCAACGCCGACAGCTTTATCGTCAAGCTGCCGCACGGCTATGACACGAAGCTCATGGCAGAAGGCGGCAATCTTAGCCACGGGCAGCGCCAATTGCTGACGATAGCCCGGGCGATTCTGGCGAATCCGTCCATTCTGATCCTCGACGAAGCGACGAGCAGCGTCGATACGCGAACCGAGATGCACATCCAGGACGCGATGAAAACGTTGATGAAGGGCCGCACCAGCTTCGTCATCGCCCACCGGCTCAGTACGATCCGCGAGGCCGATCTGATTCTTGTGCTGCGCGGAGGCCGGATTATCGAGCGGGGCACTCATCAGGAGCTGCTGGACAGCCGCGGCTTCTACCATGATTTGTACACCGGCCAGTTCCAGCAGGCGAACTGACCTTAGGCTCGAACAAACAAGGACCCCATCTTCCGCTTGATTCGCGGAGTTTGAGGTCCTTTTTGTCTACACCCGGGGGTGCTCTTGTATCCTGCCGAACACGGTCGGACATGGGTGGACATCGGTGAATAGCCTCATCCCCGGCTTGGCGCCATCCTACTTCAGCACATACTCGGCCAGCACGCTCTGCAGCTCATAAATGTTCAGGCTCTTATTGAACCTCTTCTCAATAGGCGCCGCTGTGCCGGATATCCAGATCTTCAGCTCGGCGTCCAGATCAAACGTGCCCGCCGTTTCAATGCTGAAGTGCGTGATGCTTTTATAGGGGATCGAATGAAATTCCGTCTTCTTTCCCGTGACGCCCTGTTTGTCGATCAGAATCAGCCGGCTGTTGGTGAAAACAAACAGATCGCGGATCAGCTTATACGCCTTCTCCACCCTCTCCGTTCTGGCAAGCACATGCGCAAACTCCTGCTGAACATCCTCCAGCTTCAATTCCGAGGCGTTGCCCATCAAAGCGTCAAATAATCCCATGCGATCTCTCCTATTCGGTCAGGATAGCCATCACTTACCATTATATTGGAGAAATCGTACTCCTGCACAGAAAATCAGCTAATAAATTTTCACATTATCGATGTGGCCCTTGCCCTGTTTGAGCGCTTCAGCGACGTTAAACTTCCTTTCCGCCTCATGCAGACTCGGGCACGAGCGCCTCCAGCACCCGGCCGATGCTGTCGTTGATCAAATAATCGGCTCTCCCGTCAAATGGCGTCGGCGTCCGATTGATCAAAATCAGCTTGTCTCCCGGGTACTCGGCGACGAGTCCGGCTGCCGGATTCACCGTCAGCGATGTGCCTCCGACGATCAGCACATCCGCGCTGCGCACGTAGTCCCGCGCCCGGAACAGCAGCTCCATATCGAGGCTTTCCTCATACAACACCACGTCCGGCTTGATGATGCCGCCGCACCGGCTGCAGCGCGGCACCGCTTCCCGGCTGCCCGCCACATCGGCCAATCCGTAACTCGTGCCGCAGTCCATGCAGGCATTGCGATGAACGGAGCCGTGCAGCTCCAGCACGTTGTGGCTGCCGCCAAGCTGATGCAGCCCGTCGATATTTTGCGTGATGACGGCTTGCAAACGTCCCTGCCGCTCCAGCTCGGCCAGCGCCAGATGGGCTTTATTCGGCCGGGCATCCTCGTGAATCATCTTCGTGCGGTAGAAATCGAAAAAGTCATCCGTATGCTCCATAAAGAAGCTGCGGCTGAGGATGCGTTCAGGCGGGTAGGCCCCCGCTTGAAACTTGGTCTGATAAAGTCCGTTCTCCGACCGAAAATCCGGGATACTGCTTTCCGTCGACACGCCGGCACCTCCGAAAAACACGATATTCGAGCTGGCCGCGACCATCTGCCGCAGTTGGGCAAAATTCATAAAGCTCCCTCCTCTTCTCCCTTCATCGTATCAAATCAAGGCCTGACTTTCTAACTTCGCAGGCCATAGCCGCCGAAACGAATAACCCGGCAGCCTGCCGCTCCTTCCACACCGGCCAACGCCAATAAAACCAGTCCCCAAACTGCCGGGACTGGTTTTATGGCACGACAGCTGCGCCGCCGAGCGGATGAACGCGCGTAAGCGCTCGCATGTTTGGCTGCAGCCTGGGGCTGCGGCGCAGGCTCGACTGATTTACCCGGGGAGCGCGTTTTCCTAGCGCTTCATCCGGTTCAAGGATAACAGCACACGATAACGGGCTTTGCCGGGAAACAGGCTGAACCATGGAGATAGGCAGGCTTGTCTATCTCACGGAGCACGCCTAGGTGTCATGCGCGCTGTTCGTTTTGTAAACCACCAGAATCGTGCTTCTCTGGTGGGACGTGCCGGTAACGGTAGGCTTGACTACCGAACCGTAGCAAACTTGAACGAGCTGGTCGTCCTTCAAACCGGCCAGAAACTCATTGGCCTTGTTTTCAGCGTATGAATTGTCCGTATCCACAAATTCCTTGACCTGAATCATGAGCAGCATCTCCTTCTGGGCTTCTAGGGGAAAAGGCATCCCGCAGAACTGATACGGAATGCCTTTGAGCTTAGATTAGCATCGCTGGAACCCCTTGTCAAACAGGAAGACCGGCCCCGGGATTCGTCGATCTTTGTTCATCTTTTATTCCGCTCACTTATGATACGATTAGGGGTGAGAAAATGCCTGAAAGGAGCTCCTCCTTTGACTACGCCCATGCTGATCACCTTATGTTTGCTGGCCGGCGCGGCTATTTTGTTTATGAGCGGGAAGGTCCGCTCCGATCTGGTGGCGATCTGCTCGCTCATTCTGCTCGTGCTCTTCGGCATTCTCTCTCCGGCCGAAGCGCTGTCCGGCTTCGCCAATCCCGTCGTCATTATGATGATGGGACTGTTCGTAGTAGGCGGAGGGATATTCCACACGGGACTGGCCAGGATGGCCAGCAGCCGCATGCTGAGGCTTGCAGGCGCCAATGAGACCCGGCTGCTGATCACGGTCATGCTGGCCACCTCCGCTATCGGTGCTTTCGTCAGCAATACGGGAACGGTCGCCGTCATGCTGCCTATCGTGGTCAGCCTGGCAGCAAGCGCCCAGATCAGCCCCGGCCGTCTGCTGATGCCGCTGGCTTTCGCCAGCAGTCTCGGCGGCACCTTGACGCTTATCGGCACGCCGCCCAATCTTGTCATCAGCGAAACGCTGACAGAAGCCGGCTTCCCGGGCCTATCCTTCTTCTCGTTCACGCCTATCGGCCTCGTCTGTCTGATCGTAGGCACCCTATTGACGGTCCTGCTCAGCCGGCTGCTGCTGCCCAAGGCGTCCGATGAAGCCGGCCGCAAACGGCGGAGCCGGTCGCTCGACGATCTCGCCAAGCAGTACCAGCTCGCGCAAAATTTGTTCCGCGTTCAGGTCAGACGGCATTCGCCGGTCATGTCAAAGCCGCTGCGCGAGCTGGATATCCCGGAGCAGTATAAAGTGAACATCATCGAGATTCGCCGGAGAAGCTCGGCCAAAAATCCTTTCTTCAAGACGCTTCAGCAGGAAATCGCCGGACCGGCGACGGTTATTCACGAGGAGGATATTTTGTATGTGTACGGGGGCTTCGAGCAGGTGAAGACTTTCGCCGCCGCCAATGGATTGGAGTTGCTGGATCATCAGACGGCAGAGAAATCGGCGGAGCTGCAGACCGAGCGCTTCGCCTCGCATCAGACCGGAATCGCCGAGGTGCTGCTGACGCCGAACTCCAGGCTGATCAACCTGCTGGTGAAGCATACAGGCTTCCGAGAACGGTACCAGATCAATATATTAGGCATCCAGCGCAAGGGCGAATACCTGCTGCACCAGCTGAAGGAAGAGCGAATCCGTTTCGGCGACGCTTTGCTCATCCAGGGGACATGGAGCAACATCGCCCGTCTGGCGCAGGAAACATACGACGTTGTCGTCGTCGGTCAGCCGCTGGATACGGCTGCCTCGGTCCCGATGAACCATAAGGCGCCAATAGCCGCCGGCATTATGCTGCTGATGGTTGCTCTGATGATTCTGGAGGTGTTTCCGGCCGTTGTGTCCGTGATGATCGCAGCCGTACTCATGGTCGTCACCGGCTGTCTTCGCAGCATGGAGGAGGCTTACAAAACGATCAACTGGGAAAGCATCGTGCTCATCGGAGGGATGATTCCCATGTCTGCGGCCATCGAGAAGACCGGGGCGGCGGCATTATTGTCCGAGCAGCTTGTCTCCGTGCTGGGAGGCTTCGACCCCATCGTGCTGCTGGCAGGCATTTATTTCACCACGTCGCTGCTGACGCTGTTCATCAGCAATACCGCCTGCGCCGTCCTGTTCGCTCCGATCGCCCTGTCGGCTGCCGTCCATATCGGAGTGAGCCCGCTTCCTTACCTGTTCGCCGTTTCGATCGCGGCCAGCATGTGCTTCGCCGTGCCGTTCTCCACCCCGCCCAACGCCCTGGTCATGTCGGCGGGCCGGTATACGTTTATGGACTATGTCAAGGTAGGACTGCCGCTCCAGCTGCTGCTCGGCGCCGCCATGGTCGCCTTGCTGCCGGTGTTTTTCCCGCTGTGACCCTGACTCCCGCACAGCGCAAAACCGCCCGGAGCGCTGCTCCGGACGGTCCGCCTCGGCCTTTTCCTGTTTCCCGTACAGTCATGCTCAGGAGGAAGGCCGCTTCCTCTACCAGCATCTTGAGTCAGTCGAAAGCCGCTTTCAGCCGCCCCTCCTCATATAGCGAAACCAGCGAGTCGACGACGTCCGCGTCGAACTGCTTTCCCTTCTGCTCGGCGAGATAGCGGACTGCCTGCTCCAACGGCCATTTTTCCTTATACGGACGCTTGGTGACCAACGCATCGAGCACATCAACGACGCTGACCAGTCTGGCCTCCAGCGGAATCTGTAAGCCGCCAAGCTTGTGCGGGTAACCCGAGCCGTCCCACCGCTCATGGTGATGCAAAATGATATTTTTCGCCGTCGACAGCTCGCTCTCGAACAGGTCATCATCCAGCTCCCGGAAAATTTTATCGACAATGTCCACCCCGATAAGCGTATGCATCTGGATAATTTTCCGTTCATAATCGGCGAGCGGCCCTGGCTTGTACAAAATGCCCTCGGGGATGGCCGACTTCCCGATATCGTGCAAAATGCTCGCCCCTATGATGTCAGACTGCTTTTTCGCCGAAAGGCTTAATCCGCATCGCTCCACATGGCGGGCTACGAGCAGCTCGGTCAGCTTCTGGACGCTGGTCAGATGAGCCTCGATGCCAGGGTCGCGAATCTCGCAGGAGATCGCCAGCACCTTCAGCAGGGAGCCCTGTACGCGCCCCATTCGTCCCTCGTCCAAGTAATGTCCGCTCTCGAGCCGTTCCAGCTCCCGGAATATGCCTACCAGGTAAGTGTCGCCCTCAATCACGAACGGCGTAATTGTAATGGAAGAATGCCAGAGACCGCCGGTCCGCTTGCTGTTCGTGAATACGCCGGACCAGGGGGAGCCGTTCTGAATGGCTTCGTGCATGCTGGCATAAGTCTGAAGAGGGGTATGAGGAGTCCGCAGAATTCCCGCCTTTCTGCCGACAATTTCATCCTGAGCGTAGCCTGTAATTTTCTCGTATGCCGGGTTTACCGCCAAAATGCGATGCGAGATGTCTGTAATAATCACGGCGTCGCCCAAAGCCAGTAAAACCTCTAGAGTACTGTGTAAGTTGTTCATTCGTCGCTCCATCATCGTTCGTCTTGATCGCTCTAAGGTGCTGCTCCTGCCGGTACTGGCGCTGCGGCGACCGAGGCCGGGACAGAACCGTCAGAACCGGAAGCGCATGTATATCTCAATAACTTCCACGTCGCAGCGGCGATTCCTTTTTTTCCGAATCGATTGTGATCGATTGTCACGAAAGCTTCAAGACTTGTCTTCAGACGGCCTCTAGGGACATCCCTTCCTGCAGGCATCGGACATTTCCGCTTCAGCATGCCTTACCCCGACTCGATCACTGCTCGCGTCCCCCTAATTTCCACAGCGCCGGACATGGCCTTTTTCCTCATGCTGCGGCGGCTCGCGCAACTGCAAACAGGCATCTTCAGCAGCCGCAGCTGCCGGAGATGCCTGAATCGTTTTCTCTGCTATGCGCAAGGTAAGCCGTATGTTCTTCCCGCAAGCCGAACCGGTCCGTCCGCTTAGCCGGCACCGCCCGCCGATGGAGCGTCCAGCGCCTCCTGCGGAACTTTAATTTCCTTCACTTCGTTATAACGGGAAAACATGCTGTCCATCTTCATATCCATCGAAAGCTTCTGACCCTGCTGCTCCATATCCATCTGCATATCCACATTCATGCTGACGGGTAAATAACCGTCCTTCTTCACTTTGTACTGCAGATTCATGCTTTGAATCTTCATCTGCTCCACCATAGCCTGAATCTGCGGGTTCGCGCCCCCCGTCCCTTGTCCGGCTACGATGCTCTTGACCAGATCCTTCACGCTGTCACCTGAAACAGCCGCACTCAGCACATAATGCTCGCCTTCCTCCGTCACCTTCGTATCCTTCACGATAGAGCTGAACTGCTCCAGCTGCTTCTGCGGATTGGATTGAGCCTGGACGGCCTGCATCAGCTGTTCCTTCATTTCGGGAGGCATTTTCATCCATTGTCCCTGCGTCTGCATATAGATGCCATCCTGGGTGATAAATTGCTTGATCTGCTGCGGGCCCTCCATTCCCGAAACATTCATGGTTATCTCCTGAACCATCGCGAGCGGCTCGTTGATTATATCGGTTTTCATCGTCGTCTTGACCGTCTGATCCTGCTTTTGTTCATTCTGGGTCATCGTTATTTTCTGATCCACCTGACTGTCCATCGAATAGCTCTTTAGACTTTTGCTCGCTTCCGATGTTTTCTGAATCAGCTCTTCTGCGGTCGGCACGCCCTGTGCTGCTGGCGCCGCCGGTGTGGATGCAGCTGGTGTGGATTGAGCCGGGCTTGTCGATCCGCTCGCAGCCGGTGCCGTGTCATCGGTCGAAGCCTTGCTGCCGCAAGCGGTCAACGAGGCTGCCAAGGCGGGAACCAGCATCATAACTACTGTCCATTTCTTCAATTCGTATTCCTCCCTGATTCTGACTCGTTAAGTGTACGTCCACCTCCCCCTATTACCACATTCCGGGATTTCGAATCGCTGCAGGATGAACGCGGCAAGCAGCAACAGGGCGAAGGAAGCGTCATTTAGCTCCTCCAGCCCTGCCGTGCAAGCCTTACCGCAACCGCCAAAGTCGGGCCGTCCCGGGCTGCAGCTCGGCCTTGAGGAGGCCGTCTGCTCCGCTTGCGGTCGTCTCCCCGCTCGCCAGCTCACGGCCCTCGCTTCCTTCGAAATGCACGGCTGCCGCCACCTCGCCGAAATTGGCCGCCAGCACGTACAGCTCCCCGTCCGCTCCGCGTATGCGAACTGACCGACAGGTTCCGTCAGATCCGGCGTCAGCCGTCAGCAGCTGTTCCGACCCTGCATAGGCGGCTGTCCCCTCGTTCCTCTCCCCCGCTTGCAAGACATAACCGGCATCCGCGATGACCTGATGAGGCTCGAACACCTGCAAACCCAGACGGATAGGGCCGCAAATTTCATCCGCATAAAGCATTCCTTCCATGCCGATGTTATTCGGTTTCTCCTTGAGCCCGATCTGCCTCTTCACAGGCCGGTAAACGGACAGCTCATCGGTCCCGTAAACGGCGATAACCCCCAGCCGATCGTCTGCATTCAGCCAACGGGAACCTGTGCGCCAAGCATCTCCGTCCCCTTGGCTGCCTTGAGCAGAAATCGCCCCCTTCCCGTGGACGTATGTCCGTTTGCTTCCATTGAATAAGTCGTTGGGGATAAGCAAATGCAGACCCTTGACCTCGCGCATATACGTCCGGCGCTCAAGAGCCGTCGCATATTGAAGCACGAGCATATGCTTACCGTCCGGCAATGCCGCGCATACCAGTTGGCTTCGGGCAACGTCGTAGTCGGCCTGGCCTTCCGCCAGCAGACCTTCCGTATGGACGAGCAAGCTCCCCCAGGTGAGGAAGCCGCCTGGAAATCGGACCCCGTCATGCCGCTCCAGCCTCTGACTGGTGATCCGGCCAAGTCCGCTCAGCCGGACGGACAAATTTTCGCGCCATTCCGCCATATCGCTGGCATGCGCCGGAATACACAGCCCCTGGGGCTTCTCTGCCGCCTCCCACACCCAGGAGGCGATCCGGTTCGCATCCCTGTGCAGATAAGCGCCATGATAGGCATCATGCCAGGAGCAGGCTCCGCCCTCCTCCTGTCGGATAGCCGGTACGGATGCGCGAGCTTCTTCCTTGTCCTCGTTCTTGTCCTCCTCGGGCTGCGCTGCAGCTTCGCCCCGCCCTATCCATGACCTCCAGACAAGGCCCATCGACAGGGCCGCTGCGCGGTCCGACTCGAGACGCGTGTAGTACAGCGGGGAGCTTTGGGCAAGCGGGCCGCAGCGGGCGGACAGGAAAGTATCGTCGCCGTTCGCGTCCATTTCCAACCGGATTTGCTCCAACCAGCCTGCCTCGAAACGATCGCAATCCGGCTCATTCAGCGCATCCTTCACCATATGCCACACCGGGATGACGTAATCCTGACAGTAGGTGTACCGCACCCGGGTATCACCCCCGATCCGCAGCAGCCTTCCGTCCGGAAAAGTGCACAGCTTAACGACCTCCCACAGCCCGCGCATCCGGTGGTACAGCGCCTCGGGCGGTTTGCTGCCTCTCTGCTTGAAAGCGAAATGCAGCATCGCCATATTCGACAAACAAATGACCATATATCCAACGTTCAGGTATCCATGATGATGAAGGGCATACGACTCGAAAAAATTCGCGCCTACAAACCAGTCCGCCACCTTCCTCCCGTCCTTCACCGTCTCATTCCATTCATCTGACGGGACGGATACGGCATTCATCAGGAAAATCGTTCCCTTCTCCCGGTAGCAGGCGGCATGCGGGCTGTCCGGGTACATATCCGCTGTGCGGTGCAGCAGCGCGCCGTTCCACAGATTGCTCTCCGGCTTGTTGCGGCCCTCATGGTTGTACAAGCCTGCCACGACCTCGTAATGCTCCAGCAGCCAGTCGCATTCCGAAAGCAGCACCCGGCGAAGCAGCAAGCGGTCAGCTTCGGTGAGCCCGGGCCAAAGCGCCTCCACCCCATGCATCATCCGCTCAATGCCCAGCGCGCTGATCCAGGTATGCCCCCATGACGTTCCGTCCGTACAATGATAGTCCCCTTCGAGATGAGATTGCAGCGAGAAACGCAGCAGCCGCAAGGCCAAACTTTTTAACTCCTCCCTCGAGCTTCCCGCCTCCGCCGGGTTCAGGCCGGCATTGGCTGACAGTACGGCTATAGCGGCCAATGCCTTCTGATTCGTCTGTACGCCCCAGCCGTTCTCCCCGCTGCCGTAGCAAGCCAGCTCCGGCCGATCCTGACAATTGTGAATATAACGAGGGGCGCTTCTCATCCAGCGCTGGAGCAGGTTCAAGTAAACGGATGCGATATCTTCCATTATGAGATTCCTCCCGGTTTCCTTTTTACAGAAATCCGGTGAACGATGCGGCCTATGGCCTCTTGTTCGCCGGACTTCCAAGTAGCATGATAATTGGTATCTTGCTATTCATCGTATCAGCTTGAGGCAAGGAAACCTATGGATGATCCTTTTGTTCACTTGGATAATATTTCGGTTTATACTGGAGAGGCTTCAATCTTGCAGAAAGCGGAAGGGAATGCTGCCGTATGCCTATAAGCAATGTGATCCGACTCGAATACCCCGAGCAATGGGGAGGGTACAAGACCGTTTATCATACGCCTTATCACTTGCTGATGCTGATGGATCAAGGCTCTTGCGCATACTGGATCGACGGAGCTCGTTACGAGGCAAAACCGGGCGAAGTGTTATATATGAGAGCCGCTGCTCCCCGGGCGGCTGAGCCGTCAGCGTCCGCACACAGGAAATATTCCGTGCACTGGACCGGAGACGCGATGGATGAGCATTTCCCTCCATTCAAGCAGCTCGCCGTGCTGTTCCGCTCCGCCCCTCTGGCATCCTACCTGAGGCTGGCCTATCAGCAGCTCTATCAGCTGTGGACGCGCAAGGACCCTTACTACCGCGCTTCATGCGAAGCGCTGCTGCTGGAGATTGCCGTCAGGCTACATCAGGAGCAGGCCGCCGATCCTCGCTCCGGCAAGCAGGCCCGGATTGTCCGGCAGGTGAAGGACTATATTCTCGACTATTATTGCGAGCCTCTATCCATTGAAGAACTGGCCGAGCTGGTCGGACGCAATCCCAGTCATCTCATTACCAGCTTCAAGAAGCATTACGGGATGGCTCCGATCGAATTCATGCACCGGACGCGAATCGCGCGGGCCGAGGAGCTACTGCTGACGACCGATGCGACGATAGAGGCAATAGCCGATCAGCTCGGCTACTGCGACGCCTCTTACCTCAGCCGCATCTTCAAGAAGTGGACCGGCACGACGCTGTCCGCTTACCGCAGGCAGCGGTGGGATTAATGGCAGCGCCGCTGCCCGCAGGACTTTTGAATTAACGGGGAAAATAGAAAAGACGACAGCTGTTCAGTATGTTGAACAACTGTCGTCGGAGCTTGTTACTTGTCACATTTTTTATTCAATGTGTAGGTATTGAACCTCCACACGCCTGAAGGCGTGGGATTCTTAGCTAGTTTACTGGTCGCATCCGTTTCCGCTGCTTCCGCTGCTAAGTTAAGAGCTAGTTCAATAGCCGTCCTGAATCAAAGCATATAGCTATTCAGGCTGACAGACTATTCCCCCACAGCTTTCCCAGAAAGCCTGGGGCGAACGCCATCTGCCACAGGTTGACGCATGATGTTGATCGCACCGACACGATCTCGATGTGCTGCATATCCGCAAAAACACTGGTACATTCGATCTTTTGCCTGATTACGCTCACCGCAGGATGGGCATGTTTGTGACGTGTACGCTGGATTAACTTCCATGACTTTGATCCCAACTAATGCCGATTTGTATGCAATGAACTGTTGCAATTGATAGAACGACCAGCTATGCAGATTCTTGGCGTTTTTACGACTTGTTCTTGTCGTTTTGCGAATATCAGAGAGCTTTTCCAGTTTTATGACCGATACGTTCTCTCGCTGCGCCATAGTAACGATCTGGCGACTGATTTTGTGGTTTTGGTCTTTGATATACCTGCTCTCCTTGTCACGTTGTTTTCGGATGGCAGAGAGCTTCTTTAGTTTTCCAAGTTTACGCCGTCTGGAATTGTACTTACGGCGAATGAATTTATTTTTGCGTCCATTGCCGAAGAACTTCGTCTTTCCGTTTGATGTCACGACAACTGCGGGAACTTTCAAGCCAAGATCAATACCCATTTCTGCAGTTCCTGCCGCTTGCCCGGTCGGTTTTTCAACGGATACCTGAACGAACCACTTGTTCGACTTCTGAACGACTCGAAGAAGTCCTTGCTTGCTGTTAGCAAGCCTATTTCTCTCACGTTCGGCAATGTACGCAGGAACAACAAGACGTTGCACTTTGCCATCTATGCAGGCAGGAAAAGAAACGCTATCGTCGCCAATCGTATAGTTCTGATTGTTGACGTAGTACACTCGCTTTTTTAGAATGGGACGCTTCTTGTTCTTCCTGGACTTCTGGAAGATGCTTCTTGCATCTCGAATGAGTTGATTCTTTACGGCAGAGGACAAATTCGCATCGATGGTCTTTAAGGTTAGCTTCGGAAACGTGCCAGATGCTTCGGCTTGCTCCATTAAAAGATTAACCGTTCGAATGTATTCAATGCCCATATTCACCTGTACAGAAGAATGGGGATGGAAAAATGCGGAGTTGAACAGTGACCGTCTGCATGTCTTCACCCCCTCGTCTTTTGTTCTTCCACATATCTTTTGATGGTTTCGCTTGAAACGATTCCTGCCGTACTGACAAAGTAGGAACGTGTCCAAATAGAAGGCAGATGCTTCAGGTGCTGGAACGTTTCACGCAGACGAGAGAAGTTATTCCTTTCAATTTCGCCATGATTTCAGCGGGAGAATCAGTTGGCAGGACATTCAGAAAAATATGCACATGGTCCGGCATCACTTCCATTGCGATAAGTACCCAATCGTTTTCAGCGCAATATTTCCTGAGCAAGCTGTTTGAACTGAATCTCTACCGGATTGACTAGCACTTTACGCCTGTGTCTCGGACAAAACACAAAAAACGATTCATCTCGGATTTATATCCATTTTTTGTAATTTTTGTGGTAATCAGGAAAATAATAAACACTTTTTTCTAGTCCATCAGTCCTATCTCTCGTTCGCCTCTTTCCTTCCGATGATGCTTCAGCAGCCTTTTGACCGTAATCTGCAACCGCTCCGCTGTAGGCGGCTTGGCCACAAAGTCCAGCACCTGCAGTTCAAAGGCGCGGAGCGCATATTCCACATAGCCGCTGACGCAAATGATCTCGATTGCCGGATCACGTTCCCGTATACGCCGGATAAGCTCCACCCCGGACATAAGCGGCATACGAATGTCCACAAAGGCCGCATCCGGCCTCAGCTGGCTCATCTTGTCCAACGCTTCCTGCGCTTTCGTAAAGCAGCCCACCACCTGGATGCTGCCATTCTCTGTAAGCAAACGATTAAGCCATTCTCCGGCTGGCTGTTCATGGTCCACTATAATCGCCCTCAGCATGCCGTTCCTCCTATTCACGCAATCCTCTGGCTACTCTAGCCTAACCGATCCGTCTGGACAATTTCTGGACGTAAATTGGGATGCAGGATGGCTCGCGGGGAAGAGGTTGTCAATTGTTCGTTTTGTCGAACTCTGCTAAAATATGAATGTATTTCTCATAGACTTTTCGGTTAAACGAGAGTTATATCCCCCCGCCTATTTGCAGGCGTTCCCGACGATTCGCAGTCTGCAAGAAGCAGCCGATGCGAGATGGCGATAAATGGTTATCTATACTTTAGATGCTCCTCTGATCAGACAGCTGACCCGGCTGTATTTGCAGAAAGGTGAGAAGACGCACATGACATTTGCCTTGCTGGCAGAAAGCTTTTCGCTTGATACCGCACTTGTACATCTATACGGCCCGGAACTGGATACTGGATTCAAGAGTAGTCCTGAAACTTCTGTTCCCTTGCATTTCCCATTTATCATGGAGGAGGCAACGTGATGAGAGTTCTGATCGTGGATGATGAGCAGCCTGCCCTGGATGTGATGGAGCTTCTGTTAGGGGAGGACGAGAGAGTTCGGGTCGTCGGAGCATTTAGCTACCCCAATGAAGCATTGGCCGCTGCCGCCGATCTGAAGCCGGATGCCGTCTTCGTCGACATTCAGATGCCGGGGACGGACGGATTGGCGCTGGCCGAGCAGTTGAAGGAGCTGGATGAGGAGATGGAGATCATCTTCGTAACCGCCTACCAAAACCATGCGCTGGAAGCGTTCCAACTTAATGCCCTGGATTATATCTTAAAACCCGTTCATCCGTCTCTGCTTTCGAAAACTATCGACCGCCTGCTCAAGCGAAAAGGCATCTCTTCTCCAAAGCAGCCTGAGAGCAAAGAAGACAATAGAGGCCGGTCCTTAACCGCAGCGTCTATTGATCCAAGCATCGGGGAGGCAGCTCCAGAGAACGCGGATGCCGACTCACTCCCGCGTATTTCCTGCCTGGGAGGCTTCAGGATGTATAGCCCTGGGATTCCAGCCAAACCTATTAAGTGGCGGACTTCCAAGACGGAGGAGCTGATGGCTTATCTGTTTCTCAAAAAAGGGCATAACATCCCCAAGTGGGAGATTATCGATAAGATTTGGCCCGACTCGACGGAAGAGCAGGCTCATTCTCATCTGCATACCACGCTCTATAAGGTGCGGCGGACCTTGAAGGATGCGGGCATCGAAGCGCATATTGCCTTTATCAACAGCTGCTATAAGCTGAGCCTTCAGCCGGTGGTCTGCGATCTGGACTTATTGGAGCAGCAGGCCAAAACCGCAGCGTTGACAGATGATAGAAGCGCGGCGGAGCATGAACGTTTTTTGGCTTCCCATCAAGGGGATCTGTTCGAAGGACTCGACTATGCCTGGAGCGAGTCTTTCCGGGAATATTACCGCGGACTTTTCACCGATATGTCGAGACGACTCGCATCGTATTGGATCGAACGAGAAAATTACACCGCCGCCGCCTCAGCCATCAATCGGGCGCTGAGCAAATCGACGCTGGACGAAAACTCCCATGAGCTGCAGCTTCAGATCCACTTCCTGCGCAAGGACCGTACGGCGCTGGTCAAGCAATATAATAAGCTGACGGAGCTGCTTCGCACTGAGCTTGGGCTGGCTCCGCGAGAATCTACACGCAGACTGTACGAGAAGATGCTCGAGCAGCTGTAAGCGGGCGAAAATAGTCCATAAATTCCCGCATCCCTTACCGTCCTGACCAATCGACTCTCTGTGCTGAGAAAACCTCTCGGCACACTTCGCCCTGAATCGGACTGAGAGGCTTTTAGGGTAGAGAGGCTGCCGCTACTCTCGTCCATCCGCCTCGGCTGCGGACATGTCCAATTTATCCCTGCCGCTTACACTTCCGCCATTCCTCTATGCTTCCTTGCTCAGCAAAAGCCGGATGCATTTCAGCTCCGTTCCCCACCGGCTGCTCGCTACCGCATCTTGGGGAATACTGAAGTCCCAGCCTCCATGAAACTTCAGGCGGGTAACATACATAAGCTTCATGAATCTTTCAATCTGGACGTTCGGATAGTCGACAGTCAGTATGATCAATCCCTCGTCCTTCAAAACTCTCGCGAATTCGATCAAAGCTTGAAGCTGGACCGTATCCTCCAAATGCTCCAGCACGGAGATGCAAAAGATTTTATCAAACTGCTTATCGCTGTAAGGCAATTGAGTCAGATCGGCGCGGCTCAGATGAAGACCGTTCAGCAGCGAAGAGTCGAATTCGCGGCGACTCCGCTCGCCGGCATGCTCTCTTATGTCCTCCAGTATCGCCTCGCGAGACGTTATCCGGGGATCGAGATCGCAGGCGAACGTCTGCTTCGCGGCTTTGTTCAAATAAAATTTCAGCGGGTGGCACACCCCCGAAGCCGCATCCAGCACCACATCTTCAGCTCTTGCAAACTGGGCCGCCCAAGCGTATTCATAGCCGCGGCTCCACCACGCTTCCGGCAGCTCATATACGAAGTGTCCGACCTTGGCGTCGCCGGCTGAAATAAACCGCGAAACATAAGCTTCCTCAGGTATCTCCCCCGCGGGCAGGATGGTTGCCTGCGACTCGCTCGTCTCGGCCAGCCGCCTCAGAAGATAATCACGGTTCATCAGGAAGCTCTGATGATCCGGCTCAAGCTCCAGACCCAGCTCATTATGCTTCATGGCGAGCTTGTACTGCCCAAGTTGATCGTAGCATACGCACAGCTGCAGGTGAGGCTGCCAGGTCCAGGCGCCGGGTTCGGGAGATTCCGCGATATCAGCGCCCGGACGACTTTTAAGCGCCAGCTTGTACCATACGATCGCTTCCTCCCATTCAGCATTTTGCATGCACAGAAAGCCCAGCCGGCAAAACAGCTCGGGTCGCGGAAACTCGCTCAAGTAATTATGCAGCAGCTCCTTCTCCCGCGCCGGGTCGCTCAGGAGCTCGAAGCAGACGGCAGCCTGCACGCATGCTCTCAGACGCTGTGCGGAAGTCCCTTCGGCAGAGTCCAGAAATCGCACATAATAGACTGCAGCAGCCTCCTCGTAGCCGTACGCCCACATCGCTTCGGCAGTCTCATACCACCGGTTTGGCTCCATGGAGTCCATGGCAACCGGGGCCCTCCTGTCAGCATGCAGCTCGCGGCAGCTCCACTTAAATGCCTCGACTCCGGCCAGATCGGCACTGCGGTATATATGGTAAGCCGGAAATACCGTGTCTACATACAGGTCAAAGCCCAGCGCTTGCGCGCGGATGCAGAAGTGACGATCCTCCCCCCAGAAGGAAACGTTTTTGATCTCCTTGAAGCTGACGCCTGCCTCTAAAGCGCGCGAGCTAACAAGCGTGCAGGCGCCCAGCCCTCCCACTTCATAGAGACCGGGTATTCGAAGCTGAGCATAAAATTGCTTCACTCTTCGCTGTTTTTCAGCGGATTCGATGATTTCCTTCCGCTCCAGCCGGTGCTGCGTGTATTCGTCCTGGAGCCATACCTGGGGCATCTCCATCGTATCCGGCTCCCACTGCGTCCAATAAATGCAGGAGACGATGTCCTTATCTGTCTCGACAAGCCGCATGAGCGTTGACGGATGCAGCACCAGGTCTGAGTCTATGAGGAATATATGCTCATACTTCCCCTCTCTGGCATATCCGATCAGTTCATCCTTAAGTGCCGCTACTTTCCAGACCTGGCTTTCCTTCCAGTAGTGAGTCCGCTCATCCCGATCATAGCTCTGCTCCTCCTGACGGGTTCGGCGATCCACTATGACTGCACGGCCGTGGGATTCCGCGAACCGGGCAAGCAGCTCCGATGATTCATCCTCCAGGTTATCGTCGGAGAAGATATAATCGACCTGTATATTCCCATGCTCCAGCTCGGAGAGCGAAGCGAGGAATTCACGAAGTATGGACGGTGTTTGACGGATCGGACTGGCGATCAATATGCGGTGTGTAAACAAGAACGTAGCCTCCTAGCCGGGATGAAGACTCCTTGCCCAAGGAGTCGTTGCTTGACAAGCCTAACATCTGACTCTGGACAATCGCTGGACATACGCGATGTCCAGTAATTGTCCAGAATCGGTTGATAAGATGAGATCGTTACTGCATGTTCACAAGCATAAGCACGAAAGGAACAGATGTTCATGCTCGAAACTTGGCTGAAAAGACTGGGACGACGTCAAACCAAGCCGGCCCCTTCCTCGACCTCCCCTGCGGTCCTGACGCCTTCCCCACCGGAAGCGCCTCTTCTCCGCACTAAACGAAAAGCAAGGCTGACCTTGTCCATGGTCGTAAAAAATGAAAGCGGCCGGTACTTGCAGCATGCGCTTGCCAAACACCGGGACTATATTGACGACGCTGTTATTATAGATGACGGCAGTACGGACGATACGGCCGACGAATGTCTGCGGCTGCTCGACGGCTTGCCTGTCAGACTTATTCGCAACAAGGTCTCCAAATTCAGCAATGAGGTGATGCTGCGACAGCAGCAATGGGAGGAAACCTTGAGCGTGAAGCCCGATTGGATTCTGAATCTGGATGCGGATGAATGGTTCGAGGACCGATTTGCCGGTGAAGTGGACAGCCTGCTGGAGCAGCAGGAATTCAGCCTGTACAGCTTCAGGCTCTTCGACTTCTGGACGGCTACGGCCTACAGGGACGATGCTTGCTGGCAGGCCCATAATTATTACCGGCCTTTTCTATTGAAATATACCCCAGACTTTACATACGAGTGGAAGGAAACGCCCCAGCATTGCGGAAGATATCCTTATAACATTTTCCAACTGCCCAATAGCATATCTCCGCTCCGACTTAAGCATATGGGCTGGATCGACGAACAGAACAGGCTGGATAAGCTCAGGCGTTATCTGGCTCTTGACCCCAAGATGCAATACGGCTCCAAGGAACAGTATTTATCCATCGTTGACCCTAATCCGCATTTGGTCGAATGGGTGGAATAGCGGCAGCCGGCTGCTTTATGGCTGGAATAAGCCCGGTGCGCTTGCACGACCGGGCTTGTTGCCTAAGGCGCCGCCAATCCGCCGGATGGCGTACTTAAGCCCATTCATTGCCGCGTTTTTGCCGGCGAGGAGGCGGCAGAGAAGCGGCTCGCCTAGCGCTCCAGACTATGCTTCCTTATCTCTGCGATCCCGCCGAAAGTCTCGCGCTCAAATAAGCGCGGTTGGCCAGGATACGCTCGTCATCCGGGATATACGCAGCCGCTAGTTCATTATGCTCGCTTGCGAGCGCATGCTGCCCCATCCGGTCATAACAGACGCATAGCTGCAAATGAGGGAGCCACGTCCAGCAAGCGTGCTGCAGTGGCGCATGCGTATCCGGCATGACTAGCGTCGTCGCCAGTTTGTACCACCACGCAGCTTCCACATAGCTGCCCTCCTGCAGATAAAACATGCCTAACCGGCAGCAATTCTCTGCTCGCGGCAGCGCATATGAAAACGACTGCAAGGCCTTTTGCCTGGCTTTGTGCATATCATTGAGATGGCTGTAGCACTCCGCGGCGCGCCCGCAAGCGGCTATTTTATCCTCCACCCAGCCTTCCGCCAGTTCCAGAAACTTCTCATAATGTGCTGCCGCCCGTTTCCATTGCCCGTGATCGAACAGCTCGTTGGAGAAATAAAACAGGTCCCGAGGCGTAAACGTCTCTCCTGATGCCTGACGCTGCTCGTAGATGTGAAGATTACGCGAAGAGTTCGTATGCTGGCGGTCATGCGTCACGCACACATCGCTGTGCTCGATTTGCCCGAATACCTCCAAATATTCGTGAACAACTCCGATCCACTTGAACCCCCGGCTTCGGCGCACCAGCCTGTTCCTCCGTAAGCTGACCGTAACATTACCTCGGGCGTCATGAGCCAGATGGTACGGCATCGAGACAGCATCCGTATTCCAAGGCAGCGACTGCGTAAGCTCGCGGAACCGCTGGCGATCGTCGGACTTCAAAATATCGTCGGCATCAAGCCATAGGATATATTCCTGTGTAGCCAGCTCAAACGCCCGGTTTCGCGCCCTGGCAAAGTCGTTGACCCAGACGAAATCGTATACCTTAGCGCCGAACTGCCGAGCTATTTCCTTAGTGCGGTCGGTCGACCCGGTATCCAATATGATGATTTCATCCACCAGATCACGGACGCTGGAGAGGCAGCGGCTGAGCACCGCCTCTTCATTTTTCACAATCATGCAAAGACTGACGGTTACCTTGCGCCTCCATGCATAAAGAGCGGCAGTCAGATCCTCTCCCCATTTCTCGGCAGCCAGCCTGCGGTTATGCTCCATCTGGCGCGTAAGCCAATCCGGATCGGTGGGAAACAGCGACGGCGGCTGCATGTAGCTGGCGAAGCAGTCCTGAGCTACATGCAGAGTATACCCCGCCTTAAGCGCACGGTAGCACAGGTCGTCATCCTCGAACGTTTCGAGTCCGAAGCGCTCATCGAAGCCGCCCAGCTTCTGAAAAATATTTTTATCAACCATTAGAAGAATACTCAACAGCCGTGTAACTGCCAGCGAAGGCTGACGGTTTGCAGCCTGCTGCCATCTTGCCCGCCGGTCTGCCGTCTGCATATACGCTGCCGGCTTCATTGATCGTTGCCAGCCGCTGACATCATTGCTCACCGGACCAACAAGCCCTGCGTCCGGATGAGCGTCCAGACAATCGCTTAACGCCTCCAGCCAATGGGCCGAGACGATCATATGATCGCGGATCAGCACAAGCCGTTCGCCTGCTGCGGCAGCGGCTCCCCGGTTGTACCCCGCCGCTACTCCGGAAAGCCCCGGAAGGCCGATGACGCGGCAATTCGGAGCGTTCTTCAGCTCGGGGAGCCCGGTGATCGAGGATTGCTCTCCGTCATTGACAACAATCAGCTCATAAGGATGCGGTGTATGCTTGATGATTGCTGCCAGACATTGCTTGACCAGATGCGCATGCTGGGCCAGTATCACGATGCTGATCTTCTTCATGGTACGATTTCTTCCTTTCTTGCACTAGATGTTGGGGAAGGCAGCAATGCTGGTGTCCATAGAGATCGCTAACGAACTTTAGCTCATACGTGCCGCCGACAATATACTCTGTCTCTTTTCTATAAATAATAGCCTATTGCGATTTGTTCCGCCCAACCGGTACTCGACTAGTCATCAGGCAATGGCGGCAACAACAGACAAGCGAAGGGACCACAATCCGGACGCCTGCGCTAATCTGTTGAAGCCATCACAGCGGTTTGACCGGCCGGTCCCCCTAATCTGCAGTTCGGACGCTGAAGGTTTGCAGCGGCATTGGCTCCATTATTGCTTCCCACTTTCGCTTACCGGGGCGGGATGTCGGCAGGTCCCCCCATCTATACAGCAGGCCGTTTGTTTGAATGGCCGCGCTGCTGTTTGCATTCGCCTGGATATACAGAATATCCTGCAAGTCTTCAATACGGGCAGGGCTTGTCTGATCCCCCACCTGTCCCAAACCAAGCTGGCCTTTGTTATTATTGCCCCAGCTCCATACTTCCCCTTCGACTGTGAGTGCCAGACTTTGTCCGTTCCCCGCTGCCAGCATGCTGATCCCGCTCAGACCCGGCACAGCAGCCGGGAGTAGACGGCCTGCCGTCGTTCCGTCTCCTAGCTGCCCATACGAGTTATCTCCCCAAGCCTGGACGGTGCCATCGCTCATTAGAGCTAACATATGGTTCGATCCCAAAGCCGCGCTGTATACGGCGGTAAGCACATTGGTCGGAGTCGACCGGTCTGCCATTGTGCCCTCGCCCAGTTGTCCTGCATTGTTAGCCCCCCAAGTAAACAGCGAGCCATCCTCCAGAATAGCCGCGCTGCTGAAATCCTGCGCAAAAACTTGACGGACGCCCGCCAGCCTTGGAACCTGTACAGGCATCCCTGCCTGCTCCGTTGTCCCTATCCCTAGCTGCCCGTAGGTATTATCTCCCCAGCTCCAGACCGTGCCGTCTTCTTTGAGTGCAACAGTATGGATGGCGCCGCTGGCGACCGCCTTTACCCCGCTCAGCACAGGAACAGGCGTCTCCTGTTCAGAGGAACCGTTCCCTACCTGGCCAAATTGGCTGTTTCCCCATCCCCATAATGTTCCGTCATCGGTCAAAGCCATGTTATGCGATTCTCCTCCCGCGATGGCGGACACATGCTCCAGACCGGGATAATGGAACGGAAGCATTCGATTGTAAGCGCCAGTCTCCTCCTTGTTTGCCGTTTTTCCTTCCCAGATCCACAATTGGCCTTCATCATCAAGAACAAGCGTGTGATTTTTACCGTTGGTAACAGCCAGCAACGACTTCTGGGCTGCTGTTGGTGCTACGGTCAGAGCTTGCTTGGGCACTGCCGGAGACAGCGGAGCTGCGGGGAATACGGGTGCAGCAGGAACTCCATATACGGAGTAGGTAACTTCTGTAACGGAGACTCCTTCACTGCTTGGCATAATTTCCGTCCGCGGCACAGCCTGTTCCCCTGTAACGGCCGACTGCCTCTGTATGGGGTCGGCTGAATCCTCGACCGACTGTGCCGAGACGGCGGAGGCGACCAATAACGCGCTCATTCCAATAGCCAGTGCCGCTTTTCGATTCAGATTTACTTTCTTCACAGGTCAAGCTCACCCTTTCTTGGAAGACTGTGGAAGAGACTCGCTCGCGACAGCCCTCTCCCGCAGTCGATTGCAGAGTCGATCCAAACGCAGAGGCTTGGATCGCTCGCCTATTTCAGACGAATAATCGTTACAGATGCAGAATCATCGCTGACAAAAATCACATTTTTATTTGAAGAGCCGCCATACAGCTCCAGTTTAAGGGAGTCTCCCTCTTCCAGACGCACAATAAAACTATTGTTCAACCTGATATCCTCTATTGGTTTGTTGGCAGAGATAACGCTTCTAGGAAGTACCATATTATTAATTAGTATTCTGGAACCAACATTATTGAGCGCATTAAAACTAACATCATACTGTACAAAATAGAAACCTGCTTCCGAAACGGTAAAGGCGCTGGTACCGCTGTTATAGCTAACTCCATTACTTACAAGATTTTCTGTGTTAAGCGGGATAACGGTCCCCCCAGCATTTATAGTCATGGTACCGTTCCCGCTAAACCCCGCATAACCGTATTGATCTGTAAAGGAGGTGCCAGTTGCGCCTGTGGCACCGGTCATCCCGTTCGCTCCTGTTACACCGGTCATGCCTGTTGCTCCAGTCGCGCCGGTCATTCCGTTCGCTCCTGTTGCTCCCGTCGCGCCGGTCATTCCGTTCGCTCC
>NZ_FMYY01000029.1:59137-77657 GCF_900101595.1 Paenibacillus sp. cl123
ACTCCTGACTCACCCGTTGCTCCGGTTACTCCTGTTGCTCCAGTCACACCCGTTGCTCCAGTAGCTCCAGTTACTCCTGTTGCTCCCGTAGCTCCAGTTACTCCTGTCGCGCCAGTAGCGCCTGTCGCCCCTGTCGCGCCAGTTGCTCCCGTGGCGCCGGTTGCTCCCGCATCGCCGGTAGCCCCCGTGGCGCCTGTCGCTCCCGTTGCCCCGGTAGCGCCAACGTCGCCAGTAGCACCTGTCGCGCCGGTAGCACCCACATCGCCTACCGCTCCTGTGGCTCCTGTGGCTCCCTTCTCGCCCTGACTGCCGGATGGTCCCGTAGCTCCTGCGGGGCCCGTTGCGCCTGCAGGACCTGTTGCTCCGGCAGGACCTGTCGCGCCAGCTGCTCCTGTTGCTCCGGCAAGCCCGGTAGCACCCTTCAGATCCTCAAGATTTTTGATCAATTGATCCGGCACGATCAGCGATTCGGTCACTTGGACCATCGCTGCTCTGCCTCCCGTATGTATGACCGATACCGGCTGACCGATTTTGACAGCCGAACGGTCCAGCGGCTCATTGGACTCTTTGCCGTATATGACGCCATCCGGACTCCAATCAAAGGTCTGCGTCTTGCCGTCCAGCAGCAGAGAGAAGCCGCTTTCAGACACCGCCGTCACCACGCCGTACGCAACGCTTTGCTCCAGTGCCGGACGTTTGTTCACCAGATAAGGAATCGTACGGGTCAATACAGCGGCCATCTCGGCGCGCGTCACCAGATCAAGCGGCTTAAATGTTCCTTGATCCGTCCCTTGTACAATCTCCAGTCGGGAAGCAACATTGACGTATCCGCGCATATTCGCAGAGATGCTTCTGTCATCGAGGAATGCAGATTCTGACGCGGACAGCTCGGCCGCCGCAACCTGACGTTCGATGGCCCTGACAACCAGTTGCGTCACCCACTCGCGCTTGGCGAAGGTTTGCCCCCACATCGTGCTGCCCTCGGATACCAGCTCGAAGCTGTCGATCAGCCCAAGCCTTAGCCCCAGGCTCACATATTGCCGCGCCCACTCGTCTACAGGCAGGGAGGCCATACTCTCATCCAGGCCTGGCTCCTCGCCCATTAGCCGGATCGTCATCATCACAGCTTCCTGTTTCGTCACGTTATCCTGCGGGTTGAATGCCGTAGAGCTTTTTCCTTCAATTACATCAAGCAATGTCATCTGGGTAATATGACGCTGCGCCCAAGGTACCGTTTTGATATCCTCAAAGAATACTTGCGCCGCCTGAGCTGCCTGAGCGGACATATTGAAGAGCATAACCGCCCCCATACCCGACATCAGTAAACGTTGCTTTGGAGTTTTTTTCGACATTTGCTGGTCTCCTCATCCCAATTCATAAGTTTAAACTACTAATTCAATTCGTCATGCTTTCCCCCAAAAAAACGGGAACCAATCTTGGTTTATTCTACGATTCGACACCCCCGCCTCGATAATTCTGCCCACTGAGCAACAAAAATTGCAAACCTAATGAACCCATCGTACCATGCTATTCTGGACATTCTCTGGACATATTGACCTACACATGTCCAGAGAATGTCCAGAATTTCGTGATATACTGAATCAAATCGGTCATCACGACATCGTGACACGAGCTTGAGGTGGTTTTATATGGTGAACTATAAAAGATTGGCGATATTTGTATGCACGGTTATTCTGACTCTGGGTCTTATTACCTTTACCACCCCCAATATCTTGAGGGAACTCCGGCTCGGTCTGGATCTAAAGGGAGGCTTTGAGGTGCTTTATGAGGCAAGCCCTCTGCAAGCTGGAGGGATCATCACAACGGAAGCGTTGAAGCAGACGGCCAGAAGCTTGGAGAAACGGATCAATGCGCTCGGAACCAGCGAGCCGGAGATATGGACGGAAGGAACGAATCGGATTCGGATTCGGCTGGCGGGCGTCGAAGACGAAAGCACGGTCCGCGAGCTGTTGAAGAAGCCTGCAGAGCTGACCGTCAAGGGGCCGGATGGAGCTATCGAGCTGTATGGAGATGAATTCAAGGAAGGCGCCGCCCGGGTCGTCTACGATCAGGCCCAGCGTCCGATGATCCGGATCGAGGTGAAGGACAAGCAGAAGCTCAAGGATATTTCCACGCGGCTTCTGAACAAGCCTATCTTCATCTATCTGGATGACGTCCTCCTGACCTCGCCTGTCATCGGCATCGTACTCACCGAGGGCGTCTCGACGATAACGGGCAATTTCCGTCCTGAGACGGCCAAGGAGCTGGCGGACACCATCAATCTCGGTGCGCTCCCGCTCAAATTAACAGAGAAATACACGCAGTCCGTCGGGGCCTCGCTCGGGCAGCTGTCACTTGAGCAGACTGTATTCGCCGGAGTGACCGGCTCCCTCCTGATCCTTCTCTTTATGATAGCTTTGTATAGGATGGCGGGCATTGTAGCGAGCATCACGCTGATCACCTATACCTGGACGCTGCTGCTCGTCACCAATTGGATGCATGCCACCTTGACCCTTCCGGGCATCGCTGCGTTCGTTCTAGGTATCGGCATGGCGGTAGACGCCAATATCATTACTTATGAGCGCTACAAGGAGGAAAGGTCCCGCGGGCTGGACCTGCTTTCCGCCCTGGAGGCAGGCTCCAAGCATTCCTTCCGTACGATCATGGACTCCAACGTGACGACCGCAATTGCGGCGGGCGTTCTATTTTATGTAGGTACAGGAGCCATCCGGGGCTTTGCCGTCACGCTGCTGATCAGCATCCTGCTCAGCATCCTGACCAATATGTACTTCTCACACTGGCTGCTGCGCGTGCTGATGCAAAGCAGGCTGCTGCGCAGAACAGAAGCGTTTGCCGTCGAACGTTACCGGATCTGGTCGTTCCGCCCGGTACAATCCCTGGCAGCGCCGGTCAGAGCTTTCGACTTTGTCAGCAAGCGCAAGCTGTTCTACGCCATTTCTATAGCGGTTACGGTATTAGGAGCGGGCAGCTTGCTTGTACAAGGCTTTAACCTGGGAGTTGATTTCAAAGCCGGCACCACGCTCGACCTGTCGCTGCCGCAGAGCATAACCAAGCAGCAAGCGGAAGCGCTGGCCCTCTCCGCAGGCTTCGAGCCTTCGACCATAACGGTCGGCGGGGACAACGGTAATCGGGTCTCCATGCGCTTCGACAAGATTCTGGACCCGAATACCGGCGAGAGCAGCCGGATCATAGATGCATTCGTCGGCGTCTATGGCCCGGATATAGCCAAGGAAGAAAATACGGTTGATCCCGGCATCGCCCGGGAGCTTGCCCTCAAGGCCATCATCGCGGTGGCCATCGCTAGCATCGGCATTCTTCTATACGTCAGCATCCGCTTCGAATGGCTGTTTGCGCTTGCCGCCATCTTTGCCCTGATGCATGACGCTTTCTTTGTCATCAGCTTTTTCTCGCTGTTCCGGCTGGAGGTCAATCTGACCTTTATCGCCGCCTTGCTCACGATCATCGGCTATTCGATTAACGATACGGTCGTCATCTTCGACCGGATTCGCGAGAATCTGGCCTTGCGCAAGCCTCGCACGGAAGCCGAATACGTCCATGTGGTGAACAGCAGCATCAATCAGACGCTCACACGTTCTATTCATACAGTTATCGCCGTGCTGTTCGCCTCAGCCGCTCTGCTGGTCTGGGGAAGCGAAGCCATCCGGCTGTTCTCGCTGGCTATGACCCTTGGCCTCGCGGCAGGCATGTATTCCTCCATCTATATCGCCAGCCAGCTGTGGCTGACGATGAAGCTGCGCAAGCTCCGGAAGTCGCCGACACCGCCGCCTATACCGGAGGGGCTTGCACCGGGTCCGTCTTGTCCGCTGTAGAAAGGCGGCCCCGCAGCCGGGATACGGCTTTTCAATTCTTTATAGAAGTCTTACGGGAGGCATCTATGCTGACAAGCATCATCATTGTCACCTTCAACAAATTGGACTACACGCGGGCTTGTATCGAGAGCATTCGCCAATATACGCCGCAGGGGACTTACGAGCTGATCGTCGTGGACAATCACTCCGAGGACGACACGCCGCTTTGGCTGCAGGAGCAGCCGGATGTTTACGCTATACTGAACGACTATAACGCCGGCTTTCCTGCGGGATGCAATCAAGGTATCGCCGCCTCTCATGGCGATCATATTCTGCTTCTTAACAATGATACCGTCGTCACCTCCCGTTGGCTGGACAACATGCTGACGGCGCTTCGCAGTTCCTCCGCTATAGGGGCTGTCAGCACGCTTACGAATAATTGCTCCTATTTTCAAGCTATACCCGTGAGCTATACCAGCATGGATCAAATGCAGCAGTTCGCGGACAGCTTCAATCACTCCAATCCTGAGCTGTGGATGGAGCGCCTCAAGCTGGTCGGCTATAATATGCTGATCCGCCGGTCTGTCTTGGAGCAAATCGGCGAGCTGGATGAGCGCTTTACGCCCGGGAACTATGAGGATGACGACCTCTCGCTCCGTATTCGGAAGGCCGGGTATCGTCTGCTGCTGTGCAAGGATACCTTTATTCATCACCATGGCAGCGTCTCCTTTGGCGCAAGGTCGTCTGCTTTTCTGAAGCTGCTGGAGAACAATCGGAAGAAATTCATAGACAAATGGGGCTTCGATCCGACGGACGACGCCATCATCCGCCATGATCTCGTGCATCTGCTGAAGCTGCCGGCCGGCAGTAAGCCTCATGTGCTAGAGGTGGGTTGCGGCTTAGGAGGTACGCTTCTGGAGGTTCGCAATACTTACCCGGACGCCGTGCTTTACGGTATCGAGTCCAAGACGGAAGCCGCTCAGAACGCATCTCTCGTCTGCTCGTCCTTTATCGGGAAAGCCGAGCAGGCGCTGGAGCAGTTGGAACAGCTGGGGGTTAAGCTGGATGCGATTATCTTCCACCGCACATTTCATACGCTAGAGGAGCCTGCGGCTTCCCTGAGCCGCTTCCTGCGCCTGCTTAAACCTGGCGGGGTGATGACAGCCGTCGTGCCCAATCTGCTTCAGCCGTCTATTCTTTATCAATTGCTGGACAACACGATTCGCAGAGAGCAGCTTGTCGGGATGAGTCTAGTCGAAATCCGCGAGCTTGTCCTTGGAGCCGGATTTGCCGAGCCCGACATAACCGGCATCTTCAACTCGGCGGACGAAAATGACCGGAGAGTTATGGAAGCGATAGCTGCCGCCCGCGGCACCTCCGTCCCCGTTAATTACGACATGGCGGATTTCATCGTGCGGGCAGTTCGCCCTATGGAGCGAGGAGCTTAAAACCAGCTTATTTCATTGAACTGTTGGATAAAATCCATCTATGCTTCCTCATCTACGAGGAAAATGATGTGCATGTTCTCCGCTTGCGGTTCATGCCAAGCCAAACCTTCCTGTTCGTGATCTGTGCCAACGACGAACATTTGCTCCGGATAGCCGGATCACTCGACAAGCCGCCGGCCAGACAACAGCAGCAGCAGCCCCGGCCTGAATAGCCGGGGCGTTTAACTGCTGATAACCGAACAATAGGTCAGAAGGATGGTCGCTCGGCACTCCCCGCCCGGCCTACTCCTCGCTAATACGACTCAACGGACCGTGCTTTATCCCGCTTTATCCGCTTCCTTACGCTTCATCCCGCCGCCATCGCGCCTAATTCAGCCTCCAAAGCCCACAAATCGTCCATAATCCGCTGCGACAGCTGCTGGTCCAGCTTTTTCTCCTTCGCGCCGAACAAGTCCAGCTTATCGAGCCCGAACATCACAAGAGAGAGCACGAGTCCGGTCAGAAGGCCGGTGACAATCGGGGCCAGCAGCCCGGCGAACGGGGCGAGCCAGACTTGTGCCGTCAGAAACTTCTCTACAGCCTCCTCTAACAGAATGCCGCCCGACGTGACGAGTATGGTCGCTCCCATCTTCAGACATTGCTGATACACCTCTTCGCGCAGCATATCCTTAGGCGGATTCAGGACAAATCGGATCATCCCGACCAGCGACATGATCCCTTCCTTGATGATCCGCACCAGCCGCTTCATCGTCGTCACGAACTGGTTGATGAGGAAGATCAGCAGCTCGGAAATAAAGCCCGCAATTGCGCCATCGGCGAACTGCTTGAGAACTTCCTTCCACTTGGACAGCATGGCCTGAGCGATTCTCTTGAGCCGGTCAGCCAGCTCCTGCTTTAGCTGCACGGCCTGCTGCCTCTTCTTCCGGAGAAGATCGCGGACCTCCTTGAACACCTCCTGAGCCAGCTCATACAGGATATAACCTAGCATCTTGCGCAGTCCCATCTTGACCGATGTTTTACCGCATTGCACCAGGACCTCGCCTGCTACTTTGCCATACACCATGTTTTTTCGCTTTCGGCTCGCTTCGGCATACAGCGCCCGGGCTTTCTCCTGGTCAACCTCGTAATATTCCGCATTCGTTTTTGTCGGGTCTTTTTTGGAAGGTGACTGCATCCACTCCAGCAGATCTCTGTCGCTTTTCGACTGATTGAGACTGCTGCCGGTCCAAGTGAGATTCTCTTCGCTGTTCACAAATTCCTTGCGTTTCTCCGTGCTGACGAACAGCCTGGCCCAATCATCGCCGTGCAGCTCGCTTGCCGATACGATATGCTCGATATGCGAGCTCCCGTCCCGTTCCAACGGCTTGTTCGTATAGCCGTCGACAAGCGGAGCTTCGTCCTGAAACCTCGCTTTCCGGCTCTTGTTCATTTCGTGCTGGGGAGCGTAGTTGTCACGGTCATACTTGCTCTGATAATCCTTCAGCCGCTCTCCGTCCTTATCATGGGGGATGATGCCCTTGTTAGCATTATGCACGGTCGGAATCGCGCCTCCGTCGAAGGCTCGCAGCATATCCAGCGACAGCCCGAACGGGCCGATCAAGGAGCCGAGAAAGCCGTCCTTCAGCTCTTCGACCAGACGGGTCGCATCCTGCTCCTTCAGCTCCTGCCGCATATCGCGGATCATGGTCACACAGGATTGAATCTCCTGATCGGTCAAAAAATCCGAATATTGCGCCTTTCTCGCTTGTCCCGCTCTGGCGGCGTTAACAAGCTGTTCCCAAGAGGCTGCAGGAGAAGACGCCGCCTTCAGAGGCTTCGTCTCCGTTACAACCTCCCAGCCCAGCTGTCCCTGTTCATGATAGCTCCTAAGCTCCGCATGCGATTGATCAACTCGTGAGCTCAGACGCTCTGTCTGCCGTTTCAGCGTGTCCAGCTCGGCCTGCTGCCGGGCCAGCACGTCAAGCTCTTCCTGAAATTTGGATTCTTCGCTCATGCCGCACCCGCCCCGAACGCTTCGCCCGCCTGCGTCATCATCTCCAGCAGCCTCTCCAAATACTTGATCCGCTCTTCCTTCCGCCGTGCGTCATTCATCGTTTGATTCATGTTGCGCTCCATCTCGTCCTGCTTGCGGACTGCCTCCTGCATCGTTTGCTTTAGCGCTTGAATGAGTTCCGCTTGCTTCTTGATGATTTGTTGCAGCGCCAGCTTCTCCGCGTGATGAAGCTCCTTCTCCAGCTGCTCCCGTTTTTGGCGCTCCTTGATTTTCTTGTACACGTAAATGCCGATCCCGATGGGACCGAGCAGCGGAAGCCCTACCAAGCCTAGCAGGCTTGCGCCTCCGCCCACAATCCCGAGCACGCCAAGCGAGCTTCCCATAGCTGTAGCGACGCCGCCGAACGTAAAGCCGGCTGCGAGAATGGCTCCGCTGAGCTTGGGATTCGTTTGACTCGCCGTTATAATTTTACGGAAGTTCGTATCCAATATGTCGCGCAAGGTCCGATTTTTCTGCTGCAAGGCAAGATCCGCTTCCTCTAAGATCCGGCTGGCTACGGCCAACCTGGCCACACGCTCGTCATAGGCTTGACTCATCGCTGTCTTTCACTCCCTGATTAATGATAGATGCTGTACATGCATACTGTAGCACATAGGGGTGGACATCTAATGTCCACCTGTTACAGAATTCCCGCCGTAATTAACTCTCATAGCCTCGATCGTCCGGATCATCTGCTCGCGGAAGTGCCGCGGCTTCAATACCTCCACATACGGCCCCTGACTAAGCAGCCACATCTGAATGCCCCGGCCGAACACCTCGGCTTCGACGAGATAGGCATCCCCGTCCTGTATAATCCGGGCGTCAGGCAGCTTGTCGACGACCGCCTCTATAGAAGGACCCCAGAAGCGAAAAACGACCTTCAACAGCTCGCCGCTTTGCATAAATTGAATTTTCTGCCGAAATTGTCCCTCCTGAAAGCGTTCCCGCTCCCTAACGCTAAAACGCTTATCCGTTACTTGATAGCTGCGAATCCGGTCCAAACGGTAAATAGCCGGATACGCCTTATCGCTTGAGTGAATATTTGCAATCAAATAAAAGTAAAACTCCGAGAACATAAGCCCTAGCGGCTCAACAGTCCGCTCGACCAAGCCGGACGCCCCCGTCTTCTCATACACCAGCTCGGCGATACGCCGCTCCCTGACAGCCTGATTCAGCTCCCACAGGCTGTCGAATACCGGCCGGTTATGGCTGACGGCCCGATAAAGGAAGCGCTCGTTATTGATTGCATCGGCAAGCCGTTTCTTGTCTCCCTGACCTGCCTGGGCAATCAGCTTGTCCAGAAGCACGTCCAGTTCGTTCTTAGGGAGCGCGCGGCTCTCCAGGATGATTTTGGCGACCACCATAACTTCTCTTGAAGCGAGCTTGAAGAAATGATCGCCCTCGCCCTCCAGCACATATCCTCCCGAGGAGGGCTGATAACGGATGAGGTTACGGCCCTTGGCCTGCGCTGCCTCAGCCAGATAAAGGTTCAGGTCTCTAAGATCCCGCTGAATAGTCTTCGTCGCGACTCCAAACTCTTCGGCTGCGGCCCGCTTGGAAACGCAGGCGCCTTGCAGCAATCTGTCATAAAGCTGAAGCACCCTCATCGTTTTGGGCAGCTCTTCTTCCGATACATGATTAGGTATCCGGACCACCTCATAGCCGTTAATCGATATAGTTCTAAAGACTTATATTTAACATCCATTATCATACGATAGAACTGCAAGAATTGTCGATAGCAGGGAGAGAAACGGCCGAGGACTGGCATGAGAGGATGAAAGGAAGGAGCCGCGGGAAAAGAAAATGCAGGTCGAAACAAAGGGAATGGAGCCGTGCTTGCGCTTATAAGCCCGCACCGAACAACAGCTCCAGCATCTCCATATAGGGGGCGGCCAGCGAAATAAATGGAAGGAAGCCCAGCTCCAGGACGCTTTCGCTTGCCATCCATGCCCGAGTTTTAGAAAGAACATGCTATATCCCTCCAAGTTAAGTTACACATACAATCCATTCAACTAAAATAACATTTTTATCCTGGCATTTTTCCCGCTATTTATCTCCTATGATTTTAGTGATATGTTAATAGAGGATTCGATATACAAATTGTGGATATATAGGAGTGGTTTTCAGTGGCGATATCGGTCATGGCCATTCAAGATTGCTTCGCAAATGAAGGGGAAGGCTCGCGGGTCGTGCCTCCCTTTCACTTCCTGGGCATCGACAACGATGCGCCATTCCGGCTGATGCGGCTGCAGCCCCAAGAGGAGCTGGCTGCGGACCCGGAGCATGGCGTTCGTCACACGACCGCCCGCCATCTGGACAATTGCCGGGAGGCATTGCGTACAGCAAGGTCGGAGCGGGCCGATCTGTTCGTTACGCCCGAATACTGCATCCCGGCCAGCCTGATCGGCGAGCTGCTGACGACGCCTTCGCTGCAGCCCCGTCCGAACACGTTGTGGTGTCTGGGCTGCGAAAGCCTGTCATTAGACGACTTCCATCACCATATGATGCAATGGGGAGATCACGCCATCGTCGGGAAAAGGCCGCTGGAGGGCATGCAGGAGAGCCGTTTCGTCAACTTTCTGCTGTATGTATTTGTAGCCCGGGAAGGCGGCAGGCTGTGCCTCGTCCCCCAGCTCAAGCTGCAGCGGATGAATGATCCGCAATTCGTCTGCGAGGGAGCGGGATTGTCGCTTGGCTCCAAGGTGATTTTGTTCGGCGAGCCGGCGGCCAATCAGCTGTTTTCGGTCTTGTGCGCAGACGCCTTCCATCCGGAGATCAAGGGCGGCAGCCTGTTTCTCCCGAACCGGGAGCAGCGGCACTACATCGTCCTGCATCCTCAGCTAAATCCTGGCCCCCGGCACTCCGATATCTCCGCTCTGCGGAATATGCTGTTCGGCAGCACCGCGGCAAGAGATATGATTTATATTACGTGCAACTGGGCCGCCCGTACGGTTGTCCGGCCTGTAGAGGGACAGCCCCTGGCGATTCACAGCCCCTGGTCCTCCATCTATCGCCGGTTCATCAGTCTCGACGGCCGGCAGAGCTGGAACGAGCAGCTTCGCGAGCCCCGGACTCATAACTTGAGGCGTGGTCTCGGCTTTGGCTTTTTGGCCAAGAAGAAATACAAAGTCTGGTTCGCCGTCAAGTCCGAGCATCTTCAGCTGATCCTGCTGACCAAGCCTTATGACGGAGGAGCTGAGCTGGTCAAGATGCCGGGCGGCGTCCATGCGGAGAAAGCCTTTGTCCCCGCTGCCGGACACCACGGCTGGGAGCTGGCCGAGGAGCTGACTTTTCCGATGGCGCTGCCGGATGTGCTGGAACAGGAGGCGACAGGTCCGTTTGCTTATCCGGTGACAGCCTCCGTGGAAGAGCGGGACAAGTTTTTCGGCTATTGCCTGGGCCATCTGGAGGACGGTCAGCTGACGATCACGGAGCAGGAGCACAGTCACCGGCTCAGCTACCATGTGGACGATCATTGCGAGCAGGAGCGGCGGCGAGCGGCCGGCCATGTTGTCCGGCTCATTCATTGCTTGCGCCGCACGGATTCGCTGCCGAATCAGCTCCGCCGATTTCAAGGACAGTTCCAGCTTCGGCTGGGGAGCAGCATCGCTCCCTTCAACCTGATGCCTGCTTCGGGAAACGAGAAGTCCGGCGCGCTGGTGATCTACGCCGACCAAGCCGATGAGCGGGGCATGAAAGCCATGGTCGACCATATTTACCGCGAACAGCCGCTGTCTCGGCTTTTGCTGGAGGACAACAATATCTGCGTTTTCTCCCACAGCTATAACGGCGATATGATTCATTATCCGGCTGTCTCGGAGCAGTGGAACGTCCCCGTGCGCTCGAGCCATACGACTGAATTTACCGAAGGAGGCCTATCGATCGATGCCGAATTGGATTGAAGCCATCCGCAGCTGCGGACTGACCTTTATCAAGAAGCATACGTTCGGCGAATCCCTGGAACTGTACGAAACGCTCCACAGCTGGCAGGGCATCAAGCTAGGCAAATATTTGATCATCCCCGCCTCCGGGGAGCAGCTGGCGGCCATCGCGGAGAGCTCCGACCAGTTTCGCCGCTTCGAAGAGGAGGTCATCTCTCCCTTCTACTTCCGTCTTAAAGGCGATTGGAGCTGGAATCTGTACATCGTATTCGCCGTGACGGATATGGCCGGGCTGACTGCGGAGAAGCTCTCTCTGATCCAAAGGGGAAAACGGTACGGCAAGAAGCTCGTCATCCCGGAAGGGCAGCTGGCGAGCCATCTGCCGGCGGCCAAAATCCCCGGCGGCTTAGGAGGAACGGCGGCCGGTCATCCGCTGCTGGATTGGCAGAGGCAGCTGGCCGCCGAAGGGCTGCTGTTTTGCCTGGATAACTTCCGGTCGCAGCCGGTCAAGCACTATGTGAGCACGGCAGCCGAGCCGGAGCCGCTGCCTCCGGAGCCGGCAGCGGCCGAGCAGGTCCCCGTACCCAGGCCGGTCGGGCCGATCGCTTCGCTGGAATTCGGCAGCCAGTTCCGGCCGCATGTGCTGGCGGACGTCCCTCCTCTATCATTTGCCCGGGTCAACCTGCTTGCCGGTCCGAACGGGATGGGGAAAACATCCGTGCTGGAGAGCATCGAGCTGGCGTTCACGGGTTCGATTCAGCGCAATGTGCTGGCGGGAGAACGGCAGCAGGCCGCGGAGAGCTGGGACGGGCGCATAACTTTTCAGAAGGACGGCGAAGCTCCCTTCCACGGTCTTCCCCATAACGAGGAGAAGAAGGAGCGGGAGACGACCTATTACAAGCATAGAGTGGGCCCGCGCGCGAACAGCCAGCTGAACAGCGCCTTCCATCAATACAATTATTTTTCCTCGGAGGCCGTCCATCAGTTCTGCTTCGGACAGGCCGGCAAGGTGGACTACCGCGCCGCCTTCGCCCGCGTCATCTTCGGCGAGCAGCTCGAGCGGTATGAGCAATGCTGGAAGCAGCATCTGGAGGAGTTCCAGAGGCTCGGACGCAAGCTGGAAGAGGAACGCGGGGAGCTCGAAACCCGGCTGAGCCAGGTGTATGCCGAAGGCGCACAGGACAGCGAGCTGCTGAAATCCCGGGCGCAAGCCCAGCTGCAGCAGCTTGGCAGGTGGATGCAGCTAAGCCTGTTCAGCTATTATCCGATGCCTGAGAAGACCGCGAGCCTGCCCGATATCGGGGAATGGCTGCAGCATCTTACGCCGCGGCTGCATGAGCTGGACGTGGCCGCCGCTCCGCTCCCATCCGCCAGCTTGCCGGATATCGGGTCGATCGATGACTTGCAGCGGCAGGAAGCGGCCGTCCGGGCCGCTCTGGACGGCCTGCAAGCCCGGATCGCCGAACGGCGGCGGGAGCTGGAGCAGCTTCCGGACAGCGCCGGACTGGAGCAGCGGGTGCAGCAGCTTGAGGGTGCATTTGCCCGCTTGCGTCAGGAGCAGGAGCTATTCGAAAGACTGGTGCTCCGGCTGACGGAGCTGGCCCGCTTGCTTGATCATCGCGACTCCCGGCATATACGCTTGCAGTTGGACGAGCGGCTCCGGACGCTCGAATCGTCCATCCGCAGCCTGGAGGATATCGACAATCTGTACGGACAGCTTGCCGAGCAGCCGGTTGCCGAAGACATGGAGGACAGGGCAGCCACTCAAGCCAGGCTGGATGAGCTGGAGAGCCGGCGGGCGCAGGCCCAGGAAACGCTCCGGCTGGCAACCGCACAAGCCGAGCAGCTCAAGGAGAAAACCGGCAGGCTGCAGAAGCTGTTGTCAGAGCTGAAATCTACCGCCCGCATGGCCCTTCATCTGCATCCGGATCAATCCCATTGCCCGCTATGCGGTCATGATCACGAGACGACTCAACTGCTCCGCGCGGCTATCGACTCCAGTCTGCAGGCCGATGACGCGGAGCTGACCCGGGTGCTGGACGAAGTTGAGCGGTCCCGGCTCGCCCTGGAGGACACCGAAGCCGGCATCCTGCAGCTGCGCCACGAGCTTGCCCGGCTGAGCCGGCTGGACGAAGCGCGCGCCTACCTGCTCAGCCGGCGCGACGTGGAGGAGACGGAGGCGCTGGCGAGCGAAAGCGAAGGCGGCCATCAGGCCGTTCAGCGGGTGCTCACCCTCATCCGGGAACGGCTCGGCCATCAGGCGCAGCTCCGCGAAGACCTGCGCCTGCATGCCCGGGCGCTGGACGAGCGCGGCGTCACGGCTTCCGCCGTGCGGGAGCTGAATACGCTGCTGGCTGACGCCCTGCTCGCCCCCTATCTCGGCGATGACCGTGAGGCGCTGTCCGCCGCACAGCTGCTAATCGCGCTCCAGCGCGCCAGCGAGCGGGTAAGCGCCGACACCGAAGCCGCGCGCAGAGATTATGCGGCCGCTCAGGAAGGTGCTCGGCAAGCCGAAGCAGCCCGGCAAGCCGCTGCCGCCGAGCTGAGCGGGCTGCATGAGCAAGCCCGGCAGCTCGAGCTCCGGCTGCAGGCGATGGACGAGCTGCGGCAAGCCTGCTCCCGGCTGGAAGCCTTGCATGTGAGCTTGCCAGGCAGCCAACCGTGGAGCGAGTGGAAGCTTTATTTCCAAAAGCTGCTGCTCGCGGCGAAAGAGCTTGAACAGACGCTGGAGCCGCTCGTGCTGATCGAGCGCACAGCCCGGGAAGCCGCCGGACTGATGAACCGGCTGACGGAGAAGACCGTCATGCGGGATCGCTGCGCACGGGCGGTGCAGACTTTGGCCGGACTCCGCAGCCTGAGCGACTACGGCGATGACTTCGTCCGCAGCAACTTCGAGGCGATCAGCCGCCTGTTCGTCGCCCTGCACTCGCCAAGCGAGTTCGAAGGACTCGAGTGGACGGCGGACCGGCGGATCGAGGCCAGGCGCAAGGGCACCGGGACCCGGTGCGCGATTTACCAGATGAGCACCGGGCAGCGGACCTCCGTTCTGCTGGCCATCTTCTTCATCATGCATCTCGTGATGGATTCGGCTCCCCAGTTTCTGCTTCTGGATGAGCCGGTGGCCCATTTGGATGAGCTGAATGTGCTCGGGCTGCTCGATTTCCTCAGGCAGCTTACGATTACACGCGGCACGCAGCTGTTCTTCACCACAGCCAATCCGCAGATCGCGACCTTATTCCGGCGCAAATTCAGCTTCCTGGAGGACAATTTCCGCGTCTTCCATCTGCGCCGCGATACAGAGGGGCCGCTCCGCATCCATATCCAGCAGTTCAAGCCTTATCAGGAGAAGGCGATTGCGGTCAACCAATAACTCTGAAGGCGGACGATATCCGATGTTGATGAAGCTGAAAGCATTTTTCTCCCAGCATGCCTGGCGTCACTCTCTGACCATCCGAACCTTTCTCGGCTATTGGCTGGCTGTCTTTGCCGTGATATGGACGTTCACGGAATTTACCGGCTACTTCTTCAGCGCCCAGGGCGAACCGGTCAAGCCGAATGTATGGCTGGTGCTCGCCCTCGGGATCGTGATTGCCGCTTGGATGAGCCGTCCCCGGCTCACGCGCTTCGTCCGCCTGCCGGAGCGGGATATCGAGCTGCAGGTGACGGTTGACGATATGTTCCGGCTGAAGAACGGCTCATGGATTATTCCATCCAACTGCTGCTTCAAGCATGATCATATCGACCGTGACGCGATCATCGTCCAGTTCCGCGACCGTTTCTTCGCGAGTCCCGCCGACTTCGATCTGGCCATCGCGGAGGCGCTCCGGGCTGCTCCATCCAGGCAGGCGGTGGTGAACGGACAGTCTGTCCGCGTCTATCCGGTCGGAACCGTCGCTCAGCTCCCGCTCCCCGGTGCCGAAGGCCGGTACGCCTACCTTGTCGCTTCCGCCGAGCTCAACGAGCATGGGAGAGGCATCCCGCAGCTGGCGGATTTGCAGGCCGCTCTTCCCGCGTTATGGACGCATATCGGAGAGCGGGGCAATACCCGCCCGCTGATCGTCCCGATTCTCGGCAGCGGCCGCCATCGGCTGGCTCATAACAGACTGGAGCTTATCGCGCTGATCGTCCGCTCCTTCCTGAACGCCAGCCGGCACCGCAAGTTCACGGGTCGGCTGATCATCGTGATCCAGCCCGGCGCTTATTTGACCCATACGTACAATCTGGACGATATCGAAGCTTACTTGTCGTGCGCCGGCAAGCTTGGTTTGTAGGCACATCACCACTTGTAAACATCCAACACATCGAAGGAGCATAACAGACAATGGACTTGGAAGGAATTATAAATTTCGGAATGCTGGCAGTCGCCTTTTTCTTATCCGTTTGTTTTACGCTAATGAACATCAGGAAGACGGGCAAGCGTTCCACTTTCATTTGGAAATCGCTGGGTGTGGGCTTCGGTCTATTCGCCTTGGCAGCTGTTATCTCGTTTTTCGTGTATACCGACGCGTTAAATCTGCTTGCCATCTGGGTCCTCTACGCCTTGGCCTATATCATCAGCAGCTTGATTAACCTGGGTGTAATCATCGTCAGAACGCGCTAAGCTTGAGCATGCGGACGGACTATGCGCCGGCAAGCGACGCGGACTCCGAATAAGTCCGGTTTTGCCGGCCGTTCCGTACAAGGCTGAAACCCAGGGCGATCATCCAGAGAAGCCAGAGCGTACTGCCGACCGGAGCCGCCCAACCGACTACGGGGAACCCGGGAATGACCGTGGCGAACAGCTCCGCTTGTCCCAGGAGGTAGATCGCGGAAGTGACGATGCCGAACCAGCCGACGGCAGCATGGACGGGTCGAAACCGGAGTACATGCAGGCAAATGATCAGCGTCCACAGGATCGAGAAAATTTGACCCAGATGCTCTCCGAGCACAACGCCGCCGTATTGATGAATCGCAAGGAATAGGACGGTCACAGCCTCCCGCGACGTGTCCGGATGCTGGGCGAAGTATTCCGAGAGAACCGGCACGACAAAGACCCATCTGAGCAGTCCTGCAATCTGGGTGACCGCCCCCAGGAGCATAAAAACAGTAGCCACTCTGACGTTCTGATGCTCGTCGCCGAGAATCTTTCTTAGAAATACGGCGGCCCAGATCAGCGGCAATCCCGCCAGGGAGAACGCCCACCAGACGAGGACCAGCGTCGTCCCGCCTGCGCGGAACCGGGTAAGGATGTGATCGGCCGGCATCCGTAATATATCGGGGTAGTCGAAGATCATTACCAGCGTCGTGTACGGAATGAAAAGCAGAATAAAGCCTGCAATAAACAACCAGCCTGCATAACGTTGTAAAGCCTGATTCATGGGGCAGCTTCCTTTCCTCTTATGGATCTTATTTGCTTCAAGCATAGGCCAATTCAAATAAATCTCCTATAGCGAAGCATGCAAGAATACTAATAAAACGCGCAAAGAAAACGTACCGCAAAGAGGTGTCAACATCCGATGGCCCGAATGTCCGTATTGCTGGCGCTGCCTGTCGCCCGCGTTCTGTTCAGCCGAGGTCACTCGCCGGAACCGCTGTATCAAGAGCTGGAGCTCCAAGAGGAGCGGATGACCCATCCGGACCACTATATCGAAGCCGGCCAGTTTGACCGTTTTTTGGAACGGGCGGCCCAGCTTTGTCAGGACCCCCATTTCGGCTTGAGGCTGGGATCAGGGTATTCGCTGGACAACCTGGGCCTGATCGGCTACATATTGCTTAATTCGAGCACCCTGAATCAGGCGTTCGCAAACTTCCAGCGATACAACGTTCTGCTGTGCAGCGGGGTCGTCTACGATCTGCAAAAAGTTAACGGCGAAGCCAGGTTCAGCTTCTGGGTAAGCGATCCTTCGCGAAGGCCGACGTACCATCTGATGGAATCCATTCTCGCCTCGGCGTACGTCATCTTTCAAAGGCTGACGGGCGATCGCGCGAAGCTGAAGTCGGTTTCCTTCACCCATGAGCCTTCCCCCGGCATGCAGCCGTATGCCGATCTATTCAGCGTGGAGCCTGCATTTCGGCAGATGGACAATATGCTTGTGTTTGATGCTGATGCACTGGAACTGCCGGTGCTGTACCGCAATGAGCACTTGCTGCAGCTTGTCGAAAATCATGCCATTCAGACGATACGCGCGCTGAAGCTGGAGCAAACCTTCTCGGAGACCGTCAGCCTTGCCATCATCCGAAAGTTCGACGGAACGATTCCCCGCATTCAGGACATTGCCAGGAGCCTCGGATTCAGCGTTCGCTCCATGCAGCTGCAGCTCAGCAAGGATCACACGACTTTTAAGGATCTGGTAGCCGCCATCCGGAAAAACATGGCTGAAAGCTATTTGAAAAACCCCTCCTTCTCGGTCACCGACATCTCGTATGCCCTCGGATTTTCCGACCCGGCCTCCTTCCGTCTTGCTTTTAAGAAATGGACCGGGCAAACGCCCGGAGAATTCCGGAAGCTGCATACCGATAGCGGTAAAGGGTGATAAGCCGATTGTGCGCCGACGAGCGGAGGGCGCAGCCTAGGCGCGGGCTGCTCTGTGAAATCGGCTGCCCGCTCCGCCCGGAAGCGGCAAGTCCCTAGTTCCTTGGATCGCCTCTTTTGGCCCCCCCTGCCTTGGGCCGCCTCTGTCAGCTCTCTCCTCATGAGATCCCGCCCGCTCCGTTTTCGAAGACCTGCCCGTACAAGCGAACAAGCCCCAAGCTCCTGCCATAAAGGCGAGGCCTAGGACTGCATATGGAGTGAGTTATGATTCTAGGTCCCTGCCTGCAAAGCAAATGGGGCTTTATACAGGAAGGGGCGGCGTTAATGCCGCGGAAGCCCGCCGATCGGCAGAGAGGGAAGCATTTTCTGTGCGTTTATTGGATTTTTCGCACAGCTCCCCTATTTTTAACTGCCAGCCGGGTGCCTTTATACGTTTTTTCGCACAACTCCCCTATTTTTAACTGCCAGCCGGGTGCCTTTATACGTTTTTTCTGTGAAAATACGTTAAACAGATGAGTGTGCGATTTTCTGTTTTTAGGCAATACAATGCCCGGGATCTCCATTTCAATGAGTCCATGTTTATCCTGTCTATAAGTTGGTAACAATAATTAACTTGCTCGTTTTTTTGGTCCGCCTTCTAGGTAAGCTTCTTTGTTTTTAAGCATGTTATAGGCAATGACCAGTATGGTTCGTGCAACAGCAATGCAAGCTTTCTTCTTTCCACGCCTTGATGCGATCTTCCAAAATTTCGTGGATAAACCGTTGTTTCTCGTACGAGCGATTGCCCAGGCCGCTTCGCATAATGCTACTTTGGTATG
>NZ_FMYY01000023.1 GCF_900101595.1 Paenibacillus sp. cl123
GAAGCGGCCTGGGCAATCGCTCGTACGAGAAACAACGGTTTATCCACGAAATTTTGGAAGATCGCATCAAGGCGTGGAAAGAAGAAAGCTTGCATTGCTGTTGCACGAACCATACTGGTCATTGCCTATAACATGCTTAAAAACAAAGAAGCTTACCTAGAAGGCGGACCAAAAAAACGAGCAAGTTAATTATTGTTACCAACTTATAGACAGGATAAACATGGACTCATTGAAATGGAGATCCCGGGCATTGTATTGCCTAAAAACAGAAAATCGCACACTCATCTGTTTAACGTATTTTCACAGAAAAACCATACACATAGGCCCAATTAGACGGCTAAAGTGTATGTACTATACGAAAAATCGTATAAAAAGCTCTGATTATCTCGTGGAAGGGGCAGAGTTGTACGGAAATTCGTACAAATTTACGGGTTCGATCTCGGCTCAGCTACGTTGCTGTGTGAAGGCTTCATGTCATCCACAATGATCAATTTGACGGAGCAGGTTAGATCGCTGCAACGCTTGGACTCTTGGGAGTCCTTAACGCCGCCGATCCCAGCCAGGACTGCCCGATTGGAAGGTTGTTGAAAAGCCCGCCGCTTCTCTCCTATAATAAAGAAGCAGAATGAAATTACGTTTCATCATATGAAACAAAATAACGGAAGTGCAGGCTGGCCAAAAACGTTCCGTCAGGAGAGTGATCCGTTTGAGCGGCGACAGCAAGGAAAGGTTTTCGAACCGGGTAGGGGATTACGTCAAATACCGGCCGAGTTATCCGGCAGAAGCGATTGACTATCTGTACAGTACGGTAGGAATGAAGCCGGGCTCGCTCATCGCCGATGTGGGAGCAGGCACGGGCATTTTCTCCAGGCTTCTGCTGGAGAGGGGCAGCGAGGTCGTAGCCGTGGAGCCGAATCAGGCGATGCGCGAGGCGGCGGACCGGGAACTGGGTTCCCACGAGCGGTACCGCTCGATTGCCGCCGCAGCGGAAGCGACGGGTTTGCCGGAGGAATCGGTTGATTTTATCGTATGCGCTCAGTCATTCCACTGGTTTGACCGCCCAGCGGCGCAGGCCGAGTTTCACCGCATTCTCAAGCCGGGCGGCAAGGCGGTGCTGATCTGGAACTCCCGGCTGACAACCGGCACTCCGTTTCTCGAAGGCTACGAGGAACTGCTTCGCCAGTACAGTACGGATTACGCGCAGATGATGCATAAAAATATTTCCCCGGAGCAGCTAAGGCAATTTTTCCGGGATCAAAATATGCGCGAGGTCAAGTTCACGAACGCCCAGCTGTTCAATCTGGAGGAGCTGATCGGACGGGCCTTGTCTTCCTCCTATGTGCCGGCCGAAGGGCAGCCGAACCATGAACCGTTGAAGCAGGGACTGGGGCGGCTGTTCGAGCGTACGAAGGAAAACGGCCGGATCAGCTTCGACTACGAGACGGAGGTTTTCTGGGGCGAGGTGTAAGCTGCCCGGATTCAGATTGAGTAAAGGAGTGCAAGAAGATGAATTATGCGCAGTTTGATCTGAAGCCGGAGGTGTCCGCTTATCTGGACCGCATAGGCTTCAAGGGTACGCCGGATCGCAGCTTGTCTACGCTCGAGGAGCTGCAGGAATGCCATCTGCACGCCGTCCCTTATGAGAACCTGGATATTGTGAGGGGCACTCCGCTTTCTCTCCAGCTGGATGATCTTATCGGGAAAATCATTCACCGCCGCCGCGGAGGTTATTGCTTTGAACTCAATGCCCTGTTTGGCTGGCTGCTTCGGGAGCTAGGCTTCGAAGTGACCGATTATGTAGCGCGCTTCTGGCGGGACGAGCCGAATCCGCCGCCGATGCGCCGTCATCATGTGCTGCGGGTGCAGGCGGACAATCGCGATTATTTATGCGATGTCGGAGTGGGCGGCATCGTCCCGCGCCGTCCGATCCTTATGGAGGAAGGGCTGGAGCAGCAGCAGGGCGAGGAATGCTATCGTCTGGACCGGGATGCGGAGTACGGTTGGCTGCTAACCGAGCTTTATCATGGGCAGTGGAGGCGAATCTATTCCTTCACCGAAGAGCGGCAGCTGCCGAAGGACTTTATCATGGCGTCTTATTGGTGCGAGCATTCGCCCGACTCCGTATTCCGGGCAGGGCCTATCGTCGCTATCCGCACGAGAGAAGGGCGGCATACGCTGGCGGGCCAGGAGTTTCGCCTTTTCACGGCACAGGGGGTACAGACATTTGTCCCCGGCTCGCAGGAGGAGTACGAAGAAGCGCTGCGGACTTATTTCGGGCTGGAGCTGGAACCGTAGTGGTTGTGTTATACGGACTGGCCACACCGTGACCAGTCCGTCTGTGCTAAGCTAGAATTCAATCAGCTCCGTATGGTCTGCATGATTCGAGTTCCATGACAGTTTAAATTTGGCCTTATCGGGACTTTGAACATATATCTCTTGTAAGTTTGCCGCTACCGTGTTTGGTTTTATTTCTTGCTCAGGCATGTTCACGGTAAAACCGTCAATGATTTGAATATTGACATGCTTGGCGGGACTTGCGCCTTTATACATTATCTGAACATTATAGTAACCGTTTCTTAACGTATCGGGGAAAACTTTAATCTCCCAATTAGCCGTTTCTTTTGAAGACTCCACGATTTTACTAATGGGTAAAGCGGGTTCAGAAGAACTCGCTTTATAGCATCCGGTTACGAATATTACGGTTGAGAAGGTAACAATTGTCAGAAACTGTTTCGAGGAAAGGTTTAGCATGTTCACAATTTTCCTCCTTAATGAAGACGATTCCTCCGCGTTTGGAAGGATTCGTCTTTTTTGCTTTCTGAACATACAACTCCCGGGCCACGCCGTCTGGTAGAGAGGAGCAGCGCCTTGATTCGAGGTTTGCGCTATGCTCCTCTTTGGAGCGTGCAGCTGCAAAATCGCTTAATACCTATTTTGCTTGCGGAACTCGGACGGGCTCATGCCCATCGTTTTGCCGAACACACGGCTGAGGTAGAAGCCGGTCTCGTAGCCGCATCTTCCCGCTATGACATCGAGCGTCCACTCCGTTGTCAGCAGCAGCCTGCATGCCTGCTTCACGCGAAACGTCGTTAAATATTGCAGCGGGTTGACGCCGTAGCTGTTTTTGAATCTGCGGATCAGCTGGACGGGCGTCATTCCGAACCGATGCGCGACATCCCGCATTTCGACTGATTCATGGGCATGGTGAGTCAAAAATATCGCGACATCGCGAATGAGTTCGTCATGATCCTGTAAAGGCCCGGTATCGGGGGATTCCATCGCCTGCTGCGCGATCATCAGCCAAATGTCCGCCAAATAGTGCTGCTTCAGCTTCTGATCATCGGAGCCAAAGGATAGCTGTTGATCCGCCTGCCTCAAGCTGGCATAATTTTCGGACAATCGCCGGACCTGCGGCAGCCTTATTTTCCGTTGCTCCAAAAGAGGCAAAAGCTGCTGCGGCACTCCCTCTGGGAGGGTGAACGTAATCGAATGAAAGCTTAAAGGCGTTAGCACTTTTCGATGAAAAGCAATCTGGGGCGGGCACACGACCACTTCTCCGAACTCGGCCACTCCGTAATTTTTTCCTATCTGGTATTCAAATTTTCCTTCCTCCACCGCAAAAAGGACCCAAGTCACATAGGTATCCGCTTCCATTAAGAAATTACCTTTTTTGAGCCAGTAAATATGATACACTATTTCAGGCCAGCCTGCGGGCATCTCGCATCACCTCGTCGGACATGTAATTTTGGATATGCTAAAAGAAATTTTATGAATTCAAATACCGAAAGGATGGTTGTAATATGTAATTAAAGATATCATAGCATGCAAAGGAGTCAAGGGATATGGGGAAGAACGATATAAAAATATTGGATGCGGATGTTCTGATCGCAGGCGGCGGGATGACAGGGGTGGCGGCTGCATTGGCGGCGGCACGCAACGGAGCCCGGGTCATTTTATGCCAGGACCGTTCCGTTCTTGGCGGAAACGCCTCGTCTGAGATCCGCATGAATATATCCGGCGCGTCCACCATCGGGAAGGAGTTGGAGACGGAGCGCAGAGAGACCGGCATTATCGAGGAAATCATGTTAGAATGCGCGGTCAGAAATCCGCAGCGGAGCGCAAGTATGCTGGATTTGATTCTGTATGAGAAATGCCGCGCCGAACCGAATCTGACGTTGCTGCTGAATACGACGGTTGTTGCTGCCGAGGTCGAAAATTCCCGTATTCGCTCCGTTTACGCGGTGAGAGAAAGCACGGAAGACAGTTTTACGATTCGTGCCGACATTTTTGCGGACTGTACGGGCGACGGCAGGCTGGGGGTTGAAGCGGGGGCTGCTTTTACGACTGGCCGCGAGGCTGCCGGGGAATATGACGAGTCCGGCGCAAGCCAGAACAGGGACTCCTACCGTCTCGGCTCCTCTCTTTTGTTCACATCGAAGGATATGGGGCGTCCGATGCCGTTTACTCCGCCGATATGGGCACGCAAGTTTACGGAGGAGGATTTGCAGTTTAGGGACCACAACGCCTGGGATTTCGGGTATTGGTGGGTGGAATTCGGCGGCACGCTGGATACGATCAAGGATAACGAGCATATCCGCGACGAGCTGCTGGCGATCATGCTGGGGGTATGGGATCACATCAAAAACAGCGGCAATCACCCCGATTCGGAAAATTGGGCCCTGGATTGGTTCGGTTTTCTTCCGGGAAAAAGAGAGTCCAGAAGATTTATCGGCGAGCACGTGCTGACCCAAAACGATATTCAGCAGGCCGTTGATTTCGATGATGTAATCGCTTACGGCGGCTGGTCGATGGATACGCATCCTCCCCAAGGTATCGATGCGAAGGACGAGCAGCCGTGCAATCAGCCGTTTACGCCTTATTTGTACAACATTCCGCTGCGTTCGATGATCAGCAAGAACATATCGAATCTGATGTTCGCCGGCCGTAATTTATCGGCTACCCATATCGCTTTCTCCAGCACCAGGGTGATGGCGACGTGCGCGGTAATGGGAGAAGGGCTTGGAACCTTCGCGGCAACGGCGGTGAAGCGCAAGATGCCGCTGGAACAAGCGTGGCGCGAAAGCGGTGTCGTGAATGAGGCTCAGCAGCAATTGCTTCGGCAGGGTGCTTTTTTGCCCGGCATGATGCTGAAAGGAAATCTCGCGAAGCTTGCCCGAATTTCGGCATCGTCCGAACAAAAGCAAGGGAAATGCGAAAATGTTGCGGACGGACATACTCGCGCGGTTCATGGGGAGAAGGGGGTACGGCCCGACTTGACGACAACGGGCACGCATCGCTGGATGTCCGAACCGGGAGACGACAATCCTTGGCTGGAGCTGCAATGGGAGGAGCCGGTAACGGTTTCCCGGATTACGGTCGTTCTGGATACCGGGCTTCACCGCTTGCTCATGCTGTGTCATTTGGGCGCGATTCAAAAGTATATGCAGTGGGGGCGGCCGCAAGCCGAAACGCTGAAGGAGTTTAAGCTGGTCGCGTTTGATGGGCGCGAAACGACGGAAATCGCACATGTCAAGGATAATTTCCAGCGCATGATACATCTTCCGGTCACGTTGAAGGGTTTGAAAACGCTCCGTCTAGAGGTCATCTCTACGAACGGTTTGGACCATGCGCGGGTGGTTGAAATCGTTTGTGAATAACGCCGCTTGCGCAAGGGTCCTCAGGAGGAGAATGAGATGAATAACAGCAAACTCAGTCCTACATGGCTGTATATGAGAAGAAACAAGTGGCTGTATTTCTTGCTTATACCGGGGTTTGTATATCTGTTTATTTTCAAGTACATTCCGATGTTCGGCATTGTTATTGCGTTCCAGGAGTTCAATTTGGTGAAAGGCATAACGGGAAGCGAATGGGTCGGCTTCGAAAATTTCCGGTATCTTTTCCAGTCGGACGATTTCTTCATGATTTTACGAAACTCGTTAATTATTAGCTTCTATCAAGTTTTATTCGGATTTCCTGCACCGATCATACTGGCCATTCTGTTGAACGAAATGCGGAATCTGCTGTTCAAAAGAGTCGCCCAGACGGTGCTGTATTTGCCCCACTTCATATCGTGGGTAGTCATATCCGGCATCATAATCAACATGCTGTCTCCCTCGTCAGGCTGGGTCAACCGGCTGATCGTCGATTTCGGCGGGGAGCCTATTCATTTCCTGCTTAAGCCCGAATATTTCCGGACGATACTGGTTTCCGCGGAAATATGGAAGGAGCTCGGGTGGGGAACGATTATTTACCTGGCCGCGCTTACGTCCGTGGACCCGGCCCTTTATGAATCGGCTACGATCGACGGGGCAAACCGTGTACAAAAAATATGGTATATTTCGCTTCCCGGCATAGCGGCCACGATCATCATTATTTTGATATTGCGGGTCGGAAGCGTATTGGATATCGGCTTCGAGCAAATATTTTTGCTGTACAATCCGGCTACCTACCAAGTGGCGGATGTTTTTGAAACCTATACGTATCGGGTCGGTTTATTGGAAGGAAGGCTCTCTTTTACGGCGGCCGTCGGTTTGTTCAAGTCGGTAGTCGGACTTATTATGATCGTATTTGCCAACCGGATTGCACGATTATTCGGAAAGTCGTTATGGTAGGAGGTGATCAAAAGGAATATGCACAAAAGAATCGAGCTGTTTGACATCGCAATCTATCTCATCGTGTCCTTGATTTGTGTGGTCATGCTGTACCCTCTTCTGAACGTTGCCGCGGTTTCGGTCAGCTCGCATACCGCGTATATGCAAAACCCGATGCGCATATGGCCGAGCGAAATATCGTTCGACGCCTACAAGGAAATCCTGTCGCATCCCGTACTTGCCAGAAGCTATCTGAATACGTTTATTGTCACCGTCAGCGGCGTGGCGTTAGGCATTTTTCTGTACATCATCACGGCGTATCCGCTCAGCAAAACGCATCTGAAAGGCAGAGCGATTCTGATCAATTTGGTCATCTTCACGATGCTGTTCAACGGCGGACTCATTCCGAACTTTTATTTGATTCGCTCGCTCGGGATGCTGGATACGCTGGCGGCACTCGTGTTTCCCAGTTTGTTCTCCGCGTTCAGCTTGATCTTGATGGTCAATTTCATGCAAAACATTCCGGAGGAGCTGGAGGAAGCCGCAAAAATGGACGGCGCCTCCGAGCCGTACATTTTGTTCAAAATCATCGTTCCGCTTTCCATGCCGATTATCGCCACATTGACGCTGTTCGCGGCGGTAGGCTACTGGAACAGCTTTTTCTCGGCGATCATCTACATCCGCAGCGTGGAAAACTGGCCGTTGATGCTGTTTTTGCGGGAGGTCATAGTAGGCGCCCAAATGCTGCAAATTTCTGCGGGGGGCAACAGCGCCGAGATCGGCAATATGAACGTCATGCCGGAGAAGCTGAAATACGCGACGATCATGATCGTCATGCTTCCGATATTGTCGGTGTATCCGTTCCTGCAGCGGTTTTTTGTCAAAGGAATTATGCTGGGGTCCGTAAAAGGTTGATCCTATGGCCCTTGTCATAGACAAACATTCAAAGGGAGGCAGAAAAAATGATTAAAAAAGTATTGGCGGGGATAGGGGCTGCGGTGCTGCTCGCCGGAGTTACCGCATGCGCAAGCAAAGACAAGCCGGCAGACGCCGACGATCCAAAGCCGTCGGCGTCGTCTGAACCCTCCAAATCCAAAGTAAGCATGAAGATTATGGGCAATTTTGCATCCTCCAACCTGTCGGAGACGGACAAACTGCTTGTTCAATCCATCGAGAAAGCAACGAATACGGAGATCAAATTCGACATACCGCCGGCGACCGGCTACACCGAGCGGCTTCAACTATCGCTGACAACGGGCGATTACCCCGACGTTGTCTGGTTTCCGAGTCCCAACGATGCCGCCTTTTTGAAAGCGCTTAAGGACGGCGTTATCCTTCCGATCGATGACTATCTGAAAAACGCCGAGAACATTAAAAAATATTCGTATGACGTCTCTTGGGACGCCTTGCGGGTCAACAACGACGGCAAAATTTACGGCATTCCGCGCACGACCGTTATTCGCTCCGACGGATACTGGCTCCGAAAAGACTGGCTCGATAAATTGAATATCAAGCTTCCGGATAACAACGAAATTACGCTGGATCAGATGATCGAGATCATGCGCAAATTTTCCAAGGAAGATCCGGACGGCAATGGAAAGCATGATACGTACGGGTTTGGAACGGCCGCAGGCGTTGATAAATCGATGAAGCCGATTTTCCAAAACGAGCTCGGTCTGTATGGCTGGCAAAAGTCCAGCGGCGGAGAGTACAGCTATATGAATCCCCAATACGATTTGAGCTCCGATCAATATACGAAGGCACTGGAGTTATCGGCCAAGCTGTTCAAGGAAGGGTTGATCGATCCGGATTCGCCTTCGATCGACGGCACTAAAACGCTGGAGCGGTTTCAAAGCGGCAAAACGGGTGCAATCGACGGGTTTGCAGGTCATTACGAAACCTTCCTGAATGCCGGTAAAAAAATCAATCCGAAGTTCGAGCTTGCCTATGTATTCGTGAAGAACGAGCAGGGCGAGATGAAGGGACTGGGACAAGGAACGGGGTTGTGGGGCTTCTGGGCGATAACGCGCAACGCGAAGGACCCGCAAAGAGTAGTCAACGTATTCGACTACATGCTGTCGGACAAAGGCTGGGAGACGATCTACACCGGCGTGGAAGGGCATGATTACAAGGTGGAAAACAACAAGCGCACTTATGTGGAGCCGCCGCTGGAAACCTTCGTCCGCAAAAATATGGTTCGCCGCGCCAACGATTACATGTTCTTCATCAACCCGGCTATGTCGGAGGAGCTCAAGCAGAAGCTCGTGCCGAATATCGAGAAGGCCGTAAAAAGAATCGTGATGTCCAAGGACCGCGATTTTACCCCCGCGATCGCAAAGACGCCGCCTTACCTGGACTTCAACAAAAAGTTTAGCGAAGTGACGACCAAAATCATTATCGGCGATGCGCAGCCGTCCGAGTACAAGAAGGTGCTGCAGGACTGGAATACGAAGTTCGGCAAAACGTATCTGAAGGAAATGAACGATTATATCGCCCAAATGGAAAGCAAGAAGTAATACGAAAGGATGTTGGCACTCTCGTCTCGCAGTAAGGCGGGTTAAACATCCTCTACCAGGAATAAAACCATAAAAATTTGGCCCGCAGGCCAAGCCTCCCGGATGCTCATTCCGGGAGGCTTCCAAACCTGACCCAGGATGATAAGCAGCAGGCTGTCGATTTTACTGATGTAAACGTTTACATTTCGTGCTGGATACCTATCCTTCCCGGGGCATCGGCGCGAAAAACCTTGAATCATTAGGAAAGGGAGTTGATTAACTTGAAATTAAAGCAATTTCTTTGCTGGGGGATGATTATAGCGCTGTTGTTTTCTTTCGTTCCCTCGAGTTTGGCTGACAATGACTCAACCGGTTTACCCGAGGGGACTGGCATGGAAGCTTTGCACAACGTGATGAATGTTACGTATTCTGACCTCGTATTGGTCGAGAACGGAATCGCGAAGTCTACGATTATTGTTTCGCCAAGTGCAACCGAACCGGAACAGAAGGCAGCACAGGAACTCCAGGACTACATAAAACAAATATCCGAAGCGGAGTTGCCTGTTGTCAACAATCCCGCCGATGTGGCCGGAATCAAGATCTATATTGGAAGTGCCGCCCCAAGCCCCCACAAGGAGGCAATCCGGGCCGCGGGAGATGAACCCGACGCCTTCCGGCTGCATGTTGATCAGGAGGCTATCCAGTTGGTGGGATTGGAGGATAATGACAAAGGAAGTCTTTATGCCGTTTACGAGCTCCTCGAGCAACTCGGCGTACGGTGGTTCATGCCCGGCAATATCGGAACGGTCATTCCGGATCTGACAACCATTGCAGTCCGTTATCAGGACACCATCCAGCACCCGGGTCTTTCTTTCCGTTTTTTCCAGGCTGCTGCGCCATACTTATGGGCTACCGGAATGCCGATGGGGGTCAATCTGGAAGAGGCTGCACCCTGGGTCGAGCATGTACGCCTGAATCAGAAGACAGTAGGCGCGCATGAATTGTTGAGTGCTCCTCCTTCGCGAACAACACGCGCGGATCTGTATCTGCCCAACGCCGACGGAACACCGTCGATCCACCTCGACGTGACCAAGCCGGAGGTGCTGGATCTTGTCGTAGCAGAGTCGCTTGCAAAATTGCAGAAAAATCCCAATCTTGAATATTTGAGTATGGGACCAAGCGACGGACATGTGCTGGTACTCAAGCCGGACTCCGAATGGGACGGGGACGATCGGGATGTATTAACAGGAGCATTATCAACGACGGATCGCTATATCAAATTTTTTAATCTTGTTTTGGAGAGGCTTGGACAAGAAGGCTATCAAGATGTGAACATTGTTTTCTACGCCTATAACACTTACTACAATCCGCCCGTACGGTGGACGCCAAATCAACGAATCATACCGATGATTGCTTCTCTCACCCTGGATCGGATCCATAGCATCGGAAATCCGCTTGCCTGGGAACGTAATTATCTAAAAGAAGTTATCGACGGCTGGAATAAAGTAAGTCCTACGGTGATGATCTATGACTATCTGTATAACCCGGCCGATCCGGGCTTGCCTGTTTCACTGGCAGAGAGAGTAGGCACAGAATACAAGTATTTCAAGGATCATGGTGTTGTAGGGATACGCGCCGAGACTACGCCGGAGTGGGGGTATGGCGGCCTGGGACTTTATCTGGCAGCCAAGATGATGTGGAACCCCGATCTGGATGTGAAAGCTTTGCGGGAGGACTACTTTACAAAGTTTTATGGGCCTGCGGCAGCGCCGATGGAGGAGCATTTTGACATCTTGGAAAATGCTTTTGCAAAAGCGGATTATTCTGCCGGAAACATGTATGATTTTCCACACATTTTGACCGATGAAGTCATGCAAGAGATGGCACGAACACTTGGGGAAGCGAAGGCGAGGGTGGCATCTGATTCGGTATATGCCAAACGGATCGATATGATCAGCATCGCTTATGGTTTCAGTGAAAACTTCCTTGACATGCTCAAGCAGTTCAACCGTTTTCACTTTGATGCGGCAAAGGAAAAGCTCAATAACGTTTATAGCTTCAGGGAACAGGCTGTTCTTCACTCCCCTGCGATTTTAAGCAGCTATAAATCCTATACCTATGTAGAGTGGTTTTTTGACAGGATGGTAAATGGAGGAAAACAACGGACTAGCAATGGAAACCGGCTGGTCGCTGAGCTGCCGGACGAATGGAATGTCAAGCTGTTCCCCAATGCGTCCGGGGTTGACCTGGGGCTTTGGAAGCCCGGCTTGGGAACGGAATCCTGGAGGAAGCTGAAAACCTATTCAGAGACCTGGTCCGCTCAAGGACTTCGTTATTACAAGGGACATGCCTGGTACCGGACAACGGTAGACATTGCTCAGGAATTCGACACAGGCAAGCCAATTAGGCTCTGGTTCAGCAGTATCGATGAGACAGCCAGAGTCTGGATGAATGGCAAAGAGCTGTCATTGGTGCAGAAGGGTACGGGTCTGACCAAGCCCTGGGAATTCGACGCTACGCCGGCCGTTAAATTCGGCAAGCCCAATTTGATCGTTGTTGATGTGCGCAATGAAGACATAGATGAGCTGGGTACCGGGGGGATCATGGGTCCTGCCATGCTCTGGCAGGTCAATACGGAACTGGATTATCTCCCGCCTGCAGATGTGAAGAACTTGAAGGCTGCGCACATCCCCGGCACCGACACCGTGAAATTAACCTGGGATATACCCGCAGATAATAAGGGAGTTACAGGATATCAGCTGGAAATACTGAACCGCGAGAGCGTAGGGGGAGTGCTGGGATCGGTTATAACTGCGACAAATGAATATATCGACACTGGAATGAAACCCGGCATGGAACGCAGGTACAGGGTAAAGGCAATCGATGCCGGTGGAAATAAATCGGTTAACTATAGCGCATACGCACGCGTAACCATGAATCCGCCATCAACGGTGACTGGGTTGAAGGTTCAGCAAATCTCCGTCGACAAGGTATATATCAGCTGGAATCCATCTACCGTTTATGAAGATTTCCAAATTGCCGGGTATAGTCTGGAAGTGCTGAACCAGAATCCTCCGGGGGGAGTGCTTGAAACGATCAAAACGACAACGAATGCGCATACCCTCAGCGGACTGCAGCCTGGTATGACACGCAGGTTCAGGGTGAAGGCAATCGATACGGCCGGAAATATGTCTGCTGACTATAGCGCTGTCGTGCAGGTAACCCTCTCGGCAAATGTAACGCCTGTCGCCCCACCCGCAGCCCCAACGGGTTTAAAATCTGAAGAGATCGCTAACGGTGCGATGAACCCAAGCCGGACTGTTACCGAATCTGTTTACGGAATGTAAGTCCAAATGACCTCCTAAATTAGTGATAAAAGGAGTTGAGTATCTTGACAAGAAAGCTTTTTCTTTGCTGGGGGCTAATCATTGCACTCTTGTTTTCTTCGGTGCCCCAGGTTTTGGCTGCAAATGCCCCGACCGGTTTCACGCAGGGAAATACCATGTTAAATGATACGGGTCCTAAGCTCGTATTGGTCGAGAACGGAGAATCCCGCTCCACTATCATCATGTCGCAACATGCAACCGAATATGAAAAGAAGGCGATGCAGGAGCTCAAGCACTATATTCGGCAAATATCCGGAGCGGAGCTTCCTGTTGCCGAGGACTCGGCCGAGGTGCAGGGAACAAAGATCTATATCGGAGGTGCCGCTCCAGACCTTGATGCAGCTAAGGCTGCAATCCGTGCCCAAGGAAATGAACCCGATTCATTCCGGTTGTATGTGGAGGAGGGAGTCATTCAATTGGCAGGCTTGGATGACAACGACAAAGGAAGCCTTTATGCCGCTTACGAGCTCCTGGAGCAAATAGGTGTGCGGTGGTTCATGCCCGGTGATATCGGAACCGTAGTTCCGTCTATGCCTGCAATTGCGGTCGATTATCAAGACACGATCCAGCACCCGGGCTTTCATTTCCGCTTTTTGCAGGCTGTTGCGCCCTATGTCGCTGGCGCCGGTTTGCCGGTGGGCGTCAATCTGACAGAAGGTACGCCCTGGGTGGAGCATGTGCGTCTGAATCAGAAAACCCTGGGGAATCATGGCCTGCTGATTACATCACCAACGAATAAAGAACGCCCTGATTTATTTCTGCCCGATGCCAAAGGAAATCCGACCGGACAATACGATGTGACCAAGCCGGAGGTGCTGAACCTTGTTGTGGCGGAGGCAATCCGAAGGTTGGAAGCAGACCCCAAGCTTGAATTTCTGAGAATGGGACCCAATGACGGACCTGTAGGGGTACTCCATCCTAACCCTGAGTGGGACGGGGATTTGAAGGGGGCCATACATGGAGGAACCTTATCGTTAACGGATCGTTATGTGAAATTTTTTAATCTTGTTTTGGAGAAGCTTGACGCTGCCGGCTATCATGATGTGAAAATTTCTTTCTACGCCTACGACGAGTATTATTATCCGCCGGTAAGGCATATGCCGGATCCCAGGCTAGTCCCGATCATCGCTTCGATCAGAACGGATAGAATGAAAAGCATTGAAAATCCGCTTTCGTGGGAGAGGCAGCATATCAAAGACCTGATTGACGGCTGGAGAAGGGTAAGTCCTGACGTCATGATCTATGATTATCTTTATAACCTTGCCGATCCGGGACTGCCTTTTTCCCTGGCAGAAAGAATAGGCACGGAATACAAATATTTTAAAGATCAGGGTATTATCGGCATACGCGGCGAAGCTCTGCCGGCGTGGGGATATCATGGACCGGGGCTCTATTTGGCAGCCAAGATGATGTGGAACCCCGATCTGGATGTGGGAGCTTTGCTGGAGGACTATTTTACAAAGTTTTATGGACCTGCCGCAGAGCCGATGAAGAGGCATTTCAAAGCTTTGGAGGATGCTTTTGCCAAAGCAGATTATTATGCGGGAAGTATCCATGATGTTCAACATATTTTGACCGGCAATGTCATGCAGGCGATGGAGCAGTCGCTAACGGAAGCGGAGCATGCGGCGCAAGGGGCATCCGATCCGGTATATGCCAGACGGGTCAATATGGTGCGTGTTGCTTTTAGCTTTGGCGACAGCTTCCTTCAGATGAAGGAACGGATTAACAGCTTTGAGTTTGTTGAAGCAAAGGGAATATTTGATCAAATCTCTAAAATAAGAGAAAAGGCTGTTACCCACTCTCCTGTTATTCTCAACACCCTGGCCTCTTATAATTATACAGATTGGTTCTTTGATAAAATCACAACCCAGGGAAGTCAACGTCTCAGCGATGGAAACCGAATGGTTGCCAAGCTGCCGGACGAATGGGATGTTATACTGTTTCCAAATAGTTCCGGGGATAAATTGGGGCTCTGGAAACCCGGGGTGGGAACGGAATCCTGGATGAAGCTGAAAACGTATTCGGAGTCCTGGTCCGATCAGGGGATTGGTTATTACAAAGGACATGCCTGGTACAGAACAACGGTTGATGTTGGCTCGGAGTTTCATACAGGAAAACCGATTCGGCTTTGGTTCAGCGGTATCGATGAGACAGCCAGGGTCTGGATGAATGGTATAGAGCTGAGTTTGTCAGCGAATGGCAAGGGCAATGCGATGATGAAGCCGTGGGAGTTTGACGCCACGCCGGCCATTAAATTTGGCGAATCCAATTTGATTGTTGTGGATGTGGGGAATGAAAGTCTGGATGAGCTTGGTACCGGGGGGATAACGGGGCCTGCCATGCTTTGGCAGGTCAATACGGAATTGGATATGATATCGCCGACGCCTCCGGAGAATTTGAAAGCCGAGCAAATCTCGGGGAATGAAGTGCGTTTAAGCTGGTCACCGGCCACTGATAACGTAGGTGTTGTCGCCTATATGCTGGAGGTGTTGAACCCTGCATCCATAGGAGGGATTAACGGAACGGTCAGAACGGATTCGACAACCTATATTCACACCGGACTGGAACCCTTGGAACGCAGGTATAGGGTAAAGGCCATCGATGCTGCCGGAAATATATCCGGGATTAAGGATGTAGTGACTATAAAAATGACACCGGTTGACGATACCTACACGGTTACCTTCAACAGCAATGGAGGCAACGGGGTAGCAGCGATTACCGATGTCACAAGCGGCAGTGCAATCCAAGCACCGACGCTGCCTGTCAGAGAAGGATATACGTTTGCCGGATGGTACAAGGATGAAGGGCTCGAAACAGCATGGAATTTTACGACAGATGTCGTGACCGGTGATGTAACACTATATGCAAAGTGGACGGCGGAGGAGACGGCAAATCCGGGACCGACACCGACACCGGCGCCAATACCGATACCGACACCGGTGCCTGCAACGAAGGTTGTGGACGGGCAGGCAACAACGACGATACCTGCAAAGCCCGCGACGGATACAACGAAAAAGGCTATAGCGCCAATATCTGATAAACAATTGGAGGATGCAATCGCAAAGACTGCGGCTGAGGCGGCCAAGCAGGGTACCGGGATAGAAACAACAGTTAAAATCGAAGTGAATGCGGGCAACGACGCCACAACCGCAGGTGTCAGCCTGACCCATGCAGCTTTGAAAGCATTCGTAGTTAGCAATGTGGATTCCCTGGTCATTTCTACCCCCTTCGGAACTATGACCTTTGATAAAAAAGCTGCGGAGGGCATGGTAAAGCAGTTGGCGGGCACCATTACGATGACTGCCACGAAGGTTGAAGCATCAGAGTTGACGTCCGAAATGCGGAATAAGGTCGGAGACAGACCGTTTGTGAGCTTTGATGTGGCTGGCAGGGAAAAGGAGATCGTACATTTTGACGGAAAAGTGGAAATAACCATTCCTTATAAACATAAGGCAGACGAAAATCCAAATGCAATTGTAGCTTATATCGTTAACGCGGCAGGGAAGCTTGAAATAGTGACCAATTCCCTATATGACCCGGGAACAGGAACACTGACTTTCCAGGTAGAAGAGGCCTCGAAGTTTGCAGTCGCATATAACAAGGCGGACTTTACCGATGTGGCAGAGGGTGTATGGTACTATGATGCAGTAACCTTTGCGGCGGCAAGGGGAATCACCACAGGAGTGGGCCATGGAAACTTCGGCGGGACTGACCGTGTAACCAGAGCGCAAGCCCTGGTCATGATTATGAGAGCCTTTGGCATCAGTCCGAACGAAAACATCGCAAACAATTTCGACGATGCAGGGAACGCCTATTACACCGGGTACCTTGCTGAGGCAAAGAAACAGGGAATTGCCAGCGGCGTGGGCGACAACAAATTCGACCCCGACAGACAGGTGACCCGGCAGGAATTGCTCGTATTGGTATATAACACGCTTCAGAACATAAATGAATTGCCGGCAGCAGGCGATGACAGAAATTTGGAGCAATTCAAGGATGCCGGGAAAGTTGCCGATTATGCAAATCAGGCCATTCAACTGTTTGTGAAAGCCGGAATTATCGCCGGAACCAATGGCAGCATCCTGCCTGAGGATTCGGCAAGCAGAGCGCAATTTGTGCAGATACTCTACAACATCATGGCTAAATAAAACCAAGCTGGGACAACGGGGCAATTGTGAGCATGTGACTATTGCCCTGTTGCCGCTATACATGCGAAAAATCATAGAGTTTTTAGGGAGGCTTCGACATGTCGGATAATGAGCAAGTATATGCAAGCAACGGAAACAAAGAAGGAGAGGTATCTTTGGCGGAAACGAACAGCAAGATGACGCGCCGGAAGTTACTCGCCTCCTTAGGCATAGCAGGCGCTGCCATCGCGCTTTCCGTACCGGCCGCTTTGGGAAAACCGTCTTCCCATCCCTCTGTTACGGAAGCGGTTTATGGGGAGCCGGGCTGGGAGCCCGCTTGCCTGGAAAGCATGGCGGACCTGTTATCGATCCTGAGTCCTGAGGAAGGCGCTTGTGTCTATGTTAAGTCTTATTACGCCGGAAATCGTGCAGGCGGCGGTATGTTTGCGTGGGAAGCGGCCAGCACGGCGGCAGACAACGGCGTTACTGTTTTTTCGCCGACCGGGATCTCTACAGGAAGATGGGTGCGGGCGGAGGATGAAGTCATTACGCCTTACCACGCGGGAGCGGTAGACAACACGGATGCAAGCGATGCGCTTGACCGCTTTGCGGATTTTGTGATGACGGATAATGGCAAGATGCAAATTCGGGTTGTCGGCAACTTTATGATCAGCAGACCGCTGGATTTTGACTGTACGGGACAAGCATCTATTCATTGGGATCTTAAATTAAAAGCCCTGAATGCTATGCGTTACATGCTGGCTTTGCGAGGTTCAAAGTTTGCCAGTTCGGGAGCGGTCGAAGTTATCGGGACGGGCACGATTGGTACGTTTGGCACCATGACGGTGGAGTATGGCGTTGTATTGAACGGCGTACAGAGTTCAAAGCTGCCGAAAATAAAAACAAGTCTGATTAAGTATTTCGGCATTGTAATGGATGAAAACGGCTTAATTGGCATTCCGGTTCAATCGCCCGCTTATCACAACAACACTTGTGCCGAGATTGAAAGCATTTTTGCGAGGGATTGCGGCTGTAGTCAAATTGCGCCGTGGTCGAATAACAATACGACTTATACGTACTCCAATCCTGTTCATACCGGTACGTCCGGAACGGCGAATCAACGAACAACCATCGCGGTTTCCGGGCTTCCGTATGATAGCAATCTCATAACCAATCCTGTTTTTGCTGTCATTAATGGGATCACCTACAAAGTTGAAGCAACTGATTTTACAAACAAAACGGTCGCACTATTCCCGTGGATGGAAACCGCGGAACCAACAAGCGGAGCCGTTAAATTTATTTTCGGCGGTGCTTTGTACAGTGTAGGACCAAATGCCGGACCAACCAAAATCGGTTTGATTGACGCCATTCGATGCGGTGCGGGTGTGCTTGATGCCGCCTTATACGGGGTAAATGCGACTTCCATCACTACGCAATTTTGTGGCATTGGTTCTGTTGTCGGATATGCGGGCTTATCCGTGTCCCCGCAAACGAGCGCCTACATCGGATTTTATACAGAAGCGGTTTATCGCAACATCGTATTTATAGGGTCGGGCTCGTGCCAAATATTGAACCGGTACGGTTCGTTGAATGGGGAGCCGTTCATCAATTGTGAGCGAATAGCGCCAAACAATCGAACCGGCGATTATGGCGCCTTTGCGGATACACTCGGCTGGAAGCGCTTTTACATGCCGAACTCCCTCGATAATATGCTGGATGGGGCGTACTATAAGGGGAAAAGCAGAAACCAGGATTTGGCAGGCGCCTCAATATCGCTTTCACCGACAGGTGTCGTACCCAGGCTATATAAAAAAAATGCGTGGACGGTCAACCTTCTTAATGCCGAGACTGCAAATAAATACAAGGGTATGGATGATGCCATGATCGGTTTTTTGGGAACCGGCACGAATGGCGCGCCAACCGGGGCGTTTACGTTTAACCCGCCTTCCGGCTGGAAAGTAAATGGGACATCCAGCGTTTCCTTCAGCGGCTTTGGCGGGCCGGCCGTGTTTTTGTGTTACTGGGAGATCACGGCTAAAAACATTATGGTCAGTCTGCTTTCGCAAAAAGCCGCCGCCCAAAACGACAGTACGGCAGGAGACCTTGCAGCATTAAAAAACGACTTCAATGCCCTTCTGTTAAAATTAAGAAATGCAGGATTAATGGCATAAATTAAGATTAAATTCAACAAAACCTGCCCTTTAACAAGGTAATGAAGGCGATTCCTCCGCAATTGGAAGGAGTCGTCTTTTTTGCGGTCCGAAAAGACTATGTACAGCAGCTTAAATATATATACAAATGAACCAGAAATCAAAAGCCTATCATCTACCGGAAAACGCCGTCTGTCAGCATAATAAGGCTATACGGAACAGAGAATGCCGAAGCCTAGGCGGCTGCGCGGCGACTGGTTGAATGAGGAGGCTGGACAGCATGGAAACACTGGAAGCGAAGGAGAGGGGAATGGCCGCCCGGCACAGCAAAAAAAGTGAATGGCTGTCTTATTTGAAACTGAATTATGACATGTATTTGCTTCTCCTGCCGGGGCTCGTATTCATATTGATTTTCAATTACTTGCCGCTATACGGCATTACGCTGGCATTCAAGGATTTCGATATGTTTGCAGGCAGCAACCCGTTTATGTCGATCGTAAAAAGCCCATGGGTGGGGCTGGAGCACTTCGAAAACGTATTTGGCCGCGCCGATTTCCGCCAAGTGCTGGGCAATACGCTGCTTATCAGCGTGTACAAGCTTATCTTTTTATTTCCGCTGCCGGTGCTGCTCGCCATCATGCTCAATGAGCTGCGCATCGCGATGTACAAGAAGCTGCTGCAAACGATCCTGTACCTGCCGCACTTCCTGTCATGGGCGGTTGTCAGCGGCATCTTCGTGACGCTGCTGGGCTCCACGGGGGTCGTCAATCAGCTGTTGACGGCAGTCGCCGGCACAACGGTCAACTTCTTGATGGACACCTCGGTATTCCGCTCCGTGCTGGTCGTGACCGACGGGTGGAAGGAGATCGGCTGGAGCTCGATCATTTATTTGGCCGCCATTACGGGCATCGATCAGGAGCAGTATGAGGCGGCTACCGTAGACGGAGCGACCAAGCTGCAGAAAATTTGGTATATTACAATTCCAGGCATCGCCCCTACCATCCTGCTGCTGCTTATATTAAAGATCGGCCATATTCTCGACGCGGGCTTCGAGCAGATTTTCATTATGTATAACCCGGTCGTGTACGAGGTTGCGGATATTATAGGAACCTACGTATATCGCATGGGTCTCGGTCAGATGAACTTCAGCCTCGGCACGGCGGTCGGCTTGTTCAATTCGGTGGTGGCCTTTATTTTGATCGTTTCGGCCAACGCGATGGCGCGCAAGTTCATGAACAAGGGGATCTGGTAAGCGGCTGCGGATCGCGATGAAAGGAGAAGGCAAACATGGTGCGTACAAGCATAAGCGAAAAAATATTCGACATCGTCAACATCCTTTTATTAACGCTGCTCGGGCTGGCTACGCTGCTTCCATTTCTGCATGTGGTAGCCAAGTCGCTGAGCAGCCAGGTGGCGGTAAGTTTGGGAGAGGTGCTCTTCCTGCCGAAAGGCTTGCAGTTCGACACCTTTCAATACGTGCTGAATCAGGGTCAATTTCAGAGTTCCTTTCGCGTTTCGGTGTTCGTTACGGTCGTCGGCACGGCGATCGGCCTGCTGCTGACGGTGATGGCGGCGTATCCGCTGTCCAAGCCGCGTCTCGCGGGGCGCAAGCTGTTTTTGATGGGCTACATCTTCATCATGCTGTTCAGCGGGGGGATGATCCCGAACTACCTGCTGTTCAAATCGCTCGGCCTCGTCAACACGATCTGGGCGCTGATTATCCCGGGGCTTGTTTCGGTATTCAATATGCTTCTGGTCAAAACATTCCTCGAGCAGCTGCCCGAAAGCATCGAGGAATCCGCCCGGATAGACGGAGCGGGCAACATCATGGTGCTGTTCCGGATCGTACTGCCGATGGCGATGCCGGTGCTTGCCGCCGTCGGTCTGTTCTACGCCGTTCATTATTGGAACGGGTATTTCGCAGCGGTGCTGTATATCACGAAGCCGGAGCTTAAGCCGCTGCAGCAGTTTCTGTATGAGCTGATCAGCCAGTCCACGATGGACGCCGGGGGCGATTTCGATATCGAGCGAGCGATGAATAACGATCCGGAGTCGATTCGGGCGGCAACTATTATTTTGTCGACGCTGCCGATCCTGTGCTTGTATCCCTTCCTGCAGAAGTATTTCGTTAAGGGCATCACGATCGGATCGGTGAAGGGATAACGCCTACCATGGGAGCCAGTAAGCATCCGGAGCATTCTCCATACAAATGTACCAGAAATCAGAAGGCTGTAGACTGGCGCTCCAGAGTGGTCCTTTGCCATAATGATATCCGTAAGCCAGCATCTGATTGAGTACCGCAAACTACGAAAAAGAGGTGCCGACATGAGAATGAGAAAAGCGTGGGTCAATTCAATAACGGCGGGAGTGCTTGCGGGGACAATGCTAGTCGGCTGCTCCTCGCAGCAGCCTGCGGGGCAGACAGGAGGAACGGCGGCCCCTGCTCCAGCTCCGGCCGATGAGAAAAAGCCGGTGCTGAAGGTTTTGATGTCGTATCAGACCTTTGACCCGAACAAGGACCCGGCGGTCCAGCGGATTAAAGAAAAAACAGGCTACGAGGTCGAATATCATCTGCTCCCGAAAGATAACGCCGATCAAAAGCTGATGCTGGAGATGGCCTCCGGCGGCGACTATGACATCGTCCGCCTATCCATCCAGCAATATTCCCAGCTGGCCGGGAACGGTTCCCTGCTCGCTCTAGACGAGCTGCTGGCAAAGGACGGCGGCCATATCCAAAAGGCGATTTCCGATATGGGCTGGAAATCGGTCACCACGAACGGTAAAAAATACGGCATTCCGTTCGAAGGCGGCGGCGATATCGACAATCCTTACGGTCTGATGCAAGGCGGCATCGGCGTTCGCAGCGATGTGCTTAGCGAGCTTGGGTTGCAGGTGCCGAAAACACTCGACAGCTTCTACGACTTCCTGAAGAAAATCAAGGAAGCGAAAAACATCGCCCCTCTGACGGGACGCGCGGAGGACGGCTTCAACTTCGTCATTGGCAGCGCTTTCGGCATCGGTACCGCGAACTGGTATGAGCGAAACGGGCAACTGGTTCCCCGGGTCAAATTGCCGGAATACAAGGAATATATAGAATTTATCAATAAATTGTACAAGGAAGGGCTGATCGACAAGGATTTCCCGGTCAACAAGTCGGAGAACGCCAAGCAGAAGTTTACGTCGGGCAAGGCGGCTTCGATCATACCATCCTACTTCTACGACATTCCGGATCTGCTGCCTGCTCTTCGGCAAAGCAACGCCAAGGCGGAGATGGAATTTATCACGCCGCTGGCGGGTAAAAACGGCATGCCTTTCATCACGCAAAGGAAGGAAGCGCAGCTGTACGAGGCTATTCCGAAGACGGCTAAAAATCCGCAGCACGCAATGAAATTTATGAACCTGCGCGCGGAGCCGGAAATATTCGTAAGCACCTATCTCGGAGACAAAGGCGTACACTACGAGATCAAAGACGGCAAATACTTCCCGATTCTTCCGGCCTTCGATGAGCTGAAAAACTCGAAGCAATTTACCGGCGCGGTGAGCGCGGGGACAGAATTCCAGATGTGGCAGGCAAGAGCGCGCAAAACGGTCGAGATGGCCGCTTCTTACGAGAAAATGAACAGTGTGATTAAGAAGGAATGGTTCCATCCGGACTACACAAACTATTCGACAAGCTTGCCAGAGGTTCAGAAGTACCGGCTGGCGCTGGATAAGATGGAGAAGGATTTCCTCGTGAAGGTATTAGTTGAAGAGAAAGACTTGAACAAGCTGTACAGCGATTTTGTCAGCGAATGGGAGAAACAGGGCGGCGCCGGTTTGACGAAGGCGATTAACGAATGGTACGCGGAAAACAAAAGTGCGATGAAGTTCTGATCGCGCAGGGCAGATCGGGAATGGGACGGATGAACTCCGCTCCCGTTCCCGTTCCTATTTGACACAGGCAAACCAGGAAGAGGCCTCAGGCTGCCGGCAGCCCCTGGGCTGTTTATCCCGTTGTGATTTGGTACAATAGAATCCGGGCGGGAACCAACCAGAGAATTGAAGGTGAGACGCATGTACCGTTTGATCATTGTCGATGATGAAGTGTCTACAAGAACCGGCTTGCGGGATTATTTCGAATGGTCTGCGTACGGCATCGAGGTAGCGGGAGAAGCGGGGAACGGGGAGGCGGGCCTTGCCCTGGCGCGAAGCGTGAAGCCTCATATCGTGCTGACGGATGTCAAAATGCCGGGCATGAACGGCATAGAGCTGGCCAAGCGGCTGCGCGAAGAGGACCCGGGCGTGAAGATCGTCTTCATCAGCGGATATGACGACGTCGAATATTTGAAATCGGCGCTCAAGATGGACGCCATCGATTACATCCTGAAGCCGATCAACCGGAAGGAGCTCGCCTCCGTGTTTGACAAAATCGTCAAGCTCACGGATTCCGAGCGGGAGCAGCATGACCTGTTCAATCACCTGAACGCCAAGCTGCAGCAGAGCTTTCCGCTGCTGCGGGAAAAGTTTTTGCACCGCCTCCTGCACGAGACTCAGTGGCATCCGGGCGAATTGGAGCGGCAGATCGAATTTCTCGAGCTGAGCCTGCCCTCCGAGTCGGATTATTGCGCCATTGCTATCAGCGTCGACGATGAGGAGGTTGCGTTCGAGCGGCTGAGTCAGCGGGAAATTGAGCTGACGGGCTTTTCCATCCAGAACATTTGCGAGGAAATCGTCGCCAAATATATGCAGGGTTACATCGTGGAGCAGCGGAAGGGCGTGTTCGCCGGTATTTTATGCATCCGTACCGAAGCGGAGACGGAGGCACTGTACGAGATGCTTACCGAGCTGAAGGAACAGCTGGACGATTTTTTGAAACGCTTGATGGATATCAGCCTTTCGATCGGGGTCGGGAGTCCGGTCCGGAGGCTGACGGAGCTGCATCACTCGTACCGACAGGCCAACGATGCGCTGCATCAGAAGCTGTTTTTAGGCAAAAACCGGCTGATTCTGATCGACCAGCTCTACACCCGGGAGCAGTCCGACTTCCGAACCATCCGCTCGCGGATCGACAAGCTGGCCTCCATGCTGAAGTCTGCCGATGAAGACGGCATGATGACGCAGCTTGCCGAGCTGTTCGACGACATCGTGCGGAACCGGAATATGAACGTCAAGTCATGCCGGATGACCGGTCAAAATCTGCTGCTCGTCGCCTCGCAGTTTCTGATGGAGATCGACGCCTGGAGCGAAGAGCTGGAGCGGGCCGAGGAGCAGGCCAGGGATAGTATGTTCAGACTGGAAACCATATCCGAGATGCAGACTGCCGTACAGACGTACTACCGGCTTGCCTGCCGAGCCATTCATGATAAAAAAAGCAAGAAATCGCGGAATGTCATCGAGCGGATCAAGTCGGTGATGGAAAGCCGCTACCACGAGAATTTGACCATCTCCGGTATCGCCGAAGAGGTGTATTTGACGACGACTTACGTATGCCTGATTTTCAAGCAGGAAACGGGCTACACGCTCAACGATTATTTGACCAAGGTGAGGATGGACAAAGCCATCGAGATGCTGAAGGACCCCGCCAGCAAGCTCTACGATATCTGCTATGCGATCGGCTATTCGGAGCCGAGCTACTTCAGCAAGCAGTTCAAGAAATATACCGGTCTCAGCCCGAGCGAATACCGCAATATGCATGGCGGTCCTTCGGACGCGGAGGGTCAGACGCATGGCAAAGGAGACTAACGGCCGGACCGGCCTCAGCAGTCAGCTTAAGCCGTTCATTTATATGCTGGCCGTCAATAAAAAGGTATGGATTGCGTATGTCGCGATTATTTTGCTGCCGGCTCTGCTGTTCATCAAGCTGTATCTGGACCGCTCCTCCAACCTGCTGAAACAGGAGGTGACCCATTCGATCCTGCAGGCTATCCGCCAGGTGGAATCGAATATTTCCTACCGGCTGTCCAAGGTCAAGGAAGCCTCCGACAGCCTGATCATGAACCCGGACCTGCATCAGATGGTCGGCCGTCCCGCCGAGGAGGATACGCTGCAGGTGCAGATTGAAGACCAGAGGCACCTGTACAAGCTGATCGTCGGCGAGGAGAACGGCAGCGAGGTCCGCAAGGTGCGGCTGTTTGTGGCCGGCCGGAAAATATATGCGTCCGATCACGTCAATTTTTACGATCTGGACACGGTCAAGGGCGAGGACTGGTTCGCCAGCGTGGCCGCCAAAAACGGGGCCGTTTATTGGCTCGATACCGTGTACTACAAATATTCGAACGCTGAAGAGGGACAGCATATCCTATCGCTGGCCCGCACGGTGAAGGAGCCGAGGGACTATGCCAAGGTCGCCGGTCTGCTGGTGGTCGATATGCCGGAGCGGATCATCTCCTCGGTGCTTCAGACCGTCCAGTTCCCCAAGATGGATCTGGCAGTCATCGATGCGAGCGGCAAAGTGCTGTCTCATCTGGACGCATCGCGGATCGGCACCTGGATCGAGCCGGAGGTGTGGGAGCTGGCCCGTCAAGAGGCGGAAGGCATCGCAGTGGACGAGAAGCGGCAGGAGTTCGTGATCTACAAAACGATTCCTTCCACCGGCTGGAAGGTCGTCTCGCGCATCTCCGAGGAACAGATCCTGGCCAGCAACGATAAGTATAACCGGGCGTCGACGCTTGTTATCGCCATCTCCTTGCTCGTGCTGTTTATATTTGCGGTGATCGCGATTGTGGCCGTCATCACGGAAGCGACGATCAAGCGCATCCGGCAAATCGGCGCGATGATCAAGAAGGAAGGCATCGACACGCTGGACGACGGCATGCAGCATGATCAGCTCACGATTCTGGGTCTGGAGAAAAGCGTCGGCGTCTTGATTCATATGATTAAAAATTTGGCCAACGAAACCTACAGCGCCAAAGCGAAGGAACGGGACGCCCAGCTCAGGGCGCTGCAGGCGCAGATTAACCCGCATTTTCTGTACAACACGCTCGATACGATCAACTGGATGGCGATCCGCCGGGATGCGGATGAGATCAGCTCCATCGTCAACTCGCTGGCGCAATATTTCAGGCTCAGTCTGAACAAGGGCCGGGATATGGTCACGATTCATGACGAGCTGAACTTGGCCGCGGCGTATCTGGACATTCAACGCAACCGGTTCGCGGACGTCTTCGATTACAGGTTCGAGATGGAGGAGTCGCTGTACGAGCTGCCGATTCCGAAGCTCAGCCTGCAGCCTCTGATCGAAAATGCGCTGCTTCACGGGCTGCAGCAGACGCCCATGGAAAGGCAGGGACTGCTCATCGTGGAGGGCGGCTTAACGGACTACGGCTACCGGATCGCCGTGGTCGATAACGGCGTCGGGATGGAGGAAGGCAAGCTGGCCGCCCTATTGAGAGAGGACGACGGGGACGAAAGATTAAGCTACGGCCTGTATAACGTGAATCAGCGGATCAAGCTGTTTGCGGGAGCGAGCTCCGGCGTATTTATTCGTTCCAAGGCGGGCGAGGGCACGGTGGCGGAGATCCGGGTGACGTTGGAAAATATACAAGCATTGCAAAAGTAAGGGCCGTGGAGATCGCGGCCCTTATTTTCTGTTGGCCAAATAACTATACGATTGTAACAGAAACCGAAAGAATGAACATTCGAATATGTGGCTGAAGCCTCTACAATGAGGGAGCAGGGCTTGATGAATAGTGGAGGTAACGGAATGGAGAGCAGGAGCTACGAATACGATGTCATCGTTTATGGCGGTAATGCGGCGGGTATTATGGCCGGCGTTCAGGCGGTTCGGATGGGTCTGCGGACCATCGTGCTTGAGCCGGGCGTGCGACTTGGCGGACTGACGACCGGCGGCTTGGGAGCTACCGATGCCGGTGATCCGGCTGCTATCGGGGGCTTGTCGCAGGAGTTTTACGAACGATTGGCCCGGGCTTATGGCCGGCCGGGGCTCGTCTGGAGATTTGAGCCGAAGGCAGCGCTTAACGTCCTGGAGGATATCATGGCCGAGTACGGCTTGACGGCCGTCACCAAGGCCCGGCTGCTTGAACACGGGGGAGTTGACAAGCAGGACAACCGGATTCGTTCGATTACGCTGGAGTCCGGCGAGGTGTATAGCGGGAAGGTATTTATCGACGCTACGTATGAGGGCGATCTGATGGCGAGGGCTGGCGTCGCCTACATCGTAGGCCGGGAGGGCAATGAGGTTTACGGCGAGGCGAACAACGGCATCCGCCGTCTGGCCAAGCTGGAGCCACGCATCGATCCTTACCGAGTGCCGGGAGACCCTCAGAGCGGGCTGCTTGCGCGAGTTAACCCGAATCCCGGCGGCAAGCCCGGGGACGGCGACGGGAAGACGCAAGCCTATAACTACCGGATGTGCTTGACCGATGATCCCGACAACCGCCTGCCGATCGAGAAGCCGGCCGATTATCGCGAGGAAGATTATGAGATATTGTTCCGTCTGCTGGAACAAGGCTATACCGGTCCATTTTTCAAATTGACCATGATGCCGAACCGGAAGACCGATTCCAACAATACCGGCATGTTCTCCACGGACTATATCGGCATGAGTCACGCCTTCGCTGAAGCAGGCTATGCCCAGCGGGAGGAACTGATGAAGCGGCATGAAACTTACCAGAAAGGTCTGGTCTGGACGCTGCAGCATCACCCGCGCGTGCCGGAAGCGATTCGCAGCCAGTACGCCCCATGGGGGCTTCCGAGGGACGAATTCGCCGAAAGCGGACACTGGCCTTCTCAGCTGTACGTTCGCGAATCGCGCCGCATGCTCGGCGAGCGGGTCGTGACCGAGCATACCGTGAACGGTTCGGAATTCGTCGGCGATCCGGTCGGCCTCGGCTCTTATGCGATGGATTCCCATTATACGCAATATTGCCTGGACGAAGAAGGCGACGTGTGCGTGGAGGGCGGGTTCTTCGTTTCCGTCCAGGCGCCCTTTGCGATCAGCTACAAGGCGATTGTGCCGAAACGTTCCGAATGCGGCAACCTGCTCGTGCCGATCTGCCTGTCTTCCACCCATGCGGCATACGGCTCGATTCGGATGGAGCCGGTCTTCATGGTGCTGGGACAATCCGCAGGCGCGGCTGCGGCGCTGGCCGCGGCTTCCGGAGGCGCGGTGCAGGACGTGGATTATACGGAGCTGCGCTCCATACTGGACCGGGACGGGCAAATTTTGGACCTGGGCGAAGGCTACGTGACGCCCCCCGGCACGACCGGCAATCCGTTGTAAGGCAGGAGAGCAGATTGTGAAACGCAGCAGTGAGCAGAATCAGAGGAGCAAAGCTGGGAGGACAAAGACGATGGCAAGCCAAGAATTTGATGTTGTAGTCGTAGGAGGGGGCATCGCCGGAGCCATTGCGGCGATCGCTTCGGCAAGATGCGGAGCCAGGACGCTGCTGATCGAGCAATACGGCTTTCTCGGCGGGATGCTGACCGCCGCGGGCGTGGGCCCGATGATGACCTTTCATTCGGGCGCTACGCAAGTGGTGCAAGGCATTCCCGGCGAGCTGATCGACAGGCTGAAGAAGCGGGGCAAATCGCCCGGACATATTGAGGATACGACGGGCTATACGTATACGGTCACGCCGTTTGACGCCGAAGGCATGAAATACGAGCTGGATCTGATGTTTACGGAAGCCGGCGGCCAATTGCTGTATCATACGATGCTCGCGGAGGCGAATGTCGCGGACGGGAAGCTCCGGTCGATCAAGGTGGTCAACAAGGCGGGGATGACCGAAATTGCCGGTAAAGTGTTTGTCGACGCCTCCGGCGACGCGGATCTGTCGGCGTGGGCCGGTGTGGAATTCAATAAAGGCAGGGAGACGGACGGCGCTACCCAGCCGATGACGATGAATCTCAAGATGCGGGGTGTCGATATCGACCGGGTGAAGGCCTATATCCGGACGCACCCGGAGGAGTTTCCGAGACTCCCGACGGAGGAGGACCGGGAGCGTGTGCTGAGGGCGGAGCGGCTGTCGATCGGCGGCTTCGTCAGCGCGATGAAGGAAGCGATGGACAGCGGCGAGCTGTCGGGCGTGCGCGACGATCTGCTGTTTTTCGAGACGAATAACCCCGGCGAGGTGATCGTCAACACTTCGCGAATTCTGGGCTATGACAGCACGGACCCGTGGAGCCTGAGCCAAGCCGAGGTCGTTGGCCGCAGGCATGTGCAAGAGCTGGAAGCCTTTCTGAAGCGCAAGATCGTCGGATTCGAACAGGCGATCGTCGTATCGTCCGGACCGTCGGTCGGCGTACGCAGCTCCAGGCAAATTAAAGGCTTGTACACCCTTACGCTGGACGATCTGCTCGAATGCCGCACCTTCGACGATGTGATCGCGCATGGCGGTTATCCGATCGATATTCATCCGCCGAAGGGCGAGCAGGAGGAGCACTTCAAGCAAAGAAACAAGGAGATCAAGCATCTGAAAGGGGGAGAAACGTACAGCATCCCTTATCGGTGCCTGATTAACGATAAAGTCCGCAACCTGGTAACGGTGGGCAGATGCATCTCTACCACCTTCGAGGCGCAGGGAGGCATTCGCGTGACACCGATCGCCGGTGCTATCGGACACGGGGGCGGCGTCGCGGCGGCGCTCGCGGCGCTTGGCGATAAGCCGACCGACGAGATTTCCATTCCGGAGCTTCACTCCGTGCTTAAGAAGCAGGGCGCTTATCTTGACATTTAATCGATCGACGGGAAGAGGAGAGCATGCATCCATGAAACCACATTTTCGTTATTCGCCGGAGCCGGCTCTAGTGCCGGTCGAGGGCTGCGATTGGGCAAGCAAGATGGTATTGAACCCGGCCATTGTCCAGGACCCGGAATCGAAAACGCTGCACATGTTGTTCCGAGCGACAGGACCGTGGCCGGCGAAGCAGAAGGAGGGCAAGCTGCCTCCGTATCCGATCTTCCTCGGATATGCGACAAGCGAGGATGGCGGGAAGAGCTGGGAGGCGGATTTCTCTCGCCCGGCTTTGGCGCCGGCATTGAATTTCAAGGATGAAGAGATTTGGATTGTCGACGACCAAGGCAGGCGTGTGAGGGATTATTCGAACGGCTGCATCGAAGACCCGCGGATTTTTCCCATCGAAGGGGAGCTTTACGTATCCGTTGCCTGCCGGATGTTCCCGCCCGGCCCTTATTGGATGGCGGATCAGGCCCCGCCCGTCAACACTCGCTATGATTATGTGCCGGACTGGGTGGAGAAAGGTGAAGGCCCTTTCTACGACGTGTGCCGCTCCAATAATACGGTCACGGTGCTGTACAAGCTGGATCTGGCCAAGCTGAAGCAGCGCCGGTATGAAGAGGCGTTTGCCTATGTGTGCCCGATTACCGCAGGCGATGTTAGCGATAACCGGGATGTGTTCCTCTTTCCAGAGAAAATGAGGATCGACGGCAAGCTGCAATACGTGACGCTTCATCGCCCGCTGAATCCGAAGCCGTTCCCGGGAGGCGATGAGCTCGGCCCGTCGATCTATCTGGCTGCGGCGGAGACGCTGGAGGGACTGGCCGGACCGGAGGCAAAGCACCGGCTGCTGGCTTCCGGGATCTTCGATTGGGAAGAGAACCGGGTAGGGGCAAGCTGGGCGCCGCTGCAAATATCCGCGAACGAATGGCTGGTCTCTTACCATGGAAAAAAGGATATTTATTTCGGCTACACGCAATCCTTCATGATTGTCCGGGAGCGGGAGAATGACTTCCCCGTGGTGACGCACCGCTGCCCGGACCGGCTGATGTACGCCCAGCAGGAATGGGAGCTGCCTACCGATTACCCGACGCCGTGCTTGTTCACGACCGGGGGGATCGTCGTTGGCGGCGACCTGATCATGTCGTATGGCGCCGCTGACCAGAAGGTAGGCATCGCCTGGGTCAACTTTGCGGATCTGATCGCGCATGTCCGGACATTCGACCAGCACGGAAACAAGGAGAGGATTGGATGAGCAGATGGGAGGGACGAAGCTGGGTTACGCTCGGCGACAGCATCAGCGCGGCAGGCGTCTACCAGCCGATCGTGGCCAAAGCGCTTGGCTTCGGTCATGTTGACAACCTGGGCAAGAGCGGCTGCACGATGACGGCGGGCGGGGAGCGGAATGAGGGTGCCACGGTCCATGTCGGCCGCAGGCTGGAGCGCAGCTATGATTGCGTGACGATTTTCGCAGGCACCAACGATTACCGGCTGAATAGGCCGCTCGGCTCCTTGGAGGATGACAGCTTATACACCTTCTGCGGCGCTTATATCGTCTTGATCGAAGCGCTGCTGACCGCTAATCCCGCATGCCGGCTCAACTTATGGACGCCGCTTCAGCGGGACAAGGACGGCTATGACAGCAAGCGGCCCAACGAGCTTGGGCATCGGCTGACCGACTATGCGCAAGCAATCCGGGAGATTGGCCGGACCTACGCGCTGCCTGTGCTCGATTTGCATGAGGAGAGCGGCTTCAACAAGCTGACGCTGGATCATTTGACGACGGATCGCCTGCATCCGAACGAGGCGGGCCATGCCCGGATTGCGCAGATGGCCATTGCGTTTTTGAACAAATTGTAAGCGGAATGGGGCCTTCTGAGGGAGGCTCCGTTTTGCTGCAATCCAAGGCGAACTAGGAACCCGGAGGTTGACATGAAAAAGGTGCTTTTACTGGGCGATTCGATCCGCATGGGATATGACGAGTATGTGAAGGAGCTGCTGAAGGATACATGTGAGGTCTATTATGACGAGACGGACAACGGCCGTTTTGCGGCCTACACGCTCTGGCAGGCGAATCAGCTGTTCAGAAAGCACGGCCGATTCGATGTGGTTCACTGGAATAACGGCTATTGGGATATGAACATAGAAGCGCCTATGGCCGAAGCGATACATCCGATTGAGGAGTATATTCATTTTCTCAAACGAATTATGGGAGAGATTCGCCGGAATGGGGCGGAAATCATATTCGCCACGACCACTCCGGTTCTCCACAGAGGAGCCTCGCCGGATCACACGGGAACCGGAGTAAACATCAAATATAATAATGAGTGGGTCATAGCGTATAATGAGGCGGCGAAAAAATTAGCGGCTGAAGAGCAAGTAACGGTCAATGACCTTTATACGCTTATGCTTCAGGACAAAAACTATTACAAATGCGAAGACAAGCTTCACCTGACGACAGAAGGGTATAAGCTATGCGCAGAGCAGGCGGCAAGGCTGATCCTGGAAAAGATAGGCTCGAAGGCCAGGCGGCAGGCAGACGGATAGATCTGCTGAACCTTATCCTGTCGGGCGGCGAGGCGGCGTAGGGATCAGCGGATTGGAAAAAGCGAAGCGACAGGCTCTCCGGCCTCGTTGTTTCGCTTATTTGTTTCGTATTTACGGATTCCGCGCTTCCGGCGAATTTTAATGAATACGACCCTTGTTTCGTTGGAGGGGTTATTTTCCCATGCAGATTATACGTCATGACAGCTTCTGCCAATGAAAGTCTGATGGTATAATAGCGCCATGCGACATGATACGGAGGAAGCTATGACAGTCAAAGCAGCGTTGATCCAATATATACGTGCATCCAGGAAAGTAACGGTGGAGCTGGAGCAGCTGGAGAGGGTATTCGCCGGACAAGCTGTCGATTACGAGGCGTTCGCGGATGGCGTGCTTCAATTGGAGCGCGATGGCGTGCTGGAGCCGGTGAAGGCTCACGGGCGGAATGGAAAGCTGCCCGCTCTGGGGTATCAGTACCGGATTCGACGCCAGTCTATCCGGGAGGAGTACGTGAGGCGACTGCATAGGTACGGGATAACGCTGCATCCTCTCATTCGGGTCGACCGCTATTACGGGATGAGCGAGGAGGATTGGGAGAGGGACTGGCCCTATATCGGCCAAATAGACAGTTTTCTGAAGCGGTCCGATCTTCCGGAACGGGAGGCTCCCGCGCCTGAGCGCAGCTTCGAGCTGACCGGCGACGAGAAGTGGATCACGGAGAAGGGCGGCCAGTCGCTGCTGGAGCGGCTGGGTTTATGGGCGAAGCTGCGTATCCTGCCGGTTAGCGATCCGCTGATGCTGGCGGTGAATCCGGCTGCGTTCCGGATGCATGCGGAGGCTGGAGCAGGCCGCATGCAAAAGCCGGGAGAACATTCGCCGGATAGCGAATGGCTTGACGGCCCGGAAGCGCTGCTTCCGTCCGGGCGCACCGGCCACGGCGGCGAGCAGCCAGGCGGCTTCCCGCGCCAGCCGGCCGGAAACGGCGGGCAGCTCCGCTTGCACCGGCATCTGATCGTCGAGAACAAGACGACGTTTCAGGGGCTGATCGGCGTGCTGCCGGAGACGGCATTTACGACCTTGATCTATGGCTGCGGCCGCAAAATTGTCGGCAATCTGGGGATGCTGACGCTTCAGGTTCCGATGGCGGACGGGGAGTCTGTCCTGTATTATTTCGGAGATATCGATACGGAGGGCATCCGCATCTGGCATGAGCTGCGGCAGCGGCATCGGGTCCGGCTTGCCGTTCCCTTCTATACGGCTTGCCTGGAGAAGGAGCCTGTCGCCGGCAAGGAAAACCAGCGGCGCAAGGATGAAGCGACGGCCGCGTTCTGCAGCGAGCTGCCCGAGGGGCTGGGCCGATTGGCGGCGGAGCGGTTAAGCGAGGGCTATTACTGGCCGCAGGAGATACTGTCAAGCGCGGAGCTTGTGACAATCTGGAGGACTGAGCCATGGAGCGTTCGGTGAATACATGGGATATAACAGAGCTGCTGTCGGGGTTCCAGGAGCGGATGGCGAAGATTGCGTTGTTCGATCCCTTATTCGAGCTCGCCCGGCAGCGCCGGAACGACCGTGGAGGCAAGCCTGTGGCGATGATGGAGCTGGGACTGCTAACGCTGCTGTTTTTCTTCGAGAAAAAGCTGCTGCGCAGCCGGCGGACGAGTGTGAAGGATCTGGTCGAATTTCTGACGGCTGTGCTGTCCAAAGCTTACGACCTGGACGGGGGAGAGGTGGAGGACATCGCGCGCAAGGTGATCCAGGTTTTTCGTCCGGCGAGCGGCCGGAAGCGGGAATTCGGCTTTACCGATCCGGTCAGCGGCGAGCAGGAGGTGGTGTACACTTCCATTCTGCGTACCGATTCGTATGATGCTGCAACCAATACGCAATATTATGCGCTGGATGAGGACGGGCTGGAGCTTGTATTTGCGACCAAGGAATTTTATCTGGAGTTCCAGCTGTCGATCCATCAGCTGCTGCTTCGCAAACAGCTGGAGAAGGGAGAGTTCCAGGGAGCCCTTCGTCAGATCGATGAGATGCACGTCGATGTCGAGACGCTGCAGGAGCGCATTCATACGCTGGAGCATGAGATCAAGCGCAGCATCGTGTCCGAGGAGACGCTGACCCGGTACCGCTCGCTGCTGGAGGATATTTATTTGCGGCTGAAGCGCGAGAATGAGGAGTTCGGCGAGCTGCGCGGCTTCGTCAAGGAAACGAAGGACCGGCTGTACGCGGAGCGCGAGCTGCAGAAGCAGCGCCCGTACGAGCTGATCGTCCGGATAGCGGTAGAGCTGGAGCGGGTGCATAACGAGCATACCATGCTGCTGCAGCGTAGCATGGAGCTGGAATCGCAGGCGCTGCGGGCGGCGAAGGAGTCGCTGTATTACACGGGGATGACCTCGTTCAACTTTGAACAGGACATCGCTTCGTTCATCTTCAGCACTCCGCTGCCGCTGGAGGCGATGCAGGGCATCACGGCGCCTTTCCTGAAAGTGGAGCAGCACAAGAGCTGGTCGCTGCTGACAGTGTTCGCCAAGCATCAGCTGGCCGGGGAGGATGAAGGAAAAACGGCCGACGAGAGCATTTTAGAAATTGACGGAGGGCAGGAGGAAGCTCCTTTCTTCGTGAACCGGAGGAAGTTGTTCCACACCGTGACGGAGCTGCTGCTGGACTATATGGCTGCCGGCGGACAGCAGGAGGCGCGTCTCGGGAGCTTTATCGCTTATCTCCGGGAGACGGAGCATGCCGGACTGCTTGCGAACCGGAATTTCTATGATTACTGGCTGGTGCTGCATCAGCGCAGTCCGATCCGGGCGATGGACAAGGATTCGCTGCCCGATGAAGGGCAGGGAGGTCTGTATGAGGCAGTCACGGACCTGCTGAAGGGACAGACGCTGACGCTTCAGGAGATTGAGGGCGATATACAGGCGCATGAGCGGTATTCGATTCAGGACATGACGGTGCGGCTGGGAGGCGACAAGGATGCAGGTTGAAGAGGCTGAGGTAATGAAGGCGTTCCGGATCTACGCGCTGCTGTCCAGAGAGGGGAGCGCAGGCAAGGAAGCTATGCAGGAATATGAAGCGGACGACCGGGTGCGGGGGCTGGTCGATCAGTTCGCGGCCGAGGTGGAATGCGTGACGCTGTCAGCCGGAGACCGGCTGTACATGATCCCGCTCGCTCGGCTGTCGCCTTTCCATATGAGCAACGATGCGTTGAAGAAGACGTATTTGCGCGGCGGGGCGGTGAATGCGGATCTGTATCTGATGTATGCGGCGGTTATCGTGCTGATCGGCGCATTTTATGACAGCTACCAGACGATAGAGCCGACCCGCAACTTTCTGGACATGGAGGAATGGCTGGAGCTGGTGCGGGTGCGGATGGATGCGCTCAGGGAGCATTCCGCCGAGGAGCTGAGGGAGCTTAGTCAGGAGTATTCCTACCACTGGGCGGCTGTTGTGGAGAAATGGGATGCGCTGGATGACGTGAAGGAGACAGCCAAGCGCCAGAGCGGGCAAACGCTGAGCCGGCTAAGCTTCCTCGATACGGTGAAGCGATTCCTGATCGATCAGGAGCTGGCCGCTCAGGTCGGGCCGCAGGAGCTGGAGCTTACGGAGAAGGCGAAGATCATCGTGCAGCGGTATTTTATGGAGCTGGAATACAACCGGGGCATTCTGGATTTTCTATACCGGATGAACAAGGAGAAATCTCAGCAGCAGGAGGAGGCGGGAGCGGATGCCGGCCATAGCTAAGATCCGATTCACCAATATTGTTTATGAGCAAGGGGCGAAGCGGTATACGGATGCGATCTTCCGCTTCGACGGCCATAACGGGGCGATCGTGCTGGAGAACGGCGGAGGCAAGACGGTTTTTATCCAGACGGCGATTCAGGCGGTGCTGCCTCATGCGGATGTCGCCGGACGGAAGATGCGGGACACGCTTTCGCTGGAAAATGGTCCGGCCCATATCGCGATCGAATGGCTGCTCGCCGAGAAGCCGCGGCGCCGGTATGCGGCGACCTGCGTAAGTTTGTTCATGAGCGCAACGGGACTCGATTCCCTCCGTTATGTGGTCGAGTACGGCGAGCGCGACGATTACGGCATCGGGGACCTGCCTTTTACCAAAGATCACGGCGGCAAGCGCCGGTTGACGGAGAAAGGAGAGATTCAGGAATATTACCAGACGATGCAGCAGCGGAATCCGTTAACGGCGCGGACCTTTGATACCATTAAAGGCTTTCACGAATATATCGAGAAGCAGCTGCACATTATCCCGTCGGAGTGGGAGGCGATCGTGAAGATCAACTCCAATGAAGGCGGCATCGAGGCGTTTTTTGATGACTGCAAGACGACTTCGCAGCTCGTCGACCGGCTGCTCGTCCCTACGATTGAAGACTCGATGGAGGGCTACAGGCAGGGAACGTTTGTCGATCTGTTCCAGACGCAGCGGGAAGGCTTCAAGCAGTATAAGGAATTGAAGGAGAAGCTGGAGGAAAACCGCCGGATTTTGGCCGAGCTGCATAAGTTCGTGCAGGGCTTTGAGAAGCTGCATCTGCGTCAGACGGAGTATACGGAGCTGCGGCAGGAAGCGAAGGCCTATTTGCAGCTGGCTGTCAGGCAGGAAGGGGAACAGCTGGCCGAGCAGGAGCGCCTGAGAGAGCGGACGGCCGCCTGGCAGGAGAAGCAGACGCAGTGGAGGCAAAAGGAGGCTTCGCTGCGCATTGCGGCCGAACGCCAGAAAGAGGGCGCGCTGGATTCGGCGCTGCAGGAGATCGAAGGCGAGCGGGAGCAGCTGGAAGATCAGCTGTCTCAAGCGAAGCGGCTGTATTACTCGCTCAGGTATGCGGAGCATCGGGAGCATCAGCGCGAGGCGGAAGCCGCGCTCTCCTATGTCAGGGAGCAGTTCGGCCGGCTGGAGGAATCGCAGGACGAGCGGGAGCTGCAGCTGCGCTGGGAGCGCAATGGAAGCGGGCTGCGCGCGTGGTATGCGGCCGAGGAGCGCAGGCAGCGGGAGTTGACGGCGCTGCTGGAGCAGGAGGCGCAGGAGCTGGAGCAGCGGAAGAGGGACGCGGCGACGGACAAGGCGGAGGCTGACCGGGGGCGGGAGCAGCTGGCGGTGCGCGAGGCGGGACTGGAGGCGGAGCGCAAAGGGCTTCAGTCCCAGCGCGATGATATCGCCCGGCGTATTTTGAGTAATAGGCAGTCTCAGTCCGTGGAGGAGCAGATGCCGCTTTGGATCAGCGAGCAGCAGCTGCTGGAGGAGGAATACTTGCAGCATCAGCGGGTGCTGACCGAAGGCGAGCGCAGGCGAAGCGAGCTGCAGCAGCAGATCAGGGAAGCGAAGGCGGAGCAGCTCCGCGTCGTCGATGAGCTGACTCGGCTGCAGGAGCGGCAGAAGCAATGCGAGCGGGAGCATCAGGCGGTGAAGCAGGAGCTGGCGCTGCTTCGGCCGGCCTGGGAGCGGCTCGGGCCGGTGCAGGAGAAGCAAAGCTCGCTGCTGGCTCAGCTTGCCGACGACATCGAGCGCAGGCAGCGGCAGAAGCTGCAGCTGCTGCACAAGGAGCGGCTGGCGTTCCGGCACGTGGACGATTATGCCGAGCTGCCGGTGTTTTTCGCGGACTCGGCGGTATCGCGCCTCGTGCAGCAGTGGAGCCGTCAATTTTCGCTGCTGGAGATCGGGGTTCATTATGCCGATCAGGCCGTGTGGGAACAGGCAGAGTCAGAGGAGAGCGGGCTATGGCCGGTGACGCTTGTGACGACTGTGCAGGAGAAGGCGCAGCTGCAGCGGAAGCTGGCAGAGGCAGCCGATCAGCTGAGCTATCCGATCCGCGTCTTGTCTACGCAGGAGGTCAGGGAGCTGGAGCTTCGAGGACAAGCTTCCATGGCTGCGGGAGCTGAGCCGCCGGAAACGGCGGTTGGAGCGCAAGCTTTGGCGGAGACGGAGAGCGGGCGTGCTCAGGAGGAGCGGCCGGTGAAGCTGCCGGATAATGGCGAAGGGGCCGGATGGCAGCCGGATAGCCGGGGCGAAAGCTGGATCGAGCCCTCGTTGTGGCGCTCCTTGCAGCAGCCGGAACGGTTCGCAGAATGGAAGCGGTCCGTCGGCGATAAGGCCAGGGAAGCGGAGCAGGCGCGCAAGCAGAAGGAACAGGAGCTGGAGCAGTGGCAGGATGCCCGCAAGCGGCTCCAGACCTTTCTGGCCGAGTATCCGCTGGAGGGCATGCAGGAGCTGGAGCGACAGCTGGCTGAGCTGCGCGACCGCCAGCTGCGGCTGGAAGGACGGATGGACCGGGATGGCCACGAGCTGGAGGCGCTGGAGCGGAAGAAGGACGAGCTGCAGCAGGCTATTCAGCTGAACCGGCAGAGGCAGCAGCAGCTAGAAGCCCAGGTGGAGCAGGGGCTGCGCCATAAGCGGCTAGGCGAGCAGCTCGCAGCGGCGGAGCAGGAGCTGCTGGACGTGCAGCAGAGCATGCAGCGCGCCGTAAGGCTGGTAGAGAGCCGTCAGCGCAGGCTGGATGCATGGACGCAGGAGCACGAGCGCAAGCAGGGCGAGCTGCGCAGCGCGCAGGACAAGCTGCAGCGGCTGCTTGAGGACGAGCTGTACGGCCAGGTGAAGGAATACGAGCCGCTGGATACGGACTATCCGCTCAGCCGGTTGAAGGAAGAGCGGAGAGATTTGGAGCTGCAGCGCCTTCGGATTATGAAGGACCGGGCGGAGCTGGAGGAGCAGCAGCAGCGGCAGGAGGCCCGGAGCGCAGCAGCCATGCGCGAGATGAGCAGGCTGCTGGCCGAGTATCCCGGCTTGTCCCCGGACCTGGAGCTACCCTCCCGGCTGGAGGCACGCTTGCATGAAGCGCTCGGCGAATGCCAAAATCTGGAGCGGCAAGTCGCTCGCATCCGCGGGCAGCAGGAGCGGAAGCAGGGCGAGCTGATCGAGCAGCGGGCCGCGATCAAGCTGCTGCTGGAGCAGTATGAGGCGCAATTCCCCGGGGAGAAGCCTCGTCCGTTTCTGACGGCGCTCAGCCGGGTGCAGGAGGAGCTTGCTGCAGAGCGCAAGCTGCTGGAGAGCGAACGCCGCGAGCTGGACAAGCTGCAGCAAGCGGCCGAGCAGCGTTTGGCGGACATCACGAAAGTGCTTCAGCTCTGGAATCGTTACGAGCGGACCCACGTGCTGGATGATCCGCTGCTGGAACCGGCGGATTTGACGCTCGGGGAGGAGACGGAGCTTGGCTACCGTCTGCTGGACCGGAGCCGGGCGGCGATCGACGGTCTGGAGCAGAAGGCCACCGTTATCCAGGAGGAGAGCAAGCGGGTGGCTGCAAACCGCAACCGGTTCAAGGAATTTTGCGCCAGACAGGTGCGCGACGTGAAGCTGCGGGAGATGGCCGAGCGCGGCGTCGATCTGAAGGAAAGCTTCACCGAGCTTCAGGAGTTCCACGCCATGATGGAGACGAGTATCCTGAAGGCCAATCACATCGCTGAGCTGCGGATGCAAACGGAGGATCAGAAGCTGGAGCAGTATATCTCGCATATCCAGACGCATCTTCGGCAAATCGCCGGCGAGCTGCGCGATTTGCCGAAGAAAACGCGGGTGCGTACGGAGACGGGCAACAAGGAAATCTATGTGTTCCAGGTGCCGGAGTGGGAGGAGCAGGACGGCAAGGAGCGAATCAGGACGCATCTGGAGTGGATGATCGGACAGTTGGACAGCCCCCGCTACCGCAACGAGCAGGGCGAGGAACAGGCTGCGGCCGTCCGGAAGGATCTCGAGAAATGGCTGGACGCCAAACAACTGCTGCACAAGGTGCTGCAGCAGGCGGCGATCCGCATCAGCTGCCGCAAGGTGACCAACGACCAGCAGGTGACGGGGGCGACCTACTCCTGGGAAGAATCCAATCGCTGGTCGGGCGGGGAGAAATGGAGCAAGAATATGACGCTGTTCCTCGGTCTGCTTAACTATGTGGCAGAGAAGCGGCAGCATATCCAGAGCCAGATGAAGCGGCATCGGACCGTCATTTTGGACAATCCGTTCGGGAAAGCATCCAGCGATCATGTGCTCAGCCCTGTTTTCTACATCGCCGAGCAGTTGGGCTTCCAGATCCTTGCGCTGACAGCTCATGCAGAAGGGAAATTTTTGCAGGATTACTTCCCCGTTGTGTACAGCTGCCGCCTGCGGGCAGCGGCCGGAGGCTCGGGCAAGCAGATCGTCGATCCGCAGCAAAACATCCAGCAGGCTTACTTCCAGGATCATGCCCCGGAGTCGATGGAGCGGATCGGCGAGGTGCGGCAGATGGAGCTGTTTTGAGCCGAATGGCTGCTGGTCGGCTGCCATGCGTTGCAGCACGGTGTCCAGCTCCCCTACCTGAGACCCGTAGAATTTCAGCTCCTTCCCCATGGCTTTCGCAGTGAAACAGCGAAACAGCAGGAACGTGAGGCAGTGAAATAGCAAGGCAATAAAACAGCAAGGCAATGAAACAGCGAAACGCAGGAGGGGCTTGGGAGCTTCCTGCGTTTCGCTTTTTTTGTCCGCGTGCCCCGAGGCACGCATCTTCTAGCCGGTGAAAGCCCGGTCGCGGGAGGGAGTAGGGAGTTTTCGACTTTCTCGGATGCACCACCGGAAAACGAAGGCGGAAACGTCGCAGGGGAAGGTGTATGACACGACACAGCAATGGCTGACACGGAATGCGGAGGAACGCACCCGGGATGTCGTGAAAGAGCGGCTTGCGCCGCCGGCCATGCTACACAAAACGCTTAGCGACCATGTGGCGTTGCTCAGCCCCAAGATACAAGGGTGGCGCAAACTCCTACAACACGGCCTACAGCCAGCGAAAGCTCGCCAAGCTGGACTGGTATATCCTCCGGCGGCTGGCTCGGTGGTACGCCAAGAAACGCTAACGCAAACGGTGGCTGATTTTCGTCAGCCCTTTACTCTAGACTTAGCGATAGGGAGGGCTGAATCGAAACTACGATATCGTGTGAGGAAGCGGCTTAAAGTTCAACGGATTAGATAAACGTATTTTACCGATTTCAGCATTCCCTCGTCCCCATTCCCCCGTTAATCGTTCCATCTTCTGATCTTTTCCTTCATATAGACTGAAGGCGGAAACCCCGTCACTTTTTTGAATACCTTGTTAAAATGCGATTGCTCGCAAAAACCGAGAAAGTCGGAAACTTCCCCGACATTCATCTGGGAATTGGATAATAGGTCGCAAGCGGCCGAAATTCGGAGCTGCTGCGTATACTCGGTGATCGTTTGCCCGGTCGAATCTTTGAACAACCGGCTTACGTAGTTCGGGGTACGCTCCACGACTTGCGCCAGCTCGGCCATCGGGATCGTACGCCTGTAATTCACGGCGATATAATTTTGCAGTTGAACGATCATGCTGTAGGCTTTGTCCAGCTTGGAACCGGAGGAGCTCTCCTCGTTGACGACTGCGAGCATTTCCAGCAGAATGCTGTGGCAGAAGGTGGAGGCATACTGTTGTTTGCGCAGCCAGTGCTGGGTCAGCAGCGAGAAGCGCTGCTTCATATAATCGTACTGAAACAGCTTAACCTGGAATGCCCGTTCCTCGTTCAGTATCGTCAACCCTTCACCCGTCCCGTAGTAACGGAAATGAGCGACGTACATCTCATGGGAAGCGGAAGCTTGATTTATCGCGGAGCGGACAGCCCCTTCCGGTATGTACAAAATATCCCCCTTGCTCAAACGATACCTCTCGTTCCCCACCTGATAAGTAATGGAACCGTTCGTCATCAGCAGCAAAATTCGGTTTTTCGTCTTGGCCTGCGGAACGTACCATCCAGTTTCGCAATGTTCATAATAAATGGCAACAGGCTCGATCACATTGATCACTCCCTCGTTTGATCAAATGGCTAAATTGTAGAATCATTCAAATTATTATATTGCCGTTCATTGAGCAAAGATCTTGCAAATACTAAGCTTATATTAGATCGCATGTAAAGGAGAAATACAACCGATGAACTCATTATACCAAAGAGCAAAGGCGCGTGTCGGCGTCATTCATGTTGGGCATGCTCCCTATTGGAGTCAATTTCCCGGCCTAAAAGAAGAACTGGAAGGATACGGACGCGAATTCGAAGACATGATGCGGGAAGAAGCCGTAGAAGTCGTCTCCGGAGGATTTGTGGACGACGTAGAAAAATCGTTTGCCGCAGCTGCGGCGTTGAAAGCCCAGGATATTGACTTTCTGTTTTGTTTCCTGACGACTTATGTGACATCGTCGTCGGCGGCTACGGCCATTATGAATCTGAACGTACCGACTGTACTCGTTGCTCTGCAGCCGCTCAAGAAGCTTGACTATGACCGAACGACCACGTATATGCAGCTGGCCAACGACAACATTTGCTCCTTGCCGGAAATCGGCGGGGTGCTCATCCGCGCTGGGAAGCCGGCGGCCGGCATGATTGTCGGGACGCTGCACGACGATAGTCGGGCCCGGAATCAAATAAAGGAATGGTGCCGCGTGGCAAACGCCAAGCGTGCGTTTAAGCATGCGAAGATCGGCTACTTGGGCCACACGTACGAAGGCATGTACGACATGAATACCGACCCGACGGCGTTCACGGCGACGTTTGGCTCGCATGTCCAGATGATCGAGATGGACGATTTAGCCAAACATGTAAACGGGGTCAGTCCGAGCGAGGCCCGAGCCAAAATCGATGAAATTACTAGTGTTTTTACGATGGCGGATCCGTATCTCGACCCTATAACCCGTCCGATCAAGCCCGAAGATTTGGAATGGTCGGCCAAAGTGGCCGTTGGCCTCGACAAGCTGATTGCGGATAACGGATTAACCGGACTTGCCTATTACTATAAAGGACTGAACAACAACGAGTTTGAACGGATCGGCTCGAACATGGTGCTCGGAAATTCGCTGCTGACAGGCAAAGGGATACCGCTTGCCGGCGAAGCGGACTTGAAAACATGCGCCGCCATGCTGATCATGGATCGACTGGAAGCGGGCGGATCGTTCGCCGAGCTGCACCCCTGCGACTTTGTGGACGATATCGTCCTCGTCGGCCACGACGGGCCGCATAATATCAAGATCAGCGACGGTCGGCCGATCATACGCGGGCTTGATGTGTTTCACGGCAAGGCGGGGTCCGGGCTCGGCGTTGAGTTCAGCATTAAGACCGGGCCGGTCACCATCCTCAGTATTTCGCAAACGGCCGACGGCCGATACAAAATGATCGTCTCCGAAGGTCAATCGATCGCCGGACAAATTCCGCAAACAGGCAATACGAATACGCGCTGCAGCTTTAATCGGAGCGTGGCGGAGTTCGTGGAGCAATGGTGCTCAGCCGGTCCGACGCACCATTTTGCCTTGGGAGTCGGCCACATTGGACGGCAAATTCAAAGAGTAGCCAAAGTGATGGGCATCGAAATCCAGGTTGTATAGGGAAGCGCGCTACCATTTCAGAAAGGGGCAATCCAGGTGAAGCTGTCAGCTGCAAAAAAACCGCTGCAACGCGTGACGCTCGAAATGAGTTTGAAGCCGTTCAAATGTCTCGAAATCGAATCTATAGAAGCCGTATGCGTCGAGGCGATCCGGCAATGGGCGCCGCTGATCGGCATCTCTTCTTCCGTTTCCGTACTGCTCTGGGTAGCGGACGGTAGTGAAATATTGGTTTGGGACGGAGATTTGGAGAAGGAAATGGAGTGGGCGAAATATATCGGATTCGCCAACGAGTGGACGTTCAGCCATATCAAGGACGGCAAGGACGATCCGAAGACGGCCATCGCGTATACCGAGCATCCGGTCCGTATGACTTACGGCGATTTGAAGACGATTATTGCATCCTTGAAAAAAGTAGGATCGGAGCAATTCGGTTTGACGATCGAGGTGGGAGCTACGTTCGACGCGGGTCCCGAGTTCGCTTACTCCGATTTCAAATACAAGGACCATCCCGAAATCAACCGTGCCGAGCTGGGCGGTGCGTATGTTGCCTTGAAGGCCGACTACACGGTCGTATGCACATGGTCGGAGCTGAAGGGTGACGGTAAGCGCTACGCGGCTTATCCGGACGGCATACCCGAGGGGACACCTTTTGGGAAATTTTTCGGCAAGCAATGCGCCAGCTTTATTCCGGCACTAGGCTTCAACTATATATGGTTTTCCAACGGCTTCGCGCTGTCGTACTTCCCTTGGACTTACCTGGGAGCCAACTATAACGGCGAGGAGCTGGGACTGGCCGATTACGAGGAGCTTTCCGGCAAAGTAATGTCGTTCTGGGACATGTTCAAACAGGAATGTCCAAATTACCGCACCGAAATTCGCGGTACTAATTTCGGGACGGGAATGGATTTGGCCAAAGATTGCATCCCTCTGCGGGATCTTTACCGGAAGCAATATATCGAGTTTCCTCCGCCCAATTCGCCGTGGGGGGCGCTCAATTACGATTTCGGTCTCGAGATGGCGGGTTATATGTCACGAATAGCGGAGCTGCCCGGGACGACTTACCCGTACCGCTTTTACCCCAATGATCCCTGGTTTTGGCAAAATCCCTGGACGGATCTGTACGATCGCGAACCGCACGATATTTATTGCCCGCTTAGCGTGGCGAGACTTAACGAACGGGGCGCCGCGGAGCCGCCGGGCATCGTGGAGCTGCTGACCATTGACACGGAAAAGGGAGATCTCCCCGAAGCTACGGCGCTAGAGGTTTCCACCCACATTCGCAGGGCGCTCCAGGATTTTCCGGACAAACCGGGCTTGCTGACCTGGATTTATCCGTTTGACGAGCTGCACGATGTGGCTGCCGCCGCCCATCCGTCAGGCGCAGACGCGGTATTTTTTAATGATTGGTTTATTCGTAATGCAATTAATGAAGGCTTTCCGTTGAACACGGTAATCAGCTCCGGGCATTATAGACAATTGACGGAAGAAGGCAGTTCGGCGTTGGACGATACCGTCCTCGTGACTTCTACGTTCTGGCTTCGGGAACATTCGGCCGAAGCGATTGCAAAGCGGGTTCGGCAAGGCGGCAAAGTGCTGCTTTACGGCCCGATCCGGGATGCGGCCCTGATGGAACTCCTGAATGTGGCCCAAGCAGACGGCATCGAAGGCGAATGTCAGCTGACGATCGAGCTGGAGACGGACATGGCGAAAGGGAACGCCCCTAGTACGATGGCACTGTACCATCGTTCTATGATTTCGCACGGGGCGATCAGCGAAGTTGTCGCCGACACTCATAATACGAATACGATCGTACGGGCCATTGCCGAGAAGGAAGGGGAGCAGCGCGTATTTGCTTTACACCGGGCCGAGCCGGATTGGAACGGGGGAGCCGTCTCCTGGGTCAGAGGCTCGCTGCCTTACAAGGAAGCGGGCGTTACACACCTTCCCGTTCGTCAAGACCAGGCGTACGGGGACAGTACGGTGCTGGCGCGGCTTGCACTTCAAGATTTCGGCTATAAGCTGCTGCAATCGAAGCTTGGGCCGGAATCCCCGTCGGCGCTTCTGTTCATCAGCCGGCGTCAAAACGGATTCCAGTTTACGGGCTGCAAGCAGGATACGTCCGTGCAGCTTGCCTTCCGATTCCCGGACGGGGCTCCGCTGCTAATCGGACAGTCTGCGGAAATCGGCGACGGGGCTGCAACGTATTCGCTTGACCGGACGTTCCGCGACGAATGCCGTATATTCGTCGATCAGCGGCAGCCATCCCTTGTATCTTGCAGGGAAGTGTCGGCGATTCCGACGCCGAACAAGCGATTTTTGCACAATTTGCCTGTCCGGAAGCTCGTTGTCAGCAACCTGAACGACGCGAAGGTGACACTTTATCCCCCCGAGGAAGCGATCGAAGCCGGGCGGGTGGAAGTCAAGCACGGCGACCGGTACGTTCCGCTGGAGGAAGCACGGCGCGGAAGCAAGCTGGTGCTCGAAGCGTTGAGCGGATCGATCGAAATCACCTGGTAAAACGAAAGAAAACCCGACTATAGCCTGACAGGCGGTGACGACTCATGACAAGCGATGCCCGCAAGTATCCCGGGACGCCTGAAATGTACGTATATTTGCCGACCGGCTCGACGCTGGTCAGCAATCCGATGGATATGAAAGGCTGTACCCGCTGCCGCGTATATGTGCAGTCGGCGGAGGGAGGCTCGATCGGAGTAACGGTCAAAGGAGCGCCCAATGAGGACGGTATGTATGTGGAGGAGTTGGATTCCGGCTCTGTACGCGCGAATATAACCGGTTCCGTCTCATTTGTATTGAATGATGTGTCCCGTTTTTTGAAGCTGTATTGCAGCGGGGTGACCGGAAGCTGGACGGTTTGGGTTGTCCCGATGACGTAAGGAGGGGCCTATGATTCGAGTAGAGGATATGGCGTTAACCTACAGCGGTAACTGGACGCATGTGAGTACGGCGAACGGAAGCATGGAAAGCCGGCACGATTCGGACGGCACGCCCGAATCGAACGCATCGGCACATTGGTACGGCTGGTGTACCGGCTTTAAACTGTACGGCACGAAAGCGGACTTCGGGATCGCGGATATATACGTGGACGGTTCACTGCACGGACGAGCGGACTATTACAGCCCGCAAGCGGTGCATGGCGCGCTCGTTTACACGGCGGCAGGATTGGCCCGAGGGTTCCATTCGATCGAGATTCGCAAATCAGGGACGAAAAATCCCGCCTCGGCTGGGGCACATATTACGATCGATTATTTGAAGGTGGAAGTGGCGAAACCCGAGCCGCTTCCCTACAAGCAAATCGTATGCATCGGGGACTCCATTACGTTTGGGGCCAATGTGGCGCAAAGGCCGCAGCAATTGTACGGCAGAATGCTCCAACATATGCTGTACGTGCCCGTGAGCATCCATGGCCTGTCGGGGGCAAGTATTGGCATCATAACGAACGTGCTGGAATCGGTCGTCGCCCCCCGAAATCCGGATCTCGTGCTATGGCTGGCCGGAATGAACAACGCGAATCCATTGGCTGAGCTTGAGCAGGGTCTTGACAAATTGCAGGTATGCGTACCCGACGCCGACTTGATCGTAGCGACGATCCCGTACAACACGTATTATACCGAGCAGCAAAATAGGATCAAAGTCCATGAAGTCAAGCAAGCCTGCGCGAACAAAGGAATCCCGTGCGTGGACATGTATGCGCCTACCCGGGGAAATACGTATATCAACAAGCCGGAAGGGACGGTTCATCCGAACGAGGAAGGCCACGGCGTGATCGCGAGCCTTTTTTACCGGGAACTGATGAAGCGTTATGCGGATTAGCGGCAGCCTGTAAAAACACCATATCATATGCGAACGCGCCAATCCCGGAAACCGCCTCTTCCTCATCCACAACGGGTTTATGGCGGTCTGTCCGTAGTATGAAGCTTATCCTCTTGGCAAGGGGGCTTGGTGAATGTATAAGGTGATCATCGTTGAAGACGAAATGCTCGTTCGGCTGGGGCTCAAAGGCTCTGTGCAGTGGGACAGGTTCGGCATGCAGGTCGTGGCGGATTTTTCTGACGGTTCGGCTGCATTGCAATATTGTTACGACGAAGGGTTTCCGGATGTCGTGATTACCGATATCCGGATGCCCAGGATGGATGGCGTGGAATTGATTGCGAGTATACGCGAGCAGAACAAGAAAACTCGCATTATCGTATTGACCTGCCTGGAGGAATTCGAGCTTGTCCGCCGATTGATGTCGCTTGGCGTATCCCATTACCTATTGAAATTGGCGATGACCGAGGATGAGCTCGGACATGCGCTCAGCTGCATCCGCGCGGAGCTGGATGAGTTAAGCTCCGCTATGGAATCGCCGGACAAAAAACGGCTGAAAACGATCAATCTGGATTTGGTCAAGGAGAAATATATCAAAGATTTTTTGTTTTACGGCATATATTCCGTGGAGGAATTCGGGCAGTTTGTCGTTGAAAACGGATTCAGGCTGACGCCTGTTCGAAACGTTGTTTGCATCATGGAGGTCGACAGCTACTTTGCTCTGAAACATAAATTTCGCGACGAGCACGGCCATTTAATCAAAAACACCTTGCTTAATATGTTGTACGAGATCACCACTACCTGCCAAAAAGGTGAAGCGGTGTTTCTCGATGAAACCCGTTATTTGCTCCTGTTCAGCTTTGAAGATCTTGCCTCCGAGCAGTCGATCGTGCAGCAAATTCATTCGATGCTCGGCACGATTCAGGAAGTGATTTGCACTTGCTTTAACGGCTCGGCGTCATTCGGGATCAGCGGCGTGCACAGTGGGTACGTAGCGCTGCGCAAGCTGTACGCGGAAGCAGTCAGAGCGCTGGATAACAAATTTTTTGCGGGTCCCGGCCAAAAGCATACTTCGTTGGATGGCGTCAATCTGAGCGGCATTCACGCGCAAGTGCAAAGCATACGGGAATACGCGCCGCTGCGCGAGATGATGAGTCCGATAAAGCTGGAGCAATATGACCTCTACATGGCGGAGTTTGTTCGTTCCTTGCAAGAGGGGGAGAAGCCAATTCGGATGTCGTTGTATTCGCTCCTCCAATGGCTGAACACGAACGTATATGACGGCCGCCACGATGAGAGGAAACAATTGCAAACGATTACCGAAACGATGGACTGCTGCGATACGCTGCCGGAAATGCTGGAGCACGTCCAATCGTATTTGACAAACCTTGCCGAGCAGTCGAGGTCCGCCCTTCAAACGAGCGGTGATATCTCGAAAGCGATCCGGTACATCCAGATGAACTATGACCGGGACATCAGCCTGCAGCAAGTAGCGGACCATGTCCATCTAAGCCTTGGCTATTTAAGCAATTTGTTCAAGAAGGAGCTGCGCATTACGTTCGTCGAGTTTCTAAACGGTTACCGGATCGAACGGGCCAAGGAGCTTCTAACCGGCTCCCGGCTGAAAACGTGCGACATTGCTGCCAAAGTCGGATTTTCGCCGGAATATACGTATTTCAGCAAAGTATTCAAGAAAGTTACGGGACTTAATCCGAATGAATATCGGAAATCGTTCAACCGATCTCAAAATCGTTCAACTCCGCTTTCAACCGCTCAACCGCAAACGGCCAAAAAGCGATGATTGTTCAACTATTTAGCAGTTTCTTTCATTTTGCTTACCTCCTAAAGCCAATAGTATAGATACAAGAAGATAGATCTAAGACCGATCTATCCGACGATTATCACTAGTGGGGGGAAGATCTCATGAAGGTAGGAAGGCGCAGTTTCACTTTTGTACTGGTTGCGGTTTTCATGTTTTTCGTAGTCGCGTGCAGCGGGGGAGGAGGCGAAGCGACGGATGTGAAGCAGCCGGCCCCGGCCGAGGAGAATAAGTCTACGGAAAAGTCGCCCCAGCAGAAGCCGCCGGCGGAAGAGGACTGGACGATGGACTTCGATCTAGGCGGGCGTAAGATTAAGGCCACCGCTTGGTGGAAAATCGAATTCGGCGATTCGCCGGAGCACCAGGAAATTAAGAAAAATATCGAAGAGCTGCAGAAGAAGCACAACTTTACGATCGAATTCGTAACGACGCCGTTCGCCAATTTGAAAGAGCTTGCGACGAGCTCCATACTTGCGGGCGAGCCTATCGCGGACGTGATCCGGTTAGAACGCAGGGCGCTGTTCCCGGGTATGGTCACGTCCGGGCTGGTCACCCCGCTGGATGAAATCATCGACTTGAAAGGACCGGCCGGCAAATATATCGACCCGATGATTCGAGAAACCATCGGAGAGTTCCGCGGTCACGTCTACGGATTCGAAAAAAGCTATTCCGATTTCTCGGGCTTGTACTACAACAAGAAAATGCTTGCCGATGCTGGCATCAAAGATCTGCACGAATATGTCGCCGAGAACAAATGGAACTGGGATACGTTGAAAGAAGTTTTGGGCAAGGTGACGAAAGGCGATACGTTCGGTCTGGCGGGATCCCAGCTGGCCATTACCGCCCATGCGCTCGTCTCCAACGGCGGCAATTTCCTCGATATCAATGAGGGCAAAGAAAAGCTGTCTGATCCGAGGTCTATTGAGGCGCTGACGTTCGCCCAGGAGCTGGCGGGAATAGCGAAGGTATCTAACGACTCGGCGGCGGTCAAAGCGGCGTTCAACCAAGGCAAAATTCTCATGTATGTCGGCTACCAGTGGGAAGGGGACGGATTCGTTAAAGACATGGGCGAAAATTTAGGCTTCGTGCCATTCCCGGTCGGACCGAAAGGAACGGGCTACAAATCGATCTCCAACCCTCCGAACTTCTGGACGATTCCGAAGGGCGCGAAAAATCCGAAAGAGCTCGTCTACCTCATGTCCAAAATTTTCAAGACGAAGCCGCTCGAGGAATATACCGGACAAAGCCGTCTGGAGGGCTATTTTGCCGATGAGAAGGATATCAAGGCGGCGAGAATGATGATGCAATCTCCCCAATATACGGTGATGAACCATGACTTGTTCCCGGATTGGAACGTTTATCAGATGCTGAACCAGCTGTATTTGGAAAAACTGGCGCCGGCCACGGTTGTCGAAATGAATAAGCAGCTGCTGCAAGCGGCGATGGACGATGCGCTGAAGAAGAAATAAGAAAGCGAGATGCAAACGGTAAGGGTGGATGGCACGATGATCGGATACGTAACCAGATATCGCGGTGTTCTAATCGGAATAGCAGTCATTCTGGCGCTGGTCTGGTGGTTCTCCGGCGACAGTGCGGCTGACGACCATCCGGGTGAGCGGGTTGATCTCGAGGGATTGCAGACGTATGCGGAGAACAGCTACCAGAACTACTTGAGGCTGCACCGGGACAAGGCCCGGCCCGGCACGAGTATACAAGTCGAGGGTGAGGCATACAGCCGTGCGGAAGGCGAGGCGGAGACCGTGTCCGGCCCAGATCCGATCAGAGGCAAGGCGCTGAAGACAGGTGAGACGGGGCAGGTTACATGGACGTTTCAAGTGCAGGAAGCAGGCTTGTATAACCTCGGAATCCGCTATTATACCGTACAAGGGAAAAGCTCATCCATCGAAAGGAAGCTGCTTGTTAACGGGCAGCTTCCCTTTCAAGAAGCGGAGTCGTTCATCTTCGATCGCGTCTGGACGAATGAAAGGCAGCCGTTTAAACAGGACAATCGCAGCAACGAGCTGCGGCCCAGTCAAATCGAGAAGTTCATGTGGCAGGAAGCATTGTTCAAGGATGCGAACGGGCTGACGGAGAAGCCGTTTCTGTTTTACTTTCCGAAAGGGGAAAACACCTTGACGCTGCAATCGCTGCGCGAGCCGGTCGTCATCGATTATATCAAGCTGTACCAGGAGGAGGAAGCGCTGGGGTATGCCGAGCTGAAGGACGCTTATGCCCGAGTAGGCGCGAAGTCGCCTGCGAATATCTCGATTAAGGTGCAGGGCGAGCATGCCATGCACAAGTCGTCTCCTACCTTATACCCTCAGCCCGACCATACTTCCCCGTCGGTCGAGCCTTATCATGTATCGAAAATTCGCATGAACTCGATCGGTGGTCAAAACTGGCGCATGCCGGGACAATGGATGGAATGGACGGTGGACGTCCCGGAGGAAGGCCTGTATAAGCTGGCAATCAAGGGCAAGCAAAATTTGGCCAGAGGCATTTATTCCAGCCGGAAGCTGTACATCGACGGAAAGGTGCCGTTTAAGGAGGTCGAAAGCAACCGGTTCTACTACGATGCGGACTATCAGCTCCATACGCTTGGCGGCGCCGAGGAGCCGTATTTGTTTCATCTCACCAAAGGGACGCACACGATCAGGCTGGAAGTAAATTTGGGGGATATTTCCCCGCTCATTCGCACCGTTGAGTCGAGCGTTCTCGAATTGAACGCCGTTTATCGGCAAATCTTGATGATTACGTCGGCTCAGCCGGACCCGTATCGCGATTATCAGCTCGAACGCCGTATTCCAGATTTGGCAAAGGGATTTACCGCGCAGCGGAATATCCTGTACACCGTAGCAGAGCAATTGCGGGACATTACGGGAGAGAAAAGCGATAAAACCGCGATTTTATACACGCTGTCCAGACAGCTGGAGGAGATGGCGCAAAATCCGCATACGGTGGCCCAGCGTCTCGACCAGTTCAAAATCAATATCGGTTCGCTCGGCACATGGCTGCTGACGATTCGTGAGATGCCGCTGCAGCTTGATTACTTGCTGGTCGCTTCACCGGATGTGACGATGCCGGCCGCCCATAGTCCAATTTCCGACCAAATGAGGCATGAGCTGGGTGCGTTCTTCTACTCGTTCATCGAAGATTACAATACGATCGGCAGTGTTGCCGAAGCCGATCAGGAGCGCATTACGGTATGGATCGGCACCGGGCGCGATCAAGCGCAAGTCATGAAGGAAATGATCGAGGACACGTTTACAGCGAAAAACGGCATTCATGTCGATTTGAAGCTGGTCGACAACGGCACGCTGCTGTCCGCTACATTGGCCGGACAAGGGCCGGACGTAGCCCTGGAGATCGGCACGGCCGATCCGGTCAACTACGCGATGCGCAACGCGGCATTCGACGTCAGTCAGTTTGCGGATTTCGAGCAAGTCGCGTCGCGGTTTCGGGAAAGCGCGCTCGTGCCGCTGCGATTTAACGGCGGCGTTTACGCCCTGCCCGAGCAGCAGCTGTTCAGCATGCTGTTCTACCGCAAAGATATTATGAACGAGCTCGGACTTGAAGTTCCGGGTACATGGGACGATGTGCATAAGATGATTCCGGAGCTGCAGAAGCGGTATATGCAATTCGGGCTGCCGATCCAGGATCAGAAGTCGACGATGACGCCAAACGATACGTTCTCGATGCTGCTGTTTCAAACGGACGGAAACTATTACGAGGCCGGCGGCAAGCGAAGCGCTTTGGATCAAGACGTTGCGATGCGCGCTTTCGGAAGCTGGACCGACTTCTATACGAGCTACAAGTTTCCGCTCCAGTTCGACTTTATGAACCGGTTCCGGCTGGGTGAAATGCCGATCGGCATCGCACCTTACAATACCTACAATGTATTGACGGTAGCCGCGCCGGAAATTCGCGGACTGTGGGATTTCACTGTCGTACCCGGCACACCGGATGCCAGCGGCGGCGTTCGCCGCGAGGTTGCAAGCGGGGGGACCGCGGTCATGATGCTTCAGCAAGCGAAAAACAAAGAAGCTTCGTGGCAATTTATGAAATGGTGGACAGATAAGAATACGCAGGTTCGCTTCGGCCGCGAGATGGAAAGCTTGATGGGGGCGGCTGCCCGATACCCGACGGCCAATATCGAGGCGCTGCAGGAATTGCCTTGGCCGGTTAAAGATTATCAGAACCTGGAGAAGCAGTGGCAGTGGGTGCGCGGAATACCGGAAGTGCCGGGCGGCTATTTCACAGGCCGGCATCTGGACAACGCATTCCGCAAAGTTGTCAATCTTGGAGAAAATCCGCGCGAAGCGCTGTACGATCACGTTCTCGTCATCCATAACGAGATTGCGCTCAAACGCAAGGAATTCGGATTACCGGACGAAACGGAGGTGCCCGCAGATGCAGCAGCCGACCACTAAGCTCGCCGAATCGAAATCACCGCTGCTTCAAGGGGGCGGACTGCGGGCTTCCGTCCTGCTGCAGGATATATGGGCGAATCGGCACTCGTATGTTCTGATGGGGCCGTACATGCTGCTCTTTTTCCTGTTCACGGTGCTGCCCGTAGCGCTGTCCCTGTTAGTCAGTTTCACTTATTTCAACTTGCTCGAGTTTCCGAAGTGGGTCGGCTGGGACAATTACACCCGGTTGTTTCTTGAGGACGACGTGTTTCTCATCGCGATCAAGAACACGTTTCTATTCGCTTTTATTACAGGCCCCGTCAGCTACCTGGCGTGCTTCATCTTCGCTTGGCTGATCAACGAGCTGCCGACTCGGATACGCGCGTTGATGACGCTGGTTTTTTACGCGCCGTCCATATCCGGAAACATTTTCTTCATCTGGCTCATCATGTTCTCGGGGGACAGCTACGGGTATGTGAACGGATTTCTGATGAAGCTCGGCCTTATTCTCGAGCCGATTCAATGGCTGCAGGACGAGCGCTTCGTGCTGTGGATCGTCATGCTCGTTCAATTATGGCTGAGCCTGGGCGTCAGCTTCCTCGCTTTTATCGCCGGCCTGCAGTCGATCGACCGGACGTTATTCGAAGCGGGGGCGGTCGACGGCGTCCGCAACCGCTGGCAGGAACTGTGGTATATTACGCTGCCTTCCATGCGTCCTCAGCTTCTGTTCGGAGCGGTCATCCAGATTACGTCGTCGTTCGCCATTGCCGAAGTGTCGGTTGCGCTTGCCGGGTTCCCCAGCGTCAATTACGCGGCGCATACTGCCGTTACGCACTTGATGGATTACGGCTCGATTCGCTTCGAGATGGGCTATGCTTCGGCGATCGCCACCGTCCTGTTCGCCATCATGGTGGGCAGCAATATGGTTGTCCAGAAACTGCTAAGGAAAGTGGGTGAATAGACCCAAGTGAGCACAATGGCCGCCCATTCCCAAAAACGACTAACCCGTTCCTTTTGGGGCAATGTTGCCGTATTCCTTTTCCTCGGCATGTTCGGTGCCTTTATGGCGCTGCCGCTCATTTATACGGTTAATAATGCTTTTAAGCCGCTCGACGAGCTGTTCTTGTTTCCGCCGAGATTTCTGGTCCGAAATCCGACGCTAGACAATTTTTTCGATTTGACCAACCTGATGGCGAACTCCTGGGTACCGTTTACGCGTTATGTGTTCAATACGGTATTCATTACGCTCGCGGGTACCGTTGGCCACGTCATTCTCGCTTCGGCAGCGGCTTATCCGCTTGCAAAGCATAGGTTTCCCGGCGCGAAGCCGCTTTTTACGATCGTCGTTCTGTCGTTGATGTTCTCTCCGCATGTAACGGCGGTGCCGAACTATGTGATTATGTCCTGGCTGGGGCTGATCGACAGCTATACGGCGGTGATCGCTCCAGCGCTCGCCTCTTCGCTCGGCCTGTACTTGATGAAGCAGTTTATGGAACAAATTCCTGATACGCTGCTGGAAGCGGCCAAGATCGACGGGGCGAGCGAATACCGGATTTTTTGGCAAATCGTGATGCCTCTCGTCAAGCCGGCCTGGCTTACCTTAACGATCCTGTTGTTTCAAGTATTGTGGGGGACGACCGGGGGGAGCTTTATTTACAGCGAGGAATTGAAAACGATGAGTTATGCGCTGGGCCAAATATTGGCCGGGGGAATCGTTCGTGCCGGCCCTGGCGCGTTCGTCGCTCTGCTGATGATGTCGGTGCCGATTACGATTTTTATCGTTTCGCAGAGCAATATCATCGAGACGATGGCCAGCTCGGGCATGAAGGAGTGAGGCGATGAAGGGACTTATGCCGCTGAGCTTTATCCGGATTGTCGTCCTGACCTTCGTGCTCGCCCTTATCGTCCCGATAGAGAACGGTGCTTACGCCAAATCGCCCTATGAAGGATACGGCTATTCGTATTGGGGAAAGACGATTCCGGCGCCTGTCGCGTATAAGCCGGGCCGTACCGTTAGCGGCGGCTCTCTCGGAATCGGCCATTTCAACCAGCCGAGAGATTTGTTCGTCGCACGGGACGGTAGCATTTATGTTGTTGATACCGGCAACGCTCGGATCGTCGTCCTGAACGCCGCATTCGAATTCGTCCGGGAAATTACCGGCTTCGATAACCGTCGGAAGGCGGACAATTTCAACTCGCCGAACGGGATATTCGTAACCGACGACAACGACATGTACATCGCCGATACCGGCAACAGCCGAGTCGTCCACTTGGATGCTGCGGGAAAGCTGGCCGGGCTGATCGAGACTCCGAAATCCGAAGTGCTTACCGCCGGCTTCGTATTCCTGCCCATTAAGGTGGCAGTCGATAAAGCCAAACGCGTATACGTCGTTGCCCAAGGAACGTTCGACGGCATTATGGAGTTCGATGCGGACGGACGGTTTACCGGGTTTACGGGAACGAATCGGGTCCGTTTCAGTATGGTCGATTATTTCTGGAAAATGATTGCCACCCAAGAGCAGCGCGATCGCATGCAGCTGTTCATTCCGACCGAGTATACGAATCTCGATATCGATCCGAACGGTTTCCTATACACAACAAATTCCGATGCGAATACGGCATCGCCAATCAAGCGCTTGAACCCTACGGGCATCGATGTGCTCCGCAAGGAAGGTTATGCCGTCCCTTCCGGAGACTTAAAGTATATCCGATTTGGCGAAGCCAGCGGTCCATCCTTATTTACGGATATTGCGGTCCGGGATAACGGGGTGTACAGCGCGCTCGACGTGAGACGGGGGAAAATATTTACTTACGATTGGGACGGGAATTTGCTGTATATATTCGGCAAGCTCGGGAACCAGAAAGGGACGTTTCACACGCCGGCGGCGATCGATTATGCAGGGGATTCGATCCTTGTCCTCGACCGGGCGCTGAACCGGATTACCGTATTCGAAACGACGCCGATCGGCAGGCTGATCAATCAAGCGGTCGATTTGCATTTTAAAGGCAAGGACGAACAATCCGCGGAGCTATGGAACAAGGTGATCGAGTACGACGCCAACTATGATATCGCTTATACCGGGATCAGCAAAGCGAAGCTGCGGAGCGGAATGAACAGGCAGGCGGCCGAATATGCCGGACTTGGCATGGATAAAGGCTATTATTCCAAGGCGTTTCAGCGGTACCGCAAAGACGTGATGCGGGAGTACTTCGGCACCGCGATGTCGCTGGCGTTCGTCCTGGCGCTGGGCGTTCTCGTCCTTAGAGCAATCCGAAGAAAGAAAGGAGGAGAACGTCGTGCGTAAAGAGCTGCTATTGTTTCCGTTTCATCTCATCGTCAGACCGTTTGCCGGCTTCTGGGATCTGAAATACGAGTCCAGGGGCAATGGGAAAATAGCCGGCCTGATCGTCCTGCTCGTCTTCATCGGCCTCGTCGTCCAAAACCAGTATGGAGGCTTCATCGTTAATTCGGCCAATCCGGAGCAGTTCAACAGCCTGGTCCAATTGCGCAACGTACTTCTTCCGTTCTTTCTTTGGAGCGTGGCGAACTGGTCGCTAACGACATTGATGGACGGCGAAGGGAAATTTTCGGAAATTTGCATCGCAACCGCTTATGCCATGCTGCCGCTCGCTCTCATTCTGATTCCGAACACGATATTGAGCAATTGGATTACACGCGAGGAAAGCGCTTTTTACTTTTTTTTCAACTCGGTTGCGTTTTTTTGGTTTTTGTTTCTGCTCTTCGTCGGTACAATGACCGTCCATCAGTATACGGCCACAAAGACGCTGGTTACGATCTTGCTTACGCTGGTCGGCATGGGCTTTCTGTTATTTCTCGGGCTGCTCTTATTCAGCCTGATTCAGCAAATGTTTTCGTTCGTATCCACCATTTATCAAGAGATTGTATTCCGGAACTGAGGAGGAAATCAGATGAACTATCGGCTTCTTGTCACCCTCTTGACTGTACTCCTCCTCGGGGGAACCGCTGCGGTCATTTGGGGCTTTCAGCCGGAAATGTCGGCTTTGCCGTCATCGGCTTGGACGAACGCGGCCAAGCCGGCAAATGCGACAGGCGCGGCTAGCGTGACAGGCGCCAAGGCAGCGTCCTTCTCCCGCCCGCAGGTGGAGCTTGAAGGAATGAAGGGGATCGTAAGCAACGGCATGCTGTCGCTGTATTACGAGGAATCGAGCTCGGGCATTGCAGTGCGCAACGACCGTACGGGCACGATATGGCGGTCTAATGCGCCGGGTGCGGCGGACGATCCAATCGCAACCCCGGCGATCAAAAACGCCATGAACTCGCCCGTTGCCTTCACCTACTACAACAAAGCGAGGCAACAGGCGATCATGACCTCGTTTGGAGACAGCGCGGCCCATGGGCAGGCTGCAGCGGAGCCGATCGAGGGAGGGCTGAAGGTTACGTATCAGTTCGGCAAGCCGAAAACGGAAATCGATACGCTTCCGCAGCGAATCAGCAAGGCGCGACTGGACAGCATTACGAATAAGGCGGGAGATTCCTTCCATCGTTATTTAAGTAACGCCTACGTCATCCGGGACAATCCCGATGTGTACGAGCGTTACGACGATGGGTTGAAAGGGACGGTGCTGCGTAAAACGCTGGAGGCGTTCCGGCTTGCCGGCTACAACGAAGCGGAACTGGCATTAGACAATGAGGAGCATCATATTGCAGTTGCCTCCGACAACAGCGAGAAATACAAGCTGTCGATCGAATACAGACTGGACGGGGAACAGTTTATCGTCCGTATTCCGGTTAACGAGGTGGAGTATTCGGCACTCACTCCTCTGACGGACATATCCGTTCTGGAGTTTTTCGGTGCGGGCAGCCCGGACGACGAAGGCTATTTGCTCGTGCCCGATGGCTCGGGAAGCTTGATCCATATGAACCGAGCGGAGCAGTCGACAGCTCCTTATGAGCAGAGCGTGTATGGAGAGGACCCGGCGGTTAACGTGCGACGGCCTTATTCGGTAACGGAAACGGTCCGTATGCCTGTATTCGGCCTGAAGAAAAACGATCAGGCGCTGCTGGCGATTATTGAGAGCGGCGCGGCTGCGGCGAGCGTAAAGGCGACATCGAGCGGTTATCTCAGTGCGTTCAACCATGTATTCGCCGAGTTTCGTCTGCTGTCCCGGGAGATGATCCGGATCGAGGCGGGCAATACGTCGCGCGAGCTTCCAACGTATCAGGAACGGCCGGAGAGTGAAGATTTCGTCATTCGATACGTATTACTGGAAGATCGGGCGGCGAACTACTCGGGAATGGCCCATGCGTATCAACGCTATTTGGTCGATCGCGGCATGCTGGTTAAGCGTGAGAGCGCCCCAAGCGATCTGCCGTTCTATCTGGAGGTGATCGGCGCCATTCCGCTGGAGAAAAAGATGGTCGGCATTCCTTACGACACGATGCAGCCGTTAACAAGCTTCGAGCAGGCGCAGGCGATCGTCCGGGAACTGCACGGCAAATCACTGACCAACACGAAGCTGCTGTATACGGGATGGTTTAACGGAGGCGTGAACCATTCGCTTCCGACCAAGGTGTCCCCCGAACGGGTACTGGGCGGCGCGAAAGGATTAAAGGAGCTGGCGGCGTTCGGCCGTGAAGCGGGGATGACCTTGTATCCGGATGTACGGTTTGCAGCATTATATCCGGACAGTTCGCTTACGTACAGCCCGACCAAGACGGCCGCGCGGCATTTGAACCGGAGCTTGGCGAAAGTTTATCCGTATGACCCGGCGACGGGACGTCTCGATCGGGAAGCCGATTCCGCTTACTTGCTTGCTCCTCAAGCTTTGCCGGGCGTAGTCGAGCGGTTTATGCAAAGCTATCGTCCATTCGGGCTTCAAGGCTTGAGTGTGCGAGATCTGGGAGATACAGTGCATGCCAATTACCGCAAAGGGCAGACAGCGGGCCGGACGCAGGCGCAAGCGATGGCAGCTGCTCAGATGAAGCAACTGCGCGAGCAAATGCCGGATACCGAACTGCTCGTTCGCGGGGGCAACGCCTACGCATTCCCCTACGCGCGGCATATCGTTGATGCGCCGATGACGGACAGCGGCTTCCATACGACCGATGAACCGGTTCCGTTCTACCAGCTTGTGCTGCACGGATTTATCGATTACGCGGGCGCGCCGTACAACTTGAACCAAGAAGCCGACATTCGCGACTATATGCTGAAATGTATCGAATACGGTTCGAACGTGTTTTTTGCCTGGATTTACGAGTCAAATTCCCTGGTGAAAGGTACGGCATTCAACCATCTGCACGCCGTCCATTACCGGACCTGGATCGAGGATGCGGCGGCTGCTTACAAAGAAATCAACAGCGTGCTCAAGGATATCGCCGGCAGCAAAATGATATCGCACGAGAAGCTCGGGCAAGATGTGTATAAAACGGTGTTCGAAGGCGGCAGGTTCGTTATTGTGAACTACGGCTCGCGTCCTGCGACGGTTGAAGGGATAACAATCGAGGCCCGTGATTACTACGCGGGGGGAATCGGTCATGAAGCGGATTGACCAGCTCAGCTTTGAGAAGCGAAGACGGTATATGGCCATGCTGTTTGTGCTGCCGTGGTTTATCGGATTTTTGTTGTTTTTCATCGCCCCTCTCGTAACGTCGCTCCGGTTTGCGTTCAGCGAATTGAACATAACCGGCGGCGGCTACGAGTTGATCGGCAAGGGATTCGATAATTTCATGTTTATATTTACGGTTCATCAAAACTTTACCCGGCTGCTGCTGGAAGCGGCGCTGGATATGATCATCAACGTTCCGCTAATCGTTTTATTCAGCTTGTTTCTGGCAACGCTGCTGAATCAGAAGTTCCGGGGCCGGGCAATTGCCCGGGCGGTATTTTTCCTGCCGGTCATTTTGGCTTCCAGCGTCATGTCGAGCATCGAGAACTCCAGCTATATGGCGGAGCTGATGGCGGGGGAATCGGGTTCGGGAGTGATGCAGGTGCTGCAAAGCCTGGATCTCGAGCAAATGATGCTGGAAAGCGGCTTTCCCCCTACGATTGTCGGCTACTTGACAGGAGCGGTCGACCGGATTTATTCCATTATCAGCATGTCGGGCGTACAAATTTTGATTTTGCTGGCGGGACTCCAGTCGATTCCCCAATCCTTGTACGAGGCCTCGAAGATCGAGGGCGCTACAGGCTACGAAGCATTCTGGAAAATTACGTTTCCGATGGTCAGCTCCTTGATCCCGATTGTGGTCGTCTATTCGATCATCGATTCGTTCAAAGACAACGAAGTAACGACGCTAATCCATAATGTCGCATTCAGCAATGTCAACTTCGGCGTCAGCTCCGCGATGTCGTGGGCGTACTTCCTGATGGTCGCCGTTATACTGGCCGTCAGCATGGGGCTCGTCTCCAGAAAAGTGTTTTACAACAACTAAAAAAAGGGGGCAGGAGGCGTGTCGTTGGCAACGGCAACAAGACTGAAAAACGGTTTATGGGTATTCACCCGATCGGTACTGCTCATTGGCCTGATCTTCGTTGTGCTTTACCCGATCTTGGTCAAATTGGTGACGATGATTAAAGACAAAAGCGATATTTACAATCCCGTCGTCGTCTGGATTCCGGAGAGGCTGACGCTGGACAATATGAAGGTCGTATTTCGAATTATGGAGTACGGCTCCACGCTGCTCAATACGTTTACCTTATCGCTAACGACAATGATATTTCAGCTTGCGGCATGCTCGCTTGCCGGCTACGGCTTCGCGAAATGGCAGTCCAAATGGGGGAAGCTGCTGTTTGCAGGCGTTGTCGCGACGATTGTGATTCCACCGCAAACCATCGCCGTGCCTCTCTATTTGTCGTTCAAAAGCATGAACATGTTGAATACGTATTGGCCGTTTATTCTGACGGCGATTACCGGGAACGCCTTGAAGTCCGGATTGTACATTTATATATTCCGGCAGTTTTTCATGAATATGCCCAAGGAGCTGGAGGAAGCCGCGTTCGTAGACGGGGCGGGCGTGTTCAAATGCTTCACCCATATTATAATTCCGAGTGCGGTTCCGGCGATTATTACCGTTTCGCTGTTTTCCTTCGTATGGCAGTGGAACGATACGTTCTTTACGGGCAACTTCCTGACGGGAATAAAAGTACTTTCGAACGAGCTCGTCGCCCTGCCGGCGAACGTAAACAACTACCTGGTGTTCGATGCGCCGGGCGCAAGTCTGGAAACCGCCGCCAGCGTCGATCCGTTCTACGCTTCGATGCTTGTGTCGACGGGTCTGATGCTGTCGATTGCCCCGCTGCTCATTATGTACTTGTTTGTGCAGCGCTATTTTGTAGAAAGCGTGGAGCGTACGGGGATCGTCGGGTAACAAATAACATGCGAGGAGAGGACGAATGAGATGACATCGATACAAGGATTGAAGATCAGCGACAACGGCCGGTTTTTGTGCTATCAGGATGGGACGCCGTTTTTTTGGCTGGGGGATACGGCATGGGAGCTTATTCACAAGCTCGATCGAGAGGAAGCGGACGAATATTTGGGAAACCGGGCCAATTTGAAGTTCAATGTGATTCAGACCGTCGCTTTGGCCGAGTCGCACGGACTGACAGCAGGGAACCCGTATGGCAGAACACCGTTGCTGCAAAATGAAACGGGCGTATTCGACCCGAGCTTGCCGGATACGGAAGGTACGGGACATTATTGGGAACACGCCGATTACGTGATCGACCGGGCCGCTTCGCTCGGTCTGTATGTAGCTTTGCTGCCCACTTGGGGAGATAAGTTCCATCTGAAGCATGGGAAAGGTCCGGTTATTTTTAACGAAAAAAATGCACGGGTGTACGGGGAATGGATCGGCGACCGGTATAAGGACAGGACAAATATGATCTGGGTGCTCGGCGGCGACCGGTCATTGGTCACCTACGAACACTTCGCGATTATTCGGGCGATGGCGGAAGGAATCCGGACGACAACCGGTGGCCGTCAACTGATGACATTTCATCCGCAAGGGTGGCAATCGTCCTCCTACCATCTGCACGAGGAGTCCTGGCTGGACTTCAATATGGTGCAATCGGGACACGGACAGCGGCTTATTTGCAACTATACGAAAATTGCCGAGGATTACGATAAAGTTCCCGTTAAGCCTACATTTGATTCGGAGCCTTGCTATGAGGACATCCCGATCGGCTTCAAGCCGGAGAACGGTTACTTCGATGCGGCGGATGTGCGAACGGCTGCCTATTACGGGGTGTTCTCCGGGGGATTCGGCCATACGTACGGGCATCACAGCATATGGTCGATGACGACGGAGCCGGGCGTCAATCGACTCATGCACTGGCGCGACGCGCTGCCGCGGCCCGGAGCGGCCCAGATGCAGCATGTGCGGACGCTCATGGAATCGCGGCCGTTTTTCGACCGGGTGCCGGATCAAAGCCTGATTGCGAATAATCGTACGGGAGCCAATTATATGACGGCGACGCGGGGGACGGACTATGCGATGATTTACTCTCCGAACGGTGTCCGCTTCGAGGTCGTGATGGGCAAAATCGCCGGGGACCGGGTAAGAGCGTCGTGGTTCGATCCGCGCAGCGGCATGTATTTGCAGGCAGGAACGTTTCCAAATGACGGAATCGCGGAATTCATGCCGCCTTCGAGCGGAAGAGGCAACGACTGGGTGCTCGTGCTCGATACGGAGAGCGAATAACGTTCGATGTCGATCTGAAAAGTTCATCCTGTAACGATCTGATGGGGGAGGATGATCGATGGAACCTGTTGTGCTGCGAGCGGGCCGGTTGCAAGCGGAGTTCGAAGAAGGGGGATTGCGGTATATCGCCTTTAACGGAGTGGAAATCGTCAGAGGCATCTATGCGGCGGTGCGCGATCGGGATTGGGGCACGGTAACGCCGCGCATACGGAATGTTCAAATAATGGAAGACGCTAACGGGATGACCGTGCATTTCGGCTGCGAGCATGCGGAGAACGATATCGACTTCTTCTGGAACGGTGAGATTCGGTTGGAGGATACCAAAGTGCGGTTCAATTTCGACGGGTATGCGAGAACCGGTTTCGACAAAAACCGGATCGGCTTCTGCGTGCTTCATCCGGTGACCGTTGCCGGGCTAGCGGCAACGATCCATACGGCAAGCGGACCCGTGTACGGGGAGTTTCCGTCAGCCATTTCCCCGCACCAGCCGTTCCTCAACTTGCTTGGGATGCAATTCGAACCCGTGCCGGGCATCCGTGCCGAGCTGTCGTTCGAAGGGGATACGTTCGAGACGGAGGACCAGCGCAACTGGACGGACGCTTCCTTCAAAACGTACTGCACGCCGCTAGCACATCGGTTTCCGGTACGGATCCAGGCCGGGCAGACGATCAAACAGGCTGTCGAGCTGCGGATACATGGAGGCGTGGAAGCGGCTATCGCGGCTGAGAAGGAGTGTTGTATCCGACTCGACGCGGGGGGCGCGAAGTCCGGGAAGCTTCCCGAGCTCGGTTTCGCCGTTCCGGTTTCGGAGGAACAACCGAGCAAGCCTGACCGGGAATGGTTGTTGCAGTTGAACCCATCGTTCCTGAGACTGACCTTGGATTTGCGCGATTCCGGATGGGGCCGCGGCGTGGACTCGGCCGCTCTTTGGGCCGGCAGGTACGGCTGCGGCATCGAGCTGGAGCTGCTGCTGGATACGTATGAGCGCCTGCGGGAGTTGATGGGGTTAATTGGGCAAAAGCGGCTGCCGATCAAACGCATCATTCCTTATGCCGCGGGAGCGTTCATTGCCGGACGCGATGAGATTCTGGCTGTGAAGCGGGCGCTGCGGACTATCTCCGCCGATACGGAGATTGAGGTCGGCGGGGGCACCCGGGCGTACTACGCCGAATTGAATCGTGCGGTATTGCCTTTGGATGTCATGGAGTTCGCCGTTTACTCGATGAATCCGCAGGTGCATGCTTTCGATGACCGGTCGTTGATGGAAACGGTCCCGATTCAGCGCGACACTGCTGCAGATGCCGCAGCGAAAACCCGCAAGCCGCTTTGTATCGGACCGGTTGCGTTGAAGCCGAGATTGAATCCGAACGCGGCTGGGGGAGCAGAAGGACGCATACCGGTTTCCGGGCAAACGGACGAGAGACAAGGCAGGCTTTTCGGGGCGGCCTGGACGCTCGGGAGCATCGCTTCTTTATGCGGCGAAGGCGCGGACCCGATTCGGTCCGTGTCCTTTTACGAGCTGTGGGGACCGCTTGGTCTTGTCCATCGCGGGGTTAAGCGTCCGCTTTTCCATGTTTTTGCCGATATCGCCGCGGTTCCTTCAGCCGCCGTAATTCCGCTGAGCGGCTGCGGCTCACGCCTCGCGGCATTGGCGTTGAACGGCAGCGGAGGATGGCTTCGGCTGCTGCTGGCCAATATGACCGACGCGTGGCAGGAGGCGGAGCTTGCGGTCGGAACGTACCGGTCGGCGACGATGCGGATACTGGACGGGACATCGCGGGCTGCCTCGTGCGCGGGAGAGGACGAGGCGCCGGCGGAACGGCCGGCTGGCGCGGACTCCGAGCCGATTCGGATTCGGCTTGCCCCGTATGCTTATGCTTGTCTGGATATACACGGTTGGAGACTGGAGGGAGCGTCAAGTTGAGCAATTGGAGTACGTCTTATGTTCGTGCCTCCTATTTTATCGAAACGCCGCATGATCCGATGCATGCGGCAGAAGTGATGGCCGGCGAGCAGTCGACCGGGACGTTCGTCGCTGTTCCGGGGGAAACGGCGGAGCTGAAAGCGAGAAGCGCAGCCCGCATTGTCAGCGTGAAGGAGCTGGACGTCGTCTCTGTGCCGGCGCTGCCCGGCGCCAAGCCGCCGCGAGGGCATAACGGGCGCTATACGCGCTGCGAGGTCGTGCTCGATTTTCCTTACGTCAACTTCGGGCCGTCCATCCCGAATTTAATGGCCGCTGTTGCAGGGAATTTGTATGAATTACAGGAGTTTTCCGGCATTCGGCTGCTCGATCTGGAGCTGCCGCCCGAATTTGCCGCTGCGTATGCCGGGCCCAAATACGGCGTGGAAGGTACGCGCAAGCTGATGAACGTATTCGGGCGGCCGATGATCGGCACGATTATTAAACCAAGTGTCGGCTTAAGCATCGAAGAGCTTGGCGGCATGGTGAGGCAACTGGCGGAAGCGGAACTCGATTTCATCAAGGACGATGAGCTGAATGCAAGTCCGCTGTTTGCGCCGTTTGATCGCAAAGTGAAATCAGTGATGGAGCAAATCGAACGGGCGGCTGACAAAACCGGGCGCAAGACGATGTATGCGTTCAACATTACCGGAGACATCGACGAGCTTCGACGCAATCACGATCTCGTGCTGGAAGCGGGAGGCACCTGTGTGATGGTCAGCATCCAAAGCATCGGTCTTGCAGGTCTCGCCTACCTGAACCGTTACAGTCAGCTTCCGATTCACGGACACCGGAATCAATGGGGGATGATGACCCGCTGCCCGCTGCTCGGCATGGAGTTTACCGCGTATCAGAAGCTGTGCCGGCTGGCCGGCGCCGATCATCTGCATGTGAATGCGCTTGACAGCAAGTTCTACGAAAGCAACGAATCGGTGCTGCGCTCGATCCAGGCGATCCGCAAGCCGTTGTTCGGCTCCTATGAAGCGGTGCCGGTCCTTTCGTCCGGACAGTCGGCCGTTACCGCGGACGCGACATACCGGCTGATCGGGACATGCGACATCCTGAATGTCGCCGGCGGAGGCATACTGGCTCATCCAGACGGTCCGGCGGGCGGAGTGCTCAGTATGAAGCAGGCGTGGGAGGCCGCGCAAAGCGGCATTCCTGCGGAGCAATATGCGAGAACGCATCCGGAGCTGAAACGGGCGATCGATACGTTCGGCATAAACAAGTAAGGAAGTGGCTCGATGGACTTAGAATTGCACGGCGGACGACTGCTGCTCTCCTTCTACGGGGACGATTTTACGGGTGCGACAGATTCGATGGAAGCATTAACGATTAACGGCTTGAAGACAGTGCTGTTTCTGGAGCCCCCCGAGCCGAAGCAGCTTGCAGATCGGTTCCCGGACATTCGGGCGTTCGGCGTCGCCGGGGTCGGACGGTCGATGGGACCGGACCGCATGAAGCGGGAGCTTTGGCCCATTCTGGCATGCTTGAGAAGCTTCCCCACGCCGATCGTGCATTATAAAATTTGCTCGACGTTCGATTCGTCGCCGGCGGTTGGGAGCATCGGGTATGCGATGGAGCTGGCCGCCGAAGTTTTCCCGGAGCAGCGCTGCATTCCTTTGCTGGTCGGGGCGCCGGCACTGCAGCGGTATACGCTGTTCGGCCATCATTTTGCAGCGTCTGGGGGAGACGTGTACCGGCTCGACCGTCATCCCGTCATGTCCCGTCACCCGGTAACGCCGATGGAAGAGTCCGACCTGCGCGCCCATTTGTCCAAGCAGACGAAGAAGTCGGTCGGCCTGCTGAATATTGTCGAGTTAGATGGAGATTACGAGGAGATGAAGCGACGATATGCGGACAAAATGGCCGGACGGCCGGACGCGATCCTCTTCGACGTGCTGGACGACATGCGGCTGCAGCGGGCGGGAAGGCTGATCTGGGAGGAGGCGCTGGACGGGAACGTACGATTCGTTGTCGGATCGTCGGGCGTTGAGTACGCGCTGGCCGCTCATTGGCGGCAGCGAGGCATCGCGGCTGCGGCGACATCAACAATGACGGCATCGGCGCAACTTGCCGGAACCGGTCCGGTCGAGCGGCTGCTTGTCGTATCGGGCAGCTGTTCCCCGGTTACGGAGACGCAAATCCGCTATGCGCTTGCCCGCGGGTTTGTCGGCATCCGGGTCGATGCGGAGCGGCTCATCGAGCCGGATGAAGCGGAGCAGACGGTGAACGAGCTGCGGCAGCGTGCATCCCGCGTGCTGACTGAGGGGGGGAGTCCGCTGCTGTATACGGCCATGGGGGCGGAAGACAGGAGCATTCGGACGATTCAACAGAAATTGACGGCAGCCGGCAACGACGTCTTCGATACCGGACGTCTGCTTGGTGAGACGCTGGGCCGTCTTACGAGGCTCATCGTGAACGATAACAAGCTGAAGCGGTTCGTCGCCGCAGGCGGAGATACATCGGGTTACGTCACCCGGGAGCTCGGCATTTACGCGATCGCATGCTTAAGTCCGATCGCTCCGGGCGGGCCGCTTTGTATCTCTTACTCCACAAATTCCGATTTCGACGGACTGGAGCTGGCGCTTAAAGGCGGGCAGGTGGGGCAAGCGGATTACTTCGTTCGGGTCCGCGATGGGCAGTAACAGACAAAGCAGGGAGTGAATGAAAATGACAACGATCTCGCTAATCGGCGCAGGCGGCAAGATGGGCAGCCGAATAACAGACAATTTGATGCATTTCGGCTATGGGATGAGCTACTTGGAAAAAAGCGAAGCCGGCATGCGTAACTTGCAGGCGAAAGGCTTGACCGCCGCCGTGAAGGAGGAAACGTTGCCCGGTAGCGACGTGGTCATCCTTGCGGTCCCCGATGTCGCGATCGGGCAAGTGGCGGCGGAGGTCGTGCCGCTCATGAAAAGCGGGGCGATGCTGATTGTACTGGATCCGGCTGCCGCTTACCTCGGCCAACTGCCGGTCCGCCCCGATGTATCATACTATGCCGCTCACCCTTGCCACCCCCCTTTGTTCAACAACGAGACCGATCCCGCGGCCAGAAACGATTATTTCGGCGGTAGGCTGGCGGAGCAGGCGGTCGTTTGCGCGCTGATCCAAGGGCCCGAGGAGCATTATGCGCTGGGGGAGCAAATCGCCAAAGACATGTACGCGCCTGTTATGCGCACCCACCGCATCACGGTGGAGCAGATGGCGATGCTCGAGCCGACGATGGCGGAAACGATCGGCGCGGCCGCCGCTTCGTTCCTTAAGGATGTGATGGATGAGGCGGTTCGGCGCGGCGTTCCGTACGAAGCGGCAAGAGACTTCATGCTCGGGCATTTGCACATCGAGCTGGCGATCGTGTTCGGCGAAGCGGGCAACCCGTTCTCCGACGCCTGCCAGGTCGCGATGGAATACGGGCGTAATTATTGGCTGAAGCCAGGCTGGGAGAAGCTGTTCGAGCCGGATCGCGTACGCGAGCAAATCGATGCCATGCTTCATCCGGCAAAAGGGAGCTTGTAGCCGCGCTGCTTGACCCCGGCTACCGAATACAAAAGAGTTTCACGACTCATTACAAATCATGCGGTGCAGCGATAACAATCACCGTGGAGCGGAGGCGGTTGCGGCATGTGGAAGGTTTGCCTGATCGGCACCGGCTACTGGTCGGAGCATCATTTGAACGCGTGGAGCCGGTTAGAGGGCGTCCAGGTTACGGCGTTATGCAACCGGAGCGCCGACAAGCTCGAACAGCGGGGGCGTCAGTTTCAGATCGGCTCCGATTCGCTTTATACAAATCCGGATGACTTCCTCGCAAGGAAGGACATCGATATCGTCGATATTGTAACCGGCCCGAAGACGCACCCGGACCTGGTTGCCCGGGCGGCGAAGGCTGGCAAGCACATCCTGTGTCAGAAGCCGTTCGCCGAAACGTTGGAGGAAGCTGAGGAAATGGTGCGGATTGCAGCCGACTGCGGAGTTCGCTTAATGGTGACCGAAAACTGGCGATGGCTGCAGCCGTACCAGCGGATCAAACGTTTTTTGGAGGAGGGAGCGCTCGGCCGTCTCCATGTTGCCCGGTATATTCATACCGACTATTACACCCCGAGAATGGCACCGGGCGTTGAGCTGCCTCAGCCGTTCTTCCGCGAAATGCCTCGGCTGCTGTTTTACGAGATGGGGGCCCATTGGTTCGATACGATACGCTTTTTATTCGGCGAACCGAAGCGGCTGTACGCGGAGCTGTTGCGGATCAGCCCGCATATCGCCGGAGAGGACACGGGACTGATTACGCTTGGTTATGATGATTTCTACACCGTTATGGATATGAGCTGGGCAACGCGCCGGGAACTGGCCGCGCCTCCCGGCATCAACGTACAGGCGGAGCATCGGGAGCAATTGATCATCGAAGGAGAAAGGGGCACATTGAAGCTGATGACGAACGGTGATATCACGTGGGTCGACAACGCCGGCGTGGAACAGGTTCGGGTCGCCGGCACTAAGTTCGATCATGCGGAAAGCCATTACCGGCTGCAAGGCCATTTCATGGAATGCTTGAATAACGGGCTTCCCTTCCAGACAAGCGGCGAAGACAACCTGAAGACGATGAGATTGATGTTTGCGACGTATACAAGCGCGGAACGGCACGAGGCGGTTCATTTTACCTAGACAGAGCCAATACCCACAATATGGAGGATGACCGGTATGATGCCCATTCATTCGAAGCCTTCGTTACTGCTAAAGGAAAGAGCTTATCAGTACATTCGCGAAGCGATCTTGAAGGAAACGTTTTTGCCAGGGGAGATTTTGTCGGAACGACGTCTCATCGACTGCCTGGGCATGAGCAAAACGCCAATCAAGTCGGCGCTGGACAGACTGGAGGTTGAAGGTTTTGTGCGGGTGGCCTCCAAGCAGGGCATCGTCGTGAATGAGCTGTCGGTCGAGAAGGCGCGGGACATTTTTGAGCTTCGGATGGCTTTGGAGCTTTTCGTGTGCGAGCTTGTTTCGGGGCGGCTGAAGAAGGGCGAGATCGCGTTGATTGAGCAAAACCTAGAGCTGCAGCGGCGGGCCGTCGCCGCCGAAGACGACCTGGCCTTTACGGAAGCGGATTCCGAATTCCACATTTTGCTGGTACGGTTTTCCGGCAACGCCGAGATTCATTCGGTCATGACGATGTATCAAGCCCATCTGTACAGGTCCGTCATCAAAGTCATTCGGCGCGTGCCGAACCGGATGGAAGCGGCCTATTTGGATCACTGGCAAATGTTCAAATCGCTCGTCGAGGGCGATGTTGAGCATGCCAAACGTTTGGTCCGGGATCATCTTCATTTCGGCAGAGCCATTTTGACAGACTGACGGCGTCGCGGCATCGCAAATAAAGCCGACGGGCAACGCAGAATTACAATGATACCCATGAAATATACCATGCGGATTCGGAGGAGAGTTGGAATGGTTGTTGCACTGGATTGGGAAGTAAGCTGGAGGGATTCCTCAGACGGAGAGCCAAGTCGCTGGGTGCCCGCCGCGGTACCGGGGGCCGTTCAACTGGATTGGGCCAGGGCGGAAGGGTGGGACGATCACACTTATGGCGAGAACTGGCGTCAGTACGAGTGGATGGAGGACCGATACTGGACATATCGGGCCCGGCTTCGCGCTCCGGCCTTGACAAGCGGCGAACGGTTGTATTTCGCGTCCAAAGGAATCGACTACAGCTTCACGATTAGGCTGGACGGAACCGAGCTGCTGCGGCAGGAAGGCATGTTTACGCCTGTCGAGCTTGATGTTACGGAGAGCATCCGCGAAGGATCGTTGTTGGAAATCATGATCGAGCCTGCCCCGAAGCGGGCGGATGCTCCCAAGAGCAGATCGCAGGCGGACCATTCGTGCAAGCCGGCCGTCAGCTACGGGTGGGATTGGCATCCCCGGCTCATCCCGCTCGGAATATGGGAGGAGACGTATTTAATCGTCCGGCCCGCCGTCCATGTCGCCTCGTCCGAAGTAAGGTATGAGCTGAACGAATCGTTGGATCGGGCGGAACTGCAGCTTGTCGTCCGCTTCAACGACGCGCCGGCGGGCGAGATTGTTTGGAGTTTGAAAGGGCCAGCAGGCGAGCCAATATTCGAGCTGCCTCTGACCGTGACGGATAAATGCCATACATTCGAGTCGATGATCGACAGCCCGCAGCTGTGGTGGCCCCACGATCACGGCGGACAGCCGCTGTATATGTCCGAGGTTCGCTATACGCCGCAAGAAGGCAAGCGTTCGGTCTCCGAAGCGGAAAGCCACCGTCAACGAATCGGTTTTCGCCGCGTGAAGCTGGTCGTGCATGAAGACGGATGGAAAGAGCCGTCCCAGTTTCCGAAAAGCCGCAGTCTTCCTCCCATTACGATGGAGATCAACGGCAGAGTTATATTTTGTAAAGGGACAAACTGGGTCAACCCGAGCATTTTCCCAGGCACGATTACAGCGGCGGACTACGGAACGCTGCTGAAGCTGGCGAAGGAAGCGAATATGAACCTGCTGCGCATATGGGGAGGAGGCATCGTCAACAAGCAGTCGTTTTTCGAGCAATGCAACGAGCTGGGTTTGATGGTATGGCAGGAGTTTCCGTTAGCCTGCAATTTGTATCCGGACTCGCAGGAATACTTGAAGGTGCTGGATCAAGAATCCCGCTCGATCATCATACGGCTGCGCCGGCATCCTTCTGTTGTGCTGTGGTGCGGCGGCAACGAGCTGTTCAACGCATGGTCGAAAATGACGGATCAATCGCTGCCTCTTCGCCTGCTTAATGCGAATTGCTACGAGCTCGACGCGAAAACGCCGTTTTTGATGACGTCGCCGATCGAAGGGATGGGCCACGGCCATTATATGTTCCGGTACCGGACGGGTGAAGACGTGCTCGAAGCGATGCCCCGAGCGCAAAATACGGCTTACACCGAGTTCGGGGTCCCTTCGCCTTCATCGGTAGAGCAGCTGAAAAGCTTCATCCCGCCCGAGGAGCTGTTTCCTCCGAAGCCGGGAACGGCTTGGGAAAGCCACCACGCTTTTCATGCGCTGTCGCCGGAAATGTGGCTGATGGAGGATCAGCTGGAGCATTACTTCGGCCCTTACGAGTCGCTGGAGCAGCTTGTCGAGAACGGTCAGCTGCTGCAATCGGAAGGGTACAAATGCATTTACGAGGAAGCGAGACGGCAAAAGCCGAAATGCTCGATGGCGCTGAACTGGTGTTATAACGAACCGTGGCCGACGGCGGCCAATAACAGTATCATCATGTGGCCGGCGAAGCCGAAGCCCGCTTATTACGCCGTTCAGGCATCGTGCAGACCGGTGTTGGCCAGCGCGCGCATTCCGAAATTCGTATGGAACGCAAAGGAATGGTTCGAAGCGGAGCTATGGCTGCTGAACGACAGCCCGAATGCCTTGGAGGCCGGCCGGATGGAGGCGTACGTCACGATCGGTTCCGGCGAGCGGAGGCTGCTGCTGACCTGGGATTATGCGGATGCAAAGCCCAATGAGAACCTAAGGGGGCCGACGGCGAGATACAAGCTGCCGGGTACGGCCGGCGAACGAATCAAGCTGGAGCTGGTCGTTGACGGCAAACCGGAATGGAGCTCGGCATATACCATATTGTACCGCAACGGCTCGGCTCCTGCGGCACCCAAGCGCAATACGCTGAATTTCCAATAAGGCTGTATAAGAGAATGCGATCTGCTTGCTTTACAGGCGGCATTATGACTTGAGGAGGGAATTAGACGATGAAATATCGAATCGTCATCACGGAACAAGCCCGCGAAGCGGTTGAAGGGTTAAGCTTCAGGCAGCTGTTAAATCAGGTGTGCTGTCCGACATATGGCCGAATCGGCGAACAACGCCTCGAGGAGTTCGGTGCGATGTTTTTCCACCCGATGGAACGCGAGAAGCTGGAAACCGTCATCCGGCAGTTTCAAGCTTGCTGTACGATTCCGCCGCTCATCGTAAGCGATTTGGAATGCGGGCCCGGGAACATGATACTAGGAGCGACCAAGTTCCCGTATATGATGGGATTAAGCCAGACCAACTCCGAGGAGCTTGCGTACGAGGTCGGTAAAATTGCGGCCATGGAGGCGGGAGAGCTCGGGTATAATTGGACATTTTCGCCTGTCGCTGACTTGGCGGACGATCCGGACAGCCCCGTAGTCGGCATGCGTAGTCCGGGGGTAAAGCCGGAGCACGCGATTAAAATGGCGGGAGCTTACTTGCAAGGGCTCCAGGATCACGGCATGATCGGGACGATTAAGCATTTTCCCGGCGACGGATGGTCGTCGCTCGACCACCACTTAACGACACCGGTTATCCGTCTCGGCGCTGACGCTTGGAGAAGCGGGCCGGGTCGCGTCTTCCGGGAGCTGATCGAGCGCGGGGCCATCACGGTCATGCCGGGCCACATCGCGCTGCCTGCCTTCGACGAGCCCGATGAACGCGGCTTGTACCCGCCCGCCACCGTGTCCCGCAGATTGCTTTTCGATTTGCTGCGGGGCGAGCTGGGCTTCGAAGGGCTGATCGTATCGGATGCGGTCGAGATGGGCGGGGCCGTTGGGTTCATGAACTACTACGACCTTTGCGCCGATGCCTTGGAGAATGGCTGCGACATGCTGTTGTTTCCACGGATGGACGAGCGCTTCTACAGGGAAATGGAGCAGCGGCTGAATAGCGGCAGACTGTCGATGATTACGCTGAGGGAGCGTGCAAGTCGAATCGTGGCGCTGAAGGAGCAGTTCGGGCTATACCGTAGCGAGCCGCCCCATGCTAGGACCAAACCAGTGCCGTTCAACCGAATGGCGTCCGAGCAAGTCGCCGAACGGGTTGTGGACGAGAGCATTACGTTGGTACGGGATCGGCAAGGCCTCTTGCCGTTTCCGATTCGAAACGAAACGAAGGTGCTCCACGTCGTCATTATGAACAATCACGACCGGTACGGCGAGTTGCTGGAACGGATGAAACGGGAGATTGGACGTTATACCGATAGGGTCGATCAATGGGTTGATCCCGGTCCCGACAGATTGTTCCAAGCGGCGGCGGACCAAACGTACGACTTGATTATATGCTCGATCGGAAGCCGCCTCAGCTACGGGCTTAATGTCGTTCGTCTGCATGACGAGGTGGCCCGCAACATGATGGGCGGCTGGACGAAGCTGGCGACGCCTATCCTATTCGTCGCGCATTACCATCCGTTCGTACATAAGGAATATGAAGCTTCCATCGACACGATCATTAATACGTACGGGGACATCGAATACACGGCCGGCCGTCTGCTGCAGGCGGTCACGGGGGAGCGCCCGATCAAGCGCGAGCTGTACGCCCATGATTGATATTAGTTAATATTGGGCAACGAACGCAATAATGTCCCGTATCGAGGCGATATCATGCCGAGCTATAATCAAAGTAGTAAGGCAGTCAAACAAAACATACAGAAAAGAGGGGACGGTATGAAAGCTGGAAAAGTAAGCACATTGGCTCTCGCTTCGGTATTAACGGCAGGGCTTGTGCTAGGCGGATGCTCAAATAACGGGACGGCAGAGGCGGACAAGCAGTCAGGCACGACTCAGGTGAAGCCGGAGGACCCGTTTGGCAAGTACGACCCGCCGATCGAAGTGTCAACTGTGCGATCGGTCAATCAAGGGTTTAAATACAAAGATGGCGATACGATCGACAACAACATTTGGACGAAAATTTTTATGGACCAGTACGGCATCAAGGTTAAAAACCTGTGGGTCGTTGACGACTCGCAATACCGGCAAAAACTCAATATATCGATCGCATCTGGCGACATCCCGGATTTTATGCTGGTGAACAAAGAAGAGATGATGCGGATGCACGAAGCGGAGCAGCTTGAGGATCTCACGAAAATACTTGAGCAAAATGCGAGTCCGTATTTGAAAGAGCTTCTCAACCAGGATAACGGTACTGCACTGAAAGCGGCAACGTTCGGCGGCAAGCTGGTCGGCATTCCGCAGATGCAGGTCAACGGCGGAGTCAGTACGGGCGCCATGCTGTACGTTCGAGCGGACTGGATGAAAAAACTGAATTTGCCCGAGCCGAAAACGATGGAAGATGTGTTCCGAATCGCCATAGCTTTCGCCAAAAACGATCCCGACGGCAATGGCAAGGCGGATACGGTCGGATTTGGTTTGAACAAGGATTTGTTCCAGGGACATGGCAACGTTACCGGACTTATGAACGGCTATAAGGCATATCCGAATATGTGGCTGAAGGATAGCGCCGGCAAGCTTGTGTACGGCTCGATATTACCGGAAGTCAAGACGGCGTTGGAGAAGCTGCGCGAGCTGTACGCGAACGGAGCAATCGATCAGGAGTTTTCCGTGAAACCGGCATCCAAGCTGGCGGAAGAAGTGGCGTCGGGCCGCCTGGGCTTTGCATACGGGAATGTATCCGACGGCGGCTTCATTCAGAAGCTGAACGTTGAGAAAGACCCGAGCGCGGAATGGAGCATGTACCCGATCACTTCGGTTGACGGCAAGCCGGCTCATCCGCAGTTGAACGATACGGCGGGTAACTTCTATGTTGTCAAGAAGGGTGCAAAGCACCCGGAAGCCATGGTGAGGCTGGCGAACATTTACTTGAAGCATTATTACGAGACGAATTATGCCCCAGACCCGAACCCGTTCATCTCCCAAGCCGACGGCGTATACCCGGGCAAATATCAGCCCGTCACGATCGACCCGTTGAACGTCAACCTGGAGGCGTTCCGCCTGGTCCAGAAAGCTTTGGCCGACGGAGACGGCAGCAAGCTCGGCTTTCCGGCAAACGTCCATTACGACAGATTGACGAAATATGCACAGGGTGACAAGACGATGTGGTTTTCTACAGCGGTATTCGGAGCGAAAGGCTCGTATAGCGTTATCGATTATTACGACAAAAACAAGCTGGGTATTTACAACGAGTTTCAGGGCGCGGCTACGCCCGCGATGTCGGAGAAGATGTCCTCGCTTCGTAAAATGCAGGACGAAATATTTACGAAAATCATTATGGGACAATCGCCGGTCAGTGATTTCGATACCTTCGTCAAGGATTGGAAGCGTCTCGGCGGCGATCAAATTACAGAAGAAGTGAACAAGTGGTATTCCCAACAATGAGGACTATATGAACGGTCCATCAAGGCGAGCTTGCTCGCCTTCTTCCATCTTGAACAGCAGGAGGGGAACCGAGTGTTCAAAAAAATGAAAAAGATGGAGCTGCCGCTCCATCTGATGCTCATTCCTGGTCTTATTCTCATATTTATCTTCAGTTACATCCCGATGGTCGGGGTAGTGATCGCCTTCCAGAAATTTATTCCGTCGAAAGGGCTATTCGGCTCCAAATGGGTCGGGCTGGACAATTTCCGCTACATGATCGAGTTGCCGGATTTTTTTCAAATTTTGTGGAACACCATTTTTATCGCATTGATGAAAATCATCGTCGGATTAATCGTGCCCGTCGTCATTTCGATCCTGTTGAACGAAGTTCGCAAGAATGCGTTCAAACGGTCGATTCAAACGCTGATCTATTTACCGCATTTTTTGTCTTGGGTTATTCTCAGTGGCATTTTGATCGATATCTTGTCTCCGAATCAAGGGATTGTCAACGGCATTTTGCAATCGTTCGGCGCTAAGCCGATCTTTTTCCTGGGAGACAACAGCTGGTTTCCATATACGCTAGTCCTATCCAACGAGTGGAAGGAGTTCGGCTTCAGCACGATCGTTTATTTGGCTGCGATTGTCGGCATTAATCCGGCGCTGTATGAAGCGGCGGTCATGGACGGAGCGAACCGCTGGAAGCAGATCTGGCATATTACGCTTCCCGGAATGACCCCGATTATTGTTCTGATGGCAACGCTTAGCATCGGCAGCATTCTGAATGCCGGATTCGATCAGGTATTTAACCTGTATAGCCCTGTCGTATACAAAAGTGGCGACATTATTGACACATTCGTATACCGAACCGGGATCGTGGAAGCCCAATACGGGCTTGCAACGGCCGTCGGCCTGCTGAAGTCGGTCGTCTCGTTGATGCTTATTTCGGTTTCGTACTTCATGGCGTACCGTTTCGCCAACTACCGTATTTTTTAAGGAGGGGTGCCAAATGCTGGGTAGATCGTCGTGGTCCTACCGGATGTTTCAAGTATTCAACTACAGCTTTCTGACCGTGCTGTCCCTTCTGTGCGTCATGCCGCTTGTCCATTTGTTTGCGGTTTCGCTAAGCTCCAATGCGAGCGCCGCAGCCGGCGAAGTTTTTTTGTGGCCGGTCGATGTTACACTAAAATCGTATGAGTTCGTGCTGGGGCAATCCGCCTTCATCCAATCGATGTTCGTGACGCTGCAAAGGGTCGCGCTGGGCGTCTCGCTCAATATGCTCATTACAATTCTGGTCGCTTATCCGCTGTCGAAAGAAGCGAACGTATTGACCGGACGAACCGTTTATGTGTGGGTTTTCGTATTTACCATGCTGTTCGGCGGCGGTATTATCCCGCTTTATATGACGATGCGCATGCTGGGTCTCCTCGATTCGTTAGGGGCACTTGTACTGCATTCCGCCGTGCCGGTGTTCAACATCGTCATTTTGCTGAACTTTTTCCGCAATTTGCCGAAAGAGCTGGAGGATGCGGCATTGATCGACGGCGCTGGCCATTGGCGAATTCTGTGGAACATTTACGTTCCGCTTTCGTCGGCTTCGATCGCGACCGTCACGCTGTTCTCGATCGTCGGGCATTGGAACTCGTGGTTTGACGGCATTTTGTTCATGAACTCCCCGGATCATTATCCGTTGCAAAGCTATTTATACACCGTCGTATCCGGCATGCAGGCGGCGATTAACAGTTCGACAGATCTTGAACTGCTGCTGCTCGTCTCCGATCGGACGGCCAAAGCCGCTCAACTGTTCGTAGGCGCGCTTCCGGTGCTTCTTGTATATCCGTTCCTTCAGCGGCACTTTACGAAAGGCATCGTGCTCGGCAGTGTAAAAGGGTAGGCTGCCGGAGCCGCAAGCCTGGAGAAGCGCTTTACATGGCGGAGGATATCGAGCATGATAGGTGCAAGGGCAATGCATTCGGATAGCGAAGGAGCACTTGCATGCGGTCCAACTGGAAAGTAAAGCGCTTTTCCATATTTAATAAGCTTGTACTGGCTTTTCTGGTGGTCATCTCACCGTTGTATTTACTCGGTATGTTCATGAATGAGAAAGGCGCGCAAATGATTCACGACGGCGTGTTTCAGTCCCAGAAGCAGAAAGTCGAGTTTTACTTGACATCGCTGGAAACTGAGATCGAACGGATGATCGTGTTGCAGCGGCATTTTATGAACGATACTGATTTGCAGACGCTTTCCACGATCGTGGACCGTTTGACCGTATACGAACGGCTGGCAGCGATGAACCGGCTTCAGGAGCGGCTGCGGCTGATCAAGGAATCGAGTCCTTATATTGCGCAGGCGAAGGCGTACATTCCGTCTGTATCCCGGATCGTTTCCTCAGGCGATACCGTCGATCGGTTGGACCCGGAGCATCTGGAACAGTTGAAAAGCGAAGCGCTTCGGTTCGAGCCTCCGTTCGTCATGAGCGGGGACAAGCTGGCCATCCGGGATTATTACCCGAATCCTTACAATTTGGATAAGCGGAATCCGGCATTCGTTCTGGAGCTCGAGGTTTCGCTGCCGGCCATCATGCAATATTTGCGCCAGCTGCCCGGGTACGACAGCGGTGGCGCCGCCCTAATAAACAGCGACACGATCATCGTCAATGAAAACGTGAAAGCGTCGTTCGACGAGATTCGGGTGCAGTTGAACGAGGTGTTGGCTGCAGCGGCTGCCGGTACGGGCATCGACGGGCAAAAGGTAAGTACGGCAAGACTTTTTACTCCAGGCGGCGATGTGTTTTTGACCGTGTTTATTCGCTCGGCGAAGTTGAACTCCTCCTTGATCGTTTATGTCCCAGAAAGCGAAGTGCTCGGACCCATTCGGAAGTACCGAAGCTATATGTGGCTCATTTCCGGGTTATCGGCGGTCGTGATTGTCGTATTCGCCTATTGGATATACCGGGTCATTCACCGGCCGTTGAGAAAGCTGGTACGTGCCTTCCTGCGTGTGGAGACAGGAGTGATGCGCGTGGACATCAAGCATGGAAGCAATGACGAATTCCGGTATTTGTACGAAAAATTCAATCATATGGTCGAACATCTGAACATGCTTATCTACGAAACGTACGAGCAGAAAATTCATTTGCAGCAAGCGGAGCTGAAGCAGCTTCAATCGCAAATCAATCCGCATTTCTTGTATAACAGCTTTTATCTTTTGTATCGGATGACGAAGGCGCACGACTACGACAATGCGACCCGCTTTACGCAATTTCTGGGCGATTATTACCAATATATCACGCGGAACGGAAAGGAAGAAGTTCGGCTGGAGGAAGAGCTCGGCCACGTCAAAGCTTATATCGAAATTCAATCGATCCGCTTTCATGACCGCATTCAAGTAGAGATGCTGCCGGTCGCCGAGAGGTTCTGTCAAGCGATCGTCCCCCGGCTAATCCTTCAACCGATTATCGAAAATGCTTACCAGCACGGCTTCGATTATGACGGCGACGATTGCCGGCTTTATATTGAGGTGAACGAAAACAGGTCGCCCGTAGGAATGCCGCTGCTGACGATCGTCGTACGGGATAACGGTCAAGGAATGACAGAGGAACAGCTGGCGAAGTGGAACCGGGCTCTAGCAAACGAACGCCATACCGAGGAAGTGACCGGCATGATGAACGTTCACCGGCGCCTCCGGTTGAAATACGGCGAAAATGCGGGACTACGGCTGGATCGGGGAGAAGCAAGCGGATTGATTGTACAAATCGACATCCCGTTCTGGACAGCCGAAAGCGGCGAACACGTCGGGTCTCAAGAGAAAGGAGAGATTTAATGTGATCTTGCGTATGCTTATCGTGGATGACGAGCCGCTCGCAGTCCATTATTTGGTGGAAACGCTCGAGAAATATCCGCAGCTGCAACTCGACATCACGAAAGCATATTCAGGCAAAGAAGCATTGGCCAAAGCGACCGAAAGCAAGGTCGACCTTCTGCTGTCCGACATTCGCATGCCCGGCATGAACGGAATGGAGCTGGCTGACCGGATGCTTGAGCGATGGCCCCGCTGTAAAGTGATTTTTTTGACCGGCTACAACGATTTCCATTATGTGCAATCCGCGATGCGCAAAGGCGGCGTCGATTACGTGCTGAAGACCGAAGGAGATGAAACGATCTTGCGTGCGATCGAAAAAGCGATCGCCGATATACGGGCCGAGGTGGACGAAGAGGAGGTGCTGTTGAAGGCAAAACAGCAATATTCGCTCGCCTTGCCGTCACTTCGCCGGGACTATTTGACCGAAATTTTGCGGGGTGAGGAGGAAAGCCGCGCGGTCCGTATTAGCTGGTTCCGCAAGCTCGAAATCGATGCTGACCCGGAGCGGCCGGTGCTTGCGGCTCTTGGGAAAATCGACGAATGGGGCACATTCGGCGCCCCAGAGGACCGGGCCCTGCTGTTCTATTCGATTCACAATATCGCGGAGGAATATTTCAGGCCGATCGTTCGTTTCGTATCGTTCCAGTACGACCGTACCCGGATCGTATGGCTCATACAGCCGCGCGCGGAACACACTTATGAAGAAGCAGGACGGACATTGAGCAGTTGCGCGGAGCTCGTCCAGATGTCGTGCTCGCGGCTTCTCAAAGTGCCAATTTCAATCGCGATCGCGGCTGGTCCGTCCGCATGGGGCGAGTTAGGAGAGCGCATCGAAGCGCTGAAGCTGCTGCTTGCGTTCAAGATGGGCGCGGGACAGGAGCTCATCATTACCGAACCGGACGTGGCTGTGGATTCTCCGAAGCGCTCCAGCCAATCCTTGCTGGAAATCGGCCGTTTGCGCTCGGCGCTTTATAAGCTCGATTTGCTCGAATCCTACATGGATAACGGGAAAAAGGAGTCTTATCTGCAGCTATTCTGTGAGCTGTTCGCCTTCGATGAGCAATTAATTGCGAAAACGGAAGGCAAGTGGCTTGGCTTGGAGCTGTTTTCCCGCTTATCGGCTTTTTTCCTTGCTTATCTGAACCGAAGGGAACTGCTCGCTATCGATGCGCTCGGTTCCGCTGTCCAGACGGAAAAGCTGACAAGCCCGGATCAGCACGCAAGCTTGCAAGATATGATCCGTTATTTTGGCGAGCTCGGCGTGAAGGTGGCCGAATACAACCTCAAAAATCAGACGGAACGTACGAACGACATCATCGGGCAAGTCAACGGCTATATTCATCAGTTTTTGCATGAGGAGCTTACGCTGACCCGGCTGGCCGAGTTCGTTTATTTAAGTCCCCCGTATTTGTCAAGAATGTACAAGCAGATGACGGGGCAGGGGCTGTTGGAATATATTAACGAAACGCGAATCAACAAGGCGAAGCTGCTGCTGAAGACGACAAACAAGAAAATTCATGAAATCGCTGCAGAGGTTGGCCTAGAATCGGCGGCCTATTTCACCCGGCTTTTCCGCAAGAAAACGGGAGAAACGCCACAGGAATACCGGGATAGCGGCAAAGGTTCGTAAATCGAGGCCGCTATCGGATGGGTGGTTTAATCATGATACGCAGGCTGTCGGTTTAATGCGATTGTGTTAGTCAAAAGTTACTAAATATATTCAATAACATCTTTAAATCGTTCAATCATAATCGTCCCGATCCAGGATATGATCGTTGTAGATCAACTAATTAAGCTTACAACATCTTATCGGTAAAGGGGGGATTTTTTCGTCGTTTGGCGGCCATTCATTTTATATCAAGGAGGGATTTTTTTGTTAAGAAAGAAGGTTTCTGGTACGGTGGCTGTATGCTTGCTTGCAATGGGCGTTGTCACTTCGGGAAGCTTGCCGGGAGCATCTGCGCCAAAAGCGTATGCGAATACAGGAACAGTCGCTTTATCGGTCAATGCCGGTAATGAGGTTGCGCCGATGAGCGAGCTGATGCGCGGGACGAACATCGGAATATGGACGCACAGTTCCTTCAATCCGGTGAACAATTGGACGGACCGTTACGTAAACTTGATCAAGGGAGCCGGCATTTCCATGATCCGATTCCCGGCCGGGGGCGAGGCTGATATTTCATACTTCGACCGCACGAACAGTTATGATTGGTATGTAGGACCTGCTCCTTACACAAGGACGTTGCGCGCCGATCATCTGGACAGCATAGCCGCATTGGCCCAAGAGGTAGGAGCCGAGCCGATGATCACGGTTAACCTCAGAATCAACAATAAGGAAATGGCAGCGGATATCGTCCGGTATGCCAATGTTGAGAAAGGCTACAATATCAAATATTGGGAACTGGGAAATGAGCCGGAATATTTCGGCGCTCCGTATAACTTAACACCCCAGCAGGTTGCGGTCAGAGCGATGGAATACATGGATGCTATGCGGGCTGTGGATCCTTCCATTCAATTTATCGGGGCGGCGAGCGGCACAAGCTTGAAAGCAACATGGACGAAGCCGATTATGACCGAAATGCATCAAAACAACAAGCCGTACGACGCGATTTCCGTTCACTGGTATCCGCTTGCCGGCACGCAGACGAATCCCAATTCGTCCGCTTATCCGAGCATTACGAATTTGCTGAAATACGAAGGAACGAACTGGCAGCCGTCGTATATAAATTGGGTCGGAAAATTTATGGAGACGGACCAGGAAAATCTTGTCCAGTACCGGAATACATACGCGCCAGGCGCGTTAATCGGGTTAACGGAGCTGGGGCAAGTAACGGGCGGCAGCGAAGGCGCCGGCGTCGGGGACACGTTAGCCGGGGCGTTATGGCAAGCGGACGTACTAGGCAGGCTCGCGTATCATCATGTCGATTTCGTTACGCAGTTTTTGCTCCAGGGCAATCAGGCCTATGCTTTAATGAATATGAATAAGGAGGTTCGTCCGTCCTATTACGTATACCCGCTGTTGAAGCGATACTTCGGAGATCAATTGGTGCAAACCAGCTCCAGTGACAATCAAAACTTCACGATTTGGGCAACGAAAAAAACAGGCGTAACGAACAAGCTTTACTTGATGGTCATTAATAAAAATCAAACGCAGGATCTCAGCGCTTCGATCCAGCTTGCCAATTTCGTTCCGAACGCATCCGCATCGACTTGGGTGCTTAACGCCCCATCCGTCGATTCTCTAACCGGCGCCAACATAAATGGCGTTCAAGTTGCCGCGGACGGCACGCTGCCTGCGATTTCGGGCAATGTGATAACGGGCGTATCCGGCAACTTTACCCGAACATTCCCGGCTCATTCGATTACGATGCTCGAATTGACAGGCTCGGAAACTCCAGCGGAAAACGACGCTCCCGCACGCTACCTGGCCAAATACGCGAATGGTATAAACGAAAGGAAAGATGCAGGCGCTTATCCGGGCAGCGTAACGAATACTCCCGATGGCTGGGGAAAAATTTGGATGTCCGGGGCAGCCAGTTGGACCGTTAACTTCCCGGAGACGGGCGAGTACGACTATGTTATTCGCGCTTACGGCGAAGGTGCAGCGCCTAATTTTCAGATCAAGGTGGACGGTCAGGCCGTTCCAAACTCATCTGTAAGCCCGGCCGCTTCGTGGAACAACTACAACGGAAGTCTAGGTACGATTACAGCTGGCACCCATACCGTAACCATCCATAACAATAGTGCTGTCAGCGGCAATAACATCGATGTCGCCCATATGGATATTATCGGGGCGGCCCCGGGGACGTTTGCTTTAACGGGGCCTGCCGATCAAGCTGCGCTTGCGTCAACGGCCGTAACGCTGAACTGGACGCAGCAGATTGCCGGGCAGACGTTCGCTCCATTTGGTGCGGACTCCTATACCGTCATCGTTGCCGACAATGCCGCATTTACGCAGCCGATTGTAAATACGATCGTAACCGCAACAACACATCAAGTCAGCCAGCTGCAGCCCAACACGACGTACTATTGGAAAGTGATTGCGAATAATGCGAACGGATCTACGGCTTCGAATGCTGTATTCAGCTTTACAACGCCCTAAGATCCCGCTAAAACCGGAGAGGCAGGCAATTTATGCTGCTTCTCCGGTTTTCTATCATTCCCTACTATTCTACACACAAAAGGAGGAAGAGCGCAGGCGAAACTTTGTAGAGCTGGTCGGGACGCTGCATTGGTCGGAGAGTAAGGATTGCATAGGACATGGGCATTTTCCGGGAAGCCTTGATTGCCCGCATGTGTGGCTGACGGGGAGGACCGCTTTTAATGATACGGCCATGCCAGCGCTTGCGCACATAGGGCGAAACTTCGAAATTTTGTATATCAAAAAGCCAAAAATTATGCACAAATGGCCTTGGCATATATGGTACGCTTCTTTTACGCTGGCGGAATGGTAAGTCTGGAAATAAGCAATCGGAAACAGGAAAGAAGGGAATTTGAATGAAGGACTGGCGAAATATCATTCATGGCAATCTTATTCCGAAGGAAAACTATTGTGATCAGCCTTATGTCGTAGTGACGCCAGACGGCAATTGGGTCTGTGTAATGACCACCGGCAAGGGCGAGGAAGGAGAGCGGGACCAGCATATTGTGGCAACCGTTAGCAAGGACCAAGGCAGGACATGGTCACCGCTCATTGATATTGAGCCTCCTGGTCCCCCCGAGGCATCCTGGGTTACGCCGTTTCTTGCGCCCAGCGGGCGCATTTACGCTTTCTATACGTACAATGCGGCTAACATTGAGCGCGTAGCCGCCAGATACGAATGGGCGGCGAAGCGCGTAGATACACTCGGGGAGTTTGTATTTAAATATTCCGACGATGGAGGTTTTACATGGTCTGACGAGCGGTACACGATCCCGGTGCGCGAATTCCGGATCGATCAGGACAACCCTTACCGCGGCGAGGTTCGTTTCTTCTGGAGCGTATGCAAGCCGATTGTTCATAAAGGGAGCTTGTATATCGGGCTGGCCAAGGTAGGCAGCTTCGGGGACGGTTTTATGGAGTCATCGGAGGGCGCGTTCGTCCGAAGCGATAATTTGCTGATAGAATCCGACCCGTCACTTCTACGATGGGAGACACTTCCGGACGGGGATGTAGGGCTCCGCGCACCGGAAAGCGCGGTAGCCGATGAGCACAATCTGGTCAGTATGCACGATGGCAGTCTCTACTGCACCTATCGGACGACAGAAGGGCACAATTGTCATGCTTACAGCAGGGACGACGGGCGCACCTGGACGCCGCCCGCTCACGCGGTGTATACGCCGGGAGGACGCAAGATCAAGCATCCGCGCGCGGCAAACTTCGTCCGGAAGTTCGGCAATGGCAAATATATTCTATGGTTTCATAACCATGGGAAAAATTGGGCCAGCGAGATGACCCCGGAGAAGATGAGCGAGCCGTACGAGCTGCGCAATCCCGTTTGGTTGGCAGGAGGAGTGGAGCGGAACGGCTTCATCCACTGGTCCCAGCCGGAGCTCATGCTGTATGCGGACGATCCGGCAACGAGGATCAGTTACCCCGATTTCATAGAGGATCAGGGCAAATATTTTATTACAGAAACGCAAAAGACAATTGCCCGAGTCCACGAAATCGACTCCAAGCTGCTGGAGGGCATGTGGAGCCAGGCGGAACGCCGGATCGTCGAAACCAAGGGCTTGGCGCTTGAGCTTTCGGAAGGCGAGTGCGCAGCTGGCGCTGCGGCGGCATGCCCCAAGATTCCGGACCTCCGTGCAGGCGGAGGCTTTACACTCGAGGTTCGTCTGCTTTTAGATAGTCTGAGCCAAGGCCAGATCATTGCGGATTGCAGAGGCTCCGACGGAATCGGTATCGTGCTGTATACAACTGACGCCGGAACGGTGCAGCTTGAGTTAAACGACGGAAGAACCCGCAGCTCCTGGGATTGCGATCCAGGCCTGCTCACGGTTGGTGTGGAGCATCATATTACGGCCATCGTAGACGGCGGGGCCAAAATCATAAGTTTTGTCGTGGATGGGGAGCTGTGCGACGGAGGAACGTATCGTCAGTTCGGCTTTGGCCGCTTCAATCCTTATATGCGCAGCCTGAATGGATCGTCTGCGATTAGGATTGCCGCTAACTTGCAGGGCGCCGTGAAGGCGCTGCGCTTTTACGATCGTTATTTAACCGTTACGGAAGCGGTGGGGAATTATCAGGCCGCTCAGATGGCCGATTAACCAGGCCGTTTGCATGCGGCGGCGGAACCCCGATACCTTGAAGAGCGTTGCAGCCATGGTGTAAAGCGCTCAAATACGAAGCAAGCCCAAGGGACCGCTCCGGCGGTCCTTTTGGCGTTTCCGGCAAGCTCAAAGCTTGCCCGAGCTATCGTTCCTCCGGTTAAACAAGTTATCCATGCATAAGAAAAGTAATGAAATGCTTGTAGTAAAGCGTTTTCCTGAGAAGCTATAATGAGGTCAGAAGTTCAAATAACGAGCTTTCTAGAAGGGGGACTACCATGAGCATCCTATCCATAAGAACAACCCGCTCCATCCTTGCGGGCTGTCTCGCGCTGACGGTCGCCGCAGGCTGCAGCGCCAAAACCGAAGAACAGGCGACGCCGAAACTGTCTGAAGCAGCGGGAAAGGAGCAGAAGGCGGCGGACCCGCAGAACGCCAAATACGATCCACCCATCGAAATAACGACGGCCAAACAAATGTACAATGCCGCGAAGTTCGTGGGCGGGCAGACCAATGACAAAAACGTCTGGACCGATCTGTTTGAAAGGGAGCTGGGGATCAAGCTGAAATACGCTTGGACCACGCCGGAAGGGGCCGACTATAAATCGAAGGTAAATGTCACGATCGCTTCAAACGCTCTGCCGGACTTTATGCAGGTGAACGACAGCCAGCTGGGACAACTGGCGGAGAACGAGCTTATAGCGGACCTGACGGAAGTATACAACAAGTATGCCTCTCCCGATTTGAAAAAGGTGATGGACAATGCGGGTAACGCATTGAAGATGGCGACTTTGAACGGCAAGCTGATGGCGCTTCCGCTGCCGGCTGCTTCGGTCGATCAGGCGCAGCTGGTATGGATTCGGGCAGACTGGCTGAAGAAGCTGAATTTACCGGAGCCCAAAACGATGGCCGATCTGTACGCAATCTCCGAGGCGTTCGCGACAAAGGACCCGGATGACAACGGCAAGGCGGATACGTATGGCATCGCCCTGTACAAGTCGTTTAATACGAATAATGCCAGCTTGATGGGCTTCGTTAACGGGTTCCACGCTTACTATGACCAATGGATCGAGGACAAGTCCGGCAATTTGGTATACAGCTCAATTCAACCGGAGATGAAGGCGGCGCTGCTGAAGCTGAAGGAGATGTATAAGGTCGGGCAGATCGACAAGGAATTTTCCGTTAAAGATCGCACCAAAGCTATACAGGATTTGAGCTCGGGAAAAAACGGGATCAATTTCGCTACCTTCTCAGCGCCAACGACGACGTATCAGGCCGGCTATGATCTCGACCCGAAGACCGATTGGAAGCCGTATCCGCTGCTGTCGGTGGACGGTTCACCCGTCAAAGCGCAAATTACGCCGGATGCGGCAGGTTACTTTGCCGTCAGCAAAGCGTCCAAGCATCCGGAGGCGCTTATTTTGCTGGCAAACAAAGTAATTGAGCAGTACAAAAATATGAAAACCGCGGACGACCCTTATTTTTTCTCGATCAACAACTATCATTTGTATACGGACTTGGGAAGCTTCATTCCGACAACCCGTAATCTGGAGAAGTACAAAGCGATCGACGAAGCGATGAAAAGCAAGCTCAGCGACAAGCTGACCGGCGATCAGCTGACCGACTATAACCATATTCAAAGCTTCCTGAAGGGCGAGTCGCCAAAAATGTGGAGCGTCAACAAAATATATGGGGAAGGCGGAGCGTTCTCGATCAACCAGAGCTATTACGACAAAGGCTTGTACAGCAGGTCGCTGTACTACGGCCCCCCTACTCCGAGCATGATTGAGAAGAAGGCATCGCTCGATACGCTGCAGAGCACGGTTTTCACCAAGATCATTATGGGCAACGATGCGCCCGATGAGTTCGAGAAGTTCGTCAGCGACTGGAGCAAGCTCGGAGGAGAGCAAATTACGAAGGAAGTTAACGAGTGGTACCGGAACAATAAATAAAGCACCTGACAGAGCGTTTTGAACTTAAGCATTAAAAAGAAATGAGGCATGCCCCTCCCGCTAAAAGCGAGCGAAAGCCGGTACTCAAGCGGGAGGTGCCGAAGCCTCTAAGGAGTGCGTGCCATGCTTGCCAAATCAAGAAGCTCTACGCTGCCGCTTCATCTGATGCTGCTGCCCGGCTTGATCCTCGTATTCATTTATCAATACATCCCGATAGGCGGAATCGTGATCGCATTCGAGAAGTTTCAGGCGGCCAAAGGTATCTTCCGCTCGGAGTGGATCGGATGGGAAAATTTCCGCTTTGTGTTTCAGCTGCCCAATTTCACCCAGGTCATTTGGAATACGGTTTATATTTCGTTCATGAAAATCGTCGCCGGGCTCGTTGTGCCGATCGGCGTATCGCTGCTATTAAACGAAATTCGACACGCCTGGTATAAACGGACGGTGCAGACGCTCGTTTATTTACCCCATTTCTTGTCCTGGGTCATTCTGGGCGGGATATTGATCGACGTGTTGTCCCCATCCCATGGTATAGTCAATCAAGCGCTGCAGGGAGTAGGCGCGTCCCCGGTATTCTTTTTGGGAGACAATGACTGGTTTCCGTACGTGCTCGTCGTCTCCAACGAATGGAAGGAATTCGGATTCGCCACGATCGTTTATTTGGCGGCGCTAACGAATATCGATCCGTCTCTGTATGAGGCGGCAGCGCTAGACGGGGCCTCCCGCTTGCGCCAAACCTGGCACGTAACGCTGCCGGGCATGTCGCCAATCATTATTTTGATGGCCACCTTGTCGATGGGACAGGTGCTGAATGCAGGCTTCGAGCAAGTATTTAATCTGTATAATCCCGCTGTATACGAGAGCGGCGACATCATTGACACCTTCGTGTACCGGATCGGCATTTTGGAGGCGCAGTACGGAGTTGCCACCGCGATCGGATTGTTCAAATCGGTCGTTTCCTTCCTTTTTATATCCAGCTCCTACTATTTAGCGTACAGGTTTGCCAACTACCGGATTTTTTGATCGAAGGGAGAGGATGCTCGCATGGTAGAACGGTCCAGCTTAACAACGAAGCTTTTTCTCCTCGGCACCTATGGGCTGCTAACGGTATTGTCGCTGCTGTGCGTGCTGCCGATGATTCATATTTTGGCGGTTTCGTTCAGCGGCAGTGCGCCGGCGACGGCGGGTCTGGTCAAATTTTGGCCCGTGCAGTTCACGGTCGGCTCGTATGATTACGTGCTTAACAAACCGGAATTTTTCAAAGCGTTTGGCGTCTCTTTGCAGCGCATCGCATTAGGTGTTAGTTTGAACATCCTGCTGGCGATACTGATTGCATACCCGCTTTCTAAGGAAGTAAAGGTCTTTAAGGCACGTACGATTTATACGTGGGTGTTCGTGTTTACGATGCTGTTTCACGGCGGCTTAATCCCTTCGTTTCTGACGGTGAAAGCGACCGGATTGCTTGACACGATCTGGGCATTAGTGCTCCCCGGGGCCGTACCGGTATTTCTTGTCATCCTGCTGCTGAACTTTTTCCGGGGCATTCCCCGCGAGCTGGAGGAGGCTGCCTTTATGGACGGCGCAGGCCATTGGACTACGCTGTGGAGGGTGTACGTCCCGTTGTCGCTGCCGGCGCTTGCCACCATTACGCTGTTTGCTACGGTCAACCATTGGAACGCCTGGTTTGACGGATTTATTTATATGAACAGGCCGGAGCACATGCCGTTGCAAACATACTTGCGTTCCGTAGTCATTGACCGGGATACGGCACTGCTAAATTTGCCCGAGCTTCAGGAGGTGACCGACCGGACCTCGATTGCCGCCCAGGTGTTTCTCGCTGCGCTTCCGATTTTGGCGGTGTATCCGTTTTTGCAGCGATTTTTCATAAAAGGCATGGTACTGGGCAGCGTGAAGGGCTAAAATGGAGGTATTTGGGGGAATCGAGGGAAGCCACCAGTGTTAAAGGGATACGTTCAGCAGATAAGACTGTCTATATTTCCAAAAATCATCGTGATGTTTCTTCTTATTTTGCTGCCGTTATATGCCGCAAGCCTGCTTGTCAATCAGCGGGGGGAAGAGAATGTCCGCAAGGAAATCGCGGGCTCCGTGCAAGCGCGAATCGAGTATTTCAGCCGTTCCGTCGAGCGGGAGATCGAGCGGCTTGCTTTGCTTCAGCAGCAGTATGTCAACGACAGAGATTTGCTTGATTTGAGCGTGTCATCCGCGATTTTGAACGATTTCCAAATCTCGCAGGCAATCAATGCGTTGTACGGTCGACTGCAAATGCTGGAGGCTTCGAGTCCCTATGTAAAAAGCGTAAGCGTCCATTTATCCGCGCTTGGCAAAACGGTCACAACCAAGGGCTTCGTTCTGCCGCTAGAGGAGCATAAATTCGCTTTTTTAAAACTGACACGCTCGCAGTCAAAGGGGCCAATCATCGTTTGGTCCGACCGGTTGTTTGTCCGATCGGTATATCCCGACCGTATTTACAATGAACGCCAAAATCCATTATACGTCCTGGAGCTCGAGCTGTCGGCCGAGACGCTCCAAGAGGAGCTGGCGCGTATACTGGAGCCGAGCGACGGTGCCGCATTGCTGCAGAGCGACAGCTGGACGCTGTCCAGCGAAACGATCCCGCAGCTGGCCGAGCGGCTTGAGCAGGCGGTACGAGATCATTCCGCGGATTGGCCTAAGGCAACGCTGCGGCTTGATGGCAGGGATTATTTGGTGGCCGAAACAAAATCGCCGGTATTGGAAGCGAATCTGGCGATCGCCATTCCGGAGCGTGAGCTGTTCGGTCCTCTACGCGCCTATCGTTTCACCTTTTGGGTGCTGCTGGGGATGTCGGTTGTGGCTGTCGTCATTTTTGCCCTGTGGATATTCCGCTATATTCACCGTCCTCTGCTCCACCTGACTAAAGTATTCCGGCAAATGGAAAACGGAAATCTGGACCTCAAAATCAGTCATAGCAGCAAGGACGAATTCCAGATCGTGTTTGACAAGTTCAATATTATGATTCGCAAGCTGAAGGCAGCCATCGACGAGCTTTACGAACAGAAGCTGCATAACCAACGGGCTGAGCTGAAGCAGCTGCAGTCCCATATACACCCGCATTTTCTGTACAATACGTTCTATATGATTTACCGGATGGCCCAAATGGAGGATGCGGACAGCATACGCAAGGTGGCCCGCCATCTGAGTGATTATTTCCGGTTTATGGCGCGCAATCCCGGGGATGAGGTGCCGCTGCGGCTCGAGGTCGAGCATGCGAGAAGCTATATGGAAATTCAGGCGTTCCGTTTCGGCAATCGGATCACTGCTTCCTTCGCCGACATTCCGGAGAACTGCGGAGACCTGTCCGTACCGAAGTTGATTATACAACCGCTTCTGGAGAACGCCTTCCACCATGGCCTCGAGCACATAAGCCGCGGGGGCCAGCTAGAGGTGACTTTACAGGTACGGGACGGCATTCTCGCCATCGCCGTAAATGACAACGGAGCGGCACCGACGGCTGAGGGGCTTGCGGCTTGGCGGGAGCGTCTGGAGCAATCGGAGCCGGCGGGCGAGGTTACCGGCACGATGAACGTTCACCGCAGGCTGCGCCTAAAATTCGGTCCCCGCAGCGGGATGAGCGTTTCAATCAATCAATGGGGCGGAACTTGCGCAGCCCTGCTGATTCCGCTTGAGGAAGGGAGGCTGAAGCCAAATGATGTACCGGATCTTAATCGTGGATGACGAGCCTTACGTAGCGGATAGCATGGAGGACCTGCTGTCTGCAGCCTACAGCGGCAAGCTGGACGTCTGCAAGGGTTACTCGGCCGATGAGGCGATCTCCATGCTGGCCCGTACCAAGGTGGATATTGTGCTGACCGACGTGCGCATGCCGGGGATGAGCGGACTTGAGCTTCATAAAGAAATCATCAAGCGCTGGCCCGCCTGCAAGGTTATTTTTTTGACCGGCTATGACGATTTCGGATATGTTCAGAGCTCTTTGCGGGTTGGCGGCGTCGTTGACTTCATCCTGAAAATGGAGGAGGACGACAAGGTGCTCGCTGCGGTCGACAAGGCTATTGAAGAGATCGAGGTTAGAATGGACTACAGCAAGGCGTTACAGCAGGCCCGCTACAAGCTCAAGGAGGCCTTCCCGCTGCTGCAGCAGGAATATTGGCTCCAGCTGCTGCGCGATTCTGCAGACAGCGTACCGGTTATCGGCAAGCAATTCGCCGAGCTCGATATTGCATTTCGGGCGGAGGAGCCCGTGCTTGTCGTTGTCGGCAAGGTGGACCGATGGCAGGAAGAGCTGGGCCGGTCCGACAAGTCGCTGCTGCTCTATGCGGCAGCCAATATTGCCGAGGAACTGTTTGGACCCGAGCTGCTATTTGCCCAAGTGAATTGGGACTATAACAGCCTGGTTTATTTTTTACAGCCCGGCGATGGCTGGAAGCAGATGCATGCTGCGCCGTGGAACGCTTTGCATTCGTTTGCATGGGGGATGCTTGAGGCGATCCAATCCTCCTGCAGCCGGTATCTCAAGCTATCGCTGTCGGTTGCAGTCGCCGGCGAGCCTGCTTCATGGTCTGCTGTTGGAGTGAAGGCCGATACGTTAAAGTTCATTCTCAGCAGCGAAGCGGGCAAGGGAGCGGAGATGGCGTTGATTGACGAGAGGGTCCTGTTTGCCTCACGGGCGTCGGAAGCCCAGGCTCCGTATGCGGCAAGGGCACAAGAACAGCAGCTCCGTTACAAGCTGAAGAGTGTCGGTATGCTGGAAGCGCATCTGGAGCGCGGCGAGGAGGAGGCATTCATGAGTCTCTACCAAGAGTTGGCGGAGCTCGTGGAAACGGCCCCGGTATCGCTCCGGCTGGAATATTTTTACTCGATGTCGGTTTTGTTTCTATCCTGCATCAATCGGCGCGATACGGTCCAGCTGCTGCCCGCAGGCATCAGCCTGGATAAGCTTACCGATCTGAAGCTGCATGCATCCTGGAAGGAGGCGGTGCATTATTTCGCCTATGTGGCAGGTCAATTGTTTCTTCTTCAGCAGGGAGAACGCGGGCACAGCCACGATCATTTGATCGGGCGGCTTCATGAGCATATTCGGCACCATTTGCGTGAGGACCTGTCGCTGCCTCGATTGGCCGAGCTTGTGCATTTGCATCCCTTTTACTTATCCAGATTGTATGCGAAGCTTACCGGCGAGAGCCTGTCCGATTTTATTACCCGCGCCCGCATGGATAAGGCCAAGGAGCTGCTCACATACAGCGATATGAAAATTCACGAAATTTCCTCCGCCGTAGGCTATGAATTTGCCCCTTCGTTCAGCCGCATATTTAAGAAGCTGTGGGGGATGACGCCCCAGGAGTTCAGGGATCAAAGCAATCGATAACGAATTGAACCTAAAGGAGTGTAAGTGATGGATAAGCTCGATATGCGTACTATGAAAGCGCAGTGCAGGAGATGGCTGATTTTCCTTTTGGTCTTGATTATGACGGCGGGCGCGCTGCCGGCGCCTCCCGTTCAGGCGGCAGCTTCGGTAAGGCTGCATTTCGACGATGCGGCCGACGTAAGCGAAGCTAACCTTGGAGCGGGAGGCGGGCAGCAGATGAGCTCGATAAGTCTCGATGATACTCTGTTTTATGGAAGCGCTGCCATAGGGCAGAGCGTCAAAATGGCCGACCGGCTCGACAAGGTGTACCGCTTGAAAATATTGGATGCCTTCAGCGGCCTCGATGTAACACCGGGTAAAACATACACGATATCCGCGCGTGTTCGGGTAAACGGCGCGAGTCCGGTGAAGGCGGGCTTGTTCTTTCTTTCGGTCATGGACAGCACCGTTCCACAGCAATATACGAAGGCGGCGGACAGCTTCCTTGCCACGGATCAGGAATGGGCGGAGCTGAAAATGACCTATACGGTCGGAGACAAGCCGATTACAGGGATTACCGTCGAACAGATGTATGCGGGGGCTTACAATCAAGTGGTTGCTGTTGTCAATGTTGACGAGGTTGTTGTAAGCGAATATCAGGAACCCGGCGAGCCTGAGACACCGGTCGTTTCGGCGGCGGTATACAAGGGGACGCCTGTCATTGATGGACAGCCGGATGCTGTATGGGAGAACGCGACCGAGATTCGCACGGATATATTCAGCAGAGGACAGTCGGGGGCTACCGCTGCGGCCAAACTGCTGTGGGACGAAACCGCCGTATACGTGCTGGCGTCCGTATACGATCCGGTCCGAAGCGTCGTGAATCCTTTAGCTCACGAGCAGGATTCAATTGAAATCTTTTTGGATGAGGATAATGCCAAATCAGTAACGCTAGATTCGAACGATTCTCATTACCGGATCAATTATATGAATGCTCGCAGCTTCGGGGGCCAGGCGCTGCAAACGTTTCAGTCCGGCGCATCGGAGACGGAGTATGGCTATCTGGTAGAGGCGGCCATTCCGATCCAATTCGTACAAGCTGAGCCGGGACTAGTCATGGGCTTTGAGCTGCAGGTGAATGATGATCCGGGCACCGGAAGCCGCCAATCAATCGCCAAATGGCACGATCCAACGAACAATTCGTTTAAGGATGCATCCGGCTGGGGGACGATTGTGCTGCTCGACAGCTCCTTGCCGGGAGGCGGGCTAAACATCAATGCTTATATGAACGGCAAGCGGCTGGAGTTTGAAGCAGGTGAGCTATTGAGGCTTGACGGGGTAGTCATGGCTCCGGCGGTGAAGCTGCTGCAAGCGTTCCGTGCTCAGACTCAGTGGGATCCGCAGACTGAGAAGGCAACCGCGGTGAAGGGCAGCGCCGTCCTGGAGCTTTCCTCGGGAAGTTCTCTCGCGCTGCTTGATGGTGAGCCGGTGGAGCTGGAAGCTTCCGCTATGCTTTCCGAGCAAGGTGTTTTGATGGCACCGGTCTCGATGTTAAGCTTGCTTGGCGCGACAGTGGACTGGGATGCGGCTGCGGGGATCGTCAGAATTCGAACGAACGACATTTATGTGGATACAAGCAGAGAGCGTCAGGACATTTGGGGCTTCGGCGGGTCCGCCAATAATCCGGTTCACGATCTGATGAATTTTCCTGATGTGCAGGGCAAGGAAATCATTCTCGAGAAGCTGTTCGGAACGACCGGCAGCAGCGCAGGATTAACCGTCGTACGGCTGGAAGTAAATCCTTTTCAAAAAACGGACCCGATTCCGACAAATGCCTTGCAGGCAACTGCGCTGCCCGCCGAAGGTGTATGGGATTGGGATACGGACGCGCACCAGATTTGGTTTTCCAATGAGGCGATCTCGCGTGGAGAGGATGTGCGGTTTTACGCCGTGCCCTGGAGCGCTCCTGCCTGGATGAAGGACAATCAATCGGAGATTAACGGGGGCCACCTCCTTCCCGAGTATTATGACACGTACGCCGATTATTTGAAAACGTGGGTGGAGCGTTATCGCAACGAACACGGCTTTGATATCAAATGGCTCAGCGTTCAGAATGAACCGAATACGATCGTCAAATACGCCTCGGCGGCATATACGTATGAAGAAATGGATACCGTCGCCGGCAAAGTGGCGGATGCCGTACATGGAGCAGGCTTGCCTGTAATGGTAGGTGCTCCGGAAGGCAATACGAAATTGACTACCTTTGACTATTTGACCCACATGAGCGAGGAGACGAGATCGAAGCTGGACTTCATCCCTACCCATAGCTACGGGGGCCATACAACGAATTTATCAGGCTTCGGCAAGCCGCTCTTTCAGACGGAGGTTTCGTCTACGGCTGCTAACGATCCGTCGATTAAGGACGGAGTCGACAATGCGAAGCAGATTGCGGAGGCGTTGTCTCAGGGATATCACGGCTGGCTGCGCTGGTGGTTCGTTACGCCGACCAATACGAACAGCGGAGAGGCGCTTGTTCAGCTGAGATCGGATGGCACCTACAGCTTTAATAAACGATTGTATACGATGGGGCAGTTCAGTCGCTTCATTCGTCCTGGTGATGTAGTTGTTGAAGCGGAAAGCGGCTTCCGAAGTCTTCATGTTACGGCAGCCAAGGATCCCATTACGGGGAAAGCCGCCGTAGTAGTCATCAACGATTCGATGGCATCGATCGAATCGCCCGTCTATGGATTTAGCGCACCGTCCGTGGACATATACCGCACAAGCGCAAGCGAGGATTTGGTTCAACAGGAGAGCCGAACGCTTGAAAACGGTGCGCTCTCCTATACATTCCCTGCGCAAAGCGTGACGACGTTCGTGGAGCTGGAAGACCCGGATTCCTTAGGCGGCAGCGCGGCATTAAGCGGACCTGCCCAGGCGGCGGCCGGTCAGACTCTTACGCTAACTTATAGTATGCATGATGTAACGAGCAGCGTATATGCACAGTCCGCTATCATCCATTTCGATCCGGCTGTTCTTGAATATATAGGAGCCGAATCCTTGATGAATCAGGTAACAGTCACAGATTCCGTCTATGGGGAAGGCCGCGTGAAGCTGATCGCCTACGGCTTAGGGGCTTCTCTTACGGGAACGAAGGATGTGATCCGGCTGCAATTCAGGGTGTTGCCAATAACCGGAACGATGAACAGCACCATTTATTTATCCGACGTAAGAGTTGCCGACGGGAATGGCGATATTGAGGGTATTGGCGGAGGGGAGCCAAACGAGCTCACGGTTTATGGCCTCGATCTAACCGCGCTGCTTGCGAAGCTTGCCGAGGCGAAGGCGGGATTGGAGGCAGCTGCCTTCAGTGCTACGCTGTGGGGACATTATCCGCAGTCCGCGCTTGAGACGCTTCAAGCAGCGGTTGATGCTGCCGAAGCCGTTGCCGGCGGTGCTGCGAGCCAAGCCGAAGCGAATCAAGCGGCTTTGAGCCTGCATACGGCCATGGAATCCTTCAAAAGATCGGTCAACCGGAACCGTGATATCGGGGATTTGGCGGTGATGGGCCGCCATTATTTGGCAACCGGCGGAGACGGTACTTGGAGGCAGGTGCGCATGTACGACCATAATCAGGATGGGAAACTGGACATGGATGACATATCGGCATTTATTTGGGGAATGATGCACGAGTAATGAACGGTGAGGAAGGCGGTTGTCCGCTATGACTGATAGAAAAGGCATACGAATAGGAAGCCAATTGTTCATCAATAAAGAAGATACGGCCGAACAGATAAGAAACTGGGTGTGTTTGATGGCGGAAAACGGACTGAGTGTGATCCGTCTGTTTATGGTATGGGAGCAGCTGGAGCCAAAGGAGGGCCAGTGGGTATTTGACACCTACGACGCCTGCTTCGATCAGGCGCTGCTTTCAGGGCTGACGGTCGTTCCCACGCTGATGTCCGGCAGCCCGCCGGGGTGGATGAGATTGACCGACAGCATGCAGGAGCTGGCGGAACTGGACGATCCATCATTTAAGAAGGCGGCTGCAAGGTATATCGGGACGGTCGTTCGAAGATACGCCGCACATCCCGCGCTCGACTCGTGGATTTTATGGAACGAGCCGACCCGCTCCGCCGGCAGTGGCAGGTACGGCCGTCAGGCCTATATTCGTTATTTGCAAAATAAATATCGAGATATCGATGGCTACAATGCAATCAGCTATAAGCAATTTGACAGCTTCGAGCAGCTTGAGCTTGAAGGGGGAAGCGAAGGAACGGCTGCCACGATGCCCTTCCGTTCCTTCGCCGAACAGCTAGAGCAAACCAGGTTTGCGGTAGAAAACTTGTCGAAGCATTTACATTTCATACGTGAGCAGATTCGCAAATACGATGCGAGGCATCCCGTGCATGTCAATCCTCATAATTTGCAGCGGGAGCTGCAAAGCATGGGACAGTCGATCTGGAGCGAGGCGGAGCAGGTTGATTTCCTTGGCTGCTCCGCTCATCCGATGTGGCACTCTTTGCGTTTTCCTGAACGGAGATGGGGCCAATCCGTTGCGTTTTTTGCAGATTTGATGAAAAGCGCTACGCTCCACCCTGAAGGACTATTTTGGGTGACGGAGCTGCAGGGCGGAACGACTCTATATTCGGGCAATCACCCCTATACGCCCTCTCGCGAGACGATCAAGCAATGGATTTGGGAAGGAATTGGTTCTGGAGCCAGGGCCGTGGTGTTCTGGTGTTTTAATTCCCGCAGCAGCGGCTATGAAGCCGGGGAATGGGCGCTGCTTAATCGGCTCGGGGAGCCTTCTCAGAGGCTGCTGGCTGCAAAGGAGACTGCAGTGATGCTGCAGCGTCATGACAACTTGTTTGCGAAAGCGGCCCCGGCAGCGCCTCGCGTCCTGATTTTGTATTCAGAGGCCTCGTGTGCTTTAGGCGCTGTTGAAGGGCAAGGCAACAATCGCCTAAACCCAAGGAATACAAATATGTATATGGACGCCCTTGCCGGTGCTTGGCTAATGTGCTCCGATTTGTCCTTGCCGGTCCTGTTTCGCAACGAAAAGCGTTTTGTCGGGGAGCCGATCCCGCAATCGGTTGAGATCGTAATTCTGCCGAACACTATTGTGCTGGGTCGCGCTGAGATAGCAAAGCTTGAAGACTTCGCACGCTTGGGCGGACTCGTCATCGCAGACGGTTTGTGCGGGATGAAGGAGGCGGATGGGCGGCTTAGCGGGGAATCGATTGAGGCGGTGGACGCTTTGTTCGGTGCGTCCGTACTCGAGATCGAGACGGATGACGAGGGGCTGCAAATGACAACGCTGAACGGAGAGATCATCTCCGGATGGTTTTATCGGCTGCCTCTAGGCTTGAGGAGCGAGGCCGCCTTTGTTGCACGGTTTTTGAACGGGGCCCCCTCAGTTGCCCAAAGGAAGCTGGAAAACGGGTCGCTGGTCAGAGTTGGAACGAGCTTGTTTCAAGCTTATTTCGCGAGACCGGTGGAAGGCTTGCTTCGTTTCTTCGAGACGCTAATGAACTCTCACGCATCTTTCCGAGCACGAGGCGTCCGCCTGACGAACGGAGGCGCTGGACTGCGTCTGCAGCGTTTAACTCACCCGGAAGGGGAAGTGGTTTTACTTTTTAACAAAGGGGCCAGAGCCAAAGCTTCCATTATTCCCGGAGCTTCCGGACAGCTTACGAATATGAACACCTCGGAAAGTGTGGACGTAAATGATGGAAATGAAATGATCTTGATCGATGTGCCGGAGAACGGAACGGAGCTCTATTTTTTCAGATGGAGGCGCCTATTGCCGTGACGAACGACGGGCAGCCGGTTTCAGCGCTCGGCCGACTTGCTCATAATTTAAGAGGGAAGGGGCTGTCCAGAAAGTTGGACAGCCTCTTCCCTCTTTGAGCAGGCATGATCAAGAGCGGAGCAGATGCTCTTTGCGGTATGCGGCCGGAGAAACCTGCTCCAGCTTTTTGAATATTTTAATAAAATAGGTAGGGTGGTTAAAGCCGCATTGGAACGCAATATCGGTAACGGACAGCGCGGTTTCCCGCAGCAGGCTTTTGGCATAATGTATTCGTTTGATCGTAATGAACCGATTTAATGGAATTCCGACATGTTTATGAAACAGAGTGCTCAGGTAAGACGAATTCATATGCACAAGGCGGCTGAGGCGCTCAAGCTGAAGCTCGCTTTGAAAGTGGTTGCCGATGTATTGGACCAGAAAAGAGATCTCTTGTGGAAGCTGCTCGGAAGGAGGCTCCGGCGGTTGTGGCTCGCCGTTTTTCATGCTTCGGTGGGCCAGCAGCAGCAGTTCCTTGATCAAGCAGCTTATGATAGATAAGCTGCTTGGCACGCGGTACGCCAACTCTTGATTCAGATGCCTATAGATTCCGCTGATTCGGTCGTGCAGCTCTTGACCGAACTGAATGCGGCTGCAGGAGGAAGTCATCTCCGTCAACGGAAATGGATAATGGTCAGGCCATTCGGCTTCCAAAAACTGTTCCGTACACATCAGGACGCTGCGGCACAGGTTTGTTTCGGGATCGGTTTGCAATACTTTGTGAAGTGTAAAAGGCGGAATGATCATCAAGGTCCCCGGCTGCAGCGTATAAGCCTGGTCGCCGACAAGGTACACCCCCCGGCCGCTTTCGATATAATACATTTCAATTCCGTTATGACTTTGAAAACCCGGATAGGGGGCTACGGAGTCCAGCCTGTGGTAAAGCAGCACAGATATATCCCGGAGCCCTTGCTCCACTGCAAGACTCAATTGTTCCGCTGTATGGAATGAAACCTGCATGGTTGCTTCTCCTTCCTTCAAGCCATTGCCATGATCTATTATACCATGGTTTGCGGAAGGTTCGAACAAGACCATCCCGCAATGGCACGCTTGATCAACCATTCCAGGCACTCAAGCGGCAGATGTGCGAATTTCGGGAGCGCCTTTGCTCATGACCGCTCCCCCATTCTCAGGTCTGATCACAATATTCTTCGAAATTTGACCGATAAGTCATGTTGTACGTCTGCAGCAGCTCGCAATCCGCCGAGATTCGTACCTCATGCATATATTCGCACGGTGTTTTGCAGGTTATTTCTTTATATAATATACGGTTAAATATACGACGGGGAACGTCCAGCTCACGAGCTAGAGCCTTCAACTTGCAGGGGGAACTTGGTTGTGCTAAAATCAATGACATATCATTGATTACACGTCATTGATTACATATCATTGATAAGTGTCGGGAGGTCCTGCTTTGAATCCTATTGAAGAATTGCGTTATTTGATACTAGCTGCCCAACGGGAAGGGAGTCGTACTTTTACGGAGCTTCTAAAGCCGTTGGGGCTGACGACCTCACAGAGTGAGGTGCTGCGGGTTCTCTACGACCATGAACCTTTATCACTTATTGAGGTGGGACAACTGTTGGTCTGTGAAACCGGAAGCCCCAGCCGGTTGGTGGGCCGAATGGTGGAAGCAGGACTTATAGAACAGAGGCAGTCTCCCGTCGATTCCAGAAAGGTCCAGCTTTCCTTAACGGAAAAGGGAAGAGACAGCGCAATAAAAATAAAGGACATCGAAAACCACTTCTATGGCACTCTGACGCCTATACTTGAGGGCCGGCCTGTTAAGGACCTGATAGAACTTCTGTGGATTCAGGTGAAAGGGAAACCCACAGGCAAGGCATTGGCACTTCGGAAAGCTAAACAGGGGGAAAGTAGCAATGCTTGAGTCAATAAGCCGCATGCTTATTAAATGGGGAACCTTAAAGACGGTATTGCCATTGCTGGTCCTGACCATAACCTTGATGGTCGTGGTCAATACCGTTCATTTGCCGATCACGGTGCCTCGAATCCAAGAGGTATCTCAAGGTGTAGATATACTCGATATGCATATTTTCTATTCGAAGACTGAAGTGTATTCGCTGCTTGAGCAACTGCAGCCTGAGGGACGCCGCGTTTACATCAAGCTGTTAATGGGATTCGATTTTGTCTTTCCCGCCTTGTATGCCATTACCTTCTCTCTAATAGTTAGCATGCTATATGGAAGCTCTGGGCGGCGGATAATCCTGACACTGGTTTGGCTGCCTCTTGTGGCTGGGGTTCTCGATTGGTCTGAAAATGTGAGCATCATTATGATCCTTCTCAAGTATCCTGTTACTAGCGTTGCCGCTTATGTGTCGGGATTTTTGACTTTGGGGAAATGGATCTCAATTTGGCTTAGCTTGGGTGTCGTATTTGTGGGATTATGCTATAAGCTAACAAAGGTCGGTATTCAAAAAAACGATATTAGGAATAATGCTACAGCTAAAAAGTAGTCCATGGGCTATGAGCCTCATCACAAGTAATGGCAAGTTTCTTGTGTATGTTCTTGCATCGGTTGGAGATGTGTGAGAAATTATGATCGGGCAAACGTTGCCGAAACGTGTTTGGTTGTAGTATAGTTGGAATTAATTACGTAAAGGGAGGTGAAGGTAGGATGAATCGGGAGTGTGTGAATAATCAAGTAGGCCGGCTGCCCATCGCGATGGCTGGCATCGTTCATGGTTATAAGCAAGACGGGATAAGTCTGTCCATTTTTAACCATACGATTTCACAATTCGCGAAAAGACTCCTACCTTAACCTGAACGGATCGAACTGGAACGGGCGTAGGGAATTTTCCCTACGTCCTTTTTTATATTGGGTTAAAACGGTAGGGTCTCGCATTAGGAGGAACCCACTTGTTAACGATAAATTGTCAAAACGTAAAGAAATACAATGCCGCGCAGCTCGTCTTGGAAAATGTAACCTTTGAGCTTCATCACGGTGAAAAGGCAGGGCTTGTTGGCCGCAACGGGTGCGGCAAGACCACTCTGCTGCGCATGATCGCCAAGCTGGATAAACCTGATGAAGGAATGTTGGCTGTTCGTAAGAATGCGCGTATCGGTTATCTTCAGCAGATACCGGACTTGGAAGCCGGAATTACAGTTCTGGAAGTGCTGTTGATCGGGTTCCGAGAATTGCTCGAGTATCGGGAGCGGATGACAGTTCTGGAAATTGCGATGTCATCGCCAGATCTGATTCCGGAACGTTTAGAGTCATTGCTTATAGAGTATGCGAAGCTGCAAGAGTGCTACGAGCGGGACGGAGGCTATGAGCTCGATGCCCGGGTCGATCAGATTGCAGATGGCTTGCGCATTCCTCGAGAGTGGTATTCCCGGGCATACGATTCGTTGTCCGGAGGGGAGAAAACGAAAGTAGGTCTCGCCTCACAGCTTCTAACGGAGCCTGAACTTTTACTACTTGACGAACCGACGAATCACCTCGATAGGACTGCCGTGGAGTGGCTAGAGGAATTTCTACTGAAATATAGAGGGGCTTGCTTATTTGTTTCCCATGACCGCTACTTTCTTGACAGAGTCGTTACAAAGATCGTGGAAATCGAAGATGGGGAATCGACTGTTTTCCATGCAAACTATACGCAATATGTGAAGGAGAAGGAGGAGCTGCTTCTCCGGCAGTTTGCCGATTACCAGGAACAGCAGAAGAAGATCAAGAAAATGCGGGAGACAATTAAGCAATTGATGGAATGGGGGAGAATCGGCGATAACGGGAAGTTTTTCCGAAGGGCGGCCAGCATGCAGAAAGCGATCGACCGAATGGAGAAACTGAAACGTCCCGCAATGAATCGCAAGGAAGCGGAGTTCGAACTGCGACCATCCGAGCGGTCCGGGAAACAAGTTCTCAGTCTTGATGGCGTGGAGAAGAAATACGGGCCGAAGACCATTCTTGCGGGTGTAACGGGAGAGCTTCACTATGGAGAGAAAGTGGTGTTGATCGGGGACAATGGCTCCGGCAAGTCGACCTTTCTGAAGATTATGCTTGGAGAGATATCCTTGGACGGAGGAGAAGCGCGGCTGGGATCTCGAGTCGACGTCGGTTATCTCGCGCAGCAGCAACTCCCGGACAATCCGGAACAGACCGTATTGGACTATTACCGAGATGGAGTCGGGCTAGAGGAAGGCGAAGCCCGAAACCGGTTGGCTGCGTACCTTTTCTATGGTGCTGACGTGTTCAAGCCTGTTCGTCTGCTCTCGGGCGGAGAATGGACGCGTCTAAGGTTGGCACTGCTAGTGCATAGGAAGCCTAACCTGCTCATTTTGGACGAACCAACGAACCACATGGACATCGCATCGAGGGAGGCGCTTGAGGAAGCATTAGAGGATTTTCCGGGTACAATTCTGATTGTGACCCACGACCGGTATCTCATGAACCGTCTGGCACAGAAAATATGGGAACTGAATGGTGGTCATCTCACGGTTTATCTGGGCGGATTTGATGAATACAGAGCGGAAAGCCAACGCAGGATGTCTGTATCAGTCGAGGAAGAGGTGGAGGATCGGGGGCGTTCGCGGTCAGGGCCGAATCGAACGTCGTCGATCGCAGTCCGAAAAGAGAAGGGTAAACAGCGCGGCAGGAAGCTTGAAGAAGAGATCGAAGTGGCGGAACGACGACTTGCAGAGCTTGAAGCCGCGCTAGGTGAAGTGGGGCAAGACACGGAAGTGTTATTCCGATTGGAGAGGGACTGGACGGAAAGAGAGATTCTTCGGGAGCAACTGGATCACCTGATTGAGCAGTGGATGGAGGAACAGGAGGAATAGCCCGGAAAGATGGCCCCATATAGCTTGCCGTTGCAGACAGCGCGGGGAACCGATCATAAATAATGGAAACATGGCTTCCGCGACAGCGTTCTCATCAGGACAATCTTTCTTGCTTAGCGATCGGCCGATTTTGAACGCCGTTAAGCGATTATCCTCGGAGCAATTCGACTCAGATCCGGTACTGCTTGCGGTATTGGGAGGGACGAAGCTTCATCTTCCACGTAAATACCCGGCTGAAATAAAAGCCGTTGCGGTATCCGCATTGCTCGGCGATTTCGTCGATGCTCAGCTCGGTTTCGATGAGCAGCTTGCGCGCTTTCTGCAGCCTGACCTCGGTCGCGTATTCAATCGGGCTGCTGGCATAAGCGGCTTGAAACCGCCGGGACAGCTGCGAAGGATGGAGCTTAAGTCTGGCGGCCAGCAGCTTCAGCGACAGCTCCGACTCGCATGCATGCTCCTCCAGATAGGCCGCAGCCTGATGCATCAGCGCATCGTCCTGCAGCGACTGCCCCCGGGCTGCCCGCCGCGCTTCGCTGGTGACGAGGAAGAGCAGATCGCCCAGCAAGTGGTTGACGTAGGCATGCGCCTCCTCCGAGCTGTCGCGCTCATACAGGATCATATAGCGGAAGGTGGAGGACAGGCGCTGCAGATCGGTCAAGGTCACCTTGCCGGAGATCGCATCCTCGGCGAGAAATTCGATGAAGTGAAAGGATACCGGCTCCAGCATATGGCGTTTGAATAAAGTGCCGGGGGGGCAGATCACGAGGTCGCCAAATCCCGCTTCCCCGCTAACGGAATTTTCCCCTTCAAGTGTAAAGGCGAATCTGCCGGATTGTGCGGCAATGATCACCCAGCCCTCGTAACGGTCTTCGGGCTTGGAGAACTTGAGGATGGGGCTCGTATAGTAGTATCTCAGGAAACGGGGGCTGCTCATTCCTTCACTCCTTATCGTCAAAAATGTATATAAATAATAGTAAGACAGTGCATGTGAAATGTAAATAATCTAGTTTAATATAGTGATTAAGGAGTTGAACAAAAAAATATAACAATCAAAAAAATGTTGTAAAAGGTGAAGGGAGATCGAAAGCATGAGCAACATTAATATCCTGTCGAGAGCGGAAATCAAGGATTATCATGAGAAGGGATACCTGGTGCTGCGAGGCGTATTTACCGAGCAGGAGGCAAAGCTGTTTCAGGTGGAATGCGACCGGCTGCTCAGTTTTGAAACGTACACGAACCCCTACAATGTGCGGGCGGGGCATAAAAGCTATACGGACGGCTCCATCAAAATTGAAAGGCTGGACCCTGTCCACGATATCTCGCCGGTCTTCAATGCCTTGGTCAAGGATGAGCGGCTGCTTGCACCGCTGCGCGATATTTACTCCGATGAGCCGCTGCTGTTCAAAGACAAGCTGATCTTCAAGCTTCCCGGAGCAAATGGCTACAGCATGCACCAGGACGGGTCCTGGTGGCACGGCTTCAAGATCGAAGGCTTGATCTCCGTAATGGTAGCCATCGACGGAGCCAGCAAGGCGAACGGCGGCCTCGAGCTGTTCCCGGGCTATCACCACCGCCTGCTGTCGCCGGAAGGCGAGCTCCGCAACATGAATGAGGAAGAGATCGCCCAAATCGACAAGTCTACCGGGCAGCTGGTGGAGACGAACCCCGGGGATGTTATCATCTTCCATTCGTTCACGCCGCATCAGAGCGGGCCGAATACGTCCCAACTCAGCCGCAAGCAGCTGTTTCTGACTTATTCGCCTTCGGCGAACGGCGACTTGTACCGGGCCCATCAGCAGCATTACCAGCGGTACGCGCTCGAAAACAAGGATATCAGCCTGTATCATTTCAAGTAAGCAGCAAGCGAGCTGGAGGGCACAGATTTGGCCGATAGCCGGTACTGTGACGGCGTGAACGCGATCAAGGGCGACGGTTTGACGGTGCAGGCATGGGATAGGGGGCCAGAAGCCGTCTTGAGCCGGGGACTTTAAGGGAGCGGTCAGCCTTCGGAAGTTGTTTTGGCGAACATAGGGAGAGACGCCCGATGAGCATCGGGAGCAGAACCGGGGGACGAATCCCCCGGTTTTTCCGCGTCGGGCGGTGAAGCGTACGGGTTGTATTTTTGTGACTTACAGGCCGAGGAATTGTCCTCTACAGTTAAAACAAGTTGACAGCGAAGTCAAGCCTGTGGGGGATATGTGGCCTGCGCACCCGAAGGGGTGCTTGTTGTCATTGGGTTTGAAAGCGTTTTAATAAAGGATGGCCCGGTTAGCCTGCCGAACATACAAAGACAGAGAGGGGGCATGTGCTATGAAAAAAAAACGGTCCTCGTTGCTCATCACGATGGCCATCTGCTCGTTAGTATGCGGGTGCAAGGGGGACGCGCTGCAGAAAGGGGAAGCGGAGGCGGCTGATAGAAGCCGGAGATTGGTCAATCTGAATGCCGCCGGCTTTCCGATCGTGAAGGAGCCGATCCGCCTGACCTTTTTCGCGCATAAGTCCAATTCCAATTCCGGCAATTGGAACGAAGCGCTGGTCTGGAAGGAATATGCGCGCATGACCAATATCGACGTAGACTTTCAGTTGACGAGCATTGACGTGCTGCCGGAGAAGCGCAATCTCGTCCTCGCCAGCGGCGAGCATCCGGACGCCTTTCATACGGCCTTGCTCCCCGCCAGCGATCTGATTACGTACGGCAGTCAGGGGGTGCTGATCCCGCTCAACGACCTGATCGACAAGTATGCGCCGAAACGCCCGTGCGGGAGCTGCAGCAGCTGATGGGCCTGCGGCCTGAAGAGATCGTAACCGCCGGCGACGAGCTGACGGATCTGGATATGATGGAGAGCGGCACGGCCGCGCACGCGATCTGTCCGGGCAACGCGCATGCGGAAGTAAAAGAGCGGGTGCTGCAGCTAGGCGGCTCCATAGGAGGAGGCGTCTGCTCGGACGGCGTGATCGAAGCGTTCGGGCAGCTGGCCAGGCGGCGCGGGTGGGCGTGGGACTAAACAGAGGAGGCTTGTGCGCAGTTGCGCGTGGGCTAAACAGAGGGGGCTTGCTGCGCGGTTGCGCGGCAAGCCTTCTAGCGTCTATCCCCACATCCCGATCAGCATGATGCCGAACGCGATAATGACGGAGCAGACGATTCTCCGCAAGCCCTGCTGTTCCTTCAGCACAAACACGCCCAGCAAGGTGGCGAAGATCGTGCCCGTCTCACGCAGCGGGCTGATATGGGCCATGGGCGCCTGCTGCATCGCAAATAGAAATAATAAATAGGATCCGGGATTCAATATTGCGCCGAGCAGGATTGTACGGCGGTTGGCCTGCCACTCTGCCCGCAGCTGTCCGGAGGAAGCAAGTACAAGCGGAGTCAGGCCGGCGACGAACCCGATGTTGGTCACCTCCAGCAAGGCCAGCGGGGAAATATGCGACAGGTTCAGCTTGTCGACGAACACGTAGCAGGTCGTACACAGCCCTACGCTGAGCGCCATCAGCACGGGTTTCAGCTCCCGCAGGCGGCTGCCGCGCGTCCCGACGCCGCTGAGCGCAACGAAGCCGCCCAGCATGCAGGCGATGCCGAGCCATCCGGCCGCGGACAGCGATTCCCGCAGGAAGGCGACGCCGATGAGCGGGACAAGCAGCGTGCTGGTGCCGCGCATGATCGGATAGATTTGAGACAGGTCGCCCAGCTCGTAGGTTCTGGACAGCAGCCAGGAGTAAAGCGCCTGCAGCGCCGCGGACAGCAGGAGCAGGGCATAGGCTCCGGCGGTCAGCGGAGTTTGCCACATTTCCCGCAAAAAAGCCGGCAGCAGCAGGACGGTCGTTACGACCATGATCATCCAGAGAAATACGCCTTTATTGAGACTTTTCTTGGTGAATAAGCTCCAGACGGCGTGAGCCATCCCCGAAGCGATAACGAGCAGGACGGGAATCAGCATGATGGCAGGTCAACTCCTCGGATTGTCAGGACTGTTTGGCTAACTCCGGATGGTGAACCGGCTGCTCCCGCACTTCAGAACCGTCCGCCAGCCTGAGCCAGGTTGTGAAGCCGCGCTCTCCGGCGGTCAGCCGGATGACGCGCGCGCCCCGCTCGAATCCTTCTTTGCCGTATGTGTGATAGCCGGTGGCGCGGCCATAGCATAGCCGAATGCCGTGCAGCTCGCCCCAATAATCGTTGACATGGTCGTGGCCGCAGAACGTTCCGACCACATCGCCCATTTCCAGCATAGCGGCGAATAGCCCCGAGTTGACCTGCGGGCAGCATACATTCTCCTGCTTGTGACCGTAGCAAATCTCCTTCTCCCACATCTCCCGGTATTCAGGAAGCGGAATATGGAAGAAGGCCAGCGCCGGCAGCTTGACTGACAGTTGAGTCGGATTGAGCCGATGGGATTCTGCGGTTAGCCAGTCGATCTGATCGCGGCGAATCCAATCATAGCCCCCGACATGAGGCAGCGGAGAGCGGTTGCCGGAGTCGAGGAAGTATAGCGCGGCGGCAGGCCTCCCTTCGCCGTCCAGCAGCTCAAGCGTATAGTTGCCGACTCCGCTCACTTGCTCCGGACCGCGTCTGGTGACAGTGTGCCGGTGCTCCAGCACGACCTTCATCAGCTCCTCGCGCGTCATCTCTCCTTCCGATTCATGATTGCCGAACACGGCCGCCCACGGAATGTCGCGTTCCTCGACCGCAGCGACGGCATCGCGGAACGCCTGGGCCGGGTCCGGGCATTCCGCTTCCCCAGGGGCAATATGGCCGGTGTAAATAATATCGCCGGTGAATACCACAAGATCGGGCTGCTCGGCTTCAAGCACTTGTTCCATCAGCCGACGTGAGAGTTGATCGGGCTCGCTGCCGTTTTTCCAATGGATATCCGTGAATTGCACGATCGTAAAGGTGCCATTTTGGCGGAAGGGTAAAGAATGACTCATACAAACTCCTCCTAAGGAAGTAAGGCGTATTGGAATTATGTTGATTTGTGTTTGATTTTTGTTGTTTCTTAGCGATTGTATCGCCGAAGTCCTTGCCTGTCAATCCATTTCTGCGAATGGCAAAAACCGCCGCTCCGGCCATAATCGTCGATGTCGGAAGTTTACCGGGGGCAGCAGATTGACAGCTGTGAGGCCTGACTATACACTTGACAACAAAACGACATGCCTCAGTATTTATAAAAGTTTGGAACTATGAGGGACTGAGAGGATTTCAGGAAATGTGGGGAGGAGAAGCTTGATGTCGATCACCTTTGAGGATCGCCGGCAGACAATACTGGGTCATCTGGAGCTGGAAGGAAAGGTACAGGTCCATGCGTTGGCCGTGGAGTTGGGCGTCTCTACGGAAACGGTGCGCCGCGATCTCGACCGGCTGGAGAAGGAGGGGCGCCTGCGCAAGGTGTATGGCGGGGCAGTCAAGACGCGCTCCGAGCGGATCGAGCCGCCGTTTATGAAGCGGACGCAGATGCGCCGGGAGGAGAAAGCGGCGATCGGCCGCCTGGCCGCCTCGCTCATCCAGGATGGGGAGACAGTCATGCTGGACAATGGCACGACGACGATCGAAATTTTGCGTCATCTGCAGGACAGGCCGTTCGTGACCGTCATTACGCATTCGGTGCCCTTGCTGGCGCTGGCGATGGAAAGCTTCCCCGGCAAGCTGATCTTTGCAGGCGGTGAGATTCATGCTGCCTACCAGGCGGCAGTAGGCGCTCTCACCGATCAGCTGCTGGACCAATTCAAGGTGAACAAGGCGTTTATCTCGGCCGGCGGCGTGTCTCTCGCCGATGGCATCACCGATTACCATCTGGACGAGGCGGCGCTTTCCCGCAGGATGATGCAGCGGGCGGAGGAGTCGATCCTGGTGGCCGATCACTCCAAGCTAGGTATAACCGCTTTCGCCAAGATCGCCCGGCTGGAGGATATCTCGATGCTGATCACCGATCCGGGCTGCCCGCCCGAATGGGCGGAAGCGCTCGATCGGCTCGGCGTAGAGATGCGACTGAGCGAACGGGCTTAGCCGAAGCAGGCGAAAGCCGAAGAAACAGCCGGAAGCGGTAGGAGCGGTAGGAAGCGACAGGAGGCGGCAGGAAGCGGGAAGAAGTAGTAGGCGGCAATGGGCGGCAGGAAGCGGCAGAAGCGGGAAGCTTCCGCCGCCCGCTCCGTTTTCTTGTTTTATTTGCCTTCAGCGAATGACGCAACGAGAACGATGAAGGCGATGATTGCAAGCAGTATGATCCAGCCAAGCGGACGGGCGAAGTTGATTGTCCAGCCGATGCCGACCCGTTTCGGAACGAACAGCGCCGTATCATTCGGGTTGTAGTAGACCATCCCCCCTCCGCGCCAATACCGGTCGTCCTGAATCGTCGGATCGCCTTGCTGATCCAGATTGTTCCGGACGAGATAGGATACAAAGGCAAGGACAGCGGCGAACAGTAGTACCGGAAGCACGACGGCCATGCGAAGCACGACGTTAGCCGGCCATCCGTAGATCATGGAGCCTTGAATGACGCCCATGAACAACACGATGATCAAGGAGAGTCCCCAGAGAAAGAACGAGGAGACGCGGCGGAATTTCACCTGTCTGTTCATGGACTGCTCCGGATGCTGGGGGTCCAGACTTTGTCTCGTCAGCCGTATGACCGTATTCATAACGCCGAACAATACAATCATCCCGAGCTGGACAAAGTTCGGCATAAACACAGAGCCTACGGACTTCGGAGAAAATCCGTCCGGAGTGCCGTCCAGCCCATAATGGGTAACGAGCGTCTGAGGAATCCTGTCCCATACGGAGATGGCGAAAATCACGCAAAGTGCGGCGATAAGCAGATGAACCAAATACCAGCTGTTGCCGATCGTAGCGGCCTGTCTGGGGAAGCTGAGGCTGGCGACCCGCTTGCCCGAGGCGGGAGCCTGCCAGCGCTGCTCCTCCTTAAGCTTCAGGGCGGCTTGGCGGCAATAAATCCACAGCACTCCGATCAGAACAAACTGGAGCAGCAAGCAGAAGAGCACCATGGCTTCCATATTCCCTCCGAATACCGCCGTCCTTGCAAGGCCTGCCGCTAAGGCAGCCGCAACGGAAGCCGCCGGGGCCATAATTAAAAATTTTCTTCTCAGGGCGCGCACAGCTTCCTGATCCCGCGCTTCCGCCGGGACAAATACGCCGAACAGCACCGTGCGCGAACCGATATAAGGCTGCAGACTTAGCATAAGGATGACAACCAGATCCGTCAAAGCCACTCCAAACAAACTCCAATTCATTATGAATCCTCCTTTCCAGAATTCCCTTGCAACTGTCTGAACACATCCAGACACGAGCGGACAAATGTTTCCTCCTGCATGCCCCGGACAACCCCTTCTGCCGCGAGAGCCTTCAGCTGACGCTCCAGTTTCGCTTCAAATTCAGCCGTCACGCCCGGCATGCCGCCGCTCTGGACGACAACTCCCTGCTTCCGATGTATCTGCAGAAAGCCTTCCTGCTTCATGATTTGATAAGCTTTGTTCACGGTGTGCAAATTAATACCGAGATCGGCCGCTAAGCTTCTGACCGAGGGCAAAGGATCGCCGGGCTTAAGCTGCCCCCTGGCGATGCCTTCGATAATCTGCTCGACCAGCTGCGTGTAGATTGGCACTTCCGACTGCAAGTCAAGTTCCACAAACATGGTTTATCTCCTCAACTATTTGTTATATTTAATATATAACAGATATAATGTGTATAGTCAACTCAAACTATTCGTTTACCGGTTAGTTTCTACCGCCCGGCAGGCGTTAGTCCGAGTTTCCGCCCTGCGTTGGCTGTGCCGCGACTTAGGAGTTCTCGTTGAATGACGATGGCGCAGGGGAGTTGTGCGAAAACAAACATGTCTTTCAAGGCACAACTCCAGCATGAAAATGAGCAGCGTGCGTTTATCGCAGGTTATGCCATCCCATACTTTTAATACCATGGTGAACACTACGCTACGGTTAATGGTGGTTTACCCCTGTGCGAAAACTGTAAGGATCGAACTCTGTGTACAACTCCTTGCTAGCTCCGAATGCCCGTTTGGAGAACTGCGAACAGAAAAATGGTTAAGCTCGAGTTCATCCTCACCATGGAATTTAGGTTGGAGATGGTGACATGGAAGTATTGTATTCGCGGTGCGCCGGAATGGACGTCCAT
>NZ_FMYY01000024.1 GCF_900101595.1 Paenibacillus sp. cl123
AGCAGAGGCTAAGCCGGAGCTTGCCTGAAAGTATAAATCCGAAAGCAGCCCGCCAACCCGAAGGCTTACTGTATCGGCATGACCACTGGAAATGGTACGTTCTTTTCTATCAGCATTCATAACGTCTGAAATAGAGGTGTTCACATGAAAGCGATGTTTTTTTCTTTACGATGCTCTATCGCCGCCGCATTATTGTTATTTGGTTTTCATGTTACAGATGGAGGAAGCCATACCGATCCGCCAGATGTTGAAGGGATATACACTGCTCTCATGATAATGGGTGGCAGTGATGACGGAAGCATGTCCGATCCGCCTGATGTCGAACGATTATTGTAATCTGATATGCAAGCAAACAGGGGGTAGTTCTAAAAGTCATCAGGTGATGACGATAGAACTGCCCCTGGCTTCTGTCGGAAACGCGTATTTGCAACCAATCATCAGATTCGCTTGAAATTCACAGTATATCTCACAGGTTCCAGTGTTAGTTGGGGCTCAGAATCGGGGTAGCTGTGCGATTTAGATTTTGTATGAGGAGTGCGAACTAATGTTTTATTTATGGCATCTTTGAAATAAAGATGTCTATATTCGGCCCGGCCGAGATCGAGTTCCGCGTGAATCAGTGTGTCGAAGAAAGGAGGACACTATGCAAATACGTTTATGGGATAACAATTTGAAAGTTCGTTTAATCGGTGACGGGCTGTTTAACATGCTGTTTTGGATGTACTTCCCGTTCATTACTGTCTATTTTGGTTCAGCAATGGGCAACCATATTGCCGGCCTGCTCATGACTGTCCCTCCTGTCTTCAGTATGCTCGGAAGCCTATTGGGAGGAGCACTAGCCGACCGTTTGGGACGTCGACCTGTGATGCTGACGGGCGCTTTGTTTCAGACCGTTATGTTCGCCCTGTTTGCGATTTCGACTTCCCATTGGATTGAATTCTTGGCATTTATCGGCCTTGGACTGGGAGGAGCTTTCTATAAGCCAGCAAGCTCAGCGATGGTGGCAGACCTCGTTCCTCCGCAGGACAGACGCCAGGTCTTCGCGACCTTTATGACAGCCAATAATATTGGGGCGGTGCTTGGACCTGCGCTTGGTGCCGTCTTCTTCTTTCATTATCGGGAAGGACTATTATGGACATGTACATTTGTCATGCTGCTATACTTCATCTGCATTTATTACCTCGTTCATGAAACATTACCTTTTTCGAACAAAAGTCTCAGTGGTTCCAATTCCATAACAGTCGTGTTTAAGCAACAATGGAAAGGCTACGGAATTATCTTCCGGGATAGAATATTTCTCGTTTATATCTTGGCAGGTATTTTCTCCCTCATCCCAATTATGCAACTCGACCTGTACATGCCGGTTTACGTAATTGATGAAGTTCCGGAGCAGACACTCTTTCCCTGGACCAGCCTTTCCCCAGTACTAGCTAGTACAGAAATATATGGATGGTTAGTAGGATTTAATGGACTGCTGTTCGTCCTGTTTATTCTGCCTGTAACGAAATGGTTTCAAAACTGGAAGGAGCGCGACATATTCATCTTATCCTCATTGCTTTCGGGGATAGGTACTTTCGCTATCGGGTTGAATTCGAACATTTGGTTTCTCTTCTTCATTACAATCATCTTTACCTTTGGCGAGATCTTTCGAACCCCGGTTACCCAAAGCTTCATTAGTCGTTATGCTCCAGAACATGCAAGGGGACAATATATGGGGATGGACAGCCTACAAAATACAATCAGTAAATTTCTGGCGCCGATGACTGTGTTCCTGTCGAATTGGGTACCACCAATGGGTATATTCAGTATTATCCTGATTCTTGCCTTAATCAGCATAGTGTTTTATGTTCAATTATTTAGACTGTTTGTAGAGCAACCTGAAGCAACGGGCAAAATAAATATTTGATATGCGTTAAATAGCCCACAGCGCGCCCAGCTGATCTAGACACAGCTAGCTGATGTTAGTTTTACCGGGGTAAGGACTACCATGCCGCCCCTTAGCCTAGCAGACAGACATTCAATCGCGCCGAGTCGGCGGAGATGGCATTCCGGGTAACGTGGCGGCGCGCGAAAGGTTCCCCCGACCGCCCGAAACATTTAGAACAATTAAGGCTAAGGAATACTACCCTATACAAAGAGGCTGGAACAAAATAATAATATTACGATACACGCACTAGTTTTTTCTTCGATCGCTTGATGGCCCCTCTGAGCCACACAAGTTGCAAAGGCCTTCAGCTTGGTGGCCGTCCTGGCCATCCACCACGTTCAGCAGGCGAGATGGCGTATGCCGGCAGCCGCCAATTTCTCGGGATTGCAAAGGGGGAGTGGTAGTGCTTTGCCGAAGTATTCGGCTCGTAGGCAGTCCGCGAGCTGACCGCTCATGATTGTGATTAATCTTGTTTTCTCCACAACAATCAAAAGTTCGGATTGGAAAAACACACAAATTTTCGAAGGTATTGCGGTAAAAGGCAGTTTGCTGCTACAAATAGAGATCTGCTATTTCAGCAGGCCAGGCCCATCCTCCGCTTAGACCGCCAGCAGCTCCTTGCGCAGCAGCGAGACCAGCTTCTCCGCCGCCGAGCTGAAGGAGCTGACGTTCTGCTTGCGCAGCATGCCGGTGACGAGTCCCGAATCCAGGTCGTGGATGTTTTTCAGAATTGTCCCCGGAGGCGACGGCGTGGCGGTAATGACCGGGACGACGGCGACCCCGAAGCCGGCTTGCACGTAATATTTGAGCGCCGCCATGTTGCCGATCTCCATGCCGGTGTAGGGGCTTCCGCCATTCTCCAGCAGGTAGCTTTCAAGCTTCTGCCGGTACGGACAGACGGAGGTCGTGATCAGGATATTCTCATGCTGCAGATCGCGCAGAAGCACCCGGTCCATGGCTGCCAGCCTGTGCGTATCCGGGACAAGCAGGGCGAGCCGTTCATCGAACAGAGGCTCGAAGGTATGCTCCAGTCCGGATTCGGGCGTGGAGCAGATCGCCAGATCGATGATGCCTTCATTCAGCATCTGGCTGAGAATGAACGTATTGCCGATCTGGATGCTGACCTTCAGCTTCGGATGCTGCTGAAGAAACGGGCCGAGAATATGGGGCAGCCTGTAGCTGGCCGTAGGTTCCATCACTCCGAGTCGCATATTCCCCGCCTCTCCCTGAATCAGCTCATTCATCGAGGCGTACAAATACTCGTAATCCTTGAGCAGCAGATCCGCATTCTGATGGAAGAGCCGTCCGGCCTCCGTCAGCTTCAGCTTTTTCCCCCTTTCCAGCAGCTTCACCCCGAGATCGTTCTCCAGCTTCTGAATATGCATCGTAACCGTGGACTGCCCGTACTGCAGCTCCTCTGCGGCACGTTGGAAGCTTCCGAGCCTGATAATCGTTTGGAAGGTTTTGATGGTGCGAATCTCCATATTCCAGCAATCCCCCTTTGTATGCATGCCTCCACCCGAAAATAAACGCCAATAATACAAGTATCATATCATAAATGTTTACTATTCCAAGTTGAATACTTGTTTTTATCGTTTTGAATTTATGTATCGCGCTAGACGAAGGTTCATAAAAAGTGAATAGTCGCTTCGTTTTTTTGAATTTTACAAACATTGAAACGTGAATTATGATGACTCCATACTCAACTAATTTGATAGGAATAATAAAAATTGCTCAGGAGGCGATGAGGATGGGACGTGCAAAACAAATAAAATTAGGCGCGATGATTCATGGTGTAGGCGGAGGCTGGGAAGATTGGCGGCATCCGAACGCCATTACGGACGCGAGTGTGAACTTTGAGTTTTACAAGCGCGAGGCGCAGACGGCCGAGGCCGCCAAGTTTGATTTCGCCTTTATCGCGGACAGCGTACATATTACGCCGAACTCCAGTCCCCATTATTTGAACCGGTTCGAACCGCTCACCATCTTGTCGGCGCTGGCAGCCGTGACAAGCCGCATCGGACTTGTCGGCACTCTGACGGTAAGCTATAGCGAGCCGTTCACGGTGGCCCGGCAGTTCGCATCGCTGGACCATATTAGCGGCGGGCGCGCCGGCTGGAATGTCGTCACCTCCTGGCTGTCGGGCAGCGCCAATAACTACAGCAAGGATGAGCACCCGTCGCATGAGAAGCGTTACCGGATCGCTCAGGAGCATGTGGATGTGGTGAAAGGCTTGTGGGATTCCTGGGAGGACGACGCCTTCGTACGGGATAAGTCGACCGGCGTCTTCTTCGATCCGGACAAACTGCATGCGCTGAATCATAAAGGCGAATTTTTCTCCGTGCAAGGCCCGCTCAACATTGCCCGCTCCAAGCAGGGGCAGCCCGTTATCTTCCAGGCGGGGACGTCGGAGGACGGCCGGAACTTTGCCGCCCGCAATGCGGATGCAATTTTCGTCGGTCATGAGTCGATCGAGGAGGCAAAGCTTTACTACCAGGACATCAAGCGCAGGGCCGTAGCGTTCGGCCGTTCGGCGGACGACATTTCCATTCTCCCCGGCATTCGACCGATTGTCGGCCGGACGGAGGAGGAAGCGGAGCGCAAATATCAGGAAACCGTCAATCTCGTATCGATCGAGAAAGCTATCGTGGCGCTGGGCCGGCCGTTTAATGATCATGACTTCTCCGTCTATCCGCTCGATGAGCCGTTCCCGGATCTGGGCGACTTGGGCGCCAACAGCCAGCAGGGCGGGTCGGAGAAGATCAAGCGCCTTGCAAAGGAGCATAACCTGACGCTGCGCCAGGTCGCTCTTCGCTTTGCTACGCCGAAGGGCAATTTCGCGGGCACGCCGGAGAAGGTGGCGGATACGATCCAGCGCTGGGTAGAGGAGGGGGCGTCCGACGGGTTTATCATCGGAGTCGGCATCCCCGGCGGGCTGCAGGACTTCACCGAGCTGGTCGTGCCGATTTTGCAGGAGCGGGGCTTGTTCCGCGAGGAGTATGAGAGCGACACGCTGCGCGGCCATCTTGGTCTGCAGGTGCCGGTGAACCGGTATACGGCAGCACGCGCAGAAGCGGTGGAGGCAGCGAACGCGGCTGCGGCTGCGGGCAGCTGAAACAGCTGGATCAGCTGGATCAGGCAGCGGCGCATCGACCGGAATGTCGTCGACTGCCAACCGGAGGTCAACCGGGCCGGGCCAACAGCCGCCGGTTCCCGGCTGCAGCCTGCAACGGGCCGGAGGCCGATTGTACCGACTAGCACACATCGTTCATCAAGGGAGGGTACGCATCTTATGAAGAAATCAATCATTCAAACCGCCGCCGCCGTGCTTGCGATCTCGCTCCTGCTGGCCGGCTGCGCCGACCGGGCGGACCAGAGGAACGCCGGAGCCGTCTCGGCGGACGGCAAACCGGAGGCGCAGGCCGTTACGCCGGGAGGCGAGCTCATCTGGGCGCTTGGCGGAGTCGTGACCAGCGACAATCTCGATGCGCACAAAGCCGGCAACGCCCAGAACGGGCGCGTCATGCGCTCGCTGTATGACAGCCTGGTCGTCGAGCTGCCGGACTATACGATCAAACCGTGGCTCGCCACGTCATGGAAGCTGTCGGACGACAAGAAGAGCTATACCTTCGAGCTGCGCAACGATGTCAAGTTCCATGACGGCACGCCGTTTAATGCCGAAGCGGTCAAGTTCAACTTCGACCGGATCAAGGACCCCGCCACGAAGGCTTCGATCTCGCTGACCGAGATCGGACCTTATGTGTCGACGGAAGTGCTGGGCGAATATACGGTCCGAATTAACTTCTCCAGTCCGTTCGCGCCGTTCCTCAGCAATGCAGCCAAGGTGGACCTGGGCTTCGTCTCGCCGACCGCCGTCCGGAAGTACGGCGACCGTTATCCGCAGAACCCGGTCGGCACCGGTCCGTTCAAGCTCGTCAAGCTGACGCCGGGAGCGCAGGTCGACTTCGAGAAAAACCCGGACTATAACTGGGCGCCCGCAGGGGCCGGCCATCAGGGGCCTGCGTATCTCGACAAGCTGACGGTCAAGTACGTGAACGAGGAGGCGACCCGGGTCAGCGTGCTGCAGAGCAAGCAGGTGCATGTCGCCGATATTATTCCGCCGCAAAATTTGCTGGCCTTCAAGTCGGATAAAAACTTCAACGTTCAGCAAACCGAGCTGCTGCAGGCGAACCATACGTATTACTTCAATCTGCAGAAGGAGCCCTGGAACGACCTGAACGTCCGCAAGGCGGTGCGGGCCGCCCTCGATCTGGAGACAGCGGTCAAAACCGTCTACCTGGGCACCTCGAAGCAGGCGTGGGCGCCGCTATCGACCAAGCATTACGCCTATACGCCATCGCTGGAAAATTCATGGAAGTATGATTTGAAATATGCGAACGACACACTGGAGCAGCTCGGCTGGATCAAGGGCGGCGACGGCTACCGCGAGAAAAACGGCAAGCGGCTGACGATCGAGTTCATCGATACGCAGGGCAACCGCGAGAAGCGGCTTGATCTGAATGCGGTGATGACCCAGCAGCTGAAGCAGGCGGGCATCGAGCTGAAGCTGGTCAATCTGCCGGCGGGCACCTATTCGGAGAGAAGGCTGAAGCGCGAATACGACTTCGTAGCGGCCAGCCAGTTCTCCGGCGACGCCAGCGTGCTGCGCCAGCTGTATTCGACCAAGGGCACCTCGGGCAAGGACAACATCGCCTCTACCCAGGACCCGCAGCTGGAGCAGTGGCTGGAGGAAGCGCTGGTCGAAACCGACCCGGCCAAGAATAAGGAGATTTATAAGAAGGTTCAAGAGCACATCATTGAAAATGTGTATACGATCCCGACTTATGTATTCGACTATACGGTGGCGTCGGTCAAGGAGGTCCGCGGCATCACCTTCGATTATCCCGCTTGGCCTGTATTTTACGACGCCTGGATACAGAAATAACTAGCGGAAGGAGTGCCGGGCATGGTGAATTACATGGTAAAAAGACTGATCGCGTCCATCCCGGTCATCCTGGGGTCGCTGACGCTCGTATTCCTGATCATTCACTGGCTGCCGGGCGACCCTGCGGAGATGCTGGCCGGAGACGATGCGGCCACGGATCGCGTGGAATATTTGCGTAAGGAATTTGGTCTGGACCGGCCCTTATGGGAGCAATATGTCACTTATCTGTGGAATAGCGTCCGGGGCGATTTCGGCCTGTCGTTCGCCAATAGCCAGCCCGTGCTGGAGAGGCTGCTGGAGCAGCTGCCGGCGACGCTGAATCTGGCGATAGTCAGCACGTTGTTCGCCGTTGCGCTGGGCGTCGCACTAGGCATCCTGTCAGCCGTCTACCGCAATCGCGTTCTCGACTACATCATTCGGGTCACGACGCTGTTCGGCGTGTCGATGCCCAAGTTCTGGCTCGGCATCCTGCTGATCCTGATCTTCTCCGTGCATCTGCAGTGGCTGCCCGCGATCGGCAACGGCAGCTTCAAGCAGCTCATACTCCCGTCGCTCGCGCTCGGGCTAACCGGCGCGGGAATGCTGGCCCGGATGGTGCGGAACAGCGTGCTGGAGGTGATCGGCGAGCCGTTCGTGCTGACGCTGCGGGCGAAGGGACTGTCGGAGCGCGGAGTGCTCTACAAGCATGTGCTGCGCAATGCGCTGCTGCCCTCCATCACGATCATCGGGCTGTTGTTCGCGGGTATGCTGGAGGGAGCTGTCGTGACAGAGACCGTCTTCTCCCGGCAAGGGCTGGGCAAGATGGTCGTCGATGCGATCAATCAGAAGGATATTCCCGTGATTCAGGCTTCTATACTGATTATCGGCGTATTTAACGTCGTGACCAACCTGCTGGTCGATCTCTCGTATTCGTACGTCGATCCGCGCATTCGCCGCTCGGGGTGAAGGTTGGATAAGAGCCGCAAACCACATACAGCCGTCCAATAGCGAAAGGAGGACTAGAACATGCTGCTGCACTCCGTATCCACGGAAACGGTGCTGCCCGGCTCGGTCCGGCGGAAAAACAAGCCCCGGGTAAGGGTGGCGCCGATTGCGTTTTCGAAAATTTATCTGAGCTTGTCCGTATCCCTGCTCGCGTTCCTGCTGGCCTGCGCTATTGCTCCGGGATGGATCGCGCCTTACGAGCCTACGGATATGATGACCGACAAGCTGCTGCAGGCGCCGAGCATGGCGCATTGGCTCGGGACGGACCAATTCGGCCGCGATATCTGGTCGCTTGTCATCTACGGCAGCCGGCAGTCTCTCGCTATGGGCATCGTCTCTGCGGTGATCGGCGGAGTGGCCGGCACGGTGATCGGGCTGATCGCCGGCTACTGGGGAGGCGTGGTGGATTCCATTTTCATGCGGCTGAACGATATTCTGATGACGATTCCCGGCATTCTGCTCGCCATCGCGATATCGGTGGCGCTCGGTCCGAGCTTCTTCAATGTCATTTTGGCGATCAGCATCGCCACGATCCCGAGCAAGGCAAGGGTCATCCGCAGCCAGGTTATGACGATCCGCAGCCGCCCCTTCATCGATGCGGCCCGTTCGGTCGGCACCTCGCATCTGGAAATTATGCTGCGGCATATTTTACCGAACTGCTACTCTCCGCTGCTCGTGATGGTCACAATCGGCGTGGGCAGCTCGATTCTCGTCGGCACGGGACTTAGCTTCCTCGGCTTGGGCGTCGTGCAGGAAATTCCCGATTGGGGTTATATGCTCTCGCAGGGACGCAATTATATGACGGTGGCCTGGTGGGTGGCGGCCTTCCCGGGTCTTGCAATCACGCTGCTGGTCGTAGCGGTCAATCTGCTCGGAGATGAGATCCGGGATAAGCTCGATCCGAAGACGGCGGCTCGCTGACGCTAAAGCTGAAGCCACGGCAAGCCGCGGCCTGACGGAGCGCCAATTATGCAATAAGGAGGGATACAGATGAAGCAGCTGCTGGATGTCCGGGAGCTTTCCGTCGATTTCAGTACGCCGGACGGCTCGCTGAATGCCATAAACAAAATCGATCTGCAGATCGGCAAAGGCGAGATCGTATGTCTGGTCGGGGAGTCGGGCAGCGGGAAGACGATCACCTCCAAGGCGATTATGCGGCTGACCGATTACGAAAACGGCCATATCACCCATGGCGAGATTACGCTGGACGGGACCCGTCTGACCAAGCTGCCGGCGGGCGAGTGGAGCGGGCTGCGCGGAAAACGGATATCGATGGTGTTCCAAGAGCCGATGACGGCGCTCGATCCCGTCTTCACCATCGGCTCGCAGATTACGGAGGTCATCCTGCGGCATGAGCCCGTGACCAAGGCGCAGGCGAACGCGGAGGCGGTGTCGCTGCTGCGGCGGGTCGGCATCCCCGAGCCGGAAATTCGGGCGAAGCAGTATCCGTACGAGCTGTCCGGCGGTATGCGCCAACGGGCCATGATCGCGATGGCGCTCGCCTGCAGGCCGGAGCTGCTGATCGCCGACGAACCGACGACGGCGCTGGACGTGACGATACAAGCGCAGATACTCGCTCTGCTGCGGGAGCTGAAGGAAGAATTGAATATGTCGATCCTGCTGATCACTCATGATTTGGGCATCGCGGCCGAGATGGCCGACCGGATCGTCGTCATGTATGCGGGCAAGGTGGTCGAGCAGGCGAACGTCCGGCAATTGTTCGACAATCCGGCCCATCCGTACACGCAGGGGCTGCTTCACTCCATCGTCACGCTGGATCAGGTGCGCGGACATCGGCTGTACACGATCCGGGGCTCGATCCCGAGCTTGTCCGACCTGCCCTCCGGCTGCCGGTTTCATCCCCGCTGCCCTTATGCCACGGACCGCTGCCGGGCCGAGGATCCGCCGCTGCGCGAGCTGCATGGGCGCGAGGTCGCATGCTGGCATGCGGAGCGGCTGGATCATGCGGCCGCCGAGGTGTTCGGCAGCACGCTGGATGAGGCGGCTGGGATTGGTGGAGCCGCCGGAGGTGCTGGACATGGCGGAGGCCCCAAAGCAGCCCGGGGCTTGGAAGCAGCGGGGAAGGCCGGGCTTTCTTCCTTTGCCGGGGCTGCCAATGGAGAAAGCGCCGCGACCCGTACGGCCGAAGCGCCGGGGCAGGCGCTGCTGCAGGTGCAAGGGGTCAAGAAATATTTCCCGATTCAGCGGGGATTGCTCCAGCGCGGCAAGGGGGCGATCCGGGCCGTGGACGATGTGACCTTCGATATCCGCAAGGGCGAGACGTTCGGCTTGGTCGGCGAGTCGGGCTGCGGCAAGTCGACGCTCGGACGCGTGCTGCTCCAGCTGGAGAAGGCGACCGCGGGTCGCGTCGTCTTCGAGGGCCGGGACCTGCTGGCCCGGGGCGGCCGCCGGACGAAGGAGCTGCGGCGGGATATGCAGATTGTTTTCCAGGACCCGTACGGCTCCATCAATCCGCGCTGGAAGGTCGGCGACATTATCGGCGAGCCGTTCTGGGTGCATGAATCGCTGCGTGGCGCGGCCAAGCGCGAGAAGGTGCAGCAGGTGATGCAGCTCGTCGGATTGAACCCGTCATGGTATGAACGGTATCCGCACGAGTTCTCGGGCGGCCAGCGCCAGCGGATCGGCATCGCCAGGGCCATCGCTTTGAGTCCGAAGTTTGTGCTGGCGGACGAAGCGGTGTCGGCGCTGGACGTCTCGGTGCAGTCCCAGGTCGTGAATCTGATGCAGGAACTCCAGCAGCAGCTTCAGCTGACCTATCTGTTTATCGCGCATGGTCTGAACATTGTGCGCTACATCTCGGACCGGATCGGCGTCATGTATCTCGGCAAGCTGGTCGAGGTGGCGCCTACGGATGAGTTGTTCCGCCATCCGGCCCATCACTACACGCATGCGCTGCTATCCGCCATCCCCGTGCCGGACCCGAATAGGCGCAAAGTGTATGCGCCGCTGCAGGGAGAGATGCCGTCGCCGGCCAATCCGCCCTCCGGCTGCCGGTTCCATACGCGCTGCCCGGCAGCGACGGCGCTGTGCAGGGAATCGGCTCCGGAGCTTGCGAGCGTCGGTCCCGGACATTGGGCCGCATGTCATTATCCCGTATAGGAAGCAGGAGTATATCACATGAGCCAACATATGCATTTAGGACTTTTCGTTGCCGCAGGCGGTCATCATGCCGGAGGCTGGCGGCACCGGGACGCCGTGACGGGCAGCTCGCTCGACCTGGATTTTTACGCCCGAATCGCCCGGCAGGCGGAGCGGGCCAAGCTGGATATGCTGTTTATCGCCGACAAGCTGGCCATTGACGACAACTACGGAGGCAGCTTCGATCTGACGGTTACCCACCGGCCGACGCTGTCGGCGGAGCCGCTGACGCTGATCTCGGCGCTTGGCGCGGTTACGACCCATATCGGTCTGGCGGCTACGGCCTCTACGACCTACCACGAGCCGTATCATATCGCCCGGATGTTTGCGACGCTGGACCACCTTAGCAAAGGACGCGTGGCCTGGAATGTCGTGACGTCGACGAGCGACGCCGAGGCGCGCAATTTCGGCAAAACGGAGCATCTCGACCATGCGACCCGCTATGAGCGGGCGGAGGAATTTATCGAGGTTGTCCGCGCGCTGTGGGATAGCTGGGAGGCGGATGCGCTCGTGCTGGATAAGGAGCGGGGCGTGTTCGCGGACAAGCGGAAAATTCATTATGTGCATCACCGCGGGCCGTGGTTTGACGTGAAGGGGCCGCTGAATGTGCAGCGCTCTCCCCAAGGGCATCCGGTGCTGATCCAGGCCGGCTCGTCGGAGACGTTTCGGGAGCTGGCGGCGCGGCATGCGGAGCTGATCTTCACCGCGCAGCCGAATATCGCTTCGGCGCAGAGCTTTTACCGGGACTTCAAGTCCCGGGTGGTCAAGCGCGGGCGGTCGCTTAGCGACGTGAGCATTTTGCCCGGCACCATGCTGATCGTCGGTTCGACGGAGCGTGAGGCGCAGGAGAAGGAGCTGTACCTGCAGTCGCTGATCGATACGAATACGGGGCTGGCCTTTATGTCGGGGAGCATGAATTATGATTTGTCCCGGCATGATCCGAATGCGCCGTTTCCGGATATCGAAAGCGAGATCCGGGGCAGCCGGGGACGATTTCAGTTCGTGTTCCGCAAGGCGAGAGAGGAGGGGCTGACTTTGGCGCAGACGGCCAGATGGTATATCCAGAGCCGGTCGCATCACATCGTGACCGGTACGCCGGATGCGATCGCCGACCGCCTGACGGAATGGTTCCGGGCTGAAGCATGCGACGGCTTCAATCTGATGGCGCCTTATATGCCGGGCGGGCTGGACGATATATGCGAACGGGTCGTGCCGGAGCTGCAGAACCGGGGCGTCTTCCGCTCCGAGTATACGGCGAGCACGCTGCGCGGGCATTTCGGACTGGGGCAGCCGGCCAACCGGTTCGCCGCCGGAGAGAATGAGCAGGAGGCGGGGTTCGCACTGGCCGAGGGGCGTGAGCGGCTATGAGCGGGGAAGCGGCCCCTGTCTCCAAAGTCTTGTCTCTGCCGGAAGCCGTCGGGCGGATACGGGACGGAGACAGGGTTGCGATCAGCGGCAACATGGAGATGTCGCCGATGGCCTTGATCCGCGAGCTGATCCGCTCCGACAGGCGCGGTTTGTCCTTGATCTGCGCGGGCGCCGCGGCGGTCAATGCCGATCTGCTGATCGGCTCCGGCCTCGCGGATTCGGTAGAGTTCTCGCAGATTGCGCTGGGGGAATTCGGCTTCGCTCCGAACTTCCGCCGGGCGTTCGAGCAGGGGAAGGCGAGGGCGAGGGAGCATGCGTGCCCGTCGCTGGCCGCAGCGCTCCAGGCGGGAGCGATGGGCATTCCGTTCATTCCGGTGCGCGGCTTGCTCGGCACGGATTATATGGCAGTCCGCGACGATTTCCGCGTGCTGGCCAATCCTTATGACGTACGGGAGGAGATCGCTATCGTCCCGGCGCTGCGACCCGATGTGGCGCTGCTGCATGGCTACAAGGCGGATCGGCTTGGCAATGTAGTCGCCAGCCCGTCTCAGAACAATCGCCTGCTGGCCCAGGCTTCCGCTTTCACGATCGTTTCGGTGGAGGAGCTTGTCCCGCCGGAAGAGCTTCGTGCTGTTCCGGGTTCGTTCATTCCTTCCGTCTATGTGGGAGCCGTTGTCGTCGCACCGGGCGGGGCTTGGCCGACGGCTTGTCCGGGCAGCTACGGGATCGACGAGGAGCATATGCGTTTGTATATGGAGGCCGCCCGGTCGGAAGCGGCATTCGACGCTTATTTGAGCCGTTATGTCCGGGAAGCTGCGGAGGGAAATAAGCTTCAGGATGGCAGCGCGCCGGAGTCAGCCGGTTTGTCGAACGAAAGTCAAGCCTCCTGGCAAGGGCTGAAGGAGGCGGGCCGATGACGAGCCGGACCGTATACAGCCGGGAGGAATGGCTGATCTGCCTGCTCGCTCGTCAGCTGCGCAGCGGCGAGACGATAGGCGTAGGCAATCAATCCCCGGTCCCGGCAGCCGCAGCGCTGCTGGCTCAGGAGCTGCATGCGCCGGGGTCGACGGCTTATATTCTGGGGCAGCCGGATTGGCCGTTTGAAGGGACAGAGGAGTTTTTCGCTTATATGCAGCGCGGAGGCATCGACGTGTTCTTCCTGAGCGGCGCGCAGATTGACGCTTACGGCAATATTAATCTGCATGCGATCGGCGGCTACGGCCGGCCGAAGGTTCGGCTGCCTGGCGGCGCCGGCTCAGGCGTTGTGAATTATGTTTGCCGCCGCATCCTGCTGTTCAAGACGGACCACGGGCCGAAGGGCTTTCCGGAGAAGCTGGACTTTGTCAGCTCCGCCGCTTATTCGGCTCCGCAAGTGTTTCGGCGCGGGCGGGTAGAGGGGGTGTTCACTCCTTTGGGCGTGCTAAGGCCGCTCTGGATGGAAGGCGTTTCGCAGGGGATCGGGCAGGGAGAGGACGGAAAGCCGAACGGAGAAGGAAGAACCGGCGAGGCGGACGGCATTGCCAAAGAAGGTTGCATTGGCGAGGCAGGAGACATTGCCGAAGACGGCGGCGCTTCTGAAGAAGACGGCATGGACGGGGACACGGTTGTGCAGCGGCGAAAGCACAGGCTGCGTCTTGCCGCCGTTGCGCCCGGTGTTACGCCCGCCGACGTTCAGGCGCAGACCGGGTTCGATCTGGGGCTAGGCCCTTGGCGCAGCGTGTGGGCAAGGGCGGCTGACACGGCCGCTGCAGCTGGGGCAAGTGTAGCTGAACGCGGGCAAGCTGCGGAGGAAGGCAAGGCAGCCTTAGAGGGATGGACCGCCTCTGCGGCAAGAGGCAGTGAGACGGGATGTGCGGATGCGGAAGAGCGGAGTGCGTCCCAAACCAGAGAAATGGCGCTAGAAAAGCTGGCGCTCCCTGTCGTCGAGCAGCTGGAGCCGCCGACCGAGCTGGAGCTGACAATACTGCGGACGGCGGTACGCGCGAAGCTGGAGCGGATATATCCGTTATTTGCCAGGCAGTCGCTGGGGTGAGCAATATCAGTTTCAATGTGCTGACACCGACTATTCCTATAGAAAGAAGGGATAAAATGAGTCATTCCTATGGATTCAAGCAGCTGGAGCGAGATATCGGAGTTATTCTTCAGGAAACCTCGGATCACAAGGCGATTATTGACAAGGTCAAGCCTTTGCTGGAGCAGTTGCTGCAGAACAAAAACCTCATTCCGGCGCCGTATCGAACGCCCCGGCCTGACAAATATGCGCAATATCTGCTTTACAAGCCGGATGATGAAGCTTTCTCGGTCATTGCCTTCGTCTGGGGGCCCGGACAGGTTGCGCCGGTTCACGATCATCTCGTCTGGGGGCTGGTGGGGCTGTACGAGGGGGCTGTGGTGGAAAAGCGTTACCGCCGGGAGGATCGGGGACAGTCTGCCGAGCCGCGGTATGCGATTCGGGAAGTCGGAGAAGTGACTGCGCGCCGCGGAGATATTTCATATGTGTATCCGCCCGATCATGATATTCACGGGGTGTCCAACCCGTTCGGGGAACCGGCGATCACTTTGCATATTTACGGCGCCGATATCGGCAAGCAGCCTCGGCATATCCACGATGTGGCGACCGGCAATTATCGGGATATCATTACCCGGCACGATAACGAGGCGCCGGTGTACAGCTCGCATACGGCCGCGTCGTCATAAGCCAAACCAGTTACTTTATAGGAAGGCAATCCGGAAGGAAAGGGGCGAAGCCACGATGTCACAAACGAAGCAAGGACCTCTTGCGGGCATCAAAGTGCTGGAATTCGGACAAATTGCGGCCGGACCGTTCGCCGGCATGCTGTTCGCCGATCTGGGAGCGGATGTGGTTAAAGTGGAGCGGCCGGATGTCGGAGATGGGATGCGGGAGTGGCCGCCATTTATCGCCAATGCGGAGGGAGAGACGTTCAGCTCCAACTTCAGCTCGCTCAACCGCAACAAACGCAGTATCGCCGTAGATTTCAAGTCGCCGGAGCAGCTCGCCAGGCTGCAGGAGCTGTGTGCCCGAGCCGATGTCATCATCGAGAATTACCGGCCCGGCGTGCTAGCCAAGTTCGGTCTCGGATACGAAGCGTTAGCCGGGCGGAATCCCAAGCTGGTGTACGGCTCGATCACCGGCTATGGGCAGGAAGGGCCTTATGCGCATAAGGGAGCGTTCGATGTGACGATCCAGGCGATCAGCGGTCTGATGAGCGTGACCGGGGAGGAGGAAGGCGATCCGGTAAAATGCGGCGTCCCGGTGGCCGACTTCACGGCCGGCCTATATGCGGCCTACACGGTTGTAGCCGCGGTGCTGGCGGCGGAGCGTACGGGCCGGGGCGCCTACATCGACTGCTCGATGCTGGGCAGCGTGCTCGGCATATCGGCTCTGCAGACGAGCGAATATTATGGCAATCAAGCTGCGCCAAAGCGGCTGGGCAGCGCGCATCCCCGCAATGCTCCGTACCAGGGCTACCGGGGCAGCGACCAGCCGTTCGTCATCGCCGCAGGCAACGACAAGCTGTGGCGCGAAGTATGCGAAGCGGTAGGCCGGCCTGAGCTGGCGGCGGACCCGCGCTTCGCCACGCAAACGCTGCGGGCGCGGCATCAGAAGGAGCTGGCAGCGCTGCTGCAGCGAACCTTCTTTACACGGACGGCCGCCCAGTGGCTGGAAGAATTCGACCGGCGAGGCGTGCCGTGCGCGCCGATCAATACGTTCGCGGATATTCTGAACGACCGGGCCGTCGCTGAGAGCGGACTGCTGCATAAGCTGGAGCTTCCGAACGGAGCGGCGACAACAACGGTCGGATACCCGGTGAAGCTGTCGGGCTACGAGTTCGGCATTTACCGCCAGCCGCCGCGGAAGGGGCAGCATACGAACGAATTATTTGAAGAATGGGGAGTCGGCCATTATGAGCGAAACAACGCTTCGATCCGTTAACGGTCAAGCTGCGGTTAGCGAATATCGTGGAACGTCAGATCAGATAAAACAAAGCATTGCGGGGCTCAGCGACCGGCAGCTGGCGTGGAAGCCCGCTCAGGACAAATGGAGCGTGAAGGAAATCATCGCCCATCTCGTGGATTCCAGCCTGGTGCATGCGGTTCGCATCCGCAAGATCGCAGCGGAGAGCGAGCCGCCGTTTCTTTTGTACGACCAGGACGCCTGGGTGCGCTCTTCCCGCTCCAATGAAGCTTCGCTGCCCGGTTTATTGGCGGCCTTCGACGCCGTGCTGGCCTGCAACCTGCTCTGGTATGAGCGGCTGGACGCCCGGGATTGGGAACGCGCCGGCCTCAATAACGGCAAGGAAGTGACAATAGCGGATTTATTCCACGGCTTCATCCGGCATGTGACGATTCATCTGGCGCAAATTGAACGAACGAAGGCAGCATACGGGGAGCGCAGCGGCGGGAAGGATGGTTCATAAGTAAAATTTCCCTTGCCCTTCATCTTCCAATGCTCTAGGCTGGCTGTAAAGACGAATGCCGGAGGAGACGTGCTCAGCGGTTAAGGCCGCGTCGCGTCACGTATAGCCGGCAGCATAGGGCAGGGAGATGGCGGGCATGCAGGAAGAACGGGAAGCTTGGCGTATCGTTTCGGAGCTTCAGGAGCAGGGCATAATGGACAGCGGAAGCAGGCTGCTGGCACAGAGCCGAGGGACGACGGCGGGACGCGTGTATATGATCGGGGAGCAGGGCGTGCCTCGCTATGTGCTTAAGCTGGACGATCCGCAGTCGGTGACGCGGACCGGGGAGCTGCTGCATGCTTACAGGCACAGCCGTCTGCTTCCCCGGCTTATTTATATGGACCCCTCCCGGACGTTCCTGGTGTACAGCTACATCCATGGAGTCACCCATATGGAAAGGGGCTTGAAGCGCGACTGGCTGACTGTGCTCGTCCGGGAGCTGCTGAATCAATATGAGGCTTATTCGGAAGCGGACGATGGAAACTGGGGAGCGGCGGATGAGCCGGTCTCCTCTTGGCGCTGCTTCATTAGTCAAGGCGTTGAGGAAGCGGGGGCCACACTGGCAGGGCTGCTGCCCCCGGAGGACCTCCAGCAGGTGAGGGAAATGGCGGAACGGATGCCCGCTGACGAAAGCTGGCTGACCCGCTGTCTGCTGCACGGAGATTGCGGCGTTCATAACTTCGTGTTCGACCGGGGCGAGCTTCAAGGCGTAATCGACCCCTGGCCAGTGATCGGTCCTGTGTGGTATGATCTCGTATATGCGTTCTGTTCCTCGCCGGACGACTTGACCCCGGGCACGCTGCTCGGCGCTTTCGCCCTGCTGGAGCGCGAGACGGTCGATCGCCGCATGCTGATCGAGCAGACTATCATTCAGCTTTATTGCAGGGTCGGAACCTGTGTGCGGCATCATCCGCATGATTTGCCCGCTTACTTGCAGGCTTGGGAGAGCTGGAGATCGGCTGCGGACGGATTGTAGGCTGAGATGCGCTCCTTGATCTTGTGAATGACACGAAAAAAACGGTCTGACGAGAGTGGAGTCGGACCGTTTTTGCACGTTTTGGTCAGACTTTCGACTGCGGATTTTTCCATGAATGGGTTGTCCAATTCATCTTACAGCTGACAAATAGGTTACGGGCTGTGGAAGGAATTTGATATGTTGGTGTTGCATAATCTGCCGAAAACAGGCTAAAATCATCCATTTTGACAGAAAAAACGGCTAAAATCCGAACAATTTTGAGAATTTTAACAAGAATGATTGTCAAATTGCCTGTTCTTCCTGTAAAGTATAAGAAAAAAGAAAAGGCTTCGAATTCGAAGTTGTGTCGGCCGATCTATTTTCGTCTTTGAGATCTTTTTCTTGCAACGTTGCTTCTCGTTATTCGCTTTAACGCTTTAGTGGGAGCGAACATGCTGCATCGGCAATTTCTTCTTCTGCATTTATCCCATTCATGGAAAAGAGGAATATAATCAGATGTCTATTACACAAGAAATGACGCAAGATCCCGTTCAGGTCGCCAAGGACTATGTCCATCGGGTGTATGAAACCGTTATTCAGCGGAACGCTCATGAAAGCGAGTTTCATCAGGCCGTAAAAGAAATTTTCGATTCCCTCGTTCCCGTCTTCGCAAAGCATCCTGTCTACATGAAGCATGGCATCCTGGAAAGACTCTCTGAGCCGGAACGCATTATCACCTTCCGGGTTCCTTGGGTGGACGATCAAGGCCAAGTTCAAGTCAACCGCGGCTTCCGCGTGCAATTCAACAGCAACCTCGGTCCTTACAAAGGCGGCCTCCGCTTCCATCCGTCCGTTAATGCGAGCATCATCAAGTTCCTTGGCTTCGAGCAAATTTTCAAAAACTCCTTGACCGGCCAGCCGATCGGCGGAGGCAAGGGCGGCTCCGACTTCGATCCGAAGGGGAAATCCGACGGGGAAGTCATGCGTTTCACACAAAGCTTCATGACTGAGCTTAGCAAATACATCGGACCGGACGAAGACGTGCCGGCCGGCGATATCGGTGTCGGCGCACGCGAGATCGGCTTCATGTTCGGTCAGTACAAGCGCATCCGCGGCGGCTTCGAGGCAGGCGTGCTGACGGGTAAAGGACTTGGCTACGGCGGAAGCCTCGCCCGTAAAGAAGCGACAGGCTACGGCACGGTGTATTTCGTTCAGGAAATGCTGAAGGATGCCGGTCTCAGCTTCGACGGCAGCACGGTGGTCGTATCCGGATCGGGCAACGTGTCCATCTATGCGATCGAGAAGGCCGCTCAGCTCGGCGCGAAAATTGTCGCTTGCAGCGATTCCAACGGTTATATTTACGACCCGGCCGGCATCAACCTCGACACGGTCAAGAGACTGAAGGAAGTGGAAAGAAGCCGGATCAGCGAATACGTAAAAGAGCATCCGACAGCTTCGTACTACGAAGGCTGTGCGGGTATCTGGTCGATCCCTTGCGATATCGCGCTGCCGTGTGCTACCCAGAACGAAATTGATGACGAGTCGGCGCGCCTGATGGTAGCCAATGGCGTTAAAGCGGTCGCCGAGGGCGCTAATATGCCGTCGTCGCTGGAGGCTATCGAAGTGTTCCTGGAGAACGGCGTGCTTTTCGGACCGGCCAAAGCCGCCAACGCCGGAGGCGTAGCCGTATCCGCTCTGGAGATGGCGCAGAACAGCATGAGATTGTCCTGGAGCTTCGAGGAAGTTGATGCGAAGCTGCATGAGATCATGACCAATATTTACCGGAACAGCGTGAAGGCTGCCGAAGAATACGGCCATCCGGGCAACCTTGTCGTCGGAGCCAACATCGCCGGATTCCTCCGCGTGGCCGATGCTGCGATCGCGCAAGGCATTATCTAGCACTCCCTAACTTAACTTGCCGCATCCGCGCGCATAAGCCGCAGCCCGACAGACATTTGCTCTGTCGGGCTTTTTGGACCTTTTCGACTGACATAAACATCCAGCCGGGAGGACAGCCTAACGGGTAAGCGGGGCCGGCGACAAACCCGGCGCCGCTGCGGAAGCCGCCCCGCGATTAGGGAGCCGTGAAAATGGCTAAATAAAAAGAGCGGCCCTGGCGAAACCGGATCAGATATGGCGTGCTTAAGCCAGATAAGGAGGGAATCCAATGAACCGAGCAATAGCTGCAAATCGAATATGGACGACGGCGGTGCTCGCCGTTTCTTTGCTGCTTGGGGGCTGCACGGCGAGTCCTGCTGTCGATACGGGGACACAGCCGCCTGCGGGCGGCGGAGGGCAGTCTTCAAACGGGCCGGACAAGCCTCAAACGGAGAAGCCGGCTCCGCAGCCGGAGCGCGCGCAGAATCCGGAGCCGGTGCAGATTCAGATGGGCAAGGTTACGGCAGTAAGGCTGGCTGACCCGCAGAAGGGCTGGGTCGGCGGGAACGGCTGGATTGCCCGTACAGACGACGGAGGCAAGCATTGGACGGGCCAGTATCAAGGGCCGGGCCTGGTTAAGCAGCTGTTCGCCTTGAACGAAAACGACGCGTGGGCAGCCTTGGCCGACAAGGAAGAGTCGATGGGGCCTTATCGGCTGATTCATACGGAGAACGGGGGCAAAACATGGTCGGATGCGGGAGAGGTGCCGAATGCGGGCTTCCTTCATTTTGTATCCAAAACGGAAGCCTACAGCGGAGACGCCAAAACCACGGACGGGGGCCAAACCTGGACGAAGCTGGGCGTGCCGGATCAATTGGTGGGCGAGCCTTACTTCCGGGCTGAAGGCATCGGCTGGGCCGTCACCCAGAGCCCGAACGAAATTCAGGTGCAGCGGACGGGCGACGGCGGCCAGAGCTGGCAGCCTGTGTGGAAGACAAGCACGGCCGTCCCCGCTACGGGCGCGATTATTCGCTCCGCGGGCAAAGAAGATGCCTGGGTCGAGCTGATTGGCGGTTCCGGCATGTCGCAAACCTCGTATTCGGTATTTCATACCAGCGATGGAGGGAAGCAGTGGCGGACGGTAATCGCCAACTCCACCGCAGGGGCCGGTCCTGCTCCGGGTATTCCGGCCGATCAGGCGCAAGGAAAAACCAACAAGGGCTCCAAGCCGGGACCGCTATACGTAGTGAGTCCGGAAGTCGCCTTCATGGGAGGACAGTGCCCGGCTTGCGATAAGCCCAATACGATCGGCTGGACCAGGGACGGAGGCAAGACTTGGACAGTCGGCAAGCAGGAGCTGACCGGCTACGGCCCGGCTTTGCTGGCGATGGCGGATGCGGAAAGAGGCTGGTGGCTGACGACGGACAATACGGACCCTTCGGTGATGTATACGACTTCGGATGGCGGCCAGAGCTGGACGAAGGTGTATACCTTCGGGAAGCCGGAGTAGGAGCTGTAAGGCAGCGCAGCATAACGGAAAGACGAAGGACCCGGCGAGCTTTCGCCGGGTCCTTCTTTGACCATATGCAGGCAGGGCTTATCAAGGGAAGGTCACAGCTTAGCAGACGGAGATAACCGCTGCATCAGGAATTGCTTGTTACAGAGCTTGTTACAGGCTGGAAACGGCTTCGGCCAACAGACGGTACGAATGCAGCCGCGCCTGGTGGTCGTAGACGGAAGCGGCGACGATGAATTCGTCGGCCGCGGTTTCCCGGATAATGGCCGGCAGCTTCTCCCGAATCGTGTCCGGCGAGCCGGCCAGCGAATAGTTCAGCTTGGACTGGACGATCGCTTTCTCCTGGGGAGTCCATAGCGCATCCATCGAGTCCACCGGAGGAGGCAGTTGACCGGTGCGGCCGCGGATAATATTCAGAAACTGCTGCTGGGATGAGGTAGCCAGGCGCTGGGCTTCTTCGTCCGTGTCGGCGACGATAATATTGATGCCGACCATCGCGTAGGGCTTGGCCAGCGCTTCCGAAGGCTGGAAGCTGCTGCGATACAGCTCCAGAGCCGGCAGCAAATATTCCGGAGCGAAATGGCTGGCGAAAGAGAAGGGCAGGCCGAGGTGACCGGCGAGCCGTGCGCTGAATCCGCTGGAGCCCAGCAGCCAGATCGGAATATCCAGCCCTTCTCCCGGTACGGCTCTGACGCCCATCGGGCGGACATCATATTCCGGGTCGCGATCCGGATTCAAATAAGCCCGCAGCTCGCTCAGCTGCTCGGGGAAGTCATGCCCGTCGCTGCCCGAGCCGCGCCGCAGCGCACGCGCCGTCAACTGGTCGGAGCCTGGGGCTCTGCCGAGCCCCAGGTCGATCCGGCCGGGGTACATCGTCTCCAGCGTGCCGAACTGCTCGGCGATAACCAGCGGAGCATGATTGGGCAGCATAATGCCGCCGGAGCCTACGCGGATGGTGCTCGTGCCTCCCGCTACATAGCCGATCAGCAGCGAGGTGGCCGAGCTGGCGATACCGGGCATATTATGGTGCTCGGCCAGCCAATAGCGGTTGTAGCCCCATTGCTCGACATGCCGGGCCAGATCCAGCGTATTGCGGAAGGAATCCGCCGCCGTACTTCCTGCGACGATCGGAGCAAGATCCAACACGGATATTGGAATTTTCATCAAGAAAGTTCGCCTCCTAAAATATAGCACCCGTTTTGCTTTCCGAACGCGAAAAGACCGGTGTGCAGCTGTATCTTATTTGTCGGCAGACCGGGCGTGCCCAAGCGCCGACATGGTTTGCCGAATGTTTCATTTGGGCCATAATGGTATATTATATTAACAAACAGTCTAGCGAAGCAGGCTGTACCGGAACAATGTTCCCAACTCTTACATAACCGGGCCAAGCGCCAAGGGATAGGAAGACCAACAGCTGCCTATACCCGGCCCGGCATCTGGAAGTGGAGTATACTCCGATCCGCCACTTTTTGAACTGTCATAAATATAATAACAGTTGGGCGTGGCAATTGCAAAGCAGTCTTATCCGGCCGTTCTCCCCGATATGAGTGGATGTTGATTTCATAGGCAGATGCTGTAGTTGTAGCTTGAGATATGAGCTCCGGGCGATATCGGCTCCTGGGCCAACCAAGAGGATGAGGTGAGAGAAATGACGGAGACGAACGGACAGAAATTTCGAGAAGGCGATTGGGTAAGCGGTACTTCCGTATGGGATGAAAAATTCATCGGTTATGTCGATTCTGCGCCGAAGGAGGAAGGCGGGGCGATTCTCATCCGAATCACGCAATGCGATCGCAAGAGATTGATTAATACGCTGGTCCAGACGCGTGAGCACCGGCTGAGAAGGCTGCCAGACCCCGGCCCGGCAGCGCCCGAGGATTGGAGCACTTTGATCGAGCTGGCGCTCGTTACGCGTGACAAGGAATGGTTCGAATCGTTGACATCGCGCATGTCGGCCGTTTCTCAGGAGATCGAGCCTGGAGAGAGCAAACGAGGCAGGCTGCCCCGAGATAATCCGCGGCTGTCCGGCAAGTGAGGCCGTTCGAGCGTGAGATTGGAGCGGGGGGAGGGAAGGGGGCTGTCACTCCGTCCTGCAGCGCGATGGATGCCTGCAAGCCCGCGGGCGGTCTTAGAGCGGTGGCGAGGCCCGCTTTTCGCCCGTGCAGGCCCGCCGGCGCTCCTAGACGCTGAAATCCAGCCGAATCGCGGCGTGATTCATGCCTGCAAGCCCGCGGGCGGTCTTAGACGCGGTGGCGAGGCCCGCTTTTCGCCGTGCAGGCCCGCCGGTGCTCCTAGATGCTGAAATCCAGCCGAATCGCGGCAGGACAGCGTTCCTCTTCATTCCAGTCCCCTACCCTCTCTTTTCCGGTTCGATCCTCCGTGCGCTGCTCACCTGCTCTTCACACCCACCGTGCGTTCCTTGTTGCTCGCTTGTTGGCCATCCCCTCGTCCGTGCGTCTCTCATTACTCAGATGTCTCTATTCCCTCAGGCTATATGCCCCTTGTCATCCTTTTTCATCCTCCATAACCCTCCGCAAACTGTTCTTCCCAAAAGAACTCCTCCCGCCATGTCCGCTCTGCCGATACTAGCCGGTGTCCCGTAACGTTTGGTCTGTTTTTTGAAACGGAGGCGAAGGTAGGCAACCCGAATTAGCCGTTTGCCGAAGGGAGCCGCCAACGGCCATGAACCATGGACAGAACAGCCAATGATCGGCGGGCGAGTAAACGAACCTAGCTCAGCCGCGGATAAGGCGGAAGCTGCTTAAGCTCGGGAGGTCTCCGGTGCAAGGTGAGCTGCTCATAGCCGTAGGCGAGCCGAATCAGCGTCGGTTCACTGTACGCGGTACCGATGAAGAGGAGGCCGACGGGACCTTGACGGGCGAAGCCGGCCGGTACGGTCACTACAGGATAACCTGCTTTGGCCGCCATATCGAGAATGGCGCCTTCCTCTGTAATTCCGTCGCCTGGCAGCAGCAGGGCGTCCAGCTCATAGGTCCGCAGCGCATGGTCGATGCCTTGGTCCCGCGAAAGCCATAGATCACGGGCGCGGCTTTCCAGATAGGCCGGTTCCGTTAGGGATCCGCTCACCTGATCGGCCCAGAGCAGGGTGCTTTGCCCGTACTTCAGAGCTTGCTCCGCATGCTGCTCATGGTAAGCGATCAGCTCTGTGAGCGAGTGGACGGGATAGCCGGCATCCAACCGGGATAAATACCGGTTAATGCCAGCCTTGAATTCGTGCCGAAGCACTTCGGCCGACCAGTCCCCCGTCTCCTCCGCGGGAAGCCTCACGTCCTCGATAAGCGAAGCCCCCGCCTGACGCAGCGCGGAGAGCGCTGAACGCATCAGCTCCTTCACGTCCTCCTCCAGGGACTGGAAGAAGGAGGCGGGGATGCCGAGGCGGGCTTGCCGTAGGAAGTCGGCATCCAGAAAGCGGGTATAGTCGTTCGGTAAGAGGCGCCCGGCCCCTTCGCCAGATTCGTTTAACATCTCCGCCTTAGCGGATTCGTCCAGTCCATCCAGTCTATCCGGTCCATCCGAGCTATTCGCGCCATCCAACCTCGTCCTCTCAGCTGAGAAGGCCGCGACAGCCGCCGGCCCCTCGACTCGCTCCAGAGTAGCCGCATCCTGCGGGTCGGCTCCGGTCATGACGCCGAGCAGCGCCGCGGCATCGGCGACTGTACGCGCCATTGGGCCGGGGGTGTCCTGGCTATGGGAAATCGGGATAATGCCTGTCCGGCTGAGCAGTCCGACCGTCGGCTTCAGCCCTACGATGGCTTGACGGCAGGCCGGCGCGATGATGGAGCCCGATGTTTCCGTCCCGACCGCGGCGGAGCAGAACCCGGCCGCCACCGCGGCTGCCGAGCCTGTGCTGGAGCCGCTGACGAGCAGGTCCGCGCCGTAAGGGTTGACCACCTGTCCTCCGCGTGAGCTATAGCCCGCGAACATGGTGTCGGACATGAAATTGGCCCACTCGGTCATGTTCGTCTTACCGAGCAGCACTGCCCCTGCTTCACGCAGCTTGCGGACGATGAAGGCATCCTCGGGCGCAATCCAATGCTGCAGCGCGATGGACCCGGCGCTTGTGTGCATCCGATCGCAGGTATCGATATTATCTTTCAGCAGCACGGGAATTCCGTGCATAGGTCCGCGGGCTCCGCAGACCTTGCGTTCGTGATCCAGACCTCGGGCGATAGCCAGGGCATCCGGATTCAACTCAAGCACAGAGCGGATGCGGCCGTCATAACGGGCGATCCGGTCGAGATAAGCCTGCACCAGCTGCTCGGAGGTCCAGACGCCGCTCTCCATGCCGGCTTGCTGCTCGGCTATCGTGAGGTCTGCGGGATGTTGAGGCAATTGCTGAGTCATTGTTTTGTCCTCCTTCGCTTTTCCCACATATAGCTTTTCTATTTCGCGAGAGGGATGACATTCCCTCCAGTCGAGTCTGGGAGAGCTTGGATATAACCAATAATTCCGGCCGACCGGCAAAATAAAGGACATTTATTGGCTTTCGGCACCCTAACGATTCCCAATTTCCCTAACCTTATGCATAAAACTGAAATAAAATTTCACAAAATAACTGTTTACTAAAATTATGTTTTATCTTATAGTCGTTATTGTAAAGAATTGTTTCGAGTACCTGAGGCGATAACCGGAAGGCGGTGAAGTACAAACCAAGGCGAAGCCTGGTAGCAATCCTATCTTTCGAATAAGCAAAGGAGAGATTGATAGCATGCATGTGTCTTCATGGGTGAAAAACTTATCTATGCGCCAGCTTGTTCCTTCGTTGATGGCCGCAGCTCTTGCCCTGTCCCTGATCTCGCCTGCTGTGTCAGTGAATGCCGCCGGATTTGAAAGCGCTCCCGCAAGCACGGGAACCGCGGCTGTTTCGGACCGGCTTATGGCCAAAGATACGGCGGCCAAAACGATCGAGCTGGAAACCGCAGGTGTGGTGCAGCTGGCGGACGATTACAAGGTCGAGCAGCATCTCCACGGCAAGGTACTGAGCAAATCGCTTAGTCAAGTGATGATCGGCGCCCGCAACCTGCAATTCGAGTTCAACGGCGACAACAAGGTGTCCCGGATCATCATGAACGGGCATGAGCCGGTTCAAACGATGCGCATCGGGCTTCGCAAAAACATCAGCGATATCTCGGATAACTCGCAATTCAATCATACGCTGATTTCCTTCAAATCGGTCAAGGGCTATACGATTTCCGACAAGAAGTCGGACAGCAAACTGACCGTTCCCGCAGGCGAGCTTGCCACCTTTACGGTATCCGGCGGTCAACTCTCCGTCACCTATCCGTCGGCAACAGCGCCTTATACAACCAAGAACCGGCTGTACCTGACTCCGAACAGCGACGATTCGCTGCTGCAAGCGATGTCCTACACGCGGGCGCAGGGCAATCCGCTTTACCGGGGCACAATCGAAATTTCCCTCAATGCCGACAACACCACGATGAAGCTCCTGAATGAAGTCACCATCGAACAATACCTCTACCAAGTAGTTCCCAGCGAAATGCCGGCTTCCTTCGGACTGGAGGCTTTGCGGGCGCAAGCGATAGCAGCGCGTACATACGCCTTGACCGATTATTACAGCAACCGGTTCGCCGACCGCGGCATTCATATCGACGACAGTACGCTCAGCCAGGTTTATAACAACAGCGCGGAGAACGCGCTGACGACGCAAGCCGTGAACGATACGGCCGGCAAGATTATGAAAAGCGGCGAGGAGCTGGTCGACGCCAGATTTTATTCCACCTCAGGCGGCTATGGGGCCTCCAAGCATGAGGTATGGTCGGACACCGCCGGAAGCCCGTTTCCCGGCACCCCGATTCCTTATCTGGTAGCCCGCAGCTATACGTACGATCCGAATGACGAGACGAAGATTTTGGAGATCGACACATCGGATGAAGCGCAGCTGAATGCCTTTTATAAAAACCTTGGCCTTAAGGGGTACGACTCGGAATCGTATTATTTCCGCTGGAAGGTCGGACTTACCAAAACCGAGCTGGAAAACACGATCAATGCGAACCTGAAGGTAAGACATGGCTCAGATCCGACATCGATTCTGACGAAAAACGAACAGGGGATGTTTGTGAGCAAAACGATCCCGGACGCCGGCATCGGCTCGTTCAAGGATATGTATGTCACCAAGCGCGGAGCCGGCGGCAATATCGTCGAGCTGGTGATCGAGGGCACAACAGGCACTTATAAAATTTTAAAGGAATACAATGTTCGCTTCACGATTCGCCCAAGCAAAACGTATACGCTGGGAAGCGACGTCGTTCTTCACCGGGCGCAGGGCAATTCAACGGATTACGCAGCCGGCTACAAGCTGTTGAACCCGAGCATTCTCAATTCCGCATTTTTCAGCTTCGACATTGACAAAAATGGAGCGGGCGAGCCGACGGGCGTGACGTTCTTCGGCGGCGGCAACGGCCATGGCGTGGGGATGAGCCAATACGGCGCCTCCATGCTGGGAGGGAAGGGCTGGACGTACAGCCAGATACTGAACAGCTATTACGCCAATATGCGCATTGTCGATATGAACGAGCCTGTTCCGGCTTACATCGATCTGCAAGGCAGCGGTCAGCTGTCCAAAGGCCAAAAAGCTCAAGCCGTCGTCACAGCCGTTTATACCGACGGCTCTACTTGGCCGATTGCGGCAGGCGTGAATTATTCCTCCAGCGACGAGTCCGTGGTGACGATCAGCGGGACGGGCGAATATACGGCCAAGCAGGAAGGGACTGCGGTTCTGACGGCTAAGCATCAAGGCTTTACCGCGTCGTTAACGGTTCAGGTGACGCCGCCGGTCGTCGAATCGTTGAGGCTGACCGGTCTTAATCCGATTCGAGTCGGGGAAACGCTTCAAGCCGAAGTGAGCGCTCTTTACACGGATGGCACAGAAGCTAATGTTACGTCGGGAGCTGCCTTTGCCAGCAGCGATGAAGCGATCGCTACGGTTGCGGCATCGGGAATGGTAACAGGGGCAGCTTATGGAACCACGGTCATTTCGGCGTTCTATGAAGGGAAAACGGCGACGTACACGCTGGAAGTACTGAAGCCGGAGGTGAACATGACCGGCATTACGCTGAGCGGGGCCGCTTCGCTCGAAGAAGGAACGACCGGCGACTTCACGGTCCAAGCCTCGTACAATGACGGCACAACGGCCGCATTGACCGATGGTGTGACGTTCGAAAGCACGGCGACGGAGATTGCCGCCATATCGGCGACCGGAACGGTAAGCGCCTGGAAGAGCGGGACAACGGTCATCCGTGCCGTCTACAGCACCTATGAAGCTGAGCAAGTATTGACGGTTGTGCCGCCGGCGCTTCAATCGATCTCCATCAGCAGTCCGGCTGAGGCTCTTCGAGTGGGCGAAACGTTTACGATGACGGTCAGAGCGTTTTATTCCAATGGAACCGACCGTCCGGTAACAGAGGGGGTTGCATTTGACAGCAGCCATCCAGAGGTAGCCGCGATTGATGCCGACGGTACAATTACGGCAATCGCTCCGGGAACGACGGTCATCCGGGCCGACTACGAAGGACAGTCCAAGGAGTACGCGCTGGAGGTGCTGGCGGAAGAAGTGACATTGACCGGCATTGCCATCACGGGAGCAGCTTCGCTGGAGGAAGGTTCCTCCACGCAAACGAAGGTGACCGGCAAATACAGCAATGGCAGCGAAGCTGTGCTGACGGAGGGCATTAGCTACGAAAGCTCAAGTCCAACTGTGGCCAGCGTTTCCCAAACAGGGCTGGTACGCGCCTTGAACCCGGGCAGCGCCACGATCACGGCTACGGCTGCCACGTATGGCGGACTTACCGCTTCTTATCAAGTCCAGGTGTATGAAACGAGCGGCTCGTCTTCGTCTTCAGGGTCATCGGGGTCATCAGCGGGGCCGGCTCCGGGAACGACGCCATCCGTAGAGCAGGCGCTTACGGCGGGCAAGGACGGCACAGCGGTTATCGATGCCAAGGCTGCAACGAGCGTCAAGCTGCCGGGCCGCGCTAGCGAGCTGCTGGGCAGCGGAACGGCTGAAGTAAACTTCGCCGGCGTGAAGATTGCCATCCCGTCCAAGGTGCTGGAGCAGCTGCAGAAGGGGCTTACCGGGACAGCCGCAAGCGATGCCTCGATCGTGCTGGAGGCCAAGCCGGTCTCGGGAGAGACGGCCAGCGCTCTGCTGACCGGTTCAGGACGGCAGCTAAACGCCGTCATCCGGCCTGCAGGCGATATCATCGACTTCTCGCTGTCGATTCAGGCGGGCAGCCAGACGTTTGCGCCTAAGCAGTTCGATTCGCCGCTTAAGGTTACATTTGGCGTCCAAGGCTCGCCGAACAAGAAGAGAACCGGGGTTTTCCAAGTCAAAGAAGACGGTTCCCTGGAACGCGCAGCCGGCACCTGGAGCCGGGATGGTTCGGCGATTACGGCGGAGCTGCTGCATTTCAGCAAATATGCGGTGCTTGAAGTGAATAAAACGTTTGAAGACATGAAGGGACATTGGGCCGCTGAGGTAGTTGCCGATCTGGCAGCCGGTTCCATCGTACAGGGACAGTCCAATTCGCTGTATGGGCCGGAGCAATTGGTCAGCCGTGCCGAATTTTCCGCCATGCTGGTGCGTGCGCTCGGGTTGAAAGCTTCCGGGTCTGCCGCATTCGCGGATGTGCCTGACGATGCCTGGTATGCGGGCGAAGTGGCGGCGGCATTCCGCGCAGGGCTGGTGCTGGGCACAAGCGACACGACCTTCTCCCCGGATGCCAAGCTGAACCGCGAGCAGATGGCGGTCATGCTGGCCCGTGCTTGGGAGCATCAAGCTGGCAAGAAGCTGCCTGCAGCGGACGGGTCGGCGTTCATCGATGAAGAAGAGCTGAGCGGTTGGTCGCGTGACTCCGTCCTCAGTCTGGCTGAGGCGAAGCTGCTGAACGGACGCGATGGAGGCCGGTTTGAGCCGCAGGCGTTTGCTTCCCGTGCGGAGGTAGCGAAGGTTCTGCACGGTCTGTTGGATATGCAAGATAAATAAATCCGGAAGAAGCGACGGTTTGCTCCTTCCGGTATGAGCTTCAATGCAGCGGGCCGTAGAAGCGATTCTGCGGTCCAATTTCTTTTTGCGCGCCGGAAGATAGAGAAGCTGAGAATAAAGATTGACAAAACTTGCCTATGTGATTTATCTTTAATTTAAGACATATAAAATAAAGATTAATAGTGAAATGATCCTATCTACGAGTTACCGAGTAGACGTTCTTGATTCTAAATCCCGCAGGAAGCTGGAGGAGACGTTATGACAACAACCACCTATGATTTGACAGCGCTGGTGAAGGCGCGGAGATCCGCCAATAAGTTTATACCCGGAGTAGAAATAAACGACCGGCAGCTGGAAGATATTTTTCAACTGGCGAAGTTCGCGCCCTCGGCGTTCAACCTGCAGCACACCCATTATATTGCGGTGCGAAACCCCGAGGTAAAAGCGAAGGTATACGAGGCTGCCTACAAGCAGTATAAGGTGAGCAGCGCATCGGCGCTCATTGTGGTCCTAGGGCATAAGGAGGCTTACCGTGATGTAGCCAGGCTCAACGAGGGCATGCTGAATCTGGGTATACTGAGCCAGCAGGAATACGACGACACGGTGCAGTCCGTGCTAAGCTTCTACACGGATAGAGGGGAAGCGTTCAAACGCGACGAGGCGATTCGCAATGCCAGCCTGTCGGCCATGCTGCTGATGCTGGCCGCCAAGGATCAAGGCTGGGATTCATGCCCGATGATCGGCTTCGACCCGGATGCGCTGCGCGAAGCGCTGCATATTCCGGAAGACTATGTGCCTGCGCTGCTGATCGCTTTGGGCAAGGAAGACACCTCGCGCCAGCGTCCGCGGGGCTACCGCAAGCCCGTCGGCGAATTCGTCAGCTACGACCGGTTTTGACCGTTTCTGAGCTTTCTCCTGCCGATCTTAACCGCTTTTTGCAGCGATAAGTCTCCTTCTCTGCGGCAAACGCAGCCGCCGGCTCGGTTCTAGAGCTGGAAGGAAAGCCTTCTGGCAGCCGTTTTTCCTGTCTATTTTCAGGGAAGGCGGCTGTTTGGCGTGCTCCGGGAAGGAAGCGCGGGAGCATGCGACGGAGCGTCCTGGCCGAGTCTGGACATTTTTTACAGCCGTAGGTATGATGGAGAATAAAATCTTTGCTGCCCGTAGCAAGAGGAGAGATTACAGGATGTATCAGATGAAGACCGAAGCCCCATCCAGCGAGAACGGCTCCATGGCCGCCCTCCCTCAAGGCTCCTTCTGGCTGGGCGTCAAGGACTGCGTCCCGACCCTGCTCGGCTATCTCAGCATCGGGTTCGCCGCCGGGGTAGTCGGACGCACGAGCGGATTGTCCGGCCTGGAGGTGGTGCTGATGTCCACGTTCTTGTACGCGGGCTCAGCCCAGTTTGTCGTGTCCGGCATGTTTGCGGCAGGCGCTTCCGCAGGCTCAATTATTTTGACCGTATTGTTCGTCAATATGAGGCATCTGCTGCTGAGCGCCGCGTTGTCCCCTTATTTCCGCGGCCATTCCGCTTGGAAAAACGTGCTGCTCGGCTCTCAATTGACGGATGAGACGTTCGGAGTAGCCATTCAACGTCTGCGTACGGGACTGAACGGAGGGGCCGGCAGATGGATGCTCGGGCTTAACATGACCGCTCAGCTGAATTGGATCGCGGCGACCTGGGCAGGCGCCTACCTGGGAGCCTGGATACCCGACCCGAATGCTGTCGGTCTGCCCTATGCGCTGCCCGCAATGTTCGCCGGGCTGCTGGTCATGCAGATTGCGGCCCAGCACCGCAAGCTGCCGGAGCTGCTGACAGCGGCCGGGGCGGCCGCCATCTTTATCGCTGCGCTGCAGGTGATGCCTGCGGGCACCGCAGTGATCGTGGCGATCGTGGCTGCGCCGGGCGTGGGAATGGCGGTGGAACGATGGCGGTAAGCCATGAATTTTGGTGGATACTGCTCGGCACATCGCTGGTCACCTGGCTGCCCCGGGTGCTGCCGCTCGCTGTGCTGAGCCGCGTTTCATTGCCCGAGTGGCTGCTGCGTTATCTGCATTATGTGCCGGCAGCCGTGATGAGCGCTTTGCTGGCGCAGGAAGTGCTGACGGCAGAGGGGGAATGGCTGTCTCCGGCCGGCAATCCTAAGCTTCTCGCGCTCCTGCCCACGCTGCTCGCGGCGGTCCTCACCCGGCGCTTGCTGCCCACGGTCGTTGTTGGTATTGCCGCTATGGCGCTGCTGGTCCGGTTCTGGTAAAGGCGGGAGGCGGCGCCAACTTTTTTCCCAGCCCCTCTTGACCCTCCTCTTAGGTCAGCCCTTTTACTAGAAACAGAAAGGAGTGAAAACCGCATGCTGTACACCGTCAAAGAAGTGTCCGCCATCTCTCATGTAACGGTCAAAGCGCTGCATCATTACCACAAGCTTGGACTTCTCGTGCCGTGCGAAATCAGCGAAGCCGGGTACCGGCTGTACGGGGCGAAGGAGCTGGAGCGTCTGCAGCATATTTTGTTTTACCGGGAGCTGGAATTTCCGCTGGAGCAAATCAAGGAGCTGCTGGAGAAGGAAGACGACCGGCTGACGCTTCTATTGCGGCAGGAGCAGCAGCTGCTGCAGCGCAAGCAGCGGTTGGAAGGCGTCATCGCCACATTGAGACATTCTGTGACAAGTATAAGGGAGGGCAAACCAATGAATGATCGGGAGATGTTCAAGGGATTCGAAACGGAAGAGGCGTGGAACGAAGCGCTGAAGGAGCAAAATCAGCATCTGGGGCAAACGTATGGGATGGAGCCGCTCCAGGTAGAGGAGGGCGGGGTGCCGGACATGAACGAGCAGGCCGCCGAGGCTGCGGCGTTTATGAAGGAAATGGCGGATTCGCTGAAGGCGGGCATCCGGCATGATCATGGGCAGCTCCAGCAGGCGATCCGCACCCATCTTGCGTTCATGAACAGCCATGGTCATGCGGTATCGGCGGCGGATTTTGCAGCGCAGACACGCTTCTTCCTGAGCGATGATTTCCATCGTCAGATGCTGGAGGGGCAGCAGACAGGACTAGCGTATTACTTATGCGCGGCTGCGGAGGCGTTGGCAGCGGCGGCAGAGTAGGAGCGTTTGAGCGAAGGAGACCGAGGTCCGCATGGGTGCGGATCTCGGTCATTATGGCATTATCATTGATGCGCTTATCGCTGTCTTTTGTTTATTATTCTATATATCCAAAATATGAAAAGGGCGATGATAAAAATACTAAGAATCAGATGAAACCATGAGATGCCAAACAAAAATATCTACCTCCTCAATAATTAACATAGTTTTCTTTATAGTACTTTTAAAAAGATAATTATGGAATGTTTTTAAAGCCCGCCTCCTCCGCCTATGATATACTTAGAGCTGTCTTCACCTAAGGAAGACAGCCGTTCTATTTGAGTTTAGGAGTGTTAATGATGCGTAAGGGCATGATCCGGTTCATTCGTTATCGCGGATAAAAGGGCACAGAAGAAATAAGCCTCAGTCATTTTTTGGTAAAATGACGCAGGTTTATTTAACTGTGCCTTTTTCATTCCCTATAAACGAATGAATGAGGTGTTTTCATGTCCACAACGGATAAACAGCCGGGGGATGCGTCCCTTTTTTTTCGATATGCATCGATGTTTGCCTGCCCGATCTGCACGACTCCGATGCAGCTTGTTCAAGGGAAAAGCTTGGTTTGTGCGCGTAGGCATTGCTTTGATATGGCGAAGACCGGATATATTTCTCTACTGGTCCGCTCTCCGAAGAGTAAATATGACAAGAGCTTGTTTAAGGCGCGAAACGCGGTGAATGCCGCCGGCGTCTTCGACCCGCTGCTCGACCGCATCAGCGAAGGTATGCAGGAGCGGATCGTTTCCCAAACGGGAAGCATCAAGATGCTAGACGCGGGCTGCGGGGAAGGCTCGCATCTGAGCCGTATCTTGAACCGGCTTGCCGGACAGGCGCCGGCCATCGATTGGCTGGGAGTGGGCGTCGACCTGTCCAAGGAAGGCATTCGACTCGCCGTCAGGGAGAATGTCCAAGCCATCTGGTGCGCAGCCGATCTGGCCCGATGCCCGTTCGCGGACAAGCAATTCGACTTCGTGCTTAGCATATGCTCGCCCTCCAACTATGCCGAGTTCGGAAGAATGCTCGCAGACGAGGGCACGGTTATCAAGGCGGTTCCGGCAAGCGGCTACCTCCGGGAGCTGAGAGAGCTGCTCTACAGGGAAACTGCCCGTCAAGACTACTCCAATGAGCGGGTCGTAGAGCGGTTTGGGCGCTATTTCGACCTGATCGATACGGAGCGCGTCACCTATAAGGCGGCGATGGACCCGCTTCTGCTGGAGCAGATCGTCCAGATGACGCCGCTGGCTTGGGGAGCCCCGCAGGAGCTCGTGCGGGAGGCTACGGCCGAAAGGTTTGCCGAGATTACGTTCGATTTTGACATCATGTATGGCAAGCAGCCGCGTAGAGACCAGTAACGGCCGCTTGAAGGAAGAAGATGTAGCAGCCCTGCGCCTATACGGCCAGGGTTGTTTGATTAGCTAAGGAGCAGGATGATTGGCAACTCTGTTGAATATTAGTATAGTTAAAATTTAACAGTGTGAGGAGAGCAGCTTATGCAAGGTTATAATGTTCTTATGATATACAATAAAAATATGGATCGTCTGTTGATGTGCAAGCGGCTAAAAAATCCTTATCAAGGATTAAATAACTTTGTCGGCGGTAAAATCGAAATCGGCGAATCCGGAATGGAAGCTGCTTATAGAGAGCTTTTGGAAGAAACGAGCATTTCAAAAGAGCATATTGTTTTGCATCACCTCATGGACTTTACCTACTACATCCAGCATTGTTATGTCGAAGTTTATGCCGGCAGATTGAAGGATGAGGTAGAGGTTTCGGGTGATGAAAATGACTTATATTGGTCAGACTTGAACCAAAATTTTTTTGACATGACCGTATTTGCAGGGGAAGGCAGTATTGGCCATATGATTGAACAAGTGAAGATGAACCCAGGTATTTTTCTGGCGGACGAAACACTTCCCGCTTAACAGCAGAGAAGGCTTGAAGCAACGTATCAGGCACCGTCTGCCGAAATCTGCCTCTCGAATCGATGGCAAGCGCGAGACATAAACAACCCCCGCATACCGAACAGGAGGTCTGCCCATGAATATTTCCATGCACGATAAGGTCAGCACCGGCTTAACAGGCTTCGATCAGGTGATCGACAAGCTGCGTCTCGGAGATAACGTCGTCTGGCAGGTCGATTCGGTCGCTCATTACCGGACGATGATCGAGCCATTCGTCGCTCAGGCCAAGCTGGACCGGAGAAAGCTGATCTATGTCCGCTTCGGCAGCCATGAGCCGCTGCTGGAGGAGGACCCCGGGATTCGCAAGGTTGTGCTGGATGCCGGGAAGGGCTTCGAAAGCTTCGCGGCAGCGGTTCACTCCTTGATCGAGGAGGAAGGGCGCCGGGCATTTTATGTGTTCGACTGCCTGACCGGGCTGCTGGAGTATTGGTACTCCGATGCGATGATCGGGAACTTCTTCAACGTGTCTTGTCCGTTCCTGTATGAGCTGGACACGATCGCTTACTTTGCGATTATTCGCAATACCCATACGTACGCCACGATAGCGGGCATCCGCGAGACGACTCAGCTTCTGCTGGATCTCTACCATGTTAACGGCCATATGTACATTCATCCGCTGAAGGTGTGGAACCGGTATTCCCCCAGCATGTTTTTCCCCCATCTCATCCAAGGGCAGGAAGCCGTCAGCATTACGTCCAGCGTGCAGGCGGCCGAGCTGTTTTCCGCCATACACCGCGGAGAGGAGCGGCTGGATTACTGGGATACGACGATCGGCAAGGCGCGGGAGGCGCTTGCGCAGGAGCCCGAGCAGCAGGAGGCGGCGAAGCAGCTGCTGTTGTCGCTGCTGGTCGGTCCGGCGTCCCGGATGCAGGAGCTGTGCGAGCGGTATTTCACGCTGGAGGATCTGCTGCTGCTCGCCTCGCGCGAGGTCGGCACCGGCCTCATCGGAGGCAAGAGCGTGGGCATGCTGCTGGCCCGCAAGATTGTGGAGCGGGAGGGAGGAGAGGGACTCCGCGATGTGCTGGAGCCGCATGACTCCTACTATATCGGAGCGGATGTTTTTTACACCTACATGGTGCAGAACGGCTGGTGGAAGCTGCGAGCCAGGCAAAGAACGCAGGAGGGTTACTTCACCCTGGCGCCCGAGCTGCAGGAGAAGATGAAGCAAGGCAAGTTCTCGGAGAGCATCCGCCGGCGCTTCGTGCAGCTGCTGGAGTATTTCGGCCAGTCGCCGATTATCGTCCGCTCCAGCTCCCTGCTGGAGGATAACTTCGGCAATGCGTTCGCCGGCAAATACGAAAGCGTGTTTTGCGTCAACCAGGGAACGCCGGAGGAACGGTACGAAGCGTTCGAGCAGGCGGTGCGCACCGTGTACGCGAGCATGATGAACGAGGACGCGCTCGCTTACCGGATGAACCGCGGACTGCTGGAGAAGGACGAGCAGATGGCGCTGCTCGTGCAGCGTGTCTCCGGCGATCATTACCGCGATGCCTTCCTTCCTCATATCGCCGGGGTGGGCAACTCCTCCAATCTGTATGTCTGGGATTCGGGCGTCGATATGGATGCGGGGATGCTCCGGCTTGTATTCGGGCTGGGTACGCGGGCTGTGGACCGGACGGTCGGGGATTATGTGAAAATTGTAGCGCTGGACAATCCCCTGCGCCCTTCGCCGATGGATGCGGAGGATATCCGGAAGTTTTCCCAGCATGGGGTGGACGTGCTTTCCCTTACGGATAATACCGTGGCGAGCCTCAAGGCGGATCAGCTTCTGGCCTATGACCTGAAGGCGGATAAAACCTTGTTTGCGACAGTGGATGACGAGACGGCCGGCCGTCTGCGCGAGCTGGGTTATACCGACCGGCCGACGCCGCATATTGTAGACTTTCAGCGCCTGCTGAAGCATACGAAGTTCCCGCAAGTAATGAAAGAAATGCTCGCGCTGCTGTCCCGCGTCTACGAGTATCCGGTGGATATCGAATTTACCGCCAATTTTACGAGGGATAACCGGTTCAAGGTCAATCTGCTGCAGTGCCGTCCGCTGCAAACGAAGGGGCTGGGTCAGCAGGTGGAGCTGCCGCAGCTGACGGACGGCGATCCATGCTTCTTTTCGTCCAAAGGCAGCTTCATGGGCGGCAATGTGCGACTGCCGATCGATTATGTGGTCTTTGTCCGGCCGCAGCCGTATCTGGAGCGCAGCGAGCAGGGCAAATATGCGGTGGCCCGGCAGATCGGGAAGATCAACCGCGCGCTGCAGGGGAAACAGGCGATGCTGATCGGCCCGGGCCGCTGGGGGACGACGACGCCGTCGCTTGGCGTGCCCGTTCATTTCTCGGAGCTGTGTTATATGACGGCCATCTGCGAGGTTGCGTCAGAGGAGGCCGGGTTTACGCCGGAGCTGTCGTACGGCAGTCATTTCTTCCAGGATCTCGTGGAGACGGGCATCTTCTATGCGGCCATCTTCGACGGACGGCGGGATGTCCGGTTCCATCCTGAAGCCGTACTGGAGCGAGAGAACCGACTAGCCGCCCTGCTGCCGGGCGGCGAACGGTTCGCTGACGTTATTCATGTAGCGGAGACGGGCGGCATGGAGCTGTACGCGGATATTGTGACGCAGACGCTGCTTTGCCGGTAACTATAGCGGGCTGCCTCCGTAATGTCAGAATCTGAAACCGGCCAGGGGCCAGGCATGCCGACAGGGCTCGCCTGCCGGGCTGATCGAGTCCGAGTCGATCCGTCTCGGATGCCAGGCCGCTCAAGTAGTTAAGCGGCAAAAAACCTTCCGTCCCGCTGCTGCAGCGGACGCGAAGGTTTTTTGCCGTCTCATGCTACTCTTCCTGTTTGATCGGGCGAGGACCTCGGGGCTGGATATCCTCGGAGTCATCCGATTCGACCAGCAGCTTGAGAGCGGCCAGCCGGTTGTCCCAGAACCGCTCGTAATAGGCAAGCCAGCGCTTCAGCTCCAGCAGCGGCTCCGCCTGCAGCTTGTACCGCTTCTCCCGTCCCACCTTCTGCTCGCTGACGAGTCCGGCGTCGGACAGTATGCGCAGATGCTTGGACACGGCCGTGCGGGTCATCGGGAAATGGCTGCTGATCACAGTCACGGGCAGCTCCTGCTCCCCGAGCAGCCGGAGCAGCTGACGCCGGGTGGGATCTGCGATGGCTTGAAACACGTCGTGCTTAGGCGCAGGCGCTTCCATCGTTTAAGCCTCTACATGCTTGCGCAGTCTTTGTCCAACGATCTCCTCCCAGCCGTGGTCCATCCGGTCGCGGACCTCTCCGCGCTTCTGGCCGGTCGGGGCGATAATGTCCTGAGCTTCTCCCCAGCCCGAGTGCGTCAGTGTGAATTCCGTTTTGCCATCCTGCTCGATCAGGTTAAACGAAACGATCCATTCGTCCCCCCAGGTGAAGACGAGACGGTTCGGCGGATCAAGCTCCTCGACCCGGCAGGGCGAAGTTCCGTAAGGCGAATGCAGCGAAAATTCAGAGCCAAGCTCCGGCCGGAAGTCGTTGGGCATAAACCAGGCGGCGATTCCTTCCGCGGTCGCGACAGCGTCCCATACTTTTTGAATAGGCGCGTTGAGCAGAGCGGTTTTGACAATATCGGGAACAGGCCCATGTGTTGGCGTTGACATCTTCATATACCTCCTAGCAGAATTGAAATGAAACCATTTGGTTTCGCTTTATTATAAAAACGGAACCGGGGTCTGTCAAGACAAAGAAAAGCGGACATGAAGCAGGCAGAATAGAGCAGGGCAGTGCAACGCAGATCCGAGCAGGCAACTAAGGATAGCTTGCCAATTTTTCCAGCTGCACATACCCAAAAAGCGCCGGAGAGGACTCGAATGAAAAAATGGGAACAAAAGTTCTGTAAAATGTTGACAAGCCCTGGAAAATTGGTATAATAGAGATATGAGAACAAACGTTCCTAATTATGAGAGGGGTGTAGATCATGGGTACAGTTAAGATCAGATTTATCGAGCGGGATTATTTCAGAAGCGCCATCCTGGAGAATAGCGAGCATTTGAGCGATCAGCAGGTCGAGAAAGTTCTCGATTCCATCGGTAAAACATGGGTTGATTATACGTTCAAGTTTTTCGAGAACGGTTCGATGACGATCACGGACAATGATACCGATCTGCAGGTGCCTCTCAGTGAGCTGAAGGGAGCCAGCTACGATTTCTACGTCAAGCAGCGGATCAAGATGATTAAGGAGAATCTGCTGGAGAAAATTTTGCAATCCGCATAATAACCGGCCGCATAGGGATACTAGAAGAATCATGTCGCTAGCATCCCTTTTCATAGCATAGAGGGGATTAACCGACATAGACTCAGGACGAGTCTATGTCTTTTTCCGTTTATCAAGGCAACCCTTTCTTCCCGCAGCATTAACAAGAATTTAACTTAATCAGCGTCCCCGTTTAACATCTGCCAATTATGATGAAATAGTAGATAGGAAGGTTATTGCGGAAGGGGACGATTCAAGTGAACCCGATAGTGAGACTATACGCCTTGTGGCTGCTGCTTGCGCTTCTGATCGTATCTGCGCTGCCGCTGTCCGTTAAGAACAATATAACCCGCCTGCCGGCCCAGGCTGTCCAGTGGATGATGAATAGCGAGCATTTCGCCGCAGCCGGTCCTGAGGGCTCCGAGAGGCAAAAATCCTCCGCCTCAGCCGGAGATTCCACGCTCTCCGTGCCGGATCACTCTGTGTATCCGTCCGTATCCGTACTGGAAGCCAGACATATGCTGGAGCAAAATGTAGCTGTCGAAGGCATCGTCAAACACAATCTCAGGCCAGTCTCGGGAGAGCGTCAGCTGGTGCAGCTGCAGGATGAAACCGGCGACATTCTTGTCCTGGGCGATTTTGGCGCGGCTCTGCGGCCGGGCGATCTGCTGCGGGTCCAAGGGGTGGTTGGCGATACGCGGGGAGTGCTGGAAGTGAGGGCCAGGGCCGAGGGCATTCAGCGGACAGGGGCAGCAGACAGCAACCTTTAGAAGAAGCGGGCCATCCCGTTTCCAAAGAGAAGCAAGCAGGGTATGGCGCGAACAGGAAATAACACCTATACTTGACATAAAGCCATTAAACGAAAAGGAAGGATGCTCCATGAAAATGTCTCGGGTGTTTATTCTGATCACCGCGCTGCTGGAAGCGATTCTCGGTATCCCTGTCTTGGGAGGGGCGATCGTGCTAGGCATGTCTTATACTCCGCTTGTCATTATGTTTATTCTCCATGTGATTACGCTGGCGCTTGTCCTGCGGGAGGGCGGTCCCAAGATCGGCAGCCTTGCCGGCATTGTGACCTCGCTGATCGCGTGGATTCCGTTTGTCGGCATGGTGATGCATATTTTAACCGCCATTATTTTGTTCGTGACTTCGTTTATGGGCGATTCGTACCGCAACCGTTCTTACCGGTAAGGTAGGAAACATTTTCAAAAAAGGGTTGCAGGACGGTCCCGGATTGTGGTAATGTCTCTTTTAAATATGTCAGGGAAGGACTTCTAGGGAGCCGGGTCAAGCCGAACCGAGCGAAGTCGGCGCCGCGATTGCAGCGCTACACCGTAGGGATAAAAGACCTTCGGCAAGTTCCGCCCGGATTCAAGCCCCGGGTGAATTTGCCGGAGGTCTTTTTTGCGTTACCCTGACAGAGGAACAGGAGGAGGCGGGGAGAAAGCATGACGGCCATTAGAATCGAGCGGTTGAACAAAACCTTCGAAGTGAAGAAGAAACAGCCGGGGCTTGCGGGAAGCCTGCGCAGCCTCTGGAAGCCCGTCTACGAGCAGAAGCAGGCGGTCTCCGGCATCTCATTCTCGGTTCAGCAGGGCGAGATGCTTGCTTTCCTGGGGCCGAACGGCGCAGGGAAATCGACGACGATCAAGATGCTGACCGGCATCCTGCATCCGACCTCCGGTCAAGCCGAGGTGCTGGGCTGTAATCCGTGGAAGGAGCGCAACAAGCTCGCGTACCGGATCGGCTCGGTATTCGGACAGAAATCGCAGTTGTGGTACCACCTGCCTCCTGCGGATACCTTCGAGTTGATGCGGCATATGTATGAGCTGCCCCGGGGCGACTATCTGGCGAGAAAGGAAGAGCTGGTGCGCCGCTTCGAGCTGGAGCCGTACTGGAACACGCCGGTGCGCAAGCTGTCGCTCGGCGAGCGAATGCGCTGCGAGATTGCCGTATCGCTGCTGCACCGTCCGCGCATCGTCTTCCTCGACGAGCCGACCATCGGTCTTGATGTGGTCGTGAAGCTGAACATCCGCGAGCTGATCCGGGATATGAACCGGGAGGAGGGGATGACCGTTTTCCTGACCTCCCACGATGCGGGAGATGTCGAGCAGCTATGTGAGCGCGCCATTGTCGTTAATCACGGGCGGATGATTCTGGATGACAAGGTAGCGTCGATGAAGCGGGAGCTGCTGACCTACAAGACGATTCGTCTGATCATGGCCGATGAACACGGCCTGGCGGCGGTCAATATACCGGGGGCTGAGGTGAAGGCGCATGAAGGCGTGAAGGTCACTTTGTCGGTCAATACGTCGCGCATCCCTATCGAGGCAGTGCTGGCCCGGCTTGTCGGGCAGGTGCGGATCCGGGACGTTACGATCGAAGATCCGCCGATGGAGGAGGTCATTACCCACATCTATGCGCAGGCCGGGGCCGACGCGAGCGAGGGGCAAGGAGGGGAACCGGCATGAACGCGGCGCTTATCGCGGCGAAGTATGCGGCTGTCGGCCGCATCACTATACGCCGTCATCTGGCCTACATTGCGGATTTTCTGATGCGGACGGTATTCTTGGTCTTTATTCTGTATATTTTCACCCAGCTCTGGCAGGCTACCTTCCGGGGAGAGGGGGAGCTGGTCATCGCCGGATACAGCTTCAAGCAGCTTGTCTGGTATTTGATTTTGACCGAATCGATGACGATGGCCTGTCCAAGCCTGTGCACCCGGATCGAAGAGGAGGTAAAAAGCGGCGATGTAGGCTACAAGCTGACCAAGCCGATCAGCTATATCGGCCTGCACTATATGGGGTATGTCAGCGAGATCGCTGTCCGCTTCGCGGTGAATCTCGCTGTCGGCTCCCTGCTCGGCTGGCTGGTGCTGGGACCTCCCGGCTTCGGTGCCGGCTGGGCGGTGTTTTTCCTGCTTGCGGTCTTCGGCTTCAGCGTCAATTTCTTTCTTAACCTGCTGCTGGCGCTTTGCGCGTTCTGGGTGGAGGAGACGAGGGGGCTTGAATTTGTCTACCACAAGCTGTTGTTCACGATCGGCGGGATGCTGATGCCCCTCGAGATGTTTCCCGAGCTGCTGCAAAAAATATGCGTTTGGCTGCCGTTCCAGGCCGTGCTTTATTTCCCGGCCAAGGCGGCCGTGCAATACGAGAGCAGCAGCGTGCCTCAGATGCTTGCCATTCAGATGCTCTGGCTTGTTGTGCTGGGTTTGGCGGCTGTGCTCGTATACAGGAGGGGAGTGAAGAAGCTGCATGTCAATGGGGGGTAAATGGCGCGGCCTGCCGGCATTCGTCTGGACATTCTGGAAGCTGAATCTGGCCGGTGCGATGGAGTTTAGGATGAGCTTTCTGCTTACGGCGGGTATGATGCTGGTGAATAATGTCGTGTGGGTGTTTTTCTGGGGCGTATACTTCCAGCGCTTCTCGGTGGTGAACGGCTGGGCGTTCCAGGATGTGATGATGATGTGGGCGATCAGCGCCGGGGGCTTCGGGTTTATGGCGGTGTTTTTCGGCAATGCCAATCGGCTCGCCCAGCTGATCTCGACCGGGCAACTGGACGTGTATTTGGCCCAGCCGAAGCCTGTATTGCTTCATGTGCTGGTCAGCCGCATGTCGGTGTCCGCCATTGGAGATATCGTGTTTGGCTTTCTGTTGTTCGCGATTTTTGGCGAGAAGACGTGGCTTGGCGCGCTGAAGTTCGGGCTGGCGCTGCTGATCGCCACGCTGATTTTTTTGTTTTTTATCGTGATCGTCAATGCGTTTGCGTTCTACATGGGCAATGCCGAAGGGCTGGCACACCAGATGTTTCAATGTATGCTGGCCTTTGCGACTTACCCGACCGATATTTTCCGCAGCTGGGGGAGGCTGCTGCTGTTTACCGTCGTCCCGGCGGGATTTATCAGCTACCTGCCGATCGGTCTGCTGCGCAGCGTAGAGCTGCCCTTCCTGCTCGGCGCGCTCGGAGTGACGGCGCTGCTGAGCGTGGGCGGGACATGGTTTTTCTACCGCGGGCTTAGACGGTATACGTCTGGCAATATGATGACGATGCGAAGCTGAGCATGCGGCGTACGCTTTCTATATGACTGTCATTTGGCGTACACTAGTAAGAAGGAGAAAAAGACGCATTGCCGGAAGGAGTGGTGCTCGATGTCGGATCAGATGCAAAATGCCGTACGTGTACATCGCTATGGCGGGCCGGAGGTTCTCCGGCTGGAGCGAGTGCCTGTCCCGAAGCCGGGGGAGGGCGAAGTGCTCGTGCGGGTACAGGCAGCCGCAGTGCTGCCTACGGACTGGCGGATGAGACAGGGTATTTTTCAACATATACGCCCCCATGTGCTGCCCTATATTCCAGGCTCGGCATTCGCGGGTATAGTCGAGTCGGCAGGCAAATGCGCAGTCGAATTCAAGCCGGGCGACGCCGTATTCGGGCGAAGCTGGAACGGCGTTTACGCCGAATATACGACGGTCCCGGCGGACCGGCTTGCCCAGAAGCCCGCCGGGTTAAGCTTCGCAGCGGCCGCCGCCATTCCGGGAGGAGCGGCGGCGGCCTGGACGGCGCTGCCGGCATTCGGGGGAGTGGAGGCCGGGATGAAAGTGCTCGTACACGGCGCTGCCGGCGGGGTCGGCATGTTCGCCGTTCAGCTTGCCCGACGGATGGGGGCGAAAGTCGTCGGGACATGCTCCGCTTCCAATGTGGATTTCGTTCGGAGCTTGGGGGCGGAGCAGGTGATCGACTACATGTCCGCCGCATTCGAACAGGAACTTTCCGGCGTGGACCTTGTGCTGGATACGGTAGGCGGCCGCGTGCAGGAGCGCTCCTTGACGGTGCTGAAGCCGGGCGGTGCGCTGGTATCGCTCGTAGGGCTGCCCTTTGCAGAGCTGGCGGAGGAGATGGGGGTCCGCACGCGGTTCAACAGCCAGCTGGCCGATCCGGATATTATGCAGGACATAGCCGAACTGCTGGCCGACGGTTCGCTTCAAGCCTGCACGTCTCGCAGCTTCCCTCTGGCGGAAGCCAGACAAGCTCACGAGCTGGGAGAAAGCGGGCATGGACGGGGACGCATCATTTTGTATCCGGCTGAAGGTCAGGACCGGGAGAATTTCGTTCCAAACCGCCAGAATATGGTACAATAACCGGCAGAAAGGCTTGCAGCAGCAAGCTTGACTTATTGGGGATAAGGGATTGTGGTAACAGGCATGAGAATTGGATTGGTCAGACATTACAAGGTTAAACATGAGTTTCCTACTCACGGGATATTAAGTCCGCAGGAGCTGAAGGCCTGGTTCGAGGCTTACGATGCTTCGGACGTTGAGCTGGAGACGACGGAGCTGCGGGGGATGGTATGGGCCCGCTGCTATGCCAGCAGCATGGAACGGGCCGTTAAGTCAGCCAGGCATTTGTTCGCTGGCCCGATCGAGGTCACGGAACGGCTTCGCGAGGTGCCTTATCCGGATTTCGGGAAAATTTCGCAGCGGCGTCTTCCGTTTTTGCTATGGGCGGTGCTTGTCCGGTTATGCTGGTATGCTGCGCCGCGGGTATATCCGGAGAGCAGGGCGGATGTTCGCAGAAGGGCGGCGTCGATGCTGGATGACATATTGGCCGGGGATGAGGAGAATGTGCTGATCGTTAGTCACGCGGCATTGATGATGGAGCTTCGCAGGGAACTGCTGCGCAGAGGCTATAGCGGTCCCCGTTTCGGAACGGCGGCCAACGGCAAGCTGTATGTGTTCGAGCCGGGAGGTGCGTAAGGCAGTGATCAAGCTGAGGGGTCATCATCTATTATGCTTGCTCGGCTATCGGGGGATGGGATATTCCGACGACTTCTGTGTGAATATGACCGCGATCTATGAGCGTCTGCGAATCGACCCGGAGACTATGATCGTCATGGTGGAGGGTCCGGATGACATCTGTGAGCATTATCCGCAGGACCGGCCGGTTCATTGCCGGGAAGCGGGCGTCGGCAGGCGGGATGCGCTGGTGCTGGAGAAGCTGGGACTGAAGCTGGCCGAGCCGGTGGTCTGGTCGCAGGTGTTGGCGGAGGTAGCGGCCTGTATCGAGCCGGATGATATTCGCGTGATTTGTTCTTCTTGTCCATGGGAGCAGTACGGCGTCTGCAGGGAAGGCGTGGAAATGGTAGGGCGAGGGGAAAGCCTGCCGCAGGTAGCGGATCGAGAGCGAGGGAGATAGCATCGGCCACCGGCGCTCCGTCCGCTCGTCCGCGCGGCAGCGCGCGGACGCAGAGCGTGCAGAGACGGTCGCGCTACTTGATGATAGTAATCCCGCCGATGACCGGCAGCGGCTTGGTGCGTCCGTTGACGGCATTCAGGATGCCAATCACGACAAATATCAGGATAACCACGCTGACTGGGAACATCAGCACCCATCCGATGAAAGGAATCAGACCGAGCACGATATTGACCGCGAAGCTCGTCAGCAGCAGCACCAGCCCTTGATTCGCATGATAACGGGCAAACGAAGAGTCCTTGGCGGCAAGCAGCGGAACGAAAAACAAAATGTAGCCGATAGCGGCCATAATCTTGGTTTCTTGACTTTCCATACCGTTAATTTCACTTCCAATCCGGCTTAATGTAAGATTGCAAACTAACCTTAATCATAGCAGAAATCACAGTAAAAATCTGTGTAATATTCCACATAGCAGAGCTGATCTGCAACTTCAATTAGGCGCATGAAGGGGGAGCATCCGATGAGCGAGGTTTATATAACGTCAGATCATCATTTCGGGCACGGCGGGATTATCGATTTCGAGTCCAGGCCGTTTGCGGACAGCCTGCAGATGACGGAGGCGATGATTGAGAAGTGGAACAGCGTGGTGAGACCGGAGGACAAGGTGTTCCATCTGGGGGACTTCTCCTTCCTCAATCTGGAGAAGACGAAGGCGATCGTCTCGCGTCTGAACGGAAATAAGACGCTGGTGCTGGGCAATCACGACCGGGGACGGCCGAGAGCCTGGTGGCTGGAGGCGGGATTTGACGAGGTAAGCGAATACCCGCTGGTGTACGGAGGCTTCTTCTTTCTGTCCCACGAACCGATGTATATGAACAAGCATATGCCGTATGTCAACATTCACGGACATATCCACGGGCAGAAATATGAGGGGACCCAATACGTGAATGTAAGCGTCGAGCACTGGGACTATCTGCCCGTAGCCTTCGAAGCGATCCGGGCGATGGTCGTGCAGGACGAGCAGCAGTAGGTTACAGCTTGAACCTCGCGATATGATCGTGCAGCCCCTGCCGCTCCAGCACGTCTCTCTGCTTCGGACCGATCAGGTCGAAGTGGGGATAGGGCGGGCGATGATGGATATAAGCCGGGTTCAGTCCGTTGCGGACGCACCAGTCGGAGAGACGGACCAGATCGGAGCAGCCGACCTTGGTCACGGTCGATATCCCCGGGAACCGGTCATCCAGCCAATAGTGGGTCAAAAAGGCAAGCTCGCCGCGGCTGACCGCTTCCTTCCAGCGTACAAGCTCCTCGCGTCGTATGCCGAACGCCATAGAAATACAGTCTCCTTCCGCTGCCTCGTCTGGTAAAGAGGCAGCCTACTCCTGTTTATCTTCCCGGGACAGCTGCCGGACGATCCGGTCCACTTTGCCGATATGCGCCGACATGCGCTCGCCGGCCAGCGCGGTATTGCGATCCCGGATCGCTTCATAGATGCCCGTATGCTCAGCCAGCAGCAGCTCGACCGAGCTCCGCTCGGCGAAAAACCACAACCGGCGAGAGTCCGACATATTCTCCTGCAGCCGCTGAGTCAAGGAGAGCATCATTTGCAGCAGCAGCGTATTATGAGAAGCCTCGGCTATTTTGACATGGAAATCCACGTCGGCCTTCTCGGCAAGCTTCTCGTCTCCAAGCGTCTCCCTCATCCGCACAAGCACTGCCTCGATAGCGGCCAGATCGGCCTCCGACCGGCGCAGGGCAGCCAGCTCCGCACAGCCGGATTCGATATATTTGCGCACCTCCAGCACTTCCTTCAGCGACTCGATCGGACGAAAGAAATCCATGCCTTCCTGCCCGGCCGTCTCGGCGGGCAGCGTCTCGCACACATAAGTGCCTCCGCCATGACGGATATCGACCAGACCCATCGCCTTCAGACCGCTCAGCGCTTCGCGCACGGTGGAGCGGCCGACCTCGAAGCCTGCGGCCAGGTCCACGACGGTCGGCAGCTTGGAGCCGAGCGGATAATGGCCGGAGCGGATCTGCTCCGCCAGATGATGAAGGACGAGATCGCTTCCTTTTTGGGGGCGAACCGGTTTGATTGTCACGTGATTATCGTACCTCCGCACAAAACGTCTATACAACTCATTCAAGCATAAGCTATAATGGAACAAAAGTCATCAGATCACCTGATCAAAATGAAATGGAAAATAAAGCTGTCGACAGAAAGTAGGAGGGTTACATGCTGAATGAACAAGTGCGCCAGGCTTTGCGCGAACGGCTGGGCGACCGCTATTTCCGGGACGATCAGGAGACGCTTGTCTCCTACTCCTATGACGCGACGCCGATGCTCCAGCATATGCCGGACGGTGTCGTATTTCCCGCGACGACGGAGGAGGTCGCCTTCGTCCTGAAGCTCGCGAACGAGCACCGGATTCCTATCGTGGGCCGCGGGTCCGGCACCAATCTGTGCGGAGGCACGGTGGCGGTGGAGGGCGGCATCGTGATGGTGATGAACCGGATGAACAAGCTGCTGGAGATCGATACGGATAATCTCACGGCTACCTTCCAGCCCGGGCTGAATACGAAGGAGTTTCATATGGCGGTGGAGGCGCAGGGCTTGTTCTACCCGCCGGACCCGAGCAGCATGGTCATCTCGACGCTGGGCGGCAATATTATGGAATGCGCAGGCGGGCTGCGCGGTCTGAAATACGGCACGACCAAGGACTATGTGATCGGGCTCGAGGCTGTGCTGCCTTCGGGGGAAGTGATCCGGACCGGGGGCAAGCTGTACAAGGATGTCGCAGGGTATGACTTGACCAAGCTGCTGGTCGGCTCGGAGGGTACGCTGGCGATCATTACGGAGGCGACCGTGAAGCTGGTGGCGGCTCCCGTTTATAAGAAAACGATGCTTGCGCTGTACACGGATATTCATGCGGCGGCGCGGAGTGTATCGAGCATTATCCGCCACCGTATCGTGCCTGCGACGCTGGAGTTCATAGACAATCCGACACTGCGTGTCGTCGAAGCCTACAACAAGCTCGGACTGCCAACCGATATGGAGGCCGTGCTGCTGATCGAGCAGGATGGCGTCGATGAATCTGTCGTAGCGAAGGATATGGAAGAGATTATCCGCATCTGCCGGGAGGAGGGCGCGGCCAGCGTGCAGATGGCCCGTGACGCCGAGGAAGCGGAGCGGCTGATGAAAGCCCGCCGCAGCGCCTTGTCCACGCTGTCCCGCATCCGGCCGACGACGATTCTGGAGGATGCGACAGTGCCGCGCTCGAAGATCGCCGACATGGTGCTGGAGATCAACCGGATCGCCCGCAAGTACGAACTGCAGATCTGCACGTTCGGGCATGCCGGCGACGGGAATCTTCACCCGACCTGTACGACGGACGCCCGGGATACCGAGGAGATTCACCGCGTGGAGCAGGCCTTCGAGGAAATATTCGAGGCGGCGATTCGCTTCGGCGGCACGATTACCGGAGAGCATGGCGTCGGTACGGTGAAGGCGCCTTTCCTGGAGTGGAAGGTCGGCGAGGCAGGCATTGCGCTGATGCGCAGCCTCAAGCTGGCTTTCGATCCGAACAATATTATGAATCCGGGCAAAATGTTCGCCAAGGAGTCGCGCAAAAGGGTGGTGGTGAACCGGTGAACAGCTCCGTATCGATCAAAGAAAAGCTTGCCCGCGAAGGCGGCTCCCCCGTCGCCGAGCGCATGAAGCTGGCGCTCGACTATGACGAGCTGACGAACTGCATGCGGTGCGGCTTCTGCCAGCCGGCTTGTCCCACCTTTCGCGAGACGGGCCTCGAAGCTGCGTCCCCGCGGGGGCGTATAGCGCTGATGAAGGCTGTCGTCGACGATGTGATGACGCCGGACCAGTCGTTCCGCGACCAGATCGACCTTTGTCTCGGCTGCCGGGCCTGCGAGCCGGTCTGCCCGGCTGACGTGAAGTACGGCAGCCTGCTCGAGCAGACGAAGGAGGCGCTTGAGCAGACAGCCGAGCATCGGCTGTGGGTTCGCGCTCTGCGCGGTATTACCTTCAAGCATCTGTTTCCGCGGCAGAAGCGGATGAAGCTGCTCGGCAAGGCGCTGCGGCTGTATCAGAAATCCGGCATGAGCGGGCTTGTCCGCTCCTCCGGGATGATGGACCTGTTCCCCGAGCATATGCGCCAGATGGAGCGGATTCTGCCCGACGCGTCAGGCAGCGGCGTTGTGGAGCAGCTCGGCGTCTTCGTCCCGGCCAAGGGAAACCCGATCGGACGCGTCGGTTTGTTCCGGGGCTGCATCATGGATATCCTGTACACCGAGACGAATGTGCGCACGGCGCGCCTGCTGTCCGAAGCGGGTTATGACGTCATCATCCCCGAGGCGCAGAACTGCTGCGGCGCGCTTCATGCGCATGGCGGTGAGCTGGATCAGGCCCGCGAGCTGGCCCGCAGCAATATCCGCGCCTTCCTCGATGCGAAGATGGACGCGGTGGTGTCCAATGCAGGGGGCTGCGGCGCACTGCTGGTCGAGTACGGACATCTGCTTCACGATGATCCGGAATATGCGAGCTCGGCGCTGGCGTTCGCCGGGCGCGTGAAGGATGTCAGCCAGCTGCTGCTGGAGCGCGCGAACCGGCTGAACTTCGATGCCGGGGCGGGCGCCGCAGCCGGCCGCGCGCAAGAAGCGGCGGCCGCGCTCCAGGAGAGCGCGGCGCAGACGACTTCGCCGGCAGGCTCTGCCGCCGATGCCGCCGGATGGGAGACGGTTACGTATCAGGACTCCTGCCATCTGCGTAACGTCATGAAGGCCGGCAATGCCCCGCGCAATCTGATCGGCCGGGTCGGCCGGGTGAATGTGGTCGAGTTGCAGGGAGCGGACCGCTGCTGCGGCTCGGCTGGGATCTACAATTTGACCCAGCCGGACATGTCCATGCAGGTGCTGGACCACAAGATGGAGCATGTGAAGGAGACGAAGGCCCATATCGTGCTGACCAGCAACCCCGGCTGCCTGCTGCAGATGCAGCTCGGAATCGAGCGCGAGGGGCTGAGCGGCCGGATGAAGGCGGAGCATGTCGTTGACTATTTGTACGAACGGCTGGTGCCTTCACCGAGAATTGAATAGGCCCCTATAATCGAAAACCTTCAATCCATGGCGAAATTGGATTGAAGGTTTTCTTACTATCCGGCAGCAGCTTTCCGCTCCATGAAGAAGGCAGGCCTGGACGGCGGCGCGGCGCGGGTTCGGGATATTGTCGAATGATAAAAATCAATTGCGACGACAGTCCCAGTCTGTTAATATGACAATGAGAATCGTTATCATATTTGAGTGGACAAGAAAGGTATGAATTCAATGGCATCTTCTACGGGATCATCCCCGGCTTCCAAGGCGGTCAAAGCGTCTCCGGTGCTTAAAACGAGACCGCTTGCCGCCACGATCATCCTCTTTGCCGGGCTTGCTGCGCTGCTGCTCTCGCTCGCGGTATCCATTTCGCTGGGAGCGGCGGATATTCGCCTCGCCACCGTATGGGAAGCGGTGTTCCGCTTTAATCCGGAACTTACTCAGCATCAAATCATTCAGGAGCTTCGGATGCCGCGGGCGTTGGCCGGTGCGATGGTGGGCGCCTGCTTCGCCGTTGCGGGCGCCATCATGCAGGGGATGACGAGGAACCCGCTGGCCGACCCGGGGCTGCTCGGACTTAACGCGGGCGCGGGCTTTGTGCTTGCGCTATGCTTTGCTTTTGCGCCGGGCCTGCCGTTTCAACACTTGATCCTGTATTCCTTCCTGGGGGCCGCTGTCGGGGTGGCCGTCGTGTACGGGGTCGGTTCGCTGGCCAAGGGAGGCTTAACGCCGGTCAGGCTGGCGCTGGCCGGGGCCGCGGTTTCCGCTTTATTGTCGGCGCTTAGCGAAGGGATCGCTATCTTCTTCCGGATCGGCCAGGATTTGGCCTTCTGGTACGCGGGCGGAGTTGCGGGTGTGAAATGGATGCAGGTGAAGCTGATGTTTCCCTGGGTGGCCGCTGCGCTGGCCGCCTCCCTGGCGTTGTCCAGATCGGTTACTCTGCTCAGCCTCGGGGAAGATATCGCCAAGAGTCTGGGCGGCCGTACCGGCTTGATCAAGCTGTCTTGTACGCTGGTCGTGCTCTTGCTTGCGGGAGCGGCCGTATCTGCCGTCGGCTCGATCGGCTTTGTCGGTTTGATGATCCCTCATGTGGCCAGAGCCTTGGTAGGAGTCGATTATCGCTGGATCATTCCTTGCTCCGCCGTGCTGGGCAGCTTGCTGATGGTACTGGCGGATATCGGCGCACGGATGGTCAACCCTCCTTTTGAAACGCCGGTGGGAGCGCTGATTGCCGTTCTGGGCGTGCCGTTTTTCCTATACCTGGTGCGCAGGGAAAGGAGAGAACTGTAATGTCCTCCCTTCCTTATCTGGAGTCGAACACGGAGCGCCGCAAACTGATCAGGGCTTTATTCGTATTTGCGATTCTGGCGGGCCTGATCGTGATTGCCTTTGTTATCAGTATGAATACAGGCTTCATCCGCTTGTCGCCGGTCGAAGTGATCAAGACGCTGTTCGGGGCCGGTACGGCCAAGCAGAATCTGATTTTGTTCGAATTCCGGCTGCCCCGGATCGTTATCTCCATTCTGATCGGAGCGGGGCTCGCCGTATCCGGATGCATCCTGCAGGGACTGACGCGCAATGCGCTGGCCGATCCGGGCATTCTCGGCATTAACGCCGGAGCCGGTCTGATGGTCGTGCTGTTCATTGCGTTTTTCCCGATGAATCAGTCGCCGCCGATCTTCTTCCTGCCGTTTCTGGCGCTGCTTGGAGCAGGAGCTACGGCGGCGCTGATATTTGCCCTTTCCTATGAAAAGGACAAGGGCATCTCGCCCACTCGCATGGTGCTGTCGGGGATTGCCGTCGCTGCGGGCATCTCAGCCGCCATGATCATCCTGACCATCAGGCTGGAGCCGAACCAGTACCAGTTTGTCGCCACCTGGCTGGCGGGCAGTATTTGGGGAACGAGCTGGAAATTTGTCGTGGCGCTGCTTCCGTGGGTGATTGTGCTGCTGCCCTTCGTCTTGTACAAGGCCCGGACGCTGAATGTGATGAATATGGGCGATATGACCGCGATCGGACTCGGAACCCGGGTTAGCCGCGAGCGGCTGCTGCTGCTGTCCGCGGCCGTCGCGCTGGCGGGCTCCTGCGTAGCCGCCGGCGGAGCTATCGGCTTCGTCGGGCTGATCGGCCCGCATTTGGCCAGACAACTGGTCGGTCCGAGGCATCAGTATCTGCTGCCGGCTTCCGCGCTTGTAGGCAGTCTGCTTCTGATCGTATCCGATCTGGTCGCGCGGGTCCTCCTGCAGCCGTCGGAGATTCCGACGGGAATCGTGGTTGCGGTTATCGGGGCTCCCTATTTCTTGTACTTGCTGGCCCGTTCGAAGGCTTGAGCGGAAGCTGTTTTCGATTAGCGTTGACTTGCAGCGGCCGTTGTCGATATAATGAAACCAAGTTAATAGCAGGTGACGGAGAGACGGAGATCACACGAATGACATTCTTAGCGGGATGGGATTCGTCGTGGTCTTTTTTCTTTCAAAGCGCATCTGGAGAAAGGGGGCCGGCTCATGGCGTTTCACCGGCAGCTGATACTGCCCGCAGCGAGACAGATGAAGGATCTGGAGAAGCTGCTGAAGCTTTCCTACGAATACCTGGTCATCCTGGATAGCCATATCAGTCAGATCAAGCCCATCGTCGATCTGGCGAAAGCGCACGGGAAGAAGGCGCTGCTCCATGCCGATCTGATCGAGGGATTGAAAAATGACGAGTACGCAGCCGAGTTTCTGTGTCAAGTCGTGAGGCCGGCCGGACTGATCTCGACGCGGGCGGGCGTCATCACCAAGACGAAGCAGAACGGACTGCTCGCTATCCAGAGGCTGTTCTTACTGGATACGAATGCATTGGAAAAAAGCTATGTGCTGCTGGAGCGTACCAAGCCGGACTATATCGAGGTGCTGCCGGGCGTTATGCCGCATATTATCGAGGAAGTCCATGAACGCACGGGCATCCCGATATTTGCGGGCGGCCTTATTCGTTCCGTTCAGGACGTGGAGCAGGCGATAGCGGCGGGGGCGTCCGCGGTGACGACATCGAGAGCCGAGCTGTGGAAGCATTTCGAGCAGGTGAAGGAATAGGGGGAGCAGATGTTGACTGGGGAGCAGGATATGTACATTGTAGCCGTCGATCAAGGCACGACCAGCACGCGAGCCATCATCTTCGATCGGCAGGGAGACATCGTCAGCACGGCGCAGCAGGAGATCAAGCAATTTTATCCGCAGCCGGGCTGGGTGGAGCATAACGCGAGTGAAATCTGGGTATCCGTGCTTGGCGTACTGGCTACGGCGCTGACCGAGGCGGAGATCCGGGCTGACCGGATCGCGGCGGTTGGCATTACGAATCAGCGGGAGACGACAGTCGTCTGGGACAGACATACGGGGCATCCCATCTACCATGCCATCGTCTGGCAGTCCAGGCAGTCGGCCGGCATTTGCGAGGAACTGAAGCGGCAGGGGCATGAAGAGCTGTTCCGCAGCAAGACGGGACTGCTGATCGATCCGTATTTCTCGGGCACCAAGGTCAAATGGATTCTGGATCATGTGGACGGAGCCAGGGAAAAAGCGGAGCGCGGGGACCTGCTCTTCGGCACGATCGACAGCTGGCTGGTATGGAAGCTGAGCGGAGGCAAAACCCATGTGACGGATTATTCGAATGCCTCCCGCACGCTGCTTTACAACATCCATGAGCTGAAGTGGGACGAGGAACTGCTGGATATCCTGGGCATCCCCCGCGCTATGCTGCCAGAAGTGAGATCCTCCTCCGAAGTGTACGCTCATACGGTGGAGCATCATTTCTTCGGCTGCCGGACGCCGATCGCCGGGATGGCCGGGGATCAGCAGGCCGCCTTGTTCGGGCAAGCCTGCTTTGAGAAAGGGATGGTGAAAAACACGTACGGCACCGGCTGCTTTATGCTGATGAATACGGGCGAGCAGGCGGTAGCTTCGCGTCATGGGCTGCTGACGACGATCGCCTGGGGCATCGGAGGCAAAGTGGAGTATGCGCTCGAGGGCAGCATTTTCGTGGCCGGCTCGGCCCTGCAGTGGCTGCGCGACGGTCTGCGGATGATCAAGTCGGCCGCAGACAGCGAGGCGTACGCCAGCCGCGTTACTTCGACCGAAGGCGTGTATGTCGTGCCGGCGTTCGTCGGACTTGGCACGCCGTACTGGAACAGTGAGGTGCGAGGCGCGGTGTTCGGTCTCACGCGGGGCACGAGCAAGGAGCATTTCATTCGGGCAACGCTGGAGGCGCTGGCTTACCAGACGAAGGATGTTACGAGCGTGATGGAGGAGGACTCCGGCCTGACCCTGCGCACGCTGCGGGTAGACGGCGGAGCCGTCCGGAACAACTTCCTGATGCAGTTCCAAAGCGATCTGCTCGGGACCGATGTGGAGCGTCCGGCAGTGAACGAGACGACGGCGCTTGGGGCTGCCTATTTGGCCGGGCTTGCGGTCGGTTATTGGAAGGACCGGGGCGAGATCGCCGAGCGGTGGCGGTCTGAGCGCACCTTTGCGCCGGCGATGGCGGCATCGACAAGGGATGAGCTGTACAGCGGCTGGAGGAAAGCGGTGAAGGCCGCCATGGCCTTTGTTTAAAGGGACGAAGAGATGCAGATGCATGGCGCGATGCCGCGTTTCGTTAAGCGCAGCAGCGCTCGGTTAAGGGGCGGAGAGAGGAGCCGGCCAGGGGCTAGGCGGGCAGGGAAGCCGGGACGAGTTGGTTTGGGCGGCCTGGCTTCTCCAGTCGGATGGAGAGTTGGCTTTCAACTGCATTCGCCGTAAGCCGAGCAAGGACGGCCGATGCGGGAAGACGACGCTCGGCAGCTCTGAAATTATTTGCCGAAAAGCCTGTGAATGATAGCGGAAAGCTGGTATACTGAATACAAGTTAATATTTCGGTTGGAGAAGCGGAGAAAACCACAACACCCCTCCTGCGGCAGCGGCTGCAGGGAGCGGGCTGTTTGTGGTTTTTTTTCATTTGCTGCAGGAGAGCGGCAGATGCCGGCATTCCGCCGGTCACATGACCAATCGCTCCAGTAGAACATGCCGGCAACCATACGGAAGGGCGGGAGTCGGACCAACGGTTGAACAAGCACGTGATTAAGCGGCGCTCTGGACGCCAAGAATAAAGATGCGGAGGAATGACAGATGAGCGAGCTTTTTTCGGGTAAGACGAGACAGGACGTACTGAAGCGGATGGAAAGCCAGATTGTAGATGTGCTGATTATCGGGGGAGGCATCACGGGAGCGGGCATCGCCCTGGATGCGGCGACGCGCGGCATGAGCGCCGCTCTGGTGGAGATGCAGGATTTTGCGGCGGGCACCTCCAGCAGATCGACCAAGCTTGTGCACGGGGGACTGCGGTACCTCAAGCAATTCGAGGTTAAAATGGTCGCAGAAGTCGGCAAGGAGCGGGCGGTCGTCTACGAGAACGGCCCCCATGTGACGACGCCGGAGTGGATGCTGCTGCCCTTCCATGAGGGCGGGACGTTTGGCGCCTTCTCGACTTCGGTAGGTTTGCGGCTGTACGATTATTTGGCCGGAGTCAAGCGTTCGGAGCGCAGGAAGATGCTGAGCCGCAGCGAGACGCTGGAGCGGGAGCCGCTGCTGAAGCAAAACGGCCTGAAGGGCGGAGGCTATTATGTGGAATACCGGACCGACGACGCCCGGCTTACGATTGAGGTCATGAAGCGCGCGGTAGAGGCGGGGGCGCTGGCGGTCAACTATACGAAGGCTGAGCAGCTGCTGTACGAAGGCGGCAAATTGGTGGGCGTGCAGGCTGTCGACCGGATCGGCGGGGGCACCTACACGATCCGCGCCCGCCGCGTCGTCAATGCGACAGGTCCATGGGTGGATACGCTGCGGGAGCTCGACAAGTCCAAGAAGGGCAAGACGCTGCGTTTGACCAAAGGGATTCATCTCGTATTCGACGGGGCGCGCTTCCCTCTGAAGCAGGCTATCTACTTCGATACGCCAGACAAGCGGATGGTGTTCGCTATTCCGCGCGACGGGAAAACTTATGTCGGCACGACCGATACGGATTTCACCGGGGATACGGCCAACCCGCTGATGACGGCGGCCGACCGGGATTATGTCGTGCAGGCGGCGAACTTCATGTTCCCTACGCTTAAGCTGACGGGAGCGGATGTGGAGTCCAGCTGGGCCGGTTTACGGCCGTTGATCTATCAGGAGGGCAAGTCGCCTTCTGAAGTGTCCCGCCGCGACGAAGTATTCCGCTCCGACTCCGGCCTCTTCACGATCGCCGGCGGCAAGCTGACCGGCTACCGCAAGATGGCCGAGACAGTCACGGACATGCTGGCTGCGGAGCTTCAGGCTGAGGGCCAAGGGCCTTTCCGTCCGTGTGCGACGAAGACGCTGCCGATCTCGGGAGGAGATGTCGGCGGCTCAGCGAAGTTCCCGAGCTTCGTGCGCGAGCAGGTACAGCAAGGGGTACGGCTCGGGCTTACGCAGGCGGAAGCCGAGCAGCTGGTCCGGCGCTACGGAACGAACATCCGTGACGTCTATGCGCTGCTGCCGGCAGCGGCGGAACAGGCGGGGCGTTACGGGCTGCCATCCGCCGTCTATGCCGCGCTGCAATATGGCATCCAGCGGGAAATGGTGGCGAAGCCTGCCGACTTCTTCATCCGCCGCACAGGAGCTTTGTTCTTCCAGGTAGACGCAGTCCGAGCCTGGAAAGAAGGCGTGCTCCAAGCGATGAGCGATTTGCTGGGCTATACAGCCGAGCAGCGGGAAGACTACGCCGCCGAGCTGGAGCGGCATCTGTACCACGCGGTTACGCCGGTCGCGGCGGACTGACCGGAGCGGGCGTGTTAGACGGCGGGGGGCGGAGCGCCCGGAGGCCGACTCCCGCCGCTCCTTCCTTCGCCCGTCGCGTCGATCACGCGCATACTGCGCTCGTAGCGAGAGAAAGCTTTTCTTCACCGTGTGGAAGCGGTGGAGAAGGGCTTTTTTTAGTTTGCTGCTGCTCATGTCTCCTTCGTAAGGGGCTGGGCATCTGAGCAGCGACCGAAAAATCGCTTGAAGTGGAGAAGCGAGTGTACGGAAAATCGTATAAATGCGTTCGATTGGCGCTCAAAGGCATGGGAGTTGTATGGAAAATCGTATAAATGCGTCCGATTGGCGTTTAAAGGCATGAGAGTTGTACGGAAAATCGTATAAATGCGTCTGATTGGCGTTCAAGAGTATGGGAGTTGTACGGAAAACCGTATAAATGCGTCCGATTGGCGTTCAAAGGCATGAGAGTTGTATGGAAAACCGTATAAATGCGTCTGACTGGCGCGTTCAAAAGCATGGGTCGCGTCATCCGCCTCTCGTCCGTTTGTGCGTATGGACACCGTCAGGTGAAGTAAAACAAGTTCGGTTTAAATCAATGCCGCTTATGGCTGACGCTTAACAAGCGCTGTCCTTTCTGAGTAAAACGACAGCTGGTCTGCTGCGGCGTCGAACGAAGCCGTATCTGAACTCTAATGAGCTTAAGTCCCCAGACGGCAACCTACTGAATACTCGTCCCGGAGTTCCTCGTTTTTCTACAAACGACAAGTTGGCACCGAAGCAACGCGCCCCTGCCCCCGCCTCCCCGCAAGCAAGCCCACGAGCATCAGCCGCCCGCAAGATAACCTTCCCGTGTTCGACTTGCGGGTCCATCCCTGCCGCTTGGTAAAATAGCAGCAGGTCTGTCCTTTTGGCCCGGAATCCGTCATAATGAAGCATACAGAAACAAGCGGTCGCAACAATTAAACAAACTTGAAAGGAGAGGGTTCACGATGGACAATGGCTATGCGCAGGGTTCACGGAGGGCGGTTTCGGTGGAAGAAGCTGTCCGGCGAATCCAAGCTCATATCCGTCCGGTCGAAGCGGAAGAAGTCTCCCTTGCTGAAGCGTCCGGACGGCGTTTGGCTGAGCCGGTATATGCACCGCATCCGCTGCCTCATTTCCGCCGGTCGGGCATGGACGGCTACGCCATCCGCTCTGCGGATGTGGCCGGAGCGAGCCGGGATTGTCCCGTTGCGCTTGAAGTAACCGTCTGCATCGCGTGTGGGGACGTGCCGGTAGCGGCGCTGGAGAGCGGACAGGCTGCCAAGATCATGACGGGGGCGATGCTGCCCGAAGGGGCGGATGCAGTCATCATGTTCGAGATGACAACTGCCGATCAGCGGGCAGGAAGTTCGATCGTGCTGATCTCGAAGCCGATCGAGATCGGAGCCAACGTGACGCCCGTCGGCGCAGAGGCGGCCGAAGGAGAGCTTATTGCCGAGACGGGGAGCTTGGTAGGAGCGGGAGAAACGGCGCTGCTCGCCGCATTTGGCTGTACAAGCGTACGGGCGCGCCGCAGGCCGGTCATCGCGATCGCATCGACGGGCTCCGAGCTGCTGTCGGCGAATGAGCCTTTGTCACCGGGGCATGTCCGCAATAGCAATGCCTTGATGTTGGCTGATCTGGTCCGCAGTCTGGGAGGGATTCCTCGTTTGCTTGGCACCGTTCGAGATGAGGTGGAGCCGGTAAGCAGCCTCATCCGGGAGGCGATCCCCGAGGCGGATGCGATTGTCACCTCAGGGGGAGTATCCGTAGGCGACTACGATGTCATGGCTCAGTGGATGTCCGCTTGGGAGGGCAATACCTTATTCAACAAGGTCGCGATACGGCCCGGAAGCCCGACCAGCGCCGGTATTTTGAACGGGAAGCCTGTTATTGCGCTGTCGGGCAACCCCGGGGCTTGTTATGTCGGGTTTGAATTGTTCGTCAGGCCGGTGGTAGATCGGCTGCTGGGCGCTCCGCGCCCCGGAATGCCCCGCATCCAGGCGCTGCTCGGTCAAGATTGCGGCAAGGTCAACGCCTATCCGCGTTACTTGCGGAGCAGACTGGAGTTTCGCGAGGGCCGGGTGTATGCGCATCCGCTCGCGCATGATAAGTCGGGCAGCCTGAGATCTATCAAGGACACGACCGCTTTGCTCGTTTTGCCGGCAGGCGGCAGCGGAATGCAGGCTGGGGAACCGGTAGAGGTGCTGCTGACGGGGGCCGGGCGGTCGATCACCGGGCTGTGAGCGCGTGCAGACAGGCGCGAAGGGAGGACGGAAAATGGGAAAGCAGGCGATCTTGCAAGTCGTAGGCTATAAAAATTCCGGCAAAACGACGCTGACATGCGAGCTGATCAAGAGGCTCAAGGAGCAGGGCTTGTCCGTCGGTACTGTGAAGCATGACGCTCACCGGCTGGAGCTGGATACGGAGGGCAAGGATAGCTGGCTGCATCGGGAGGCCGGCGCTGAGGTGGCGGCTGTCGTTTCGGAGCAGTCCGGTGTTACCTTTATGACGGAGACCCGAACGCTGGCATTGGACGAGCTGCTGGACCGTATGACCTCTGTGGAGGTCGTGCTGGTCGAAGGATTCAAGCGGGAACGGTATCCGAAGCTGGTGCTGATCCGCGAGCCCGAGCATCTGAAGTTGCTGGAGACGGTCACAGCGGCTGCTATCATCGCTACCTGGCTGCCTGTCGAACAAGTGCGACCGTACGCAGGAGAATTGCCCGTTGTCCCCATCGAGGACATGGAGAAGCTTTTGGAAGCTGCCGCTGCCGTGATTGATGAGCAGTTGGGCAACATGTGGACGCCAGGTGAAGGACGATGACCTGGCCAAGAGAAAGGAGCACGTGTGACCTAGCGCTAACCGGCGTCATCGTCGCGGGAGGGCTTAATACAAGAATGGGCCGGGTAAAGGGGTTGATGCCTTTTGCAGGACAGCCTCTGGTCCTCAGGTCGATTGCCGCCATGAAGCAAGTATGCGGACAGCTGCTGATTGTGACCAATGAGCCGTCCGACTTTGCCTTCGCCGCCGCCGCAGACCCCGCCGTTCGCATCATCACCGATTTGATCCCGCATAGAGGACCGATGAGCGGCTTGCATGCCGCCCTCGCTCAGTCGGAAGGGAGCTGGTTCTGGGCGGTGGGCAGCGATATGCCATTTATCTCGGGCGCGGCCGCGCTGTGGCAGCTGGACCGGCTTCGCGCGAGTGGAAGATGGGCGGCCGTCCCGTCCATCGGCAGCCGGCTTCATCCGCTGCATGCCGTCTATCACGCCGACTGCCTGCCTTCGCTGGAGGCAGCGCTGCACTCGCCTCATACGGGACTGATCCGCTGGCTGAGCGGCATCCCTTCTCTGCTGCTGACGGAGGAGGAGTTTGCAGAAGTGGGACTTTTCACCCAGTGGGCAGACAGCTTCAATGACCACGCCGAATACGAGCGCTGCTTGGAGCGCGCGGAGCAGGAACTATAAGCTAATCAAAGATCGTCCGGCGGACACGCACGGGCGGTTTTTTGTTTATTTCAAGGCACGGAAAAGGAGGAATTCCCAGAAAAATGTCGAAATGATTCAAATAACTTGGTCGAATCATGTCGAAGAAGAGGAGATGTACATACTTGCAGGCAAGCCGTAGGCTATCCGGGAAAACCGGCGCGCCGGAAAATGAGCCGGGTCTTACGCGGCGCGACAGCGCAAGCTTAGCGAGATACATGGCTTTCTTGCCGACAATGAGAGACCTCATAAACAAAGGAGCAGACAACGATGGAGCTTAATCCGGCCAAATCCAGGATGAACGTATGGAAACGGTTCACGGCAGACGACTCAAAGCTTAGTCCAGCCGAAAGAGACATGGTGCGCCGCAACGCGATTGTTTACCGAGCGCTCAGCTTCGTGTCGCTGCTTACGATTGCGGGCACAAGTTCGATGGAAGCCGGAGCGGGCATGTTCAAAGTTGCGCTGCTGGCGTTCATGCTGCTTCTCTGGCTGACGATGACTTATGTGCATCTGAAGCGCAAGCTGATTAGGCATACCAAATACATAGCCGTGCTGGGATCGGTCCTCACGTCGGTCCTCTCCATCTTCATGAACCCGGACAGCATGAACGTATTTACGCTGTATTATTTGATTCTGCTCGCCTTGGTCTATATGGACTTCAAGCTTACAGCAGGTGTTCAGCTGATTACATTCGGATTGCTTCTCTATATGCTGTTCGGTCAGACGGAGCAGATTAACTGGGCGGCAGACTCCATACCTACCTACCTGATTTATTTTATGCTGATCAATATTCTGGTCTTCTGCATTCTCAGGGTTACCCAGCATCTTAATGGCCGGATGGAAGAGTCGCGCCGAGACGCCGAAAGCCTGATGCTCCAGCAAAAACAGCAGAAGGAATCGATCCTCCAGCTGGTTGAAGCCGTATCGCGCAATATGGGGGTTATCACTCTGGCAGCCAAAGAAAACACGACTGCGCTCCAGGAGATGAATGCGGCCTTTCAAGAGATTGCGAAGGGCTCCACCTCCCAGATGGAATCGACCATTGAGATTAATGAATCGGTGCAGCATATGCTGGGCTTGGTCGAGCATATGTCGGAGTCGATGCAGCAGCTGCAGCAGGAGACGGGAACGACGAGCAGGCTGTCCGAATCCGGAGCTCAAGATATTCATCTGCTGAATGAAACCTTTAAGCAATTCAACAAGGAGATCGAGGCGATGTCAGGGGAGATCAGCGAGCTGATCGGCAAGCTTGATTCCACCAATGCGTTCAGCACGACGATCAAGGAGATCGCGAACCAGACGAATCTGCTTTCCCTGAATGCGAGCATCGAAGCGGCCCGGGCAGGTGAGCAGGGCAAAGGCTTTGCTGTCGTCGCTCAGGAAATCCGCAAGCTTTCGGATATGACCTCTTCGTCCGCCGATCATATTACAGAGCAAATTCGTCAGTTGTCCGAGCAGTCCAATCTGACCCGTCAGCGGATGGAGCAGGTAGCCGCGGGCATGGATAAAAACTTCGGCATCACGGAGCGGACCAGCCACTCCTTTGACTCGATCAATCAGGCGATTGCCCGGCTCAACGAGCTGTCCGACAATAACAACCGCATGATGCAGTCCGTCCAGCAATCCGTGGGCGTGATCAACGACTCTACAGGCTATCTGGCCTCGGTAAGCGAACAGACAAGCGCTTCTCTGCAGGAGCTGCTGGCTACGGTCGAATCCTTGCTGGACGGCAATCAGACAAGCTTGACGAACATCGAGAAGACGGAAGAAGCGCTGCGCCAAGTTTCCTAGACTGTCCCGGCTTCCAAAGAAAAAGACCCGCCTATGTACGGCGGGCCATCCAAGCTTGCTATATTTCAAAAAGGGGGGTTGCTTATATCTTACCCCTTGAATATTAAGGACACATCAAAGTTTTGTTTCATTTTCATTACAAATATTGAATCGGCCCGAATCGGCGTCATCCGCAACCCCCTCAGTATCCTTTCCCGGGAGATGAGGGGCTTTTTTGGCAGCTTCATTCTATAGGTGGGCGGATAAAGGCAGAGTGGTTTTCTCCTCCGATTTGGATTCGCCGCCCGTGCGGAGGCCCGGCATGCTCTGCCGGTTCTTCTGGAGCAGCGCGTCTTCGGCCAATTCTTCGCATCCGGAGCTTATCGGCTGATTGGAAGCGCCCCAGCCTTGATTAAACTCCTCTTGGCTCCGCTTTAGCACCACCGCTCCCGCCATGCGGCAAAGGGGTCCAGGAAGTCCAAGGAGCGCCTGCCCTCTGAGCTGTCGCCTCGGCCGACAGCCTGCAGCAGCAGCTCCTTCCAACTGACCGCCTGAGCTTCCGACAGCGTAGCGAGCCAAAAGAGCGGGAGCGGCTCCGCACACTCCGCGGCGTGCTCCAGCCGGCGGAGCGCCTGCCGCCAAGCTTCGCTGTCGGAGGGATCGAGCTGCCCGGATATGCGAACCCGGTGCAGCAGCGCCGCCGTCCGCGCGTCTGCGGCGAAGGAACCGGAGCCGACCAAGACCAGCGGCCTGTCCGCAGACGAAGACAGCTGCCCGTCAATCTGCCGGCACATCCGCCAGAGCATCGCCTGCCGGCCGTAGCCGTCAAGCTGCCGCAGGTGGTGCAAATACAGCTCATATGGCTGCTTGAGCGTCAAGACGCCTTGCGGCCAATAAACGTTCATAACGGATGCGTCGAACGAGCAGGCTTCCAGAAATGCAAGCCCTCCTTGGGCGAACCATCGCCCGTCTACAGGCTCGCAGATGCGGCTGTCCGCCCCGAAGTGATTGTCGCGGTGACGCAGCCGGCCAAGGCGGAACGCTTCCTCGGGGGTTGGCATATCGATCAGCCGGTGCAGCGGCTTGAACCAATCACTGGCGGAGGGGGGCTCGGTCGCAGTCCGCCGACCCGCGCTTGAACCGGCAGCCCAGGCGTAGTAATACTGCTGGAAGGATAAGACACCGGCTTGAAATGCCCGCTTCCAGGCGAGCTCATAGGCAGGCAAGTCCAGAGCGGCGGCTACGGGAACCGCTTCGCCCTGTTCGTTCTCGGCATAACGCTCCGTCGAACCCAGCTCTCCCATGCTCAGCTCCTCAATGAAAGCAGGGCTGCGGATAAACGCCCGGCTCAGCTCATCATGCTCGCCGGAGCTGCCCAGGAAGCAGCGGATGTCGATCCGATGCTTCAGCTTCAGTTCACCGATGCCTGAGCCGCCTGCGGCTAGCAGATGGATTGATGCTGAGCCGGCCGCTTCTCCGCCGGACGGCTCCAGTTGAGCGTCCGCCCTGTTCGCGCAGCCGAGCGCCTGATGCAGCGAACGCTGGATCGTCCCGTGGAAGCCGATATCTACGGTAACGAGCCGGTCCGTCTGGCCGGCCGTCCGCAGCACGTAGGCGCGCAGAAGCCGTCGGCTTTCGGCGATGGCATGCTCCACAGCGGACCGCATATCGGGCTGAAGCAGCCGTTCGCGCAGCGCAGCCCGCATGGATGCCGCCTCATGGCAAGCCGGCCCGCCCCCTTGCAGCGACTGATCGACCGGTACAGGCAGCAGAGAAGCCAGCTCCGGGATGCCGAGCGTAAGCAGCAGCTCCCGCACCGTCCCCCCTGTGAGGAGCAGGCGATCAAGCTCCTCTTCTCCGAACCGTTCCAGAGCAGCCAAATACGTGGCTTGCCTGGAAACGTAGAGGGGAATGACGCGGAGCTGCACGCCTCTCAGCCTGGCGGCCTGCTCCAGCATCGGACCGAGCAGAACCGCTTCCCTCATCAAGGGATGCACCTCTGTACGCCCTTCCGACAGGCATATATCGACGACCCAGTCGCATAATGCCGTGAGGAAAGGTCCTGCATGCTCCGCTCCGATTCTACGGTAAGCTTCGTTCTCCACGTCTTCAGCATCACTCGCATCAGCTGCACCAGTCTCACCAGTTACACCGCCAGCATCCGCCACACCGATCGCATTGTCCTCAGCGACAAAACCCGCTTCCGCTTCGGCCGCCTCAGCCGAAGCGCTTCCCGTGGCTCGGCCCGCAGCCGAGGCCGAAGTCGCCGTCCTGCCCACGCCCGGGCCGTCGGCCGCCGAGCCAGCCGCCCCGGCAGGAGGGACCGCAGCTCCGGCGAGCTTGCGCAGCGATCTCAGCTGTCCGAGCGCTCCGGGATGGCGTACGCTTTCCCAATGATAGGGGCTGTCGGCATACTCCGGCACCAGCTCGTAGTGCAGAGCCGGGATGCTTGCCCGGGCAGCTCCGTCCACGTCGGCCCGTTCATTGTCCCCGATATGCAGGACGGACGCTCGCGCGATTCCCGGGTACAGCGACATCAGCAGCTCGAACAGCCCGCCTGTCGATTTGTTAATCCCATGCTCGCCGGATACAAGCAGCGTATCGACCGCTGTCCGGTCGAGGCCGGCTGCCGCGAGCAGCTCATAGAGCTGCCGGGACGACAAATACATATCGGAGAGCAGGGCGATCTTTACGCCCCGCGCACGGCACCACTCCAGCAAGGAGACGATATGGGGATTCAGGTAGCAGACCTCCCGCTCGGCGGCCAGCTCGATCTCCATGAGGGCGCGGCGCGGGCCGAAGAAGTCCGGAAGCCCGGCATAGATGTCTTCGAGGGTCACCTCATCATGACCGGCTTCGCGGGTCCGAAGGTCGCGCGCGCTTCGCTCCGCGGCTTGCCGGGCCGATCGGAATTCATGAGCCGAGATGGCGGCGTTCAGCAGGCCGGCTTCGGCGGAGCGCCGGGCGGTCAGCAAGAACACGTCGGAGGGCTGGGCGCAAGCCCGAAGCAGCAGCGTGTCAAAAATATCGAGACTGAGCAGGCGGACCGCCCCCGCCTGCCGAGCCGCCGTGCGGAGGTAGCGGTCGGACATCCAGAGCTCAAGGCGTTCGTCGGATAGGCGCATGAAGGTCTCTCCTATACAGGTTTCTATTTAAGAGGATCATATCCTAAATCGCGCCGGAAGGACAAGCGCAGCGATGCCGTCAAGCCCTTCTTGCCGAGACAAGACGTACCTGGGAAGCTCCTCGATTCGGGACCTTTCTTAAAAGAAACTTAATTCCTTCCTTGTGCGCTTCTCTCCCGGGAAGCTATCCTCTATAATAGACGAGGTGGAAAAATAGAATAGATTAAGTGCGTATAGGAGTGTGAGTGCTGTGAGCGATTTTTGGTCGGCGATAATTCTGGGCATCGTAGAGGGCTTGACAGAGTTCCTGCCCGTATCTTCCACAGGGCATATGATTTTGACCGGGCATCTGCTGGGCTTCACGGGGGAGAAGGCGAAAACCTTCGAGATCGTCGTGCAGCTGGGGGCGGTGCTGGCCGTGCTGGTATTGTACTGGCGGAGGTTTATCGGCTTTCTGAACTTCAAGGAAAGCTTCAGCAATCATGGGAAAATCAATCTGATTCATATGGCGCTAGCTATGCTGCCGGCTGTGATTGTCGGCCTTGCCATTCATGGCTGGATCAAGGAGCATTTGTTCGGACCCGCTACCGTACTGGTCAGCCTTGTCGTCGGAGGATTGCTGATCCTCGTGGCCGATAAGGCGAGGGTGCGGATAACCGCAGAGAAGATGGACGATATTTCCTACAAGCAGGCGTTCGGGATCGGATTGTTCCAGTGCTTGGCCCTGTGGCCGGGCTTCTCCAGATCCGGGTCCACCATCTCCGGCGGGATGCTTCTGGGGACAAGCCAGAAGGCCGCGGCGGAATTCACCTTTCTGGTTTCCGTACCGGTTATGTTTGGCGCGACGGGATTGGATCTGTATAAGAGCCGGGATCTGCTGTCCATGGATGACCTCGGTATTTTTATCGCGGGCCTTGTAGCGTCGTTTGTAGTTGCAATGATCGCAGTCGTTACTTTCCTTAATATCATCAAGCGGCTCAGCTTATCCTGGTTCGCCTATTATCGTTTCGTACTGGCCGCCGTGTTCTACGTTATTTTGTTTCTGTAAATTTGGAGCAATAATTGGCCGCACCGGGCCATCGTCCATACCGATCGAAGCACCCGTCATATAATGAACCATGAGCTTAAGGGATTAGAGCCTGCAGGCTCAAGTACCGATAAGGAGTGGATCATAGTGGGTGTTGGAGGCGTAGGTTGCGGAACTGGTGTAGGCGGACTGTACACGAGCACTGGCGTTATTCTGGTGCTGTATATTCTTCTGGTTATTATTTTGTCTGCCGGAGTATTCTGGGCTTAAGAACCTGAGAGAGAAGCCGTACCGCATCGCGCGGTGCGGTTTTTTTCCGTACTGCCAGAAGGCAAAGCCGCCTTTGCCGAAAATGGCGTCAAAGGTTGACTTTATATTTGAGAACGATTATCATTACTATAGATACAGAAATGAGAATGATTATCACCTTAGGAATCTGCCAATCAGGCGACGAACAGCGACCTTTAGATAACGGATCACATACATAAGCAAAGGAGATGTAACATGGCTTCCATATTAGTCGTAGGCGCCGATCATCTGGGCAACATGCCCGATCATTTGGCGGAGATTGGGTTCGATGACGTTATGCATGTATCCGGCCGCAAATGCCAAATGGTGCGCAAGGGCATTCCGGAGAAAGTAGTCGCCGTCCTCGTGCTGACCGATTATGTCAACCATAATTTGACTAAGGTCATCAAGCAGCAGGCCAAGGAGCAGGAAGTGCCTATCTATTATGCCAAGCGTTCGTGGTGCTCGGTGAAGAAGGCGCTTTGCGATTGCGCCGATACATGCGAGTGGCTGAATGCCAAGAACGGCGCGGCTTGCCGCAACTAAGCTCAGCTGAATCTTCGACAAATGCCGCGAGGCTGTCCCGGAACCGGGACGGTCTTTTTTCATTTTCGACATAAGGAGTATGTAGATGTCGCCCGCCGCTGTATAATGGATAAAAAGGAGGAGATACCTTGAAGAAGTTTTGGCTTGGATTGCTGTGCGGGGTTGCACTCACCGCCACTACAACTATAAATGCCGCCGATGGCGTGTGGGCGCTGCTCTTCCCGGTGAAATTTCAGTTCGACGGCGAAAGCCGCGAGATCGGTCCGCGCTATCAGGTGCTGAATTATGAGGGGCATACGTACGTGCCGCTGAGATATATGGCTGAGCAGCTTGGCGCAGGCGCCCAATATGATCCGGAGACCCGGACCATTTCGGTGGACAAGGAGCCGATGGACGGGACGGAAGCGGAGAAGATGGTCTGGTCCGTTCACTACCGGCTGGAGCGTGGGATGGCAAGCCGGGATGTGAAGCAGCTGTTCGGAAACCCGGATCAGGTGACCTGGGTGGACAGCTCGAATCAGCAGATATGGCGTTTCGACTTCGGAGCGAAGCCCGGTTACCGCTTTGGGAGTTTGAATGAAGCCGATGTGCAGGGGCTGGAGAAAGGGGAATTGGAGGCTCAGCTGTTTGTCGGGTGGAACTCGGCGGGCCAGGTGGACCGCTATGACCTCTGGTATGTGAAGACAGGGACCGGCGGGGAGCGCCGCATCTACACCTATATTGTGTATCCGGACGGCTCCACCGGCGGGGCGCTTTACGAATAAGCCCCGCCATGGCCGATTCTGCGTGCGGCCCTAAGATCCGAAGGCAGCGCTGAACAAGACGACAAATACGAGCAGGAAGATCAGGTACAGCGCCAGCGCGATGGCGGACAGCAGCAGAGCCGCCCGGGAGTAATTGCGCTTGTTCGGATTGGCGCCGTCGCCGAAGGCCCAGACGAACAGCATTACCAGATTCAGGATCGGGATGGCGAGCACGATCAGGGTGAGCAGCCAGTGCCGGACGGAGATTACCGGAGCCGTGTCTCCGAACGTTTGGGATTGGTCCGTTGTCATCACATCACCTCACTCAGAGATTTACTTCACTACCCTATGCGCGAAGGCAAGTCCAACATGCACGCAATCTGTCCCGCTGCGAGGGGGCGGCGGCGTTCCGGACAGGGACGCAGAAAAACAAGCCAAGGGGATTCCCTTGGCTTGCCGCGGTCCGGTAAGTCCGGCCCCAATTAGATCACAAATGCGCTGCTGATGATGACCAACAAAATGAAAAGAACCAGAATGGCGCCCGTGCTCGTGTATGCTCCACCTACTGCACCCATCGTTCATTCCTCCTCGGGAATAAAATTTGTCGTAAGCCTCTTGGCTGTGCCGCCGCGAAGGCTGCGTCTGCGCCGGTGTTTCAGCCCCGACACATAATGCATTCTATGCGCCTGCCCTTCCTTGGGGGTGGGCGCCTGCCTTTTCTGGCTAAAATAGGCGGGATGCCTATCGCTTTTATTCTTATCTAATCGTCAAGACGGGAGGCTTTTTTTATGAATACGGATACGATATTGACTGAAGCAAGGGCATTCGCCCGAAGGGAGCTGGAAGCCGACAGCAGCGGCCATGATTGGCAGCATACGGCCCGCGTGGCGCATACGGCTTGCGCGCTGGCCCGGACGGAAGGCGCGGATGCCTTTGTCTGCGAACTGGCGGCGCTGCTGCATGACATAGCCGACGAGAAGCTGAATCCGAGCAAGGAAGCAGGGCTGAGCAAGGTGGAGTCTTGGATGAAGGAGCAGCAGGCAGCTTCGCCCGTACTTGAGCATGTGCTGCAAATTATCGGCAGCATGTCATACGGCGGCGGCCAAGGCGGGAAGCTCCCCACCCTGGAGGGGCGCATCGTTCAGGACGCCGATCGGCTGGATGCGCTCGGAGCTGTCGGAATCGCCCGCACCTTTGCTTATTCGGGCTGGAAGGGACAGCTTATCTTCGACCCTGAGCTGAAGCCTCGTGCGACGATGAGCCGCGAGCAGTATCGTCAGGAGCGAAGCACCGCGATCAACCATTTCTACGAGAAGCTGCTGAAGCTGAAGGATCTGATGAACACGGAGACGGCGCGCAGGCTGGCCGAGGAACGGCATGCCTTTATGGAGGCGTACCTGACGCAGTTTTACCGCGAGCTGGAGCCTGGGCTGGATTAGCGGAAGCAGCCGGCGGACCCGGCGGCCGGGGCACGGCGGTGGCTCGCGTCTTGTCCTCCGCGCTGTTGTGACTGCCAAGACTCCGGCAGGACCTGGTTTAGCCGATCGAAGCAAACATTTTGCCGTCCCACGGCAAACCCTTCTTGAACCGGGATTCGTCATGCAGCTGGTACAGCGAGAGTGCGGTGAACGGGTACATGTCCCAGATTTTGCACAAGGAAGCCGGGGAGCCGGAGCGTTCGAGGATCGCATTGACGGCCCGGCGCGCGGCTTCGTTTGCGCCTTCCATCGTCGCCAGATCGGTGTTGGTCCGCACATAGTCGGCGGCGAGGAACAGATTCGGTATCGCCGTGTAAGCATGCGGACGCAGGTTCCATGTATATACCTTATTGACCAGCAGCGGCTCCAGATTCACTGCGACGCCGTCCGGCCCGGACAGCTGCACATCCTCGTCGAGAAACCAGGAATGAAGATTATCGTCCTCCAGGACGACTTCGCCGTTCACATTGAGGCTCTGCTTCAGCTGAGTCCATACTTCCTGCATGACTTCCTCGCGGGTGCACTGCTTGGCCGGCTTGCCGTACAGCACCCCCGGCGACTCCCAGTCGGAGATGTCCACCGACAGGATGCCCTGCACAGTGCCGTCTCCATAATCGCTCAGGTCAAACTCCGGCCAGAACTGCTTCTGAGAGACGCTGGTCAATGCCCACGGCGAGTCCATATAGATCATATGGCCATGAATGACAGGCTTGTCCGATTTCAGATAAAATTGAATGCCGTTCATCCAGTCGACATCATCGGCCAGCTGCCGAATGCCGTCGAGCGTAGGATCCGCCTCCAAAATAACATCCGTCACGAAATTCGCCATGACCTCGACCGGAAAGGCCGCTATGTAATAATCTCCCTTTACCTCATAGGTGCGTCCCTGCTCGGTTACCGTAGCTCCGGTGATCCACTTTCCATCGCAGCTGATGCTCTCTACCTTCGCATCCAGATGATAGTCGACCCCCATATGACGCAAATAGTCCAGCCAAGGCTGCAGCCACACTTCATTGGTAGGGCCGTCCAGCAGACGGTCCGCGCTGCCTCCGGGCATTACCATATCCAGCATGATCTGAGCGCCGACCGTCCCGACCGTGGCGGTATTCGCTTCTCTGGCCTTGGCGGCCACAAGAATGCGGGTCATGCCGGCGAACACCCGGCGGAACTGAGCGGATTGCTCATCCGCATCGATGAACGACCACCAGGGGATGTTCTGGTACTGCTGCTGCCGGCGTTCGTCGCAGCTTGTCATAACCTGCCAGATGCGCTCCAAATAATGCTCGACTTCCTCTTCGGACAAGCCCAACCCATTGTCGAACAGCGACTTGAACGCATCGCGCAGGTCCTTCAGCGAATGAGGAAACTCGGTCAAAAATTCGACAGGAGGACCGTCGGTCCGGGCGAGGCCCAGTCGGGTGCCCTCCACCAGATTGTCGGCGACGCCCCGTTCGTTCGTCCCGTAAGGAATCCGCTCCATCGTATCGACAATATGCTTGTAGAAGCGGGGAAAAAACCGGAATCCGTGCTCGCCGGGCAAATCCTTCCGTCCTTCCGTGCCGCTCCCCGGCACCGGCATCGAACGGGCTTTGCCGCCCGGCAGCCGCTTCATCTCGTATACGGCCACCTCAAATCCCCGTTCGGCGAGCTCATGCGCCGCACTCATTCCTGCGACGCCGCCGCCCAATATGACAACTTTCGCGCTCATCACAACCACTCTCCTTACCATATCTTCCTAAATTATGTTATATCATGAATGTTAGGTCTAAGGAATCAAAAAATAGGAAAAACGTGTGAACACGGACATATGCGGCCCGGCGGCAATAAACAGGAGGAATGATGGATGGCCGGGACGGGAAGGAAACGGGTATGATAGAAGCAACAAAAGTGAAGCGAGAGCGGATCAGGCACCAGGCTTGTCCGGAGGAGGAAGAGGACATGCAGCTATCGAATTGCAGCGGCTGTGGGAAGCTTCAATTAAATTCAAGTCCGGCGTTGTGCAAGGATTGTTTCAAGCAGCATCTGGACCGGTCTCATCGGGTAAAAGCGTTCTTAACCAAGAACCCCCGCGCCAGCTTGATGGATGTATGCCATCATACCGGCTTGTCGTTGCGCGTCGTGAATGAAGTAGTTAGAAGAGCCTAGGGAAGCGTCATCCGCTTTCTCCGGCTTGCCTTATAGAGAAGCAGCATCGCCCCGTGAGGGTGATGCTGCTTTTTGTCATCCTGCGGCGAACCGGCCCGGCTGTGATGGAGGAACGGACAAGGGTGCGGGCTATGGAGCGGGCGGGCGCTTGTCATCGGGCGGCTGGCCTTTGGAGCTGGAGCCGTTGAACAGCGTTTCCGTAAGAGACTTGATCTTATCCATCAGCTTGCCGTAGCCGAATCCGACCAGGAACGAGATGCTTATTTTGGCATAGAGGCTGTCCCCCGTCTGCAGCAGCATGATCCCGCTCTGGAACAGCACAATCGTCATCACCGCGGCCCCGGCGCATTGGAGAGGGCGCAGCATGTACCACCACATCCAGCGCATGTCCAGCGTGTCATAGTAGAGATGCACCAGGCGAAGCGCATACAAAGTGCCGCCGATCGCGCCAGCCAGCGCGTAGTAAATATAGGGCTTCAAGCTGAGCAAAGGGATGCCGAGCAGGTGAGTCAGCTGCCCGCTCCTGATCATGCCTCCGAGCCAGAAGCAGCCGATGAAGCAGATGACCAGATAGACGGTGATGAGCAGGCTGATCCATTGCTGAGGGGATAGACGCGGAAATTTTGCCATCACAGCTTCCCCTCCTTTGCTTGTACCCCTGATAGCAGGATATGCAGGAAGGCGGCACCCGGTCCGGGCTGACCTATTCACGCATTCAAATAGCGAATATAACTTACAGAAAATACTTTACTTTAATAACGCGTTAGTGTACTATCTCATTATCGTGATAAAGTAAATAGGGAGGGAGCAGCTGCCATGTCAACTGCCAAACCGGAGAAATCAAAGGATCGCCAAAGCCTTATGTCTACGGAGCTTCGAACGAGAAAAGTACTGGACCGCATCAAGCCTTATTCACCCGGCAAGCCGATCTGGGAGGTGCAGCGCGAGCTGGGACTAGAGCGGGTCGTCAAGCTGGCCTCCAATGAAAATCCGCTTGGCCCGTCGCCCAAAGCTGTGGCTGCTATTCAATCGGCGCTTCCCGACATTCACCGGTATCCGGATGCGCAGGCCGTATCGCTCAGGGAAACGCTGGCCGAAGCGCTGGAGCTCTCTCCCGGCCAACTGATCGTCACCAACGGCGGGGACGAATTGATTACGCTGCTGTCGGAAACGTTCTTGGAGCCGGGGGATGAGATCGTCGCGCCGTCCCCAACGTTCAGCGAATATGAATTCGGCGCATTGCTGATGGACGCCAAGCTGGTCTCCGTGCCGCTCGCTCCGGGCTACCGGTACGATGCGGACGCGCTGCTCGCCGCGGTTACGGAGCGCACCAAGCTTGTATGGCTGTGCTCTCCGAACAACCCTACAGGCACTTACCTGCCGCGAGGGGAGCTGGAGCGTCTGCTGCATGCGCTCCCGCCGCAGGCGGTGCTTGTCTGCGACGCCGCCTATTCCCACTTTGCGACGGCGGAGGACTACAGTGACGGCCTGGAATTCGTGCGCGCCGGTCTGCCTCTGATCGTGCTCCAGACCTTCTCCAAGGCCTATGGGCTGGCAGGCATACGCGTGGGCTTCGGCGCGGCTCCGGAGGCGGTGATCCGGCGCATTCTGCAGGTGAAGGAGCCGTTTAATGTGAACGCGCTCGCCCAGGTTGCAGCGGCGGCGGCCGTCACGGACAGCGAGCATCTGGCGGCTTCCCGCGAGGTCAATACGGCAGGCCGGAAGCAGCTGTACGCCGCCTTGGACCGGCTCGGCTTGAGCTATACGGTCAGCATGAGCAACTTCGTGCTGATCGAGCTGGGCGAGCAGGGGGGAAGCCGCTATGAGGCGCTGATGGCCATGGGGGTTATCACCCGGTACGGCGGAGCTTGGGGACTTCCCCATGCCATCCGCGTCAGCGTAGGTACGGAGGAAGAAAATGCTTTCTTCCTCGCATGCTTGGCACGGCTGCTGGAGGACCGAAGAGAAGGCTAATCCTGCCGGGACTTCCGCCATTCCGCCATCAGGCGGATCAGGGCATGAATCCCGAGGCCCAGCGCGATGAGTATGCCTGAGGCCATGATGACCAGGGCGAAGTGCTGGAAAACTGAGTATTCCTTGAAATGATTGAAATTCACCGGTCCCTCCAGATCGTCTGTAACCAGGTTCATGCCGAAGATTCCGCTTATGACCGTGTAGATGGTCAGAATCAGCAGCAAGTATTCCGAACGCCGGGAGCTGAAATTTTCCTGGTATTTAAACAGATCGGTCAGCGTCCGCTTCACATCCTCATACAGCGTATGGATGGACAGCGCATCGCGCAGCCGGGTGTACATCTCTTTGCCCTGCGACTGGGAGGTGGCTTCCATAAAATAGTTTTTGGCCGAGAAGGTCGTAATATCGCGGATCAGCGCTTCGATCTTCTCGGGGTCCCGCTCCAGCTGGACATGAGAGTAGCGGTTGGACAGCTTGAGCAGGACGATTTTGTGAAAGAGATTGATCAGCAGTCCATAATAATACTCCCCGTACAGATGGCTCGCGAGCTGCTTGAGCCGCGGGCCGTTTTCGCTGGTCAAGCAGGCGAAGCAGGTCTCGTCGATGATGTAAGACGTAGTCGGGCTCCAGCGGTCATACGCATGGCTGCGGCAGAAGCGGTCGACATAATCCTTATTTACCGCGCTGATCCGCGGTTCTCCCTGCTCATTGAATCCGTCCACCCGCACCGCACGGTACAGATCCGCATCGGTGAAGGTTTCGCCTTCGGCTCCGGCCAGCAGCATCTGCACATACATTCGCTCGTCTACGAAATAAGGAAGCTCCTCGAACACGGATTCCTCCAGGTCGGATTCGTCGATGAAGCCCCGCAGCGCCGGGAGCAGCGCCTGGAATATAAATATCTCGACCTCCCGGCACTCGAAGCCGTCTATCGTCAGCCGAATCGGCTTGGTCTCCTCCTCCAGGCTCTGCAGGCGGCGGAAAAGACTGGCGAACTCCAAGGCCGACGATAGCGTCTGCGGCATCTCCAGTTCGACCCGCAGCGTAATAAAGCCTATATCGAACGGACAATGCAGCACGTCTGCGGCATGGATGCGGAAGGACCAGTCGGAGTGCTCGGAGCTCATGCGAGCGTCCAGATTCATCCGTTTGGAGAACCGCAGAAAAGAATGCGGGCTTGGCTGCTGGGGGAAGATCATCGCTTTGGCGAAGGGCAGAAAGCAGCGCTCCAGCCGGGGATGGGAAACCTGATACCCTTCTCCGTAGAAGCCGGTTTCGTGCTCCCTCTGGGGCAAGGAGAAGAAAATGAAGCCATCGTCCAGCAGCGTTTTCCTTAAGTCCTTCTGACATTCGGTATTCAGCGAGAAAGGAAATATAAACTGAAATAAAGCGGCTTCGAGCCGCTTTTCTTCGATTTGAATGCGTTCCATGCCACGATCGCTCCTCACTCGGCATCTGCTGGTCTTTTAGTTACTTTATACACCGGGAGGAGCGGAGCTAATCAGAGCGGGGGATGGGAAAGAATGACAAGTTCGCTTCTCGCCCTTCCCGCGATACGCAGATGTCCGGCTGTTTGCTTAAAGTTTGGGCTCGGCATGGCATTTGCGGCAGACCGGATAATATTCGTCATTGCCTCCGATATGGATCTGTTCGCCGGTATATACCGGCTTGCCTTGGCTGTCCACCCGCAGATTCATGGTCGCCTTGCGCTCGCAGAACCAGCAGATGGTTTTCATCTCTTCAATTTTATCAGCGTACAGCAGCATATATTTACTGCCTTCGAACAGCTCGTTCTGGAAGTCATTTTTGAGGCCGAAGCCCATTACCGGAATACGCAGCTCATCGACGATAGCCGCCAGCTGAAGAATCTGGCGTTTGTTCAGAAACTGGACCTCGTCGATCAAAATACAGGACACTTTCCTTGGATGAAGTCTTACCTGCTCCAGCACATCCGTATCCGGATGGATGGGATTCGCCTCCCGGCGGAGGCCGATGCGGGAGGACACATAGCCGACCTGATCGCGGTCGTCCACAGCCGAAGTGAACATCAGCACCTCTTTATTTTGCTCCTCGTAGTTATGGGCTACCTTCAAAATCTCAATGGATTTGCCGCTGTTCATGGCGCCGTATCTGAAATAGAGCTGGGCCAATGGAAAACACCCCGTTCATGTAAGTTATCCGTTATAATCCGAAGGCTATCATACCATAATTGGCGGCTCAGGGCATATGCGCTAACGTGGAAAAATGCGGGCAGCTCCGGTTTTCTCCGCGATACCGGCCGGTGCTTTTATTTGCGTGGGGCGTGAGGCGAGGCTGGGGGAGAAGAACGTGGTGAGGGCGCTGAAGAAGACGTGGAGCCATGGAAAAGCCCGGCACAGCGGAACGTCCGCATTTGCCGGGCTTGCCCTCGTGATACGTTTATACTTTGAACCGGCTGAGCTGATCGAGCAGCTCCTGCACCATGGCGCTAAGCGCGGAGGAGGAGGAAGAAATCTCCTCCATGGACGCGAGCTGCTCCTCGGAGGCGGCGGCCACGCTCTGGGAGTGGCTCGCGGCATCCTGGGCAATCCGGGACAGCTCTTCCACCGTTGCCGTCACCTGCTCGGCGCCGGCCGACATCTGCTCGGCAGCTGCCGACACTTCCTCCATCTGGCCTTGGACAGACTCCATCTCGCCGGCGATGGAAGCGAAGATGTTCCCGGTCTCCGTTACGGACTGGACGCCCATTCTGACTTCGTCCGCGCCTGCCCGGGCGGCTGCGGCCGCTTTATCCGTATCGGTGCGGATCTCATCCAGCAGCTCCTCGACCTTAACCGCGGCGTCCTTCGTCTGCTCGGCCAGCTTGCGAACCTCGCCGGCCACGACAGCGAAGCCGCGTCCATGCTCGCCTGCCCGGGCGGCCTCAATGCCGGCGTTCAGCGCCAGCAGATTCGTTTGCATGCTGATCTGCGAGATAAGTCCCATGATTGAGCTGATCTCGACGGAGAGGACTTGCAGCCGGGCGATAGCCGCTTCGGATTGCTCCGAGGCCGCCTGCACGGCTGTCATCTGACGGATAGCCTGATGAATCCGGTCGCTTCCCGCCTTCGTTTGCCGGGCAACATCCTGGATAGATTCGGTGACGCCCGAGGAGGATTCCGCCACCCGGCCGATTCCGACGGCCATCTCGGTCATGGCGCGGGAAGCTTCCTTCGACTGCGTCTCCTGCAGCTCGGCGCCTGCGGCTACGCTTTGCGCCGATTCCGCTATCGTCTCGGCGGCTCGTCCGGTCTGCTCCGCACTGGCGGCCAATTGCTCGCTTGTCGCTCCCACTGACATCGACAGGTCGGAGACCATGTTCAGCATTTTGCGCTGGGAGCCGAGCATGTGATTGAAATGCTCGGCCATCTGGCCGAACTCATCCCGGCTTCGGACGGTCATCTGCTGGGTGAAATCGCCTGCCGCCATCACGCCGAGCATCCGGTTCGCTTCGTTCAGGTTGCGCGTTACAAGCGTGCGCATCGCCACGTAGATCAGCAGAGCCATCGCGATCAAGGACACGGCGGCCAGCAGCAGGGAGGAGCGCAGCACCTGGTTGAAGGTGGACATAATTTCATCCTTCAGCACCACGGTCTCCACAAACCAGGATTGATCGCTTCCATGAAATTTGATTTCCTCAAAGATTCGGCCGACCGGCAGTCCTTGGGGATTCAAGGAATAGGCTTTCATGACCCCGTTCTTGACGCCGTTCCATAGATCGATCTTTTCCTGCCGATCGCCGTACGGGACGTTCACTTTTTGGTCGTCGGTGCCATGGGCGATGTAGGTTCCCGTACCGCTGAGAATAGTCACATACGAAGAAGGCTCGCTTGATTTTTTTACGCGCTGCTGAAGCGAATCAAGCGTCATGTCCGCGCCGACGATACCGAGAAACTGTCCTTGCTTATCCAGCAAGGGCACCAGGATGGAGGTGATCAGCACATCCTCTCCGTTGATCCGATAGAGGTAGGGCTCCATGATGGTCAGCTTTTTATTGGCTTTCGTCAGCGTATAGTAGCTGCCTTCTTTCTCGAAGTCATTGAGAGGTTCGATCTGAATCGAGGTGTCCGAGCGATAGACGTAGGGCATGAAGCGGCCCGAAGCGTCACTATAAACGCTCTTCTGCGTATAAAGCCGGTCCTGGTTGTCGAATTGGTCCGGCTCCCACAGCGTATACAAGGCCACCAGGCCATTCTGGGAAGACAGATGCTGCTGCAGCAGGCCGACCACATAGTCGCGGCTTGCCATGTTTTGTTCGCGCATGCTCTGCATCGTCTCCGATAGAAGAAGCAGATCCGACTGGATAACGGAGGTTTCCCGTTCCAGATCGGCCACGAACGTTTGGCCCTTCGCATGGGCTTCAAGTTCGCCTTTCGCCAAGCTGACGGTGTACAGCTGATGCAAGTTCAGTCCTATCAGCAGCGCGAATACGAGAAGCATGACACCCCCTACAGCCATGCTTAATTTAACTCCCAGTCTTCTGTTTGTGAACCAGGTCAATAGCCTCATCCCCCGTCTGTTATGTCGGTTTATCCATGACATATATCGACAAAACGGGCGGGAAATTTGAGGCCCGCTTTCGGCATATTTCGCACCGGGGTCCGGATGCAGACAAGGGGAGGCGCCGGCGGCGAAGCGCATGAGAACAAGACCCGGCGAAATCCGGACGGTCTTTCTGCGCCTATCTGAACATGCGCTCAGAACGAAAGCATAAAAGGATTTTTCCAACTCGTTATAACAGGTTTAATATTTCCGGAAAGGAAGGTTGCGGAAGCAGGGGGCGCAGCGGAACTCATCCGCCCGAAGCGCATGCAATCGGCCGAAATGCCATTTGAAACGGAACTCGGAGTCTCCTAGTCAAGCCAAACAGACCATTTGCCGGTCCTTTTGCCCATCTAAAGGCTGCGTCAGGCATTTTTCTCAAGGAGCCGGCGGCGGAATGTCCGCCGGCTCCAGGCACTTATGTAAGAGGGAGTGTGATTTGCACGACAGTTCCTTCGCCGGGCTCGCTCTCTATTTTCAAGCAGCCGTTATGCTCGGTGATGATCTTCTGACTGATCATAAGGCCGAGGCCGGAGCCGCTTTCCTTGGTGGTAAAAAAAGGTTCGCCCAGCCGGTTCAACACGTCTGCGGGGATGCCGGGCCCGTCGTCGGCGAACTGGATCGTAAGGGCGCTTGGGCTCGATTGGACGGCCGAGATGACGATTCGTCCTCCGGAGCTCATAGCTTCCATAGCATTTTTGAGGATATTGATGAATACCTGCTTGAGCTGATTTTCTTCGCAGTGCACGGCAGGAAGCTCGTCGGGAATTTGCGCATGGAATTCGATATTGGTCATATTGGCTTGGGATTCGAGCAGTGACAGCACATGATGGAGAATGGGCGTCAGCGGTCGGTTCTGAAAGGTGACGGCTTGAGGCTTGGCCAAGATGAGGAGTTCGTTGATGATTTGTTCTATGCGATCAAGCTCCGAGATCATAATATCCAGGTACTGCGTCTTATACCGGGCGCCCGCTTTCATAAATTGGGTGAATCCCTTGAGCGCCGTCAGCGGGTTGCGGATCTCGTGGGCGACCCCGGCGGCCAGTTGGCCGGCTACGGACAGTTTCTCGGAGTTTCGGAGCAGCTCTTCGGTTTTCTTGCGCTCGGTAATGTCTCTTCCGATGATGCAGATGCCTGTAATCTCATTGTCCAGGCCAACCACCGGCGAGATCGTCAAGCTCATATCCAGCAGCGTGCCGTCCTTGCGCCGGCGTTTCGTCTCGAAGCCGGATATTTGCTTGCCCTGCAATCCTTGCCTGAACAGCAGCTCCGATTCGATCCAGAGATGATCAGGCACGTTGGGAGGCCGGGAGCCGATAATCTCCTGCTCCGTGTAGCCGTATGTCTTCAGAAACGTCCGATTGACCTGAACGAGGCGGCATTCGTTGTCCAATATCGCGATATTGTCGGCCGTATGCTCGATCATGGAGTTAAGCTGCTGTTTGACAGCCTTCAGCGTCTCTTCCTGCTCCCTCATCGCCGTAATGTCGCGCATGAAAATCGACAGACCTGCCTTGGAAGGGTAGCAGGATACTTCCAGCCACTTGCCCAGCATCGTTAAGTAATAAGGAAAGAAGAGGGGAGTGGCGTCCTCCATCGAGCGCATGCACTGCTTGTAGAACCCGGAATTGATCCACTCCGGCAATACCGTATGCAGATTATGCCCGAGCAGCCCGTCCCGGCTGTGTCCGAGCAGCTTCTCGGCGCCTTTGTTCACATAGACGAAATCGCCGCTGCGGCTGAGCATGATGTAAGCATCCTGCAGCATCTCCATGAGCAGACTCATCTGCGAGAGAGCCGCGCGCGACTGCTCCTCCAGCCGCTTGCGCTGCGTGATGTCCTGCGTCTGCATATACAGGTAGGCGGGAGAATGATTTTGCCCTTGCAGGCCGTAAGCGTTGACGCTCATCCAGATCACCTCGCCGTCCGCCTTGATCCAGCGCATCTCGGCTTCGTAGCGCGGGAGCTGTCCGCTCAGCAGCTGGCTCAGATGATGCATGCCGAGCAGCAGCTCTCCCGGATGCAGCAGCGCCTGCAGATTCATGGTCTGCAGCTGCTCGGGACTGTAGCCCAGTTGTCTGGACAGCGATTCTCCGGCGATGACCAGATTGCATTCTTTATCCAGCAATAACGCTCCCGCATGGGAGCTGGTGAAGTGCTTGAGAGAAAGCTCGACAAGCATTTCTTCCAGACTGGCGCTGCCTTCGAGCTGCAGTCTTCGGGTAATTTGTTCAGAACGGAACCGGTCATTCATGCCAGAAGTTCCTCCATTATTTGCTATATGTCAATAACATTCGTCAAAAATCTACAATTTCCTGCTGGGCTGCATGAGGATCATCACAAAATTTGCGGGGGGCAACCGGGATGTTTTATGTCGACAGCATCCGATAGGAAGCGGGAGAACGGGACAAGTCGGGCTTTGTCAAAAATAGGCGAAAAGCTTCGGAAGGGAAGGGGGTTCGGAGGGGATTAGCAGCCTGCCTGGGGGCGCATAGACCGTGCGGCGCATAGAGCGCTGCACGGTCTCATTCCTTCCAGGAGCCGGGCGGTCGGATATCGAAGCGGCGGCTTGGGGGGCAAGCTCTGCCTGCGGCTCAAGCCAGTTGTCCTGTGCTTCTCAAGTCTTGCGCTTGCGAGTCCGCCTCGTCAATCGGCAGCCGCAAATTTGCCGGGATCGCAGCGGCATGGACTCCAGGGTCATCTGCTTGCGCGGGAATGAAATCGTCTTGACAAGCGCAGGCACATCCCGGTTAACCATTCTTTTCAGCAGCCCGATCGCGGTACCGTACTTCCTATAGTCGTAATCGCCGGTCTTCGGATCGACGAACGCATAGGGAAGCTCCTCCGGGGTGAGCGCGGCGAAGACGCGCCCGTCATACGCGCCCAGATAGGTGAGCGGGGAATCCTTGTATCCTCGCCGTACCCACTCCTCCTTGGACATGCGATAGACCAGGATAGCAAAAATATCGTCATAGATCTTTCCCTTGTATTTGAAGCGAAAGTGCAGCTCATATTCGCTGTCCGGGTCTTTCCGCCGCTTGCTTATGACACAGTAGCGCCTCCACCACGAGGGGAATCGCAGGATAAAGCCGTATTTGTCATTTTTATAAATCAATTTGGTCGGTCTGGCCAATGCTCTCCGCTCCTTTCGCCATGCATGCTCTTACCATACATATGCGCGGAAGGCTTGGCCTATGGCCGCAGCCAGATGTTTTTGAACGGCACCCAGTCCAGGGCGTCCAGTGAAATGCCTTTGACCGACGCGTGATAGATCGTTTTCAGCCGCTTCTCGTAGAGGAAGCAAAGCACCCGCTTGGCGCTTAGATGCCCCTCGATCCGCTGCAGCAGCTCGGCCCGTCCGCGTTCCGTCGGCTCGAGCAAAACCTGCCGCAGCAGGGAGCCGACCGCTTGCTTGACCGATGGCTCCAGATGCCGCTGCATGCTCGTGTACAAGTCGAACAAGCGCAGCTCGACATCCGTATCAAGCATCAGCGAGAACAACAGCAGGTCGGCGTGAAGCCGCTGCTCGCTCTTGAACTCCTGCGCGGACAGCAGCTGAAGCTCGCACGCGAAGCCGGCCTCCTGCAGCAGCGCCTGGACATGCAGCGCATCCTCCTCATATTGCGTGATCGTGCAGAGCCGAAGCCGCTCGCCGCGATAGCCGGCGCAGCTTTTCACCAGCTCCCGGATGCGCGCCGTCCCATAGCGGCAAGGCATAGCGGCCGACTCCGCACCGGGGACCTGTCCGGCGGCCAGGAAGCTGTCGGCGATTCCGACGGCATCGCCGCCGATGCGAGCCAGCAGCTTGGCGCGGTCGAGGGCGGCCATAACGAGGCCCCGCACGCCCGGGTCGAGCAGAGGCCCCTGCTTCAGGAGATTGAAGGTGAGGAACCGGCAGGTTGCGCCCTTCTGCTGGATCTGCTGCCAGGCGTCCGACGCCTCGTCAGGCAGCCGGTAATTATGCAGCACCTGGAAGCTGCCCAGCGTCCGGTCGTAGTCCTGCTTCTGCAAATCCGGAATATGCCATAGCTCCACACGGTCCAGATGGGCCCGGCCCTGGAAGTAGGGGGCGAAGGCATCGAGAATGCACAAGGTATCGTCCCGGTGCGACAGCTTGAAGGGACCTGTGCCTACCGGCGATAGGGCGAAGGCTTCGCCCAGCTCGGCGCAGCGGTCCGCCGGCACGATCGAAGCGCGGTTCGTGCCGGCAAACTGGAGAAACAGCTCATTCGGCTCTTGCAGCCGGACGCTGACCGTGATCGGATCGACGGCCTCGACCCGTTCGACCTGCCGGTGGACCCAGCTGTACAAGGCGCCTCCGGCCAGCCGCTTCAGCCGCTCGAAGGTATAGGTCACATCGCCCGCAGCCAACTCGCGGCCATGATGGAACAGAACCCCTTTGCGCAGATGAAAGGTCCACACGGTCCGGTCGGGGCTTACCTCCCAGGCATGGGCCAGATGAGGCTCGATCGTCTGCGTCAGCCGATTGTAGCGCACGAGCGGATCAAACAGCTGATGCACGAGATGGGCTTCCGTCGTGAAGTGGATGGTGGCCGGGTCCAGGGACTGGAGCTGCTGCGTTAACGGGAACCGCAGGGTATCCAGCCGCTTGTTGTTCTGCACCTCGCTGGAGTATCCGAATTGTCCGCCGAGCCAGCGGTGAAACGTTTCCTTCACCGCGCTGTCCGGCGAGAAAAGGCTCAGCTGCTCCAGCGCTCCGCGCAGGTCCTTGTGTTCGACCAGCTCCTTGGCGACAGACAAGGCGATGTCCTCACTGGGAGAGCGGAAGATGAGCGACGACCTGCTGCCGCGGCCGCGCTTCGGCTCCCAGTCGAGCCAGCCCTGCTGCCGCATCTTGTTCATCAGCAGCTGCGCGTTGCGGTGCGTACACTGCAAGGCGTCCGCCAGCTCGCCGAGCGTGACGGTCAGCTCCTGATCCAAGGAGGCATACGGATAAAGCTGGCGCAGGCGCATGTAGTGCGAGGATAATCTCATCGAATCTCCTCCCCGTTCGGAATTTTCGAAAATACGAAATTCATGAATCAAAAGTTACATCTTTTATTCCTATTTTGCAAGCTACAATAGAATCTATAGGCGGATGGAACCGCGGTCACTGTCAGTCGACGATGCCAATAAACCAATTTATATTCGATTATCCAATCAACGGGAGGAGATATTCATGTCTGCCATATCGTTAACGATATCTTGGGAGGACCAGCTGCTGATGGAGGCCGAACGCGAGCTGTCCGCGGCTTCCGCCAAGGAGGAGCTGGCGCGCGCGGTTTGGAGTCTGGTCCGCCTGGGCTACGGGAAGCTGGCGGGGGGATCGCTGCTGGAGGGCGCCGGAGCAGGCGGGGGCGAGCTGCTTCGCGGTTGGGCCGCGTACAGCCGGACACCGGCCCAGCTGCTGCAGGAGCTGCGCATGCTGTCGCAGTACGAAGCGCAGCTTGACGCTGACGTTCCCGTCAGCTTGCCCGTGCTGACGCTGCACGCCGGCAGGCTGCGGGCGATGGGCCGCCAGATGCTGGCTCTGCTGAGAACAGCAGCGCCGCGTCCGTACAGACGGCCGAGCGCTGGAACGGGAGGGAAGCACAGTGACGCTGCCGCCGGCTTCATCCTTTAGCGAACGCCGGCTGCTTGCGGGATCGCTTGCCGGCGGCTTGCTGCATTATCTGTTTTTCTGTGACCGGAGCTGGGGAATATCCTTCCCGTTGTTCGTGCTTGCTTTCTATCTGCTGCTCCTCTGGACCGCGGGGACGGGGATCAGGGAGCTTCGCTCCGACCGGTCGTCCATCTGGCTTTTGCCGATCGGTCTGCTGTCGCTTACCTATGCGCTGTACACGAATCCGGTATTCGCAGTGTTGAACGCTTTGGCGATCCCGCTGCTTATCGTTCAGCACACGACAACCGCTTATCGCGCCGATCGGCCGCCCAATCCGCTCGCTTCTTTGCTGGAGCAGGTTCTTGTCCAGTCTTTGCTGTATGTGCCGCGGCCGGCGGCGCTCGTGTTCGGCTGGCTGTCTTCGCTTCTTGGCAAAGGAAGCTCCCGCGCCTTCGGCAAAGTATTGCTGGGCTTCTTGCTGGCCGCTCCTCTGCTGGGGGCCGTGCTGTGGCTGCTCGCTTCGGCGGATGCCATGTTCAGCCGCTCGATCCGGCTGCTGCCTGATTTGCTGAACGGCGTCGATGTGTTCACGGCCGTCATGCGCATCCTTTGGGTGCTATTCATCATGACGGGCTTATTCGCATATATAGCCGGGCTGTTGCGGCCCAAGCTCATGCCATCCGCCTACCGGGGGCAGGAGGAACAGTCCTCGGCGGGTGGCTCTCGGCCGCCGGAGACAGGAAGCGATTCGTCCGCGCCGGCGGCCTGGGACCCGGGCCCGCCTGCCGCCTATGTGCGGCCCCGGACCGCAGCACCCAGGATGGACGCAACCGTAGCCGCCACGATGCTGATCCTGCTCAATAGCGTGTATCTGCTGTTTGTTTTTATTCAGTTCTCTTACTTTTTTGGAGGAGGCGCGGCCGAGCTTCCCGAAGGCGTGACCTACGCCGCTTATGCGCGCAGAGGCTTCGCGGAGCTGGTGGTCGTCACCTTGATCAATCTGTCGGTGCTGGTCGGAGCGCTGTACGGCATCAAACGGCCTTCCCCGCCCGCCTGGACCTGGCTGCGCGCTCTGCTGGCTTTGCTCGTCGGCTGCACCGGCGTTATGCTCAGCTCTGCCTATATAAGGCTGTCCATGTATGAGGAAGCCTACGGCTATACGATAGCCAGATTGCTTGTGCATGCCTTCATGATCTTCCTGCTCGTGTTGTTCATCCTGGCGCTTGTCAAGCTGTGGAGCGATCGTCTCCCGCTCGGGCGCAGCTATCTGATCGCAGCGGTCGCCTCATATATCATCGTGAACTATATAGGCATCGACGCGATGATCGTGAAAAACAATGTAGTCCGCTACGAGCAGACGGGGGTGCTGGACGCCGATTATCTGAGTTCGCTCGGCTACGAGGCGGTGCCTCATCTTCTGGAGCTGAACCGCAGGCGGCCCGAGGCGGCGGGCGAGGCGCTGCAGGAGTTCCGAAGCAGACTGGAGAAAAAAAGCCCTCCGGCCTGGACGGAGTTCAACTTGTCCAAGTGGAGAGCCTGGCGGGACTTGCAGGCGGAGGCGGCTACTTCTTGAAGCCGTCCGGTTCCTCGGCGGCAGCCGGAGGGGAAGAGGAGAGGCCGGTATCCGGGACTTGCAGGTTCCCTTCCACATATCCTTTGATCGTCTCGGGAATCAAGTGCAGGGAAGAAAGCGTGAAGTAGGCGCCCGACGGCTGAACGGTCACTTCCACCTCATTGTAGGACCATTCCAGCTCTGCGGGCATGAAGATCGCGTGAATCCCGCAGGTCAGGGCGGGGATCATATCGGTCCGCAGCGAATTGCCGATCATCCAGGTACGGCTGCGGTCCATGCCGTTATTGCTCAGTATGCCTTCCAGAAACTCGGTATTTTTATGGCGGGTAATGTGGATGCGATCGGCGAAAAACCGCTCAAGCCCCGCTTCCTTGATCTTGCGCATCTGGACGGCCGGATCCCCGCCGGTATACAGATGCAGCTCATGTCCTTCCGCCGCCAGCGTCTTCAGCGTTTGTTCCATATACGGATAAGGCTCGATGCTGTGTCCATATACCGAGGAGCCCAGCTCCGTCAGCCGCTCGATTTCGGCCTGGGTTTTGCGGCGGCCGGTCAGGTCGGAGTAATAATCATATGTCTCGACGAACGATTCGGGAAAATGGCTGGGCGAGAAGCCGCTGGCCAGCACCCGGTTCAGATCAAGCTCCGCCTGTTTTTTCTTCACTTCGCTGATCGACAGATGGTAGCCGTGAAACCAGGCTTCCATCTGGTCGGCGAATTGGTCTATCACCATATCGAAAAATTTATTGCAATGAATCAACGTATCGTCCATATCGAAAAGGATCGTTTGCTTGATCATAAGGCTTTATCTCCTGTCGCTTGCGCTGTCGCATTTTGCCTTTCATTATAGCACGGCTTGCGTCAGCGCTGCACCCGGAGACGGCGAAGCGCAGGCAGAGGGCGCTATCCGGGCTTGCTCCGCTGCGGCTCTCAGCCGGCGGCAGAGGCGGATATGCCGCTCTCGCCGCCTTCGCTTGCCGCTGTCAGCCCGTCCGCTTCGGGGATATCCGCTTGGGCGGATTTCCGCTCGCCGGTCATGAAGCTTTGCCCCTCGAACACGGCGCCCGGCTCGATGACCAGCGTCCCTGCGGACAACCGCCCGGTAAGCTTGCCCGTAGAAGTGAGACGGACTGTGCCGGTTGCCTGCACCGAGCCCTCCAGCCGGCCCGCCACGACTACATCTCTCGCTTGCAGCTCCCGGCAGCGGAGCACGCCCCGCTCGCCGACCGCTACTTCGCCGGCTGCATGAATCGTCCCGGTGAACTCTCCTTCGATACGCAAATCCGCTTCGCTCATGAGCTCGCCTTGCACCCGGCAGCCTTCGCCGATGAGGGTCACGGCGCTGCCCATCCGCGGCTGGCGTTTGCTTTTCTTCCGCAATCCGATCATGACAATTATCCTTCCTTCCTTATCTGTTTGCTTGGCAAATAGACGCGCGGGTCGGTGCTTTTCCCATCCAGCAGCACCTCATAATGAAGATGAGGGCCGGTACTTCTGCCGGTTGTTCCGAGTCCGCCGATCGTTTGTCCTTGCTCCACCTGCTCCCCTTGGGTGACGGCTACTTGGTTCAGATGCATGTACCACGTGCGCAAGCCGTTGCTGTGCTCGACGATAACGTGATGGCCGTGCAGCTTGTCGTAGCCTGCCTGATGCACGACTCCGCTGGCGGCGGCGAACACCGGATCATCCAGCTTGCCCGCGATGTCGATGCCCCTGTGAAAGCTAAGCTTCCCGGTAAAGGGATCTTCCCGGTATCCGTAGCTCGAAGTAACGATCCGCGAGACGGTCGGCCACAGGCTCGGCGTGCGCCGCTGCCGCTCCCGCTTCTCCAGCAGCCGGCTTCGGGAATCCGACAATCCTGTCGCGATGCGGTCTATCTCGCGTTCCAGCAGGGTGAACGTATGGCCTGTCGCCGCGGCGATGCGGATCGTATCCTCGGGCTCTGCGGGGAAGTTGGGGCCGCCCATGCCAAGAAAGACCTGGGAGGCGGGAAGAGGCAGCGCGGCGGCGCCTTCTCCCGCGTTCCGGTCCAGAGCGCCGGGGGCAAGCTGATGCAGATCGCGCTCCAGCTTCTTCATAGCCTCGATCCGCATCCGGACCTCGGCAGCCTGCCTGGACAGGGCGAACACCTCGCTTTGCAGCTCTTCGATTCGGCGGTCTTTGCTTTGCAGAGCCTGCTCCAGCTTGACGGCTTTGCCGCTCAGCTCGCTCGTGCGATGGAATGTCGACGCCGCGGAGCTGAGATGACGGATATGCAGGCAGGCGGCGGAGCCTGCCGCCAGGAGGGCGGAGAGCAGCGCGCAGCAGACAACTCCGCGCGACAGCTTGAAGCGTACCACGCTTTCGTCCGCACCGGGAATGATGAGGAACGTCAGCTTGCTTCGAAACCACTTGAAGTTCATGATGTCTTCCTTTCATCCATTTTCTTTCTTAGCCTGACTGCTTGGGCAGTCAAGAAATCTCCGGCGCGTACATAGACTTGGAAACAACACGACTATGTTGGTCCTGGAGGGATATCGATGTCTTTTCTGAAAACAAGCCGCATGACCTTGCGGGAACGGCTTGCTCTGCATATCGGGTATGAGGCGGCCGTTCAAGCGCCGGGCTTCGCCGGCGGACCCGAAGTTTTGCAGAAGGCAGGCAAGCGGTTCATACGTGTCGGCAGCCAGTATTTCATCCCGCATACCTTGCAGGAAATCGTGCTGCTCGGCGTTCCGCACGAAGCGACCGGAGCAGCGGCCATCGTGCGTACGGTATACGCCGGCGCGTTCGAAGGAAAGCTGGTGCGCAGCGGACTTGACTTCGTCGAGCTGCTTGTCACCCGCGAGGAGGAGGAAGAAGAGCTGCTGATGCTCATCCCCTTCGGGCAGATTGTCAGTCTGGAGAAGCTGGAATAGCCGCTTGCTACCGGACGGAAGGGGGTCTTGGATTCAGCTTGGCCGTCTGCTTCAGCTCGATCTGCGAGATTGCAAAAGCGATCAGCAGACAAAGCGCGTACCCGGAGGCGCACAGGATGCCTGCGAGCGCATAGCTCTTCCCCAGCGCCAACCCCATAAGCGACAGGATCACGCATAGAGCAAGCAGTCCATTGCCCAGCAGCCCCCAAACCGCCGGGGGCCTCCGCTCCAGCCAGCCTTCCCGGACTTCGTTCCTGCGCCCGCCCCGGCCACCCTGCCGTCCCTGCTCCTTTGCTTTCGGGGAATGCTCCGTCTCCTTGGTTATGGGGAAGCGGCGGGCCCCGATCATCAGAATGATCAGAAGCAAAGGCTGGTAGCTGAGCGCGATGACGGGCGAGCTGAAGTTTTCGAAGCTGAGCACCTCGGTCGTGCTGCGGAACGCAAGAAACGTCGTCAGCAGCAGGAAGAGGCTGATAGGTGAATTGATGACGGAGTAATCGCGTTGCTTGAACAGGCTGGCGATGCCGGTAAGGAAGGCCAGATAGATCAGGATGATCTTGCAGGCCGTTATTGGATACCAGATGCTGAGAATAAAGAGGTCCACCCTGTCCAGGAAGTCGGTAATATGGATATGCTGCACCAGACTGTAATTAGGATAGATCATATTGCCGGGAATGACAGGTCCAAGCACGACCAACTGCATGAACATGGACAGACTCAGCAGCACGGCCGACAAAATGATGCCATGGCGCAAGGAAGTGCGGAGCTGCCCGGAACTCCATAAGGTGTGCAGGAAAGCTCCGGCAACGAGAATATCGCCGAACCAGCCGATCCCAAGAATGCTGGAGAAAGAGTAATTCGTCATATCCAGCGTCATCACCGGCTGGATGAGATGACGGTCTATTTCGTTGGACAGCACGATCGGCGACAGAAGAATCTGCAGGAGAAAGAACGGGAAGAACAACTCGTTGACCCGAGCCACCACCTCAACGCTCGTTTTTCCATAGAACAGCAGCAGCAGCATGAAGAGCATGATCAAAATACCGGGAGGCGTGTTAGGCAGCAGAGTCGTCCCGATAAATTGATTGAACGTCTTCGTAGTGCGCATCAAGATGAACCAGAAGTGAAGCAGGATGACCACATTCACGAATGTGCCGAAGAAACGGCCGAAGACGATGCTGTTGATCTCGAACAGATGCTTGCGCGGAAAGCGGATGGCCAGCCTCGTCAGCACATAACCGACTAACAAGGCGTAAATCATGGGAAACAAGTAGGTCATCCAGGCGTCCAGCTTCGCTATCCGGAATATTTCATGCTGAATGCTCAGCAGCCCGCCCCCTGTGAGCAGCGAGCAGATAAGCCAGGCGAATTGTCGTTGGCCGATGATCTGTACGTTTGCGGACACGGAAAAGCACTTCCTTTTCCCAGAAGTCATAGTGTGTTACGGATGCACGATGGAGAACACCCAGGGGGATACCTGGTTAATGAAAAAACGTGTCGGCATCGGAACATCTATGCCTAGCGCCACCGTCATGTACAAGGCGAGGGTAATGATATACATGCCTACATAAGCTCTCTTGATCCCTCTGGGCATCGTTCTCCAGTGCTTTTTGTCCAGAAATAGCAGCAAGCACATCAAAAGGAAGAAGCAGATGAGAAACTCGTTGACACTCATGGCTTCATCTCCGATTTCGTAATATTGTCGTAAATCAAGCCGGTTTCCGTCAGGTTGCTGTTTACGTCAATATGGAACTCGGCGGTTTTCAGAGCCTGCGGCCAAGATTTCGCATACTTTTCGTTCCATTCGCGGGGATAAGCATGCCAGACATATTGGCCGAGCTGCGCGGAATCCGTATTTTTCTCCAGCATGCGCTTCAAGGTTTCCTGGATGCTTTCCTGGATGTACGCAGACAACCGTTTTTCTACCTGATTGATCTTATCCGTTTGGCTGAAGTCGTAATAACGGGTGCTCTCGACGACTTTGGCTTTCGTATTGACTTTGATATCGAAGCTTAGCTGCCCGTTCTCCAGCCTGGCCTTGATTGTGCTGGCCGTATCGAACACTCTTACATTGATAGCTTGGTCACGGTCCATCTGCAGCACGGCGAAAATATTGATACTGCCAGCCCGCAGCCAGGTCAGTCCGGCGGCCGCACGGCCTTCAATCGTCCCGACAAGCTTATCCCTCTTGAATTGGCTGTAACCGAGCACTTCTACCTCGCGGGAATCCTTAAGCCCTTTCTCGGATTCCTTCACTCCCATATGAATGGCGATGGGATCGCCTCCAGGCATGCTTAAGGCGAGGGCGAAATCCTTCAGATTCATATCGATGACCATCTTGGACTTGGCCAGCTCACGGATCGCTTCGGACGGGAATCTTTCAAACTGTGGCGTGGTCTGCAGCATCTCATAGGCTTTTCCTTTCGTGATGATGAAGTATGTCGTCATCCGGCTTTCAGGGGAACGGGGAGTAGCGTCGAAAATGTCCAGCACGCCTTTCTCCCGGGCCGCCGCCTCGCCGACCAGAACCGTACGGCGATGCGCCAGCACCATGCGGCGCGCCATGCGTTTCTGCAGCTTGGATTGCGCTTCGCGGAATGTCGAGCCTATCTCCGAGTCCACGTAATAGCTTTTGTCGCCGCCGGCCGTCCCGCCCCCGCCCCCGGAAGCGCCTCCCATCGAGCCCGGCAGCGGAACCATAACCGAGTAGCGGATGCTCCCGTCCTTCTCCAGATCGATAGCGGTGGACAAAATAAAAGCAAGGTCATTGATTTCCGTCCGATCCCAGCAGCCGGTCAAGAGCAGCAGCAACGCGCCTGTCAGGATCAGCCGGCCGAAGGCAGCCATCACGTTTCCTCCTTTCGATGATCCTCATGCTGTATTGTTTTCCCGCGCTGGCCCGCTTGCTGCATGATCTCATCCTGCAACTCTCCGTCCATCCTGGTTTGATCCAGCGTAGGGACGAAGCTGGGCCGTTCATCCATCGACCACCAGGGAGCCCGGATCAGGATATCCTTCATATCCGAGCCGACTTGCGGCGCGAGAGGCGATAGGTAGGGGATGCCGAATGAACGCAGGCTGGCCATATGGCCGATGATCAGCAGCAAAGCCGTCATAATGCCGTAGATGCCGAACAGCGAAGCGGCGATAATGATCGGGAAGCGAAGCATCCGGATGGCGATCGCGCCGTTGAACCGGGGAATCGTAAAGGAAGCGATCCCCGTGATCGAGACGACGATAACCATCGGCGCCGAGACGATCCCGGCCTGTACCGAGGCTTGCCCGACGACGAGCGCGCCGAGGATGGAGACGGCGGAGCCTATCGTCTTCGGCAGGCGAATCCCGGCCTCGCGAAGCGCTTCGAACGTAATTTCCATCATTAACGCCTCCACCACCGCAGGGAAAGGGATCGCCTCGCGGGCTGCGGCTATGGACAGCAGCAGGGTGGTAGGCAGGAGATCCTGATGATAAGTTGTGACAGCCACGTACATGCCGGGCGTGAGCAAAGAGAGAAAGAGCAGCAGATATCGCAGCCAGCGGATCAGAGTAGAGATCTGGAAGCGCTCGTAGTAGTCCTCGGTCGCCTGCAAAATTTCGGCGAACACGAAGGGGACCAGCAGCACGAAGGGCGTTCCGTCGACAATAATGCCGACACGACCCTGCAGCAGGGCGGCGGCGACCATATCCGGCCGCTCCGTATACTGCACCTGGGGGAACGGCGAGTAGGCCGAATCCTGAATAAACTCTTCCAGATAACCGGATTCGAGCACGGCATCAATATCGATCTTCTCCAGCCGGCGCATCACTTCCTCGACCATCGACGCCTCGGCGATATCCTCCAGATAAGTCACGATGACGTTCGTGTTGCTTTCCCGTCCGATGACAAGCGGCTTCATCTTCAGATGCGGCGTCTTCAGCTTGCGCCGGATCATCGATGTGTTGGTGCGTATATTTTCCACGAAGCCTTCCCGCGGACCGCGCACGACGGACTCGGTCTCCGGTTCGCTGATCGAGCGCTTCTCCATGCCGCGGACGCCCATCAGCAGCGCCTTGTTGTTATGCTCCACGATAAGCCCCGTATCGCCCCCGAGCACGGCATGGAGCAGGTCGCCATAGTTGTCGACTTTACCGATCTGAGAGACGGGCAGCACCGATTCGGAGATGTCGTCGATGAACCTTTCTCCGCCCTCCAGTATCATCAGCGCCTTCATCGCTTCGTTGACTTCCTCGGTTTTGGCCATACCGTCCACGAAGAAGAGAATGGCCTGTTCGCTGTTCTGCAGCTTCAAGTCGCGGACGACAAAGTCGGAGCAGTTGTCGAACAGCCCCTTCACATACTCGCGATTGTCATCCAGCTCCATGGAGATGGGAACCTTGCGCAGTTCATCGATGAACCGGTAGTCCTTGGTTAGTAAAGAGTGCTCGCTTTCTTTGCCTGCCTGGTTTCCCTTCTTTCTGAACACGGCCAGCCATCCTCCTTTCCGCTGCCATACTTGCTTGCTCCCGCCCATGGCATGTCCTGCCTATTATGGCACGAAGTTCCGCCAATTATGACAGCTTCCAGAGGTTTCCTCGGATAAAGGAGCGGGCCCGAGGCAAAGAGAAGCCCGAATAGGGCAAAGCGTACTGGAGAAAGCTAGTGAGGAAAAAGCAGGCATGCGTGGGAGGAATGTGCTTTGATATGGCTTGTCATAGCTCTGGTCTTGTTTATCATGCAAATATTGACGATTCTGCTCGTAGAGGTTCGCAACCCGTCCAAAGCCATGGCTTGGCTCTTCATCTTGTTTATCGTGCCGGTTGTCGGATTCGCCGTGTATTATTTCTTGGCTAAGGACTATACGCAGCGCAGGAAAGTGAAGCGGATCGGCCACCGCTATGTAAGCGATCTGAAAGATTACGGGAAGAAACAGAAGCCCCAGGCGATGGGCATAGATGAGGACCGCATCCGGGGCTGGCGCTCGGAGCCGCGGCTGTTCGCTCTGTTAAACAATATCCCGGGCTCCCTCATTACGATGCGCAATGAAGTCCGGGTGCTGACCGATGCGGTCGAGGCGTATCCCGCCATGCTGGCTGCGATGGAGCAGGCCGTCCGGTTCATCCATTTTGAGTTTTATACCATTCGCCACGATGAGGAAGGCCGCCGATTCCAGGAGGTGCTGATCCGCAAGGCGAGAGAAGGCGTGAAGGTGCGCTGCCTGTTTGACGGAATCGGCAGCTATCAGCTGAGCGAACGCTTTATCGCGGAACTCAAGCAAGCCGGCTGCGAGGTGTATGTATTTCTTCCCGCCCTGATAGCTTTCTTCGACAAACGGATCAACTACCGCAACCACCGGAAGATTGTGGTAATTGACGGAGTCAAAGGCTACTTGGGCGGTATCAATATCGGCAACGAATATATGGGCGGCAATCCGAAGCTGGGTTTTTGGCGCGATACGCATCTGGAGCTGGAAGGGGATGCCGTATTTTCCCTGCAGAACACTTTTCTTACGGACTGGCACTTCACCAGCGGGCAGCGCCTGACGGATTCCTGTCTATTCCCTGAGCATGATTGCCGGGGCAACAAGCCGGTCCAAATCCTGTCCAGCGGGCCGGACGCGCATTGGGATGCCGTGCTGGAGATGTATTTCGGAGCGATAACCGCAGCCAAGAAACGCATTTATATTACGACGCCTTACTTTATCCCCGACCCCAGCATCTCGATGGGGCTGAAGACTGCAGCGGTCAGCGGGGTGGATGTTCGCATCATTTTTCCGGAGACGCCCGATTCGAAAATCGTCAACTACGCTTCCCGCAGCTTTATGGAGGAACTGATGCAGGCCGGAGTCCGCTTCTACGCTTATCAGAAAGGCTTTATCCATGCGAAGGTGATGCTGATCGATCATCTGCTTGCTTCCGTAGGCACAGCCAATATGGACATGCGCAGCTTCTACAGCAATTTCGAGCTCAATGCCGTCATGTTCGACAAAGAGACGCTGCACCGGCTGGAGACGGATTTTTTGCTCGACTTGAAGGACAGCCGCGAATTGAAGCTGGCCCAATTCGAGCGTCGTCCCAAGTCCCAGCGGCTGAAGGAGGTCGCCGGAAGGCTTTTGTCTCCGTTGATGTAGGGGGTAGGCAGGCAGGTGAGGCTGGCGAGGCTGGGAGCTGTAGTTCAGTTCAGGCGTAAACTTGCTATCAGATGCTTGAGGGAAGGGGAGGCGAACGCTTGGCTCTTGCTCAGCCTCCCGGAAGAAAGGAGAGGATATGATCCAGATTTTGCGGAGGCAAGGCCGCGATCAGGTCGCCTCTCTGCCGGAGCCTGTCGACGATATTATGCAGATTGAAGTCCCGGGGATCGCACCGGAGCGCCACCTCGTCCCAAGTCAGCGGGGTGGAGACGCTGGCGGCTTGTCTGGCTCTGGGCGTATAAGGAGCGGACAATGTTTTGCCGTACCAATGCTGCAAATAATCGATATAAATATTGGTGCCGCGGTCCTTCTTCAATCGCTCTATCGTGAACAGCCGCGGATGTTTTTGCACCGCATACTTGGCTACAAATGCTCCGATCCGGCGCAGATCCTCGAACGAATAGCCCTTCTCCAGCGGGAGCGGAATATAGATCTGCACCCCGGTCGCGCCGGAGGTTTTGGGTACGGAGCGGATATTCATCCCATCCAGAATTTCGCCGATGATGCCCGCCGCTTCCATGATGCGAGGCTCCGGGTCGATACTCGGATCGATATCGATCAGCCATTCCACAGGCAGCGTCTCTCCGATCCGGTGAAACGAAGGATGGAATTCCAGCGCCGCGAGATTACCCAGCCATAGGAGCGTGGGCAGGGAATCCAAATGCACATAGTTGATGCCGTCAAGCTCAGCCGTATGGACGAACGGAGGAAGAGGCTCGGGCGCATTTTTCTGATAAAATGACTTGTCGTTATAACCGTGCGGATATCGGATCGTAGTCAGGTAGCGGTCCTTGCAATAGGTCAGCAAATATGGGGAGAGCAGGGCCAGCTTCTCCAGGTAGACGGCTTTCGTAATTCCCTGCTCCGGCCACAGCAGCTTGTCGGGATTCGTGATGGTCAGCTCCTGGCCCTCGATGGTTACGATGCCTCGGGCTGCCGGCCGGTTCTTGGCGGATGTCGCCATCTCTGCCCCTCCTTCAAGTAAAATGGTGTATTTTGCTGCAGACAGCGGCGGCTTGCACATAAGAAAGGAGCTCTAAAATGCTATGCATATGAAGCCTGTCGTTCCATTCGAACCGATAAGCGCCGATCGCTTTCCAGAAGGGGATAACTGGATCGCGCAAATCAAGTGGGATGGCGTCCGGATGCTCGCTTACGGGGAAAACTCCGATGTCCGGCTTGTCAACCGGCGGTTGAATGACCGGTCCGCGCAGTATCCCGAACTGCTCGATGCTTCCCGTTACTGCAACGCTTCTTCATTTATTCTGGATGGAGAGCTGATCGCTCTGGACCCGGCCAATAACCGGCCATCCTTTCATGAAATTATGAGACGCGATGCGCTGCGTCGGGATTCGTCTGTCGAGCGGATGAGGAGCCAAGTTCCGGTTACTTATATGGTTTTCGACCTGTTGTTTCTGGACGGCGTCTGGGTAACGGACCGCCCGTTGGCCGAGCGCCAGCGGCTGCTGGGGGAGGCGCTTATCCCCCAGCCGGACGTTCAACTGGTTCAGAGCTTCTCCGACCCCGGGTCCTTGATGGAAGTTATGGTTAGGCACGGGATGGAAGGAGTCGTCTGTAAAGACTTGAGCGGCACCTACACAATGGGCGGTAAGGACAAGCGCTGGCAGAAACGCAAAATTATGCATGATCTGTATGCGGTCGTAGGCGGTGTGACTTACCGGGACAAGGTCGTCAACGCCTTGCTGCTCGGCTTGTACAACAGCCAAGGGGACTTGATCTACATCGGGCACGCAGGGACGGGCAAAGTAAGCGTCCGGGAATGGTACGAGCTTACCGAGCGCGCTGCACCGCTGATCGTTCGGCAGCGCCCCTTCCGTAATGTTCCGGAGCGGAGCAAGGATGCCGTCTGGCTCGAGCCTCGCATGACCGTGAAGGTGCAATTTCTCGAATGGACCGGGGGCATGACGATGAGGCACCCCAGCATCCAGGCGTTCGCCGATGTACCGCTCGAGTCTTGTACCATGGATCAGATCAGGTTTCCGTAAAAGTCAGGTGGCGGGCTTAAGCGGTACTCGCTTGCGGCTTTGGCGCCGCGGTCTGGCGTCTGGAAAGTATCTGATGCCTGTGCCTATTGCTTTTGACAACAAGCCTGCAAGCCTCTTGAAAACGAGCTGCTTTAGGAAATCGTCTCTTTGGCGGTTTTTCCTTTGGCCTTGCTTTTACCGGCGGCTGTGTTCTTCTTCGGCTTGGTTTTAGGCGTAGGCGCGGTTGCGACTGGAGCGACAGCCTCCAGGCTTGCCTGCAGGGCGGACATCAGATCGACCACATTGGCCCGTTGTGGCTCAGGAGCTACACTCACCTGCTTGCCCGATACTTTCTGCTCGATTGCGTCCAGCAGCGCCTGACGGTAGGTGTCTTTGTATTTCTCAGGCTCAAATGGGGTGGACAGCTGACTGATCAGCACCTTGGCCATATCCAGTTCCTTCTCGTTAATGCTGCTGGCCTCGGGCAAATTCGGCACCTGAGCGACCGGACGGATTTCGTCGGGGTAGAAGATCGTTTCCATCGCAAGGCAGCGGTCGATGATCCGGATTGCTGCCAGCGAGGACTTGGAGCGGATCGATACTTTGGCGATTCCGATCTTCCCGGTCTGCCGCATAGCCTCGAGCAGCAGACTGTACGCTCCGGAGCCTGTTTCGTTAGGAGCGAGGTAGTAGGTTTTATGGAAATAAACCGGGTCAATTTCGTTCAAGTCGACGAAGTCCAATATTTTGATTTCCTTCGTGATTTCTCCCGTCAGCTTCTCCAGCTCCTCCTTCTCGAACAGCACGAAGGCTCCCGGTTCATACTCGTAGCCGCGCGCGATTTCCTCCCACTCCACCTCCCGGTCGCAATGCTGGCACTTGCGGACAAAGTTTAAAGGGGTATTGCATGCCTTATGAATCATGCGCATCGAGATGTCCTTATCCTCCGTAGCCGAAAACATCTTGACCGGGACATGAACCAGGCCAAAGCTGATGGCGCCTTTCCAGACGGTATGCATGAAGGGTTCCTCCTGTGTTTACGCTTTGTAGGAGTTAGTATGGCTCGTTGCTGGGCGGATCATCAGGTATGGCAACGGTTCCCGCCTTTAGCCTACATGCCCCAGGAATCAATCGCGTGCGCATGGGCGGGCAGAGATTCGGAGAAGCTAAAGCCCGTGGGCCGAGCCTTTCGGCTGGAGCTCAACCTTATCCAATCGAGAGCGAAAGGAGCACAAACACATGAGCGAAGCAGGTACTTCGGCAAATGCCAATCCGGATGATGCCGCCCATGAAGGCCGCGAATCGCATTTTATGGATATCGACCGTATGATCAACGAAGGGCTTGGCGGCGGCACAGTATCTATGCATAATGGCTTGATCGACGATTCCACCACCGATACGATGGACCATCCGGAATCGGTTATTAGCAGAGGTGAAGACCAGTGAACGTCCACCGGGCATTGGAAATTTTGCAGGCGGACCAAAAGATCGATGTGGAGCTTAACGGGGTTGCCGTCTGGATAGACAGCGTGGATGAAGCGCAGGCAACCGCCAAGATCCACGATGAAGAGCGGCCGGCCGCTGCCAGGGTTGTCCCGGTGGAGCGGCTGCAGGAGATACAATAGCCGGGTCAAGTCCGGCAGCGCAGAGTGGTCTCGCGATTGAGCGCCGGAACTCCCGATACGGTTGATGGCGCAAGCGGCGCGGCCTCGTTGTGAACATGCGGTCTTGCGCGCTCGATCCTAGCGCTTGGCATGCAGAACAGGTCTGTAAGACAGTCGCTGGTCTTGCAGCGAGGGTGAAGTCGTTGTTTTTAGCGTTTAAGCTCGCGGGCGGTCATGGACTCTTGAACCGAGCCGCTTGGCCTGCCGGTCGGCTTCCACTCCCGAAGCGTCTGGCAAGGGCTGCTCCAATCAGGGAACCCATAAACCAAAATGGTCGAGATCAGGGACAAGCTATCAGCCCCGGCTCGACCTTTTTTCGGTTACTAAACGGAATAAGCCGACCCGCTTGCGTGGCGGAAGCGCGCCCGGGATAGGACAGCGAATGCTGCGCATGGACGCCGAACCCCCGGGGATTGTTCTTGCGGCAGGCACAGAAGAAGGTCTATAATAATGGTCAATACATACGGAGTGGAGGGGAAGCCGGTGACCCCTGTTGACGAATTTTCGCTAATCCGACTGCTCACGGGTGATAAGCAAACGAATGCCTTCCGGCATGAAGATGGCGTCGAGGTAGGTATCGGCGACGATGCTGCGGTGGTCCATGTGAATCCCGGCATCCAATGGGTTCTGACCTGCGATACGATGACGGAGGAAATTCATTTTAAGCCTATTACGATGCGGGATGCGGACATCGGTTTCAAGGCGATGGGCTCCGCAGTGAGCGATATCGCCGCTATGGGCGGCCGGCCGAGGTTCGCCCTCGTAGCGTTGTGTTTGCCCAAGGACAGCGATGTGGAGCGGGTTCGCCGCATTTATGACGGGCTATATGATTGTGCGGACCGGTACGGAATAGCCATCGTCGGTGGAGACACAACCTCGTCGGCGGGCGGGATCACGATATCCGTTACCGTCATCGGTGAAGTCAAGACAGGCCGGGCGCTGCTGCGCAGCAGCGCCCGGCCTGGCGATGCCGTGTTTGTCACGGGCTTCTTGGGCCGTTCTGCCGCAGGGCTGGAATGGCTGCTGCGGCAGAATACGCCTTCTGTGCAATGGGGCGCTAACTTCCCGCCAGACATCTATGCGAAGCTGGTCGCCGCCCATTGCCGCCCGCTTCCGCAGATCGAGGCGGGATTGGCGCTCAGCCAGTCCGGCATGTGCCATGCGCTTAACGATGTAAGCGACGGCTTGTCCAGCGAAGCCTGGGAGATCGCGGAAGCTTCCGGCGTCGGCATCGATCTGATCGAAGAGCAGATCCCCATTGCAGACGAGCTGCGGGATTATGCGGCTAGCGTCGGCCGTGATCCGTTGGAGTACGTGATGGGCGGCGGAGAAGATTATGAGCTGCTGGGGACAGTGCCGGCAGCTCAAGCCGAAGCTTTGCGGCTAAAGCTTGCCGAGGCGGGCTTAACGCTTCAGCTGATCGGACATGTGACTGACGAGCATACCGGCGTCCGGCTTGTCGGGAATGCGGGAGAAATCAGCGAGCTTGCGAAGAAAGGGTATAATCATTTTGTCGAAGGATGAGAGAGGGGAAGGTAGGCGGATGGACACCTACGAATTCATCGCGGACGACTTATCGCAAACCGCCGAACTGGCTTCACAGCTTGCCTCGCTGTTCCGGCCGGGAACGGTGGTAGCGCTTGACGGCGATCTGGGAGCCGGGAAAACGGCTTTCTCGCAAGCGGTGGCGCGAGCGCTTGGAGTCGGCGGGGTGGTGGTCAGCCCCACATTTACGATTATTAAGGAATATGAAGGGACGGAGCTCCCTTTTTATCATATGGATGTGTACAGACTGTCGATGGAAGAGGCCGATGAACTGGGGCTTGACGAATATTTTTACGGGGATGGCGTCACGTTAGTCGAATGGGCTTCCTTGATCGATGACCTGCTGCCTGCGGAGAGACTGTCGATCTACATCGAGTATATGAGCGAGCACGCAAGGCGTTTCCGGCTAGTGCCGGTCGGAGAGCCTTATATTCACTGGTGCAGCCGATTAAAGGAGAACGGATTGTTAAGATGAAGATGACGGAACCGCTTTATGAGAAGCATAAATGGATGATGGCTGTGGACACTTCTACGGCCTACATGACGGCTGCGTTGTCGCAAGGCGAGTTGTGGTCGGGCGAGCTGACATCAAGGGCCGAGCGCAATCACTCGCTTTATCTGGTGCCTGCGCTGCAGAATCTGATGGACGAAGCCGGTATTCGTTCCCGGGAGCTGGGCGGGTTCGCCATAGGTGTAGGCCCTGGGTCGTACACCGGCGTCCGCATTGGCGTGACGGTCGCCAAAACCTTCGCCTGGACGCACGGCTTGGCGCTGCTTGGCGTTTCTTCGCTGGAGGCGATGGCGCTGGGAGGGGCCTATTTTTCTATCCGGCAAGCAGAGCCCGCACAGGAGGACACCGTCCTCGTCCACGGCGGCAGGCTGCATGCGATGGATGCTGTGCTCGCCCATGTGCGCCATACGGGGGAGACGATCTGGATCGTGCCGATGATTGAAGCCAGACGTGGACAAGCTTTTACGTCTGTTTATGAAGCATCTCCGGCAGGGTGGCGCTGCGTGGCGGCAGACAGCATCAGGCTGACTGCCCCGTGGATCGCCGAGTGGACGCAAATGGCTGAGCAGGACAGACCGGACAGGGTGCTGTTTGCGGGCGAAACGGCCATGCATGAGGAAGCGATCGGTACGCTTGAAGGGGTATGGGGCGAGCGGGTAAGTAAGACAGAGCATGGCATTCGGGCGAGGTTTGTCGCGGAGCTCGGAAGGATGCGCTGGGAGCGAGGGGATTTGGAGCATGTTCATGCATTGGTTCCGAACTATACGCAGCTGGCGGAAGCCGAAGCGAAGCTTCTCGCCAAAGGCAAGTAAGGGAGGGGGGCTATTGCAAGTGAAGGACAGCCGGATGACGAAACAAAGCGGTGCGGAGACGGCATCTTTTCGGGAGATGCGTGTAGAAGATATACCTGCCATTTGTCGTATAGAAAAAGAGTCGTTTACGACGCCGTGGACGGCAGCCGCCTTCCACAATGAGCTGACGAATAACCAGTTCGCCAAGTACATGGTTTTGGAATATGACGGCGAGATCGCCGGTTATGGCGGAATGTGGCTGATCATGGAAGAAGCCCATGTCACCAATATTGCGATAGGCGCAGCCTACCGCGGCCGCAAGCTGGGAGAGAAGCTGCTTACGGAGATGCAAAAGTCAGCCAGTTTGCTCGGGGCCGAGCGTATGACCCTTGAGGTGCGGCCTTCCAATGAGGTGGCGCTGGGGCTGTACGCCAAAAAAGGCTTTCGCTCCGTAGGCGTACGCCGGGGCTATTACACCGATAACCAGGAGGACGCCCTGATTATGTGGGCCGATTTGCCGAAGCGGTAAGCTGGCATTCAGTACGTAATTAATGAGGGAGCGATGGCTTTGATGAGGAAGGAAGAGGCAGGCGGCTCAGGAGCCGAGTCCGGTCCTGTTTATATATTGGCGATCGAAACGAGCTGCGATGAGACATCGGTGGCCATTGTCCGGGACGGCACGGAGATTTTGGCCAATGTCGTATCCAGTCAAGTCGAGACGCACCGGCTCTATGGAGGCGTCGTGCCGGAGGTGGCCTCGCGCCAGCATGTCGAGATGATCACCCTGATCATTGAGGAGGCTTTCGCCAAAGCGGGCGTCCGGCCCGGTCAGCTGTCCGCGGTTGCGGTGACCTATGGCCCCGGCTTGATCGGGGCGCTGCTGGTCGGTGTCGTAGCCGCCAAGACGCTTGCATGCGCCTTGGAGCTGCCTCTGATTGGCGTTCATCATATTGCGGGGCATATTTATGCCAATGAACTGGTCCACCGCGTTGAGTATCCGTGTATGTCGCTGGTAGTGTCCGGCGGGCATACGGAGCTGGTGTATGTGGAGTCCGAAGGCGTATTCCGCATTATCGGGCAAACCCGGGATGACGCGGCCGGCGAAGCCTACGACAAAGTAGCCCGCGCGCTCAAGCTGCCGTATCCCGGCGGCCCGCATATTGACCGGCTTGCCCATGCTGCGGAAGAGGCGGTGCCTCTTCCGCGCGCCTGGCTGGAGCCGGGCTCGTACGACTTCAGCTTCAGCGGGCTGAAGTCGGCCGTGCTGGCCGCGCTGAACACCGCGGCCATGAAGGGGCAGCCACTGGCTCCGGAGGCCGTGGCCAAAGGATTCCAGGACTCGGTTGTCGAGGTCCTGGTTGAGAAGGCTTTGCGCGCCGTTCAGGAATACGGCGCGAAGCAGCTGCTGTTGGCGGGCGGAGTGGCCGCCAACAAAGGTTTGCGCGCCGCGCTGGAGGCGCGCTGCGCACAGGCCGGCGTGCCGCTGCTGGCGCCGCCGCTGTCCCTGTGCACGGACAACGCGGCGATGATCGCCGCCGCTGCTTTTCTTAAATTCCGGCGGGGGCAGTTCTCGCCGATGGATCTGAAGGCCGAGCCGCTGCTCAGCCTGGAAGCGTGGTCGGTGTCGTAGATTTTTGGGTTGGAACGTTTAGAGCAGAACATTGCCGAATGAGAAACCGTTGGCTGCAGGCGTATGCATCTGCCGCTCAACGGTTTTCTTGAGAGTTAACTTCACAAAAGTGATAGAGTGTGGTGGGACTTTCTTCTCGCAAGAAAAGCTACCGCTAAACACGAATGTATCTTCCCCGAATAGGCTCCGATCAGGAGCTGTTCTTATGGGAAAAGATTCCTGGGACAATTAGCTTGCATTTTCTATCTGTATTTGATATATTACTCCTTGTCGCTTCAACAGGCGGCCGGCAGATTACGAGCGAATGAAAAGAATTTTAAAAAAATAACTTGCATTCGACATCGGAAGTGTGCTAATATAAATGAGCTGCTTCGAGAGGTGGACAAGCCGATCGGAACAGTAAGGATTTATAGAAGAAATTGCCCTTTGAAAACTGAACAACGAGTGAGTGTTAAATAGAGAATGAAAATTCTCGCTAGCATTA
>NZ_FMYY01000003.1:0-243878 GCF_900101595.1 Paenibacillus sp. cl123
TACGTGCCGCTTGACGGGACATCCAAACTGTACTCCACATAGTCGTTGACCCCGTTGGCATCCAGCTTGTTTCCTGCCCCGTTGGAGCTTTGAGAATCCGTAAAATCGGCCTGGACGGCGCCCGATGCGGTGGTCGGCAAATCTTCCGCCTCGTACAGAGTCGGCGACAGATTGAATTTTGCTTTAAAGGTTTTCCCCTTTGCTCCGCTGACATTGACAGAAAATTTGATCGTCGGGCTAAGCTGAGAAACGGTGATTCCCGCATCGGCCGATATTGTGCCAAATGCCCGTTTGGCGATCTCAATAGTGATGCTGCCTGTGTTCACTTGCGTCGGGTCGGATACGGACACTTCGATATCCGAGCCAGCGTTTTCCTTTGTCATAACAGACGCTTTCGAATCGCTGGTAATGATGCCTGCCGTATGGCCGCTGGTCCAGAAATTAGCGGCTGTGATGTTCAAGTTCTTTTCCCTTACGGCTTGAACATTTGTGGAATTTTCCAGTACGGTGATATGAGGATTTGCCGCATAGCTGCTCACTTGCGCGCTTGTTTTGCCGGGCAGCAGCACATACGAGTAATCCGCATTCGTCGGATTAGTGCCATGATCCAACCACAGGGTGGCGTAATTGCCGGTGATGGGAGCGGTGGAAGAGGAGCTTCTTCCGTCGATATCGCGCCATTTGCCCGTTCTGGCTTCTCGCAGTCCTTTCAGCGTCGTCCCTCCAGGGAAATAGTAGCCGATATCCGACCCGGCCGCATTGCCTGCCAGATGAACCCAGTTCACGCCTGTCATCGTTTCCGACCAACCGAGCGCAGTGGACTTGGCGGTTCCGTTCACCGTCAATGCGTTATTGCCGCTGCTGGTTAGTTTGCGGTTCTCAACGGTCGTCTCCACCTTGCGGGGGGTGCCGTCCCAGCCGTTGCCGGTCTGGCCCGTAGTCGTGATCCCGGAACCAAGCGCCACCACTTCGTCGTCGAACATAAACCAGGACTTATTAGCAGTCAAATTGGTGTCGTTAATATCGGCGGCCATGCCGGAAATCCCGTAGAGCCCCAGAATGGAGGTGCCGCCCACCCAGCTTCTCGAGCTCAAATAGCTTTTGCCGCTGGAGTTGGATCTCGTAAGCGTATCTTCCGTCGTCCCTGGAAGACGATACGGATTCACGGTCGGCCAGAAATTATCCGTGTATTGAGAGATATCGTTATTGTACAAATACGTCATGCCGTCGCCGGTGTACCAGCCTTTCAAATTCTCGCCATTGATGGATTCATAATTATAGATGCGGCTCGACGACATGTTGACAGCAAAGCCGAACCCCGGACGCAGATGAACCGCTTGGTCCATTCTGGGGTACTGCTTGTGTTTGATTAACTCTCCGCGAGAGGTGGCATTCGCATCGATTTCCTTGGCCAAAAGAATCATATTGATCGGAGCGTAAGTGAAGAAGTCTCTGTACGTATTTGTATTAATCCAATATTTCACCATGCTGCGGAACGCGGCTTTATCCGCTGCCGGAGCCGATTGCGACAGGCGAATGATCGCCTTGATCGCACTGACGCCGGTGTCGTGGTCCTGGGCATAGGAACGGGATATATTTCTGCCTCTCGACATATCCATCATCGCGCCTTTGTAGATCAGCGGCTCAAACGAATCGTATACCCAGTCGTAGGCATTCTGCTTGCCGGTATGGGTCACGGCCCATGTGGAGCCGCTAAGCAAATACATCAAATTGCCAATATCCGTAATCAATGCCGTGCCGTAACCCCCGTTATAAGGGTGCTTTTCATGCTGAATAAACGATCCGTCCGTATAAAATCCGTCTCCCGAGTTCACATAAGCAAACAGCGGACTGAGCCCGTCCCGAGCGGCGATCATTTTTGCCGCATCCTTCACGATGATGCCGCGTACGGCGATGATCGTGCATTCCCAAGCCCGGTTCGCGCCGGTCATGCTGACAGAAGGCTGAAACTTATTGACGGCAGTCATATAATTGGTAATTTGAGCCGGAGACAAGTTATCGTACAGCATCACAACCGTATCATTGAGGTTTAACGGCACGCCGATTTCCCAATCCCACCAATTGCCGTATTTCGTCACGGATTCGTTGTATCGGTTCGTATATATCCAATCCAGGGCGGTTTTGATATCCGCCAGCAGCGCTGCGCTGTTGTGAAGCGACGAACCGGTTGTCGCATACGCAAGCGCCATAAGCTTGATCCGGCCATAGGCCGTTGTAATTTGGCTGGAATCCGTCGTGCTGGTCAGATCGCTCCACAGGTAAGTGCCCGGCGTCTTGTCCATGGAGCTCCAGTGGGTATTGGCCGTAGCGGTGATGGCAGTTATTTTACCGGCAATATCCGGGTCCAGCGGGTTGTAGGCCGTTCCGCCGGTTATCATTTCCTTCCATCTGGCCCTCAAGTCATCAAACTCATCTGCCGCTGAAGCCTGATTTACAAAGAACGAGTTGATGGACATAAGCAACATAAGCGTCAATGTAACCATGCTCCCAAGCCGCTTTATTTTTTTTGACAACTCATACTCCTCCTTTGATCGTTGAAATTTTAAAGCGCTTGCAAATTTGTTGTTTCCGATTAGCAGGAATCTCTCCTCCTCCATCCATAAGGTTCTCCGGGTTCATCCGGGAGTCTATGAAACAGCTTCATCATACAGACAAGCGAATGTTTCCGATAGAGGACAGGTTTTTGATTTCTGGTTCATTTGTATACAAATAGGGAAAACAGAAAACTTGGCGCGCCCCATCAGGTTGGGGAAACGTTCAGCCCTTACATTCAATGAAGGATGTGAAAGGTTCTGGTATTTATTGGACGTATACAAAATAATCTGGGTGACTTGTGTCGAAAAGGACGAAATATAGTCGAAATTTAGGGAAAATTTGGTCGAAATGGTTGCGCAATCATTGAAAGAGCGGACCGCCCATGCTAGTCTAATAAAAAAATGGCCGAATCCTATTCAGCATAAGAATGGGTACGGGGGATGATTTACCTGGGGTGAATGTTCGTTTTTTGCGAACTAGGGAGCTACCTCTTCCGAATCCGTCAACTAACCTCGAAGGCTGCAGGAGGAATCTGATTGAACCGTTTTTTCAAAACGCTTGTTTTATCGTGCGCCGTTTCCGCTATCGGGCTGGTAGCCGGTTATGAAGCTCCTGCCGCATATGCGGCATCGACTGAAGTGAAAGTACAAGTGAATGACAGCCTGATCCAGTTTCCGGATGCACAGCCTTTTATCGACACGGCCAATACGCTGCAGATTCCTCTGCGCTTGCTCGTCGAAAATCTTGGATACGGGATAGAGTGGAGCAAGGAAGCCGATATCGTCAAAGTCACCTTGGCCAATGAAGAACGCACCATCGTTCTCCAAACCGGGGATAATCACGCTGTTGTCGACGGCAAGCAGGTGACGATGGATGCGCCGGCACAATTTTCGCAAGGCCGGGTTTATCTCCCGCTCCGTTTTGTGTCCGAAACGTTCGGTTACCGGGTTCAGTGGGATTCCAATAACCGCATAGCCATCATTAATGAAGACGGCCAATATCACGCGCCTGCCTGGTACAAGCCGAAGCCTGCGCCTCCCGTCGTGCAAAGCGCCTATCAATACCTGGGCACTCCGTATGTATATGGCGGACAATCGACCAAAGGGTTTGACTGCTCGGGTTTCGTTCGCTATGTATATCAGCTTCACGGGATTTCACTGCCAAGAACCTCGGTGGATATGTATGATTACGCGGGTCAGGACGTGACGAACTTGCAGGAGGGCGACCTGGTATTTTTCGCAGAGAAAAATAAAACGTCGCATGTGGGGATTTACTTGGGCAACGGCCAGTTTATTTCGGCCGCTTCTTCTTCGGGCGTCTCCGTCGCCAGCATAACGACCGGCTACTGGGGCAAGCGCTACGTCGGAGCCAAGCGGGTTACAACCGTTTCCTGATGGTAACTTAATGGTAAACGATAAGAACTTATATAAAGATCACGAAAAGCTCCTTTCAGGAGCTTTTTTTTGTTCAAGTCTCACTCCACGGGCATGTTTACCTTGATATAGTAGTTTTTACCCTGCATTTCATCGCATGAAACAATCTGTTGCGGCGTTCAGCCGATTGGTGCTGGCCTGCTGCGGCTAAGTCACCGGACGGCCTACAGCAGGCCGTGCGTTGCCCGGTACTGCGTAGGCGTCCGCCCAACCTCACGCTTGAACGTGTGACAGAAATGGGAGACATCCTGAAAGCCTGACGCTGCTGCGATTTCGATAATCGGCAGCCGGGTTGTTTGCAGCAGTTCTTTGGCTTTGTTCAGCCGGTAAGTGACGACGAACCCGTTCAGCGTAGCCCCGGTGTGGCGCTTAAACAGCAAAAAGAGATGCGAGCGGGACAGGTTGAAGTGCCGGCACAGCCGGTCGGCCGGCAGCGGCTCGCGGTAATGCTCCATCAGATAGGCGAGAATACGCTCGATCAGCTGCTTATGGTCCCGGGAAGCGTCGCTCGGGGGCAGCGGTTCCGCGCGGCCCGTATGCCGGTTCAGATCGGCGAACAGCTTCAGCAACAAGCTTTTGACCATAAGAGGATATCCGGGGCTGCGCAGCTTCTGCTCCAGTTCCAGCTGGGTCAGCGTTTCCTGAACAATCAGCAGCCGCTGGGCGTCCAGCCGGCGATATTTGGCATGCTGGCCGGGTTCCGGCAGCCAGGGGCGCATCCAGACCGAGATCGCTTCATCCTGCTCGCCAAGACTGTTCAAGTAACTTTCCTCCACTGCGAGCACAAAACGATGAAACGGCACATCGGCCGCAGGTCGGGAAATATGCAGAGCGTTCGGGCGCACCGCGATCCAGGCGCCCGGGCCGAGGTCGTACAGCTTGCCGCCCGCTATGTAGCTGCCGGTCCCGCTGAGACACAGATACAGCTCGAATCCCGAGTGGGAGTGGAACTGGCGCTGATGCAGCATGCTCGCTCTGAATGTGCAGTTGACCGGAAATGCCGAGAGAGAAGCATTCGTCACCTCATCCTCCCAGATCTGCTCTTCTTGATCCATACTCCCGAAGGAAGGCGGTAAGCTCGTATTGTCCATATCTTGACCTCCTCATGCGCTGCCGCTGCGTCAGCGAGCCGGCTGTGAGTTCAGTATATCAGATAATTGCAGACGATTCCCCAATTCACCGTGGCATATAAGCCAAGAAAACGTCTGTTTTTTCCTGTAAAGTAACTTTAAGACTGCAAAGCAGCTTACTCAATCGCCATACGAAATGGAGGCAGGGATTCATGGACAACAGCGTGTCGAAAGCGGATCTTCAACAGACGGCGAGCCGCATCTGCGCTTATATGCTGGAAGATCATCGGGGCAATTGGGGAATGGATATTCACGAGTGGGATTGGGTGCCGGGTGTAGGCGTCATTGCGATTCTGTCTTATTACGAAGCGACGCGGCTTCCGCAGACGCTGGAGGCTCTGACGCGATGGACGGCGGACAATTTGCATAAAGCCGAGAAGCAGAAAGTGATCAATTCGGCAGCTCCGTTCGCCATCTTCCCGGAGCTGTACCGGCAGACCGGCGACCCGTTGCTGCTGCAGACAGCTGCTCGGATCGGCGACTGGATGCTGACCGAGGCTCCGCGCACGAGGGAGGGCGCCTGGGAGCATACCGTCACCGAGAACGCCAGCTTTCCGGAGCAAGTATGGGCGGATACGGTGTTTATGGCCGTCCTGTTTATGGCGAGGCTGGGACGGCTTACGGGAGACTCCCGCTATACCGGCGAAGCGCTGCGCCAGCTGGAGCTGCATCTGAAGCTTCTGCAGGAGGAGTCAACCGGCGTCCTGTTCCATGGCTGGAACTGTATGGAGGGCAACCATATGTCGGGGGCGCGATGGGCTCGCGCCAATGCATGGGTCGCCTTGGCGGCGCCGATGATTCTGGAGGAGCTCGCGGACCTCAAGACTGTGCCTGCGGGAGTGAAGGAGCGGTATGCCAAGTTGATGCGCGGGCTGATCCGTTTTCAACGCGCAGACGGCATGTGGTCCACGGTCCTGGATCGGCCGGATTTTTATGCGGAAACGTCCGGAACGGCCGGCATCGCCTGCGGAATATGGAAAGCCGTCAGGCTGAATCTGCTTGAGGAGGACTGCACGGAAGCGGCCGATCGGGCGCTGAAGGCCGTGCTCGGAACCGTGCTTCCTTCCGGGGAGGTGACAGGCGTGTCAAGCGGAACGCCGGTGATGCCGACGATTGAGGCTTACAATCATATCCCCTTGCATGCGACGCTGTATGGGCAGGGGCTTGCGTTGATGCTGCTGGCGGAGAAGCTTAGCCAGAGTGGAGGCTAGGGGAGGAGAAGGGCGGCCTTTCGCCCCAATGTTCGGGACCGTCTACAGCTCTGCCCCTTGGTCCGCCGGCCCTTGGGCCGAATCGAAGAAGCAGCCTTCCAAACCCCTGCCTGGGGTGCGGAAGGCTGCTTCTTTACGGCTGAGCCGCGCGTCCGGGCGCCGCCCGCATAACGAGCTGCGCCGGTCGCAGTCTAGCGCTGGCTGACGGTAGAGCGCAGCTTGTTCAAGGTTTCGCGGATGAAGGCGGGCTCGTCCTTGGGCGTGCGGGATGTGATGAGATTGCCGTCCACGCAAACCTCCTGATCGACGAAGGTCGCGCCGGCATTTTTCAGATCATCCTGCAGAGGCGGATAGCTGGTCAGCGTTTTCCCGCTTGCGATGCCCGCGCTGATCAGAATCTGCGGTCCGTGGCAAATCGCCGAGATCGGCTTGTCCTGCTTGTTCATCTCCTGCACGAATTGCAGGATGTCCGGATCGAGACGGAGCCCCTCGGGAGAGGAGCCGCCCGGAATGACGACCGCATCGAATTGCTCGGCCTTCACATCCTTGATGGAAGCGTCCGTCGTATAGGTGGCCTGCTTCTGCTTGCCCGTCAGCTTCTCGCCTTTTTTCAATCCGATGATCACCGCATCATGACCGGCAAGCTTAATCGCCTCGTAAGGCTTTTGCATTTCGGAATCCTCGAATTGATCGGCCAGCAGAAAAGCAACCTTTTTCATTCCAATCCACTCCTTCTGTAGAAAATGACTTGCGTCACTAGTACCTTACCCTATTTCGTGTCCAAGTAATCCGCTAGTTTTCGTACGGGAAGGAGAAGATGCCGCTCATCCGGTATTTATCCGTTATTTCGCTCCAGCCGCTGTCCCTGAGCTCCAGGGGAGCCGGGCATACGGCGAACATATGGCCGTCGAATCTATACAGCTGAGGCTTGCGCCCTCCGGTCTCCGCCGCATGCCGCTCAGCAGCCGCAAGCTCCGGAGAGTCGGACGTATCCGCGGCGAACGGATGGCGGCGATGCGGTCTGTAGTACACATAATAGTCCAGTCCGTAAGCAGCCCAATCGTCTATGCGCCGCTCCAGGTCATCCAGCAGAGCCTGTCGTTCATCCCGCCGGAGCAGCTTCTGCATCGACCTGGTCGCGAACATCTGATAGAGGATCGGGGAGATGTTTTTGGCCACGGTATCGAGCAGCAGCGTCTCCTCCTCCAGCAGCGGGCTTCCCGTCTCCAGCAGGATCAGCAGCCCCAGCGGGTAGGGGTCCTCGCGGCGGACCCGCTCGCTGGCAACGGCCAGCGGCGCAATGACGCAGCAGTTGGTCGTCTCCTGCCCGAGCCAGGCGATGGCGCGAGGGGGGAGCAGGCGCTCGGCGCCTTTGCCCGTGTAGTCGCATAGCAGCTGCCGCTCCAGCAGCGCAGGGGGCAGCTCGTCCAGCCGCATGACGACGCGGCCCTTTGGCTCCGCTGCCTGCATGCCGCCAGGCTCCGCTGCCGATTGCGTACAGGCGAGCCCCGTGTGCTCCGTCACAATATAGCCGTCGTCTTCCCGCAGACAGAGCAGCGCTTTGCGTACGCCGAAAGCAAGACGAAGCGCTTTGACGGTAAAGTAGCAAAGCTCCTCCGGCGTGCCCGATTCGTTGACATTGCCGACCAGACGGTTCAGATTGAGCAGAAGCCGGAGCTTTTTCTCTGCGCTTGAGCGCTCCCGGTTGGCCTCGGCGAAGAGGTTGGCATTGGACAAGGCGATCAGGCTGGAGTTCGCAAGCGACTCGACAAGCTCAAAGGTCGAGTCATCATATTTGCGTTCATCGTTCACCGGTTTGCTGAGCGTAACCATGCCGACGATCTGCCGATTAACGATAAGGATGACGTATTCCGCCTCCAGCTGCTTCAGCTGCTCCACATGAACGAACAAATCCTCCAGCCGGCTCCGGTCGCGCTCCATATGCAGCACGATCGGTCCCGCATATTCGCTCGTGCGCAGCTCGAACTCTCCGTGATACTGCGTATAAGCCAGCACATTGCGAAATCCCGTGATCCGCAGCCTGCCGCTCAGTGGGTCTACGACCCCGAAGGCTGTCACCTGGCTTGCGGTCACTTCGCTGAATACGTCGGTCGCGATCGCATACAGGCTGGACAGCGACATCTCCGAGAGCAGCACCTTCGTGCTCTGGTTGATGGCGAACAGATTGAAATTTTTCTGATCCAGCTTGTGGTTGGATGCCCGCAGCTGCGCCAGATGGAGGCTGTTCTCCAGCGAGTTGTTGATCAGGCGCATCAGCGTATTGGACATGGTCAGATCGCTGCTGGAGAAATGCCCGTCGATATTGCCGTTCGAGAGGATGAAGCCGTGCAGCTTGTCATCCACCATCAGCGGCATCAGCCATTTGACCTCGAAGCTCGCCAGATCCCTTGGCTCCAGGAAATGCTCGAAGCCCCGGGTCATCGTATGTCCGCGGAAAAGCGCAAGCCGCTTCAAGCTGTCCGTATCCGCGATGGCGTATTCTCCCGTGATATGCGGGTAAAGCCGCTTTTGCCTAAGAACGAACCGTCTGCCGTCGTGAATGAAGAGGGCGGAGGCGTTCAGCGTCAAAATCTCATTGACGAATTCGAAGGAATAATGCGAGAGCTGTTCCGTATCGAAGCGCTGAGTAAAGAACTCGATGGCATGTAAAAGTCCCTCGAACCGGTACGACATGCCGGGATAATCCATAGGCTCTGCGTCCTCCTCGTGTTGACTGTGGCTTATTCTTGAACAAATTTGTTTTTGTCTACGTAGAAAATGCCGCCGGTGCTGTTCAAGATCAGCTTCTCCATCTCTTTGATCTGCAGCATGGTTCTCGGGTAGGCTTTCTGGAAAACGGCGACCTCCCCGTCGCCTCGGGCGCTCATATAAGCCATCAGCTTCTGGCGCCTCTCCTCCAGATTCAGCAGCTCGGCGGCTGTCGCTTCATACTTCAGGCTGTAGCCTGTGAACTCCAGCGTCTGAGCGTCGTCCAGCAGATCGACGTAACCCTCGTACATGACCACTTCCCTGCGGCAATGCTCCAATACTTGCAGCAGCCGCTTGTATTCGGCGAGCACCTCGTCCAGCTCGCGGATGATGGAGTTGCGGTCGAAGCCCTCGACCTGCACCTTGGTAGGCCGTTCGAATTCATTGCCGATATAGGCCGTGGTCAACTGGACCGTAGCATGCACATGTCCCCCGATCAGCTTGCCTCGCTTCTTGTCGAGCAAAATATAGCCCGCCCTCAGCTGGCAGCCGATCGCATAAAGCCCGATGTGGATGCTGCCCTCCGCCTCGATCGTACAGTCCTTCGCATGCTTGATGTACACATGCCGGGCCGCGCGGAGGCGCGCGCGCTCCTTGCCGAAGCAGCCGCCCTTGATATAAATATCCCCGGTCGCGGAGACGATCCGGTCGACCGCGCCGATGCCGCTCTCGCCCAGGATGCTGATGTCCTTCGTCGCCATGACGCTGTAGCCGTCGTGTACGGTGCCGGTAATTTTAATCGCGCCGTCATACTCCAGATTGCCTGTCTCCGGTCCGACATCTCCCTGAACCAGCAGCAGCTCCTCGACCTTGAGCAGCTTGCCGACCTTATAGACCGATCCGACGACCTGCGAGCGGAGAACGAAGCGGTCTTCCTCCCACTGTTCCTCGATAAATTCGCTATCATACTGGAGCTTTTTGTCCATCCCTTTGTTCGCCGGAAGCAGATCGCCTTTCAGATTGCGTCCTGGCTTGCCCTCTGTCGCGGGCAGCTTCTCGCCCAGCCATTCGCCGGGCCGCACCTCATCGATGAAATTCATCTCATAATAATCCGCGCTGCCGTCCTGGCGAAGAGAAGGCTTGCGCTCGGACAGCACGTAATAGCTGAGCTGGGCATCCTGTCCGTGCTCCGGCTCGGTGCCGCGGGCGATAACGACGCTGCGCTGGGCGGGCAGATCATGCAGCGTGTCATACTGCAGGCCGTCGGTAATGCGCAGCTGCTTTAATTGCTCCACGACCCGGTCGGCCAGCTGCGGCCGCTGCTCCCGGAGCTCGTCTTCGGTCAAGTTGATCCTGACGGTCGCCTCCATCCAGTCCTTGCTGACGGAGATTTCAATGACGGGCTTCAGCATGCCTATCTCGGCCGGCAGCCCGGAAGCCTGCTGAAGGGCATCGCGCAGCTTGATGAAGTTTGTCATCTGCAGACGGGGGTGCTGCTTCAGCACGGCATCGAATTCCTTGACCGGGAAGCCGGCGGCAGTGACGTTGATATAGACTTTATCCGCATCGGAATGAAGCGTGAAGTTGTCGTTGCGAAAGAACTCCATCGTACTCCTCCAGTTATAGGGTCATACATATATTTTCCAACATGCAGGGGTGTTTTGTCATACTAAAAAAGCGTAAACCGCCGGCCTTGCCTTAATCCGTCCATCATGCCTTAAAAAGGATGTAGCTCTTGGACAATCATACCCTATTTTCTGCACGCGGTGCCAAGAAAAGTGTGCGTTTTTCAAAGAAAATTATTTGATGCGGGGACGAGCGCGTAAGCGCGAAGCATGAAATAGCATAGTTTTTTCCCGGAATGAAAGTTTGTCCGGTTTTTATGCTATGATTGCAGGGGAATCGTAAGTCCATGCCATGCTGGACTGATCATAAGGAAGGGAGAGACTGAACGATGACGGATGGAAGCGGGAAGGATACGAAGGCAAGCCGCATCAAGCGTATGAAGGTGCCCGTCGTGGAACAGTCGCTGGCGCACCGGGTTCCGCCCGGACAAGTGGTGACGGAGAGATTTCCGATCTTGCATGAGGGCGAGGTTCCCACCTACCGGATGGAAGAGTGGAGTTTGCGGATATTCGGAGCGGTAGAGGAGCAGCGGATCGTGCGGTTCGAGGAGCTGCTTGCGCTGCCGCAGACGCGCGTCGTATGCGATATTCATTGTGTGACGCGCTGGTCCAAGCTGGATACGGCTTGGGAAGGCGTATTGTTCCGGGATTTTCTGCGTCTGCTGAACATTGTGCCGACCGGCCCGTATGTGATGCTTCACGCCGATCACGATTATGAGACGAACGTCCGGCTGGACGAGCTGCTCGGCGACGATATTTTGCTGGCCTTCAAGTACGACGGCAAGCCGTTGACTCCAAAGCATGGCTGGCCGCTCCGGCTGGTGGTGCCTCATCTGTATTTCTGGAAAAGTCCGAAGTGGCTCAGGGGCATCGAGTTTATGACCGAGGATCGGGAAGGCTTCTGGGAACGCAACGGCTTCCACAATGAAGCGGACCCGTTCAAGGAAGAACGCTTCTCGGGCGAGCCGCTGCCGATTCCGGAGGATGAGTGGCATTCCAAGGATTTTGATTGAATAAGCGGCGCCGAACCGCTGCTAATAGTGAAAGCGGACCTGCCAGTTCGGGAGGTCCGCTTTCATGCGTTTAACGGCTTGGAGCCGCCAATCCGACTATCGGAGCCAGACGGATTCCGTCCGCGCGGCACGCCTGGCGCCTTCAATCGACCTTCGCTCCGTAGGAACGCAGCAGCATAACCGCCTGCTCCCTGTCCATACGCGCTCCTTTGACGACGATCGTTTTAAAATCTACCCCTTCCATGCAAGCTCCCCGTAAATCTGCGCCCTGCAGCTTGGCCTTGTCGAGAGCGGCACGGGTCAGATCGCAGTCCCGCAGATCCGCCTTTGTCAGATTGGCTTCGGAGAAATCCGCTTCGTAAAAGCGGATTTTGCGCAAATCCTGCTTCTCCAATCTGGCCCGCCTCAGGTTCGTATACGACCAGTCACCCCCGAGCAGCGTAATTCCGTCCATATTGGCGCCGGCAAAATCCGAACCGGTCATCTTGCAGCTGGAGAACCGGGAAACGAACAAATTGGCCTCGGAAAATTGGCAGTTCTCGAAGGCGGATTCCGTATGAATGGAGCCGTTCAGCGACGTCCCCTGAAAATCGCATTCGATAAACCGGCAGCCGCTGGTCATGATCTCTTCCAATGAAGCGTTCGCAAAGCTGCACCGTTCGAAGGTGCAGCGGATTAGCTCGCCTTCCCGCAGATCCCGGCCGCTGTAATTGACGTCCTTGTAATGCTGTTCCGTATATTGAAACATAAATGCAGATGCCTCCCGTAAGCAGCTGCTCGCGAAATTCCGGCTTCGGTGCCGAAGCGGCGCTGCCGCATTAGTTTTCATTATAGAGCCCGGTACAGCGGTCTGGCAAACGCCGCAGGGGACGGGGCAATCGACGGGAGCGGGCCCAGCGCTTCCATTTTTATTTGCGTGCGGACGGGATTTTCTGAGTATTCCTTCGCCGTTTTGGGTAGAAACGAGTAGGCCGGTTTTTATACGGCCTTCACCAGCTCTGTCATGAAGCTGTCACGGATATGCAGCAAAGGAGGCGAAACCGATTGATCAGTTTTCATCAGGTGCAAAAGCATTATGGCAGCTTCCATGTGCTCAAGGACATTACCCTGCACATCAATCAAGGGGAAGTCGTCGTCGTCATCGGTCCCTCGGGTTCGGGCAAAAGCACGCTGGTCCGCTGCATCAATCAGCTGGAAACGATTACAAGCGGCGAGCTGATCGTGGACGGCATCAAGGTGAGCGACCGGAGCACCGATCTGAACAAGCTGCGCCGGGAAATCGGCATGGTGTTTCAGCATTTCAACCTGTACCCGCATAAGACGGTGCTGCAAAATATTATGCTCGCTCCGGTCAAGGTGCTCGGCATCTCCGAGTCCGAAGCGAAGGAGACGGCAATGTTCTACCTGCAGAAGGTCGGCATCGCCGACAAAGCAGGCAGCTACCCGGCCCAGCTGTCCGGCGGGCAGCAGCAGCGGGTGGCCATCGCCCGGGGCCTCGCCATGAAGCCCAAGGTTATGCTGTTCGACGAGCCGACCTCGGCGCTGGACCCGGAGACGATCGGGGAGGTTCTCGACATCATGAAGAAGCTGGCCAAGGAAGGGATGACGATGGTCGTCGTCACCCATGAGATGGGCTTTGCCCGCGAAGTGGCGGACCGGATCGTGTTTATGGATCAGGGGCGAATTCTTGAGGAGGCGCATCCGAGCGACTTCTATGCGCAGCCGCGGGAGGAGCGGGCGCGCTTATTTCTCAGCCGTATCCTGAATCATTAAACGGCCGACAAAATTTAAGAAAAAGGGTGGATGAAGAGATGAACATGAGATGGAAGAGTATGGCGGGACTTGGATTAGCGGTTATGCTCGGAGCGACGGCGCTGGCGGGCTGTACGCGAACGGAGCCGGCGGCGACCGGCGGGAGCGGCGCAGACGGCGCGCCTGTGGCAGCGACCGCAGCGGGTACGCTCGGCGAAATTAAGAAACGCGACAAGTTCGTCGTCGGCGTCAAGTACGATTTGAACCTGTTCGGACTGAAGGACCCCGGCACAGGCAAGGTGGAGGGCTTCGACATCGATATCGCCAAGGCGATCGCCAAGAAGGTGCTCGGCGATGAGAACAAGATCGAGCTGAAGGAAGTGACGTCCAAAACACGGATTCCGATGCTGCGCAATGGGGAGATCGACGCGATCATCGCGACGATGACCGTGACGGAAGACCGGAAGAAGGAAGTGGATTTCTCGGATATTTATTTCATGGCGGGGCAGTCGTTTCTCGTGAAGAAGGATAGCCCTATCCAATCGATCGCCGACATCAAGAAGGGCACCAAGGTCGTCACAGCCAAGGGCTCTACGTCCGCGACGAATATCCGGGCCAAAGCGCCGGAAGCGACGGTTTTGGAGTTTGAAAATTATGCGGAGGCGTTCACCGCGCTCAAGGCCGGGCAGGGCGATGCGCTAACGACGGACAATGCGCTGCTGTACGGCATGGCGAAGCAGGACCCCGGCTTCCGTGTCACCGAGGGCGCGTTTACCGAAGAACCCTACGGAATCGCGATCAGGAAGGGCGACGCGGAGTTCGTCCAGGTCGTTAACGATACCTTGAAGGAACTGAAGGCCAGCGGCGAATACGACAAAATTTATGAGAAATGGATCGGCTCCAAGCCGCAGAAATAACGCCGGGGGAGGGTTATGCGCATGCTTGATCTTACCGTGCTGACAGAGCATTGGGGGATGTATGCGGAAGGATTCGGCAACACGGTCAAGGCAAGCGTGCTCGCGCTGATCGGCAGCTTCCTGCTGGGAACGGTGCTGGCCGTGTTCCGCATCTCGCCCTTCCGGGTGCTGAACGCACTCGGGGCGGCCTATGTGGAATTCATCCGCAACATTCCGCTGATTCTCGTCGTGTTCATGTTTTTTGTCGGCTTGCCGTCGCTGGGCATTATACTGGACCCGTTCATAGCCGGCACGCTCGGGTTGACCGTATACACGGCGGCGTTCATCGCCGAGACGATTCGCGCGGGCATCCAGTCGGTGCCGAAGGGACAGATGGAGGCGGCCCGCTCGTCGGGCTTGACCTACATTCAGGCGATGGTGCATGTCATCCTGCCGCAGGCGATCAAGATCGTAATCCCGCCCATCGGCAACCAGTTTATCAATCTGGTGAAAAATTCTTCGATTCTCGGCGTCATCGCCGGTCTCGACTTGATGTACTTCGCGGATATCGTTTCGACGCAAACCTTTATTACGTTCGATGTTTACATATTCGTCGGGCTGTTTTATCTCATGCTTACCATTCCGCTAAGTCTGCTGGTCGGCTACCTGGAGCGCCGTCTGGAGACGAATCGCTAGAAAGGGGGCAGACAGATGGATTTTATCGGCGCATATTCTCCCGAGCATTTGAAATTTCTGCTGCAAGGCTTCGGGGTTACGCTGGAAGTAGCTTTTTACGCGATCGTATTCAGCTTCCTCGTCGGCGTCGTGCTCGGCGTTCTCCGCTTCGCGAAAATTCCCGTCGTCTCCTGGCTCGTCGTGCTGGCCGTAGAGACGGTGCGCAATCTGCCCTTGCTCCTGATTATCTTTTTTACCTACTTCGCCTTGCCGGAGATCGGCTTCAAGCTGGAGAAGATGTACGCTGCGATATTGGCTCTCGTCATCTTCGAATCGGCGATGATCTCCGAAATTGTCCGAAGCGGCTTGAAGTCGGTGGACAAAGGGCAGGTGGAGGCGGCGCGGGCTTCGGGACTCACATATGTCCAGACGCTGTGGCATATCATCCTGCCGCAGGCGCTGCGCCGGATGGTGCCGCCGCTTGTCAGCCAGTTCATCTCGCTGCTGAAGGACACTTCGCTTGCCGTGGTCATTGCACTGCCGGAGCTGATGAACCATGCGCAGATCATCAACGGACGGAACGTCAATTATGTCATTCCGATATTTATAGCCGTCGCTGTGCTTTACTTCGCCGTCAACTATGGGCTGTCTCTCCTATCGAGGAGGCTGGAGAAACGAGCTGTCTGAACGGACCGTCTCGTGCTTAAGACCCCGTCTTCCGCCAAGCGGGATAGGGGTCTTCGGCGTGCATGCCGTCTGCGCTTGATCCGGGCTGCCGGCCGCTTTACAATTAAGGGCAGAACCAATGGCAGAGCCGGATAGAGAGACAAGCTAAGGAGGCGTTTGATGAACGTGCCCGGCAGATGGTACATCGGCGGATACATCATGGCAGCGGTGTTATCCGTTCTGGGGGAATTGGTATGGCTGGGCGACCCTATTCGCTGGGGCGACCTGTATTGGATCGATCTGCTGCAAGGGCTCGCAGCCCTGGTCGTGCTGGTGCCGCTGGCATGGGCGGCGGGCGCGTTGTCCGGCTTGGCGGGGCTGAGCGGCGGGCAGGTTGTCCGGGCTATCCGGCTGCTGATCGCCATCTGCGGCATCGGAACGGCCGTCCTGCTGGTTGCGGATGCGAGCCGTCTGCTTCCCATCGCCGGAGCGGCCGCAGCGGCTTGCCTGCTCACGCTGGCGGACCTGGCGCTGACGGAGCAGCGGAGCAGGCCGGGCTGGCCGAGGCGAAGTCTGAGCATCGCGGGGGTGCTGCTGGTCGCAGCCGCCGGGCTGTTCTGGCCGACCGCCTATCAGGTAACGTCTCCGGGCTTTACGCTGGCTATGAACCGCTATGCATCCGTAGAAGGAGGCCAGCCGCACGGCTCGATAGCAGGCGTGCTGGTGATAGAACGCCCGGCCTTCCCGGTCGACTGGCTGTACGCATCCCTGTTCCCTCATGTCCGCATCGACAAGCGGGATACGAGCGTGACGATCGGGGAAAGCCTGGAAGCCGCCGGCCGCCAGCGGACAGATGCCAATACGATCGCAGGGGCCGTAGCGCTGCACAAGCTGGGCCTTGGCCGAGGCGTAGTGCCGGACGGCGTCCGGGTTGTGCAGGTGCCGGCGGACAGCCCGGCCGCCGGGCAGCTGAAGCCCGGCGATGTCGTGGTCGAGATGAATGGACAGGCGATCGCTTCCACCGCAGCGCTGACGGAGGCGATGAAAGGCGTCACACCAGGCGCAGAGGCGCGGCTTAAGGTGTGGAGAGCCGGAGCGCTTGCGGAGCTGGCAGTGAGGACCAAGGAAAGCGGGGATACGCCCAAGCGGACCGTGTTCGGCATTCAGGTGGAAGACCGTGTACAGGCCGATCTGACCCGCAAAATCGGCTATCGCTCTTATCTGGTTTACCAGGGCGGACCTTCCCATGGAGCGGTGCTGGCGCTGACGCTGATCGACCAGCTGACGCCAGGCGGCGTGACGAACGGCAACCGGGTGGCGGGCACCGGCACGATCGGAGCCGATGGTGCGGTAGGCCGAATAGGCGGCATCGAGCAGAAAGCCTATGCTGTCGAGCGAGCCGGCGCGGATGTATTTTTCGTGCCGGCCGGGCAGGAGGCGGACGCCCGCAAGGGCGCGTCGGAGCTGAACATCGTCCCGGTGCGTACGCTGGATGAGATGCTGAAGTGGCTAGCGGAGCATCCGGCGTCTTCGCTTTCACGCGACTGAAACGTCTATTCAACCGGTTCTGGCAGCCTGCAGCCACCGTGTGCGGGTGCTAGATTTTTTGCGCGATTGTCGGCCCCACCCTGCGCTCTAAGCCCGCCGGGGGGCTTGAACGCTTGCACCGCGCGCTGCTTTCGCCAGAGCAGGGCAGCATAAACCCAAAAAGGCCGAGTCAGGGCAAGCGTCCGCCCTGACTCGGCCTTTTATCAACATACGGCAGCCCGGCTACTCCAGCCGGCGGCGGAACGCCGGCTCCGGCTCGGCCGGGCTGCGGTAGACGAGCAGCTCGCCGCCTTGCACGAGCGCATACGGCGCATCGGGGCGTTCGCAGAGCCGGACCGGCAGTCCGGCCCGGGCGCCCGCGCTGCCGTCCAGCGGCTCCCCGCAGACGGCGGTAGCCAGCCAGCGGACGCCACGCTCCAGGCGTGTACGAACCGTCGGAATCACCGTGCGCGGATTCATCAGATTCGTATTCGCATGGGGCGTGATCAGCTCGCTCGTGCCCCCGCCATACAGGCAGCGCACCCCGCTAAGCCCCCAAGCCTGCGCGGCCCAGGCCCCGATCTCGCCCTCGCCCCGCGAGCTTGCCTCTTGCTTCAAGCCGCCCGTAGGCCAAGCGGTCGCCGCTGCGGAATTGCCGCCTTGATCCGCAGCCGCGCGATCGGCTCCTCCCGCGGCCGCCCAGCCGCCCGGGCGCTCCAGTCCGAGCGCAAATCCTCCATCGGCTGCGTCGAGCACGCGCTTGGTATCCACGCGGTGAACCCGGATATGCCACGGCAGGCCCGGAATGATCCATGTCTGAACCTCCACATCGTTCCACGGCCGCCACTTCGTATAGACTAGCCCCTCTGTCAAGAAAGCTTCCACGCTTGTGCGCTTCACGCGATATTGGTTATCCCCCTCGGACAAGGCAAGCATGGAGTCGAACGCTCCCTGGCTCAGCCCCCATTCGGCGCGGGGCACGCTGAAGCCGAAGAAGGTCGAATATGCAAACTTCTCGTATTTGGCTGACGTATGCGTATGCTCATTGCTCCCGGGATGACCGGTATTGAAAGCGATCAGATGGGGAGCCGTCCCCGCCTCCGGACTGCCGCTGTCCCGGCAGAGCAGCAGATGCGGCGCCTGCTGCGCCGATACGGGGGCAAGCTCCAGCGCCGACAAAGGCAGCTCCTCCGCTTCCCAGAACGGATGATCGTCAGGCAGCGCGGCCAGCAGGAACGTTTTGAACGCCCAGTAGGGCGAGCCGGGCGAATTATAGTTTTCCCCCATCACGAGATTCGGGTAGGCGTAGCCGATCGACAATACGCCGTCGCGGTGAAAGACCGGCTGCCGGAACCACCAGCGGAGATTGCGCAGGATCAGCCCCTTGACAGCCCCTAGCGGAAGCGCATCGACGCCGGCATAGACGAGCGCGCTCCAGAACGCGGCCTGCGAGAATCGGTAAGCCAAGCTGCGGCCATACGGGAGCGCCGCGCCGTTATCGTCGAACCAATGAACGAACAAGCCGGCGAACAAGCGGGCCCGGGTCTTGTACAGCTCCGCCCGCCTAGGATCCTCTTCCCCCATCAGCGCCGCGTAGATCAGCCCGTAATAATGAATGGCGAACGGCACATAATAATCGCTATGACCGCCGATGCCGTCCGCATACCAGCCGTCGCCGAGGTAGAATCGGTCGAGCTGATCCAAGGTCAGGTCGGTCAGCTCCCGATCGAACGGCAGACCGGCCCGCCGGAATCCGACCTGCACCAGCACGCGGAAAAACAGCCAGTTGCAGTCCCAAACCTTCCGTCTGCTGATCTGGTCGAGCCAAGCCGCCAGCCGCTCAAGCTCCGGAGCAGACAAGGCATTCTTAACCTTGTCCGGGACGAGAGCGAGCATAAAGCCGAAGGCGGCCATCTCCACCAGCCGCTGGTCATAATCGGCGGCCTCGCCCCAATATTCTTCATGCCCGGGATCGGTCCCATGGACGATTCCCCGTACATAGATGTCCCACAGCCAGCCGCCCTCGCCGCCGCCTGCAAGCAGCGGGACAAGCCCCCAGAGCACGCGGGAGAAACCCTCCATTCCGGCGACGTCATGCGAATAGCTCGTTCCGGTGCTGCCCAGCTCAAGCCGCGCGCCCCCCGGACTGAAATAAGGCTGAAGCGGCCCGCTCAGCTGACGGAAGGCCGCGAGCAGGTCTTCCCGGGAACGAAGCGGGTTAGCGGTGATCGGTAAATGCCAGGTATTCATAGTTCGGCAAGCCTCCTTGAATTGATGGGTTGATTATACTTCATTTGTCCCACGGTTAGATGTGCTGTAGCGCAACTGGTCAAAATAGACTCGGAAAAAATCAAAATAACGTTATCTTGACTATCCGCGGATTTTCTATAATTAGCCCATAAGATACAACATTGCCGATACTTCAAACTGAAAGTGGGGAACATACCGTGAAAGTCAAATACAAAGCAAGCGCGCTGCGCAGACAGGAAAGTTTGGCCGGCTTTCTTTTCGTCAGCCCGATGCTGATCGGGGTTACCGTGCTGACGCTGCTGCCGATCATCGCGACATTCGTGCTCAGCTTCGGGGATTGGAACTTCGTTGCGGGCTTGAACGGCTTCAAATGGGTGGGCTTGGACAACTTCACCAAGCTTTTCGCCGACGACAGCTTCCTGATTTCCATGAGAAACAACTTCATCTTCCTGCTTACTGTGCCGATTTACCTGGCTATTTCCATGGTGCTGGCGATCCTGATCAATAAGTATGTTTACATGAAAGGATTTTTCAAGGTCGCTTACTTTATGCCTTATATTTCCAACGTAGTCGCCGTTGCCATCGTCTGGCAGGTGCTGTTCCACCCTTCCGCCGGTCCGGTCAACCAATTTCTCATGTCCATCGGCATTGACAATCCGCCCAAATGGATCGCGGACCCCGCTTACGCGCTGCTGTCCGTCATGATGATCTCCGTCTGGATTTCCATCGGCTACAACATGATCATATACTTGGCGGGTCTTCAGTCGATTCCGAAAGACTTGTACGAAGCGGCCGATATCGACGGAGCCAACGCCTGGGTGCAGTTCCGCAGCATTACGCTGCCGATGCTTTCGTCTACAACCTTCTTCCTGCTCATTACCGGGATTATCTCGACCTTCAAGGTGTTCGACTTGATCGCTGTGCTGACCGCAGGGGGGCCGATTCAATCGACGAGCATGCTCGTCTGGTATTTGTACGAAACGGCTTTCATCAATCTGCGCATCGGCTACGCTTCTTCCATGGCTGTCGTACTGTTCGGATGCGTGCTGATCATTACGCTGCTGCAGTGGCTCGGTCAGAAGAAATGGGTCAACTACTAAGGAGGTGCCGTCGTGCGCAAGGTAAGAGAACCGATAAGTGCTTCAAGAGTGATTATTACCGTCATTATGTTTCTTATAAGTCTGATGTTCCTGCTGCCGTTCATCTGGATGCTGTCCACTTCCTTTAAGCTTGAGACCGACGTATTCAAGTATCCGATCGAATGGATTCCCACCCGTTGGCATGCGATCGAAAACTACAAGGAAATTTGGCTGGGCGCCAACCCGTTCTACTTGTACTACTGGAACTCGATCAAGGTGTCCGTCATCACGACGCTGATCTCCTGCATTGTCTCGGCGCTGGCGGCTTACGGATTTTCCAAAATCGATTTTCCTGCCGGCAAATGGCTGTTCCTGATCGTGCTCGCCACGTACATGGTGCCGAGCCAGGCGATGCTCGTGCCGCAGTTCATCCTGTATCGCAATATCGGGTTGTTCGACAGCCATATGGGTTTGATCTTCCTGGGCTGCTTCAGCGTCCTCGGCACGTTTATGCTGCGCCAGTTTTTCATGGGGCTGCATAACGAGTATATCGAGTCGGCCAAAATCGACGGCGCCGGACATGGCCGGATCTTCTGGCAGATCGCGCTCCCGCTTGTTCGTCCTGCGGTTGCGACCTATGCGATCCTGCGGTTTATCTGGACGTGGAACGATTACCAGAACCCGCTGATCTTCCTGCGGACAGATAAATTGTATACGATCCCGCTGGCCATCCAGAAGTTCGCGTCCATCAACGGCGAATTTTACTCGCTGATTATGGCCTGCGCCGTATCCGCCATCTTCCCGCTGCTCATCATGTTCATTATCGGGCAGAAAAGCGTTATCGAAGGCATCGCGCTCGGAGGCGTGAAGGGCTGACAGCCGATGGCCGGATTGCTCCTTCGATGCCGATGCCGATGCCAATGCTAATGCCTGGCGGAGCACCTGGCACTGGGAGCTTCCTATATAGACAGCCGATCATATACAATAGAGGAGAGGGAGATGATTCTTCCTCTCTTTCCGTTCTATTCGAAAGGAGGCCGCATCGGTATGCGATGGCTTCGTTCTTTATGGTTCCGTTCCTTTCGCGCGAAGCTGATGGTCGTGTCGGTGATGTGCATTCTGCTTCCTGCGCTCGTTACGATGGTTGTCTATAATTATTTGACCCGCGACGCCGTGAAGGAGCAGGCGGTATCGAATGCCCAGCAGACCCTGCAGCTTGTGAACGGACATGTGACCAATGTGCTGAACCACATGATGTACCTGTGCAACTACATTCAGGTTGTCGATCCCGACATGCTGCTTGCGCTCAAGCAGCTGAGCGTGGGGCAGTTTACGACCGACAATGTCATTTACGAGGAGTACCAGGCCAGGAGGCAAGTGACGAATACGATCGACAGCCTGACATATGCGGGGGACCGGAGCTTCGTTACGATCGTGCTGAACGACGCCGTTTTTCTGATGAACTACCAGATTGCCGATTTCGATCCCAAAAATCTGCTCAAGGAGCCATGGATCGGCGATGTCAAGGGATTGTCCGGGCTGAACTCCTATTGGGTCGGAACGACGCCCAATGCGTTTGAGCCGTTCAAAAAAATCAGCCCGTACCAGCTGACGGTCGGGCGGCATCTGCCGGAAGGCATCAACGGCTATATGGTGGTCACGATTTTGGAGAGCGATCTCCATAAATATTTCAAAGATATTCCGGAAGGGCATGAGATGCTGCTTGTCGATAATAACGACCGGATTTTGTCTCATATCGATTCGCGGCGGATCGGCCAGCACTTCCCGCTCTTGAAGCAGGCCCAGGAACGGCAGTCCGATATCGTGACGATGCAGGACAAGGAATATTTGATCACGGCCTCGGAGATCAAGTTCAACGGCTGGAAGCTGGTATCGCTTACGCCGTACAAGTCGGCCATCTCGAAGATTAATGCCATCTTTCAGAATGTATTTACGTTCCAGCTCATTTCGTTCGCCTTGTTCTTCGTCTTGCTGCTGGTGGCGCTGCGCGCGTTCACGAGCCCGCTCGTGAAGCTGGATAAGGTGGCGGTGCTTGTGCAGAAGGGCGATCTCGACGTCCGCTCCTCCATCCGCGGACAGGATGAGATCGGCCGGCTGGGCAAGTCGTTCGATCAGATGCTGGACCGCATATCCGACATGCTCGTCCAGGTAACGCTTACCCAGGCGAGGAAACGCAAGGCGGAGCTGAATATGCTGCAGGCGCAGATCAATCCTCACTTTCTGTTCAATGTGCTGAATTCCATCCGGATGAAGGTGCTGGGTCGCGGCGACAAGGAAAGCGCCGATATGATCAGCTCCTTGTCCAAGCTGCTGCGGATGACGATCCAGGATAACGGGACGATCTCCTTGCATGAGGAGGTCGAGATCGTCGTCGATTATGTCAAGCTGATGAATATGCGGCAGAAGCAGAAGGTCGATCTGCAGCTGGATGTCGCCGTCGAGGTGTTCCTGGAGCGCGTGCCTCGCTTCTTCCTGCAGCCGATCATCGAGAATGCGCTCATCCACGGGCTGAGCCAGCAGGCCGGGACGATTATGCTGGGAGCGGCGGCGGAGGACGGCGGCATCCTCATCCGCGTGCAGGATGACGGCAAAGGCATGGAGCCTGAGGAGCTGGCCGCTCTTCAAGCTAAACTGTCCCGTTATTCGGCGGAAAGCGAGCAGGCGCCGGAGACGGGCAAAGGCTTCTCGGGCATCGGCTTGGCCAACGTGTACGAACGATTGCGCATGACCTTCGGCCAGGAGTTTCGGATGGAGCTGCACAGCGAGCCGGGAGCCGGGACTACGGTAACATTATTTATTCCGAAACAGGAGGAGAGCGCACATGTATAAAGTCATGCTGGTGGATGACGACTACCCTGTGCTTGAGCTGTTGTCGAACACCATTCCCTGGTCTGAGCTGGGGCTTGAGCTGATCGGCTTGTACGAGAACGGGGCGCTCGCTCTGGAGTCGGCCAAGCGCGAGATGCCGGATATGGTCGTCACCGACATCGGGATGCCCAAGATGGACGGGCTGGAGCTCGTTCGGGAGCTCAAGGCGATCCGTCCTGACCTGCGTGTCGCCATTCTCTCGTGCCATAGCGAATTCCAGTATGCGCAGCAGGCGATGAAGATGAATATTCAGGACTACCTGCTGAAGGATACGCTGGACCCGGCCGACGTGCGCAAGCTGCTGGAGCAGTTCAAGACAAGTCTGGACGAGGAGACGAACCGCTCCGAGCGGCAGAAGCAGCTGAGGCATATGGTGGACCGCAGCCGGGAGCGGCATAAGGAGGCGTTTATCCGCGGCACGATCCATGATCCGATGCTCAGCGAGGAAGCCTGGGAGCTGGAAGCGGAGGCGCTCGGCCTGCATGTCGCCGGCCGGACCTGTCTGCCCATCGCGCTCTATATCGACGGTCAGCGGGCCGCGCGGCAGCGGTTCGTCTCGGATGACGTGCTCCGCTTCGCTATTCATAACATTGTGGAGGAAGTGCTGCGGGAGGAAGAGCCGGAAGCCGTTCATTTCACCTATGATGCGCTGCGCTCGTTCATTATGCTTCCCTATCACGGAGGGATCAAGACGAATCCGTACGACCGCGCCGCCGCTGTGCTGGGCAAGCTGCAGACGGCCGTCGAGCGTACGCTGAAGCTCCAGCTCTCCTTCCTGATCGGAGTGGCTACCGGCAAGCCGGCGGCGATCCGGCACGAGCTGGCCGAGCTGCTCGGCTCCAGCGGGCAGCGTTTCTATATGATGCCCCGGACGATCGAGAAGAAAGCGGCGGCCCTTCACTCAACCGCCGATTTATTCGGCCTGTACGACGACGCGTTAAACAATTTCAGGGAAATGATGATCGGGGGGAATCCGGCCAATGTGCGCCCGGTGGTCGGGCGCTGGATCGGATTCCTGCGGGAGAGCAGGTTCCGGCCGGAGACGGTCAAGGACTGGATGCTGAAGCTGGTACTCGATCTGAAGCTGAAGCTGCAGTCGATGCAGATGTTCCGCAGCCAGTTCTCCGTCGATATCCTGCACCGCGAAATACTGGAGACCGATACGCTGGCAGAGATGGAAAATTGGCTGATCGACTTCTTCGAGTCGTCTCTCGTCGTCGTCGAGGACGCCAAGGTGCTGAGCAAGCGTTCGGAGGTGCTGGACGCTTGCCACTATGTATCCCTCCACCTGCACCGCAAGATCGGATTGGACGAGGTGGCGGAGAGCCTGTTCATGAATCCGAGCTACTTCAGCCGCCTGTTCAAGAAAGAAACCGGGGAAACCTTCATCGAATATGTGAACCGGATGAAGGTGAACCGGGCCAAGGAGCTGCTGGATCAGACGAATTTGTCGGTCGCCAAGATCGGCGAAGCTCTCGGCTACGACAATCACAGTTATTTTATCAAGATGTTCAAGTCGGTGGCAGGCTTCACGCCGCAGGAATACCGCAACGGGAGCCATAAAGGAGAACCCGAGCACTAAACAAGCCGACCTTCCGGAGCATGCGCCGGAAGGTCGGCTTGTTGTCATTTTATAAGTGCCGGTCCGTCTCAATTCAGGGCTTGCTGAGACCGGCGGAATTCGGTAGGCGTTTGCCCGGTATAGCGCTTGAACGCCCGGTTGAACGGAGCTATGGTGAAACAGCCGACCAGGGCTGCAATATCCTGGATTTTGAGATCGGTATTCCGCAGCATCTCCATAGCTTTGTTCATGCGCAGCGCATTCGTATATTCGCTCAGATTGGTGCCGGTCTTTTCCTTGAAATAGGCGGACAAATAGGAGCTTGTAAGGTTAAGCTTTTGAGCCAAATGCTCGAGCGAGATGTCCTGGCCGTAGTTGGCTTCGACGTAATCCTTGACGAAGGTGATCACATAATCGGCTTCGGCCGCCTCTTTTTTTAGCCGGACCGCCTCGCCGAAGGCGGTAAGGAATCGCTCGAAAAACAGCTGGCAGCGCTCGGCGGTATAGCATTTCTTTAATTCCTCATAAGGCGCTCTGACCTGCTCATAGCCCGGAATCGACAAGTTCATGGCGTATACCGCTTTGATGGTCTTGTCGATCATTTGTTTGCCGAAGGCCTGGATGTGCGAAGCCGGAGCATTCGCTTTATGCAGCTGCTCGATCTGTTTGTTGACAAGCGTTATGCAGATGGCGGCATTGCCCGCATGCAGATGCGTCGCGAGCTCCTGCTCCTGGGCCAGCGTAGGGACCATCGGAAGCGGGACGGGAGCAAGCTCGGTGAAAACTTGAATGTCTTCGTTCAGCTTGCGCTGCTTGACCAGCTCTACCGCCAGCTCGTAGGTTGCGGCGAATTGGCTCGCATGCAGCTGGAGCGGACTTAGGCCGATGGTGAAGTTGAAGTACAGCACCTCGGGCTGCAGCACGGTTCTCAGCGATTCCAGCAGCTCGCCTGTATCGATCGGCTCGTTCGGATGCTCGAAGAGGATCGTCAGGATATGATCCTGCTCGGTCTGGAAGGTCAGCGAGTCCGGCCTGGCGCTTGTCATATTAAGCCGGATCAATTCCTGTATCAGGGAATAGGCGCGGTGCGGCTCAATATTCAGCTCGGTCTGCTCCTGATCCTTCAGGGCCAGATGCAGCAGCAGCAGACGGTACGGACGGTCATTGTCGATGGCCATCTCGATGTCGGACAAGTTGGCGGAGATCATTTTCAGCCTGCTGATATAGGCGTAATGCTGCAGTAACGAATTTTTGGCATCGAGATCGCGATGGATGCTCCGGTGCACCTGGAACAAATCGTTGATTTTATCGGAAAGGAACTTGAATTCCTTGATCCGGCTTTGTTTGGACAGCAGAAATTGACCGTTTTGCTCGATCGCCTGCATGAGGCCGGTCAATGGATTCTGGAATCGTTTGGCGATAAATAGCGCAATAATCAGACTCAGGAGCAGAGCGGCGGCGAGAAATAAAATGAATACAAGATTAAGCTTTTTGATTTGCTCGGAAATATGCGCCACCGGGATAATATCGACATAGAGATAACCGGAATCCTGCGCCCTCTGGTACACATAAATGACGTCGCCCCGTTCCATATGTCCTTGTCCCGTCAGGGAGGCAAAGGCCGGATCGCTGCCGGTCGATCTGTCGGAAGAGGCGAAGAGCTGCTTGCCGTCCTGGTCAAACATATAAAACCAGCCGTTTTCGACCGGCTGGTGGAACGACTTGTACATGGCCGTCCCGTCCAGCAAGGCCACGAGGCCGAATTGATCGTCAAACTGACTTTTGACCAGAACCGGAAGCAATACGCCATGCGACGAATGCTGGAAGGAGGTTTGCTCCTGGAACGTTTCGCCGGGATAAATATGAAAGCCGCGGGCCCTGGTCATCTCCTGATTCCAAAAGGACGCATTATACGTCGGGCTGACGTAAAGCTTGGAGAACATCGTCTCCACGTCGCGTGTTCCGTTTTTGTCGATAAGCAGCTGCTTGTTTTTGAAAAAATAAAAAATATTGTCTATGTACAAAATCGAGTTGTTTAACGTAACCTGCAGCTCCATCTGGACTTTGCGGAACAATTCGTAATCGATAGGACGGTCCCGGGTGCCTGCAACCGCTTGCGTATCGTTTTTGAATAAATAGGTCATCAGGTAGCTTTTGAGCTGAACGAGATTTTTCTCATAATTGGCGACAGTCGTATTTAAGTTCAGGCTGTTGCTCTTGATAATGTTCTCCCGCAGATTCTCGCGGAAAAAGGAGTAGGATAAATAGTTGAAAGACATGAGCAGAGCAATGATCCCGCCGAAGCTGAGACACAATGCCAGAAAAAGCGATGTATTGGTGATCTTGGCGAACTTCATCGTCTCATGCCCCGCTTCCTTGTAAGTAAATGCAGGGAGAATTATATCACAGAGATTTTCGGGCGAACAAACATTAAATCTTATGAAACTTGACTCTCTTTATGATTTGAGGCTTTTTTGCCATGAAATCATAAGCCGGGTCAAGGTTCCGGAAATAAGATCATACTCATTGGCCGAACGGGTCTGCTACGATGGGGATGAGCCAAACGAGCGCATGCCGAATTGCCGGGGGTGCGGGTCATGATGTGCAGACAAACCGAGAGGAAGGAGTGCCTGTATGAAAAAAAGCAAGCAGAATGAAAGGGTTGGAGGAGTGAACCGATGCAGCTGGCAGCAAGCAAAAGCGAATTTCTAAAAAAATGGTCCAGAAGCAAATATCTCCTTCTGTTGTTTTTGCCGACATTGCTCTATTATATCCTGTTCAAGTATGTGCCGATGTTCGGTATCATCGTCTCGTTCAAGGACTATAACCTGTTCAAGGGGATATGGGAGAGCAGTTGGGTAGGGCTCAAGTATTTCCGGATGTTTTTTGAAAGCCCCGACGCCTTCAAGCTCATCCGCAACACATTTTTGCTTGGCGTCTACAAGCTGATCTTCGGCTTCCCGGCTCCGATCATACTGGCGCTGCTGCTCAACGAGGTCAGGCAGATGGCGTTTAAGAAATTCGTGCAGACGGTCAGCTATTTGCCGCATTTCATATCGAATGTCGTAGTCGTCAGTATGCTCGTGTTGTTTTTGTCGCCGTCCAGCGGCATCGTCAATCATCTTATGGAATGGATGGGCCTTGAGCCGGTCAATTTTATGGCCAACGAGAAGATGTTCCGCAGCATTTATGTGCTGTCGGAGATTTGGCAGCATGTGGGCTGGGAGACGATCATTTACCTCGCCGCGCTGACATCCATCGATCCCCAGCTGTACGAAGCGGCCAAGATGGATGGAGCGGGGCGCTGGAAGCAGATGACGCAGGTCACCTTGCCGGGCATTCGGCCGGCGATTATTATCGTGCTGATCCTGAACGTAGGCAGCGTGCTGGAGATCGGCTTCGAGAAAGTGTTCCTGATGCTGAATCCGGCTATCTACGGAACGGCGGATATATTGAGCACCTTTGTCTACCGTACAGGGATTGAGAAAGGGAATTACAGCTATGCGACGGCTATCGATTTGTTCACGAGCCTGATTAATTTGATCTTTATTCTTACCGCTAACTGGGTTAGCCGGAGAACCAGCGAGACAAGCTTATGGTAGGAGGGAGGCGCCCGGCATGCGGCAGAAAGTAAGCGGTTTCGATATCCTATTATTCATCCTGCTCAGCGGGGTTGTGCTGGTGACGCTGTACCCGTTCGTGTACATGATCGCCGTATCCTTGAGCGATAACGTCCATGTGCTGAAGGGCGAGGTTTTTCTATGGCCGAAGGGGCTTAACTTGGATGTGTACCGCATCGTTCTGCAGGACCCGCTGATATTGCGATCTTATTTGAATACGATCATCTATGTCTTGCTCGGCACCGCAATTTCGCTGCTTGTGACGTCGGCGGGAGCGTTTGCCATATCCAAAACGGATCTGCTGTTTTACCGCGGCTTTATGATCATGATCGTGGTGACGATGTTTTTCAGCGGCGGGATGATTCCGACTTTCCTGGTCGTCAAGAGCTACGGATTGGTCGATACGATCTGGGGCATGGTGCTGCCGACCGCGGTAAGCACCTGGAATTTGATCGTCATGCGCACTTTTTTCGCCGGACTGCCCAAGGAAGTCGAGGAATCCGGCAAGATGGACGGGCTGACGGACGTAGGCGTCTTTTTCCGGCTTGCGCTGCCGCTCTCCAAAGCGATCCTGGCTACCATCGGCCTGTTCTATGCGGTCGCAATCTGGAACAACTTCTTCTCGGCGATGCTGTACTTGCGGAGCTCGGACTTGTTCCCTCTGCAGGTGGTGCTGCGCAACATCGTGCTGCAGGGGGTCAGCAGCTCCAGCCAGGCTACGAATATCGGGGGCGACACGATGCTGGTCGACGAGTCGCTCAAATTCGCTACCATTATCGTATCCACACTGCCCATTCTAATGGTTTATCCGTTTCTGCAAAAATATTTCGCCAAGGGCGCGCTGATCGGGTCGATCAAAGGCTGAGTACATTTATCCAATAATCAGAGAGGGGCATTATCCATGAAAAAAGCAGTTTCATCGTGGCTTGCACTGGCCGTAGGCGTTACCGCGCTCGCAGGATGTTCGGGGGAAAGCAAAGAGCCGGAGACTGTGAACAAGGGGACCGATTCACCCGGTCAGGTTTCCGCGGCGCCGGGGAAAAAAACGTTTACGTTCCTGAATTACAGCAACCCGAGCTGGCCCTATTCGAAGGACTGGCCGGTTTGGAAGTATCTGGAGGAGAAGACGGGCGTCACGCTTGAGGTGCAAACTCCGCCGGGCGGCAAGATGGAGGATGCGCTCAGCCTGACGATGGCATCGGGCACGCTCCCCGATCTGATGTTTACGCAAACGAAAGCGACGGCCGACAAATACGGGCAGCAGGGCGCGCTCGTCAACATTCTCGATCATGTGAACGATATGCCCAATTTCAAAAAATGGATGGAAAAATACCCCGCCGCGGCGCAAAGCGCGATCGCTTCCGACGGCAAGATGTACGTGCTGCCGAATCAGGGCATCGGCGAGACGAACCGGATGATCTGGATGTACAGAGAGGACATCTTCAAGAAGCACGGCCTGCAGCAGCCTGCGACATGGGATGAGTTGTACACGACGCTTAAGAAGCTGAAGGAGCTGTATCCGGACAGCTATCCGCTGACATTCCGCAACGGCCTCCGCTATCTGCAAAATTTCGGCGCTTCCTTCGATGTCGTCGCGACGCTGAGCCTGGATGTCCCAAGCGTGTACTACGACGCGGCGAGCAAGGACTGGAAATATGGACCGACGCAGGACAATTTCAAGACGCTCATTACGTATATGAACAAATTTTATAAGGAGAAGCTGATACCGCCCGACTTTCTGACAGTCGATACGAAAATTTGGCAGGATATGATGTCGACGAACCGCGGATTTGTGACGCTGGATTACATCGGCCGGATCGACTTCTACAACTCCGCTCTGCGCAAGGACAATCCGGACTTCAATCTGTCATTCATGGCCCCTCCGGCAGGCTGGACCGGCGGCCCGCAAAAAAATGCGTTTACGCAAGTATCGGAAGAAGGGCTGATGATCTCCTCCAAATCCAAAAACACGAAGGATATCGTCAAGTATCTGGACTTCTTCTTCACGGAGGAAGGCAAAACGCTGGTAAGCTGGGGCAAGGAAGGCGAGACGTTTAAGACGGAGAACGGGAAGAAGGTTTTCATCGGCGATTACAAGGATGTGTCCGATCTGAGGAAGAAAACGGGGTTGTCTTCCGACGGCGCATATGCCTGGTTCGATTATGACGCCCATATCTCGCTTGCCTCTCCCGAGCTGAAAAAAGCGTATGAGCAAGTGGGCAAGTACGACAACACCCAGCAGCCGAAGCCGGCGTTTACCGCCGAGGAACAGGAGATTTTGAGCACGGTTGGCGACGCCCTTAATAAAAATCGCGATGAGAATCTCTCAAAGTTCATTCTCGGCAACCGGAGCCTTGCGGAATGGGACGGCTTCGTGGAGGAACAGAAGAAGCTGGGTATCGACAAGATCCTGAGTGTCTACAAGCAGGCGTATGACCGCATGCTGAAGGCGACGAAATAACGGTGGTTCCCATGACGGACCAGATCAGATTGCTGAAGCCGGAAGAGGCAAGCGAAAGTCTCGCGTTATCGGAATTTGCCTTCCAGCGCAAAGTCGCACCTGAGAAGAGGGAAGGAATGCTGGCCGACATGCGGGCGGAGCAAACCTGGGGTTACTTCGTCGAGGACCGTCTGGCGGCCAAGCTGACCGTGCTGGAGCTGGAGACGTGGATTCACGGCAAGGCGTACGGCATGGGCGGGATAGCCTCGGTGGCGACATGGCCGGAGTACCGCCGCCAGGGCATGGTCGGGAAGCTGCTGTCCCGGGCGCTGCAAGCCATGAAGGAGAGAGGTCAGGACCTCTCCTTTCTGGCTCCGTTTTCCTATGCGTTTTACCGGAAATACGGCTGGGAAGCAAGCATCGATTATATCCGGTACGAGCTTCCGGCGGGGCGGCTCCCGAAGCCGGATCTAAGGGAGGGCAGCAGAGTTGCCCGGATCGAAGCGGACGCTGCGGAGCTGAACCCGATCTATGCCGCCTATGCGCAGCGCTTCAACGGCATGCTGAAGCGGACGGAAGCATGGTGGCGCAAACGGATATTTCAGGCTAAGCAAGGAATCGTAAACCTGTACGTCAACCCGGCGGGCGAGCCCGAGGGCTATATTTTCTATGAAGTCAAGGAGAAAGTATTCACGGTACACGAGCTGGCGGCTTTGACCGAGGACGCGCGGCGCGGGATATGGCGGTTTATTGCCAACCATGATTCGATGATCGATCGAGTGGTCTATCATGCGCCGGTCGGCGACCCGCTTCCCTACCTGCTGGAGGAACCGCGGATCAAGCAGGAGATCGTTCCCTACTTCATGGCGCGCATCGTCAACGTCGAGTCGTTTCTGCGCCGTTATGCCTTTGCGGGCGGCGAGAGCGGCGGAAGTCCCGCCGCTCCGTTCTACCTTCAGATTATGGATGCCCAGGCCGGATGGAATAACGGAGCATTCCGGATTCGGCCGGGCATACAGGGGGCCAACGAGGTCGTCAAGCTTCCGGCGGGAGCGGCAGCACGGAGCGAGCTCGGGGAAGACGGCGGCCCAGAGGTGATAGCCTGCGATATTCAGACCCTTTCGTCACTGCTGATGGGCTACAAGCCCGCCCTGCTGCTTCACCGGATCGGACGCCTTCGCGGCAGCGAAAATGAAATAGCCAGACTGCAGCAGTACCTGCCCGAGCAAGTGCCTTATTTGACGGATTACTTCTAATACAGTTAACCGAATGCCCCTGCCTTTTTTCTCCCAGGCAGGGGTTATTGCCGTTTTTATTTGCGGATACCGGGCTTACGGGGCTTGCCTCCGGCTGGCTTCAAGTGCATAATTCTGTTAACGGAAAGTAAAAATAACGTCGATACTGGTCAAGATCGCGTCATGTCTGGATGTTCACTGGTTGCTATAATGAGCGTGTAAGTCAGAGAAGTCGACACAGTGAAAACCAGATAACGGAGGGGCACTATGAAAAAGAGATGGATTTCGACGATCGCGGGCGTGGCGGCTATCAGCTTGATCGCAGGCTGCGGCGGCAATGCGGATAACGGAAATGCAAGCGGAAGCACGAGCGGCGACAGCGGCGCGCCCAAAGGCCCGGTTACTTTGAAATTCCACGCATTCGGCAGCGAAGCTCAGCAGAACTGGACGAAGGTCATCTCGTCCTTCGAAGCGAAATACCCGGATATCAAGGTGGAGCTCATCAATCTGAGCGAGAAGGGCGACACGCAGGAATACGCGAAGAAGCTTGACCTGGCTGCCGCTTCCGGCGAAGCGATGGACGTTATGATGTTCAGCGAAGCGGGCATGTACGCACAGCGCGTAGCGCTCGGCATGGTAGCTCCGCTTGACGAGTTCATCAACAAGGAAGGCTATAAGGTCACCGAGGAATACAAGGTTGACACGCAATTGAACGGCAAGTACTATGCGCTGCCAGGCAAATTCAATCCTTGGTATGTGATGCTCAACAAGGATCATTTGAAGGAAGCCGGTCTTGAGGTTCCGAAGGAATGGACCTGGGATCAGTTCACCGAGTACGCGAAAAAGCTGACCAAGGGTGAAGGCGCATCCAAACGTTACGGCACCTATTTCCACGGTCCGCAAGGCGGAGGCTGGCTGGAATTCACTCGTCTGGCGCTTGCCAACCAACCGGATAACTCGGACTACCTGAAGACGGACGGAACGTCCAACCTGGACAATCCGCTGTTCCGCAAGTCGATCGAGCTGCGCTACCAGATGGAGAAGGTCGACAAGTCTTCGACCCCTTACACGGACATGATTTCGCAGAAGCTGCACTATCGTCCGCAGTTCTTCAACCAGTCGGCGAGCATGGTGGTTATCGGCAGCTGGATGAACTCCGAGCTGGGCGGCACCGAGCAGTTCCCGCTTAACTTTAACGTCGCTGTAGCGCCGTTCCCTAAGAATGCGGCATCCGATCAAGGCGGCTACTCGATGGTTACGACTGACTTCATGGCGGTTGCGGCCAGCTCCAAGAACAAGGAAGCGGCTTACAAATTCATCCGTTACTTCACCACGGACGGTTCGATCGCTCAAGGCAAATACGTTCCATCCTGGACAAAGGTTAAAAATGAAGATTTGAGCGCAATCATCGACACGATTCTGGCCGGTACGAAGTCCCCGGATAAAGTCGACAAGGAATCCCTGATCACCGTTCTTCAGAATGCGAGAGCTTCCAAGCTGGTTCCTCCGACTTCCTATCAAGCGGATGTATACAAGGTCATCAACGAAGAGTATGAGAAGCTGATTCTCGACAAGCAGAACCTGGACGCGATGATCAAAAACACGCAGGACCGCGCTCAGAAGCTGATCGATTCCAGCAAAAAATAAAAATTGCAAACCGGCTTAGCGCATAGAGAGAACCCTTATCAGGTTCTCTCTATTTGTACGGCGGCGGGAAGAGAGGACTTTAAATGATACATCCCAAGTTACCTGCCATTTGGTATGGCGGCGATTACAACCCGGATCAATGGCCGGAAGAAATTTGGCAGGAGGATATGCGGCTCTTCCGCCAGGCCGGCATCAATGTCGTGACGCTGCCCGTGTTCAGCTGGGCCAAGCTGCAGCCCGCGGAGGATACGTACACCTTCGGCTGGCTGGACCGGATCATGGATCTGGTGGCGGGCAACGGCATCTACGTCTGCCTCGCCACCTCTACCGCAGCACAGCCCGCCTGGATGTCCCGCAGGTACCCGGATGTGCTGCCGGTCGATATCGACGGGCGCCGGCGGACGCATGGCTCCCGCGTGAACTTTTGCCCGACTTCCCCAAGTTACCGCAAGTATGCGGTCCGGCTGGCCGGAAAGCTGGCCGAGCGCTACGGCCGGCATCCGGCGCTCGTGATCTGGCATGTCGGCAACGAATACGGGCCGCACTGCTACTGCGACCGGTGCGCGGCAGAATTTCGCGTCTGGCTGAAGGCGCGGTACGGCACGATCGAGGAGCTGAACAAGCGCTGGAATATGAGCTTCTGGGGCCATACGGTTTACGAATGGGACGAGATCGTCCCGCCGACGAATCTGAACGGGGACAACCGCTGCTTCCAGAGCATGACGCTTGATTACAAGCGCTTTATGTCCGATGCCATCTTGGCCTGCTACCAGGCCGAGCACGACGTTATCAAGCGAGCTACGCCCGAGCTTAAGGTGACGACGAATATTTGGGGGCTGTTTAACGGACTGGACCTGCAGCGCTGGGCGGACCGGATGGACATCGTCTCCTGGGACAGCTACCCGCAGATGAACGAGCCGATGAACCAGGTCGCCATGCGCCACGACTATATGCGCGGGCTGAAGCAGGGCGCGCCGTTCATGCTGATGGAGCAGACGCCGAGCCAGCAGAACTGGCAGCCTTACAACTCGCTGAAGCGCCCCGGCATCATGCGGCTCTGGAGCTATCAGGCGATCGCGCGCGGAGCGGATACGGTGATGTTCTTCCAGCTGCGCCGCTCGTTCGGCGCTTGCGAGAAATATCACGGCGCGGTGATCGAGCATGCGGGTCACGGAAACACGCGCGTATTCCGGGAATGCGCGCAGCTCGGCGCGGAGCTGCAGCAGCTGGGCGATACGCTCATTGATTCGCGGCATCGGCATGAGGCGGCTTTGCTGTTCGATATCGATACGTGGAACGCTGTCGAGATTACGAGCGGACCGAACGTCGATCTGGATTATGCCGCGCAGGCCCAGAAGTACTATAAGGCGTTCTATGACTTGAACGTAGGGCTCGACGTCATCAGTCCGCTCAGCGACTTCTCCGGCTATAAGCTCGTGGTCGCTCCGGTTCTGTACATGCTGAAGCCGGGCGTTGCCGAACGCATCGAGGCGTTTGTGAAGGCGGGCGGGATATTCGTCACGACGTTCTTCAGCGGGATCGTGAACGAGAACGATCTGGTTACGCTGGGCGGCTATCCCGGCGAGCTGCGTCAGCTGCTCGGCATCTGGGTAGAGGAGATCGACAGTCTGCCGCCCGACCTGAGCAACCGGATCGTCGTCAGCGAGCCGTTCGGCAGCGTCGCCGGCGAGTACGGCTGCGGCATGCTGTGCGATCTGCTGCATCTGGAGGGAGCAAGGGCGCTTGCCGCGTATGGCGACGATTTTTATGCCGGAATGCCGGCGCTCACGGAAAACAGCTACGGACAAGGCCGGGCCTATTATGTGGCGACCGACGCGGACGAGCGGTTCCTGGCCGATTTCGTCCGTACGCTCTGCGATAACGCAGGGCTCCAGGCGCCGCTGGCGGCGGACGCCGGCGTTGAGCTGACGCAGCGGCACAAGGCAGGGAAGCGTTATACATTTGCGCTGAATCACAACCCGCGCCCGGCGGGGGTGAGCATGGGCGACGGCTGCCGCGATCTGCTGACGGGCCGCGTTTTCACCGCAGGCGAGAGGGTGGAGCTGGAAGCGCACGGCGTACTCATCTTGGAGGAGTGGGATTGATTATGGACGCGAATATGATCCTGAGCAAGCTGGGAGGCATGAGCATGGATGCGGCGGCGGCTCGGCTGTTGTTAGGGGAGGAGTCGCCGGAGCAGGCCCGGAACAGGCTGCTCGGCTCCGCCGCCCACGCGCCGCTGATCCGCGAGATCCGCGAGGAGGCCGACAGGCTCTTGGCGGAGCCGCTGCCGGAGCTGACGTATTCGCTGCTGCGTTTATTCGAGGAGCAAGGCTCGCGCAGCGACTACGACCGGACGTATTTCCGCCGCCGGGGCGCTCTTACGGCGTTCGGGCTGATGGGCTGGCTGGAGCACGAAGAGCCGCGATATGCCGAGGCGCTGGCCGATGCCGTATGGTCGATCTGCAACGAATATACCTGGTGCCTGAGCGCGCATCTGGCCCCGGGAAGCCCCGAGCTGCGCATCGGTCACGGTACGGCAGTGCGGGCATGGCGGGAAGAGGGGCAGCTGACCGTCGATCTGTTCGCGGCGGAGACGGCATTCGCGCTGTGCGAGGTCGCGGCGCTTGCCGGGGAGCGGCTGCCCGCTCTGCTGCACAGAAGGATTCAAGAGGAAGTGCGCCGCCGCGTGCTGGAGCCTTTTTTGACCGGGGAGGCGTACAAGTGGGAGACGCAGACGCATAACTGGGCCGCCGTATGCGCGGGATCTATCGGCGCCGCCGCGATGTACGCGCTGCCCGGCGGGGAGGAGCTGGCCGCCGTGCTGGAGCGATGCCTGCGGGCGGTCGATCATTATTTGCTAGGCTTCGAGCCCGACGGCGCGTGTACGGAAGGTTATCTGTACTGGCAGTACGGCTTCGGCTTCTATGTTTACTTCGCCGATCTGCTCAAGCGACGCACTGGCGGGGAGATCGATCTCTTTGCGCCGGATAAGGTGCGCTCAATCGCCATGTTTCAGCAGACATGCTTCCTGGACGGCCGGCAGGTCGTCAACTTCTCGGATTCGCTGCCTCAGGCCGGCGTCTTCCTGGGACTTACCCACTATCTGCACGGGCTGTACCCCGAAATGGACGTGCCGGAGCTGAGCCTGAGAGCGGCATACACGGACGATCACTGCCGCCGCTGGGCCCCGGCGCTGCGGAACCTGCTCTGGTTCCGCGAGGAGCTGCCCGGCGAGCCATGGGCCGCCGCCTCTTATTACCTGCCGGATGCCCAGTGGCTCGTGTCCAGGCATCGCTCCGCCGCAGGCAGCTATGTGTTCGCCGCGAAGGGCGGACATAACGCAGAGCCGCATAACCATAACGACATCGGCCAGTTCATGCTTACCGCAAACGGCACCTCGCTGCTGGCCGATCTCGGCTGCGGCCAGTACACCCGGGAATACTTCGGCGACGGCAGGTACGACATATTGTGCAACGGCGCTCAGGGACATTCCGTGCCGGAGGTGGACGGGCAGCGGCAGCAGGCCGGAGCTTCGGCCAAAGCGGTGCTCGTCGAGCGGTCGTCGGCGGAGGAGCGGGAGGTATTCGCCGTCGAGCTGGCCTCCGCGTATGCCCATCAGGGCTTGTCGCGGCTGGAGCGCCGGTTTGTCTGGTCGAAAGCGGCGCCCATCCCGACGCTGGAGCTTACGGATATCTATTCCTTCTCTTCCCCAGCCGGCATAATTACGGAACGGTTGATCAGCTGGTTCAAGCCGGCGGAGCAAGGTCCGGGACTTGTGCGGATCGACGGCGGGGGCGGCGCGGGACTGAGCATCCGGTACGACGCCGGCCGGATGACTTATAAGGTCCGGGAGCTGGAGCATACCGATCATTTCGGGAACAGGATGCCCTGCTATGCCCTGGACTTTACGCTGGAGCATCCCGCCGGAGCCGAGACAGTGAAGTTTGTCTTCACGTTCACGGAAAAGGCTTCAACATAATCAATAAGCAAGCGACCGGTACAAGCTTGACCAATGGAATAAGGGAGTGGGAGCATGACACTGCAAGCAGGCTGGGCCCAGGAAGCATGGGAGAACACGGCAAGTAAGGTTACGAGGACAAGCAAGCGGATCGGAGACCGGTTCCCGCACGCAAGCGTAGGCGGCGAATACCAGCTGGAGCCGGCCTACTGGTGGACGGCCGGCTTCTGGCCGGGGCTATTATGGCTCGTCTACCGCACGACGAAGGACGAGGCGCTTCGCGAGCTGGCCGAATCCTGCGAGCGCCAGCTGGATCAGGTGATCGCGGATTATTACAAGCTGGATCACGACATCGGGTTTATGTGGACGCTGACCAGCGTGGCGCGCTGCCGGCTGCTCGGCACCGGAGAAGCGCCCGATTCGAGGCGGCGTGCCTTGCTGGCCGCCAATCTGCTGGCCGCCCGCTTCAACGTACAGGGCAATTATATCCGCGCCTGGAACCCGTGGCGTGAAGGCGAAGAAAACGCCGGCTGGGCTATTATCGACTGCATGATGAATTTGCCCCTGCTGCACTGGGCGACCCGCGAGTCGGGGGACCCGCGCTACAAGCATATCGCGGTCCGTCATGCGGATACGGCGCTGGAGCATTTCATCCGGCCGGACGGCTCGGTCAACCATATCGTGGTGTTCGACCCGGCAACGGGAGAGCAGCTGCGCGTCGAAGGCGGACAAGGCTATGGCCCGGCATCGGCCTGGTCCCGCGGCACAGCCTGGGCCATCTACGGCATGAGCCTGAGCTACAAGCACACAGGCGATGACAGCTACCTGCAGGCGGCCAAGCGCGCTGCGCATTTTTTCCTGGCGAATCTGCCGGAGGATCATGTGCCGCATTGGGACTTCCGTCTGCCGGAAGGGGTAACGGCTTACCGCGATTCGTCAGCCGGGGCCTGCGCCGCCTGCGGGCTGCTGCTGCTATCGCGCCAGGTCCACGGCGCGGAGGCGGCGCTGTACCGCCAGGCGGGCGAGCGCATCCTTCATTCGCTTTACGTGAATTACGGCGCTTGGGAGAATGATAGCGAAGAAGGGCTTGTCACTCACGGCACGAGCCATTTCCCGGAAGGAAAAAACATCGACGTTCCGCTCATCTACGGCGACTATTATTTCGCAGAGGGATTGTCGATGCTGCTTGAGCATGGAGAGTTGTTCTGGTAAGAGCCTGCAAAGGAGGGCGGCTGGAACAACGAGCTTAAGGTTAATCGGATATGGAAAAGCTGGAGAGACCGCGGCACAGGCGCTGCGAATCTCTCCGGCTTTTTTGGGCTTGGGCCAAGGCGGGGCTTCGAACACCGCCCGGATTCTGAAGAAAACTTTCGTAACAAATAGTAAATGGTGATATTTAAGTTGATCTCCTAGAAATTTGAAGGGAAATGCCGGAAAGCTGTCGAATCCTTTGTACATCTCAATTGTAGGGGTGTTTTATGGGTAGACGGGTAGGAATTATGTTCATTATGACCGTTCTCGGGATCATGGCTGTCGGTTTCATCCTCAATCAGCTGCGGCTGCAGGATGACTCGGTCAAAGCGCCCTGCTTGTCCGCTTGGCAGCGGCTTATGACGGCAGAGGCTTCTTCGGCAAGCCTGGATCTCGCTCACATCAAGGAAGCCGGCGAGTGGGTCCATGAGTCGGTTCAGCAGCGTATGCCGCATGAGCCTGCCGCCTCATCGTCCGTATGGGTGAAGTTCCAGATTCCGTCCTTTGAGGCGAGGCACCCGATGATATTAATGAATCGCTTGTATGCCCAGAGCATCCGCATTTATTTGGCAGATCAGCTGGTGTACGAATCGATCCGCGATCATTCCTTCGATACGAATAATGTGCTGCTGCCGATCAAGCAGGAGGACATGGGGCAGACGCTGTATATGTGGCTGGATTCGCCCAAGAAACAGATCGGGCTGAGCGAAGGCGTTCTTTTCGGCGAGGATAGCCAGCTCCGCGAGCTGCTCGATGAGAATATCGAGAGCGTCATCATCGGAAGCTCCTTCGTATTTATTGCCATTACGATGCTGTGCTGTTCGGTGTTCTTGCTGCGCACTCAGGCGGCTTCCTCCTGGCTGCTGCTGACGGCTATCGTGTTTCTGGTGGGGATTTTGTTCATTTCCTATTCTTCCTACACGCATGTCCATTACGAAAAATACGGATATCTGCTGACCTGCTTTTTCGATCTGGCGCTGTTTGCCATACTTCCTGCCGTCACGTATTTTTTCGAGAAAATTATCGGCCCCGGCTACAAGGCGTCTATCCGCATCTGGCGGTACATCCAGGTCGGCTACTCGCTGTTTGCTTGCGTGTTCCTCATTATAGACCGGTCGAATCCGGATGTGTATTTCGGCATCTATTATTTTATTTCCGTAACTGCCATCGGTCTGATGGCGACCGTGCAGTTTTTGCTGCTGTCTTTGTCCACGCTGTTCTATGCGCGCAAGGGAAACCGGGACGCCCGGATTTTCGCGTTCGGGGCTTTGCTGCTGGCTTCCTCGGTCATCGGCGATATGGCCAATTTTTATATGACATCCGGCAATTATGAATTGATGCTGTGGAGGTGGGGGATCAGCTTCTTCGTTATATCGCTGATCGTCATCATGGGGCGGCGGCTTGCCGACTATTATGAGCAGATCATCAATTACTCCAAGGAAGTGGAGCTGTACAATAACCAGCTGCAGCGCTCGGACAAGCTGGAGGTAATCAGCGAGCTGGCCGCCTCGATCGCCCATGAGGTCCGCAATCCTCTGCAGGTGACAAGGGGGTTCCTGCAGCTGTTGTCCCAGAAGGTAACCGAGCAGGAAAAGGAGTTTATGAATTTGGCGATCTCGGAGCTGGATCGGGCTGCGGACATTATTACCGACTTCCTGACGTTCGCCAAGCCGCAGATGGATAACTTCGCGACCCTGCATGTGCAGCATGAGCTCAAGCAGATCGAGGGGATCGTCATCCCGCTGGCGCGGCTGAACGGGAGCGAGGTCGAGCTTACTATTCCGCAACATCTCTACATCCGGGGCAACTCCTCCAAGTTCAAGCAGGTGCTGATCAATCTGATCAAAAACAGCATTGAGGCGATGCCGAAGCCCGGGAAAATCGACATATGGGCTTATGAGGCGCATCAGCGCGTAAGCATTCACATCCGGGATACCGGAGAAGGCATGGATGCCTCGGAGGTGGCCCGGCTTGGCGAGCCTTATTTCTCCACGAAAACGAAGGGCACCGGCCTCGGCTTGATGGTGACCTTCCGAATCATCGAAGTGATGCAGGGAACGATTCATTTTGAAAGCGAGAAGGGGAAAGGGACCGAGGTCGTTCTTACCTTCCCGGCGCTGGCGGATTCGGCTTGAGACCGCTCTTGGGTCTTGCGCTTGCCAGGCGCGAGGTGAGCTTGCGAGCGAAAAAACACCTGGCCATCGGCCAGGTCCTTGAAGATCTCCGCGTACGACTCCATGCTTTTGGTGCGCGGGAGAATGGATAGGGGGTTCCAACTTGTCCTGCGATCACGTCAGGGGTACCCCTCAGGATTTTACTCCTCAAAAAAAGAAGGGCACGCTCGGCGCCCTTCCTTCTACAAATTCCTGCTTACCAGCCCGCTCTGGGCTCATTGACTCCGCCCGCCAATACAGTGGAAGGCTCTTTGGGGAGAACCAAATAAAATTGGGTGTCCGTTTCCGCCAAAACCTGAACGTTGAAGCCCTCCGGAATCTCGATGCCGAATGTTTCTTTAATCGCAGCTTTGGGTTCGGCTAACAGTCTTGCTTTAAATCCTTCGTCTTCCCAAGTCATCCGAATAATCTTGTACTTCAACTCTTCTGGCGTCATCATAACAGTCACCCCTGTATTGATATTTGGGTAATTATCCCAAATAAAATATATCATGTAATTCTACAAAAATCTAGCTATTTTGCAAATTTTTTGATAGATAATAGAATAATCCTCCGGATTCTAGCAGCTGCTTCTCTTTTCGAATTTTCGCCGCCTCTTGCGACAAGCCGTTTAACAGAAATTTCCCGAAGGCTTGCATATATGGAAGGGTCAGCCGTTGCCGGGACTGGGGCTGGTCCTGCAGCAGCTTCTCGGCCATTTGCACATAGCGGTCGAGCAATCCCCTGTCATAGATCAGCTTGCGGATGATGTCGGGACTTGGGACTGAAGGATCCGGTCCCAAGGACTCCGCTGCCAGCGCAACAAGCGCATTATAGCTGCCTTCCAGCAAATCCTCCTGCCAGTCGGACCAGTCGTCGACGAGCTGCAGCAGGACCAGAATCTGGTCGACCTGCCGCTCCATCTCCTCGCGCAGGTCGGCATGATTCGCCAAAAGCAGCGCTCCCATGCCTGTCAGCTTGACCGGCGCGGCCTTGTGGGCCAGCGTGAGAGGGACATCGCGCATATAAACACTGTCCTTCTCCCGGATCATCGCCTCCGCCCACTGGGCATCATAGACGCGGTAGCAATTCCAGATCGGACAGTCCGGGGCAGGGAAAAGCTCGCGGAAAATACTCAGAAATTCATAGTGAAATAAATGACCGAGCGGCAGCTTCTGCCTGCATTCCGGATTCGGAGAGTCGATCAAGTCGTCCATAATGAAGTAATACAGCATGCCGAAGACGCTGCCGAGCGCCAGCTTCTTGTTAAGAGCAGGCTCCAGGCCGGTCGCATCGCTTAACCAGAAAGGCAGCAGGTAGCATATATAATTTTTGCTGCTGGCTTCCTTCAACACCGTGAACTGCTCCAGATAGCGCTGGCCTGCCGTATCGAAGGGCTGGGGGAAACGGGCCACGATCGTCTCGGCTTGTACGAATACCGCTGTCATTTCTTTGCGAAAATCCTCGAACCACTTCATGCATTCACATCCTCTAATGGGAATTATTTCTATTATATTCAATAGCAAGGTTTTTTCATAGATAGCTTGGGAACTATACGCCGGAGCCAAGATTTGGGGAGATGTTCGTCTTTACTTGTGAGCTTGTATCCGGTATGTTGGGCATATGGCCTATACATACCGAAGGAATACATACAGGGAGGAAACGAGAATGGGCGTCGTCTATACAATAGGAGAAGCATTGATTGATTTTATACCTGCGGAGAAAGGAGTGCCGCTGAAAGAGGTTAACGGGTTCGAGAAGGCTGCCGGTGGAGCGCCGTTTAACGTAGCTTGCGCAGTGGCGAAGCTCGGAGGGCGGAGCGGATTTATCGGAAAGCTCGGCTCGGACGCTTTCGGCGACTTTCTGGTCGAGACGCTGACCCGGCTGCAGGTGGATGTGAGTCATGTGCGGCGGACGCGAGAGGCGGGCACGGGGCTGGCTTTTGTCAGCTTAAGCAGCGACGGCAACCGCGACTTCTCCTTCTATCGCAATCCGAGCGCCGATATGCTGCTCACAGAGCAGGAAACGGCGGACATCCGCTTCGCAGCTGGGGATATCCTGCACTTCTGCTCGGTGGATCTGATCGAAGCTCCCGTGAAATATGCGCATCGCGCGGCGCTCGCAGCGGTCCGGGAAGCGGGCGGACTTATCAGCTTTGACCCGAATGTAAGATTGCCGCTGTGGACCAGTCCGGAAGCTTGCCGGAAGACGATTTTGGAGTTTCTGCCTGAAGCGCATATCGTGAAGATCAGCGACGAGGAGCTTGCGTTCATCACTGGACTTGCGGATGAGGAGGAAGCGATCTCTTCGTTATTTGTCGGAAACGTACGCCACGTCGTCTACACGAAGGGGGCGGAGGGCGCTCTCTGGCACCGGTCAAGCGGCAAGGTGGCGGTTGCCGGACATGCGATCCGGGTGGCCGATACGACCGGCGCCGGCGACTCCTTCATCGGCGCGCTGCTGTACCAGCTGCATGCCCGGGGACTGGGCGCGGACAGCATCACGGAGGTCGATATCCGGCCGATCCTGGAGTTCGCCAATGCGGCCGCCGCCCTGACGACAACCCGCAAGGGAGCGGTTGGCGCGCTGCCCGGCAAGGAGGAAGTGCTGGACTTTTTGGCTGGGAAAAGGTAAAAGCGATCGTAAGGCCAGGGCGTAAAACGTCTGCTGCGGCCTAACGGAACGTTGGCGGCATAATAAAGCACAACCCCCGTTTCTTGCGGAACGGGGGTTGTTGGCATGCCGCTTGAGCAGGAGGAGATGCGAACAAATGATCGTGCTGGGCAAGAGGGGAGGCTTGCCGGCTGGTTCGGGAGAAACGCCCGGTCCAGGCAAGCTTCCCTCCTTGGTTTAGCAGGGAACGAAAGTGGTAAGCATGTAAGGAAGGCCTAGCAGGCTGGACCGATTTATGAAAGGAGTCAACATATATGGATCTTCATTCTCCGCAAGCGGCGAATTCGCTTCCGCAGTTCTCCCGCTCGTATTGGCTTGACTCGGAGCCGCCCCGGACTTTTCCCCCGCTTCAGGAAGATATTGAAGTGGATTATGCGATAGTCGGCGCCGGTATGACCGGCGTAACGCTCGCTTATCTGCTGACTGCGGAGGGGCATCGGGTCGCCCTGCTGGAAGCGAGAGACCCGGTTCATGGCACAACGGGACATACGACGGCCAAGGTGACCGTGCAGCATGATCTCATCTATCATGAGCTTGCCGAGCATTTTGGTTCTGCGCAGGCAAGGCTTTATTATCAGGCCAATGAGGAAGCGCTGCAATTTATAAAACGGACGGTCGCCGAGCTTCGGATCGACTGCGGCTGGGCTGAAGAGGAAGCCGTCTTATACGCGCAGACTGTGGAGGGAGCCAGGCTGCTGGATCAGGAATATGAAGCCTGCCGGAGGCTTGGTATTCCCGTGGAGAAGACCGGTGAAATTCCTCTCCCTCTCCGGGTGGAGAAGGCGCTCAAGCTGGCCGGTCAAGCGCAGTTTCATCCTGCGGCTTATATGAACGCCTTGATCGGCCGGATCACGGATGCGGGCGGCTTGATATACGGGCAGACCCGGATTATCGGGAAGGTGGAGGAAGGCGAGCGTCCGGTGCTCAACACGACGGACGGCAGACGAATTACATGCCGGCATGCCGTCGCCTGCTCCCATTTTCCGTTCCATGACGGCCTCGGCCTGTATTTTGCCCGTCTCCACCCGGAGCGTTCGTACATTATCGCGGCGAAGCCGGCTGCCGCTTATCCCGGAGGCATGTACCTCAGCGTCGATGGGCCCAAGCGTTCGCTCCGATCGGTTATGATCGATGGTGAGCCTATGGTGTTGATCGGAGGCGACTCGCATAAAACAGGACAGGGAGACCCTACGGAGGAGCATTACCGGAATCTGGAGCAGTTCGGAAGAGAAACGCTCGGCATCGAAGCGATTCCTTATCGGTGGTCCGCGCAGGATCTGCAAACGCTGGACAAGCTGCCTTACGTCGGGATGCTGACCTCCCAGCATACGAATATTTGGGTCGCGACTGGCTTCCGGAAATGGGGAATGACCAACGGCACGGCGGCCGCGCTGCTGCTGAACGATTTGCTGACAGGCCGGCCCAATGCTTACAGCGACCTGTTTGCGCCCTCGCGCTTCAAGATCGATCCCGGCATGAGAAATCTGATCAAGGAGAACGTGAATGTGGCGGCGCAGCTGATCAAGGGCAAGTTCCAGTCCGTCAGCCAAGAGGCCGAGCGGCTGGGGCCGGATGAAGGGGCTGTCGTCCAAGTGAAAGACGGCCGGGCCGGGGCGTACCGGGATGCCGATGGCGTGCTGCATCTGGTCGATACGACTTGTACCCATATGGGCTGCGAGCTGAATTGGAACGGCGGTGAACGGTCATGGGATTGCCCTTGCCACGGATCGCGCTTCGACTATAAGGGGAATGTCCTGGAAGGGCCGGCCATGCGGCCGTTGAATAAAATCGAGGAATAGTCTGCGGGGGAGGATGAGGCTCATGCTTAAGGAATGCTTTTATCACGGCACGCGGAACAGCTGGGCGTACGCCTACGACCGCGAAACGATTCATTTGCGGGTAAGGACCAAACGCGACGATGTGGGAGAGATCGTCGCATTTGCCGGGGATAAATACGATTGGGCCTCCTATCATCGTGAGTATGCGATGGAGAAGGTAGCCTCCGACAACCTGTTCGACTATTGGCAGGTCGGGGTAAAGCCCCGCTTCAAGCGCCTGTCTTACATATTCTGCTGCAAGAGCGGGTCCGAGACGGTATGGGTGAGTGAAGGCGGGTTTTACCCGGAACAGCCGGAACCGCCCGAAGGGTATTATGATTTTCCCTATCTGCATGAAGCCGATATGTTCAAGGTGCCGGATTGGGTCAAGGAGGCGGTCTTCTACCAGATCATTGTAGACCGGTTCGCCAATGGCAATCCGGCGATCAACCCCGATCCCATAGACGAATGGGGCGCTCCGCCGACCGAAAGCAATTTCTTCGGCGGCGATCTGCAGGGCGTGATGGAGCATCTTGATTATTTATCGGAGCTCGGCGTCAATGCGATTTATTTCACGCCCCTGTTTGCCGCGCCGTCAAACCATAAATACGACACTATGGATTATAAACAAGTAGACCCGCACTACGGCGATAACGAGCAGCTTCGGGCTCTGGTCGACGCCTGCCACGAGAGAGGGATTCGAGTCATGCTCGACGCGGTGTTCAATCATTGCGGCGAGCACTTTCCTCCCTTTCAGGATGTGAAGAAAAAAGGGCCTTATTCCCCTTATGCCGACTGGTTTCATATCAATGAGTACCCGGTGGAGGTGAGGGACGGTATTCCGACTTACGATACATTCGGTTTTTTTGCCCATATGCCCAAGTTCAACACAGCCAATCCTGAGGTGAAAAAATATTTGCTGGACGTTGCGGAATATTGGATCAAAGAGTTAAAATTAGATGGATGGCGGCTGGATGTAGCCAATGAAGTGGATCATCAGTTCTGGCGGGAATTCCGCCGAGTCGTTAAGCAGGCTAATCCGGATGCCTACATCGTAGGCGAAGTGTGGTCGGATTCCTTGACTTGGCTGCTGGGCGATCAGTTCGACTCCGTTATGAACTATCCGTTCTCCGGCAAGGTGCTCGAATTTTTCTCCGGCGATACGATGGATGGCCTGGCGTTTTCCCAAAGCATCGGACAATTGCTGATGCGCTACCCGCAGCAGACGAATGAAGTGATATTCAACCTGCTGTGCAGTCATGACACGCCGAGAGCGCTTACGGTCATGAAAGGGGATAAGCGCAGATTGAAGCTGGCCGTGGTGTTTCTTTTCACTTATACCGGAACGCCTTGTATTTTTTACGGCGACGAGATCGGCCTGCAGGGAGGGGGAGATCCCGAATGCCGAGTGTGCATGCAATGGGACCCTGACAAGCAGGACCGCGAGCTGTTGCAATTTTATAAGGACATCATTCATTTGCGCAGGACCAATCCAGCTTTGCAAAGCGGCCGTTTTCATTTCTTGCAGGCAGCCGCGGGCAAATCGTATCTGATCTATGAACGCAGAGACAGCGAAAAGCAGTTCACCATCTGGATAAATAATTCTCCTTTGCCTGCCGAGCTGACTTGCCAGTTGGAAACGGACGGCTGGCGCGATGCGCTGACGATGGAAGAGGTCGGCGCGGAGGGAGGAGTAATGACTGTTCGGCTGGACGCGTTCGGGTACCGTATATTAGTACGCGAGCTTTCGTAGAATTTAATAGATGCAGCGAACCGAAGGAAGGAGGTGGATGCCCCGCAAGCGCAAAGCAATTCTGCTGTGACGGACAACATTCCCATGCAAATTAGAGGCAACCGACTAGGAGGAGAGGAAATGCTCAAAGTTCCGAGGGTTCTGATGATATGCACACTGCTGCTGGCCGGCTGCGGACAAGTTCAGCCATCAGCGAGCCCGGCCGCCCAAGCGGTACAAGGCGCTCCGATGCAGGCCGAGCCTGCGATTTCCGTTCAAGGGCAGATGACCGTCTCGCGCACCGAGCTGGCTAACGGGCACAAGATCGCCATAGCCCTGGTGGAAGGGCGATATTTCGAGGAATGGACGACACCCGGCCCGTTCATGGGGAAAAATTGGGAGGGGGAGTTCCGTCTTCAATGGCTGGATGAAGCCGGCCATGAGCTGCACGCGGTCAGTCTGAATACGTCCTTTCAGGGGGAGCAGCTTGCGTTTAACGGGGATTTTACTATCTATACCGATGATTATAACGGAGACGGCGACCTTGACTTTGTGATCGGGCAATACGGATCAAGCAATGGCAGCGTTTACCGAATATTTACGCTGAAGCAGGCGGAGCAATGCATCCAGGAGCTGGGGCTGGACACGGAAGGCGGCGGCCTGTTCGTCAGCAGCAGCGACGGGAGGTATTCGATTCCGCTGACGAAGACGGCGAAGGATGCGTTTCGAGTCAGCTATTATGACAATGCTCAAGGCGCGCACATAGAAAGTACGTACAAGTGGGACCGGGACCGGTTCGTCAAGCAGTAAGCGGCGAAAAAGTTTAAAGCGGAGGTTTAAAGCGAAAGACAGAGTGGAAGTTTAGAGCGGAAATTCAAAGCTAAGGTTTGAAGTAAAAGTTCGCAGCAGAGGTTTTAAGCAAAAGTTCGAGGCAGAGGTTCAAGGCTGAGGCTCGAAGCTCGGAGACGTCCTGCTGTCTTGTTGTCGTCATTTGCAGCCTGCCGACGGATCTTTAGATTCGGCGGCAGGCTGCTTGTGCGCCCGGCGTCTGTCACGCGAGGCCGCCCGCGCCCAGCTGATCGGTGAGATGCCGGATGAAGGCGGTCATCGACGCCCCCATATACATATCTTTGCGGTACACGATGCCGATGCTCTTGCCGGGCACCGGGTCCGTGATGTCCAGCGCGCGGACCCGGCTGTCCTGCAGCGGGGCCATATAAGAGGCCGGCAGGACGGCGCCGCCTATGCCGCGTCTGGCCAGCTCGAGCAGCGAGTCAAGCGTCGACACCTCCACAAGCGGCCGCAGCGAGAATCCGGCCTCCAGACAATATGAATCGATCATCTGCCGGACGAGGAACTTGGGCTGCAGCAGGACGACCGGCTGCTGCTGCAGCTCGGCCAGACTCACGGCCGGGGAAGCGAACAACGGATGCCGCGAGGAGACGACCAACTGCAGCGTATCATGAAAGAGCGGGATGCTGACGAGATGCTCGTCCTTGATGGGCAGGAAGACGACGCCGATGTCCAGCCGGTTCGAGAGAAGACCCTCGCGAGTTTCCTCTGTAGCCAGCTCGGTGACGGACAACTCGATGCCCGGATATGCTTCATGAAAGCTGATGACCGCGGAAGTCAGCAGATGATTGCCGGAGCAGCCGATCCGCAGATGTCCGCGCTTCAGCCCGCGCAGCTCGTCGATGGCAAGCCGGGCCTGCTCAAGCTCGTGAAAGGCGTTCACGGTATGCTTGTACAAAATTTCGCCGGCTTCCGAGATGTAAATTTTTTTGCCCATCCGCAAAAAAAGCGGGGCACCGATCCGCTGCTCCAGCAAGGCGATCTGATGGCTGAGCGTCGGTTGGCTAATGCCCAGCTTGTCGGCCGCTTTCGTAAAATGCAGCTCCTGACAGACGGCGACAAAGTACTCCAGCAGCCTGTGCTCCATGGGGATCATCATCCTTTTTGTTGGTCGTTTATTGATAGATCGTATCTATGATTTTAATCGAAAATACAGAATTGATCAATGAAGGGGCTTCCCTTACAGTAGAGAGAATAACCATGCTCGCATGAGCCTGAAAGGTGGAGCTTCTGCTATGATGCCAAGCGTGAGAATTGAACGAACGGACAGTCCTAAACCTAAGCCGGTTGCGTCCAAGCTGGGCTTCGGTCAAGTGTTTACCGATCATATGTTTCTGATGGATTACGAAGCCGGACAAGGCTGGCATGATCCGCGCGTCGTGCCTTATGCGCCGCTGGCGCTGGACCCTGCCTCGATGGTCTTCCATTACGGGCAGGCCGTATTCGAAGGGATGAAGGCTTACAAGGGGGGCGAAGGTCAGACGCTGCTTTTCCTGCCGGAGCGCAATGCGGAGCGGATGCGCCGCTCGCTGGAGCGGATGAGCATGCCGCTGCTTGACGCGGATGTATTTATCGGGGCGGTAAAAGCGCTGGTCCAGGTCGATGAGGACTGGATTCCGTCGGAGGAAGGCACCTCGCTCTACATTCGACCTTTCGTGATCGCGACGGAGGCTTCATTTGGTGTCAGACCTTCCTCCCGGTATATGTTTGCCATTGTGTTGTCGCCGGTCGGAGCTTATTTCGAGGAAGGGCTGAAGCCGGTCGACATTCAGGCGGAGGCTCATGATGTTCGCGCTGTAAGAGGCGGCACAGGCTCCGTGAAGGCGGCGGCCAATTATGCCGGCAGCCTCAAGGCGCAGGCGGCGGCCAAGGAGGCCGGCTGCCAGCAGGTGCTGTGGTTGGATGCGCTGGAGCGCAAATACGTCGAGGAAGTCGGCAGCATGAATGTGTTTTTCCGGATCAACGGCGAGGTGCATACCCCGATTCTGAACGGCTCGATTCTCGAAGGCGTGACGCGCGGCGCGGTGCTGGAGCTGCTGGAGGATTGGGACATTCCTTGCACGGCTCGCCAGATCTCGATCGACGAGCTGGTGCGTGCCGCTTCGGACGGCACGCTCGAGGAAGCGTTCGGCACAGGGACGGCAGCCGTGATCTCCCCGATCGGAGGCATCCGCTGGAAGGGACAGCTGTACCCGGTAGGCGGCGGTCAGGTCGGCGAGCTGTCGCAAAAGCTGTACGACACAATCACCGGCATCCAGCGCGGCATGGTGCGGGATGTGTATGGCTGGACTGTCAACGTGTAGGCTGTGGGACGCGCAAGCGGCGGCGGAAAGGGGCGGGGGCGCTTCTTTCGCCGCTTTTTTGTTCAACCCGGTGTTTAATCTCTAGGTAAAAGCACGGCTTCTGAAGAAGCCGTAAGGCGGTTAGCCCGCTGCCTAGGCTTCGTTCATCATCTCCAGCTTGCTTACGAATGCGGAAGCGGCTTGCGACAAGGGCATGTTCTTCAGCGTGATGATGCCGATCTGGGCCGCAGGAATCGGCACGTCCAGCTTGATCTCGAACAGATCGCCGGCCTCCAGCTCCCGGGAGACGAATTCGCGGGTGACGAAGGAGATGCCGAAGCCGATCTTGGCAAATTGAATCAGCAGATCGACGCTTCCGAGCTCGATATCCGGATGCAGGTCGAGGCCGCGTTCCCTGAACAGCCGGGTAATAAAGTTGCGCGAGCTGCTGTTGCGGGTGAACAGAATGATCGGATGCTCCAGCAGCCGCTCCATCGACACGGGCTGTTCGGCGAGCTCCCGGTATTTGGCGCCGGTCACGAAGCAGTCCTGCAGGGTGATGCCCTCGCGCACGATCAGCTGACTGTCGTTCACCGGCATGCGGACGATGCCGATGTCGATTTTGCCGTCCTTCAGCTCTTTGACGATCTCCGGCGTCGTGCCGTGCACCAGGTTGATCTGCACGTTCGGATATTCCGCATGGAACGACTCCAGAAACGGCAGCAGATAATGCTTGCACAGCGAATCGCTGCCCCCGATCTTAATCTCCCCTACGGCGATGTTTTTCAGCTCTCTCAGCTTCTCCTCGGCCAGCGACACAAAGTTATACGCTTGCTCGATATAAGGCAGCAGCACGGCCCCTTCCTTCGTCAGCTCCACCCCTTTGGCCGTCCGCGCGAACAACGGCAGTCCCAACTGCTGCTCCAGCTGCTTGATGGCATGCGTGACGCTCGGCTGTGTGATGTACAGCTCCTTGGCCGCCTTCGACAAGCTCCCCGACTTGGCCGTTATGTAAAATACTTTATATAATTCCAGGCTTATCATATAGACTCCTTCTATATCTCATATACAAACTATCGATTATATCAATGTAACCTCTTTCATTATAATAGATAACAAGGCATCAAGATACTGTTAATTCTAAAAATGGAGGCTGGAGCACATGCATACAACAACGACGGCCGCAGTCGAAACCTTAAGCATCAACACGATCCGCACGCTGACGATCGACGCGGTGGAGAAAGCCAATATGGGTCATCCGGGGATGCCGATGGGCGCCGCACCGATGGCTTACGCGCTATGGGCGCGCCATCTGAAGCATAACCCGGGGAACGCCCGGTGGGCGGACCGCGACCGGTTCGTCCTGTCGGCCGGACACGGCTCGATGCTGCTGTACAGCTTGCTTTACCTTAGCGGCTACGGGCTGACGCTGGACGACATCAAGCAGTTCCGCCAATGGGGCAGCCTTACGCCGGGTCATCCGGAATTCGGCCACACCGTCGGCGTCGAAGCGACGACCGGCCCGCTCGGTCAAGGCGTGGCGATGGCGGTAGGCATGGCCATGGCCGAGGCGCATATGGGGGCCGTATACAACCGGGAAGGCTATACGGTTGTCGACCATCATACGTATGCGATTTGCGGCGACGGCGATCTGATGGAGGGTATCTCCTCCGAGGCGGCTTCGCTGGCCGGCCATCTGAAGCTGGGCAAGCTGGTCGTGCTCTACGATTCGAACGATATTTCGCTGGACGGCGAGCTGAGCATGTCTTTCTCCGAGCGTGTGCAGAACCGTTTCGAATCTTACGGCTGGCAGTATCTGCGCGTGGATGAGCAGCATGACGTCAACGCGATCGCCGAGGCTATCGCACTGGCCAAGGCGGACACGGAGCGCCCGACGCTGATCGAGATCAAGACGACGATCGGCTACGGCAGCCCGAACAAAGCCGGCAAGGGCGGACACGGCGGCACGCACGGCAGCCCGCTCGGCAAGGAAGAGGTTGCACTGACGAAGCAGGCGCTGAATTGGCCGGCCGAGCCGGACTTCTATGTGCCGGCCGAGGTGCTTGCGCATTTCGCGGAGCTGAAGAATGCGGGAGCGGAGCGGGAGCAGGCGTGGCTGGAGCTGCTGGCCGGCTATCGTCAGGCGTATCCGGAGCTTGCCGCCGAATTCGAACGCGCTTTGCAGGGCGAGCTGCCCGAAGGCTGGAATGCGAAGCTGCCCCGCTATGCGGCCGACCACGCGCCGATCTCGACGCGTTCGGCATCCGGTCAGGCGATCAATGCGCTTGCTGCGGCCAATCCGCTGCTGCTTGGCGGATCGGCGGACCTGGCGAGCTCGAACATGACGATGATCAACGGAGCTCCGGCATTTGACGCAGCGAATTATGCAGGCCGGAACATCTGGTTCGGCGTACGCGAATTCGCGATGGGCGCAGCGCTGAACGGCATGCTGCTGCACGGCGGCGTGAAGGCGTTCGGAGGCACATTCCTCGTATTCAGCGACTACCTGCGCGGAGCGATCCGGCTGTCTGCGCTGATGAAGCTGCCGGTCGTGTACGTGTTCACCCACGACAGCATCGCAGTCGGCGAAGACGGCCCGACGCATCAGCCGATCGAGCAAATTCCTTCGCTGCGGCTGATCCCGGATCTGACGCTGTTCCGTCCGGCTGACGCCAACGAAACGGCGGCTGCTTGGGAGTATGCGCTTCAGGCGAAGCAAGGACCGTTCGTGCTTGCGCTGACCCGCCAGAACCTGCCGGTGCTGCCGGGTACGTCGGAGCTTGCCTTCGCCAACATCGGCCGTGGCGGTTATGTGCTGGATGCGGGCGGAAGCGACACGCCGGATGTGCAGCTGATCGCAACCGGTTCGGAGGTTGCGCTGGCGCTGGACGTTCAGAAGCAGCTGGCGGCAGAGAACATCCATGCCCGCGTTGTCAGCGTGCCAAGCCGCGAGCTGTTTGAGCAGCAGGACGAGGCTTACCGCAACTCCGTCGTCCTCCCGCAGGTGAAGGCCAAAGTTGTGATCGAGATGGCGTATCCATCCGGCTGGGATGAAGTGCTGGGCGGTGACGGCTTCGTCGTCGGCATCCGCAAGTTCGGCGCATCGGCCAAAGCCGACAAGGTGATCCGCGAGTACGGATTTACGCCGGAAGCTATCGTGCAGCAGATCAAGGCCCGGTATTTCGCTTAATTCGCATAAAACGATTAACCATTAAACGATGAAAAGGCAGGGGACCAACTATGAAATTTTTTATCGATACGGCTAATGTAGAAGAAATCCGCAAAGCTTACGAGCTTGGCGTTATCGCCGGCGTAACGACGAATCCATCGCTAATTGCGAAGGAAGGCCGCGACTTTTTCGAGACGGTCAAAGAAATTATTTCCGTCGTCGGCAACCAGCCGATCAGCGCAGAGGTCATCTCGCTGAAAGCGGACGAAATGGTCGAGCAGGGCAAGAAGCTGGCGGAGCTCGGCGAAGGCGTTGTGATCAAGCTTCCGATGACAGCCGATGGCCTTAAGGCAACGAAAGCTTTCAGCGAGCTCGGCATCAAAACAAATGTCACGCTGATCTTCAGCTCGACGCAAGCTTTGCTGGCTGCGCGCGCAGGCGCAACTTATGTGTCTCCGTTCATCGGACGTCTGGATGATATCAACCAGATCGGTATGAACTTGATCAAGGAAATCTCGCAAATTTTCCAAACGCACAAGATCGAATCGGAGATTATTGCCGCCAGCGTGCGCCACTCCGCTCATGTCATCGAAGCGGCTCTGCACGGCTCGCATATTGCGACGGTACCGTACAAGGTCATCGAATCCATGATCAAGCATCCGCTGACGGATAGCGGCATCGAGCGCTTCCTGGCGGACTGGGAGTCGGCTAAGCAAAGCACGTTTTAAGCGGAATCCTCGTTCAGAAATATAAAGGAGCTTCGCGCGATAAATGTCCCATAACCCTCCGGGAGGAGGAAAGGGCCTATATCGCGCCGGAGCTCCTTTTTTTGTTTGCTGCGCATAAAGTCGGGTGAATAACGCGCGGCCTGCGGCGAGGCCGGTTTTTCTAATCGTTGCTTGCTTCAACTCTCCATCGGCTCTCCGGTCTCTTGTTCACCGGGTTTTTAAAGCTTGCCGCAGCCTCTCTTTTTTTCGTCCGCTATGCCAAAGCCTGCCTCAGCTCCTCGGTCAGCAGCGGCACGATCTCGAACAAGTCGCCGACGATGCCGTAATCCGCGATCTGGAAGATCGGCGCTTCCGGGTCCTTGTTGACGGCGATGATGATCCGGGACTGGCTCATCCCGGCCAGATGCTGGATCGCCCCGCTGATGCCGCAGGCGATATACAGCTCCGGCGTCACGACTTTGCCGGTCTGGCCAATTTGCAGCGCGTAGTCGCAGTAACCCGCATCGCAAGCTCCGCGCGACGCGCCCACGGCCGCATTCAGCACCTGCGCCAGCTCCTCCAGCGGCCGGAAGCCTTCGGCGCTCTTTACGCCGCGTCCGCCGGAGACGACGATGCGGGCTTCCGTCAAATCCACCTTGCCGGCCGCCTTGCGTACGACGGTTTTGACGATAGACCGCAGGGAGGCGTTGCCGGCGGGCGCGGGCGTCGTCGCCTCAGTGATGGGGGCGGCCCCCCCGTCTGCCGGCTCGGCCGCAGGAATGTTATTGGGCCGGAACGTTGCGATGATCGGACCCTGCAAAAACCGTTTCTTCTCGAACGCCTTGCCTGCGTAGAGAGGACGGGTGAACAGCAGCCCGCCGCCGTCTTGCTTCAGCGCGACAACATCGGAGATTTGCCCTGCCCCGAGCAGTGCCGCAGCTTGGGGAGCGAGGTCCCGGCCTACGGCGGTATGTCCGAAGAAGACGGCGTGCGGCGTTGTCTCTTCGATAATGGCAGACAACGCGGGGAAATAAGTGTCAGGGTTATAATGCTCGAGCTCGGGCCGGTCAGCGACCAGCACCTGATCCACCCCCAGGCGGGCCAGTTCGCCGGCGAACGTCTCAAGCTGCCAGCCGAGCAGAGCGGCGACGATCCGGTCTCCGTTGTCCCGCCGGGCCAGCTTGGCGGCTTGCACGAGCTCGCCCGTCACCTGACGGAGCTTGCCCCCCCGGATTTCCCCGATAACCAGATAAGTGTGGCTCATTTCGAATTCCTCCCTTGCTATACGAGTAAAGAAGGCTCATTTTAAGTTTAGTGTCACATACCGCGTACCCTCGCCCTAACACGACATACATATGCTGCCTCGTTAGGCAAGCCCACGGAGAGCGACGCATCGAGATCCGTGTTGGTCCGCGGCTTGCTCTGTTACACCAGTTGAATTGTAGTCTTAGAACGCGGATTTTTCCTCCTATGGAACGGTACCTTTAACTCCAAGCCCGCCCGCGGTCTTGGAGCAGGCTACTCGGTAGCGTTCTGGTGATTTAAGCCCAGGGGCGGCTTTAGAACACCGGTAAGTGGTCGATCGAGCGGGTAAATGTACAAAAAAACGGAGTGCACGCAACAGAGCGGAATGGTAACGGAACTCAGCGACGCTAAGCGCATGGAATCGACTGAATTCAATTTGTAACGGAACTGGGAGCTCCTTAGAGAGCCAGTCGGTCCATTTTTCACTCCATTTGCCCGTCTAAGGGTCACTGAGTTCCGTAAGAATGGCAAAATTGTGAGAAAAGCGGCTTAAGAGTCGCTAGTTCCGTTAGAGTTCCTCGCCATCCACCTGTCCTCTCTCCGTCAGTACGCAAGGATGCCGTAAGGCGGATATCCTCGAGAAGCCCGCTGAAAAAGAAGCCGGAAAGCCGATAGGGAGTTGAAACAGCGATAGCGGTCGCTAGGGGTCTAACAATCAAAAAATCTGGCTGCAACAGCGAGTGGAAACCCCGATCGGCAGCAGGCCGAGCGTTATTCACCGGACTTTTGAGAGTAAAAAAGTTTCATTTCACCATAGCTATCAAACGCGGTGAAACTTTTTGCTCTCAAGAAAAACTGTCGCTAAAACGCGAATGGTTCTTCCTTGAAAGGACTTCGATCAGAGTTTTTCTTAGCTACTCATACAATAAACCGGCTGCCAGAGGTTATGTCATAAACAATCCGGCAACCCGTGTACATGCAGCTCCTACCGCTCAAGCGCGGGGAAGGCTCGCAGCACCGTGGTTTCCGTCCTGCTCCTACCGTACAACCGCGGAAAGGTTCACAACACCTTGGCTTCCGTCCGCAGCAGCCGGACGAGCTCGGACACCTGTTGCTGCGGATCCCCGGTCATCCGCTTGCCCGCCTGCCGCTCGGGCGGAAGGGCAAGCGAGGTCCGCGCTGTGCGGGGAGAAACATCCGCTTCGTTTAAACCCAGATCGGCCAGCTGAAGGTGGCGGAATGGTTTTTTCTTGGCCTTCATAATGCCGGGCAGCGACGGGTAGCGGGGATCGTTCAGCCCTTGCTGGGCGGTGAACAGGGCAGGGAGCGCAACCTCCAAGGTCTCGCTGTCTCCCTCGGCATCGCGCAGCACGGTGGCCCGGTCGCCGTCGATATCCAGGCGGGTGATGGAGGAGGTATGCGGAATATGCAGCAGCCCGGCCACGCGCACGGCCACCTGTCCCGCTCCGTTATCGACGGAGAAGCTGCCGCCCAGCAGCAGATCATAAGGCTGCTTTTCCAGAAAAGCAGCCAATGCGAGGGATACCCCGAATTCGTCCGCAAGGCCGTCACCGGAGATGCGTACGGCTTCATCGGCGCCCATCGCGAGCGCCGTCCGAAGCGCCTCCGCGCAGCGCTCCGGGCCGACCGACAGCACGGTAACGAAGCCTCCATGCTTCTCCTTCTGCCGGATCGCTTCCTCCACGGCATATTCGTCGTACGGATTGAGAATAAACTTGGCGCCATCCTCGGCCACCGCTCCGTCACGAATGACAATCTTTTCTTCCGTATCAAAGGTTTGCTTCATCAGCACGATGATGTTCATGCTCTTGCCCTCCCTTGCGAGTACAAGCTTGGTCAGGAACGCAGGCCTTGCAAGAAAAACTCCACGGTTTTGTCGACCTGGGCGGCAAGCGAATACTTGCGCCCGGCGATTAACCAGGAGGTGACCGCCTCATCCATGCCGCCGAACAGCAGCAACCGGGTCAGCTTGACATCCGGATTTGCTCTGAACGTACCTTCCGCCACTCCTTGCCGGCGCACTTCCTCAATGAGCCGAATATAAGGCTTGACGACTTCGCCGATCGCTTTGCGCAGCTCCAGCGAGCTTTGCCGCAGCTCGATTTGCGTCACAGGCGCCAAGGCGACTTTACCCCCCAGCTCGGAGTAATGCAGCGCGCATATACGCCGGATGGCCTCATCCGCCGATTCCGTTTCCCGGACGCCGGCATGAAAGCGGGCGATCAGATCGCCCAGACTTGTTCTTGAAATTTGAACACTCCCCCACTTAGCCAAGTTTGAAGTGGCGGATTCTTGGGTACCTGCTTCCAACGAAGCAGAGTGATCAGGTACTTCCTTCGGAGATACCTCTACCAAGCGATCCCTGCGGTTTCCGCAGTTCGAAGAGAGGTGCTGGATCGCAACTCTCTTTATATTGTTTGCGGCGTTTACGTCACGGTCATGAATCGTATAGCACGACGGACACTCCCATTGGCGCACAGTTAGGTTCTTGACTTCTTTGCACACAAATCCGCATACATGACACCTTTGGCTCGTTGGCTCGAACGTATCCGCAAACTTTACTGTGCGTCCGTACCACGCTGCTTTATACGTCAACTGCCGTCTGAATTCGCTCCAGGATGCGTCTGCAATCGATTTTGCCAGTTCAAATTCGTGAATGAATACTCATTCATTTTCATAAGCTTAGGAAAAACCGGGGCTTATTGTCAGCGTATTTCGATCGGCTTCATTTTATGAGTGTTTGTTGCAACCGCTCTCAGGCGAGCGTGGCTGAAAGTACGCGTTTCTGACGATCGGACGGAGGGGATGGATGACGGGGATGATCTGGCAATTCGTGAATGCGGTTTTGTTCGTGGCCATTACCGGATATGGAGTCTTTCTGTTCGGGAAAGCTGTATATCATCGCTACTTGTATATGAAGCTGGGCCAGCCGGTTGATCTCGGGAATCGGCTTCGGGAGAGGCTGCGGCCGTTTTTGGCCGAGGTGGTCGGCCAGACGAGGCTGCTGAAGGATAAGCGCAGCGGGATCATGCATATCGTGATTTTTTACGGGTTCATCGTACTGCAGCTGGGTGCGCTGGATCTGATTGTCAAGGGCTTGACGGGAGGCCATCCGCTGCCGCTTCCCGCTTATGAGGCGTTCGGACTGCTTCAGGAGCTGACCGTGATGCTGGTGCTGGCGGCGATGGCGTATGCGGCTTTCCGGCGTTATGGAGAGAAGCTGGCGCGCTTGAAAAGAGGCTGGAAGCCAAGCATCGTCGTTTTCTTTATTTTCGGGCTGCTGCTGTCCGTGCTGCTGTCGCTCGGCTTCGAGCGGTTATGGCTCGGAATTCCCGGAAGCGGTTACGCTCCGGTCTCCTCTTGGCTGGCGGATGGTTTCGGAAGCTTTATGTCCGGCGCTGCGGCCGGGGCCGCCTTTTACGCTGCCTGGTGGGCGCATCTGCTCATTTTGCTGGCGTTTCTCGTGTATGTGCCGCAGTCGAAGCATTTCCATATCATCACAGCGCCGGTCAACTTGTGGCTGCGTCGCAAGGAGCCGGCGGGACGGCTGCGAAAGCTCGATCTGGAGGATGAAACGGCCGAGTCGTTTGGCGTCGGCCGGATCGAGGAGTTTACGCAGAAGCAGATGCTCGACTTTTACGCCTGCGTGGAATGCGGACGATGCACGAACGTCTGCCCCGCTTCGGGTACAGGCAAAACGCTGTCTCCGATGCATCTGATCTCCAAACTCCGCGACCATCTGGTGGAAAAGGGTGCGGCGGTGACGTCCAAATCGCCGTGGATGCCGGCCTTTGTATTTCCGGCAGCTTCCTCGGCGCATCGGATGAATGCGCAGGCGGCTGCAGAGGGCGTGCGATGGCCGGCGGCCGGGGCCGCTGATCCTTCATCCGCTGATCCAGCCTCCGCAGCAGCTTCCTCCGCAGCCTCATTGCAGGCACTGTCTGCTTCCGCCCCGTCAGCCCTCGCGGTGTCGTCTGCTTCCGCTGCACCGTCTGCTCCGCCGTCAGCCTTCGCGGTGCCTGCTGCGGCCTCGACCGACATCCGCCCTACGCTGACTTGGCAGCAGGCCGCTTGGGGGACGGACCCGTCAGGCGCTGCGGCCGAGTCCGTCGAATTGATCGGCGGCGTGATGACCGAGGAGGAGATTTGGTCCTGCACGACATGCCGCAGCTGTGAGGAGCAATGTCCGGTCGGCAACGAGCATGTCGACAAAATCATCGACCTGCGCCGTCATCTGGTGCTGATGCAGGGCAGCATGCCGCAGGAAGCGCAGCGGGCGCTTCAGAACATCGAACGGCAGGGCAACCCGTGGGGAATCAGCCGCAGCGAGCGCAGCCGCTGGACGACAGAGATGGACGGCATTCCGGTGCCGACGGTGCAGGAGAACCCGGACTTCGACTATTTGTTTTTCGTCGGCTCGATGGGCTCTTACGACCTGCGCAGCCGCAAGGTGTCCCGGGCTTTCGTCCGGCTGCTGCACGAAGCGGGCGTCAGCTTCGCCATCCTCGGCAACGAGGAGAAGGGCTCCGGCGATACGCCTCGCCGGCTTGGCAACGAGCTGCTGTTCCAGCAGCTGTGCGCCGAAAATATCGCGGCCTTCGAGCGTTACGGCGTCAAGCGGATTGTGACCGCCTGTCCGCATACCTTTAATACGCTGAGGCATGAATATCCCGACTTTGGCCTGGAGGGGGTGGAGGTGCTGCATCACAGCGAACTGCTGGAGCAGTTGGTCAGGAGCGGGCGCTTGAAGCCCCGGTACCGATTGAATGAACGAATCGCCTATCACGATTCCTGTTATTTGGGACGGTACAACGGCATTTATGAGCAGCCGCGCGATGTACTGAGGGCCATTCCGGGAGTAGAGCTGGCCGAGCTGGAGCGGAGCCGGGAAAATGCCATGTGCTGCGGGGCGGGAGGAGGAATGATGTGGATGGAGGAAACGAGCGGCAAGCGCATTAACGTCGCCCGCACCGAGCAGGCGCTCGCCATCAGCCCGACCGTCATCAGCAGCGCCTGCCCGTACTGCCTGACGATGCTGGAGGACGGGACCAAGCAGAAGGAGCTGGAGGCGGTAGTCCAGACGAAGGACATCGCCGAGCTGCTGGAACAGTCTGTATTCGGAATGGAGAGGAAAGGATGATGAAGGAAATGCAGACGCCAATCCGCAAGGCAGCCGTCATCGGCGCCGGTGTGATGGGCTCCGCTATTGCGGCCCATCTTGCCAACGCCGGAATTCCCTCCCTGTTGCTGGACCTCGTTCCAAGCGGGCTGACCGCTGCGGAAGCGGCCCGGGGACTGACCCTGCAGCACCCTGCCGTCCGCAGCAGGCTGGCTGCCGAGGCCATCGAGAGACTAAAGAAGACAAAGCCTGCGCCGTTATACGACAATACCTTCGCCGAACGGATCACGCCGGGCAATCTGGAGGACCACCTGTCCCTGATCGCTGAGGCGGATTGGGTGATCGAGGTGATCGTCGAGAAGCTGGAGGCCAAGAAACAGCTGTTCGCCCGGCTGGAAGCCTATTTGAGACCGGGTACCGTGGTCAGCTCCAATACGTCGGGCATCTCGATCGACGCGATGTCGGCGGATTGCAGCGAGGCGTTCAAGCGCCATTTTCTCGGTACTCACTTCTTCAACCCGCCCCGGTATATGAAGCTGCTCGAGCTGATTCCCGGCAAGGAAACCGATCCCGAAATCATCGCGGGAATGAAGCGGTTCTGCGAACGGCGGCTCGGCAAGGGCGTCGTGCTGGCGAAGGATACGCCGAACTTCATCGCCAACCGGATTGGCACGTACGGGCTGCTCGTCACACTCCGGGAGATGAGCGAGCAAGGCTTCACAGTGGAGGAGGTCGATGCGGTTACCGGCCCGGCGATGGGGCGGCCGAAGAGCGCCACGTTCCGCACGCTCGATCTGGTCGGATTGGATACGTTTGTTCATGTGGCGAACAATGTGGCTGAGCAAGCGGCGGATCGGAAGGAGAGCGGGCGATTTGCCGTACCCGAGGTGCTGGAGCGGATGGTGCAAAGCGGGTGGCTGGGCGAGAAGTCGGGCCAAGGCTTTTATTTGAAAAAAAAGGGGCCGGGCGGCAGCGAGATTTTATCGCTGAATCTGGATTCCATGCAATACGGAGCGGCAAGCAAGCCGGCCGGGGCAGCGCTGGAGGCGGCAAAGCTGGCCAAGGGAGCCGCCCGGAAAACGAAAGCGCTGCTCGCCGGCGGGGACCGGTACTCCAAGTTCGCCTGGAGCGTGCTGAAGCCGATGCTGGTGTATGCCGCCGAGAAGCTCGGCGAGATCGCAGATACGATCCGCGAGATAGACGATGCGATGAAGTGGGGCTTTAACTGGGAGTTCGGTCCGTTTGAGCTGTGGGATGCGATCGGACTCGCAAAGTCTGTGCAGCGGATGGAAGCGGAAGGGACGGAGGTCCCCGTCTGGGTCAAGGAGTGGATCGCCGCCGGGCATACCTCCTTTTACCGCGAGGAGGAGGGCCATACGTTCTATGTCAGCAGCGGAGCTTATGCCAAGCTGGAGGAGATGCCTGAGCATATCTCGCTGGCTGCGCTGAGAAAGCGCAATCGGGTCGTCCTGTCCAATCCGGGGGCAAGCTTGCTCGACCTCGGCGACGGCGTGGCCTGCCTGGAATTTCATTCGCCGAACAATGCCATCGGCGCGGATATTTTGACGATGATCCAGCGGAGTCAAGAGGAGGTGCGCCGTAATTATGAGGGGCTTGTCATCGCCAATCAGGGGCGCAATTTCTGCGTCGGCGCGAATCTCATGATTCTGTTAATGGAGGCGCAGGACGAAGAGTGGGAAGAGATCGACAGCATCATCCGGCTGTTTCAGAATACGATGCTGCAGCTGAAGCGCTTCGAAAAGCCGGTCGTTGCCGCTCCGCACCGGATGACGCTGGGCGGCGGCGTCGAGGCCTGCATGCCGGCCGATCGCATCGTCGCGTCGGCTGAGACCTATTATGGCCTCGTCGAGGCGGGCGTCGGGCTGATCCCGGCCGGAGGCGGCTGCAAGGAGCTGGCGCTGCGCAGCAGCCGCAGCGCTGCACATGCCGATGCGGATGTGCAGCCTTCCCTTAACCGGGCGTTCGAGACGGTGGGGATGGCCAAAGTATCGTCAAGCGCTTACGATGCGTTTTCCCTCGGACTTTTCGGGCCGGGAGACCGGGTGGTGGTGAATCCGGAGCATCTGATCGGCGAAGCGAAGAAGGCAGTGCTTGGTCTTGTGCAGGGCGGCTATGAACCGGTCCGCGAGGAGCGCATCCGCGTCGCCGGGGCGGAAGGCAAGGCGGTGCTGCAGCTCGGAGCCTACGGGCTGAGACGGGGCGGATACATCAGCGAGCATGACCTGAAAATTGCCGCCAAGCTCGCGCATGTGCTGGCCGGTGGAGATCTGCCGGCAGGCTCGCTGGTGACGGAGCAGTATATGCTGGATCTGGAGCGGGAGGCGTTTCTCAGCTTGTGCGGCGAGCCGAAGACGCAAGCCCGGATGCAACACATGCTGTCCAAGGGCAAGGCGCTGCGCAACTAGGCTGGAAGGGAAAGCCGGGAGCCTGGAACCGGAAGCTGCGGGGGCTGGAGAACCCGGGGCAAGACACAGGCCGGAGCACCAGGATAGTCAGATAAACACCTGGGAGAACCCGGCATACTGGACATCTGGAGAGCCGGAAGCAGCCGGGTCCGGGTCGTGCCCGGCGCCCGGCGCTCATAAATGAACTGAAAGCGAGGTGGACTTCTATGCCAGAAGCGGTCATCGTATCGATCGTCCGCACCCCTGTCGGCAAGGCGAAAAAAGGCGGCTTCGCTCAGACGCGGGCTGAAGACCTAGGTAAAGCGGTGCTGGAGGCCGTCATGGAACGGGCGCCGGGCCTCGGCAAGGAAGAGGTCGAGGACATCCTGATCGGCTGCGCGATGCCCGAGGGCGAGCAGGGCTTGAACTTTGCCCGCATCATGTCGCTGTACGCCGGATTCCCTGTGACGGTGCCGGCGCTCACAGTCAACCGGTTCTGCGCGTCCGGTCTGCAGTCGGTGGCGTTCGCCGCCGAGCGCATACGGGCGGGATCGGCGGATGTGCTGATCGCGGGCGGGGTGGAGAGCATGAGCCATGTGCCGATGACAGGCTTCAAGATATCGCCGCATCCGAAAATCGTGGAGCAGATGCCGGAAGTCTATATCGGCATGGGCCATACGGCCGAGGAGGTGGCCGCCCGTTTCGGCGTCAGCCGGGAGGAGCAGGACAGTTTCGCCCTCCGCTCGCATCAGAAAGCGGCGGCTGCGCTCCGCGAGGGAAAGTTCCAGGGCGAGATCGTGCCGGTGCGAACGTCATGGAAGCAAGCGGGCGAGGACGGGACGGTGGTGCAAACCCGGACGGCGGTCATCGAGCAGGATGAGGGCGTACGCGCGGACACAACGCTTGAGGCGCTTGGCAGCCTGCGTCCGGCGTTTAAGCTGGGCGGCACGGTGACGGCGGGCAATTCGTCGCAGATGAGCGACGGTGCGGCGGCGGCTCTGCTGATGAGCCGGGAGAGGGCCGAGGTGCTTGGCCTGAAGCCGCTGGCGACGTTCCGGTCGTTTGCGCTGGCCGGCGTCGAGCCGGAGATTATGGGCGTCGGCCCGGTGAAGGCGATTCCCCGAGCGCTGAAGCAAGCGGGGCTGACGCTCGCCGACGTCGATCTGTTCGAGATTAACGAAGCGTTCGCCTCGCAATGTCTGCATATCATTCGTGAGCTCGGAATAGACGAAGACAAGGTCAATGTAAACGGCGGCGCGATCGCGCTCGGCCATCCGCTTGGCTGCACGGGGACGAAGCTCGCAGCGACGCTTATTCATGAGCTGCGCCGCCGGGGCGGCGGAATCGGGGTCGTGTCGATGTGCATCGGCGGGGGGATGGGCGCGGCCGGTGTGTTCGAGGTGTACGGCGACGCTTAGGCTGCGGCTTACAGGCAAGTGAAAGGAGAAGATAGAGATGGGCAAAACGATCGGCGGAAGCTTTATTCTGGAAAATATCGACTTTCACTCCATCGTCACGCCGGAGGATTGCAGCGAGGAGCACCGGATGATTGCGCGAACGACGGAGGAGTTTATCGAAGGCGAGGTCGCTCCGTATGACGAGGAGATCGAAGCCTTGAACTACGAGCTGTCCGTGAAGCTGCTGCGCAAAGCAGGCGAGCTGGGGCTGCTGGGCGCGGATGTGCCGGAGGCGTACGGGGGGCTCGGACTCGATAAGCTCGGGTCCACGCTTATTAACGAGAAGCTGTCCAAGGCGTCTTCGTTTGCCTTGACGGTCGGGGCGCATGTCGGCATCGGCACGCTGCCGATCGTTTATTTCGGCAGCGATGAGCAGAAGCGCAAGTATTTGCCCGCATTGGCCAGCGGCGAGCTGATCGCCGCCTACTGCCTGACGGAGCCTTCCTCCGGCTCCGACGCGCTGGGCGCAAAGACGACGGCGCAGCTGTCGGAGGACGGCTCGTATTACACGCTGAATGGCACAAAGCAATTTATTACGAACGCCGGGTTTGCGGATATTTTCATCGTATACGCCAAGGTAAACGGCACGGATTTCAGCACCTTTATCGTTGAGCGGACGATGGAAGGCGTCAGCATAGGACCGGAGGAGAAAAAAATGGGCATCAAGGGCTCCTCCACATGTCCCCTTATATTGGAGGATGTGCAGGTGCCTGCCGGCAATCTGCTCTGGGAAGCGGGCAAGGGCCACTTGATCGCGTTCAATATCTTGAATATCGGCCGCTTCAAGCTGGCGGCAGGCTGTGTCGGAGGGTGCAAGGATGCCATCGGCCTGGCGGCTCGTTATGCCAATGAACGCAAGCAGTTTGGCCGGCGGATTTCCTCCTTTCCCTTGATCGCCGCCAAGCTCGCCGATATGAACACCCGCGCTTATGTGCTCGAAAGCATGGTTTACCGCACGGCCGGCCTGTTTGACGAGGGGCTAGCCGAGGTCGATCCGGGCAGCGGCAGCAGCGGATACGCCTCGGCCAAGGCGATCGCCGAATACGCGCTGGAATGCTCCGTCAACAAGGTGTTCGGCTCGGAGGCGCTCGATTTTGTCGCCGATGAAGGCGTGCAGATTCATGGCGGGTATGGATTTATCCGCGAATACCCGATCGAGCGCATGTACCGGGATTCCAGAATCAACCGGATCTTCGAGGGGACCAATGAAATCAACCGGCTGCTGATCCCGGGCACGCTGATCAAGCGGGCGATGAAGGGCGAGCTGCCGCTGATGCAGAAGGCGATGGCGCTGCAGGCGGAGCTGCTGTCCCTCGTCCCGGCCCAGTCGTTCGACGGGACCCTGGAGCAGGAGACGCATCTGGTGGCGATGGCCAAAAACATATTTCTGATGACGGGCGCGCAGGCCGTTCAGAAATACCAGCTGCAGCTCGAGCAGGAGCAGGAGATTTTGAGCCGGCTGGCGGATATGCTGATCTCGGTGTATGCGATGGAGAGCGCGCTGCTGCGGGCGAAGAAGCTGGCAGCGGCAGCCGGCGATGAAAAGGCCGCCAACGCGATCGAGATGACGACGGTGTTTGTACACGATACATTCGGACAGATCGAGCGCTGGGCCAAGGAATCGCTGGCTGCGATGGAGTCGGGCGACATGCTGCGCACCCAGCTGTCGGTGCTGAAGAAGCTGGTCCGCAGGCAGGAAGTGAACGGGATCGCGTTAAGACGCGGCATCGCGGGCCGGGTGATTGCAGCGGAAGGTTATGTCGTCTAAGGCCGGGATTTCCGCTGCGGCCAAACTTCTCGGGCGGGCGAGTGCGGGCGCTGCTGCACCCGCGCTCGCATCCGCCTGAGCTTGCAAGGAAAGACGCGTCGTTCGGACTTGGGAAGGCATCAACGGATTCAAGACATCAGGCAAGGGGTGGTCGACATGTCAAGCAAGCCTTGGTTAAGACATTATCCCGCTGAAGTGCCAAAGACCTACGACTATCCGAAGCATAATGTAGCGGAATTTCTCGTGCAGGCCGCAGCGCTGTACCCGGAGCGTATTGCGCTGCATTTCCTGGGACGCAAGGTGCCGTACCGCGAACTGCTGGAGAGCGCTTACCGGTTCGCGAACGGGTTGAAGCGTCTGGGCGTACGGCACGGCGAACGGGTGGCGGTCATGCTGCCCAACTGTCCGCAGGCGGTCATCGCTTATTATGGAACCTTGCTCGCGGGAGGCATCGTGGTGATGACCAACCCTCTCTACATGCCCAGAGAGCTGGAGCATCAGCTGCAGGATTCCGGCTCCCGGACGCTTGTTACGCTGGATTTGCTGTTTGAGCGCGTGATGAAGGTTGTCCCGCTGACCGACGTCCGGCATGTAGTGGTCACGTCCATAAAAGATTATTTGCCCTTTCCGAAAAATTGGCTGTATCCGCTCAAGGCGAAGAAAGACGGCTTGAAACGGGATGTCGTCTACAGCGATAGCGTGCTGTCCTTCCTGAAGATGCTTCGTGAATCGCCGCCAAACCCGTGCAGCATGCCCGTCGACGCCGAACGCGACCTGGCGCTGATCCAATATACCGGAGGGACGACCGGCACAGCCAAGGGCGTGATGCTGACGCATTACAACTTGACGGCAAATGCCATCCAGAGCAGACTATGGGCCTACCGGTCCGCTCCTGCGCGGGAGAAATATTTGGCAGCGCTGCCATTCTTCCACGTATTCGGCATGACCGTGCTCATGAACCAGTCCATGTATCTCGGCGGTACGCTGATTTTGCTGCCGCGCTTCGAGATCAATCAGGCGCTGGAGACGATCCATCGGCACAGGCCGACTATTTTTCCCGGGGCGCCGACGATGTACATCTCTTTGATCCATCATCCTGATGTTAAGCGCTATGACTTGTCGTCCATAGCATTTTGCATTAGCGGAGCGGCCTCGCTGCCTTATGAGGTCCAGACCGAATTCGAGCGGATGACGGGCGGCAAGCTGATCGAAGGCTACGGTTTGACGGAGGCGTCGCCGGTTACGCATGCCAACAACATTTGGGAGAAACGCAAGCTTGGCTCCATCGGCATTCCGTTCCCGGATACGGAGAGCAAGGTTGTTCATCCGGACACCGGGGAGGAGCTCCCGGCCGGGGAGATCGGCGAGCTGATCGTTCGGGGGCCGCAGGTGATGAAGGGCTACTGGAATAATCCGGCGGAGACTGCAGCTGTCTTGAAGAATGGATGGTTATATACCGGAGATTTGGCGAGAATGGATGAAGACGGCTACTTCTATATCCTGGACCGGCGCAAGGATCTGATTATCGCGGGCGGCTACAACATTTACCCTCGCGAGGTGGAGGAGGTGCTGTTCGAGCACCCGGATATTGCGGAGGCTGTCGTAGCGGGAGCTGTCGATCCGTATCGCGGGGAAACGGTTAAGGCCTACATCGTATTGCGTCCCGGAGCGGATGTCGACGCCGATGAGCTGAAGAGCTGGTGCAAGGAGCGGCTGGCAGCTTACAAGGTGCCGCGCATCTATGAATTCCGCGATAGCTTGCCCAAGACGATCGTCGGCAAGGTGCTTCGCCGCAAGCTGGCCGAGGAGGAGTCGGAGCGGCTGAAGGAGGAGAGCTGACCGGCAGTGCGGCATGCTAACAGCCGGACAGACCGGAAGACGACAGGCAGAAGGCTTGGAAGAAGCTCGAGAACCAGGCCGAACGAACCTGAATTGTGGCTGCTGGAAGCGGGTGTCATAGCCTAGCGGGAGGCGAACGGCCTGCAGGCAGCCGGCGGATCGAGGCGTCATAAGCACGGGAGGACCATCTATGGATAAGGAAATATCGGAATTTCTGGAACGGATCAGGGAGACGGCCTCAGGCACGTTCTGGGACTATGTCGGAGCGGAGCTGCGGACGCTTGCCCCGGAGCGGGTCGAGGTCACGCTGCATGTTCAGGCGCATCATCTGAATACGTTCGGCATCCTGCACGGCGGGGTCAGCGCGACGCTGCTCGATTCGGCGATGGGCCTTGTGGCGATGGCCGCCAGACCGCGGGATACCGTCGTAACGACGAATCTGCATCTGCATTATGTCGCGCCCGTGAAGCAGGGCCGGCTTAACGTAACGGCCGAGATCGTGCATAGCTCGCGCAAGCTGATTACGACGCAGGGGCATGTATACGACGAGAGCGGAGCTTTATGCACGTTCGGCACAGGCACGTTCCGGGTGCTGGAGAAGAAAACTCCGTAAGTAAGCTTGTGGCCTTTGCCTGGATGCCTCAACAACCTGATCGCTGTAGGTCAGGTTGTTTGGGCTGGCAGAAATGGCGGGGCAAGCTGACATCGGTTCCATTTGACAGCTAGGGGTGTGAGCCAAGCGATTGACGAGGCATCGCACGCGCCAGATTAAACGGCAAACTCAATCCACAACGACTGCCCATCCGCAAGCAGCGCGGTTTCTGCCAAATGAATCGCACCGTCCTGGATGCGGAAGCTCAGCTCGCGGCCGGCTGTGCGGACGCTGTTTATTTTGCCGAGCAGATCCTGAGGGAGCGACAGCTTGCTGAGCTGCAGACTGCCCCCTAACAGCTGCAGGCGGGCTCCCGTTTGCGTAACTTCGAACGTTCCCCAGCCGCTGCCGAGCGACCAGAAGGTACGGAAGCGGCCATGCTCGTACCGGGCGGGCCGGAAGCCGATGACGTTTTCCACGAGATCGAACTGGAAGCCGCTGAAAGCGTTCAGCAGCGAATAGCTGGCCATCGAGCGGGCGTAGTTGCTGCCGCATTCGATTTCGTTCCACGGGTTGCGTTTCTCGCCGTCGTACCGGTCGCGGATCGCCTGCACGATCTCTATCCCTTCGTCGATCATGCCTTCCTGGATCATATGGGAGGCGACCTGATATTCCATGCCGGTCATCATCTCGGTCGCGTACGGCACGGGGAGAAACGGCTTCTCGCGACCGCCCGGCCAGGAGCAGATGACAAGTCCGGCTTCGTCGTTCAAGGCGAACAGCCGCCAAGTATTGGGCTCGTCCCTGAGCGATTTCTTGAAGTTATAGCGGTACAGCGAGCGCAGCGCGCTTGCCGTCTGGGCCGGGTCGAAAATTTCGCCCAAGCCGCACAGGTTGGCATGCCATTGGGCGAGAACCTGGTCGATCGCGCAGCCTTGGCCAAGCTGGTATTTGATCTCGTTTTTCTCCTCGTTCCAATAGCGCTCAACCGCCTCGTCCCCGAAGGCGTCCAGAATGGATTTATCGCCGAGGTCGATCTGCTGCCCGTAATATTCGCCGTTGAACAGCTGCTCGTCCGTCCACTGCTTGCCCGACTGGAATATTTTATCGTACAAATCCGCCGTTTCCGCTTCGCCCAAATGCCTGGCCATCTCGGCTCCGGCTTTGAGCGCGGCCAAATAAAATCCGTTCAGCCAGGAGCTCGGCCCAAACAGCTCCATGTCCAGCGTATGATGCAGTCTGCCGGTCAGATTGCCGGTCTGCTTCGGGTCCCATCTGTCCTCGTTCGATTCGGCCCAGGCGAACTCGATGGATTTCTTGATTGCTCCCCAGCTGCGGCGCAGCCATTCGGTATCGCCGGATATTTTCCAGTCCCGGTAAGCTTTGATCACGCCGCCGAACTGGCCGTCCACGCAAGCGCGGAACGTTGAGGCTTCCCTGCCCAGTGGCAGCATAAGGCGGAAAGACATCTTCCCGTCCTCCCGCTGGTTGTAGCGGAAGTCCAGGTCGCGCATGCTGCGCTCCAGCTTGGGGAACAGGAACGGCAGCGCATAGGCGTAATTCCACACATGCGTGCAGGAGCCCTCGCAGCTTCCTTCATCCTCGATGCAGCCCTCGAAGCCATAGAAGGAGCCGTCGGTCAGTCTCAGCGTGGTAGCCGATTTCAGCACCGACAGGTTAGCGGATACGGCTTCTTTGACCACTTCCGGCACCGTTGAGCCAAATAGGGCATGTGTAAACGTTAACGTATCGTCCAGCAAACGGCCCCAATGCTGAAGAGCATAGGCTGCGCTGGCCAAAGAGTCTTTGAACAGCGTTGCATAATAATTTTTCCAGATGGTCGTGCCGCCCGGCTCCTTGTTCCAGAAATTATGCACATTGGGGAAATTCCAGCTGATGACGAAGCGGACTTTTTCCTTTTGGCCCGGTTGAACGGTGAAATGTGCGGCCAGGGAAGCCATATCCGACCGGCTTGCGTCTGCAGGCGGGTCTTCGGTATAGCAGCGGTTGGCGAGCCGGCCGGGCGAAGTGAAGTCGCGCCAGAACATCTCCAGATCGTCGAGCCATAGCCCTCGGTACCAGTACTGCTGGCAGCTTGTATCGGCGGCGTCCGTTGCGATGGAGATGTCGCCATAGCCGTCCTCGTCCTCTCCGCGACGGCGGGAGGAGAGCTTTATCACCTTCAGGGGATGTTCATCCTCAAGCGATGTTTCCTCGTATGCGTTGACCGTCTGGCCGACAGCCTGCGGATTGCTGGAGCTCAGGCACACCGTGTAGGTGATGGCCTGCCCGGTCGTATTCTCCACCTCCACCTCAAAGAAAGCCGCAGGCAAGCTGGAATCGCGGTCGTTCAGCGGGATGAGCGGGTTATAGGCGAGCAGCTCGACAGCTCCGGGAAACGCCGGCTCGCGGAAGCTCATCGTGGCGACCGGGAATTGTCCGGTGAATGTGGTATGGCGAAAATGCGGCAGCCCAGCCATCGTATACGTGTCCGGCCCGAAGCCGTAGCCGCTGTGCAGGCCCGCGCCTCGGCGGGGCTGGCCCATGTAGGGCGGCTGCAGATCGCCGTTCAGCACCCGGGCGTCCAGCACCCGGCCGTTCTGTTCGGCCTTGATGGAGAAATGGCTGAAGCTGTTGACGCTTCTCTTATTTGGACGGTTGAATATTTCCCAGTCGATCAGCCTTCCGTTGCCCGCCAAGCCGATCGAGCCCGTGCCGATGCCGCCCAGCGGAAAGGAAATTTCGCGGGTATTCTGGTCTTTGTACAGTTGGCTCATTGCAGATAATTCCCTTCATCAAGATTAGACTTGCCGAGCAGCGCTGCTAGCCTTAATAATAAAAGATATATCCGCCGGGATCATTGCAGATTGAATCTGAATTTGGTGTAAAAAACAACTGAATTTATCGGAGGTACCCCGTTGAAGCTTGATGATTATGATGTTGTGCCGTATATTCGCAACGCGGATTATGCGATACGCCCGCCGTTTTTTCTCGGGGAACGCAGTCTGCTCGATTATTTGATTTTTTATGTGCAGGAGGGCACCTTCGAGATCCGGCTGGCCGGCCGCACCCATATTCTGAAGCAAGGCGATCTGTGCCTGCTGCAGCCGGGCGATCAGCATACGATACGCGGGCTTGACGATACGATCAATCCGTACGTGCATCTTGATTTCTTCTACCAGCCTGCGCGCGGGCAGAGCTTCATTACGCTTCCCGGGCAGGTGGATATGGAGCCATATGCTCATCTGATGCAGCCGAGGCTGAACGATTTTGCCGAGTTCGAGCTTCCGCTTAAATTGAACGTGAGTCAGCCGCAGCGCATGCGCGACCTGCTGATGAAGATGATCGAGGCATGGCGGCTGCAAACCTATATCGGCAAGATGAGCGCCCAAAAGCTTGCGCATGAGTGGTTTTTGGCCATGGCGTCCGATTTTATGAAGTCGCCCCAGCAGCCGCCCACCCATGCCAAGCCGCTGCTGAATTGGATCACATCCTACTTCGCTTTCCATATCTCGGAACCGATCAAGGTGGAGGACATGGCCAAACGAGCGGGATTGTCGCCGTCACGTTTTAACGTTGTGTTCAAGGAGGCGTTCGGAGTGACGCCTTATCAATATTTGCTCAGCCTGAGAGTCGAGCACGCCAAGGAGCTGCTGGGCAACGGTTATCCGATCAAGGTTGCCAGCGAATATTGCGGCTTCACGAGCGTTCATTATTTCTCAAAGGCGTTTAAAGGCGCTGTCGGCCTCACACCGGGACAATACAAGGCGGCAAGGCAGCACGGCGGCGAGCGCTAAGCGATAATGCGAACGACCCGCGACTGGACAGAGCGTCAGGTTCTTTCGATCTGACTTTAATAAAATAAATTGGATTTTATTTACTTTATGGAGCGCAGTTCTTGGATTATGTCATCATTAGGTTTATAATGGTACAGGCTGAATTTCAAGAAATATCCCATAGAGAAGCAAGGAGTTATGACAGATGCGATTATTTGACCGGAAGTTAGAAAAATATGCGGAGCTGGTAGTGCGTATCGGCGTAAATATTCAACCGGGACAGGTGCTGTTCGTCGAATCCCCGCTGGAGGCGGCGGAATTCACCCGGAAGGTCGTCAAGAAAGCTTATGAGGCCGGAGCCAAATATGTACAGGTACAGTGGGACGACGAAGAGGTGACGAAGGCGAGGTTCCATTACGCCCCGGATGAATCGTTCAACTATTATCCGGCTTGGACGGCTTCCATGATGGAACAGCTGGCTGAGGGCGGAGGAGCGCTGCTCAATATCAAGGTGCCGGACCCGGAGCTGTACCAGGGGATTGATCCGCAGAAGGTGACGAGGGCGACGAAAGCCGCGGCGCTGGCCCGCAAGAAATTCCAGGGCTATGTGCGAAACAAAAAGTTCAGCTGGTGTCTGGTCAAAGCGCCTACCCGCGCCTGGGCCGGCAAAGTGTTCGCCGATCTGCCGGAGAGCGAACGCGTGAACGCCATGTGGGAGACGATTTTCAAGATGACGCGAGCCGACCAGGCAGACCCTGTCGCCGCCTGGCGGGAGCATATCGCAACCTTGACCCGGGTGAAGGGCGTGTTGAACGAGAAAAAATTCCGCCGCTTCCACTACCGGGCGCCGGGGACCGATCTGCTCGTGGAGCTGCCGGAAGGCCATGTCTGGCATGGCGGAGGCACAACCGACGACCGGGGCGTTTACTTCGTAGCCAATATGCCCACGGAGGAAGTCTATTCGATGCCGAAACGGACAGGCGTAAACGGTACGGTAACGAGCACGAAGCCGCTTAACCTGAACGGAAGGCTGGTCGATGGTTTTGCTTTGACCTTCAAGGACGGGAAAGTCGTCGATTTTACCGCCGACGCCGGCTATGAGTATCTCCGCGATCTGCTGGATACGGATGAAGGCGCTCGCTACCTGGGCGAGATCGCGCTCGTGCCCCATGATTCCCCGATCTCGAATCTGAACCGGGTATTCTACAACACGGGCATCGACGAGAACGCCTCCTGCCACTTCGCCTTGGGCAGCGCCTATCCGTTTACGATCGAGAACGGCACGACTATGAGCCAGGAGGAGCTGCTGGAGCGCGGCGCCAACGTCAGCCTGACCCATGTCGACTTCATGGTCGGCTCGGCTGAGCTCGACATCGACGGCGAGCGGCCGGACGGCACGTGGGAGCCGGTGTTCCGGCAAGGCAATTGGGCGTTGGGAGTGAAGTAACGGTTGATTTAGGGGCTGTCCTGCAAGACAGCCCAAGGAGCAACGGAAAACCGCACAAAAGGTTCCCACCCCATGGTCAGAGCAGGGATATGTGCGGAAAACCGCACAAAAGGTTCCCGCCCCATGGTCAGAGCAGGGGATATGTGCGGAAAACCGCACAAAAGTGTCCCGCTCCGTGGTCAGAGTGGGGGATATGTGCGGAAAACCGCACAAACACTCGTGCCTCCTAGTCGGAATAGAGGATTGACGTGGAAGTTCCGTTACGACTTAGGCCGGCCGACAGGGGCCAGTGCGCGGTGTTGATCCATCGGCTTCTGAAGTGGTTACATTTTATTAATTCATAAAGGAAAGCAAACAACCGCTGCGCCAGTTTCCTCGGGTACAGCGGTTGTGCTTATTTGCGGCTGGATTCGATAAGCCAAGCCAGCTCCCTACATAGACGCGACGTTCACCGAGCGCCGCTGAATATAAGACAGCCTGCCGTACAAGCCTGCCGCTCCAAATGCGAGTCCTGTGATCAGTCCGATCCAGAAGCCGAATGGACCAAGGTCTGTATACCGGGCCAGCGCCCAGCCGAGCGGCAGGCCGACAACCCAATAGGACACCAGCGCGATGAAGAAGGTGATATTCACATCCTTGTAGCCGCGGAGCACGCCCTGGATCGGAGCGGCGATCGCATCGGCCAGCTGGAAGAAGATGGCGTAAGCGAGAAATTGCCGGGTCAGTTCGAGCACCGCCGTCTCGCGAGTATACAAGCCGGCAATCTGCTGGTCGAACAGCAGCAAGGCTACCGTACACAGCGCCGCCATGGCGATGGCCAGGCCAATGCCGAGAAGGCCGTACACCCGTGCATCCTTGAAGCGCCCGGCTCCCACCTCGTACCCGACCAGAATAGTCAGCCCCATCGAGATGCTGAGCGGGACCATGTAGAGAAACGAGGCGAAGTTGATGGCAGCCTGGTGCGCGGCAATCGTCATGGTGTTGAACTGGCTCATCAGCATGGTGACGGCGGCGAAGATGCTCGTCTCGAAGAAGATCGCCAGCCCGATCGGAATGCCGATGCCGAGCAATTCCTTCCAAGCCGGGAGCGATACCGGGTACACCCGGCTGAAGATGCCGAAGCCGGAGAACGGCTTGCTGGCCCACGCGAAAGAGGCGGCTATCGCCAGCATCAGCCAGTAAGTCGTCGCGGTGGCTACCGCCGTGCCGACGCCTCCGAGCTCGGGAGCGCCTATTTTGCCGTAGATAAACACATAGTTCAGCACCGCGTTCACGGGAAGAGAGAGCAGGGAGATCAGCATGCTGATCCGCGTCTGTCCCAGGCCGTCGAAGAAACAGCGCAGTACGGTGTACAGAAAGTAGGCGGGGACCCCGAAGCCCATCACGACAAGATACCGCTGGGCGATCGAGCGAACCTCGGCCTCCAGATTCATCAGATTCAAAATGGGCTCCAATGCCCATACGCCTGCGGCTATCACAAGCACTGAAAGAAGCGCGGCCAGTAAAAATCCTTGCATGACTTTAAAGGCAACCCGGTCCTCGCCCTTGGCGCCGATCAGCTGTGCGACAATCGGGGTGACGGCGAATAAAATGCCGCCCAGTCCGGTCTGAACAGGTATCCAGATGCTTGTTCCGATGGCGACCCCTGCCAGGTCGATCGAGCTGTAATGACCCGACATGAAAATATCGAAGAAGCTCATAGCGAACGTGGTGAGCTGAGTGACCAGCACAGGCAATAAGATGGCAAGCAGCTGCCTGATTTTCTGCGAATAAGTAAAAGTCTGTTTCATGATGCAATCCTTCCCGGTTCGTGAATAAAGCAAGCAAACTCTGAACATTATAGCAGAAACTGGGCGGCTTCGTATAGGAAAAGGCAGGCAGAAAACGAGCGGGGATCGCCACGGAAAGAAGCCGCCGTACTCAGGTTGAATACGGCGGCTTCATGATGGATGCAGAATCAGGTCGTTTTCTTTGTTTTCCGCGGTTTTTTGGCCAGCGATACGGCCGCCAGATGCTTGTAGCTTCTAATCGTAGGCCCGCTGCAGAGCGGACAGGCGGGATACGGAGCCGGCGAAAATTCTTCACGGACCCATGCTTTGCATGAGGAGTCCTTGCATTTCCAGATCACGGTCGGTTTTAATTCCGCTTTGGGAGCTTCTTGCTTCTCCAGGTTCAATTCTCGCACCTCCCTTATGTAAGCTTCTCTATAGTAACCGAATCCTGCTTGCTTCATGCAGGTTCGGCTGCGGGTGTCCGAAGGGAAAGGACTGGGATTTACATGTCGCCGCGGGACCCGTCTCTCTCGCTTCTGACCGGCCGTGGAACAGGAAACGGCCGCCCGCACGTGCACAAGCCGCCACCTTTCCCGCGCTTGCAGAGCAAGCAGGCGAAAGGCCGCGGCAGTTTGGCGCTTATTTAGGAAGAAGGCCGGGCTCAGCGCACACGGCAATCCGGTTGCGTCCGGCTTTTTTGGCCTGGTACAAGGCTTTGTCGGCCTGCTCTAAAGCGGTTAGCTCGGCCATGTCGGGGGATGGCGTGAAGCTGTATACGCCGATGCTCACCGTGACGCAAGCTGCGGCCGTAGAACTGGCATGCGGAATCGCCAGCGCCTCCACGGAGGCGCGGACAGCTTCGGCAACCGCAGCGGCTTCTTCTTTATCCATGCCGGACAGGATCAGCGCGAACTCTTCACCTCCGTACCGCGCGGCAAAATCATTGGGCCGCTGCAGCGCATGCTGAATCGTATGGGCTACCTCCTTGAGGCAGCGGTCGCCGCCTTGATGACCGTATGTATCGTTATAGCCTTTGAAGCAATCGATATCGCAGAGCATAATCGCGATCGGTGTCCGATTCAAACACGCTTTTTTCCACTCCCGATTGAACATCTCATCAAAATAGCGACGGTTGCTGATCCCGGTCAAGCCGTCGACCATCGATAGCTGAGTCAGCTTGCGATTGGCATCCAGCAGCCGCTGCTCAACCTCTTTATGCTGCGAAATATCCCGGATAATGCTGCTGAACGACTGCAGCCCCCCTGTGCTCCAACTGTTCAGCGACAGCTCGATCGGGAACTCGGCTCCGTTCTTGCGAAGGCCTTTCAATTCGATGGTAGAGGGGATTGGCTCCAGGCTGCCGGTCCGCGATAAGGCGGTAAATTCTTGGACTTGCCGCTCCCTGTACGACTCGGGAAAAATCATGTTCACAGGCCGGCCCAGCATTTCCTCGGAGCTGTACCCGAATATATAAGTCGCCCCCTGGTTCCAGGAGGTAATATTCAGCTGCTGATCGGTCAAAATAATCGCATCATGGGCCGACTGCGTTACGGAAGCGAACTTGCTCTCCGAATCCTTGAGCGCCATGGCAAAGCTGATCATGGGCGCTATCTGATGGATCATATTCAGGTGCTTCCGACGGAAAAACTTCGACTGGCTGGCCCCCAGATTGATGAGCGCAATCACCGAGCCGTTGTATAGAATAGGAACATGCAGGGAAGAACGGGTGCCGCTTTTGTACAGCTGGCGCTCGATAAGTCCCATCGGCCGCTCGCGTTTCCAGTTGGAATACAACAGGGATTGACCGCCTTTTGTTTTTTCGATCGCCTCGACGTCCTTATCCCCGACCAGAGTCATCGGACTCGTATAGGTCTTTAGCTTGTAGAGACAAACCAGACGGTACCGGTGACGGTCGATAGCCAGGATCGAGCCGGTCTCGGCGCCAATCATACGGATCAGAGCGAGCAGCGTAAGCTCGTAGATCCGCGTTATGGAAGAGTTCATGAATTGATGCGACAGATTCAACACCGTTCGCTGCAGCAAATATGCCGTCTTTAGAAGGTGAAATAATTGAATAAGGCCGCCTATCGTCGCCGATCCGAGAAGCAGGAACGCATGCATATAGGGCATCACGGCAAAAGCCTGTTCGCCGCCCAGCAGAGTGAGTAAAGTGAGACTTAATAAGAGCGAGCCTGCGGCTGCCATCAAGCACCACTTCAGCCAGTGACTCCGCAGCAGCATGCAAATAATCCCGGCTAACGCCCCGAGCACAAGCGCGCTGGCTGATGCCGCCAGAGCGGGAGAGGTGGTGCCGTAATACATGATACGGAAGGCCGCGATAAGCGACGCGGCAAGCAGCGAGGCCGGAAGCCCGCCGAAATAAGCGGCGCTCATGATAGCCAACTGCCGCAGATCCAAAATAATTTTGTCGTAATGAACGCTGCAGAGCATCAGAACGATGCCGAATCCGCCTTGCAGGAGACCGATCCCGAGCTTGGTTCCTATGGACCGGCTGAGCTTGCGGAGGTCGAGCAGGATGACGGAGAGCGAAACCAGGGTGAAGATCAGGATGAAGTTGATCATAAGATCATGTATGACACCATGCAGCAAAACAGTCTTCCTCCCCTAATTCTCCCTAAATTCCGCTAACATTCGACATTACTAAATCATACCGTGTTCATGCTCGTATGTACATAGAATTTCCATAACTGCCGCCGAATTGTTACATTTTTTTGAAATCTCAGTGCGTATAACCTCCGGTGATTGTTCGATTTCTCGGAGTACGCCTGACTTTTCAAGATGTCGTAAGGCATTTATCCTCGTCGGACAGCCTTCCTGGGAAGGGATGACTTTACGCCGCGCCGGGGCTCCTGCATACTGGATACAGGGATTAGCAAAAGCTGGAGGGAGGGGCGGTATGATCGGCGAAGGACATAAAGTAGCGTTAGTTACAGGCGCCTCCAGCGGCTTCGGCTTGCTGACTTCGGCAGCGTTGGCGCGCAAGGGATATATCGTGATCGCCACGATGAGAAATCCGGCTGCTTCGGGTGCTTTGCTCGAGCAGGCGGAGCGTGACGGAGTGCTGAACCGGATCGAGACGATGACGCTGGATGTGACGGATTTTTCTGCAATCGAAGCGGTGGTGAGGACCGTCCGCGAGCGGTACGGGCAGATCGACGTGCTCGTCAACAATGCCGGGTTTGCGGTAGGAGGCTTTATCGAGGATGTCCCCATGGAGGCGTTCCGCAGCCAACTGGAGACAAATTTGTTCGGCTTGATGGCCATTACCAAGGAGGTGCTGCCGATAATGCGGGAACGCCGAAGCGGTTATATCGTGAATATCGGCAGCATGAGCGGGAGATTCGCTTTCCCGGGCTACGGGGCTTATGCCGTCTCCAAGTTCGCCGTGGAAGGCTTCAGCGAATCGCTTCGTCTGGAATTGAAGCCGCTGGGCGTGCATGTCGTGCTGCTTGAGCCGGGGGCGTACCGGACTGCCATCTGGCAGAAGGGCTTTGCTTCCATTCATACGACCGAAGCATCCAGCTATCGCAGCCGGTTGGAGCGCATCCTGCGAATTACGAAGCGATCGGCGGAGGCTGCGCCGAATCCGCAGGAGGTGGCGGATACGATCGTAAGCATCGTCGAAAGTCCGAAGCCCCGTTTCCGTTATCCGCTGGGCAAAGGCTCCTCGTTGGCGCTGCTCGCCAAAGCTATCGTACCATGGGCTTGGTACGAGCGACTGGTGGAACGGCTTTTGAAGTGAGGCAGGCGCTCCTCGAGGCGCGGCTTTCGAAGGGAACAAGCAAGCTTGCGTTGCAGATTCTAACATAAATCGTCAAGATCGTCCGGCTCGGGCGGTCTTTTTTGCCTATTTTATTAAAATTCGGATATTTAATATGTACAAAAACTTAAATAGTATGTATTATATAATAATTATAACGTACTTTATAACAATTGGAGGGATGATCATGAGTTCTTATATCGGAAAAAGTATGGAGGATAACTTGACCGCTGGTTCGCATGAGGTTTCGGCATGGACCGGAGCGTCGGCAGGTCTGGACTTGGGTACGGTGCTTTGCAAGCATTGTGACAAAATGATCGATACGCTGGATTCCGATAAGTCGGCGGTTTATTACTCCGATTGCGGAGAGGCGGAATGTCTGGAAAGACGAGCGGAAAAAGCGGCAGGTGGACGATGAGGGGGGAGAGCGGTTTGATCGGACAGAAGTTTATATATGTTTTTGAAGAAGGCCGAGCGGACATGCGGGCTTTGCTGGGCGGCAAGGGCGCGAATCTGGCCGAAATGACACGCGTCGGCCTGCCTGTGCCTCCGGGCTTTACGATATCGACCGAGGCTTGCCGGGCATACTTCAGGCAATCGGATTCCTTTCTGGTCGAACTGCTGCCCGAGCTGGAGGATGCCGTCAGGAGGCTGGAGCTGGCCAAAGGGCAGCGGTTCGGCGATCCGCTGAACCCTTTGCTCGTATCGGTTCGCTCGGGCTCCGTAGCCTCGATGCCGGGGATGATGGATACGATCTTGAATCTCGGCCTTAATGACGAGACGGTGGAAGGGCTCGCCGCAGCAACCGGTGATCCGCGATTCGCCTATGACTGCTACCGCCGGCTGATGCAGATGTTCGGCCATGTCGTGCTCGGCATCGAGTCGCTGCGCTTCGAGCAGGCGCTGAACCGGATCAAGCGGGAGGCGGGCGTCCGGCATGATCATGAGCTCCCGGCGGCCGCGTTAATCCGATTGATTGAGGAATACCGGAGCTGCTATATGCGGCATGCGGGCCGCGAATTCCCGCAGGATGTGCAGGAGCAGCTGCGGCTGTCCGTAGAGGCGGTGTTCCGCTCCTGGAACAACCCGCGGGCCCAGTTTTATCGGAGACTGAACCGGATTCCCGACGATCAGGGGACGGCTGTGAACGTGCAGAGCATGGTGTTCGGCAACAAAGGGACGGATTGCGGCACCGGGGTGGTATTCACCCGCAACCCGTCGACCGGCGAGAAGGCGTTGTTCGGCGAATATTTATTGAACGCCCAGGGAGAAGATGTCGTGTCTGGCGTGCGGACCCCGCAGCCGGTTGCCGTACTGGAGCGGGAGCTGCCCGAGGTGTTTGCGCGGCTTGCCCAGATAGCCGCTGAGCTTGAGCGTCACTACCGGGATATGCAGGACATTGAATTCACCGTGGAGCATGGCGAGCTGTACGTGCTGCAGACCCGCAGCGGGAAGCGCAATGCGCAGGCCGCGTTGAAGGTCGCGGTAGATCTGGTCGGGGAAGGGCTGATTACGCGGGAGGAAGCGATCGGCCGCATCGAGATGGCGCATCTCGATCAGCTGCTGCACCGCGCGCTTGACGAGTCGGAGGCGACGGATGTGCTGGCAGCAGGGCTGCCGGCCTCTCCGGGCGCAGCCGTAGGACGACTCGTCTTCGAGGCGGAGACGGCGATCGAGTGGAGCCGCAGCGGCACGAAGGTTGTGCTGGCCAGACAGGAGACAACGCCCGAGGATATCGGAGGCATGTCGGCGGCGGAAGGCATCCTCACCAGCCGGGGAGGGATGACAAGCCATGCGGCGGTCGTCGCCCGGGGGATGGGCAAGCCGTGCGTATGCGGCTGCGAGGAGATCCGCGTCGATACGGAAGCGAGACAGCTGATCGCCGGTTCCCGTACGCTGGCGGAAGGCGACTGGGTGACGCTTGACGGGACCAGCGGCAAGGTAATGGCGGGCGTCGTCCCGCTGAAGGATGCGCAGATGTCGCCGGAGCTGGCGCAGATGCTTCGGTGGGCGGATGAGATCCGCACGCTGCAGGTGTATGCCAATGCCGATACCCCTCATGACGCCAAGGTAGCGCGGACATGGGGCGCCGAAGGCATCGGGCTGTGCCGGACGGAGCATATGTTTTTCGCATCGGACCGGCTTCCGGTTGTGCGCGAGATGATTTTGGCTGAGGATGACGCCGAGCGGGCGGTGGCGCTGGAGAAGCTGCTGCCGATGCAGCGGGAGGATTTTGCCGGGCTGTTCCGGGAGATGGATGGGCTTCCGGTCACGATCCGGCTGCTCGATCCGCCGCTCCATGAATTTTTGCCCCACGCGGCCGAGCTGCAGCAGCAGCTGGCGGAGCTTGCCGAGGGAGAGGAGCGTCAGCGCGTGAAGAGGCTGCTGCGCAAGGTGCAGGCGCTGCAGGAGGTCAATCCGATGCTGGGCCAGCGGGGCTGCCGATTAGGCATCGTATTTCCCGACATTTACAAGATGCAGATCGAGGCTATTTTCCAGGCGGTTTCTCTGGTCGCTGCCGATGGCGTGCAGGCTGTTCCCGATATCATGATCCCGCTGGTCGGGGATGCAAGCGAGCTGAGAGCATTGCGGGAGCTTGTCGATCAGGTAGCGGAGCAGACGCTGGAAGGCAAGCGGACGCAGCATCCTTATAAGGTGGGAACGATGATCGAGGTGCCCCGCGCGGCGCTGACGGCGGGCCGGATCGCCGCGCATGCGGACTTCTTCTCCTTCGGCACCAACGACCTGACGCAGATGACCTTCGGCTACAGTCGGGACGATGCGGAAGGAAAGTTTCTCTCCCATTATGTAGACCGGAAGCTGCTTCCGCATAATCCGTTTCAGGTGCTCGACGAGGAGGGAGTCGGGCAGCTGGTCGGGATGGCTGTAGCTGCCGGCAGGGCGGTCAAGCCCTTCCTGAAGAACGGCCTGTGCGGCGAGCATGGCGGTGACAAGGACTCGATCTTCTTCTGCCGGCGCATAGGGCTCGATTATGTGAGCTGCTCGCCATACCGCATTCCCGTAGCACGGATAGCCGCGGCCCAGGCGGAGCTGGCCTGGGGCGGTTCGGACGCTGGCCTGCCGTCAGCCGATGCCGTGTAGGCATCGTTGCCGCGTCTGTCAGTCAAGAAGCCTACGATCCACACGTAATGTGGGTCGTAGGCTTCTTGGTTTGTAACGCGTGTGCTCCTTCATTGCCCGGCAGCCTTGCCTCAACAGGACTTAAGACGGCTGCAGGCCGCTCGTTATTCACCGAACTGCTAGATCTCCGCCGATTCCCAGGAAGCCTGATCCCGCTCGCTGCCGGACAAAGACTCCAGCTCCGCCCCAGAAGGCTCGGTTTCGATGAAGTCCTCCCAATTCTGATCGGCCTTCATCTGATTGCATTCATTGCACGCGCACACGCAGTTCACGGGCGTCGTATGCCCGCCTTTGGCGCGCGGGACGATATGGTCGATCGTATCGCCGTATTCGCCGCAGAAATGACAGGTATACCGGTCCCGGGTCAAAATAAACAAGCGGAACATTTTATTCGTATAGATTCGTCTGACCGTATGCTTATTGACGACGATGGCGGCATGCTCGCGGACGAGGTTGACGGCCGTCTCCAGGTCGGTCTCCTGCTGCCAGCGCCGCCCTTTGTCCGTACGGCCGCGCATCCATAAAATGCCGTCGCGGTTGGGCCGCAGGACGGAGGCGTCAGGACCCTTGGGCCTGGGAGGAGGCAGTGGCAGCGGCCGCTTGATCCGGATTTTGGGCGGCGGCGGGACTTCCTCGTCCGGCTCCGCGGTGACCGGCCTGGCGGCGACTGCCGGCTTCTTCCGGCGTCTGCGTCTTCTGCGCTTCTTGCGGGCGGGCTCCGCGTCGCCCGGCGAAGGGGCTGTTTCTCCGGCGTCATCCGGCAAGCCGATCGCCGTCTCATCCGGCGATCGCTCCTCTCGTTCTGCCATCCGTTCATATGCCGGAAGATAGTTTTCATTTTCAGCCTCTCTCGTATCGGAGACCGGCGCTGCCGCGCTTACTGCGCCTGTGTCGCCATCCCCTTCAGCCAAGAGGCTGCCTTGTTCCTGCTTCCTCAGCTTCCGGCAGGCCCGGCAAGTTCCCCGGCGTGCAGACTTGCCTCCGCGTCTGCCGCTGCGGCGCAAAAAATCTGTCAGAGGCTTCTCCTCTTGGCAGTGAGCGCATTGCTTATGGGCTAGGGCAATCCCCTCGGTCGTATGTTCATTGATGTCGCTTTGCGGCTCCTGCTCCAAGTGATCCACCTCTTCATTTCCTCTTTATCCTAGGTATGCTCCTATTGTACAACAAAAATGCTTACATCCCAACTTCCGGCAGCATAATAGGCATAAACAGCAGCAAATTGCATAAGGATTGACAAATTGGCTGGGCTACTTTACCATAAATTTGCGCTTAGCTTCCGGCTTCGTCGGAAGGCTGGGGAACCGCTTTGGAGCTTATCCGCTCATAGCGACCCTGCACCTAATCGGAGGGAGACCTGAAGATGATCAAGGCGATTATTTTTGATTTTGACGGCACCATCATAGATACGGAGACGGCTTGGTATGAGGCGTTCCGCGAGGCGTACCGGCAGCATGATGTGGAGCTGACGCTGGAGCTTTATTCCGGCTGCATCGGCACGAGCCTACATACATTCAATCCTTACGAGTATTTGATAACGCACAGGAATCTGCCCATCGACCGGGAAGCGTTTCGAGAGGCGGTGCATGTTCAGCATGCGAAGCTGATGGAACGCGAAACTATGCGGCCCGGGGTGTTAAGCTATCTGGAGAAAGCCCATGAAGCCGGCTTGCGGATCGGACTGGCATCCAGCTCCAGCCTGAAGTGGGTGGAGAAGCATCTGAGACAGTTGGGCATCTATGAGTTTTTCGAAGTAATCCGGACGTCGGACCATGTGCAGCGCGTGAAGCCGGACCCCGAGCTATACCTGCAGGCGCTGGAGGGCCTGGGCGTCCAGGCTTCCGAGGCGATAGCGATCGAGGATTCTCCCAATGGAGCCAGGGCCGCTGAGGCTGCGGGCATCCGGTGCATCATCACGCCGAATACGATCACCAAGGCATTGGACTTCAGCTCCTGCGCTTATTGGCATAAGGCGGATTCCCTTCAGGATGTGGAGTTTGATCGATTGCTCGTAAGATCATAATCCGGATGGCGATTCGTATCGCTTGGTTCGCTATCCTATTATATAGAAGGAATAAGTAATCCAAGTTAAACGCTCTTCAGCCTGCCGTTCGGCGGGTCGAAGAGCGTTTGGCGTACAGCGGTTCCGTGCAGCGGGGAAGCGCATTCCGGGGCGGCATCTATCGGCGCAGATAGACGACCGGCTCCAAGCCTGAGGCGACTGGACCAAAGTCCAGCACGCAGTCTTTACCGGAGAAGGGGGACAGTGTCTCGGGCCCTGTGGTAAAGTGTAGAAGTAAATTCTGTACATAGGAGAGATCAGGTATGAATTTTCAAGCATTGGTCGGAGCCGCCTTGGTGCTGCTGGGCGCGAGCATGTTCCTGCTCCGGGGAGAGACGTTCGGCGTCGGCACCCTGTTCGAGTATTACTGGCCCAGCATGTTTTTGATTCCGCTCGGGCTTTTTTTCCACTGGATGTATTTCTCGATAACGCGGCGCAGGGGAGTAGGTCTGCTGGTGCCGGGAGGGATTCTGTTCACAGCGGGCATTGTGTGTCAGATCGCCACCTTGTTTGACGCGTGGGCGTATGTATGGCCCGGGTTCATCCTGGCGGTTGCGATCGGTTTGTTCGAGCTGTACTGGTTCGGCGGCCGTCACAGAGGGCTGCTCATCCCGATCAACATTCTCGGGGTGCTGTCGCTGATTTTCTTCGCCGTCTTTACGCTCGGGGCGATTCTGAACCGGCTGTCATCCGGCGGTCCGATCGTAGCGATCGTGCTGATCGCGGCTGGAGCATTCCTGATGATGGGCCGCAAACGGTCTCTGTAGTCCCCTGTTCAAGCTGAGCCTCCGGGCTCCCTAAGCTCCATTCGGAAGACGGGGAGCCTGGCGCGCGCCAGAGAACGCTTTATTTCGGCGAACGGCTGTGCTACCCTCAGAGATAGAACGGTTTGAGGAGTGGCGCAGAAAGTGAAAAGACTGCTGGTAACAGGCTATAAAGCGTCGGAGCTGGGGATCTTTTCCCTGCAGCATCCGGGTATCGATATGATCAAGAAAGCGATCAAGAAGAAGCTTATTCCCTTGATGGACGAAGGGCTTGAATGGGTTATTGTCAGCGGCCAATGGGGTGTGGAGCTGTGGGCGGCCGAAGCGGCGATCGAGCTGAGAGAGGCGCACGAAGGGCTGCAGCTTGCCGTCATCTGTCCGTTCCTCGGTCAGGAGGAGAACTGGAGCGACCCCAAGAAGGAAAAGTATGAAGCAGTGCTTCGCCAGGCGAATTATGTGAACAGCGTGACCAAAAGCAAGTATGAGGGACCGTGGCAATTCCGCGAGAAAAACAAGTTTCTGCTCCGCAACTCCGACGGGATGCTGCTCGTGTACGACGAGGACAAGGAAGGCTCGCCGAAATTTATGAAGGAACAGGCGGTTCGCCTGTCACAAGCGAGAGAGTACCGCATCCTGACCATTAACGAGCAGGATCTGCAGAGCATAGTAGAAGAAGAGCAAATGAACCAGTGGTAAGGGCGAACGCCCGCCGCCCTGTCTGCATACGATGTAGGACATCACATCGGCATGCGAGAGGGTGTTTAGAGTGGATATTTCAATAACTCCGCTTCACTGGGTTTACCTGGCATTTATCGTCTTCATACTGGCGCTTCTGATCAAGCGCCGCGATACGACGATGATCTGCGTAGTCGGCATCTTCGCGCTCGGATGGATGGCGACGGAGACATTGGCCGGATCGGTTTCGGGCATATTCAACAGCTTTATTTACGCGACCAAGGAGCTGATCGGGACAATTTTCATCATCTCGATCATTGTAGCGATGAGCCGGGTGCTGATCCAGACCGGGATCAATGAGGTCATGGTCGCTCCGCTGACCCGGTTTCTGCGTACGCCGGCGCTGGCGTTCTGGGGCATCGGCATCATCATGATGGTGACGTCCTTTTTCTTCTGGCCGTCTCCCGGCGTGGCGCTGATCGGCGCCGTACTGGTGCCGGTTGCGGCCAGGGTAGGGCTGCCTGCGCTTGGGGCCGCGGTGGCGATGAACTTGTTCGGTCACGGCATAGCTTTGTCCGGGGATTATATTATCCAGGGCGCGCCGAAGCTGACAGCGGACGCGGCCGGACTGCCGGTCGGCGACGTGATGCAGGCGAGCGTGCCGCTCGTCATCGTGATGGGCGTCGTGACGACGGTCGCCGCCTACTGGCTGATGCGCCGGGACATGGCCAAGGGCACGTGGCGGGACGGTCTGGTGGCGCAGGGCGCCGGAACATCGGCTGCCGGAGCAGCGGCGGGCGGCAGTCCGGGGGCGGCGCTGCCGCAGCGCACGAAGCGCGTGCTGGCCGTGCTGATCCCGCTGCTGTTCGCCGCGGATGTCGCCGCGATGTTTCTGCTTCGGCTGCAGGGGGGCGATGCGACGGCGCTCGTCGGAGGAACGGCTGTGCTTATTCTGGCTGTCGTCACGCTGCTTGCGCACCGGAATCAAGGACTGGAACAAATCACATCCTATTTGATCGACGGCTTTCAGTTCGGCTTCAAGGTGTTCGGCCCGGTTATTCCGATCGCCGCGTTTTTTTATCTGGGGGATGCGGCATTTACCGAGCTGTTCGGCCAAAAGCTGCCTGACGGATCGCATGGTATCGTCAACGATCTTGGCGTAGCGCTGGCGCATCTCGTGCCGCTCAATGAAGGCGTAGCCGCCGTCACGCTGACCGTAACAGGAGCGATAACGGGACTGGACGGCTCGGGCTTCTCGGGCATTTCCTTGGCGGGTTCGGTCGCCAAGCTGTTCGCAACCGCCATCGGCTCCGGCGCGGCGACGCTTACCGCGCTCGGTCAAGTCGCGGGCATATGGGTCGGAGGCGGCACGCTGATTCCGTGGGCTCTGATCCCGGCGGCGGCGATTTGCGGCGTCAGTCCGTTCGAGCTGGCCCGGCGCAATCTGAAGCCGGTTCTGCTCGGGCTGGCAGCGACTACGGTGGCGGCCATGTTCCTGATCTAGGAGAAGACGGAAGCGCTTTCGTGGCTCGGCATGTAACAGCAGAGCGAATACCTTGCCGCCATGGCAGGGTGTTCGCCGCTTGTCCGCCGCTTGCACGGCGTCCCGTGCGGACGGCTACATAATGTTTAAGGAAAGGTAAGCACAGCTTCAGAAAAAAGTAAGAAACTTGATAGAGAAGTACAGCCTGAAGTATGTTATACTAATGCAAGTGTTTACAACAAATTAATAATCAAATTGTGGGGAATAAATATGGGAGAATTGCAGCTTGCGTTGCGCACATATGGCCGGCGGACGGCCACTCGGCTGCCTTTGCTGCTTTGGGCTGTGTGGATTGTTGTTTTGGTAGAGGTGCTCAGCCGCGGCCAATGGGGAGAATCGCTGGGCTGGACCTTTACCGCGATTCCTGTCCTCGGGCTAAACGCGCTGGTCGTGCTGGGGCTGCTGCTGCTGCTGACAGCCATAACAGCCAGCGTACGCATCTCGTTTTGGCTGGTATCCAGCGTTTGTCTGGGCTTCGGTCTGGTCAGCGGGGTTAAGCTCAGCATTCTGGGCGTACCCTTTCTGCCGTGGGATTTGCTGCTAACGAGCGAGACGCAGGATATGACGCAGTATATTAGCGGCATTTTTAATTTTACGATCATATCCGGCTTTATCGCTTTTGTAGTCATCAGTATTGTGCTGCTTTACAAGCTCCCGCGCCTGGTTCTCCGTCTGGGCTGGAAGCACCGGATTACGATGGGGCTCGTATCCGCCTTGCTGCTCGTAGCAATTTACAACGATGGGGCCGTCAACTTGAAGCGGCTCGTGAACGTTCAGAATATCGCCTGGGATCAGACCGAGAATGTGAGAACAAACGGCTTTCTGCTGACAACGATGATGAATATCAAATATTTGTTCTTGAGCGAGCCCGGCGGGTATGACGAGAAGTCGATCCGTGCGCTGGCTTCCTCGGCTCCGCCGGCTGTCACCCAGGCTGCCGATGTCAAGCCGAATATTATCGTTGTGCTGAGCGAATCGTTCTGGGATCCGACCCAGATCAAGGGTCTGAGCTTCAGCCGCGACCCGATTCCGTTCTACCATGAGCTTGCCTCCAAATACTCGAGCGGCACGATGTTGTCCCCGCAGTATGGAGGCGGGACGGCCAATGTCGAGTTCGAGGTGCTGACCGGCAACTCGATGCGTTTCCTGCCGCAAGGCTCTACGCCGTACAATCAATATATCGATAAAGGCATCGACTCGCTGGCCAGTATTTTGGCCCGCCAAGGGTACACGTCAACGGCGATCAATCCGTTTCACAGCTGGTTTTACAACAGCAAGAGCGTCTATCAGAACTTCGGTTTTTCCAAATATATTTCTCAGGAATTTTTTGTTCCCGATTATGAAGGACCGTATTTGGCAGACCGCGGCGTAGCCAAGGAAATTATCCAGGCCAGCGAAGCGTCCTCGGGCACTGACTTTATTTTTGCCAATACGATGGAGAATCATTATCATTATTACCCGGGGAAGTTTAAGGAAAACACAATCGAGGTGACAGGGGTAACCGGAGAGGCGAAGGGGATGTTCGAGACGCTGGCCCAAGGGCTGACCGGCGCGGACAATATGCTCAAAAGCCTCGTGACGCACTACGAGCAAAGCAAGGAGCCTACGATCATCGTGTTTTTCGGCGATCATCTGCCGAGCCTTGGGGATGATTATCAGGCTTATAAGGATAGCGGGTACTTGCTCCCGGATGATCCGGACTTTCTGAATAAAATTCATCGCGTGCCCGTGCTCGTGTGGAACAACTATTTGCCGGAGCATCAGGATAAGCTGGACATGAGTCCGTCCTTCCTGGGGCCTTATGCGCTGAAGCTGGCTGGGCTTGAAGGATCTTATTATACGGATTATTTGAATCAGCTGGCACAGACGACCCCCGTTATTCCTCCGAAAAATATGTACGCACAGCTGGGAATTTCCGAGGAAAGCCTCAGCGGCTACGAAAAGCTGCAATACGATATTTTATTCGGCAAGCAGTATGCTTATAAAGATCGTCAGCTGGCAATCAAAGATCCGAATTACGTGATCGGACCCGGCCGGCTGGAAGTTGATCATGTCAAGCTGGCCGAAGTGGGGAGCGACCGTGTGATCACGGTGGAAGGCCGGAATCTGCCGGCACAAGGAATCGTTCAAATCAACGGCACGCCCGTCCAAACGGAGCGGAACGCTTATGGCCAGTTGACGGCGACGGTCAAGCAGGAGACGCTCGGCCAACTGCCCTGCAAGGTGGAGGTCATCGTCAAGGATTCCAAGGATAAGATCGTAGTCCGGTCCAATACGTACGCCTACGACCAGCCGGCGAGCATCGCTGCGGATGCTTCCGTGCAATAGCGCGGTGCATCCGCCAGGCGGCCTCTGCGGCGGAAATGCAAAAGAAGCCTCACCGGTTAACGGGAGGCTTCTTTTGTATGCTGCGCTGACTTTTGACTCTGGCTTGGCTTCCGTTTGCTGCCAAGAGGAGGGGAGCAGTTATGCCAGGAAGGCGATCTTTTGGGTATTATCCCTTTGGCTCAGGTCAAGGGACGGGCCGATGGGAAGTAGCGCTTTTGCTAAGCTGTGGGAAGCGAGAAGGCGCTGTGCGGGACTTTCACACCGCGCGCGCAACCCCTTCTTGCCTTGGGGCGACTCCCCCTTGCCTGTGCCAAACTTTCCTTCAGCTACAGCAGCTTGAAGCTGCCGACGACTTGCCGAAGCTCTTCCTTGTCGGCGGGCGGCAGGACGACGACCGTCAGCGATCCGCTTGGAATTTCGGTATGCCCGGCGTCCCGGATGGACAAGTAGCCTTCGCCGCTTAACCGGAGAAGGTCGGCTTCGGTGCCTTGCAGCACAATTTTCTTTTGCCCGGCGTTCAGCCAGGCTTGGAAGACGGCATGCGAGGATTTGTCGTTCAGCAGGCAGTGCAAGGTCATGGTTGTAGCTGCGTGAGCGACTTGAGCGGCGATTTTGCCGGGCGACATGCCCAGCTCGGTGTTGACGATGTAGTATTGAACGATATCCCGGGTTGGTGCGGTCATGCGTACAGCCTCCTTCCTTTGTTTCATTTATATGCAGGCCCTTCGGGAAAAAGTCGGCTTGTCCAATTGGATGTTATTCGCCTGGGCGTATTGTTAGCTCGTCGTCCAGGATGAAGCGGCTGGTGGTATAGTGCATACGCGAATCCCCCGTTCGGCATCGTCCGAACGGGGGATTCAGCGGATTAGGCATGATGCCGGTAGGCGGAATGCATCGTCGGCCCGACAAATTGATTGATCGGGAAGCCGTGCTGGATCGCCAGGGTAATAAAGGCTTTGGCTGTCCGTACAGCATCCGTGATCGCAGCGCCCTTGGCGAGCTCGGCAGCGATCGCAGCGGAGTAGGTGCAGCCCGCTCCATGCGTATAGCCGGTCTCAAGCTTGTCCGCCTCGAACAGCTCATAGCTGCTTCCATCGTACAGCAGGTCGACCGCCTTCGGATAATCGAGCTTACCACCTCCTTTGATCAGAACGTACCGGACGCCGGTCTGATGGATAAGCCGCGCCGCTTCCTTCATATCCTCCAGCGTTGCGATGGGCGCCCGGCCGGCCAGCTGGGCCGCCTCGAACAGGTTCGGCGTAACGATGTCGGTAACCGGCAGCAGCAGCTCGCGCATGGCGATGCCCGTCTCGGGATGAAGCGCTTCATCATTGCCTTTGCAGATCATCACGGGGTCTACGACGACGTTCGGCAGCTTGCGGCTGCGGATCGTATCCGCCACCAGCTCGATCAGTTCCACGGAGCCGAGCATGCCCGTTTTCAGAGCGTCAATGCCGATGCCGTCCAGCACGGTATGCAGCTGCTCCTGAACGGTTGCCAGAGAAATCGGATGGACTCCGTGCGACCAGGCATTGTCCGGGTCCATCGTCACGATCGTTGTCAGGACGGTCATGCCGTATACATCCCGCTCCTGGAAAGTTTTCAGGTCAGCCTGTATGCCTGCGCCTCCGCTTGTATCGGAGCCTGCAATGGTAAGTGCTTTGCGTATGCTCATTTTTCGTCCTCCAACTAAAAAGAATCAGTCACATTTCGGGCAGCTTTTCTCATTATAGCATACTCGGGCGGTTTCGGAATTAGTGAGGTTTCGTGGTACACTGGTTACAACACTATAGGTTAAGGAGCTTATGCCATGCTGTTTATCGATAACCGGAATATCCACGATCCGTCCTTGAATCTGGCCTTGGAGGAGTATGCGCTGCGTCAGCTGCCTGCCGAGCATGATTACCTGCTGTTCTATGTGAACGAGCCTTCGATCATCATTGGCAAAAATCAAAATACGGCCGAGGAAATCAATCGGGACTATGTCGAGCGTAACGGCATTCATGTGGTTCGCAGACTGTCCGGCGGCGGCGCTGTCTATCATGATCATGGCAATCTGAATTACAGCTTTATCACGAGAGATGACGGAGCATCGTTTCATAATTACCGCAAATTCACCGAGCCGGTCATTGCCGCGCTGCAGAAGCTTGGCGTCCAAGCGGAACTGACCGGACGCAACGATATTCAAGTCGGCGAACGAAAAATATCCGGCAACGCCCAATTCGCCACCCGCGGACGGATGTTCACCCACGGCACCTTGCTGTTCGACTCCCGCATGGAAAACGTGGCTGCGGCGCTGAATGTGAATCCTGAGAAAATGAAGTCAAAGGGCGTAAAATCGGTCCGCAGCCGGGTGGCCAATATCAAGGAATTTCTGGCAGAGCCGCTTACGATGGAGCAGTTCAAGGCGCATCTACTTGCCTCCCTCTTTTCAGGGGAAGCAGTCGACGAATATAAGCTGACGAGTGCGGACTGGGAAGCCGTACATAAGCTGGCCGATACGAGATACCGCACCTGGGAGTGGAATTACGGCAGCTCTCCCGCATTTAACGTCCGGCATACGAAACGGCTGCCGGCCGGTACATTCGATATTCGTCTGCAGGTTGAGGGCGGCATTATCCGGGAGGCAGCGGTATACGGAGACTTTTTCGGGCAGCGGGATGCCTCCGAATTTGTGGACAAGCTGATCGGTCTCCGCTTCGAAACCTCGGCAGTTAGAGAAGTTCTTCGCCAGTCGGAGCTTCAGGCTTATTTCGGGCCGGTGACGGAGGAGGAGTTGCTGGAGCTGTTGCTAGGCTAATAGAGCAGCAGCTTCGTGACGATGTATCGGAAGCCTCTGCAGCGACGTGTCAGCGAGCGCGATGAAACCAGTCAACCCAGCCTTGCAGGGACAAGAACCTGAAGAAGGAGCGGAACCTGAGGCTCCTTCATGCAGCAAAAGCAAAAGCAAAAGCTGGAGTGGCAGCAGCTTGCGGTACGTATGAAACAGCATGCGCCGCTGAAGCGTACCAATGCCATTTCCAGTGGCGCTTAAGCTGTACATCCCTATGCCTATGCCCGCTGGACGGGAAGGGGGCCACCGGGCGGAAGATGGCCCTTCCTCTTTGTTCACTATGCCGAGTTATATAAAATCATTGACAACGGTTTCAATCAATGAGAAAATGAACGCGCGTACATAATGGCGAAAATGCTTCATACGACAGCAAACTCAGCTTAAATTCCGGGAGGTATGGCTTCATGAATGAAAAGCGTGTTTCGATCGGTATGGTCGGCTACAAATTTATGGGGAAGGCGCATAGCCATGCGTATCGTGACCTGCCGATGTTTTTTCCGGGGGCGCCCGCACCGGTTATGACAGCGATCTGCGGACGCAGCGTGCAGGGAGTCGCCAGGGCAGCCAAGCAGTACGGATGGGATGGCTATGTGACGGACTGGAGGGAACTGCTGGAGCGGGACGACATCGATCTGATCGATATCAATGCGCCCAGCGACGCTCATAAGGAGATCGCGCTGGCGGCCGCCAAGGCGGGCAAGCATCTGTTCTGCGAAAAGCCCTTGGCACTGACGCTTGCCGACAGCCGCGAGATGCTGAAGGCGGCCGAAGCGGCGGGTGTCAAGCATATGATCGGCTTCAACTACCGGTTCGCCCCGGCGGTGCAGCTCGCCAAGAAGCTGGTGACGGAAGGGCGGCTTGGCCGTATTTATCATTTCCGCGCCTGGTTCCTTCAGGACTGGATCGTGGACCCGGAATTCCCGCTCGTCTGGCGTTTGCAGAAAGAGGTGGCAGGCTCAGGCTCTCATGGAGATTTGGGCGCGCATCTGATCGACCTGGCTCATTTTCTGGTCGGGGAGCTGTCCGAGGTGATCGGCATGAGCGAAACCTTTGTGAAAGAGCGTCCGCTGCCGGAAAGCATGGAGGGGCTGAGCGCCAAAGGAAGCAAGGATGCTCCGCGCGGCCAGGTCACCGTGGACGATGCCACGCTTTTTCTGGCGAGATTTGCCTCGGGCGCGCTGGGCAGCTTCGAAGCGACCCGGTTCGCGCCAGGCCACCGCTGCACGAATTCATTTGAGATTAACGGCAGCAAGGGCAGTGTGAAGTTTGACTTTGAACGGATGAACGAGCTTCAGGTGTATTTCACGGAGGATGGAGAGGATGTGCAGGGCTTCCGCCGTGTATTGGCGACCGATCCGGCCCATGCGTACAGCGATGCCTGGTGGCCTCCCGGCCATACGATCGGCTATGAGCATACGTTTATCCATGAGGTGCTGGAGCTGATGCAGGCGTTCGAGGAAAATCGTCAGCCGGTGCCGAACTTTACGGACGGGGTCAAATGTCAGCAGGTGCTGGAGGCGGTCGAGCTGTCCGTTCGGGAGCGCCGCTGGGTGCGGGTCGACGAGCTATAGCTTGGCGGATGGGGGCAGCGGAGCAGTAGAAAAGGCAGCGCAGCAAGCAGGGGGAAGTAGCAGGGGGAAAAGCAAGGCGATCCGGGAAATTTCCGGAGCTCGCGGCTGGATACGGTAAACTGGAGCGGAGGGATTCGGGATGAAAAAAGCGTTGATCGTATGGGGAGGCTGGAGCGGGCATGAGCCGGAGCTCGTGGCCGGGCTGCTGAGCGGCTTGCTGCAGGAGTCGGGTTTTGAGATTGAAATTTCGCCTACACTGGAAGCGTTTGCTGACAAGGAGAAACTGCTGGCACTCGATCTGATCGTACCGATCTGGACGATGGGGGACATACGAGGAGAGCTGGTCCGCAATGTGTCCGAGGCTGTTCAAGCCGGGGTTGGCCTGGCGGGCTGCCATGGGGGGATGTGCGATGCCTTCCGCTCGAACGTGGACTGGCAGTTTATGACGGGAGGCAACTGGGTGGCTCATCCCGGCAACGACGGAGTCGAGTATGTCGTGCAGGTTCCGGACGAGGAAAATTCCATCCTTCGGGGGATCGGGGATTTCCGCGTGCGCACCGAGCAGTATTATTTGCATGTCGATCCGGCGGTTGAGGTGCTGGCAACCACACGCTTTCCCTTGGCGCCCGGTCCTCACAGCCTGAACAAGCCGGTCGATATGCCCGTCGCTTGGACGAAGCGCTGGGGAGTGGGCCGCGTCTACTATTGCTCGCTGGGCCATCATGCCGATGTGCTGGAAATTCCTCAAGCCAAGGAAATGATGCGCCGGGGCTTGCTATGGGCGGCGGAGGGCAAGAAGCTCGCGCAGGAGCAGCAAGAGTCTGCAGGGACGGGAGATTATACGGGAATGGGCGACAGTATCGTGTAGGCCTTGCCATAGTTGAGGAGGAGCAGTAGAATATGAGCAACCGAAAGATGAAAGCCGGGATTATCGGCTGCGGCAATATTAGCGGAATCTACTTGAAGAACGGCAGCCAATTCGGCAGCTATGAGATTGCAGCATGCGCGGATATCGATCTGCTGCGGGCTCAGGCCAAGGCGCAGGAGTACGGCATTCGCGCTCTGACTGTGGAGGAGCTGCTGGCCGATCAGGAGATCGAGATCGTCATCAATCTGACAATCCCTGCGGTGCATGCCAAGGTGTGCCTTCAAGCGCTGGAAGCAGGCAAGCATGTGTATGTGGAGAAGCCGCTTGCCGTTACACGGGAAGACGGGCGCCGCATTTTGGAGCTTGCGGACAGCCGGGGGCTGCGGGTGGGCTGCGCTCCGGATACGTTCCTCGGCGGGGGCATTCAGACCTGCCGCCGGCTCATGGATGAAGGAGCCATCGGCGTGCCGGTTGCGGCTTCGGGCTTCATGATGTCTCGCGGCCATGAGCATTGGCATCCGGACCCGCAGTTCTATTATGAGCCGGGCGGAGGTCCTATGTTCGATATGGGGCCGTATTACTTGACGGCGCTCGTCGCGCTGCTCGGCCCGATCCGCCGGGTTACCGGCGCGGCGCGCGTGTCCTTCGCGCAGCGAACCGTCAGCAGCAAGCCGAAGGCCGGAACGGTTATTGAAGTGAAAACGCCGACTCATGTCGCGGGGGTGCTGGACTTTGCGGGTGGGGCGATCGGAACGCTTATCACCAGCTTTGATATTATGGGAGGCACGGATCTGCCGCATATTGAGATTTACGGGAGCGCAGGCTCCCTGCGCGTGCCGGATCCCAACAGGTTCGGAGGTCCGGTCTATCTTCGTAAGCTAGGAGCCGGCGAATGGACCGAGGTTCCGCTTACCCACGGGTATGCCGACAACAACCGGGGCGTCGGCGTGGCCGACATGGCCGCTGCCATACGGGAGGGCAGGCCGCATAGAGCGAGCGGCGCGCTTGCTTATCACGTGCTGGATACTATGCACGGCTTCCATGAGGCGTCGGCCGAAGGCAGGCATGTAGAGCTGCAAAGCGCATGCACGACGCCGGAGCCTCTGGCAGCCGATGCGAGGCTGTAGGTTTGCCGGGCAACGGCTGCGTCATTGAGAAGACAGGCGGCAGGATGACTGACATCCTATGCCGCCTGTCTTTGTTGTACGGAATTGTAAGGCCGCAGGGCAGGAAGGGCGATCCCGCCCGATCCCGCAACCCGCTCGATGCAGGCTTCGGAAAGATAGCTCTTATTCCCAAGTCGCTTTCATCGAAGAGAAGAAGCGCTGTATGGCCAGGGAAGCGGCTCCGAGAGCGCCGGAGGTATGGCCAAGCTGCGAGTAAGCCACCGAAGTTCGGCTGCGATGGTAAGCAAGGCTTCGCTTGTCCAGCGACTCGTGAACTGCTTCCTTGATCCAGGCCGAAGCCAGGGACAGCGGTCCTCCGATCACGATAAGCTCCGGGTTAAAGACGTTTACAAGATTAGCGATGCCGGTGCCAAGCCAGCGGCCAGTCTCGGCAAATACTTGCTGAGCCTGGGAGTCCTCTTGGCGGGCCAGACGGATGAGCATGTCCAGGCCGACTGACACTTCGGCATCGCCGGAACCATCGTCTGGCTCAGCGGCGGGCCTGATTGCTGCAACCGCCGTCTGGGCATGGAGCAGCAGCGCTTTCTCCGAGGCGAACGTTTCCCAGCAGCCGCGGTTGCCGCAGCCGCAGAGCGGTCCATCCTGGGCCAGCGCCATATGGCCAACCTCTCCCGAGAATCCGGATACGCCTCGATACAGCGCATCATGCAAAATAATCCCCGCGCCTATCCCCATTCCTACGCTGATATACAGCAGATTGGACACATGCTGGCCGGCCCCGAACTCCTTCTCGCCGAGCGCGCCTGCATTCGCTTCGTTGTCGATAACGACCTCCAGGCCAAATTCATCGGCCAGTACAGTCTGCAGCGGCACATCCGCCCAGCCAAGATTCGGAGCGGACAACACGCTGCCCTGATCGTCAACCAATCCGGGAACGCCGACGCCGATACCGATGATGCCGTAAGGCGAAGGAGGGACATCGGCGATAAGCGCGCGTATCGTTTTCTTCAGCTTGCTCGTCACAGCGCCAGCCTCGAGCTCGGCAAGCTCGATTTTTTTCTGCTTCACGACGCGGCCGCTCAGATCCGTAAGCACGGCCAGCATATAATTGACGCCAAGATCAACGCCTATGGCAAATCCGGCACGCTCGTTGAACAGCAGCATCATCGGCTTGCGGCCTCCGCTTGATTCGCCAAGTCCCGTCTCGGAGGCGAAGCCGCTTTCGATCAACTCGTTGACCAGAGCCGACACGGTAGCCTTGTTTAGCCCGGTCCGGGCCGAAATATCTGCTCGGGAGATAGGGAAATGCTTCCTGATCATATCCAGTACAAGGTATTTGTTAATCTTCTTCATAAGCCGATAATCGCCGGTGATTTTCATGCGTGCTCCTTGTTATGCGTTGTTCAGATGTATTCATCATAACATGTTTAATGGAACAGGACATATTCACTTGCTTTGTAGTTGAACAAAATCAAGGACCATCATATGGCGCGCAGCGAAGCGGAATGTTAATTTGACATCCTCCCGCGTCTATAGTGTGTCATTGGACATCTGAACCAAACATAACCATCTATGAGGCGATACTATGGGAGGGATGTCAATGGACGCATTTGTTGCGCGTTCGCTCGATGAAATTCGATTCTGGTCAAGAATTATGAAAGAACATTCTTTTTTTCTAAGGCTTGGATTTCGCTGCGAAGACAAACAGCTAATACAGGAAGCAAATGAATTTTATTCCGTTTTTGAGCACATTGAAGCGAAGGCGCATGCTTTTTCTGCTTCCACGAATCCTCAAGAAATCCGCGCATTTAACCTGGAAGTGTATAATGCAGCCTCTCACATATGGGTATTTAAACGTAAAGTCCTAGGCTTAATTTTAACTTGCCAGCTTCCGGGAGCTAATAATTTCCCGCTTTTGGTGGATCACATCAGCAGGGAAGCCAATTACTTTAGAAACCGTCTTTCAGAACTTAATAATGGCCAATTAGAACCGTTGGCGGATGCCATTATCGATGAAAATGTTTTCTTTCTCAAAATTATGGCCGACCATGCCAAATTCATAGGTCATTTACTTGATCCTTCCGAGCGTAAATTAGTCGACCAGGCAAAGGAGTTTAGCCATGATTTTGATCAGTTGCTTTGGCAAGCCCAAGATTTGAGCTCCATGCGTCCACAGTCGCAAACCCAGCCTTTATTGAGTCAATTTCTAGATCAAAATCGGGTTTCGGTAGCAAGTCTTCGTGACTTCAAGAAAACAGCACGCGATCTTATAGAAGCTTGTCGGATTAAAAGCATCATACATCCTTTGCTGGCGGATCATGTTTATCGGGAAGCAGAACGTTTTTTAGCTATTATCGATATGTTCGAAAGCCATCTGGACGGAAAACGTTCCGCGGATTTAGAGCTTAGCGCTTGGCATTGACAGATCCGGAGGGGGCAGCTTGTTGCCCCCATTTTGCTGCAACTGGCGACTTTCAATGCCGAGATTTCTTTTCAAAGCCTCCCGCCCTCTGTTATCTCCTTGGAGAGAAGGGGCTTTTTAGCTCCCATGCCCACAGCTTGTCCACAAAAACCAGTGCTGCAACCCCATGTTTTAGCGTGTAGAACCGAACCAAACCCGTATTCCTACTCACCTTAAGGTTCTGAAAGTTTGTTTACTAGACAAACTAAGTTACCCGTGGTACGATAGCTGCAAGCGGTAACAGAACTTGTTGCGATACCATAATAATCAGCCATTTGAGGAGGCATTCACAATGACTTATTTCCCATCCGTTCCAACCATTGCTTACGAAGGAAGAGAGTCAACCAATCCGTTCGCCTTCAAGCATTACAACAAGTCCGAGATCATTCTCGGCAAAACACAGGAGGAGCATCTGCGCTTCGCCGTTGCGTATTGGCATACGCTGACAGCCGGAGGAAGCGATCCGTTCGGGGACGATACGGCGATCCGTCCATGGCATACATACAGCGGACTCGATCTGGCCAAGGTGCGCGTTGAAGCGGCATTCGAGTTTCTGGAGAAGCTGGGCGCGCCTTACTTCTGCTTCCATGACCGGGATATTGCCCCCGAGGGCGAGACATTGAAGGAGACAAATGAGAATCTTGATGTCATCGTCGAGCTGATCGGCGACCGTATGAAATCGAGCGGCGTGAAGCTGCTCTGGAATACGGCAAATATGTTCTCCAACCCGCGTTTTGTGCATGGCGCCGCCACAACTTCCAACGCCGAGGTGTACGCTTATGCCGCCGCTCAAGTTAAAAAAGGGCTGGAGACGGCTGTGCGGCTGGGGGCGGAGAACTATGTGTTCTGGGGCGGCCGCGAAGGCTACGAATCGCTGCTGAACACGAATCTGGAGCTGGAGCTCGACAACCTGGCCCGCTTCTACCACATGGCGCTGGCTTATGCCCAGGAGATCGGCTTCACCGGCCAGTTCCTGATCGAGCCGAAGCCGAAGGAGCCGTCCAAGCACCAATATGATTTCGACGCGGCCACGACGATCGCTTTTTTGCAGAAGTTCGGTCTGGATAAACAGTTCAAGCTGAATCTCGAAGCGAATCATGCGACGCTGGCCGGCCATACGTTCGAGCATGAGCTGCGGGTGGCCCGGATCAACGGGATGCTGGGCTCGATCGACGCCAACCAGGGCGATCTGCTGCTGGGTTGGGATACGGATGAATTCCCGACAGATCTGTATGCGGTGACGCTGGCTATGTACGAGATTTTGCAAAATGGCGGGCTCGGCTCCGGCGGCGTCAACTTCGATGCGAAAGTAAGACGCTCTTCCTTCGAGCCGGAGGATTTGTTCCACGCGCATATCGCGGGGATCGATACATTTGCCAGAGGGCTGAAAGCAGCGGCCAAGCTGGTGGAGGACGGCTTCTTCGAACAGCTGGTTAAAGAGCGTTACAGCTCCTTCGACAGCGGAATCGGGCTCGAGATCGTATCGGGGCAGACCGATTTCCGCAAGCTGGAGCAGTATGCGCTGGCTCACGACCGAGCGATCCGCAATAAATCCGGTCAACTGGAGCGCATCAAAGCCCAACTGAACGAATATATCTTCTCGGTCTGAACCGAGCCGGAAGAGGAGAGCATCCGTTATGAGTTATGTGATCGGCATTGATTTGGGGACTGGCTCGGTGAAGGCGCTGCTAGTCAATAAGCAGGGGGAGCTGCGCGGGGAGGCTTCACGCTCTTATCCCCTGATGCAGCCGCAGGCCGGCTACAGCGAGCAGGACCCGGAGGAGTGGGTGGAACAGACGGCCCTTGCGGTGAGCGCGCTGCTGCGGGAATCCGGCGTGGATGCGCGTGAGGTGGAAGCGCTCAGCTTCTCCGGTCAAATGCACGGCCTCGTGCTGCTGGACGCCGAAGGACAAGTGCTGAGACCCGCGATTTTGTGGAACGATACGCGCACGACACCGCAATGCCGCAGGATCGAGTCGGCTCTCGGCCCGCGCCTGCTGGACATCACCAAAAATGCGGCCCTCGAAGGCTTCACGCTCCCCAAGCTGCTGTGGGTGCAGGAGCATGAGCCGGAGCTGCTCGCCCGAGCGGCGGCTTTCCTGCTGCCGAAAGATTATGTTCGCTACCGGATCACCGGACAGCTGCAGATGGAGCTGAGCGACGCAGCGGGCACGCTGCTGCTGGATGTGACCGGCGCGAGGTGGAGCGACGAGGTTTGCGATGCTTTGGGCCTCGACCGGAAGCTGTGTCCGCCGCTTGTCGGCTCGCTGGAGCAGACGGGCACGGTGCAGCCCGAGTTCGGCAGCCGGGCGGGATTGGACTCTGCGACGCGCGTATTTGCCGGAGGGGCGGACAATGCCTGCGGCGCAGTGGGAGCGGGGATCGTCGAGCCGGGGGCCGCGCTTTGCAGCATCGGTACATCGGGCGTGCTGCTCTCCTACGAGGAGCAGGAGCGGGATTTTGGCGGCAAGCTGCATTTCTTCAACCATGCCCAGCCCAGCAGCTACTACGCTATGGGCGTCACGCTGGCTGCCGGGTACAGTTTGGACTGGCTGAAGAAAACGGTCGCGCCGCAGCATAGCTTCGACTCCTTCGTGTCGGCTGCCGCTCAGGTTCCGATCGGCGCCGGGGGTCTGCTGTTCACGCCTTACCTGGTCGGCGAACGTACGCCGCATGCGGACTCCGCAATCCGGGGGAGCTTTATCGGGCTGGACGGTTCGCATGGCCGCGAGCATTTGACCCGGGCGGTGCTGGAAGGGATCACCTTCTCTCTGAACGAGTCGGTGGAGCGTCTGCGGGACGCGGGCGTGTCGGTCGACACCATCGTTTCTATCGGCGGCGGAGCGAAAAGCGGGCTGTGGCTGCAAATGCAGGCTGATATTTTCGGCGCGGCGGTCGTCAGCCTGGAGAATGAGCAGGGGCCCGCACTGGGAGCGGCTATGCTGGCAGCGGTTGGCTCCGGCTGGTTCGGCAGTCTGCGGGAATGCGCAGCTGTTTTTGTCCGCCGCGGGCGCGTGTACCGGCCTGATGAGCAGCGTGCTGCCGTTTACCGGGAGCTGTTTCAGCTTTACCGGGATGTTTACGCAAGCACAAGGGAGCTGAATCATCGGCTGCACGCGTTTAGATAGCGCGATTAATCTCAGGCTTCATTTAAAGGCTTCGTACCTGCAGAGGTGCGAGGTCTTTTTGCCGTCCTGTTATTCGGGTTAAAGGCGGACAGAACTGTTCATGAGCAAAAGGCCCCGTGCAAAAAAAAGCAGCTGGCCGCGTGGTTTCCGTAGCCGATTATTCGCGGCGGCTCGCTTGCTGGGATACAATAGGACTGTACGATGAGCATGTGACCGACACATTTTGAAACCGAGAGGGGATTGACAAGTTATGACGGCAACCGTAGCATTCGTGTTTGCTCATCCGGATGATGAGACTTATTTGGCCTCTGCATTGATCCGCAGATTGGCGGATGAAGGCAGCCCGCCCGTGCTGCTGCTGGCTACCCGCGGAGACGCCGGGCAGAAAAATGGCGCCTATGCCCATGAATCGCCGCAGCAGCTCGGAGTCCGCCGCGAGCGGGAGATGCAGCGGGCCGCTGAGCTTCTGGGGCTGTCTGTGGTCGAGTATCTCGGATATCCCGACGGCAAGCTGAATCAGATGGAAGAAGAGGAATTCGTCGCGCGGATAGCGGAGTTCCTGAACCGGCATCAGGCCCAGGCGGTCGTGACCTTCCCCGAGGACGGAGGGAACGGTCATCCGGATCATGTGACGATCTCAAAACGGACCGCCCAAGCCGTATGCTCGGGTCGCACTCCTGCTGTTCGCAAGCTGTATTACGTCCAGTCTGCGGCATTGACGGAGCAGGGGCGTGAACCGGCCTTGCAGCTCGATACGGAGTCCTACTGGCCCGTGAAAGCCGCCGCGCTGGCCGCGCATGAGTCCCAGCGGCTGGCCGTCGAGCGGTTTTTCGGCGAGCTGGGAAACGTGCTGCCGGAAGCGCGGCGCTATGAGTCATTTGCGCTTGCGTGGGAGAACGGGGGCGGATGGCCGAAGAAACGCGAGGACTGGATCTTGGACGGCTTAAGCGATGAGTAAATCTTCTGCTCATCGCTCGTCCAGCGCCAAAAGAGTTTCGAGGCATGGAGGCCGCTTGTCCTTCAAGCGTCAAGGCGCGGTCGTGCTCGTGGTCGTGGATAAAGCATAAGATACCGAAACCTGCACAAGCGGTTGGGGATAGCGGGAAATAATCAGTAAATACGCCCGGCAAAAGCTGACTTACAAATATATCCATTGACAGAAGGAGGCCCTATATGATAATTATTATACATGAAAGTTTACGAACTTTTAGTAAGTTAATACTAAATCATGAGAGTGGTCCTTAAAGGTCACCAGAGGAGAAGAGAACCTATTATGTCAACCGTACTGTTTGTCAAAGCCAACAACCGTCCTTCCGAGCAGGCTGTCACCGTCAAGCTGCACGAAGCTTTTCTGGAAAGCTACAAAGCTTCGCATCCTGAAGACACAGTCATTGAGCTGGACTTGTTTGCGGAGCAGCTTCCGTATCTGGATTCCACGATGATTACGGGATTGTTCAAGTCTGCGAGAGGCTTCGAGCTTACAGCCGAGGAGCAAGAGGCGGCGGCCGTTGCCAACCGGTACCTCGAGCAATTTCTGGCGGCCGATAAAGTCGTGTTCAGCTTCCCGCTCTGGAACTTCACTCTTCCGGCTGTCCTTCATACGTATATCGACTACTTGTCGCAAGCCGGAAAGACGTTCAAATATACGGCGGAAGGTCCGGTCGGACTTCTGGGCGACAAGAAGGTAGCACTGCTGAATGCGAGAGGCGGCGTATACTCCGAAGGTCCGGCTGCCGCAGCCGAAATGTCGGTTAATCTGCTGACCAATGTCCTCAGTTTCTGGGGAGTTAAAAATGTGACCAAGGTTATTGTCGAGGGGCATAACCAATTCCCGGACCGCTCCCAGGAAATTGTGGCCAGCGGTGTGGAACAAGCAGTAGCGGCCGCTCGCACGTTCTAATTTTAGATAAAGAAAGCATTCCCCCAGCCTTAAAGCCTGCGCAGATTTGGCATATAGCTTCGTGATGCTGCAAGGGAGAGGCGAACAGGGAAGTGTGGCGAACCTGGCGCTATCTCCAGAAAACGAGGCAGCCTTGCGGATCTCCCTCTGCTGCATGCTCAAAAGATCGAGTCAGGGCTTAAAGCTGCCTTGAGCTCGATCTTTTTTGATAAATGTCCCGGATACAGAACAGAGGAGTGTATGAATACGAATCTCGGACGGAAGATCGAAGACAAGGCAGGAAGTAATGAAGTAGGGATAAGCGCGAAGTAGATGAAAGAGGGAATGGGTATGGAGCGAAAAGCTTACGGACCGTCTTTGAAGTCGTGTCCTCACCACTAAATCCATTCAAATTGGACACAACTTCAAGAGCGGCTGGAGCCCACACCCATCCCTCCCTGCGCACAAAAATGTGAAGCTGCACGCCAAGATCTTCAAGAGCCGGGCCGTGCTACAGGCAAGGAGACTTCTTTAAAGCCCCCCAAAAGCCTCAAATGCAAAAAAGCCTCCATGACCATTGGAGGCTTTTTACGCATGAAATTTGAAAGCAGCCGCGTTCAAGGATATGGGCGACTGATCAGCGCCAACTGCTGGCCGCCGAAGCTACTTGCGCACAAAAACGCGCTCAATCGCATGATCCGGTCCCTTGCGGAGAATCAGCTTGGCTCGGCCTTTGGTCGGACGAATGTTGTCGATCAGATTAACCTCGTTGATTTCCTTCCAGATGCTTGTGGCCGTCTTGACGGCTTCCTCCTCGCTAAGCGCCGCATACCGGTGGAAGTAAGACTCGGGATTGCGGAACGCCGTATCGCGGAGCATCAGGAAGCGTTCGACATACCAGCGTTCGATATCGCGCTCATCCGCATCCACATAGATCGAGAAGTCGAAGAAATCGCTGACGAATACTTTCGCATCCTTCGTGACCTGGAGGACATTGATGCCTTCCACAATCAAAATATCGGGGCTTTGTACGAGCTGAGCTTCGCCTTCGACGATATCATAGGAAAGATGAGAGTAGATCGGAACGACGATATCCGGCTTGCCGGCCTTAATGTCGCGGATGCTTTTCAGCAGCTTTTTTGTATCGTAGCTTTCCGGAAAGCCCTTGCGCTTCATCAATCCGCGTTCTTCAAGCACCCGGTTCGGGTACAGGAATCCATCGGTCGTAATCAAGTCCACCTGGGGACGCCACGGCTCGCGGGAGAGCAGCGCCTGCAGCAGACGGGCGGTCGTGCTCTTGCCGACCGCTACGCTGCCGGCGATGCCGATCACGAACGGAACCTTCGAACGGCGATGCTGAAGGAAAGCAGCCGATGCCTCATGCAGCTGCCGGGCCGCGGCCGCCTGCAAATGGATAAACCGGGAGAGCGGCAGATAGATATCTTCCACTTCCTGGAACGAAATCCGGTCGTGAAATCCTCTGCGGCGGTCGAATTCTTCCCGGCTGATGGGCGGCGTCTGGCTGTATCTCAGCTCCGACCATTCCGCGCGGTTCATTTCAAAGTAAAGTGAGTAGGGATTCATAAGTGCCTAGTACCTCGCGCCTCAATGTCGTATTTTCAAATATTAGCACAACTTTCGCAAAAAACAAGACATGGCAAGCGCTTTCTCCTGCAATAAGGATGCTTTTTCTGCAGGCGTAGGCTAAGATGTATAGAAGAAGAGAGCATGATGGAGTCCTCCATACCATCCAAGGCTAAGTAGCAAGAGGTGAAGGGCGTTTGAATGACCGGCCGCAGGAATTGTTGACCAAGCATGAACAAATTATGCGATATATTGAAAAGCTCAGCATCGGAACCCGCATCTCCGTACGGAAAATCGCGCAGGTGATGGATGTCAGCGAAGGCACGGCTTACCGGGCGATCAAGGAGGCGGAGGCCGAGGGGCTTGTCAGCACCAAGGAGCGAACCGGGACCGTCCGGGTGGATGCGCGGGAGAAGCATCAATTCGACCGGCTTGTCTTCGACGAGGTCGTTCATATCGTGGACGGGGTTACCTTGGGAGGCTCGGCGGGCTTGCATAAGACGCTTAACAAATTCGTCATCGGAGCGATGCAGCTCGAAGCGATGATGCGCTATGTGGAGCCGGGCAATCTGCTCATCGTAGGCAATCGCAGTCAGGCGCATCTGTATGCGCTGGAGCAGGGGGCGGGCGTGCTGATCACGGGCGGCTTTCAGGCGTCTGCGGAAGCCAGGGAGCTGGCGGACAAGCTGGAGCTGCCGATTATCAGCAGCAGCTATGACACGTTCACGGTCGCCACGCTGATTAATCGTGCGATTCATGATCGGCTGATCAAGAAGAAAATCATTCTCGTGCAGGACATTATCCGGACGGATACGCCCGTGTATTATTTGAAAGGAACCGATACGGTCCAGGAGATGCAGGCGATGATCGCAGCCACCGGCCATACGCGATATCCCGTTGTGGACGATCACCATCGGCCGATCGGCATCCTGACGACGAAGGATGTGCTTAACGCTCTGCCCGGCGATCCCGTGGAGCAATATATGAAGCGCAATCCGCTTACTGTGCATGTGCAGACTTCTGTCGCCTCCGCCAGCCATACGATGGTATGGGAAGGCATTCAGATGCTGCCCGTCGTGAGCGATCACAAGAAGATGCTTGGCGTCATCAGCCGCAGCGACGTGCTGAAGGCGATGCAGTTCGTCCAAACGCAGCCGCAATACGGCGAATCGTTCGAGGATTTGATCTGGACGGGCTTTGAGAAGATTCGCGACAAGGAGAACGGGCTGTTTTTCCGGGGCGTGATTACGGCCCAGATGACCAATCATATCGGGATGGCGTCGGAGAGCGTGATGACGGCCTTGATGAACCAAGCCGCGCTGCGGATCGTGAAGGAGCACCGGAGAGGCGATCTGATTTTGGACAGCTCGTCCAATTATTTTCTGATGCCGATTCCGCTGGACAGCACCGTTGAAGTGAAGCCGACGATTATTGAGCTGAGCCGCCGCTTCTGCAAGATCGAGGTGGAGATTGTGCAGAACGGCGTTCGCATGGCCAAGTCCATGTTTACCGCGAGATTATTGGATTGATTGAATATGTCGTATTTTTATATAGACGATGTCGCTAAATTACACTAAAATTATTAAAAAAACTGTGATAAATTAAACCCATGATGTCTCGAATTTATAGCTTGGGAAGAGAGGGTTGTCATGAGTTTGCGTATCGGCAAAATCAGTTATTGGCATGTCCATGCCTGGGACTATACGAAACAGGCCCAGGAGCACCCGGATGCAGAGATCGCCGGCGTATGGGATGAGGACCCGAAGAGGGGGAAGGAAGCGGCCGAGAAGCAGGGCGTTGCCTTTTATGAGTCGCTGGACGAGCTGCTGGCGTCGGACATCGAAGGAGTTATCGTCGATGCCCCGACCCGGATGCATCGCGACGTGATGGTTGCCGCAGCGAAAGCAGGCAAGCATATCTTCACGGAGAAGGTCCTTGCTCCAACCATGGCGGAAGCCCGGGAGATTATGGCTGCCGTGGAGGCGAACGGCGTCAAGCTGACCGTATCGCTGCCCCGCCTGAACGAAGGCTACACGTTGTTGATTCGCGAGCTGCTGGAGCGGGAAGCGCTCGGTCGCGTGACGCTTGTGCGCGCCAGATTATCTCATAACGGCGCGATCGCCGGATGGCTGCCGGAGCATTTCTACAGCCTGGAGGATTGTCTGGGCGGCGCCTTGATCGATCTGGGCTGCCATCCGATGTATCTGACGCGCCTGCTGCTTGGCGAGGAACCGGTGGAAGTAACCTCCCACTTCGGCTATATCACGGGCAAAGAAGTTGAGGACAATGCCGTCTCCGTGCTGTCGACCAAGTCGGGAGCGATCGGAATCGTCGAAGCGGGCTTCGTGAACAGCTTCTCTCCGTTCACCCTGGAGGTGCACGGCACGGAAGGCACACTGCTCTACGGAACTCCCGACGGGAAGCTGCTGCTCCGCACCAAGGCTGAGGACGGCTCCAAGGCGGATGCATGGCATGAGCTGCCTTTACCGGATCGCAGAGAGAGCGCTTTCGAGCAGTGGATCGGCCATATTAGACAGGACACGATCGCCGAGGAAAATATCCGCCTTGCGCTGGAGCTGACGGCGCTGATGGAGGCCTCGAACCGCTCGGTGCGGGAACGCCGCGCAGTCCGGCTGTCGGAGCTGAGCTAGAAAGCGGGAGCGCCGCGCAAACCTGCTGCCGGAACTGGGCCAGCGGGCCATGCGCGACGCAGTCCGGCTGTCGGAGTCTAAGCTGGCAGGCCCGAGCGCGACGCAATCAGGCTAACCGTGACCGGCTTACAGCCTTGCCTTATTCGTCCATTAGGACCGGCGGCAACGGGGCTGGAGCCTGGCTGTTCGTTCTGCGAGCCGCGGAGTTCGCCGGCATTCATAAGATTGGCGGCCGCCGCATAAAGTTTGGCCTGGGGAGGGATAGGATGAGCGCGTTTCCGTATGAGGCGATGTGGGAGCGGCAGGATGCTCTGGAGCGGCTCGATCTGCGCATTCGATGGGGACAATATGAGATCCGTGTGCTGCGGTTTCATCTGACTTCCTTTCCTCCAGGGAAAGTTCTAAATTTCCATAAACATGCGGAGTTTGAATTTCATTTTATTCCCAGCGGAGCCGGCAAAGTTATCCTGGTGGACCATCCATTCGAGCTTAGCGAAGGCATGCTGTACGTGACGGGACCTGGAGTGATGCACTATCAGGAAGCGCATACGGCTGCGTCTATGGAGGAGCTTTGCCTGCATATCGATATTGTGGACCGCGGCGCAGGGAGCGGTGCCGTTGACAGGTGGGAGATCGCGGAAGCCGAGGATTGCGTCAAGAAGCTGCAAACGCTTCCTCCTAAGCCGGTCATGGATATTTATCATGCGATGCCCTGCTTCCTGGAGGCCTATCGTGCTTGCTGTGACAATTATTCGGGCTCCTATACGACGATCAAGCAATGTGTCGTCCAGATTTTGCTGCGGACCGCGCGCGCTTATGATGACGGGACGCCTCGTCCGGAGCTGCCGGGGCGCGACGTGGGCGCAAGCCGGTACCGGTTCGCGATGCAGTACATCCGCTCCAACTATGCCTCGCCGCTGACGCTGGAGGATGTGGCGGAGAAGCTGAATATCAGCTCGCGCCAGCTGCAGCGTATCCTGAGGGCTTATCATCAGGAAGGATCATTCCGGGGGATCGTCGAGGATATCCGGCTCGAGGCGGTATGCCGCCGACTGGATGAATCCGATCTGCCCGTTGAGAAGATCGCGACGCTGGAAGGCTTCGCCAACGGCAATTATTTACACGCGGTATTCCGCAAACGGTTCGGCATGACGCCGTCCCAATACAGGGGCCGCTTATCTAAACCAAATCCATCTCTACCATTATGAGGAGGCTGTCCGAATGTCCCGTATTTATCGTATTGCCATCATCGGCTGCGGCGGTATCGCCAATGGCAAGCACATGCCGAGCTTGAGCAAGCTGTCCAACATTGAAATGGTTGCTTTCTGCGACATTATCGAGGAGCGCGCGCAGCAAGCGGCCGAGAAGTACGGAGCCGAAGGCTCGTCCGTCTACACCGATTACCGCGAGGTGCTCAGCGACAGCTCGATCGATATCGTGCATGTGTGTACGCCAAATGATTCGCATGCCGAGATTGCGATCGCGGCGCTGGAAGCCGGCAAGCATGTGATGTGCGAGAAGCCGATGGCCAAGACGGCGGCAGACGCCAAGCGGATGGTCGAGGCGGCGGAACGCACGGGCAAAAAGCTGACGATCGGCTACAACAACCGTTTCCGTCCGGACAGCCAGCATCTGAAGAAGCTGTGCGACGAAGGCGAGCTGGGCGAGATCTATTATGCGAAGGCTCACGCGATCCGCAGACGGGCTGTGCCGACATGGGGTGTGTTCCTGGATGAAGAGAAGCAGGGCGGCGGACCGCTTATCGATATCGGTACCCATGCTCTCGACTTGACGCTGTGGATGATGAACAATTACAAGCCGAAGGTTGTACTCGGCACCTCGTACCACAAGCTCAGCCAGAAGGAAAATGCGGCGAACGCATGGGGCCCTTGGGACCCTGCCAAGTTTACGGTGGAGGACTCCGCTTTCGGCATGATCGTGATGGAGGATGGAGCAAGCATTGTGCTGGAGTCGAGCTGGGCGCTGAATACGCTGGAAGTCGATGAGGCCAAGTGTACGCTGTGCGGAACCGAAGGGGGCGCCGACATGAAGGGCGGCCTGCGGATCAACGGCGAGAAGCACAGCCGGTTGTTTACAAGCGAAGTGGAGCTGAAAGCCGGGGGCGTCGCTTTCTACGACGGCAAAGCCGAGAAGGACGCCGACCTGGAGATGAGACGCTGGATCGAAGCGATCGATCAAGACAAGGAGCCGGTCGTTACGCCTCAACAGGCTTATGTGGTCTCGCTCATTTTGGAAGCTGTTTATGAATCTTCGCGTACAGGGAAGGCTGTCTATCTGGACGTGTAGCATCAAACAAGCAAGCTGTGAGCTGCTTCCCTTGGCGGGAGGCGGCTTTTTTTAGTGTAAGGTCCGGTGATCGTTCCAGAAAGTTTCGGCCGGCTCGGAAGAGGCGCTCGCCGCCTTCGAGCAGGTTTCCGGCAGCGGCAATAGGGCCCGGCGACCGGCACAGACTCACAGACACTGCAGGCGAAGGCAGGCAAGTTCACGCTTGACTGCTACGAGTCACAGGCATATTCAGCCAATCTTCAGCTTATGTTAACCTGACGCTCAGCGGGCTTTCATTTGGGCTTCAGGTTGCGCCTCTAAGATAGGTATTGCAGCAAACAATTCCAATTCCCATCGCAGAGGAGAATGACTATGAACCCATTTATGAAAAAGCTCACGGCAGGTACATTGGCAGTCGGAGTGTTGGCTTCAGGAGCAGGAGTTTACTATACGCAAGCCTTCGCGGCGGCTTCGGACACTTCTGCCAATACGGATAGCGGCAGCGGAGCCGTGAAAGCGCCCGGCGAGCGCGGCGCAGGACTAGGCAGCCGCGGACCGCGCGGCGGCGGCTTCGGACATGGCGGCGGCAGTCTTGTGGAGCAAACGGCGACCTTGCTGGGCGTCGAATCTTCAGTCATCCTCGAGGAGCTGAAGCAGCAAAAAACGCTGGCGCAAATTGCCCTAGAGAAAGCGGGACTGGGCGAAGCCGCTTATGTGCAGAAGCTGGTCGATGCGGAGACGGCCAAGCTGACGGAATCGGTTACGGCCGGCAAGCTCACGCAGGCCCAAGCCGATGAGAAGCTTGCGGCGTTGACAGAGCGCATTCAGAAGGAAGTTACCGCAACCGGCGGCAAAGCGTTCAAACCCGCCGGCCCGGAAGGTACGGCTGACGAACGCCCCGGCAAGGACGGCTTCCCTGGCGGAGGCAAAGGGCACGGAGGACTCGGGCATTTCGGCAATACGGAGACCCTTGCAGGGTTGCTCGGCTTGACGAAGGACGAATTGTCGGCGGCGCTCAAGGAAGGCCGGACGCTGGCTGAGATCGCAGCGGACAAAGGAATCGATAAGGATACGCTTGTCGGCAAAATCAAGGATTCGCTGGACACTTCCATCCGCGAGTTCGTCGACCGGAAGCAAACGGGGAGGGAGCGTTCGGCTCCTGCCGCCGCTCCAGGCACGGCTGCTGAAGGGGCGGCCGAAACAGGCGCTTAAAGAAGGATGGACAGATAGTGATCACCAAACAGAGCCCTTCGTGAATAGCGATGGGCTCTGTTTGCTGCGTCTCGTCACCAATCCGGGCATCCGCCCATATGCTGTAGGGAGAATGGATGGGAGGGTGGAACATGGCCTACGATGAAAGTTTGCTGCTCCGGCTGGTGCAGGAGCATATCCCGCCCGGCGCAGCCGTTCAGATGCATGAAGAGAGTGGACGGCCGATCCTTATAGCGGCGGATCTGGACGGAGACGGCGTACCAGAGGTGGCTGCCGCTTACAGGCTTGGTTCCGATACGTATGTCATCGTGCTTCGTTATGACGGCCGGGATTGGAAGCCTGCGGCATCCTGGAAGGGCAAGGGCTATGAAGTCAGTACGATGCAGGCGGCTCCGGTGCTTCATAAGGGTCGAATGACCCTGATTGTCGGCTGGCAGGTAGGAGCGATCTGGTCGGAGCTGGCTTTGTATGATTGGACAGGGGCCGGGTGGAAGGACATGGCGCCGCCCGGCATAACGTTCAGCTATATGGAAGCCGAAGACATGCCGGGAGCCGCAGGAAGGGACGGCTTGGCCGAGCTGGCGCTTTGGTCTCATGATACCGGGCAGGCCTACAGGGTAGAAGTGTACCGGGAGAACGAAGGGAAGCTGGTTCCCGCTTATGATGTTTACCCCTATTACTTCCGCCGGGTGATCCGTTATTATGAGAGGCTGGTCCGGCAGTATCCGAGTGCAGATTTTTACAAGAATTACTTGCATGATGCGATCGGGAAGGCCGGATGGAATTCCGGCGAAGGAGCGGAAACGGAGCTGGATGCCCGAGGGGTTGACTTGTTCCCGGCAACCGTGAAGCTGATCGGCGGAAGCCGGACCGGGTATGTGGATGCGTCCGGCCGGATGGCGATTCCTCCGCAGTTCGAGTATGCTCAGCCGTTCCAACCGAACGGGCTCGCTGTAGCGGGAAGCGATAATCGGGTCGGAGCTATAGATGCGCAGGGCCACTACCGGATCAAGCCGATATTCGAGACGATCGGGGATTTTGCGGAAGGCCGGGCTGCCGCTATCGACAAGGAGGGCTTTAAGGTTATTGACGAATCCGGCCGGGTGCTGACTCCGAAGGCTTACAGCTATATCGGCGCCTTCCGCAGCGGAAGAGCACTGGCTTCGGATTCGGGCTCCGGCCACTACGGTTATCTGGACACCGAGGGCAACGTAGCTATTCCGCTCCGCTATTTGGAAGCTGGGGATTTCACGGCCGGTGGCAAGGCGGTCGTCAAGCTGGGAGAAGGGCAATACGCCCTGATCGATACGAACGGCAGGACGCTGCATACTTACCATTATGCTTCCGTAGGCGGGCTGGGGGAAGGACTGCTAGTCTTTCAGCAGGAGCCGGGCGGGCGTTACGGGTATATCGACGAGAAGGGGAATGTCGTCATCAAGCCTCAATTCGGCATGGCGCTGCCCTTCTCCGGGGGAAGAGCCATCGTGAATACGGCGGCCGACTATACGAACAAATACGGGCTGATCGACCGCAGCGGACGGTTCGTGATCAAGCCGGCGTATAATGACTTGCTGGCGCTGGGCGAGCGCCGTTATGCGCTGGGGACAGCAATCGATCCGAATCGTCCTTACTTGGGATCGACTTATGCGATAGCCGATGAGCAGGGCAGGCTGCTGACGGCAGGGGGGCTGCAGCAAGTAGGCGAATACCGGAAGGGCTTATTGTCGGTCAGCGACGGAAGCCAGACTTATTTCCTGGACCGTTACGGCAAGCGGGAAGCGCGTATGCCTGCCGTGAAGGGGGTAGGCACATTGGAAGTCATGGGCCCGCTCATTCAGGCAAACGTCGATCAACGCATCTTCTACTTGAGCCCGTCCGGAGAGGCGGTGTGGAAGCCGGACACGGTTATCGCCCTTAAGCCTCCGTTTGAGGTGAGGGAGCTGAAATATAAGCCGAATAAAGATTATCTCGTCTATTATCCGCAGATCGAAGGCATGCCCAATCCCGCCGTTCAGCGGCAAACGAACGACAAGCTGAAGGCTTTGTCTCAGGTGAAGCCTATAGAAAGCGGGCAGCTCGACTACAGCTATACGGGCGACTTCGAGGTAAGCTTCTTCCGGGATTCGCTGCTGGTGCTCGAGCTCACAGGCTATCACTTCCCGTTCGGGGCCGCTCACGGCATGCCGACCCGCATCTACCCGCATGTGGACCTGTCCTCCGGACAATTTTATACGCTTAGCGACTTGTTCAAGCCAGGCAGCGATTATGTAAAGGTGCTGAGCGGCATCATCGGCCGGCAGATCAAGGAAGATCCGCAGTATAGCTATGTGTTCCCGGACAGCTACAAAGGAATAGCGCCGGATCAGCCGTTCTATGTAACGGAGGACGCGCTGCACATCTACTTCAATCCTTATGACATCGCCCCTTACGCGGCCGGCTTCCCGACATTCCGCATCCCGTACAGCGAGCTGATGAGCATCATAGCGGTCGATGGAGCGTTCTGGAGATCCTTTCATCGGTAGTGAAATATGAGCCCAGCAGATTCATTGGCCCTTCGCCCAGCCGGAGGGCTATTCGCCATGCTCCACCCTCCCGTTCGTCTGATAAAACATGCAGGTGTCTTCCACGACAAGGCTCCGATCCGTAGTTTTGCTTATTGTAAAAAACCGCCGCTGCCGATTTTTGAGGATAAGCTCGTCATTCGTCATAAATTGTTCCAAGTCCGTAAATAGTAGGTACATAAACCGCTGAAAGCTATGCTGACTTGGGGAGATCTGACTATGACCAACAATAGAGCCGAACAGCCCGTCCTTAGCCTGTCTGCCGAGCTTCAGCAAAATCTCGCGAATATCAAGCAGCTGCTGCAGGAGCCCCGGGACCTGATCGTCCGGGAATTCCGGCTTGGCCGAAGCGGAGTGCCCTGCGGTATCATTTGTTTCGAGGGACTGGTTGATGCCAATATGGTGAACCGGCAAATATTGGCGCCGCTGCTTGCCTACCAGGAGAACGGCGATGGGAATTTAGGGGAGTTTTCTCCGGAGTTGTCGTCCTTTATTGAGAATGAGGTGCTTTCATCCTTCAGCGTATCCCGTACCGCGGCGCCCGAGAAAGCATTGAGACAGCTTCTGGCAGGCGATACGCTGCTATTGATGGACGGGAGCGCGGAAGTGATCGTGATCGCCAGCTGCGGGCGGGACGGACGGGCTATCGACGAGCCGCAGACGGAATCGATCATCCGGGGGCCGAGGGAAGGATTTACGGAAAATATCCGAACGAATACCGGCTTGATCCGCAGGCGGGTCAAGGATCCGAATCTCCGGATGAAGACGCGAATGCTCGGTGTACGCAGCCAAACAGAGGTGACCTTGCTGTATATCGAAGGCATCGCGCAAACCGATCTGATCCAGGAAGCCGAGCGCCGGCTGAACTCGATCGACGTGGATGAGATTAACAGCTCCGGCTTTATCGAGCAATGGATCAGCGACAGTTTCCTGACGCCATTCCCGCTGATCATGAACACGGAGCGGCCGGATAAGGTAGCCGGGTCGCTGTTGCAGGGAAGACTGGCAGTGCTTGTGGACGGGGACCCGTTTGCGCTTGTGCTGCCGATCACGTTTGCCTCCAGCATCAAATCGCCCGAAGATTATTACCAGCACTGGCTGATCTCTACGTTGACCCGGCTGCTCCGGGTCGTGGCTATTTTTATTGCTACGTTCCTGCCGGCCTTGTACATTGCTCTGCTGGAATACCAGCATGGCATGATTCCTTCCAAGCTTGCTTTTTCGATAGCGGGATCGAGGGAGGGCGTGCCTTTTCCGGCGGTAGTGGAGGCGTTCGTTATGGAGTTTACTCTGGAGATGCTGCGAGAGGCGGGACTTCGGCTGCCCAAGCCGATCGGACAAACCATTGGCATTGTCGGAGGTCTGGTAATCGGGGAGGCGGCCGTATCCGCCGGCGTCGTCAGCCCGATTATGGTTATCGTCGTAGCGATCACGGCGATTTCTTCGTTTGCGCTGCCCTCCTATACGTTTGCCATCTCGCTGCGGATGATCCGGTTCGGCGTGATGCTGGCGGCCGCCTTTTTTGGCATTTACGGGATTATCCTGGTCTTTATCATGATCAACATTCATTTCGTCAATCTCAAGAGCTTCGGCCTGCCCTATGCCGCTCCGTTCGCTCCAACCTTCCCCCGGGATTGGAGGGATCTGCTGCTTCGCGCCCCGGTGTTCCTGTTGGGTAAGCGGACACAGATGATGAAGCCCAAGGATAAGCGAAAAATGAAGCCGGGGAGCGGAAACCATGACCAAACTTGACCGGATCGATCGGCAGATCGGAAAAAATGAAATGACCGCCACGGTCTCTTCCATGACCATCGCCGTCGGCATCCTGACGCTGCCCCGGGAACTGGCCAAAACGACGCATTCCTCCGACGGCTGGCTATCTATTTTGCTGGCCGGCCTGCTGGCTATGGGGTTCGGCTGGGTGCTGGGCAAGCTGGCGGTCAGGATGAACGGTCTAAGCTTTCTGGCTTTTATGTCCAAAACCATCACGAAGCCGCTCGCTTGGTTACTGACGGCCGGCATGAGTTTCTATTTTATGTTATTCGCCGCTTATGAGATGAGGGCGGTTGCCAACATCTCCAAGCAGTATTTGTTCGAACGCACGCCGACTGAGGTTATCTCGCTTACATTTCTTCTGGTGGTCGTCTATGCCGTAAGCGGCTCGCGAGTCGGGCTGGTTAGGCTGAATACCTTGTTTTTGCCGTCAGTGATTGTCGTAGCGCTGGCCGTCCTTTTTTTCAGCCTCGGTAATTTTTACTTCGAGGAGCTAAAGCCATTTTTTATCTCCGATTGGCGGGAGCTGCTGGCCGGGGCGCGATCCACGATATTCTCTCTGCTTGGCTTTGAGGTGATCCTCTTTTATACGGCGCTGATGAGCAAACCTCAGGATGCTCCGGGAGCTGCGGTAAAAGGGGTGGGCATTGCCGTCGTGCTCTATTTGCTGGTTTATGTGGTTGGAGTAGGCGTATTCTCGCGCGACGGCTTGAAGGAGGTGACTTACCCCGCCATCGAGCTGGCCAAGGAGGTACAGGTGCCGGGTGAATTTTTCGAGCGGTTCGAATCTTTCTTCTTCGTTATCTGGATTATGGCGATTTTCAATTCTGCGAAAATGGCCTTTGATATATCCGCCATGACGCTCAAATCGCTATTTCCGGGCATCCGGCGATTCCGCCTGATCGTTATGCTGGCTCCTGTCATTTATCTGATAGGAATGTTTCCGCGCAACGGCAATGAATTTATGATGCTTGGCGAAATCATCAGCTATGCGGGCACCGTCATTTTGATCGTCATACCAAGTCTGATCTACGCCTGGACAGTTATTCGAGGGAGGGGTAAGCATGCGCGGTAAGCTGGCGAAATGGACGCTTCTCGTTATGACCGTCCCCCTGCTCGGCGGCTGCTGGGACCGAATCGAAATCGACCAGCGGGGCTTTGTGGTCGGAGTAGCCGTGGATTTGCCGGAGGAGGTCAAAGAAACCCAAGGCTCCAAAAAATCGGACCGCAGGCTGCAGGGCACCTTTCAATTTGTTATTCCGGCCGGGATGAAATCTGGCGATTCGTCAAGTCAGAATGGAGGCGGCAAGGCGTACTTTAACATGAACTCGGTAGAAAGTTCCCTACCGTCCATTTCGGGCAATCTGGCTCAGAAGACGAGCCGGACTCCTTATTTCGAGCATCTGAAGATCATTGTCGTGTCTTCCAAGGTAGCGGCGAAGGAAGGGGCTTTTCCCGAAGTGCTGGACTACTTTCTAAGGGATAATGAGATGCGCCGCAATGTCAAAATATTGATAGCCGACGGCAGAGCCAGCGACATGCTGAAGGTGAAGGTGTATAACGAAAAGTATCCTGTCGCTTATCTTGAATCCACGGTCAAGAACAGCATCAAGAGCAACTACATGCTGCCGGAGTCGAGAATCGGCGACGTTCATGAATATTTCATGCGCAAGGAAAGCTATCCGATTCAATTGGTCAAAACCTCGGAGCTGGGCATTGTTCTGAGCGGGGCGGCGATTATTGAGGGCACAGGCAACAGGCTGGTCGGCTTTATGTCAGGGAAGGAGACGCAGGGGCTTAATTTTATTCGCAACTGGGTGGAAGGGGGCAGCATAGAGGTCGAATATGACCGGCAAATGGTCGTGTTCGAGGTTGAGCGGACACGCCGGAAGATGTCCGCCCAGATGGAAGCGGAGGGAAGGGTCGCGTTTAAGATTGCCATTCAAGCGGAAGGGACGCTGGGCAAATCGACGGGAATGCTCGATGTCAACGACGAAAACGTCGTCCGGAAGCTGGAAAGCAGGCTGGAGAAGGAAATTGTGAATATCGTCAACCAGTCGGTGCAGGTGGCTCAGCATAAGTTTAAACTAGATCCGCTTGGTCTGGGGGCGTACCTGTATCAGAACCGGTATCCGCTGTGGAAGCGGGTAATGCGGGATTGGGAGCGGGGCAGCTGCCTGTTCTGCAAGGCGAAGGTTGATGTTGACGCTGAAGTCACCATCCGGAGGATCGGAAATATTAACAAAAATGAGAGGTGACCCAGAGTGTGGGAGACGGTAAGAGACCGGTTTCCTTCGGGGATTGTACTGCTGCATGCCGCTCTGTCGTTTGTTATTCCCTATGTTATTTACCGAATCAACCAAGCGCTTCACGGGCAGGGCGACCCGCCTTGGAAACGGAAGGAGGAGGAGTCTGACAGCTCGGGCGCCGCACGCAAAAGCACCTGACGGCTTGCCGTCAGGCGTTTTGCGTTTTATGAAGCCGAGGCTATGGACAGGACGGCTTACCGTCCCGCCAGCGCGATCGGCTGTCCACGCTTAACCGACTCGTATCCCGCGATGGCGACTTCGGCTGAGCGCAGCCCGTCTTCACCGGTGATGGGCACGGACTTGCCCGCGAGCACCGCTTTGACGAAATCGCGCACCAAGTATTCGTCCATCGAATCGCCCCAAGTGGACCATACGCCTTTGCCCGATTCATTCGTGTAAAGCTCGTTCATCTGCGCGAAGCTGTCGACGGAGATGGCGCCTTGGGTGCCGATAATCTCCATCGTGACATCGCCCCAGGTCGGGAAAGCTTTCGGACGGGACCAGCTCGTGTCGAGCACGCCGAACACGCCGTTGTCGTACTTCACGTGAATCATGCCGGTATCGTCTACCTCCAGATGCTCATGGAATCGGGTTGCCGCATAGGCATACACTTCCGTTACCCGGGCTCCCGTAAACCAGTTCATCAGGTCCATCACGTGAACGGTATGGTCCAGCAGGGCGCCGCCGCCGGACAGCGCCGGATCTACGAACCAGCCTCCCGGCATCGAGCCCCGGTTCGTTCCTTTGATCGCGACGATCTCCCCGATATCGCCGCGATCCACCGCTTCCTTCGCGCGGACGACGGCCGTGATGTAGCGGCAAGGGAAGGCGGTCATCAGCTGCACGCCGTTGTCGCGGCAGACGGCGATCATCTCCTCCATCTCGGAGACCGAAATGCCGAGCGGCTTCTCGCACAGCACATGCTTGCCGGCACGGGCCGCATCCAGCGTGAGTCTGGCGTGATGCACGTTCTCCGAGCAGATCACGACCGCATCGACATCGGCGGCGAGCAGCTTTTTATGATCGGAGAAGAAGGGGATGCCGTGCTGCCGGGCAGCCTCCTCCACACGGGAGGAAGGGGCGTCATGAGCTATGCCTGTCAGCTCCACCTCCGGGAGAGCGGCGAGCGCTTTCAGATAAGAAAAGGCATGCCCATGCGCAAAGCTGATCAGACCGACTTTCAAACGATTCATGGCGTTTCCTCCTTGCTCGCTGTACTTTGCTGCTGCATATAGACCGCTTGGCCGGTGCTGAGCGATTTTAACGCGGCTTCGACGATTTCGACCGCCTTCAGCGCATCGTCGGCCGTCACATCCGCCTCTGCGCCTGTGCGCAGGCAGGAGATGAAGTGATTCAGCTCGCGTTCGTAGACTCCCTCATAGAGCGGGCTGTCGGTCTTCTCCACATAGCTTCTTCCCGTCGCCGGATCGGCGGTCTGCCGGATATGCAGCGAGCTTGTCTTGCGGCTGTCCGCCCGGACGACGCCTTCGCTGCCGGCGATCTCCATGGCGGTGAAGAACGGGGCGGGGTAGCCCCAGCAAGCCTCCAGATTGGCCACGGCGCCGCTCTCGGCAACGAGCGTCACGGAAGCATAATCGAACAGCTCGGAGGTGCGTCCGAGCGCATAGACGGACTTTATATCACCCAGCGTCCAGCGGACGAAGTCGATATCGTGAATCATCAGATCGGCAATGACGCCGCCGCTGAGCGACATATCCTTGAACCAAGGCTTGGCTTCGCCGGGATGTCCTCCCATCCGCTTGGCGTGAAGCGTGCCGATCCGGCCGAGCTTGCCCGCCGTCACGACGCTGTGCATGTGCCTGTAATCCGGGAAGAAGCGGACGACATGGCCGATCAGCAGACGGACGCCGCGTTCTGCGCAGTAGTCGATCATCGCTTTGGCATCCTCGGAAGACAAGGCGATCGGCTTCTCGCAGATGATATGTTTGCCTGCATCCGCAGCTTTGATCGTATATTCGCGATGCAGATGGCTCGGCAGCGTCAAACTGACGACATCGAACTCCGCTTCGGCCAGAAGAAGGTCGAAGGAATCGAACGAAGGGACCCCCGCAAGCTCGCCTAGCTGGCGAGCCAAGCCGGCGTTGACGTCGCAAACTCCCGTTAGCTGGACGTCAGGCATCCCGGCATAAGCCAGGGCATGCACGCGCCCCATTCCGCCGCAACCGACGACGGCTGCTTTCATGATACATCTCTCCTCGCTTGGTGGTATAATACTAGTGCTATCTGTTACGATACAGGTATGGAATTGTACTGTATATGCGGCGATTTGCCGCGTTCCTATCCAAATTTGCCAAGGCGAAGGCAAGGTGTGGCCCGTCATGAAGATTTTTCAGGAACCGATTCATTATCAGAATCCCGCTCTCCGGCTCAAGGTGGATCAGTTCATCAGCGATCAGATCGAATGCCCGTCCAACGGTCTGTGGCATCATCATAAGGAAGTGGAGCTCATCCTGGTGCAGCAGGGGCGCCATGAGATCCGGATGCCTAACCGCATCTATATCTTGGAGCCCGGCGATGTGATGCTGGTCGGAGCATCGAGACTGCATGCGCCCCGCAAGCTCGGCGAAGAGAAGCTCGTCCATATCGTCGTGCATGTCGACCTCCAGGCTTACTTCGATCCGGCGATGATGAGCTATTACCGGCACTTCTCCGAGGCGCTGCATCCGCTTGACGAGCTGAACGAGATGTTTCGCGACGAGCGGGTAAGGCGCGACGTGGGTCGCATTATCGAGGATATCCACCGCGAGGTCGTCGAAGCCGCCAAAGGGTATGAGATTGCGGCAAGCATGCATGTGAAGCACCTGATGCTGACGCTGCTGCGTCATGATGCCCGCGGGCTGCTGCAGCCCCACGAATACATCGACGCGGATGTCGTCCGCCCGATTCTGGATCATATCGACGAGCATCTGGAGCAGCGGCTCGACATGGAGCGTATCAGCCAGATGGCCGGCATGAGCTATTATTATTTCTCCCGCTATTTTAAGAAAATGATGGGTATGTCCTTCACCGACTACGTGAACCGGAGGCGTATTGCCAGGGCGGAGCGGCTGCTCGTTACCGGCAGGCAAAGCGTGATCGAGATCGCCGAGGAGGTGGGCATCGGCAATATGGCCCATTTCTACGAGCTGTTCAAGCGGTACAACGGCTGCACGCCCAAGCAGTTTATGAGCAAGGTGAGCTTCAAGGGGGAGTGACAGGCATAAGGGAGTACTTAAATCGTATATTTTAGAGGCGGTTTTCTTAAAGTTTTTCAGCCGCTGACCAAACGCTGTACCCTTGATCCCTTGAATAAGCGAGGATTTCCCCAGTGACTCCAACCTCCTGCAATGGGCAGGTAACCGATAGAAGCTTCCCGTCAGGATGCTTCTTTCTTCGGGAAGTCGCCGGGGATTTTCTTGCTTTCGCGGTGATTAGGCGATTATAGGATACGCCAGAACGTGTAAGCTTGAGTTACGCACAGCTTCTAATGACGCTTTAAAGCGTTTATCCTGGCTTTGCGGTAAGCGGAAGGAAGCTGCCCCTTGGACTCCCGGAAGATGCGGGAGAACGTCTTGAAGGAGCCAAAGCCGACTTCATGCGCGATTTCGGCGATCGTCATCTCAGTGGAGGCGAGCAGTCCGCAAGCATGACGCAGCCGCAGATCGCGGAGCAAGGGAACAAAGGACTGGCCCGTGGCTTCCTTGAGCAGCTCGCTGATGCGCGACGGGCTGAGCGGAAACAGCCGGGAGAGGTCGGCAAGCGACAGATTCTCGTCCTGGTAGTGGGTATGAATATAATGAATGATGCGCCAGACGGAACCCGGAGCCGCAGCGGGATAATCGGATGGACCTCCCGTTTGCATCGGCAGAGCGGCGGCGGAACCGCCACCGCCAGCCGCAGCCGCAGCCGAAGAGCTTCCCGGCCGCGCTGTCAGCTTGCTGCAGCGATCCCGGTCGAAGGCGATCAGCAGCTCCTTCAGCTTGGAGGCGATCAGCACATGGCGCCAACGACTGTCCCCGTGAAATTCCCGGTACATCTCCTCTACGATCAGACGGATGTCCTGAGCGGCTTTGTCCTCGAAATAGGTATAAGGGGGCAGCGATTCGGAATCGGCCAGCAGGTCGGACATCGCGAACCGGCTGCCCGGCTCCGTAATCAGCCCCATGTCGAAGTTGCCGTTGTACAGCACGAGCGCGCTGCCGGGGTCGGTAAACAGCTCGTGCACCTGGTAAGGCAGCACGAAGGTAAAGGTGCCGGGCTTCATCGGGTGGAGGACGCCATTGATGGATTCGCTGCCTGTCCCTTCGACGACGAAGGAAAATTCCAGGAAATCATGCCGATGCGCCGGATAGCCGTGCTCCAGACGATTTTTACGCAAGGAGAATGGCAGCGCGGAATCCATGTTCGGATAGGTTTTCAAATATTGTGGGAAATAGGTCATCGCATAAGTCCAGCTTTCTTCCGAAATATTGGGACATTTATCGAAATAGAAGGCATGCATGGCAATCGTTTTCATTTTACCATGAGGAGGAACTAAAGTCTGTAGGGATGGGGTTGAATAAAAAGGATGAATCAATCGCAGCGTATTCGTATAGGTATCATCGGAGCAGGCAATATCGGACAGGTGCATATGCGCGAGTTCGCCAAGCTGGCGGAGGAATGCGAGATTACGACGGTAACGGATGCGTACCGGCCTCTGGCCGAGCAGCGGGCCCGTGAATTCGGCATCGCCCATGTGGTGGATACGGCGGCTGAAGTTATTGACAGCCCTCATGTTGATGCGGTAATTATCGGGGTGCCGAATCAATATCATGCGTCCTTGGCGATTCAGGCGCTGGAAGCGGGCAAGCATGTGCTGGTCGAGAAGCCGATGGCGCTTAACGGACAGGCAGCCCGGCAAATCTGGGAAGCGTCGCAGCGTTCGGACCGGACTTTGATGGTCGCCCACCAGATGCGCTGGGAGACGGTGCCGATGATCATCCGCCAGCAGGTCGAGCGCGGAGAGCTGGGCCGCATCTATACGGCGAAGACCGGCTGGTACCGGCGCAAAGGCATCCCGGGCTGGGGAACCTGGTTCACCCGGATGAATGAATCGGGCGGGGGACCGCTTATCGATATCGGCGTCCATATGCTGGATTTGGCCTTGTTCCTGATGGGCAATCCGAAGCCGGTATCCGTCTATGGCTCCACTTATGGAGAATTTGGCCCGAAGCGCAAAGGAATCGGGACATGGGGCAAGCCGGATTGGAACGGCATTTACGATGTGGAAGACCTGGCTACGGCGATGATCAAAATGGAGGATGGCAGCTCGCTTACGCTTGAGGTCAGCTGGGCCGTCCATATGGATACGGACAATACGCCGTTCGTTCATCTGATGGGTACGGATGGCGGCGCGACATATCGCGGTGCAACCGGCAAGCTGCTGATGGAGAAGTTCGACCGGCCATTGGAAGCGCTGCTGGCGCGTCCGGAAAATGATGAGGGCGAACGTCTGCGTCTGAGCAGGCACTTCCTGGAGTGCATCCGCGAAGGCAAGCAGCCGATCAGCCCGGCTCTCTCGGGACTGACGAGCAACCTGGTGCTTGACGCAATCTACGAATCTTCGCGTACCGGCCATGAGGTCGTGCTGGACTGGAGCATGCTGGAGCAGTCTTCGGCACAAGCCGAGGCGGAAGTTGCAGTGGCGGCCGGCGAGGGGGGAGCCGTATGAAACGCGGGTTAACGAGAGCAGGTCTTGGCGACGCGGGTACGACGGAGTCCTTTATCGCGCGCGCTGCGGCTTACGGTTTCCAGACGGTTGACCTGGGAGCGCAGGAGCTGGCTGATCCCGAGCAGGCGGCAAGCATCGGCGCGAGCCTCAAGCAGCATGGCATAGAAGCCGGATCGTTCGGCTTGCCGGTAGAGTGGCGGAAAACGGATGAAGCGTTCCGCGCCGGACTGCCGCTGCTGGCCGCGGCTGCGGCCGGGGCCGCTTCGATCGGATGCCTGCGCTGCTGCACCTATATTTTGCCGTCGACAGATGAGCTGCCCGCGCCTTTCCTGGCGAAAGCAACTACGCGGCTGAGAATTTGCGCCCAGCTGCTGGGCGCGTACGGAATCCGGCTGGGTCTGGAATTTGTCGGTCCGCATCATCTGCGGACCCGGTGGCAGCATCCGTTCCTGTGGACGATGGACGATACGCTGGCCTGGATTGACGCGATTGGCGAGCCGAATGTGGGGCTGCTGTTCGACGTGTACCATGCCTACACGACCGGGCTGGCCCCGGCTGAGCTGGACCGGCTGACGGCAGCGCAGGTCGTTCACGTGCATATCAACGATGCGCCGGACGTGCCGGTCGAAGCTGTGCTGGACAATGAGCGTCTGTACACCGGCGAAGGCGTCATTGACGCAGCCGCGTACTTGCAGGCGCTGCAGCGTATCGGCTATGACGGGCCGGTTGCGCAGGAAGTACTGCTGCCCGCAGCGCCGACCGATTCGGTGGAGGCGCTGCTGGAGAGGTCGAAGGCCGGCTTTGACCGGGTATTCACGGCAGCGGGATTGGTGTAGCGGCGCCGGTTGGCGTCCGGGTGTCCGGGTGTCCGGGTGTCCGGCTGTCTGGCTGCGAGCCGGACGGCGCGGTGGCGCGCGGGAGATACCGGGCGGTGTTTCCGGTGATCTCCGAATGGTTTCGGCGGTTCGCCGGACAAATAAACGAAGCGGGCCCGGTCTCCGTGCAAACGGCGGGTCCGCTTTTCAAATTTCCCCGTTTGGACGACAAACAGGACCCTTTACCCGCATAGCGGAGTGAAGGGTCCCTTTTAAATAGAAAACTCCGTTTTTCTGCGCCTCTGGACCTTGCCGTTTATGGAATGAATAGGTATAGTGGTGGCGGGAGGCGATTTATATTCAAATTAGGATGAGCCGTGATTTATTCCATTCCTTCGAAGACAAGGAGCTGAGCCAAGCTTGCATCGGAGAGGTGCTGCGCGGTCTGCGGGGTCAAAGCCCCGAGAAGAAGCTGGAGGTTTACCGGGCTTTGACAGCCGGGCAGCGGGCGCTATTTATGTTCCATGTGTGGCATGACCATGCCTGCCATTCAGCCGACGAGCTGTACGCCTGGAGCGCTCAGCTTATCAGCGAACAGTCAACTTGGGCGGAGATCAGGCAGGGCCTTGCCTACTTCGGAGCTCTCGAGCTTCTTCAGGTGATGGATGAGCTGGAGCTTATGATCGGGGCGGCAGACGGAGAGCGTGAGAAGCCTTCCATACTTGATCTTGACCGGCATCCGCAGCTTCGCGAAGAGCTGAACCGCGTGATGGCCGGCTTTCAACAGGCCGCCGAGGAAGCCAAGCGGCGGATCGGCTTGCATGTGCGGGCTAATCCCGGGCAGTTTGTGGAGCTGGTTGGCTAGTGAGCGATTGGATTAAACGAGCTTATATAGAGCTGGACCAGGAACCGGTATCCGATCTCATTCGGACGCCGGTTTTTTGTTCCAAGCTCAGAACATTCAGACCCTTTACGAGGCGAAAGCGAGATGGCTGCTCTTCGGTTGAAACAGGGCCTGTCACGGGGCAACTGCACATAAGAAACGCTGGAAGTTTTGCAGCAGCCAGCCGGAAAGCGACTCTGCCCGGTTTCCCTCATCCCGCCAGAGCGGTAGTGTTGATTATTAGCCCGCCGGCAGTCCTGAAGCACGATTAATGTCTTTTAAGACCGCCGGCGGGCAAGCACGAGCTGCATGGAAGGCGCGCAGACGGTATGAACCTTCCTTGTCGTCCGGGTTCGGTGGCCTATGAAGTCGGTTGAGCGTACAACGCTCTCACATCCCTGGTATTCGTCCCTTTCCCCGACTAAGCAGCGCTGCATGCCGGCCGCCTTCGTCAGCGGGTCGCAAGGAGCACGGCCAGCCAGAGCATACCGGCCACAGACAACAGGGTATCCGTCCAGCTCCAAGCGAGCAGCGAAGGCTGTACAGAGTGGAGGGTGCTGCGGCCGAGGCCCAAGCCTTTCATCTCCATAGCGGTCGTCAAATCCTCCGCCCGTTGAAATAATGACATCATCAGCGGCACCACGAGAGCCGGGATGTCGCGGACTCTGACGGTGCCGGGGCGCAGAGCGGCTTTGCCTCTGGCCCGGACGATCAGGGAGAACCGTTCCCACTCGCTCATAATCATCGGAATGAACCGGAAGATAAGCGAAACGGCCAGGGCGAAAGAATCGACGGGCAATCCCGCTTTATGGAAATAGGAGAGGGCCCAGTTCAATCCTTGCACCATACCGCCGTAGGGAGTAGCCACGGCAAACCATAGGCTGGCAAGGGTGATGACCAGCAGGCGGTACACATAGAAGGCGGTTGTGGCCGCCTGCTCGGCGGAAAAACCGAATAGGGGCCGGTCGCCGTCAGTCGTCAGTGTCAAGCCGGATAGCGCCACGGAAAGCAGAAAAAATACAGCCAGCGGCTTCATTACTTTCCGCAGGCTGCTGAAAGCCGACCGCGGCAGCCCTATGAAGCCAAACACTACCGGCAGCAGCGAGATCGTGAGTCCAAGCCAGCTCTCCTGCAGCATAGTGCCGATGACCGACAGAACGTAAAGCAGCCATTTGGCCCGCGGATCTGCCCGCCGCAGGAAGGCCGTTCTCGGCGGCGCAGGTTCCCCGTTTGCTGCAAGCGGCAGCTTCTCCGTGGCTGAGGAAGTGGACTCCGCTTCCCCGGGAAATGAGCCGGCATGCCTGGTAGCCGCGCCAGCGTCCCCAAGAGCAGAGCCGGTATCGCTGGGAGCCGCCCCTGCGTCCTCAGGAGCAAAGCCGGCACTCCCGGGAGGCGAACCAGCTTCACCGGGTGCGCCAAAAGGAGACGGCTGCGCTTCCGAATCCGCCGGATACGGAGCAAAGCGTTCGGCAGCCGCCCAGCCGGCATCTCTGGCCCCTTCCCCGTGCCCGCGGAATGCCAGTGCCGAAGCGATCGCTTCGGCTGTCTCTTCCGGGGTCAGGCGATCCGGCGGAATCGTTATTCCCTGCGCGCCAAGCGCCTTGGACACCGTGACGCAGCCCGGCACGCCGACGCCGGTCCGGAGCAAAAGCTCCGGCTGTGCGCACAGAGCCCGAGGCGTCAGATCGGCGGCGACGTTTCCGTCTTGCAGAATAACAACCCGATCCGCCAGCGGCAGAAAGGTGTCCAGATCATGCGTCACGATAACTGTGCCGCCTCCGTTCTCACGCCGCTCGCGAATATAGTCCAGCAGCCCGAGCACGGCTGCGGCTTCGAGGCCGGCCGTCGGCTCGTCCATCAGCATCCAGGCCGGGCCGGCCGCCGCGGTGGTCGCCAGCGCGAGTCTGCGGCGCTGACCGCCGCTCAGGGTGAACGGCGAACGCTCCGGCGCGAAGGCGTCCGTATGGCCCAAGACGGCGCTGGCGGCGCGCGTGCGCTCTTCTTCTTCCATGCGGCTCAGCCGGAAGGGACGGAGCGAGTAGGCGAACTCATGGCGAATCGTCCGGGCGAACAGCTGCTGCTCGGGAAATTGAAAGACGAGGCCGAGCCGCAGCAGCAGGCGGCGATCGGGGCGTCCTTTGCGCCAGAGGGGCGCTCCGTCCAGCCGGACCTCGCCGGATGCTGGCGCGCGGACGCCGGCGAGCAGCTGCAGCAGGGTGGATTTGCCCGACCCTGTGCGTCCGATCAGCAGGGTAATCGTGCCACCGGACAGGCTGAGATCGAGCGGGTTCAGCAGCAGGCGTTCCGGATGATCGGGAGCGGCTGCCGAAGCCTGGATCAGCGACAAAGTCATAGCGGGCTGACCTCCCTGCGCAGCGGATGGCAAGCCTGCAGCGCCGCCGCCAATTGATCGGCCTGCAATGGGCAGCCCTCCACCGCGATGCCGCGTTCACGAAGCGCCTTCACCGTCCGGACGACGTAAGGAGGCTCCAGCGCGAGACGTTCGCAAGGCGCTGGCTGCAGCACAGCTGAAGCTGTCTGCCGGCCCGATATACCGCTTCGAGCATCCGGCCGGTCATTTCCGGCGCATACGCTCGAAGCTTCTCCAGAGCGGGACAGGAGCAGTCCGGCCGGCTCGCTATAGAAAAATGCTTCCGGCGTTCCGTCGAAAGCCAGCTCTCCCGCTTGGAGCGCTATAATCCGTTCGGCGGCCGCGGCTTCCTCCATCCGGTGCGTGATCCAGATGATGGTCGCGCCCTGGCTGTGAGCGGCTTTCACCAGCTCAAGCATGTGCTCGCGCGTATGAGGGTCCAGCATGGCCGTCGCTTCGTCGAGCAGAAGACCGTCCGGCCGTGCGGCCAGCGCCAGCGCGATATTAACGAGCTGTCGCTGCCCGCCGGACAGCGAGGAAAAAGGCGTTCCCGGGGCCAGCCGCAGTCCGACCTGAAGCAGCGCGGCTTGGCGGACGGCCGCCAACTGCTCGGCGTTATCGTATAGCTGCCGAAGCGTTAGAGCGAATTCTTCCTCGACCGTATCCCCGAGAACTTGGGTATCAGGCTGCTGGAGCACGCCGCGCAGCTTCGAATTCTCCTGCATCGCCAAGCTGCCGCGGGAGAGGGGACAAAGCCCGAGCATGACGCTGGCGAGGGTGCTCTTGCCGCTGCCGTTCGGCCCGACGAGGGCTACAAACTCGCCTTGGCGGATATCCAGGGTGATGTCGCTCAATGCTTTGCGGCCGCCGCCAGATCCGGACTCGGAGGAAAATTGCACGGCGGCTTGCCGCATGGAAAGAAACAGGGGAGAGAAGCTCATCGCAAAAAATCCTTTCACAGGCTGGAAGTTTATGCTACAATCCTGATTGTTAACCGAAATGAATGAAAAATGGTTAACGAATAATCTTTCTCTACCATACCAAAATCAGGAGGATTACACAATCATGAAACTGACGCTTCGCGGAATCGTATTTAGCGCTCTATTCGCTGCTTTACTTGTGTTGTTCGGCTATATCAGCATCCCGCTCGGTTTTACGCCGGTGCCGATTACACTGCAAACGTTGGCTGTTATGCTGGCAGGAGCGCTGCTCGGGCCGCTGTACGGCTTCTTAAGTGTTACCCTGGTCATTGTGCTGACCGCTCTCGGCTTCCCTCTGCTGCATGGGGTGGGGGGATTGCAGGCGCTGCTCGGGCCAACCGGAGGCTATATTTTCATGTGGCCTTTCTCCGCGCTGTTGATTGGCTTGCTGCTGCCGCGCATCAAGCTCAGCGGCTTGGCCGGTTATGCATCGGCGTTTGCCGTCCTGCTTGTATTCGGCTCTTGGCTGCTGTATGTCAGCGGAGTGCCTTGGCTGGCCCAAGCGACCGGTATAACGCTTGAGAAGGCGATGATTGGAGGCTGCTACCCGTACCTGCTGGGCGATGCGATCAAAGCGGCTGCGGCGCTCGTCATTACGATTCCGCTCCGTCAAGTATTTCCGGCCGAACGGCTGACGGGGACAGCAGGGGGGAAGGTCGTCACGCTGGACTAAGCTGCTCTTGGCAGTCAAGCCGGGCCAAGCCGGGCCGACTGCCGCCATACACGTCTGCATAGAAAAAAGGACCTGCCGCTGAGGCCAGGTCCTTATTACATTTTCGGCAACCGGAATGTCTTTTATAACGAACGGTTACTTAGGCACGTCCTTGATTTGCGGCGACTTGACGCTGCGCAGGATACTGACTTCCACTCTGCGGTTTTTGGCTTTGCCCTCTGTCGTATCATTCGTATCGATAGGGTGATATTCCCCATAGCCGATCGAACGGAAACGCTCAGGTCCGACTTGGGCGTTTTCCAGCAAAATTTTCATGAAATTCAGCGCACGCTTGGAGCTGAGATCCCAGTTGGTCTCAAATGCGGCCGTGCCGATCGGCACGTTGTCCGTATGGCCGGCAACTTCGATCCGGTAATTCGGATACTGGGCCAGCATATCGGAGATGGCGACCGCCAGCAGCTTGGCTTCGGGCTTGACGTTCGCCGATCCGGAGGCAAAAAGCGCGTTGTCGCGGATCGTAATCATAAGCAAATCCTCGGTTAGCTTCGTATCCAACTGGGCGGACAAGCTGTTAGCATTAATATATTCGTCCAGCTTTTCCTTAAGCTGCTCCAGATCCTTCTGTTCCTTCTGCAGCTGCTGTTGCTCGGAGTACGTTTCCTGCGGCTGCGCCGACGTCGGCTGATCGTATTTCTTGGCCTCCATATTCGGCTCCGTCGAAATCGGAATCAGATTGGAGGACTCGAATGCGCCTACGCCACCCGAGAACGCCTGGTTTAACGAACGCATGATGCTGTTGTACTTCTTGGAATCCGTCTGGCTGGAGGCGAACAAAATAATAAACAGCGCCAACAGCAGCGTCAGCAGGTCGGCATACGGGATGAGCCAGGATTCATCCACATGCTCCTCATGATGCTCGCTATGCTTCTTTTTACTCATCCTTGTTCCCCGCTTTGTTATCCTTCTTCTCATCCCGCTGGGAGGTCGGCACGAAGACCATCAGCTTCTGCTTCACGGCAGTCGAGGAGATGCCGGATTGAATCGAGAGCAGACCTTCGACCATCATAAGGCGGATTTCAACCTCTTTCTTCGACTTCTGCTTCAGCTTGTTCGCGATCGGATGCCAGAGTACATAGCCGGTAAAAATACCGAGCAGGGTGGCGACGAAGGCGGCGGAGATCAGATGGCCGAGCGCTTCCACCTCGTTCAGGTTGCTGAGAGCCGCGATCAGACCGACAACCGCCCCGAGAACCCCGAGCGTCGGCGCGTAGGTGCCGGCCTGCGTGAAGATCTGCGCGCCTGACCGGTGGCGCTCCTGCATGGCATGAATATCTTCCATTAACACGTCGTGGACGAAATCCTGGTCGTTTCCGTCAATGATCATTCTCATGCCGTTGCGCAGAAACGGATCTTGAATTTCCTCGACCTTGCTTTCCATCGCAAGCAGCCCTTCGCGGCGCGTAATGGATACCCAGTCCGTGAACAGATTGATCAGTTCCATCTTGGGGATCGATTTTTGCTCGGTGAACACAATTTTAAGAAGCTTCGGGAACATCTTCAGCTCCTCAAGCGAGAAGCCGATAAACAGCGCCGCCGCCGTCCCGACAATGATGATCATGATGGCTGCGGGATTTGCCAAGGCCGCCGGATTCGCGCCTTTCAGAATCATGCCCACGATAACTGCAGCGAAGCCTAGAACAAGGCCGATTACGGTTGACTTTTCCAAGAGAGAAACACCTTCCACACCAGTATTTTTTCGGATTCAGACTTGCATGATGATGGAAGACTATTTCGACAAAAACTGACACTTCTCCTGCCGGAGCGCATAAAGTTTTTTCATCTTCCTTCACAAAATCGGACGGCAGCACCAGGGGGAATGCCAGTACGAAAAAGTCCGATCCCGTCAAGCGGCATAACCGGGAGAGCTCGGCATGACCCATCGGAAGCCTGCCTGACGATTAGTTCGGCAGTCATGGTCAGATGGGAGGATTGGCCGAAAAAAGACTCTGTACCGATTATATCGGTGACAGAGTCCTGGTTTTGAAGGCTAGGGGATTATTTCTTGTAAAAAAACCGCGGTGGCAGCGGATGGGGACGGAAAGCAGAAAGCCGTTCAGACTCCTCCTGGGATAGTCGCCGCCGGGGCTAGGCTAAGCTACTGCGCGCGAACGACGTAGAGCCGGCTTGTCTCTTCCCAAATCTCGCCCGGCGCGAGCCGCACAAGACCGGTTTCTTCAGCAGGAAGATCGACATTGGGGGCATTGACAAGGTTGATCTGCGGCTCAGGGCAGAAAAATTGGCCTGCGGCTTGATTGTTCCAGACCATCCAGTACTTGTAGGCCGTTCCTGCGTCATAGATCAGCTTGGTTCCCGTTCGTCCGTCCGTCAGCACCATCCGGTTATGGCCGTTCTGGGGCACGGCCGTATAGTGGTTGTCCATCTCTTCGAACCATGGGGAGATGCCGCCGGCTTTCATCGCTTCTTCGCCCGCATTCAATGGCTGGAAGGCGCCTGTAGGCAGCATCCGCTCAGTCATCTCGTAGCGCTGGCCTGTCGTCAAGGTGAAGGTGCAATCGCTCTCCGTGCTGCCCGGCTCGAACGGCGCGTTGATCGCTGTGTGGAAGCCAAGCAGGCAGGGCATCGCTTCCGAACCGTTATTGCGAATGCTCACATGCTGCATAAGCCCGTCTGCCGATAGCGTGTAGCGAAGGCGGAAGGTGAAGGCATGCGGGAAATAGCGGTATACCGCATGCTGGGCGTCAACCCGCTGCACCAGACTTACATAGCTGCTGGCCGCGGTCGCGCCAAACTCCTCCACTTCCCAAGGGATCGTATGCAGAAATCCGTGCAGGTGGTTGCCGCGCGCTTCTTCATTAACCGGAAATTCGTATACGGCGTTGTTCCAGCGGAATTTGCCGTCCTCATACCGGTTGGGCGGGAACAGCACAGGCATCCCGTGGACGCCCGGCTTGGCCAGAAACGCATCCATCTCCTCGGGAGCCGGCTCGCGCAAAAAACGGCTGCCGTTCACCGTATCGCGGAAGGCGATCAGGTTGGCTCCCACGCCAGGCAGAACGACGGCTTCATACCGGTCGCCCCGCAGCGTAATGGCCGGCAGTCCTTGGTATGTATCCTCACTTGCTTGATAAGTCGATGTCACAATAAGTCCCTCCGTTAATGGTCGTAATACAGTCCCTACAGCATCTATCATACCTTTAACCGTCCTTGGTTTCCATATAAATGTTGTTGAGGAGGTGTGAAGAAAACATTGCTTTCTAAGAAAAGGACTTGTAAACTACTTACATAGTACTCGATTACTTGAAGGGAGCACTACCATGAGCAAGCCTACGACCATTCATGATATCGCCCGAATGGCCAATGTTTCCTCCGCTACCGTCTCGCGGGTGTTGAGCAACAGCAGCTATCCGGTCAGCCAGGGATTGAAGGAGAAAATTCAGCGTATCGCCAAAGAATCCAACTATGTTCCCAATATGCTGGGCAAGCAATTAAAAACGAACATCAGCACCACGATCGGGGTTGTTATTCCATCTATCGTCAATCCGTTTTATGCCTCGGTCGTATTCGGGGTAGAAGAGGTGGCCAGGTACAACAATTACACGGTAATCGCCTGCAGCTCCTTGCAGGACGCCGCCCTGGAAGACGAATATATCCGCATGATTATGGAAAAGCAGGTCAAGGGACTGATCATTTCGTCGATTACGACGGATAAGTCGCAGCTGAAAAGCCTGATGAAGCTCGGGGTCAGCGTAATCGCCATCGATCAGAAGGTGGAGGAAGAGGGAATCGTCCAGATCGAGTTCGACTACCGGAAGGGCGGCTATCTGGCGACCCGGCATCTGCTGGCCAATGGGCACAGCCGCATCGGTTATGTGACATCGAGAATGGACAGGCCGAGCCGGAAGAGCATCTGCCAAGGCTATATGGACGCGATGAGCGAAGCGGATCTGCCCACGATGATCGTGGAGTCGAGCGCGGACGACCCGAGCAATGCGTTATCCGAGTTCGATGCAGGGAAACGCCTGACCGACGAGCTGCTATCGTCAGAATCGCGCCCTACGGCAATTTTTGCCTGCAACGACATGATGGCCTTCGGCGTCATTAATGAGCTGTCGCTTAGAGAAATCCATGTGCCTCAAGACATGTCGGTGATGGGTTTCGACGGCATCGAGATGGGGCAGATGATTCATCCGCCGCTGACGACCATCAAGCAGCCGGATTACGAGATGGGCAGGATGGCCTGCAAAATGCTGTTCGATATGATGAAAGGCGAGGACAATCCATTGTTCAACGTTACGCTGCAGCCCAAGCTGATCGAACGCAAATCCGTCCGTCATATCGGGCAGGAGCAATAAACGTTTGGAAATATACTAGCCATCCCAAAAGGAGGTGTGGTATACTTCCACTATCAAGTAATCGATTACTTGATCGTTGCCGATTAAAAAGAAATCGATTACTAATGACAGTGTCAATCCGGGGAGGGTCATCATGAAGGTGTATGTACTGGTAGGCGCAGGCTCGAGGGCATTGTATATGTTCGCGAAGCCGATGTCGGCGGAATGGCAGGAGCATGTTGCATTCAAGGGTGTTTACGATATTAACCCGGTACGGGCGGCATTGCTTAGTCAGGAGTGCGGCAATGTGCCGGTGTATGACGATTTTCACAAGATGCTGGCTGATGTACGGCCCGATGTCGTCGTGGTGGCGAGCACGGATTACACGCATCACACGTATATTATCGATTCGCTTCGCGCGGGCTGCGACGTTATCACCGAGAAGCCGATGACGATCGATGAGGAGAAGTGCAGACAAATTTTGCAGGCGGAGAAGGAAACCGGCAAGAAGGTTACAGTTACGTTTAACCTCCGGTTCGCTCCTTATTTTGCGAAGGTCAAGGAGCTGCTGCTGGAAGGCGCAATCGGGGACCTCTACCATGTCCACCTCGAATGGTATCTGGACCGCCGGCACGGGGCGGACTATTTCCGCAGATGGCATTCGGAGCTTGCCAAGAGCGGCGGTCTGCTGGTGCATAAGTCTACGCATCATTTCGACATCATCAACTGGTGGATGGCCAGCCGGCCGGCCGAGGTTCATGCCTTTGGGGCCCGGCGGGTGTACGGCGACAACCGGGCCGAGAAGGGCGAGCGCTGCCTGACCTGTGCTTATAAGTCCTCATGCGAATATTATATGGACATCGAGCAGAATCCGTTTATGGAAACCTACTACCATCAGGCGGAACAAGAAGACGGATATATCCGCGACCGCTGTCTCTTCGATGAGCGGATCGATATCTACGATACGATGTCGGTCAATGTCCGGTACGAGAACGAGGCGCTGTTAACCTATTCGCTGGTCGCCTATAGCCCTGTCGAGGGCTGGCGCGCGACCTTGAACGGAAGCGGCGGAAGAATGGAGCTGACGAACGAATACAGCAATGCGGATATGCGGCAATCGGATGTGAGCCTGATTAAGATTACGAGGCCGGACGGAACTGTAGAGCAAATAGAGGTCGTCACCTCGGCGGCCGGCCACGGCGGAGGTGACGCCAAGCTCCGCCAAGCGCTGTTCGCAGGCAATGTGGAGGACCCGCTCGGGCAGCAGGCTGACAGCTCGATCGGCGCGGACTCGCTGCTCATCGGAGCGACGGCGAATCGCTCGATTGCAGAGGGCCGGGCGGTCCGGTTCCCGGACATGACCGCAGCCTCCGCAGCATCCGGTCAAGGGAGCCGATAAGGATGGCGCAAGTAAACGAATTGGAGCGCTATATTTGCACCTTGTACGATACGCGCGATCAGCTCAAGAGGCATATATACGACCGGGCGGACCGGGCATTCGCCGCAGGCGATCAAGCCCGGGACCGGATTGCCGGTCCGGAGCAGCTGAAGGCCCGCCAGCTGGAGATGAAAGCCGCGTTCCTGACGGCCATCGGCGGGCTGCCGGAGACGGAAGCGCCCTTGAACGCGAGAACGGCGGGCAGGTCGGAAGGCTCCGGATACAGCGTCGAAAACGTCATCTTCGAATCGCGGCCCGGTCATTATGTGACTTCGAACCTTTACTTGCCGGCGCAGCTCGAAGCGCCCGACGCAGCCGTGCTGTTCTTGTGCGGACACGAGTATGAGGCGAAGCATAGTCCGTATTACCACGAAGTGTGCCTGAGGCTTGTTCAGGCGGGGCTGATCGTGTTGGCATTAGACCCTGTCGGGCAAGGAGAACGGCTTGGCTTCCATGAGCCGGGAAGCGCGGGCGGAGAAGCTGTCTGGGGCACCCGCGAGCATCAGTACCTCGGAGTCAAAAGCCATGCGGTCGGGGAAAGCGTGGCGCGCTACTTCATCCACGATGCGATGCGCGCAGTCGATTACTTGTGCAGCCGTCAGGAGGTCGATCCGGCGCGCATCGGCGTAACGGGGAATTCCGGCGGCGGCACTCAGACGGCGATGCTGATGATGTGCGACGACCGGATCGCAGCTGCTGCCCCGGCCACCTTTATTATGAACCGTCAAATGTACATGCATGCCGGAGGTGTACAGGACGCGGAGCAGGTATGGCCGGGCTTGACGGCGGCGGGCTTCGATCACGAGGACTTGCTGCTTTCGTTCGCCCCCAAGCCTCTGCTGGTGCTCGCTGCCGAATACGATTTCTTCCCGATCGAGGCTACCCGGCGAACCGTCGCCCGCAGCAAGCGCTTCTGGGAACTGCTCGGCAGGGAAGAGGGACTGCGGCTGACGACGGACCGCTCCCTGCACCGCTTCACGGATAAGCTGGCTGTAGCTGCGGCTGCTTTTTTTGCCGAGCAGCTTGCGGGCCGGCATCCATCGGCTGCGGCGGATCGGGAGCCGCTGCCTCCTCTGCCGGCGGGCCGGCTGATCTGCACCTCCAGTGGCCAGGTGCGGGAAGAATTCCCGGACGCGAGGTCCATTGATGACGAGATCATAGTTCAGGCGGATGAGTTGGAGCGGACAAGAGGCGCATCATCCGATGACCGCATGCGTCAGGAGAGCCTGGCTTGGCTGCGAGAGAAAATCGTATCGAACCGCAAGCCCGTCGGGCTGTCGCCCCGGCGCGTACCGATGGGGCGTGTGGACGATGTAACGGCGGAGTACATCCTCTGGTGGTCCCAGGAAGGGCTGATGAACAGCGGATACGTGTTTCAGAGCACGGAAGCGGAGGACGGAGCCAAGCAGCCGGTTACCGTCTGCGTGTGGCGCGGGGGCACCGGCAGTTTGGAAGCGCATTGGACCTGGATTCGGCAAACCTGCGGCGGGGGACGGACGGTCCTCGTTCTTAACAGCTCCGGCGTAGGGCCGCATGAGCCTTACCCGATCTATGCCAGGCCCGCCCACGGATTTTTCGGCGTCATCCACAAGCTGGCGGACGACCTGATCTGGCTGGGCGACAGCTTGGCGGCTTTGCGCGCCTACGATGTCATTCGCTGCCTCGATCTGATCGGGCATTTGGATGAATGGCAGAGCGGCCAGGTCGATTTTTATACGGAAGGACTGCAAGGCATCTATGTCCGGCTTGCAGCTGCCGTGGATGAGAGAGTCGGACATATCGCGGAGGAGCGGCCCGTGAAAAGCGTGGCGGATCAAGTAAGATCGCGGCAGTACGAGGAAGAGGATGTCATGAGTGTCGTGCTGCCGGGATTGCTTCGCTATTGCGACCTTCCGGAGCTCAGGGAGCAGAGCGCCGGATCGGAGAGTGACGTATGACCCGAACCCGGAGCGTTAACGAAGATCGCAGCGAATACGGAATTACTCAAGGAAAGGAAGCCGACGGCATGACCCAACCATTGACGATTACATTAGTCGGAGCCGGCTTGCGCGGCATGATCTACAGCGGGTTTTCCTTGAAGCGGCCGGATCATATGCGGATCGTAGCCGTGGCCGATCCGAACGAGCTGCGGAGAAACCGCTGCAAGGAGAAATACGACATCGAGGACAATATGGTCTTCGCAAGCTGGAGTGAGTTGTTCGCCAGGCCCCGGGTGTCGGATGCGATCTTTATTTGCACCAGGGACCGGGACCATTTCGAACCGGCGATGAAGGCGATGGAGCTCGGCTATCACGTGCTGCTGGAGAAGCCGATGTCTCCGGACTGGCAGCAATGTCTGGAGCTGGGCCGGCAGGCCGACAAGTACGGCCGCATCCTGAGCATCTGTCATGTGCTGCGCTACGCGCCCTTTTTCCGCAAGATCAAGGAGCTGCTGGACAGCGGCCGGATCGGACGCTTGATGTCGATTCAGCATAACGAGAATGTAGGCTACTGGCATCAGGCGCACAGCTACGTTCGCGGCTATTTCAACAGCGCGGAATCGTCGAGCCCGATGATTCTGGCCAAGTCCTGCCACGATCTCGATATCATCGCCTGGCTGGCCGGAGGTAAGTGTCTAAGCGTCGCCTCCTACGGCCACCTGTCTTATTTCCGTCCGGAGAATGCGCCTCCCGGAGCGCCGAAGCGATGTCTCGACGGCTGTCCCGTGGCAGATGAATGCGTATATTACGCCCCTAATACGTATTTGATCGAAAACGGCGGCTGGAAAGCGGAGGCGGCAAGCAGCGACCCGAGCTACGAGGCGCGGTACAAGGCGATGAAGGAAGGGCCGTTCGGCCGTTGCGTATACCACTGCGACAACGATGTGGTCGATCATCAGGTGGTCAGCATGGAATTCGAGAATGAGATTACCGCCGTCTTCACGATGAGCGCTTTTACCGAGAAAACGAGCCGTACGCTCAAGCTGATGGGCACGCACGGCGAGATTCGGGCGTCGATGGAGACTGACGAAATCGAGATTCGCCGGTTCGGCAGCGGCGAGCAGGAGAAGATCAAGCTCGTTCCGCCGGAGGGGCATGTCGGTCATGGCGGAGGCGACAGCCGGCTTGTGTACGATTTCGTCAAAGCGGTGAAGTCGCAAGGGGAGCACAGCAGCGCAACCTCGGTTCATGCTTCGATCCAAAGCCATCTGATGGCGTTTGCCTCGGAGCGGTCGCGCCTGGAGAAGCGGATGGTACGGCTAGACGAGTTTCAATAAGCTCATAACTATAAGGAGGCATGCATCATGCAGCTAACAATCAAGGAAACCGCGGATCAAATCGGCCTGGAGGCCGCAATCGCCTGCAGGCAAATCATTCAGGAGGCCATTCAAAAGCAAGGGAGCGCTCGCATCGTGCTTTCTACGGGAGCCTCGCAGTTCGAGTTTTTGCAGCATTTTGTGAAGATGGATGTGGAATGGGACAAAGTCGAGATGTTCCATCTGGACGAATATATCGCGCTGCCCGAAGCCCATCCGGCTAGCTTCCGCAAATATTTAAAGGAACGCTTCCTGGCTTACGTCAATGTGAAGCAGGCTTGGCTGGTGGACGGAGAAGGCGATCCCGCAGAAACGCTCAAGCGTCTGAACGAGGAGATTGTAAAGGCGCCCGTCGATCTGGCGTTAATCGGCATCGGAGAGAATGCGCATATCGCGTTCAACGATCCGCCGGCAGACTTTGACGTGGAGGACCCGTACATCGTCGTAGACTTGAGCGACACCTGCAAAAATCAACAGGTGGGCGAGGGCTGGTTCGCGACCACGGCGGATGTGCCGAAGCAAGCGATCACGATGTCCGTGAAGCAAATCATGAAAAGCCGGCATATCGTGTCTGTCGTTCCGCGTCCGTCCAAATCGCAGGCTATCGCGGACATGATGAAGCTGGGAGTGGACTGCCATTGCCCGGCCACGATGCTCAAAACTCATCCGAGCTGGGAGCTGTATCTGGATAAGCATTCGGCTTCGCAAGTTTATACCTGGTGCTGACGGACGGCTCCGCCCGGCACACAATGGACAGCCATCATTCGCATAGGCGCGCGCCCCCCGGCGCATGCCTGCGCTGCGGCATGATGGCTGTCAGCTTCTTTAAGGGGATAGGCGTCCAGCAGAAGATAGAAAGTCGAAAGCTGAAAGGGGAGAATCACGATGATTTGGCAGGGTAAGCTGGTGGAGACAGGCATGGCGGCAGCCATTGTCGTAGAGGCGGGGAACATAATCGAGGTGCGTCCTTTGGAAGCGCAGGCATCCGGTCTGCCGTGGATATCGGCAGGGTGGATCGATCTGCAGGTGAACGGCTTCGGCGGGTACGATCTGAACGGACCGGTCACGACAGCGGAGGACGTCGAAGGAGTGACCAGGGCGCTGCACAAGCGAGGCGTGGCTTCCTATCTGCCTACGGTGATCACGGGGCATCACGACCGGATGCGCCAAGCGCTGGCAGCCATAGCGGATTATCGGCGTTCGGGGAAATTCGCGGCCGGCTCGATCGCGGGCATTCATATGGAAGGCCCTTACTTGTCGGGAGAGGACGGGAGCCGGGGGGCCCATCCGAGAGAGCATATCCGCAACCCCGATTGGGATGAGTTTATGCGGCTGCAGGAGGCGGCTGACGGCTTGATCAGCATGGTCACGCTTGCGCCGGAACGCGAGGGAGCAATTCCGTTCATCCGGCGTCTGGCGGAAAATGGGATCGTGGTCGCCATCGGACACACGATGGCAACCGGAGAACAGATCGAGCAGGCCGTAGCGGCAGGCGCCGCGCTGTCGACGCATCTCGGCAACGGCTCGCAGCCACTTTTGCCTCGTCACCCTAACTACATCTGGCACCAGCTGGCGGAGGACCGGCTGTGGGCGACCTTCATCCCTGACGGTCACCACCTGGCGCCGCCCGTGCTGAAGTCGATGCTGAGAGTGAAGGGGAACAAGTCTATTCTTGTGAGCGATTGCACGCAGTTCGGCGGCATGGCTCCGGGCAAGTATGACAGCCTGATCGGCGGCAAGGTCGAGCTGACGGAGGAAGGCCGGCTCCACACGGTGGCGAATCCGAGCATACTTGCAGGCTCGGCCGCTTCCCTGGATATCGGCGTAGAGAATGCCGTCCGTTACACGGACATGGGCTTGGAGGAAGCGATAGAGGCGATTACGCTCCGGCCCGCGCAGGCGATGGGGCAAGCGGAGTCGGGGATGGGGCGTATCGCCATCGGCCATCCCGCCCATCTGACACTGTTTCGGTACGACGCTCAGCCAGGCCGCATCACGGTTCAGGAAACGGTTGTTTCCGGCGAATCCGTATATCGACTGCAGCCATAAATCGCATATTATCGAGAATAAACAGCCTGTCCAAGCGCGCGTCCTTGGCAGGCTGTTTTTGCTGCCGGCTCCTGCCCGGGGGCGGCTCTATATGGGATTATAAGGGAAATACAGGACATAATACGAGTATTCCGTATGCTTTTTTATATGCTTATCGTTCGATTTTGGACTTCTTGGCGACGTGAAAACAAATGGAGGATATACCGGTCTGCTTTTTTTCGGTAAATTGGGAGTACGCGGCGGTTCGGCAGCACAGCCCCCTGGTCCGGAAGCGATAGGGGGACGAGGCTGTCGGCTGTACCGAGTAAAGCACGATGCGCGATCGGCAAATGTTCGCTTGGAGGCATGGAACTTAAACGAGTCGAGATTTCAACAAAGGGAGGTTCAATGCAATGATCAAAAAGAAACATGCTGTGATGAACAAAAAATCCGTGCTGTCTGTGATGTCGACCGCTCTGGCGGCAACCGTCGTATTAGCTGGGTGCGGGGCCGATGAGAACACAGCCAAGCCGGACAATACGACCCCGGCGCCAGCCGACAATGTGCAATCCGAAGGATACAAGCTTCCTATCGTCAGTGACGGCAGCGTGACATTGACCGTAGCGACCCGTGACTTCGATCCCCCGTACAGCTATACCAAAGGCTTCCCCGTATGGCAGGAAGTCGAAAAACGCACAGGCGTCAAAATCAATTGGCAGGTAACGCCCAACGATCAATATGGCGACGTCATGAAGGTCAAGCTGGCGGCGGGCAAAGATTTGCCCGATATTATATCGCTGCCGACCGCTGATCCGGTGAAGACGGCGGATGACGGTCTCATTATACCGATGGACGACTTGATTGCCAAATATGCGCCGAATATTGCCAAGTTTCTCGATGAGAATCCGGAGGTCAACGGCAAGCTGCGTTCCCCGGACGGTAAAATCTACGCGTTATCCTCGGTTACGTCAGGCGCCGCCTATGCGGACCCGTACGGCTTTCTGATCCGCAAGGACTGGCTGGATAAGCTGGGGCTGCAGGAGCCGAAGACGCTGGACGATTGGTACAATGTGCTGAAGGCATTTAAAGAGAAAGATCCGAACGGCAACGGCAAGGCGGATGAAATCCCGCTTAGTCCCGATCTGAAGCTGAGAGGGCTTACGTTGTTCGGCGGGGCAAAAGGATTGCATCTCTTCTACAGCTCCGGTTATTATCCGGACGCCAGCGGCAAGGTGCAGTACGAATGGCTGAAGCCGGAAGCGAAGGAGCTGATCGTCTGGCTGAACAAGCTGTATAAGGAAGGCTTGATCGATCCCGAATTTATGACCCGGACATCGGATTCGAATACGGCGAACATTACCCGCAGCCAGGTCGGCGCCACGAACCGTTTCCTTAACGGCAAGCCGAAGTTCGAAGCGGCCATGAAGAAGTCAGGCGAAGAAGGGGTGACCTGGGATATGACCGTGCCGCCTTCCGAAGGAAACAACAAAGGCTTTTATGAAAAGTATGGCCCGATCAGCGGCTGGTTCGCCATCTCGAAGGATGCGAAAAATCCGGAGGTCGCCATTAAATTCCTCGATTACATCTATGCGAGCGAGGAAGGAAACCGGCTGATGACCTTCGGGATCGAGGGGAAATCGTACACGATGGAGAACGGTCAGCCGAAGTTCACCGAGTTTGCCTATAACAACCCGGACGGGCTGGACATCAATGCGGCGCTCCGGTCGCTCGGCGCATCGCCGACGATGCCATGGATTCGCGCGAGCGAGGGGCCGCTGTCTCTGCAGCCGAAGGCGATCATGGAATTGGACCCGAAGTCGGCTGAACAGGCGAAGAAGGTGGAATCGTATCTGATCGAGGCGAATCCGTATTCGCTTCCGTCCGTGGAGGAATCCGAGATTCTGGCCAGATATCAGACGGAAATCACGACTTATGTAGACTCCATGCTGGCTAAATTCGTTACCGGCGTAGAACCGATCGACTGGGATAAATTTACGAAGCAGGTTCAGGCGCTTGGCATCGATAAAGTGATCGACGTGAAGCAGAAAGCATATGACCGGTACAAAAACAAAAAATAAGTGCTTATAGAAATGGAGGCGGAGACCGTGCAAACGGATTCAGACATGATCGATCGGACGGCGCTTCTCTCCAGCAAGAAAAGCTGGTTTAAACGGATAGGCAAAGTCATCCAGCGCGACAAATATTTATATTTGCTGATTTTGCCCGTCATCGTGTATTACATTGTATTTCATTATATTCCGATGTACGGGGTTGTCATTGCGTTCAAAAAATTTCAGCCGCTGAGGGGCATTCTGGGCAGTCCGTGGGTCGGCTTCCGGTACTTTGAAGAGTTTTTCTCGTCGCCGCATTTTTGGGTGCTGCTGAAAAACACGCTTCTGTTAAGCGCGAACTCGCTGTTTTGGGGCTTTCCGGCCCCAATCCTGTTCGCGCTGCTGCTCAACGAAGTGAGACGGAAGATGTTCAAGCGCGTTGTGCAGACGATCAGCTACTTGCCTCATTTTATTTCCTTCGTTGTGATCGCCGGTATGGTCGTCAGCTTTACGAGCTTGCAGGAAGGCGTCATCAACCAGTTTCTCGGACTGATCGGGATGAAGCCGATCAACTTCATGGCCGAGCCCGGCTGGTTCCGGACGATCTTCGTAGGGACCGGCGTCTGGCAAGGCTTCGGCTGGGGTTCGATCATCTACCTGGCGGCGATCGCGGGCATCGACCCGCAGCTGTATGAGGCGGCGGAGATGGACGGCGCGGGGCGCTGGACCAAAATGTGGATGATTACGCTGCCTTGTCTGTTCCCGACGATCGTCATTATGTTTATTTTACAAATTGGCAGCTTGATGGATGTCGGTGTGGAGAAGGTGCTCCTGCTGTCAAACCCGCTGACGTACGAAACGTCGGATGTCATCTCCACTTTCGTATACAGGCGAGGCATTCTGAACGGCGATTACAGCTTCGCTACGGCCGTCGGACTGTTCAACAATGTGATCAACCTGATTCTGCTTGTGGCGGTCAACACGCTGTCGCGGAGAGTATCCCAATCATCGCTATGGTAGGAGGTAGAGTGCGATGAAATCAGCAGGAACCTGGAGTGACCGTCTATCGGATGTGTTCATTTATACGATCTTGACGGCCGCTCTGCTCATCACGCTGTATCCGTTCCTTTACGTATTCAACATGTCGATCAGCGATCCCATTCATGTGCTCAACAACACGGTATGGCTGTTTCCCAAAGGCTTCTCGCTGGCAACGTACTTCAAGGTATTCGAGAACGGGGAGATCTGGATCGCTTACCGCAATACGCTGTTCTATACGGTCGTGGGAACGCTCATTAATGTGATTATGACGTTTCTCGCCGCCTATCCGCTTTCCCGGCGAACGTTCTCCGGACGGAAGCCGCTCATGATGGGCATTGTCGTGACGATGTTTTTCAGCGGCGGGATGATTCCGAGCTTTATTCTGATCCAGAACCTGGGGATTTATAACACGGTGTGGGCGCTGCTTCTGCCGGGAGCGGTCAGCGCCTTCAATATCATCATCGCCCGCACCTTTTTCCAGAACATTCCGGAGAGCTTGTTTGAATCCGCCAAAATGGACGGGGCCAATGACATCGGCATTTTGTTCAAGATTGTGCTGCCGCTGTCCAAAGCGATTCTGGCCGTGCTGACGCTGTTTTATGCCGTCGGACATTGGAACAATTACTTCAACGCGATGCTGTATGTGACCGATGTGAAGCTTCAGCCGGTGTCCCTGTATTTAATGAAAATTCTCATCCAGAATCAGGACCCGACGATGCAGGATATGAGCGAGGCGCTGGACCGCGTGCTGTTCTCGATGCAGCTGAAATATACGATGATTGTCATCACCACGCTGCCGATCGTTCTCGTATACCCGTTCCTGCAAAAGTATTTCGTCCAGGGTGCCATGATCGGATCGTTGAAGGAGTAGGATTGTTTATTTCCGGAAAATGAAGTGACAAAAAGACCGCGTCCAGGACAGACGCGGTTCTTTTGCTGCATACGGACGGCTTTATTCGGATACGGCCGCCTGCTCGCCTTCCAGGACGAGCCGGCGGTAATCGCCGGGTGTGATGCCGCACAGCTTCTTGAAGATGCGGATGAACGAGTTGACGTTCTGATAGCCGATGCGTTCCGACACCTCGTTGATGCGGATATCTTTCTGGGCGAGCATTTCCTTGGCTTTCCGGATGCGGAGATCCTGCACATATTCGGTGAAGGTCATGCCCGTCTTTTCCTTCAAGTAGCTGGATAAATAGCTGCGCGAGCGCTGGAGCTGCTCCGCGGCCATCTCGAGAGACAGGTCCTCGCTGTAGTGCTTCTCGATATAATCGAGCACGAACTCCTTGACCGGGTCGTGCAGCTCTTTCTTCCGCCGGACGAGCGCGCAGGTTTCCCCGATACAGGCGGTCAGCACGTGATCCAGCTCTTCGACCGTTCGGCATTGTTGGAGCTGCGCATAGGGGGAATGGCTCTCCATGAGCGTAGCGACATCCAGATGATGCGCCAGCAGCGTCTTGAGCAGCTGTGCGGTCACTTCCTTGCCGAACAGCGCAAACTGATGGGCGTTCCGCTTCTTTTGCTCCATTTGCTTCAGCAGACGGCGGACGAGGGACACAGCCCGGTCTCCCTCGCCGGCCTGGAGCTGCGCGGCCAGTTCCCGCTCCTGCGCAGGCGGCAGGAAGAAAAACGGGTCCTCCTCGTACGGGATCAGCTCCGTCATAATCTCCGTCTGACCGGACATGCTGCGCTGCAGCAGCATCTTGCTGCATTCCTCGAAGCCTGCGGCCAGCTCGGCTTCATGAAGCCGCTTCGGATTGACGGCTGCGGTTAATTGGTAGTACGTATCATCGAAGTCGACCATGTATTTGAGCTGCTTCAGCGCCTCGAGCAGCTCGGCTTGTTCCGTATCATCGAAGATGAGCGTCAGGATCTGGTTTTTTTCCGCCTGCAGCGTCACCTTATCCTTGAAATACCGCTCCAGATGCTGGTTGATGAGCTCCTGGATGTAGTAACAGGCTTTCTCCTGAGTGACGGAGGTGAGAAAGTCATAATTTTTACTGAACGCCACCTGAAATACGATCAAGTAAAACGGCTTGCTTTTTTCCGTCAGTTTGCGGATGCCGTCCTTCGGATACAGCGATTTGGCTCCGCACAAATAGCTGTATTGCTGCAGCAGGCTTGTTTTGTGCGTCAGGTCCGTGCTCATTTCCGAGTTGCTCTGGGCCATATCGGCCATTTTCTCATTGATCCAGTTCCACTCGTGGATGCGGCTTTGAATCGCGGGAGGACGGCCCGTTCTCTTCATGCCCTCGATGGTGCGCTGGATCGGATGGTTGAATTTATAGCTTAGGATGATGGAAAGGATAACGCCTATGCAGATGGCGGCTACCAGTATGGAAAGCAGCATCGTGTTCATCTTGGATACTTGGGAGGCGATGTTGGCTTGCGAGATAATGTTGACGTAAGTGAAGCCGGAGTACTGGCCTTTTTTATAGAAATAATAATGATCGTTCAGCGTCACATAGCCCTCCTGCTCTTCGAACGCCGAGGTGTCCAAGTCGACGCCTTCGCCGCTTGAATAAAGAGGTTTTCCGAACTCATCCAGGATGAGAAAGCTGTCGTTGATGGAAAAATGAAACCGGTCAAACAGCTTCTGGCTGTCTACTAGCGCAAGCAGCATAAACGGGTTGTTTCCGTTGCCTCCTTTGGACACGACAGGGAACAATACGCCAAGATCGCTGACTTGACCGTTAAGGTCGAGCTTGCGGAAATGATCTGCCGGGAATACGCGAAAGGCGTATTTTTCCTTGAATTGCTCGTTCCAGAACGTACTGCTGTAGCCGGAGCTGACAAAGTTGTTGACAAACAAATCATGGGTGTCGCTTGTGCCGTTTTTGTCGATGGCATATTTCTGGTTGGGCAAGTAGACGAGCAAGTTATCCATATACAGGAAGGTGTTGTTGGTCATCGCCTGGATGTGCTTCAGCAGGGAGGCGACCGCTCCGTAATCGTAGAAGCTGTCCGGCTTGGCCATAGCGCTCAAGGTTTCGTTGAAGCTCATCAGCAGGAGGTCGTTCTGGATAAGGCTGAAATGCTTCTCGTAGCCGTCGACCGTCTTCCCGAGGCCAAGCGTATTGTATCGTACGATTTCATCCTGAACGTTTTTCTTGAAGAAGGTGATGGAGATCAGGTTGAAAGAAAGAAGCAGCACGATGATGCAAAGAAAGGAGACCAGGAGTTTGGTAAATAAAGTATTCCATCTTAGTAATCGATTGCTGTTTCTCATGCAGTCCCTCCTTATAGAACAAAATCGGCCTGGGCCGGATCTGTTGCCGTTTAGCTTGCTTCTTCTATATTACAATAAATTCGGCTTTCGGAGTACCCCTTATCGATTAATGAGAGGAGGATGCGTGAAATGGGGAGAAGATTCTGAGACGGGGAGCGCCCCCGTGCAGTTGGCTGACGGAGGCGCGGGCAAGAGCTTTGGGTGTTAGGCAGGCGGGTTTTCGTGTGGCAGCCGGCTAAAGAAGAGCGTCGATCGCTTCCTGCATCTGTGCAGGCTCCACGGGAGATTCGAAGCGGCGGACGACGTTTCCTTCCCGATCGATCAGAAATTTGGTGAAATTCCATTTGATGTCGTTTCCTTCTAAAAGTCCATGCTGCTGCAGCATGGAAGCCAGCATCTTGCCGGCGGGATGATCGGGATCGAAGCCTTCAAAGGGCGCCTGCTCCGTCAAGTAAGCAAACAGCGGATGCTTATGCTCGCCGAGCACCTCGATCTTGTCGAACAGCGGAAAGCTTACGCCGTAGTTGAGCTGACAGAACGTATGAATGTCTTCGTTCGTGCCCGGTTCCTGTGCTCCAAATTGGTTGCATGGAAAGCCCAGCACGACGAGGCCCTTGTCCTTGTTCGCTTCATACAGCTTTTGCAGCTCGGCATATTGAGGCGTGAAGCCGCATTTGCTGGCAGTATTGACGATAAGCAGCACCTGTCCGGCATAATCTCCCAGACTTTTTTCCTCGCCTCTGATCGTGCGCGCGTTGTACGCATAAACTCCCATCTCGTTCTCCTCCTCAGGTTCAAGTCATGTTAAGGGTATGAACATGCTGCATCAGAGCAGTGAGTCTGATTCGCAGTTCGTATATCTCTTCCGCGGGCAGACCCGGCAGGTCAAATACCTTCTGCGGAATATCCAGCGCTTTCTCGCGGAGCGCTTGGCCCTGGGGGGTCAAGCGAATCCGGACGCTGCGCTCGTCGTCAGGATCGCGGAAGCGCCGCAGCAGCTTCATGCTCTCCAGCTTCTTAAGCAGAGGGGTCAATGTCCCGGAGTCCAGATACAGCCGGACGCCGAGCTCCTTGACGGTAATATCGTCGCGCTCCCAGAGGGCGAGCAGGGCAACGTATTGAGTATAGGTCAAGCCGAGCTCGTCCAGATGGGGACGGTACAGCTTGGTCACCTCGCGGGCGCAGGCATAGACGGCAAAGCAGAATTGGTTCTCCAGCTTCAGAAGGTCATCGGCGTTCAGATCGGCGGATTTCAAGGCAGCCTCCTTGACTTGAATTTCGTTAAATTCAATTTCATTCAATTTATATAGTTAACCATTAAGATAGCAGTTCGGCGTATAAAAATCAAATTCATGAAAAAACACCATTCGGGCTGTTGCACGGGAAAGCGGGCTGTGATATATTTATCACTGACCGCAGAACCGGAATGTTATTTTGGTCAGTTTGAGGGAAGTCGGAGGTTATCGTATGGATCCTAAAAAAAGCGTCATTCTGGAAGCGGCCAAGCAAACCTTTTCCTTATACGGCTTTAAAGGCACGACGATGGGACATATCGCCAAGCTGGCCGGGGTAGGCAAAGGAACCTTGTATTTGTATTTCACCAGCAAAGAAGAGCTGCTCCATGAAATTATTCGTTCATTAACCGACGAGATGAAGCATGCGGCCGACGAGGCCCTGCAGAAGCAAGAGCTTGCCTCGTTCGAGCGGATTCACACGGCTCTCTACAATATATTGATGTTCCGCAAGGAGCATGAGCTGCTGATCAAGCTGTTCCGCGAGGAGAGGGAATTCGGCAATCCCGTCATGAAGCAGGCGCTGGATCTGATCGAGCACGAGTCGCTGTGCTACATAGCCTCCCATGTCGAGCGGGCGGTGGCGGCCGGGCTTCTGGCGCCTTGCGATCCGGATATTACAGCCTTCGTGCTGTTTAAGCTGTACTTGGCGCTTGTGCATGACTGGGGAATGAAGCATCCGCCGCTGGATAACGAGAAAATTTCGGAGCTGCTCCAGCTGTACGTCATGAAAGGTCTTTCGGCCCGCTAGGGCCTTATTTCAATTGTATGCCGCATGTATGCCGCAAGCCGGCTTCCGCTCTGGCGGGAAAAAGAAGCTTATCATCTTATGGAGGGAACTTTATGCGATTCATTAGACCTGTAGTTTATTCTGTGATGGCTGTCGCCATCGGAACGGGAGGCTTCCTGCTGTCGTCGAAGCAGGCGGCGGGCAGTACTCAGATTGGCCTTCAGTCGCATCCGACCGCTTATATCGAATCCAATGAGGTTGGCGCAAGCTTCAAGATCGGCGGCCGCATTACGGAGGTGCTGGTGAAGGAAGGCGACGCCGTCACCAAGGGCCAGCCGCTGGCGCGCTTGCAGAGCACGGAGCTTGAGGCCAAGGTATCCCAGGCGAAAGCTGCCGTTGCGCTGGCCCAAGGCAAAATCGCCGAGGCGCAAGGCGCGACGGCGACCGCGCAGGCGAAAAAGCAGCAGGCAGCCGCAGGCGTGAGCGCTACGGAGCAGGCAGCCGAGCAGCAGGTCGCACAAGCGGAGGCTGCCGTGAAGGCGGCCCAGGCGAAGGTGGACGCCCTGCACAACGGCGCCCGGCCGGAAGAGAAGCAGCAGGCCGAGATTCAGTACCAGGCGGCGCAGGAGGTTTATACGGTCGCCGAGCAAAATCTGAAGAGGATGCAAACGCTGCTGGAGCAAGGCTTGATCGCCCAAGCCGAGGTGGATAAGGTGAAGGTTAGCCACCAGGAAGCGAAGGCGAAGCTGGAGCTTGCCGAGCAGCAGCGCAACCTGGTGAATCAGGGTCCCCGTGAAGAGGAAGTGCGCGGCGCGGAGGCGCTCCTGGAGCAGGCGAAGGCGGCGCTTGGCCTCGCGCAAGCTGGCCGGGCGCAGGTGCTGGTGCGCCAAGGCGACGTGGCGGCGGCCGAAGCGGCCATTCAGCAGGCCCAGGGAGCTATTCAGTCGGCTAGCTCCGGGGAGCAGCAGGCGAAGGCTGCCCAGCAGGAAGCGGAGACTTATCAGAGCTATACGGAGCTTGTTGCGCCGGCGGACGGCCTTATCCTTTCCCAGTCGGCTCAGACGGGCGAGCTGGTCGGCTCGGGTTTCCCCGTATTTTCCATCCAAGCGACGGATGCTCAATGGGCAAAGTTTTATATGACAGAGAAGGCGGTTGCCGGACTTAAGCTGAACGACCCGGTGAAGCTGAAGCTGCTGGCGACCGGCGAAGAGGTCACAGGCACCGTGAAGTCCATCGCCGCGGCGCCTGATTTTGCCGTCAAGAAGGCGACGCAAACCTCGGGAGAAACAGATGTGCGCTCCTTCGGAGTAAAGATAGAGCTGCCGAAGCTGCCGGACAGCGCTGTGATCGGGATGACGCTGCAGTGGATCGGCGTCACGGAAGGATGAGGGTGCGCCATGTCAGAGCTTAAAGTCAGTCAAGTTATCGCAGCGGAGTGGCGGCATATATGCCGGGACCGCCGGCTGTTTCTGATCTTATTTTTCGTTCCTGTCATGTATTTATTCCTGTTCGGCTCGCTGTACACGCATCACAAGGTGACGGAGATGACAACGATCGTCATGGACGAGGATCAAAGTCCGCTCAGCCGCCAGATCGTGCAGGCGTTTGACGAGAGCGAGTCGTTTCAGGTAACGATGGAAGCCCGCTCCGAGCAGGAGGTCGAGCAGGCGATCGCGTCGGGCGCAGCGAAGGTCGGCATCTTCATCCCGAGCCGGTTCGAAGCGAGCTTGAAGCAGGGGCATACTTTGCCGCTGCTAACCTGGGTGGACGGCAGCAATATGCTGTATTCCAATTCGGCGACCAAGGGAGCCAATGAGGTCATCACGACGTTCAGCATGGGGCTGTCCGCGAAGAAGCTGCAGCTGCAGCAAGGACTTCAAGACGAGCAGGTGGCAGGCGTGCTGTCGCCGATTCCGTTCCGGTACCGGGTATTGTACAATCCGACATTCAACTACAGCGATTTTATGATGTACGGGCTGCTTGGCGCTATTTTGCAGCAGGTGCTGTTCCTCGGCATCTCGCTGACCGTAACGCGCGAGAAGGATGGAGGCACCTGGTCGCGCTTCGCGGTCTGGCGGAGGGACCCGTGGAGAATCGCGTATGCGAAGACGGTTCCGTACTTCATCATCAATGTATTTAATACGACGGTTGCCATGCTGATCGCCTGCTACGTCTTCAAAGCTCCGTTATCCGGCAGCCTGCTTGCGGGGCTCGCCGTCGTGCTGTGCTTTACCTTTGCTGTATGCGGCATCGGGTATCTGATCAGTTTGTTCTCCGGCAACCAGCTCGGAGCCACGCAGATTGCGATGCTGATTGCGGTCCCTTCCTTCCTGCTCTCCGGCTTCACGTGGCCGTTCGAAGCGATGCCCAAAGCGCTGCAGGTGCTCGGAGATTTGCTGCCGCTGACGTATTTCCTGGACGGCGTTCGGTCGGTATTTATCAAGGCGGGAGATTATTCGGCCATCCTGCAGGATTGTCTGGCGCTGGGCATGATGGGGCTTGTGACCTTCTTCATCGCCATGCTGCTGACGCGCTTTGTCGTTTTCCGCAAGGAGGCGGGGAATGCCGAGGCGGTGCCTGCTGAAGCGCCGGGAACAGTTAGTGCCATACCTGCGGGAGCGTCGTCGGCGTCGGTTCCGGGTACGGGCAGTCTGCCGGGTTAAGCGGACGCCGCTCTCGAGCTGAGGCCAGCGTTTCGGCTTCGGCCTGGGGCTCGTCCATCATCAGATTCGCATCATGAGAAGACAGCTGTTTAACTTAGAAGGAGATGCAAGAATATGAACAAGTCTTTGAAAACAATGGCCGGTTTGGCGGCCTCGCTTGCGGTGCTCGCAAACACTGTTATCCCTCATGCATATGCTGCCGGGGAGGATGCGGCTGCTGCGAAGCAGGCGGTGTATGTGAATGAGCCGTCGCTTGAGACGGTAGCTTCCATCGATCTTCCAGGCGTGCTGGAGCGGGTGATGAAGGATTCGGCGAATTTGCAGCTGCTGCTGCTTAAGTATGCGGCCCAAAATTCCAAGCAGCAGGATCTGGAATCTCAAGCAAGCGCTATGTACGGCGGATCGGTCGCAAGCGTTCATCTGCCGGATACGCCGCAGGAGCTGGCGGCGGGCATGGCGGCGCAAGGCGTTGCTGTCGACCCGGCGGACAACTTGTGGATCGGTCCGATGACGACGGTCACGAACAAAGCGGTCAATCAAGTGATTCAGGGGATGGGCGCGATGACGGACGGCATGAACAAGATACTTGCCTCGCAGCGCGAACAGATGAAGTCGGCCGCGCATCAGTTGTACACCGACCAGCGCAATACGCTGCTGCAGCAGGAAGAGGCGAAGGAGGGCATCCGGCTGCAGACCGTGGCCCAGTATGCTCAGCTGCTCGGACAGAAGAAGCAGCTCGTCTTCATGAAGGAGTACGAAGCCGTGCTCAAGAAGGAAGTCGCCAGAGCGACCGCGCTGCAGGAGCAAGGGCTGGCTTCCGCGGAGGATATACGGACAGCGAGCAATGTCCTGGCCAAGCATCAGGAAGATATGACCGCGCTTGACCAGAATTACCGGCTGGCGCTTGTTCAGCTCTCCTTCGATATCGGAATTGCCTTCAATCCCGAGCTGGAGCTGAAGGATATCGCCGAGCTGTCGACCGAGCCTATAACGCCGATTGTGCGTGCGGATACGAAAAAGCTGCTGGAGAATTCTTACGGCATGAAGTCAAGCGCGAATAATCTGGATGAAGCGATGTGGCAGCAGGGCAATACCGTAACCGGCTCCACTTACGGCTCCGCCTACCTGGGCGCGAACGGGGCTATTGCCGGCACGAAAAACGCGCAAACCCAGCTGGAGCTGACCAAAAAAATCGAGGCGACCTACACGGAGGCCGAGAAAGCCTACCAGAGCTGCCTGGCGGAAGCCCGGCTGACGACCGAGGCCAAGCTGGATCGCGATAAGATGAAGCTGCGTTATGAGGCGGGCGTTATCTCGCTCCACGACTTGAATAAAGTCGATCTGAAGGTTCATGGGCAGGAAACAACGCTCGAGGCGGCCAAGTTGAAATATTACACGCTGCGCGAGAAGGCGAAGGCGATGGAGAAAGGTTTTATCTCTTGAGGCGGCGTTTCGCCGACCGTGGCGTAAAGGAGGCTGTCCTGCGAAGGGCAGCCTCCTTTATTTACCATTTAGTGCCCCCCCATTCATGGGAGGCATAGGTAGCAAATGTTCCGCGCTTCATTTGTGCCGGCGGTCGGGCGCAATGCGCAATTATGCGGTTTTCCGCACAAGCCGTATGGTTGAGCGCCAGTCGGGTGAGGTTTATGCGGTTTTCCACACAAGCCGTACAGTGTGAGCGCCAGTCGGGTGGATTTTTATGCGGTTTTCCGCACAAGCCGTATGGTTGAGCGCCAGTTGGGTGAGGTTTATGCGGTTTTCCACACAAGCCGTACAGTGTGAGCGCCAGTCGGGTGGATTTTTATGCGGTTTTCCGCACAAGCCGAAAGGTTGAGCGCCAGTCGGGTGAGTTTTATGCGGTTTTCCGCACAAGCCGTACAGTGTGAGCGCCAGTCGGGCGAGTTTTATGCGGTTTTCCGCACAATCCGTATAGTGTGAGCGCTGGTCGGGTACCTCACACATAGTTTTGTCCAACACTCTGACGCGGTTAGAAAGGCTTACCATACATAGCACATACCTTGGCCGCTGTCGGACGCGTTGATTTAAACGGAAGAGCTGTTACTATATTTTGCCGAGTTTGTCATCAGGCGGGTGCTGCCGACCGTGGACAGGCGCCGCCGAAACCAGAGTATGTCCCTTCATACGGATCCCCTCGATCATATCCGGTTTATCTGCCATGACCTTATTTCGCTTGACTATCAGATGCTCGCATTTTCGGCTAAAAACCATTCCAGCCTCGATAACGCCATACGCCCACAGCAACCAGAGTTAAATAAGCATGGAGAATTGGGCAACACTAGTGAAGTGCGGCGGCCGGGTTCGTGCTACCATTAAGGAAGGCAAGAAGCTGATAATTCATAAATAAAGCGATCCCGAAAGGAATGTGTCTTCATGGCGAATGTAAGAATCGGCTTGGTCGGTCTTGGCAATATGGGCACGGGCCACGCGAAGTATTTGATAGACAATGAGGTGCCGAACGGCCAATTGACGGCTGTCTGCGACATGCGGGAGGACCGGCTGGCTTGGGCGGCTGAGCATCTCGGCGAAGGCGTTAAGCGCTACAACAGCTACGAGGCGCTGCTCGATTCCGGCGAGGTGGATGGCGTGCTGATCAATACGCCTCATTATTTCCATCCGGAGCAGGCGATTCAAGCGCTGCGCAAAGGCTTGCACGTGCTGATCGAGAAGCCGGCCGGCGTTTACACGAAGCAGGTTCGGGAAATGAACGAAGTCGCCAAGGAGTCGGGACGCGTGTTCGGCATCATGTATAATCAGCGGACGAACCCGCTGTACGCAAAGCTCCGCGATTTGATCAGCTCCGGCGAGCTGGGCGAAATACGGCGCACGAATTGGATTATTACCGATTGGTACCGCTCCCAAAGCTATTATGATTCGGGCGGCTGGCGCGCGACATGGGCTGGGGAAGGCGGCGGCGTGCTGATCAATCAGGACCCGCATCAGCTCGATCTGTGGCAGTGGACGATCGGGATGATGCCGACACGCATTCGGGCTTTCTGCTCCTTCGGCAAACACCGCAACATCGAAGTGGAGAACGAAGTGACGGCTTATGCGGAATATGAGAACGGGGCAACAGGCGTGTTCGTCACTTCAACCTGCGAAACGCCAGGAACAAACCGGTTCGAGGTCACCGGCGACCGCGGCAAAATCGTCATCGAAGACGGGACCATGACGTTCCACCGTCTGCGGGTGTCGGAGTCGGAGTTCAACCGCACGTTCAAAGGCGGCTTCGGCCAGCCGGAATGCTGGAAATTCCCTGTTCCCGTCCAAGGATCAAACCCTCAGCACAAGGGCATCACGCGCGACTGGGTAAGCGCAATTGCGAACGGTACTCCGCTGCTGGCTCCGGGCGAAGAGGGCATTAAAGGGCTGATGATCTCCAACGCGATGCTGCTGTCCACCTGGACCGATAACTGGGTCGATCTGCCGATCGACGAGGAGCTGTTCCTGGCCAAGCTCCAGGAGCGCATCGACGCATCGAACACGGAGAAGAAAGCCGGCGAGTACAAAACGCTAGAAGTAGGCGGAACGCATTAAGTAAGGAGGACAAGCGAATGGTAGATGTCAATAACGGAATGAATTATGCGCCGGAAGGCAAGCCGAGCCCGGTCGTCAAGGCAGGCGAGTTCACGTTCGCGGCTATGGCGCTGGATCACGGCCATATTTTCGGAATGTGCAACGGTCTGATCGAGGCTGGCGCCGAGGTGAAATGGGTCTATGATCCGGACCCGGCCAAGGTGGCGGACTTCCTGAAGCGTTATCCGCAGGCGAAGGCCGCTTCCTCGGAGCAGGATATCCTGCAGGACCCCGAAGTGAAGCTGGTTGCAGCGGCGGCGGTTCCGTCCGAGCGCGGTCCGCTGGGCGTTAAGGTAATGAAGCATGGCAAAGACTATTTTACGGACAAAACGCCGTTCACAACGCTGGAGCAGCTGGCGGAAGCCCGCGAGACGGTCAAGGCCACCGGCCAGAAATATGCAGTCTATTACAGCGAGCGGCTTCATGTGGAGAGCGCGATCTTTGCCGGCAAGCTGATCAAGGACGGCGCGATCGGCCGCGTCGTGCAGGTGCTTGGACTTGGGCCGCACCGTTTGAACGCGCCATCGCGTCCGGACTGGTTTTTCCAGCATGAGCGCTACGGCGGCATTTTATGCGATATCGGCAGCCATCAGATCGAGCAGTTTCTGTATTTCACCGGCAATACGGATGCCAAGGTCATGCACAGCAAGGTAGGCAATTTCAACAACCCGCAATATCCGGAGCTGGAGGATTTCGGGGACGCGACTTTGATTGGGGACAACGGCGCCACCGGCTACTTCCGTGTGGATTGGCTGACTCCGGACGGTCTCGGCACCTGGGGAGACGGTCGGACGATCATTCAGGGGACGAAGGGATATATCGAGCTGCGGAAATATATCGATGTAGGCCGGGAGCGTACGGGCAACCACATCTTCCTCGTTGACGAGAAGGGCGAGCATTATCTGAACGTGACCGGGCAGGTCGGTTACCCGTTCTTTGGCGAGCTTATCCTGGATTGCATCAACCGCACTGAGCTGGCAATGACGCAAGAGCATACATTTAAAGCGGCGGAGCTCTGCCTGAAGGCGCAGCTGCAAGCCGTTCACATCCAAGACGAGGCAGTTGTCCGCGCAGAAGGAGTGTAACGGAATGAAGTTATCGGTGTTTACCGTATCGGCACCGGATCTGACGCCTGAGGAGCTGGCCGCTGCGGCCAAGGAAGCGGGCATACACGGCATCGAGTGGCGCTATAAGGATGTGCCGGCAGACGCTGCGGGGGAAGCGCCGTCGTTTTGGCGCAACAATCTGTGCTCGATTCCCGAACAGGGAGGAGCTGCCGAATGGGACCGTTTCAAGGCGGCGGCCGATTCGCAGGGGCTTGTATCGCTCAGCGTGACGCCTTATCTGAGCGTGGGCGATCTCGAGGCGACCGAGCGTGTGCTTGCCGCCGCTCGTCACATCGGCGCCTCGTATATCCGTCTGGCCGTGCCCGGCTACAATCGGACGCGCAATGCCCGCGAGCTGTTCGACGAGGGATTGGCTTATCTGCGTCAGGCGGCGCCGCTCTGCAAGGAGTACGGCGTCAAGGGGCTGATCGAGACGCATCACAATACGATATCCGCCAGCGCCAGCGCGGCGTACCGGCTGGTTGAGAGCTTTGACCCGGATACGATCGGCGTCCTTTATGACCCGGGAAATATGGTGTATGAGGGCTACGAAAATTACCGGTTCGGCATGGAGCTGCTCGGTCCGTACCTGGCCCATGTGCATGTGAAGAACGCGGTTTGGAAGCCATCCGAAGAAGATGGAGTCTGGAGCGCCGGCTGGAGTCCGCTGTTCCAGGGCATCGTGTCTTGGAAACAGGTGATTGAGGATCTCCAGGCTATCGGCTATGACGGTTATCTCGGCGTCGAAGACTTCAGCAGCCAATTCGGGACGAAGGACATGCTGCGTCATTATGCGGACCATATTAGCCGGCTGCTGTAGCTTGCCGGGAAACGGAGCAGGCGGGGACTACGATTGTATCGGCATGCCGTCTCATGGTATGCTGGGAAAAACACCGAACGCTTCGGAGGTTCCCATGTATCCAAGGAAGACGGATTCCGATTTGATCTTTACTTATACGTACAAGGCGGATAGACCCTTACAGCCTGCTTTTCATTCCCATTCGCATTATGAAGTCTATTATTTTCATGGCGGGGTATGCAATTATTTGATCGGGGACCGGATCTATGTGCTGGCTCCCGGCGATCTGATCCTGATGAACGGGATGACGCTGCATTGCGCCAAAACCGATCCTGCGGTGCCGTATGTGCGCTCGATGGTCCACTTTGAGCCGGCTGCTCTCCAGCCGCTCCTGCCCGCTTATCCGCAGGTTCCGATCTTCCAACCTTTCCAGGAGCTTGGGAACTACAGGCTTCGTCTGACAGGCGGGGACCGTGAGGAAGTGGAGGCTATCTTTGCTCGGATGCATGAGTTTCAGCAGCGTGGGGACGCGATCGGGGCTTATCGGTGCCGGCTGGCCTTCTCGGATCTGCTGTGCCTGATCTACGCGCATTGCCTGCAGCCGATGCAGGACCGGAGCGATCAGCCGGTCGAGAAGGAGCGGACGGCCCAGCAAATCATTTCCTATCTGGAGGCGCATTACACCGAGGATTTGCGGCTGGAGCAGCTGCAGCAGGATCTGCACCTGAGCAAATATTACGTATCCAAGCTGTTCAAGGAAGTAACGGGCGTCACGATCTTCGATTTCATTTATCAGCGCCGCATTAACCAGGCGCGGATCGAGTTTCTGCTCGATCCGAAGCTGCCGGTCACCGAGGTATGCTTCAAGGTCGGCTTCAAGCATCTGGCGCACTTCAGCCGCGTATTCAAGCAGCAGGTGGGGCAGACGCCGGAGCGATATAAGCGGGCGATTGCGGGAGCTTAAGCGGATTTTTTATAGTAGTAAGAGGAGGACGGCGTCTGGGGACGCCGTTTTTTTCGTGCGAGCCAGCTAAGCTTGGCCAAACGGACCAGCGTCTTGGTCAAACTGATTCAACTGTTGAAGCAACGGAATAGCGACCGAGGGGTGCTGAAGCGGATTAGTCCGTGGTTGCCGGATATTTATGCTATACTAATCAGAGATTTCGTCACCGGCAATGGTATATAATAGAATATGTCAGCCGGATATATTATATCGGGCAGCGTATTTATTTCAACTCTACAAGGAGAGATGAGGATGTACACGAGCGTAAACGCATTTCTGGAGGACTGCAAGCAAGAGGCGGAGCTGACGTTGAAAGTTCTGGACAAGCTGACGGACGAATCGTTGAAGAAAGCCGTTTCAGACGCTCAGCAGCGGACATTGGGCGATTTGGCTTGGCACCTGGTAGGCAGCTACAGTGCTTTTTTGGAGTCGGCAGGTTTGCAGATGGAAAGCCCGGACCTTTCGAAGCAGCCGGATTCCGCGGCCGATATCGCCCATACTTATCGCAAGGTTCATGATATGGCTTCATCGGCGTTGAAGGAGCAATGGACGGATGCCAAGCTTCCAGAGAAGCTGCTGCTGTTTAACTTTATCGATACGACATACGGCGGCGTATTGCAATATTTGATCCGCCATCAAATTCACCATCGCGGCCAGATGACGATTCTCATGCGTCAGGCGGGACTTCAGGCCCCGGGCATCTACGGGCCAAACGAAGAGGAAACCGCAGCCATGCATGCAGCCGGCGCGACAAAAGGATAGATCCATTGAAAGAGGCAGCGCCGACTCGGCGTCTGCCTTTTGCTTTTTTCAGCAAATCGCTCATATTTTGTCTCTTGCTGGGTAAGTTAAATAATACTTCTACACCTTCCGACTCCAAGAAAAGAGGGTTATGTATTATGAAATCGGTACTCACAGGAACAGAAATGGGGAAGCTCTGGGCGACCTATATCGGAAACACGATGGGTAAGTGTATGCTTAGTTATTATTTAAAGCATATAGATGATCCCGAGATTAAAGTGGCTTTAGAATATGCATTGGATTTAAGCACTACGAACATCGAAACGATTGAGGTTTTCTTTAAAGAGGCTGATTTCCCTATTCCCATCGGATTTACCGACCGTGACGTGGACTTGAATGCGCCTCGTTTATATATTGATGAGTTTTATCTGCATTACTTGAGATATGCGAGCAAAGCGGGAATGAGTCTCTACACGATTGCGGTTCCTCTGGTAACAAGAAGAGATATTCGGGATTTTTTTATAAAATGCGTTGAGGAAACGATGAAATTGCAATCTCTGGTTGCCGTAATTTCAGAATCAAAAAACGAGCTTATGAATGCGCCTGTTATTCAGCCGCCCGAGAGAGTTGATTTTGTACATAGCAAAAAATTTCTAGGCTCATTTATTAATGAAGGCAGACCTCTGCAAGGCTTGGAAATTGCGCATATCTTCGGAAACCTGAATAATGATATCACAAGCAAAGCGCTTATAATCGGATTTGCTCAAGTAGCCAATGACAAGAAGGTAAGAACATTTTTAGAGCGCGGAAAAAATATTAATCAGAAGCATATCGAATTGTTAACGGAAAAGCTGTCTCAGGACGGATTGCCCTCACCGACACTCAAGGATCATTTTGTGACCTCTTCCACGGTCTCACCTTTTTCTGACAAGCTGATGGTTTTTCACAAGCTGGACATGTTTAATGTGAAAATTAGGGAATATGCCAATGGTATTTCGTTGAACGGAAGAAAGGATATCGGAGCCTTATTTGTGAGATGCCAAGCGGAAGTGATGTTATATGTGGAGGATGGCGCAAGTCTCATGATTGAGAACGCATGGCTGGAAAAGCCGCCGGAAGCCGTTGACCGCAGTAAATTCATAAACAAATAAGCTCTTGTCAATCCCCGGTACAATCCAGCGGTCACAAGAAGCCACGCCTTGCATCATTTTGGCAAGGGGTGGTTTTTTCTTATGCTTAACAGGATAGGAAAGCAAATTCTATCGCTCATATAGTAGTTTTTTTCGAAATGGTGAAATGAAATGAAGGGAACGCGTCGAATAAGGTTAGCAGGGAGGGAAGCTCATGATCACTCGAATCTTGCGCGAATCAGATGCCGAATCTTATCACAAATTACGACTCGAGGCCTTGCAAACGAACCCGGAAGCATTCGGTTCAACGTATGAGCGGGAAGCGGCGTTTACCCAGGCTGCCGTCATAGAGCGGATAAGACCGAATAAAGACAAGTTTGTTCTAGGGGCATTTAATGAATCGGGTCATTTGGTCGGAATCGTTACCTTTATCCGTGAAAGCGGCGTCAAAATGGCGCATAAAGGCCATATATACGGCATGTATGTCGCTGAGGAGATGCAGGGAAAGGGCCTGGGAAAAACGCTCTTGCTTGAATTGATCAGGAAAGCTAAAGAGTGTGACGGTCTGGAGCAGCTGAACTTAACGGTGGTAGCTCATAACGAAGCCGCCAAAAAGCTGTACGGCTCGCTTGGCTTTCAACGTTACGGCGTAGAAAGAAACGCGCTTAAGTATGACGGGCGCTATGCGGATGAGGATTTGATGGTGCTTTGGCTGTAGCCTGTGGAAACGGTCAGATACGACGGTAATCGAGAATTACCGCACAAGCCTAATTGTCAGCTGTATTTATGAAGCAATAAATTCAACTTGGGAAGGCGAATGCCATCATGATTAGACTCACATTCATGTTTAAGCAATTTTTAAGGGAGCCGCTGTGGTTTAAACTGCTTATTTCCGCAGCTTTGCTCGCAGCGATCATAGGCAGCAGCTCCATTTTCTCGGAGAATGCTTATTACCAGAGCGCAGCAAAGCTGGCCGCGGCTGCTTTTTTTCTCACCTATGGCATCAAAATGCGGATGAATCGCAAGGTTTCCTTTCTCTTCTTCGCTTTGGCTGTTATCTGCTTGTACCTGTCCTGGCATAATCTCGTACCCGCTTGATACCGAGTGAGAGGAGCGAACGATCCCGCGGGACGGCGGTTCTGTCCGGCAGCCTGGCTCATCCGGCAGGAATTTGCCCATCTCCGGAGAATATTTCTAGATTATTAAACAGGCGCACCCGTGATGGATGAACGCCGACCCTAGAGCAGACAAAGCGAGGAACGATACGATGGGATGGTTAAAAAACCTGAAATTAATCCATAAGCTTCTCCTGATGACCGCCTTGCCGATGCTCGGCGTTTTGTATTTCTCCATATCGGCTGTAGGAGAGAAGATCCAGCATCTGAACAGCATGAGCCGGCTGGAGGAATTGACGAGGCTGGCGGTGGCAACCAACGAGCTGATTCATGAGCTTCAGATCGAACGCGGCCTGGTGTCGACGATGTTCGGCTCCCGGAAGGAGACCGAGATGTCGGCAATGACGGCTCAGCAGAGAGAAACGGACCGCAGCGTCAATGTCTTCCGGGAAGCTTTCGGGCAAATGGACGGCCGCTTGATGGACAAGTCTTTTTGGAGCGGTTTTGAAACGCTGGCCGAGCGGCTCGATACGATGGCAGAGGTCCGCGCCAAGATGATCGCAGGGCAATCGACTTATGAACAGTCGGTGCAATATTACCGGGACACGGTGTCCCAAGCTTTTCTATCTAATGAGAGTCTGAAGACGTTAAGCCAAGATGTCAGGGTTTCGCAAATGCTATCCGCTCTGCTGAACTTTTCCCGCAGCAAGTATGGAGCGAGCCAGGAGCGCAGCCTGATCTTTGAGGTGCTGTCGCAGAACCGGCTGGAGCCGGCTAATCTGCTGCGGCTTGGCCAAGTGGACAATGAGCAGCGCGTGTACGGGCAAATCTTCGAAACGTTCGCCGATCCCGAGGCGCTGGCGCTGCATAGATCCACGCAATCCAGCCGGGCAGTCGCCGAGATAGCGCGCCAGAGACAGCTTGTGGAGGCGACAGCGCCGGGGCAGTCTGTCAATCTGGACCCCGGTGCTTGGTTTCAAGTGTCTACCGAACATATCGACCAGATGAAGAAGACGGAGGACACCATATCCGAGGCGCTGGTCGCGGAGATGAGAGCTATTCAGCAGGCTTCGCGCAACGAATTGATTGCTGTGGCGGTGACCAACGGGCTGCTGCTCTTGCTGGCGCTGCTCCTTAGTCTGCTGGTTGCGCGCCTGCTGCTGCAACCGATTCGGGAGCTGAAGCAGTCCACTCTCCACATTCTGGAAGGGAGGCTGGAGACGTCGGTGACCGTATCGTCCAAGGACGAGATCGGAGACCTCAGCGTAGCCTTTCAACAGATGATCGACAGCTTGCGCGATGTTATCTATCAGGCAGACCGGATCACGAAGGGCGACTATAGTCAACAGATAACGCCCAAGTCTGAAGGCGATGTACTGAGCATAGCGCTGCGCGATATGCTGACCTCCCTGAAGGAGGCGAGGCTCGAGAACGAGCGGCAATTCTGGCTCAAGACGCAGCTTGCCCGGTTAACAGGCATGTCGCAGGGGCTGGAAAGCCTGGAGAAGCTGGCCAGCCTGCTGATTTCGGAAGTTTGTACGCTGGTGGGAGCGGGCCAAGGGGTATTTTATATTCGGGAGAACACCAATTCCTCCAAACCCGTCTATGTGCTGTACGGAAGTTATGCCTTCCGGGAGCGGAAAAGCTTGTCCAACCGGATCGCGCTTGGAGAGGGCTTGGTCGGCCAGGCCGCTCTGGAAGGCAAGACGATTCAACTGCGCGGAGTGCCTGACGATTATGTGCAGATCGGCTCGGGACTGGGGGCCGCCGCGCCGCTCGCCGTGCTTGTGCTTCCGGTGTTGTTCGAGGAGCGGACAATCGCTGTTCTGGAGCTGGCTTCGTTCAAGCCGTTTACCGAGGTGGAGGAAGATCTGCTGGAGCAGCTGTCGGGCACGCTGGGGGTTGTGATCCAAAGCATGATGAGCAAGCAGCAGACGGAAGAGCTGCTCCACGAGTCGCAGCAGCTGGCGGAGGAGCTGCAAGCCCAGCAGGAAGAGCTGCGGACGGCCAACGAGGAGCTGGAGGAGCAGACCCGGATGCTGAGGCAGTCGGAGGAGAAGCTGCGCGTACAGAGCGAGGAGCTGCAGACCATCAATGAAGAGCTGGAGGAGAAAACGAATTACCTCCAGCTGCAGAAGACGGATATCGAGAAGCAAAACGCGTTCATCCAGCAGTCGCAAAAAGAGCTGGAGGCGAAGGCTGCGGAGCTGGAGCTGACGAGCCGGTACAAATCGGAATTTCTGGCCAATATGTCCCATGAGCTGCGGACGCCTCTCAACAGCTTGCTGATTCTGGCGAAGTCGCTCGCTGCCAATGAGGAGAGGAATCTGACCGAGGACCAGATCGAATCGGCTAAGGTAATTTACAGCGGCGGGCTGGACCTGTTGAGTCTGATCAATGACATTCTCGATCTGTCCAAGGTGGAGGCCGGCAAGCTGGATATCCGGATAGAGCCGGTCCGCCTCGACATGATCGTGCGGAACTTGCAGGTGCAATTCCAGCCGGTGGCGAAGGATAAAAACCTGCGACTGGACATCACGGTGGATAGCGATGTGCCGGAGCTTCTCGTAACGGACGGTCAGCGCGTCGAGCAAGTATTAAAAAATTTGTTGTCCAATGCGTTCAAATTCACACATCGCGGCGCAGTGTCGGTTCATATTTACCGGCCGGAGCAGGAGATTCCTGCGGCTGCCGGACAAGGTGGGGGCGGTATGCTGGCGTTCTCCGTTACTGATACGGGCATCGGCATTCCGCAGAGCAAGCAGCAGGCGATCTTCGAGGCGTTCCAGCAAGCGGACGGCTCTACAAGCCGCAAGTATGGAGGGACGGGGCTTGGGTTGACCATCTCCCGCGAGCTGACCAGACTGCTGGGCGGCGTGCTGCATCTGCAGAGCGAGGAAGGGGCGGGCAGCACATTCACACTGTATTTGCCTCTTGAGCCGGAGGCTGCGGCGGAAGCGTCTCTCCCGGCTCCGCCGGCCGAGGAGATTCGGATAGCGGAACAGCAGGCGGCGGCAGGCGCTTCGCCGGCTGATCATGCCGAACGGGCGGAGGGCGACGGACAGGCCGCTCCGGCAGGACTGTACCCGATTCGGGAGCTTATCCCGGACGACCGACAAGCCTTGACCGCTGCAGGTCAGGAGAAGTCGATCCTGATTATCGAGGACGATCCTGACTTCGCCGCGGTGCTGCGGGATTTGTCCCGCAAGAAGGGCTTCCTGAGCCTGGTGGCGGGAGAGGGCTTCAGCGGCCTTCAGCTGGCCAGGCGATATTTGCCGAGCGCCATCCTGCTCGATCTGGGGCTGCCGGACATGGACGGTCTCAAGGTGCTGGATCATCTGAAGTACGATGACGATACCCGGCATATTCCAGTGCATATTATCTCGGGCATGGATGCGGGGAAAGCTTCCCTGATGAAGGGAGCGGTCGGATTCCTCGCCAAGCCGATCGGGAGCAAGGAGCTTGATGATGTCTTCGAACGGATCGAGCATGTGCTGAACGAGCGCATTAAGCAGGTGCTGGTCATCGAGGACGATACCGGCAACCAGAAGGCCATCTACGAGCTGCTGAAGCATAAGAAGTTAGAAATTCACAGCGCATTTACCGGAGAAGAAGGTATTGAGCGAATCAGAAGCCATGCCTACGACTGTGTGATTCTCGATCTGAAGCTGCCGGATATGACCGGCCAGGAGCTGCTCGACCGGCTTGTCTCCGATCCGGGCATCGAGACTCCTCCGATGATCATCAACACCGGTCAGGAGCTGACGCAAGAGGAGTACAAGGACCTGAACCGGTTCACCGACAGCATCGTCATCAAGGGGGCCAATTCTCCGGAGCGGCTGCTCGACGAGGTTTCGCTGTTTCTCCACAGTGTGCAGAAGTCGCTCCCCGAGAAGCAGCGCCAGATGATCCGGACCGCGCTGGAGTCCGATGAAAGCTTGAAAGGCCGCAAGGTTTTGCTTGTCGACGACGATCTGCGCAATACGTTCGCGTTGTCCCGGCTGCTTCGCCAGCACGGACTTGACGTGGTCATGGCCGACAACGGCAAGCTGGCGCTGGAGAAGCTGGAGAGCGAGCGCGGCATCGAGCTGGTCATTATGGACATTATGATGCCTGTTATGGATGGATACGAGGCTATGCGCCTGATCCGCGGCAACCCGCTCTACGCGCATCTGCCGATCATTGCTCTGACGGCCAAGGCCATGGCCGGCGATCGTGAGAAATGCATCGAAGGGGGAGCCAACGACTATATGACCAAGCCGGTAGACGCCGATAAATTGTTGTCGTTAATTCGCGTATGGCTCTTTGAATCATGATGACGGAGAAAGAAACGGAAAAGCTGGAAGCGGACCTGGTGCTGGAGGCGGTATACCGGGGGCATGGCTACGATTTCCGCCAATATGCGCGCTCCTCGCTGCTCCGAAGGCTGCACTACATCAGGCAAAGGGCCGGGCTCGTCCATCTGTCGGAGCTGATACCGCTCATCCTGCATGATGAAGGCTTTATCCGGGAGCTGCTGACCAATATGTCGGTGACGGTAACCGAGATGTTCCGCGATCCGGACTTTTTCCTGGAGCTGCGGACGAAGGTTATCCCGGTGCTCAAAACATACCCGTTCGTAAAGATCTGGCATGCGGGATGCGCTACGGGAGAAGAGGTATACTCGATGGCGATTCTGCTGCAGGAAGAAGGCTTCTACGACCGCGTCCAGATCTATGCGACCGATATGAATCAGCAATCGCTGCAGACAGCCGAAGAGGGCATCTATCCGCTGGACGCCATCCGCAAATTTACGGTTAATTATAATTTGAGCGGGGGGAAAGCCTCGTTCTCCGACTATTATCATGCGAAATACCAGATGGCCAAGATGAATGAGGAGCTGAAGCGCAACATCGTGTTCACCGCTCATAATCTGGTGACGGATCACGCCTTTGGCGACATGAATATGATTGTGTGCCGCAATGTGCTGATCTACTTCGACCGGCATTTGCAGAATCAGGTGTTCCGGCTGTTCGATCAAAGCCTGATTCACCGCGGGTTTCTATGTCTGGGCAGCAAGGAGTCCCTGGAGTTCTCATCCTTGCGGGGCTCTTATGAGGATGTCTCGGCGCGTTGGCGTATTTTCCGCAAGCCGTTGACCTAGATCGGGCTTTACGTACACCTAGAAAAATGGGAGGCGGAAGCAAATGAGCTACGAAGCAGTTGTCATCGGCGTGTCTGCAGGCGGGTTGAAGGCGCTTGGGACATTGCTGCCTTTGCTTTCCCCCCGCTTTGCGCTGCCGCTATTGATCGTACAGCATACGAGGGAAGGCAGCGAAAGCTTTCTGGCCGAGCACTTGAACGAACGCTCCTCCATCCGGGTGAAGGAAGCGGATGATAAGGAGTATGTGCTTCCCGGCTGTGCTTATCTTGCCCCTCCCGGCTACCATTTGCTGGTGGAGGAGGACCGCAGCTTGAGCTTGTCTGTCGATCCTCCTGTGCTTCATTCGCGGCCTTCCATCGACGTTCTGTTCGAGAGCGCGGCTTATGTGTACGAGCGGCATTGTATCGGGGTCGTACTGACGGGAGCAAGCGGGGACGGGAGCATGGGGCTGCGCCGGATTAAGAGAGCAGGCGGCCTCACCGTCGTGCAGAATCCGCTAACCGCCGAATGCGGTACGATGCCGCTGGCGGCGATCCGGACGGCGGAGCCGGACTATATTCTGGACCTGGAGGAGATCGCCGGGCTGCTGAACGAGCTGGGAGACCTGCCGCCCGCAAGCGGAAATGAGAAAGGAGAGCATCTATGAATCATGGCCTGGAGAGGCAGCAATCCAAAATTCTGGTCGTCGACGACCGCCGGGAAAATTTGTACGCCATGGACAAAATATTGAGAACGCTGCCTTGTGAGGTGCATGCCGCCTATTCGGGCAATGAAGCGCTGTCGCTCACGCTCCGTCACGACTTCGCTCTGATCCTGCTTGATGTCAATATGCCGGAGATGGACGGCTTTGAGCTGGCTGAGCTGCTCCGCAGCAACAAGGATACGCAGCGCATTCCGATCATTTTCGTCACGGCGATCAACACGGAGGACAAAAGTGTGTTTAAAGGCTACGAGTCCGGGGCCGTCGACTATTTATTCAAGCCGGTAGACGTAGATATTTTGCTCAGCAAGGTTAAGGTTTTTCTCGAATTGAACCGGAAGCAGAAAGAGCTGGAGCTGATCCAGAGTGAGCTGGAGCGCAGCAACCGCAGCCTGGCCGAGTTCGCCCAGGTTGTGTCGCACGACTTGAAAAATCCGCTGCATGTCATTACCGGACTGAGCGAGCTGCTGCTGCTTAAGTATGCGGAAGGGATGAATGAGCGGTGCCGGAGCTCGATCGAGCAGATTGCCTCCTCGGCCCGGCGCATGGACAGGCTGATTACCGATATGCTGGCGTTCGCACGCGTGGACGCCCAGGCGATGGCGTATGACCTGGTCGATCTGAACGAGGTGCTGCAGGACGTCGTATCCGATCTGAGCAGCCGTCTGGAGGAGACGGGGGGAGAGGTCGTAAAGCTCGATGAGCTGCCCCGGCTGGAGGCGGACCGGACGCAGATGTATCAGCTGTTCCAGAATCTGCTGGCCAATGCGATCAAATACCATGCAAAGGGTCGCCCCCCTCGTATTGCGATCGGAACGATACGGCTTGCCAGCCCGGATGTATGCTGCTTTTATGTGGAGGATAACGGCATGGGGATGGAGGAAGCGGAGCTGCCGACCATCTTTAACCCGCTGACCCGTCTGGGCAATGCCAAGGGCCTGGAAGGAGTGGGACTGGGCCTCGCGACCGTGCGGCAGATCATCCAGCGGCATCAAGGGTCCGTTGAAGTGACGAGCAAACCTGGCGTCGGGACAAGATTCAAGATCGCATTTCCCGTCACAAGCCGGTAGGGAATAGCTCGGGACCGGGCGCAGGAGCGGATGTTGCTGCGTTCCGGCTGCTGCCGCGGAGCCTGTGATGCGGAGTCCGCGGCAGCAGCCTGTGAAGCGGAAATGGTGAGGTGGAAACGGCCGGTGTTCCGGCTATTGACCGGACGATGATCGACCTCCGGTAAAGAACAGTTGCCAGGAGTTTTGACACGTGTTATCTTAAGGGTGAAGCTGAGGTGAGGAAATTGAACAAACGCGTTACGAGTCATGATGTAGCCAAGCTGGCCGGCGTTTCGCGCGGCGTCGTGTCCGCTGTTCTGAACGGCACGCCCGGAATTCGCGTCAGCGAAGAGAAACGCAGAGACGTGCTGAAGGCCATAGAAGAGCTGAACTACAGCGTCGACGCGCAGGCTCGCAGCATGCGGACCGGCAAAAGCGGCTGCATAGCGGCTTATGGCAACCTGGATAATCCGTTTTTCCTGCAGGTGCTGCAGGGGGCTCAGCGCGTATGCACCGAACGGGGCTACCACCTGCTGCTGTATGGATATAACGGACTGGAGAGCAAGCAGTCCTTGATTGCGCTGTTTAACCAGCGGAGGATCGACGGGCTGCTGACGAAAGATGTTACCGGCTATGCCGACGATAAATGGGCCGCCATGGTGAAGGAAGCGGGGCTGCCGTACATGTCGGTCGAAGGGTATCCGGAGAGGGAGGATGTCCCGTCCGTCCTGCTCGATTATGGGGCCAGCATCCGGCTGGCGCTGGATGAGCTATATAAGCTGACAGGGCTGCCGCCCATCTATGTCGAGCTGTACAACGGGCCGGAATACGCGCCCAATTGGGGAGACCGCCACCGCCTCGCCGCCTATAAGGACTGGATGCGAGAGAAGCTTCTGCCGGAGACTGTCTGGACCTGCAAAGCTGACGGAGAAGATGCGGATTGGTGGGATGAGCGGCTTCGGCAGCTCCCGCGTCCATCCGCGTTGCTGGCTAATTGGTCGCGCGGAGGTTTGCTGCTCTATCGCTCGGCGCATCGACTGAACCTGCGGATTGGAAAAGAGCTGTATGTGATGGCTGCCGACAATACGATGGGAGCCAATGCCTACATGGTGCCGGCTTTATCGTCTGTGGAGGTGCCTTATCTGGCAATGGGGGAAGCGGGGGCCGGAAGGCTGCTGGATATGATCGAAGGCAAGCACCCGCAAGCCTCCCCTAAACTATGGGTGCCGGCAACGCTCGTGCAGCGGGAAAGCACGCCAGGCATCCCTATGGTGGGCGGGTGACCGCGTTCTGAACGAAACCAGGCAGAGTAGGGGGGCTGAGCTCTGCTCTGCTTTGCTTCGTTTTGTTTGGTTTGGTTGATGATATAACGTGTTATCAAATGTAATCGAAAAGGAGTGTTTCCTATGCATTGGACTGTAGAAAAATTGGAAGACCGTATCCGCATGCTGGAGCCATACCGTTATCGGGACGCCATACCGCTTGCCTGCGGGTGGCAGGAAGATGCGGAAGGAGAGGTCGGCGCTTATCCGCCCGATCTCAGCCGGGCGGCCGCCGCCGAGCGGGGGGCACGCTGGACGGGCAGAGACCGCTATATCTGGCTGAAGGCGCAAGCCGAGGTCCCGGCTCACTGGCAGAGCAGACGGGCGATCGGAGTCTTCGACTTCGGCTTGACGGGCGGCGGCGGCAATAGCGGCTTCGAGTCTTTGCTGTTTATCGACGGTCAGCCCTATCAGGGCGTGGATACGAACCATCGCGAGGTGATGCTCCCGGATGATGCGGCCGGCCGGACGCTGCCGCTTGTGTTCCGCCTGTGGTCGGGACTGGGCGGTTATGACAGCGGGGCCGTACTGGAGCATACTCTCCGCCGGGCCGATCTGTGCTGGCTGGATGAGGCTGCCGACGATCTTTATTATACGGGCCGGGCGATGCTGGATACGGTCAAGCTTCTCGGAGACGGCCGGGCGGAGCGTCATGAGCTGCTAGCTGCGCTGGATGAAGCCTTCCTGCTGCTGGACTGGTCCAGACCGGGCTCGGAAGCCTTCTACGCATCCGTCGTCCGGGCGCAGCAGGTTTTGCAGGAGCGGCTGACCTGCCTGCCGAAGCAGCATGCCGTGACGGTCCAATGCATCGGGCATACGCACATCGACGTCGCCTGGCTGTGGCGGCTGAAGCATACCCGGGAGAAGGCCGCCCGTTCCTTCTCCACGGTGCTGCGGCTAATGGAGCAGTATCCGGATTATGTGTTTCTGCAAACGCAGCCGCAGCTCTACGAATACATTAAGACGGATTATCCGCAGATTTATGAAGCGATCCGGGAGCGTGTGGCGGAGGGGCGCTGGGAAGCGGGGGGCGCGATGTGGCTGGAGGCGGACTGCAATCTGACGTCGGGCGAATCGCTCGTGCGGCAGCTGCTGTACGGCATCCGGTTTTTTCAACAGGAATTCGGCGTGACCTGCCGGTATCTGTGGCTGCCCGATGTATTCGGCTACAGCTGGGCTCTGCCGCAAATATTGCGGCAAAGCGGCATCCGGGCCTTCATGACAACGAAGATCAGCTGGAATCAGTATAACCGGATGCCGCATGACACTTTTCGCTGGAGAGGGATCGACGGGACGGAGATTTTAACGCATTTTATCACGACTCCGGACCCCGGGGGCGCAGAAGGCAGCTTTTTCTACACGTATAACGGAGCGGTAACGGCGGAGACGGTCCAGGGCATCTGGGACGGCTACCGGGACAAGTCCGTCAACCGCAAGCTGCTGCTGGCATATGGTTATGGAGACGGCGGGGGAGGCGTAAACCGCGATATGCTGGAGATGCGGCGGAGGCTGTCCCAGCTGCCCGGTTTGCCCCAGGTGACTACGGGGCGTGCAGATGCTTTCTTCGAGGAGCTGCAGGAGACTGTGGATCAGACGGGGCAGTATGTGCATACCTGGGACGGCGAGTTGTACCTGGAGCTGCACCGCGGAACCTATACGAGCCAAGCTTATAACAAGCGGATGAACCGGAAGCTTGAGCTGCTTTACAAGGAAACCGAATGGCTGGCGGTCCGCCAGGCGCTTGCAGCGGGCTGGAGGTCGTATCCTCAGGCTGCCTTGTATGCGGGCTGGAAGATCATTCTCCGCAATCAATTTCACGATATTATCCCCGGCTCCTCCATCCGGGAGGTGTACGAGGACAGCCGGGAGGAATATGCAGAAGCCGAGCTGATCGCGCGGCAAGTATGGGAGCAGGCTGACGGCGCATTGACAAGGGCAGGCGAAGGGGCAGTTAGCCGGTGCGGCGACGATGCGGAGGCTGAATCGTCCCGCGCGGCTGGCGCGAATCATGGGGCCGCTGGGGCCCCGGCTCCGGAGAGACGGAGCGTCGCCGATGCGGAGGCTGAATCGTCCCGCGCGGCTGATGCGAATCATCGGGCCGCTGGGGCCCCGGCTCCGGGCAGCCGGAGCTATACCGTTTGGAACAGCTCGTCCTGGGAGCGGACGGAGCTTGTTGCGATTTCGGGAGCCGCCCAGCTGGGGGAGGGCCGCTGGTACGGCGCCAGCGGAGAGAAGCTGGAGGCGCAGCGCTCGGAGGCGGAGAACAGCTGGCTGGTGCGGGTGCCGTCGGTGCCGTCGCTGGGGCATGCCGTCATCGCGTTTACTCCGGATGCAGCGCCGTCCAAGGAAGCGGCTTCCGCTCCCGGGGGGCCGGAGATTCCTTTTACAGCTGAGCCGGGACGAATCGAGTCGCCTTATTACGTCATCGAATGGAATGCAGCCGGACATCTGGTCCGTATTTATGACAAGCAGGAGAATCGCGAGGTGCTCGCGCCGGGCATGCAGGGCAATGTGCTGCAAGTATTTGAGGATAAGCCGAAAAGCCGGCATGAGGCATGGGATATTGATCTGTTCTACCAAGAGAAGCAGCGGACGATCGAGGAGCTGCAAGAGGTGCGGATAACGGAGCTGGGGGAACTGTACGCGACGGTGGAATTCCGCTGGACCTATATGGACTCGTCCGTTAAGCAGAAGATGGTCCTGTATGCGCGCAGCCGGCGGATCGACTTCGATACGGCTGTCGACTGGCATGAGCAGCGGCAGCTGCTTAAGGCAGCTTTTCCGGTGGATATCCGGGCAACGGAAGCGACCTACGATATCCAGTTCGGCAATGTGAAACGTCCGACGCACTGGAACACGAGCTGGGACTATGCCCGCTTCGAGAGCGTGGGACATCAATGGGCGGATCTGTCCGAGCGGAGCTACGGCGTCAGTCTGCTGAATGATTGCAAATACGGCTACGATATCAAGGATAACCGGCTCCGGCTGACGCTGATCAAGTCGGCGGCAGTGCCGGACCCGACGGCCGACCAAGGAGAGCACCGGTTCACCTATGCGCTGTACCCGCATGCCGGAGATTGGCTGCAGGGCGGAACCGTACAGGCGGCATATGCCTTGAACCATCCGCTGTCTGTATCCGCAGGGGCGGCTGCATCGGCGCCGGCCTCGCTTTTCGCCATCTCGGGCGGAGCGCATGTGATGGTCGACTCGGTCAAGAAGGCGGAGGATCAAGACAAGGTCGTGCTCCGGCTGCATGAATATGGCGGCAATCGCGGGACGATCACGATAACCAGCGAGTATGATATTGTCTCCTGGCAGGCATGCAGCCTGCTTGAAGAGCCCGAGGGAGAGCCGGTGACCGGCCCGGAACTAAGCTGCACGATTAAGCCTTATGAGCTGAAGACGTTTCTGGTGGCCTTCCATTCAAGCCTTTGAAGCGGGGAAAATAAAGGGTGACCGTTGGGTGGCGTGTTTTGAACGAAATTCCGCATATTCCTCCCATCTTGAATGCCAGTCGGTGGCGTTATGTACGTTTTTTCGTATATTCCCCCCATCTCGACCACCATTTGGTTGCATTTTGAACGGAATTTCGTACATATTTCCCATTGTGACCGCCAGTGGGGCTCGTTTTGTATGTTTTTTCGTATATGTTTCTCCTCCTGCGACTGCCGATCGGTAGCGTTTTGAATGTCGGCCTATTCGTTCATGTAGCTTAGTTTCGGCTTTCCGGTCGAATACCGCAACACGAAGTATTTCATTAAACGGTTCAAGCGGCAGACAGGGCTCACCTATCCGAATTCAGAGATAAATAATGATCCGGCGCAGGTATTATGGCAGATGTTGCCGAGGCTACGGGTGTTCGTATTTGGGGAGTTGGTGTGGTGTGAGGTGAAACGTTTTACGAGCTTCCTAGGAATTCGTGTATTTGCCGCCATATCATTCCAACTGGTCACGACTTCAGGAGCGGTTGGCCCCTGTAGCGGGCCCTCCTTCGCGCCGAAGGCAGGGAGCGGCACACAGAGATCCTATGCATCCGGACGCTAGCCGTTTTTTCTTATTTACGACTTGTGGAACATGTTGTAAATTTAGTAGGGATGTTATTGATACTTCTTAAATCTATAGTCGCAAAGGATGATGATCATGCCTGTCGTTGATATGTCGCTGGAAAAGCTCAAGTCGTATCAAGGAAGCACTCCGAGACCTGCCGATTTCGACGCTTACTGGGAGAAGGCGCTGGAGGAAATGAAAGCCGTCGACCCGCAGGTGGAGCTGGTGCCCGCCGAATTTCAGGTGCCATTCGCCGAGTGCTTCCATCTTTACTTTACAGGAGTGAAGGGAGCCAGGGTGCATGCCAAATACGTCAGGCCGAAGCAGGCCCAAGCTCCGCATCCGGCCGTGCTCCAGTTTCACGGATATTCGGGCAGCAGCGGAGATTGGACGGATAAGCTGGCCTATGCCGCCCTCGGTTTCTCGATCGCATCGCTGGATGTGCGCGGACAAGGCGGCAGGTCCGAGGATGCGGGAGGCGTAGCCGGCAATACGCATCACGGACACATTATCCGCGGCCTGAACAGCGCCGATCCGCATGAGCTGCTGTTCCGCCATATTTTCCTGGATACGGCTCAGCTTGCCCGGATCGTCATGGGCTTCCCGGAGGTTGACGAAAACCGGGTGGGAGCCACCGGCTGGTCGCAAGGCGGGGCGCTGGCCATCGCCTGCGCAGCGCTCGAGCCGCGCATTCGCCGGACGGCTCCGGTGTACCCGTTCCTGAGCGACTACAAGCGTGTGTGGGACATGGACCTGTGCAAGGATGCGTACGCGGAGCTTAAGACCTTCTTCCGGCATTTTGATCCGCAGCATCAGCGGGAAGAGGAGCTGTTCACGCGGCTCGGCTACATCGATATTCAGAATCTGGCTCCCCGTATCGAAGCCGAGGTGCTGATCGGAGTCGGGCTTGTGGATACGATCTGCCCGCCGTCCACGCAATTCGCCGCCATCAACAAGATGAAGGCTCCCGTACAACTTGAGATTTACCCGGATTTCGCCCATGAAGGCTTGCCGGGCATGCACGATAAGATTATCCGTTTTTTGAGCGAGCTATAGCCGTACTTCAGCGGGCCGCAGACTGTCGATATGACGGTCTGCGGTTTTCTGTGCGCTTGGTAGCGCAATCGACTAAGGAGTGAAAGTCTCCAGCACACTGCGAGGTGGCGGGACTACTTGATTCTTCATGGGTCTGTCATACGCTGCAGATCAATCCGTTTTTGTTCAGCCGCGCTTGTCGTCCGGCAAGCACGGCTGTCGGAACAAAGGGATTGGTGCTATAATGAAGCGAAAAGACAAGAGATAGCACGGAATTTGAAGTTCGGAGACGATACAATGGGCAAAATTGGAAATCAACAGATGCTGCGGGACATCAATAAATCGCTGCTTCTTCATCTGGTGTATCATCATGGGCCGATCTCACGGGTGGATCTGGCCAGACGCACGAAGCTCAGTCCGACTACGGTGTCCGTTCTGATGGAAGACGCGATCCGCGAAGGCATGATTCATGAAACCGGCACATCCGGTTCCGGGGTAGGCAGGCGGATGACGCTGCTTGATATCCGCGAGGACAACGGGTTTGTGCTGGGCTTCGATCTGTCCAATGCGCCGGCCCGTTGCGTGCTGCTGAATCTGCGGGGCAAGGTCATGGCGATGAAGCCGCTGCGGAAGCTGATCGGCGAGCAGGAAATCCGCAGCGGTCTGGCCGCCATGATCGACGGCTTTGTCGCGGAGGAGCGCGTTCCGCGCGAGCTCATCCGCTGGGTCGGATTGTCCTTGCCGGGCTGGCTGGATGAAGAGCGGGACAGGCTGATCTACTCGGATTACCTCCAGGTTCGCGATATGCCGCTGCGCCGGATGCTGCACGAAGCGCTCGGTCTGCCGGTAGGACTGGTCAATGATCTGGACGCCGCAGGCTTCGCCGAGCGGTTCAGCGGGTCGGCCAAAGGGCTGCATACGATCGTCTACATCCTGATCGGCTACGGAGTCGGAGCCGGCCTGGTGCTGCGCGACCAGATTTACCGGGGCGTAGCCGGGAAGGCCGGGATGATCGGCGACTTCTATCCCTATGGCACGGAGATTTTGGCTGCGAGGCTTGCCGCGCAATATCCGGAGGCATTCGGCGAAGGAGAGCCGGACGAGAAGATAGCCCGCTTCGTGCGGCTCGGTCTTCAGGGGGAAGCGCCGTATGCGGCCGAGCTGGGGGAGATCACCGAGCGTATCGCGTCCTATTGCGGCAACATGGTCCAATTGCTCGACCCCGAGCAGTTGATTTTGAGCGGTTGGATCTCGGAGCATGAAGCTTACCTTGCCGAGCTGACCGCGCGCATCCGCCATTATGAAGGCTGGAATCGCAGGGAAGCGCCCGTGCCGGTGCAGGCCCCTTACTGGAAGGAATACGGCGCGGCCATAGGAGCAGCCACGCTGGGGCTTCATCAGCTGTTTAAAATGAAGACGGTGGATTGACTGATGCTCCTATTTGTTTATGCCGGCATAGTTTGCTAGTATGGGGAGGGAGCTATGCTCCTTGCGGTCCTGCTGGACCGGAACAAAATTAAAGTACATACGATGGTTCGAGAGGATGAGTTGTCATGACGAAGGCTGGATTTCGGATTGAGAAGGATTTTCTGGGAGCGAAGGAGGTTCCGCTGCACGCTTATTATGGCGTTCAGACGATGCGTGCCGTGGAGAACTTCCCGATAACAGGGTATCGCATCCATCAGGAGCTGATCGTAGCGATGGCTACGGTCAAGAAAGCCGCTGCGTTAGCTAATATGGAGATCGGCCAGCTGAAGCCCCAGTTCGGGCAGGTCATCGTACAGGCTGCTGACGAGATTATAGCCGGCCAGTGGCATGAGCAATTCATCGTCGATCCGATTCAGGGGGGCGCAGGCACCTCTATTAATATGAATGCGAATGAAGTGATTGCGAACCGTGGGATCGAGCTGCTGGGCGGCGACAAGGGCAATTACTTCATGCTGAGCCCCAACACGCATGTCAATATGGCCCAGTCCACCAATGATGCGTTTCCGACGGCGATTCATATCGCGGTGCTGCGAATGCTCGATCAGCTGCTCGCCGTGATGGAAGAGCTGCACGAAGGATTCCGCGAGAAGGCCAAGGCGTTCGACGGCATCATCAAGATGGGCCGCACCCATCTGCAGGACGGGGTGCCGATCCGGCTCGGTCAGGAATTCGAGGCTTACCGCCGCGTGTTGTCCAGAGACATCACGCGAATCGGACAAACGCGCCAGCATCTGTATGAAATCAACATGGGAGCAACAGCCGTGGGCACCGGTCTCAATGCCGACCCTCGCTATATTCACCGGGTGGCGGCGCTGCTCGCCGAGCTGACGGGCTACCCGCTGCACAGCGCCGAGCATCTGGTTGACGCTACGCAGAATACGGATGCCTACACGGAGGTGTCCGCTTCTCTGAAGGTATGCATGATCAATATGTCCAAGATCGCCAACGATCTGCGCTTGATGGCTTCAGGCCCGCGGGCAGGATTCAATGAGATTAACCTGCCGGCCAGACAGCCGGGCTCCTCGATCATGCCGGGCAAGGTGAACCCGGTCATGTGCGAGGTCGTCAATCAGGTTGCCTTCCAGGTCATCGGCAATGATCACACGATCTGCCTGGCATCCGAGGCCGGCCAGCTGGAGCTGAACGTCATGGAGCCGGTGCTGGTGTTCAATCTGCTGCAATCGCTCAGCATGATGACTCAAGTGTTCAAAGTGTTCAAAACCCACTGCCTGGACGGCATCGAGCCGAATGTGGAGCGCTGCCGCGAATACGTGGAGCGCAGCGTCGGAGTCATCACGGCGCTTAACCCGCATCTGGGCTATGAGCCGGTTGCCCGGATCGCCCGTGAGGCGATCGAAACAGGCAAGTCGGTGCGTGAATTATGCCTGCTGTATGATGTACTGAGAGAGGATGAGCTTAACTTGATCCTCGACCCGTACGAGATGACGAATCCCGGCATCGCCGGAGCTGCGCTGCTGACCCGCGATCAGCAAGAGGACGAATCCGGTAAGCCGAAAGCTTAACCGGCTCACCTAACGCGGACCAAAGGCTGCCCCGGCGCCGTTTCGAGAGGATCTCACTCCCATGTTTTGGGAGGCGAGATCCTTTTTCATTTTCCATAGCGAAATATAAATCAAAATTTTGATTGAAAAAATCAAAATAATGACGTATATTATCATTAATAACGGTAAATGAGAGAGGAGCCTGAACATGACTTCATTCGGTCAATTCACTTATCCGGAAATTTCCGCGCAGGCGGAGGCGCTTGAAGAGGCATTGTCCCAGCTCGCACGCCAGGCTGATTGGGTGCAGACGTACTTGAAGGACAACGATGCTGACGAGGTTGTATTTATCGGCAGCGGGTCGTCTTATTACCAGGCATTGTCCATGGCTTCCACCTTTCGCTCCTGGCTGGGCAAAAGCGCGACCGCGTTCCCATCCTCCGAGCTGTTTCTGTTCCAGCGTCAGGCGCTGCCGCCGAGCCGCCGCTATCTGGTTATCGGCGTATCCCGCTCCGGGGAATCGACGGAGGTCGTACTGGCGTTGAATGCAGTCAAGGATTTGCCGAATGTGCGGATCGCATCGATCACTTGCTATGAGGACAGCTCGATGGCTCAGATCGCGCCTGCGCTCGTCTCGCCCAAGGGCAAGGAGAAGAGCACGGTCATGACCAAGTCGTTCAGCAGCATGACGTTTCTGATGCAGGCCGCGATCGCTCAAGCGTCGGGGCGTCCCGAACTCGTGAGCCAACTGGTCGAGGTCGCGAAGGCTGATGCCCAGGTCGTTAAAGCGGCCGATGCCTTTATCAAGCCGTTCGTAGACGGCACGGAGCTTCATAAATTTATTTATCTCGGCATGGGCACTTATTACGGGATCGCGCTTGAGGCTTGCCTGAAGATCAAGGAAATGTCGTATGTATGGACGGAAGCCTATGGCACGCTGGAATTCCGCCACGGTCCGAAGTCGATCGTCGAGCCGGGCTCGCTCGTCTGCCTGCTGCTGTCGGAGGAAGCGCGTTCCTATGAACTGAAGGTGGCTCAGGAGATGAAGGAGTACGGCGCGACCGTACTGATCGTGACGGCCCGGGCCGGAGCGGACACCGAGTTCGCGGACAGCGTGTTTGAGCTTGGGGGAGCCGAGCTGTCGGATGACGCCCGTACGGTGCTTTATTTGCCTCTGCTGCAGTATCTCGGCTTCTACACGGCGCTGAAGCGCCAGGTCGATCCCGATTCGCCGCGGAACCTGACTCAGGTCGTCAAAATCTGATTCTGTCCCATACTTTAATCACGAGGAGCGAACACCTATGCCACTTGTATCGTCTACCCCTCTGTTGGAAGCGGCCCGCGCGGGCGGCTACGGAGTCGGAGCATTTAACGTCCATACCCTGGAGATGCTTCAAGCGGTCGTGGAAGCGGCCGAAGAAACGAAATCTCCGCTCATTTTGCAGTCGACGGTAGGTACGGTCAGGCATCTCGGGGCCGACTATTTGGCGGCGGCGGCCACCGCAGCTGCGAACCGTTCTTCTGTCCCGATCGCGCTGCACTTGGACCACTGCACTGAGTTCGAGCTGATCGTTCAATGCATTCGCGCAGGCTACACCTCGGTCATGATCGACGCTTCCATGCATCCGTTCGATGAAAATGTCCGCCAGACCCGCAAGGTGGTCGAGATCGCCCGCGCCGCCGGCGTAAATGTGGAGGCGGAGCTGGGCAAGGTAGGCGGCGTAGAGGATGACATCGTCGTCGCCGAGCATGAGGCGCTGATGGCGGACCCGGACGAATGCGCGAAGTTTATGGAGCTGACGCAGGTGCATACGCTGGCCCCTGCGATCGGTACCGCCCACGGGATCTATAAGGGTGAGCCGAAGATCGATTTTGACCGGATCGAGCGCATCGCCGGCAAGGTGAGTGTGCCGCTTGTCCTCCACGGAGGCTCGGGGATTCCCGAAGAGCAGGTCAAACGCTGCATTAGCCTCGGGATGTCCAAGATGAATATCGCCACGGAAATCCGTATCGTTTTCTCGGATGCGATCAAGGCTGTATTTGCCGCCAATCCGGATGAAAACGATCCTCGTAAATATATGGTTCCGGCCAAAAAAGCGGTAAAGGCTGCCGCTATGGAGAAAATGCGGATGCTGGGCTCGATCGGCAGAGCCGGAGACCATCGATGATCGTTACGGTTACGCTGAACGCGGCCATCGATAAGACGTATTATGTCAACCATTTGGAAAAAGGGCGGGTTACACGAGCGGATCGCGTGCTCGCCGAGCCCGGAGGCAAAGGCATCAATGTGGCCCGGGTCATCGCTCAGCTGGGCAGACCTGTGCTGGCCACCGGTTTCGCGGGAGGCAGCAATGGGGAATTTATTCGTCGCGGGCTGGATAAGCAGGGCATACGCCATGATTTTGTCCCGGTGAACGGCGAATCCCGGCTTTGCCTGAATATGATGGAAGCGGACGGCAGCTCGACCGAACTGCTGGAGCCGGGTCCGGTCATTTCGGATGAAGAAATGAGCGCATTCCGCGCCAAGCTGTTGAAGCTGGCAGAAGAAGCCAACTTGTTCGTGTTCAGCGGCAGCCTGCCTGCCGGGGTGCCGAAAAGCTTCTATGCCGAGCTGCTGACCGATATTCATCAGGCCGGAGCCAAAGCACTGCTCGATACGAGCGGTGAAGCGCTCATCCGCGGGATAGAGGCGGGACCCTACGCCATCAAGCCCAATGAAGAGGAGCTGGCGGCGATCGAGGGCCGCAGCTTCGAGACGGAGGCTGCTATCCTGGAGGCAATGCGCGGGCTGGGCAATCGGACAGCTTGCATTCAGGTCTCGAGAGGTTCCGAAGGTTCGCTTGCCTTGTACGAAGGGCTGGCCTACCGGGTGAAGCCGCCGGTCATCGAAGCGGTCAATACGGTAGGCTGCGGCGACGCCTATATGGCGGGTACGGCTATCGGCTTGCATGAGGGCTTGCCTTATGCCGATATTCTTCGGCTGGCCACGGCTGCGGCTGCGGCCAATGCGTTGAACGACCGGGCTGGCCACGTGGACGCTGGAGTGGTGGAAGCTTTACGGGAACAGGTGCAGATAGAAGTAATAGGATGAATGGACCCTGGCCCTGGCCGGCTAGCCGTGGATGGATGATGGAGTTAGGAGCGGCCGGTCTGGAGCGGGAATAGCAGGAGGAAGCCTTGGGCATACGGCCGCGTATGCTCAGGGCTTCTTTGCGCCGCCTGCCTTGCGATAACCAGCGGCTGACAGACTTTGCGAGCGAAGGAATGAGATCGCGGTGAATACGCGCATGCCGCTTCCGTAAACAATATCTGTAGCTGTGCGTAGAGGCAGTAGGACTAGCAAAGGAATGAAGTTTAGTGAAATGTTCTCAAGCACGAATACGGGTTGCTCTAAGTATTCTCCTGCTCGCGGCATTCCTGGCGGCGGGTCAAGCTTCAACGCATGCTGCTGTCCCGCCGGCGCAAAAATCGGCGAACGAGCAGCTGTTGATGGGATTGCAGGAGGAGGGCGTTTATCTCATCATCGAGAAAAAGACCAACCGGCTGTCGGTCGTCCATAATGGCCGAATTATCCGAACGATGCCTGTAGCAACAGGACGCCGCAAGGGGCTTACGCCTACCGGCACCTTCCGGATTGTAACCAAGATTGTGAAGCCCTGGTACGTGCGCAAGCAAATACCGGGGGGGGATCCCGCCAATCCGCTCGGGACTCGGTGGATGGGACTTAATGTGCCGGGCACCGGGGGGTACACGTACGGCATCCACGGTACGAACCGGCCATATGCGATCGGTTCAAGCGTATCGTCGGGCTGCATCCGGATGCTGAACCGTGATGTGGAATGGTTATACCGGCATATGCCGCTCGGTACGGTTGTGTTGATCAAGGAATAGCCGAGCAGAACGGCTGCAGAAGGCCCAGGAAAGAAATCGGTAGTTTCGCGTATAGAAATGATGGGTTGCGCGCATTCTATTCTCAACGGTGACAAGAGAGGTGTGGTTCCGTTGAGCATCAGAACGGTTTCGACCAAGGAAGTTGTTTTTGAATCGAGGTAGAAGCGGAGGGATGTGCCAAAGACACGTTCGTGCAGTACCCCGTACTGTTAGCGTGATGCGGTAAGAACCGAGGTTTCGATGCAAGATTCAAGGCAGTTACCAAATTTCACCGTTGGAAAGGTCTCCTGAGAGGGAGACCTTTTTCCTTTGCCGGTCTCCAGCTGCTCGAGCGCTCAGTTCGATGTCCTCGCCCCAGCTTCGGGCCTAAGCAGTCGCGGGTCAGCTGCCGGTTTGCAAGCTTGTTCCATGTTTGTCCGTTTCGAGCGCTTCTCTTCCTGCATTTACTATTCTATGTCAGGAGGGGAAGGAGTTGATAGATATGGCTAACAATCGTCCGGATATCGTCACGATCCGGTTTCACCGGAATTCCCGGAATACGCGGATTATCGATGGAGTTTGCGTGATCGGCAGCGCCCAGCCTTGCCGGAATCTGCTCTCAGTCGGTCTCCGTCTGCTTCCGGCCGCGCGCTGTCTGCTTCGGAACGAATTCCGCCTGGTGTACAGAGCACAGGGACTATGGGTATTCAAGCGCAACCGTTAATAGGCCAAGCCCGGCTTAGCGTGAAGCGCCGACCGCACAAAAAGGCTCTCTGCCATGCAGCTAAGCATGGCGGAGAGCTCTATTGTATACATACCTTATTGGCTGGCTTGAGCCTTCAGTGCCGGATCGGGTTTGCCGAGGAAGGACCAGAAGGCGCCGCCGAGCAAGCCGGCGATGTCGCGGCGGATCTCCTCTTCTTCCAGACGCCAGCCGGCGCGGAACAAGTCGCCGTATTTGTCGCACAGCACCTTGGCGATAATGGCGCGGGAATGATCCCACTTGTAGATCAGCTGGTCAAGAATCCGGCAGTCGGAATGCTGCGGGATCACGCTGCCGCCAAGCAGCTCCAGCCGCATCCGCGTCATTTCTTCGATCAGGCTCGGATTGTTCAGGAACCACCAGCAGCCGAACACCAGAAGATTGCGGTTTTTGCGGGCGGTGACTGCAAGCTCGTGCTGGTTCTCGCGGGACAGCATCGTTACCAGAAATTTCACGTCCTGATTGCGGCTTACGATTCTCTCCACCGCGCCGATATCGCTGCGGCCCAGACTGTCGCCGGCATACTTCAGCGACGGGTTGACTTGGCGCTTGACGCCGATCATCAGGGCGAACGGAATGCCTGCTTCGCGGGCAGCCGGCAGGATGCATTCGTCGATAACCCGGCCCCGTACGGAAGCCTCGGGGTAAGCGAAGTCATCCGGCAGCGAGACGGCCATATACAGCGGATCGATCCGTGCGATCCAGTCCTTCAGGAAGCGGCGAATTTCACTTACGGTATCGCCGGAGAAGTCTTGAGCTACCGCATATCCCTGCTTCTGCAGCGCCAGATAAGCTTGATCCCAGCCGTTCAGCAGCGGATCGATGCGCAGAGCGGTCAGGAAGCGGGGATCTTGCCGGCCGGCCCCGTTCTCCCATCTTGCGCGTTCATAATCGTCGAACGGATCGTTCGTCATCACGGCGCTGCGAACGCCGGACAACTCGAATATCCGGTCGATATAGTCGCTGGTGGACACTTGCCGGAAGTAGTTGCGGTATTCACCAAGATCGCGGGAAGACAAATCAAGCCCAAGCCGGTTCAACACGGTGACGACGCCCCGGCAAGCTTCACTGTAAGGGGAGTTGTCAATAAACAGCGTCTGCCAGATCAGGTCGGCTTGCTCTTGCTTGCTCATGCCCCAGAAGGTGTCGTAAGGTAGGTCCGGGTGGAAACGGAACATCTCGGCGATCAAATAATGATAAGTCAGAAGCTCGTCGATGCCCCACAGCAGCAGATCGTCGAAGGATTCGGCAAACAGATGCGTATGGATGTCGGTTACCGGCGTTTGACGTACGGTTTCATGAATAAATGCGTTCAGCTTCTCTTCGGTAAGAATGGCCATTAGATAAGAAAACCTCCTGAAAAAGGCGTAATAACTTACATTGTTCACGTTAACAATGCTATTATATCACTGTTTTCTGAGCGTGAACAGAGAGCCTGTTCCCCGAATTCATTCCCGGCTTGCCGCTTTCATATGGGCTGTTGTCCGTATCCCCATGCTTAAGGTCCGGCATACCATACAAAGACCGCTCTAATGACCCGAGAGAAGAGAGGAACAATCGATGCGAGTCCATGGATCCATGCTGGTCATCCTGCTGCTGTTCATTCTGTTGATTTTGCTGCTTCTATTGGTGTGGAGTTAAGCAAGACAAAGCCCGCAGTCTTTCTCGGAAGAAAGCTTGCGGGCTTTGCTGCGTCCGGGCCGCTGAGCGGTTCCTGCAGGAGGGCGTAGAAGTTCGGGGATCAAGAAGCCGGAGAGCCGACGGGAAATTGAATCAGCGCGTGGAATCCCCGATCGGCCGCAGGCCGCATGTTATTGACCGGACTCCTAGAAGCCTTTATATTGCGGCTCCTCGTTCTCCAATTGCTGGACTCGCATATTGACCTGATCGACGATTTGCTGCGTTTGCTTCGCGCAGTTCTCGAACATCGTTTTGGCCTCCTGATTTTGGGTGCCCAAGGCGAAGGTTTCGAGGCTGGCTTGTGCGCTCTTGAGCGAGGCGAGCGTCGTTTTTACCTGCGATGCTACTGTCATTCGAATCACCTCCCGCCTCTAATATGTACACAGGAAGAGAATCCATGAATGTAAATAACATCCAGCTAGGATCGCTGCGATCGTATCATAATTTTCCCGAGACTGGCAACGCTACATACAGGCTCGCCTGCAGGTTCAACCGGATTTATGACGGGAGTTTAAGGAGGAATCGATTTGGCAGATTGGCTGCATATTGCCGTACGTTCGTTTGCGGCAGTCGTGATTTTGTTCACCATTACGCGTCTGCTCGGTAAAAAGCAAATTTCGCGGCTTACCTTCTTCGAATATATAGTCGGGATTGCGATCGGGGAGCTGGCCGGATTCATTTCCACGGACCTGGAGGCTCATATTACTCATGGGCTTATCGCGATCGCTGTCTGGTTTCTGATTCCGTTCGGGATCGAAGCACTGACGCTCAAGAGCGAACGTCTTCGGGAATGGATGGAAGGCCGGGGCACGATTCTGATCAAAGAAGGAAAGGTGCTGGAGGACAATCTGAAGAAAGAACGTTATACGGCAGACGAGCTGATGGAGCAGCTCAGGAGAAAAAATGTGTTCCAGTTTGCCGATGTGGAATTTGCCATCCTGGAGACAAGCGGCGACCTGAACGTATTGTTGACCAGAGAGAATCGTCCTCTCACGCCCAAGCATCTCGGAATCAAGGTGGCGCCGGAGAAACAACCTCAGGCCGTTATCGTGGACGGCAATATCATGGACGAGCAGCTGGCATCGGGCGGTTTCAGCAGGGAATGGCTGCAGACGGAGCTGGAGAAGATAGGCGTAACGGTAGAGAACGTGTTTCTTGCTCAAGCGGACAGCTACGGACAGCTGACGGTCGATCTGTATGATGATACGCTTCAGGTTCCGAAGCCGAGCGCGAAGCCTTTGCTGCTTGCGACGCTGAAGAAATGCGAGGCCGATCTGACGCTCTTCGGACTGAGCACCAAAAATCCATCCGCCAAAACGATGTACGAGGACGCCGCGGCGCGCATGGCCCGGATCGTCCAGGAGGCCGAGCCGCTGCTCAAATCGTAAGTAAGTCCGTCCCAAGTCCGCTCCAACCCACATACCCATGAGCAAACGAAAGGAGCCGCCCATATGTCGACAAAGTCTAAAATGAAAAAGCTGACATGGACCCAGCAGGAGTATCAGGAGTTCGCCAAGCAGCGGGAGCCGGCCAGGCCGGTATTCCGGAACTGTCTGCGCGCTTTCCTGGTCGGGGGCGTGATTTGCATTATCGGCCAGCTGATCAAGGAAGGGTTTATGCATTGGTTTGATTTCGATAAGAAGACGGCCGGCGATCCGACGGTGGCTGTTCTTATCTTCATCTCCGTGCTGCTGACAAGCTTCGGGGTATACGACAAGCTCGCCCAGTGGGCAGGGGCCGGCTCAGCCGTACCGGTTACCGGGTTCGCCAACTCCGTATGCTCGGCCGCGCTGGAGCATAAGAGCGAAGGTTATGTGCTTGGCGTAGGCGGCAATATGTTCAAGCTGGCCGGCTCGGTCATCGTGTTCGGCGTGGTGGCGGCTTTTATTGTCGGCATGGTTCACTGGATGCTCGGCATAGGAGGGCAATGACATGCTGAAGGGGCACCAAAGCTGGGAATTTCCGAGCAAACCCGTTATTTTGGCCACGGCGACGGTAGTAGGGCCGGACGAAGGGGCCGGGCCGCTGGGCAATGAATTCGATATCGTTCACAAGGATACGATGCTGGCTCAGGACAGCTGGGAGAAAGCCGAGAAGAAGATGCTGGAGGATGCCGCCAAGCTTGCCACGCAGCATGCGGGACTGACGAAGGAGCAAATCCAGTTCTACGTCGGCGGCGACCTGCTCAATCAAATCATCAGCAATAGCTTCGCCGTCCGTACGATGCAGACGCCTTACCTCGGCATCTTTGGCGCATGCTCCACTTCGATGGAAGGACTGGCTATCGCTGCGATGATGGTCGACGGTGGCTATGCCCAGGTTGCGATGGCCGGAACATGCAGCCATAACTGCACGGCCGAGAAGCAGTTCCGCTACCCGACGGAGTATGGCTCCCAGAAGCCGCCGACCGCCCAGTATACCGTCACCGGCGCCGGCTGCGCCGTCATCGGCAAGCAGGGCGGCGGTCCGGTGGTGACGGGAGCGACGATCGGCCGCGTCGTGGATATGGGGATAAAGGACCCCTTTAATATGGGGGCGGCCATGGCCCCGGCGGCGGTGGATACGCTGCAGTCCCATTTCCGCGATTTTGACCGTGATCCGGGCTACTACGATCTGATCGTCACCGGGGATTTGGCTACGGTCGGCTATGATATTGCGGTCGACCTCATGAACAAGCATCATGTTCCGATCGGCAATACGACCTACAAGGATTGCGGGCTTATGATCTACGATGTGAACAAGCAGCAGGTGCAGGCGGGCGGCAGCGGCTGCGGCTGCTCGGCAACCGTGACCTATGGGCATCTGTACAAGCAGCTGAGGAAGGGCGAGCTGAAGCGGGTTCTTGTAGTCGCGACCGGCGCACTGCTGTCGCCGCTTTCCTTCCAGCAAGGCGAAAGTATTCCGGGCATCGCGCATGCGGTTGCCATCGAAAGCGGGGTGTAGCGACATGAACTGGATGCAATTTATGTGGGCGTTCCTGATCGGGGGAGCCATCTGCGTGGTCGGCCAAATTATGATCGACGTTTTCCGGATGACGCCGGCTCATACGATGAGTACGCTCGTCGTGGCCGGGGCGCTCGTCGAAGCGATCCCATACAAGGACAAAGGCTTGTACGACCAATTTATCGAGTTCGCGGGCGCCGGCGCGACGGTGCCGATCACCAGCTTCGGCAACGCCCTGGTCAACGGAGCGCTCAGCGAGCTGAAGGACCACGGAGCCATCGGCATTATTACCGGCATATTTCAGGTAACCAGCGCCGGTATTTCCGCGGCGATTATTTTCTCCTTCCTGGCTGCGCTGGTATTCAAGCCGCAAGGCTGAGGCTGGACGACGGACGGCTACGAGTAATAAAACGGCGAAAAAAGCTCCTGTGAGGGAGCTTTTTTGCATTTCTCCAAACAAATTCATGAATTTTACACGTATACGGTGTTTTTGGTATCCGTTACAATGGTAAGTAAACCATGCAAACGAATCTTTGTACTGTTGTTTACGTATATCCTTTTTGTATGGGCGAACACGCTTACCCGGGCGACATCAAAGGAGGAACGGCTGATGGAAACGATGATTCGAGACGATGTACAAGCGTTGAAGCTTATACAAACCAACTTGGAATCCTGCATTCTCGGGAAATCCGATGAAATTTCATTATTGCTCACAGCTATGCTCGCAGGAGGTCACGTGCTTCTGGAAGACGTGCCGGGGACGGGCAAAACCGTGCTCATTAAAGCGCTTGCCAAGTCGATTCACGGCCAATTCCGCCGCATCCAGTGCAATCCGGACTTATTGCCTACAGATATTACGGGCGTATCTATCTATCATCCGAAGGATGAAGTTTTTATATTCCGGCCGGGTCCGATCATGACGCATATTTTGCTTGCCGACGAGATTAACCGGGCTACGACGAAGACGCAGTCCGCGCTGCTGGAAGCCATGGAGGAGCGGTCCGTTACCGTGGACGGAGAAACGCATGAGCTGCCGAAGCCGTTCCTGCTGCTGGCTACGCAAAATCCGATCGACTTCGAAGGGACGTACACGCTGCCCGAGGCTCAGCTCGACCGCTTCATGATGAAGTTCAGCCTCGGCTATCCCGATGCGGAGACGGAAACCCGGATGATTGCTTCCCAAAGCGTGTCGCATCCTCTCGAAGGATTGGAGGCGGTATCCAGCGTGGAGCAGATCAGGTCGCTCCAGCTGCAGGTTAAGCAGGTTCACCTGGACGAAGCCGTGGCCGCTTATCTGGTCGGCATCACGCGGGCGACGCGCGAGCATCCGGCCGTCTACCTGGGGGCAAGCCCGCGGGCGACGCTGGCGCTCGTCCAGGCGTCCAAGGCTTATGCCTTGCTGCAGCAGAGAGATTATGTAATCCCCGATGATATTAAATTTCTGGCGCCGTATGTGCTGGGGCACCGGCTCATCCTGCAGGCGGAAGCGCGCATGGAAGGAGCGTCCGTTTCCTCCGTCCTGCAGTCGGTATTCCAGCAAGTGAGGGTGCCCGTACGTTGGGAGAAGTGATGCCATGAGGACGCTAGTTCATAAATGGACCGGGCGCCCGCGTTACGGGCGCAAATTCTGGGCTGTCAGCGCCGCCTTGCTTGGCAGTCTCGGATTTCTCCTGTTCCAGGGCGGCAAGCTCGCGCTGATGCTGTTCGTAGTGCTGCTGCTGCTCAGCGTTTATCTGCTGCTCGGCCAATGGAGCGGAATCAAGCGCACCCACGGATCGCGGACGATGCCGGCCGCTGAAGGAAGCGCCAGCTTCGAAGCGGGAACGGCGCTTGGTGTGAAGGTGCAGCTGGCGATTCCGGGATTTTGGCCGATCCCGTATGTATTTGTCAAGGATCGGCTGGTTCATAAAAACGGACGCGAGCTGACGTTCGAGACGACGCTGGTGCCGGATTGGCGGCGGCGGGCCGATTGGGAATACAAGACGCCGGCCCTGCGCCGGGGGCACTATACGTTCGAGCGGATCGAATGCGTGACTGAGGATATATTCGGCTTGTTCGAGCACAGGGGCGAGGTGGAGCTGGCGCAGCATATTTCCGTGCTGCCCCAGACGATTTCTATAAGGGAATGGCAGCAGTACAATCAGATGATGAAAGGGACGAATCATCATTCGTCCACGACGCGGGCGGTTCGCGAGACGACCCAGATCAACGGCGTCCGCGAGTATATATACGGCGACCGTATCTCAAGAATTCACTGGAATGCGACGGCAAAGACAGGCACGTGGAAGTCCAAGGAATTCGAGCGGGAATCGCTGCCCCGGACCTATGTCGTTCTTGACCGGGGAGAGCAGGCTTATGAAGATCCCGAGCAATTCGAGCTGGCGGTGTCAACCGCGGCTTCGCTCTTTCAATACGGCTCGCAGCGGGGACTTTCTCTCGGTCTTATATCAAGCGGCAAGGAACCTGCCTTCTATGAGGCCCGCCAGGGACAGCATCAGCATCAGCTGGTTTTGCAGCATCTGATTGATGTGGAGGCGGATTGCCCGTTTCCGGTGCGCTCGGTCTTGAAGGATAAGGCGCAGAAGCTGTCTCCCGGCAGCTTCATCACGATTATTAGCGCCGTGTCCGGCGAGCCGATGCTGCAGTTGATGCAATGGCTGAAGCAGCAGCAGATGAACCCCTGCCATATTTGGATCGCTCCGCCCGCCGTCCGTCACGAAGGGTGGGTCATGCAGCTCCGCAGCCGCGGCATAGCCTGTTATCCGATCCAGCAATTAAGCGAGCTTCCCGCGCAGCTCGGGGGGAGGCTGGCATGAGTGGCAGAGCGATGAATTGGCGCACAAGGCTGCTGTTCGATGAGTGGCCTCACCGGCTGACCGTGTTGCTAAGCGGCGTTTTCCTGCTGCAGCTTGTTTTGTGGTTTCAGAAGGAGGACTTCTGGTGGCTCCCCGAAACCGTTCTTATCGTCCAGCTGACGCTCTTGCTCGTGGCGGTGCTGGAGCATATTCCCTGGATACATTGGATGCTGCGCGGAGGGCTGCAGCTGATAGGAATAATCGTCATTCAGACGAAGGTGCTGGAGAGATACGAGGTTATCGAGCCGATGACGCTAGGCAGCTTTTTCTCTTCCAAGCTGTTTCTGAACTTGTATGAGCTTACGCCTTATCTTTGGTTCGGGCTTGGGGCCTGGGTCGCTTATCTCGCCATGATCTGGTGGGTGGAATCCAAGTGGCGCATTTATTTCCTGCTTGTGGCCAGCGTCCTGGCGCTCTGCATCCGCGACTCTTTCTCGTCGGTGTATCTGTGGCCGCAAGTGGCGGTTATGGTGGGCTGCGGGCTGTTCCTGGTCATTCTCGCCCATTTCCGCCGGCTGAAGGACAAGGACCCGGCGGCGTGGAGACAGCTGGCGGACTACCCGTTATCGATCGCGGTGCCGGTTACCGGCATGATCGTGATCACGCTGCTGATCGGGATCGCGATGCCCGAGGTTCAGCCGACGTTTACAGACCCGTATACGGCGTGGCGGGCTTACCGGGGCGAGCCGATGAATTTCTCTACGGGCAAGGGCGTGCAGGTGTCCGCTACTGTGGATGCGATGGACGCATCGTCCGGCTATAGCCGCAATGACCGGTTTCTCGGCAGCGGGTTCCAGTTCGATTACACGCCGGTCATGACCGTCGACACGACGCATCGCGGCTACTGGCGGGGGGAGACGTTGTCTCTATACACCGGACGAGGCTGGCAGGAGACCGAGCAGGACCGCGGCTCCTGGACCCAGGTCAGGGCTGACAGCACGCTCGCATCCGATCTGCGCCTGCCGGGCGATCAGATGAAAACGCTGGAGGTGACCCAGACGGTCACTCTGCTGACGGAGGAGAAATACCCGGTGCTGTTCGGAGCATTCGCCGCCCAGAAGGTAGTGGAGCTGAACGGCGGCCGGGCCGGCTTCGAGGCGCTCGGGTGGTCGGCTTCCCAGGGAGAGCTGAGGTACAGCGAACGCTTCCCTTACCCGCAAACGTATACGATTGTCTCGCAGGTTCCGATTATCGACGAGGAGGCGCTCCGCAAACTTCCGCGTGAGGTGCCGAGCGCTGAGGTGAGAGTGGCGATGGCGCCCTATCTGCAGCTTCCGAATCAGCTGCCGGAGCGGGTGCGGGCGCTTGCGCAAGACATCACGAAGACGGCAACGAACGACTACGATAAAGCCAAGATGATCGAGCAGTACTTGTCGTCCAGTTTCTCGTATACGAACAAGCCCGATCTGACCAAAGGAACCAGCCGCGACTTTGTCGACCGGTTCCTGTTCGAAGTCAAGCAGGGCTACTGCGATTACTTCTCCACCTCCATGGTGGTGCTCGCCCGCTCGGCAGGTCTTCCTGCTCGCTGGGTGAAGGGATACTCCTCGGGTTCGCCCGATATCGATCAGCAGGGCTTCGGCTTGATGCCCGAGGAACTGATGAATCCGGATGCCGCCGGCCGGTATACGGTGCGCAACTCGGACGCGCATTCCTGGGTGGAGGTATATTTCAGCGGCTACGGCTGGATTCCGTTCGAGCCTACTGCCGGGTTCTCGATGCCGCGTGCGCTTCCCGAGATCGAGCCGGTAGTCGATGCAAGCGCCGTAACACCGCCGGCCGACACGGCTCCGCTGGAGACGGAGACGGCGGTTAAGCCTCATTATTACATTATCGGAAGCGTGATCCTGGCTGCCGCCGCGCTGCTGCTTTTCGCCATCTGGCGCTGGCAGCTGATCGATCTGCTGCGCGAGCGGAAGAGACGGCGCCGGGCCTCGCTGCTGAAGCAGAAGCTGATCGTCGAATGCGAGCGGCTGCTGCGCATCTTCCGCCGGCATGGCTATGTCCGGGAAGAGCATGAGACGCTGCGTGAAGCGGTCAGGCGTTGGAGCGCCAAGAGCCGCTGGATGAAGGGCGAGCTGGATATCGTGCTGACCCACTTTGAGAAGGCGAAGTACGGCAAGGAGGACATTACCGAAGAGGATTTTCGTCAGACGACCCAAATCGTCGAGCGGCTGCGCTCGCAGATGTAGGCCGGATAAACCGTCATATGAATGCATGAAGCCAAGGCCCCGTCTATAGAGACGGAGGCCTTGCTGCTCTTGCTTGGCTCGCATGCGTTTCGGACGCAAGATTTTGCCGCCGTCTGGAACGGTTCTTTGAAAAAAAGGACAAGTATGGTATAGTTTGCGTATATAGCTATTGCTTCTTGAGGTGAATGCTTTGCTGAAAATGCTTATTCCGCGCGAACATGTGAACAGCATCTATGAAATTGAATTGGATATGTTGTGGAAGCAGGGATACCGTGGCATCATAACGGACTTGGACAATACGCTGGTGGGGGCCAAGGCGCCGCTCGCGACCCCTGAACTGATCGATTGGCTGAAGGTAGTCGGCCAGCTCGGCTTTCAGGTCGTCATTGTGTCGAACAATCAGCGGGATCGAGTAACCAAGTTCGCTGAGCCGTTATCCCTGCCTTTTATTTATCAGGCTAAGAAGCCGACTCATGCGTCGTTTCGCAAGGCGCTTAGCTTGATGAACCTGCAGGCGGAGCAAGCCGTCGTCGTCGGCGACCAGATGCTGACCGACGTGCTGGGCGGCAACCGGCTTGGGCTGTATACGATTCTGGTAAGTCCGATCGCGATTGCCGACGAGGGCTTTTTTACCAAGGTGAACCGGAGAATCGAGAAGGCCGCACTAATGATTATGAAAAGGTAGGGACCGTATGACGTTTGACCTGGAAAAAACTCAACAGGAACATGATTCCTGCTCCGGCTGCGGCGTTCGGCTGCAGACGGAGGATGCGCAGAAGCTGGGCTATGTGCCCGCTTCGGCCTTGACGCGCGCGCCGCTGATCTGCCAGCGCTGCTTCCGCATCAAAAATTACAATGAATCGTCGAGCATTACGCTGAATCAGGATGATTTCCTGCGCCTGCTGACCCATGTCGGCTCCACGAAGTCGCTGGTGGTGAACATCGTCGATCTGTTCGACTTCGAAGGCAGCATGATTTCTGGCCTCGCCCGCTTCGTCGGGCAAAATCCGATCGTGCTTGTCGTCAACAAGATCGATCTGCTGCCGAAGGTGACGAATTACAACCGGATTCTGAACTGGGTGCAGCGCCAGGTGAAGGAAGCCGGGCTGCGCGTTGTGGAAGTCGTGCTCTGCTCGGCCAAAAAAAATATGGGCTTCGAGCGTGTGATTGAAGCGATCGAGGAGCACCGGGAAGGCCGCGATATTTATGTCGTCGGAGCGACCAATGTAGGCAAGTCGACCTTGATCAACCGCCTGATCCGCGACTACAGCGATTTGGACGCGGAGCTGACGACCTCGCTCTATCCCGGCACGACGCTTGATCTGGTAAGAATACCGATGGATGACGGCTCTTCGATCATCGACACGCCGGGCATCGTGTATAAGCACCGGATGACGGAGCTTGTCGGCAAGAAGGATCTGATGAAGCTGATGCCGGACAAGCCGCTCAAGCCGCTGGTGTTCCAGCTTAACGAGAAGCAGACCGTGTTTTTCGGCAGCTTGGCGCGCTTTGACTTCGTGCAGGGCGAGCGGCAGTCCTTCACCTTCTATATCTCCAATGCGCTGAGCGCGCATCGGACGAAGCTGGAGAGGGCCGATGAGCTGTACCGGGAGCACAGGGGCGTGATGCTCGCTCCGCCGTCGCTGGAGGATCTGGAGCTTCTGCCGCCGCTGGCGAAGCATACGCTCCGCATCCCCAAGGGGAAGCCGATGGACGTCTCGATATCCGGAATCGGCTGGATCAAGGCCAACAGCGAGGCGGGGGCCGATCTGGTCATTCATGTGCCGAAGGGCGTCAAGGTCGTCTTGAGGGAATCGTTGATTTAACGGGCCGGTTCGAAGCGCCGGACGAAGAGGAGAGACGCGTATGGGGGAGCTTCAGGAAACAAAGGAACGCGGGACGCTGCAGACCAAGCTGGACAGCCACACGGTATTATTCGGCGTATTCGGCGATCCGATCCGGCATTCGAAATCGCCGGTTATGCTGAATCGGGCGTTCGAGGTTAGCGGGATTAACGCGGCTTACGGCGCATTTCATATCCTGCCGGGCACGCTGAAGGATGCGATAGCGGGCATCCGCGCGCTGCAGTTCCGGGGAGTTAACGTCACCGTCCCGCACAAGCTGGAAGTGATGGATTATTTGGACGAGATTGACGAAGGCGCGCGGATCATCGGAGCCGTCAATACGATCGTCAATGACAACGGCAAGCTGATCGGCTACAATACTGACGGCATCGGCTATATGCGGTCGCTGAAGGAAGAGACGGGGCTTGATCTGCGCGGCCGCAACGTGCTGATGATCGGCGCGGGCGGAGCGGCCCGCGGCGTCGGCTACGCGATCGCCAAGGAAGGCGCGGCGCATATTTATATTGCGAACCGTACGAAAGCGAAGGCCGAGGAGCTGGCTGCTTCGATGAGCAGCTTCGCCAGCGTCTCGGGCCATGGCCTCGATGAGCTTGGCCGGCTGGCCGGCGAGGCCGCGCTGATCGTCAACAATACGTCCGTCGGCATGCATCCGCATGTTGATGAATCGCCTATGGACGCTGCGCTGATCCAGGCGGATACGGTAGTCAGCGACCTGGTGTACAACCCCATGCTGACGAAGTTTTTGCGAGACGCCCGCGATCAGCGCGGCGCTGTCATTCACAGCGGTCTCGGCATGTTTATTTATCAGGGCGCCTATGCTTTCGAATATTGGACAGGCAAGCCTGCGCCTATCGAAGCGATGCGCGAAGTGGTGCTGGCTTCGTTCGACAGCTAAAAAAAGCAATGAGCCATTGTATATAAGAAGGGAATCGACTACATGCTATCTGGCAAACAAAAACGTTATTTGCGCGCGCAAGCGCATCATCTGAACCCGATCTTCCAGGTCGGCAAAGGCGGCGTCAACGATCATCTGATCCGCCACATCGCCGAGGCGATCGAAGTGAGGGAGCTGATCAAGGTTTCCGTGCTGAACAACAACTCCGACGACCGCAAGGAAATAGCCGAGGAGCTGGCAGCCGGCGCGGAGGCTGAACTGGTGCAGGTGATCGGCAGCACGATCGTGCTGTACAAGGAATCGCGCGATCACAAGACGATCGAGCTTCCTTAGGGGCCGAAGCCTGCGGGCCTGGAAGCTTGGAGAACAAGAGGCTGGGGAGCCGATGCGGAGTAGAAACAGCGAGTGGAAACCCCGATCGGACGCAGGCCGCGCGTTAATCACCGGTCTTTCACACGAAGGAAAGTCGCAGGAAAGTCTCATGGGCGAAGAGGTGGACCGTATGAAGATTGGGCTCATGGGAGGCACCTTTGATCCGATCCATATCGGACATTTGCTGGCGGCGCAAAGCGTCTGCGAGGAGCTGGAGCTGGACGAGGTGTGGTTTATGCCGGCCAATGTGCCTCCGCACAAGGAGCAGTCAACGGGAGCGGCCGCTGCCGAGCAGCGGCTGGAGATGGTTCGTCTGGCCGTAGAGGGACATGACCGGTTCAGGACGACGGCCGTCGAACTGGAGAAGGGCGGCGTATCGTACAGCATCGAGACGGTATTGCTGCTACGGGACCGGCATCCCGGACATGAATTTTATTATATTATCGGGGCGGACATGGTCCGATATTTGCCCAAGTGGGTAAGGATTGAAGAACTGGCCAAGCTGGTTACTTTCGTAGGCCTGCAGCGGCCGGGCTACGACGCGGGAGCGGACGAGCTGCCGCCGTATATCCGCACCGCACTCCGGCTTGCGTCGATGCCGCAGATCGAGCTGTCGTCGACGCTGATCCGCGAACGCCGGGCTGCCGGGCTGCCCGTGCGGTATATGGTGCCGGACCGGGTAAACAAGTATATCGAGGTGAACCGATTATATGAACCGTGAGGACATAATCGCCTCCGTGAAGGAGCAGATGCCGGAGCGGCGCTGGGCGCATACGCTCGGCGTGATGGAGACGGCGGTTCTGCTTGCGAACCGGTTCGGCGAAGACCCGGTCAAGGCGGAGCTGGCGGCCATCCTGCATGATGTATGCAAGTATTGGCGCACGGACGAGCAGGCCGAGATCATTCGTGCGAACGGGCTGCCGGCCGACTTGTTGGATTACGACAAGGAGCTGTGGCATGCCCATGCCGGGGCGTGGGTCGCCAAAACCCGTTACGGTGTGACGGATGAGGCGGTGCTGGATGCAATCCGGTATCATACGTCGGGGCGCGAGGTTATGACGGGCCTGGACAAGGTCGTCTGCCTGGCGGATTATATGGAGCCGGGCCGGGATTTCCCGCACGTGCATATTATTCGTCAAGAAGCCGAACATAGTCTAGAGAGAGCGCTGCTTGCGGGCTTTGACGGGACGATCCGCTTCCTGCTGGACAAGGGGAAACGCATCTACCCGCTGACGCTGGCGGCGCGCAACGGTCTGATAGCCGAGCTGGAGCGCCAAGCTGCGGCTGGGACTTGAACGGAAACTCAAGGGAGGAACATGAATGACCATACAACCGGAGGAACTGATGAAGCTCGTCGTAGACGCAGCCGAAGACAAAAAAGCGATGAATCTCGTAACGCTCAGCCTGCGCGGCATCTCCTTGATTGCCGATTATTTCGTCATCTGCCACGGTAATTCCGAGACGCAGGTACAAGCGATTGCTACCGAAATCCGCAAACGGGCGGAGCAGGAAGGAACGCAGGTACGCGGCCTGGAAGGCATGGACACGGCACGCTGGGTGCTGATCGATCTGGGCGATGTCGTAGCGCATGTTTTCCACCGGGACGAGCGGGAGTACTATAATATCGAGCGTCTGTGGTCGGATGCGAAAGTGGTTGAGCGAGTATGACGCTGGAAGCCGGAACCTACCGTCGGCTCGAGGTCGCCCGTGAGGTATCGCCTCACGGCTACTTCCTGACTGACGGGACGATGGACGTGCTGCTGCACTATAGCGAAACAAATGGAGCGGCCGTCAAAGTGGGCGAGAAGGTGGAAGCCTTCCTGTTTCACGATACGGAAGACCGGATGGCCGCTACGCTGCGCAAACCGCTTGTCGCTTTGGGCGAGGTTGCGCTGCTGGAAGTTGTGGATATTCATCCGCGGTTCGGCTGCTTCCTGGAGATGGGCCTTGGCCGCAATCTGCTGCTGCCTTTCCGGGAGCTGCCCGAGCTGAGGGAGCTGCATCCTCAGGTAGGCGACCGCGTGTTCGTTGTGCTGGGGCATGACCGCCAAGGCAGGCTTGTTGCCAGACTGGCCGGCGAGGAGCAGCTGCGCAAGCTGTGCGTGCCCGCTCCCCAGGCTTGGAAAAACCGCGTTGTTGAGGCGCGCGTGTACAAGCCGCTGCAGATGGGTTCGTTCGTGGTTTGCGACGCGGGTGTGCTGGGCTTCGGCGTGATCGGGCTGATCCACGCGACAGAGCGTACGCGCCTGCTGCGGCTGGGCGAAAGCGTCGAGGTGCGCGTTGCCTTCGTCCGTGAGGACGGCAATGTGAATTTGTCGATGCGCGGACGCAAGGAAACCGTGCGTGATGAAGATTCCGAGAAGCTGCTTGCGTTTCTCCGGGAACGGCCCAATGCGGCCATGCCATACTCCGACGAAACGCCTGCTGACCTGATCAGCCAGCGCTTCGGCATGAGCAAGTCGGCCTTTAAACGGGCGCTCGGCAAGCTGCTGAAGGAAGGGCTTGTGTACCAGGAAGGCAGCTGGACGTATTTAAAACAGGAAGATCAAACACCGGTTGCCGACTCTTAAAGGTTGCAGCCGGTTTTCTTTTGGCATGAGCCTGTTAATGGAGCAATGCCTTGGCGTTAACGCGAATGAGAAGGAGGGGGTCGAGCTTGGCTTATGAGCAATTTTCTTATGTGTACGACCGGCTGATGGAAGACATGCCGTACGAGGAATGGCTGGAGTTTGCCGCCGGATGCTGGCAAAAGCACGGGCAGCCCCGGACGGTCGTTGACCTCGGCTGCGGGACGGGCAGCTTGTCGGTGCCGCTGGCGCAGCTTGGGCTGGAGGTGATCGGCATCGATCTGTCCGAAGATATGCTGGCGATCGCCCGCGACAAGGCGGACGAAGCCGCGCGACGCGAGCCGGCGGCCAAAGGAGGCAGCTTGCTGCTGCTCCAGCAGGATATCCGGGAATGGTCGGTTGGCAGACAGGTGGACGCAGTCATCTCCTTTTGCGACTGCTTCAATTATTTGCTGGAGCCGGAGGAGCTGATGTCGGCGTTCAGGCATACCTATGAGGCGCTGGCTCCGGGCGGCCTGTTTATTTTTGATATGCACACGCCTTACCAGCTGCGCTCCTATGCGGAATCCCAGCCATTCCTCATGAATGAGGACGATGTGGCTTACATATGGACGAGCGAATTCGACGAGGAACGGTGCGAGATCGAGCATGCGCTGACCGTCTTCGTGAAGGAAGAGGGACGGCAAGCCGGGCAAGGGGAAAGCAGGACATGGACCGGGGAGCGGTTTTACCGGGTGGATGAAACCCATGTGCAGCGGGCTTATTCGTCCGAGCTGATCGAAACATGCTTGCGGAAGGCCGGGTTTGCGGAGGTGGCGGCGTATGCCGACTTCACTTGGATGGGACTGACCGAGGAAACGGAGCGGGCGTTTTATGTGGCGATGAAACCTAAACCGAAGGAGGAGCCGCAAACCTAAGCCGGGACGGCGGAACGCACAGCGCGGGGAACTGCCGAACCTCGCCTGTCCATTTCGCGGACGGCCGCTATAACAGATGCAGCACCAGCTGCAGGAGACCAAGCAGAATTCCCCACAGTGGCAAGGACAGCAGAAGACCATTGACAAGTCCGCGCATAAAAGACCCTCCATACCGTTTTGTGTTCTAGTATGGTCAAACGGGGCGGAGGCTAATCCGGCAATTGCAGCTGTGATGCGGTTTTTAGATGGTTTATTCGCGGGAGGAGAATGCAAGGCGCACCGACATTGGTTCTGCGATTGGGAGAACGTCGCCGGTACGCTCCGCGAGCCGGGCGTTACCGGACTCGCGACGTTCAAGAGGCGCATGCGCAGGCTGATCCCCCTTTCGCTGGCGGGAAAAATGGTGCAGATCGTTTGCCATCTGTCATGAAGCAGACGCAAGAAAGACGGAATCCCGCCGTGGTCAGGCTCTGTGCTTGACAGGCGGGATTTCTTTTACATATAATGATGAGTAATTGCATGGATAGGAAGGCAGTGACAGGAAATAGTAGCTTGAATTGTTCCGCGATCAGAGAGCCGGTGGGTGGTGCGAACCGGCGGCGGCGCTTCTTGCGAACTCGTCCTGGAGCCAGAAGGCTAACGAAGATGAGCGTCATGTCGATGCGCGTCGTTCGTAACCGGATCGTGCGCCCCGCGTTAAGGGGATCGAGTGGACGAGAGGCAAAGCATGCCTGCCGTCAACTAGGGTGGTACCACGGGAGTGTTCAAGCTTCTCGTCCCTAGCGCAAGCTAGCGGCGGGGGCTTTTTTGTTTGCTTGAAATTGAAGGAGGAGCTTAAGCTATGGCACAGGACAACAGAGACAATCAGGGCTACAACCCGCAGGCGATTGAGCCGAAATGGCAGCAGTATTGGGATAGCAACAAAACATTCAAGGTGCTGGAGGATGACTCCAAGCCGAAGTTCTATGCCCTCGATATGTTTCCGTATCCGTCCGGCGCCGGACTGCATGTCGGGCATCCGGAAGGCTACACGGCGACGGATATCGTCTCGCGCTACAAGCGGATGCGCGGGTATAACGTGCTGCATCCGATGGGCTGGGACGCATTCGGTCTTCCCGCCGAGCAGTATGCGCTCGATACGGGCAACGATCCGCGCGACTTCACACAGAAAAATATCGATACGTTCCGCCGTCAGATCAAGTCGCTCGGCTTCTCGTACGATTGGGACCGCGAGATCAGCACGACCGATCCCGAATATTACAAGTGGACGCAGTGGATCTTTATCCAGCTGTACAAAAAAGGCTTGGCCTACGTAGATGAAGTCGCCGTCAACTGGTGTCCGGCGCTGGGCACGGTGCTGGCCAACGAAGAGGTTATCGACGGTCTGAGCGAGCGTGGCGGCCATCCGGTCGTGCGCAAGCCGATGCGCCAATGGGTGCTGCGCATCACCGAATACGCCGAGCGGCTGCTGGAGGATCTCGAGGAGCTAGACTGGTCCGAGAGCATCAAGGATATGCAGCGCAACTGGATCGGCAAGTCGAAGGGCGCGGAAGCGACCTTTGCGATTCAAGGGCATGACGGCGACGGCCTGAAGGTATTCACGACCCGTCCGGATACGCTGTTCGGCGCGACGTATTGCGTGCTGGCTCCCGAGCATGAGCTGGTAGCCAAGATCACCACGGCAGCTCAAGCGGACGCGGTGCGCGAGTACCAGGAGCGCGCTTCGCGCAAGAGCGATCTGGAGCGTACGGACTTGGCCAAGGATAAGACGGGCGTCTTCACCGGCGCGCATGCAATCAATCCGGTCAGCGGCGCACAGGTGCCGATCTGGATCGCGGATTATGTGCTGTCCGGTTACGGCACGGGCGCCATTATGGCGGTGCCGGGTCACGACCAGCGCGACTGGGAGTTCGCCAAGCAGTTCGACCTGCCGATCGTGCAGGTGGTGGAAGGCGGAGATATCGCCAAGGAAGCTTATGCGGGAGACGGGGCTCATGTGAACTCGGAGTTTCTCAATGGCTTGAACAATGAGCAGGCGATCGGCAAGATGATCGAATGGCTGGAGGAGAACGGCAAAGGTCAAGGCAAGGTGACGTACCGGCTGCGCGACTGGCTGTTCAGTCGTCAGCGCTACTGGGGCGAGCCGATCCCGATCCTCCATCTGGAGGACGGCACGATGACGACGGTGCCGGAGGATCAGCTGCCGCTGCTGCTGCCGCAGGTCGATGAGATCAGGCCGTCGGGCACCGGCGAATCGCCGCTGGCCAACGTCAAGGAATGGGTCGAGACCGTCGATCCGGTATCCGGACAGAAGGCGCGCCGCGAGACGAATACGATGCCGCAATGGGCCGGCAGCTGCTGGTATTACTTGCGTTTCATCGATCCGCGGAACGATAAGGAGATTTGCTCGCCTGAGCTGCAGAAGAAATGGCTGCCGGTCGATCTGTATATCGGCGGCGCGGAGCATGCCGTGCTTCACTTGCTGTATGCGCGCTTCTGGCACAAGGTGCTGTACGATCTCGGCGTCGTAGCGACGAAGGAACCGTTCCACAAGCTTGTGAACCAGGGCATGATCCTCGGTGAAAACAACGAGAAGATGAGCAAATCGCGCGGCAATGTCATCAATCCGGATGAGATCGTAAACGAATATGGCGCGGATACGCTGCGCATGTATGAAATGTTCATGGGGCCTCTGGAAGCTACGAAGCCTTGGAACGTGAACGGCGTGGAAGGCACGTACCGCTTCCTGAACCGGGTATGGCGGCTGTTCGTTGGCGAAGACGGCGCTTTGAGCGCAAAGATCGATGCGGCGGAAGAGCTCGGCAGCGAAACGTTCAAGCGCGTCTGGCACCGGACGATCAAGAAAGTGACCGAGGACAACGAGGCGCTACGCTTCAACACGTCGATCAGTCAGCTGATGATTTTCGTCAATGAAGCGTATAAGACGGACCGTCTGCCCAAAGCGGCGATGGAGCAGTTTGTGCAGATGCTGTCCCCGCTTGCTCCGCACTTGGCGGAAGAGCTGTGGGAGAAGCTCGGCCACAGCGAGAGCGTGACCTATGCGGCATGGCCGGTTTATGACGAAGCCTGGACCGTCGACAATGAAGTCGAGATCGTCGTTCAGGTGAACGGCAAAATCGCCGACCGCGCGCGCGTCGCTGCTGACGCCGATGAGGCGGCTTTGCAGGAGCTGGCGTTCGGACTGGATAAAGTGAAGGATGCGACAGCAGGCAAGACGGTCCGCAAAGTGATCGTCGTGAAAGGCAAGCTTGTCAATATCGTCGTCGGCTAAGTCAGCGGGCAGAGGACGGATAAACAAATAACCGCAAGGACGGCGCCAAGCGGCGCCGGCCCTGCGGTTCATAAGGAAAAGACGTGAAAGCATCGCGTTCTAGTCAACCTTAGTTCCGTAGAAGCGGGCTTCCACCTTTTCCACATCTTCATCGTATTTGGCATGAGTTGTGCGGATTAGGTCGTAGAAGACCCCGCCCAGCTCTTTTTCCATTATACGGAGACCTTCTGCGGTGATGCCGCCCGGCACGGCGACCCGTTTCTGCAGCGCGGCCGGAGAGAAGCCTCCTGTCGTCAGGAGCTTGCCGGTGCCGAGCGTCATCTCGCTGGCGAGCAGAATCGCCTCCTGCTCCGAGATGCCGGTGGCATGGACGGCCGCTTCGGTAAATTTCTGAATGAAATAGGACAAGAAGGCCGGACCGCAGCTGCTCAGATCGGAGGAAATCCGGGTATACTGCTCGGACACGCGAATCGGCGACCCGATGTGAGAGAGCAGGTTTTCGACCAGCACCTCGTCTTCGGGCATCATCCGGTTGCCATATATGCATAAAGCGGCGCCGCTGAGCACGTAATTCGTGATGCTTGGAATGACCTTGGCGATTTTGCAGGGCAGCTGTTCCTCGAGATGGCGGATCAGCACGGGACTGGTGATTGAGATAAGCAGCTGATCTGCGGTGACGACGGGCCGGATCTCGTCGAGGACCGCCTTGAACTCCAGCGGCTTCACGCATACAAACAAGAGGTCTGACCCGCCAGCTGCTTCTTTATTGGAACGGGCCACCTGCAGCCCCGGAATATGCTCGGCCAACCGCTCGACCTTGGACAGCGTGCGATTGGTAGCGACGACTTGTTCCGGGTTAAGCGCACCGGACCGGATAAACGCTTCGATGAGTATGCTTCCCATGCTGCCTGTTCCTATGACTCCTACTCGCATGATCATCCCCCCTGTTTAGACTGCAGCCTTTTTCCATTATATCGAGGGGAGTTTTCATTTATGCCTTATTTTTTCCAAATGAAGGGAGGAGCCTTATGTCCATGCATCGGTCTGTCGGGACGTCGGGATTGTGGTGGATCGTGACGGGAGCGGCCGCCGTGCTCGTTATTGCGCTTGCGCTCAGGTTTGTGCTGGCCGCAGGCCCGGAGGCGGGGTTTGTCGCGGTAGACGACGCGATGCGCCAGCTGCTGCAGGAACAAGGAGAGGAGCGGGGAACAGCTCCGGATGCGGCCAAGACAAGCTCCAAGGAGAGACAGCCGGGAGGCGGCAGGACAAGCGGCGAGCCGGCAAAGCCGGAGGCAGGAGACGGAGCGGCTGCTTCGTCAGCCGGCGGGAAAGCGGGCGTCAGCGAGCCGAGCCCCGATGGAGCCGCTGACGGGATGCCGGAAGCAAACGGCTCTCTTCCTGTCTCGGCAGGGGCAGGGATCACGGGGAGCGGCCCGGCAGCTGCCGCCGGTACGGGAGCCGGAAGCGGGGCGGGAAATGAAGAGGCGGCTGCAGCAGGGGGCGTTCCGGCCGGCAAACCGGCCGCCGCAGGCTCCGCCAGCGCGGCTTCGGACGGCAAGCTGGACTTGAACCGGGCGACCGCCGAGCAGCTGGACGCGCTGCCCGGTATCGGCCCCAGTCGGGCGCAGGCAATTATCGAGCTGCGCAAGAAGCTGGGCGGGTTTCGCTCCGTCACGCAGCTTAAGGAGGTCAAGGGCATCGGAGCTCAGACGTTTAAAAAACTGGAGCCGCTCGTTACGGTCGTACCCTAAAAGGCAAGAGACGAAATCTGGCAAACTAGCGGCGACCGCTTTCGTTTTTACTAGGAATATGCGACAATAGAGACGATAGTAACCAAAACTTGCCACCTTTAAGGAGGATTTTGTTCATGTCAGAACGCAAGCTTGCCTTGGAAACTTTAGCAGTGCATGCCGGCCAAGAGATTGATCCGGCTACGATGTCCAGAGCAGTGCCTCTTTACCAAACCACATCTTATGGCTTCCGGGATACCGATCATGCCGCCGATTTATTCGCCTTGAAGGAATTCGGCAATATTTACACCCGCATCATGAATCCGACCACGGATGTGTTTGAGAAGCGGGTGGCGGCGATGGAAGGCGCGCCGGCCGCGCTTGCAACGGCATCCGGCCAGGCGGCGATTACATATTCGATTTTGAATATTGCCGGAGCGGGAGATGAGATCGTTTCCTCAGCCAGCTTGTACGGCGGCACCTATAACCTGTTCGCGATCACGCTGCCGAAGCTTGGCATTAACGTCAAGTTCGTCGATTCGTCCGATCCGGAAAATTTCCGCCAGGCGATTACGGACAAAACGAAAGCGGTGTTCGCCGAAACGATCGGCAACCCGCGCGGCGACGTGCTCGACATTGCGGCCGTGGCGGCCATCGCTCATGAGCATGGTGTTCCGCTGATCGTGGACAACACGTTCCCGAGCCCGTACCTGTGCCGTCCTATCGAGCATGGCGCAGACATCGTCGTGCATTCGGCGACTAAATTTATCGGCGGACACGGCACGTCCATCGGCGGCGTCATCGTAGACGGCGGCCGCTTCGATTGGAAGGCCAACGACAAATTCCCGGGCCTCACCCAGCCTGACCCTAGCTACCACGGTGTGGTTTATACGGATGCGGTCGGACCGATCGCTTATATCATCAAAGCGCGCGTCCAATTGCTGCGTGATATGGGAGCCTCCATCTCGCCGTTCAACTCGTTTTTGCTGCTGCAAGGTCTTGAGACGCTTCACCTGCGCATGGAGCGCCACAGCTCCAACGCGCTGGCCGTCGCCAAATATCTCGAAGGGCACGCGTCGGTGGAATGGGTCAGCTACGCAGGTCTGGAAAGCCATGCCTCGCATGCGCTCGCTGCCAAATATTTGCCCAAAGGCCAAGGCGCTATCCTCACCTTCGGCATCAAGGGGGGCCTCGAAGCGGGCCGCAAGCTGATCAACGCTGTGAAGCTGCTGTCCCATCTGGCGAACGTCGGAGACTCCAAGTCGCTGATTATCCACCCTGCAAGCACGACGCACCAGCAGCTGTCCAGCGAAGAGCAGGCGGCGGCAGGCGTAGCGCCAGGCATGATCCGCTTGTCGATCGGCACCGAGTCCATCGACGACATCCTCTATGATCTGGATCAAGCGATCCAGGCCAGCCAGCAGTAAGAGGAAGGGGAAAGATTCGCCATGGCACGCCGCAAGGACTGGGACACGTATTTTATGGATATTGCGTATATGGCCTCGACCCGTTCCCGCTGTAACCGGCGTCATGTGGGGGCCGTGCTGGTTCAAGGCAAGAAGCTGCTGGGGACTGCCTATAACGGAGCGCCCTCGGGCGTTTCGGATTGCTCGGAAGCCGGCTGCATGCTGGTAGAGGAGTATGAGCTTGTCCAGTCGGAAGGGCAGGAGCAGGTGGTCAAGAAACAGCGCTGCATCCGTACGATTCATGCGGAGCAAAATTTGCTGCTTTTCACCGACCGGGAGGACCGGGAAGGCTCGGTCGTTTATGTGACGGACCAGCCATGCTGGACTTGCTCCAATATGCTGGCGAACAGCGGGATTACCGAGATCATCTATCACCGGGCATATCCGAAGGACAGCGAGAAGGTCGGCGCGTTAATGGAGCAGAAAGGGATTCGTTTCCGGCAGATGGGCGGTTATGAACCGCCGGCGGGAACGATTGCCGAAGTTCACAATTAAATAAAATGTGAGGAAGAACCTCCTTTTTTGTAATAGGAAAGTCCTTATAAATCAAGGGGTTTACAGATTGGGGAAATGATGTTGCCCACGAATTGCCCACATTAAGCAAACATTATCATGATGAGAGGCTTTTCATTAGTTCGCTGAACTTTTGAGAGGCTTCTTTCTTTAATGCTTTAGTCACATGCAGGTATACACGTTTTGTTAATACATCAGATTCGTGACCCAGGCGCTCCATTATAGTCTCAAGGCTTGCGCCGGCCTCAGCTAATAAAGATGTGTGAGTATGCCTCAAAGAATGCGGCGAAAGGTTTGTTGGCAAGTTAGAACGCTTTAAAAGTCTCTTCATTGCTGCCCAAACAGTTTGATCTTGGAGCGGATAACCGGGGTATGTTACTTTGTCATTCACGAAAACAAAATCAAAATCTTGATAAGTGCTTCTATATTTCATTTTGATAAGTTTCTGCCATTGTTTCAATTTCTTTAGCTCAGAGATAACCGTTTCATCAACATCGATGGTCCGTTTCGACTTTTTCGTTTTTGGCAGCGTTAGAGTGAAGTCAGTATTTTTTCCAGTCTTGTTAAAAAGTGTTTTCGTTACTTTTATAGTCATTTCTTCGAAGTCGATGTCTTTCCATTTCAGTGCAATAAGTTCACCCACGCGCAAGCCTGTATATGCGAGTACTAAAAAAACTGCGTATCTCTGAGGATTATTTTTTGCAGCATTCAAAAAAATCTGTAGTTGATCTTTTTCGAGATACTTAGGTACTTCTTCTTCCGCTTCCACTTCTTCAAGAGTCTTTTGGATAAAAGGAACCTGGGCTTTGCGAGTGGGGTCCTTGGCTATGATTTCCATTTCAACTGCCTTCTTGAAAATTAAGCTTGCAACCTCATGGACACTTGCAACAGTTTTTCTGGCGTACTTTTTTGCCAAATCATCAAGAACGGATTGATACATCATCGTTGTTATTGCTTTCATTTGCACATTCGCAAAACATTTCAGCAGAACATTGAGTTTTTTTCGCCGAATTTCAACTGTGCTTGCTTTAACCCTCCCACTTGATTCATATGATTCAAGCCAGATCGGGGCAAAATCTTTAAATAAGATATTTTTTTCAGCAACGTAGCTGCCTTCTAATATTTGAGCATAAACCTTAGCCGCTGCATCCTCTGCCTCAGCTCTCGTTCGATATCCATACCCCTCCTTTTGTCTTCTTTTCCCTGTTACTGGATCAATACCAATATCAATCCTAAATGACCATGTAGCGCCGCAGGTACAACGTTTCTTGTCCTTAGGACATTTGCATCCCCGCTTCCGAAAAGATCCTTTCAAAAAAATTCCTCCTTCGTCAGGCAAGTTGATTAATTCTTCGGAAGATTTGTATTACACGCAGCGCCGCCAGTTCATAGCTCACATGAAAAAAATTGGAGAAAAAAAGTGCTATGTCTTCTTGAGCTGCAGGCAAACTCATTGATCTGACCATGAATATTGGCATAGATGCATAAAGCGAAAAATTAAAACAGTCCCACTCCTGCCATTCTTTCATCATTTTGTGCATGTTTAACTGGTTTCCTTCATGCCGGTAGATGTGGCAAAGCTCATGAAAAAAATCAATTCTCTTTTCATCATCTGAAAGTTTTTCATTTATGTATATAATCTTTTGACCCCTTTTTTCATATGCAAAACTTATCACCCCAAAATTAACAGTTACATCAAGAACACTTGAGAGATGACTGATGGTTAACTGCTCAGGTTTTGTTACCCCTTTATTGAAATAAAGAAGGTTAACAAAGTCTTCAAGATGGGTTGTAGTATATTTATCCAGGTTCATCCAGCAGTCCCCTTTTACAAGAACCTATGTTCTGTTTTTGGGCAGGGAGATACCATTTAATTGGTTATCCCTGACTATTTTTTATGGTTATTGATTTCTTCTTGAATACGAAGTTGAGCACGCATGAATGCTTTGACTTCCTCTTGACGTTCAGGTGAAAGCTTGTCCCAATCTTTGAAGAATAATTGCATTTCCGGATCATTTAGAGGGTCATGCGATGAAGGATTTGAAAAAGGTGTGTCCGCTCTACCCAAGAGGTAGTCAATGTCAACCTTGAAAAAATCAGCAATTTTAAGCAAGGTAGACTGATCCGGTTCCCTAAAACCTTGTTCATAGCTTGCGTAAGTTGTACGTGCAATGCCGATCTTGCTTGCGACATCCATTTGGCGAATCTTACGTTCTTCGCGTAAATTCTTCAATCTTTCATGAAACATCACTTCTAAACATCCTCTCACCAAAAAAGAATAACTACGCTATATGTGTAGTATAACATGTGACGCGCACTGTGTAAATAGGTGTTGACATGACTCGTAATGAGTAGTATATTTTGAATACGCACTTCGAGTCATTGAGGAGGGAGGGAGAATATGAGACGTGAATGGCTGGTGAATAAGCGAAACGCTGCCGGTTTGACTCAAAAAGAAGTTGCTGATGCAGCCGGCCTTGCCAGAACAACCTTTGCTTCAATTGAGCAGGGGGAAAGAGTCCCAAGCGTTCCGACTGCAAAAAAAATCGCATCGGTCATGGAATTTGATTGGACTCTTTTTTTTAGGGACCAAGTACACGAAACGAGTATCTGGAAAGAAAAGGAGGCGATAAGATTTGGAGCGCGATAACTTAATCCACACGGAGTCTCTGCCTGACATTTTAAACCCGCAGCAAGTGGCCCGCTTTCTAGGGATTTCAAGAAATACAGTCTACGGGCTTTGTAGCTTAAAAGTGGAGTCGGGTGGAATCCAGTCTTTTTCGGTCGGCAAGTCGCGAAGAATTAAAAAATCCGCCCTTCTGGAATGGATTGACCGCCAAGGAGGAGTAAGCGGGTGAAAAGTTTCCAACACTGGCATAAAACGAATGAAGCTACGATCAATGCCGGAAATGAAATTCTTTTGGATAAGCTGGCCCAAGGTATAAACGGCGTTGAATGGCTTGTAGCACAAATTGTCATTGATGAGTACAGAATTGAGTCCTTGGAGCGATGGTTGTTCTTCTTGAAAATCCATAAACACACTGATGTCCGGAAGGTTATGCAACACGCCTTGCTGTTGAATGAAAAGAAGTTTTATAGACGGTACAGGTGTAATTGGTGGATTTCGGTGGACGAGACACTTACACACTTGAGGCTCCAGAAGGAGCGGGATTATGATTGGTATTTCGATTTTCTAAACGAAACCTATAAGGAGCGATAACCCTATGAAATTGACGACTCACGAAACTGCTCTAATCACCTACATCCGTACTCTTTGCTTCGACGACATGCTTGATGCCTCTAGCGCCATATATGCGGAGGCCGAGAAAGCCAAGGTCAAATCGATTGTAGGTAAACACGAAAATGACAAACTGGCGTTTGTCGGATTCAAGGAACGTCAGGAACGTTTAGACAAACTCGCCGAGCTGCTCGGTGGAGCAAATGAAGATTACCGCGCCCATATCTTTCCGGACGAACCAGAACAACCGGCATTCCTTGACGCTGATCAGTTGAAGACAAAAATAAAAGAGCTTGTCGGTACAATCACTTTCGATAGTAAGCCGATTACATTCGCAGAATTTCTTTCCGAGATGGCAGGATCAGGGGAATTGTTTAACATGTTTACCGAAGATGTCCTGGATACGATGGTTAACCCGAACGCTTTTTGGGGAGACGTTGACGATTACATGGCGCCCATTGCCCACCAAGTTCTGAATGAAGCATCCGAATTGGATCGTGACCTTTACCTTTCCCTGGCGAAAACAATCCAGCACGCCTACCAGCATCTCAAAGTTCGACACGAGGCCGAAATTGAAGCGGAACGGGACGAGCCGGGAAAGGAGGAATAACATGACCGAATATAAAATCACGATTCGGACGGCGCGAGAAGAAGCCGGGATGTCGTTGGAAAAAGCAGCTCAGGATATTGGTGTTTCGGTAAAAAGACTCAAATGGTATGAATTGCACGGGTCACGGATTCCGGTCAATATGGCAAGAAAACTTGCGGAAACTTATGGTGTAAGCACTGATGAAATCCATTTTGGGACAGAAGAAGACTGCGATGGCTGGAACCTATCTGTTATGAGGCGGGATGTCATTCAACGTATCGTAAATTTCGGTATTAGCCCAGAACGTGCAGAAATAATGGTGTCCTCATTAGAATCTAAGCTTCTAGCTGTAATTCAAGGGGAGGAAGAACTGGCGTTATGACACGCGGCGAACTGATCGGAACAGTCTTGTTCATTTGCTGCTTTTGTCCTCTTGCTGGCTTTGCACTTATAACTTTTGTATCCATATTTCGATAGGAGGCCGCCTGGATGAACAACACAAATACCGTCATTACACCGGAAGTTTTCTCCACTTTCCTTGATTATCAGGATGTAACTCTGATTAAAGCAGAAATTAACGATATTATTCTCGACGCCCATGATTGCAACAAAACAACAAAAGAGATGGTAGCAGTAAGGTTGCTCGTTCTGCTCCACAAAATTAATTCATTGGAAAAGATTATGTTCGATAAAATGCAAAAAGCCTCTCAATCCTAGGATCGAGAAGCATCACGTTTTGAAATCTCCCTCGCTTATCTTGGCGGATGGCCGAGGGGATTTCATTCAAAAACCGAGGCTAAAGCTCTTGGCGTAAATAATATCGCAATCTGCGATTTTCGTCAAGAGGCCTCTATTAGGAGGATACACATGGCAGCCAGAACAATGATGACCAATTTAAATAATATGTCCATCGAACTTGATGATGCGTCCGCCTATCAATCTCCGTTCACATCCCAAATGGATGAGAAGGAACAGTATTATGAAGCGGGTATGCGCGAGGTGCTAGGGGAGCTTGCGAAGCTTCACTTCAATTCAGTGGCTCTTGATCGCGTTCGTTCGCCACGCCCCAATAGCGTCCGGTTTGATGCTGCTCAGCAAGAAGTAGAAGCCGAAGTGAAGTTGCGGGCAGTTTTGGGACCGGATATTGATTTATTGTTCGATGAGTATCTGGAGGCCCGTAATTTGGTGGAGCATCTTGGGGAAGAGGACAGATTCATTCAGGGCTTCATTCACGGATACCAGTATTTGAAACAAATCACAGCATCATTTAAGGAGTGACAGTATGGATGTGCTAGTAGGCCGAACCGGCGATGCTTTGTTCCGCTTTGCGGATCAGAAGAATTTTCAAAAGTTTTATATTGCTATCATTTCTGAGAAGATTCCGCACACCGTACATTTCGCGACGCTTGAAATAATTGTGCACGGACAGAAGGTGTAGGTGAATACCGGCGTGGTGAATCCTCAAAAGGAACGTGGATACGTAGGGCTTGCAAACGACATATGGGATGAAATCATCCGCCGGGACTTCACTAAGCGGCAAAAGGACATTCTGCAATTCATCATCCGAATGTCCTATGGCTGCGGCAGAAAGACGGCTTTCATCCCGAAGCAGAAAGACTTCTCTTTGTGTGGCGTGGGTGAAAACAAAATCAAAAGTGAGCTTGAATACCTAGAAAATTGCAAGGTCATTCGTTGGGATCGTGTCGGAAATGAATACGGGCTGAACAAAGATTATGATGCTTGGCAGGTCAGCCCGGTTCGTTCATGGGATGAAGATCGATACAAGGAAATCATTCATACCAATATCACGTTAGCAAAAAAAGAACGAAAAAAAGTTACCGAAACGGGAAGTTTCAGCCAAGGCAATCAAAGTGAGGAATCTTCCCAAAACGGGAACTTTGAAGAGATTGACGAAGAAGCTGCGGAAGTTGAAGAACTTCCCGAAACGGGAAGAAGCGATGAAAATAACTTCCCGAAAAGGGAAGAAGAGCTTCCCGAAAAGGGAAGTTCGACACCCGATTTGCCCAGTAATGACGCGGCTTCCGAGGCGTCTAAAAAAGGTTTAAAAAAGAAAGATATTAAAAAAGATTTAAAAGATTATGCGCCTGACGACGCAACTCATAAAAAAGAGTATTCGCCTTACGTCTTCTTGACCGATGATGAACACCAAAAACTAAGCGCACTTTTGGGGGATGAACTTGAAGACTATTTCCTCCGTTTCGGAAGCTGGATCAGCGGACAAACTGCTCGCGTGCAACAACAAAGAAGCGCCTATCTGTCAATTCGAAATTGGCATCGAGAGGACCAGAAGAAAAAGACGCAACGGTTTCAGAAGAAATCGACTTTCGATCAAGATCGATTTTTAAACTCGCTCAAGGAGGATGGATAAGCGTGACAATCGAGGAAGCGGGAAAACTCCTTGTAATCATTTCAAATTTTGTTCCAACGTATCAGCCATCAAAGGAGAGTGCCCGGAGCTGGAAAAGGGCGCTTGAGAACAGAGTATCATTCGCAGATGCAGAGGAATACCTATACGCTCACTTTCGGGAAAGCAGATTCATTCCTGTGCCTGCCGATCTGATTGCAAAGGCTAGAGCATCCTTTGATATCGACAGCGTAACTCCACTCGAACCACCAGATGACATGAGGGGGACGCTCTGATGATGGACATGATGCGGGATTACGAAACGGAAGTGAACGTGCTGGCCGGACTGCTGGCAGCCGACAAGACTTTTTATGACGGGCTGGCGGTCTTGACTCAAGATCATTTTGCGAATGCGGACAATGCCGAGATATTCAACGCCATTCGGGAAAAGGCTCCAAAAGGCCGGCCCACACTGAACCTGATTTACAAAGAGCTGCGGGATAGCATTCCCGGGGATACATTTCGAGCAATCCGCGAAACCGTCGCAAGTGAGTCTGCATTCGGGCAATGGCTGGAAAAGCTCCAGGAGCTGCATACACGCCGATCGTACTACGAAGCAGCTCGGGCTATCGCCCATATTTGCAAGACGGAGCCAGACATCAAAGAAATCACTCAAATCGTGGAGCGGCGCATCCTGCGAGTGAATGTCCAGGATGGGGCAAAGGACATCATTACCCCCGAGACGGCCGGGCAGAACGCTGCAGCCGAGTTTGACCGAAGGTATAACGGCGATTCCGCGACCCAAGGAATAACACTTTGCCGGGAGACGGTCCGGGACGGAGTAACAACTCTTGACGGCTTCCCGAGCATTGACCGGATCATGAAAGGACTCAAGGGCGGCGATCTGCTGATAGTGGCAGCCGAGACCGGCGAAGGGAAAACGACGCTGGCACAGAACATCGTCCGGCACGCCAGCATTCACCAGAACAACCGGACCTATTACCAGAACACCGAGATGAACGAAAACGAAATCGTGTTCCGGTTCGCTGCTCAGATGGCCAACATCGACTTCGAGCATGTGTACACGGGCGGGAAGGACCTGACACCGGAAGACCGGACCAAGATCAGGAACGCATTCGAGAAGTTCACGCAATCCCGCGTTTTCTTGTCTGTGCTGCCGGTACTCAGCCCGGAGCGCAGCCGGGGACTTGCCCGCCGCTTCAAGACGCAGTATGGCGACATGGACCTGCTGGTGATCGACTATGTAGGCCGGATGGAGATGGAGGCCAAGGGGAAGCAAGAATGGCAAATCATGCGGGACATCGCCAAAGAGTGCAAGAAGCTTGCCCAGGAGTTGGACACGGCCGTCATCCTGATTGCCCAGCTCAATGACGAGGGTAAGCTGCAAGGGGCCAGAATGATGGCGAATGAAGCCGATGCGATGTTCTTCTTGAGGCCGCTGGACGAGGACGAATTGAAGGACGCGCCATTCCGGGCAACGCACAAACTGGAGAGCAAGAAAGCCCGGCGCGGTGACAAAAAACGTCCGATCTGGCTAAGCTTCAACAAACCCCGAATGTACATCACGGAAGTATTGCCGTGAAGGAGCTGCGGGACCAGTACAAGAACATCGTCCTGGATGCCTGCAGGATCGCCGTCAAGGGAGGCGGGATGACAGCAGCATTTGAGGATTGGATCATAGACAACATAGACCGGATTATAGATGACCTGTCCGATGATGACTTTGCCCATCTGGTCATGAACGGGACTATACCGGTCCGGGAGATTGAGACGGATGTCGAGTTTGACCGGTTCACGGACTGGCAGCTCATGAACGAATCGGCAGCCGCCAACAGCTTTAACGAAGCGGAGCGGGCGAAGATGGAACAGCACCGGGGCATTCTCGATGCGTTACGTACCGAATACAAGGCCCGAGAATGGGACCTATAACCGAGAGGGGTAATCATATGCTTAATAAATTTCATTCTGATAGCCAAGCCGAATTAAAAAGAATCCCTGAACTGAATATCATCAAGCGCAAGAACAGGGCCATGATACCGGCAAAATCAGCAATCGATAGCTGGTATGAGTCCTTACGGCAGGGCGAGAAAGGCGCGAGGGAGCGGGCGCTGCTGGCGGTGAGTCACAGACGGCTGCTGGTATCGGAATTTCCCGGCAACCAATGGCACGTATACGAGCTATGCAAGGCTGTGTACGAGCTTGCCGAGATTGACCGGGTAGATTTCAACGGCGCTTCCCTCGCGGAGAAAAGATCCTTTATCAGCAGCCTGATACCAAAGGTTGAAGATGCTGCACTGAGGGAAGGCGTTCACGAGTATCACATCAGCTGCCAGCATGACGGGCGTCGAATGAACTGGATCGTCGAGGACGAGCAGAACAAGCTGCTGACCGTCGCTGAGGCGGCGCAGATTAGCCAGGACATTCTATGCTCTTTCATCGAGCATAAGGGGCTGACGGCAGAGTTGCAGGCTTACGTTGCACAATTCGAGTTTGCCCAAGATGGACCGGCGAACTGATCTTCAAGAACGGATTCGGAGCGGGGAAACGTACCTGTCCAAGCTGCAGGCGAATGACCCGAAGTTTCTACCGGTTCGAAGTAAACTGGCCCGGCTAAAGGCTGAATTAAAGCAATTGGATGCAGAGGGTGCAGCCGTGTGGACGGCTCGCCCTTCTGATCGAACATATGATCCCGAAGCAAACCGGCAGGCGTCTGCCGATATGACAAATCGCGCGACGTCGCACGATACAGCAAATACGTCGCTGTCGCCGCATTTCCGTCCTGCATACCGAATCGATCCGCGGCCGGACTTGACGGAAGATCAAGACCTATGGACAGCCCTCTTGGAACTGGTCGCAGAATACGACGAGGAGCTGACGGCGCTGCTGAATGGATTCCGCTGCGGAGGCACCCGAATTCGCTTCGGTGACACACGTTGGACACTCCGTCCGGAGATTGATCCATCTGGACACGCTGCGTGGTCGTCTCAGGCCGAATACGAGGGTCAGAGGAACAAATACCTTACCGAGTGGTCGGGAGTGCTCAGCGCCGTCCTAGACGTGTTAACGGAGCGGCACCCAAAACAGTATAAACCGAAGGAACCGACACATCAGCAAATGAGGATGAAAATCTAAACGGAGGAGGAGCGAGAATGAACAAACTGACTGATGGACAAGCAAGAGTTTATGAAGCACTCAGGGTAGCCGCAGATAAAACGACAAGAGGCATTTCGGAAGCCTTAGATATCGATATCGGGGTGGCTAGGAACATCCTGCTAACTTTGGAACGGAAGGGCATGGCAACGTCCTCCAAGATCAGAACGAGAGAAGGGAACCAAAAAGAGTTTGCTTTTATAGAAACCGAGTATGAAGTCGTGGGAAATAATCAGGTTTTAGGAAAACAGCCAGCGGTAGCTATTATCGATTTGCCCCCAGCGGAGGAGGTAGAACTAACGCCGGAACAATGGCAATTCCTTCGGGACAATAAACGGTGGTGGAGATATAGGACAGTGTTAGCCAAAGAGATGGGCCTGCCGAAGTACGTGTTCAACAATGCGCTGGAGAAGCTGCGGAAGCAGATGGAGAGAGAAAAATCCCAAGACAAGAAAGCGAGGAAGAGGGCATGAACAAAGAGCAGGAGGCAATCATTCGGAATGCCGTAGACCAATTACATGCCGATGGACATGAAGGAATGGCCGTGGAGGTCAATAGGCTGCTGGCGATCGTAGAATTCCAGGATAGGCATATTACCAATATACAAGCAAGCCGTAATGCAATATTCTCCGACTACCAAAAGCATATCAATGAGTCAAAAACATTTGCTAGGGAAGTAACTGCTGAGATGAAGTGGATGAAGGCTTTAGTTGAAATATCTTATGAGGCTTTAAAGAGAATTTCAGGGAATCCGTTCAGCTTTAAAAATAGTGGTATAGCTCGTGAAGCGATGTCTCGTATGACCAGAGTGAATAAATCTGATTATTAATTACAGGCACCTGATGGGAGGGATTACCCATGACATTGAATTCGGTCATAATGGCGATTATTTGGGGCCAGTTGATAGTTGCAGCCCTATGCGGGCTTAGGGTATGGGTGTGCCTGCGGAGGCTAAAGGACAAGAACAGGTATGGAGGGGAACAGGAATGAGCCAAGAATACAATCCGGATCTGCAGGCTTTAGTCCTGGAAGGGGATAAATTAGTCAGCGAGATGAAGCAGCAGCTTGACAACGTAGTCAATCAATACGAAAGCTTGATTGGTCTTGTCCAAGAAGTATCCGAGTATCTATCTTGGCGTGATCCAGGCAATGGGGAAGGGCAGAGATATGCTCTAAAATTAATCTATACGTGGCTTAAAGAGCATACGCCTGAGGGAGTGGGACAATGACAAACGTGTTCATTGGTTTCGGCTTCGGGTGCCTGATGCTTGTAACACTAGCAGCAAGCTGGTATATCACGGTGCTATTGTTGGATATGGTACTGAACAAAACAAGATTACTCGGCAGGGTGTTTAAGCTGGTGAACGCATTCTATGAATCGTTTCCGCGCAAGGGGCTGAATTGCCGGTACACGGTTGTCTTGTTCGATCATAAAACACATCGCTTCATCGATGGAATGCAGGTGAACGAATACGGCGAGACAGAGGAAGAGACAAAAGAATATTTCAGGGAAATGATAGATCGGCATTCACGAAAAAGGTAGCGAGGAGCGGGGATGGATGCAAATCGAATCCAAGAAGCGGGAAGCCGAAAAGAAAGAGGACGAACGCATTCTGAGCCAGCTTGAGCTGTTCCCGGCAGCGGCCAAGGAGGATATGCGGAAAACTCTCCGGCTGCTCAAAGATTATATTGACATCCGGAATCGAGTGGAAGACTACCGGGACCATGAAGAAGATATCCGCGCAGCCATCCAGGAAGGCGAGACGGCCCGCAGGCTGGGCCCTGAAGACTTGTACGCCAACAAGACGGCAAACGCTATGATCGTGGCTATGAACCAGAAAGCGGCAGCCGAGGAACTGGCCGTTCTCAAGAAGTCCATAGATCGGGCTATAAACCTGATCCGCTCGGACGAAGTGAAACAGGCCGTCACGCTCCGGTACATTAAGGGCTACAGCTACTCGGATACCTGCCGATTCATGCATTATGATGGCAAGTCCTCAACCGTCGACCGGCGGATAGGTAAGGGGATCGCTTCTATTGCCGGTACATTAAAGTTGTGGGGAGTCCTGGACATGATGCCTACTCATGAATGCGGGTAAAGAAAATGTCGCAAAAGTGAGGGTTAAACAGGGAAAAAATGCGGAACACGAGCGGAAATCTCCATGTTATGATGAAAGCGTGAAAAACTGATCAATTGCAGGAGTCGCAGAGATGCGGCTCCTTTTTGTCTTACGATCGCCACTTATAAGCAAGGGAGGTAAAGCTGATGGGCCGAGAATTTTACAAGTCCCGAAGGTGGGGAAAGAAGCGAGAGAAAATTCTAAGAAGGGATGAATATCGTTGTCGAGAGTGTACAAGGTACGGGAAGAGTGTTCCGGCCACAACCGTACACCATTGCAATCCATTAGAACATGCACCAGAGCTTGCCCTAGCGAGTTGGAACCTGGTGAGTATGTGCGGGAGCTGCCATGACAGCCTACACGATAGGAAGACGAACGTCTTGACTGAAGCAGGAGAACGATGGAGAGATTGGGCCAATAAGGCCGGAGAGGCGGAAAGACATGGGTAACATGGTCATTCAAAGGGACATCGAACAAATCAAGAGGCGAGTAAGGGAATACGATGCATTGCTTGATCGGGAAAGGATAGAGGGGCCTTCACCTCAGATTAACAACGGATTAAGGTTTATCAATGACTATTATTATGGTGACGTAACTGCATTGTTGCGAATAATAGGAGAAATGGATAGAGAGCGCAATGACAACCGGTATACGATCGCTGGAAGCGAGTATTGGAATACGGGCGATAAGGTAGTGCTTGATAACCGGATATTGGGAAACTCAGTGGATTGTGGAAAGACGGTTAGCACTCGACCATTTGACGGCAACAAAGTAAAGCTGAAGCTTGAGTTTCTGGCCGAGCTTCGGGCATTGGTTGATCTATGCGGAGCTGTAGCTCTGAAACAAACGACAGATATGATTGGGGATACATTGGTGAGTATTGCGAAAGATTTGGGGATCGGCATTTATGAAAAAAAGGAGAAATCCCAAAACTCTACAGATGAATAACCCCCCCACCTTACGTTATAGGTTTTAACTATCAACGGGACCGGGTGGGGGAGCCTTTTCCAATAGTGCGAGTCCGGGGGAAACTTTTTTTGGAACATGTGAAAGGAGGGAGGTCATGGCAAGAGCGCCTACCAAACCACCGACGAAAGATAAAATCAAACGGTCAACGATTTCGGATATGAAGGTTCTGGAAATCTACAAACCACAGTTTAATCGGATCATCGAAATCTATGCGGAATTGGTTTTTCAATATAATACCCTATCGGCTGAGTTCGAGGAAAATGGATATCAGTACGAAGTGAACACCGATCAAGGAGGGGCGAAGAAGAGTCCGATCCTCGCTTCGCTTGAGACATTACGAAAGGACATTCTGGCATACTCCGACCGTCTATGTCTGAACCCAAAATCGATGGACGCCCTGACTATCAAGAAAAAGAAGCCAGGGGAATCCAAACTACAAGCCCTCATGAACAAGAGGAAATAAGTGAGTGAACAATACCCGAACCGCGACATTGTTATGGAGTATGCCCGTAGCATTGTTGAAGGTCGAAAGGTAGCTTGCCGGGAGTTGATCAAAGGGTGCCAACGATTCCTGGATGACCTGGAATCGAACACCTATGATTTTCGGCCGGATGATGCTGAATATGTAATCGAGGTTATCGAAACAACCTTTGTCCATGAGAAGGGCGAGAGGTTGGACGGTACGCCCCTACGAAGGTCACCGTTCCTGCTGGAGCCGTGGCAAAAGTTCATCATCTACAACCTGCTCGGCTTCTACAAAAAGGGGACGATCCTTCGCCGCTTTCAAGAAGCGTTTTTGTACGTTCCGCGGAAGAACGGGAAAACGCCTTTTTCTGCTGCGCTGGCGTGGGCGCTCGCCATGCTGAGCATTAAATCCAGCTCTACCATCTACATCGTAGGTGCAGCTCTCAGGCAGGCGCTACAGAGCTTTAAATTCATTCTCTTTAACCTGAAGCAAATGGGGGAAGAGGAAAGCTTTCGAATCCTGGACAACAACCAGAATCACAGCATTTCGGGGGAGTTTGACGAAGGCGCTTTGACCATCGAAGCGCTGGCGGCGAATCCTGACGCCCAGGACTCATTGAACTGCAATTATGCCATTGCTGACGAGCTTCACGCCTACACGCGGCCAAAGCAATACAACATCATCAAAGAGGCTATGAAGGCATACGCCAATAAGCTGATGATCGGCATTACGACGGCCGGTGACGACATGACAAGTTTCTGCTATCAGCGGCTGCAGTATTGCATAAAAATCTTGGATAAGACTGCCGTCGCCGAACATTATTTTGTGTTTATTTGCAAGGCGGACCAGGACGACAAGGGGAATGTCGATTATACATCGGCCATTGAGCATGAGAAGGCCAATCCGAATTATGGCGTGAGTATTCGGCCGGTAGACATCATGAATGAGGCGCTGGAAGCTCAGAAGGACCCGCAGCAGCGCAAGGACTTCTTGGCGAAGTCGCTTAATATCTACACGGCCGCAACGAAGGCATATTTCAATCTGGACGAGTTTAAAGCGAGTGACCGAAAACATTCCTGGACGCTGGAGCAACTGGCCAGACTGCCGATTTATTGGTATGGCGGGGCTGACTTGTCCAAAGTGCATGACCTAACGGCTGCTGCTCTCTATGGAAATTATAACGGTGTCGATATTGCGATTACGCATGCTTGGTTCCCACTCATTGCGGCTCAGACAAAGGCCGAAGATGACGGCATTCCGTTATTCGGATGGATGGATGACGGATGGCTGGACATGTGCAATACTCCGACGATTAACTATGACGACATCATTCAATGGTTTGTAATGATGCGGTCTAAAGGATTCAAGATCAAAGAAATCGGATTCGACCGCAAATTTGCCCGGGAGTTCTTCCTGGGTATGAAGAAGAAAAAGTTTAAAGTTGTCGATCAACCGCAACTGTATTTTCTCAAGAGCGAAGGGTTCCGGAGGATCGAGAAATATGCGAAAGACGGAAACTTTTACTACCTCCATTCGGATGCTTTCGAATACTGCCTTGCGAATGTCAGTGCCGTCGAAAAGACGGATGATGCCGTGATGTATGAAAAGGTCATGCCGAATCAGCGTATCGATATATTCGATGCAACGGTATTCGCGGCCATGAAGATGCTTCACAGCATCGGCGAAAATAAGACGGACATAAAAAAATACTTGGATGGAGGTGGTGACGACGATGAGTAAAAAGCGAAAAGGTAAAGCATCCCCAAGCACGCGGGCAGCTCCGCAAACGCCGATCGGCTGGCTTTTGACCGATGACGCGCACGATACCCTTTGCGTGCCTGGGTATACCCGGCTATCGGATAACCCCGAGGTCAAAATGGCGGTCGGAAAAATAGCGGACCTGATCAGTAGCATGACCATCCACCTCATGCGGAATACCGACGAAGGCGACATCCGGGTACGGAATGAGTTGTCAAGGAAGATTGATATCAATCCTTACAGCCTATCCACTCGAAAAGCTTGGATGTTTAACATCGTGAACACCATGCTGCTGGAGGGAGACGGAAACAGCGTCGTATACCCCAAGATGCGCGATGGATTGATATCCGATTTGGTCCCGTTCAAACCGTCAGGCGTCAGCATCATTGATACTCCCGATGCCTACCAGATTCTATATCAGGGCCGACACTATAATCACGATGAACTGCTTCACTTTATGATCAACCCCGATCCGGAGCGGCCATGGGTGGGGACCGGTTACCGGGTGGCGCTACGGGATATCATTACCAATCTCAAGCAAGCGTCAAAGACCAAAAACAGCTTCATGTCGGATAAATGGAAGCCTTCCCTGATCATCAAAGTTGACGGCTTGTCCAGCGACTTCGAAGATGAGGATTCCCGGGATAAGCTCCTGAAGCGGTATGTCTCCGAGACAGGAGGCGGGAAGCCCTGGATCATTCCTGCGGATTTGCTCGAGGTAAACCAGATCAAACCGTTATCCCTGAATGACTTGGCGATTAACGACGCGGTACAACTTGATAAGCGCACGGTGGCGGGCCTCCTAGGAGTGCCGGCCTTTTTTGTTGGCGTCGGGGACTTCAAGAAGGACGAATATAACGCCTTTATTAACTCCCGGATTCTCCCCATGGCTACAGGCATTGTGCAGGAGCTGACCCGCAAACTGCTGATTGCCCCTGATCTATTCTTCAAATTCAATCCGAGGTCGCTTTACTCTTACGACCTGATTGATTTGGTGACGGCCGGGACAGCGCTTGTAGACCGCAACACGCTGCGGCGCAATGAGCTGCGGGATTGGGTAGGCATGAGTCCGGACCCTGAAATGCACGAATTGATCGTGCTGGAGAACTATTTGCCCGCTGATCTGCTGGGGGAGCAAAAGAAGCTGAAAAAGATCAAAAAGGGATTGGACGAAGGAGGTGATGGCGGTGAGTAGAGATGTCAGGCAAACACGCAGCCTGCAAACGGAGCTTAAGACGCGGGCCGAACCGGAAGGACAAGAGATGATTATCGAAGGTTACTTCGCGGTGTTCAACCGGCAAACCGAGCTTTGGCCGGGGGCCATTGAAGAAATTGCACCTGAAGCATTCAATAGCACACTGAGCAACGATGTTCGGGCGCTGATCAACCACGACACGATGTTTGTCCTTGGGCGAAATAAGTCAGGCACTTTGGAGCTTAAGGCGGATTCTTTCGGCCTTTGGGGGCGGGTAAAGGTTAATCCCAATGACAGCGATGCGGTGAATCTCTATGAGCGAGTCAGGCGCGGAGATGTGGACCAATGTTCATTTGGATTCAATATCACCCGAGAGGATACAGAGTGGCGGGACGATGGATCTGTCAAATGGACGATACGCGAGATCGACTTACATGAGGTCAGCGTAGTCACCTTTCCCCAATACACCGATACCGGCGTACAGGCGCGAAAGGCTGAGGTCGCCCAGCATCGGGACAGACAGATGCAGCAGCGCAAACAACAATTGAAAGCGAGGTTGAAAAAATAATGGCACTTAAACAATTAATGCTTACTCGTAAAATCCAGCAGCGCAAAGAAGCGCTTGAGGCTATGGAGACGAGGGCGGCAGAGTTGAAGACCCGATCCGAGGAACTGGAGAAGGCTATCGAAGAGGCTGCGACCGAAGAAGAAATCGCTGTCGTCGAAGAGGAAATCGGGAAGCACGATACCGACAAGGAAGCACTTGAGGCGGATAAAACCAAACTGGAAGGTGAGATTTCCGCACTTGAAGGTGAACTTGAGCAACTGAACAGCAAAGAGCCGAGCAATACGGGATCACCCGAAAACATCCCCGCAGCTCCGGCCACACCAGACCAAAGAAATCAATTTACAGGAGGCGAAACAAGAATGATCGGATTCTTCCGCAACATGCCCTTTGAACAGCGCTCCGCGCTGGTAGCACGTAATGAGGTAAAGGACTTCTTGGCCCAAGTCAGGGAGCTGGGAAAAACTGCACAGCAGCGGGCAGTGACAGGTGCTGACCTGACGATTCCAGAAGTAATGCTTGGCCTGATCCGCGACAATCTGCACCGCTATAGCAAGTTGTTGCCCAAGATTCAGCTTCGACCGCTGAAGGGCACGGCGCGGCAAAACATCGCGGGTGCGATCCCGGAAGCGATTTGGACAGAAGCCTGCGCCACTCTGAATGAATTGTCGATCGGATTCAACCAAATCGAGGTTGACGGATATAAGGTAGGCGGGTTCATCCCGATCTGCAATGCCACACTGGAAGACAGTGACCTGAATCTGGCGGCCGAAATTTTGGATGCCATCGCGCAGGCTATTGGCTTGGCTGTAGACAAGGCTATCCTGTATGGCACGGGGAAGAAGATGCCATTGGGTATTGCAACGCGGCTTGCGCAATCCTCGCAGCCTTCGGACTGGAGTTCCAAAGCCCCGGCATGGACGGATTTGCGGGCGACCCATTTGCTGAAGCTTAATCCGGCAGCCATGACGGCCGAAGCGTTCTTCTCGGCGCTTATGCTTGATTTGTCAGCCGCTAGAGCCAATTTCAGCAATGGTTCTAAGTTCTGGGCGATGAATACCCAAACGCATGCCCAGCTCATGGCACGCATGGTGGTGTTTAATGCAGCAGGTGCGCTTGTCGCATCCATGAATAATACCATGCCGCTTGTCGGTGGTGATATTGAGATCCTGGACTTTATCCCGGACGGCGATATCATCGGTGGTTACGGATCTTTGTATCTATTGGCAGAGCGTGCAGGAATTCAGCTCGCCCAATCGGAACATGTCCGCTTTATCGAGGATCAGACGGTGTTTAAGGGAACTGCCCGTTATGACGGCCGTCCTGTTTTCGGCGAAGGCTTTGTTATCGTCAATATCAACAATGTTGATCCTACGACGGTTGTACCGTTTGCGCCGGACAATGCAAACCCGTCTGATGCGTATTTGGATGAACTGACGATCGGTAACTTGACGCTTACTCCTGCCTTTAACCCGGCTGTCACGAACTACACGGCGGCTACAACATCGGCGACCAATACTATCAATGTCGATGCTGCAAAGGACAAAGCGGTGATTGAGATCAAGAATGGTTCGACCACGGTAGCCAATGGCGGAAGCGCAACATGGGCGGCAGGCGTAAATACGGTAACGGTGAAGGTGACTAACGGAACGACCGTCCGGAATTATTCGGTTGCCGTCACCAAGTCCTAATTATGGATACGGCGCTGATTTTGGCTCTCGTCAAAGAGCGCTTAGGCGTCCGCACGGCGGTCAGGGATACGTACCTGACCGCTATTGTTGCGGGCGTAGTCAGGGAGCTGGAGGACGAAAAGGGGATTGCGCTGCAGCCTGACGACGCCAGCCATTTGATGTTTTGCGTGGACCTTGCAACATGGAGGTATCAGTCCAGGGATAGTGACGGGGCGATGCCGCGACATCTGCAATTTCGGTTGCATAACTTGATGATTCATTCAGGGGGTCCGGGGCGATGACATACGACCATGAGGTAACCTTAATTGGACAGGTCGGATACGAAAGCGACGAGAATGGCAATCAGATTCCCCAGGAGAATGATACAACGATCCTTTGCAGCCTGAAATCCATAGGCCGTAATGAGTTTTACAACGCTGCTGCTGCCGGTCTTCGGCCGGAGCTGACGTTCACTGTACATGCCTACGAGTACAACGGGGAGCGGACGCTGCAATTCGAAGGGCAGTTATATCGGATCATCCGTACCTATTCGACGGGGATCGAAGAACTGGAGCTTGTCTGTGAAAGGGTGGCGGCAGATGGCTAACATCAGCATTGACCAACTGGCTTCAGCTATAACGGACGCCGTTCGGGAGTATACCGAAGATGTGTCCGAGGCGATCGATAAGAAAGTGGATGTTGTGGCTGATGCAGTGCTTGAGGATACCCGGCAGGCAGCTCCCAAGCGCTCGGGTGAATACGCAAAGGGCTTTAAGAAAACAAAACAAGGATACGAAGGCAAGTCACGCCGGGTTATCTGGAACAAAAAGGACTCCCGCAGGGTGCATCTGCTCGAATTTGGACACGCCAAACGCGGCGGAGGACGGGTCCGGGCTTATCCCCATTTACGGCCAGCATACGATAAACACGCTGGAAACTTGGCGTCCGACATTAAGCGGATCATCCAGAACGGGGGCGGGTCATGACCTTGGCGGAATTGGTTACCATCCTCAAGTCTACAGGGCTGCCGGTAGCATACGGGGAGTTTCCTGCACCATCGCCGCCCCCGCCTTTCATCACGCTGCAATTTGCCTATTCAAGCGACCTACAGGCCGACAATCACAACTACGTCGAGATCGGCAACATGCAGGTAGAACTGTATACAAAAATGAAAGAACCGGAAACGGAGAAACTGCTGCAAGACGTATTGAAAGCCAATCGATTCCCGTACAGCAAGCTTGAGACGTGGCTGGAGACAGAAAAACTCCGGCAGATCATTTATGAAATTCAACTCATTGGAGGTTAAACCATGGCGAACAATAAAGTTACATTCGGTTTGGAAAAGGTGCATATCGCATTCGTTGATGAAACAAGCCCCACACAACCGGCTTGGAAAGCGCCGATTCCCATCCCAGGCGCGGTGCGCTGGACACCTACGACAGTAGGTGAAGCAAGTACCTTCTATGCGGACAATACGGCCTATTTTGTGGCTACAAGCAATAACGGGTACACCGCAGAATTGGAAATGGCCCTTGTGCCGGATGCGGTACTTGCTGAGATGCTTGGATGGCAGATCGACGCAAACGGCATGCTCGTAGAAGTATCCGATGGCATCGCAAAGAAATTTGCACTGATGGGGCAAGTTCAGGGCGATCAGAAGAACCGCCGCTTTGTATACTTCAACTGCCAAGCCAGCCGACCGGCAAAAGAGCGGACAACCAAAAACGAAACCATTACCCCTTCGACGGATGTCCTGAGCATTGTTGTGTCCCCGATGGAGATCGGCGGAAGGACAATCGTCAAGGGCGATATCGAACTGTCCGATACGAATGCAGCAGCTTATAATGCCTTCTTCTCCGCGGTGACTGTTCCAACTTTTGGGGCGGCGAGCAAGACGGCGCTGGCGGCAAACATCGCTTTTGCTAACAGCCTGACACAAGCCAATTATACGCCTGCCACGTGGACCAAGTTGACGGCAGCCAAGACAGCGGCGACTACGGTTAACTCGAACGGTAGCGCGGCCCAAGCGCAGGTTGATTCAGCAAACACAGCGCTTTCGACGGCAATCCTCGGTCTGGTGGTGGTATAAAATGAGAATCTTAAAGTTCGGCGAACAAGAGATCAGAGTCAGGGCGACGCCCCTGGCTCTTTTGTATTACAAGCAGGAATTCAAGACGGACCTGGTTGCTGATTTCATTACTTTGGAAAAGTTTCGCAAGGATATGAGTCACTTTGATTCGGTCTTAATGCTGCAGCTTGTCTGGGCGATGGCGAAGGCCGATGCTTTCGGCAAGACCTTCCCGCCCTTTATCGAATGGCTCGGAAGCTTGGAGGCCGTGGACTTCACGGACGAAGAGTTTCTAATGGGTGCTTTGGAGGAAGCCGCAGACGGCTTTTTTCGTAAAGGAGCAAAACCACCCCAAGAGTAACAGGGCACCCGGCCGCATGGATACGGAGTTGTTGGCGGTAGGAAAGCGGATCGGCCTCAGCTTAATGGAGATTAATGAGCTTCGGGTGGCCGATTTATTCGATATCGCCAAAGCCTATACAGGAAACCAGGACGAAGAAGCAAAAGAGGCAGACCAAGCGGATATTGACGCATTTTATAGATAGGGGGCGGAAGCATGGCAGAGACAATTCGCGGCATAAACGTCGTGATTGGGGCAGATACGACGGCGCTGGCCGCCGCCCTATCTGATGTGAACAAGAAAAGCCGGGACATTCAGACGGAACTGAAGCAGGTCGAGAAACTGCTCAAGCTCGATCCGACGAACACCGAACTGCTGGCTCAAAAGCAAAAACTGCTTGGGGATGCCATTGAAAGCAGCCGGGAAAAACTTAACCGGCTGAAGATGGCCCAGCAGCAAGTGAACGAGCAGTTTGCCAAAGGTGACATTTCAGAAGGGCAATACCGGGCATTTCAGCGGGAAGTGGCAAAAACCGAGCAGGAGCTGCGCGGCCTTGAAAACCGTCTGTCCAGTACGGACAACGAGCTTAAGCAGCAATCCAAATCGGTTAGCAGATTGGGCAAGGATTATCAGGAATCTTTCGATCAGGCATCAAAATCGCTGGGCAATACCTTCGACCGGATCAAGATGGCGGGGGCTGCTATTACGGCGGCGGGCGTGGCGATGGGCGCGGGGCTTGGGGCCGCTGTAAAGCAGACGATGGAATTTGATGCTGCCATGTCCAAAGTGAAGGGGCTGGCAAATGCGACAGCAGATGAGTTTGCCGCGCTACGCAAGCAGGCCATCGACCTTGGCGCATCCACTTCATTTTCAGCCTCACAGGTCGCAGAAGGCATGCAAGAGCTGGCCGCAGCCGGATTCAATGCAAGCCAGATCATGGCAGCCATGCCGGGCGTATTATCCGCCACCGCCGCATCGGGTGAAGAGATGTCGCTCGTGGCCGAAACGATGGCCTCCACGCTTAATGGTTTCGGTCTCCAGGCGGCAGAAGCGGGAAGGGTTGCGGATATTCTTGCTCAAGCTGCTAACTCGTCGGCGATCAGCGTTCAGGATATGGCATACTCCCTCAAGTTCGTTGGTCCTCCTGCTAAGGCGCTGGGCGTATCGCTCGAAGAGGTTGGCGCGGCATTAATAGAAATGGGCAACGCGGGAATAAAGTCCGAGCAAGCTGGGACAACGCTCCGGGCGGCTCTCCTGCGGCTTGTTGACCCTCCAAAAGAAGCGAAGGACGTACTGAATGCCCTGGGCGTATCTATCGTGGATACAAGCGGGAAAATGCTACCGTTTAGCGATATCATCGACCAACTCAACAAAAAACTGGCTGGCCAGACGGAAGCACAGAAGGCCGCGGCGCTTGCTACCATATTCGGACTTGAGACAGTCAGCGGAATGATGGTCCTCGTCGATCAGGGCAAGACGAAGTTTGATGCTTATACCAAGTCGCTGCAAAACAGCGCGGGAGCATCGAAGAATGCCGCCGACATCATGAAGGATAATCTCAAGGGCAGCGTCGATCAATTAACGGGTGCGGTTGAATCCGCAGCAATCAGTATTGGTTCTAAGCTATCTCCCGCAGTCCGAAAGACCGCGGATGCATTGACGGATATCGTCAACAAGTTCAATGGCATGTCTGATGGCATGCAGACGGCGGTGGTCGTGGGGGCGAGCCTGACAGCCGGACTCACGTTGCTGACGGGTCCTTTGCTGCTCTTGATCGGCTATATTCCTCAGATCGTGGCAGGCTTACGCCTCATTGGGCCTGCAATAACTGCCTCAACTGGTCCGATAGGTTTAGTGGTGGCGGCTATAGCGACGCTTATATCGACGTTTATGGCCGTGAATAGCCTTATCAACTCTTCGATTCACAACACTAATCGATTCAAGGCAGCGTCAGCAGATGCGTTGCAATCCTCTACTGGCAGTTTTCAGAAGTTCCGATCGGAGTTGGCCGGAACAGCTAAGAGTGCCGAATCGAGTGGCAAGGCCGTCGGGGCTGGACTTGTGAAGGGGATTACGGACGGAATCAAAGAAGGCAAGCAGCAGTCCGTTGATGCCCTCAAAGAAACCGTAGATGCCATGAAGAAGTCCGTCGAATCCAATAAAGAAACGCTGAATCAAATCGGAGCTGCGATTGTGACGGCGCTAAAGAAGCGATACGACGAAGCAGAACAAGCACAGTCGGAAGCTTTGGACGAACAGCTATCCAATGAGAAACGCACCTCTGAGGAGACGATAAAACTTCACGAAAAAGAGTACGAGTCCCGGGTTAAAAGCCTGGACAAACAGGTTGAAAGTGAACGTAAGGCATCGGATGCCCGTCTCAAGCTTATCGATAAGGAATACAACGAAAAGCTCAAACTGATCGACTCCGAGGCATACGAGCAGACCAAAGCCATCCAGGAGCAGATTGACGGGATCGACGCGCAGACCAAGGCTGAAGACAAGGCCCGCAAGGAAAGCGAGTACCAGAGCCGTATCACTGAGCTGAGGAAGCAACTGGATGCAGCGGCAACCGCCGAGGAAAAAGCAAGGCTGCAAGATGACATTAACGAAGAAATAGCCAATCGGGAGCGGGAACAGTTACTCGAATCCCGGCAGCAGCAAAAGGATGCGCTCAAGGCTCAGATCGATGCGATCAAGGAAGCAGCAGCTCAACGTAAAGAGCAGCTTAAAACCGAAACCGATGACCGCAAAGAAACCGAGAAGGACAAGCTGGAAGCCGTCAAAGAGTCTTTGGCGGACCAGAAGGATGAAACAAAGAAAGCATACGAAGCCCTGAAAGAGACGGAGAAGGAGCGTCTGAAAGCGGTCGAGGGGCGGCTGAAAGATGAGAAGGAAGCCGTAAAAAAACACTATGATACGCTCAAGCAAGAAGAGAACATTCAAGCCGAAGCGCGAAAACTTGTGCTTGATCAAAAAAACGAAGAAATCGTTCAGCTCCTTGATACCTACAACCCCAAGTGGCAGGAAGCCGGAAAGAACTTCTCTGATTCTCTGAAGAAAGGTTTGGAGGGTCTTAGCACAACTTCCGACGCTGTAAAAACGGCCTTGGATATTGCGCCGGATATTGCCAATCAGGTTGTGCAGCTCGAAGCCTTGGAAGCTAAGCTAAAAGACGTAGAGAAAGCTGCGAAAGGCGACGGAGCTGGAGGCGGGATGGGCGGCGGTCTTATCGCCGGTCTGGATGGAGCGAATCTGTCCGCCGATCAATTAGCGCAGACGTTGGAAACGCAGCTCAAACCGGCCATCGAAAACACCGCGGGAGCAGCCGAAACGACCAAAGATAAAGCAGTGGAAGCTTTCATCGGGTTAAAAGATCGATCGATTGTACAGCTCAATGAGTTGTATTGGTCCGGTAAAACGGTAACGGATAATACGGCTGCTGATATTGCCGATACCTTCTTCGGGATGGGAAATACCATTCTTGCTAATTTAAAGGAATCTCATGGAAAACAGATCACTGAACTATCGAGATTCTTTGCTGACAGCTCCGTGCTAACCGATGAAGAGGAAGCAAAAGCCCTTGCAAAAGCTCAAGAAAACAACACGAAAAGCGAAGAGGAAGTAAGGGCGAGCCAAACCAGGGTTGCAGAAATCCTCTTGAATGCCTTGACTGAAAAAAGGGGGATCACTCAGCAAGAGTATGACGAGATAAATAAGATTCGGGAAACCATGAACAAACAGGCTGAGAAAGCGCTGGGTGACAGCATCAGAGAACAGAAGGTACTTCTTGAAAAACTCAAGGCGGACTCAGCAGAAGTCACCGCACAGCAAGCTGCCGAGGTCGTGAAGAACAGTAACGAGCAAAAGGAAAAGACGGTGAAGGCCGCTGAGGAGCAATATACCTCTGTAATGGATGCCGTCATTCGGCAGCGGGATGAAAGCAAGTCCATCACAGCCGAACAAGCTGATGCATTAATCGCCGATGCAAAGCGGCAGAGGGATGAATCAGTAACTGCCGCCGAGGATATGCATAAAAGAGTTGTAGAGCAAGCCAAGCTGCAGGCGACTGAATATGTCAATTACGTCAACTGGCAAACCGGAGAAGTTAAAGGCAAGTGGGATACCTTCTTCCTGGATCAACAAAAAAGCTGGGACAATTACGTGGACCACATCAAAAATATTGACTGGAAGAAAACCGGTTCTGATGTGCTGACATTTTTCCTGGAAGGCTTCACATCCAAGGAATCCGAAATTGGCAAGCGAATCCGGTCATTTGGGCAAGGCATCGCCGATCAGCTTAAGGGCATCTTGGGGATTAACTCCCCATCCAAAGTTACAATGCAGATTGGTGAATGGACGGGTGAGGGCCTGGCAATTGGGATGAAAAACTCCCTTCACGATGTCGAGAGGCAGGCGGGCATGTTGGCGGACGCCGCAACTCCCTATCTCGCTTCTCCCGGTTCTGGCATGTCGGGCTTTGGGTCTACGGGCGGGAGTGTCGTAAATCAAGTGAACATGGAAGGGCTGTTCGCCGGGGCAAATATCACGATTCGAAGTGACGACGATATCCGCAAACTGGCCCAAGAAATCAATGATTTGTCCTTGTCGGAAAACAGATACTCAGGGGGAATGCAGACATGAGTGTATTAAGGATAGCCGGAAGGACCCCTGCGGAACTTGGCATGATAGTGACAGGTAGGAGCCAGCGCCCGGGTCTTCCCAGCACCCGGGACAACTTGCTTGCGATCCCCGGACGGAACGGGGCCATGGACTTCGGGGCCGATATGGAACCCAGGCTTTTTTCGTTGGATTGTGCAATCATCTCCCGGAATCACATCGAGCTGCAGCATCGCATTGAAACATTCATGCGATTGCTGGTCGATAGCTACGGCCGTCCTCGAACCGTCGAATTGGTGTTTGAAGCCCATCCGGATCGAGTCTATAACGTCCGATACAGCGGGGCCATGCCCATCGATCGAATAGCGGGACATGGACGGTTTATGCTGCCATTGACGGCATATGAACCGTATGCGCTTGGGGTTGAGCAACTTTGGGAGCAGACAGTGGTGACATCGCCACGAGCTTTTACCATCCAATCGGCGGGCGACATCCGGACCGAGCCGGTTATCGAATTGACCAATACGGGAAACACGACCATTACGAGCTTTAGGATCCAAAACGAATATGAAATCGACCAAGGATAGGAGTGAGCACCATGCCACTTTCAAACACGCTTGCTACGGCGTTGCTCAATCAGGTGTTTAGAAATACGAACTACACTCGGCCTACAACCATTTACGTCGCCCTTTATACCTCTAACCCTACGGGAGCTGACACGGGCACAGAGGTTACAGGCGGGGGCTATGTAAGACAGGCTATCACGTTTAGTGCTCCGACAAACGATTCATACAGCGAGTACAACAATAAGACCGGGCAACTCGGGACAGTCACAAAGCCGACGAGTAAAAATAGTGCTGAGATAGTTTTTCCGATTGCCTCGGCCGATTGGGGCACGGTAACGCATATCGGGCTGCGGGATGCGGCCACAGGCGGCACGCTGCTGTCTTATGACCAGATCAATAACCCGAGGACGATATTGACCGGCGACCGGTTGCGCTTGCCGATCGATGCCGTTATCCAGACCATGAGGTAAGAGGGGGCCGAACGATGTTCAATCGCGGCTTTTATAACCGAATGCCCTTTAACCGATTCGCTGTCGTGGACATTTATGCTGCGGTGAGGATTGACGGATTCGGTGATTTGACCGTCCGTACAGTAGCAGAGATGTACACCGGGGCTAGGATCGATGGGCGAGGTGACTTGCAGGCGGATGCGACTCGGGAGATTTTCTTTGCGATTACGATGGACGGGCAGGGTGATCTGTCCGCAACTATTAGCCGGGAAATCTTTCAAGGGGCGATCATTGACGGCCAGGGCGATCTTTCTGCGGATGCTCGCCGATATCATGTGGACGTGCTGGAGTTTACCGGAAACTTTGCTCCAGGTGACAAGATCGTTATCGATTCCAAGCAACTATCTGTAACCAAAAATGGTGTGAACATCCTTCATAATTTTACGGGGGATTTCTTTAACCTGAACGTCGGCAGCAACGATTTCTTGTACCAAGACACGGCAGCGGGGCGGTCAGTGCTGATCCGTATCACGCACCGAGATAAATTCGTGTAGGAGGTCCATTACATGCATGATATCGAACTGATTCTTGTTGACATAAACAAGGAACTTTGCGGGGAATTCGAGGAATGCTTCGAAGGATTGGAACGCGTCTCGGTCGTCAATGGGTCATTCACTGACATCAAAGAATGGGACTGCATAATCACTCCCGGAAACAGTTACGGGATCATGGATGGCGGGTTTGATTTGCACGTCTCTAGATTCTTCGGTCCTCAATTGGAGCATCGGGTGAGAGGATACATTTTTGCATTTCATGCAAGTATCCAACCTGTCGGAACGGCGTTGATTGTGCCGACCAAAGACCAAAAGCACCCTTTTGTGGCATATGCTCCAACGATGCGAATACCCATGCCAATCCTTGGAACAATCAATGTCTTTCTAGCTATGAAAGCGGCTTTGCAGGCTATCCAAAATCATAATGATACCTGTTCGCAAAATGGACTCCTGCCAATCCGAAAAGTAATTTGCCCCGGGCTTGGAACGGCGACCGGGCATATTGCATATGACATTGCAGCACATCAGATGCGTATCGCCTATGAATTAGTCTGCGAACCTATGAGGCGGGTATCGTGGGAAAAGATAGTGGAATTCGAACACAAGCTTGCTAGGAGGGCCATATGCCGAACGCGCCAATAACCGTTTATGATAACCAGATGAGAAAGGTAGCCTATTTGGAGAATGCTTTTAACATTGGGTACGACATGCCGTTCAATGCGATGTGGAATGCTCAATTCAGCTTACCGGCTAACGATCCGAAAACGGTAGAGTGCAAGCCTCTGTATTTCGTGGAGGTTTACGACGGCCGGGAACGGATCGAATTGTTCCGTATAGCCAGTCAAACGGTATCCCGGTCCCAAGGTAATCAAGTTATCACTTACAAATGCGAGCATGTACTGATTACGCTGCTTGACGATCTGCTCTATCGTTACCACACGGTCGGTAACTTGGGGTATTATACCTTAGACGCGCTTCAGTACATCTTGAGCAAGCAAAGCGTCAAGCGTTGGCAACTCGGGACCGTAAACTTCACCCGGCAATTCGAATACAACTGGGAGAATGAAACACTGCTCGCCGCCCTCTGGAGCGTCGTTAAGCCGTTCACTGAGCCGTTCGAATGGAAGTTCGACACAACTGTATATCCGTGGCGCTTGAACCTTGTAGAGCCTCCCAAGAACGTCGAGACGTACATCAGATACGGGGTCAACATGCAGGGGATCGAGAAGACGGTTGACCCCACATCCCTATGCAACCGAATCTATGGGTTCGGCTACGGGGAGGGTGTAAACCAACTGACATTCGAATCGATTAACGGTGGCCTGCCATATATCGAAGACACGGCTTCACAGGCGCAATACGGCCTTGTATCGCGCGTGCTGACAGATAGGCGGATCGAATACCCGGAAACGCTCCTAGCGCGTTGTGAGGCTTACCTGGAAGAGTACAAGCACCCGAAAGTCTCATACAGGGTAATGGCGTCGGATATCAGCAAACTGACTGATACGCCCATCTATAAGTTCTATCCTGGATGCATCGTAAGGGTACAGGATAAGGCGTTAGGGATCGACTTCATGGCCCGCGTGGTTCGAAAGAGCAAGCGCGATATGCTGGGCCGGCCTGGGGAGGTTGAACTGGAGATAGCGAACAGGGTGCAGACGCTATTCGATAGCATGGCGGCGATCCAGACGCGGCTGCAGATTAACGAGCTGTACGCCCAGGGAGCTACAAACCTGGACTCCCATGACTTCGCGGATAACTGCGATCCGACGCATCCGGCCGTACTGCGGTTCCGTATCGATGAGCAAGCTGTCCGGATTAACAAGGTGCTGCTGTCATACAAGTCCGAGGCGTTCAGGGGTTATAACCGCCCTATCCAAGCAGCTCCGGCCGTCTCGAGCGGACCGAGCAGCAAGACCACAACTGCCAGCGGTGGCGGACAGACTAGCGGGGCAAGCAGCACAACGACAACGGCATCAGGAGGAGCAACAACGTCGGGACCGAGCAGCAAGACAACGACGGAGAGCGGAGGGGCTGTAGTTGAAACAAATTCTAACAACCAAATCGTCACTCCTTCTATAAGCCCTATCGATAATACAAACGTAAGTGGACATCATGACCATGGTATTGATTCAGGAGTTCAACTTATGACGGTTGGAGGTGGATATGTAACGTGGGTTCCTTCCGGCACTCATACACATCAACAATACCTGCACGCACATAAAATTAATCTTCCGCCTCACGTTCATGAAATGGACCACACTCATACAATAGGCAGCCACGTCCATAACATGGAACACACACATCAGATCGCTGCTCATACGCATGAAATGGACCATACGCATCAGATACCTGCTCATAATCACGAAATGGAATACGGAATATTCGAAGGGCCTACACCTTCAGCAGTTACGGTGAAAGTGGATGGAGTAATCATACCCGGGACGGGGACGAATATGGACGATATTGATATCATCCCATTTCTTTCGAAGGATGGCGGAGGAAAAATAAACCGAGGCTGGCACACTGTTGAGGTGATCCCGAACAGCCTCGGTCGCATTGTGGCCAGCATTAATACAAAATTGTTCTGCCAATCACGCGGAGGGGGAGACTATTGAACATTCTTCAAATCTTCAATCGTCAACACCTTGGATTCTAACAATGGGCCGACATCGACTAGCGTATCCCCTGAAGGATCTGTTTCAAAGTAATCAAGGTGATATTTATTTCCGTTGAACCAAAGTATGACCTTTTGCTGTGGACTTTCTTCATCGACGCCAACGTTTGGACTATCTTTAATTGACAATGAGTGCTTTTTGACTAAAAAATCCATGACAGCTCTGATTCCTACCCGATATCCAGTTTCAGTCATGTTTGCACCTGCTCCCGTCTTTTCCTCCAGTTTATCAACGGGAACAGGCGTTTGCAATGAAATCGTGCGGGTTGCATCATCGTAGCCTACTTCGGCCCCGAGCAGCCCGGCGACTTCGCGGACCGGGAGATAAGAATTTCCGTCCACGACGATAGGGGATGTGGCGAGCTGTTTTTCCTGTCCATTGACCTTTATAACGAACTTAGCGATAGTCGCTTGCACTGTCTCGCTCGTTGCGGCTATGGCCGTGGTAGCTGAGCCGATCAGCATACCGAGGGATAGGGCGATGATTAATTTCTTCAAGGGTATCAACTCCTTTTTAGGACCAGTATACCACATATATACAATCTAAAGCCCCGACAGGTTTCGGGGCTATTTTGCATGGAGGTGAAAAGTTTTGGCAGACATTCAACATTCATTTCCCGGAACAGGGCGGCGCATCAAGGAAGACGGAACCATAGTTAATATTGCTGATCTATTGGAGCAAATAGCGAAAGGAGGAGCCGGGGGCGGAGGAGCTACCGAAAATCCATTTTCAACCGCAGTTGGTCAAAGCGTTGTATCGATCAATGAGACATTTTGGGCGCGACTCATACGAGATGGCGGGAAATACATCATGTCTAAAGCTGATGGAGTGGCAATGACTACAACCGGAAATGCGGTGTACTCCACATCCAAATCTCCCAATGCCGGATTCGTACTCTATCCGAAGGAAATTGTTGTATCTTCGACGGTTGAGGCATTGCTGCTCGTCCGCATCACTCCTGGTACTTTTACAGGATATCAGCCACAAACAATGCTTGAATATCAATTCCCTGTTAAAGCCAGAGAAACACAGCGCGTAACCTTTGAAGGCGAGATGGCCGTGGTAGGACTGGGGAAAATCGAGATCGGCTATAAAAACACATCTGCTGATGGGTTATTCTATGGCACGATTTTTGGAGTGGAGGTTGCTAATAATGCGTAGAGGCGGCAGATACTTGGCGGTGGGCAGTTCATCCACCTACAACACAGTGACGGATGGCAGCAAGCTTTATCCCAAGATCATTGCAGAGCGCATCCGGGAGCAATACGGGGCCATCAAATATGACAACATCGGATGGAGCGGAGCAAAAGCTTCGGATGCGTCGAAAAGCTTGGAAACGTTTGGGATTTACAACGAAGTCGATCTGATTACGATCAACATCGGGGCAAACGATGCATACGCAAACGCCCCGGCTGCTGATGTTAAACCGCACATGGTTAGGATTGTGAAGGCATTCAAGAGCCGTAATCCGAAAGCTCACATCATCTTGTGCAACCCTCATACGCTTACCCCGGCGGCAAATGAAACTCGCCTTGTTGCATATCGGACAATGTTCGGTGAGGTGGCCAGCGAGACAGGAATCGATTTGTGTCATTTCGAACAAGCTTGGACTCCTGCGGAGGCGGCGGGGACCAATTTGAACGCCGACAATTTGCACATGAACGACACCGGGCATGCCAAAGTAGCTGAAATACTATGGACGGTCGTTCAGACGGGCGAGTGGCTTAAGAAGATAGGCAAATAAAGGGGAGGACACTATGGCTCAATTACCTATGTATAGCGCGGTGGTAAATTCGCCGCAGACGGAATTGACGGCTGGAATAAATGCAACGCAGACAACAGTTCCTGTGGTTAATGCATCGTTGCTGCCGCCAGCGCCTAATTTGGTGACGATCGGCACGGACGAGTCGGCGGAAACGATCCTTTACACCGGGATCAGCAGCAACACCTTGACCGGTGTAACGCGGGCATTTCAGGGGCAGGCCAAAGCATGGAGCGCGGGCAGCAAGGTAGCCCGTTTTTTTACTGCCTATGACCATGACACATTTAAAAACAACATCGAGGATATCTTAGCAAAGCTCAAAGATGGCCTAACCCTATCCGCACCATTGAGACACGGTCTCCAGGTAATCACCGCAGACCAGAGTGGACCGGCGCGGGTGACGGTGCAGGGGATGACGTTGCAGAATATCCTCGGTATCATCGGAGACTGCGAGAACCTTACGGGATGGACTACAGCAGCCGTTACGGTAGATACAACGGTAAAACGCTACGGCGACGCCAGCTTCAAAATGTTTGGGACCGGAGCATCCCGAGCAGCATATAGGGATATCGACCTGGACGCTACCAAGACATATGTGGCCGTAGTGGATGCGTATGTGACTCGATTTGTGAATGCTCCAAATCTCGCTATATACGATAAAGGCGGATTCAGCAACGGTGCAATTATGCCATTCAACACCGCTGCACTAAACCAATGGCAGACGCTTTACGTTAAATTCACCGGTAGGTCAGGAATCCGATTTTTATTCGGTCGGTACAGCGGGAGCGATGATTTCGATGCGTATTTCGATGGGGCAAGCCTGTACGAGGTAGATGCGACCACATACGCTGCCGTAGGTACGACGATAACGGCATCCAACATCCGCGATCATCTGCCATTCGTAAACGGCATGCAGTCGGTGACGTACCCGGCGATCGTCAAGACTGGGCGCAACTTGCTGCCTCCGTTTACGGAGTGGACGTTGCACGCAAATGCGGCGGCTACGGAACCGTATAAGCTGACACTAAATGCTACCGGGTCATTTCAAAACTCAACCATTACTATTCCCGCATTGCCTAACACTCAATATGTGTTTTCGGTTGGTAACGCGTATATTGCCAACCAACGAAATGACATTTATGCGAAAGATGCGAACGGAGCGAATATAGGTAGCGCCATTGTATCGAGCCCAACATCATTCACAACACCGGCGGGGACTGCGTTTTTGCAAATACATGTCACATCGCAAGCTGCCGGAACGTTCGTTTTTACCAATCCCATGCTCATCCTCGGCACATCATCAGACCTGCCGCAATCGTTCGAACCGCGCAATGATGATTATGCCGTCTTTGTGACGGACAGCGACGGTAAGCCGGGTAAGCTCGCTGCCGATCCGATCAGCGGCGTTTTCGACCTGTTGTTTCAGCGCGATAACGTTTGGTATAAATTCGGAAGATTTCGGGAGGTTACGCTGGAGGGATCACAGGGCTGGAAATATAACACCAGTTCGACCGGCTATAAGCGTGTGCGATCTAGTGCAGCGGCATTAGGTATCGGAACAAATTACGTTCCGGTTGAGACTCCATCGACGGCATCCAAGGCGTCCAAATTTGACGGAAAGCCACTTTCGCCCGGTGTTACATCAAATGCGGATATGTTCAATCTTAACTCCGACGGCTTTCTGTATCTTACACTCGCTGCCGCTGACACTGGGTGGACTGATGCCATTCATCCCAACGATGGGGCCGCAGCAGCGGCTATGAACGGATGGAAGGCGGTAGGCAATAATGGTACCGTGTATAATTCGTGGGTGTCAGTACTAACTGGGTCCGCACCACCAACCAACACGGAGGCATATGTCAGCGCCAACAAAGCACCGGGCTGGACCGGCTGGGCAACTCTTGTGTATCAGCGGGCGCAGGCCGTCGATGAGGCCGTAACCCTAGAGGGCGCTATCTCGATGCATAGCGGCGGCAATCTGGTCGAGCTGACCGAGGGCGTGATCAGGCGGGAGTTAGCAACAGTCGGGTATAACTCTAGTGGCGGTGGATTCTACCGAATAAACGTAACAGGCCATCCCAATTACACTCCAAACTCTCCGCTGAAATACAGAGCGGCAAGAATTCTCGCTGTCTATAAAGGTGCGGAAAGAGATTATAAATGGTCATTTGCAACCGATCCATATGCCTATGGTGCAGTCATTGCTCAAATCTCAGCAGCAAATTACGACCCTAGCGCAAAGTACTACGTCACCTATATCGCCTTGGACCGCCAAAACATGACCGCCAACGCCATAGACGGCCGCGTCGAGTACCCCGGCAATCCCGGCAGCGCGATCAGCACGATTGCACAGGCGCTCGCCGACGCTCAAACGAAGCTGACGGTCCATGATTGGGCGCTGATCCTCGCCGAGGCATACAGCAAAAACAACGAGATCAACATCGCCAGCGTAACGGCAGCGCTCGCCACGCACCGGACGGCAGCCGTTATGGATCATCCGCCGGGATCGGTTGGCACAGATCACCTCGGCAGCAAGATCGTCACAGCCGCCAAGTTGGCTGACGGAGCTGCTACGGATACGGTCATGGGTAACCGGACGCTCAACGATACGACGACGCCAACGCTGACGGGCACTCTGACAACGCTGCTCTCCGGCATTATGTCGCTGATTAAGGGGATTACGGGCAAGTCATCCGTAACCACAGCGCCGCGGACGACGCTCGAAAATGCGGTCAAGCGCGACGGCGATACGATGACTGGCGGGCTGACTGCACCTGCCGCTGCGTTTGTGCAGAGCGGCGACGCTACGGTGACGATCGAGGACACCGGCGCGCCTAATACGAGTTATCGCCGGAAAGTCATGTACTCGTCGCGTAACGTTGAGGGTGGCGATGGGTGGCTCTTTAGGCAACAGCGGCCAAGCGATGGCACAATGCTTGACTACGTGCTAGGCGGGCCGTCAGGGTCGATTTTGACATCCGGCAACTCGCTGATGATGCGCAACAACGGCGGCACGGTCGAATTTTGGAATGGAACGGGGTGGCAACCAGTGGGAGCATGGAAACCAATGCAGCGGGGAACGACGGCTATACCTAGCAGTACAGCAGCCCCTCAGACCGCTTATGCAACGATCAACGCGGTAGATTTAAGTAAAGCGAGGCTGCGGATTTTGAGTTTTGCAGGCAGGTCAACGCCTGAGTACTCCACCAATAGCAGCTTTTACGCAAAATTGATCAATCCTACTACAATAGAGTTTTACGCCTACAATTTGGGCGGCTTTGATTGTTCGTGGGAAATCGAGGAATCTATCTAGGAGGAAAGCGCATGTATAGATACGCTGAGATTGATGAACAGAAGCGAGTTAGGACTGTTGCGGAGTTATCGGGTGAGGTCGAATTGCCGAACATGATCCTCCTCGGTCCGGAGGATGACGTTAACCTGGGCGACATCTACGAGGACGGAGTATGGACGCCAGCGCCGCTTTCGGAGCCTCCGGAGCAGCCGAGCGGGCCGACGATGGGGGAACGGATCGCGACGCTGCAGGACGAAAACGCCGACCTCAAGGCGCGACTAGCAGACGTGGAGCTTATCATGGCCGAGATATTAACCGGGGGAGGTGAATAGTCATGGCAATGTCACAGCCAAAGGTACGGATCATCGCTAATGCCTGCATTACGCGTTATGACAGCGGAGAAGGCGGCATCATTGATATCGTCAATAGCTACAACATGGCAGCGGTGGATCAAGAGCTTGTACTGGCTCAGGTCTATGCGCGCCGTCCGGACCTGGAGGATGCAGTACCGGCTGCAGAGTAATTCAAGGCCCCGAGCAATCGGGGCTATTTTATTTGCTCGCATGATGAACGAGCAGGAAGGCGGGCGTATGACAGAGTTGATAAGCGGCGAAGCGCTCAACCGGCTCAAACTGGTGGAAGAACAATTACAAGCAATTCAGCCGGAAATGCTTCGGATCAATAATCAAGGGTTGGCAGACCAGCAAAAACTGCGCCTCCTCGAAGAAACGCAGAAACGGCATGAGGACGATATTCGGCAACTTAAAGAGACGACGCGGGTCATCGAAATACAATTTAGTCAGATTATGACAAGGTTCGATACTCTCGAAATGAAGTTGTTTTCGCTGCTGCAGCAGTCGCAGACTGCCTCTGTGGATGAGCGGAAGAACAGTCAAAAAGAATGGATGACATTCCTGAAATACGTTCTCGGCGGGACAATCCTGCTCATCGTATATCAGCTATTCTCGAAAGGTGGATGACTTATGACTATTGAAGATATCGGACAACTCGTAGACCCGAAACTCCTGATCGTTGTTGCCGCATGTTGGGCGCTTGGATATGTACTCAAGCAAACTCCGCGCGTACCTAACTGGTCCGTCGTATATCTCGTCTCTGTCTTTGCGTTAAGCGTCGTGTACTGGATGTTTGGGCTTACGGCCGAGGCGACGGTGCAAGGCATCCTATGCGGAGCTGCTGCCGTCTATGGCCATCAGTTGGTCAAGCAGGCGGGTAACGCCAGCGATGGAGGGAGCAAGGATGCCCTTTAAGCAAAAATACCCCATCATCCAAAGATACCTATCGGGGCCGTCGCGCAGACGGCCTTGCTTACCGTTGGATCGCTGCCGGTTCATGGTCGCTCATGATACAGGTAACCCCAGCAGTACCGCGGCGGGCAATGTCGCATATTACGAGCGATCCCGAAACGATGACGATGCCAGCGCACATATCTTTGTCGATGACAAAGAGATAATTGAGTGCATCCCGTTCCTGACAGCTCCACCGGAAAAGGCATGGCATGTCCGCTATAATCCACCTATCGATAACCAGATGTATGGGGATGACTCGAACGACTGCGCGGGCGGTGTAGAGCTGTGCTACGGCGGCAAGATCGATCTGCAGGAATCCTATAAACGATATGTTTGGGTGCTGGCTTACGCCTGCTATAAGCACGGAATCCCGCCGACTCATATCGCCGGGCATTACCAACTGGACCCTGAGCGAAAGATTGATCCAAAGGTAGCGCTGGCGCAGCTCGGGAAGACGATGGAAATGCTGGTCGCGGATGTTGTGGCCGAATACAAGGATTGCACGGGGGAGGAAAACGAGATGAACAAGGTATTGGAGTATGATGCATGGGCTTGGGAGGAGCTGGACAAGTACCTCGGGGATGCTTATAACGACGGGACCATTACTGATTGGAAATGGGTACAGGCTGCACGTGATAAGACACTGACTTATTCTGAGCTGCTGCTGCTTAAGGTCCTGATCGATGAGCGCCGCCGTCTGAAAGCAAAAGCGTAGGAAATGTTTCCTTACCCAAGCAAAGACCCGTCGGCATATGCTAACGGGTCTAATTTATTGGAAGGGGCCACATGATTATTATTTCCAAATCTTGACCCTCGAATACAACCCCGCCAGCAACGGCCACCCATCCACCGTCCGCAGCGTCAAAGCCTCCTCCAGCGTAACGGGCTTGTATACGTCTTCGTTGACCACTTCTATCCGATCAACGTCCATCAGTTCAGTTAACGACCCAGCGGCATCCTGGAGGCTAACAACTCCGTTCTCGACGACGAGCGTGCCGGTCCGGTAGCCTCCGAGTTGATCCGCAGCCTCTCGCATCCAGCGCGTCATTTACGCGCCCTGAGCAGCGGCTGGCCGCACATAGCCTTCATAAATCTTTACTACAAATGGGCCGCCCCAATTGACGAACTTAACCCGGATGAATCCATCCAGCACTTCTACAACCTCGCCCTCGCTGCCGTGCATCACACTATCTCCATGATTCCGTACTTGATCGCCTTTTTGCATGTTTAATCATCTCCCAACGTTTATTATTTGAGGTATTTATGATGTAAAGGCCGGCCATGCACGGCCAGCTCGCAGCGGGTTCCCGCGACGACTCCTAATCTTTCAGGAGTCCGTTTCGGCCGGTTCCCCTCCGGCCATCATCAGACGGGTTACTGCCCCCACAAAAGGGGTGAGTGAATCGCTATCGACCAAAACGATAGCGAAAGTTCTTGAAGGACTTTGGTTACTTGCTAAGCTTATAAAGCATGTATTGGTTGAGCGAGATACCCTCTTCATCGGCCTTGAAAATAAGCTGCTGGTGGAGCGATTTCGGCAGCCGTACCAGAATTTTGCCACTAAAACTCTCATGAGGCTCCGGGATCGGATCGCCATGCTCCAGCTTAATCTCGATGTGATCCTTTAACACTTCCTGCAGTTCGGCATATGCTTCCTCCCAGGTATCCCCGGACGTATGGCAGCCGTCCAATTCTTTCACGTTAGCCCAATACCGACCTTTGGAATCTTCCTCCACGCGGCGGATTTGGAACGTATAAGGCAAGGACAAATAGTAAGCGACATCCTTTTGATTTTTCATAATTTTCGGCATAAGATATAGGGAGAGGAAGGGAGGAGGGGATTGCTCCCCTCTGGCTACTGCCCTAACCTTTCGAGCGCGTCTTTGACTGCTTCCGGGTTAACCGGATCGTCGCGCTTGACCGTTGTCAGAAGTCCTTGTGCATTCCGGAAGTGATGGTGAGAGCCGCGAACTCTTACTTCACTGTACCCGGCATGTTCGAGGACTTTCTTTATTTCGGCGAAGGTTATTCCCTTCCGATTCCTTCTCATCTTTTCGATGAGCTTTGTTATCTTAGCCATTTCTCAACTCCTTTCTACACTTATTATGATATCATATATAGTATCGTTTTGCAAGGGTTTTGAAGATAGAGTTTGCCCACAAATTGCCCACGTGAGCCAAAAATATCAATTGTTTTAGGCGGTGAAGTAGAGCAAATGTTCGTTTGTTGTCGAAAAATGGAACAGTGATACAGGTTTTTATACAAAGCGCTTTGGTCAAATAGAGCAAAAATATTTCTGACTTAAATTATAGGAAGAACCTCCTTTTTTGTAATAGGAAAGTCCTTATAAATCAAGGGGTTTACAGATTGGGGAAATGATGTTGCCCACGAATTGCCCACATTAA
>NZ_FMYY01000003.1:243888-535657 GCF_900101595.1 Paenibacillus sp. cl123
AAAAATGGAACAGTGATACAGGTTTTTATACAAAGCGCTTTGGTCAAATAGAGCAAAAATATTTCTGACTTAAATTATAGGAAGAACCTCCTTTTACCTAACGATAGGGAAAGGGGGTTCTTTGCGTTGAATGAAACGGAGGGAGGGCATCGGTGGACATCCCGTCCCGTCGTCTGGCTCGCGGTCTGCTGGGTTGCGGGTTACGCGATCGCTATAGAGTGGGGCGGCTTGAGCCGTTTTTCCCTCTATATGACGCTCGCCGGGCCTGCTCTGCTGGCGCTTACAGCGGCGTGGAGGCTGCCCGGAAGGCTGACTTTGGCGTTGGCGGCGTTGTTGCTTGTATGCACGGCGGCAGGCTGGTACGGCATGTTCGATAACCGCAACCGGAGCTTGATCCCCGGTACTTGGGCGGAAGAGGCGAGCGAAGGCGCAGCGCTGGCGGGCCGTATCGAGACGCCGGTAGAGGTGGATGGAGACAAGGTGATGTTTCAGGTCGGAGCCGATCGGATCATGCTGCCGCCAGCAGCCCCCTCCTCAGGTCAGAAAGATTCATCTCCGGAAGAGCTGGCGCTTCGCGGCGAGCGAATCCAGCTCTCCATCCGACTGCTGAAGGAGGACGAGCAGCGGGAGGCGCGAACCTGGCAGCGGGGAGACCGGATTGAGCTTCGCGGGATGCTGGAGCGCCCGGGGGAGCCTCGGAATTTCGGCTCCTTCGATTACCGGAACTATTTGCTCCGGCAGCATATCCACTGGCAGGTTGCCGTCAAAGGATTGGAGGAAGTTCAAGTCAGCCAGCCGGGTCGGTCCGAGTGGGGCTGGTGGAGACTTGCCAGATCGAACGATAACTTGCGTTTTACGCTTGGAGCGATGGTGGACCGGCTGTTTCCGGCGGAGCAGGCGGGCTTTATGAAGGGCATGCTGATCGGCTTGACCGCGGAGCTTGATCCGCAGCAGTTCGACGCTTTCTCCCGATTGGGACTTACCCATATCATCGCGATTTCAGGATTGAATGTTGCTATCTTTCTGGGTTGCGTGATCTGGAGCCTGCGCCGTCTCGGCATGACGAAAGAAGCGTATCTATGGACGGCGATGGCTCTTCTGCCCTTGTATATAGCGATCACCGGAGCCGCCCCTTCCATTATGCGGGCCGGATTGATGGCGATGATCGGACTGTATGCGGCTTACCGGAACCGGTTGAAGGATGGGCTTCATCTGGTCATGATCGTTGGTCTGCTGATGCTGCTCTGGAACCCGTATTACATAACCGATGTGAGCTTCCAGCTGTCTTTTTTGGTGACGCTGGGCATTATTGTTCTGGTGCCTCGGGTAAGCGCCATTTTGCCCTTGTCGAATCGAAAATGGCGGGACGCGCTTTCGATCACTCTGGTAGCTCAGTTTGTTTCTTTTCCGCTTACCATCTACTATTTCAATCAATTTTCACTGCTTTCCTTTGCCGCCAATCTGGCGCTCGTGCCGGTATTCAGCTCCTTCACGATGCCCGTGGGAACGATAGCTATGCTGGTCGGCTTTCTGTTACCTGCCGCCGGAGGCTGGCTGGCATGGCCGGTCGCGAAAGTAAACAGCTGGCTGTTTGCTATCGTAGAATGGTCGGGAGAATTGCCGGGGTTTCAAACGATATGGCCAACTCCCCCGCTGTTCTGGATCGCTGCCTACTATGGGCTGTTAACCGCAGCTATTGCCTCGCTGGGCCTCTTGCGAAGGGGACGCGATCCGGCGGAAAACGGCGAAGGTCCGATGCTGGATACATGGAGAGCTATGCGCCGCAAGCAGCTGCTTGCTGCATGGAACCGGGTGCTGCTTCTGCCAGGGGCGGTTTGCTTGTTTGTTGTCGTTTTGATGCTGGGATATCGCCCTGCGCTGCAATCCCCTCCACAGGGGACGGTTCAGATGCTGGATGTGGGGCAAGGGGACAGCATTCTTATTCGGACCGGCGGCTCCGGCGGCCATACGGTATTGGTTGACGGAGGGGGGACCGTCACCTTTCGCAAGCCCGGCGAGGAATGGAAGCTTCGTCATGATCCCTATGAGGTGGGGCGCAAGCTGCTCGTGCCGCTATTGAAAAGGCGGGGCGTTCAACAGATTGACGAGGTTATCCTTACTCATCAGGATGCGGATCATTTCGGCGGCTTGCAGGCTGTACTCGAGCAAATACCGGTCAAACGCCTGCTCTTCAACGGAACGTTGAAGACGATTCCGGCCGTCGAGACATTATTCCGGACCGCGCTTGACCGGGGGACACAGCTTGTTCCCATTCAAGCCGGAGACCGGCTTACGACCCGCGAGGGATTGGAGCTGTATTTTCTGTACCCGATCGGCATGGGGGAGGATCGCCGCCAGCTTCAGCTGGCCGCAGAGCAAAATCCTATCTCAGTTGTATTTCTTATGGAGCTTGCGGGGACGCGCTGGCTATTTACCGGCGATATGGGGGCCGCCGAAGAACGCGAGCTGCTGGCCCGCTGGAGGGGGGCGGTCTCGGCATCCTCAGATGCCGGGCTTCCGGCTCTGCTGATGGAGAAGCCGCTCGATGTGCTGAAAATAGCGCATCACGGGAGCAAGTCGTCCACGTCCGAGGCTTGGCTTGAAGCCTGGCGGCCGCGTACGGCATTGATCAGCGCGGGTGCGCGCAATGTGTACGGACATCCGAGCCCGCAGGTGACGGAGCGTTTAAACAGCCGTGGGATAACTACCTATCGGACCGATCGTGACGGCGAAATTCAGCTGCAGGTTCGAGAAGGGAAGGTAGAAATTAGAACCATGCTCGGAGTTCCTTGATATGCACAAAATGGAAGAAAATGATGGGTGATTGTGCTATATTGAGAACAATTGGTTGACGACATAAAAAGGAACAAAGGGGAGATAGAGATGAAGCATTGGAAGAAAGGTTTGTTGATTGCAGCTGGGGCCGCCTGGATAAACGCTCAGTGGGGGACGGGCCAAGCTCATGCCCAATTCTCGGATGTGACCGGCCATTGGGCGGAGATGTCGATCGGGGCAGCGGTTGCAGCTAACTATGTGGACGGTTACCCGGACGGCAGCTTTAAGCCTGAGAATGAAATCAGCCGCGCGGAATTTGTGAAGCTGGTGGCTAGTGCGTTGCATGTACAAGGCGCAGGAATTGCTAATTCGAGCAGCTGGTATGACGGTTATGTTTCCGGGTTGAAGTTGGAAGGAGTAGTACGCGACTCCGATTTTTCTGATTCGAATTGGGACAAAGCTATCTCCCGTGTCGAGATGGCCAGGATGGCGGCGCGAGCCTCGTTGGCGGAGCTGCGTGACCCCGAGGTGGCGCTGGACGATGCGACGGCCATGTATTATGCGACGAGGAGCGGCTTGATTCAAGGCTTGCATAAGGGCGAGTTGGCATTGGACGGTTTGACGACGCGCGCGCAGTCGGTGACGGTGTTGGAGCGGATCATGAAGGCGCGGGCGGGAGAGAAGCTGCCGGTGGATAAATATGCGGCCGGGCGAGCGGAAGTGGCTTTGACCGGAACGAACTTCGAGTCGGCGTATGGGAAGCGGACGGCGCTGAAGCTGCCGGCCGAGTACAGCTTGACCAGCGATGTGAAGATGACGATTAAGGAAGCTTGGTTTTTTGATAGCTCGGAGAAGGATTCGCCGGTGTGGGAGTTGATTGAGGGTGGCAAGCGTTCTGACCGGAAGGGTTTGGAGGACAGCTATTATTTTGCTTACAAAGCTGAATACGACATGGGGAGTAAGGCCAGGGATTATTCTGTTCGAGTTCTTGACTATTTTGACATGATTGGCTGGGCGCACGTGTTTACAACAGGAGAAGATCAGATATTGCGTCTGGAGACAGGGATAAAGGAAGGTTGGATTATTTTTGCTTTGAGTAAATCGAAAAGTGACCCGAGCAAACAAAAGTACAACCTTCAGTACAGTGGATATGAGATAAATAACAAAAATCATTATTTGTTCGCTGATCAAGATTAAGGAGAAAAGTTAATGAAACATGAGGGACTATTGGTCTGTATTGTATTAATAATAGTACAATTTATAAGCTTGTTCGCTACAGCACCAGCCCAAGCTGCCCAAACTACGACTCTGTATGTGAACTTGGCCAACCAAACAATTCAAACTACTCCCGTGACAGGAGGGGACTATTATTCTCCTTCGAAGGAATGGAAAAAAGAATTTGACTTATCTTCATTGATTTCTGGAAACATTGAGTCTTACCAAGTTAATCTCCCGAAAGGTACGGTAATTAAACAAGATTTTAATCTAAATACTATCATACTAGAGCTTTCTGGTGTTCCTACGCCAATATATGGACGGACGAAAACAAATCCTGGTCATCAAATTTATAGACTGCCGGATGGGAAGCGTTGGGAACATAAAGGGGAACGGACTCAAATCATGCAATTTGTCCCCGATGATGCATCTTCCGGAATCTCACAACGGCCCGGCCAAGTTCCATCCAGCGGATACGTTCGACAACCAAATAATTCATTAGCGGATACAACACCAACGAGCTATATTACCAAAGGTCCAAATATTTCAGATGTTAACGGATTAGATCTTCGTTATGAATATGGCAACCCTCCCTACGGATTGAATGAAATGGGAAGACCCGACTATAGAGATCAGGGAGCAGCTGTCACGAGGGCATATAATGTAACCCCTGCGTCAATGTTCTTTTTGGATAAACCAACAGAAGAATCTCCTAGGCCGGGCAAGGAAATTACTGAAATCGAACCCGGCTCCATACGCCTCACACAAGCCAGCACGAAATACCCCGGTATTGAACCCTACTTCTGGGGATACGTGGAGGAAACAGGCACGAATCAAATTGCCGTTAGGCGTAAGCTCGAAGAAGTTTGTCCAGAGCCGCCAGCGCGCTCGGAGACTTGCATTGTTGAGAGCACAGGTCCAAACCACGGTAGGCTTGTGAACTACGTCATGGAAGTCAACACAGAATGGCAAGCCAACACCTTCGCTTTTAGCGCAGGCGCTACGATTACCGTAGTCAGCAAGGTTCCGGAGAAACCGGACCTTGCCGCGCAATACATCAAGCACGACAAAGCCTGCATCCAAGTCGGCGACACCGTTCCTATAAAATACGCCTACAAGAACATCGGCCTGAGCACGACAACGCCCTTCAAAGTACAGCTGAAGGTAGATGGAACCGTGATACATACCGAAAATGTCGATGATGGGGCTAATAAAGACATACTTCTCGGGGCCACGGTGAACTACAAGTTCACAAGCACAGCCAAGAAAAGCTTCACGCTGGTTGTAGACTCTGGAAACGCCGTCGATGAGGAAACGAAAACGAACAACTCGATATCCGAAATCTTCGAGGCGAAATCGGACTGTACTGGTGGTGGCACAGGTGGTCCAGAGGTCATAACAGGTACCTTAGAAGTCGAGTTGCCAACCGTATTATACGGCAAGTCCAACTACACGTGGCTGAGAAATGTCACCGTATCCGGCGGCAACAGCTGTAAATTGATCAAAGGAGACTTAATCTACTCGCAAGGCAGTCACAAGCGAACGTACAGCCTGGACCGAAGCGGTACTTTCAGTGACCAGTTCGTTGCCAGTCCATACAATGGATTTTCCACAGGTACAGTCAGCGTCCAATACGACATCCTCACCAGCTGCGGCACGAAGAAGACAATCGGACCCGGGAGTTTCCAAGTCATAGCCGATACAGCAAACAGACCGCCGCAGTTCGAGCCGTCATGGTTCGAGGACAGCTATTATACGGGGTATGGAACCAAAACAACGATGGTACCCGTCGGGGAGAAGGTAAGTCTGGGGCCGGTTAAGCGGCCGGCGATACCGGCCTTAAATGATAATGGAACGCCGTATGATCCAGATGGGGATGATATCACTTTCTATTACGATTTCGAAAACAGCAGCAGCTCCTGGATACGCTGGATTGGAGATACGAAGGATGGATTGGGATATTATCCTTATCAAACCTCCTTCAATAATCTTACAACCAACCAGCTGGGAGCTCATACGGTTGCGGTACAGGCATTCGATGGCCGCGGTGGGGTGGCTGGACCGTACAATATCACTTTGAATGTTGTTGATCAAAACCCGGTTCCGGTTATTGATCTGCCGACGAAAGTTGTCGAGGGCAGAACATACACTCCGGAGATTAGCTGTGCAAAAAGCTGGAGCCCGTACAAGAACCGGAGTATAACATCATGCGACTGGCACGGCACAAAGCAACCGATGTATCCAACAGCCGGCAATTACGCCATTCAACTCGATGTCACAGACAATACGGGCCTTCGCTCCAAAGAAACGGCTATCAAGACGCTGGCCGTGCAGCCGGATTTGCCTCCAGTCCCAAGACTTGTGAACCCGATGCTCGGAATCCGTAATGCGGGCATGCACTTCCAGGACACTTCCTATAGCCCTGACGATGATCCGATCAGCGAGCATGTGGTCACAATGAGCTATGACACTAACAATGACGGGAACTTTGCCGGCGAAGTCTCCTGGAGCGTTACGCTCGATGCGCAGGGTAGGTTTTCCTATACGCCTGCCAAGGTAGGGAAATACGCCATCCGAATTTATCTTAAGGAAGGGTTGGGCTACCAACGCTCAGCTCAGGCAGACTTTCAATTCGAAGTGATCAATGATGCTCCGGACGCAAGTTTTTACGTAGAGGGCTCAGATTTCTTCCCGCCTGAGATTGTGACCCAATCCTTTACCGGTGCGATGCTGCTGCAGCCTGGAAGCTGGAAAACATCCACTGTGAGTCACATCAATAAATACAAGGAGTACCTCCTGAATGAGGATGGTTCTCTTGAAACTGGAAAAAGTTTTGTCTCTCAGAGCTTTTTGCCAAATTTCAGCGGGGCCAGTTCGCTTGAAAAGTCATTTAGCTGTACATGGCCTACACGAAGATGTGACATTGGTCCGGCTATAAACCCTAATTTTTTTATGAACATTTATGGAACGTCTTTGTTGAACGTAAGTGACAATGACCCGAATACTTATGTTCCGGTATCCCCTCCGGTTAAACTTACAAGTATTTATCATTGGGCAGAATTGACATATGGACCTATCGTAGACACTGCAAATGATAGAGTGCTGTACAGGGCATTTGAAAAGGTTCATCGGGGCGGAGACTGGCATACCTATGTATTCCGTCTATCGGATTTGGAACAGCAAGCCAAACGAAATAGTCAGGGCAATACAACGTTTACAGCCCAACCCCTGTATAGCAAAACCGAATTTATACCGGAAGAGAAATATGGTAATGACCAAGGAAAAAGCTTGCTGGCCCCTATTCCAGAAAGTGTGTGGGTAAATCCTCCGGAAAAACGGGTGAATGTTATTAACGGTATGCCGCGCGCTTCCTATGATAATGCCTATACGAATAAAGAATTGGACCTGTATACCTCCAGCAATTATAAGGTGTACGGAGGAGACAACAATGGGAATCGGTTTCATTACTCCTGCAAACGGTTGACTTTCGAAGATGGTCACGGAGACACCTATTACCAGGACCCGTGTGATCTCCAATTACTTAATCCACAGGGGGGCGTTATCTGGACGATTCCACAAATATTTAAATTATACGATTATGGATCAGGAGCAAGACATATCCCACCGAGTGACTTGATAGCGTATATGACGCTAGACGGGACGAAAATGATTATAAATAAAAAGTTATACAGCGTTGCTACCGGGCAATTGCTCAGCTCATCGCTACCCAATCTGTCCTATATCGAATGGGATAAGATGATTGGCTTGAGGAATGTTATGGTGCGCAGTGAATCGGGCGACGACTACTACCAGCAATGGGATAATATCTATCTTGATGTGTTTGACCTAAATACCTTATCTTACAGCTCATCCACCTTAATTTGCTCAGATTGCGCGGTTGGCGGTGCCGGTAAGGGCAGTTTCTCCATTCAACTTACAGCCGATAAGAAGGTATTGGCGGTTCAAGGTTATCGCGGCGCCTGGGCGGAAGGCTCAAAAATCGTTGTTTCCGGCTATGATTTATCCGGTAATTTGATTTCGCAATACGAAAAAACAGTTCCTTGGTCTGATTTGTACCCAGGTTCAAAGAATATCCTGATGGTAAATGAACAGGAAGTGCTGCTTCATTATAGTGATTACGCAAACTCAAATGATTACTATTATTACAGCCTTTCCAAAATTACAACACCGTCCCCGACCCGGATGGAGGCCGATACGTTCAACTTCGGACAGTTTTACAACGAAGGTGTGCGGCTGGAAAACGGCGATGTATCAGCCGGCTTCAAGCTCAATTACGATAATCTCACGGAAGGCGTTTCCTTTGGCCTGTCCGCACGCATGCAGGATAATCGCAACATGTACAGGCTTGAGGTCACTCCACGATCGACACGGCTGGTCAAAATCGTGGGAGGGGTCAAGACCGTGCTGCAGGACAGGAGCTATCCCTTCCAGCTGCGATCGTATGTAGATGTGAAGCTGAAGATGAATGGATCGAGAATCCGTGGGTATGTGGGAGGTGTTCCACTAATCGATGTAACGGACGATACGTTCACGACAGGAATGACAGGTCCGTATTCCGAGGTGGAATACAGTCAAATGAAGGACTTCGCCATTACTTCCTATTCAGGCACAAATGGCAACACTCGTAATACGGCGATCGTGGGTACTCCGATCAATTACATCAAGTCTTATAGCGATCCGGAGCAAGATCCGGCGATTCCTGTCCTGACGGAGTGGACATACAACCATCTGCAGCCGTATAAATTCCTGGATACGGGCGACGGCTACTCCGGCGTGTCGGCCTACCACGGCCAGACAGTCACCGCGGAACGTGCGGTGCTGGACAAGGTTGGCGTTTACAGAGTGGATTACCGGGTGCCGGACGATCCGACACCGGCCGGGTACAAGTATCCGAATCCGGCATTTATGAGCTACAGCAAGTATTCGGATATCCATTCCGAAACGGTCATCATCCATCGCAGGCCGCTCGCGAACTTCAGCTTGACGATCAATGCGGACAAGACCATAGCATGGCATGACGCAGCTTACGATCCGGACCGCTGGATGAATGCATGGACGTATTCGATCGAGCCGGCCACAGGCATCGACTATGGAGCAACGCGAGGCATACTGGACCGCAAACGGAATTATACGACGCCGGGCGGCGTAACGGTGAACGGGCAACTGACGCGTCCGGCCGAGTGGGGCTGGTATACAGTACGGCAGGCAGTTGCAGACGAATACGGGGCGTGGAGTGAATGGTACGAGGTATCGATTTGGGTGGAGCCGGCACCGAACAATCCACCAGCTGTCACGTTGACGTTCCCTATAGGCAGTCATTCTAGCCCGACGCCGGTCAGCTTGAAGCCGACAATATCCTGGAATCAGTCGGACCCTGACCCTGGGACGACGTTCAGCGTATTCAATCTGAGCATTAGAGATGAGGCGGGGGTTTGCATCGAGTGTCTGAGCGGACAAGCCATGTATACGCAGCAGGGCAGCTGGGCGTGGACGATGGAACAACTGCTGACGATGGGGCGGAAATACCAGGTGCAGGTGCAAGTTGCCGATGACGGCAATCTGCATTCCCCCTGGAGCCATATCGGGTGGATGGCGACCAACAGTCCCCCGAGCGCCTACATGAGCTACCCTTGGGGGACGCAGGCAGAACCGACCGTCGTGAGCACGCTGCGCCCTACGCTCACCTGGTCGCAGACCGACCCGGACCCGGGCACCGTGTTCGACTATTTCCAGATTCAGATTACGAATGAAGCGAATACGGCGATCGTGCTCGATACATGCGCGGTGTCAGCCGACTGCAAGGTGAAGCAGAGTACGGCAGCCGCAACGGGAAGCTGGACGGTCAGCTCTGATCTGCCGGCGGGACAAAAGCTGCGGGTACGTGTGAAGGTGTATGACCAATACGGCTCCGAATCCGAATGGTCGCCGCAGACATGGATGCTGATCAACAGGGCGCCGGGAGGTAATTTACTCGTTCAGCAGCCGATCTATGAGCATGACACGCCGGTATTGACAGTCGAAGCTTCTGATCCCGATGGAGACGCCTTGACCGTGCGACTGGAGAGCAGCTACGAGGGAGGAGAATTCCTGGAACTGCAGAGCTGGAGCGGCGTTTCTTCGGGCGATACCCGTCAGATAAGCTATGGCCCCCTTCAGCAGGGGATGTATACGCTGCGGGTGACGGTGACCGATCCTTACGGCGCTCAATACCGGCAAACTTACCGGGTAACCGTGCTTCCGCTGGAGCTGACGGGCTGGGTTCGGCATACGCCGGACTGGGAGAGATACCGGCAGGAGTGGAACGCGAAGTTTCCTGAGAAAGAACGTCAGGAAGACATGTTCTGGGCGGGCGAGGCTTTCTTGCTGACGGCAGCCGTTACGGATACAGGGCCAAGCTCCACGAAGCCGGCAGCCGTCACTTCCGAGCTGCTGGCAACGGGGGAGCGCACAGAGCTGTCTTACGAGGCTCCAACGGACTTATACCAGGGCATGCTGCTGAACACCGACCATGTCCGGACTCTGCCGCAAGGAACCGTGACTTTCCGTTTCACCGTGGATTGGTCCAATGGACTAACCCTTCATTACGAGGTACCCGTCCGGATCGTCGGTTCGCTCTATGAGGCGATGGTGCAGCAGATTCGTCACTGACGAGGGCAACTACGAATCGCATCTTAACCATTGGTTTATCTTAACGGTTGGAGGAACAAGCAGAGGAGCGCTGCCCGATGCGTCAAGCATGGGGCGGCGCTCCTCCGGGGTTCGGATGGGATTCGGAATTTAGAAGCCGGCTGTCCGGATATCTCCGGCAGCTGTAGGGAGCGAAGCTTCCCTCGATTTTTTCGAGAAAAAAGGAATGGAGAGCGCTCCGGCGATGGAAATAAGGAGCAGAGCGACAAACGGTGCGCCGTGCAAGTTCTCGATGCCCAAAATCCATACCAGGATGACGACGCGCGATATAATCAGCATCCATTCCCGCCAAATTAAAATCCGCGCCTGTTCGATGGCCGTGTGTTTGCTGATCAGCCGGAAATGCTCCGTATTCCATACGGTGCCGAAATAAAACATGCCGATTGTCATCAAAATATTGGACACGACGAGAAAGACGGATATTTCCAAAAGCGGGAACAGAAATCCTGCGCTCAGGAGAGCCACTCCGATCATCAGCCAACGACGTTCCTGGACTCGAAGCTTCCGGTAGAGGAGCATGGCTGCCATGGTAGAGACGGTGTAAAGAACGTTCAGCATGGCGATCACGAGCTTATCGCTGGAGACGGAGAACGTGAAGATCAGCGTAAACAGATTATGGAACTGCAGCACGACGCCGGCGGCCAGGCAGGAAGGGATCATCCAGCGCAGCGCACTGTACGAGAAAACATGATGGAAGCGCATATTGTGGAAAACTGTCACGGACTGATCCGACAGCGTAATCTTCGGGATAAAGAACGACACAACCAGCAGAACCGTCACGAAGACGAGCATCAGCAAGAAGGAGCCGTTATAGCCGATCCACTGGATCACGAGCGCGGAGACGACGGGATTGATGATGGAGATGATCTGTCCGACTATGCTGGCGGCCGCGAAATATTGCTCGAAATCTTGTCCTTTGCCGATCAGACTGAGCGTGATGTTTTGCGTGGAAGCATAGGTTCCCCACATGACGCCGACGGGTACGGCGAGTATCGCAATCCACAGCAGCCGGTTGTCCAGAGTCAAGGTCGTCAGCAGCAGAAAGGTCAGGCCGCCGCATGCGGCCGTGATCTGGATCAGCAATCTTGTCGTAAACCTCGACAGCAGTCTGGAGCTGGTGGCGAACGAAAGACCCCAAGCCAAGAACATGATGAGGTTGAACCAGGCGACATCAAAAATCCGATGCCCTTGCTCCCAGATGTACAAATTCACAAAAATTCCGATGTAGTTGAAAATAATGTTGGAGGACGCGTTCATCAGCAGCATCTTGCGTACGGTTCCGGTAAGCTGCAAAGTTATTCCACTCCCTTGTGTCTGGTTAGTGCATCTGGGTCATGACGGATGAAGAATACGTCCCGGAGCAAGAAGACTGCAGCATGAACGACGGCTTTATTATATCTGATTTAAGCTGGCTTGATAAGATGGCGAGGCAAGTATTTTCCAGTATTTCATGTTGTGTTAGGTATTTGTTTTTGATATAGTTCAGTACTAGCAGGGCCTCCAGCGAGGCGATCGTGCGGGTGGGTGAGGGAACAACGTAAAGAGGATGGATCATGAATAAAAACAGCCGCTGGCAAGCGGTCGTTTATGTGCTTATCGGAGCGGCTTCCTACGGGGTGCTCTCCAGTGTCGTCAAGCTGGCTTATGCGGACGGATTCTCCGCCGGCGAAGTCACGGGCAGCCAGGTGTTGACAGGCTGTGTGGCCATGTGGCTGCTCAGCATTCCTTATTGGAAGCTCTGCCGGCAGTTATCGCTGGCTACTTTGGCGAAGATGGTTGGGAGCGGGACCTTTACCGGATTAACGGGTATTTTCTACTACCAGTCCCTTCAAAAGCTGGATGCGTCGTTCGCCGTCCTGCTGCTGTTCCAGTTCGCATGGATGGGGCTTGCCGTCGAATGGCTGTTCCATCGCAAACGTCCCGGACGGATGCAAGTCATCGGCGCTATCGTCGTTGGAGCGGGGACGCTGCTGGCATCGGGCCTGCTACTGGAAGGCGGCGCCCGGTCTTATGATCCGGCAGGCATCGCCTTAGGCTTGTTGGCTGCCGTTTGCTACACGCTATTCGTCTATTTTAGCGGCAGGGTGGCTACGTCAGTTCCGGCAACGCTGAGGAGCGCGTGGATGCTGACGGGAGCGGCGATCATAACGCTGCTGATTTTTCCGCCCCGGTTCATATGGAACGGAGCGGTTGCAGAAGGATTATGGCTGTGGGCGCTAATTCTTGGCTTGTTCGGAATGATTCTGCCGCCGTACCTGTTCGCGAAAGGAGCCCCGCGGTTGAATACCGGGCTGACCGCGATTCTTGGCTCCGTCGAGCTTCCGGTTGTTATGATCTGCTCGGCCTGGCTCCTGCAGGAGCGCGCGGAAGCTGCGCAGTGGCTCGGGGTTGTGCTGATTCTCGCGGGGATCGGCGTATCCGAGTGGAAGGGCCGCGCTTCGGCCCGCAAAGCCCGCCATACGGTTTGACGGCATCACGGCTTATGGCCGCTCTCCTCGCTGGAGAGCGGTTTTTTGTGTTCTCGGCACGTAAACCGTTCGGTGATTGCAACGGAACGCAGCGACCCCTAGCGCATGAAATTAAAGTCCCGGAGAGCAGTCCAGGGAGGTCGTGCATGAATAGCTGTTTAATGTGCTCAAGGAATGAAGAGCTATCGCTTGGGATGGTACGTAATGCTGATTGGCTGAGCGATGGAGATCCAGAGGTGGAAGACCCCACGCACCAAAAGCAGGGAGCCGTATGCGGAGATCCTTAAGAACCTGGCCGATGGTCATGATTCTCTTAAACTGCGCGTGAACATGCAGCCTTGTACGGGCCCCGATATATCTCCCGCCTCTTCTTCAGCGGACCGCGCAACAAATTCGGATCTCAAGCGTATAACTGTGCAGCAAATCTTGGCCGCTGAGGCAATCGTTTCCCTATAAGTCAAAGCCAATATTTGATAAGATAAATCTAGTGCAACATTTCGCCAGGCAGGTACGTTATTAAGGTTGCAAGAGAGGGGGATCCTAGTGGTAGCGCCAGATTTGATCAAGGCTGCCCAGATGGGCGATCGCGACGCTCTAATTACCCTATTGCGAGAAATAGAGAATCATGTTTACCGCACGGCTTATTACATTCTGGGCAATGAGCAGGATGCGCTTGACGCAGCCCAGGAAGCCTTAATCCGGATTTATACCAAAATCAACTCCTACGAAGAAAAAGCTCAGTTCAAAACGTGGGTGCAGCGCATCGTGACCAATCTTTGTATCGACAAATTCCGTCGGACGAAGCCAACGGTTTCGATCGAGCAGCATGACATGAGCTTTGCCGATCACAAAACGGTGGAAGACGAAGTTATGTCTACGTATATCGCGCAGGATATCCGAGAAGCGATCGACAAGCTCCCCGAGCACCATCGTTCCGTGGTCGTACTGAGGTATTTGCAGGATTTCTCGTATAATGAGATCGCGGAATCGCTGGACCTGCCCATTAATACGGTCAAGTCGTATTTATTCAGGGCCAGACAGCAGCTGCAGGGCATATTGAAGGATTATAACAAACAACAGCGCAGCGATGCGGTGCGGGGATAGCGGAGAAACAGCTAGTTGAGAATCGGTATACGAATCGTTAGGAAAGGTAGTGTACGGGGATGATGTGTCAAGAGGTGATCGAACTGATGCAGAGATACCTTGATCGGGATCTCGAAGAAACCGAATACCGCCGGATGCTGGGCCATCTGCAGCAGTGTCCGGATTGCTCTGAACTGTTCGAGCGTCTTGTTCATGTATCGACCGAGCTGGAGAGCTTGCCGAAGATTATGCCTCCATACAGTCTGGTCGATGCGATATTGCCAGAAATCGAGCGGCTGGAAGCGGACGCCGGCGGAGCGGCCGCTGGGGCTGGACTTGCCCGGGAGGAAGCCGCCGGCCGAGGAGCTGCGCGAGCGGATGCAGCCGGTGCCGGACCCCGGCCGCGCGCGAAGCGCGGTGAAGGCTCGCGCAGCCGGATGCGGGAGTGGGTTTCATTCCCGGTACTTGGCGGTGTCGTTGCCGCGGGGCTGATCTTTGGCTTCTTTGCTTTCCAGCAGGATATGACGATGAACAACAAGATGGCGGAGGAGATGGCGAGCAAGTCGTCACAGCAGTTCGATATGAGCCAATCTCTGTCCGCGCCGGCTGGCAGCCGCGCGCAGGATTCTGCCGACGGAGGGGCCGAGGGCTCTGCCGCAGGCAGCACGATGGCCGCTCCCGAGAGCAGCGGAGCGCAGCAGCCGGTAGCCGGCGACGCCCCTGTGCCTGATAAGCCGAGGGAGACGGCGTCTCCCCCTCAGGCCGACCAACGGCCCGGAGCCGGGGCGAAGGAGCCTACCACTCGTCCGGCGGCTCCGAAGCAGCCGCCAGCAGGGGAAGCGAAGTCGCCGGAGACCGGAGCAGGCACGCCAACGTCAGGCTTCCGGAATGGCGCAGCCTCGCCGGATGCAAAGATAACAGCGCCCCCGGAGCAAGGCCCCGCACTTCCCGATGCTGCGAACGAGCAGCAGGGAGGGAGCGGCGGAGCTTCAGGCGGACAGCCCGATGCCAGCCTGAAGGCGATGCCGCCCCAAGCCGGAGGCGCAGAAGGCCAGACGCCTGCTGAGGATGGATCGGCAGCGGATGCGAAGCCGGAAATGGGCTTGATGGGCGCTATGGAAGACCCAGCAGCTGCGGATGCTCGGGATGCGAACAGCAAGGGATTGACGGAGAAGCCTTTCGGACCGGCCTATAAGATTTCTGAGGTCCCTCCAGCTCCCAAGCATGAGCTTGAATCCAAGGACGGCCAATATAAGGCGGCCGTGAAGGATAGTCAGGTATGGGTATATGATAAGGATGGCAAGGAAGCTTATGCGTCCAAGTTCGATCAATGGACGGGGGCGGATCGGATCGAACTGCTGGAGTGGAACGGACTGAAGCTTAAGTACGCGGTGAAGATGAATGAGCAGACGAGAACTTTCGAGATCGATCTGCAGACGAAAACCGAGGTTGAAATCAAGAACTGACAAGCATGTTTCAGCGCTGTGGCTGCAAGGTTATGTAAAGAAGGTACCGCGCAGAAAATTGCGCCGGCCCGAGTCCGAGCCCGCGTCTTATGATCACGTTCGCTCGAGGGTTTCTAGAGCCCGGGGAGCCGTGTTGATATAGATGGTGTCCGGCCTTTAGGCGGAAGCAGGTAGAACGAAGGGATTACGTCCGTGCCGTGAATACGGTTTTGACGTAGTCCCTTCGTTGTTGTTATGATGAATGACGAGAGCCGTAATCGATCAAGGCAACAATCAAATCGGAGTGGGATGACATGGACTATAAGCAGGCGATTAAGCAGATCGCGAAGGGGCAGGTCGCTCCCGTATACATAGCCTATGGCTTGGAAAGTTATCTGATGCAGGAGCTGATTCACCGGTTGACCGAAACGCTGATTCCCGAGGATGAGCGGGCGTTTGCGGTGGGGCGGTATGATTTGGCGGAGACGCCGGTTGAGGCGGTGCTGGAGGAAGCCGAGACCTTGCCGTTTCTGGCTGAACGTAAGCTGGTTATTGCCTCCGGCGCCGTCTTCTTGACGGGGGCGAAGGATACGGGCAAGGTGGAGCATAACCTCGACAGGCTGAGCGCCTACCTGAAGTCTCCGGCAGATTTTACGGTGCTTGTGCTTACCGTGGACGCGGAGAAGCTGGATGAGCGCAAAAAAATCGTCAAAGCTTTAAAAGAAGCCGATGCGCTGGTGCCTTGCGCGATGCTGGGCGAGGCTGAGCTGATCCAGTGGGTTCAGCAGCAGGCGGGCAAGGCCGGATTTTCCTTTGCTCCCGGTGCGGCCGAGCAATTGATCCAATATACAGGCACCGGTCTGCAGGCGCTGGCCCAGGAGATCGAAAAATGCTACCTGTATGTCGGAGCGGGCGGGACCTTGACCGGAGCCGACCTCGGGCAGCTGGTGACGAAAACCGTGGAGCAGGATATTTTCCAGATGGTCGAGCATATCGTGCAGATGCGGATGGAGCAGGCGTTCACGATGCTGGCCGAGCTGCTGCGCCGCAAAGAGGAGCCGATCAAGATCGTGATCCTGATCGCCAGACAGTTCCGCATTATGCTGCAGGTGAAGGACCTGCTGCAGCAGGGCTACTCGCATCAGCAGATCGCCTCTCAGGTCGGACTGCATCCGTATGCAGTGAAGATCGCGGCCGGACAAGCCGGCCGGTTCGAAGCCAAGCGGCTGATGAGCATATTGCAGCAGCTCGGCGAGCTGGATTACCAGATGAAAAGCGGGAAGATCGACAAGGTGCTCGGGCTGGAGATGTTTCTGCTGCGGCTGGCGGCTTGACGGGCGAGCGGACTCAAGCCGTCCGGTGGCGGGCCAGGTAGCGCTCGCCGGACCGACCGGATGACCCGGGGCGGGGAGGGGGGTGACGAACAGACGGGGAAGCCATGCTTGCCAAGGCGTTTCCCGTTTGTTCGCCATCGTCCCATACAAAAAGACCATGCTCCTCAACAGGAGGACATGGTCTTCGCTTTTGTCGCATGCTTGTATCGTGAGCTTAGCCTTGTGCGGCAAGCGCGTTAAGCTTTTTAGCGAGGCGGGATTTCTTGCGGGCAGCTGCATTTTTGTGCACGAGACCTTTGGTAGCCGCTTTGTCCAGCTTTTTGCTGGCAGCGATCAAAGCTTCCTTAGCGGTTTCTACGTTGCTGCCTGCTGCAGCCGTTTCAAAAGCTTTCACAGCAGTACGAAGCGCGGATTTGTGAGATGCGTTGCGCTGACGGCGCTTCTCGCTCACTTTCACACGTTTAATCGCGGATTTAATGTTTGGCATGTGACGTTCACCTCCTACTACAACTTGCGAACAATCATGTAGCATGATTAGTTGACAACTCTAGATATTCTAACATGGGCATTTCCAAATTGCAATAGAGCGGGACAAAACGGCACCAAGCGTTCTATGCATAACAAATAAGCCTTTATCGCACAATAATTGGCGACAGCCGACGACTTAGGAAAGGGGAAACGCTGGATGAGTTTGGATTTAAGCGCATACTCGGTACGGACCGATCTGGCTCTGGAAGCCCATGACCTCGCCTCTGCCTCAGGAACCGCTATTCCCGGCGTGCAGATGTCCAAGAGAGAGGAGCAGGGCATCCGCATCAGTCTTATCGATATAACTTCCCAAGAAGGCTCGCAGGCGATAGGGAAGCTGCCGGGCCATTATATGACGATGGACGTCCCCGATTTGCGCAAGAAGGACAGCGAGCTGCAGGACCGGGTGGCTACCGTCTTCGCCCAGGAGTTCGAAAAATTTCTTATAAAGCTGAATGTGCCGGCTAACGCTAGCGTGCTGATCATCGGGCTCGGCAACTGGAATGTGACGCCCGACGCTCTCGGTCCTATGGTGGTGGAAAATGTGATGGTGACCCGCCATTACTTCGAATTGATGCCGGGCGAAGTAAGTCCCGGGTACCGGCCGGTCAGCTCGGTTGCTCCGGGCGTGCTGGGCACGACGGGGATCGAGACGAGCGACATCGTGCAGGGGATCGTGGAACGCTCCAAGCCGGACCTCGTCATTGCGATCGATGCGCTGGCTTCTCTCTCGCTCGAGCGCGTCAATACGACGATCCAGATTGCGGACACGGGCATTCATCCTGGCTCGGGGATCGGCAACAAGCGCAAGGGGCTGACGCTGGATTCGCTGGGGGTTCCGGTCATCGCGATCGGCGTTCCGACAGTCGTGTACGCTTCTACTATTGTAAATAATGCGTTTGATATGATGCATGCCCACTTTGCCAGACAAACGTCCAACACGGGTCAAATACTGGGGTTGATGGATACGATGGTGGAGCAGGAGCGCCTGGAGCTGGTGAGGGAAGTGCTGAACCCGCTGGGGCATGATCTGCTGGTCACGCCCAAAGAAATCGACCAGTTTATCGAGGATATCGCCAATATTATCGCCAGCGGGCTTAATGCGGCGCTGCACCAGGCGGTAGATGTGAACAACGTGTCTGCCTATACGCATTGACGGCGAAAGATCGGCCGGTCGCTCCGTCCAGGACGGAGCGACCGGCTTTTTGTGCATCGTTTATGCGTGGCTGCTTTTGTCGCCAGATCAAAAAGCGGAAAGCCGCCTCTGCGATTATTTTGCTGTCCCTCCCAGGTTCTATCTCTCTACGAGCCTTCATAGAGTAGTTACTAGAGAGTGGGGGAGCGGAACAGCTCCCGCTCATGCCAGCAGCGATCGATGCCGATCCGACGCAGAGGAGGAATAAACGATGAAATGGCCCGCCGCAGCAGCAGGTGCAAGCAGACTCCGCAAGACCGGACAAGCGCTTGGAGCGTATTCCAAGGCGTTCACCTTATTAATGATAGGGTCTCTGATCTTTTTTATTGCGCTTGGTTTGCTTGGTTATGTGCAGTCCCGGGTATCGGGGCATTCGCCCAACGCTTCGATGAAGGGGTTGGCCGCCAGCGTATCCAGTCGTTTTTTTATGGACATGATGGGGCTTGAAGTGCCGGGGCTGAAAGAGGACGGCCAGTCCTTTACATTTTCCCAGGCCAATGTTTCAGGTTTCCTGTTCTCGCTGGTGACCGATCTGAACCCTAAAGATCCGAAGACGATGATCGCCCGGGAGGTGCCCGGGATGTCGCAGTACCGCTCAGTTCCGCTGAACTCGGCGGTCGGAGCCGTGGACGCGCCGGAGGATTACAGCCCTCGCTCCGAGGTATTCGAGCGGGAAAATCTGGGCGAAGCGGGGGCAATTACGGCGATCCCGGGAACGAATCGGGACGGCGCGCCTGCCGAGCCCGCAGCGCCGGGACCTGAAGAAGCAGCGGCCAAGCCGCCCGTTACCGCAGGCAAAAACGTAGCCTTCATCTATCAATCTCATAATCAGGAGTCTTATCTGCCGGAGCTGCCCGGGGAGAAGGACCCGGATAAAGCTTATGACCCGAAAAAAAATGTCACCCAAGTCGGCCTCAGACTGGCCCAGCAGCTGGAGAAAGAGGGGATCGGTGCCGTGCATTCGGACAAAAACTACCCGGCGATCGAGAAAGGCTTCAACTACTATTATTCCTACAAATATTCGCTGAAGACGCTGCAGGAGGCGTCGGCCGGCCATCCGGACCTGAAATATTATTTCGATATTCATCGCGATTCCCAGCGCCGGGACAAGACAACGGCTACGATCAACGGAAAGACGTATGCGCAGGTATATTTTATCATCGGGGGCAAAAATCCGAACTATAAAGAAAACTACGAGTTCGCCGAGCGAATCGACAAGGTGCTAAAAGCCAAATACCCGGGGCTGTCCAAAGGCATTCATGCCAAGTCGGGAGAAGGCAACGGGGTGTACAACCAGACGTTTTCCTCAAACAGCGCTCTTATCGAGGTGGGCGGCGTCGACAATACGCTGGAGGAATGCTATCGCACCGCCGACGCGCTTGCCGCGGCTATTGCCGAAGTCATTATGAACGCCGAGAAGGTAGATGCCCAGCCTGCGCCGGGCAGCGCCCAGACAGGGAAAACTTCCAGCTGACGCGGAGGCTGGAGCGACCAGCCCAACGAAAAGCTGCGGAAAAAATCATGCGAACTCGCAAGGAGGAGTCTGGACATGGCCGATGGACGAGGTTGGATAAGGCTTGGTGTAGTGGGACTGGGCATGGCCTTCTGCTTGTTCTTCGGCGTCTCCCTGGCCACCCAGGGGACGGAGCGGATTCACGGCCCGCTGACGCCGGGCGCAGCCGGCGTGTCCGCCGGTCCGGTCCGGGCGTCCGGCGGAGAGTCCGGAGCGGTGAAGAAGCCTTCCGGCACGGAGGCCAAGTCGACAAGCGCGCAGGCGGAAGGGAAGGGAGCTTCCGGCAAGCAGCAGGTCAAGCCGTCGCCCCAGCAGGCTTCCAAGCCGGCTCCCAAGCGGGCGGAGGAGCCGGCCACGGAGACGGGGATCAACCGCGTCGGCAACAAAACTGGCGAGCTGCTGCAGATCGTCGCCTATCACGGAATCCGCGGAGTTGTGTCTTTGTTTGAAAGACTTCTGAAGTAATGGCGGAGCTGCTCATTGCTGGCTGACTTCACAACTGCTATAATGAGTTATTGTACAAAAAGCGAGTTTAGTGAGGTTTTGCTGCCAATGGATATTCAAGCCCGTCAGAAGAAAATCAGAAATTTCAGTATTATCGCCCATATCGACCATGGAAAGTCAACGCTAGCAGACCGAATTCTGGAATTTACAGGCGCCTTGACCTCCCGCGAGATGCAGGAGCAGGTGCTGGACAAGATGGATCTGGAGCGCGAGCGCGGCATTACGATCAAGCTGCAGGCCGTTCGGCTCAATTACCGCGCCGATGACGGCGAGGAATATATATTGAACCTGATTGACACCCCGGGACATGTCGATTTCACCTACGAGGTGTCGCGCAGCCTTGCCGCCTGTGAGGGCGCTTTGCTTGTCGTGGATGCGGCTCAGGGCATTGAGGCTCAGACGCTGGCCAACGTCTATCTGGCACTGGACAACAATCTGGAGATATTGCCGGTCATCAACAAGATCGACCTGCCGAGCGCCGACCCTGAGCGCGTCAAGCAGGAGGTTGAAGACGTCATTGGCCTCGACGCCAGCGAAGCGGTGCTCGCATCGGCCAAGGCGGGTATCGGCATCAAGGAGATTTTGGAGCAGGTTGTGCAGAAGGTTCCGGCACCGACCGGCGAGTCGACGAACCCGTTGAAAGCGTTGATCTTCGATTCCCACTTCGATCCGTACAAGGGCGTTATCGTTTATGTGCGCGTTATCGACGGTTCGATCCGTTCGGGCTCCAAGATCAAGTTCATGGCGACGGACAAGGTGTTCGAGGTCATCGAGGTCGGCGCATTCAAGCCGCGGATGACCATCATAGATTCCCTGGAGGTCGGTGACGTAGGCTTTATTGTCGCCGGGATCAAGAATGTGGGCGATACGCGAGTCGGGGATACGGTTACAGATGCGAAGAACCCCGCGCCTGCTCCGCTGCCGGGCTACCGCAAGATCAATCCGATGGTCTTCTGCGGTCTGTACCCGATCGAGACGAGCGACTATAACGATCTGCGCGAGGCGCTGGAGAAGCTGCAGCTGAATGACGCTTCCCTCAGCTTCGAGCCGGAAACGTCTACGGCGCTGGGCTTCGGCTTCCGCTGCGGCTTTCTCGGGCTGCTGCATATGGAGATCATCCAGGAGCGGATCGAGCGCGAGTTCAATATCCCGCTTATTACGACCGCCCCGAGCGTTGTGTTCCACGTGACGCAGACGAACGGCGAGGTTTTGAAAATCGAAAATCCGTCGCTTTTCCCTGAACCGGGCAAGATCGAGTTCGTCGAAGAGCCGTTCGTGAAGGCGGCGATCATCGTGCCTAACGATTATGTCGGTACGATTATGGAGCTGTGCCAAGGCAAGCGTGGCGAGTTTATCAACATGGAGTATCTGGACACGACGCGGGTGACGATTACTTACGATATTCCGCTGTCCGAGATCGTCTATGATTTCTTCGATCAGCTCAAATCAAGCACCAAGGGCTACGCGTCCTTCGACTACGAGCTGTCCGGCTACAAGCGGACCAATCTGGTCAAAATGGACATCCTGCTCAACAACGAGCAGGTCGACGCGCTTTCGTTTATCGTTCACCGCGACCGGGCCTACAACCGCGGCCGGATCATCTGCGAGAAGCTGCGCGAGCTGATCCCGCGGCAGATGTTCGAGGTTCCGATCCAGGCGGCCATCGGTCAGAAGGTCATCGCCCGCGAGACTGTCAAGGCGATGCGCAAAAACGTCCTTGCCAAGTGTTATGGCGGCGATATTAGCCGGAAGCGGAAGCTGCTGGAGAAGCAGAAGGAAGGCAAGAAGCGGATGAAGCAGGTCGGCAGCGTGGAAGTGCCGCAGGAAGCGTTCATGGCCGTGCTGAAGATTGACGAATAAATAGTCGGAGGGCAGATGGTCGAGACACGGGTCGCGGCCATTTTCCTTTGTCAGGCTGCCCGCTGTCTGTTGTCCGGCGCGGCAGCCGATGCCGATTGCCGGTCAAGGCTGCTTGACCGGTCAGATCAGGTCTTGGCAGAAAGGAATAAGGATGAAACAACTTACACAAACGCCGGCCGCAGTTTATCTGCATATCCCCTTTTGTACGAACAAGTGCCATTATTGCGATTTCAACTCATACATTTTGAAGGGCCAGCCTGTCATGGACTATCTGGACGCGCTGGAGCGGGAGATGGAGCGCACGGTGCTGGAAGTGCCGCCCGGGGAGATTGAAACGATCTTCGTCGGGGGCGGAACTCCCACCGTGCTGACGCCTGAGCAGATGGCCAGCTTTTTGAGTCGGGTGCAGACGTACTTCGGAAACTGGGCGCCGAATATCGAATTCACGATGGAGGCGAATCCCGGGACGACGGATCTGGAGAAGCTTCAGGCGATGAAGGAGGGCGGGGTGAACCGGATCAGCTTCGGCGTCCAATCGTTCGACAATGCGCTGCTGGAGCGGATAGGGCGCATTCACAATACGGATGATGTGTACCGCAGCCTGGAGAATGCCCGCAAAGCAGGGTTCGCGAATATGTCGATCGACCTCATGTTCGGGCTGCCGACGCAGACGATCGCGATCATGGAAGCGACGCTTGCGGAGGCGCTTAAGCTGGATTTGCCCCATTACTCCATCTACAGCCTGAAGGTCGAGGAGAACACGCTGTTCCACGCACTCTATGAACGGGGGAATTTGCCGCTTCCCGAAGAAGAGGAAGAGGTCGGCATGTTTCTTCATATTATGAAGCGGCTGCGCGAGGCCGGGTACGGACAATATGAGATCAGCAATTTCGCGAAGCCGGGGTTCGAGAGCCGGCACAATGCGATGTATTGGCGCAATCAGCCGTACTACGGGCTCGGAGCGGGCGCCCACGGCTATGTGCATGGGAAGCGCCACGTCAATATCAAGGGCGTCCAGCCCTATATCGAAGGCACCCGCGCAGGAAGGCCGTTGCTCGATTCTCATGAGGTGGACCTGACTGAGGCGATGGAGGACTTTATGATGGTCGGACTGCGGCTGCTGAGGGGCGTCCGCCGTGCGGATTTCACCGAACAATTCAATCGTCCGCTGGAGGCGGTGTTCGGCACCGCAATCCGCGGCCTGCTGGAGAAAGGGCTGCTGGAGGAAACGGCCGAGGGCTACAGGCTGAGCGAGCAGGGCATCTTGCTCGGCAACGATGTATTCGGACAGTTTCTGGAGGCGGCTGAATCCGTTTAAAAATCGATGAAAAAAAGAGATTGATCATTTTATACGTTATGTTGTATATTTATTCATATCATTCTTACATGTGATGGGTGGGAACTCCAATGACAATGACCCTGACCTGCCGCAAGGCAACCGAACAGGACATCGAGACGTTATACGACATCATTCAAGGCTATGCGGAGAAAGGGATCATGCTACCGCGAACGAGGGAGATGCTGACCGCACAGCTGGATACGTTCGTTGTTGCTGAAGTCGGGGGACAGCTGGTCGGCTGCGGGTCCAATACCCAGCTCGGACCGGATCTGGTGGAGATCCGATCGCTTGGAGTGACCGAGGGCTATAAAGGACTTGGCATCGGCAAATCCATTGTCAATCTGCTCATCGAAGAAGCGCGCAAGCTGGGCATTCCGAAAATTATGGCGCTCACCTACGAGGTCGCCTTCTTTGAAAGAATCGGATTTACGGTCGTACAGAAGGAGATCTTTCCCGAGAAAGTATGGCGGGATTGCATCCACTGCAAAAAACAGCATTGCTGCGACGAAATCGCCGTGCTCAAAAGACTGGATTGACTTGACACAGACCCTTGAGGTCTGTTATTTTTGTAGTAGCTTAGCACTCGATGGACTGGAGTGCTAACGAATGAACGGCCAATATGGCAGCCGCAGGACGTTCGGAGCATGTTCCGGGCGAATGACGGACGACAAGACCGCGGCGGCTGATACGGACATTCCTCGGAGGTGGAAATCGCTTATGCTAACCGAACGACAAAGACATATATTGAGCGCCATCGTAGACGATTATATCCGTTCCGCGGAGCCGATCGGCTCTCGCAGCATATCCAAACGCGGAAACGTGGGGTTCAGTCCCGCCACCATACGCAATGAAATGTCGGATCTCGAAGAAATGGGGTTTCTGGAGCAGCCGCATACGTCGGCCGGCCGGATTCCTTCACATAAAGGTTATCGCTATTACGTCGATCATCTGATGGCTTACGACGATCAGACGGTCGATGAAGATATCGGAGTCATGAAGCAGTTTTTCGCCGACCGTCTGCAGCAGATGGAGCGGGTTATCCAGCAGGTCGCGATGATCCTGTCACAGGTGACGCCGTATACGTCGATTGTGATGGGTCCCGAGATGCTGACGACGACGATGAAGCATCTGCAGATCGTGCCGCTCAATGAGCATACGGCCGTAGCGATCGTCGTTACGAATACCGGGCAAGTAGAGAATAGAACGGTCACGATCCCCGAAGGCATCCCGATGTCGGAGATTGAGAAGTTTGTGTCCATCCTGAACACGAGATTGAAGAATGTGCCGTTGCTGCACTTCAAGTCCAAGCTCTATACGGAGATTGCTTCGGAGATGAGCAGGTACGTGTCCGGCTACGAGGAGCTGCTCGTCATGCTCGATTCGATCATCGAGCGCGAGGAGGAACGCGTCTTCCTCGGCGGGACGACGAATATGCTGACCCAGCCTGAATTCAAGGATGTCGACAAGGTGAAGAGCATCCTGGACCTGCTGGCCGAGACGCCCAAAATTATTCAGCTGTTCGAAGGGACCGGCGGAGCGAGCGGGATTCAGGTGCGGATCGGCAGCGAAAACAAGCTTGAGGCGGTCAACGATTGCAGCTTCATTACCGCGACTTATGCTTTTGAAGGACAGACGCTCGGGACGATCGGCATCCTGGGGCCGACACGGATGGATTACGCCAAGATGATTAAACTGCTGGACCATTTGTCCAAAGACATGACCCAGCTTATGGAGCGTTGGTATAAATGAGCCAGACGAGACAGCCGGGCGCGGCGCAAGAAAGCGAAGAGGCGTATGCCACGCTGCGCAATAATGTGAATGCCGTCCGCGCGATCTGCTCGGCGGTTGAGGGTACGCTCGGTCCGAAGGGACTCGACACGATGCTCGTCGGAGCCCGCGGAGAAGTGATCATTACCAACGACGGCGTTACGATCCTGGAGAAGATGGATGTCGCGCATCCCGCCGCGCAGCTGCTCGTTCAGGTGGCCCGCGCCCAGCAGGAGCGCATCGGAGACGGCACGACTACCGCCACGGTGCTGGCAGGTGCACTGGTTGCCGAGGGCGCCAGACAAGTGATGCGCGGCGTGCCGGTGGCCAAGGTGGTGCGGGGCATCCAGGACGGAGTCGGCCAAGCGGCGCAGGCTCTGAGCAGCCGGGCCCGGCCTGTGCTAGGACTGGACGACCCGGTGCTGAAGCGGGTCGCCTATGTGGCCGGCCGGGAGCATGCCGATCTGGCCGATCTGATCGTAAGCGGCGCGAGGCAGCTCGGGGCAGGCAAGCTGTGCGAGGAGAACTTCCGCTTCGCGGACGCCGTACACTCGCTTGGTCAGGCGAGCGGAGAAGTATGGCCCGGGCTGATCGTTCCGAAGCGCCCGGCCAATGCGCAGCTTGATTTTCCGGCCCGGTCAGCAGGGGTTCTGATCATTCAGGACGCTTTCGGACCGGAGGAAGTGGCGGAGGAAGCTTTGACGACCGAATCCGGGTACGGACGGCATCTTCAGCTGCGGGAGCAATTCCGCGATGCGCTGGATAGCCTGTCCGAGCTGCAGGTCGGCCTGATTGCCTGCGAGCGGGGGGTGGACGGCGAGGCGGAGCAATATTGCACCGACCGCGGCATCATGGTGCTCCAGCGCGTGCCTCGCACCTGGCTGCGGCGGCTGTCCGACTATACGGCTGCACGGCCGATGCGCCGGTCGGCCTTTTACCGTCCGGCGGCCGAATGGTCGGGATATTTGGGCTACGCTGGCCGGGTCGCCTATGACGAGCGGCTGGAATGTGTGCGAATCGCCGACGGGCGGGGCCAAAAGCAAGTTTCGATCGTCATCGGAGCCAGCACAAATGAAATCGCCGGTGAGCGCCTGCGGATTGCGCGCGATGCCGCAGCGGCGCTCCAGGCCGCACTGAGAAGCGGCTGGCTGCCCGGCGGGGGCGCTGCGGAGATCGCAGCGGCTTACGAGCTGGAGCGTTACCGGGAAACCGTGCGCGGAATGGAAGGCTTCGGCGTCGAAGCTGTCGTCCATGCGCTGCGGAAGCCGCTGTCGCAGATTGTCGTCAATGCCGGCTATAACCCGCTGGAGAAGGTGGAGGAAGCGAAGGCGGCACAGCTGGCGGCGTCAAGCGACGCCTTGGGCATCGATTGCGATACCGGAGCGGTCGCCGACATGGCGGAAGCCGGGATCATCGACCCGGCGGATGTGAAGCTGCACGCGCTGCATGCGGCGGGGGAAGTCGCGTCGGCGGTGCTCCGCATCCATACCGTGATCAAGATGCGTCAGCCCAGAGAAGAATGACCGTACGGATGGGAACAGGTTTCGACTTTTCCCCGGTGGTTACAATATAGAGAGAGACAGATTGATTATAAGGAGGTGACAGACATTGAATACGGAACAACACAACCAGCCGCAGAGCGGCGAGCAGCAGACGGATACCAACGAGCAGGCGGAACGCGCTACATACGAAGCTCCTGAGAGCGAACAAGCGAATTCCGGCCATGCTGAAACTACCCAATCCGATGATGCTGTCCAAGCACAGCTGGAGGAAGCGAAGAACCAGGCGGAGGAGCATTATCAACGGCTGCTGCGCACTCAAGCGGATTTCGATAACTTCAGAAGACGGACCCAGAAAGAAAAAGAAGATCAGGCCAAGTATGCATCGCTCAAAGTGATCGAGCAGCTGCTGCCTGTCGTCGATAATTTCGATCGGGCGCTGTCGGCCAGCAAAGAAAATAAGGATTACGACGCCCTGGCCAAGGGGATCGATATGATATTCCGCCAACTGGAGCAGGTGCTGACGGCTGAAGGCCTTAAGCCGATGGAAGTTGTCGGCCAGCCGTTTAACCCGGAGTTCCATCAGGCGATTATGCAGGTGGAGTCGGAAGAGCACGAGGAAGGCATCGTGGTCGAGGAAATTCAGAAGGGCTACCTGTTGAAAGATAAAGTACTGCGGCCTGCCATGGTCAAAGTAAGTTCATAAAGCTAGAGATTTCGACGAGCTCATATTTGTTTTAACCCAAATTAAGGAGGAATTCCCTCATGAGTAAAGTTATTGGTATCGACCTTGGAACGACGAACTCCTGCGTCGCCGTTATGGAAGGCGGCGAAGCCGTCGTTATTCCCAACGCCGAAGGAAACCGCACCACACCGTCCGTCGTAGGCTTCAAGAAAGACGGAGAGCGCGTCGTGGGCGAAACGGCGAAACGCCAGGCTATCACGAACCCGGACCGCACGGTTATTTCGATCAAGCGCCATATGGGTACGAATCACAAGGAAGTTATCGAAGGCAAAGACTACTCGCCGCAAGAAATTTCCGCGATTATTTTGCAGAAGCTGAAAGCCGATGCGGAAGCGTATCTCGGACAGACCGTGACGCAAGCCGTTATTACGGTTCCGGCCTACTTCAACGACAGCCAGCGTCAAGCGACCAAAGATGCGGGTAAAATTGCCGGTCTGGAAGTGCTTCGTATCGTCAACGAGCCTACGGCTGCTGCACTGGCTTACGGTATGGAGAAATCCGAAGATCAGACGATTCTGGTCTATGACCTCGGCGGCGGTACGTTCGACGTGTCGATCCTGGAACTTGGAGACGGGTTCTTTGAAGTTAAAGCGACCAGCGGCGATAACAAGCTCGGCGGCGACGACTTTGACCAAGTCATCATCGATTACCTGGTAGCAGAATTCAAGAAAGAACATAGCATTGACCTGAGCAAGGATAAAGCGGCCGTTCAACGTCTGAAGGATGCTGCCGAGAAAGCGAAAAAGGAATTGTCCGGCGTGCTGACGACGACGATCTCCCTGCCGTTCATTACGGTCGTAGACGGCGTGCCGCAGCACTTGGAGATCAACCTGAGCCGCGCCAAATTCGAAGAGCTGTCCGCCGGTCTGGTCGAGCGCACCTTGGGTCCTACGCGTCAAGCGCTCAGCGATGCAGGGCTGACGCCTGACCAAATCAACAAAGTGGTGCTGGTCGGCGGTTCTACCCGGATTCCGGCCGTTCAAGAAGCCGTTAAGCGTCTGACGGGCAAGGAACCTCATAAAGGCGTGAATCCGGATGAAGTTGTAGCGCTTGGCGCAGCCGTCCAGGCGGGCGTATTGACAGGCGATGTCAAAGATGTCGTATTGCTGGACGTTACTCCTCTGTCGCTCGGTATCGAAACGGCAGGCGGCGTGTTCACGAAGATGATCGACCGCAACACGACGATTCCTACGACGAAATCCCAGGTGTTTACGACATATGCCGACAACCAGCCAAGCGTAGAAATCCACGTCCTGCAAGGCGAGCGTGCGATGGCTGCCGACAACAAGACGCTCGGCCGCTTTATTCTTGGCGACATTCCGACGGCTCCGCGCGGCATCCCGCAGATCGAAGTTACCTTCGATATCGATGCCAACGGGATCGTGAACGTATCCGCTCTGGATAAAGGTACGGGCAAAAGCCAGAAAATTACGATCACTTCCTCCAGCGGCTTGTCCGACGAAGAGATCGACCGCATGATGAAGGATGCCGAATCCCATGCCGAAGAAGACCGCAAGCGCAAAGAAGTCGTAGAAGCTCGCAACAACGCGGATCAGCTTGTATATTCGGTTGACAAAACGATCAAGGATCTCGGCGATAAGGTAGATCAAGCAGAGATCGACAAAGCCAATGAAGCCAAAGAAAAGCTCAAGAAGGCGCTTGAAGGCGACAATCTGGATGAAATCAAAGCAGCCAGCGAAGAGCTGACGCAAATTGTGCAGCAGTTGTCCGTCAAGCTCTACGAGCAAGCGGCTCAAGCGCAAGGCGCGGGCGAAGCGGGCGGCGAGCCGCAAGGCGCTTCCAAGAAAGACAATGTAGTCGATGCCGATTATGAAGTTGTAGACGACAAGAAGTAAGCTGCTGTCGTACAATAGAAGAGTGCGCTCCGAAAGCCTCGGCTTTCGGAGCCGGCTCTGATCAGGCAGCGTCTGCGTATACGGAGTGCCTAGAAGTCAAAGCCGGCAGCGGCTTTGACTTTCGGCTTTCCTACCCGGATCAGGAACAAGACGTCCGTGGGGACGCCGCTTAACGGAAGGCTAGGGAGTGGGAGTGAAGGATGAGTAAACGCGATTTCTATGAAGTGCTGGGGGTTGGCAAGGACGCTTCGCAAGAAGATATCAAGAAGGCTTACCGCAAGCTGGCCCGTCAATATCACCCTGACGTGAACAAGGCGGATGACGCCGAGTCCAAGTTCAAAGAGGCAAAGGAAGCCTACGATGTGCTGAGCGACGATCAGAAGAAAGCCCAATACGACCGCTTCGGCCACGTTGATCCTAACCAGGGCATGGGCGGCGGCGCGGATTTCGGAGGCGGGTTCGGCGATCTGTTCGATATGTTCTTCGGAGGCGGCGGCCAACGTCGCAATCCGAATGCGCCTCAGCGGGGCAACGATCTGCAGTATACCTTGACCATCGAGTTCAAGGAAGCGGTATTCGGCAAAAAAACCGATATCGTCATTCCGCGCACGGAAACCTGCGATACTTGTCATGGCAGCGGAGCGAAGCCGGGCACGAAGCCGGATACCTGCGGAGTTTGTCACGGCTCCGGTCAGCAGGAGGTTGTGCAAAACACCGCATTCGGCCGCATCGTCAACCGCCGGGTCTGTTCGGCCTGCCAAGGCCAGGGCAAGATTATCAAGGACAAATGCGGAACCTGCCATGGCGCGGGGAAGGTCAAGAAGCAGCGCACGATCAACCTGAACATTCCGGCGGGAGTCGACGACGGCGCTCAACTGCGGGTGACAGGTGAAGGAGAAGGCGGACTGCGCGGCGGTCCGGCAGGCGATCTGTACGTCGTCATCCGCGTGAAGGCGCATGAATTTTTCGAGCGCGAAGGCGACGATATTTACTGCGAGGTCCCGCTCACATTCGCACAGGCTGCGCTTGGCGATGAGATCGAGATTCCGACGCTGACCGAGAAGGTGAAGCTGAAGATTCCGGCAGGCACGCAGACCGATACGTATTTCCGCTTGAAGGGCAAGGGCGTCCCGCATCTGCGGGGCTACGGGCAAGGCGATCAGCACGTGAAGGTCGTCGTGGTCACGCCTACATCCATGAACGAAGAACAACGGGAGCTGCTGCGCGAGTTCAGCCGGTTGAGCGGCGAGCATACGCATGAGCAAAACCAATCGATTTTCGAACGTATGAAGAAAGCCTTCTTGGGCGACTAGAGGGCAGAAAGACAAGGAAAAGACGGCAGAGCTCTGCCGTCTTTTCCTTGTCTTTCTGCATATTTGGACTGATTATGCGGACAATAGGAAGGTTCGTAACTTGGAGAAAGGAGACTTGCCTTATGAAGCAGCAGCGGGAAAATCAACCGATGCCCAGCGCTAAGAATGAGGATGTGGAATTCTCGAAGGAGCTGGCGGATGCAGTGGATCTGGAGGCCGCGGAGCGTGCGGCGCAAGCCGATGCGCGCCAAGAGCGCGCTTCCGAAGACACGAACTGAGTGTGCGTAAGCCAAAGGAAAGAAACGGATAAGGAATGAGGCGCAGATATGTCGGATAAGGGAATTACCGCTTCCTTCGGTTCCCCGGAGGAAGCGCTCAGCTGTATATCCAAGCTGCAGGCTTTGCGTGCGGCCGATCTGCAGATTGACCACAGTCAGCTCCAATTGACGGGCGCTGTGAACGAATCGGCCTACGACCAGGCGCTTCGCGTCATCCGTGAAGCGGGCGGCAGCGTCTGAGCGGTAACCCGCTTATGTGACAACGGCTCCGCGGCTATGAGATTACTCAAGCCGGGAGCCGTTTTTCTCTGAAAAACCAGAGGCAGAATAAACGCGAGAGCATGAGGGTTATCAATAAGCTTAGCCAAGTCCAATACCAAGTCCATTGATGGTACCGGATCAGGTGGAGGGTTTTGGAATGCTCCAGCATAGCCTCCACGATCGTTATGGTCGTAGCGTATGTCATGGCGTAGCCCAATTGAAAGAGAAGCGACCGGTGACCCGGAAACCTGCTGTTGAATACGGCGCAGACCGTCGGGTAAGCGAAATATTCGAACGTGAAGCTGGCCCGGTTTACATCCGCGAAAAAACGGACCGGATACTCCAGCCAGCCTTTCTCCACGACATAGAGGCCGGTGGCCCAGGTAATCATCTGCTTGAACAAAAAAGCGGCGTGCGCGACGCGTCTCCTGTTCTTCGGTACGGCAAATATCAACAGACTGGCGGAAACGGCCCATACTGCGTAAAGTACGAGATACTCCATGCGGCGTCTTACTCCTCTTGATGGCTTATGAATGCGGAAGATCGAAAAAACCAGCAGCAATAATACCGGGTTGCCAGAAATTGTACCAGAAAGACAAGCCAGGTCCAGTACCAGGCATAATTTTCGTAGCGGACGAGATTCGTATAAGTGGCGAGCAGCAAGTCGATGACCGTCGCGGCTGTTACACAAGTTATTAAAGATTTCCAGTTTATGCGGCTTTGATTCATTGGTTCCCTGATCACATAAAGAGCGCAGAAAAAGGGATAAAAGAAATATTCGGTCGTGACCAGAAGATCCGTCGCCTTGGGAAACTCGCGGACCGGAAACTGGATCAGATCATGACGGCTGTGGAGCAGAGATGAGACCCACAACAAAGCCTGACAAAACAATAATGCGATAGCGGCAATCCGAACCTTGCGCCGGGGAATCATTATAACAGCAAGAACGACGCTTAGTCCCCATAAGAGTATAAGTACGAAGCGGTCTAATGTCATGAAGGAAGCTCCTAGTCTTGAATTGGCTCGTTATCTTAATTGGATCCATTCCGGCTTAGGATGATCAGCGGCCGCACCCTTTATGCAAACCCGGTTTATTTTACCCATACCTCTAATTGTTGTATACTAGGGGTTATGCGTGAGTTAAGCAGATAGGGGAGGAAAACCGGTGCGTTGGCATGAAATTACGGTACATACAACAGAAGAAGCGATCGAAATGATCTCCAACTTTATACACGAGCTGGGCGCGGGAGGCGTCTCCATCGAGGAGTCCGGCACCTTAAACAAACAGCGGGATACGTCGCTCGGGCAGTGGTATGAGCTGCCTCTGAACGATATTCCCGAAGGCCGCGCGGAGATCAAGGGCTATTTTGCCGAAGGAACGGATACGGCAGCCGTGCTCGCTGACCTGAAGGCTGCTGTAGAGCGGCTGGCCGAATACGATATCGATACCGGCAGCCCCGTTTACGAATGGAAAGAAGTGGATGACGAAGACTGGGCCACGGCATGGAAGCAATACTTCAAGCCGCTGCGCGTGTCGGATCGTCTGACGATCAAGCCGACCTGGGAAGAGTACGAAGCGGGCGAAGGCGAGATCATCCTGGAGCTTGATCCGGGCATGGCGTTCGGCACGGGAACTCATGCGACGACGGCCTTATGTCTTAGGACGCTTGAGAAGGTCATCCAAGGCGGCGAACATGTTATCGACGTCGGCACGGGCTCCGGCATTTTGGCTATCGCAGCGGCCAAGCTGGGGGCCCGCCATGTGCTGGCTCTTGATCTGGACCCGGTATCGGTGTCCAGCGCGACGGAGAATACACTGCTGAACGGCTTGCAGGATCGCATTACCATCAAGCTGAGCGATCTGCTGCAGGTGCTGAACGAGACGCGTGTAGCCGGCTCATCCGCGCTTGGCGTCCAGCTGCCTGTGCAGGTTGTCGTAGCGAATATTTTGGCCGAGATTATTATGCTGTTCATCCAGGATGTATACGATGCGCTGGAGTCCGGCGGAACCTATATCGTGTCTGGCATCATCAAAAGCAAGCAGGAGACGGTACAGGACGGGCTGACCGCGGCCGGCTTTACCGTGACCGAGGTGAACGAGGATCAGGATTGGGTAGTGCTCGTCGCCAGAAAGCCGTAGGTGGCTGAATGGATTGGAACTCTTTCCTGGCTTATCCGGTCGACGAACTGCCATTCGTCTTTCTCGTCCTGCTGCTGGCGTTCACCGTGCATGAATTTGCGCATGCGTATGTGGCGGACAAATTCGGCGATCCGACGCCCCGCGCCATGGGCCGGCTTACGCTGAACCCGCGCGTTCATCTGGACTGGCTGGGGATGATCTTCTTCCTGATCGTCGGCATCGGCTGGGCGAGACCGGTGCTCGTTAACCGGGCCCGCTTCAAGAATCCGCGAGCGATGGGCATCGCCGTGTCGTTCGCGGGGCCCTTCAGCAACCTCGTGCTTGGCTTTATCAGCCTGGTTATCATGTATATGGTGCATAATTACGGCTGGCTCGGCGGCATGAGCGCGGGCATGGCGATGGCCATCTCGACCTTCCTGAAATATATGGTCGTTCAGAACATCTTTCTCTTTATCCTGAATTTGATTCCTTTCCCGCCGCTCGACGGCTACCGGATTCTGGAGGATTTGCTGCCCGTTAGCTGGGCTATCAAGCTGCAGCAGGTGCAGCAGTGGCTGTTTTACGCGGTGCTGCTTATGTTCTTCATTCCGCCGCTGCGCGCGGTGACGCTCGGTCCGATTTTCGCCCTTCAGTACGATATTTTGGGAGCCTTCATGAGGGTGCTGACCCCTATTTTCGGACCGCTGGGCGGGCTTTGAGGACATAAGAGCATCTATAGCCTTGTGGTAAGGCTTGGACTGGTATTTTAACTGAAAAACGTGTAAGATGAAGGTTGACCGTTCTACGTAATTTGTAAAACGGTCTCACCTTTTTTTTGTGAAAGCGATGGTTGCGATGCAAAGATATTTCATTCAGCCGGCAAGTTTCTCGGCTGATCATGTGACGATAACGGGCGATGACGCCCATCATTTGATTCGCGTTATGCGCGCCAAGGCCGGCGATCGCGTAATCGTCAGCGACGGTTGCGGACGGGAAGCCGTCGCTGTGCTCCGCTCGCTCGAGGCCGGCGAGGTAACGGCCGCTGTGGAACAGTGGCTGCCGCCGGACAAGGAGCCGCGCGTGGATGTATGGATTGCCCAAAGCCTGCCGAAGGGCGACAAGATGGAGCTGGTGATTCAGAAGGGGACGGAGATCGGGGCGGCCCGCTTCATCCCCTTCTCCTCGGAGCGGACGGTTGTCCAATGGGATGCGAAGAAGGAAGGCAAACGGCTCGAGCGCTGGCAGAAAATCGCCAAGGAAGCAGCAGAGCAGGCCCACCGCAGCTGCATTCCGGCAGTGGAGTCCGTGCAGAGTTGGAAGGGACTGCTGAAGCTTGCGGCCGAAGCGGACGCCGCCTGGTTCTGCTATGAGAAGCAGGATGCGCAGGAGCTTCGCAGCTTGATCAAGTCGGCTCTGCGGAAGACGCAAGTGAGCGCCGCTGAGACCGGGGAGGGCGTGCAAGCGCCCAAGCCGCACGGGACGCAGGAGGAGAGCCGTCCGAAGCTGCTCGTGATCGTAGGCCCTGAGGGAGGCTTCAGCGAGCGCGAGGCCGCTGAGGCGGAGCAAGCCGGGTGCAGGCCCGTATCGCTGGGCAAACGGATTCTGCGCACGGAGACGGCCGCAATGGTCGGTTTAACGTGCATTTTATATGAAGCCGGAGAAATGGGAGGAGACGAATAGATGTCAACAGTCGCTTTTCACACGCTGGGCTGTAAAGTGAACTTCTATGATACGGAAGCGATCTGGCAGTTATTCAAGCATGAAGGCTATGAGCAGGTTGATTTTGAATCGACCGCCGATATTTATGTGATTAACACCTGTACGGTGACGAATACGGGCGATAAAAAAAGCCGGCAAATGATTCGCCGGGCCATCCGGCGCAATCCGGAGGCGATCGTGGCGGTGACCGGCTGCTACGCCCAGACCTCTCCGGCCGAGATTCTCGCTATTCCCGGCGTAGATATTGTGATCGGCACCCAGGACCGGGACAAGATTTTGTCCTATGTGCAGCAGCTGCAGGCCGAGCGCCAGCCGATCAACGCGGTGCGCAACATCATGAAAACCCGGGCCTTCGAGGAGCTGGATGTGCCGGACTTTGCGGACCGGACGCGCGCGTTTCTGAAGATTCAGGAAGGCTGCAACAACTTCTGTACGTTCTGCATCATCCCATGGTCCCGCGGCCTGATGCGCAGCCGTGAGCCGCAAAGCGTATTGAACCAAGCGCGGATGCTGGTCGAAGCGGGCTACCAGGAGATTGTGCTGACGGGTATTCATACGGGCGGATATGGCGAGGATATGGAGGACTACAGTCTGGCCAAGCTTCTGTGGGATCTGGACAAGGTCGAGGGGCTGAAGCGGATTCGGATCAGCTCGATCGAAGCCAGTCAGATTACGGATGAGGTGCTGGAGGTGCTGCAGCATTCGGAGAAGATGTGCCGTCATCTGCATATCCCGCTGCAGGCGGGACATGACGAGGTGCTGAAGCGGATGCGCCGCAAGTATACGACGGCCGAATTCGCCGCCAAGATCGAGCATATTCACCGGATTATGCCGGGCGTGGCGATCACGACGGATGTGATCGTCGGTTTCCCGGGCGAGACGGAGGAGATGTTCCGGGACGGCTACCGGTTCATGGAACGGATGGGCTTCTCGGAAATGCATGTGTTCCCATACTCCAAACGGACCGGAACGCCGGCAGCGCGGATGGAGGATCAGGTGGACGAGGAAGTCAAAAACACCCGTGTTCACGAGCTGATCGATCTCTCGGAACGGCTGCAGCTTGCTTATGCCGAGCGTTTCGTGGGCGAGGTGCTGGAAGTCATCCCCGAACGCGACTTCAAGGGGGAGCCGGACAGCGGCTTGATCATGGGATACTCGGACAATTACTTGTCTGTCGTGTTTGAAGGCCAGTCCGACTGGGTCGGACAAGTATGCCGGGTGCGGGTAACCGAAGCAGGCGTCAATGAATGCCGCGGAGAGCTGATCGGGGTTCCGATGCCTGCGGCGGCTGCGGGAAGAGGCGGGTTAAAGCTGGCTGCCTCCATTTCCGTCTCCGGGGGAAGCAGCGACTCTATCCCGGGACAAGCGCAAGCAGCGAAGGCAATCGTATAAAGACAAGCGGAGGATTTCACTTGCGCCGGGCAGCGGCGAGGAAGTGGAATCCTTTCGTTACGGAGGGCATAAGGGTCGTTAGCGGCGGAAAGGATGTTGAACGGTGAAGGAGATTTCAGCAGGCGGAGTCGTGTACCGGAAGACCGGAGATGGCATTCAGGTGCAAATGATCCAGGATAGATATGGGAAAATAACATTGCCCAAAGGCAAGATGGAGCCGGGCGAAACGGTGGAACAAACGGCTCTCCGCGAGATTCTGGAGGAAACGGGCATTGAAGGCAGCATTATTAAGCCGCTCGAGACGATTACGTATCAGTTTCAGCTGTCGGGCATAGGTCAGGTGGACAAGGAAGTGCATTATTATCTCGTAGAAGCGACAGGAGGCGAGCTGCAGGCTCAGGTGGAGGAAATCCGGGGCGTGGAATGGCTCCATCCGCTGGATGCCTGGCAGCAGCAAACGAATGCCGGTTATGGAAACAACGATGCTGTACTAAAAAAAGCGCTTCATGCGCTGGGCTATGAGGTGAAGTAGATGGGAAGCTTTGATGTCAGCAAACTGCCGAGCTATATCGACCATACATTGCTGAAAGCCGATGCGGGGGAAGAGACGATACGCCAGTTGTGCGCGGAAGCGAAGCAATACGGCTTTTACAGCGTCTGCGTGAACGGCACTTGGGTCTCGCTCTGCAAGGAGCTACTTGCCGGCTCGGGCGTCAAAATCAGCGTTGTCTGCGGTTTCCCGCTCGGTGCGATGGAAAGCACAGTCAAAGCTTGGGAGGCCGCCAAGGCTGCGGAGCAGGGCGCCGACGAAATTGACATGGTGCTGCAAATCGGACGATTGAAGCAGGGCGAATACGATGCGGTGCGTGAGGACATCCGCGCGGTCGTGCAAGCGGTCGAAGGAAAAGCGATCGTCAAGGTTATTTTCGAGACGGGCTCGCTGAACGAAGAACAGAAGCTGGCGGCATGCCGGCTGTCCGTGGAAGCGGGCGCTCATTACGTGAAAACGTCGACCGGCTTCGGCCAAGGAGGAGCAACCGTGGAGGATATCCGGCTGATGCGCGGCGCTGTGCCTGCCCAAGTGGGCGTCAAGGCTTCGGGCGGAGTCCGCGACCTGGAGACGGCTATCCGGATGATTGAAGCCGGAGCGACCCGCCTAGGCACCAGCTCGGGCGTGGCGTTAATGCAGGGAACGAGCGGGCAATCGGCCTACTAAGCTTGAGCTCGTTTGAGCAGCGCGGAGAAAAGGGGAACCGGCATGCCCCGGGTACGCGGTTCCCGGACAAGCGCTTTAAGGCCGGCAGCTTGCCGGCTGGCTGTGCAAGCATACATAGGCTCCGAACGACTCCGGTCCGGAGCTTTTCTTTTTGCATCGGGCAAAGGCTGGTTTCGCAGGGGCCGGCTATAACATTTCATGAAAGCGGAGGTGCGCGCGGATGGCGGCAATTTATTTGCACAAGAAACGAAAGAAACGGCTGGAGGAAGGGCATCCGTGGGTATATCGCTCCGAGATCGAGCGTGTCGAAGGCGAGCCGTCCCCAGGCGGGCTGGTGGCCGTCCATCGCCATGACGGGGCTTACCTCGCAACGGGCTATTACAATGAAGCTTCTCAGCTTACGGTGAGGATCGTCTCTTATGAGCCGCTGGAGGCGATGGCGCGGGAATGGTTTGCGGCCAAGCTGCTTCGCTGCAAAGAGCTGAGAGAACGTTTCGTGCCGGATGCGAGATCGTATCGGCTTGTTTATGGAGAAGCGGATTTTCTGCCCGGTCTGATCGTCGACAAGTTCGAAGAAACGCTGGTCGTCCAGGTGTTGACCCTCGGCATGGAGATGGCGCGCGAAGCGCTGGTGGCCGCGCTTGTCGAGGTGATGCAGCCGGCGGGCATCTATGAGCGGAGCGACGTGTCTGTCCGTGAGCTGGAGGGGCTGGAGAAGCGCAAGGGCGTGCTGTACGGAGATTGTCCGCAGCATGTAACGATTCGTGAGAACGGACTGCTGCTGGAAGTCGATATTGTCGACGGACAGAAGACAGGTTATTTCTTCGACCAGCGCGAGAACCGGGCGGCGATCGCTCCGCTGATGCTGGGCTGGGGGGCGCGCAGCGGCATCCGGACGGTCGAGCAGCTGCTGGACGACGGTACGGTCAAGAAAGTGCCTGTCAACAAGAGCGGCCAGGAAGTAACTTTCCCGTATTGGGACGGCGCTACGGTGCTCGAGTGCTTCTCGCATACCGGCAGCTTCACCCTGCATGCCTGCGGGTACGGCGCGAAGAAGGTCACTTGCCTGGACATCTCCGAGCATGCGGTCGAATCCGCGAGGCGCAACGTTATGCTGAACGGCTTCGGCGATCGGGTAGAGTTTGTGGTGGCCGATGCGTTCGCTTATTTGCGCGAGCAGGTGCGCGGCCAGGAGGAACGGGAGACGAGAGGACAGGCGGACAGGCGCAAGATGGACACCTCCGTTAAAATGGCGGGAAAAGGCCGGACCTGGGATGTAGTCATTCTCGATCCGCCGGCGTTCGCCAAAACGCGCAGCGCGGTCGAGGGAGCTTGCCGCGGCTACAAGGACATTAATCTGCACGGCATGAAGCTGGTGAACGAAGGCGGTTATCTGGTAACGGCGAGCTGCTCCTACCATATGAAGCCGGACCTGTTCCTTGAAACGATCCATGCGGCGGCACAAGATGCGGGCAAGACGCTTCGGCTGATCGAATTCCGCGGAGCCGGGAAGGATCATCCCCGCATACTCGGCGTGGACGAAGGCCATTATTTGAAATTCGCAATATTTGAAGTAACAACGCGCCGCTAGAGGCGGGGAGGAGCAGGCCGATGGAGTTATTCGAAGCTATCCGCACAAGACGCACGATCGGACGCGTGAAAGACGAGCCCGTGAACAGCCGGCTTATTGAACAAATTCTGGACGCGGGCAACTGGGCGCCCAGCCATCATGCGACCGAGCCTTGGCGGTTTTATGTCATGACGGGCGGCGGACGCAATAAACTGGGCGATGCCTACGCGGCTATCGCGGCCGAGACGGCGGATGGCGAATTGACGGAGGAGGCGCTGAGCAAGCACCGGGGCAAGGCGCTGCGTTCGCCGGTCATTATCGCCGTAGCCGTCTCGCCTTCGCCGGAGAAAGGCGTTATCCGCATCGAAGAATTTGCGGCAGCCCATGCCGCCGCGCAAAACATGCTGCTGGCCGCGCACGCGCTAGGGCTGGGAGCGATCTGGCGCTCGGGCGAGCCTATGTACCACCCGCTGATGCAGCAGGCTTTCGGGCTTGCCGAAGGCGAAGAGCTCGTAGCGCTCCTGTACATCGGCCACCCGGCGATGTCGCCTCCCGAAGGCAAGCGCAGGCCCGCTGCGGAGAAAACGGTATGGCTGGCGGATTGACCGCCGGCCTCCGGCTTGCTTCGGAGGAGCGGAGCGAAAAAGTCGGCTGCACGCCGCTTGTCATTGGGCCGGTTCCCTTATTGGCCGAAATGACGATGCAACAGATCCTTAAAGCTTGTGCTGTCGATGACCTGTTTGGTTACTTGGCCGCCCTCTCGCCGCGTAAGCGAAGTCTCCGTTAAAGTTATATTTCCTTGATCCGTAAGCCGGGTGATCATCCGGCTTTTATTAAAGCTTGATCTCGGGTCGTGGACAATCAGCTGCTGGACGGCATTAATTTCCGCTAGCTGAGTAACCGTTCGCTTGGAGTCGAAGGCATAGCCTGTTTTCCAGGCCGAATCTCTATCCTTCACTTTCATTTCGAGTACAAAGTTCCCATGCTCCCCCTCTTCTCGTAGTATCCGGAAGTCCCCATTATCTGAGGAAACGGGCTCACCGTTTAAAGGAACGGGCTTCAAGGGCAGATTCCCTCCGAAGCCGGTATCTACGACATACACCTGGTTTTCATGAGTCAGAAGAATAAAAACATGCGTTCTTCCCAGCGAAGGGAATTCCTGAGCCTCCTGGTTATACACAATTCCGCGCGCAAGCCTCACTTCAAACCCATTCTCCATCAAGAAATAATACAATATCGTATTCAGCTCATAACAAAGCCCCCCTTCTTTGTGTATAAGAATTTTGTTGATCAAGTTAGCCTTCGAAATCTCTTGAGTCCGCTTTTCAATGATTCTTAAATTCTCAAAAGCAATCGTTTTGGCCGTTTTTTCCAAAACCTTATCCAAGCTTGCAAATGTAAGGGCCGCTTCCTCAGCAAGCCCGATTCTGCTGCGAAATAAAGTGTTCAACTCGCTCATTGTTCCTTCTCTCCCTCCCAAGTGATTCCGGATCGTCGTCCGTTACTCGATATGTTAGAGCCGATCGATACTCGAAACAACAACCAATTCAGGGAATTGTACCAGTACAGTTCAGAATCGCTTATTGAATGAACAGGAACGAATGTTCCTAAAGTCTGGCTTATGCTATAATAAACGATAGGTTTGGAAGACTGGCATAACCTGCCTTTTACCGGAACCCCCGGTTATTTGGTAGAATAGTAGGATCAGGATAGAAGCTTGATGGGAGGGGATTGCGAGGAATGGCGTTTCAATTTGTGCTTGGACGCGCGGGAACGGGTAAAACCGCAAGCTGTCTGGAACAGATCAAGCAAAGGCTGAAGGCTGAGCCGCAAGGAAAGCCGCTCATCTGGCTTGTTCCCGAGCAGGCGACGTTTCAGGCGGAGTACGCGCTGGCGTCGGAGCCGGAGCTCCGCGGCACGCTGCGGGCCCAGGTGCTCAGCTTTCGCCGTCTGGCTTGGCGCGTGATGCAGGAAGTGGGCGGGACGTCGAGGCTTCCGATCGACGATACCGGGAAAAAGCTGCTGCTCCACCGTATTCTCCACAAGCAGCGGGACAGGCTGAGAAGCTTGCGTGATACTGCCGGGCAAACCGGTTTTTTGGAGCATATGAGCGAGCTCTTCACGGAGCTTAAACGGTATAGGATTACGGCCGACGAGCTGGCGGCCTTTTATTCAGCCCGCATCTCCGATTCGGAGCGCGCGGGCGCTTCCTTTGCGAACAAGCTCCACGACCTGCAGCTGGTGTACGCCGAATTTCAGGAGGAGCTGTCCAGGCTGTACTTGGACGGAGAAGATTATTTATCGCTGCTGATCGATCAAGTTCCGAAGTCTTCTTATTTGCGAGAGGCGTCGATATGGATAGACGGGTTCTACGGCTTCTCGCCGCAGGAGTCGGCCGTTATCGAGCAGCTTGCGCTGCATACGGAGGACGTCCGAATAACGCTTAGTCTGGATCGTCCGTATGGGGCAGGCGAGCCGGTGCCTGAGCTGGAGCTGTTCCATCCGACAGCGCGGACGATGTCTCAATTGTCGCAGCGGCTCGTTGAGCTGGGCGTAGAGCTGAATCCGACGGTCGTGCTGGAGGCGAATCCGCCCGCAAGATTCGCGGCGAATCCGGTGCTGGCCCATCTGGAGCGGAGCTGGGGGCTCGGCGTAAGGCCGGCCTACCGGATGAAGCCGGAAGAGCGGGCGGGCAGCGCCCTGCATATTACAGCTGCCGTACACCGGCGTGCCGAGGTGGAGGGAACCGCCCGCGCCATTCGCCGGCTTGTCCGCGAAGAGGGCTTGCGCTGGCGGGACTGCGCCGTATCCGTGCGCAATCTGGAGGCTTACGGCGATCTGATCGCTGGCACCTTTGCGGATTACGGCATCCCGCTGTTTCTGGACCGGAAGCGCCCGGTGCTGCATCACCCGATGGTGGAGTTTATCCGGTCGGCCCTTGAAGTCGTCCGCCAGCATTGGAGATACGACGCAGTGTTTCGCTGCGTCAAGACCGGATTTTTCATCCCTCTGCGCAGGACGGATAAGGGGTCGGCAGAACGGGTGAGCACACATGGATTTGACCGGCTGGAGAACTATGTGCTCGCCTTCGGTATCCAGGGCTCCCGGTGGCGTGAGGGCGCGGACTGGACTTATCGCTATGATACGTCCATCGAACGGGAGGAGGACGAGAGCGGCGTCGAGTCGGCTTTCTTGCGTTCGATCAATCATTACCGCCGAATTATTGCGCAGCCGCTGGGCGTTTTTCAGGACAAACTGCGCGAGCGCAAGACGGTGAAGGAGCGGGTAGAAGCGCTGTACGAGCTTCTGACCGAGCTGCAGGTGCCCGAGCGGCTGGAGAAGTGGAGCCAGGAAGCGCTGAATGCCGGTGAGCCTGAGAAAGCTCGTGAGCATGCCCAGGTATGGGATCGGGTTATCGATATGCTGGATCAGCTTGTCGAGCTGACGGGGGAGGAAGACATCTCGGTGGAGCAGTTTGCCAAGCTGATCGAAACGGGGATGGAGAGCATCAAGCTCGGTCTTGTCCCTCCTACGCTCGATCAGGTGCTGATCGGCAGCATGGACCGGACCCGGAATGCGAGGATCAAGCATTTGTTCGTCCTGGGAGTCACTGAGGGCGTCATGCCGGCCAAAATCGCCGAAAGCGGCGTTTTGACCGAAACGGAACGGGAGCATCTGGCGTCGGCCGGCCTGCAGCTTGCGGAGGATGGCAGACGGAAACTGCTGGATGAAAATTTCCTGATCTATAATGCGTTATGCACGCCCAGCGAGGGGCTCTGGATCAGCTATCCCCTGGCGGATGAGGAAGGCAAGTCGCTCTTGCCGTCGGATGTGATACGCAGAATCAGGCGGCTGTTCCCGGACGTGCCCGAGCAGCTCGGGCTGAACGAGCCGGGGTCCCGGACAGAAGCGGACGAGCAGCTTGACTATGTCACCCACCCGGATAAAGCGTTGTCCATGCTGGTCGTCCAGCTGAAGCAGTGGATGCGCGGGGCGCCGGTTCACGGCGTATGGTGGTCTGTGTACAATTGGTTCGCCAGACAGCCGGAACATAGCGGAAGATTGGCGCGCTTGACGGAAGCGCTGCAATATACGAACCGGATCGCGCCGCTCTCCGAGCGGACGAGCCGGGAGCTGTACGGAGACTCGATCGATACGAGCGTCTCGCGGATGGAGCGTTTCGTCGCCTGCCCGTTCTCGCAGTTCGCGTCGCACGGGCTTCGTCTGAAGGAACGGCGGATGTTCCGGCTGGAGGCCCCCGATGTCGGACAGCTGTTCCATGCGGCGCTCAGCCGGTTCGCCGAGCAGATCGTGGCCGAGGGCGCAGATTGGGGCGGGCTCTCGGCTGCGGAGTGCGAGCGCCGGGCGGCTCTCGTCATCGATGCTTTGACGCCGAGGCTGCAGGGTGAAATTTTGCTCAGCTCCAAGCGTTATCACTATATCGCGCGCAAGCTGAAGCAGGTTATCGGGCGCGCAGCCTATATGCTGGGCGAGCATGCGAAGCGGGGGCAGTTTCAACCGATCGGGCTGGAGGTCGGCTTCGGAGCGGGCGAACGCATTCCCGCACTGCATTATGAGCTGGACAACGGGGTACGGATGAACCTGCGGGGACGCATCGACCGGATCGACCGGGCGGATACCGAGAAGGGGGCCTTGCTTCGGGTTATCGACTACAAGTCAAGCTCCAAGGCTCTGCAGCTCGGCGATGTGTACTACGGCTTGTCTTTGCAGATGATGACGTATCTCGATGTTATTCTCACGCACGCCCCGCTGTGGCTGGGAACGGAAGCGCAGCCGGCCGGCGTCCTGTACTTCCACGTGCATAACCCGGTGCTGCAGGTCAAAAATGCGCTAAGCGCCGAGCAAGCCGACAAGGAGCTGAGGAAACGGTTCAAAATGAAAGGACTGCTCTCCGCCGATGCGGATACGGTCCGCCTGATGGACAGCGCGCTGGTCGGGGCCAGCGGATATTCCGAGCTGCTGCCGGTGGCGTTGAAGTCGGACGGCGGGTTCTACAAGTCGTCGTCCGTTGCGACGGAGCAGGAATGGGGGACCGTCAGACGCCATGTGCAGCGAACGATCCGGGAGATCGGCACGTCGATGTCGAACGGCCATATCGCGATCGAGCCTTACCGCAAAGGGACGGCTGTTGCCTGTCAGGGCTGCTCCTTCCAGCCGGTATGCCAGTTCGACCCTCAGCTGGCCGGCAATTCGTACAAGCAGCTTCCGATGCTGGGCAAGGACCTGGCGCTGGAGCTGATGGAGCGTAAGGACGCCTCGGAAGCGGGTTCCGGAGGAGACAAACGGCACGGTGAAAAGCCAACCGAAGTCGCAAGCGACGGAGAGAAGCCGATCAAACGCAGTCAGGCTGCGTTCCGTCCGGCAGCTGCCCGCAGCAATCGGCTTGCGGCTCTGGAAGCAGGAGCGGGGCTGGAGGACGACTTGGACGAACCCGCCGGGGACGAAGGGCCAAGCGGCAGCTTGCGTCCGGATGAGCCTGTACGCGGGAGAGGGAAGGATGGAGAAACGCAATGACGACGAATGTTAGTCCGAAGCCGGAGAACAGCACCTGGACGGATGAGCAATGGGAAGCGATCGCTGTCCGGGGAAGATCGGTGCTGGTGGCGGCGGCGGCCGGCTCCGGCAAGACAGCCGTGCTGGTCGAACGCATCATCCGCCGCATCTCGGACCCGCAGGAGCCGATGGACGTCGACAGGCTGCTGGTCGCCACCTTCACGAAGGCGGCCGCCGCCGAGATGCGGCATCGGATCAGCGATGCCCTGGAGAAAGCGCTGGCTGAAGACCCGGGCTCCGAGCATCTGCGCAGGCAGCTGGCGCTTATACCGCGCGCTTCCATCACGACGCTGCACTCCTTCTGTATGGAGGTTATCCAGAAGCATTACCAAACGATCGGTCTCGATCCCGGCTTCCGCATCGCGAATGAGACCGAAAGCGCGCTGCTTCGTCAGGAACTGCTGGAGGAGCTGCTGGAGGACCGGTACGGCGCAGCGGTAGAGGGCGAGCCGTTCTGGCTGCTGGCCGATACGTTCAGCGGGGACAAAAATGACGAGGGTTTATTCCGCCTCATCCAGAGGCTGTACGATGACTCGCGCAGCCATCCGTGGCCGGAGCACTGGCTGGAGGGCTGCGTGGATATGTTCGGAGCGCAGCTGGCCACGGATGATCATCCGTGGCTGGACAGCCTGCGTGCGGCGGTGAAGCTGGAGCTGCAGGGCATGGAAGGCATGCTGACCGAGGCGGAGCGGCTGGCTCGCGGCCCGGGAGGGCCGACTCCCTATCTCGCCAACCTGGACGACGATCTGACTATGACCCGCAGCCTGCTGGAGCGAAGCGAAGAAGGACCGTGGGAGCTTCTCTACGAGGCTTTCCACGGCGCTGCGTTCGGCAAGCTGAAGCCATGCAAGGGCGATCAGGTGGACAAGGAACTGCAGGAGAAGGTCAAGGATCTGAGAAATGCGGCCAAGGACAAGCTGACGCAGATCAAGGAGGAGTGGTTCGCCCGCAGCCTGGAAGAGTACGCGCAGGAGCTCGAGAAGGTGCACCCGTTGATGCGCGAGCTGGCGAGGCTCGTAAACGAATTCGCCGAAGCTTACAGGAAGGCCAAGTCGGACAAAGGTCTGGTGGACTTTGCCGATCTCGAGCACTACTGCCTGCGCATCCTGTGCGATCCGGCAACGTCATCACCCGAGCACCCGGTGCCCTCTGCGGCCGCCTGGGAATATCGCGAGCAGTTCGTAGAGGTCATGCTGGACGAATACCAGGATACGAACCGGGTTCAGGAGACGATCGTCGCCCTAATTTCGCGGGAGCAGCCGGGCAACCGGTTTATGGTAGGAGATGTGAAGCAGAGCATCGTGCGCCCATAAGGCGTATCCGTTTTCCCCGCTAAGCCGGGGGGCTTCCAGGGTATGGAGGTCATGTCGCCCAACTTATCCGAAGGGGAAACCCGGAGGGGAGTGCAGCATGTTGGGAAAGTCGCAAGTTGGCGAGCTAACGCGCCACGACTGAGCGGCGAGACATCAAGATAAGTACGAGGATGAAAGCTATACTGCTTAAAGTCTAGTCCAAGCGGGGCCATGCTTCCCGGCAGGAAAGTTAGCTGCTACCTGCTCTCAGCGCTCTGACAGCGAGCCGGACGGCTGTCAGGCACTTCGAAGGCACAGATGCTATAATTCGAAGTGATACCCAAGCTTCCCGCGCTGACGCACACCTGAAGAGGTGGAACGGACGAAAGGACCATCCGACAACTTATCGCGCTTGGACGGATATGACTAAATGGGGATTGCCTAAGTGGGAACGCCGACCCGGCTATATCCTGCAGAGGATTGAATATCTCATATGGCAACGGAGTCTCCATAGTAGTCCGAGACAGGGAAAGCCTGTTACATGGCGAAGGGAGACAGCTTGTCGGTATACATGCAGCGGAAAGGAGCGCAAGGCTCCATGAATTCTGGCGAAGCTTTATACCTATTGACCAAAATATCCAAGCAAAAACCGGATTATGTGTTCGAGCGGGTGTATCGTCATTTCTACAATCCTGACTTCTATCTCCGGGCTTATGACAGGCTTCGCGCCAGGAACGGCAGGGGAGAAGCAGGCAGCGGCAAGGAAACAGCCGCCTTGTTCCCTATGGATAAGGTCATGTCGCTCATCGAATTGATGAAAAATGAATCGTATCAACCACGAAGAAGGGACAGCCGAGGAAGGACAGGACAGCCCCCGTCACCGGGTTTGCCCGCTTTCACGGACAGCCTTATTCAGGAAATCGGCAGGATGATTCTTGATGCGATTTATGAGCCCGTTTTCGAGGATTTCAGTCACGGCTACAGACCGGATCGCAGCTGTCATACGGCCTTATGCGAAGCGCTAGACAACTTCAACGGGGCGGCCTGGTTGATCAAGGGAGATATCAAGGGGCATCTGGACAGCATCTCCTACCTTAAACTGATCGCGCTCCTGGAGAAGAAAATCAACGATGCGAAATTTATCCGGCTGATCCGGAAATTTCTGAGGGCGGGATACCTGGAAGATTGGAAGCAGGGCGGGACTTACAGCGGCACGCCGCAAGGCGGAATCCTCGGTCCGGCGCTTGCCAACATTTACCTGGACTCCTTCGATAAATGGCTGCGCTCTTATCAAGTCGAAGAGCGGGCGGCCGCTCGAAGCCACGCCCATCGCGAGCCTTTTCAGCACTTGGAAGCCAATCGCATCGCATGCATTCGTTATGCCGGCGACTTTGTCGTTGCCGTGTGGGGCAGCAGAGCGCAAAGCGAATCCGTACGACATGATATAAAGAGGTTTATGAGGGACGTCCTGGAGATCGAGCTTTTAGAAGGAGAGCTTCGGACGGCTCACGCCGGCAGCGGCGTCAAATTCCTCGGGCATATCATGAAAGTCCAAGACGACTGGCGTCTTCGAACAGACACAAACGGCGTAAAGAAGATGGCGGGCATCGGCCGCGCCCAGCTCTTCATGCCGGAGGATACGGTCCGGACGTTCATTACGGCGCATAAGCTGGTCAAGGACATGGATGCCAAGCAATGGAGAATGCTTCCCGTTCCCGCTATTCTTCATAAGCCCGACGCGGACATCGTCGCCCTGTACAACGCCCGACTGCTGGGGCTGTACCGGTATTACAGGATGGCGGTCAACGTAAACAGAGCTATGCAGCAATTGAGGCATGTCATGGAATACAGCTGCCTGGCGACGCTCGCGGCCAAACATCAAGCGAGCATTGCCCAAGTCAAGCGGAAGTTCAGGGCGGGCAAGCATTGGGGAATTCCTTATGAAGACGATAGCGGACAGATGCGTATGCTGTACTTCTACAAGGACGGATTTGCGAGAGTAAACGCGCCTTATACGGCATCCGATCCCGATCTTCAGCCGCATCCCAAGCTTTCCCCCTGAATAAAATGCGGCGGACGCGCGAAACCATGCCAGGCAGCGGAAGCTATGCATTGCTTGTCAGCCATGTCGGGACAGCATCTATCCGCGGTGAACGGAATTTTGGTCGAAATGACAAGCGGAGAGCCGTATACTTGGAGACAAGTACGTACGGTTCGGAGGGGAGTTCTGCGAAACCTGTCCCGGCAACGGGAGAAGGCGCGGGGGGCTTACCCTACTATCGTTTCCGGCTCGCAGAGCCAGGCTTGTTTCAAGAGAAATACAAAAGCTACCGGCTGGACGGAGCGGAGCCCGGGCAGCGGATCGATTTGGCCCGGAATTTCCGGAGCCGTCAGGAGGTAGTGGACGGAACGAACTATATATTCCGTCAGGTGATGAAAGAAAGCGTCGGAGAGATTGACTACGACGAGCGGGCGGAGCTTGTCTATGGAGCGGCCTACCCGCCGGCTGAAGGGGAGAGCGGGGCGCCGGAGCTGGTGCTGATCGACCGATCGTCCGCCGAACCCACGGAGCCGAGGGTGGCAGACGCCGACGCCGAGACGGAAGACAACGCTTCTTCCGGGCCGGACGGAGCGTCCGAGGCGAAGGATCTGGAGACGGCGCAGCTCGAGGCCAGATTTATGGCCGAACGCATACGCAGCATGATGGGCGAAGGCGGCCGAGGCAAACGCCAAGTGTTCGACAAGCAGTCAAAGGGCATGCGGGATATCGCTTACCGCGATATCGTCGTGCTGCTCCGGGCAACCCAGCAGTGGGCGCCTGTGCTGGTCGAGGAGCTCAGGCAGCAGGGCATCCCCGCATATGCGGAGCTTAATACCGGCTATTTTACGGCGACAGAGGTACAAGTCGTGCTTTCGCTGCTCAAGATCATCGATAATCCGTATCAGGATATTCCGCTTGCCGGGGTGCTTCGTTCCCCGCTTGTCGGTCTGACCGAAGAGGAGTTGGCGGCGATCCGGATCGCCCGCAGGAGCGGCTCTTATTTCGATGCGGTACGCAGCTTTGCCTTCCGCGCTTCCGATGCGGATACATCGCAAGGAGCGGCAGAGCCGGGAACGGCGGATATAGAGGATGCGGAAGAAGAGCGTCTGGCCGAAAGACTGCTGGAGCGGGCAGGCAGGAACGAAGAGGCCGTACTGCCGGCTAGAGCGTTGTATGTGCCGGCGGAACCGAAGGCCACGGATGCGGACAGCTTGCTTAAGGACAAGCTGCAGCGGTTTCTGGGCGCCCTCGGCGTATGGAGGATGCAATCGCTGCAGGGACCGCTCGCCGAGCTGATCTGGACGATATACCGGGATATAGGATATTTCGACTTCGTCGGAGGGCTGCCGGGCGGCGAGCAGCGTCAGGCGAACCTGCGCGCTTTATACGACCGCGCTCAGCAGTACGAGGCTACGAGTTTGCGGGGGCTGTTCCGGTTTCTCCGGTTCATAGAAAGAATGCAGGATACCGGGGGCGACCTTGGCACGGCCCGAGCGCTTGGCGAGCAGGAGGACGTCGTGCGGATCATGACGATCCATAAAAGCAAGGGACTCGAATTTCCCGTCGTATTTGTCGCCGGCTGCGGCAAAATGTTCAATCGCCGGGAGCTGACGGATGCTTTCCTGCTGCACAAGGAGCTGGGCTTCGGTCCGAAGCTGATGGACCCCGCAAGCCGCTTCAGCTACCCGACGCTGCCTTGGCTGGCGATCAAGCAGAAGATCCGGATGGAGATGCTGGCCGAGGAGATGAGAGTGCTGTACGTAGCGCTGACGCGGGCCAAAGAAAAGCTGATTCTGGTCGCCACCGTTCGCGGGCTGGAGAAGCAGCTTGCCTCCTGGGCGCGTTATGTCGGCTACAGCGGGCAGACGCTGCCGGACGATACGCTGGCTGCCGCCAAATGCTACCTTGACTGGATCGGACCTGCGATCATGCGTCATCCGGACGGAGACGTATTGCGCCAAGCGATCGGTCTGGACGAGAAGACGTCTCCGTCGATGGGCCGGGAGCCGTCGCAGTGGACGGTTCACGTGCTGAGCCCGGACAGGTTTGCTCATATCGCGGAGGCGGCAACCGCAGCGGAGTCTGTCGAGGACGATCCGCGTTGGCTCGCCGTAGAGCGCCATGAGCCGGTAGAAGGAACCGAACGGTGGGAGCCGGAAGTATGGAAGCGGCTGTCCTGGGAATACGGATACCGGGAAGCGACCCATATGTTCTCCAAGACGTCGGTCACCGAGCTCAAGCGGCTTACGGAGCATGAGAAGCTGCTGGAGCTGTTCGGGGACGAGCCTGCTTCCGCCTATTGGAACCGGGAGAGTCCGGAGCCGCCGCTGGAAGCGTCGGCAATCGGGGATAGGACCGGCGCAGAGCCTCCGAAAGCTCCATTATTGGGGGAGCGGGTCAACGAAGAGCAGCCGGGCTTGATGTCTGGGTGGGACGGGTCCGGCGGCGGCGTGAACGGAGCCGGTTATCAAGCGGCGAACGGCAGCTTCAGGCCGCTGATCGTGCGCAGACCCCGCTTCCTGGAGCAGCGGGAGCTGAACGCTGCCGAACGGGGCTCGGTGTTCCATGCTGTGATGCAGCATATTTCCCTCAGCCGGCTGCCCCGGACAGAAGATGTGGAAAACACGCTGGCCGATATGGTGCTGCGGGAGCTGCTGACAGAAGAGCAGCGGGCGCTCGTAGACCCCCAGGTGATCGTATCCTTCTATTCGAGCACGCTCGGTGAACGGCTGCTGGCCGCGCAGCGGGTTTACCGGGAGCTTCCCTTCAGCTTCGGAATGCCGGCAGCGGACATCTACCGGCAGGCGGACCCGGAGGGAGCGGAAGATATCGTGATGCTGCAGGGAGTCATCGACTGTCTGATCGACGAAGGAGACGGCTTCGTGCTGGTCGATTACAAGACGGACCGGCTGAAGGGCGTCCCGCCCCGCAAGCTGGCCGAGAAGTACAGGCTGCAGCTTGAGCTGTATGCCAGAGCGGTGGAGGCCATTTGGAAGAAGCCGGTCAAGGAGACATTTGTTTTCTTGTTCGACGGGGCTCATCTGGTGGAGCTGTAAGCAATGGTTCACAGAACTGCCGGGGTGCAGTTGAAGGGTAGAAGTCGAGGACAGAGGGTGCGTTAAAAGAAGAAGGGGGAGCAAGGCATGCGCATATTGCATACGGCGGATTGGCATCTTGGACGCACGCTGGAAGGACGGAGCCGGCTCGCCGAGCAGGAGGCGTTCGTAGACGAGTTGGCGTCGATCGTCCGTGACAGCAGGATCGACCTCATTTTGCTTGCGGGCGATGTGTACGATTCCGTGAATCCGCCGGCGGCGGCCGAGCAATTGTTTTATGAGGCGCTAGCCCGTCTATCGGATCAAGGAAGCCGGCCGGTGTACGTGATTGCCGGCAACCACGATCATCCTGACAGGCTGGCGGCGGCGGCCCCGCTTGCGGACAAGCTGGGCGTCAAGCTGATCGGCTTGCCGGAGAATCGCGTGCACCGGATAGCGATCCCGCGGACGGAGGAGACAGCCATGCTGTTCGCTCTGCCTTATCCTTCCGAGGCGCGGCTGAAGGAGCTGCTGACGGAAGGGACGGACGAGGCCTTGCTGCGGGCCGCCTATTCGGATCGGGTGCGGCATCTTGTACAGGAGCAGGCCCGGCATTTCGGCCCGGATACGGTCAATTTGCTGATGAGCCATCTGTACGTGATGGGAGGCAAGGAAACGGACTCGGAGCGCCCGATTCAGGTCGGCGGAGCTTATACGGTCGACGCCTCCGCGCTGTCGACGGGCGTAAGCTACGCGGCGCTTGGCCATCTTCACCGGCCGCAGCAGCAGACGAGCGGGGATTGCCTGCTCCGGTACAGCGGCTCGCCGCTTGCGTACAGCTTCTCCGAAGCGGGACAAGCGAAGTCGGTTACGATTGTCGATATGAAGCCGGGAGAGGCGCCCACGCTCGAGGAAATCTACCTTGGCTGCGGACGCCCTCTGGTGGAGTGGACGGCGCGCGGAGGTCTGGCCGAGGTACATAGCTGGCTGGACGAGGGCAAGGATGCGAGCGCCTGGATCGACCTGGAGCTGCATCTGCAGGAGACGATCTCTCTGGAGCAGATTCACCGGCTCAGGCAGGCGCGGGAAGGGTTTATTCATATCCGGCCCGTTTATCCGGAGCTGCAGGCGGAAGCCGACCAGGTCCGCCAGGTGGCGAAGTTGCCGATGGACGAGCTGTTTCGCCGGTTCTATGAGCGGCAGACCGGCGGCGCTCAGCCGGAGCCGGAGCTGACCCGGCTGTTTCTGGAGCTGCTGGCGGACGAGGACGATGACGCGGCTTCCGGCATGTAGCAGGGGGTTCAGCCGGGGGGCCGCTGATTCTGGAGCTGCTTGCGGATGAGGGCGGATACACGCACCGGCATGTAGCGGCTTGGCTGATGCCCTGCTACAAGGGAGCGGAAGACGAAGGATGGCTGCAGAACCGGCGCTGCCGGCTGCGGCCGTCCTTCCAGAGGAGGAATTGGAATGAGACCCATATCGCTGCAAATTACAGGGCTGCAAAGCTATCGAGAGCTGCAGGAGATTGATTTCACGGCTTTGACGGGAGCGGGGGTGTTTGGCATCTTCGGGCCTACCGGCAGCGGCAAGTCCTCGCTGCTGGATGCGATCACCTTGGCCTTGTTCGGCAAGGTGGAGCGCGCGCCGAGCGGCACGCAGGCGGTGATGAATCAGGCGGAGGATGTGCTCTCCGTATCCTTCGGCTTCGAGCTGTCTTCGCCGGGCGGTCCGGTCCGCTACCGGGTGGACCGGCAGTTCAAGCGCAGCGGCGACCAGTCGATGCTGGGCAGCGTTTGCCGGCTGATCCGGCAGCAGGACGGGGAGACGGTTGTACTGGCCGACAAGGCGGGGGAAGTTAACGGGCAAGTGCAGGAGCTGCTCGGGCTCTCGATGGCCGACTTTACCCGCGCGGTTGTGCTGCCTCAGGGCAAATTCGCGGAGTTTCTGACATTGGCGGGCAAGGACCGCCGCGCGATGCTCCAGCGGTTGTTTCACCTGGAGCCGTACGGCGATCGGCTGACAGCCAAGACATCCGCCCGCTACAAGCAGGCGGATGCGGGTGTGAAGCAGCTGCAAGCGGAGCAGCAGGGCTTGGGCGACGCCTCGCAGGAGGCTGTAAGCGAGGCTGAAGCAAGGCTTGCGGCGGCGCAGTCGGCCGCCCGCGCGGCCCGCGAGGCGCTGGCCGCCTGCGAGCGGCTGGCGGCGGAGCAGCGCGCGCTGCTCGAGCTGCAGCGCGAGCGCGGCGCGCAAGCCGAGCGCCGGGCGAGCCTCGCCGCCGAAGCGCCGCGCATAGCCGCGCTGGCTGCACGGCTCGCCCGCGCAGCCGAGGCCGAGCGGCTGCGCCCGCTGCTGCGCCGGCGGCTGGCCGCGCGCGCGCAGCTCGCGGACGCCAGCGCGGCGTCCGCGGCGGCTTCGGCCGCGCTGGCCGGCGCGCAGCGCTCGCTCGAGGCCGCGGAGGCCGCGCATCAGGCCGCCCGCGAGGCGCTGGCGGCCCGGGAGGCGCCGCTCGCCGCGCGGCTCGAGCAGCTGCGCTACGCCGCGGAGCTGGCGGCTGAGCTGGCCGCGGCCCGCGAGCGCTTGGCCGAGCTGGCCGCCGAAGCCGGCCGGGCGCAAGCGGGGCTGGCCGCGCAGCGCGCCGAGGAGGCGCGCGAGCGCGAGCTGCGCGAGAAGGCGCAGCTGCGGCAGGCGCAGCTCAAGGCGGAGCTGGCGCGCGTCGAGACGCCCGCCGCCGCCCGGAGGCGGCTGCAGGAAGCGCTGCAGGCTGCGCGCGAGCTGGAACGCACGGCTGCTCTGACCGCCGAGCGGCAAGCGGCGGCGGAGGGGCAGCGGCAGGAAGCCGTGCGCGAGAGGCAGCGGCTGCAGGAGCTGGCCGAGCAGGAGCGGGCCTGGAGCGAGCGGGCAGCCGGCTGGCTCGGGCGCGCCGCAGAGCTGCGCCAGGGAGCCGCTGCCGCCGAGGCGAGGCTGCAGGAGCTCGAGCAGGCCGGAGGCCGCGAGGAGGAGCTCCGCCGGAGGCGGGAGCTGGCGGCCGAGCGGGAGGCGATGGCCCAGGCGCTTGCCGCGCAGCTTCAGGCCGGGGAGCCTTGCCCGGTCTGCGGCTCGCTGGAGCATCCGGCGCGGGAAGCCCATGCGCGCAGCGAAGGCCCGGAAGCTGCGGCTGCCCAGTCGGGACCGGCGGACGGGCAGCTGCCGGCGGCAGAGGCGGATAGCGAGTCCGAGCGGCGGACGAGGGAAGCCGCCGAGCTGGAGTTGTGCCGCAAGCAGACGCGGGAGGAGCAGTTCGCCGCGCGCAGGCTGCTGCAGCGGCTGGATTCGCTGGAGCGCCAGTGCGAGCAGCTGTTCGAGGCGGAGGCTGCGGAGGGGGCCGCTTCTTCGCAGCGGGAGCTGCGGGAAGCGCGGCTGCAGGCGGCAGCCGGTCTGACCGGAATAGGCGCTGAGGCGGCGAACCGTCGGAGCGGCGAAGGGGATGCGGATATCTCCGCACCTGTTTTCGGACAATTGGCCGAGCATCTTAGCCGGGAATTTTCTGCCTCGTTGGCCGCTGCGCACGCGGATTGCATAAGAAGGCTTCGCCGCTTGGAGCGAGCGACGGACGAGCTTGAGAGCGGATGGCAGGAGCTTCTCCAGCAATACCGGCAAGGCGAGCGCAGGCGGCAGGAGCTGGAGACGAGGCTTCAGACGCTGCAAGCAGCGCTTGCCGCCGAAGAGAAGAAGGCGGAGGAGTGGGGGCAGGCGCTTGCCGCCCAAAACAAGACATGGCAGGCCGAGTACCCGGAATGGGAGCCGGCGCAAGTTCCGGCCCTTGCCGAGCAGGGGAGGCGTCAGGAGGAGGCGGCTGAGGATATTCGCCAGCGGCTGGAGAAAAGCGTCTCCTTCTTGCAGGAGAAGGATGCCCGACTGCAGCAGCTCCAACTGGAGCAGACAGAGCTGGAGAAGCACGCCGTACGGGTAGTTGCCGAGCAGGAAGCGCTGGAACGCCAGCTTAAGCTTCAGTCGGAGCGCCTGCACGGACTGGCGGGCGACGGCGACCCGGCCCGCTTGGCCGCAGAGGCCAATGCCGAGCTGCTGCGGCTGCGCGAGGAGGCGGGCGCGGCCAATCAGCGCCGAGAGCTGTCGCTGGCCGCTCATCAGGCGGCCGCCGCCCGAACCGCCGCAGCCGCGCAGGCAGAGCAATCGGCGGCTGCGCTTGAGGCGCAGACGCATCAAGAATGGCTTGAGCTGTCCGGAGCTGCAGGCTTTGCGGCAGAGGCCGATGTGGAAGCGGCGCTGCTCTCCGCCGAGCAAATCTCCGCCTGGAGCCGTGAAGTAGAGAACCACGGCAAGCAGGAGCATCAAGCGGCTGTCCGGCTTCAGGAGCTGGATGCCTTGCTCGCCGGCCGTTCCGTGTCGGACGAAGCCTGGGAACTTACCGAGCGCCAGCTGGCTGCCTGCAAGCGGCAGGATGAAGAGGCGCTTCAGGCCGCTGCGAGAGCGGAGAGGGACTGCGAGGAGCTTCGAAGGAAGCACGGGCGCTGGCTGGAGCTGGAGAAGCGCCGCGAGGAGCTGCAGCAGGAGCTTACGCTGCTGGGCAAGCTCCAGGGGGTGCTGAGAGGCAATGCGTTCGTCGAGTATTTGGCCGAGGAGCAGCTGATGCATGTCAGCCGGGCCGCCTCCGAGCGGCTGGGTCAGCTGACGCGCCGCAAATATGCCATCGAGGTGGACTCGGGCAGCGGCTTCGTCATCCGGGATGATGCCAACGGCGGAACCCGCCGTCCGGTGACGACGTTGTCCGGCGGAGAGACCTTCTTGACATCCCTGTCGCTGGCGCTGGCGCTATCGACGCAAATTCAGCTCAAGGGCCAGTATCCGCTCGAATTTTTTTTCCTGGACGAAGGGTTCGGTACGTTGGACCCCGAGCTGCTTGACGCGGTCGTAACCGCTCTGGAGAAGCTGCATATGGACAAGCTTTCCGTGGGGGTCATCAGCCATGTGCCCGAGCTGCGCGCCAGGCTGCCGCGCCGGCTTGTTGTGCTTCCGGCAGAGCCAGGCGGACGAGGCAGCCGGGTTGTGCTGGAGACGATGTAGCGCGGCGGCGGTCCGGGTCTTGCGAAACGTGAAGGCCGTTTGAGAAACGCGATCAGGCTTTTTCCGTACATAAGCTTGTCGCTGAGCGCATACTTGGTGATATATACTATAAAGACATGAAGGCGACAAGCAGGAGGGGGCAGATGAGATGAAGCGAACACGACAAACAACCGCGTCAAGACAGGGTACGACCAACGCAAGCGCGGCAGCTTGGACCGAAAAGGCCGATAGCGGTAAAGAGGCTGCCCGGCCGCCGGCGAAGAGAAGGTCTGCTGCAGCCCGCTCTTTCCTGGCAGCGGCGCTGGGAGCCGGCCTGCTGCTCGCCGGGGTCGCGCCGGCGCATGCCGACGAGATCTGGAACCGCTGGCAGGCTGCCGACAAGGCGGTTGCTGCAGGCAACGCGGCCGGAGCGGTGCCGCACTGGGAGTTTTTGGTGAATCATTATGCGGGCATCGGAGATTGGCAGAACGCCGCTTTATTTTGCGGGCGGCTTAACGTCTACTTTGACTCTGTCGGCGATTACGAGAGGGCCATCGCCTACTACGAGCTGGAGAATCAGTATTGGCTGAAGGACGGGAAGGACTGGGGCGCTGTCGATTTGCAGCGGGCCGAGCAGATCCGCACGATCGTCGAGGCCTATATCTCCACTTCGGATACCGAGGCGCTGCGCCGCAGAGCGCTTCCGGCTGGCGGCAAGCTGGCCAAGTTCGAGCCCGAATACGGGATGTACATCGGGATGTATACGGAACGCGACCCGAAGATGCTGAATTACTTCGACCGTTCCGAGTCGATATACGGGAAGAAGCATGCTTTGTATTTAGCCTATACGCAGGTCGGCAAGCCGTTTCCCAAGCAATATGCTGACCGCGCCAAACAGGCGGGAGCCGGGCTGCAGATTGGCTGGGAGCCGATGAACGGACTGGACGCCGTTACGGATGCGGTCGTTCGTCAATGGGCGAAGGAAGCCAAGGCGGCTGGGATTCCAATCTTCCTCCGCTATGCCAGCGAAATGAACGGCAATTGGATTCCCTGGCACGGCGACCCGGACAAATACATCCGGAGCTTCCGGATGGTGCATGACATCATGGAACAGGAAGCGCCCAACGTAGCGATGGTTTGGAGTCCGGGGGATGTGCCGATGTACTCGATGGATGCGTATTACCCGGGAGACGACTACGTGGACTGGGTAGGCGTCAGCCTGTACAGCGAGCCGTACGAAAACGGCGATCCGCAGCAGGGAAATATGCAAGCCACAAGTCCTGTCGAGAGGCTGGATTATTTGTACCGGACTTACGCAGAGCGCAAGCCGATCATGATCAGCGAGACGGCCGTATCCCATTACGCGAATATTCCGAAGGAATCGTTCACCGATTACGGAACGCTGAATTTGCAGCGCCTGTATGGAATTATGCCGTACAAATACCCCCGGCTGAAGTCCGTGACCTACTTCAACGTAAATCTGGAGATGTCGGAGAGTAAAAACAACTACCTGCTTCGCGACAATGACGCCATGATGAGCCTGTACAAGAAGCTGATCGCTCCTTCTTATTATTTGACGAAGATAGAGCAGGGGGCCAAGCCGTCCGATCAGACCGGACTCGTTCCGCTGGAGGACGGGAGAGTTTTTTATAAGCAGGCGAGCATAACGCCATTTGTAAAGATTCCGGATATTTACATCGGGAAAATCGCGTTTTCGTTGAACGGCAAGCTCCTCGAGGAGCAGACGGCGCCGCCCTACGGACTGCAGCTGAAGGCGGGACAGGTGCCGGACGGCTCCGTTCTCGGGTTAACCGTATACAACAAATCGGGCCGGCAGGTGGCATCCAAGTCGTTCCCGCTAACCTCCGGGATATCGATTGCGCTTAACGGCAAGGACTTGACCTTCGAGCAGCCCCCGGTAATCCGGGAAGGGAATACGCTTGCGCCTATACGGGCCGTGTTTGAAGCTATGGGCGCGACGGTTGAATGGAATGCCGCCACCAAAACGGCTACGGCCCGCAAAGGTTCCAAGGTCGTTTCCATAGCCATCGGCAGCCGGGAGGCGTACGTGGACAACAAGCCGGTGACGCTGGAAGTGCCGGCTCAACTGATCGGCGGCTCGACGCTAGTGCCTGCGCGCTTCGCAAGCGAAGCCTTTGGCGGAGTCGTTAGCTGGGACGGAACGACACGGACCGTGCAGATCCGCAGCAACGGTCAAGCTTCGGCCTCAGCGGTTTCCGCGTCTGCGGTTGCACACGCTCCGGTTATGAGCGCCTCCGCCGCTTCGACGGGAACGGGCAGCGCAGACCGCGCAGACAACGCGGACACCGATGCGAAAGCGGATGCAGCCGAAGAATCACCGACGACAGGCTGGCTGGGATGGATCAAGCTGCAACTCGGCCGTTTGGCCGGGATATGGGACCGCTTGGCCTAGCTTTCGAAAGCGGCTGGTCTCGGAGCGCAGCCATTCAAAAAAAGCCCAAAAAGCTCTCAGGGGAAGTTCGAGGCCACTGAAAAAGTGCGTCTCAAAAAAAGGTACAGTCACTCAAGAAATTGAGGAGACTGTGCCTTTTTTCGTTTATGATTAAGGCATCACAGAAAGTGGGTGAGCGAATGATCCGGCAACAACAATCACTGATGCTTAGTCCATACGCCAAGCTGTACGATATGCTGATCCCAAAGGACAACATGCTGCGTCAGATCAACGAACTGGTGGATTTCACCTTTATATACGAGGAACTCAAAGACAAGTATTGCCACCACACTGGCCGAAACGCCATCGACCCCATTCGTATGTTTAAATACATGCTGCTCAAGGCCATCTTCGAGCTGTCGGATGTAGACATTGTGGAGCGCTCGCGGTACGATCTGTCCTTTAAGTTCTTTCTGGACATGGCACCGGAAGATCCGGTCATCGAGCCCAGCTCTCTGACTAGACGCCACCCACACGAAAGCATGTTACAACCAGAAGTCGCCGCGGGAAATCCTGCAAGACCAGGCTAAGAAGCTGCGGAAGGCTATGTATGCTATGGACGAATCGGTCAAAGTTCGCATGCCGGCTAAGAACACAAACGATGTGTTAGAGGACGAAATGGCGTATTGTCAAAAGCTCATCACGTTCATCGAAACGGAAACGGGAGTACACAGGTGCCTAAGATTACGGAGCCGTTGAACCTTTTGAAAGAGATCGTGGAGGATGACGTGGAGCAGCTTCGTCTGGCCGCCGACCCGGATGCACGCTTGGGACACAAGAGCGCAGACTCGGCCTTTTTCGGTTACAAGACGCATCTGGCGATGACCGAGGAACGCATCATTACCGCAGGCAAAAACCAGGCGGACACCTACTACTTCGACGTAGAGATCTGCAAGCGTTGTCCGTTTAAGGGAGGCTGCTACAAAAAGGGATCTCGGAGCAAGACCTACTCCGTGAGTATTAAGTCCGACGCGCATTCGGAACAAATGGCGTTTCATGAGACGGCGTATTTCAAGGTCAAATTCAAGGAACGCTACAAAATCGAGGCAAAGAACAGCGAACTCAAACATGGATACGGGTATGATGTAGCTACATCCTCGGGTCTGCTTGGTATGCAACTGCAAGGAGGTATGACCATTTTCGCCGTAAACCTCAAGCGAATTTTGAAGCTAGCGGATTAAGAGTACGTGGCTAATCCAGAGGGGAATATAGCTCAAAAAGAAGGCATCTGCACCGAATTTTCGGGCAAATGCCTTCTTTTGCTCTACTCCATATGACGGGGTGAAAATTTAGCTTAGTTCTTCAGTGGCCTCGGGAAGTTCCTGAGAGCTTTTTTTGAGCTTGAATGAATAGGCCTGACGCAAGTTTTAGGCTTGACGCACATCCTTCAGACTTGACGCACATCCTTCAGACTTGACGCGAAGCTGTATGCTCAGGAGTGGACCGTGAGCTCCTCGATCACCGACTTTGCCGCCTGTCTGGCGGTGGAGAAGGCGCGTTCGGCCAGCTCTCCTTTGCCTTCGCATCCGTCTCCGCAAAAATAAAACGGCACGCTTTCCACGCGCGTGGGCAGCAGACGATTGCCGGCAATGTTCTTGACGCTGGCGACCATCGCCTTCTTCGAGACGCGCTTGACCTCCGTCGCTTCGCGCCATCCGGGGTAATACTCGTCGAAGAGGGCTTCCATCTGCTGCGTCTTTTTCTCCAGATATGCCTTGCGCTCCGCTTCATCCGTGAAGGAGTCGCTCAGATAGGCGATGCCTTGCAGCAGCTGGCCGCCTTCGGGAACAAGCGTATGGTCGGTGGCTGATACATCGCTGATAAACAGCTTATTGTCCATGTCGCTGATGTAGCTGAAGGGACGGGCGACGACATGCTTCAGACCGATATCGTATACCATGACCTCGGTGGAGCTGTTATTTTCATAAGGGGACAGGAAAGGCTCCCACGGCGTATCCTTGAGCAGCTTGCATACCTGCTGCACCGGCATGGCGAAAATAACGCGGTCGAACGCTTCCTCGCGGTTTTTCGTCTTGAGGATATACTGGCGGTCCGCATAGCGGATGCTTTCGACCCCTTCCTGAAGCGCGATGCTCCAATTGCCCGATTGCTCGATTTTTTGCTTGAGCTGGTTGGTGATGACCGCCCAGCTTCCGAGCACATAGTTGACCGGGCGGCTTGACAGAAACAGATTTTGATAATAATCGCTGATGACCGATCCCGGGACCTTGCGGGCTTCCTCCGGAGCGATGAAAAAGTTGGAGCAGACCAAATGCTCCCACAGCTCCTTCACATCCTCGTCGGCGTTGGATTCGGCCAAATAATCGCCAAGCGTCGGATAGTTGCGAAGCTGATGGATATTGGCGATGATGGCCGTAATTTCGCCGACGAAGCGCATTTTTTGCATGGTGTTAAGCAGATCGGTCCGCATCAGATTGACGAAGTCGAGCGGAGCCGGAGTCAGCTGCCCATTTTTGGCATACATGACTTTTCGCTTGTCGACCTGCTTGGAGCTGAACGACAAGCCAAGCTCTCGCTCCATCACAGTCAGCTTGTGGCGGTCGATGCCGTAGACGGCGTGCGCTCCGTAGTTCAGGGTGAAGCCGGCTTTTTCGTAAGTAAAGGCGCGTCCGCCGAGCTGCGGGCTTCTTTCGAATAAAACACCTTGGATGCCGTGGTGTTCGGATAAGTAAGCTGCGGCAGTGAGGCCTGCAAGGCCGCCGCCGATGATAGCTGTTTTCATTTGATAATCCCCTTTCGTTTCGATGTCTTTCTCAGCTGCAGTCGGGTTAGCTTCATGGCGGATACCGGACCAGGTCCAATTCAATTGCAGCCGCACCTGCTCGGTAAGCTCGCTTTCGTCCTGCCGGGAGCACCACACCATCAAGGAACCGAAGTAAGCTGTGACAAGAGCGCCGGCTTTGCCGGGCTCCGGCAGCCAGCGCAGGATGGCTTCATGCAGCTCGGACCGCAGATCGTCCATCGCCGATTTTAGACTGTCATTCTGCATAGAGAGCGCAATCCAGCTGCGGATAAAGCGGGAGGAGGGGGCGGCATGGGCCGCCAGCTCCATAAACAGCCGGTTGATATGTCGCTCCAGCGAAGGAACCTGTGTCGGCTTGCGCTCTGACCAGGCGCGGATGATGTCCATTTGCCGCTTGGGAAAATCCTGCAGAATTTCGTCCTTGCCTTTGAAATAATGGTAAAACGTCCCTTTGGACGTACGGGTGGCAGCGATGATGTCGTCAACCGAAACCTGCTCGTAGCCCCGCTGTATAAACAGCCTGATCGCCGTCTCCAGCAGCTGCTCGCGTTTTTTAAGAGTTGCCGCGCGCATAAACCGGCTCATGAGACTGCCTCCTTCTCCGGCCATCGTGAAAGATCGTATACGTCCATTATAGTCCAACTCGGCTAGAAATGATACGCTATATTAGACTAAAAGTCTAATTAAGAAAAACGCTTGATTAAGAGTTCTTTCGAGGGAGATTCATTCGTGTTTTAGCAGCGGCCGGCTTTTCTTGCGAGCAGAAAGCTTCACCGCGCTTTATCGCTCTTTAAGTGAAGTTAAACCTCTTTTACGGCGCGATTTGTAAGCTTTGCTGCTTACCGCATACCCTCGCATAAACGCGAAAAAAGTGTGCTGCCTCTCTAGACAAGCTCACGGAGTGACGCGTAGAAATTCGGGGGCTGCTCAGCTGACACCAATGGACTGTGTCTTAATCACTGATTTTTCATCCCATGGGACCGGCACGTGTAACTCTAGGCCCGCCCGCGTCTTAGAGCAGGTTACCCGTTTGCGCTTCGGCATTTTAAGCACTCCGGCGCGCTTAAATAATCGGCGAGCTGGCGATCCAGCGATCAAACCGAGCTAACGATCACGATGAAATCTCTTTACATCCTCTTTTTACAGCTCGCCGTCTTGCATTTTTCTTTTGTCCGAAGTTCATGTATCATAAGAGTTCAGGAAGATATACAGGATGCAGGAGGGGAACGAGCGTGGATTGTATTTTTTGCAAAATCGTCGAGGGGACGATTCCTTCTACCAAAGTTTTCGAAGATGATCGGGTATGCGCATTTCTGGACATTCAGCCGTCCGCGCCCGAGCATGTGCTGATCATTCCCAAGAAACACATCCCGTCCGTGAACGGGCTTGAGGGGGAAGACTTCTCCCTTATCGGCGACATTCACCGGGCTGCCCAAACGATCGCGAAGGAGCGGGGAGTGGCCGATTCGGGCTACCGCTTGATCACGAATACCGGACCGGACAGCGGACAAGTCGTATTTCACCTGCATTATCATCTGCTTGGAGGGGAAAAGCTGGGGCCGCTGAACGCCTGAAAAGGGCTGCGGAGCCTTCCTTTAAGAGTTTTCTATTCTAGGTTGACACCTGGTTAGTCGTTGCCCTATAATGAAGTTTGATGAATGTCTTTTATCGTCTTGGACGGTCTGTTCGGAGGGAGGGAAAACTGGTGTCAGAAACTCGAGTTCGCAAGAACGAAACGATAGATGCTGCACTCCGCCGCTTTAAGCGTTCCATCGCTAAAGATGGCGTGTTGGCGGAGGTTAAGAAACGGAAGCATTATGAGAAGCCTAGCGTCAAACGCAAGAAGAAGTCTGAGGCTGCTCGCAAGAGAAAGTTCTAGGGGGCTTAATCGATGAGCTTAAGCGACAGATTAAACGATGACATGAAGCTCGCGATGAAGAGTCAAGACAAGTTTAAACTCTCCGTTATCCGTATGGTTCGTGCCGCTATCAAGAACATTGAGATAGATCAGCGAAAACCCTTGGAGGAACAAGAAGTTCTTGATGTTCTGAATCGTGAGGTCAAACAGCGCAAAGATTCCCTCCAAGAATTTGAAAAGGCCGGTCGTGAAGATTTGGCCGAAACACTCAGGGCCGAGATCGCTATATTGATGGAATACATGCCGCAACAGCTTTCCGATGAAGAAGTAAAAGCCATTGTACAGCAGACCATCCAAGAAGTGGGGGCTTCTTCAAAAGCGGACATGGGTAAAGTCATGAGCGCATTGATGCCAAAGGTAAAAGGACGAGCTGACGGCAAAGTCGTCAATCAGTTCGTTCAGCAATTGCTTACTTAACGATCATGAGAAACACTCCAGTCCAGGGGTGTTTTTCTTTATTTTAAGCTTTTTTTAAGCTTCTTTTAAGGTTCTTCAGGTTTCTTTGAATCGTATCTCCGTCTGCTGCGTATTACTTGCTTGAACAGGCAATTCTAAGAAAAAGCTGCGCGTTGGCCCCGCCGGGCAAAGTCAGTTAAGTGAGGAGGTTTAGGCCATGAACGTCGTACTTCCGTATTGGCGGAAGCGCTTTACGGGGCGGAACCCGCTCAAGCTGCTGCTGCTCTCGGTGCTGCTGGCTCTGGGACTGCTGCTTCCGCATTTCGGCGCCCAAGCGGCGGCAGAGGCTCCGGCTTCCTCGCCGCCGCTTGCCGCGCCGGTTGTGGTCATACCGGTCAAGCAGACGATTGAGAGCGGGCTGGAGCAATTTCTGAAGCGAGCTCTGAACGAAGCGCAGGAGATGAGGGCGAAGGAGATCATCCTGGAGATCGACACGCTTGGAGGCAGTGTGGAATCCGCGGCGAATATCGGGCAGCTGGTAAAGGAAAGCGGTATTCCGACCGTCGCTTACATCAGAGGCAAGGCGATTTCGGCAGGTACCTACATCGCTTTGAATGCGAACCGTATCGTGATGGAGCCGGGCAGCTCCATGGGGGCCGCCGCCGTTGTGGATGGAGCCGGCCGGGAGATCGAGCAGGTCAAGGTAATTTCCTACTGGTCAGGCCAGATGAAGTCTGCTGCAGAGCTGCGCGGCCGTGATCCGCATGTAGCGGAGGCGATGGTGGATAAGCGGCTTGGCATCTCCTTGCCGCAGATCGGCCGCGAAGTGGCCAAGGGAGATATTCTGACGCTTACTGCCGAGGAAGCGGTAAAAGTAGGGTATGCGGAGGCGCTGGCGGCAGACCGGCAAGCGGTCGTGGCCTTTATCCGCGGCGAGGCGCATCCGCTTGTGGAGATTGAGCCGGGGCCGGCGGAGAAGCTTTCACGGTGGGTCACTCAGCCCTGGGTATCGATCATGCTGCTGCTGATCGGCATCGCGGGCATCGCTATCGAGCTCTTCGTCACCGGGTTCGGCATCGCCGGCATTCTTGGAACGCTGGGATTCGGCCTTTATTTTTTCGGCCATTACCTGGCGGGCTTCGCGGGGGTGGAAGAGGTCGTGCTGTTTATAGCCGGTTTGCTGCTGCTGGTCATGGAGATGTTTGTCGCCAGCTTCGGCATCCTGGGCGTGCTTGGAGCGTTATGTTTATTCGGCGGTGTCGTGCTGTCCGCTCATAACATGAAGCTGGGCATGGCGAACCTCGGCATAGCCTTCGTGCTTGCGGTTATCGTGGCGGTCATCGTCCTCCGCATCTTCAGGCATCGCGGCGTCTGGAACCGATTTATTCTGAAGGACAGCTTGTCCACGCAGGCCGGTTATGTATCCGCGGTGAGCCGAGTGGAGCTGCTGGGCCAAACCGGTCTTGCGATCACGCCGCTGCGTCCGGCCGGCACGGCCGCCTTCGGCGAAGAAAAGCTGGATGTCGTGACGGACGGCGAATTTATACCCGCCGGCTCTCAAGTGGTCGTCACGCTCGTGGAAGGCTCGCGTATTGTTGTAAAACCCAGCAAGAACCCTTCGCTCTAAGAAGGGATACAGATTCGCAAAGGAGGATTTTTGCTTATGATAGACACAGGCGTCATCTCAATGCTCATTTTGGTGGTCGTAGTCATTATCGCGCTGTCCGTGTTTTTTACTTTCGTTCCGGTCATGCTGTGGATTGCGGCCTTGGCTTCGGGCGTTCGCATCGGCATTATTACACTTGTGGCGATGCGTCTCAGACGGGTTATCCCGAGCCGTATCGTGAACCCGCTGATCAAAGCGACAAAGGCCGGCCTCGATGTGTCGGTAAACCAGTTGGAGAGTCACTTCCTGGCAGGCGGTAATGTGGACCGCGTAGTCAATGCGCTGATCGCGGCTCATCGGGCCAACATCCATCTGGAATTCGAGCGCGCGGCCGCAATCGATCTGGCGGGCCGCGACGTTCTCCAGGCTGTCCAGATGAGCGTCAATCCGCGGGTGATCGAGACGCCGACGGTGTCGGCGGTAGCCAAGGACGGGATTGAAGTGAAAGTTATCGCCCGGGTGACGGTGCGGGCCAACATCGACCGGCTCGTCGGCGGCGCAGGCGAGGAGACGATCATCGCGCGGGTCGGCGAGGGGATCGTTACGACGGTCGGTTCGAGCAATTCGCATAAGGACGTGCTGGAAAATCCGGACATGATCTCCCGGACAGTGCTTGGCAAAGGGCTGGATGCAGGGACTGCGTTCGAAATTTTGTCGATCGACATCGCGGATGTGGATGTAGGCAAAAACATCGGGGCACATCTGCAGACCGAGCAGGCGGAAGCGGACAAGCGAATCGCGCAGGCGAAGGCGGAGGAACGGCGGGCTATGGCCGTTGCCCAGGAACAGGAGATGAAGGCGCGCGTCGTCGAGATGAAGGCGAAGGTCGTCGAGTCCGAATCCCAGGTGCCGCTTGCGATGGCCGAAGCGCTGCGCGACGGCAAGCTTGGGGTCATGGACTATATGAACCTGCAGAACATCGAAGCCGACACCCAGATGAGATCGAACTTGGGCAAGTCCAATGATTCCGGGCAGAAGCCGGGCGGGGATGTTTAACCCTCCGGGGACTCAGGATCAGAAAGGCGGTGAGCTTCGTTGAGAGTGATCGAGTTTTTGCTGCAGAATTGGGTGGTTGTAGCGATCGCCTTTTTTGTCCTCAGCTCCATGTTCAGAAAGGGCGGAGCCCGTTCCCGGGATACGGAGTCGGGCCAGGGCCGGGGAAGGCAGCAGGGGGGAATGCCGACCTTTGGAGGCGGTCCGGGCAAGCCCGGGAGACCGTCGTCCCCGCTTGGCGGAGACAGATCCGGCTGGCCGACCTCTGCGGAGGCTCCGCCGGTCCGCCGGCAGCAGCCGTCAGGTCCTGTACCGGGCCAGCCGCAGCGGAGAGCGTCGACGGGGCGGCAGGACGCCGCAGAGCGCGTCGACGTATCCGGACGCTCTTGGGACCTGCCGGAAGCCGCTTCCCGCTCGGAGGCGGCGTCCCGGACGGTTAGGCAGGATGCTGCGGAGAAGCCGGGCTCACAGCCGAGTCCGGCGCCGGCAAGCCGCTTCGGCGATTCGGGCAGTTCCCGGGCATCCGAAGGGCTGCTCGGCGATCTCCGTCCCGAAGAGGTAGCCCGTGGAGTGCTGTGGGCCGAGATTTTGGGACCGCCTCGTGCCAAGCGCCCCTATCGGCGCCATTGACAGCGATCCTAGCTGATGAATAGGAACAGCGGCCAAGCGCCGTCTTCACAAGTCACTGTGGAGACGGCGCCTTTTTGTGTTCGCGAACAACCTGCAATTCCGCCTTCCGCCGCCTGCCGAGGCCGGCATCAGCCCCGCCCCAGCCCCGTATGACGGGGCAATTGGCGCGGCAGGCATATTCTTCAATCCGCCGCATATCGTGTAAATAGCCCGAGATTGGCCCGCTGTCTGCACGCAAGCCCTAAGTCCGTATAGGGGATGGGGCAGCGTTAAGGGGACGCGGATCTGACATGGAGCTCCGCAAGCTGCCGGAGGAGGTTAGGTATGCGCAGTCTAACTCGCAAAATTAATCAAATAACGGCAAAACTGCTCGACTTGCCTCAGGATGTCGCCTTGGACTTGCCCCGGATCACGATGATCGGGAATATGCAGCTGTACATCGAGAATCATCGCGGCGTTATTCATTTTTCCGACGAATCTCTGAAGCTGGCTCTTCCGAATGGGAAGCTGGAGGTGGTCGGCTCCAATCTGGTTATCCGCGCTATTATGCCGGACGAAGTTATGATCGAAGGAACCATCCGCGATGTCCAATATATGCTATAGTCCGGAAAGGGGTAGAGAGCGTTGAAGCAATCGTTCATTGGACGTCTGCAAGGTTTTGTGCGGGTTGAGGTGACGGGGGGGCGGCCGGAGCGGCTGGTCAATCTGCTGTCGGAGAAACGAATGTCCGTCTGGGACATTCGTTATCTGGATCAGCACCGGATAACGTTTCATATCACAGTCCGCGACTTTTTCCGTCTTCGTCCGCTTCTGAAGGAGACAGGCTCGGGACTGCGCATCCGCGGCAAGGAGGGGATGCCCTTTTGGCTGGACAAGCTGGAGAAGCGCAAGTTTTTCGCGATCGGCCTGCTGGGCTTCGTGATAGGGATTTATTTGCTCTCGTCGATGGTGTGGCAGGTGAAGGTGGAAGGAAATGAGACGATCACGCCTGAGCGAATCTTGCAGGCGGCCAAGGAAGAGGGGATTTTCCGGACACAGTGGAAATTCCGCCTGCGCGAGCCTTCGGAGCTGGCGCGGGGCCTTCAGAGCAGGCTGCCGGATGCGGCATGGATCGGTGTGGAGGTGCGGGGCACGCATGTCATTGTGAAGGTGGTCGAGGCCCGGATTCCGGTGAAGCCGCCCTTGATGAATCCCCGGCATCTGGTCGCCTCCAAAAATGCGCTGGTGACCGACATATTTGCCGAGAAGGGGCGTCCGCTCGTCAAGCCGAATACGTATGTGCGCAAGGGCGATATATTGATCTCGGGGCTGCTGGGGGATGAGACGAATACGCAGACGGTGGTGGCAAGCGGGACGGTCAAAGGAATTGTGTGGTACAAGCCGACGGTGGAGGTGCCGCTCGTCCGCTCTTATAAAGTATATACAGGCGAAAGCAAGCTGCGTTCTTATCTGGTGCTGGGAAGCCGGGCCGTGCAGCTGACGGGCTACGGGAGCATGCCGTTTGAGCAGACGGAGACGATTCAGGACCGCAAATCGCTCAGTTGGCGTTCTTATGTGCTGCCGATAGGCTGGCTGAAGGAGAAGGTGATGGAGGTGCAGATTCAGGAGCACCCTCTTGAAGCGAAAGAGGCGGCGGCTATCGGGCTTGAGCAGGCGAAGGCCAGTATTTTGTCAGAGTCTGGCAAAGGTTCCAGGGTTATATCGGAAAAAATTTTGCATGAGAAGGCGGAGAATGGTAAAGTTTATATGGAAGTACTTTTAGAGGTCGAAGAGCCGATCGCAGTAGAGCAGCCGATTGTGCCATAACCTTCATAAGGAGAATTGGATGGAACAAGCGACAACGGTGAAAATATCATTGAAAAATCCGGCCGAAGGCCAAGCGCTCTTCGGTCCGCAGGACAAGTTCCTGCATCTGATCGAAGAGGAAGTGCAAGCTTCCATCTTCACGCGCGAGGAAGCGATCGTCATCCAGGGAACCCCTGCAGAAAGCGCCAGGCTGGAGCATCTGTTTACGGTACTGCTTGAGTTGATCCGCAACCAGTATGTGCTGACGGAACGGGATGTGAACTATGCGCTGGACTTGTCCCGCGAACTGAAGGCCGATCAATTGCTTGACCTGTTTAAGGGCGAGATTGCAGTTACGCATAAGGGCAAGCCGATCCGGGTCAAGACGATCGGTCAGAAGCAGTATGTGAACGAAATCAAGAAGAAAGACATCGTATTCGGGATAGGGCCTGCCGGCACGGGCAAGACGTACATCGCCGTCGTCCTGGCCGTCGCCGCGCTGAAGGAAGGCAAGGTCAAGCGGATCGTGCTGACGCGTCCTGCCGTAGAAGCGGGCGAAAGCCTCGGATTCCTGCCTGGAGACCTCCAGGAAAAAGTTGACCCGTATCTACGCCCATTGTATGATGCTCTTAACGACGTGCTGGGACCGGATCAGGTTCTCAAGTCGCTCGAGCGCGGTCTGATCGAGATCGCACCGCTGGCCTATATGCGCGGAAGAACGCTCGACGATTCGTTCATCATTTTGGATGAAGCGCAGAACACGACGCCCGAGCAGATGAAGATGTTTCTCACCCGTCTTGGCTTCGGCTCCAAGATGGTCATTACGGGCGACGTGACGCAGATCGACTTGCCGCGCGGGAAATCTTCCGGACTTGTTGAGGCGCAGCGCATCCTGAGCAGAATTGAAGAACTTGGCTTTATTACATTTGCAGAGCAGGATGTCGTCAGGCATTCGCTCGTTCAGAAAATCATTGTAGCCTACAATGAAGACAAAGAAGGCTGAGAAAGGGCTGACCTTTCATCATGAACAACCGCGTTTCCATTCAGGGCAAATTTCAATACCGGCTTGCCGGCTGGAGATACAGCGCCATCGTGCGCTTTCTTCTATTTTTGGCGCTGGCGATGTTTATGTATGCGGCGCTGCTGCATAGAATCGTCCCGCAAACGTATGATATCCAGCTTAACTCGCTCGCGGAGAAGGATATCCCGGCTCCGCGGGCGATTCTGAACGAGGTGGAGACGGAGAAGGCCAAGGAAGAGGCCGCTGCCCGTCTGCAGCCGGTCTACAAGGTCGTGTCGCTGAAAAATGAGACGGCGGTCGAGCTGATATTTGAGAAGCTGCAGCAGATTAACGCTGATACGGAAGTTTCGCTTACGGATAAGGTCAGCATCTACAGAACGGTCATTCCGACGATGATCAAGGACCATCTGAGCCGCCAGTTGAAGCAGTTCGAGAGCACCGGACAATACAGCGCCGAGCTGCTCGCCGAGATGCGCAAGGCGTTCGACGAGCAGCAGTACCGGATTCCGGAGGAAGCGTTCTACAAGCTGCCGCGTCTGACCAGGGAGGATCTGACCGAGATGGAGCCCGTCTCGCGCGATATCGTGCTGCGTCTGATGACGGACCAGCTCCTCGACGCTCAGGTGGGCCGTGCGAAGGTGGCCGAGCTGGTCAACGCTTCGAACTTGTCGAAGAACAATGTGCGCGAGCTCGTGCAGGAGCTGGTACGCGCTGCCTTAACGCCCAACAAGTTTTACGACCAGAAGGGCACCGAGGAAGCAAAGGGGCATGCCCGGGACAATGTCAAGCCCGTCTATATCAACAAAAACGACGTGCTTGTACACAAAGGCGAACTAATTACCGAGGAGCTTTATCAGAAGCTGGCTGCGCTGGAGCTGCTGAAGGACGAACGGAGTTATTGGCCGCATCTGGGGCTGCTTATATTCGTCACGTTATGTTGTTTGCTGCTGTTTATGTATGTGAAGCAAAGCGCGCTGCCCGTGAGCCATAACAATGTTCAGCTCGTCATGCTGGTCCTGATTCTATTCGTAACTGTGACGATTATGAAAGTATTTTCGATGATGCAGGGGCTGGAATATCCGTTTATCGGCTATTTGGCGCCGGCGGCGATCGGAGCGATGCTGATCACGATTTTGCTGAACCCTCAGCTCGCCTTTGTGTCCTCCGTGATCTTCTGCGTGATGGCCAGCATTATTTTTAACTCGGATCAGGTACAGGTATTCGATTTCCGCTACGGATTGCTTACGCTGGGCACCTCGTTTGTCGCTATCTTCTCGATTCAGCGGGCGAGCCAGCGCTCCTCAATCCTCAAGGCCGGCATTATGGTGTCGCTGCTGGCGGTTGCGCTGGTCGCTTCGATGATGCTGTTCGAGGAGCAGGAGACGAAGCGGGAGGCGATCTTTGCAGCTTCCTTCGCGCTTGGCAGCGGCTTGCTGACGGCGGTGTTCGTGATCGGTCTGCTCCCATTCTTCGAGGCGGCCTTCGGCATTCTGTCGCCGCTTAAGCTGGTGGAGCTGTCCAACCCGAACCATCCGCTGCTGCGGAAGCTGCTTACGGAAACGCCGGGCACTTATCATCATAGCGTGATGGTGGGGAATTTATCCGAAGCGGCCGCCGAGGCGATCGGAGCGGACGGACTGCTCTGCCGAGTAGGCGCGTATTACCATGATATCGGCAAGACGAAGCGGCCCAGCTATTTTATTGAGAATCAGACGAACATCGAAAATCCGCACGACAAGATTGACCCGGCGCTCAGCAAGTCGATCATCGTCGCCCATGCGAGAGACGGCTCCGAGATGCTCAAGGAATTTAATATACCGAAGCCGATCCGCGACATTGCCGAGCAGCATCACGGCACGACCTTGCTTCAGTATTTTTACCACAAGGCCCGCAAGCAGGCGGAGGAACGGGGCGAGGAGCCGCCGGAGGAGCAGGAATACCGGTATCCGGGGCCGAATTCGCAAACGAAGGAAGCCGCGATCGTCGGCATCGCGGATTGCGTAGAGGCGGCTGTCCGTTCTTTGCGCAACCCGACGGTCGAGCAGATCGACTCGATGGTCCGCAAAATTATTAAGAGCCGGCTCGATGACGGGCAGTTCAATGAATGCGATCTGACGATCAAGGAGCTGGATCAAATCGCCCGCACGCTGAATGAAACCTTGCTGGGAATTTTCCACTCCCGGATCGAGTATCCGGCTGAAGCCCAGGCTCCCAAAGCGGAGGCTGCCAAGTGATTTCAAACTGAATTATGAATATGAGCGATTATTATGAAAAGGGTGAGCCTATGAGTTTGCGTTTGTCCTGGAATAATGAACAAACGGCCTATGAGATCACGCCGGAGCTGGTCGCCAAGCTGGAGGAGCTGCTGAAGCTGGCGGGGAAGGCTGAGGATGTCCCGCATGGCGAGGTGGCTCTGACCTTTGTCGACGATGCGGCGATTCAAGAGCTGAATAAACAGTACCGCGGCCTGGATAAACCGACCGACGTCTTGTCCTTCTCCATGCAAGAGCTGGGAGAGGACGAGATCGAGATCATTTACGGCGATGAAGAGTACGATGTGGAAGAATTTGAATTCGCCGATGCGGCCGAAGGGGCCGAGCTGGACGGCGCGGAGGAGTCGGACATCCGGGAGGATGGCGATGAGGATGACGACGAAGGCTATGAGGAACCGCTTGGCGATGTGATCATTTCCGTGCAGCGCGCTGTTGCGCAAGCGGAGGAGTACGGGCATTCGGTCGATCGCGAGCTGGGTTTTCTGTTCGTGCACGGATTTCTGCACTTGATCGGTTACGATCATCAGGAAGAGGAAGAAGAGAAGGCGATGTTCGGCAAGCAGGAGCGTATTCTGCAGCAGGCGGGCCTTACGCGTTGAGACAGCCCGCCAAGTGGGAGAGAAGCTTCCGGTACGCCTACGAAGGCGTCAAGTACGCGCTGGCTACCCAGCGCAATATGAGGTTTCATTTTTTTGCGGCCTTTGCCGCGCTGGTAGCCGCCTTACTGTTTGGCTTGCCGAAGACGGACGTGCTGTTTCTCCTGCTTGCGGTGACGCTGGTCATCGTGACGGAGCTGATAAATACCGCGATCGAGAAAACGGTCGATCTGGCGATGCCGGACATACATCCGCTCGCCAAAATCGCCAAAGACGTAGCTGCAGCCGCGGTATTGGTGACTGCGGCTTTTGCCGTTATCGCAGGCATGATCGTATTCTACGAGCCCGTCGATCACTTGATCCGCGCCGGGAGGGTCAAGGAGGGCCATGCGTTTACGGCAGGCGCTGTGTGGATTTTGTTATCCTTGGTCATCCTAAGCGTTATCGTCATTCAGACCCGGTTCACCGACAAAGGAAATTGGGTAAAGCCAAGCCTGCTTAGCGCCGTCGCCTTCGCGGTGTCTACGCTGATCGCTTATCGTACCGATGATACGCTCGTATCGCTGCTTGGATTTTTGCTGTCGGGCGTTCTGTCCCTCGCGCTCCACGACAAGCGCAGACGGCCGCTGAGCTCCTTGCTGCTGGGCGCTTTGCTTGGCAGCCTGATTACGGTGTTCAGCTTCTATCTCTACACCCTGTAGCCTATAGCCCTCGGAAAAGGAAGTGACGTCTATGCAAGCGAGTGAATTGATCGAACTGGCCAGACAAGCCCGCGAAAGGGCCTATACTCCCTATTCCCGGTTCCAAGTGGGCAGCGCGCTGCTCGACGCGGACGGACGCGTGCATCTCGGCTGCAATGTGGAGAATGCCGCCTTCGGTCCGACCAATTGCGCCGAGCGGACGGCGCTTCACCGCGCGATCGCGGACGGAGCGGCCCCGCGCTCCTTCAAGGCGCTGGCCGTGATCGGGGACACGGCTCAGCCGATCTCGCCTTGCGGCGTCTGCCGGCAGGTGATGGTGGAGCTATGCGCGCCGGATATGCCGGTGTATTTGGCCAATCTGCGCGGCGACGTCGCGGAGACAACCGTAGCGGCACTGCTTCCCGGCGCTTTTACATCTCAAGATTTGGACGGAGGAACAAGTAACTGATGGCTTCTACTGACAAAACGCGCCAAGCGCCCTTTAAATCGGGTTTCGTCGCTATTATAGGGCGTCCCAACGTCGGGAAATCGACGCTTATGAATCAGGTAATCGGACAAAAAATCGCGATCATGTCCGACAAGCCGCAGACCACCCGCAACAAAATTCATGGCGTCTATACGACAGACCAAGCCCAGATTGTCTTCCTGGATACGCCGGGCATTCACAAGTCGCAGTCCAAGCTGGGCGATTACATGATGAAGGCGGCAGAGAGCGCTCTGAAGGAAGTGGAAGCGATTCTGTTCCTCATCGATGTTGTGGAAGGCATCGGCGGCGGGGACCGCTATATAATCGAGCAGCTGAAGAAGGTCAATACGCCGGTCATCCTTGTGATGAACAAAATTGACCAGGTGCATCCGGAAGCGCTCCTGCCGATCATCACAACGTACAAAGAGCTGTATCCGTTCGCTGAGATCGTTCCCATCTCTGCGATGAACGGCAATAATGTCAATACGCTGCTGGAGCAGATCGTCAAGTATTTGCCGCCGGGCCCGCAATATTATCCGGCCGACCAGATCACCGACCATCCGGAGCAGTTCGTCTGCGCGGAGCTGATCCGGGAGAAGATTCTGCATCTGACGAGAGAGGAAATTCCTCATTCGATCGCTGTCGGCATCGAGGATATGAAGGTTCAGGACAACGGAGTCGTGCATATTTCGGCCGTTATCTACGTGGAGCGGGATTCCCAGAAAGGGATCATTATCGGTAAAAGCGGTGCGCTGCTGAAAGAGGTCGGCAAGAAGTCGCGCGCAGATATCGAAGCCTTGCTCGGTTCCAAGACGTTTCTGGAGCTGTGGGTTAAGGTGAAGAAGGACTGGCGCAATCAGGAGCGCGTGCTGAAGGACCTCGGCTTCCGCCACGAATAGGCGCTTTGGTCCGTTTCAAGAGCAATACGGCAGGTTAATGGGAGTCATACATGCCAGTTTTTGTACCGTATACTTCAATGAGCTTCGTATCATCCTAAGCTTATAAACAGGTATTGTATACTAATACAGGTCACGAAGGGGAGGATGAACCATGAAAGATTTTTCGTGGAAGTATTTTTCAATGACCGGCGACGTGGATGCCTACCTGCTTTATAAAGAGTCGAACGGTGAGGAACCCGAGGCCCAGGAAACCGAAGATTTTCTCGCGGCTGAAAACGAGGAATGGCTCCAGTAAGACGCAAATCGATTCTATAGCGTGCCCCGGGCAGGCAGGAAAGAGGCTGCCGATGCAGTACAGACTGCAAGGAATTATTATCCGCAGCATGGATTATGGCGAAGGCAACAAGATCGTCACTTTATTCACCAGAGAGCATGGCAAGATGAGCGTTGTTGCCCGCGGCGCCAAAAAAGTCAAAAGCCGGTTCGGCTCAGCCGTTCAATTATTTACGCTCGGCGATTTTTCTTTTTTCAAATCGGGCCAAAACGGGCTCGGCTCGATGAATCAGGCGGATATCGTGGAAGCTCATCATGCGCTGCGGGAGGATTTGCACCTCGCGGCGTATGCTTCGTATTTGGCCGAGCTTACCGACAAGATGTTTGGAGATCATGAAGGCCATCCTTATTTATATGAGCAGCTGAAGGGAAGCTTTCAGGCCATGGATGATAAAAAGGATGCGCAAATCGTCATGCATATGTATGAGATCAAGATGCTGATACAGGCCGGCTACTCGCCAGAGCTGCATCAATGCGTCGTCTGCGGCTCCCAGAAGGAAGCGGTTGCGCTAAGTGTCGGGCTTGGAGGCATCCTGTGCGAGATGTGCAAGCTGCGGGATCCGCAAGCCATCGCCTTGGCGCCGGCTGTGCTTAAACTGCTGCGTGCATTTGCCCAGACGGATGTGAGACGGCTGGGAGAGATCAGCGTCAAGGAAGCGAGCAAGCAGGCGCTAAAGCATATTTTGCGCGCATATTTCGACCATCATGTCGGAGTACGGTTGAAGTCCCGCGACTTTATCGAGCAGATGGAACGGTACGGCATTTGATGATCATGGAATAATTGTTTGCAAACCCGCTATAATGGTATCATTATATTTTTTTATGAAACTCTCGTTACAGAGTCTGTCAAGTCAGGGCTTTGGTTAGCGGGATTTTTTTAGAGTCAAGAAAGTTTAACATCACTAAAGCAGGTAAAGCGCGGCAAAACTTTCTGCTCGCAAGAAAAGCTATCGCTCATGTATCTTCTTCGAATTGGCTCCGAATAGGAGCTTTTCTTATTGCCTGGCTGAAACATCCTGATACATATTTTCGTACTAGAGAAAGAAAGGCGAACATATATACTCCATTTTATACTTAAAGGGGCGGTTATCTGATGGAAATGCAAGTAAAGCCGGTCATATTTGTCGCATCGGACTCGGCAGGGGATACGGGAGAGGCGGCAGTCCGGGCCGCCGCCGTACAATTCGAACCGCTGCAGGTCGAAATCAGACGTGTGCCTTTCCTGCACGATACATCCGACATTGACCGGTTAATTTACCATGTGCTCGAGCGGAAGGGCGCGATCGTATTCACCCTGGTGCTTCCAGTGCTCAGAGATCACCTCATTCAGGAGTGCGAACGCAAAGGCATCTTGTACATCGATTTGCTCGGGCCGATTATCCGCACCTTGGAGAGTACGCTGAATCAGGAGGCGCGTCATGAGCCCGGGATGATTCATCGGCTGGACGAGGATTATTTCAAAAAGGTCGAGGCCGTGGAGTTTGCCGTGAAATACGATGATGGCCGCGACTTCAACGGGGTGCTGCAGGCGGATATCGTGTTGGTCGGCGTGTCGCGGACGTCCAAAACGCCGCTCTCCATGTATTTGGCCCATAAGACGTATAAGGTGGCGAACGTGCCGCTAGTGCCCGAAATTGCGCCTCCTGAGCAGCTGTTCACCGTCTCTTCCCACAAAATCATAGGACTGCGCATCGACCCGCTTAAGCTCAATGCGATCCGGACCGAACGATTGAAGGCGCTGGGCCTGCCCGGAAATGCCACCTATGCCAATACGGAACGCATTCTCAAGGAGCTGGAGTTTGCGGACAACATTATGAAACGGATCGGCTGCGAGGTTATCGACGTATCGAATCGCGCCGTGGAAGAAACGGCCAGCCTTATTATCGACATATTGCGTTCCAGATAAACAATCAAATCCTATTCTTTGAAAACACAGCAGGATTTTTTGTAATTTCATCGTATATAATATTACGGAAGCTTCAAAGTCATGAATGCGGTGGTAACCTATGACGTATAAACTGATTGTAGACGCTGATGCGTGCCCCGTTAAAGCGGAGATCCGCCGCGCTGCGGCAAGCTTTGGCCTGCCTGTGACAATGGTTGCCTCCTTCGACCATCGTCTGCAGCCTGAAGAAGGGGTGGAGATTGTCCAGGTCGACCGTTCCGATCAGTCGGTGGATCTGTATATCGCCAACAAGATTCGCCCGGGAGACATACTCGTTACCCAAGACTTCGGACTCGCCGCCCTGGCTCTCGGCAAGAAGGCCCATGCGATTTCGAATCGCGGACAGCTATTCACGGAACGGACGATCGATTTCCTGCTGGAGCGACGTCATGAGCAGGCCCGATTGCGCCGCGGAGGAAAGCATACCAAGGGGCCGAAAGCGATGACCGATGAGGATCGGGAGGAATTTCTACAATCTTTGACAAAACTTTTAACCCGGTTGCAGGAGAATTGAACGAAACAGCGAATAGTTATACGTGTTAATCGGATTGTAGGTGGATTAAGATGAGTAACGGACGCATACCTGATGATGTCATCGACGCTGTGCTTAAGGCTCATGATATTGCGGAAGTCGTCGGCAGGCATGTTCATTTAACGAAGCAGGGCCGGTACCTCAAGGGGCTTTGTCCCTTTCATTCCGAGAAAACGCCATCCTTCACGGTCTCGCCCGAGCGGCAGACGTTTCATTGCTTCGGCTGCGGAGCCGGGGGAAGCGCCATCCGGTTTATTTCGGAGATCGAGGGCTTGTCCTTCGGGCAGGCGCTGCGCAAGCTGGCGGAGGAGGCCGGATTGCAGCTCAATCTGGGAACGGCCGGCGGAGAAAGAAGCGAGCCCAGGGAGAACCCGGAGCGCATCAAGCTTCAGGAAGCCTATGTGCTGGCCGACAAGCTGTATCAGTATATTCTCCATAATACGGAGCAGGGCAAGGCTGCCAAGGATTATCTGAAACGGCGCGGCATCTCTGAAAAGCTGATGGAAGCCTTCGGCATCGGCTATGCGCCGATGCGCTGGGATACGTTGGTGAAGCTGCTGGAAAAAAACGGTTTTTCATTGCCGCTGATGGAGCAAGGCGGACTGATCTCTGCCAAGCAGGACGAGACCGGTTACGTCGACAAATTTCGCGACCGGGTGATGTTTCCGATCAAAGATTGGAAGGGGCAGACGATCGCCTTCGGCGGCCGTTTAATGGGCGAAGGTCAGCCCAAGTATATGAACAGCCCCGAGTCGATGTTATTTCACAAAAGCAAAACCTTGTACAACCTTCATATGTCCAGACCTCACATCCGCAAGACGCAGGAGCTAGTATTGTTCGAAGGTTATATGGATGTGATCCGTTCCTGGGATGCAGGCGTTTCGAATGGCGTCGCGACGATGGGCACGGCCTTGACGCCGGAGCATGCGGAGGCGATTCGCCGGCTGGCTGAGCGGGTGACGGTTGCTTATGACGGGGACAGCGCCGGCCAGACCGCCGCTTATAAAAGTATCCCGATTTTGGAAAAGGCGGGGTGTCAGGTTCGGATTGCAGTGCTGCCGGGCGGTTTGGACCCGGATGAGTTTATTGCCAAGCACGGTTCTGAGCGATTCGTACGCGAGGTGATGGAAGCCGCCGTACCATCGATCAAATATAAACTTCTTTATTATCGCCGGAACTACAGGATGCAGGAGGATGGAGAGAGGCTTAGATACATTCAGCAAGCGCTGCGTTTGATAGCGGGGCTGCCGTCCCCGATTGAGCGGGAGCATTACGTGAGAGATTTGACTTCAGAGTTTCGTTATTCCTACGAAAGCGCGATGCAGACGGTTAACGAGATCCGCTTGCGGGAGGAAAAAACCGACAGCACCGGGGATAATAAACCCAATCCGTGGAATAATGTTAGGCATGATGATGTCAAACCGCGTGAGAAAACCCCGAAAATCATTCCAGCCTACCAATTCGCAGAACGCCAGCTGCTAGCCGTTATGCTGCTGGACCGGGATGTAGCGCAATATGTCGAACGACGCTTGGGCGACGGGTTTAACCTGGATGCGCACACGGCGATTGCTGCTGGACTGTACGCTTTCTACGGGCAAGGCTATGAGCCGAATGCAAGCATGTTCATCGGGATGCTTCAAGATGACCAGCTTGAGAGCTTAGCCAGCTCCTTGACCTTAATAGATAATCGCAGCGGCGTGAATGAAGCCGTGATCGACGATTATATCCGCGAGATTAAGAAGTACCCGCTTATGCAGGAATTGGAACAGAAAAAAGAATTGATCAAGCAAGCGGAACGGGCGGGAGACATCCCAAGAGCTCTGCAGCTCGGCAATGAAATCATATCCTTGGAAAAGCAGTTGAAGTCATCCTGATGTTGTGAAGGTTTCGGGAGTTTCCAAGGAGGAGGGAGTCCTAATCATGGCGAACGATCAACGCACGGAAATAGAGACAGAGCTGACGCTCGAACAAGTCAAAGAACAATTGATCGAGCAAGGCAAAAAGCGTTCGGCTATCACCTACAAAGAGATCATGGAGAAGCTGGCGCCCTTCGATCAGGATCCGGAGCAAATCGACGAGTTTTTCGAGCAACTCCAGGAGATGGGGATCGATGTCGGCAACGAATCGGATGAGGAAGAGGAGCTCGGCGGGGGAAGATTGGAGCGGGAGCATGACGATTTCCACTTCGATGATGACCTGTCGCTGCCTCCCGGCATCAAAATCAATGATCCCGTGCGGATGTACCTGAAGGAAATCGGCCGGGTGCCGCTGCTCTCCGCCGAAGACGAGATAGGCTTGGCCAAGCGTATCGAGCAGGGGGACGAAGAGGCGAAACGCCGGCTTGCGGAAGCGAATCTGCGTCTGGTCGTAAGTATCGCCAAGCGTTATGTCGGACGGGGAATGTTATTCCTCGACCTGATCCAGGAAGGAAACATGGGTCTCATCAAAGCGGTCGAGAAATTCGATCATGACAAAGGCTTCAAATTCAGTACGTATGCAACCTGGTGGATTCGTCAGGCGATTACGCGGGCCATCGCGGATCAAGCGCGTACGATCCGGATTCCGGTACATATGGTGGAAACCATCAATAAGCTGATCCGGGTATCGCGGCAGCTGCTGCAGGAATTGGGCCGCGAACCTACGCCGGAGGAGATCGCCAAGGAGATGGATCTGAGCACCGATAAAGTTCGGGAGATTATGAAAATCGCTCAGGAGCCGGTTTCTCTCGAGACGCCGATCGGCGAAGAAGACGATTCGCATCTGGGAGACTTTATCGAGGATCAGGAGGCGCTTGCGCCAGCCGATGCCGCTGCCTACGAACTGTTGAAGGAACAGCTGGAAGATGTGCTGGATACGCTGACCGAACGGGAAGAAAACGTGCTTCGTCTCCGGTTCGGACTTGATGACGGCCGCACGCGCACGCTTGAGGAAGTAGGCAAAGTATTCGGCGTTACACGAGAGCGTATCCGTCAGATCGAAGCCAAGGCGCTTCGGAAGCTGCGCCATCCGAGCCGCAGCAAGCGGTTGAAGGATTTCCTCGAATAAGCGCTTCAAGTGCTTTATTTTAGGCGAGTATCTATGATGACCTTCTGCGACCGTTCGCAGCAAGGTCTAATTTTTTATTCCCCTGCAACCGATAATGAGTATGGAAGAACATGACATGGCGTGGGGGAGCAGCCGGATATGGATGAGAAAAAGAAATTATTAATCCGCGAGATTGAGCACTGGCGTCGCAGCAGGCTGCTGCCGGAGCAATATTGCGATTTCTTGCTGAATATTTATCTGGAAACGGATCAGGACAAATCGGCGGCTGTCGCCTCCGGGCCCACCATTCTCGGGTTATCCTCCGCGAGCATAGGAAACAGTAATTGGAAAATATGGATGCTTGTTTTGCTGGTGGCGGGCGGTTTATCCTTTGCTGCTCTTAATTTTAACGCTTTTGAATTACCATTGCAAATGGGCATCGCCTTCGCGATTCTTTCCGCATTATATATATGGGGTGGCTCGAAGCGGGAGAGGGAGCCGATGGCATCTCAAATCCTGCTGGGCATGGCCTCGTTATTCCAGCTGTTCATCGGCGTTTACTTAATGAAGCTGCATGGCGTGGAAGCGGCCGTGCTTGTCGTTGGCTATGTCTTCCTAACGAGCCTGGTCTGGATCGTCACCGGCTTGGCGGCCAAGCTTGCGTTGTTTCAATTGTGCGGCTGGGTTGTGCTCGTCTTCTGCTACGGTTGGCTGCTCCATCATCAGCTCGATACGATCAACTGGGTGACGCTGGAGCTAAGCTGGACGCCGCTTGCCATCCTATTCTGCTGGATGTCGTGGATGGTGCATGAGAAGAGCAAGCAAATCGGACTTGTGTTTTTCCTGCTCGGTTTGATCGTTTGGTTTATGCCCGAGTTGTATGGTATGCTATATGCCGAGAAGTATGGAGCGCAGACGATTCAATGGTTGCTGCTCGGCAAAATGTGCGTACAAGCCGCCGTATTATTCGCTTGGCGCAAAAAATGGACGGTGTGGGTATTATCATGATACGTTTATCGAAAAGGCTGGAGCTCATTGCAAATCAAGTACCCCAAGGAAGCAGGCTGGCGGATATCGGTTCCGACCATGCTTTGCTTCCTTCTTACTTGGCATCGCAAGGCGTGATCGGCAGCGGAGTGGCCGGTGAAGTCAATAGCGGTCCTTATGAGGCTGCCTCCAGACAGGTGCGTTCAGCGGGCTTGAAGGAGCGGATTGCGGTCCGTCTGGGCGACGGCCTGGCGGTTATCGAGCCGGGCGAGGTGGATGTCATTACGATCGCCGGCATGGGCGGCGCGCTGATCGTCTCGATATTGGAAGCGGGTAAGGCCAAGCTGAGGGGCGTGAGCCGGCTGGTCCTGCAGCCGAACGTAGGCGAGGACGCGGTGCGCGGCTGGCTGGCGGACAACGGCTGGCTGCTCATAGGCGAGCAGATTTTGGAGGAAGACGGAAAGATTTATGAGATATTAACGGCTGAGAAAGCTTCGGAGGGGACGGAGGAAGCAGGCCGCGCGGATAGTTTGTATGAGCCGCGAACTCTGGCGGGAGGACTGACCGTCTCCAAGGAGCTGCTGATTCGCATGGGACCCTACTTGATCGATGAGGCTTCCTCGGTGTGGAAAGCCAAGTGGCGGCTGGAGCTGGACAAGCTGGAGCATATTTGCTCCCAAGTGGCCCGTTCGGATACTGATGCCGCTCGGGTGAAGGAGCGGGAGCTTCGTGCGGAGATGAGACGAATCGAGGAGGTGCTGGAAGCATGTACGCCAAAGGACAAGCCGTCATTCAATTAATGGAGGAGCTCGCTCCTAAATCGTATGCCGTCGAAGGCGATAAAATCGGGCTGCAGCTCGGTACGCTGCAGAAAGAAATTCCGGCAGCGCTGATCGCTCTGGACGTAACCGAAGAGGTGGTGGAGGAAGCGATTCGGGAAGGCGCGAATCTGATTATCGCTCATCATGCGATCATCTATCGGCCGCTTGCCCATCTGCAGACAGACACTCCGGCCGGGCGGATCTATGAGAAGCTGATCAAGCATGATATTGCAGTCTACATCGCGCATACGAACCTGGATGTGGCGGATGGGGGCATCAACGATATGATGGCCGAAGCGATCGGCCTGCAGGTGACGGAACCGCTGGATGAGGTGCATACGGACAAGCTGAAGAAGCTCGTCGTCTTCGTGCCGGTCGATCATGCCGATCAGGTCAGATCGGCCATGTTCGAAGCGGGAGCCGGCAGCATCGGCGATTACAGCCATTGCAGCTTCAACATCGAAGGGACAGGCACGTTCAAACCGGGCGAAGGCACGAATCCCTACATCGGCCTTCAGGGCAAGCTGGAGCGCGCGCAGGAGATTCGCATCGAGACGATCGTGCCGCAGAGCGCGGAGCGCCGAGTCGTGCAGACGATGCTGAAGGCTCATCCTTATGAGGAGGTCGCGTATGACCTCTATGCTCTGGATCTGAAAACCCGCACATTCGGACTCGGCCGGGCCGGTAAGCTGCAGAGCCCGGTGACGCTTCAGGAGCTGTGCGAGCGGGTGAAGACCGCTTATGACGTTCCAACGCTTCGGGTTGTAGGAGACCCGGACCGCCTGATTAAAAAAGCGGCCGTTCTTGGAGGCTCAGGAAGCCGTTATGTGCGTCACGCGATATTTGCAGGGGCCGATGTGCTGATTACCGGGGACATCGATTATCATACGGCGCATGATGCGCTGGCTGCGGGCATCGCATTGATTGATCCGGGCCATAACGTGGAGAAAATCATGAAGCAGGGCATCGCCGACTACTTGCAGCGCAAGCTCGACGGGCGCAAATGGAACACGAAGGCGATTCCGTCGAAGGTGGATACGGAGCCGTTCCGGTTTGTGTGAAGCCGCTGTTGAAGCTGGCTCTGGGGGAGGCTGCCGTGCCGGTTGCGTAATCCTGACCAGCCGGGCGGGCAAACAGAGGATAAATCCATCCGCTGTCAGATCAAGGCACTTGAGTTTTCGGCCGAATCGCTGTATACTAGCAAATGCATCTGTTGCAAAAGAAAGTTTGACAGACAATCGCTGGCGGCTTCGGCCGCGAGAGGAAAGTCCGGGCTCCATAGGGCGATGATGCTGGATAACGTCCAGTCAACGCGAGTTGAAGGCTAGTGCCACAGAAATGGACCGCCGATGGCTGCTTTGCTGCATCGCGCTTCGGCGCGGTGTGCGGAGCTTCACAGGCAAGGATGGAACCGTGGTGTAAGAGACCACGAGGAGCCATGGTGACATGGTTCCTGGTAAACCCCATCTGGAGCAAGACCTAATGGAACGCTAGCTCCCTTGAGGAGCAGCCTCGGCCCGGGGCGCGTTCGGGTTGGTCGCTGGAGCCGGTCAGCAATGGCCGGCCTAGATAGATGATTGTCGCTTCCATGGTGGCAGGGTGGCCCCCGTTATGACCACTGGCAGCACAGAACCCGGCTTACGGCAAGCTTTCTTTCAGCCATATGCCAACCGATGCTTATGTAGCTATGAGAAAAACCGCCTCGTGAGGCGGTTTTTTTCATGATCCGAACAACGTTCTCAGCCAGTCCGACCACGATGAACCGAGATTGGTATTGTCTACGGCCGAATGGTTCTGCTGCTGGCCCGCCGCCTGCGGCCGGGCGGCCTGCAATGCTCGCGCGACGTCAATCAAGCCATATCCGTAATATTTATCCTTGCCCTTGGGTCCCAGATCCGTCGCGGTATCACGCATTAGCTGCATGACTTCCGTGTTCTTAAGCTCCGGATTGGCCGAGCGGATCAACGCAGCCAGCGCCGTCACATGGGGACTGGCCATCGAGGTGCCGGATAACGCCGCATATTGATTATGCGGGTACGTGCTGGCGATGCTTACCCCAGGGGCTGCGACATCGATATAATCGCCGTAGTTGGAGAAGGAAGCTTTGGACTTGTTCGAATCGACCGCCGCTACGGCAAATACCTCGGGATAAGCCGCCGGAAATCCGGGGGTTTCGGTATTGTCATTGCCGCTCGCTGCGATCATCACGACGTCACGGTCATACGCATATTTGATGGCATCGTGGAGGAACTGGGCATCCGCGTAGTTGCCCAGGCTCATGTTGATAACTTTGGCGCCGTGATCGACGGCCCAGATGATCCCTTGGGCTACCGCATAGGTGCTTCCGGCCCCCGTAGCGTCCAGCACTTTGACCGGCATGATCCGGTTATACCAGCTCATTCCGGCCACGCCGAGATTGTTGTTGACCAGCGCGCCGATCACGCCCGCGACATGCGTGCCATGGCCGACATCGTCCTGGGGATCGCCTTCCTGGTTTACGACATTGATGCCGCTCACGAGCTGATCCTTCAGATCGGGATGAGTCAGGTCTGCTCCGGTATCCACGACCGCTACGATAACTTGCTCGGACCCTTTTGTAATATCCCAGCCTGCCTCCGTTTCGATCTGCGGCAAATTCCACTGGTAGCGGCGGTATAAAGCGTCGTTAGGGCGGAACACCTGCTCCCGGGCGTCTGAGGGATCCGGTTGAGCGGCCATAGGGGCGCTGCGAGAATTGGTCAAATACAGGAAATGCGGCTCTGCATAAGCCACGTTCCATTTCCGGAAATAATGGACGAGCGCCTGAGCCTCCAGCTTGTCCGATTCAAATACATACGTATAGCCTAGCTTGCGAACCAAGCTGCCGCCAATTTCGCCGCTGATTTGTGCGAGGCTGGCTTCGGTAGGCTCTTGATTGAAGCGGACGACGACCTGATTTTGGTGATAATGGCTCGTTCCCTGATTATCCTCGGGATGATCGACATGAACGTCCTTCAGCGTTTTGGAATCAACCGACTCGATTTTATAGCGTCCTTCGGCCGGATAAGGCACAAGCCGAAGATTTTTCCGCTGATGATCGGCTACCTGGTGAAGAATATGCTGCTGCACGACCGCAATGATGCCATTGCCGCTGCCATTGCCATTGCCGCCGTTGTCCGCCGACGGTTCTCCAAGCACGAAATACCGGCGTCCGTCAATATCGAGCTGCTCGGACTGATACGCTTCTCCGGCATCAAGACGCTTCTTGGCCTGATCAATGGCGGCTTGAGTCTGACTGCGGATAGACTCACTCAGAGAGCCGACGGTATCGCTTTGACTAAGCGGCTTGCTCCGTTCGGAGCGGACCAGCCACTCCATATGCGGATGGTCCTGCTGCAGCCGGGCGAGCAGCTTCGGTGCGCTCGATCCGGGGTCTGACCCTATAGCGCTGCCGACACGGCGAAGCTCATAGCTGCACTGAAGCCGGCATAGCTCATCGGTGCGGGCAACATCCTGGTTCATGGTCGCTTCCTTCATGCTGAGCTCCGTCTGGGGCGACAAGGCTTCCGGTAGGGGGGCGTTGTCCCCGCGGGGAAAGAGCAGTAAAGCGCCGGCGAGAACGGCAAGCGCGGTAAATGCATATTTTCTCATCATTATCCTGCCTCCTGCAGCGAAAGAATCGATAAAGCTACTATTCCCTCGGTCGCCTGAGCCCATCAACAGTAAAGTTACCCATTGGATACGGCATGGATTTATGGTACGATATGAATAATGCCTGTTTATTTTTCATACTATCATGTTTGTTTTAAATGTTGAGGAGGTCTATTCAGCCATGGCTGTAGTACATGTTAAAAACCTATGCGAATCGACAAGAGCGAAACTGAGCGAAGCCATCGCCAAAATCGAACAGTTTTTGAACGCAAGCTCTTTACAGCTCCTGAATTCCGAGAACGACGCCGCTATGGAAGAATTTTATAAAGGGTATCTTTCGGACACCAGGCATTTATTGGTTTTCTCTGAGGTTTCCTATGAGAAGCTGGGCGTTGCCCTTCGCCGTCCCAACTTCAACCAGGAGTATGCCGAAAGAGCGCTGTATGAGGTGTATCATAGCTCGGTGAACAGTTTCTTTTACCCTAAAAATGAATGCTACTCCGAGGACGGCAGATATGCGTACACCGGGCAGGATGCGATCCGCTTCCGTAAAAAGCCGAATCGCGAAGTGCGCGACCTGACTATTGAGCTATCCAAAATTTTCGAGACGCTGCGTGAAGAATTGGCTTATTACGAAACCGACTATATTACGCAAAAAAGAATGCAGGGCGAGAAGGTTTAATTCATCGCCGATTTGGCGTGCCAGCGTATATCCATTGGCATGATTCCATATACTTACAGCATAGAGATGCTTGCGGCGTCTCTTTTTTTTCGTTCCGGGACAGGCATGTCCTGATTAGTACCCACCCATTTATTGCAGAAAGCGAGGCTGGGGCGCAGCATGATAAATCGCTCGAAGTTAGACAAGCTGGCTGAGGACAGTATCCGCTTGATTAGATGGAACCAGCATGAGCGAGGAGCCTATACGGCCTCTCCGTTATTTTCCCATTACGGCTTCGGCTGGCTGCGGGACGGCAGCTTTGTCGCTTACAGCATGGATCTGTCGGGCAGGCATGAAAGCTCCCGTTTGTTTCATGAATGGGTCAGCCGCATTATCGAACGCAAGGCGTCTCGCATCGACGAGTTGATCGCCCGCAAGCAGCGTGGGGAATACATAGAGCGCCGCGAGTTTCTGCATACGCGGTACCAGCTGGATGGCCGGGATGATGCCGACTCGGAGTGGGGTCATTTCCAGCTCGACGGGTACGGGACTTGGCTGTGGGGACTATGCGCTCACTTGAAAACTACAGGGCATACGGAGATACCGGACATATACCGAACGGCGGTTGCCGCCACTGTCCGGTATTTGCAGGCTTTCTGGGAATATACCAATTTCGATTGCTGGGAGGAGTACAGCGATTGGGTTCATCCGGCTACGCTAGCTTGCATTTACGGAGGCTTGAGCGCCGCTGCGGAGCTTGATAAGGAGGCGGCCAAAGAATCGTTGTCCCTGTGCAGCCATATCCGTGAATTTTTACTGCGGCATGCCGTACATGCGGACGGGTATTTCGTCAAGTCGATCCGCCCGCAGTATCCCGAGGGGCGCGTGGAATACGAAATCGGCTATGACGGAGTCGATGCCAGCCTGTTGTGGCTGTGCGAGCCGTTTCGGGTGTTTGAGACGGATCACCCGGTTATGCGCCGCACCATCGAGAAGATCCGGGATGACCTTCGCACCGCCCAGGGAGGCGTGCGCCGCTACTCTGCGGATACGTATTATGGAGGCGGCGAGTGGCTGCTGCTGACCGCATGGTACGGCTGGGCGGCGCTGGCCCGGGGCAGTCGCGAGGAAGCGGAGGATGCGCTTGGCTGGGTGGCTTCCAAGGCCGATCCGCTGGGGCGTATGCCTGAGCAGGTGCCGGATGCGCTGAGCGACCGCAGCGGGTATGAGGAATGGACAAGTCGCTGGGGGCCGCCGGCTTCCCCGCTGCTGTGGTCGCATGCGATGTTTCTCGTGCTGTACAACAAGCTGTACTGAAAGACTGAGGGACAAGCAGAGGTAAACGGCTAAACGAAGCGCCTCACGGGTTCGGATCAGGAAATAAAATCCAGACTGGCAGGAATACCCCCTACTGCAAGCGGGCAAGCTGTTGACGGAGGTGATTAATATGCCAGATGTCAAATGCAGCGTGTCCAACTGTTCGTTCTGGGGGCAGGGCAATAACTGCAATGCCAAGTCCATCATGATTGAAGTCGATCAGCATGCCCAGATGGACTATGACTCCGAGTTCGCCGCAGATTTCGACGATCATAAGGACCAAGCGGCGGGAGTAAGAAATACCTGTTGTCACACCTTCGAGCCGAAGAAAAAGTCCAAGTAACTCGTAAGGAGGAGCTGGATATGAAACGAAGGCTCGGAGGTCATGCTTCCCGTTCATCCGGCATGACCCGCTCGGAAGCTGCGCTGCATCGTTACAAGCTGCAGCAGCTGCAGAGGGAAGCCGGACACGGCGATGGAGGCGAGGAGTTTGCGGCCGAAGCGGGCTTTGGCGCTCTCCCGGGCACGGTTCGCCGGGAGAAAGCAAGCCGCCGACCGAAGCCATCCGTATCGCGGCGGGAAGCCGAAAGCCGCACGGCGGCAGCATCAACGCGTGTGTCGCAGTGGTCCGGCTATGCGGCGCTGCTGGCATCCGCGCTGGCCCTGTTCATCTTCCCGGTGCTGCTCGGCTCGGCGGGGATGCTGCTGGGAGCTGTCGCATATGGGCTGGGGCAGCGGAAGCTGGGCGCTTGGGCGCTGACGGTCGGACTGTTGGCGCTGGCCGGCTATTTTATCCTGGTGCCGTTTTTTTATTCGTAGCGGCTCAGTCTCAGATGGCGATTCTCAAAAAAAGCGGCGGGCGAGATGCCCGCCGCTTTTTGCCATGCGCAGGGGTGGCCCGCGAGCCGAAAAGGGTGTACAATGGATGTAATCATCTTAACGAACAAGGGGAAGCGCATGACATGACAATCAGCATCGAAAACTCCGACCTGTATAGGCAGCGCCGTCTTTCTTCCGATGAGCCCGTCAGACTGAGCAAGGCAGCTGCCAATCGGGCTGTCCAAGGCTCGGCCGGGGAATCGGATTTCAATAGTCTTCTCGAGGGCCTGCTGGCCACGGAAGCGGCGCAGCAGAACGCTGCCGGCCGCTCGTCGTCTGCGGCGGTATTGTCCGCCTCTGCTGCCCCTCAGCCCTGGGGAGCCTTCGGCTCCGCTTTTCTCGGGTCCAGCAAGCCAACCGAATATGAAGAGCTGATCCAGCAAGCCAGCGAGGCTTACGGGGTGCAGTCCAGCCTCGTCAAAGCCGTGATCGAAGCGGAGTCCTCGTTCAATCCCAAGGCGGTGTCCAGCGCAGGAGCGAAAGGGCTGATGCAGCTGATGGACGCAACGGGAGCCGGGCTTGGAGTAACGGATCCGTTCGACCCGGCCCAGAATATTGCCGGAGGCACGCAGTATCTATCCAATCTGCTGGTGAGGTACAACGGCAATCAGTCTGTCGCGCTGGCCGCTTATAACGCGGGCTCGGGCCGAGTGGACCGGCTCGGCATCCGGACGGATCAGGATCTGGCAAGCAAGCTGCGCCTGCTGCCAGAGGAAACCCAGAAGTATGTAGCCCGGGTGCTGGATTTGCAGGCCGGCTTTGCCAATGAATAGAGTCAGCAGGGACCAATACCCGTCTTTCGCTTCGGCGAATTACGAGAGGATTGGTCTTGTTTTTCGTTCCCCAGTACTGATCGGAAGCGAGGATCAATAAATTGTTATATATGGATTATGCGGCGACAACGCCGATGCATCCCGAGGTGATCGACGCGATGACCGAGGTGATGCGCTTGCACTACGGCAATCCGTCATCCCTTCATAAGCTCGGGGTCGAAAGCGAGCTGCTCGTGAGGCGCAGCAGAGAGACGATTGCCGCCGCTCTCCGCTGCAAGCCGGGTGAAATTCGCTTCACGTCAGGAGGCACGGAGGGCAATAACGCCGCGATACGCGGCACAGCTTATAAGTACAGGCACCGGGGAAATCATCTGATCGCGAGCGCCATCGAGCATCCTTCGGTGCATGAAACGCTCGGCCGGCTGGAGAAGGACGGCTTCCGCGTTACTTATGTGCCGGTGTCCCGTACAGGCCATCTGGAGTTAGACAAGCTGCAGGAGGCGCTGACGGAGGATACGATTCTGGTCAGCCTCATGCTGGTTAATAATGAAATTGGTAGCGTTCAGCCGGTCCGGGCTGTCGGCGAGCTGCTGCGCGGACGTGCAAAAACCGTGTTTCATGTCGATGCGGTGCAGGCTATCGGCAAGCTGCCCGTCGTCCCGTCCGAGCTGGGGGCCGACCTGCTGACCGGGGCGGCGCATAAGCTCGGGGGACCCAAGGGAGCGGGGCTGCTGTACGTTCGCTCCGGCCTGGAGCTGGAGCCGCAGCTGACAGGAGGAGGACAGGAATTCGGCTTGCGTTCGGGAACGGAGAACGTGCCCGCCATCGTCGGCATGGCCAAGGCGATCCGGATCGCCGTGGAGAAGCAGCCGCATTTCCTCAGCCGGACATCCGCTCTGCGCGAAGGGTTGATCCGGGAGATCAGGCAATTTTCGGAGCTGGTGCTGACAGGGGAGATCGAAGAAGCGGGGCTGCGTCCCGAGGAGCATGCCATGGCTCCGCATATCGTTCACTTTGCCTATCCGGGTATGAAGTCGGAAGTATTGGTTCATGCTTTTGAACAACAGGGAATATGCGTATCGGCGCGCTCGGCCTGCTCCTCCGGCGCCGAAGAGCCGAGCCGGGTGATGCTTGCCATGGGCTGTAATCCGGAAGAAGCGCGCAGCGGCATCCGGATCAGCTATTCGGCTGAACAGGAGCCGGAGGAAACGGCCGCGGTGTTCGGAAGGGCGCTGGCTGAAGTGATGAAGAAATTGAGACCGCAGGCGGTCCGCTCGAGCGGGAGAGGGAGAAGAAGATGAAGACAGAGACGGCCGCTTTGGCGATTCTCCGGTATGGGGAACTGGTATTGAAAGGAAAGAACAGGCATAGATTTGAGAAAACGGTGTACGAGCAGGTCAAGCGCGCCCTGCGGCCTTTCACCTCCATCGCCTATGAGCGGGAATTCGGCAGAATCGTGCTCCATCTGAACGGAGCTCCTTATGAAGAAGCGCTTGTCCCGTTGCAGCGCATCTTCGGCTTGGCTTCCATCAGTCCCGCCGTCGCGGTTCCGTTGGAGCTGAGCCGCATTGAAGAAGCAGCCGCAGCGATGATGCAGGAACTTGAACCGGCGCCGCGCACGTTCAAGGTAACGGTACGCCGTGTCAACAAGCGGTTTCCTCATGATTCGCAGGCGATGAACCGCATCCTCGGAGGAGCTGTGCTGAGAGCGATGCCCTCTCTGGGCGTGAACGTCCATGCGCCGGACGCCGAGCTGAAGGTCGAGCTGCGGGAGCAGGGAGCCTGGCTTTATGTCCGGACCGACTCGGGAGCGGGCGGGTTTCCTTACGGCTCGAACGGCAAGGGGATGCTGATGCTGTCTGGCGGCATCGACAGCCCGGTAGCCGGCTACCTCGCCATGCGCCAAGGGCTGCGGATCGAAGCCGTCCATTTCCACAGCTATCCGTATACGAGCGAAAAGTCGCAGCAGAAGGTGCGGGACCTGGCCGGGCGTCTGGCCGGCTTCAGCGGCTCTGTCCGCCTGCATATGGTGCCCTTCACCGAGGTACAGACGCGCATCCATGCGGCTTATGCGGACAATCTGCTCATCACGCTGCTGCGCAGAGCGATGTACAGGATTACGGAGAAGCTGGCCGAGGCAAGCGGAGCGGGCGCGATCGTCACAGGCGAAAGTCTGGGCCAGGTGGCGAGCCAGACGCTGCCGAGCCTGGATGCGATAGGCCGGGCTGTGGAGCTGCCCATACTCCGTCCGCTCATTTGCATGGAGAAGAAGGATATTATCAGGATCGCGGAAAGTATCGATACATTCGAGCTGTCGATCTTGCCTTACGAGGATTGCTGTACGCTATTTCTTCCGCCAAGCCCATCCACGAATCCGAATCTGAACGTGCTTCGCCGGATCGAGAGCAACATGCCGTGGCTGGATGAGGCGATCGCAGACGCAGCGGAACGCACCGAATCGGTTTGGATCGAAACGGATCATGCCGTGAAGGACCGGTTTGCCGCTTTCTTCTAGCCTTTAATGAAAGCTAACGGGTCTCCCGGATGTCCGGAAGCGGCGGCAAGGGCCGGCTAGACGCTAGACGTTGGTTTGACCTTACCTTAGGAGGGTTGTTTATGCTTTGGGAAAATGTCGTGTTGTTCTTCGAAATTATGCTGATCAATATCGTGCTGAGCGGAGACAATGCGGTTGTCATCGCGCTGGCGAGCAAAAATCTTCCCGCTGCGCAGCGCAAGCAGGCCATCTGGTGGGGGGCGTTCGGAGCGATCGGGCTGCGCGTAGTGCTGACTGTCGTGGCTGTCTATGTGCTCGACATTCCTTATATCCAGGGAATCGGCTCCTTGCTGCTGCTCTGGATCGCAATCAAGCTGCTGGTCGATGACGAAGGCCATGCGGACGTAAAAGTGGCGACGACGCTGGGGAAGGCGGTCGGGACGATTATTTTGGCCGACTTCGTTATGAGTCTCGACAACGTGCTGGCCATTGCGGCCAAGGCGCAGGGCGAGATCGGCATCATTATTTTGGGCATCGGGCTGAGCATCCCGATTATCGTATGGGGCAGCAATCTGGTCGTTAAGCTTCTGAAAAATTTCCCGGTGCTTGTATTTCTGGGGGCCGGAATTCTCGGTTATACGGCGGGCGAGATGTTTTTGGCCGATACGAATGTGTCGAACCGGCTGCTAGGGGATACGCCGCACTTTATTATCCCGCTCGTTACGACCGTTATCGTCATCGCCAGCGGAGTGATCAAGAAGCTGATCACCCCTCGCCATTCGTAAGCGAAGAGCAAGCTCTCCTGGAAGTCCGGTGAATAACTCGCGGCCCCGGACAATCGGGGTTTCCATTCGCTGTTTCAACCCAATCCGCTCTCCGGCCATTTATTCACCGGACATCTAGAGCTTCCATGTCTTGTCAGAGTAAGCGTTTTATACAAAAAACGACGCCCTTCGCGGCCGATTTTCTTGCCTTTTGACCCAATCGCACGTATAATAAAAAACGAATGCTAGCGTCGGCGCTTCGGTGGTCGACGCTTCTTTGATGAACGGGCTGGACAGCCAAACCAGAAGAGAGGATTTTGTACACTTATGCATGCAAGAGAAAAGATCCGCAATATCGCCATTATCGCTCACGTCGACCATGGCAAAACGACGCTTGTCGACAAGCTGCTGCAGCAATCCGGTACGTTTCGGGACAATGAGGCCATTCAGGAACGCGCCATGGATTCCAATGATTTGGAGCGGGAGCGGGGCATTACGATTTTGGCCAAAAATACCGCAATCAATTACAAGGATTATTTGATTAATATTATGGATACGCCGGGTCATGCGGACTTCGGCGGAGAAGTGGAACGGATTATGAAGATGGTTGACGGCGTATTGCTCGTCGTCGATGCGTTCGAAGGCACGATGCCGCAGACGAAGTTCGTGCTTCGCAAAGCGCTGGAGGCTCATCTGACGCCGATTGTTGTCGTCAACAAAATCGACCGTCCGAACGCTCGCCCAACCGAGGTCGTGGACGAGGTGCTGGATCTGTTCATCGAGCTCGGCGCTGATGACGATCAGTTGGATTTCCCGGTCGCCTACGCTTCTGCCCTGATGGGGACATCCGGTCTTGAGCCGGACCCTGAGAAGCAGGCAGGGAACATGCAGGCGCTGTACGATACGATTGTCAATCATATTCCGGCGCCGACGGAGAACGTGGCGGAGCCGCTGCAATTTTTGGTTACGCTGATGGATTACAACGAATATCTGGGCCGTATCGCCATCGGACGCGTCAACCGCGGGATTGTGCGCCAAGGACAGCCTATCGCGGTCATCAATCGCGAAGGCCAGGTCAAGCAGGCGAGAGTCGAGAAGCTGTTCGGCTTCCAGGGGCTGAAGCGTCTGGAGATCGAAGAAGCGGGCGCGGGCGATATCGTCGCGATCTCCGGGATCAAGGACATCAATATCGGCGAGACGCTGGCTGATCCGGCGAATCCCGAAGCGCTCCCCGTGCTGAAGATCGACGAGCCGACGCTGCAGATGACGTTCGTCGTCAACAACAGCCCGTTTGCCGGCCGCGAAGGCAAGTTTGTGACATCCCGCAAGCTGCGCGAGCGCCTGTTCAAGGAGCTGGAGACGGATGTTTCCCTGCGCGTCGACGAAACTGACAGCCCGGATGCCTTCATCGTCTCCGGACGCGGCGAGCTGCATCTTGGGATTCTCATCGAGAATATGCGCCGCGAAGGCTTCGAGCTGCAAGTATCCAAGCCTGAGGTTATCATCAAGGAAATCGACGGCCAGAAGATGGAGCCTATCGAGCGGATGGTTATCGATGTGCCAGAGGACAGCATGGGCGCTGTTATGGAAAGCCTCGGAACCCGCAAGGCCGAGATGGTGAACATGATCAACAACGGCAACGGCAATGTGCGCCTGGAATTCCTGATCCCGGCCCGCGGGCTGATCGGCTACCGGACATACTTTCTGACGCTGACGCGTGGCTACGGCGTCATGAACCACGCCTTTGACAGCTACGGTCCTTATCTGGGCGGAGGCGTTGGCGGACGCCACGAGGGCGTGCTTGTTTCCAGCGAAACCGGCACTTCTACTTTCTACGGCATGCTGTCCGTCGAAGACCGCGGCATCCTTTTCCTGGAGCCGGGTACGGATGTATATGAAGGCATGATCGTCGGCGAGCATAACCGCGATACCGATATTATCGTCAACATCTGCAAGGAGAAGCAGCTGACCAACGTGCGTTCGGCTACGAAGGAAGAGACCGTCAGATTGAAGACGCCTCGCATTCACTCCATGGAGCAGGCGCTTGAGTATCTGAACGATGACGAATATTGCGAGATTACTCCGAAGTCGATCCGGCTTCGCAAAAAAATATTGAACAAAAGCGAGCGCGAACGGGCGGAGAAGCACCGCAAGATGTCCGAAGCGAACGCATAAGGTTCAGCACCCGGAAAGCTCTGAGCAATCAGAGCTTTCTTCTTAAGTTTTTGGCAGCGGATAAGCTGTTAAGCAATGGTCGGACCGATGAACCTGAACCTGGAGGTGTTCCATGCTATGACGGATTGGTTCCGCGAGCATCCATGGATCGCATATATTTTGATTTTTGTGCTGATTACATACGTATACAATAAAGTGTTCCGCACACGCAAGCTGCCGCTGCTGAAGGACGCCCTTGTCTATCTGATGCTGGCGATCGGCTCGGTGATGCTGCTGTTTTTCCAGCTGGCAGGTCTGCCGATTATTATCAGCTTGTCTGTGGCGGTCGGGCTGATGCTGCTGGTGAGAGTCCGCTATTTTTTTCAGGAGCGGGGGAATAAATAAGCAACCAACCTTGAGCAAGGAGGAGCAGGCGGATGACCACATATTGGCTCGTGCCGGCAGCGTGGGAAGGGCATGACATCGTTTTGGGCCGTGAGCGATTGAAGCTGAGCCCCGAGGAGCTGAGAAACTCTTTTTGCCAGTCGCTGCAGGCGGCGCATCCCCGGCTTCTGCTGCTGTTCAAGGCGCATCTGCTGCTATCGGACGATTCGGCGGAAGCTTGCGGAGCGGATGGACTGGCGGTCGCGCTAAGCGAGTCCGGTGATATTCGGCTGAGCGGCGCAAGCGAAGAGCAGAAAGAAAGCGGGGAGCCGTCCGACGCTTTGGCATGGAGCTTGTCCCATTGCGGGGAAGCTTACTTAAACGGCCTTATGTCGCCGTCAGAGGCTGTGGCGAAGCTGGCGCTGGTCCGTGTGGAGCCCGAAGCCCGGTCATGGTATGAGGCGATGAGGGACTGGCTCGCCGAAGGGCGTATCGTTATGATGCTGAGAGAGGATTGATACCGTATGAAGCTGCAAGACGCTATTTTCAATTGGCTGCAGATCAGCCTTGTTGCCGAGGCTCGGCCGCAGGATGGGGCAGCCAGAGAAACGATGGAATTTTTCGAGACGATACTGAGGGAAGACCATGCGCTGAGCCGCTTTCTGTATGTATGCGATGAGAGCGTTTGCACGGTGGAATACAGCCAGGACGGGCAGGATAAGCTGCTGCGATACGACCGGGAGCTGGCCGAGCAGCTGCTGACCGATATTAATTCCAATCCCAAGTACAATGAATGACATATATCCAATCGTGTATAGATAATATAAATTATATGGACGCGAAAGGAGTGTCAGTTCATCTTGCCGTCAGTAGCTGTTCCACATTCCGTATGTTATAATCGGTGTAGCAACAGTGACTTCAATCACAGGAGGGTATCTTATGGCAGAAACGATCACAGCCTTATCGGAACAACTCGTCGAAAGCCTGCAAAATGAGGCGCTAGTCTTGCTCAGCACCATTGATCATGAGCACGGATCGCCCGCGATGAACGCCGTCTCCTGGCTGTTTGCCAAGGACGCATCCACGATTCGACTGTCCGTGGACCAGCGTTCACGGATTGTGGCGAACATCAAGGCCAATCCGCAAGTGACGTTAACTTATATCGGAGCAGGCTCCGTCCACGCCATCTATGGCCGCGGCCGTCTTGTGTCCGATGCGCTCGAAGAAGTGCCGTTCAAGCTGGCCTGCTTCGATATTGAAATTACGGAGGTCCGCGATGCGATGTTTTACGGTGCGCGTATTTCCGTTCAACCTGAATATGAGAAGACGTATGACAAGCGTGCCGCCGAGAAGCTGGACACGCAAGTGTTCAGCGCCATGAGAAAAGCCTAGATCCGATTTCCGTTTCTAGGCTTTTCTCTTCATATCCCGGCCAAGTCCTACAGCGAACCGCCCGGCTGTTGAGGGGTTGCCTGCTGCGGAGCGTTTGGTTCGGTATCCACGTCTCTGGGCATCTGCGGGATGATGCGGCCGATGATGGCGGCCATTTCCTCGGCCAATCCATTCATACCGCGGCCGCTTTGCATCTGATTGCGGATGGTGCGGACGCGTTCGCCAAGATCCATATCGGCTGTCACATAAGCGTCAACTCCATACGGATCTTTTTTCAGAGCTTCGGCTACCGACAGCTTGATCGTCCCTACCTTGGCCCGGTCCATGCCCGGAGGCACATTGATGCCGACGATAGCCGTATTGCCGAAAACAACGCAATTGGCGCTTTCGACATTAGGGACGCTCATCGCAATTTGCTCCAGGCGATCGGCAACCGCACGCTGGTCCTTAATTTCTTTCTTCTGGGGCGCCGTTTGCTGCACTCTGACCTGGCGATCCCCCTCCTGAGCCGATGGGGCGGCGCCTCGGTTGGCCGAGCTGCAGCCTGACAAAGCGGCGGCTAGCAGTAGTACGATCGAGACAAACTTCATCATTCATCATCATTCCTTTCTTTGCGGTATCAGCTTTGGCTAGTTTGTCCTTACAGGCTATTTACTATGTAGCTCGCTTGAGCCAAACACCAAACCCCTGGGAGGAACGCGCATGAAAAAAATATATGTATTGGACACCAACGTGCTGCTGCAGGACCCCAATGCGATTTATGCTTTTGATGAACATGATGTGGTTATCCCGGCGGTGGTATTGGAAGAAATTGATCTGAAGAAGCGAAATGCGGACGAACTGGGTCGCAATTCCCGCCAAATTTCCCGCATGCTGGACTCGCTGCGGGCCGGCGGTTATCTATATGAAGGCATTGAGCTGCCCAGCGGCGGGCGGTTGAAGGTAGAGCTGAATCACAAGAGCTTTGCCAAGCTACAGGAAGTATTCGCGGAGGCTACGAATGATAACCGGATATTGGCAGTAGCGCTTAATTATCATCTGGAGGAGAAGGAGAAGCCTGATCCGAGGCCGGTAATTCTCGTCAGCAAGGATATGCTGGTGCGCATCAAAGCGGACGTGCTTGGCATTACGGCGCAAGATTATTTGACCGACAGGGTTGTCAATATGGCGGACGAGATCTACTCCGGCCATCTGACGCTGCGCGTGCACCCCGCGATCATCGATGAGTTTTATTCATACCGCTCGTTAAGCGTCAGCTCGTTGAATGTGGCTTATTCCTTGCATCCCCATGAGTTTGTTATTTTGAAGGACGAGTTGGGCACGAGCAAATCGGCTTTGCTCAAAGTAAACGCTGACGGCAAGAAGCTGGAGCCGCTTTACCTCAGCAATGATCCCGTCTGGGGGATCGCAGCCCGCAATGCTCAGCAGCGGATGGCGCTGGAGCTGCTGCTTAACGACGATATCCCGCTCGTCACCTTGACCGGCAAGGCGGGCACGGGGAAAACGCTGCTGACGCTGGCCGCCGGACTGATGAAGGTAGAGGATGAGCGCAAATACAAGAAGCTGCTGATCGCCCGCCCAGTCGTGCCGATGGGCAAGGATATCGGTTACCTGCCCGGAGAGAAGGAGGAGAAGCTGCGGCCCTGGATGCAGCCGGTTTATGATAATCTGGAGTATTTGTTTGATACGAAGAAAACAGGCGATATCGATAAAATATTGGCGGGACTGGGCAGTATTCAAGTGGAGGCTCTCACTTATATCCGGGGCCGGTCGATTCCCGGGCAATTTATTATCATCGACGAAGCGCAAAATTTATCCAAGCATGAGGTGAAAACGATTGTCTCCAGGGTGGGCGAGGGCAGCAAAATCGTGCTGCTCGGAGACCCGGAGCAGATCGACCACCCATATCTGGATGCGTCGAGCAATGGATTGACCTACGTGGTGGAGCGGTTCAAGGAACAAAATATTAGCGGTCATATTTTACTGGAACGCGGAGAACGGTCGCATCTCGCGCAGCTTGCCGCCGATCTGTTGTAAACAAAAAAGCCGTACACGTGATGAACGATCACGTTGTACGGCTTTTCTGCGAAACCCGACCGGTTGCAAGACGGTGAAAACAGATGGGGAATCGGGACAGCGAGTGGATACCCGATCGGCCTCTGCCGCGCATAATCAACCGGACTTCTAAAGGCTTGGGCGATAAAGCCAGTGAACAGTGCATCCGTATGCCCGGGCGATGCCGACGGCCAGCTCATCATGCTCCGCTCCCATGGCGAAGCAGGTTCCTTCATCCGGTGCCTTCCAATCGCCAAGCAGATGCTCTTCGAGCTGAGCGGCGGCCAAGCGAGGCTCGGGACTTCGCGCTGCGCCGGCAGCGGAATCGTCTGATCCTGCGGCCGGCTGGAGTTGAAACAAGACGGCGGTAGCCGCGTACAGATAAGCGCGCTCGAGCCGGCTCCTAAATCCGTAGTCTGTGAAGGCGGGTCTGGGCCGGAAGGAATTGGGCAGGAGCAGCAAATCAAGCTCCTCTGTCGGCACCGCGTATTGCGCCATGACCGGAAGCGCCGCTTCGCGGTCGCCCGCCGAGGCGAAGACGAGCAGCTCCTTGTCCCGGTCCGATACGGTAGTTCTCTCCGCCAATGCTTTGATAATTTGAGCGTAATAGCCCGGGCGTTTGCCGCCAGGCAAGCTTAAGTCGAGTGCGTAAGTTATGCTGAACTGGGGATGCGTGGTCATCGGTTGGTTGCCTCCTCGCAGATTTTGCCGCTCCGGGCTTGTTAGAGGACGAGCTTAAGCACGATGCGCAGCAAGCCTTCATCCTGATGCACTTCCGTCACTTGCAAGATGGGCGCCAGCTTCTCCGGATATATGCTCAGGTCAACTTCCTTCTCAAGCGCTTCAACGGTAGTGGCCGGCAGCTGGAAGCCGTTGAAGTGCAGCTCCTCGATCCGGAAGCGGATGAACGGCTTGGCTTTCGGGTCTTCCCGGGCGGCGATGGAATACGCGCCCTGCACGGACAGGTCGATCCCGTCCTGCCGGCCGGAGGCTACGACCTTCCCGGGTATAAACTTAAAGGTCAGAGAAGCAAACATCGGATGCCTGGTTCTCAGGTACTCGTTCAGCTCTCCATCCGTCAGCTGAAAGGTCGAGCTGAGGCCGTTATCGAACAAGCTCAAATTGCTGTTTTTTCCCGTGCCTGTGCCGGAGCCTGTAGACATCGTTTGCGGCAGCTCCTGCATCGCTTTGGCCAGTTCTCTCAGATACGCCTTGAATGCGGGGAGTCCCTGCTCATGCCACTGACGGTTCAGCTCCAGCATCCGGGCTTGAAGAGCGGCCGCCTCGGCTTCGGAGCTGGCCCGAGCCGCGATCTGCCGGTCCAGTTCCGCCTGCAGGGCCAGCTGCTTGTCCCGCTGCTGCTGGAACCGGAGCTTGGCCGCCTGCAGGGCGTCTCCTGCTTGCTCAAGCTCCCGCTTATGCTCCGTTTGCTTGGCATAGGCGTCCTGATGCCGTCCTAAAGTCATTTTATCGTTGCTCAGAATCATCTGCAAATAGTCGAATATCGCGAGCCCGTCTGCGAAGGAACGTGCAGAGAATAACAACGTCCACAGCGAATCACGATCCCCCATATAGTAGGCGCGGATCACTTTGGCCGCATGCTCGCGCGTTTGCTCTACCGCGTCGGCAGAGCTTGCCAGTGCCGCTTCGGCCTTGCGCTGCTGCGTCTGCAGCTCGGCTTCCCGCACTTCGATCCGCTTCAGCTCCTGATCGATCTCGAAGATCGTCAAGCCTTGCTGCAAAATATCGCGGTCCTGATGAGGCTGCCCGGTTTCTGCGGCTGTAACCGGGCTTTGGACCGACAGGCAGGCGGCGCAAAGCAGCACGGTCAGCAATCGAATTCGCATCTTCACCTCTATGTCCCTCCAATCCTCTCAAGTACAGATTATCATGAGAATGGGAAAAACATGACAACTACTTTTCTCTCATACCTTCTCGCAGGCGGCAAACAGGCTGCCGACGGATCGGCAGCCTTATCGCGGCTATATGGCAGTTGTGATTACGGAGCCGACCGGTTGTTCAGGCCGGCCGGTTACTTGGCTGCTGCGGGTTTCGGCAGCAGCTTCAGAATATCTCCCAAAGGCTTCGTAAGCTGGGGGATTTCCTTGGTAAATGACGGAGGCTGGTTGATCCCGTCGATGCGGTGCGTCCAGCGGACGGTATGAACGGGGCCGCCTTCTTGAAGGCTGAAGCGCAGCTCGCCTTGCTGCTGCCTGATATAGCCGGCTTCGTCTATCCAGATGACGAATGTAGAGGGAGCAAGCATATGCGCCGACGCCAGTCTATCTTTCCAGTTCTTGGTCTGGGCTTCGCCGAGCAGGCCGCTGGTCATCCATTCGTCCAGGGCAGTGGGAAGCGCCTTGAGCAGATAAGCAGATACCTGTTTTTGATTTTTGTCGGTCAGCTGCAGGGTAATACGCTTGGCCGCTTCGCCGCCCGGCAGCTTCTCGTCCTTGGCTCCGGGCTCCAGCCAGTCCGGTTCCAGCTCCTGAAGAAGCCGTGCGCTTGCCGCAGAGGAAAGCCGCCCCGTTTGCTTCAGCCGTTCGGCCTGCTGCTCCAGCGGCAGCATCACATATTCGTCGGTTTTATTGATGATTGGCAAGTGAACATACATTTTGTTATCTTTAAGTAGGACGGGCATCTCTATCCCTTTATCCGAGCCTTGAGGCACAAGCTTGAAATCTGCCTCCGCCTGGACGAGCGGCTCCTTGGAGGAAGCCTTTCCCTGATACGTAAGCTTGCCTGTGCGGAAAGCGGAGAGCATGGCGGCGGTTAAGGGCTGAGCGTCTTTAAACAGGGAGGCGTCCAATTGAAATTCGGCTTCGCCCGAAAATTGATAGCTTTGGATTTGCTCCTGCTTGGCAGCGGCTTGCACCCAGTCCTCCTTCAACTGCTTGCGGTCGGTACATCCGGCCATGAGCAGGACAGCGCAGCCGATGACGGCCGCTTGACGAAAGAAACGCGATGGATTCAAGGCTTCTGCCTCCTTTGGATGTAGACTACCCGTACTATTATAACGATATAAGCAAGGTTTGTCTGTAGGTAATGAGGATTGGAGATGATGGAATGGGAAAGGAAACGGGTCAAGAAGCGAGGCGGCGGCGCTCCGGCGGACTGCTGGAACGGCTGCGGCAGCGGCTTGACGCAAGCGCCGAAGGTTTCTTGTCGTTCCATGACTATATGGAATTATGCCTCTATGAGCCGGACTACGGCTACTATACAAGCGGCCGGGAGAAAATCGGCCGATCCGGCGATTACTATACCGCAGGGGCGCTGGGTGGATTGCTGGGGGAATGCTTGGCCGGATATATCTCAAAGCAGCTGGAAGCATTCGACGGCCCGGTACGGCTGGTAGAATGGGGAGGAGGAACAGGCCGCCTGGCTGACGGGGTGCTGAACGGCATCCGGACCAGGGACCGTCAGCTGTACGACCGGCTCCGCTATACGAGCGTGGAAGCCAGTCCGTATCACCGGGGACTTCAGGCGGCAGCGCTGGCGGAGCATCGGGAGCGTGTGGAGATTATCGGTCCCGAAGCCTGGGAGCTTGCCGGTAAGCTGGAGAACGCCGTGATCTTCTCCAATGAGCTGCCGGACGCGTTTCCCGTTCATCGCGTTGTATACCGGCAGGAGGGGTGGATGGAGCTGGGCGTCCGCCTGCATGCGGCTGAGGGGAGATTTGAAGAGGTCGAGCGGCCGGTGTGCGATACAGAGGTGATGGCTTATATCGAGCGTGAGCGGCTGCCCCGCCGCCTCGGGCAGCGTTTTGAGGTCAATCTGGCCGCGTTGCGCTGGTACCGGGAGCTCGCCTCCGGGCTTGCGCCGGGCAGCCTCATCATCACGATCGATTATGGCGATGTACGGGACGAACTGCACGCCTCTCATCGGATGGAAGGGACGCTGATCTGCTACCGCGGCCATGCGGCCTCCGATACGCCGCTGCAGCATGCAGGTGAGCAGGATATCACTTCCCACGTCAATTTCAGCGCATTGATGGAAGCCGGACAGGCTGCAGCGATGGAGACCGTCGCCTATCAGACGCAGAAGCAATTTCTCGTGGAGCAGGGCATTCTGCAGCTGCTTCAGGATCATGACGCTTCCGACCCGTTCTCGCCGGCTGCGAAGCGGAATCGCGCAATCCGCCAGCTGCTGCTGTCCGACTCGATGAGCGAGCTGTTCAAGGTGCTGATCCAGACAAAAAAGTGAGCCGCATGCTGCATGCGGCTCACTTTGCTTGGGATGGCATCGATATCATTTGGAACTAGATGGACATTTTGAAGAATGACCAATACGTAACTCCTGTGAACGAGAGAATCATGTAACCCCAAAATAATAATATGTAGGTGCGTTCGGACAGCTTCAAGTAGCCAAGCAATACGAAGACGGCCGTCTGGGCGAAAAAGATCAAGGCCATTGGTATTAAATCGCCGGCCAATGCCATTAACCCGATAGCAAGCGTCCAGAAGCCGAGTACGCGAAACATGCGATCCATTGTGCATCCCCCTCTCTGCATTCACGATTCGAAAAGAACATTACTATCCAACATTATAACGAAAGCCCGGGTGCGTGTAAACGTCCAAACCGTGACGAAATTGAGTCATTTTAACCGTGTCGCACATAGTATGACCAAATTGCGAGAGATGATGTATGGACGCTGATAAAAATGGCAATACAAAATACTAGAAAAAGTATTCTATGAACTCTACCAAGGGCATAGAGATAAGTATTACAACATGTTCAGCTATAGTTTCAATCATAGATGATGAATAACGTGAGGGGTTAGGAGGATTGCATCATGACGGCGATCAGACAAGACGCTTGGAGCGATGAAGACGATCTAATTTTGGCGGAGGTTACGCTTCGTCATATCCGGGAAGGAAGCACCCAGCTTTCGGCATTTGAGGAAGTAGGCGAGAAGATAGGAAGAACGGCTGCGGCGTGCGGCTTCCGCTGGAATAGTTTTGTTCGCAAAAAATATGAAGCGGCGATACAGATCGCCAAGGCTCAAAGACAGAAAAGAAGCCAGCAGCGCAAGCATGCCGGCAGCTTCGTCAGCGTATCCGGTACCGTGGAGGTGGCGGAAGCTCCTGGATTCCGGGCAGACGGCGTGCTGGAGGAACTATCCATCGACGCCGTGATCCGGTTTCTCCGCCAATGGAAAGGCAGCTACCAGGAAATGGTGCGTCATCTGAGGCAGCTTGAGAAGGAACTGAACGACAAGCAGGATGAGCTGGAGAAGCTGCGCAGCGAGAATGAGGTGCTCAGCAAGCAGGTAAATGCCGTTTCCACCGATTACAGAGTGGTCAACGATGATTATAAGGCGCTGATTCAGATTATGGACAGAGCCCGCAAGCTGGCTTTCCTCGCCGAAGAAGACGAGGAAGTGAAATCTCGCTTCAAGATGGATGAGAACGGGAATTTGGAACGAATCGATTGATAGAGCATCGACCTCCGGGCAGACGGATCAAGCATCCGTTGATGCCCGGAGGTTTTTTGTTCTTATTGGTCAGGATAGGCCGCTTGTGCTAGAATCAGGCCATGGCAGCCGAATCGATCGAGCTGCAATCGCTTCGCTGTTATAGCTAAAAAAGGGGGAGGCGGCGATGAGCCGATATACATGCATAGGGGCCGGGGCGCTGGGCACGTTGTTTGCGGCGCGGCTGAGCTTGGCGGGATTTTCGGTGCAGCTTCTCGTACGCAGGGCTGAGCAGGCCCGGCTGATCGATGAGCGAGGGCTTTCGCTTCGAGAGGGGCACGGAGCCGAGCTGACCGCGCGGCCCGTGGTGCTGACGCTGGAGGAGCAGGCAGGCGAAGACGGCGGCAGACCGCCGGCCGGGACTGCCGCGGATGAGCTGCATTATATCCTGCTGAGCGTCAAACAGACAGCCATTACGGAGGAACTCGCGCGCTCCATCAAGCGACTGATGGGACCGGGCTCCTGGGTGGTCTGCCTGCAGAACGGGATCGGACATGCCGAGAAGCTGGCGCGTTACATTCCCCGGGACCGCTTGCTGCTGGCCGTTACGACCGAAGCCTCGCTGCGCGTGGCCGATAACGCAGCCATTCATACAGGCCGCGGAGAAACCTATATGGGCGCTTATGTAGAGGATCATCCCGGCGAAAACAGCCGAAAAGCGCAAAAAAATCTTATATTAGACCTGAAAACGGCAGGATTTGAGGTTTTTCTGTCGAATGAGATCATAAACCGAGCTTGGCAGAAGTTAATTATCAACGCTGCGATTAATCCTCTGAGCGCCATTCTGCAGATAAGAAACGGCTTGCTCCTGGAGCGGAGCGAAGCGCGGGAGCTCATGCGGCTAATCGTCGAAGAAGGCGTTCGTCTGGCGGAAGCCTGCGGAATCAGCCTGGGGCCGAATCCCTGGATGCGCGTGCAGGAGGTTTGCAGCCTTACGACGGCGAACCAATCGTCCATGCTGCAGGATAGGCTTGCAGGGCGTCCTACCGAGATCGAGGCCATTGCGGGGAGTATGCTTGAGCAGGCCGAAGCAATGGGAATGGAACTGCACGTATTGAAAAGCGTATATCTCCTCGTTAAAGCGCTGGAGAGCCGCGAATAGCAGTGGAATGAACCATTAACGTCGGATCGGGTGATGTTATGAACGTATGGAACTGGCTTCATCAATTGTATACTTTGCTTGCGCTCGTCCCCTTTGTCGTTTTTTTCATTACATGGCTCATCGTGTATTACAACAAGCGCGACAAGCGGAAAGCAACCCATCTCAGCATGGATGTCACTACGCTGTTCCTGATAGGGTCGGTTGCCTACATGAGCCGCAATCTGTTTAACTCGGCGTTTTTGCTGTGGATGATCGTGCTGCTGTTCCTTGTGGCCGCGGGGCTGCTCGGCAGCATGCAGAATCGGCTGAAGGGACGAGTCGATTTGAAGAAGATTGCACGCACATTGTCGAGACTCGGCTTCCTCGTGTTGACGGCATGTTACGTCATGCTGCTGGTCGTCGGCATCGGTAAGTATATGCTTCAGTCCTGATTGAATTCCGGAAATCACTTACATACTTCTGCGCATAAATTTGTACCGGAAATGAGAGCCTATTCCATAGGCTCTTTTTTTTGTCTTAGTGAACGAACGGCTTCTAAATCTCTACAATTTTACGAAATTATTGACCAATGACAAAAAATAGTACTAGATTTTATTAACCGTCGGTTATATAATTACTCAGTGGTAACGGTTTCAGTTGTTTACAGATCGTCCTTTTAAAGGTATTATCGAACGGATGTCTCTTAATTGACCAGGTGATAATTCTGATAACCATAATCGGAATTAGCATATAATTACATATTTTTAAAGGAGGATGTATATGAAGTTGAATAAACTTCTAGTTCTGGCTTCTGTGACGGCTATGCTTGGCGCGACAGTTGCCGGATGCTCGGGCAATGCCAACCAAGAACAAATAGGGGGCGGCGCCACAGACAATAAAAAAGCGCCGGCGCAAGAAATTCGTATCAATATGTCGGCCGAGCCGCCTGCACTCGATAGCTCCATTGCGACAACTAACCCGTCGTTCACGATTCTTAACGCTGTTAACGAAGGCTTGTACCGCCTGGATGCCGAAGGCAAGCCGCAGCCAGGTCTCGCCAAAGAGCTTCCAAAAATCTCTCCCGACGGCCTCGTGTACACGATCACGCTGCGCGACGGATTGAAATGGGCCGATGGTTCCGCATTGACGGCGAACGACTTCGTCTGGGCTTACCAGCGTACGTTGGACCCTGCCACCAAAGCGAAATATGCTTCGATGCTGGCCTGGATCAAGGGCGGAGCCGATCTGAACAAAGCGAAGCCGGAGGAGCTCGAAGCTAAAAAAGCGGCTCTGGGCATTAAAGCCAAGGACGACAAAACGCTGGAAATTACGCTTGAGCGTCCGGTTGCTTTCTTCGTGGACCAGCTGGCTAATCCGCTGTTTTTCCCGCAAAAGGCTGATTTCGTCACGAAGCAAGGCGACAAAAACGGCGCGGATGCGGACAAGGTGATGGGCGCAGGTCCGTTCAAGCTGGAGAAATGGGATCATGAGCAGCAGCTTGTCATGGTTAAAAACGAAAACTATTGGGACGCTGCCAATGTGAAGCTGAACAAAGTGACGGTCAACGTTGTAAAAGACCCGAATACGGCGCTTAACATGTTCGAAACGAACCAAGTGGACTTGACTGAGCTCCGCGGCGAGCAGTCCAAAATGTTCCAAGGCAAGCCTGAGCTGGCCATCAAAAAAGAGTTCGTAACCGCCTATGTGATGTTCCACAACAGCAAAAACCCGGCCTTCGCCAATGCAAAGGTTCGCCAAGCGCTCGGTATGGCGATTGACCGCAAAGCCTACAACGAAGTTGTACTCGGCGGCACCTCGATCCCATCGACAGGTCTTGTGCCGGGAACGGTTCTTGACGGCAACAAGCAGGAATTCCGCAAGACGGCCGGCGATACGCAGACGGCATTCGATGCAGCTAAAGCCAAAGCGCTGCTGGCCGAAGGTTTGAAGGAATTGAACATGACGGCGCTGCCGAAGTTCAAGCTGACTTCGGACGACACGGAAACATCCAAGAAAACGATCGAGTTCATCCAGGCGCAATGGAAACAAAACCTTGGCGTTGATGTGGATGGCGAGCCGCTGCCGTTTGCGCTCCGCGTGAAAAACATGCAGGAAAACAACTTTGACGCTCTGATCGCCCTGTGGGGAGCGGATTACAATGACCCGATGACCTTCCTTGACATGTGGGTGTCCGACAACAAATCGTTCAACTACGTGCAATACAACAGCAAAGCTTATGACGATCTGGTCAAAGGCGCCGATAAGGAAGTAGATGTGGCTAAACGCGCCCAAATGCTTGTTGAAGCCGAGAAGGTTCTGATGAACGACGCTCCGATTTACCCGCTGTATTTCCGTACGAAGCCGTATGCGAAAAATGCAAACGTAGACGGCCTGATTTTGCCGGCTATGTCCAAAGAATGGGAGCTTCGTTGGGTCAGCATCAAGTAAGTTAGCCCGCGCTGTTTGAGAGGAAGAGGGGGCCGTTCTGAGATAGGGAGAACGGCCTCGCTTTTTTCTCGTCATCCCGGCTTTCCGGGATCGGCAGGCAATGCGGAGCTGTTTCGCAAACATAGCCTGTTCAGCGGTGGACGACTATGCTTGCGAAGCAGCTCGGCTGCCCTTGGCCAAGCTGCATGCAATGTATTTATATGCTTTCTCACTAGTTCAGGAGGTGTGCCATGCTTCGTTACTTGCTGCGACGTCTGGTATATATGGCGATCACTTTGTGGCTCATCGTAACGTTAACGTTTGTGTTGATGAAAAATTTGCCGGGTGACCCGTTTGGCGAAGATTCTCAGAAGATGACCGCCGAGCAGCGCCAGATTTTATATGCACAGTATGGTCTAGACAAACCGATTTGGGAGCAGTATCTGAAATACATGAACAACGTGCTTCACGGCGATCTCGGGGTTTCCTATTCCTTTCCGACCCGTAAAGTGACGGACATTATCCAGCAAGCCTTCCCGGCCTCGCTGGAGCTCGGCTTGTGGGCGCTTGGCATCGCCATCGTCGTCGGTCTTTTCCTCGGCATTATCGCATCCTTGAACCATAATAAAGGGCTGGACGTCGGAGCGATGTTTACGGCTATCATCGGAATTTCGATTCCGTCGTTTGTGCTTGGACCGCTTCTGTCGTATTTTGTCGGAGTGAAGCTTGGGTGGCTGCCTCCCGGGATGTGGACGGGTCCGGAATCGCGCGTGCTGCCGGCGATTGCCCTGTCCTTCGGTACGATCGCCATATTGGCGAGGCTGATGCGCACGTCGATGCTTGATGTGCTTAATCAGGATTACATCAAAACCGCCAAGGCGAAGGGTTTGTCGAGCCCGGTTATCGTTGTCCGGCATACGATCCGCAATGCTATTTTGCCGGTCGTCACGGTACTCGGTCCCGTATTCGTCAATCTGATTACCGGTACGCTTGTTGTCGAGCAAATTTTCGTTGTGCCGGGCTTGGGCAAGCACTTCGTGCAGTCGATTTATTCCAATGACTATACGATGATCACGGGGCTGACGATCTTCTACTCGTTTATTTTGATCGTTGTGCTCTTTATTACGGATATTTTGTATGGCATCGTGGATCCGAGAATTCGTCTGACGAAGGGAGGAAGCAAATGATGGATGTGTCCAAAGAGATGTTTCAACCGGTAGAACGCGAGCAGGTGGGCCGCGAATCCATCGTTCGCCCTTCGCTGACGTACTGGAAGGATGCCTGGAGACGCCTGAAGAAAAACAGGCTGGCGATGTTTGGTCTGATCACGCTCTGTACGCTTGCTGTGCTTTCGATCTTCGGGCCGATGATCTCCAAGTTCGATTATGCGACGCAAAATTATGACATCAAGAACCTCGGGCCATCGGCCGAGCATTGGTTCGGCACGGACGATTTCGGCCGCGACCTGTGGGTTCGCGTATGGTGGGGGACCCGGATTTCACTGGCGATCGGGCTTACCGCCGCGCTGCTGGATCTGGTGTTCGGCGTGATTTACGGCGGCGTCTCCGCTTATTATGGCGGACGGGTGGACGATGTGATGCAGCGGGTTATCGAGATTGTATACTCGATCCCTTTCCTGCTGATTTCCATCCTGCTCATCATCGTGATGGGCCCTGGCTTCAAAACGATCATCATCGCCTATGCGATTACCGGCTGGGTGCCGATGGCGAGGCTTGTCCGCGGGCAAATCCTGCAGCTCAAGGAGCAGGAGTATGTGCTCGCAGCGAGAACGCTTGGCGCCGGAGGCACTCGCATTATCCTGAAGCATCTGGTGCCTAACGCGCTTGGACTTATAATTGTTCAGATTACATTTATCGTGCCATCGGCCATATTCGTCGAATCATTCCTGAGCTTTATCGGTCTTGGCATTCGGGTGCCGCTCGCCTCGCTCGGCTCATTGCTGTCCGACGGCGCGAACTCGATCCGGATGTATCCTCACCGGATTATTTCCCCGACGATCGTGTTCAGCTTGATCCTGATGAGCTTCAACCTGCTCGGCGACGGTCTGCGGGATGCTCTCGATCCGAAGATGCGCAAATAGGCAGTCATTCATTCGGAGGTGACTATAGATGAGTAAAAATAAACCGATATTGGAAGTTAAGGATCTGCGGGTATCTTTCCGCACGTATGCCGGCGAAGTGCAAGCCGTGCGCGGCGTATCCTTTCATTTGAATAAAGGCGAGGTGCTCGCGATCGTAGGCGAATCGGGCTGCGGCAAGTCCGTAACCGCGCAGACGCTGATGCGGCTTATTCCGACGCCTCCCAGCTTTATCAAAAGCGGCTCGATTTTGTTTGACGGAGCAACGGATATTACGAAGCTCTCGAATGCCAAGATGGAGAAAATCCGCGGCTCCGAGATGGGCATGATCTTCCAGGACCCGATGACATCGCTGAACCCGACAATGACGGTCGGCAAGCAAATTACGGAAGGCTTGATTAAGCATCAAGGCTTAAGCCGCAGCGCAGCCGACGCGCGCGCGCTCGAAATTTTGAAGCTGGTGGGCATCTCCAATCCGGAAGGGCGGCTGAAGCAGTACCCGCATGAATTTTCCGGAGGGATGCGTCAGCGGGTCATGATCGCCATCGCGCTCGCCTGCAATCCGAAGCTGCTGATCGCGGACGAGCCGACGACGGCGCTGGACGTGACGATCCAGGCGCAGATTATCGATCTGATGAAGAAGCTGTCCGAGCAGACGGACTCGGCGATCATCGTCATTACGCATGACCTCGGGGTCGTTGCGGAGATGGCTCAGCGCGTCGTGGTCATGTATGCGGGCAAGGTGGTGGAGCAAGGGACGGTCGATGAGATTTTCTATCAGTCGCGCCATCCTTATTCATGGGGGCTGCTTCGTTCCGTTCCCCGGCTCGATCAGGAGAAGGACAGCGAGCTGGTGCCGATCCCCGGCACGCCCCCGGACCTGTTTGCGCCGCCCAAGGGCTGTGCGTTCGCAGCCAGATGCCCGTATGCGATGAAGGTTTGTCTGGAGATCGATCCGGAGCCTACGCCATTATCCGGCACGCATTCGGCCGCTTGCTGGCTGCTCGACAAAAATGCTCCGCAGGTTGAACGTCCGGTCGAAGCGGGAGGTGCGGCACGATGAGCAAGCAACCGATTCTCGAAGTGAAAAATTTGCAGAAGCATTTTCATCTTGGCGGCGGCAAAACGCTGAAGGCTGTCGATATGCTGAACTTCTCCATCGAGCGCGGGGAAACTTTCGGTCTGGTAGGCGAGTCCGGCTGCGGCAAATCGACCGCAGGGCGGACGATCATCCGGCTGTATGAGGCGACAAGCGGCGAAGTTCTGTTTAACGGGGAAAATGTTCACAAGCTGCGCGGACGGAAAATGCAGGAATTCCGCCGGCAGATGCAGATGGTGTTTCAGGACCCTTATGCTTCATTGAATCCGCGCATGACCGTCGGCAATATTATTGCCGAGGGCATCGATATTCACGGCGTGACCAGCGGCCGCCAGCGCAAGCAGCGCGTGTCCGAGCTGCTGGACGCCGTCGGTCTGAACGAAGAGCACGCAAGCCGGTTTCCGCATGAATTCTCGGGCGGCCAGCGGCAGCGGATCGGGATCGCCCGGGCGCTTGCGATCGAGCCGCAATTTATTATCGCGGACGAGCCGATCTCGGCGCTGGACGTATCCGTACAGGCCCAGGTAGTGAATTTGTTCAAGAAGCTGCAGAAGGAACGCGGCCTGACGTACTTGTTCATCGCGCATGATTTGGCGATGGTCAAGCATATTTCGGACCGGATCGGCGTCATGTATCTCGGCAAGCTGGTGGAGGTTACGACGGCGGAGGAGCTTTATGCCAACCCGCTGCATCCGTATACCCAATCTCTGCTGTCGGCGATTCCGATTCCCGATCCGGAAATCGAACGCACGCGCGAGCGGATTATTCTCGAGGGTGAAATTCCGAGCCCGCTGAACCCGCCGAGCGGCTGTCCGTTCCGGACGCGTTGTCCAAAGGCGATGGCGGAATGTGCGGCAGCGATGCCGGAGTTCAAGGAAGTCAAGCCGGGTCATTTTACCGCATGCCACTTATATTAGAAGAAACAAAAGCTTGCCGGACGCGCTCTCGCGTATCCGGCGGGCTTTTTGGGTTACTTTGGCGGGGAGGCCGGGCTGTCCGGTTTGTTTTGACGATTTGGGTTATCCTGTGTACAATAAAGTTGTTTGCTGGCTTACCTACGAATGGGAGGCAGCTAACCAAATATAAGAGAGGCGGCGGGTATGTTGCAGATAGACGCGATCGACTGGCATTCCGGCCAGCCTTTGACTGACGATTACATACGTCGATATGCCTTGACGGGCGACCTATTTGATTATAATCCGTGGGATGCCTCCAGCTGGGAAGAGCGTGCAGTCTGGCTGGATAAGGAGCGCAGCTTCGGGGCGGATCGCGACAAGCTCGCCGATGTGCTGCACGCGTTCAACATGCGCGCGGGCGGCGTGCCTCAAGCCTTGCAGGCGGTCGATAAGCTGCGTGACCCGCGGACGCTGTGCATCGTCGGGGGGCAGCAGGCGAGCTTGTTTGGAGGACCGCTGCTTGTGCTTTACAAGGCGATATCGCTCATCCAGGCGGCTAGAGCGGCCGAGCGGCAGCTTGACAGGCCGGTGATCCCGGTATTCTGGATCGCCGGAGAGGATCATGACTTTGATGAGGCGAACCATGTGCTGGTGCTGACGCCGGAGAGCAAGGTGGAGAAAATCAAGCTCGCTCATCCCGGAGGCCCGCGCACGTCCGTCAGCCGGACGATGATTGCCGAGGAGCAATGGGAAGAAGTGCTCGCACAGTTGGAGCAGTCGCTGCTGCCGACCGAATATAAGGACGAAGTCGTCGCCCGTCTTCGCGAGGCGGTACGATCGTCTTTGTCGCTGGTCGATACGTTCGCCAAGCTGCTCGCTTCGCTGCTCGGCCGCGAGGGGCTGGTGCTGCTCGACTCCGACGATCCCGCCCTGCGCGAGCTGGAGGGGCCGATGTTCCGCGTCCTGCTGGAGCGAAGCGGCGAGCTGAACGAAGCGATTGCGGAGGGCAGCGCCCAGGTGAGGAAGCAGGGCTACGAGCCTCAGGTCGAAATTTACCCGAACGGGGCCAATCTGTTCGTCTACGATGAGACGGGCGAACGCGTGCTGCTGTATGAGGACGAGGCGCGGACGGGTTACACGGACCGCCGGGGCGAACGCCGCTTCAGCCGCGAGGAGCTGCTCGCCTGGACGGATGAGGAGCCCGGCCGTCTGAGCAACAATGTGATGACGAGACCTCTGATGCAGGACTATTTATTCCCGGTGCTGGCGACCGTGCTTGGGCCGGCTGAGATCGTCTACTGGGGCCAGACGAAGCAGGCGTTTCATAAGCTGGGCATGCGCATGCCGATCGTGCTCCCGCGGCTTGTGTTCACGCTGCTGGAAGGTCCGGTGCAGAAGCATATGCAGAAGCTGGGGCTCACCTTGAGCGATGTACAGGAGCGGCTGCAGGAGAAGCAGGAGTCCTGGCTGCGAGAGCGGGATCAGCTTCAGGTAGAACGGCGGTTCGCCGAAGTCGCCCAGCGCTTCCGGACCGACTATGAGCCGCTCGTGGCAATGCTGGGTCAGATCAATCCGGGACTGCAGACGCTGGGCGCAACGAATCTGGGGAAAATCATCGAACAGATTGACTTCCTCCGGCAAAAAGCGGAAGATGGACTACGTACGCAGAATGAAGCCGGGTTGCGTCAGTTTACTCGAATCGGACAGTCGATTGCGCCGGGCGGGAAGCCGCAGGAGCGGGTGCTGAATATGGCGCCTTATTTCAACAAGTACGGGGATTTCTGGCTCCAGGAGCTGGTGAACACCGAGATTCCGCTCGACGGCAAGCATCGTATCTGTTATATGTGAGGTATATTAAACAAGCTTAGGAGGAATGACAGTGGCTAATAGTACGGCAGACCGCAGCATTATCCGCGATATTTCGCTCGCGCCGGAAGGACATTTGAAGATCGATTGGGTGAACGCCCATATGCCGGTGTTGAACAAGATCCGGGAGCAGTTCGAGAAGGAGCAGCCGTTTAAAGGATTGAAGGTGGCCATTTCACTCCATCTGGAGGCCAAGACGGCGTACCTCGCCAAGGTTGTGCAAGCCGGCGGAGCGGATGTCACGATCTGCGGAAGCAATCCGCTGTCCACGCAGGATGATGTGTGCGCCGCTCTCGTGGAGGACGGTATTACCGTATTCGCGAAGTATAATCCTGAGCCGCAGGAATACAAGGAACTGCTGATCAAGACGCTCGAAACCGAGCCGGACCTTATAATCGACGATGGCGGGGATTTGGTGACGATCCTTCATTCGGAGCGCAAGGATCTGGCGAAAAATGTCCGCGGCGGCGCCGAGGAAACGACGACCGGCATTCTGCGGCTGAAGTCGCTGGAGAAGGACGGGCAGCTGCAATTCCCTATGGTTGCCGTCAACGATGCCTTCTGCAAATATTTGTTCGATAACCGCTACGGAACGGGGCAATCCGTCTGGGACGGCATCAACCGGACTACGAACCTTGTGGTAGCGGGCAAAACCGTTGTCGTGGTCGGCTATGGCTGGTGCGGCAAAGGCGTTGCGCTGCGGGCCAAAGGCCTCGGCGCCAATGTCATCGTCACTGAAATCGACGCCATCAAAGCGGTCGAGGCGTACATGGACGGATTCGCCGTCATGCCGATGCTCGAAGCTGCCAAGCAGGGCGATTTCTTCGTAACGGTAACGGGCAACCGCGACGTGATCCGCGGCGAGCACTACGAGGTGATGAAGGATGGCGCGATTCTGTCGAACGCCGGCCACTTCGACGTCGAGGTGAACAAGCCTGAGCTTGAGGCCCTGTCGGTATCGAAGCGTACCGTGCGCCGCAATATCGAGGAGTATACGCTGAAGGACGGCCGCAAGTTCTACCTGCTGGCCGAAGGCCGTCTCGTTAACCTGGCAGCCGGCGACGGACATCCTGCCGAGATTATGGATATGACTTTTGCGCTGCAGGCGATGTCGCTGAAGTACGTCAATGACAATTACGAGCAGATCGGCAGCAAAGTCGTCAATGTGCCTTATGAGCTCGACGAGCAGGTAGCGCGCTTCAAGCTGGCTGCGCTCGGCTTTGGCATCGATTCCTTGACCGACGAGCAGAAGTCTTATCTGGACAGCTGGGCGGAGCATTAATTGCGGGGTCCGGTGCGCGGATGGTCAGCCGGTTGGCTGGCTTGAGGGTGGATTGGGGCTGGCGTAGCCTGTATCCAAGCAGCAGGTAAACATAAACAAAAAAGGTCGAGTTCAGGGCAAGTGACAGCCTGGCTCGGCCTTTTTTTCGTAATGCAGGGAAAAGAAGCTTTTCCCGCTGGAAGCAAAAAAGCCCCTGATCTAAAAAAACGCTGTCTGGGACAGCATTTTTACAAGAATGGCCTCGGAGCAGGTCTGACTACGGTCGGACGCTTACAGGCCGGCTGCGCTATTTTTGCATACGGGATGAGTTTGCTGTAAGGCTTTATGTAGGCGAGTGCAATCAACGCTGATAGACCGACTTCGTTACGTTGGTCGTATTTTTCCCGGTCTGTTTGTCGGCTGCGGCCGGTTTTTGCGGGGTTGCAGCCGGCGTCGAGTTTTCCTTCTTGGCGTTCGGGCCGGGTTTCGTTTCATTGCCCGTAGGCTTCGGTCCATTGACACCGGGATTCGCCGTATTGGCTGCGGAGGGCGCTTCAGCAGAGCCTGCAGCGGGTGAAATCGCGGGGATGGCGGCCGGATCGGGCACCTGCGAGTCTGTGGCGCTGCCCCCGGAAGTTGCTGCGGCGGGCTCCGGCGGCAGATTGGCCGCGCTCGCGGGCTTAACCCCTTGCTGCCGGATGGATTTCTCCCAATGACGGTTTCCCAGGATAAGAACAAGGATCAAAATGATCGCTAAAATGAAAACACTCCAACGCTGTGCGGTAATCATAAGAGACTTTCCTCCTGCCAACACCGTTCTGAAATAGTTCTGAATGCTTAAGTATAGCACAATTTTACCAGGAAGAAGCGTTTCTGTCCAAAATGATGCAACAACACCGTCCCAACCTGCGTCCATGTCAGTAGAAGTATCCATGAAAGGCTATGGCGGTGCTTCAATAGGCTACGGGGGGCAGGAATATGAAAACGGGTGTGAACGCAGCGCAGTGTTCGGCAGATGGAGCGGAAGAGAGAAACCGGCTGAGCGCGGGGCGGAGACGGCATAGAGAAAGAGGAACCGCGGTCAAACTGCTGCTGGCGGGTACGGCGCTGGCCTTGCTGCTCGCGGGATGCAGCTCAAGCAGCCAGGAGAAGGCGGATATGATGCAGGTCAATGACGCAGCCATGCCGACGGCCGATTCGAAGGCCTCAGCTTCGGCAGGCAGTGCTCCTATGGAGGCAAGCAGCACGGCGGCGAACACAGCGGCCCCGGGCCAGACCGCCGGCATGACGGGCACCGGCGCGGCGCAGGCAGGAGCGGAAGACCCGTTCAGCCGCAAGATCATCTATCGAGCCAATCTGTCCATGCAGGTGGAAAGCTACAAAGAGACGGAGGAGCTCGTGCAGGAAGCTGTGCGCAGCGCCGGAGGATATGTGCTGCAGTTCAGTGAAAATGCTTCGGCGGCGGAAAAGTTCGGCACCTTCGTCATCAAGGTGCCTGCCGCGGGTTTTGAGTCGCTGATCAGCCGGTTCGAGAAAATTAACCCGGCGATGCGCAAATCGATGGAAGGCCAAGACGTTACCGAAGAGTATGTGGACCTCTCATCGCGGCTGAAGGCCAAGGAGCTTATGGAAAGCCGCCTGCTCGCTTTTATGGAGAAGGCGACCAAAACCGAGGAGCTGGTGTCCTTCTCGACAGAGCTGGGCAAGGTTCAGGAGGAGATCGAGCGGATCAAGGGAAGAATGCGCTATCTGGAGCAAAATGTGTCCTACTCGACGATCGAGCTGCGCATCGTGCAAAAGATCGCTTCCGCCGACGTGATCGGCGCGCAGGACCGCGGCCCGCTGGGCAAGCGCGCTGCCCAAGCGCTGGACGGCTCTCTGGCTGTCATGGGCGTCGTCCTGCAGGGAGTTATCGTCATAGCTGCGGGAGCGCTGCCTGTTCTGGTCCTGCTGGCGGTTGTCGGTTTGCCGATTATCTGGTACCGCCGCAAGCGCAAAGCGAAAATGGCCCTGCTGCGCCAGCAGAGGCTGGAGGATAATCGCCGGGAGGCTGCGGGCACCGCTCCTGAAGTCCGGCAGCCCCGGCAGGAAGCGGGCTCGGCAGCAGACGGCCCGCAGTCCGGCGAGGAGCCGAAGCAAACTTAGAGGCCGGCATGCCGATATTTAAGATGCAACCCAAACGGACATGAAAAAATCCTGTTTCTTCGAAAGAAGAAGCAGGATTTTTGTGTATTTGGGAGAATAGTTACTGTACAGGTGGTGGAAAGTGGGGTAAAGTGGGTAAAAAGGGGGTGGCAATCGGTGTTCATGGGGGAATATCAGCATACGATCGACGAAAAGGGCCGGATTATCATCCCGGCGAAGTTTCGCGAAGCCCTCGGAGCATCGTTTATAGCCACTCGCGGTTTGGACCAGTGTTTGTTCGTTTACCCCATGCAGGAATGGTCGTCTTTGGAGCAGAAGCTTAAAGCGCTGCCTCTGATGAAATCGGATGCCCGCGCTTTCACGCGCTTTTTCTTTTCCGGCGCAACGGAATGCGAGCTTGACAAGCAAGGCCGGGTCAATCTGCCGGGTATGCTCGTTGATCACGCCAAGCTCGAGAAAGATTGCGTCGTCATCGGCGTTTCCAACCGGGTGGAGATTTGGAGCAAGGCGATCTGGGAAAGCTATTTCCAGCAGTCCGAGGAATCGTTTGCGGAAATAGCGGAAAAGCTCGTCGACTTCAACTTTGACTTTTAGTTCAGGCAGCAGGCCGATGTAGGAGGATGGAAGCCGTGTTTCATCATGTAACCGTACTTAAGCAAGAAGCGGTGGAAGGTTTACATATTCAGTCTGACGGGATTTACGTGGATTGTACGCTCGGCGGAGCCGGGCACAGCTTGGAGATCGCCTCCAGGCTTGGGCCAAACGGGCTGCTGATCGCCTTTGATCAGGACGATGCGGCGCTGGCGAATGCCAAGGAAAGGCTAGCCGGCGTCTGGGACCGGGTTAGGCTGGTGCGCAGCAACTTTCGTTATCTCGAACGGGAGCTGTCCCGGATACCGGAGGCTTGCCGGACGGGGCGTCCCCAGGTGAACGGGATTTTGTTCGACCTCGGCGTGTCGTCGCCGCAGCTCGATGAGGCCGATCGGGGCTTCAGCTATAACTATGACGCAGAGCTTGACATGAGGATGGACCGGACAGCTCCGCTTACGGCCAAAGATATTGTGAATGACTGGCCCGAGAAGGAAATCGCCGATATTTTATTCGAGTACGGGGAAGAGAAGTTCTCCCGGCGCATCGCAGCCCGTATCGTGGCAGCCCGTGCCGTCGCTCCGATCGAGTCGACCGGTCAGCTGGTCGAGCTGATTAAGGAAGGGATTCCAGCCGCGGCCAGACGGACGGGACCGCATCCGGCCAAGCGCAGCTTCCAGGCGCTGCGGATAGCCGTGAACGACGAGCTGGGGGCTTTCGAGGACGCGCTGAAGCAATCGGTGCGCTGCCTGGCCCCCGGAGGCAGAGTTGCGGTCATCACGTTCCACTCGCTGGAGGACCGGATCTGCAAGCAGACATTTGCCGGCTACGTAGCCAAGTGTACCTGCCCTCCGGACTTTCCGATGTGCGTATGCAACCCGGCCGGGGGACTGAAGCTGGTCAACCGCAAGCCGATCGAGCCAGGGGGCGAAGAGCTGGAGGCAAACCCCAGGGCGCGTTCCTCGAAGCTGAGAATTGCAGAGAAGCTGACGCAATAGCATCAACCAAATCATAGAAGCCGAACCTTAACGCGCGAAGGGGGAAAACAAGTTGCCGGCATACATGCATGGAAATCTTGCAGTCGAACAAAAGACGGAGCAAAAACCGAAGGTTCAGGAAAGCAAGCGAGTCGTTTACCGGAAAAAAACGCTGCCCATGCAGGAGAAGCTGCTGTATTTGTTTACAGTTGCCATCTGCGTGGTTGTGGCAGGCGTTATTATCGTGCGCTACGCGCAAATCTATGAGATGAGCACCCAGATTCGCGATATTGAGGCGAAGATCGTCAAGCTCGAATCGGAGAACAGCATCCTGAAGCAGAAGCTGGATGCCGCTATTGAGCCTCATCGCATGCTGGAGCAGGCCAAGGAGATGGGCTTCAAAACAGCGGAGCCGAATCAAGTGAAGCCAGGCACGGACAAGACGGCCACGAAGCAGGGGAGCGCGAAATCGACGGTAAGCGCAAAGAAAACGAAGGATCAGCCCTGATCCGAGAGGAATAAGGGAGAGGATAAGATGACGAAAAAAGTAAAATTGCGTTCGCTGCTGATCGGAGGGGCATTCACCCTCCTTTTTGCTGTCCTGGTAGGACGGCTTTATTGGGTACAGGTCGTGCAGGGAGCCGAGCTGCTGGAGCAGGCCAAAGCAAGATGGGCGCTCGACAAAACCATCCAGCCGGTCCGCGGAGCCATTACCGACCGCAACGGGAAGCTGCTTGCTGAAGATGCGCCTTCTTATACGATTGCGCTGTTGCCGCAGATTATCCGCGATCAAGGGCTTGAGCTGGATATCGTAAAGGGGCTCGCTCCCATCCTCGCCCCGCCGGATGACGCCGCTGCGCTGATGGCGATGGAAGAGCGGATACGCTCCAGGCTGAACAAGACGCGCGAGGACGGCAAGACGCTGCTGGCTCAGGTGGAGCTGGGGAACGAAGGCTGGAAAATCGATGCGGAGACGGGGGACAAGGTCAAGGCGCTGCGCGAAGAGCTGCAGGCCAAGCTGAAGCAGCAGCAGGATAACTTGAAGGTCAGAGGAAGCCAGCGGAAGATGGAAACCGGCATTGAGCTGCGACCCGAAATCAAGCGCTTTTATCCGGCGGAGAAGCTGGCCGCTCATCTGATCGGCTATATGAACAAAGAAAATGTGCCGGTCATGGGGCTGGAGCAGACGCTCAACGACTACCTGAAGGGTCAGCCGGGAGCGCTTTATTACGAGAAGGCACCCAAAGGCGTAGGGCTTCCCGATCCTAAAAACCGGTATACGCCGGCGGTCAACGGCAACAACGTCACATTGACTATTGATAAAAACATCCAATTTTACATAGAGAGCGCTATCGAGAAGATGTACGAGAAGTACAAGCCGAAAAGCATGACGGCGATCGCGGTCGATCCGCAGACGATGGAAATTTTGGGAATGGCCAATGCCCCTACCTTTAACCCGAATAAATATTGGGAAACCAAGGATATGCGCAATTTTATGAATCATGCGATCGCCTCCCAATATGAGCCGGGCTCGACCTTCAAGCTGGTGACGCTGGCGGCGACCGTGGAGGAAGGGCTGTTTAATCCCGAGGAAGAATTTCAATCGGGGTCGATTCGAGTGGCGGACCGGCGGCTGCATGACCATAATATTTCCGGATGGGGAAAAATTAAATATATTGAAGGCTTAAAGCGTTCGAGTAACGTGGCGTTCGTCAAGCTGGGCACCGAGAAGCTTGGCAATGAACGGCTTCGCCAATATATCGACAAGTTTGGCTTCGGCGCGCGGACAGGCATCGACATCCCCGGTGAAGTGAAGGGGATTGTCAATATGCGGTATGCGCCGGACTTCGCGACAGCTACCTACGGACAAGGCCTGACCGCCACCTTGCTGCAGCAAACCTCCGCTTATGCGGCTATTGCTAACGGGGGCAAGCTGATGAAGCCTTATTTGATCAAGGAGATTAAGAATCCGGATACCGGCGAAATCGTGCAGCAGACGCAGCCGCAGGTTATCCGGCAGGTCGTCTCGGAGAAAACCTCCAAGCAGGTTGGCGAATATTTGGAGCAGGTCGTCTCTGACCAGGCGATAGGCACAGGGAGAAACGCTTATATCGATGGATACCGGATCGCCGGTAAAACCGGCACCGCGCAAAAAGTATTGCCCGGCGAGAAAGGCTACGCCGACGGCGTATGGGTCATTTCCTTTATCGGTTACGCTCCGCTGGAGAATCCGCGCATCCTCGTTGCAATTGTAGCCGACGAGCCGGACCTCGGCGGCGACTATCACCGGGGCGGCGAAGTGGCGGCTCCGGCTTTCCGGGAGATTGTGTCCCAGTCGCTGCGCCATATGGGGATTGCTCCGACCCAGGAGACGGCAGCCAAGACACCGTCGGCATCCGGCAAAACCAAGGTGCCCGATCTGACGGGCATCAGTCTGGATCAGGCGAAGGCGCAGATGAATAAGCTGGGCGGGGCTGTCGAGCCGCTCGGCAAGGGCAGCGCCGTTCTCGCCCAAAATCCGGCCGCCGGTACAGAAATGGGGGCAGAGCAACGAATCTATGTATTGATGGAGGAAGCGAGCGGCGTAGCCGTGCCGAATTTGAACGGCAAGTCGTTCCGGGATGCGCTGGAGGTATGCTCGCTGCTGGAAATCCGCTGTCAGTCGAATGGCGAAGGTTATGTGGCCGATCAGACGTTGAGCGGCGAAGGCGGCAACCGTACGTTGACGTTGACGCTGCGTCCGTATACCGAGCTGACGAACGAAGCTGTGAAGAACGAGGATAAGACGAAAGACAAAAATACGGAGAAAAGCGCAGATAAGCAGTCAAGCTCCGGCACGGATGCAAAGGAGGGAGCGGGTGAGGGCGGCAAAGCCTCCGGCTCAGGCTCTTCTACAGGCGCCAAGGAAAGCCAAGGGTCCCGATAGCTTGTTCTAACCCCGGGTTGTCCTGAATAGGGATGTTAGGAAACCATTCTTGTTCAGGAGGGATTGAGCGGGCATGAAGGCATCGAACGTAACGGTTCGTCGACGACTATTCGCCGCACTGATAATAGGAACGATTTTGTTTATCGCGCTGGTGGTGCGGCTCGCGTTTGTGCAGATCTGGATGGGGCCGAAGCTGTCCCAGGAAGCGGAGGACAACTGGCGGCGCAATATCGAAGTGACGGCCAAGCGGGGCGAGGTGCTGGACCGCAACGGCGTTCAGCTTGCCTATAATATCAGCACGCCGACAGTGATGGCGATTCCCGTTCAGATCAAGGACCCGAGAGCGACGGCTTCCGCCTTGGCGACAGCGCTGGATGCCGATGAAGAGACGATCTACAAGCAGATCACGGTTCGCCAATCGCAAGTTTATATCAAGCCGAGCGGCCGGAAGATTACGCAGGAGAAAGCGCAGGAAATCCGCAATCTTCAGCTGCCGGGCATCGTCGTGGCGGAGGACAATAAGCGGTATTATCCGTTCGGGGGGCTAGCCGCTCATATTCTGGGCTTCACCGGGGGCTATAATCAAGGACTGACAGGCATAGAATTGAAGTACGACAAGCTGCTCAAGGGAATTAACGGCAGTATCCAGCATATGGTGGATGCCGCCGGGAAGCCGATGCCCGGCTCCAGCGAGCTGTATCGTCAACCGCAGGACGGGCTTAACCTGCAACTGACGATCGACAGCAACATCCAGGCGATTATGGAGCGCGAGCTGGATCAGGCGATGGTCAAATATCAGCCCAAGCATGTCATCGCCATCGCGATGGACCCGAGCAACGGGGAGATTTTGGCGATGGGCTCCCGGCCGGGCTTCGAGCCGGGCAACTACGGGGCTTATCCGGTGGAGAATTACAACCGCAACCTGCCGATCTGGATGACTTACGAGCCGGGATCTACCTTCAAGATCATTACGCTGGCCGCAGCGCTTGAGGAAAAGAAGATCAATCTGAGCGATCCGTTCTACGATAAAGGCTCGATCGAGGTTGCTGGCGCCCGGCTTCGCTGCTGGAAGCGTCAAGGCCACGGCAGCGAGACCTTCCTGCAGGTCGTGGAAAATTCCTGCAACCCCGGGTTTGTCGTAATGGGAGACCGTCTGGGCAAGGAGAAGCTGTTCAGCTACATTCATAATTTCGGCTTCGGCAAAAAAACGGGCATCGATCTCGGCGGCGAGGAGAACGGCATCATGTTCAAGCCGTCCCGCGTCGGTCCCGTCGAGCTGGCGACTACGTCATTCGGCCAGGGGGTTTCGGTGACGCCGATCCAGCAGGTGGCGGCCATCTCGGCGGCCATCAATGGCGGCAAGCTCTATCAGCCGCATGTCGCGCGGGCGTGGTATAAGCCGGAGGACGGCGAATTGGTGCAGAAGGTCGAGCCAAATCTTGTCCGCCAGGTCATCTCGGAGCAGACGTCCAAGCAGGTGCGCGAGACGCTGGAGAGCGTCGTAGCGAACGGCACCGGCCGCAACGCGTTTATCGACGGATACCGGGTGGGCGGCAAAACGGGTACGGCTCAGAAAGTCATCAACGGCCGATATTCGTCGGATGAGCATATCGTTTCGTTTATCGGCTTTGCGCCGGCGGACGATCCGAAGGTTGTGATCTATGCGGCGGTTGACGATCCGCAGGGCGTCCAGTTCGGCGGTCTGATTGCGGCTCCGCTCGTGAAAAATATAATGGCCGACACGCTGCGCTATATGAAGGTGCCTCCGCGGACCGATCAGCTGGACCGCAAGTACGTCTATGGAGACACGCCGATCGTCGAGGTGCCCGAGCTGGTGGGACGCACAGTCTCCGATATTTATGAGGACCTGAACATGAACTTTCAGCTGGCCAAGTCGGGTGTAGGTAAAACCGTGATCAATCAGGTTCCCAAAGCAGGTACCCGCGTGGAGCAGGGCTCTACCATCCGCATCTACTTGTCCGACACAGGAACGCCCGGCGGGCCTGCGCCTACTTTGGTGCAGCCGGCTGTCCGCGAGCCTTCGTTATGGGAGAGGGTTCGCGAGATTTTTAGCAGGTGAATAAAAATAGGCTTTTCATCGCGCTAGTTTTTGTACATAATAGATACCATGTGTAAAAATGGAGGGACTCTCGATGCAGCTTAAGGAACTGTTCGCCCAGCTGCTTACAAGCCGGCTTATCGGTGACGGCGATACGGAGGTAACCGGGCTCGCGATCGATTCCCGGAAGGTGAAGCCGGGCGATGCATTCATATGTATACCGGGCCTGGCAAGCGACGGGCATGACTATGCCGAGACGGCCGTCAAGAAGGGGGCCGTCGCTCTGGTAGCCGAACGCGAGCTGGAGCTCGGGGTTCCCGTACTGCTCGTACGGGACGCAAGGAGCGCGATGGCGGCTCTCGCCACTCATTTCTACCGGCATCCGAGCCGGGAGCTGCGCTTGATCGGAGTGACAGGGACGAACGGCAAGACGACGACGACTTATGTGCTGGAGCATATAATAAGCGATCAAGGCTTCCGGACCGGCCTGATGGGCAATATCCACATCAAGGTGGGCGACGAGTACCGGGAGAACCTGGCGACCAATACGCAGGAGGCGCTGGAGCTGCAGCGCATTCTCCGGGAAATGGCCGATTGCGGCACAGACTATACGCTGATGGAAGTATCCTCGCATGGGCTGGACAGAGGACGGGTGAAGGGCTGCCGGTTCCGGACCGCGATATTTACCAATCTCACTCAGGACCATCTGGATTATCACGGGACGATGGACCGGTACCGCGATGCCAAAAGCCTGCTATTCTCCAGGCTGGGCAACGAATATGCGGCACATCCGGATGAGCGGCAGTTCGCTGTGTTCAACGCGGATGACCCTGCTTTCGAAGCGTTCCTTCAGGTGACGGCAGCCCAGACGATCACCTATGGGATCGACCGTCCGGAAGCGGATGTAAGGGCGGAGAACATCGTGATGACAGCGGAGGGCACGTCGTTTCGCTGCGTCACCTTCAAGGGCTCGGCGGATATCCGTGTCCGGCTGGTCGGGCGGTTTAACGTCTACAACGTGCTGGCATCCGTTGCCGCCGCCCTCGCGGAGGGGATAGAGCTGGAGCGCATCGCCGAAAGCCTGTCAAAGCTGCATGGCGTAGAAGGGCGCATGGAAGTCGTCAGCGCGGGCCAGCCCTATCTGGTGCTTGTCGATTATGCGCATACGCCGGACGGGTTGGAGAATGCGCTGGCAACCATCCGGCAATTTGCCGAAGGCCAGGTGATCTGCGTTTTCGGCTGCGGCGGAGACCGGGACCGGACCAAGCGGCCCCTCATGGGGGCCGTTGCCGCCAAGTACAGCGATTACGTCCTGGCAACCAGCGATAATCCGCGGTTCGAGGACCCTGAGCGCATCCTGCTGGATATTGAACCGGGTTTGCGCGAGGCGGGCGCGGACGACAGCCGTTACGAGCTGATCGCGGACCGCAGGGAAGCGATCAGCCGGGCGATAAGCCGGGCGAAGCCGAAGGATATCGTGCTGATCGCGGGCAAAGGGCATGAGACCTACCAGGAGACAGGCGGCGTCAAGCATCCGTTCGACGACCGGCTGATCGCCAAACAAGCGATAAGGGGCGAGCTGTCGTGATCAAACGGACATTGGCTGATATAGCCGCCATGGCGGGAGGCCGCCTCGAGCTGCCTTCGGCGGAGGAAATAACGGTACGGGGCGTATCCAAAGACACGCGGACCTTGGCCCCGGGCAATCTGTACATTCCGTTGATCGGCGAAGCCTTCGACGGTCATCGGTTCGTCACGGCGGCGTTCGAGCGCGGAGCGGCGGCATCGCTATGGCAGAGCGGACATCCGGGACAGCCGGAAGGCGTGCCGCTGATCGTCGTTGACGATTGCCTGGCGGCTCTTCAGCGTCTGGCCGTCGCCTACCGGAAGCAGCTGAAAACCCGCATCGTCGGCATTACCGGCAGCAATGGCAAGACAACGACCAAAGATTTTACGGCGTCCGTCTTGTCCACTGTGTTTCGGGTACACAAAACCGGCGGTAATTATAACAATCATATCGGTCTTCCGCTCACGCTGCTGGAGCTGGCGGAGGACACGGAAATAGCCGTGCTGGAGATGGGCATGAGCGGCCGGGGCGAAATCGAGCTGCTCTCGAAGCTCGCCGAGCCTGAAGTGGCCGTCATCACCAATATCGGAGAAGCGCATCTGCTGCAGCTCGGCAGCCGGAAGGAGATTGCCCGTGCAAAAACGGAAATTTTGTCCGGCCTGCAGCCCGGCGGAACGCTTGTGTACAACGGCGACGAACCGCTGATGGAGCTTGCATTGACGGAGCTCGCGCAGGCGGGAGCCCGGGAGAAGGACTCTTACCTCCGGGTGCGGTTTGGAGCGGTAACAGGGAATGAGCTGTTTCCCGCCGGCATAAGCATGGATAGGAAGGGTTCGCGCTTCAAGCTCGGCGGCGGCGGAGAACGGGAATATCATATTCCGCTTCTGGGTGCTCATAATGTGCTGAACGCATTGGCCGCCTATGCGGTCGGACGGTACTTCGGCCTGGACGACGACGCAATCGCCGCCGGCTTGTCCGGCGTAACGGTAACCGGGATGCGCATCGAGGTGCTGCAGGCGCCGGACGGGCTGACCGTCTGGAACGATGCTTACAATGCCAGTCCGACGGCGATGCGGGCGGCGTTGACGCTGCTGCATGAAGCCGAGGGGTACGGGCGGAAATTTGCCTGTCTCGGCGATATGCTGGAGCTGGGCCCGGATGAGGCCGAGCTGCACCGGGAGGTCGGCCGCTTCCTCGATCCTGGCGAAGTTGCGGGCGTATTCGCCTTCGGCCCGCTTGCGGCCTATCTGGCCGAAGGGGCGATGGAGCGATTCCCGGCAGGGACGGTAATGCATTATCAGGATAAAGAGGAGCTGGCTCGCGCGCTCCGCGCTGCCGCAGCGCCGCAGGATGTGGTGCTGATCAAAGGATCACGCGGCATGCGCATGGAGCAGGTAGCCGCTTTTGTTATGCAATTGGGGGGGTAAACCGGTGGATTTTAAAATTGTGATGATCACGCTGGGGGTAGCATTTCTGCTGGCGCTGATTATGGGGCCGCTCGGCATTCCGCTGCTGCGGAGGCTGAAGTTCGGACAACAGATCCGGACCGACGGGCCGCAGGGCCATCTGAAGAAAGCGGGCACGCCGACGATGGGCGGCATCATCATCATGCTGGCCCTGGCGCTGGCCGTCCTGCGCTTCGGAGAAAAAAATCTGGAGACGGTGATCCTGCTGCTGGCATCGCTCGGTTACGGGTTTGTCGGATTTCTGGATGATTATATCAAAATTTTATTCAAGCGCTCGCTGGGGCTGACAGCCAGGCAGAAGCTGTTCGGGCAGCTGCTCATTGCAGCCGTCGTTTGCTACCTGCTTGTTTTGTCCGGGCACAGCACGGAGATCCGGCTTCCTTATCTGAATATCATGTTCGATATGGGCTGGCTTTACTTCCCGTTCGTCGTCTTCCTGATGCTGGGCACGTCCAATGCGGTCAACTTCACGGACGGTCTGGACGGTTTGCTGGCGGGCACGAGCGCCATTGCTTTCGGAGCCTATGCCATCATCGCGCTGAACAATACGCAGCCGAACGTGGCTATTTTCTCGGCGGCGATGGTTGGAGCCGTGCTTGGATTTCTCGTATTCAACGCTCATCCGGCCAAGGTATTTATGGGAGATACGGGATCGCTCGGCATCGGCGGAGGTTTGGTGGCGGTTGCGATTTTGACCAAGGCGGAAATTTTGCTGGCCTTGATCGGCGGGGTGTTTCTGATCGAGATTTTGTCGGTCATCATCCAGGTCGTTTCTTTCAAAACCCGGGGGAAACGCGTATTCAAGATGAGCCCGATCCATCACCACTTCGAGCTGGTTGGCTGGTCCGAATGGCGGGTCGTAATTTCGTTCTGGACGGCCGGTATTCTGTTGGCCGGTGTTGGACTCTATATTAATGAGGTGTTGTAAGGATGGAGCATCCTGCTGCTTACCGCGGACGCCAGGTCGTTGTACTCGGCCTGGCGCGCAGCGGTGTCGCCGTTGCCAAGTGGTTTCATGAGGCCGGGGCGTATGTAACGGTTAACGATAAGAAAGAGCGCGAGGGATGCCCTGAAGCCGACGATCTGGAGGCTCTGGGTATTTCTGTTGTTTGCGGGAGTCATCCCCCTGGCCTGATCCACGAAGGGGTGGCGCTAGTGGTGAAAAATCCGGGAATCCCGTACAGCGTCGAGCCGGTGCGGCGGGCTGCCGAGCTTGGCATCGACGTGGTGACCGAGGTGGAGGTGGCGGCTGGTCTCAGCAAAGCTCCGATCATCGGAATCACCGGCTCCAACGGCAAAACGACGACGACGACGTGGACCGGCCTGATGCTGGAGGCGGGTGGTCTGAAGCCGATCGTTGCCGGCAATATCGGGCGAGCTTTGACGGAGGCTGCGCTGGAGGCCGGGGAAGACAACCGGATGGTCGTCGAGCTCAGCAGCTTCCAGCTGAAGGGAACGCAGGCTTTCCGACCGGCCATCGCCTGTCTGCTGAACGTCTACGAGACGCATCTGGACTACCATGGTTCGATGGAGGATTATGTCCGCTCCAAGCAAAAGCTGTTCGCCAACCTGGGGCCGGAGGACACGGCCGTGCTGAACTGGGACCAACCGGTCTGCCGCCAGACGGCAGAGGGCTTAACCTCTCGCGTGCTTCCTTTCTCCGTGCGCCGGGAGCTGGAGTACGGCTTGTACGCAAAGCCGCCGCTGCTGGACGCGAAGGAAGCGGGACAGGCGTCGATGCTCGTCTACAGGGATGAGCAAGGTGTGGAGCATCCGATAATCCGGCATGACGAGCTGGGCATTCCAGGCAGCCACAATGTGGAAAATGCGCTTGCCGCTTCGGCGATCGCTATCGCCTCGGGCGTCTCGGTGGCTGTCATCGCCGAGGTGCTGCACAGCTTCCACGGGGTTGAGCACCGGCTGGAATTTGTGGCCAAGAAAGACGGCGTGCTGTTCTACAACGACTCCAAAGCGACCAATCCGACGGCTACGATCAAGACGATCGAGTCGTTCAGCCAGGACATTGTCCTGATCGCCGGAGGGCTTGACCGCGGGTCCGACTACATGGAGCTGCTGCCGGCTCTGGCCAGGCAGGTCAAAGGGATTGTGGCGTTCGGGGAGACGAAGGACAAAATCGTCCGGGTCGCGAGGCTCGCAGGCATGAGCAGGGTGAAAACCGTCGATACTGCTAAGCAAGTGCAGGACGCGGTGACGGAGGCGGTGCGCGCAGCGTTCGCCTTGGCCGAGCCGGGCGATGTCGTGCTGCTTTCGCCGGCTTGCGCCAGCTGGGATATGTTTCCTTCTTATGAAGAGAGGGGACGCATGTTTAAGCAGTCCGTGCATAACCTTTAAACAGGAGGGTGACAAGCTCAGCCTGCACCAGGCTGCATGGCCGGATCATCTGCGGCGTCCGCCCTCCTAATTTAACCAGGTTAGAGGTGTGAGACGTAATGGTCAAACCACGGTCGGCTCCGGATCTATATTTGCTCGGCTCAACGCTGCTGCTGCTTGTTATCGGCGTGGTGATGGTGTACAGCGCCAGCGCAGTGCTGGCGTTTCGCGAATTCGGCGATGCCTTCTATTATTTGAAGCGTCAGGCGCTGTTTGCCGCACTTGGCGTTATCGCCATGTTTTTCACGATGAACACCGATTATGAGGTGTGGAGAAAATACGCGAAGATCGCGCTGATCGTTTGCTTCGTGCTGCTGGTCGCCGTGCTGGTGCCCGGCATCGGCGTTGTCCGGGGAGGAGCTCGGAGCTGGCTCGGGATCGGCTCGTTCGGCATCCAGCCCTCGGAATTCATGAAGATGGGGATGATCATCTTCCTGGCCAAGTGGCTCTCTAGCCAGCATCATCCGATCAAGGAGTTCACGCGCGGGCTGCTGCCTCCGCTCGGTCTGGTCGGACTGGCCTTCGGACTGATCATGCTTCAGCCTGACTTGGGGACGGGCGCGGTCCTGGTGGGGGCCTCCCTGCTTATTATTTATGCGGCGGGGGCTCGTCTGCGCCACCTGTCCTATTTCGGCCTCGTCGGGGTGGTCGGCTTCGTCGGCCTTATCATTGCGGCGCCATACCGCCTGAAGCGAATCACAGCCTTCCTCGATCCCTGGCAGGACCCTCTTGGGGCAGGTTATCAGTCGATCCAATCGCTTTATGCCATCGGGCCGGGAGGGCTGGTCGGTCTGGGACTTGGGATGAGCCGGCAGAAATACAGCTATTTGCCTGAACCGCAAACGGACTTTATCTTCTCCATTATCGCCGAGGAGCTTGGCTTCATCGGAGGCACTTGCGTGCTGCTGCTGTTCATGGTGCTTGTCTGGAGAGGCATGCGTACCGCCATTACCGCTCCGGATGCGTTCGGCAGCCTGCTGGCTACCGGCATCGTCGGCATGATCGCGGTGCAGGTCGTCATCAATATCGGCGTTGTCATCGGCATGTTCCCGGTTACCGGCATTACGCTTCCGCTGATCAGCGCCGGTGGCTCATCGCTGACGCTCATGCTGACTTCGATCGGCGTGCTGCTTAATATTTCACGTTACTCGAGGTGACTGGGCTATGAATAAAATCGTTTTTACCGGCGGAGGGACGGCAGGGCATGTGACGCCCAACCTGGCTATCATGAATCGCCTGAGGCAAAGCGGATGGGAGATGGCCTACATCGGCTCCCGCGACGGCATTGAACGCGAAATTATCGAACATGAGGGCATTCCGTTTCATCATATCGCTTCAGGCAAGCTGCGCCGGTATTTCGACCTGAAAAATTTTAAGGACCCGTTCCGGGTGCTTCAAGGCACGCTGCAGGCTTACAGGCTGCTGCGCCGCATACGCCCGCAGATTGTGTTCTCGAAGGGCGGATTTGTGTCCGTGCCCGTGATCGTGGCCAGCCGCATGCTGGGCATTCCGGTCATCTCGCATGAATCCGATCTGACGCCGGGGCTGGCCAACCGCATCTCGATGCCGTTCGTCTCGCGCATCTGCGTCACGTTTCCCGAGACGCTGGCCCATGTCCGCCAGGACAAAGGAGAATGCACCGGGCTCCCGATCCGCGAGCAAATACTGGCCGGCAAGGCTGCAAAGGGCATAGCGCGCTGCGATTTCCATACCCAGAAGCCCGTGCTGTTCATCATGGGAGGCAGTCTGGGAGCGCAGCGCATCAATCAAGCGATTCGCGCGTCGCTGGAAACGCTGCTGCAAAGCTATCAGATTATACATATTTGCGGGAAAGGGCATGCGGAGGCCAGCCTGGACGGCGTCCGAGGCTACCGGCAGTTCGAATATGTCAAGGACGAGCTGCCGGAGCTGCTCGCCTGCGCGGATCTCGTCGTGTCCCGGGCAGGCTCGACCTCGATCTTCGAATTTCTGGCCTTGCGCAAGCCGATGCTGCTCATTCCGCTCTCCAGACAAGCCAGCCGGGGCGATCAGATTCTCAATGCCGAGTCCTTCGAGAGGCAGGGGTATGCCCATGTGCTGCAGGAGGAGGAGCTTACGCCTCAGACGCTTGTATCCGGACTGGCGGCGCTGCAGAGCGACAGCGCAGGCATGAAGCTGCGGATGGCGGACAATCCTTATGGCAATGGAACCGACTCGATTGTCCGGTTGATCGAAAGATTCAAGCTTCCCGCCTCTTGACGAATTTTGCAGATAGGCGATTGTCACACTCTGTGCCGTTTCACATAAACTACACTATAACCGTGACAGACACCCGGCGAAGCGGCGGGAGGCGGTCTTCCGAAAGAAAGAGACCCGGAAGCCCGCCCCTGCGTGATCGGATACAGCGCCTATGCTGTATGGCGCGCCAGGCGTTCTGTGAAGGAGGTTGATCCCATGCAACAAGTCATATCGGAATTGCTGAACGGATCGTTCGGAGAGGTTAAACTCCAGGAGCCGCTCGCCCCCTACACGACCTGGAAAATAGGCGGTCCCGCCGATTGCCTGCTCATTCCCCGCGATAAGGATCAGCTGATCCGGGCGGTGAAGCTGCTGCATGAAAGGCAGGTTCCCTGGACGGTTATCGGCCGGGGCTCCAACATGCTGGTTGCCGACAAAGGCATTCGGGGCGTGGTCATCAAGCTGGGGGATGCGCTGAATGCCGTGCGGATTGAAGGGGAGTCGGTAATAGCCGGCGGCGCATATTCGTTCATCAAGCTCTCGGTAATCGCGGGCAAGGAAGGCTTGACCGGACTTGAGTTCGCCGGAGGCATACCGGGGACTGTGGGTGGCGCCGTCTACATGAATGCCGGGGCGCACGGCTCTGATGTGTCACGAATTTTACAGCGGGCTGAAGTACTGCTCCCAACGGGAGAGTTGGCAACGTATCACAATGAGGACTTGGCGTATGCGTACCGGCATTCCATCCTGCAGACGAAGCAGGGCATCGTCACCGAAGCGGAATTCCGGCTGAGGCATGGCGATCGCAAGGAAATAGCGGCTGCGCTGGCTGCCTACAAGGACCGCCGGCTGCGAACGCAGCCTCTGCAGCTGGCCTGCGCGGGCAGCGTCTTCCGGAATCCGGAAGGCCATCATGCGGCTAAGCTGATCGAGGAGGCGGGCCTGAAGGGTCTGCGTGTCGGCGGCGCTCAGGTCTCCCCCCTGCATGCCAACTTTATCGTCAATACGGGGCAGGCGACAGCCCACGACGTGCTCACTTTAATCGAACAAATCATAGCAGAAATCCAAGCCCGATTCGGAGTTAAGCTCGTACCTGAAGTATTGGTGGTGGGTGAGCGGTAAATCGGAGGTGGGATTTTGGAAAAGTTGGTTATCGAAGGCGGGAAACCTCTATCGGGAGCCATCCATATTCACGGCGCCAAAAACGCCGCTCTGCCGATCCTGGCAGCGAGCATCATGGCGGAAGGCACGGTCGTGCTGGAAAACGTACCGGAGCTTTCGGATATCGGAGTGATGCTGGGGATATTGCGTTCACTCGGCTGCAAGGCCGAACAGACAGGCGAGATCGTGACGGTCAATACGGCAGCCGTCCATCAATTTCACATTCCCGAGCATTTGATGAGTCAGATGAGATCCTCCATCTTCCTGATGGGGCCGCTCCTTGCCCGCCTCGGACGGGTAGAGCTGTATCAGCCCGGAGGGTGTGCGATCGGGGAACGGAAGATCGATCTTCATCTGAAGGGACTTATGGCTCTGGGGGTGCACATCGAGGATAACGGAAGCCGGATTGTGTGTACGGCGGCTGAGCTCACCGGAGCGGATATCATGCTGGATTATCCGAGCGTCGGCGCGACGGAAAACATCATGATGGCGGCCGTCATGGCCAGAGGCCAGACGACGATCACCAATGCCGCCCGCGAGCCGGAGATTCAGGATCTCCAGAATTTCCTCAACGCCATGGGGGCGAGGATCATCGGGGCCGGTACCGATACGATTACGATCGAAGGCGTCCAGGAGCTCGTCCCTTGTACTTACCGCATTATCCCGGACCGGATTGTCGCAGGTACGCTGATGATTGCTGCAGCCGTCACCCGGGGTCAAGTGGCGCTCAAAGGGGTTTGCCCTGCGCATCTGACTTCCGCCATCCACGTCCTAAAGCGTTCAGGTGTTCAAATAGCGATCGACGGTGATATAATAGTGGTATCCGCGCCTTCCCGGCTGAAGGCGGTGGAGCGTATCGTGACCAGCCCTTATCCGTCTTTCCCGACAGATTTGCAATCGCAGATTATGGTTCTCCTCAGTCTCGCAGATGGCGTAAGCATCGTGAAGGAAACCGTGTTTGAAGGCCGCTTTAAGCATGTTGACGAATTGTCGCGGATGGGAGCGGATATCCGTGTCGACCTGAATGCGGCCATTATCCGGGGAGTACCCCGACTGTATGGCGCGACGGTCGAAGCGACCGATCTGCGGGCAGGAGCTGCGCTTGTCATTGCGGGGCTAGCCGCACAAGGCACGACGGTCATCGAGCAGATTCATCATATCGACCGGGGGTATGACCGCATCGAGAACATGCTGAGGTCGCTCGGAGCGACGATTAACCGGACTACGCCGGTTGCCATGGAATAATTCCGATTCTCTACTACCAGCATATGAAAGCTGCCGCCGGGTTATCCCTCCTTTCTTGATGGGAACGGGGATAGCCGGCGGTTTACATACTTACGAAGAGGAGGCCGTCATGGAGGACAGACTTCCCGTGATGAAGCAGCACAAGCCGCGAAGCCGAAGCAGCAGGAAGCTGCTCCTGTTTCTATTCCTGTTCTTCATCACGCTGCTGCTCATATTGTTCTTTCAGTCTTCTCTAAGCAAGATTACCGAGGTTACGATCAGTGGACAAGCCTTGGTGGCGGAGGAACAGATCCGCAAGGCTGCCGCCGTCAATCCGGGCGATCATTTCTTCTCCGTATCGACCGACGGCATCGCCGGGCAGATTAAGGCGCTGCGCATGATCGAATCGGTCGAAGTCAAGAAGCGCTTCCCGGGCCGCATCGAGATCCAAGTTCAGGAATACCCGAAGGTGGCGTACCAATTCGGCGAGAACGGCCAGATCGAAGCGCTGCTGGCGGACGGCAGCGTCGTCCCTGTCACGATGCAGGGAGCGAAGCTGGACATGCCTATCCTGTCAGGCTGGGCGAAGGATGACCCGCTTAAGGTCGAGCTGTGCCGGGCCATGGCGGGGCTTGATCCGTCCCTGTTCTCCGACGTGTCGGAGATCAAGCCTTCGCCGAGCCAGTCGTTCCCGGACCGGATCAAGATGTACACGCGGACGCAGTTCGAGGTCGTCACGACCATCGAATTTCTCCCTCAGAAGATGCCGAACATGGAGACCTTCATAGCCAAGCTGCGCGACAATAACATCACAAGCGGCGTGCTGACCATGCTGCTGGCGGACTCGCATGCTCCATTTCCCGCACAGGAGACGTCGGGGGCGAAGAAAGCGACGGATACCTCCGGCAAATCGACCGGGAAAACAAACACGTCTTCGCAAGGAAGCAAGGAAGAGAAGGCGCCGCCGAAAGAATAGAATTGTCGTCTTTCTCCGACAGAGGCTATAGGCCTAATTCTAGTTCCAAAGTTCCTACTTTTGCTCTCCGAATAATGATATTATTAAAATTATGGGATAATTTCAGCTTACGTTCAAAAAAGAATGCAAAAAAAAGAGGAAACGGCTGAGCCGTGTGGAATAGTTACAAGCAGGTTTGCTGACCAAGGCTCATTTATACTACACAATACAGGAGGTGCCACGGGGTTGAGCAGCAATGACATCATTGTTAGTTTGGACATCGGTACATCCAAAGTTCGTGCTATTATTGGAGAAGTCGTAAACGGCGCCATTAATATAATTGGAGTTGGATCTGCCGACTCGCAAGGAATACGCAAGGGAGCCATCGTAGATATCGATCAGACCGTGCAGTCGATCCGCAGCGCAGTGGATCATGCGGAACGGATGGTCGGCATCCAGATCGCCGAAGTGTATGTCGGTATCTCGGGCAACCATATTGCCTTGCAGTCCAGTCATGGCGTTGTCGCCGTGTCCAATGAAGACAGGGAGATCGGCGACGAAGATATTGAGCGCGTCATCCAGGCGGCCAAGGTCATTCCGCTCGCGCCGGAGCGCGAGATTATCGGGGTTGTGCCTAACCAATACGTAGTGGATGGAACGGACCAAATTTACGATCCTCGCAGTATGATCGGAGTACGGCTCGAGGTTGAGGCTACGATCGTCACGGGTACGAAGACGGCGGTCCACAACCTGCTGCGTGTCGTGGAGAAGTCGGGACTGAAAGTATCCGGCCTGATCCTGATGTCGCTCGCGGCCGGTCACTTGGCGTTGTCCAAGGATGAGAAAGCGATCGGCACGGTGCTGGTGGATATCGGCGCAGGAGCCACGACCATTGCGATTTTCGATGAGAATCGTATGGTTGCGACCTCGACGCTGCCTATCGGCGGCGAATACATTACGAACGATATTGCTTACGGTCTGCGGACACAAGCCGATATCGCAGAGAAGATCAAGCTGAAGTTCGGCTGTGCGATCGTCGATCATGCGGCCCCGGATCAAGTATTCAAAGTGAACCGGATCGGCAGCAATGTGGACAAGGAGTTCTCGCAGGTGGATTTGGCGAATATCATCGAACCCCGGGTTCAGGAGATTTTCCACCTGATCCGGATGGAGGTCCAGCGCCTCGGTTACTCCGAGCTTCCAGGAGGATATGTTCTCTCCGGCGGCACGGTGTCCATACCGGGGATTCTGCCTGTTGCCCAGCATGAGCTTGCGTCTTCCGTACGAATTGCCGTGCCTGATTACATCGGCGTTCGTGATCCTTCCTTCACCAGCGGCGTCGGTATCATTCAATATGCTTCCAAGTATGTGCGTGGTGCCAAGCAAAGCTCAGGAGCCAAAAGGACAGTTGCTAACAAGAAGGCATCTCCCGGCCAGGAGCAAAAGCCCTCGGCTATGGAACGTTTTAAAAATTGGTTAAGCGAATTTATTTAGACCGAACGTCATCGTGTGGCTAAAGATTGTACGGTTTAAAGCCTAATGAGGGGGAAGACGCTAGTATGTTTGAATTTGATATGGACACGGACCATCTGGCTAAAATAAAGGTCATCGGTTGCGGCGGCGGCGGAAGCAACGCCGTCAACCGGATGATCGAGAATGGCGTCAAAGGCGTAGAGTTCATTACGGTAAACACGGATGCTCAGGCGCTTCATCTGGCGAAATCGGAGACGAAGCTGCAGATCGGGGACAAGCTGACGCGCGGCCTCGGGGCCGGGGCCAATCCGGAGGTAGGGAAGAAGGCGGCGGAGGAATCCCGCGAGCTGATTTTCAATGCGCTCAAGGGCTCCGACATGGTTTTCGTTACCGCAGGCATGGGCGGCGGCACGGGAACGGGCGCAGCTCCGGTTATTGCGGAGATCGCCAAGGAATGCGGCGCTCTGACAGTCGGCGTCGTTACGCGGCCGTTCACGTTTGAGGGACGCAAGCGTGCGCTCCAGGCGGATCAAGGCATCGCTGCGCTTAAGGAGAAGGTCGATACGCTGATCGTTATCCCGAATGACCGGCTCCTGGAGATTGTCGACAAAAAGACGCCTATGCTTGAAGCGTTCCGCACGGCGGACAACGTGCTCCGGCAAGGCGTGCAAGGGATCTCCGACCTGATCGCCGTTCCCGGTCTGATCAATCTCGACTTTGCCGATGTCAAAACGATCATGACCGAACGGGGCTCCGCCCTGATGGGGATCGGTGTCGGCACAGGCGAGAACCGTGCTGCGGATGCGGCCAAGCAGGCGATCATGTCTCCGCTGCTGGAAACGTCCATCGACGGCGCAAGAGGCGTGCTAATGAATATTACGGGCGGCGCCAATCTGTCCTTGTATGAAGTCAATGAAGCTGCCGATATCGTCGCTTCCGCTTCCGACCTGGAAGTGAACATGATTTTCGGAGCGGTCATTGACGAAAGATTGAAGGACGAGATCATGGTCACCGTCATTGCTACAGGCTTCGAGCACAAGAACCTGACGGCACCTCCGGCGAAAAAGCCGGCGACTTCTGGCACTTCAGCCGGCGCCAGCAGTCAGCCTCAGGAATCTTCGGATTCGCGGCTGAACAATCTGCGTCCGTTCGGCGGACAATCTTCCAACGATCAGCTCGACATTCCTGCGTTTCTGCGCAACCGCAACCGCGGGGGCTTCGACAACAAATAATAATCCGTGTACGACCGCCAACCGGCCCTTCGAGGGTCGGTTTTTTGGTTTGGCCGCAGCGGCTGCGAAGCTGCCGCATAACCCCCGTTCCCTCCCCAGGAAGCGACAAAAATAGTCCGGTCGCGGCGGCATGATTAGACAGACTTTGGAATAGGATTACTATATACTTGTCTCATTCGCGGAAATGCCGGCGGCGCGCGGAGGAGGTGACGGAAAATGGTGGTGTATCTCGATATCATTTTCCTAATGAATGTGCTGATAGACGGCACATTGCTATGGACTACCGCCTGGTCGCGCAAGCTGCGTTTTCGCCTCTGGCGGCTTTTGACGGCTGCTGCGATCGGCGGCAGCTATGCCATTTTTTTATTTTTTCCGCCGCTTGGCTTCATGTACACCTTTCTTGTAAAATTTCTGTTCTCGCTCTTCATGTTGTGGACGGCTTTCGGCTTTGGCGGGCTTCAGCATTTTTTGCGGAATTTGGGTGCATTCTATATGGTCAATTTTGTGGCGGCAGGCGTCGTAGTCGGATGTATGTATGCCAGACTCTCAGCTCCCGAGCTGCTGAGCGGTATCTTGCTGGGGCGCGGACTGACGGGAACCTTGACGCTGATCGCTGTCGGTATACCGGTTGCCGTCTGGATATACCGTGTGGTCGTTCAGGCTTTGAAGCGCAAGCAAGAGCTGGCCTCGCTTATGGCGAAGGTGGACGTGCATATCGATTGCGTCGCCTCGAGCTGTACGGGGCTGATCGACACCGGGAACCAGCTGTACGATCCGCTGACGCGAACGCCGGTCATGGTGATGGAGGCATCCCAGTGGGGCGAGTGGATTCCTGAGGCTTGGATGGAGAAAATACGCCGGGCGGAGGTGGACCAGATTGTCAGCGCGATTGGCATGGACTCATTTATCTGGCAGGATCGCTTGCGTCTTGTCCCTTATCGGGGAGTAAACCGCAGCACGCAGTTTATGCTGGCGCTGAAGCCGGACAAGGTGATCATTACGACCGAGCAGGGCCAGACGGAGACGCTTAAGGTACTGATTGGATTGGACGGCGGACGGCTTAGCTCGGATAACGCTTATCAGGCCATCATTCATCCGTCGCTTGTACAGGCAGGCAATGGATAACGGAGCGATTCAGAGCGCCCTTGCCGGCAGGCACGATCAACCATACCCTGAACAGGAGGAAGCCGAACATGTTAGTGAAATGGAAGCTGATGCTGCAAATTATGTATTTTCGTCTGCTGCTGCTGGTCGGGCTCAAAGGAAATGAGATTTACTACATCGGAGGAAGCGAAGCGCTGCCGCCCCCGCTCACCCGCGAAGAGGAAGAATATTTGCTGGAGAAGCTTCCAACGGGCGATGCGGCCATCCGCGGGGTACTGATTGAGCGGAATCTGCGCCTGGTAGTTTATATTGCGCGCAAGTTTGAAAATACAGGCATCAATATCGAGGATCTGGTGTCGATCGGCGCCATCGGATTGATCAAGGCGGTCAATACGTTCGATCCGGAGAAAAAGATCAAGCTGGCCACCTACGCATCCAGATGTATCGAGAACGAAATTTTAATGTATTTGCGGCGCAACAGCAAGATCCGCACCGAGGTGTCGTTCGACGAACCGCTCAATATCGACTGGGATGGCAATGAGCTGCTGCTGTCGGATGTGCTCGGTACGGAGAATGACACCATCTACCGAAACATCGAGGAACAGGTGGACCGCAAGCTGCTCCACAAGGCGCTCGATAAGCTGACGGAGCGGGAGCGCATCATCATGGAGCTGCGTTTCGGCTTGCAGAACGGGGAAGAGAAGACACAGAAGGACGTTGCGGACATGCTGGGCATCTCGCAATCGTATATATCCAGGCTGGAGAAACGGATTATTAAACGCCTGCGGAAGGAATTCAATAAAATGGTATAAGTCCTGCGATTTCAAATAAACGAAGAACCTTCGAAACCGGCTTGGCGGGCAAGCGAGCGGTGACGAAGGTTCTTTGTTGCGCTTGCATGCAGATGGCCGGAAGGTATGAGGGCAGGAGGCCGAAGGCCAACCGCTGGCTAACCGCCGGCAATGAGAAAATGAGCCGAACGTATAGTGCGCGGACGTTGGGTGAGCCTGCTGCCATGACGAACGCTTAGGGCGACATGGGTGGTGTCATATAAGGCAAAGTAACCGTAAACGTCGAGCCTTTTCCCGGAGAGCTGGCCACCTCCAGCGTTCCTTTGTGCAGCAGCACGAACTCTCTGGCGATCGCAAGCCCTATTCCCATGCCGCCACTGTTCCGGTTCCGCGCTTCATCTGTCCGGTAAAACCGATCGAAGAGCGAGGAGAGATGCTGCTCCTCAATGCCGATCCCGCTATCGGCAACGGCGACCTGCAGCAAGTCGGCGTCCGGGGAGCGGAGCAGGTTAACGGTTACGGTAACGGAGCCGCCCTGCGGAGTGTAGCGGATGGCATTGGCGAGCAGATTGAGGAACACCTGGGCCAGCCGGTGAGGGTCTGCCCAGAGGGTGGGAACAGGGCTTGGCGGGACGTTTAAGGTGAGGAGAAGCTCCTTGTCCTCCGCCTCCATCCGGATGCGTTCCAGGCTGCGCTCCAGCAGCTCCACCATGGCCACCGGCCTGCGCTCCAGGGTCAGCCGCCGCGCCTCAGCCAGCGACAGCTGATGCAGCTCATCCACGAGACGCGTAAGCCTGAGCAGCTCGTCCTGCAGAGGAAGCAGCTGCTCAGGCTCTACGGCCTGGCCGCTCTGCTGAATCCACTCCAGCTTGCCTCTGGCAATGGTAAGCGGCGTCCGCAGCTCATGAGCGACATCGGCTACAAGGTTTTTGCGCGCGTCCTCGGCGCGCCGAATCCGGTCCGACATCTGATTGAAAGCGAGCGCGACTTGCCCGTATTCATCCTTGGACGTAACGGGAGCCTGCACGCCGGGCTCGCCGCGGCCCAGCCGTTCGATAGCCGGCAGCAGCGCGTGAAGCGGCGCTGTCAGCTTGGCGGACAAGCGGTAGGCGATCACAAGAGCAAGAAGGGCGAGCAAAATCCCGCCTCCAAGCAGGAACACGGTAACCGAGCTGCCGATCCCGGCTCGAACAATGGCCCGGCTTGCGACCTCCTCGTCGCTGTAGTGCAAGCGGAACGAAGCGCCGTCCGCCGAATAAAGCGGCTGCTGCTGGCCCAGCCTTCTGACTTGCTGCGGAGCGAGCGGTCCGCGGAAGACGATCATACCGCCGGCAGAACTCGTGATCGCATAGCTGGCCTGCTTGTGTCCGCCGATTGTATCCGGAGCAGGCAGTTCATTAACGCGGTCCGCCGTTTCCCATGAGCGGCCATTTTCTTCATAGGCCGCCAGCAGACGATCCGCCAGCTCCGTCACTTCATGACGGCGGTCCACGTCCAGCTGGGAGCGGAGAATGCCCCAGATGACGGATTGCGTCAGAAAAGCGAACAGAAGTCCCATCAGCAGGATGATGGAGGACATCGCCAGGAACAGCTTGTGCCTGACGCTCATAACCGGTCTCCGAACCGGTAGCCGAAGCCGTAAACCGTATGGATATAAACCGGCTTGGCCGGATCGTCTTCGAGTTTCCGGCGTATGCGGCTGATATGAGCGTCGACCGTCCGCTCATCGTTCATATAGTCGTCCTCCAGGGCGGATTGAAGCAGCTGCAGCCTGCTATAGACTACGCCCGGTCTGGCTGCCAGCGCCAGCAGCACCTTGAATTCGGTCGGCGTGAGCGCTAATTCCTCCCCGCGCTTCCACACGCGGCATTGCTCCTCCGATATGGCGAGCTCCCCCCGCAGCAGCGTCTGCGCCGCCGTGTCCAAGCCCTCGATCCGCCGAAGTACGGCACGTATCCGGGCTGCCAGCTCCCTTAAGGAGAACGGCTTGGTCATGTAGTCGTCGGCTCCGACTTCGAGCCCGACAATTTTGTCGGTCTCCTCCGTGCGCGCCGTCACCATAATGATGCCTATACGGCCTTCCTTCCTCAGCTCCCGGCACACGTCAATGCCGCTCATCCCGGGCATCATCCAGTCCAGAACGACGAGCGACGGTTTTCGTTCCCGTGCGATGCGGACAGCTTCCGGGCCGGTTCGGGCGGTCACGGTCTCGAAGCCCTCCTGTCTCAGGAAAGGAACCATAAACTCGAGCACCTTTTCTTCATCGTCGACCAGCAGCAAAGTATGCGGCAATGGAAAGACACCTCCACTTTTCATCTGTTCTGCCCACATTATACACATTGGAGGGGGAGGACGGGGGAATTTCACGGGAATCGCAAAGGAATGTCACAAGTTCACAACAGTTCCCTGCTAGTATGTTCTTATAAACGAAGATGACACGCGGAAGGGGAGTTTGTCTGGATGACCAATTTCATTAAAACCGCATGCTGGGCCGCTGGAGGCTTTATGCTTGGCCTGCTGATTTCGGAGGCGCTTGGAGGTATCGGCCTGCTCTGGAGTGAGACGGCAATGGGAATTAAATATTTGCCGCTTGGGCTGGCAGGGATCGGAGCGGTTGTCAGTATTGTCCTGGCCGGGTTGCCGCAAAAGCAGGGGGAGGGGAGCCAGTGATGAAAGCGAACAAGGGGAATTCCTCCGAAGCCGTCATCCGGTTCTCGAGAGGGGTGTTTCAGCTATTGGCTTGGGCGTTCGTGCTCTCCGTCGGGCTTCAGACGCTGCTGGCGGGCATGGCTATTTTCCAGGATCCGGGACATTGGAGCAAGCATACGTCGTTCGTGCACATCATTGAGTTTATTCCGATCCTGATGTTTTTGCTGGCCTTTCCAGCGAAATGGCCTGCAGGCCTCAAGCTGCAGAGCGCGGGACTGTTCCTGATGATATTTGCCCAATATATGACAGCCCATCTATCGGCAGCAGGTCCGCTGCATCCGGTGATCGCTCTGCTGCTGTTCTGGCTTTCGATCATAACGGCCCGCCAATCGTCCCGGCTCGGACGCAGCGACGGAGCGGAAGTCAAGGCCGGCGGTAGCGGGCACCGCTCCTAAATCTTTCATTTCACATAAGCGCAGCCCCTTGTTGCTGTCCGCCGGACGGACGCCAACAAGGGGCTGCGCTTCGTATCGGCCGCCTCGCTTCCAGCTTATTCGCCCGCCTGATCGCCGCGAGCAGTTTCAATGGAACTTGATCGCTTTCTTCATACCCGCTGTTTGCGGGCATACACGACGCGCAGCAGCGGGCTGTAGGTTTCATGCGATACGCTGCAGCCCGCTTCCTCCAGCTCTTGCCTGAGCTCGGAAAGATAGGCATAGTTGTCGAGCTCCTCCGGCAGCACCCGCCCCAGACCGTTGTCACGCTGTTGCCCGGCAAGGAACTGCCGCTTGTGCGCCGCATCGTCGAACATAAAATCCGAGATGCACAGCCTGCCTCCCTGCTTCAGTACCCGGAGCATCTCGCTGACGGCAACCGGCCGCTGCTCCTCGGTCAAGTAATGATAGGCGAAGCTGGTCGCAACGAAATCGAAATGCGCGTCCAGATAAGGAATAGCGAGGAAGTTGCCGTGCCGTGTTTCTAGTCCGGGAAATTTGTTCCTGCACAGCTTCAGCATCTCCTTGGAGCTGTCGATCGCGGACATGACGGCTCCGCGGGCGAGCAGCTTGCCTGCCAGATTGCCTGTGCCCGTGCCGATATCGAGCCCGACTTCGCCCGGCTGGGGGTCAAGCCGGCCCGCGATATGCTCCAGCGCCTCGTCGTAGGGGACCTCGGCTCCGGAGGCAGTGACGCCGCTGCGCACGAGCTCGTCATAATAAGACGCCCGGGGATCGAAGTTCCAGGCGCTTTCCTTGCGGCTGCGTATGATTCGGAGCCGTTTGGAGCTTTCGGCCAGCGGATACGCATCCTCGGGCGCAAGCGTGCCCTGCTTGTCCAGCAGCTCGATCATCCGATCGGTCGTCTCCATCAGCTGTTTCAGCTCCAGCCACTGGGTGAAGGTAGCTGTGCGCTGCAGCTCCAGATAATGGCGCAGCTCCCCATCGTTGCCTTCCTCGATATGGGCCAGCGCTTGCTTGATTTCGCGCAGGGAAAGCCCGATTTCCCTCAGTGAGATGATGGTTTGCAGCCGCCACAGCTCATTGTCGGAGAACCTTCTGTATTGATTGCCGCTGTCCTTGTCGGGCTTGAGCAGCCCTTTTTCCTCATAGAAGCGGATCGTTCGGGTGGAGATATGTAGCCTCTCGGCCAATTCCTTGATACGGATCGACATCCACCTCCTTTCTTGCGGATTGCTTAATAAGTTGATTATAAACATGAACGTTACGTGAAGGTCAATGTTCTCCGCCTTTGAAATCCAGACAGGAGAAGGGCTGGCACGGGGACGCCCCGGCCAGTTGGAAAAATACGCATAAAAAATTCGCCCGCGGGGATAATGTACATTAATGTTTCTCCTTGGGAGGTAATCACGAATGACCCGAAACAAAGTCGAAATATGCGGCGTCGATACGGCAAAGCTACCGGTTTTGACCAATGCGGAAATGCGTGAACTGTTCGTCGCTTTACAGACGAAGAATGAGCGATCTGCAAGAGAGAAATTAGTGAACGGCAACCTCCGGTTGGTGCTGTCCGTGATCCAGCGCTTCAACAACAGGGGAGAGTATGTCGACGATTTGTTTCAGGTTGGCTGTATCGGCTTGATGAAAGCCATTGATAATTTCGATTTGAGCCAGAACGTCAAATTCTCCACTTATGCGGTGCCGATGATCATCGGCGAAATCCGCCGGTATTTGCGCGACAATAACCCGATCCGGGTATCGCGCTCGCTGCGCGACATCGCCTACAAGGCGCTGCAGGTGCGGGATCAGCTGACGAATCAAAATTCGCGGGAGCCGACGATTTATGAAATATCGGAGGCGCTGAACGTGCCGAAGGAGGATGTGGTGTTTGCGCTGGATGCGATCCAGGACCCGGTTTCGCTGTTCGAGCCGATTTATCACGACGGCGGCGATCCGATCTATGTGATGGATCAGATCAGCGACGACCGCAACAAAGACGTATCCTGGATCGAAGGCATTGCGCTGCGCGAGGCGATGAGGAAGCTGAACGACCGCGAGAAGATGATCTTATCCATGCGCTTCTTTGACGGAAAAACGCAAATGGAAGTAGCCGACGAAATCGGCATCTCTCAGGCTCAAGTGTCCCGGCTGGAGAAGTCGGCGATATCGCAAATGCAAAAGCATGTGAAAAATTGACCGCTTTACGAAGAGAAATCCCGACCTGACCCGCCGGCATTGCGACGGTGAAAGGTCTTTTTTTAATTTCAGGGCCATATCGGGCGTGTTTTGCCAGGCTGCCACATACATATGAAGTAACGACTAAAGCTCGGTGGTGATGCCTGCTTGAAGATTACGGACTTTCAGACGAAGGACGTCATCAATATCGTGGACGGCAAGAAGCTTGGCCAGATCAGCGATCTGGAGCTTGACTTAAGAAACGGGCGGATCGAGGCGATTGTAGTTCCGATCTCTCCCCGGTTTTTCGGGCTGCTTGGCAATGGGGCGGATATCGTGATTCCATGGCGGAATATTGTCAAGATCGGCATGGATGTCGTGCTGGTCGAGCTGGATGACATGGGGGCATATCGGCCGGAGGAGATGGGAGGCGGCTTGGACTATCACCGCGACTACTACCGCGGAAATTAAGGTTAGCGCGTGTTCTTTTGAAGCGGATCGTGTATACTGAGTGGTAACAGATGACAGGGGGGCGCGGGACATGGAACCATTTATGCTGAGGCAAGCCGAGAACGGCTGCGAACAGCTGGAGCTGGAGCCGCTGGTACGCGCCTATCCGGAGCTATCCGCCGGATTTACAACGCGCAGAGGCGGCGTTAGCCGGGAGCCGTTCGGCAGCTTGAATTGTGGACTTCATGTGGAGGACGTTCACGAGGATGTCGTAGAGAACCGGAGGCGGCTGGCGGAGGCGCTCGGCCATCCGTTCGAATGCGGTATTTATGCCGAGCAGGTGCATGGCAAGGAGATTCAGGTGGTTACGAAGCGGGAGACCGGCGCCGGCAGAGATTCGCGGGAGACGGCGCTGCAGGCGAAGGACGGCTTCGTCACCAATGAACGCGGGGTGATGCTTTATGCGTTGTTCGCCGACTGCGTGCCGCTATACTTCTATGACCCGATCCGGCATGCCGTGGGGCTTGCCCATGCGGGCTGGAAAGGAACGGCGCTGCAGATTGCGAGGTCCCTGCTGGAGACGATGAGCGCGGCCTACGGCACGAAAGCCCGCGATGTCAGGGCGGCGGTCGGTCCCTCCATCGGGGCGTGCTGTTATGAGGTGGACGAGACGGTTGTCCGGAGAATGGACCGCGCGCTTGCCGAAGCGGGTAGCGCCGGGCGCGACGAGGACGGGAATTCGTTTTATGTCAGGCGGCAGAACGGGAAGTACATGCTGAATCTGCAGCAGATCAATCGACAAATCTTGATCCAAGCAGGAATTTTGCCGTCTCATATCGAAATAAGTGGTTTATGCACGAGCTGTCGCACTGACCTGTTCTTCTCGCATCGCAAGGAAGGCGGAAAAACAGGGCGGATGGCCGCCTGGATCGGTCTTCGGGATCATGAGCACGGATAATTGCCGGCAGCTTGTGCTGCCGACACTCTCCGCTGCGTGTTCCTGGAAGGCTGTCCTACAGAAGACAAGGGGAAATTGCTATCATGAACCATTCATTGCAACAACGCATACAACAGGTGCAGGCACGAATCGAGGCGGCGTGCGCCCGCTCGGGAAGAGATCCGCACAGCGTCCGCACGATTGCGGTTACGAAGTACGTGTCGCTTGAAGCTACCGGCGAGGTGCTGCGCTCCGGACTTGAGCATATCGGAGAGAATCGCTGGCAGGACGCGTCGGACAAATGGGCTGCGCTCGGATCGCAGGGCGTCTGGCATTTTATCGGCCACCTGCAGACGAACAAGGTAAAAGAGGTCGTTGGCCGGTTCGCCTATATTCACTCGCTGGACAGGCTGTCACTGGCCAAGGAGATCGACAAGAAGGCGGCCGCGCTGGGCATTCAGGTTCCCTGCTTCGTGCAGGTGAACGTCTCGGGCGAAGAGACGAAGTACGGGCTTGCGCCGGACGAACTGCTGCCGTTCGCCAAGGAGATCGCCGGGATGCCGGGCATACGCGTCGAAGGGTTGATGACGATGGCTCCTTATGATGCGCAGCCAGAGGCGGCCAGACCCGTTTTCCGCGGGCTGAGGGAATGGCGGGATCGGCTGAACGAGAGCGGCGCGCTCGGCTACGAGGCCAGTGAGCTGTCGATGGGCATGTCCGGGGACTTCGAGGTGGCTGTAGAGGAAGGCGCTACCTGGCTGCGTCTCGGGTCTGTCCTGGTGGGTAAGGAGTAGGAAGAATGGCCGATGCCGAAGGCGGCATGAACGAATGATCAAGGAGGCGATCAACGATGGGCGTCTATAACAAATTTATGAATCTGATCGGTCTGCAGGAGGAAGAAGAAATAGTCGAACGCGAACGGCTCGCCGAGCAGCAGGAAGATGTTGAAACCCCGGTGCAGGAACCACGTAAGAACAAAGGAAACATCGTCAGTATTCATTCTCAGAAAAATATCCGGGTTATTCTGAATGAACCTCGTTCGTATGAGGAAACGCAGGAAATCGCCGATCATCTGCGCAACCGCCGTCCGGTTGTCGTCAACCTGCACCGCGTTCGCTCGGATCAGGCGACACGGATCGTCGACTTTCTGAGCGGAACCGTATACGCGCTGGGCGGCTCGATCTCCAAGATCGGCCCGAACATTTTCCTGTGCACGCCGGATACGGTGGAAATTCACGGCTCTATCACCGAGCTGCTGCATGCGCAACCGGAAGAGTAACATTTAAACTTAAGACGAGGTGAACAGCTTGGGCTCCATTAACGGTTACATTCTCACGCTTATTGATATTTATCAATACGTGCTCATCGCCTACGTGCTGCTTTCCTGGCTGCCAAGCGCGCGGGAAAGCTTCATCGGCGAAATTCTGGGGAAGCTGTGCGAGCCTTACTTGGGCATTTTCCGCCGGTTTATTCCGCCCATCGGCGGTATGATTGATATTTCTCCGATCGTAGCGCTGATTGCGCTTCGGTTTATCGGCATGGGTATCGTGGTTGTGCTTGGCTATATTATCCCGTAATTGCAGGTGAACTCAACTGGCACACGATAACATCTATGTACATTTTCACCCGGACGAGCACCGGTTCGTCGATCAGGCGGCCGAATGGATCGCCCGGGCTGAGCAGCATGACGTGAAGCGGACCGATTTTCTCGATCCGAGACAAGCTTTCATCCTGACTTCTCTGGCCAACGCAAACCTGGACGTTCACGTTCGCTTCGAAGGCGGGCATCCGGACGCGGAGAGGCGACGGGCGATCATCGCGCCGGAGTACCGGGTGCTGGAGGGCGAGGATGCCGGGATTCGCGTCATCTCGATCAGTTCTCCGGATGACAGTCTCGCTGAGCTCGATCATGGCGACTACATGGGAGCGATACTGGGACTTGGGCTTAAGCGGGACAAAATCGGGGATATTTATCCCAGGGCGGATGGCTGCCATATCGTCGTCGCTGCGGAGAACGCCGAATATATCTCGATACAGCTGAATCAGGTGCACCGGGTTCATGTACGCACGGAGATTCTCCCTGCCGACCAGCTCCAGCCTTCGCAATCCCGGCTCGAGGAGCTACAGCTTTCCGTGGCATCGCTGAGACTGGACGGCATCGCAAGCGATGTATACCGCCTCAGCCGGGCCAAGATTCTTATGCCGATCAAGGCGGGGCGCTGCAAGGTGAACTGGAAGCAGGAGGAAGATCCGAGCAAGCCGCTGAAAGAAGGGGATGTCGTCTCCATGAAGGGCTTCGGGAGATTTACGCTCCTGGAGGTGGAGGGGCTGAGCAAAAAAGGAAGACATCGGATTCGGGTCGGCAAATACGTTTAGCTGCCGATGAAGATGCCTGAGGCCTCGGCGGCCGAAGGATTAAAAGCGGAGGCTGCATGATTCGGCCAAGCTGCCCTATGAAGCTAGCGGCCCCACCAGGTGTGGGGTTATTTGGCTGCTTAGGTGACTTTTTTGTATGCGCGTGCAGGAAAATGCCAGCAGCTGTCGAATATGACAGTACGCATGGCTGCCGATAGTCCGGGCCTAACGCTTGTCAAATTTGCAGGAGGTGCAGCAATGGCTTTAACACCGCTCGATATACATAATAAAGAGTTCAGTCGTTCGTTCCGCGGGTATGATGAGGATCAGGTCAACGAGTTTCTGGATCAGGTGATCAAGGACTACGAAGCGTTGATCCGCGAGAACAAGGAGCTGCAAAATCAGCTCGTAACGATTCAAGAGCGGCTGGATCACTTTGCCAACATCGAGGAAACCTTGAGCAAGACGATCATCGTGGCTCAGGAGGCGGCTGACGAATTAAAGCAGAACTCCAAGAAGGAAGCGCAGCTGATTTTGAAAGAAGCGGAGAAAAACGCGGACCGGATCATTAACGAGTCGCTATCGAAGTCCCGCAAGATTGCCGTGGAGATCGAGGAGCTGAAGAAGCAGGCTTCCATCTACCGCACCCGTTTCCGCACGCTTATCGAGGCTCAGCTGGAGCTGCTCAGCAAGGAAGACTGGAACTCGCTGGAGCGTACCGAGATCGAACAGCCTTAGAGGTCCGGTTGACGGCATTTGTTTTTTTGGATATACTCCTGTATAAGTTACTTCTTCAAATAAAGGAAAGCGATGACTGGGACGAGTACTTGGTCTTACGCCGATGCAAGCGAACCGGGGAGTGGTGGGAGCCCGGACTTCGGCAGCCAAGGAATATCACCCAGGAGCGTCTCTTGAACCCGTTCATGGGTGTAGAGAGCATCGGCTGATCCCGTTATCGATCGCCAAGCGAAGACTTCGTCTCCATATGCGTACAGCCTTATGGCGAGAGCATGAGGAAGTCTTAATTAGGGTGGTACCGCGAGACTTCTCGTCCCTTTGGGATGCGAGGTCTTTTTCTGTTGAATCGAGTAAGGAGTGAGGAAGAGAAATGTCCAATATGGATTATGGAAAAACGTTAAACCTGCTGCAAACGGAATTCCCGATGCGCGGAAACTTGCCGCAGGCAGAGCCTAAGCTGCAGCAGCAGTGGGACGAAGCGGATATATACCGTCTTGTCCAGGAGAGCCGTCAGGGAAAACCTAAGTTTATTCTGCATGACGGTCCCCCGTACGCGAACGGAGATATTCATATCGGTCATGCGCTGAACAAAATTTTGAAGGACATCATCGTGCGCTTCAAAACGATGCAGGGCTATGACGCGCCGTACGTGCCGGGTTGGGATACGCATGGTCTGCCGATCGAGCAGGCGATCGCCAATGGAGGCAAAGTCGACCGCAAGAAGATGAGCGTGCCGGAGTTCCGCGATTATTGCAAGGCTTACGCGCTGGAGTGGGTCGAGAAGCAGAAGAAGCAGTTCCGCAGACTCGGCATCCGGGGAGATTGGAATAATCCGTACATTACGCTTCAGCCTGAGTACGAAGCGCAGCAGATTCGCGTATTTGGCGCTATGGTGAACAAAGGGTATATTTACAAAGGACTGAAGCCGGTCTACTGGTCTCCTTCCTCGGAGAGCGCGCTGGCGGAAGCGGAGATTGAATACAAGGATAAGACGTCGACATCGATCTACGTCGCGTTCCAAGTGCAGGACGGGAAGGGCAAGCTGCCGGAGGATGCGTCCATCGTCATCTGGACGACCACGCCGTGGACGCTGCCGGCGAACCTCGGCATCAGCTTGCACCCGGACTTCGATTATGTGCTGGTAGAAGCGTCGGGCCGCAAATTTGTGCTTGCGCAAGGGCTCCTGGAAGCCGCCTCCAAAGAGATCGGCTGGAGCGATGTAACCGTACTGGCCGCTTATAAAGGCAGCGAGCTGGAGCATGTGCTGTGCAAGCACCCGCTGTATGACCGCACCTCGCTGGTTATGGTGGGAGAGCATGTCACCCTGGAAGCCGGTTCGGGCTGCGTACACACCGCGCCCGGACATGGGGAAGACGACTTTACAATCGGCCAGCGCTACAATATCGGCGTGTTATGTCCGGTAGACGATCAGGGACATTTTACGGCGGAAGCGCCGGGCTTCGAGGGCATGTTCTATGAGAAAGCCAATAAGCTCATCACAGACATGCTGCAGGAAAGCGGCCATCTGCTCCACGCAGCTTCGATACAGCATCAGTACCCGCATGACTGGCGGACGAAAAAGCCTGTCATCTACCGGGCGACCGAGCAGTGGTTCGCATCGATCGACAAGTTCCGCCAGGAGATGCTGGACGAAATCAAACGGATCGACTGGACGCCGGAGTGGGGGGAGATCCGACTGCACAACATGATCGCCGAGCGCGGCGACTGGTGCATCTCCCGCCAGCGCGCGTGGGGCGTGCCGATTCCGATCTTCTACTGCCGCAGCTGCAACGAGCCGCTTGTCAACGAGGCGACGATCGAGCATGTGGCCGGCATCTTCGAAGCGGAAGGCTCCAATGCCTGGTTCCTGCGCGACGAGAAGGAGCTGCTGCCGGCCGGAACCGCATGCCCGTCCTGCGGCCACGATCATTTCCGTAAAGAAACCGACATCATGGACGTCTGGTTCGACTCGGGCTCCAGCCATGTCGCCGTGCTGGAGACGCGACAAGAGCTGCAATGGCCGGCCGATCTGTATCTGGAAGGCTCGGACCAATACCGCGGCTGGTACAACTCGTCCTTGATTACGGGCGTGGCGGTCAAGGGACAGTCTCCGTATAACGGTATTCTCAGCCATGGCTTTACTCTCGACGGCGAAGGCCGGAAGATGTCCAAGTCGCTTGGCAATACGATCGATCCTAATCAGGTATGCGACAAGCTTGGCGCCGACATTTTGCGGCTCTGGGTGTCGTCGACGGACTTCCAGGCCGATCAGCGCATCTCGGACAATATTTTGACTCAAACTTCCGAGGGGTACCGGAAAATCCGCAATACGCTGCGCTTCCTGCTCGGCAATCTGTCGGATTTCCACCCATCCGACGACCGGGTGGAAGTGTCGCAGCTCGCCGAGCTTGACCGGTTCGCGCTGATCCGGCTTCACCGGATGACGGATAAGGTTATCCGGGCTTACGACAATTATGAATTCCATGTGGTGTATCAGGCGATTCATCATTTCTGCGCCGTCGAACTCAGCGCGTTCTATCTGGATATCCTGAAGGACCGTCTGTATGCGAGCGCCGCGGATGATGCCGGACGCAAAGCCGCGCAAACCGTATTGTATGACACGCTTACGGCAATAACTAAGCTGATCGCTCCGATTTTGCCGCATACGGCCGACGAGGTATGGAAGTATATTCCTGGCGTCGAGCTGCCGAGCGTACAGCTGGCTTATTTGCCTGAGGTGGACGCTTCCTTGTTCGATAAGGAATTGGAGGAGAAATGGGAGAGATTTAACACCCTGCGCGACGATGTGTTGAAAGCGCTGGAAGAGGCGCGCAAAAGCAAGCTGATCGGGAATTCGCTGAGCGCCGCTGTGCATCTGTATCCGAATAAAGCGGCCGCTGAGCTGCTGTCGGGCTTCGACCGTCTGGATCTGCTGTTTATCGTGTCCGATGTTGTGGTCCATGAGGCTGACGAAGCAGCTCCCGAGGAAGCGACCCGCTTCAAGGAGCTGAGCGTCCGCATCGCGGTCGCCGACGGCGAGAAATGCGAGCGTTGCTGGATCGTAACGCCTGAGGTTGGACTGCAGGAGGAGCATCCTACGCTTTGCAAACGCTGCTCGGATGTGCTGAAAGCTGGCGTTCAGGTGTAACAGGCTGCCGGTGAACGAAGCAGGCAAGCAGCGGCTGAGAGCGGGATATATGGCATGAGATGTGGGGGGCCGCGGAAGCTGGTTTATGCTGTTCCCGAGCTGTTCGCTCGCGTTCATAGAACAATGATTCAAGGGCCTGACAGGCCCTTGAATGGAATGCAGGACAACCGGTGCCAGGTGACAGCGATTCGAGGCGCCATTTACTCGTACTCGTCCTCAAACGTCGCTTCGGGCTCCAGCAGCCCGTCGCCTTCGCCGGCTTGCATATAATCCCGGTAAGCATCGTTACGCACGACGGATACATGACGTCCGTACAAATCCGTGGCAACGAAGCTTTCGAAGGCCTCGACATAGCCCTCATGCTCGTCGGCTTCGATCTCCATCTGATTGTAATTGTAGGAGACATTCGGATTTTCGGCGAGCGCAGGCGTATTGGAGGTGCCCCAGCTTTCGACGATCTGCCACGCATCTTCGCCGTCAAACCTGTTCTGCTCGGTTCTCTCGTCAAGGCTTGTGCGGCCAAATGGGGGAGTCAGTACTTGCTCCTCAACCGGACGGCGTTCGGATTCATTCGGATCCGGCACATGCTCCACGCAATAGGCTGCGGTCGGCAGCGCCTGCAGCCGTTCATAAGGGATAGGCTGCCCGCATGCGCGGCAGCTGCCATATTGTCCGTTCTCCATGCGGGAGAGGGCTTCGTTAATGTCGGCAAGGTGGCGCTCGGCGTTTTCCAGCAAGGCGATGTCCTTGCCGCGCTCGAACATTTCGCTGCCGAGGTCGGCGGGATGGTTGTCGTAAGCGGACAGCTCGCCGGTTTGCTCGCGCAAGGAATCTTCAAGCCCGTCATGCTCGTTGCTCTCCAGATGCGCCTCAAGCCAGCGGCCTTCTTCCCGAAGCTGCCGGCTCAGTTCATTCATCTGCGCTTCCGTCAAATGGTCGGAACGGGATGGAACCGGGGTCATGTTCGTCTCCTCCTTGAAGTCATGGCATAGATGTAGTTTAAGCGGACGGATACAGTTTTAGCTAGGTAAATCCTTGTAGGTACGCGATAGGCGATAAGGGGCGGTTACCATGAAATTTATGAAATATGGCATCATCTCATTGGTCGTGCTGGTGCTGGATCAAGTGACCAAATGGATCATTGCCACACGCCTGATGCTGAATGAAACGCATTCGGTTATCGGAGAGTTTTTCCAAATCACCTCGCATCGGAACCGGGGAGCGGCCTTCGGCATTCTTCAGAACCAGCGCTGGTTTTTCATCGTGGTTACGACGGTGGTTGTGATCGGGATTATCTGGTATTTGAAGAAGACGGTAGACGAGGGCAAAAGGCTTCTGCCCGTCGCGCTCGGACTGCTGCTTGGCGGCGCCTTGGGCAATTTTATCGACCGGGCTTTGTTTGGGGAAGTCGTGGATTTTCTGCAATTCAATTTTGAATTCAATTTCCTCAATCCGCCCGTTTATTACACGTTCCCGATCTTCAACGTGGCCGACTCGGCGATCGTTATCGGCGTAGCCTTGATTTTCCTGGATGCGCTGATCAGCTGGCGCCGCGAGGTCAAGGAAAGCGCACAAGCTTCGAGCCGGGAAAGCGGGGATGTGCAGCCGTGAGCGAATTAGAGTATCATGCAAAGTCCGAGCAAGAATCGGCAGATTGGGAGCAGCGGCAGGAATGGACGATCGACGAGCCGGAGTCCGGCGAGCGGATCGACAAGTTTCTGACAGAGGCGCTGGGGGAGGAAGCTTCGCGCACGCAAGTGCAGCAGTGGATCAAGGACGGCAACGCCACGGTCGATGGACGGACGGTGAAGCCGAACTACAAGCTGAACGCGGGAGAAGAGGTTTCGCTCGTTATTCCCGAGCCGAAGGAGCTGGAAGTCGCCGCGGAGCCTATTGCGCTGAACGTCGTCTATGAGGATTCGGACCTGATCGTGGTCAACAAACCGCGGGGGCTTGTCGTGCATCCGGCTGTCGGGCATTACAGCGGAACGCTGGTCAATGGACTGCTTTATCATTGCAAGGATTTGTCCGGCATTAACGGGGTGATGCGTCCAGGCATTGTCCACCGGATCGACAAGGATACATCAGGCTTGCTGATGGCGGCCAAAAACGATCTGGCTCACAGCGGACTGGCTGCCCAATTGAAGGAGCATAGCGTCAACCGCAAGTACATCGCCCTGGTCCACGGCAACGTGCCCCATGATAATGGCACGATTGACGCGCCGATCGGCAGAGATCCGAGAGATCGCAAGCTGTATACGGTGACCGAACGCAACAGCAAGCATGCCGTCACCCATTTTCTTGTGCTGGAGCGCTTCGGGGATTATACGCTGCTCGAGCTTAAGCTGGAAACCGGAAGAACGCATCAGATCCGCGTGCATATGAAGTTTATCGGCCATCCTCTGGTCGGCGACCCGGCCTACGGCCCTTCCAAGAGCAAGGGGGTTGTGATGGACGGTCAGGCGCTTCATGCGGCCGTACTCGGCTTCAAGCATCCGCGGACCGGACAATATCTGGAGTTCGAAGCGCCTTTGCCCGAAGACATGAACCGGTTGTTGGATGTATTAAAATTGCGATAGGACGGAGCCATGGGATGGAGCAACTGGAACATTTGATTAACCCGCGTGTGAAGCAAATTGAAATATCCGGCATCCGGAAAATGTCCAATCTGGTCGCCCGCCATCCGGGAGCTATTACGCTGACGATCGGCCAGCCGGACTTCCCGACTCCCGAGCATATTCTGGAGGCCGGCAAGCAGGCTATCGCGACCAATCGTACCACTTATACGCCCAATGCCGGCTTGCCCGAGCTGCGTCAGGCGATCTCGGATTTCGTCAGCGCCAAGTACAAGCTGAGCTATGCCGCGGCCGATGAAATTATCGTGACGGCCGGCGCAAGCCAAGCCTTGGATATTACGCTGCGGACATTGCTGACTGAGGGCAGCGAGGTTATATTGCCCGGACCGATTTATCCGGGTTATGAGCCGCTTGTTCGCTTGTGTGGAGGCGTTCCTGTTTACGTGGACACGTCGGCGAACGGGTTCAAGCTGACAGCGGAACTGCTGGAGCCATATTTGACGGATAAGACCCGCTGCGTGGTGCTTTGTTACCCATCCAATCCGACAGGGCGTATCTTGACGCCACAGGAGCAGGATGCGCTAGGGCAGCTGCTGGAGGATCGCAATCTTTTCGTGATCTCCGATGAGATCTACAGCGAGCTGATCTACGAAGGGAGCCACCGTTCGTTTGCATCCGTAAGCGGGATGAGGGAGAAGACCGTTGTTATCAACGGCTTGTCCAAATCCCATGCGATGACGGGCTGGCGGATCGGCTTTACGCTGGCTCCGGCCTACCTCACGCAGCATATGGTCAAAGTCCATCAGTACAACATTACATGCGCCAGCTCCATCAGCCAGTATGCGGCTGTTGAAGCTCTGACGGCTGGGGTGGACGACGCGCTGCCGATGAGAGAGGAATATCGCCGGCGGCGGAACTATACGTATGAGCGGCTGATTGGGATGGGGTTCGAGCTGGACAAGCCGGAAGGCGCCTTTTATGTGTTCCCTTCCATCAAGCGGTACGGTCTGCCGTCGATGACTTTCGCGATGCGGCTGCTGGAGGAGCATCAGGTAGCCGTCGTGCCCGGAGACGCCTTCTCCGGCTACGGAGAAGGATATATCCGTATTTCCTATGCGTATGCGATGGAAGTCCTCGAAGCCGGGCTGGACCGGCTGGAGGCGTTTGTGAAGAAGCTGCAGGCTTGATGGCAGCTTCTTTTTTTCTGATGGTGGTCTGATGGTGGAAGGAGGAAAACGCAGCCGGAGAACAGATGGACCTCCTCTCAAGATGAGCTCATGCGGGAGCATAGGTAGAAGTTCGTGGTTCGGATTGCTCTATACCACCAGTAAGCTAGGTTTGGTCGCATAACGCTGGCTGTTTATTATGTGGAGCGAGCGGTAAAGTCGTAGCTCTAAACCCGGGAAAGATGCGGACTGTCGATCGAACCTATCAAGTTACAGGGAGACGATCATGAGAATCGACAAAAATAGTGAATTTTAGAAAATGAAGATAAATAATCGTTCCATAGTTTAAGGAGCAGGGCTGTGTTAAAATAAGCTTAACGTCTTCGCAGGGAGGTCTTTCTACCGATGGACCGGGAGCTTAAGCTCATTCTTGAAACAATAGTCGGCAAAGTAGAAAAATTGGCTGAAAAGCAGGACAGCTTCGATGCGCGACTTGGTGTGCTGGTGGACAGGCAGGACAGCTTCGATGCGCGACTTGGCGTGCTGATGGACAAGCAGGGAAGCTTTGAAGCCCAGGTATTAACCAGGCTGGACCGAGTCGAAGGGGAATTGTCGACTGTCAGCGCGCGCTTAAGCAAGGTAGAGGATGGACTGGAGTCAGTGAAAGAGCAACTGGACAGAAACGAAGCGGAATTCAGCCAGGATGTGGTGACGATGCTGAATTTGATTCATTTGAAGCTGGAGCGCTCGGCAAGCAAGGAAGACATGGATTTTCTAGCTGCCAAGCTAGGCGTTCATGACATCGAAATGGACAGGCTAAGGCGAATGAAATAAGACTGCCAACAAGTCATAAAAACCATACCAAACAAGCCCGGGAAGACGCAAACGCTCCCGGGCTTTTAGTTATTCGGCTGACCCAGTGGAAGCCGGCGCCGAACGCCAGCTCAAGTACCGCGTCATCACGCCGATGGCGACATCGATAGCGGCTTCGTCGGGCTTAAGCTTGGCATGATGCAGCCCGTAAGCCGTATTGACGCCAAGCCAAAACATGAAGCCTGGAATCTCTTCGAGGAAATAGCCGAAGTCCTCTCCAGTCATGGCCTCCGTGCATGTGTGCAGAGTGACGCCATGCTCGCCCTGCGTATTCTGAAGCCAATCCATAAAGCTTGCCGTTACTGACTCTTCATTGTAGACCTGCCGATAATTGGAGCCATAGTCGATCTCGGCCCGACAGGAGAAGGAGGTCTCGATGCCGCTGACTACTGCTTCCAATCTGGATTTGACCAGATTCATTGTCGCGGCGGACAAGGTACGGATCGTTCCTTCCAGGCGAGCCCGCTCGGCAATGATGTTTTGCTTCGTTCCTCCGTCGATCTTGCCGATGGTGACGACGGCTGAATCCAGGGGATTGACATTGCGCGAGATGATCGTCTGCAGCTGCCCTACGAGCTGGCAGGCGGCGATAACCATATCGTTCGCGTTATGGGGGAAGGCGGCATGTCCGCCTTTGCCGATCAAATCGATGAACAGCTCCGATGTATTCGCGAACAAAATGCCCGGCTTGACAGCTATCGTCCCTACCGGATATTCCGGCGCAATATGCAGGGCGAATATTTCATCGGGACGCCAATCGCGGAATTCGTCGCTCTGCAGCATAGGCAGCGCGCCGCCTGGCCCTTCTTCGGCCGGCTGAAATATAAATAGCAGATCGTCTGCGATCGGATGCTCTGTGAAATAAGTAAGCACTCCCAGGCCGATGCTCATATGAAGATCATGTCCGCACGCATGCATCATGCCCGGATGCGTGGATGCAAAGTCGTATCCGGTGTCTTCTTGAATAGGGAGGGCGTCGATATCGGCCCGGTATCCGTACCTGCGGCGCGGCGCGGATCCCGTTCCTCTCACGTGCGCGAGAATGCCCGTGCGCCAGGTGCGGACCTCCAGTCTGTCCTGAGGCAGACTGCCGATATAGGCCATCAGATAGGCTTGAGTTTTGAATTCCTGGAAGCCCAGCTCGGGAATCTGGTGCAGATCTCGCCGAATCTGCACGTACCGGCCGGGGGTTGCTGCTGCGGTCATATGGGTTTGCGACCTCCTTGGTATCAAGCGGGGGTGGAGCTGCGAGCTGCACAGACGTTCCGGCATAGCCTGGATGCCCCCGCCTTGCTTGCGACTTGCCTTACGAAAAGAAAGCCCGGCGCGCCGTAAGCGCCGGGCTGACTGAGCACCTGGCGCGGACTACAGGGTGCGCAGGTCTTTCAAGATCTCGGTTTTCGACTTCGTCTTATCGTCGACCTTCTTGATGACGCGAGCCGGAGTGCCCGCAACTACGCAGAACTCAGGCACATCTTCGGTGACGACGGCGCCAGCGGCCACGACGGAGCCTTGGCCGACGCGAACTCCCTCAAGGATAACAGCGTTTGCGCCGACGAGCACATCGTCTCCAATAACGACCGGCTGTGCGGAAGGGGGCTCGATAACTCCGGCCAGGACGGCGCCAGCGCCGATATGGCACATTTTGCCGACCTGCACGCGTCCGCCGATGACGGCGCCCATATCGATCATCGTGCCTTCGCCGATCGTAACCCCGATATTAATAACGGCTCCCATCATAATGATGGCATTATCGCCGATGCCGACCATGTCGCGGATAACCGCTCCGGGCTCGATGCGGGCATTGATGCCTTTGAGGTCAAGCAGCGGAATAGCCGAGTTGCGGCGGTCGTTCTCTACCACATAATCTTCGATTTTCGCTCCCTGCTCGTCGATGACGGACTTGATATCGGTCCATTCGCCGAACAGCACGCCGCTTTTGCCGGATACGAAAGCCTGAATACCGTCTCCGAAGGAGATATTTTCCAGATCGTTTCCTTTAATATATACCTTCACGGGTGTTTTCTTCTTGCTGGTTTTAATGAGATTGATGACTTCTTCGGTATTCATCTCCATGGACATATTGCTGTGTTTCACTCCCTCAGTAAAGTTACCGCTTGCGGACAAGCGATAGACGAACGAACTACATCTTTTATAGCATATTCGACTGGTTCAAGCAATAATTGTCTGAAATGATGTTACATTTCCTTCCATGGGAGCGTTGCTGAGGAGGGGAGAGGAGCTTAACAGCGGGTTGTTCCAAAGACAATCGACATCTATTGACATTCGGGGCCAGGCGTGGGATAATGCTGATAACTGAAAAAGCACCTTTAAGATGCAGTCCCGTGAGACTGACAAGGTGAACGAAGAATGGAACGGTCACACTCGTAGTGTTCCGGCAGGTGCTGCCTGCAGGGAACCTTCTGGGGACATGTTCTCTTTCCGCGCCCACAACCTTGTCATCCTGGCAAGGTTTTTTTATGTCTTGCGGCTGGCTTACTGCGATAGCGCGAATGGTAAGGAGGTTAGGACGCCATGCAGCAAACGGATCATGTCTTGATGGATGAAACGGCGATTCGCCGGGCTTTGACCCGGATCGCCCACGAAATACTGGAGCGCAACAAAGGATTCGAGGATTGCATCCTGATGGGGATTCGCACCCGAGGCATTTATCTGGCTCGACGGATCGCCGATAAAATTCGCGAGATAGAAGAGGTGTCCGTGCTGGTGGGCGAAGTGGACGTTACGGAATACCGGGACGACCGCCGGGTCTCGCTGGAGTCGGTCACCGCGCTGAGCGGAAGCCACGCCCCGGGAGAAGGACCGGAGCCGCTGGCGGTTCATAACAAGAAAATTATTCTGGTCGACGATGTGCTCTACACGGGCAGAACGGTCAGGGCGGCGATGGATGCCCTGATGGATCTCGGCAGACCCCAGATGATTCAGCTCGCGGTGCTTGTCGACCGCGGACACCGGGAGCTGCCGATCCGTCCGGATTATGTCGGCAAAAACATACCGACCTCGCGGATGGAAAGCATCGAGGTGCAGCTTGTTGAGTCGGACGAAGCCGACCAAGTGTTGATTACAGGGCAGAGGAGGCCAAGCGCATGACACAGCTACTTCAATCCAGCAAGCATCTGCTCGGTACGAAAGGGTTAAGCTCGGGCGAACTGATCTCCATCCTGGACCGGGCAGCGTACTGGGAGCAGTATCCTGTCAAGGTGACGGGTCATCTGCAAGGCCGGTTCGTCGCCAATATGTTTTTCGAGAACAGTACGAGAACCCGCTTCTCCTTCGAGGTCGCGGAGAAGAGGCTCGGCGCGGAGGTGCTGAACTTCGCGGCTGCGGTATCCAGCGTGCAGAAGGGCGAGTCGATCTACGACACGGTCCGCACGCTCGAGTCGATGGGCATCGATGCCGGTGTCATTCGGATGAAGCCGAACGGCCTGCTGCAGGAGCTGGCAACCAAGATCAAGGTTCCGCTGATCAACGCGGGAGACGGCAACAGCGAGCATCCGACACAGGCGCTGCTCGATCTGTACACGATGCGCAAGCAGTTCGGCGAGCTCAAGGGGCTAAATGTCGCCATTGTCGGCGATATTCAGCACAGCCGCGTGGCCCGTTCCAATCTTTGGGCGCTGCAAACGCTTGGGGCCAAGGTCAGCTTCTGCGCGCCGGAGTCGATGCGGGCTGAGGAGCTTGCCGAGCACGCGCCGTACGTCACGATCGACGAGGCGCTGCAGGCGGACGTCGTCATGATGCTGCGCGTCCAGCTCGAGCGTCATGAAGGCACGGTATTCGGCTCGGCCGAAGACTACCGGGCGGCGTACGGGCTGACGGCCGAGCGCGCGGCGCGGATGGCCCCGCATGCAATCATCATGCATCCGGCGCCATTTAACCGCAACGTGGAGATTGACGACGAGCTGGTGGAATGCGAGAAATCGAAAATTTTTGAGCAGATGAGTCACGGCGTACCGATCCGGATGGCCGTTATCGAACGAGCTTTGAGCTAAGCGAGGGCGTTGCTGCAACGCTTCTACTTATATACACTACCAATCGGAGGTTCTCATGGGCATTTGGATACTGAACGCGAGCGTCGTAGGAGCGGGCAATGAGCGGACGACCAAGCACGTACTGGTGGAGGGCAATACTGTAGCGCGAATCGCAGAAGCGGGAGAAGCAGCGCCGGATACGGCCGGACATACGGTCGTCGACGCGGCAGGCAGGCTGCTGACGCCGGGATTGATCGACATGCACGTGCATCTGCGCGAGCCGGGGTTCGAGCATAAGGAAACGATCGCAACCGGAACCCGGTCGGCGGCCCAGGGCGGATTTACGACGATCGCCTGCATGCCGAATACACGTCCGGTTATCGACACGGTCGAGACGGTCAAGTACATTTTGGACAAAGCCGAGACGGAAGGCGTGGTGCGGGTACTGCCTTACGGCTGTATCACCAAGGGTGAGCTCGGCCGCGAGCTGACAGACTTCGACGCGTTGAAGGAAGCAGGCGTGATCGGCTACACGGATGACGGCGTCGGCGTGCAGAGCGCCCAGATGATGAAGGATGCGATGGCCAAGGCTGCATCGATCGGTATGCCGATCATCGCCCATTGCGAGGATAACACGCTGGTCGAGGGAGCAGCCTTTACAGAAGGGGAGTTCTCCCGCAAGCATGGGCTGAAAGGCATTCCGAACGAGTCGGAGGCCATTCACGTCGGCCGCGACATACTGCTGTCCGAGGCCACCGGCGTCCATTATCACGTGTGCCATGTCAGCACCGAGCAGTCGGTGCGCCTGATCCGTCAGGCCAAGCAGATCGGCATCAAGGTGACTGCCGAGGTATGTCCTCATCATCTGCTGCTCTCCGACGAGGACATCCCCGGTATGGACGCCAACTGGAAAATGAATCCTCCGCTGCGCACTCCGCGGGATGTACAAGCCTGCATCGAAGGGCTGTTGGACGGGACGATCGACATCGTGGTCACCGACCATGCTCCGCACAGCGAAGAGGAGAAAGCGCGCGGCGTGCAGCTGGCGCCGTTCGGCATCGTCGGCTTTGAGACGGCCTTCCCGCTGCTTTACACGAAATTCGTAGCGACGGGCGAATGGACGCTTGAATTTCTGGTCGACAAGATGACCAGACTGCCGGCCGAAGTGTTCGGCCTGCCATGGGGGACGCTGGAAGAGGGCAAGCCGGCTGATCTGACCTTGATCGATCTGGAGACGGAACGCGAGGTCGATCCGGGATCATTTGCCTCCAAGGGCCGCAACACGCCGTTTACGGGCTGGAAGCTGCAAGGCTGGCCGACACTCACCATGGTGAACGGAAGCATCGTCTGGAGCGCATAGCCGGCTAGAAACGGATACACCTGCGAATGACCGGATTTGAACGGCCGTTCGCTGCACATATAGCTTATAGCTGGACCATCTAAGAAGGAGTGAGGATCGATGCAAGCAAGATTGTTGTTGGAAGACGGTACATTGTTTACCGGCAAAGCGTTCGGAAGCACTGGCGATTCGGTTGGCGAGGTCGTCTTTAATACAGGCATCACAGGTTATCAGGAGGTGCTGTCCGATCCTTCCTACTGCGGTCAGATCGTGACTATGACTTACCCGCTGATCGGCAACTATGGCATTACCCGCGACGATTTCGAATCGATCCGCCCGTTTATCCACGGGTTTGTCGTGCGCGAGCATGAAACGGTGCCAAGCAACTGGAGAGCGGAATATTCCCTCGACAGCCTGCTCCAGGAGTACGGGATTATCGGTATAAGCGGCGTAGATACGCGCATGCTGACCCGCCGCATTCGCCATCACGGCGTAATGAAAGGGATTTTGACGACCTCGAACAAGCGTGTGGAAGAACTGCTGGAGCAGATGAAGGCTTCCCCGCTGATGACGGATCAAGTTTCCCGAGTGTCCACGAAAACCGTATTCAGCGCCCCGGGTACGAAGGAGCGCATCGTGCTGGTCGACTTCGGCTCGAAGAGCGGTATCCTGCGCGATCTGACCAAGCGCGGCTGCGACGTAGTCGTCGTGCCTCAGGACGCGACCGCCGAACAGATTCGCCGCTTGGCGCCGGACGGCATCCTGCTGTCCAACGGCCCTGGGGACCCTAAGGACGTACCGCATGCCGTCAAGATGATTGCCGACCTGCTCGGCGAATACCCGATCTTCGGCATCTGTCTGGGGCATCAGCTGTTCGCGCTGGCGAGCGGCGCCGACTCGGAGAAGCTGAAATTCGGACACCGCGGCGGCAACCATCCGGTAAAGGATCTGATCTCCGGACGCTGCTATATTACTTCCCAGAACCATGGCTATACGGTCAAAGAGGATTCCATCGCAGGCACGGAGCTTGAAGTAACGCATATCAACAACAATGATAGAACGATCGAAGGCTTGCGCCACAAGCAATACCCGGCCTTCTCGGTGCAGTATCATCCGGAAGCGGCGCCTGGTCCGTTCGACTCGAGCTACCTGTTCGACGACTTCCTGACGATGATCCGCGATCATAAGCGGAATGCGCCTAAAGCGCCGCGCCAAGCGCAAATTGCTGCTGCATACGAAGCTTCCAAGACAGCAGCAGCCGCAACCGACTCGAAGGGAGAATTGTCCTATGCCAAAAAATAAAGAACTCAAAAAAATTCTCGTCATCGGTTCGGGACCGATCGTTATCGGTCAGGCGGCGGAGTTCGACTACGCCGGCACCCAAGCCTGCCAAGCCTTGAAAGAGGAAGGCTATGAAGTAGTACTGATCAACAGCAACCCGGCCACGATCATGACCGATACGAACATGGCCGACAAAGTATATATCGAACCGATTACGCTGGAATTCGTCACGCAAATCATCCGTCAGGAGCGTCCTGACGGCCTGCTGCCTACGCTGGGCGGTCAGACCGGTCTGAACATGGCCGTTGAGCTGGCCCGCGCCGGCGTACTGGAGCGCGAGAACGTGAAGCTGCTCGGCACGCAGCTGACGGCGATCGAGAAAGCCGAAGACCGCGATCTATTCCGCGATCTGATGCGCGAGCTGGAGCAGCCGGTACCGGATAGCGTCATCGTTACGACAGTCGAAGAGGCTGTGACCTTCGCCAATGAAATCGGCTATCCGATCATCGTGCGTCCGGCCTACACGCTGGGCGGAACGGGCGGCGGCATCTGCGCAAGCGAAGAGGAGCTGCGCGAGACAGTAGCTTCCGGCATCCGGTACAGCCCGATCAGCCAATGTCTGATCGAGAAGAGCATCGCCGGCATGAAGGAAGTCGAATATGAAGTTATGCGCGACGCCAACGACAACTGTATCGTCGTGTGCAATATGGAAAACTTCGATCCGGTCGGCGTACATACGGGCGACTCGATCGTCGTAGCGCCGAGCCAGACGCTGTCCGACCGCGAGTATCAGATGCTGCGTTCGGCTTCGCTTAAAATTATCCGCGCGCTGAGCATCGAGGGCGGCTGCAACGTGCAGTTCGCGCTGGACCCGCACAGCTATCAATATTATGTCATCGAAGTAAATCCGCGTGTAAGCCGCTCGTCCGCACTGGCTTCCAAGGCAACGGGCTACCCGATCGCCAAGATGGCGGCCAAGATCGCAATTGGCTATACGCTGGACGAAATTGTCAACCCGGTTACAGGTCAAACCTACGCTTGCTTCGAGCCTACGCTGGACTACATCGTATCGAAAATCCCGCGCTGGCCGTTCGACAAGTTTACGGCAGCGAACCGCAAGCTCGGCACGCAGATGAAAGCGACGGGCGAGGTCATGGCGATCGGCCGCACGTTTGAGGAATCGATCCACAAAGCGATCCGCTCGCTCGAAATCGGCGTCCACCGCCTGTTCCTCAAGGAAACGGATATGCTCGATCAGGCTACGCTGGAAAGCCGTCTGATCAAGCCTGACGACGAGCGGATGTTCCTGATCGCCGAAGCGCTGCGCCGCGGCTACTCGGTTCAGCAGCTGCAGGATCTGACCAAGATCGACTGGTGGTTCCTGTACAAGCTGGAAGGGCTGATCAAGTTCGAAGAAGAGCTGCAGGCGCCTGAGTTGACCCCTGAGCTGCTGCTCGAAGCGAAGCGCAAAGGCTTCACCGACCGCGCGATCGCCGAAGTGCGCCGCGGGGCCGATAAAGGACTGAGCTTGACCCAGGAGGCCGAAGTCCGCGCTTACCGCCTGTCTGCAAGCATCAAGCCGGTCTATAAAATGGTCGATACTTGCGCCGCCGAATTCGAAGCGACGACGCCTTACTACTACTCGACGTATGAGACGGAAGATGAAGTGAAAGAAACGTCGAAACAAAAAGTCGTCGTACTTGGCTCCGGTCCGATCCGGATCGGACAAGGCATCGAGTTTGACTACTCGACGGTGCATGCGGTATGGGCTATCCAGGCAGCCGGGTATGAAGCGGTCATCATCAACAACAACCCGGAGACGGTATCGACCGACTTCAATACCTCGGATCGTCTGTACTTTGAACCGCTGTTCTTCGAGGACGTAATGAACGTAATCGAACGCGAGCAGCCGATCGGCGTCATCGTCCAATTCGGCGGACAAACAGCAATCAATCTTGCCGCTCCGCTGGCCGCCGCCGGTGTGCGCATCCTCGGTACGGACCTGGAGAACATCGACGCTGCGGAAGACCGCAAGAAATTCGAAGCGCTGCTGCGCAGCTTGGACATCGCTCAGCCTCCTGGCGGAACGGTCACTTCGGTCGACCAGGCGGTAGGCATGGCGGCGAACTTCGGCTATCCGGTGCTTGTCCGTCCTTCCTATGTGCTGGGCGGCCGGGCGATGGAGATCGTCTACTCCGATGAGGAGCTGCTGAGCTACATGGAGTATGCCGTCAAAATCAATCCGGAGCATCCGGTTCTGATCGACCGCTACATGCTAGGCAAGGAAGTCGAAGTGGACGCCATCTGCGACAAGGAGACGGTCCTGATCCCGGGGATCATGGAGCATATCGAGCGCGCAGGCGTTCACTCCGGCGACTCGATCGCGGTCTATCCGACGCAAACGATCTCCGATGAGCTGAAGGCGAAAATTATCGAGATTACAACGAAAATTGCTCGCGGCCTGCAGGTTGTCGGACTGGTGAACATCCAGTTCGTCATCTACCAGGACGAGGTGTATGTTATCGAGGTTAACCCGCGCTCCTCGCGGACGGTGCCATTCCTCAGCAAGGTTACGAAGATTCCGATGGCCAACGTAGCGACACGCGTCATCATGGGCGAAACGCTGAAGGACATGGGGTATGAAACAGGGCTGTGGCCGGAAGACAACTATGTCTCCGTCAAAGTGCCGGTATTCTCCTTCGCCAAGCTGCGCCGCGTAGACACGACGCTCGGTCCGGAGATGAAGTCGACGGGCGAGGTTATGGGACGCGACAAAACCTTCGCGAAAGCTCTGTATAAAGGTCTGATCGGCTCGGGCATGAAGGTGCCGCCGACAGGAGCTATCATTGCAACGGTCGCGGACAAGGATAAGGCGGAAGCGACCGAGATTCTGCGCGGCTTCTTCACCCTCGGCTACCGCATCGTAGCGACGGGCGGCACGGCCGATGCGCTGGAGGAAGCAGGTCTTCGCGTGACTCGCGTCAACAAGCTGAGCGAAGGCTCGCCGAACATTCTGGATCTGATCCGCAACGGCGAGGCCCACTTCGTGGTCAATACGCTGACCAAAGGCAAAACACCGGAGCGCGACGGCTTCCGGATTCGCCGCGAGGCGGTCGAGAACGGCGTAGTCTGCATGACCTCGCTGGATACGGTCAAGGCACTGCTGCACGTGCTCGAGTCCATCTACTTCCAGTCGACGGCTATGCCGGCACATCATGGATAAACAGGCAAGCATCGCTTAACATAGTAGCACAGCGCCCGTCCGGGCCTGTGCTACTCTCTTGATTGGAGTCGCTGCTGCAAGCCGCGGCAGGCGTACGATGAACTGGAGGAGGAGAAGCTGTGAGTGAAAATAGGACATCCGTGACTGAGCGAATAATTGTGGCTCTCGATTATCCCGATGCACAGAAGGCCGATGAACTGGTGCGCTCGCTGGAAGGAATCCCCTGCTATATGAAGGTGGGGATGCAGCTGTTCTACAGTGCAGGCCCCCAATTCGTGCTCGGCTTGAAAGAGAAAGGCTACCATGTGTTTCTGGACTTGAAGATGCATGACATCCCGAATACGGTCAAAGGCGGAGCTGAAAGCATCACCAGACTTGGCGTGGACATGTTCAATGTGCATGCGTTTGGCAGCCGGCAGATGATGGAGGCGGCGCGCGAAGGCGTAGACAAGGCGCTGGCCGGTAGCGGAGCGGGGAGCAAGCGCCCGCTGCTGATCGCGGTCACGCAGCTGACAAGCACGAATCAGGCGATGCTCAACGACGAAATCGGCATTGCCGGAAGCGTGGAGGACACGGTTGTCCGGTACGCAGAGCTGGCACGTTCGTCCGGTCTTGACGGCGTCGTGGCTTCGCCGCTGGAGGTTGGCCTTATCAAGCAAGCGTGCGGAGCGGGGTTTGTCACCGTGACGCCTGGCATTCGTCCGGCAGGCGCGGATATCGGCGATCAGTCGCGCATCATGACGCCGGCCGAAGCATTTGCTCAAGGCACGGACTATGTGGTGATCGGCCGTCCGATCACACAAGCAGCGGACCCGAGAGCGGCGCTGGAGGCCATTATTGCTTCGGTGCCGGTTCCCCAGATCTGATCAGACTGCCTTGGACATGGGGTCCGAGAGCTGTTGACAAATTTCCATTTGACTCTAAGGAGAGATGACTCAATGAGTTCAACTACGATCCGTACGAATCCGCAGCTTTCCGAACAAATTGCCGCCGACCTGCTGAAGATCGGAGCGGTAGCGCTTCGTCCGCAGCAGCCATTCACCTGGACCTCGGGATTGAAGTCGCCGATTTATTGCGATAACCGTCTGACCATCTCTTATCCGGAGATTCGCGAACGCATCGCTGACGGCTTCGTCTCCTTGATTCGCGAAAACTTTCCCGATGCCGAGGTGATCGCCGGAGCGGCAACGGGAGGCATCCCTCATGCGGCATGGGTAGCGTCCAAGCTGGGCCTGCCGATGGTATACGTGCGCGATAAGGCGAAGGGACATGGCAAGGGGAATCTGATCGAAGGTGCGATCAAGCCCGGACAGAAGACGGTCGTCATCGAGGATCTGATCTCCACAGGAGGCAGCTCGCTGAAAGTAGCGTTGGCTGTCAATGACGCCGGAGCGGAAGCTTTGTCCGTGCTGGGCATCTTCTCCTACCAGTTCGACAAAGCGAAGGAAGCCTTCGAGAACGCGGGCATCCCGTTCGAGACGCTGACCAACTACTCGACGCTGGTGAACGTCGCCCTGGCGCAAGGCAGCATCCAAGAGCAGGATGTGGCGGCGCTGCAAGCCTGGAGAGCCAATCCGAGCGAATACGGCAAGGCTTGAGTTTGAGTGGTGAACGGAATATGGAGTACATGAGAAGGAAGACTTCGGCTAACTGCGCCGGGGTCTTCTTTTTGTACGCCCAGCATGGGCGTCATCTCTAGGGTGAGAGTCCCGAACGGGGGCTGGCGAAACGCCTACCGTTAGCCAAGAGCAAGGGTGTCCACCGCGAGGTGGAAATCTAGAAGGAAGCTCAAGGCAAATGCACGAGCCAACGTACATGAACTGGATTTGAGGCAGGGTTAGCTGGATGAAGTCGCCAAGACTGGTCGATGCAACAGGGCGTATTCATTTTCGAGAACTCGAAAAGTTGGAAGTTTAACACGGGCTGAAGTGTTGATGTGCCTGGAAGAAGTTAAGGTCGGTTGTGCCCTTTTACGGCTGAGTGAGATGCGCGCTGCCTGCTCTTTATTCTCGAGCGGGGTTAAATTCCCTTCCAAACGGACAGCTCGCAGCTGCTATATTCAGGTGATTGCCGACAGGTGTGATTTCACATCTTACCTTTTTTAATCCAATCGAGTATCTTATAAATTCCTAACACGATAACAAAGAAAAGAAGGATGCACATTATAATATAGGGTAGCTTTGAATTACCAAGATACGACCAATTCATAATAATAAAGACTAGTAAAAAGAGATTCATTAATGCTAGGAGTATTTGGGGTATTATCCAAGCAATTCTTAATTTCTATTTTTCATCTGTTTTTCCCCTCTCTCATAAAGAGGAGCGTCGGTATTCCCGACCGACGCTCAAATTTCTAAGAAATATAACTAAAAACCACTTACCTCGGATACAGTATGGTTTTCCCAGTAACTTCCTCCACCATAAAAATTCATAGTTCTTGCGTTTTCCATGTATTGAGCTGCTGTTTTGCTAAGTTGCAATCTTGAATAGTTGAATAAACTGTAGAAGTAAGTCCGGCAAATGTGGAGAGAGCACCGCTATAATATAACACAATCGTGACCCATCCAGGAGGTCCAGAACCATATCCAGCAACGATTGTTGCTAAACCTACCAAGGCAGATCCATACCCGACCACTTCCGGCCACAATGGTGCCTGCATGTAATTATTAATGTGTGTGTCCATGTTATTGATATATCCTTTATACGTTGACATAGATCCGGGATGCGCTCGTGTTGGTACACATGCAGTTGGAAGTCGGAGTAAACGTGGTGGATGTCCGCTTCATAAAGCCGGTCCAGGTAGTGTCCGAGTGCGTCGTCGTTGAACCAGGAGGCCTGAAGGCCTGGACGAAGCAGTTGATCCAAATCCTGCTCCGTGGTCCATTTGTCCACGTTCATCAAGGCATTTCGACCGCTCAGCATGTCGAGTACCAACAACTGGACAGCTTCCTTTTATATCCATTCGGCTGCTATACTCATAGAAGGTTGGTGAATTTTATGGAGTGGAAATTGAATTTTATTCGGAATTTTTGGTTGAATATTTCTAATTTGTATTAAGTATCCATCTGTTTACTTGTATTAAGTATTATTTCAAGGATATATAAGCAGCTTTATCGGCGATTTTCTATCTGTTTCAGGACTATTTGTTGTTATTTATTTTAGTATTTTGTTGATTATTGATTGTTTCAAATCTGAATTTAACAGAAAGAGCATCAAACGCGAGGAGCATCAATAAGGAGGAATTCCATTGACTATTCATGCGGTGCTTTTTGATTTGGACGGCACACTGCTGGACCGTGACTCCTCACTATTACAGTTTGTGAGAGATCAACACCAACGCTACCCGGAGCTGCAATTCGTTGAAAAAGATGTTTTCGCTCAGCGGTTCATTGAGCTTGATAATCATGGCTACGTATGGAAGGACAAAGTATATCAACAGCTTGTGGATGAGTTTTCTATTCAAAATCTGGATTGGATTTTGCTGCTGGAGGATTACATAAGCAATTTTCAAAAACATTGCATAGGCTTTCCAAACCTGTTGAGTATGCTTACTCAGCTAAAGGACCATAATCTCAAGTTAGCATTGGTCTCGAACGGTTTTGGACAATTTCAATATGATAACTTCAAGGCGCTGCATATTGAACATCTATTCGACGAGATTTTAATATCAGAATGGGAAGGGCTGCGGAAGCCGGATCAAGCCATTTTTAATAGTGCTTTGACGAAACTTGGTGTACACGCTAAAAATGCCGTCTTTGTCGGAGACCATCCTGACAATGATATACGAGCCAGCCGTGACGTTGGCATGAGGGCGGTTTGGAAACGAAACGGACAGGTTGAAGCTGTTGTGGATGCGGATGCCATAATTGACGATCTAGAGGAATTAGCAGCTATTGTCATACGCAAATGCGACCGTAATTATTGAATGACAAAGGATAGCTCAAATGTCTATATACACGGGGGATAGAGTGGCGATTCCGCTTGGATGGTTACCCAATAATATCATCGAAGCTGCATTATTGAGTAAAGCGGCTTTAAAGACCTCCCTTGGATACACAAATTCTGAGTTAATAGTTCCGGCAGAAATGACGTGAATGACAGCTATCATATTTTTAATGGCCATGGTGATGATGCCGAACTTTTCTTGGGCTTCGCTTTCAAGATCAAACGTTTTCTGAAGAACTTCGTATGCGTCAACCGGTGAATTAATGATAATACTAGATCGAGCATTGCCCTTTTTCCCTTACATGCTTGACTAATAAAAATTAATCCGAACCATTTACAATCACTCCCTCGTCCTCATGTCCCTTACGGGGCGAACGGATCAGGACGGAAAAGCCGAAAGTGCAAGGCTCGCCAAGAGGTTGGCCAGTGGATCAGCGAAGATGGTCCTTCGGCCATCATCCTTATCTCTTCAGCCACCCGAAGGGTTGCCTTGCACTGTAGGCTCGGACTGGTAAGGTAGCAATAACGTAAGGGACAGACAAACTTAAGTTCAAGGCGAGCTGAGGGCAGTTCTCTACCAGTTCACTCCATCTTTTACTTTTTTAGAGATAAAGTAATAAATGTGGATTTTCATTCTGTTCTTCAAAAATTGCTGAGCTTATTTCCGCAGTTCAACAAGGCTACAACTAAATAGGGCAAGAGATCAGTTCTTTGTCAACTGCATAATGGATTGCCAGTTTCCCAAAAGTTGAGTTATTTATTTTTTTTTGATCCTTTTATTTCTTCATGTAGTAAACCCAATTTATAATTGATGTTCAACGCTATGCCAATCAATATTAAAACCAAAAGTATAACCGTTTCTGAACTGTTAACTTGATACATAACTCCGAATAACGACAAAATACCAATCAACAGATAATATCCAATTACGGAAGCGACAATAAAGATAAATATCACGGAGTTGCCTCCTTATTGTTTCCTGAATTTGGGGACAAGGGCGTGCGCCGCCGGTAGACGGGCAATGCCGAACGACAGCCGGGGAAGCTGTCCAGTTGCTGGTACTCGACATGCTGAGTGGTCGAAATGCCCTGATGAATGTGGATAAATGGGCCGCGGAGCACGATTTGGATCAATTGCTTCGTCCAGGCCTTCAGGCCTCCTGGTTCAACGACGACGCACTCGGACGCCACCTGGACCGGCTTTATGAAGCGGACATCCACCACGTTTACTCCGACTTCCAACTGCATGTGTACCAACACGAGCGCATCCCGATGAGCGTGTTTCACGGCGACACGACGAGTATGTCCGTTTACGGGGCATACACGAAACTGAGCAAGGCGCTGCAGATTGTCGAAGGCTACAGCCGTGACCGGCGAGGCGCGAAGCAAATCTAGTTCGGGTTGATCGGCAACGCCGACGGGATCCCCCTGTATGGCGATGTGCACGATGGGAACACCTCAGACAAAACCTGGAATAAGGACGTGCTGGAGAAACTCCATGCGCAGTGCGCTGCCGTGAAGCTGAACGATTTCGTTTACGTCGCCGATTCGGCGGCGATGAGCAAGGCGACTCTCGATGTCGCAAAAAGCGCGAACGCCTACCTCTTGACCCGCGCTCCCAACCAACTGAAGATCGTTAAAGCGGCGCTGGCTTCTGCCGATGCACCGGACGCCTCCTGATCGGAGAAGGTGTCGTTCGTCTCGTCCAACGAAGGCGCTACGTACCGCTGGATGGCTGCGGAAGCCGAGCATGAGGGTCATACGCTCCGCCTGATCGTCGTGGAGTCCAGTGCGCTGGACAAGAAAAAGGAAAACACGTTAACCTGCGAGCGGGAGGCCGAACGCGACCGTTTGACACAAGCCGCAAAGGAAGCGGCTCAAACGCCGTTTCATTGCCGGGCCGATGCCCAGCAAGCCGCCGAAGCCTTTCGAGCCGGGCAATCGCCCCGGTTTCATCAGGTGGACGTGACCGTTCGGCCGCAGGAGGTTGTTCGTAAAAACGGGGACGTCCGAAGCAAGGCGAAGCTCCCCAAGTCGATACGGTTTACGTGCTGGAGGCCGCGATCACGCCAGACGAAGCGCGGTTTCACGAAGCGCGCCGGCGGGCGTCCCGCTTCGTGCTGGCCACCACCTTGCCGTCCGAGTGACGTGGCGAACCGATGGAGGGGACGGCGTTACTTTGCTTGTATAAAGGACAAATCCACATCGAAATGAATTTCTCCTTTTTGAAGGATCCCGTGTATACGGACGAAATTTACTTGAAGAAGCCGGAGCGCGTGAAGGTGCTGGGGTACTTGTTCTTGTTGGCACTCACGGTCTACCGGGTGTTCCAACGCCGCATTCGCCAGCACATCACGGAGCAAAACCCGATGCACGGGTCGGGCGGCCGGAATCCTGCGCAAGCCGACAGCCGCCGCCATATTCCAAATCTTCAAGTATCGTAAGGTCGTCGTGTTTCGCCTGCCGGACGGTGCCCGAACCCGGCAATTCGCTCGCCCCCTGAGCAAAGAGGAGAAGCGGGTGTTGACCTATCTCGGTTTGGATGAATCGGTTTATCTCGGCTAATCGAATTGACTTGCTTCAGCGATGGTTTTGCTTCTTGAACCATCGCTACATCCGTTTCACGGCTGGTTGACCCCTAAAAATTCCATTCACTACCACATGTCTGGGGTGCGGAATGTGAGTTATTAAGGTAACGATTCTTGAGGCAACGCCGTAGAGACCTAAGCCTACTTCTTCAGCAAAGCCAGCCTGTACGCATATTCGAACAGAAACTCAAATGCTTCCAAGTGGCGCTTTGCCTCGAAAGCATTGGCCCCCCAAGCGCACACGCCATGCTTGCGGATCAAAATGCCCGGGATACGCGGGAGAATAGCTTGCTCCACCAGCTCGGCGATTCGCGGAATTTCCGCATAGTTCGGTACGATCGGAATGTCGATCTGGGCTTCCTCTTCCCAGATATTGAACGCTTTGATCAGCTCAACGCCGTCGATCGGCACGCTGCCTCGTTCCCCGTACAGCTCCGAAACCAAGTTGTTGAATACCGTATGCACATGGAAAATAGCGCCCGCGCCTGTCGCTTTATAAATCTCGCAGTGGATCAGCGTTTCGGCGGATGGTCTGAGCGCTGTCGCTTCAATGGCTTTGCCGTCCTGATCAACAAGCAGATAGTCCGACGGGGTATTGACGGACTTGTCCTTGCCGCTCGCTGTTACGGCGAAGGCAAATTGCTCGCGCTCGAAGGGGCCGACGCGGACGGACAAATTGCCGCTCGTGCCGGGGAACCAGCCGCGCCCGGCGAGCAGTGTCTTGATCTCCCGCAATTCGGCGAACGCCTGCTGCTTGTCCTCCAAGGTGATATGCTGGAAATTCATCTCGCGTTCATCTCCTCCAAGTGGTTGATCACATCGTGAAACGTTTCAAATGGTTTGTAATTCAAGTGAAGCTCCTCGCAAAGGTCAATCAGATGCGCCCGGGCGAACACCGTGTCGACCAGCTTCGCGCCAGCGAAGTCGGTGACGCTGTCCCCGATCAGGATGCGCTCGTATTGCTCGGCCGGGTAGCGGCGGATGATGGCCGTTTTGCACATGCCGCAGTCATTGTCGCAATGCTCATCGCACGCATGGGGCCATTCGATGCGGATAAACGGGCCGCTGAAGTCGCTGCCATTGCAGTAAATATGGTCCTGCGGAATCGGAAACTCCGCAAGCACCGGATAAACGAAGAAATCGATGCCTCCGCTCGTGACGAGGAAGACGATGTTTTCCCGCTTGCAGTAAGCGAGCAGGTCGGCAAATCCTTCGCGGATCCGGACATTGCCGATCGCATAGTCGACAATTTCCTGCTTGCGGGAGGCGGGGAGCAGGGCGAACATGCGCCCTACGCCTTCCCGCACCGATATCTGCTTGCCGATGACCTGCTCCACGAGCTTGTCCCAGCCTTCGGGCTTGAAATGCTTCATGATCGCGACGATATTATCATTAACCGTGATCGTGCCGTCAAAATCGCAGAAAATGATGCGCTGCTTCTTCGTCATTCCTTGATCCCCCAGGCTTCAATGGCCGCCTGCAGCTCCGGATGCCCGTCCGCCGCAAAGGCGCGCAGCGGGATTCCGCTCAGGCAGGCCTCGATCGCTTGACGGAAAGCGCGTCCGCCTGCCGCGGCTCCCTGCGGATGGCCGTGAACGCCGCCCCCAGCATTGACGACAACGTCGTGGCCGAAATCGCGCAATATCCACGGGACAAGTCCCGGATGAATGCCTGCCGACGGAACCGGAAAGCTCCGCGCTAAGGCCAACGTCCGATCCGCAGAAGCGCCCAACGCATAATCCGAAGCTTGTGTCGTCAGCAGCGCGTCCTTGATGGCCATATTTTCTTCAAGCGGCATGACGACAGAGCCGTAAGGCGAAGGGAACAGCACAAGATCGGCTCCGGCCAGACGCATCAGCTTGCCCAGCAGCACATTGGCCGAGATGCCGTGATACGTGGACGGATAGAACGCTCCGGCCAGGGCAGGATGGGCCATAATCGGGACGTTCACATCCGGGTGGCGGCTAAGCTCGCTGAGCGCATCGAAGCCGTAGGCGAGCACATTGAACAGCAGGGCATTGGCTCCCGCTCCGATGGCACGCTTCGCCTGCTCGACCAGGTCGAACGTCGGTCCGGTCAGGTTGGCCGCGTACAGCAGCTTTTGACCGGTCTCGCGCTGCGCTTGAGCGGCCGCCTCCATGCAGACCTCGACACGGCGTTCGATAGGGGTCAGCGGATTTTCGAACAATATTTCGTCGTCCTTGATCAGATCGACTCCGCCAAGCGCCTGCTGGTAAAATTGTTCGCGCAAAGCTGGAAGATCATGGCCGATGACCGACTTGAAGATGCTCATCAGCAGCGGACGATCCTGAACGCCCAGCAGCTGCCGGACGCCAGGGAGTCCGAAACGCGGACCCGGGAAAGCGGACAGGAAGCCGTCCGAGAACGATAGATCGATCAGCTTGATTCGGCCGTCCATGGACAGCTTGCCGAACACGGTCACGAGCAGGGCGGGAATATCCCGGCTGAAGTTGACGTCGGGATAAGCGATCTGTATGTCGGCATAACGCTCTCCCGGCTGGCGGCTGTCCGGCTCGTGAACGGTGACGTCCACGACTTGACCAAGATGCTTCTCCATCTCGGCCTTGCGCGCTTCAGGCAGATCGGTCCAGCTTCCTACAGTCAGACCGACCGCAATCCCAAGCGCTTTTTTCTGAAAATCGGCTTTATCGTCATAGGCGCGGTAAGTCGCCACGCAGTAAGTTTGATAGGCTTGTAAGTTCAAGACGGTACCACCTTTGCTTGAATCCATTATTATTTATTCGGTAAAGCTGCCGAGTCGCTGAGCGAAGAGCCGATTTCGGCGGCGCGGCTGGCCGAACGGAGAACGGCCTGGGCAACGGCTTCCGGGAAGCCTCGGCTTTCCAGCAGCTCCAACGCGGCTTGAGTCGTGCCGTTCGGCGAGGTGACCTTACGGCGCAGCTCGGCCGGTTCCTGGCCGGTCGTCTCGACCATGCGGCCCGCTCCGAGCACAGTCTGAACGGTCAGACGGCGTGCTTCGTCGCGGTCCAAGCCGCCTTGAACGCCGCCTTCGATCATCGCTTCCATCATATAGTAAATATAAGCGGGACCGCTGCCGGACAGCCCGGTGATGGCATCCAGCAGCCGTTCCTCGACGACGCTTACGATACCGGTGGAGCGGAAGATATGCTCCGCAGCGGCACGCTGGGTTTCTGTGGCGGCTGCCGAGAAGCTCAGCCCCGTCGCTCCCAGCCCGATCGTGCTGGATGTGTTGGGCATCGTGCGTGCGACCGGCATGGCATTATTCCCAAGCAGGCCGCAGATCGTCTCGATGGAAAGACCGGCGATAACGGAGACGAGCAGCTGACGCTCGCTGAGCAAGCTTTGCAGGCCGCGGACGCCTTCGAGGGCATCCTTCGGTTTGAAGGCAATCACGACCACATCGGCTTCCCGGATGGCGAGCTCTTTCTCGGCCTGATGCAGGGATTGGCGAACGCCGTATGTTTGCTGCAGCTCTTGCAGGCGGTCTTCATTGGAGCGGTTGGTGACGAAAATTTGCTCCGGGTGAATGCCTCCTTGCCCGACCAAGCCGCGGATGATGGCTTCCGCCATGGAGCCGGCGCCGATGAATGCGATATTGAGCGAAGACCAAGTCGTGGACATGGGAACAGCTCCTTTACATGAAATAGAATATCCGTTTAGCCGCGGATCTGACCGTTGCCGGCGATTATATATTTGCTCGAGGTCAGAGCGGGCAGCCCCATCGGACCGCGGACATGCAGCTTCTGCGTACTGATGCCGATCTCCGCGCCGAAGCCGAACTCGAAGCCGTCGGTGAACCGGGTGGAGGCGTTATGATAGACGGCTGCGGCATCGACCTCATTCAGGAAACGGACGGCGTTCAAGTCGTCTTCCGTGACGATGCACTCCGAATGTTTGGTGCCATGGGCTGCAATATGGGCGAGCGCCTCATCGACGCTGCCAACCACCTTGATATTCAGAATATAGTCGTTGTATTCCGTATCCCAGTCCTGCTCGCTAGCCGCATGGATGCCGGGTAACAGGCTGCGGGCTGCATCGTCGCCGCGGAGCTCGACGCGCTGCTGTACGAACTGCTCGGCTATGGCAGGCAGATGACGCGCTGCGAAATCGCGGTGCACGAGCAGCGTCTCCATGGAGTTGCATACGGACGGCCGCTGCACCTTGGCGTTGATGGCGATGCGCAGCGCCATATCCGGATCTGCGCTGGCGTCAATGAACGTGTGGCAGATGCCGGCTCCGGTCTCTATCACCGGAACGGAAGCGTTCCGAACGACGTTCTGGATCAGCGCCGCGCCGCCGCGCGGGATCAGCACATCCAGCAGACCGTTCAGCTTCAGCATCTCATCGGCCGAGGAACGGCTGGGGTCCAGAATAAGCTGAAGCGCTTCGGACGGCAGCTCGGTTTGACTAAGCGCTTCGTGCAGCACCTCCACAATGCGGCGATTCGATTCCAGCGCCGCCGAGCCTCCCCGCAGCACAACCGCATTGCCGGTCTTCAGACATAAGCCTGCGGCATCGACGGTCACATTCGGCCGCGCTTCGTAGATCATGCCGATAACGCCGAGAGGGACCCGCACCTTGCGGATGGAGAGCCCGTTCGGCCGCTCGAAGCTCTCGAGCTCTTCGCCGATTGGATCGGGCAGCAGCGCCACCTCGCGCAGCCCTTCCGCCATAGCTACGATGCGCGCTTCATTCAGCGCAATCCGGTCGAGCAGGGAGGAGGAGGTGCCGTTTTCGCGCCCGCGATGCAGGTCCAGCGCGTTGGCCACGATGATTGAGGCGGTCTCCTGAATCAGCGCGTCTGCCATAAGCAGCAGCGCGTTGTTTTTTTGCTCGGTGGATAGCAGAGCAAGCCTGGGGGCCGCTGTCTTGGCCGTCTGGGCTTTGCGTACAACTTCGGATAGCTGACTGGAGTCGAGAGAGAAAGCTTCAGTGATGGGATGGGACATGGAAAAAGGCCTCCTTCTGGAATAGCTTCGGGTTTAATTGGATGCAGCGGCATCCTTGGCTTTGCCTGTCGTGGCGGCCAGGGTGATCCATTCATCACGATGGATAACCTCGATCCGCTGCACATCAATCCGCTTCTGGACTTCGTCGGTACCGAGGCCGGCGACAGCCTGGAGCTGCCAGGCCGCATAATTGACGACGCCGCGGCCGATCGTACGATGCGCGAGGTTCACGACTTCGATCACATCGCCGGGATGGAAATCGCCTTCCACCTCGCGAACGCCCGCCGGCAGCAGGCTGCGGCCGCCTGCCACGAGCGCTTGCTCCGCTCCTTCGTCGACAGTGACCGTGCCCTGAGGCTGGGAATGAAAGCCCAGCCATTGCTTCTTCATCGGCAGGCTGTGCGCCGTCGTATCGAAGTATGTCCCTTTGCCGGTACCGTCGACCGCGAGCAGGGCGTCTCCCGGCTCTACGACCCGGCCGATAAACAGCGGGATGCCGCCGCGCATCGCGATGCGGGCCGCTTCCAGCTTGGAGCGCATCCCGCCGGTGCCAACTGCGGACCCGGAGCCTCCGGCGAGCCGGTACAGCTCCTCGTCGATTTCGGAGACCCGGTCGATCCGGCGTGCGTCGGGATTGCTGCGCGGATCGCCGTTGTACAGACCGTCGATATCGGTGATGATCACGAGCTTCTGAGCACGGACCAGATTGGCGACCAGCGCCGACAGCGTATCGTTGTCGCCGAATTTGAGCTCATCGACGGATACAGTGTCGTTTTCATTGATAATCGGCACCATGCCGCGGCGCAGCAGCTCCTCCAGCGTCATCTGGGCATTGTGGATTCGCTTGCGGCTGACGAAGTCGGAGCGAGTCAGCAAAATCTGTCCGACGCCGATGCCGTGGCGGCCGAAGGCCTCGTGATAAGCCTGCATCAGCAGCGCCTGGCCGACAGACGCCGACGCCTGCTTCTCATGCAGCTGCTTGGGCCGGGACGGGTAGCCAAGCTCCCGGAAGCCTGCGGCTACGGCGCCTGAGGTCACCAGCAGGACAGGGCAGCCTCGGCGGTGAAGGGCGGCGAGCTCGCCGGCAAAAAATTCGATTTGTTCCCGGTTCAGTCCGCCTTCGCTGGACGTCAGCGAGCTGCTGCCGATTTTAATTACAATCGCTTGCTGCATCATAAGAATTCACGCTTCTCTCGGTAAAATGAAAAAGGCCCCGTCCATGAAGGACGAAAGCCTGTAACTTCCGCGGTACCACCTTGCTTGATGACATGCGTCATCCATCTTGGTTCCCTCGTAACGGCAGGGAGCGCCGTCCAACTCTTCGCTGGCCGTTCGGGGGCGGGTTCGGATAGTCTTCACGGTAAATTCTCGCAGCCGGTGGAATTTACTCTCTGAGCGTGCAGGGGCTTTCCTACTATTCCCTTCATTACGTTTACTTTCTTCTAAGAATATCATGCGCTCCGGCGGTTTGTAAAGGCGGCCGGGTTACCCGCCGGGAGCGGCGTCTTGCCAGCTAGAACAAATTCAACGCTTCGACGCGGCGCACGGCTTCCCTCAGCCGCTCCTCCGAGCTCAGCAGCCCGAGCCGGACATAACCTTCGCCATGCTCGCCGAAGCCTACGCCGGGAGCGACGACAAGCCCCGCTTCGTTCAGCAGCCGGTCGGCGAACGCTTCCGAGGCGTAGCCGTCAGGGACGGGCAGCCAGGTGAAGAAGGAGCCTTGGGAGCGCTTGGCCTTCCAGCCGATCCGGTCCAGCTCGGTGTACAAGGCGCTGCGCCGCGAGGCGTACACACGGACCAGCTCGCTCACGCAATCCTGCGGTCCGGTGAGCGCGACGGAGGCCGCTTCCTGAATACCGCCGAACAGGCTGCAGTAGTAATGGTCCTGGATCAGATTGATCAGTCTGACGATCTCGCGGTTGCCGAGACAGAAGCCTACGCGCCACCCGGCCATATTATAAGTCTTGGACAGCGTATAAAATTCGACGCCGACTTCCTTGGCCCCCGGCACCTGCAGGAAGCTGACGGGCTTGTGCTCGTCGAAGCCGATGGCGCCGTAGGCAAAATCGCTGGCGACAACGATGCCGTGCCGGGCTGCGAAGCGGATCGTCTCTTCATAGAACGACAGCGGAGCGGAAGCGCCGGTCGGATTGTTCGGGTAGTTGATAAACATCAGCTTTGCCTTATCCACGTCGGTAGCTGCGAGCGAGCTGTAGTCAGGCAGAAAATCATTGTTTTCCGTGAGCGGCATAAACGCCATTCTCGCTCCGGCAAGCGCTACCCCGGACCAGTAGTCCGGATAGCCAGGGTCCGGCACGAGGCAAACATCGCCCGGGTTCAGCATGCATTGGGCAATCTCGACGAGGCCGGTTTTGCCGCCGAACAGGATAGCGACCTCGGTCTCCGGGTCCAGCTCGACGCCATAATCCTCGCGGTAGCGCTGAGCGACCGCTTCCTTGAGAAACAGGTAACCGTTGAAAGGGGGATACTTATGGTACAGCGGATTTTCAGCAGCTCCTTGAAGCGCTTTGACGATATGTCCGGGGGTCGGCCGATCAGGATTGCCTTGGCCCAGGTTGATCACGTCATGCCCGGCTGCGATCTGCTCATTGGCTTTGCGCACGAGCTTGGCGAAAAATTGGGTCGGCAGCTGCTGCATGCGGTCTGCCGGTTGAATAGGAAAAGCGCGGGCTGCGCGCTCGGAAGTTGGATTCATGGTTATTCACTCCATCGCTAATATCAGGATGTAAGGCAAAGCCCTTATGTCGGATAGCCTTACTGTACCATGAAATGGGGGGAGTGTACACATGGGACATGGACGCCGCTTGACGGCGGTCATAGCTGCGCACAGGAGGGGAGCTTGCGGAGAGCGAGGCGCGGCGGAGCGGGCGGCAGACAGGCCCATGCATTGAACTTGCCGCCGGCATCCACTATAGTTAAGGAATCACGTATATGAAGAGGATGAGCACACATGTCGCAATCGACCTGGAATGTGGCGCTGCTGCAGATGGATATCGCCATCGGAGAGCCGGAGCGCAATTATGGCAAGCTGGAGCTATTATTGAAGCAGGCGGTGGATCATGAACAGAAGCCGGATGTCATCGTCATCCCCGAGATGTGGAACACCGGCTACGCGCTGGACCGCATTCACGAGCTGGCGGATCCGGCCGGAGAACGGACGAGAGCGATGCTCTCGGACTTTAGCGGGAAGCACCAGGTAAATATATTGGGCGGATCGATCGCCGAGAAGCGGGCTGACGGCGTGTACAATACGACGTATGCCTTCGACCGGGAGGGCCGGGAGATCGGCTCCTATTCCAAAATCCATCTGTTCCGGCTTATGGATGAGGAAAAGTATCTGAAGAGCGGCGCGAGCCTCGGTCAGCTGGAGCTAGACGGGATTTCGGCAGGCGCGATGATCTGCTATGATATCCGCTTCCCGGAGCTGGCCCGGAAGCTGGCGCTTGGCGGCGCCAAGCTGTTGTTCGTCCCGGCCGAGTGGCCAAATCCCCGCCTGCATCACTGGCGGACGCTGCTGCAGGCCAGAGCCATCGAAAATCAGATGTTCGTCATCGCCTGCAACCGCGTCGGCATCAGCGGAACGACCGAATTTTTCGGCCATTCGATGGTGATCGACCCTTGGGGCGAAGTATTGGCCGAAGGAGACGGCGCCGAAAGTATCGTCCGGGCGACGATCAACCTTGATCTGGTCGACGAGGTGCGCAGCCGTATCCCGATTTTTGAAGATCGGCGGCCGGCGCTCTACGAATAGCAAGGGACCCGCGTAGAGGTCAAAGGGGACTCCCCTTGCTGAAGCCAAATCCTTCCGCAGACGTCATCACCTCGCGGAATGTGTCCATGAAGGCTTCAACCGCTTTGGACAAATACCTGCCCTTCTTGTAAGCGACGACGAGGGTACGGCACGGCCGGGTTTGCAGCGGCAAATAGACGGGAACGAGCTCGCTCCATCGTCCGCGCGACACCATATGGGGCACCATAGCGATGCCCATCCCCGCTGCGACCAAGGACTGGACGGTTTCAATATTGCTGCTCTCGAACACGATGCGCGGGGTAAAGCCGGCATCGCTGCACAGCTCGACCGTAATTTGCCGGAAGCCCTGCCCTTTCTTGAGCGCGATGAAGGGCTCATGCTGCAGCAAAGCGATGTCGACGGGCTCCGCTTCGGCCGACCGTTCGGCGAGCGGATGATGCTGCGGGACCGCGAGCACAATTTCCTCCTCGATGACAGGCTCATAAGCGAGCGCATCGTCGATCAGCGGCAGGGAGAGCAGGCTGATATCCGCCTGACCGCTGGCGGTGAGATGCTCCAGATTCGAGGTCGTCTCCTCGACAAGCACGATATCGATCTCCGGATAACGCTTCTGGAACACCGGAAGCACGAGCGGAAGCAAATGGGCGCCCGTGATCGGCAAACTGCCGACCACGAGGCGTCCTTTGCGCATCTGCGAGATATCCTCCATCTCCTGCTTGAGCTGCTCGACCATGTCGAGTATTTTTTGCGCTTTCTCCACGAACAGCGAGCCGGCATGGGTCGCTTCGACGGAATTGGTGGTGCGCTGGAACAGAAGAACGCCGATTTCCTTCTCCAGCTTCGACAGCTGCTGGCTGAGCGATGGCTGGGCGATATGCAGCTTCTCCGCAGCGCGCGAGAAGTTTTTGTCGATGGCAATCTGCAAGGCATATTGGAGCTGTCTGAGTTCCATATTGGAATAAACCCCTTCCGTTTTCTAAGTATTGTGGGAATAAATGTTCGAATTGAGTTGAAGGCTCTCATCATGTAAACTGTACCGTAGACAAAAAGTGACAAAGTTTGAGGAAGGTGAGGAACCATGCTTGGCTAAGAAACATAGAAAGCTGTCTGTCGTTGAGTTTATTAAACGGTTTTTATTTATTACCATCGGCGCCGTTCTGATGGCCACCGCGCTGGAGCTGTTTCTGGTGCCCAACACCGTTCTGGACGGCGGCATCACGGGCATTTCCATCATGGTGACCAAGCTGACCGGTCTGCCTCTGGGCTTGTTCATCTTCGTGTTCAACATCCCTTTCCTGCTCCTCGGATACAAGCAGATCGGCAAAACGTTCGCGATCTCCACCTTGTACGGCATTTCCGTTATGTCGGTGACGACGCTGCTGCTGCATCATTCGGCCGCATTTACCGACGAGAAGGTTCTCGCCGTGCTGTTCGGCGGCCTTATTCTCGGCTTCGGCGTCGGACTGGTCATCCGTTACGGCGGCTCGCTGGACGGAACGGAGATCGTTGCCATACTGCTCTCCAAGCGGTTCAGGGTCCCTGTCGGACAAATTATTATGATGATCAACGTCGTGATCTTCATCGTAGCCGGATTTATTTTCGGCTGGGATTCCGCCATGTACTCGATTTTCACCTTCTATATCGCATCCAAGGTGATGGATATTGTGGTGGAGGGCTTGGAGGAATCCAAGTCCGCTACGATCATTTCAGCCGAATACGAAGAAGTTTCGGACGCCATCGTCAACAGGCTCGGACGCAGCACAACGTTTATTTACGCCAGGGGCGGGTACTCCAAGGAGGATACGCAGATGATTTATTGCGTCGTGACCCGTTTGGAAGTGGCCAAGCTCAAGGCGATCGTGCAGGAAATCGATCCGAAGGCGTTCATCTCCATCCAGCATGTATCCGACGTTCTGGGCGGCAATATGGAAAAGAAAAACATTCATTAAAATAAGACAGAGAACAGGATGGCGGGCCTTTCTTCGGCGAAGAGGGGCCTGCTTTTTTCCCATTCCCGGCCCAATGCTTTATAGATAATAATTATGAATCCTATAGATATTATATCTTGGATCAATGAAGTTGAACATGGTAGGATGTTAACAAGCAAGCAAAGCAAGCTGTAAGCAAGATAAGATTTACTCATACAAGACTAGAGGTGTAACCGATGGCAAAAACAATGTTTGAGAAAATTTGGGACAACCATGTCATCCACTCCGAGCCAGGCAAACCGAGCATCATCTATATCGACCTGCACCTGGTTCATGAAGTAACAAGCCCGCAGGCGTTTGAAGGTCTCCGGTTGGCAGGCCGCAAGGTGCGCCGTCCCGATCTGACGTTCGCAACGATGGATCACAACGTACCGACCAAGGACCGCTACAACATCACGGACCCGATCTCCAAGCAGCAGATCGATACGCTGTCCAAAAACTGTGCGGACTTCGGCGTCAAGCTGTTCGATCTGGACAGCATCGACCAAGGCGTCGTTCACGTTATGGGCCCAGAAGTCGGTCTGACGCATCCGGGCAAAACGATCGTTTGCGGCGACAGCCATACGTCTACGCACGGGGCATTCGGCGCGCTGGCATTCGGTATCGGAACGAGCGAGGTTGAGCATGTGCTCGCAACGCAATGTCTGCAGCAATCCAAAGCGAAGACGCTGGAAGTGCGCATCAACGGCAGACTGAAGCCGGGCGTAACGGCAAAGGACTTGATCCTGGGCGTTATCGCCAAGTACGGCACGGACTTCGCAACCGGCTATGTGATCGAATATACGGGCGAAGCGATCCGCGGCTTGTCGATGGAGGAGCGCATGACCGTCTGCAACATGTCGATCGAAGCCGGCGCGCGCGCAGGTCTGATCGCACCGGATGAGACGACGTTCGAATACTTGCGCGGACGCGATTATGTGCCGCAGGGCGAAGCATTCGATCAGGCTGTTGCCGAGTGGAAGAAGCTGACAACGGACGAAGGCGCCGTATATGACAGAGTCGTTGAGTTCGACGCCGAGAGTCTCATTCCGCAAGTGACCTGGGGAACAAGCCCTGGCATGGGTACGGATATTACAAGCGCTGTGCCGAATCCTGCCGATTTCACGACTGAGAACGAGCGCAAGGCTGCCGAGAAAGCCATCGAATACATGGGGCTGACGCCGGGTACGCCGATGAGCGAGATCGAGATCGACTATGTATTTATCGGTTCCTGTACGAACGGACGGATCGAGGACCTTCGCGCTGCGGCTAGCGTCGCACAAGGGCATAAGGTGTCTCCGAACGTGACTGCGATCGTGGTTCCGGGTTCGGGCCGCGTGAAGATCCAAGCCGAGAAGGAAGGATTGGATAAAATCTTCACCGAAGCCGGATTCGAATGGCGCGATGCGGGCTGCTCGATGTGTCTGGCGATGAACCCCGACGTGCTTCAACCGGGTCAGCGCTGCGCCTCGACGTCCAACCGTAACTTCGAAGGCCGTCAAGGCCGTGACGGACGCACGCATCTCGTGTCGCCGGCAATGGCTGCCGCTGCAGCGATCAAAGGCCGCTTTACCGATGTTCGCGACTGGGAATTCAAAGTCAAACAAGAAGCGTAAACCGTTTCATATAGCATTTATTCAACCTATTTTCCCGATGTAAGGAGCAGACCGACATGGAAGCTTTCAAACAGCATACCGGACTCGTAGCCCCGGTCGACCGCGTGAATGTCGATACGGATGCGATTATCCCCAAACAATTTCTGAAGCGCATCGAGCGCTCGGGCTTCGGCCAGTTTTTGTTCTACGAATGGCGCTTCAGCCCGCAGGGCGACGTCATTCCCGAATTCAGCCTGAACCAGCCGCGTTACCAAGGAGCTTCCGTACTGATCTCCCGCGCGAATTTCGGCTGCGGGTCTTCCCGTGAGCATGCGCCATGGGCGATTCAAGACTTCGGCTTCAAAGTGGTGATTGCCCCTTCGTTTGCCGATATTTTCTACAACAACTGCTTCAAGAACGGCATCCTGCCTCTCAAGCTGAGCGAGGAGCAGGTGGAAGATCTGTTCCAGCGCACGGCTGCCCAAGAAGGCTACAAGCTGACCGTCGATCTGGAAAACAACACGATTACCGATGAGCAAGGCTTGCGCATCGACTTCGAGCTTGACGAGCATCGCCGTCAGTTCCTGCTGCTCGGTCTTGACGATATCGGCTTGACTTTGCAGCATGCCGACAAGATCGCCGCTTATGAAGAGGCTCGCGCCGCTCGTCTGGCGTAACTTCTGATTCAAGGCAAACCCGCTTTCCGCTTGGAGCTTCATCCGCGGATAAGCGGGTTTTTCGCTTTGATCCCGAAGTTCACATTTTGTTCGGATTCGGCCTATGAGCTGTGATATTTGTTTTATGAAAACTACTCGGTCTTGTGTATAATATCACTGGATGGTGCAGGAAGGGAGAGAGACTACTATGATATTCACCAAAATCGGTGTCGTTGGAGCGGGGACGATGGGGCAAGGCATCGCCGAAATGTTGGCGGCCAAAGGCTTGGATGTTCTGCTTGTCGAACGAACTCCCGAACGGTTGGAGCAAGCGTGGGCGCAAATTGAAATCAGCCTGGATAAGCAGCTGGAGAAATGGGCGATTACGGTCCCCGAGAAGAAGCTGATCCTATCGAAAATTCAGAAGGTTACGGACTGGAGCCGGCTGGCCGAATGCGAAATGGTCATAGAATCCGTGACCGAGGATCTGGAACTGAAAAAACAGGTGTTCGCGCGTCTGGACGAGCTTTGTCCTCCGCATGTGCTGCTGGCCAGCAATACGTCAACGCTCAGCTTGACGGAGATGGCGGCTGAGACGAAGCTGCCCGAGCGGGTGATCGGGCTTCATTTCCTATATCCGGTATCTAAAATTCATTTGGTAGAAATTATACGCGCGGTCAAGACCAGCGAAGAAACATTCGAGCGGACCAAGCGTTTTGTAGAGGATACGATTCAGAAACGGGGCATACAGGTGTATGAATCTCCCGGGTTTGTCACGACCCGGCTGATCTGCATCCTGATCAATGAGGCGATGCATGCGCTCTCCGAACGGGTGGCGTCCGCAGAGGACATAGACAGCGCGATGCGGATCGGTTACGATTTTCACTATGGTCCGCTGGAGATGGCCGACCGGTTCGGTCTGGATGCCGTGCTGGCGGCGATGGAGCGGATGTTCCGCGAATTCGGCGAGCTGAAATACCGCCCTTCTTTTCTGCTGAAGCAGATGGTTCGGGCCGGGCATCTGGGGACGAAGACAGGACAAGGCTTTTTTCGCTACGACAAGGATGGTGATCGGATATGATCGTACTCGTCATTAATGCCGGCAGCTCTTCGCTGAAGTTCCAGCTGTACAGCATGGAGAATGAATCGGTGCTGGCCAAGGGCAAGGTTGAGCGGATCGGGATGGAATCGGCGATCTTGACCTATGAGCCGGAAGGCAAGCAGGATATCCGCGAGGTCCGCGAAATTCTGGAGCATACGACGGCCATACGCCGCGTATTGGACATGCTGGTTCACCGGGATTTCGGCGTGCTGGAGTCGGTCCGCGAGATTCAGGCAGTCGGTCACCGGGTCGTGCACGGAGGCGAAGCCTTCTCCAGCTCGGTGCTGGTCGATGAGCGGGTCAAGCAGGAGATTAAGCGGTTGTTCGATCTGGCTCCCCTGCATAATCCGGCTCACATGCTCGGCATTCAGGCGGTTGAAGCCAACATGCCCGGTGTCCCGCAAGCGGTCGTGTTCGACACGGCGTTCCATCAGACGATGCCGGCCCCCGCCTACTTATACCCGATTCCGATGGTGCTCTATAAGAAGCATCAGATCCGCCGTTACGGCTTTCACGGCACCTCTCATTATTATGTGAGCGAACGCGCGGCAGCCTATCTCGGCCGTCCGATCGACGAGCTGAAGCTGGTCACCTGCCATATCGGCAACGGAGCGAGCTGCGCTGCAGTGCTGCACGGCAAGTCGGTCGATACGAGCATGGGCATGACGCCGCTTGAAGGGCTGATGATGGGAACCCGCAGCGGCGACATCGATCCGGCCATCGTACCCTTTGCGATGATCAAGGAAGAGCTGACGCTTTCCGAAGTCAATTCGATGCTGAATAAGCATAGCGGCCTGATGGCTATCTCGGGTATCGGCAGCGATATGCGCGAGATCACGCAGGCGATGGAGCAGGGGGACAAAAACGCGACGCTCGCCTTCGACATGTACGAATACCGGCTGCGTAAATGCATCGGCGCTTACGCCGCGGCCATGAACGGCATCGACGCCATCGTCTTCACCGCGGGCGTCGGCGAGAACTCGGCTCCTTTGCGCGCAGCCGTCTGCCGCAATCTGACTTATCTCGGTCTTCGTCTCGACGAGGAAGCGAATGCTCGCCGCTCCTCCGAGGACAGGGCTATCACAACGCCTGAATCGCGGGTGCAGGCCCTGGTCATCCCCACCAATGAGGAGCTGGTCATCGCCCGCGATACGTACCAGTTGCTTTTGAATCGCAATTCTGTAGAATAATAAGTGAACGCCGGTCGAACATCCGTTCGTCGGCGTTCCTTCAGTCCATATACAAATCAAGCTGGGAGGTAAGCTGACAATGAGCCGTAATTTGGTAATGATCCGTGAGGCGCAGCGGCATGTGGACGAGTCCGTTACGATCGGATGCTGGCTGCACAATATGCGCTCCAGCGGGAAAATCCGATTTCTGCAGCTGCGGGATGGCTCGGGATATATCCAGGGCGTTGTCGTGAAGAGCGAGGTGGCCGAGCAGGTTTGGGAGGATGCGGGGAAGCTTACGCAGGAGAGCTCGCTGTACGTAACCGGCGTCATCCGCGAGGATACGCGGAGCAAGGGCGGCTACGAGCTGAGCGTGACAGCTATTGAGCTGATCCAGGTCGCAACCGATTATCCGATCACGCCGAAGGAGCATGGCGTCGATTATTTGATGGATCACCGACATTTGTGGATTCGGACGCCGCGGCAGCGGGCGATTCTTGTCGTGCGGGCGCAAATTATACGGGCGGTGCAGCAATTCTTCGACGAGCGAGGGTTCCATCTGGTCGATCCGCCGATCTTGACCCCCTCCTCCTGCGAAGGGACGACCAATCTGTTCCATACGAAATATTTCGACGAGGACGCCTTCCTGACGCAAAGCGGGCAGCTCTATATGGAAGCGGCCGCGATGGCGCTCGGGCGCGTGTATTCCTTCGGCCCTACCTTCCGGGCGGAGAAATCGAAAACCCGCCGGCATCTGATCGAGTTCTGGATGATCGAGCCGGAGATGGCCTTTGTCACCCATGAGCAAAGCCTGGAGATTCAGGAGCAATTCGTCTCGCATGTGGTGCAGTCTGTCATCGCCCATTGCCGCAAGGAACTGGAGACGCTGGAGCGGGATATAACCAAGCTGGAGCGGATTCAGGCTCCGTTCCCGCGTATAACGTATGATGAGGCCGTGCAGTTCCTGAAGGATAACGGTCATGCGTTTGAATGGGGCGAGGACTTCGGCGCTCCGCATGAAACGGCCATCGCCCAGAGCTATGACAAGCCGGTTTTCATCACGCATTATCCGACTGAGATCAAGGCGTTCTACATGAAGCCGGACCCGAATCGTCCTGAAGTCGTGTTGTGCGCGGATATGATCGCTCCGGAAGGCTACGGCGAAATAATCGGGGGAAGTCAGCGCATCGACGATCCTGAGCTGATGGAGGAAAGATTCCGGCAGCATGAGCTGTCCAAGGAAGCCTATCAATGGTATTTGGACCTGCGGCAATACGGCTCCGTGCCTCACTCGGGCTTTGGCCTTGGTTTGGAGAGAACGGTAGCCTGGATATGCGGACTTGATCATGTGCGCGAGACGATTCCTTTCCCGCGGCTTCTGTATCGCTTGTACCCCTAAACCTTGCGCTGGCTGATAGGCGCATCATGCATGTTATCGCGCGCGAGGGCGAAAGTATACAGGAAGGGGACGGGAGCTTGAAAAAGAATGAACGCGAGCGGGACGAGCTGTCGGCGATGCTGCTCGGCGGCTTATCCGACGGACAAGCCGAGATTCCATATTGGCTGCTCCGGTATTATCCGCGGCTGCGGCTGTCGGAGCCGGAGGTCATGCTCATCATCCATGTGATGGCCTTCAAGCAGAAGGAGCGGAAGGAGTTTCCGACGCTGGAGGAGCTGCAGGAGCGGATGACGCTTCCGCTGGACAAGGTTATCGCCATCGTCCAGAGGCTTCTGGCCGATGGCCTGCTGCTGATCGACGAGACGCGGGATTCGTCGACCGGCGTTCACAGCGAAGCCTATAACTGGACGCCGCTGCTGGAACGGCTGGCCGCTGTCCGTGCCGAGGAGTGGCTGGAGGAGCGGGCGAGCAAGCGGCTGGCCGCCGCTTCGCGCGGCGAGCGGAAGGATATATTTTCGATCTTCGAGCGTGAATTCGGCCGTCCGCTCACTCCGATGGAGCTGGAATCGATCGCCGGCTGGCTGGATAAGGACGGTTATCCCGAGGCGCTGATTTTGGCCGGACTGAAGGAAGCGGTATTTGCCGGCAAGGTGCATTTCCGCTACATCGAGCGCATCCTGCTGGAGTGGCAGCGCCACCGGATCACGACGGTTGAGCAGGCGAAGGAGCATTCCCAGAAATTCAGAAGCAGGTAGCAGAAGCGCAGGCATTCGTTCTTCGGGATGGATGCCTGTTTGCCGTGCTGCTCGCCGGACTGGAAGCCATTATTAATTTTTCCAATACAGGTGTAACCTTTTGGCCGGCTTTATCGTCTAACAGAGTGTGTCTACATAGCGCAATATGTCGAATGAAGTGAAGGAGGGTGGGCATGATCCGTTGGCTGCGCAAACAAAAAGAGCATGCTGAAGACGCGCCGCTCGCAGGGCCAAAGCAGGAGTCCGCGCCCGAGGATCGTTATGCCTCCGAGGCGGCGTCCGCTTCGGAGGCCGTGCTCCCTGAGATGTCGCGGCCGCGGCCGCAGATCGATACGAGCGTTCCTTTGCTGACCGTGACTGGCGTGGAGAGATCGTTTCCGGTCGGAGGGCAGCAGCTTCACGTGCTCAAGGGCATTGATCTATCGCTGTATCCGACGCAGCTCGCGATGCTGAAGGGCCGGTCAGGCTCAGGCAAGACGACTTTGCTCAATTTGATCGGCGGTCTGGATCAGCCGAGCAAGGGCGAGATCCGGTTCAAGGAGCATTTGTTTCATCAATGCGGCGATGATGAGAGGACGTACATACGCAGGAAAGAAATCGGATTTATTTTTCAATCTTTCGCTTTAATGCCTCTATTGTCGGCCTGGGAGAACGTCGAGCTGTCCATGCGGATGGCGGGCATCCCGAGATCCCAATGGAAACCAAGAGTTGCCCACTGCCTCGAGCTCGTAGGTCTGGCCAAGCGGATGCATCACCGGCCCTTCGAGCTGTCGGGCGGCGAGCAGCAGCGCGTGGCCATCGCCAAGGCTATCGCCCATAAGCCAAGCCTGCTGCTCGCCGACGAACCGACCGCCGAGCTGGATTCGCAGATGGGCGCTCAAGTGATGGGCGTATTCCGCGACATCATCGAGACGGAGCGCATGACGATCTGTATGACCACGCATGATCCGACAATAATGGAGGTAGCCGACCGTGTTTTCGAAATGGTGGATGGTAAATTTATCAATGGTTAGAAAAGCGGCCAGGCCGGCGGCGTTCGTCTGCCTGTCGCTGTCGCTGGCCGTCGCGTCCGGCTGCTCGGTGCTGCCCAAGGAAGAAGAGGAAGAAGCGATCCCCGTGATCCAGGCTCCGAAGCTGTCCAAGAAGCCGGAGTACACCGTGAAGACGGGAACGCTCGAATCGACGGCCAGGGGGTCGGGGAAGATGATGTCGACGGTGGAAGAAGACTTGTACTTCACCGACGAAACAAGCCGCAGAATCAAGCAAATTGCGGTGAAAACCGGCGACCGCGTGGAGCAGGGACAGCTGATCGCCGAGCTGGATGTCACCGAGCTGGAGAGCGAGCTCAAGCAGAAGCGGCTGCAGACGCGCAAGGATGAGCTGGCCATGATCGAGACGCTGCGCAATGCCGACGGCAAAAGCGCCGAGGAGATCGAGCAGGCCAAGATCACCTTCGAGCTGGAGCGCGAGAAGCTGAACAAGATGGAAAGCACGATCGCCAAGGCGAAGCTGACCGCGCCTTTCTCGGGGACCATCGTCTCCTTATATATGAAGAAAGGCGATTCGGTCAAGGCTTACGACGCGATCGCGACGATCGCGGATCTGTCGCAGCTGACGGTAGCCGCGACGCTGAGCGCCGACGATCTGAAGAAGGTGGCCGTCGGGATGGAGGTGGTCGTCGATATCAACGCTCTCGGCCAGCATAAGGGAACCGTTCAGCAGATGCCGAGCCCTAAGTCGGAGGATTCGGGCAGCGGCGGCGGATTCCCCGGAGAAGGGCAGAGGCAGCCTGACTCCATCGACAAGTATATGATCGTCAAGCTGGAGTCGCTCCCCGAAGGCATCGACCGCGGCAGACCGCTTAGCGTAACTGTCATTACGAACCGGAAGGAGAACGCCGTGCTGATCCCGCTCGCCGCTCTGCGTTCGTACTCCGGGCGCAATTACGTGCAGGTGGTGGAAGCGGACGGAAGCAAGCGTGAAGTGGACGTGGAGCTCGGCCAGCAAACCTCAACCGAAGTTGAGATCGTGAAGGGTCTGACGCCCGGACAGAAAGTAGTGGGACGCTAATGCCTATGCTTCGTTTTCTATTCCGCAAAATGTGGAATACCCGATGGCTGACGCTCAGCACGCTCGTCGGCTTGATCATGGCAGTCGCTTTCACCACGAGCATCCCGATGTACTCGGACGGCGCGCTCAAGCGGGTCGTCGGCAAGACGCTGGAGGAGAAAAGCGACGGGCTGCCGGCCGGCTCCGTCATGATCCGCTATCAGGCCAGCGGCAGCGACCGGGCGGATCTGAACGATCTGAAGGCGGTTGACGCCTATATACAGACCGAGCTGCCTAAGGAGATTACATTTCCTCATGAGGCCTATGTTCGCACCTATTCCATACGCGGCTCGCAGATTTCTCCCGTGGACCCGACCAAGGTGGATGCCGCCAAGCGGCGTCAGCTGACGCTTATGGCCCAGTCTGGGCTAAAGGAGCGTGTGGAGCTGACGCAAGGCTCCTGGTTCTCGGAGCAGCCCCAAGACGGGACGATTGAGGTCGTCATGTTCGAGGAGGGGCTGTACCGGGGGGATATGCGGATCGGCGATACGTTTAATTATCCGATCTCAGGCGGACTTGGCATCGCGCCGATCAAGATCAAGATCGTCGGAGCCTACAAGCCGCTCGATGACAGCAATCCTTACTGGTACCAGGGCCTCGAAGGACTGCTTACCTCGGCTTTCATGAGCGAAGCCGGATTTCAAGACTACCTGTTGACGAACAAAAAAATTCCGCTCAACCTGGGCAATTGGTATTATGCGTTCGATCTGCGCGAGATTCAGACGAGTCAGCTCTCCGGCCTGGAGAAAAAGCTGGACCGGCTCGGGATGACCTTATTCCAGCTGCTTAAAAACACGCGCGTGGATATTTCCTTTATCCCGCTGCTGCAGGAATTCAAGGTACAGAGCGTGCAGCTGCAGATCATGCTGTTCACGCTGGCCGCTCCGATGATCGCGATGGTGTTTTACTACATCGTGATGAATGCCAGGCAGTCGCTGGACCGGCAGCGCACCGTCATCGCCGTCATTCGAAGCCGCGGCGGCAGCACGGGGCAGATCATCTGGATTTATCTGCTCGAGGGGCTGCTGCTGGGCGGCGCAGCGCTGGTGCTTGGACCGATGCTCGGCTGGTTTATGGCCAAAAGCATCGGCTCGTCCAGCGGATTTCTGACCTTCGTGGACCGCAAAGCCGTGCCTGTCGGGGTGTCGACGGAAGCGATGCTTTACGGAGCGGCGGCTGTCGTGATCGCCATTCTGGCGAGCGTCATCCCGGCTATCGTCTTCGCGCGGGCTTCCATCGTCAGCTACAAGCAGAAGCTGGCCAGATCGGACCGCAAGCCGTTCTGGCAGAAGTGGTTCCTGGATGTGGCGCTGCTCGGGCTGGTCGGATACGGCTACTACTTGTTCGGACAGCGCCAGGATTTATTCAGCCAGACGGGCATGACGACGGATCAGCTGCAGGTGCATCCGCTGCTGTTCTTCATCCCGGCGTTGTCGATTATCGCTCTAGGCCTGTTTTTCCTTCGGCTGTTTCCATGGCTGCTGCGCATCGGCAACTGGCTCGGCAAGCGTATGCTGCCGGTGCCGGTATACTTGACGCTGACCCAGCTCAGCCGTTCGTCAACCGCCTATTATCCGCTGATGATTTTGCTGATTCTGACGCTTGGTCTCGGGATTTATAACGCATCGGCCGCCCGGACGATCGATCTCAATTCGACGGAACGGACGCTGTATGCTTATGGAACGGACGTTATTATGCGCGCCGACTGGGTTGCCGTGTCCGATGAGCTGCCTCAGAACAACTCCTCGCAGGGCGGCGGTCAAGGCCAGGGCCAAGGCGGCCAAGGTCAGGGAGGCCAGGGTCAAGGCGGCCAAGGGCAAGGAGGCCAGGGTCAAGGCGGCCAAGGAGGAGGTCAAAACCCCGGAGGCGGAGGGCAGCCGGGAGGAGGCAATCAGCCTCCGCCGAAGCTGCGGTATATCGAACCGCCGTTCGAGCTGTTCCGCGAGCTTGAAGGCGTCGAGCATGCAGCCAGGGTAATGACCCTGAAGAGCAATGCCGTCGTTTCGGGCAAGTCGATCGGCCAGGGAATGCTGATGGGGATCGACAACATCGATTTTGCCGAAGTCGGCTGGTTCCGGAAGGATTTGCTCAAGGTTCATCAGAATAACTACTTGAATGTGCTCGGACAATTGGAGCAGGCTGTCATTATTCCGACGAAGCTCGCTGAGAAGCATAACATCAAGGCGGGCGACCTGATGAATATTACGGTATCCGGCCAGCCGGTCGAATTCGTAGTCGTCGCGACCGTGCCGTACTGGCCGAGCCAGTATCCGGATGAGATACCGTTTTTCATCGCGAATCTGGAATACATCTACGATCAAGCGCCGATAACGCCTTATGATGTTTGGCTGAAAATGAAGGACGGAGCCAAGGTCGCGCCTATGCTGGAAGCCTTGCGCGCGAAAAACGTCGATATCGCCACCGTGAAGGATGTGCGCAACGAACTGATCATACAGAAAAAGCATCCTGCCCGTGGCGGCGTGTTCGGCATCCTGAGCCTTGGCTTTCTGGTCTCGGCCTTCGTATCGTTGATCGGTTATGTGCTGTACTGGTTTTTCAATCTGTCGAGCCGGGTCGTCCAGTTCGGCGTGCTGCGCGCGATGGGCTTATCGCGCCGCCAGTTGACCGGAATGCTGCTGCTGGAGCAAATATTTACGGCAGGGCTGGCGATTGCGCTCGGCTTTGGGATCGGCAAGCTCACGAGCTATCTCTTCCTGCCTTTCCTGCAGACGGCGGAAAATGTGAAGACCCAGGTGCCGCCATTCCGCGTGATCTTCGACTCTCGGGATACGAGCCAGCTGTATATCGTCGTCGCCGTGATGATGCTGACCGGCGCAAGCCTGCTGTTCTTGCACATCCGGCGCCTGCGTGTGCATCAGGCCGTGAAGCTCGGAGAGGAGAAGTGATGCTGCAGTGATTTATTGTGAAGGACTCGTCAAAATCTATAAGACCGACGACCTGGAGGTCGTCGCGCTGCAGGGCCTCAACATCGAAGTCGCTCCCGGCGAGATGATGGCGATCATCGGGAACAGCGGCAGCGGGAAGTCAACGCTGCTTAATATTTTGGGCGGTCTTGACCGCCCTTCGGCCGGTCAGGTGCGGGTGGGCGAATGGAATCTGCTGAAAATTTCCGACGAGGAGCTTGTCAAGTACAAGCGTCATACGGTCGGATTCATATGGCAGAACAATGCGCGCAACCTGATTCCGTATTTGACGGCGCTGGAGAACGTCGAGATGCCCATGATGCTGAGCGGCGCTTATGACAGGGCCTACGCCCGGCAGCTGCTCGAATGGGTCGGGCTGAAGGACCGGGTTCACAACAAGCTGCAGCAGCTCTCAGGGGGAGAGCAGCAGCGCGTCGCTATCGCGATCTCGCTGGCCAATCGGCCTTCGCTGCTGCTGGCGGACGAACCGACCGGCTCGGTCGATACGAAGACGTCGGATATGATTATGGACATTTTCCGGCGGCTGAACAAGGAGCTCGGCGTGACGATCGTCATCGTCACCCATGATATGACGCTGGCGGGGAAGGTGGACCGGGTAGTAGCCATCCGCGACGGAATGACCAGCACCGAGTTTATCAAGCGCAATCCGAATCTGGATCAGTCGGAGGCGGAAGCCGCAGCGTCGCTCGGAGGCGTGCACGAGGAATACGTCGTGCTAGATCGCGTAGGCAGGCTGCAAATACCGGCCGCCTATCTGAAGTCGCTCGGCATTGACGGCAAAGCGTCAATGGAGTTTGACGGAGAGCAGATCATTATCAAAACACCTAAATCTCTGGATGGGCAGACAGACGAGCAAGCAGAAGAGAATGCGATCAGCGAATCGGAATCGGAGGGGCGAACAAAATGAATAAACGGATTAAACGCACGATGCTGGTGACGCTCAGCGTCGGACTGATGGTGCCGCTGCTTCAGGCCTGCACCAAAGGAAGCAATAGCGACGACAAGACGGAGAAGGTGCTGCGAATCGCAACGACGATGTATGCGGGTCCTGATGATGAATATTTCCGTCAGCGGTTCACCGAGCTGTATGAGTTCGCCAATAAAAATGTAAAGATCGAAATCATCCCGACGATGGATGACAGATATATGTACGGGTACGGCCGCCAAGACCCGAACGAGAAGCCTCAGGATCCTGCCGAGAAGCTGAAGGAACTGATGAAGGGCGACAATCCGCCTGACATCGTCATGTTCGGCTACGAGCAGCTGCCCGATCTCGTCGGCGAAAATTTGCTGACCCAGCTCGACCCGCTTATTACGAAGGATAAATTCGACACAACCGATTTTGTTCCGGCCGTCCTGGAAGGGATCAAGAAAGCGGGAGACGGCAAAATTTACGGGCTTTCCCCAACGTTCAGCTCATCGGCTGTCATTTACAATAAAAAAATGTTTGACGAGGCGGGAGTCCCTTACCCGACCGACAAAATGACCTGGCCGGATATGTTTGACCTGGCACGCCGCCTGTCCAAGGGCGAAGGGGCGGACCGCAAATACGGCTTCTCTTTCTCTACTTATAATATGGGCGGAGACATTTATTACGCGATGCAGCCGTATGTCACTCCGCTGCAGCTAAGCATGTTCGACGACAAGGCGGAGAAAATGACGGTCAACAGCGACCAATGGGAGAATGTCTGGAAGGCGATGATTCAGCTGAAGACGGAGAAGCTGCTGCCTGAACAGCTGGATATGAGCAAGATGCAGCCACAGGGTCCGGAGGATTACAATCCGTTCCAGCATGATGACTTCATGTCCGGCCGCACAGCGATGGCTATCACCCATTACGGAGATTTGGACCGCATCCATAATGCGATGAAGAACGCTCAGAACATCAAGGGCTTCACGCCATTCGAATGGGATGTGGTCACTCTGCCGGTGCATCAGGAGGCGCCGGATATCGGGGCCAATATCGGCATGGAAAGCGTGATGGGGATTAACGCCAACGCTCAAAACGCGGAGGAAGCCTGGAAGTACATCCAATTCATCAACGGCGAGGACTGGGCTAAGCTGAAATCAAGCAGCAATTATAATATCGTCTCCCGCCAGAAGTACATTAAGAAAAAAGACGGCATGGACTTCAACATGAACGCCTTCACGACCTTGATGCCGGCGCCGATGCCTGCCGAATATAAGCTGTATCGCCAAAGCCAGAATCTATACCAGATCAACAACATCGGAGCCAGATTGTTCTCCGAAGCGGCTCAGGGCAAGATGACGGTGCGGGATGCGCTCAAGCAATGGGAAACCGAGGGCAATCAGATGCTGCAGAAGATCAAGGATAACCCGAATGGGCCGATTGACATCATGCCGCCGGCTGCTGCAATGCCGACCGGATAATCTGACCGGCCAAGGCAAGCAGACAGCTCACCAAGACTAGAGGAGGATACCAGCTACGATGAACATGAGACGTAAAAAAGTCCAGCGAGCCAGTCTCTGGCTCCTTGCCTCAACGATCGCGCTTGGCAGCGCCTTCCCCGCTTATGCGGCGGACGGCGCTGGTGGCGGTAACGGCGCTTCCAGCGCTGCCGTACTGTCGACAGGCACGGCTCCAGCAATTGGCCAGGTAGCCATCACGTCTACCGGCAATGTTGAATTGAAAAACTTGTATATGATGCCCGAGGAGGGCAGCAAAACCGTTACCTTCACGCTGACCGTGCATAACAATGGAACGAGCGACCTGCAGTTCATCGATTACTGGGTGCGGCTGCGCACGAAGTCCGGCAATCAGATTACCGTGAAGGTGCTTCCGCAGGATAAGGAGAAAAACCGGATCACCCCGAAGTCCAGCCAGGACATCGGCTTCTATGCTTCCGTGAACGAATCGACGGAGCTGAACGATCTTATTTTCGATATTATCAAATGGGACTTCAGCCAGGCGAACTTCGAGCGGACGGTCGGCTCCATTCCTGTTCCGGAGGCGTACAGCATCATTACGGAAGCCGGCAGCGCCCAGACCATCTCCATGAACGGCAATCCCGTCAGCACTAGTGTGGAGAAAGTATACGTAGGCAAAAACGAAAAAAATTATACGCCGACGATCAAGCTGAACATGAAAAATACGGGCAGCCGAAGCGTCGCGGTACCAACCTATCAGTACATGATTCGTACGGCAGAGGGCTATATGTACCCGCTGAATCCCAAGGGGACGAAGGAGCTGACGATCAATCCGCAGACGGATAAAAATATCGAGCTGACCGGCTCCGTGCCTATCTCGCTGAAAGTGGAAGGCTGGCAGCTTGTTATCGTGCAAAATTCGACGGAGCTGAAGCTTAATCTGCCGGTCGCCTTCTTCTCCTTACCGCCGGTGTCCGAGCCGGACAGCGTGGGCACAGGGCAAACCTATGATTTTACGAATAAGGACGGCTCCTATACCGCCGAGTTAAATTCCGTGCAGCGCACGCCTTGGGAGGATCAGGATATTCTCGCGGCTACGCTGACGCTCGGCAATAAGGGGACGGAGTCTCTTCCGCTGCCTAATCTGACGGGCTACTTCATGCTCGACAACAACATCAAGGTAGAAGCGAAGCTCATACGCACAGACAAAGTCATCGGACTGGCAGCCGGCGGGAAGCTGCAGTACCAGTTCGTGGGCAAGGTCCCTTACACGTATGAATTTGCCAAGGCCAAGCTTGTGCTGCAGGAAAAAGCGGCCGACAGCGGCTCGGGTACGGGTTCGGGGACAGGCGGAAGCGGCACCGATGCCGGAACGAACGAGGATCTGCTCGAATTCGTGCACAGCTCGGAGCTGATGAGCATTCCTCTGAACAATGTCGGAGAGACCTATAAAGTCACGAGCGTTGGCCGGAGCGCGTCCTACAAGGTGCGTAATGTGACCACTTATACAGGCGACACCTCCGACACGATCGCCGTTCAGCTCGAGGCCGTGAACGCTGAGAAACGGTCCAATGCCGTGCCGAAGCTGGTTACGTACTTCAAGGCCGCTGACGGAAGCGTACTGCCTGCAGCTAATCCGGAGATCAAGAACAGAATCATTCCAGGAGGCTCGGCGCTGCTGTTTTTGACTACCCAGGTGCCCAAAGGCTTCGATGCGGATGGTCTTCAGCTGCTGATCGGAGACGCGATTACTCAGGATAAGCTGAGCGAAGGCAAGGATGCGCCTGACGCCTACGTCAATGCCGTCTCTTTCTGGCTGCCAGACGAAAACAAAGAAGTGAAGACGAAAGCGAAGGATATCGAGGTGGGGCCGTACAAGCTGTCCATGAGCAAGATTCATACGCGAGGCGACGAAACGGGCATTCAGCTTTATTTTGACTATGAGCTGACCAAAACCCTGACGGGCGAGACGAACCTGGAAGGCCGCAAGCTGAGCATTGCGATCGAAGACCGCGAGGACAAGGCGAAGTTTTCTTGGGATATGGACTTGGCCAAGTTCGAGGAGCAGAACACGGAGAACGGCACAGACCCGCTGCAAAATACGGAAGGACAGCTTAAGCTGGGCAAGAAAGAGAAGTTCAAGCTGTCTAAAAATAACCGGGAATTTATTTTCATGGTCAGCTATCTGAAGGATTACGACTTGAAAGTATACGAAATATTCAACGGCCAGAAGAAGCTGCTGGCTTCCCAGAAAATTACTTGGTTCGAGACGACGGACTAATGAAATTTAATTATAAAAATTGAGGTTTAACGAAACCGTTTCTGTCCAAATGCGTAACAATTGGGCAGGGACGGTTTTTTGTTTCATTGGAAAAACTTGTTGACAGAAAACGTTTCCCAATATTACGTTAGTATCGTTAACATCTTTCTTAACGATCTAAACATACATAACTTGAGGAGAGCAAGATGAACCCGACACCGCTATCTTTTACAGAATTGAAGCGTACGGTCAGCCATGCGATGTCCCAGTCCTTCGAGATGGAAGGCTTCAGCCCGCTGGTTGGACGAATTTTTGGGCTGCTTTTATTCGCATCGGAGCCCGTGAGTCTTCAGTCTATGGCTGAACAGCTCGGCGTCTCCAAAGCTGCGGTAAGTGTTCAGGTGCGCACGCTGGAGCGCAATTCGATGTGCCAAAAGGTTACGGCAAGCAGCGACCGGAAGGACTACTACTACATCGCGGATGATGTCAATGCGATCGCTCTGCGCTCTACCAAGCAGAAGATGGATCTGCTAACCCAGCAGGTGGAGTCAACCTTATGCGCTATGAATGCGCTGACGGATATCGCTCCGGAAGATCGGGATGCTTACCTGGCGGCCAAAAGACGGTTTACGGAATCTGTTGCGATGTACGGTCTTCTCTCTTCTAAGCTGGAGGGACTCGAGGAGGAGTGGCTAGCTGTTAGGCAGAAGCTGTACGAGGAGCAGGATGGCAAGATGTAGAGAATGACAATAGATTCAGCCGGAGCATTTTATCCGTTTTTGAAGCGGAGGAGCTTTTCTTTTTTTAGATTGAAGGGTTCCACGAATGGGCTGCGTCTAAGTTGTCAGCAATTCTAATGGAGGAGTAGAGAGATGAATCAATTAACGAATTTTTCTATGAAAAACATCACGGCAGTTATCATCATCGTTCTTCTCTTGTTCGGCGGTGGCGCATTCGCATCTACGACATTGAAGGTTGAGAGCATGCCGGACATTTCATTCCCCGTTGTACTCATCAATACGCAGTATACGGCGCCTCCCAAGGACGTGCTGGATGGAGTAACGAAGCCGCTGGAGAAGGCGGTAGCGAGTCTGGAGGGACTCAAAAATCTTTCATCCAGCTCCAGCGATAACTTCTCCCAGATCGTGCTGGAGCTGGAGCAGTCGGTCAATACCGATGACGCCAAGCGTGATGTTGAGAGTTTGATCTCCAACGTCAGGCTTCCGTCCGGCTCGGATAAGCCTAAGGTGACAACGTTCGGATTTGCATCCGAGCCGGTCTACTACCTGTCGCTGTACGCCCAGAACGGGATGGGGCAGCAGGAGCTCGACAAGCTGTACAAAGACGTGATCGAGCCTGGCTTTAACGCGATGAAAGGCATCGATCATATCGATTCGATCGGCAACCAGGAGTCTGTGCTGACGATGAAGCTGAACGGCAATGCGATCAACAACTATGGGTTAACGCCATCTCAAGTGTCGCAAAGCATACGTGCTGCGCTTGCCACAAGTCCCGCGGGAACGGTCGACTTTAACGGCAATGAGCAGATGGTCAGGGTCAAGAGCGATCTCAATACGATATACAGCCTTGAGAACATGAAGGTCGGAACGCCATCCGGCACGACGGTGCTGCTCAAGGATATCGCGAAGGTCGAAGCTATCACGGAATCTACCTTCATCTCCCGGTTGAACGGCCAACCGGCGATCGGCGTGCGTCTGTACAAGACGAAAAATGCAAACGCGGTGGAATTCGGCAATGAAGCCGACAAGCTGATGGAAGGCTGGAAGCAGCAATATCCAAACATTACCTTCCAGGGCATTTACAACAGCGCCAAAGATATCAAGGAATCGATCAACGGCATGCTGAAGGAAGGTATTCTGGGCGCTTTGCTCGCATCCATTATGATTTTGCTCTTTTTAAGAAATGTTCGGATGACGATCATCGTTTTAGTCTCAATCCCGCTCTCCATGCTCATTACCTTGATGGTTATGGCGCCGCTCGGAATATCGCTGAACATTATGACGCTCGGCGGGATGGCGATTGCGATCGGACGCGTCGTCGACGACAGTATCGTCGTTATCGAAAATATTTACAGCCAGCTGCAGAAGGCGCAGGAGCGCAATGAGTCGGTTATCAAGATGGCGACGGCCCAAGTTGCTTCGGCAATCACATCCTCCACGATTACGACGGTCGGCGTATTCGCACCGATCGCCTTCGTAAGCGGCGTAATGGGAGAAGTGTTCCGCCCGTTCGCGATCACGCTGAGCGTGGCGCTGTTGTCCTCGCTGCTTGTCGCCGTGACCGTTATTCCGATGCTGGCCAAGTTGCTGGTGCTGCGCAGTAAAAATATCAAGGCCCATGATGAAGCGGCCGTCGGCAAGGTGTCCATCGGTTATAAGAAAGCTTTGTTATGGTCGCTGAATCACCGGATTCTGACCGTTGTCATCTCGATGGTGCTGCTGGTTGTCTCCGTTGGAGGAACCGTGCCTTTCCTGGCTCAAAGCTTCATGCCGGAAAGCGATTCCGATAAAATGATGCAGTTCTCGATCAAAATGCCCCGCGAAACAACGATCGAGACGATGAATGAGAAAGTCAAAGAAATCGAAGCGATGATGTTCGAATCCAAGGACCCGGCGGGACAGCCGACCTTCGATTATGTGGAATCGTCGATCGGCTATAACATGGGCAGCGACCGAGTGCCTTACCGGACCTCTTTCTTCGCGGTGGCTTCGGCGGCGTCGGATGCCAAGGCTGTGGCGCAGGATTTCAAGACGCGTATAGGGAATCTGCTGCCGGCCGGTTCGGAAGCCGATGGAGCTGTACTCAGCATGGCTGGCACTGGCGGCGGCACGGACTTCAGTTACATGCTGAAGGGCGATGATATGCTGTATCTGCAAGAAGGAGCGAAGCAGGTCAAAGAAAAAATGAAGGAATTCCCTGAGCTGGTCGATATCAAGGATAGCTTGAGCGAATCCAAGATGGAAGTCGAGATCAGCGTTGACCAAAATAAGGCAAGACTATACGGGTTGTCCTCCGCCCAAATTATGGAAGGCGTACATATCTGGCTAGCCGAGGAAAATATCGGCGATCTGAAGTTTGACAACGCCACATTCGAGACGAAGGTTATGGTTGATCCCAGCTTCAAAAACTCGGTCGATAAAATCGGACGGTTCACCATTATGACGCCATCCGGCACTAAAGTTGCCTTGAATGAAGTCGCCAAGGTCAATCAGATCGAAGCGCCGGCGGCAATTACCCGGGATCAGCAGACTCAGTTCCTTCGCGTTACAGCGAAGATCGATTCCGCCGACAAAGGCGGAATCAGCGCCAAGGTTACCCAGGAGTTAAACAAGATTGAGCTGCCGCCGGGCGTCAGAACGGAAGTTAAGGGCGTAACCGACGATATTCAAGAAAGCTTCCAGCAGATGTTTGTGGCTATGCTGGCTTCTGTCTTCATCGTTTATCTGATCATGGTACTCGCTTTCGGCAACGGCAGTGCGCCATTCGCCATCCTGTTCTCGCTGCCGCTGGCGGCCATCGGAGGACTTATCGCATTGTTGGTTACGAACGAGTCGCTGAACATTACATCGCTCATCGGGTTCCTGATGCTAATCGGGGTCGTCGTGACCAACGCCATCGTTCTGATCGACCGCGTACAGCAGCTTCGCGAAGAGGGACTTCCGGTCAGAGAGGCATTGATCGAAGCGGGCATGACCCGTCTCCGTCCGATTATTATGACGGCCGGCGCGACGATTATTGCTCTGATGCCGCTCGCTCTGGGCTTCTCCAAAGGAGCGCTTATCTCCAAGGGTCTCGCGGTTGTCGTTATCGGGGGTTTGACGACCTCCACGCTGCTCACGCTTGTTGTCGTACCGGTCGCCTATGATCTGATCGAAGGATTCAAGCGCCGCGTTGGGCGCCTGTTCCGCAAGAAAGAAAAAGCGGCCGCCGACGCCAATGTCACGTCGGCTACCCACTAACCCGTAATCAGGGATATAGACAGATATAGGGAAAAGGAGAATCGATCCATGAATCCGACTAAAAAGAACCGATTGAAGTCAAGCTCCAAGGTGATGAGCGCCGTCGTTATCAGTACGGCGCTGATCGCCGGCTGCTCGGCGCAGCCTGCCCAGCAGCCGGCGGCCGCCACGGCCGAATCGCAAGTGAAGACGGTCAAGACAGCGCCGGTGGAGAAGAAGAAGATAGGCGAACCGCTTGAGCAGGTGGCCGATGTCACGGCCTCCGTCCAGATGAATATCGTCTCGAAAGTTACGGGCGATGTGCTGGAGATCGTTAAGAAGCGGGGAGATTATGTCGAGAAGGGCGAAGTCTTGTTCCGGATCGACCCCACTGACATGAAGATTCAGAGGGAGAAGGCGCAAATTTCGATTGACGGAGCCAAGGACCAGATGGATAAGGCGCGTAAGGAGCTGGACGATTCCAAGCAGGATCTGCAGAGCGGCATTGCGAAGCTGGAAGCCGCGCTGGCCGATGCGGAGAAAAACTACAGCAAGCTGCGCAACGACTATGATCTTGGTCTCGTGACGAAAATTCAGCTGGAGCAGACGGAAACGCAGCTGAACAGCTTAAGGCTCGATCTGGATGGCTCGAAGCGCAAGCTGCAGACCTTGAACAGCACCAACGCGCTTTCGCAATTGGAGCAGCAGCTGCAGATGTCCAATGTCTCCTTGCGCGAGCTGGACCGCAGTCTCGGCTACACCGACGTGAAAGCAACAGTCAGCGGCGTACTGACCGATTTGCCGGTCGAGGTCGGGATGACGCTCAATCCGGGAAGTCCGGCGGCTACCGTTCAGCAGCTCGATCCTGTTAAAATTAAAGCAGAGCTGACGGAGGAATCGGCAGCCCTGATCCGCGGCAAGTCGGAGCTGACGTTCTACGTTCCGGGCACCACGGATAAAACCATGGCCAAAGTGAGTTATCTGGCGGACGTCGTTGGCGCCCAGACTAAATCCTACGCGCTGGAGCTTGAAGTGCCGAACCCTGACCGGAAGCTGAAGCCCGGCATGAAGGCCCAAATTCAGCTGACCGAAGAGCCGGATCAAATCGTCGTAACCGTGCCGACGCTCAGTGTAGTCCGCGAAGGCGGAGATACGTATGTGTTTGTGCTGGTGGGCGACACGGCCGAAAAACGCAAGGTTCAGCTCGGACGTCTGAACGAAACGGTCCAGGAGGTGCTCTCCGGCGTGAAGGAAGGCGAGCAGCTTATCGTATCGGGCCAAAACCAACTCAAAGACAAAGAAAAAGTACAGCTCGCCAAGTAAGTCAGAGCGGACTCGACAGGAGGAAAACAAGTGAACAACAAACTGATCAAGACTGTAGCAACTGTAGCCATCTCCGTTTCTCTGCTCGGCTCCGGGCTTACCGCCTACGCGGCGGAAGGCGTCGTAGCGGAGGCGAGCACTCCCGCTTCCGTTTCTTATAAGCTAACCGATCTGCTGGATGTTGAAATTAAAGGCGCCTTGAATGAGCGCATTGATTCAGGCACACGCCTTGGGGTAACCGTTCGGATGAAAAATAACGGAACTGCAATTACTCGGGTACCCGAGTATGAGGTGCGCCTCCAGACGAGCGAAGGCGTCGAATATACGCTGAAGCCAAGCGCGTCCAATGCGAAGTCTCTTCAGCCGAAGGCTACTACCGAGCTCAGCTATTTGGCCGAAATCGATCGTACGGATGAGATTACGCTGACCCAGGTTAACTGGACCGATGTGGACTATTATGTGTATCCGAAGAAAGAAACGCCGATTCTCGGCGTTCCGATCCAAGGAGAAGCCTGGAAGGGCAGCGATTCGGCGATTACGGACCCGACGGCGGTAAAGAAATGGTCCGAGTCCTTTAAAATTCCCGGACTCGTTTCTCCCGTCCAGTACACGCCGGTAGCGATCAATAAAGAATCGACCGCGAGCGGAACGGTATATGTCGTGCAATTGCTTGCCTACAACCCGACGGACAAGCGAGAGAATGTGCCTGCCTTCGACATCGACGGCAAAGGAGGCGGCAAGGTATTCGGCGGCTCCCGGGTGGAGAAGGACACGGTCGTGCTGGAAGGTAAAACGGAAAAGTATATCCATTACGCAATCCCTACGGACCAGGACACGGTCTTGCAGAGCCTGAACCTGCTGACGCCGGAAACTTTTGCGGAAGCCGGAGCCGCAGGCGTGAACGTTACCAGCTACAAAGTAGGCCGTTTGAACATCCTGCTTCCAGGCGAAGCGCCGGGAACCAGCTTTGCAGCCTACAAGCTGGGAGCTCCTATCGTATTCGATGAGAGAAGCCAGCTGATCAACCCGGATCTGGCCGTATCCATCGTCGAATACAATATGCATGAGAATACGGAAGATGGAAATAAAAACGTTACGGCCAAGTTCAAGCTGACGAACAAATCGTCAAAGCCGATAGCTGTACCGACGTTCCAGGCAGATCTCGTAAGCAAAGACGGCTATGAGTATGCAGGAAGCCGTCAAGCGGTCCAGACGGCCACTGTGCTGCCTAACTCCTCGCTGACCGTCAGCTATTCGTTCACCTTGCCGGTATCGGAGAAGGGCGACGGTTTGGTGCTGAAGGTACAGGATGCGGTCACGGCGGCGCCTTACAAATCGACAATCGCGGCCGTATCGACCGGCTTGCAGGAAGCGAAGAAGGATGAGTGGAGCTTGTATCCGTTCACGGTTAAGGTCAACAACTGGACGTTGAACTCCGATTACGGCGCTACAACGAATTATCAATATGTATACCGGCTGAAGCTGGACCTGGCCATTACCCGCGACGAGCAGGTGCAGTTGGACGCTTCCTTCCCGTCTCTGCTGGTGGAGCTGTACGACTCCTACGACCGACTGGTAGGTACAGGCAATGCAACTCTCTTCGGCACAAGCCGTCTGGTAAATGGAGATAACGTGATTTCGCTCCGCGGAGCATCCGATATACTGGACGTTCATCACAAGGTACGCATCTATGAAACGTTCTCGACGCCGACGGGAGATGCGAAGCGCCTGCTCGTTGAATACAATCAGTAAAAGCAGTAGTGGTCCTTATCTATTCATATCCGGATAATGCAAATGAAACAAAGCCGCCCCCAAGGGCGGCTTTGCTGCAGGTGCGAATGAGATGCCGATGCCCCGGCTCCCGGCCAATCAGGCGGAACTGCCAGGGCCAAGCCAAAGCTTCATGCGTTCCAGAAACCAGGATATTCTCGAATCACCAGGCTCGGAGCTTGGCAGCGGCGCAAATTCGGCGGCCGGCTGCAGTGGGGCTGGAGCGGCCGTCATAACGGTTCGGGTTTCCGTAAGACCGTCTTCGCCCGGGAAAGAGACAGCGGTTCTGCGGCTGGAAGGCAGAAGCTCATCGGTATAAACGCCATGTACGCCCATTTTCTGGAGCCGCGCCCATTCTAAAGGGTCATTCAGCGTATGCGTATAAACAACGGCTCCTTCTGCCTTCAGCTGTCTCATCCAATTAGCGTCCACCCGCTCCAAGGGCATGGCCACAGCCTGAATGCCCAGCGTCCGGACTTCTTCCAATACTTCCTCGTGGCTTAACGACGACAAGTAAAGAGAGAAGAGGTAGGAAGGGAAAGGGTATATATCGCGCACCTGCCTGATCATCTCTGGGGTGTACAGCTCGGGAATGATCCGCTCCAGCAGGGCTGGATCTATCGCTTTAGCCGCCTCCACAAGCAGCCGGAATTGCTTATCTACAATTTGAGGGTCGGTTTCCTTGGTGTCCGTGACCAGATAGGCATCCGGGTAAGCAACCAGCAGGTTTAACAGCTCCGAGACTTCCAGAGGCCGGTAGGCGCCCAATATGTTTCGTTCCTTGAACTGCGCCAGGCTCATGGGCGCATTAACGGTTTGTTCGGAAGCTACAGTCTGCTGCAGCATGCGCGACAAATAATCGGACCAGTCATGTCTGGCAACCAGATGTCCGTCCGTAGTCAGTATAAGATCCGCCTCAAAAACGCGGAAGCCTTTGTCGTAATTAAGAACAAATGCTTCTCCGGCGTTGGCGGTGTTTACTCCATCGATCTGACCCATACCGTGGGCGATATGGGTATGGCGGGTCCAAGTATCCTGCGCATAGGCGGGCGGCGATGAGCTTCCCAGCAAAATGCCCAAGGCTAGCAGGCTGCAACCCAATGCCTTTACCCCGTATTTATAAGCTGACATCAGGTTCCCTCCTTCATGCTGTTTGTTGTATGTTTAAACAGGCCGCAAGAAAATGTAACAGGCTCGGGCAAAAATGGGCCTTCATGATCTCTAGGCTTGTCGAATTATGAGATTCACCACCGTACAAGCGGTGGCATAGCATGGTATAATAACATCATTTCCTAATAAAGGGGCGTTACCAATGACAAGACAAGTTCACAGTCAGGAAATACGAGCCGCCGTCTACCAGAAGCTCCAGGAGCGCGGCGTAGCCATCGAGGATATTGCCTGGATCGTCCGGGAGATGCAAGGTCCGTATAACGCCGATCTGACCATGGAGGCTTGCATAAACGCCGTCCATGCGGTTCTGCAGAAGCGGGAGCTGCAGCACGCCCTGCTCGTCGGCATCGAGCTCGACATGCTCGCAGAGAAAGGCATGCTCTCGGAGCCGATTCAATCGATCATTGCTGGAGATGAAGGACTGTTCGGTTGCGACGAGACGCTTGCGCTTGGCTCCGTATTTGGCTATGGCAGCATTGCCGTCACGACATTTGGACATCTGGACAAACAAAAAATCGGTATTATCCGCCAGCTGGATACGAAAAACGGCCGCGGCATCCATACCTTCCTGGATGATCTGGTGGCAAGCATCGCCGCTTCCGCTTCCAGCCGGATCGCTCACCATCAGCGGGACCAACAGGAAAACGACGATACGGTAGTGCCGTTCGTGCCTGCATTGGACGTGCCTGAAGAAAATGCGGGGTAACCTTATCTTGGGCAACTCCCTATTATAAGTTCGGAAGCTCCCTGTGAAATAAGGGGGCTTTCTTCTGGTTACACTAATGATCGTGACCTTATCCTTACATTGTTATAGCGAGGTGCGATTAATATGAAATGGATTTATTGGGTTAAGCTGTATGAAAGCAAATTCCAGGCGGGTTGTTTGGCTAAACGCATGGAGGAGGACTGGTGGATTTACGGCTATGAATGCCCCAGTGAGGTCGAGGTGTTTAAGTCAACGAAGGGAAGGTTCGGCGTCCGGTATATTGTGTAAAAATTATTGCTTGACTATCCGAGCAGGGTTAGTGTATATTTATTTCTGTCGCTGTTTGCCGAAGCAATTTGGCACTGTCGCGGGGTGGAGCAGCCCGGTAGCTCGTCGGGCTCATAACCCGAAGGCCGCAGGTTCAAATCCTGCCCCCGCAATAAGCTTGTCAGGGCCCTTAGCTCAGTTGGTTAGAGCGGTCGGCTCATAACCGATTGGTCGGGGGTTCGAGTCCCTCAGGGCCCATAGCGAAGAAACCCTTGCTGAGCAAGGGTTTTTCATAATTTGTACGGATGAGTAGAGAGAGCTTCCATGCAAGACTGCCCATAAACGCTTTTTAAGAGTAAAGAAAGTCCGGATCGGAGCTATTCTTATGTATAAATCCTCGGGGGCTTACGAACGTAATTATTTTTTTGTGTAAAAGCCGTGTAAAAGCCGTTTAAAAGCGTGTTGCTCTGCCGGCGAATTTCACTCTTCATCCTCAGAGGGCGGCGGAGACTCTGCATCGGCCTCAGCATCGTCCCGGGGACGAGAAGCCTTCTCTTGATTTAACCTGTTCATTTTCCACTCCCCATACAGCTCAGTCGATATACCCAACTGAAGAATAATAAGATCACAATCAAGTGCTTGTTTCACTTTGGTGCCTCCTGTCTGATGTGATTTGTCGAAAATAAAAATACCACCCTTCGCCAAAGAAAGGTGGTCCGGTTGCACTACTAGCTCCTTCGAATCCAAGTGCCCACATACAGATCCGAATTCATTGCTTACCTAAGTTCATCATAACAAATGAGAAGACTTATTTCTGTTTGTTTTCACACGTTGTTGGAATTGTGTTGGTGGAAGAGGGAGGCTCATTTGTCTTTTTCGGCGCTCCCGCGAATAAAGGAAGCGGCATAGGGCTATGCTATCCATCGAAGCTTGAAGCATGTGCGGGCATGCCGACGAGCATCCTGACTGATTGATTGGGCGGTATCCATTGCGGGTAAGAATGTGTAACAACGCAATTGGAGGATTAGCAATGGATCATTTCGCCAACTTTGATGAAGCATTTGAATATTTAAAATCGATGCAAGCGGCCCGGGAAGAAGTGGCTGCGGACTCCTTACATAGGCCAGCTGGCCAGAAATCAGAGGGAGATTACGACCATGAGGGGGAGCGCTTGTTGCAGCAAGCAGAATCTAGTTATTTCTGGATGAGCGGCTCCGTTGTTTTCGCGGAGGAGAGCCGGCATACGGATGAGGGATAAGTTCTCGAACAGCTGCGCTTACGCGCCATTCCACGGGTGCAAAAACCCCGTCTGCGCCAACAGACGGGGGTAGGTGTCAAGCTTACATTAACCACGCTCAGGTTCGAAGGAAAGCTTGGCCTCGGGTATCTTCCGAATGCATTAACGCTTGCCGGCGAATTGTCCGGACAGTTGTTGTTCTGCGATTTGCACCAGTCTGCGTGTAATATGGCCCCCGATAGCGCCTGTGTCGCGAGTGGCCATATAGCCGTAGTAGCCGTCTTGAGGAACTTGAATACCCAGCTCTTGCGCGACTTCGTATTTGAGTTGTGCGAGTGCTGCCGCTGCTTGCTGTACCACCAGTTGATTGTTGGAACGACTTTGTCCTGTAGCCATACCTGAAATCCCTCCTGGATTTATCTTCATTGGCATGTCTGAGCCAATGTAGGGATATGTTCCCCGGCGTTTCGGCATCTTATGCAGCCTATGCCAAACATTTTTTCCGGCGCGGCTTATTCAGAATATGCGCTAGGAACATCTTGATTTTTCCGAAGAGGACAGGATATAATAAGCAAAGTCGGTTTGATTGTAATAAAATGCGCCGGAGTGGCGGAATAGGCAGACGCACAGGACTTAAAATCCTGCGGTGGGTGACCACCGTACCGGTTCGACCCCGGTCTTCGGCATTACCAGCTCTACGTACTTGTATAATCAGTTTTTATCCCAAGCACTAAACAAGCCCTGGGAGGCAATGGCCTCATTAGGGCTTTTTTCATAACTATATTTGCAGGGCTCCGTGACAGCGTTCAACTGGACAGAGCCTTGCCCATGGTTGGCGCGCCGCGTGCGGCGCTTACCTCCAACCGCCGTCTACGCCTTGCTTGCGGTAGTCGGAGGGCGTAAGTCCTGTGTCCCGCTTGAACAGCCGATTGAAGGAACGATAATTCTCGAAGCCGATTTCCTCCGCAATCTCGAACGTCTTGCGGTCTGTCGTCAACAGCAGCAGCTTCGCTTTCTCCAGCCGCAGCTTGTTCAAATATTGGACAAAGCTGTCGCCTGTAGTTTTCTTGAACATGCTGCTCAAATAAGGCACGCTGTAATTGATGGACGCCGCCAGCTCCTCCAGCTTGAACGGCTCGTTAAGATTCTCGTGCAGCCGCTGCACGATTTTGGTTATCGAGGCGTCGAGCTTCCGATTGTCCCCCTGCAGTTGCATAAGCTTGCGGAAGCAAGCGACCGTGGAGTCGTGCACGGCATCGAAGGTCTGGCATTGCTCCAGCTTTTTGCGGAAGGCGGCTTCCAGATCAGCCATGCCTTCGGCTTCGTTGGTGAACTGGCTAAGATCCAGGAAAACTCGAAGATAAAGCGATTTGATCTGCTCGGGCTCCCAGCCGTGCTCCATGGCCTGCTTGCGGAAGGAGTTCCGCTCATGCTCCACTGCGGCGGAGCGCAGATGCGATTCCAGCAGCGCCCTCTTCAGCACATTGCCCCAGAAGCGGCTGTATTGCTCCGGGATATGGGCAAACCCGATTCGTTCCGGCGCGGAGGAGCCGCTCCCAAGAGCCGGACGACTATCGTAGAAGAACGGGTAAGCGGCGTATACCCATGCCTTGAACTCGCCCATTCGATTCTGCAGCCCCGAAGGGAATTTCCTCAGCATCGCCAACCCGTCCATCTTCAAATATTTCGAGAAGGAATCAATAATCTGATCCAGCAGCGTCTCGAGCGCGGACTCGCTCCCCGGGGCAAAAATCGCGACAAACCGCCCTTTGTCCAGCGCGATCACTTTGTGCGGACCAAGCGCGCCAAGCAGCTCGTTCAGCACGTTCACTCCCGCGAACTGCCAAAGCTTGAGCTCCTGCGGCAGCTCGATCGAGAAGCGCAGCGAGCTGCGATCCAGCTCCAGCAGCAGCGCAAACACCTGAGAGCCGCGAGCAGGGATGTCTATCCTCTCCAGCGATTGCAGCCATTCATCTTCGGCTGCCGGATTGCGGAGCATCTCCAGAAACAGGTTTTGCTCGATCACGATCTCGTTGGAGCGCACCTTCTGCTCCAGCTCCAAGTGCTTCTCTCTCGTCTCGTTCCGTCCTTCGACCTGCTCGGTCAGCCCTTCGAGCGTACGAGCCAGCAGCCCCGGATCGTTCAGACAATCATCCTTGATCAGATAAGCGGCCGCCTTGAGCTGGATGGCCTGCTGCGCAAATTGAAAGTCCTGGTGGCAGGTCAAAATAACGACCTGAGGCATCGCTTCGCCGCGGCTCTCGATCGCCCGGAGCATCTCAAGCCCGCTCATGCCCGGCATCGTAATATCGGTTACAACCAGTTGCGGCTTATGCCGCTTGTACAGTTCTAAGCCGTCCTGGCCGTCCTCCGCTTCTCCCACAAGCTCGAACAAGTCGCCGCGCTCCTCGATCATGCCGCGAAACACCGTTCGAGCGGGAATTTCGTCTTCGACGAGCAGTACCTTATAGACGCTCATGTTCTTCCTCCTTGATCTGAATCTGATCGGCCTGCAATTCGATGCGAATGAGAAGGCCCGCTCCTTCTTCGCTGAACAGCTCCATGGCCGTCGACTGGCCGAACATCAGCTTCAGCCTCATTCTGACGTTCTGCAAGCCGATGTTTTCGCTCGATTCCTCCCGCAGGAGATGCATCCTCAGCTTCTCCAGCTCCTCTTCGGGCAGTCCGAGGCCGTCGTCCCGAATTTCAATGACAATTCGCTCCGATTCTTGGTTGGCGAATGCCCGGATGGCGATATGCCCGGTCTCGGATTTTTTCGGCAATATGCCGTGAAATACGGAGTTTTCGATGAGAGGCTGCAGGCTGAGCTTTGGAATCTGCATCCTGCCAAGCGGCTCCTCGATATCATAATCCAATACGATCTGGCATTTGTAGCGCATATTAAGCAGACCGACGTAATCCTTCAGATAATCCAGCTCTTGGCCGAGCTTGACGGTCTGGTCGTAATTTTCCATGGAATAACGCAGCAATCCGACGAACCTGCCCATCAATGTGTTAATCTTGTCATAGTCCTTCAGCATGGCGAACATTCGGATGGTGTTCAAGGTGTTGTACATAAAATGCGGGTTGATCTGCGATTGGAGAGCCCGGATTTCGAGACGGCGCTTCAATTCCTCCGAATCCTGCAGATCGTTCACCAGCTCCTGGATGCGGATGGCCATCGAGTTAAGCATCCGTCCGAGATCGCCGATCTCATTGTTGGCAAATGTGTCCACCCGGGCGTCGAACTGTCCCTTTTTGATCGCATTGACCTGGCGCTTGACGGCCTGAAGCGGCCGGTACAAGTGATAACCGAAGCCCAGAATGGACGCGGCGCCAAGCCCGATCAGAACGGCCAGAAAATACACGACCGTATCCCGGATAATGCCGGTACTCTGGGTCAGCTCCTTGGACGGGATCTCGGAGACGACGATCCAGCCGTCATATGTCCCGGTCTGCTTGACGGAAATGATCGAGGATGCCTCGGCGAATTGGTTGGGCGATCCAAGCTCCCGCCAATGCTCGAGGATCGTCTCGACCCGGCCCTTGTCTTCCGCATCGCTCAGCTTGCTCGTCGTAGCGATCGGACTTCCGGCCGGCGTCAACAGCGTAATGGAGCCCCGCGAGCCGAGCTGTATATTTTCGATTTGCTGCTGGAACTGGTTGTTTTTCATGGAGATCAGAATAATGCCCTTCATCTCCTCGTATTTGTTGTACGGAATCCGCGCCATATAGATGCTGGAATCGCGCAGCATCTCCATTCCCGGCATGGAATCCTTATCGAGAAACAGCTCCGTTCTGGGGGAGCTTAGGAAATGATCGATCAGCGGCTTGTAGATCGAGCGCTCGATCCGGGACGGCGCTTCCGTGGATGACAAAATTTCTCCCGTGACGGCGGAGTATACCTGCAGACCCTCTACATTGCCGATCATAGCCGAAGCTGTGCTTAGCACCGAGATCAGCTCCCGCTTTAGCACCACGTCCTCGTAATACAGCTCCGAGGGGGAAACGAGTGCGTTTTGAATCGAAAACAAGCCCGAATATTGTACACTCAGTTCACGGAACCTGTTCATGGACAGTTCGATCCGGTCGATAAGCTGATTGACCAGCTGGGCGTTCAGCCTGTTCACCTGCTTCTCCACCGTGGAGCTGGATGCCGTGATGGAGATATAAGCGAGCATCAGCAGCGGAATGATCGACACGGCGAGCATAATCAAGATCATGCGGACATAAAAGCTCCGCGTCAAAAAGCCAAAAAAAGCTGAAGGCATCCTTTTATTCCTTTCATCCTGCAAGGTTGGCTCGGGGCGGCGCATTGCGCCATCCATGTCGCCGAAGACGCATGGCAAACGGCGTCCTTCGACTAACCTAAGTATAGTATAACAGTTCCGGGTAAGGATAGACGCAGCGTAAACCATCTTAAAAACGGTGACACTTTCGCTTGTTTTCGTCATGTTAAGCATGGCCGCGGCTCAACTATAATGAAAAATGTAAACGCAAGGAAAATTAGAAATGGGGGATGAACATGCAAATCAATAAATATCTCGCACAAGTCGCGACTGCATCCGTGCTGATGACGACCGTGCTCGCAGGCTGCACCAGCAGCGAAGGCGGAGCGACTAATCCGACCAACTCCGCGAACGGCCAACAGACGGACGCTTCGAATGCGAAGCCGACCACTATCAAAGCGATGACGATCACCTTCGGCGATCCGCCGTCTGCGGAAAACAATCAGGCGAAGGCCGATCTTGAGAAGCGGGGCAACGTCAAACTCGATCTGACCTTCGTGCCTTCCGAGGCTTACAAAGACAAGCTTGCCGTCGCCGTATCGGCCAACGATTACGATCTGCTGCTGATCGACAGCGGCAAGGACGACAAGTATACGAACCTGGTCAAAATGGGCGCTTTCCACGACCTGACGGATTACATCAAGGGAACGAAAAACATCAGTCAGATCGAAGAGGCGGTATGGAACAATACGAGCGTGCAGGGCAAAATTTACGGTATTCCGAGACCGCGCGGCCTGTATGGCGGCGGGGAAGCCAGCGTGCTGATCCGCAAGGACTGGCTGGATAAATACAACCTTCAGGTTCCTAAAACGATCGACGAGTTGACGAACGCCCTCCGCGTTTTTAAGGAAAACGATCCTGCAGGAGGCGGAAAAACGGTGCCTTTGACCATCTACGGCGTAGACGGCGTTGCGGGTCCCGGCCCGTTCGGCTCCGTGTTCCCGATGTTATTCGCCTTCGGAGTGCCGCATACGTGGGCGCTTAACGGCGACAAGCCAGTTCGGGATTTCCAAACGCCCGAATATAAAGAATATCTCGAATGGCTCAGAGACGCATGGAGCAAAGGCTTGATCGACAAGGACGCTCCCGTTCTCAAAGGCCAGCAGCAATCCCGCAACAAATTCCAGGCTGGCGTTGCCGGCGCGTTTGTAAGCAACGTGGGCGACATCTCGGAGACAAGTCTCGAGAAGATGAAGCAAGTCGACCCGAAGGCTGAAATCGCCGTAATCGACGTGCTGGAAGGGCGCAAAGGACAGAAGGGCGTGGCCCTGATCGGCGGTTACTACGGGATCTGGGCGATCCCTAGCTCCGTGCCTAAGGAGAAGGTACAAAAGATTGTCGACTTCCTGGACTTCACGTCCGCCGAGGAAAACGTCGCTTTCTCCAAAGCAGGCGTCATCGGCGTGCATGCCAGCGACTTCAAGGACGGCCTCCCGGTACAAACCGAGGACCAGAAGAAGCTCTTCGATCTGGAGAAGCCGAGCGCGTTCGTGCTGCAAAACCGCGTAGACCCTTATATCTACGCCAACTCCAAAAATCCGAAAATTTTGGAGGCTCAAAAAGCTTCCCTTGACGTCATCGCCAAGTACGGCGTACCGAATCCGTTTTTGAGCTACAGCTCGCAAACGGCGACCAAAAATCCGGACACCTATAAAAAGCTGAGTGCAGTCATGACGCAATACGTGCTGGGCGAAGCAACCTGGGAAGCCGTACAGAAGGAAATCGACGCATGGACCGCAGGCACCGGCGCTGTCATCACGAAAGAACTGCTGGAGCAATATAAGGCAGATCATAAATAAAGCCGACGTCTGCACAGAGAGAAAAGATAGGGGTGCAAGGCCCCTATCTTTTGTTCATGGATAAGGAGGAGCAGAGCTCATGGTGAGAAGCCATCGCTTTAACCGATTCAATCAACTTTGGCCCTTTTTTTTGCTGGCCACACCGGGCATTTTGTATTTTCTTATCTTCCATTACGTTCCCATGTGGGGACTGGTGCTTGCCTTTAAGGATTACAGTCCGTTTATCGGCATGATCAAGAGCCCCTGGGTAGGCTTCGAGCATTTCCAGCAATTTTTTAGCACGGACAACTTTTATATTCTCCTGAAGAACACGCTGATGATCAGTTTTCTCAGCCTCGTCGTCTATTTCCCGTTTACGATTTTATTGTCGATCATGCTGAACGAGCTCCGGTTAAAAATATTCAAGCGCATTTCCCAAACGGTCGTCTATTTGCCCCACTTTCTATCGTGGGTCGTCATTTACGGCATAACGATTTCTTTCTTTGGCCCTTCCGGGGTCATCAATCATTATTTGGAGCAATGGTTCAATACGAACGCGTTGTTTCTGGTCAGCAATGACTGGTTCCGGCCTCTAATCGTATTCCAGGCCATCTGGAAGGATGCGGGATGGGGAACTATCATATTTCTGGCGGCGCTGGCCGGTATCAATCCCGAGCTGTACGAGGCCGCCAAGGTGGACGGTGCGAACCGTTTTCACAACATTTGGCATATTACGCTGCCTGGAATCAAAAGCACCATCATTATCTTGCTGCTTCTAAGGTTAGGCTCTTCTCTGGACTCGAACTTCATGCAGATTTTCCTGATGACCAACAGTCTGAATTTGGATGTCTCGAATGTGTTCGACCTGTTTGTCTATCAAACCGGGCTGCAGCAATTCAATTACAGCTTCGCCATTACGGTCGGCATGTTCAAATCCGTTGTCAGCCTTATTCTGGTGCTCGGAGCCAACTATTTGGCCAAGCTGATGGGCGAGGACGGCATTTTCTAAGATAAGGTGGGACATCACATGAAACTTCGCATCACTTGGTTCGACAGCGTGCTTGCAGTCATCATCCTTCTGATCAGCCTGATGATCGTACTGCCTTTTCTATATATCATCGCGGTATCCTTTAGCCTTCCGGGCCAATCCATGTCGGGCGCGTTTTTTATCTGGCCCAAGACATGGACGCTCGATGCGTATAAATATTTGCTAAACGCCCAAACGTTTATGACCTCGGTCAAAAATTCCGTTTTCATTACCGCGCTCGGCACCTGCGTCAATTTGATCGTATCTCTGACGCTGGCGTACGCCCTGTCCAAAAAGATCATGCCGGGACGGAAAGTGATTTTGCTGTTGATTTTCTTCACGATGATTTTCCATGGCGGCATGATTCCGAGCTACCTTGTCGTCAAGGAGCTCGGACTGCTGGATTCGTATTGGGCCATCGTGCTGCCCGCCGCCACCAGCGCCTTTAATATCCTGGTCATCCGAACCTTCTTCATGAATCTTCCCGAGAGTTTGGACGAAGCGGCGCGCATTGACGGCGCGGGCGAATTCCGCATTTTAATGTCCGTCGTCATTCCGCTGTCCAAGCCAATCATAGCGACGTTCACGCTGTTTTTTATGGTACAGTACTGGAACGAGTTTTTCTCGGCCGTTATCTATATCAACGATACGACGAAGTGGCCGATCCAGCCGCTGCTTCGGCAGATGGTCGCCATCAGCTCGTCCAACATTTCCGCCGATGCCGCGCTCGATGCGCAGATGGCCGCCAATCTCGGGCCCAATGTTCAAAATGCCGCCATCCTGCTGGCCATGCTGCCTATCGTCATCGTCTATCCGTTCTTGCAAAAATATTTTGCCCAGGGCGCTATGCTGGGCTCCATCAAAGAATAGCTGTTAGGGAGGTAAACAGATGGGATATAAGGAACTGCGGCACGATCCGCATTACACGAAGCCGCTTCCCTCTGACAAGTCGTTTCTGCGCGAAGAGCTGGACCTGGATCGTCCCGGCATGGAGGGCGTACGCGAGAAGCTAAGCGCCGGCGACATCGCCGGCGCCCGGGATGCCTACCTGGCTCTAATCGCATCGGGAGCGACGAAACGGTATTATTTCGAGGCGGCCGATATGCCCGAATTGGCGAATTATTCGCGCAAGCGGTATGCGGATGACCCGGAGGCCGTTTTGGCGCTTGAAGAAGCGGAGCTGCTGACGAAAAGCAACTTCCCTCTTTTCAAGGGAAGACGGATTGTATTTCCCGAGGGAACGTATGACTGGAACGGCTGGCTGTTCGACAGCTCGCAGTATCAGCTTCATCTTACCCGCTTCGGCTATCTGAAGCATCTGTCCCGCGCCTATGCGCTGACCGGCAACGAAACTTATGCGCGCTGCTTCAATGACATGATGAAGCATTTTATTCTCGATAATCCGATGCCCAAGGACGGCACCTTCCGCGTCGAGCATTGCACATGGGACCCGCTGTCGGTTGGCGTCAGGCTATTTGTGCTGCCTGAGCCGTTTTTGGCCTTGTTCGGTTCGCCTTCCTTCGAGCCGGAGGTCAAGATGATGATGATCAAGTCGTTCCACCAGCACGGCGTATATACCCGGAATTATCACGCGTCCCATGGCAACCACGTCTGCATGCAGCTGCGCGGCCTGATCACGCTGTCTCTGCTGCTGCCCGAGCTGAAGGACTCCCGGGACTGGCTGGCGTACGGCATGAAGGAGCTGCCCGGCTATATCCGGCAAAATGTATACGAGGACGGCGTGCAATTCGAAGCCAGCCCCAACTATCATCAAGTCGTCATGCGGGACTTGTACGAGCTGGTCGCGCTCCTGCAGAAGCTGGATATCCCGGCGAGCGAATACGACCGTACGCTTGAGAAGATGTTCGATGTGCTGATGCATCTCATGACGCCGGACGGACAGCTCCCGAGATTCGGCGATACGGACGTTCTATCGTCACACGATCTCCGCGCAGTCATGAGTCTGGGCGCATACTTGTTCAACCGGCCGGACTTCAAATATCACGGCTGCGAGGAACTGCCTTTCTCGCTGCTGTGGAGAGTCGGTCCGGCTGCGACCGAGCGCTACAGGAGGCTGGAGGCGAGGGCGCCGCAGGCGACGGCGGCTCGTTTCCCCATCGGCGGCTATCTCATATCCCGCGAGAATTGGAGCGGCGACGCGCTGTACATGGCGGCGCGCGCCGGCGTCGGCGTCGCCGGTCATGCCCATGCCGACACGCTGAGCGTTATCGCGCTGGCCGGCAGCCGGGAGCTGCTCGTCGATTCCGGCATCGGCTTGTTCGAGTGGAACAAGGAGCGCAAATATGTTATTTCCACTCGAGCTCACAATACGGTTGTGGTCGACGGCGGGGACCAGCATGTCCGCAGCGCCCATTGGAACACACCGCAGACGGCTCCTTGCCGCATCTGGGATTTCCGGAGCACGGAGCGTTACGATTACTGGTTTGCCAGCCATTACGGCTATACGCGGTACGACGATCCCGTCATCCATTCCCGCAAGGTATTGTTCGTCAAAAACAGGTATTGGCTGATCGTGGATTTGTTCGAAGCGCGGGAGCAGCATGTTTACGAGCAATATTTCCACCTGCCTCCGGGCGCGGCAACCGCCGACTTCGGACATGGTCGCGTCCGGACGGACCGCGAGGAAGGCGGCAGCGTGCTGCTGGCCTACCCGGAGCTGGATTCCGCCCAGCTTGCGCTTGAGTCCGGCTTATATTTCCTCCAGGGCCAGTATCATACGAAGCCGGTCGTCAAACGCACGCTGAAAGCCACTGGAAGGGCGGTCATGGAAACGGTCGTGCTGCCTTATGGCTCAAAGACGCCGCCGCTTGAGCTGTCGCGGATCAACGCCGTCTCGGAGGGCGCGGAGCTTTGTCGCCTAGAGGCGACCGTCCTCCGGATTGCCGGCGACGGCTGGACGGACGAGATCTGCCTCGATCACCGGGGGCTGCAGGTCGCCGATTATCTGGACCATACGGGCAATCCCGTAACGGAAGGGCTGCTGCCGAAGCCGGTTGTTCGCGAGATCGAATTGGGCGGGCGGCGCGGCGTCGATGATGTTCTGCTCCATTCGCTGGCCTAGGGACAGCGGCTTCCGGCCAGCTGCGCTATAACCGGCCGCCATTATACCAAGCAAGCGCCGGCTTCGGCATCGAAGCCGGCTTGCTTATGTGCCGGACCGCTGGAGCAGGGGGGGCCGGATAACCGGGTCAGACGACGGCGACCCGGCACGCAGGATAGAAGCAAACGTCCCGGACTCGCGACTCTTGATCGCTTGTCCGGGACGTTTGCCATGCCATTTAATTGCGAGACGAGTCCCGCTTCAGTACCCGAATGCCGTGAACAGGCAGCAGGACGACCGGTCCCAAGGCTTCGCCGCTTTCGAGATCGACGTAGGAATGTCCGTCCAGCGCCACCTCCGCCGCCTTGGCGCCGAAATTCATCAGGAAAACAAAATCCGATTCTCCGTCCGTTCGCTGCTGAGCCGTAACGCCCGCCGGCAGCTCCGTATCCAGCGTGCACGCGACACCGGCTTCCGCCGTCACTTTGCGATAGAAATCATACAGGAAGTCGTCACCGAGTCGAGTTGCCACATAATAGGCCTTGCCCAGTCCAAGTTTATTGACGGTAAGGGCGGGGCGCTCCGCGTAGAAATCGTCGGTATAGCAGCCCAGCGCTTCCGCCCCCTCCAGATGAATCAGCTCGCACAGGTCGCGGGATTCATAACGGCCGGACAACCCGAGCCGATTGCCTTCTAGCAGGGACAAGCCGTTGCGCTCATGGTCATACAGCGCGTCGAGCTCCTCCGCCCAGATGCCGAGCGTCCTGCGCAGCGGCCCCGGGAAGCCTCCCAGATGGCATTGATCATACTCGTTCACGACGCCCGACCAATACGTAACGACCAGCGTGCCGCCGCGCTCCACGAATGCTTCCAGCTTGCGTCCGGTTTCTTCTCTGCACAGGTAGAGCATCGGCGCAACGATCAGCTTGTAGGGCGCAAAGTCGTCCTCGCTGCCGATCACATCCACGGAGACGCCCTGCTTCCAGAACGCGTGATGATGGTCTTGCACCGTCTCCTCGTAATGCAGCCCGGAATTGCGCGGGCCCTGCGCGTCCTTGACCGCCCAGCGGTTTTCCCAGTCGAACAGGATCGCGGCTTCCGAGGGGGTCGACGAGCCTGTCACTTCCGAGAGGTCGGCCAATGTGCCGCCCAGTTCCGCCACGTCGCGGAATACGCGGGTGTGCTCGTGGCCGGCATGGTCGACGACCGCGCCGTGCAATTTCTCGCTGGAGCCCCTGCTTTTCCTCCATTGGAAATATTGCACGGAGTCGGAGCCGTGCGCAACCGCCTGTAGGGAAGACAACCGGTGCATTCCCGGCTTCTTCAGCTTGCTCACCGCTTGCCAATTGGTCATACTGGGCGTGCTCTCCATCAGCAGAAACGGCTTGCGCATAATGGAGCGGAACAGGTCATGATGGAAGGCGAACGTCGAGGCTATCTTGGCGTTATCCGGCTCGCTGTGCCAGGTCGGATAGGCGTCCCAGGAGATCACGTCCAATATGGCGGCGAATTTGCGGTAATCCAGACCTTCGATCGGATGCATGTTGGTCGTAACCGGCAGGTCGGGATTGGCCCATTTGACGGCATCAATCTCATGCTTGCAGAAGGCGATCGTCTGCTCCGACACGAAGCGGCGCCAGTCCAGATTCAGGCCGTGAACCATCCGTTCCCCGTGGGGAGCGGGGGATTCGATCTGCTTCCAATCCGTAAACGTATGCGCCCAGAACGAGGTCCACCATGCCAGATTCAACGCATCGAGCGTGCCATATTGACGTTTCAGCCAGTCCCGGAACGCATCCTGGCACAGGTCACAATGGCACTCGCCCCCGTATTCGTTGGAAATATGCCAGCCGACGACTGCGGGATGTGCCGCGTAACGCTCCGCCAGCTTGCGGCCTATGATGGCCACCTTCTCCCGGTAGACCGGCGATGTATAGCAGTGGTTATGCCTCCCCCCGTGCAAATTGCGAACCCGGTTAGCACCTACCCGAAGCACCTCCGGGTAGCCGTCGGACAGCCAAGCGGGACGAGCGCCGCTCGGCGTCGCCAGCCAGGCGTAAATGCCGTTGTTGCGGAAGCGCTCAAGCACTTGATCCAGCCACTCGAACCGGAATTCGCCCTCGGAGGGCTCCAGCGAAGCCCACGAAAAGATGCCGATCGCCATTACGTTGCAGCCGGCAAGCTTCATAAGCCGTATGTCTTCCTCCAATACGGCGGGATCATGCAGCCATTGGTCGGGATTATAGTCAGCTCCGTGCATGAGCACGGGCAGCTTGGGGCTTATCGGCGCATGTAGCGTTGTCATATACACTCCACCTCGTCATTTAATCATTCTCTTATGCTTTGATCATAGTCCATAACAAAGCTATAATCATAGAATAGAACCGTCAATAAATCGTCCGATCTTAACATAAGAGGAGAGTCACTTCCGATGATGCCTTTCTTGTTCGCCGATAACGCCAATCTGGAGCAGCGCCTTCCCCTGTACGTCCTGTGCGTAGGCAGCCATGAGCAGAGGGAGATTGACAGATTGCGCAGCGGCTATCCCGCGCATCAGCTGTTCCTGACCCGCCGAGGCAAGGGGCGGTTCCGCTTGGCCGACGGGCGCGAGTACGGGCTGTCGGCGGGCATGGCGCTGTTGATGCCTGCGCATACGCGGCATAGCTATCGACCGGATAAGGCGGAGGATACCTGGGATCTCGGCTTTATCGCCTTCGGCGGCGGCGCGGCCGAAGGATTGCTTTTGCAGCTGGGCGTCAGCAAGCTAGCGGCCGGCGGAACGCCGCAGCAGCAGGCCGAGCCGGAACCGGTCGCCGTCCACGCACCGAATTTCGCAGAGCTTTGGCTGAAGCTGGAAGGCATCTGGCATTCGATCCATCAAGGCGGCGAGCATGCCTACGACGCTTCCAGGCGATTGTACGATCTGCTGCTCGCCTGGATGGAGGGGCAATACCCGGCCGCCAAGCCATCCAAGAAGGTCGTGCCGTCGGGTCAGCCCAACCCCGCATTGCAAGCCGCCGTGCAGTGGATCCATGACCACTCGAACGAACGGCTGCTCCTGTCCAACATTGCCAATGCGGCCGGATATTCGGTGCAGCATTTTCACCGACTGTTCGTCGCAGGCTACGGCATGACGCCTCAGCAATACATGCTGCAGCTGCGCATGAGCAGATCCTTGCAGCTTTTTAAGGACTATCCCGGCATTACGGTGGAGCGGGTCGCGGAGCAGCTCGGCATGGATACCAGCTACTTCATTCGGATGTTCAAGCGTACGTATGGCACGACACCGAAGCGGCACGTTCAAGCGGGCAAACCGGTGAAGCCGTTGTGAACCTTCTCTTTCCGCTGTGTCAAGCCAGGCTCGCTATTGCGCTCTATCCCGGAGCAGGGGGGAATATCAGCTGCTCACCGTTAGCAAGGCCAGGAAGTGAGCCGGCAAGCGCATATTTATTTCTTAACATCCTGTCCGCCGTGATGATTCCATTTTCTCGCTCATATACTTTATCATTTGAAAGAGGAAGGGGAGAATCCACATGCCTTCAATTATCCTGGCTCCGATTAAAATTACAGGCAATGACGGAGAATTGGTGTTTGGCGATGTGCTTCAAGTGACGCCGAAGAGCACCTCGAAGACGGCTTCCGGAGGCGGGGGCGGCAATACCGGCGATTTCTGCGCTACGTTCACGCTGATCAGCTTCACAAATACGCTCGATCCGGATGTTGCCGACAGCAACAATGCGGGGAACAACTAGTCCTTATCCGGAATGGCATAGAAAAAGCACATGTTCCGTATTCGCAGAGTACGGCGGCATGTGCTTTTTGGCGGGCTCAGAATCTGACATCTATTTCGTAAAAGGGATTTTCCGTGGACTGTTTCCGCATATGGAGCTGCAAAATACCGTTGCGGTAGACCGCCTTGCAGCTTGTAGCGCTGACCAGGCTGGGGAGCCGGACAGTCTGGGTTCTGTCTTGAGGCAGCCCCTCGAGCCGCAGCGTGCTGACGTTCAGCATTACCCGTATTTTTCTCGCTTGGCTTTTATCCGGAATATGCACCTTGACGATCACATTGCGATGGGTGTCGAACACCTCCGTGTGAAAGTGATGCTTGAGGGACTGGGATTGGACCTGCGCCTGAGGCATAGCTTGCTTCATGATATCTTTGATGTAGCCATCGATCCAGGACAGATCGCCCGGGATTGACGGGGTGGGAGCCAAAGGCATTTTCCCGCCGAAAAATTGTTCGAATTGCTTCCAGTTCATATCGAAATAAGGATTCGGATTGGATGAATGAGGCGGATTTGTTTTGCTCATGAGCGATCACTCCTTTGTTCCCAGTATATGATGCGCGATCTGTACGCATGAGCGCCTTTGCTTGGGAAAACATACTTTGCGCCACTGCGACATATATTGAAATAAAACGATGTGAAGTAGGGTGCTGCCTTATGCCGGCTATCGTGGGTGCCATCAAGATCAACAACGTCAGCGCAGGCTCCATCGTACATATCGGGGATTCAGTCCAGCTTGCTCCTCAGTCTGTAGCGAAAACCTTTGCCGGAGCAGGATCATTTAATACCGGAGACAATCTGCGTGTGTATAACTATGTGAGTACGACCAATACGTACGATAATGATCTGCTCGATTCGAATATTGCGCTTACGAACTAAGGCGGGTGGATGAGTATGGCGACATGGACCGTGCATCAGAGCATAGTGATCCATCAGATGAAAATCGGTGCGGTAAACAATTCATCCGTGCTTCAGATTGGTACCGCAGGCTCCATCCGATCGTTGGCCAACTTATATAATACGGGCGGCTTTACGGGTCCTGCGCCTGAATTAGGACAATCAGCCGAAGAGCCTTCGCCGCTGCCGCTGGTTCCGCTTCCAGTCCCGTCCACTTAATTGCAAAACGGAGGAATACGCCATGCGCCCGAATTCGGAATACGAGACCTACTTCCAGCAGCTCCACGCGTATTTGAAATGGCAGACGGATCGGATTCGTTACTTGGAAACCAGGCTTGATCGTATGGAGAAAGAGCTGGAGCAGGTCAAAGGTCAGGAACGTATCCGCATTGATAAAATCGAGTATAACTTCGATCAGTTGAAGGTGGAAACGCTGGAGGGAACGTTGAATGTGGGCATATCGCCTTCGGGGCTGAATGGTCAAGACATTGAGGATATGGCTGTCGACGGCAAAACGATCACGACCAATACGTCGCGCTCCGAGGCTTTCGAACGTATACAGCGGAACGTCCAGACCTTTTTGGAGCAAAGGCTGCCGGATGAAATGGCCAGGCTGAAAGCCGAATACCAATTGGAGCTTGAGGAGGACCTGGGGGCGCGTGTAGCCGGGGATCTGCAGGGGCAGACGAGACAAAGAATCGAATATTACATGCAGGCGATAGCCGGGCCCGCGCCGGCTTCCGTCATGCCGGAGCAGGAGAAGATCATTACGGATGCGGTAATCAATGACATTCAGGCCGGTCTGGATCAATTTATGTTGAAGCGCCAGCAAGAAGGAGGAGAGATGGATGCGTCAAGTCAGTCCGGAAGTGATTCTGCTGCAGGTGGAAAATAAAGTGCTAAGTGTAGGAACGATCAATCTGGATGGTGTCGCGAGTTCGTCCTTGTTTTTGATCGGGGACATGGATACCGCTATGTTATCCTCCGTATTCGATACGCCGCCGGAATCGCTTATTATTGGCCCGGCAGGAATAATAGCTGCTGAAGAGGGCTAGATGAACGTCAATCGGGTAAGAACCAGCAAAGTGCAGGCAATGAAAGTATACAGTATTGGTTATGCCTCGGCCTTATTTATCGGAGATTTGCAGCAATTTGCTCCTTTAACCGAGGCGTTGGCCATTCAACGCGAGATCAGCCGGTTCAGGGGCGATGAAGGAGATTTGTCCGCGTATCCGATCTTCTCTGTGCCTATCCCGCAGCTTCAGCCGATCCGGGTGACACGGCTAAGCGTAAATAATGTGAATCCGGAAATTTGCGTCAGCCAGGTCCGGATATTGGCGGTGTCCACCTCATCATCATTTCAGGTAGGATCGCTTGGCCGCATGGACGCTCAGTCCAGGATCAAAAATATACGGGAGAAGCTGACAGGTCTGGTGCCCAAATAAAGAGAGCCATCCAAGCGATGCTCTCTTTTTTAATGGGAAACGGCCGGGCAACGACCTCTGCTTATGGTATAATGATTGGGAGCTAGATTTACGCAGGAGGAAGCGGCAAGGAACCTTAAGAAGGAGTGAAAGGATTGGCACGTATTAAGCTAGAGCATGTCGGCATTATGGTAAAGGATATGGAGACGTCGGTGCGATTTTATGAGGAAGTGATCGGGCTGACCTGCAAAGAAACGCTCGATCATACCAATGGCGTGATCAAGCTCGCATTCCTGGGCTTCGGCCGGCAGGGAGAAACGGAGCTGGAATTAATTCAAGGCTACCATGACGGCTTGCCCCAGGAAGGCAAGGTTCACCATGTAGCTTTTACGGTCGATGATATCGAAGAGGAATTCAAGCGTATCCAGGGGTTAAGCCATGTGCGTCTCATCGATCAGGAAATCACGACTTTGCCCAATGGTTCCAGGTACTTTTTCTTCCATGGTCCGGACGGAGAATGGATCGAACTGTTCCAGTCTACCCGGTAGAGGATTAGCATGAAGACAGGAGCCGACAAACTATCCAAAGGGCAGCCCGTAAAAATCAATTGTTTGCAGTGCAAGCATTATTTTGTTACATGGGACCCCCAGTTTCCAAGGGGCTGCCGGTCGTACGGGGTCAAAACAAGTCAGATGCCTTCAGCGCTGGTATATCGCTCATCCGGTCAGCCATGTCTGACCTTCGAAATGAAATCATAAGCGGCTTGGAGAGAGGCAGACTTATGAAAAGTAAGCCGGGCCCCTGAGGAGAGGGGCCTTCGCCCATCCAGCCGGCAGGGGGAATACCCGGATGTTATTCAACTTGCAGCAGAAAAAGCTGATACTTGAGCTTCTAAGGAAAGAAAAGCGCAAGCTGTTCTCCAAACATAAGGGGGAGCTGCTGGACAAAACGATCGACGATTTGTCGCAAATGGTACGCAATGAACAAGTAAATGCCGCGGAACTCCGGGACAATGTGATCGACTGGCAGTCGCATAAAAAACGCTAGCCTATAGGGAGGCGGGAAAACCTCTCTTGAGAGCCTTCTTTTAAGTGCGGATCAGCTCCAGTCGTATCGCTTGTTCTTCTGTCAAAATAAACTGCTCACCCGGGCTAATGGTATCTTCTTCATGCAGTCCGAACAACTGCATCAGTTCTAGCCATATGCCGCGCTCCATCGCTTCCTGGGCTGTAATCATAATTTTCATCTAAGTTCTCCTCCAGACATTAGGTGATCTACTCCATGATTACACCAATTCGGAGCCGTTATACCAAGGGGCGGCCGAGAGTCATGTCCGAATGCCTCTGTGAGACGGAACCTTTTCCTGGCAGCGCTCGTCTAACGGTTATCGTGCGCCTGTCTGTCGAACAGGCTAGAAGGAGGAACAGACCGAATGAAGAGAATGTCAGCGCCATGCAGCAAATTGGGATCCTCGCTCGTGAGCCTGTGCCGCAGAACAAGCATAGCTGGTTTGCCGGGAGTTTCGGCTCTCTGGGTAGGGGCGGCGTTGGCATCCCCTTCCTATGCTTGTGCCTGTGAAGGCGCGCCGCCGCCTCAAGGGTGGTCACAGTGGCTATACCTTGTTCTCGGCATAGTCATGGGGCTTGGCATGCTTGTCTACTCCGTTGGGCTTGCCGTCAAAGTTTGGCGCAGCCGCCCCTGCTAACTCCCGGGCCTCGCTCTGACATAGTCCTGCAGGGTAACGGACGCTTGTAAGAATATGAAAGCCTGTTTTGAAAATATGTAAATATTCTCTTGGCTCCGACGGATGAAGCTGCTTGCAAGCAATACAGTAGAACATGTCAACGACCCCTCGCCCCTGGATTCAATTAATATCACAATATGTATGAAGGCGGGGGAATATGTCAGTTGTCGTCCGGAGAATGACTATTTGTCAGGAAAGGGGAACATCGCACCATGGTATCCGGTCAAACCCAGGACTACAAGGAAAAATGGCTGCTAATCAAAGAAGCGTCGTCGGATTCGGCCGTCGAGTCGCTTGTGGGGGAGCTTATCGAGGAGCTTGAACGTCTCGCGGGAGAGAATAAACGGCTGAAGACGGCGCTGCTTAAGGCGACGACGGCGCAGAAGCCGACGATGTCCACGAAACTAAGCGAGGCTTTGCGAGAGTAAGAGGAAGGAAATGGACGGAACTATTAGAACACGGGTCACTGCAAACGGCCGATTTGGCTGGATGCGGGGCCCATTTGTGTGAAAAAAGTCTGTCATACAAATGTAATATATTCGCCATCAGACTTTGACATATTCTGCAAGGCGCCCATGCTATGATAAGGACACGCTTAGGGAACCTAAGTGAACCTTGGGAGGGATCGACATGGGAGAAGAAGAACAAGTAGTACTGTCTAATGAGGAAAATGTGGAGGAAGCAGCCGCCGCAGAAGAATCGGAAGATGTGATTTCTGAAGAATTGGAAACGGTTTCAGAAGAATCGGCTGAGCTTGAAGTGGCAGCCGGGGAAGAAGCAGAAGAGGAAGCCTCCGAAGCTCAAGAGACAGATTAGCAGCCTCCCGAATCCCTTCTTCCAACATTTTTAACGGACCCAGGACCTGTTCATTGTCATGAGCAGGTCCTTTTACTTTTACGCGTCAGCTTACTCGTTGCTGTCTTGCATCAGCATGGCCTGCTTTTCCGGGCTGATCAATCCCCTCAAAATAATTTCCTCTTGCAGGACTCGGATAAACTCCTTGTCCAATCCATATTTGACGGCGTCTATGTAGGTTTGAACCAGCAAGTCGTCATTGAGCATTTTCAACGCTCATCACTTCGCTTTCTACTAGTTTCTCTGATCTTACGACGAAATTGTTAGGACTTTACGCCTGCAATTATTAAGGATCTATTAGATTGCCTGTGTTGAAGTCTAAGCTTGTTTATTGCGAATATATATGGGGAGAAGGAACGCGGAAACGGAGGGAAAGCCCATGAAACGTAAAACGGCCGCTTGGGCAGGCGTAGGCTTGTTCGGAGTATTGATGGTCGCCATTGCCGGCGTTTTATACACGCAGATGAATCAGCTCCTTTTCCCGGGGCTTGCTTTGATCGGAGGCATGTTTGTCGTATGCATGGGGCTGCTGTGGGTATCCGAGTATGAGGATGCGCCGGAGAAGGACAATGCTGGAGTTGTGAAGAGACGCCAAGAAGGAAGTCGTTGATGTATGGGGCAATGAGAAAGCCCCTTCGGGCAGGAAGGGGCTTAAGGAGTATCAGAGGTCGTCTGGTGTTCGACACCGAATGTTTCAGGAACAGGTTGTGCTTATGCTTATACTCCATGCAGGTGTTAGGGAGAAGGAATGATCTGCACGGTCGTATAGGCTTGCCAGTAATCTTCATAGGTAATAAAGGAGTCCTTCACGACGCCGTCTACTATAAATTGCCCTCCGCTGGTTAATGAGAGGCTGGAGAAGTTTACATAGTCCGGATACCCTTCGTATACTTGATCCACCGTTTTTAAGTACAGAGTTTGCGTGCGGAAGGGAGCCGGATTCGGGTCTCTGCTAGTGCTGGCAATCGGAACGGCGTCAAAGGTAGTTCCATCGATAGTAACCTCATATATGGAGCCGTATTCATTTTCATACATAAAGAAGTCGCTCGTGTATGTACTGAATAGGGGGCCGTACAAAAAAACGGCTCTGTCGATTCGAAGAAGACTTGATTGCTCGGCACTGAAGACAGGGACAACAGTCATCAAACACATCAACATAAGCAATCCTGCGGAAATAAGTATTCTTCTCATCCAATCACTCCCAATTTTGGATACGGTACGTATCCATCATAAGCGAGTTGAGGGGAAAGAAATAGGTACTACCATACCATTTTTTGTAAGGTGGTCTGTGCTACAGCTTCCCGAGATGTTCGAGCGTTGCATGGATCAGATGGATCAATAACTCTCACAAAGGTATTCTCATCTTTACAACCTGATATATAATGGTTGGAAATACCAATAAAGGATGTCAATATGAGAAACTTCATGGTTGGGATTGTCGTAGGAGCAGGAATTGCGAGTTTCGGCACGGTATATGCAAATGAAATCGTCAGTATCATAGGCAAAGAGGTTCAAGGCACCTTCCCGATCACAGTAAATGGTCAGAGATTGGCGACTGACGCCGCTATCATCGACGGCACAAGTTACATCTCAGTGAGAGCAGCGGGAGAAGCATTGGATTTGGAAGTGAGTTTCGATCCAAAAACCGGAATCGACATGAAGAATACGATTGAAGCGATGGAGACAATTAGGGTGATTCTGCCTAACCAGAAAACAGATGCGCCTGTGCGGTCGCTTGAAGAACTAGAACGGCTGATTGGGGATGAAAAAAGATCTATCGAGAGCCAGATGGAGATTATGGAATTTATCAAGAGGAGTCTTAACGACCTATACGCAGACAAGAAATCAGTCGAACAAGCCATCAACATTTATAAGGATCAGATTGCTGCCGCGGAGCAGCGGTTGGCTGATCTGGAGCGCCGGAAGACAGAATTGGAAGGTGGAAAATGAGTTTCATTTCGTTGAGAGATAGAAACACTTTATAGCTGTTATGGTATTCATTTTGCCGATAATCGAAATATGGTTAATCGGCAACAAGATCGGGGAGCATTATATTCAATAGGCCGCGTGAAAAAAGTCTTATCTTTCAATGGATTTATTCTTACTTTGCTTAACAGCGGACGCTTTCGGAAAATGTTTAATTCGGAGAAGTTAGGATAACCATTCGCGCCCAATGACGGAAGGACTATGTTGAGAGGCTTGGGGAAAAAGAAAAGAAGCCTTATGTATCAAGGCTTCTCGGTTATGACCTGTAGTGGGCTCGAACCACTGACCCCCACCCTGTCAAGATGGTGCTCTCCCAGCTGAGCTAACAAGTCATATTGATATTCCACTTCTTATCGAATTCTCATAATAAGTTAAGAAGGTATTTATAATATTAGCAAGAACCTAAAAAAATGTCAAGGATAACTTCCTAGAAAAGACAATAAAAAAGCTATTGATAGCCTATACACTCAAGCAGCTGCAACGCGAATATAGGGAGGGTGCCTGTGATATCATGTCCTTACCGCTAGACGTCCGGTGAACAAGAGGCCGGAGAGCCGATTGGGAGTTGAAACAGCGAGTGGAAGCGCCAATCGGCCGCAGGCCGCGCTTTGTTCACCGGACTTCTAAATCCATTCCAATTGGACACAAAGCCCTGGCCACACGCCAGTTTTTTTTCATGCTTTTCCTTGCTATCCGAATTCATGAAAAATCAAACTCAACCGATATAAAAATATAAGACATCATTTCGGTTGGCGGTGCAGGGGATGGAGAACAGTTTCGGATTCGGTTTTGTCGTGGGAGCATTTGTGAGTATTGTATTATGGATATCGTTGATCGGCTGGATACAGCTGTTGCTGAAGTAAAGCGGCTAATGAGCCGTCGTACATCTACACGTGGAATAAATCAGCATTGGCATGACATGTCCATCAGATGCCCTTGATGCACGCATAGGTTCCTCCCTCTCATCTATGATATAATCAATCCATGAAGATAGGCGATGCAGATCAGATAGGAGATGACCCGGATGAAGGATTGGCGGTGGACCATGCAGCAGCAATCTCCGGATGCGAATGAAGAAGACCAGCAAGCAGAAGAGAAACTGGATTGGGGAGAGCAGGAATACGGAACTCACCGGTATCATGTGCGCAGATTAGTGGAGGACTCGATCGCGCTGCTTCCTCTGCCGGAGAAAGCTGTGGTACTGGGGGCAGGCAATCACGGCGATGTCGACCTGCCGGGGATGGCCAAATATTTTCAGCAGGTGACGGTGCTGGATACGGAAGACAACATGCTGGAGGAATGGCTGGAGGCGGGAGGGGGAGCTGTTCGGAATCGCGTACGTTCGCTCTCGCGGGTAGACTACACATGCCTGGATCAAATTTCGTTCTATGAGAAGTTTGAGGAGCTGCTGCTGAGCGAAGCGTCCGCAGCAGAGATTGCCGCTTTTATTCGGGATGCGGGATTCCAGGTACATGGTCACGAAGCTGTGCCTCATTTGAAAAAATCGTTTTCTTATGTCGTCTCCTCGGGCGTGCATACCCAGTTATTTTATCCGGATGCGCTGCTGCAGTTTCATAGCTATATGGGACGGTACGCAGAGACGGATGTCCGGCAAATTTTGGAGGCTCTGGCGTATTTGCGGAATTCGCTTGTTACAGACTACAACAAACTGCTGCTTTCGCTGCTTAAGCCGGCCGGCCGGTTGGCTGTGTGGACCGATGTCATCGTGCTTGATGCGGAGAAGAGCTGGATTGCGGAGGAGTTGTATGAAAACAAGACGGACGCGGAGAGGACAAGCTTTTTGTTCGAGGCGTTCGGCAAATATGGGATGGAGGCCGCCGTGCTGGGGCTGAAGGATCTGTATGATAAAATAAAACCCGATCAGCAGCTGTTTCGCAGCTGGATCGGGCAAGCGGATTCGGGCAAACGATATTTGAGCGTCGGCCTCTCAGGCCAAGCACGCGGTTAGAGGGAAAAACCTCGCCGCTTCCTCCGGCGTTAGAAAGCTGCAGCTGGTCATCGGCGTTACCTTGCGAAGTCTGATGGCCAGTTGGTTCAAAGTTCCGGCCAGATCGGCCGTGTCGGTGTCGTCGAGCGAAAATTGAAGGCTGTACTCGCAGTGACCGGGCTCCGGCAGCGAGGAGCGAACGATGACGCCGTAAGGACGAAGCTCCTTGCCCATACATAGAAATTTAAGCTCAGCCAGCAAATTATGATCATCCGGAAGAGGCGCATGCGTATAGAAGCGGGCGCCTCCTGCGCTTATGTCGATAATAGCGGCCTTGTGCAGCTTCGGATGTTGATCTATGTGATCGGTTCCTATAATTTTCAAGTCGGCGCCTAATGGCTGCGGCAAGTTAATGCGAAAAAAACTTCTTTTGTTATCCAAGCTCATGTAGACAACCTCTGCATCTAAATGTTAGGAAAGAGTGAAGCTCGCGTTGCTCATGTCTACTATAGCGTAATTGCTTCCGTAAGGCAATCGAAATCGGCTGCTTGGCCGGACATGCTAAAGCCGCTCTAGTAGAGCGGCAATTCGATGCTGACATTCGGATTTTTACTATGCAGGACGGCATTGTTGCCGATTACCTCAATACGGTCGATCAAGGCAAGGTCGGATTGTTCAGCGGAGGCCGTTTGGGAAGAGGTGCGCTCCAGTAAGTTGATCAACTGGGGAATCGCTTTCTGATCGCTTGAAATAAAGCTTACGGGAATTTTCTGATTCTGAAAGAGCAGTTCCGTTGTCATTCGGGATATTCCTCCTTATAATGATCGGATACCCTCATTATACCATTTGTTACTGTTTATATCGACTAAAATAATGTTACATAACCTGACAAGCAAATTCGGAAGGCGACATCATTTCGACAAAAAATGCCGAAGGGCTGCTGGAAGGGAAGGCTAAGCCAGTCCAATCCGGGCCAAGACAAGGAGAATGAAGAATGAAGAAGCTGTACAGTCAAATGACCGAAGCGGAGCTGCAGGAGGAGATGCGTCTGGCAAGAGCAGAGCTGGAACGGGCTGAATTTCCCAGTCAGCGCGCAGTGGCGGAGCGCAAGCTGGTTACCGCTGGGGCGTATCTGCTCAATCCGGCGGATTACGGCCCTGGCTTATACAAGGTGGATGGCGTCCAGATTCCCTTTGAAGTGGCCTATATCAACGGCATTATGGCCTGGGGCAAGCTCGGTGACGGTACGGAAGCCAGCTTCCCCATTTCCATGCTTACGCGGTTTTAGATTCGGCACATATCTTTGGGGCAATTTTCGCATTGGCAGATCGTTTTGAGCTCATCCAGCTTCTTGATGATGATCAGACTGCCGTTCATCGCCAAAATCCCGGAGGTTTTCAAATCGCCGAGCATGCGGTTCACGCTTTCGCGGGTTGCGCCGATCATGTCGGCCAGCTCGCTGTTCGTGAATTTCTTGGTGATCAGAATTTCGTCTCCCTGCTCCTTGCCATACGTGTTGCACAGACGGATCAAGGTGGAGCATAACGCTCCCGGCTTGCCGAACATCATGAGATCGCGGAACTTCGTTTGCGTCATCCGGTGCATCAAGCCCATCCACTTCATGAACTCGACGGCCAGATCGCCGTGCTGCCATAAAAGTACCTCCAGATCCTTCTGCTGAATAACCCCCACGATGCTGTCCTCAGTTACCTCTGCATTAAAGCTGTTCACGGAATGAACGAAAGGATCGACCTGCCCGAACAAATCCCCTTTATTATACACGTATAAAATATAGCTTTTGCCCTCGTCATTGCTTTTCGTCAGCCGGATGCGGCCCTGCTTCAGAAAATACAGCCGGTCTGCCGGGTCGCCCTCCCAAAACAGGTGGCTGCCGGCCTCCGCTTTCATATCGTACATAATCTCCTGAATCTTAAGCAAGTTGCTTTCGGAGAAGCATTCCGTATTCGCGACGTGCAGCTCAGGCTGCTCCGCATATTTCATGATGGATTCCTCCGTTCCTATACCATACTAACGCTTGCTGCTTCTACATTAACGCATATACGACCCGCGGGATGTGATGTGCGTCACAGGCAACAGGGAAGATTGCTCAAACTGTGATCTAACTAACATGCAAAACGCTTTCGGAGGTGTATAGTTGGGCTAGAATTCACCTTTGACGGAGGAAGTGAGTCATGATGCTGACCGGAGTTATTTTGGCGGGAGGCACGAAACGAACGATACGCGGAAGTTCTGCGGATCTGCTGCCGCTCGCCTCGGAGACGGTGCTGGAACGTCAGATTGGGGAAATGAGCAAGCTTTGCGGAGAAATGATTATCGTGACAGGGGAGCCAAGGCTTTACTTGGAGCATGTCCCGCGCTCCGTCAGGATTATTACTGATTTTTACCCGAATCGCGGTCCTCTCGGAGGGTTGCACGCCGCGTTGGCTTTATCGAAGTATGCCTACTTGTGGGTGACGGGGAGCGCGATGCCATTCGTGTCCGCTGAGCTCGCGCGGCTGCTCTTGGAGCATGCCCAGCTGTTTCAGGATGAGGCGGTGCTGCCGGAAGTGAAGGAGACGCCGTTTCCTTTGCACGGCATATACAGTCAATCTTGCTTGGAGAAGCTGGATCCATTGATGGAAGGTAACACTGCGGTTCTCAAGTGGGAGGCTTTGCTTGGGAGGATCAGCTACCAGATCATGTCTGCGGAGAGAATAAGGAGTCTGGCGGAAATTCCCGAGGGCTTCGACCTGCGCATCAAAAACGAAGAGCAGTATGCGCAAGCGCTTCAATTGTGCCCGTTCCCCGGATCTGCGATCCATAATTATTGGCAGCGGGGTAAGGAGCTGACCCTCGAATAGATCCCATACGTCCGGCTCATGCTAACGGAAGAGGTGATGTGCATGAACCGGGCGTTATGGACGTCCTTAATAGGAATTGGTGCAGCACAATTGCTGAAATTGACGCCGCGTATGGGGGAGCCGCAAGCCTGGGCCTGGCCCGATCTGACGGCGACGGGCGGCATGCCCAGCTCCCATGCTGCAGGCGTCGTCTCTTTGGCGTCGTACTTGGGCTTGAAGCACGGCTTCCGGTCGGATTCCTTCGCAGTGGCTTCGCTGCTGGGACTGATCGTGATGTACGATGCGATGGGCATACGCCATCATGCCGGGCTCATTGCCACCGAGGTGAATGGCTTGGAGGAGACGGTAGCGAATTTGACGAAAGATCATCCGCAGCATCAGCACGAGCGAAGCGACAAGCTGCTGGAGGAACGATTGGGTCATATGCCGATAGAAGTGTTGTGCGGAGCTCTGCTTGGCGCCGCTGTCGGTTGGATCAGCTATGCAACCGAGCCGTCAGCGTCCCGACGAGGCGCATGGACGAACCTTATACGGAAATGGTCGTTCTCTCTTCCTTGATTCCCGTCTCATGTCCGCGGTCGATGCTTACCGCGGGCATAGTGATGGTAAACTTGGTTCCGGAGCCGATGAAGCTTTCTACCTCGATCGTCCCTTCATGATCCTGGACGATTTTATGGCAGATCGACAGCCCGAGGCCGGTTCCGGAATCTTTGGTCGTATAGAACGGAATGAATATTTTGTCCAGCTCCGCCTCAGGAATACCTTTCCCCGTATCGCAAATTTCGATGACAGCCTTGCCGTTCTGCCCATTGAGATGAATGTCGATAAATCCTTGCTCTGTCATGGCCTCAAGCGCATTTTTGGATAGATTGAGCAGAAGCTGCAGCATCTTGTCCTGATCCATCAGCATCCGGATATCCTGATTATCGTGAATAAACTGAATTTTATGTCCAAGTCTGGTTGCCTCCGGCTCCAGCAAGGAGATAACGCGATTGATGCAACTGTGGATGGATTGTATCCGGTATTGGGTCACATGCGGCTTGGAAAATTGCAGAAATTCAGCTGTCAGCATACTCATTCGGTTGATCTCATCCATAATGAATTCATACCACGGCTTAATGTTGTAATTGCCCGCCCGCGAAAGCTGCAGAAAGCCTTTGACGGTTGTAAGCGGATTGCGAATTTCATGAGCCATCCCCGATGCAAGCTCCCCGACCACTCTCAGCTTCTCGCTTCGCAGCATATGCTCTTCCCGCTTCATCCAACTGTCCCGCTTCATAATATATAGCCGATGCTCTGCCGTTGACATCAGATCGTCCTTGGTTTGTCCGTCTTCGGGAAAGCAGGCCGTGCCGAAATTAATTTCAATCCCTGTCAGCTTGGGGAATTCCGCCGCCAGGAGCTGGGTGATGGTGCCAAGCGTTTGCTTGGTATTCTGCGATTCCATGACAATGGCGAACTCGTCTCCGCCGTAGCGGCTGATCAGAGAGCTTTCGGGAAACATAATACGCAGCAGCTGGGCCGCCTGCTTCAGAATGTCGTTTACCCCCTGGAAGCCATTGGTTGTATTTAGAGATTTCAGATCCTTGCAGTCGGCGAGTACAAGCACGATCGGTTTGCGCTCGGCGACAATTTTCTCCATCCGAAGATGGAACTCCTGGAAGTTGTACAGCCCGGTCAAGGGATCATGCGTGCTGAGATGCTTTTTTTCATGGGCGAGCAGCTGTTTCTGACGTTCCACATCCTCGAGCAGCTTGCCGAACATAAAGGCAATGATGAAGCAGCTTGCAGACGCGAACATTTGCTGGACGAGCATGGATATGTTCGGGGGATGATAAGTCAACGAGAGGATCAGGTAGGCAGCAGACAACAGAGCGCTCCATATCGCCGCAGTCCGGAGCTTGGGCATCACGCGGTACAATTGGCCCATGTGAAGCAAATACAGAGGCAGACACCAATCGGAAGCGCTGACCGCGTGAAACGGCATCAGCAGAATGACAGGGGCGACATAATATCCAGGTATAGAGCGGGGGACGAGGAGGCTTATCATGTAAAGCAAGGCCGCCGCAGCGAGCAGCGGAGTGTTTAATGCAGAGTCGTTCACCAGGGACCACACGCCGACCAGAGCACAGTAAATCAAGAAGATAGAGTGACCTTTCATGACTCGGGCTACAACTCCCATTGCAATAATTATTTGTACGTATGTAAAGAAATTCTGTGCCCGCCGGTAAAATCCTCCTAGACTCTCCCAATTTATCCGGATTTTCTTCTCGGCGGAAGCTTAGCTTCCATCTCTTGCTGGAGCGTCTGCATACAGCAAAAACCCGGCTGGATAGCCGGGTCAGGCAAGCAGGATTCGGGTTGTATCAGAATCCGGGTAAATTATCCAAATTGTTGGTAGGGTCGCCGTCTGCGTTGGAGCGCAGATGCTCGTCTCCATCACGGCCGCGGAATACGTTGACGCCTGAAATTTGTCCGTTTTTGGCCATATGCTGAGCTTCCACATAGTCGACGACCAGCCCTGAAGTCAGCTTCAGTTCCACGATATCGCCATCCCCGTTTTTGCGTACGGCTACGACCTGCTCTTGTTGTTGTTCAGCCATAGTTGAATCGCCTCCTTATGCAGCTTAGGATGCGCTTTCTACAGGCTTCTTATTCCACGGGAGAAGGAGGGGAGAAGCTATAGGTCTTGAACTGTTCGACGAACGACATCAGACCCGTGCGGCCGGCGAATTCGGGCATCCGGTCGGAGTAATGCATCAGCAGTACTTTCCGCTGCAGCTCCTCCGGCAAAGTAAGCAGCTCCTCCAGCGTGGCATGAACGATTCCCGGCGGCTGCAGCTGGCAATCGTGGAGAAAGAAGGAGCATCCCTTCGCGTGCAGTTCCACCAGCAACTCCCGGTTGAAGATACAATCCGCACTATAGAAAATGTAGCCGTTCAGCAGCAGCGAAAAGCTGGGTTTTCCCTGTATATGTATATTGGGAATCAGTGTGACAGTCAGATCCTGCCTAATATGCACAGGCTGTCCCGGCTCGAGAGGAACTACGTCAAAATAGTCGCTTAAGGCGGTGATGCCTTCGGCCCGATTCTCCAAGCCGCCCCGGAGGGAATGCTCCCAGAGATCGTTCACTAGAGGGAGCGGCACATACAGGCGGATACGCCTCTTGTGCGTGTATTTATTCTGAAAGGCAAATTCTTCAAGGCCGCCTATATGATCCGCATGAATATGCGTGATCAGAATGCCGTCCACGGCTTCGAGAGGAACGCCGATATCGAGCAGTGCGCGGGACGCGGTAAATCCGCAATCGATCAACAGCTTGTAGCCGTTCAGGTGGAGGAGAGCGTTATTATTATAGAAGGATTTAGCAAATGCGCTTCCTGTGCCGATCATTTGAAGTTGCAGGCTCACAAGCTTACCCCCACTCAGTTTTCTTAACCTAATCTATCACGCCTATCGGTGTGGATTCAAGCGGGTTATGTCACATTTTGGTTAAATTTGATCTTCAATTAGTTCACTTTCCCGGGAAAGAAGCATGCGTTTTATTTGAGGATTCGACATTTATGGAATCTCCATATTTTGTATAAGCTTTAAATGGAAACCCTTTCAATCACAACATATGGGTATGATTTTCGGGAATACAATTAAAAAAACGAAAATCTGCGCAACTCTTGCACCGGTGCAGAGTATAACCTAACAAATGCAAAAAGATGATGGAGGTTGCTTGCTAATGAAAGTACCGCGATTGCTAACGATGATGCTCTCGCTTTCTTTATTTGGCGCCACTGGCGCGCTCGCCAGTTCCATGTGGGGCGATTTCGAAGGTTACGCCAAGGTCAGGCTGATTGTTAATGAAGAGGAAAAAGAATTCGGCTCGAACGAAGTGCCCGGCTTTCTCGTAAAGGGGAGCGCGGTGCTTCCGGCACGGATCTTATCGGAGAAGCTGCAGTCGATTGTAAAATGGGATAACGAAAGCAAAACCGTATCCGTGTACAAGCCCAATGTACATATGGTTGTCGCCAAAACGGTAGGAGACGATTATTCCATCCAGAAGCCGTTCGGCGGGGTGAAGAAGGGGGACCGGCTGGATTTTGCCGTCTTCGCGCAGGTGGATGGTTTGAAAACGCCCATCTATTCGTTCCGGATCGCTATCGTATCGCCTAGCGGCGAACAAGTGAAGGCGCGTGAAGAGATCGTAGACGGACCTAAGAGCAGCTTCTGGTATACGTGGCCGTTTAACGTGACGTTCAGCGAATCCGGGCCGTATAAGGTTGTTTTCTCCATCAAACCGTCCTCGGACAGCGAATATGTCGCCGTTTCCCAGAAATCCATTTTGTCGGATTGATGGCTGCCGTGTTGCCCGCGGATTCATTGACTTGCAATTGGGATGCGTGGTACGATACGGGGGAGTTATCAATAAATAGATGAAATGAGGTTGTACCATGAGCGATCACATTCATGACGCTTCCTGCGATCATGATCACGAAGAAGAAATTTTTATCGTGACGGATCAAGACGGTGTGGAACATGAGATGGTGATGGTGTACACGTTTGAAGCCAGCGAACGCGCCTATGCCGTGCTTCTCGATCGTAACGATATGGAAGCTGACGGTGTTATATTCCGAATTGAAGAAGAGAATGGCGAAGCTTTTCTGGCCAGCATCGAGGATGAGGAAGAATGGGATCGCGTTGTCGCTATCTATAACGAGATCATCGAAGAGCAGGAACAATAAGCTCGCAGCGGAAAAACCCTTCTTGCCTAGGACAAGAAGGGTTTTTCCGGCTGTCCCGGACTTCGGCTGCCGAAGGCTTATTTACGGGGATTGAAGTACATGACGCGTCCGTTGAACAGATGAAGCTCAGCTTTCCACAGCTTGCCCAAATATTTGCTGAATTCATTGCCTTTGGACTTATCTCCGTGCGTGCTGTCGTCAGGCAGCACCATCTGAACATACTGCCGCGTGGTGTCATTGACGGTTTCCGTGCCAACGCCCATAACTATGTATTTGTACAGCGGGTTGATGCCTTTCAGGTAGAACCACTTGCCCTCCGCCTCGGGCTTGGTCTCGATCGTATAAGGAAATCCGGCATCGTCATACTCCCAACCGAGCTGGGTGCCGGTTTTCGCGAGCTGTTCACGGTAATGCTCGAGCTGCTGACGAAGCTCATCCAAGCTTAAGGAAGAAACGGCGGAGCCCTCTACAAATTTAATATATGCGCTTTGCGCCATGACCCATACACCTGCCTACTTATGAACTAAAACGATTTCATGAACATCATAGCATTAAGAAATAGCAAATACAACACTTGGCAGCCGCTGCAGCTTGGGAGCGGGAACGAAGAAGAAAGCGGGTGGAGAGAAGCATGGAGCTTATTTTTGCAGGTTATTTGCTCGTAACGGATATGGATGGTACGCTGCTGGACAAGGGCAAGGAAATCAGCAGAGAGAATCAGGAAGCGATCGAAAGGTTCGTGCGGCTGGGGGGGCGCTTCACGGTGGCGACCGGCCGTATTGTCGGGCCCGCCGGGCATTTTGTGCGTCAGCTGCCCGTTAATGCGCCTGCCATCCTGTATAACGGCGCGATGATCTATGACTATGGCAGGGCGGAACCGCTGCATCAGACGACGCTGCCGAAGGCTGGAGCGGAGGCGCTGCGGGATGTGCTGGAGGCTTTCCCGGGCATTGGCGCGGAGGTCTATGTCCAGGGCGAGCCGTATCCGTATACGATCCGGGACAATGCGATGACGGCCAGACATAGAAGCATCGAGCAATTCCCGCTCCAGGCGGCAAGGGAGGTTACGGACATTCCGGCCAACTGGCTTAAAATTTTATTTGCCTGGGAACCGGCGGAGCTTGATACGGCCAGCGAGAGCATGGTTGAGCTCACCCGGCATGCCGGGATCGAATGGGTGCGCTCCGATGACCGGTATTTCGAGATGCTGCCGCAAGGGGCGACCAAGGGAGATGCGCTGGAGCTGCTGCTCGGACTGGCGGGAGTGAAGCCAGGCAAGTGCATCGCCATGGGCGACCATCTGAACGATCTGGAGATGATCAGGCGCGCCGGCATTGGGGTTGCGGTGGGCAATGCCCATCCGCTGCTGCTGGAGGCTGCGGATCATGTGTGCAAGCCCCATACGGAGCATGCAGTCGCCGACGTCATCGACTGGCTGGAGCAGCGAATTCGGGCGGAACAGCCTTAAGCGGAGCGATTGGCGATGTGAACAGAACAGACGGAAAAAGCCGTTTGATCTCCCGTAGAAGGAGGCAAACGGCTTTTTTGCGGTGCGTCGTCTGGCGCTGCGCCCGCTATAACGGCGGGTAAAGCTCTGCAAGGCAGCCGGACCGGCGTTAGAAAGGCTCCGCCTGTGAGGCGAGGCCGCGGGACTCGTCCATTAGAAAATGGCCGGCGTCTCGACAATCACCTTCACATATTCGATGCTGCGGTCTTCAGGACCCTTCACCGGCAAGCCTACTTCGATATGCTCGGTGATATAGTCGATCAGATCCTGCGAGATGACCTCGCCCGGAAGCAGGATCGGAATGCCCGGCGGGTACACATAAATAAATTCGGCGATGATCCGATCGGCCGATTCCTTGAACGGGATCAGCTCGGTGTCGCCATAGAAGGCGTCGCGCGGCGATAAGGTCAGCTGCGGAATTTTAGGGATTTTGATAATCAGCTCATTGGCCTGCCGGATCGTATAATTTTCTTCGGACAGCCGCCGGAGCGCGGTCAGCAGAATGTCGATATTATCACGGGTGTCCCCAGGCGTGACGAGGCAGAGAATATTGTACATGTCGCTGAGCTCGACTTCGATGTTGTAGTGCTCCCGCAGCCAGTTCTCCGCGTCGTAGCCGGTGATGCCCAGATGGCGGACATGAATGTTAACCTTCGTCGGATCGCAGTCGAAGGTAGCTTCGCCGCCCAGGATTTCGCGGCCGAAGCATTCCAGACCCGGGATGGCATTGATCTCCCGCCGGGCGTAGTCGGCCAGCTCGATCGCCTGCTCGGCCATTGCCCGGCCGTTCAGCGCCAGATGCCGGCGAGCGCAGTCGAGCGAACCGAGCAGGATGTAGGACGTGGACGTCGTAGTCAGCATACTGATGACCGTCTTGGCCCGGCGCACATTAACCCGTCCTTCGCGGATATTCAGCACCGAGCTCTGCGTCATGGAGCCGCCGAGCTTATGGACGCTTGTCGCCGCCATGTCGGCGCCGGCCTGCATGGCCGAGATCGGCAGTCTGTCATGGAAATGAATCAGAACGCCATGCGCCTCATCGACAAGGACTGGAATATTATAGCTGTGCACAATATCGACGATTTCCTTCAAGTCGGCGCAGACGCCGTAGTAGGTCGGATTGATGACCAGCACCGCTTTGGCGTCGGGATGGCGCTCCAGGGCGCGCTTTACGGAAGATGTCGTCACTCCGTGATCGATGCCCAGATTTTCGTCCCGCACCGGCTTGAGAAATACCGGCTTGGCGCCGGCGAAAATGATAGCCGCCATAATCGATTTGTGTACATTGCGGGGAACGATGATTTTGTCCCCCTCGGAGCATACGGTCAAAATCATGGTCATGATAGCGCCGCTTGTTCCTTGAACGGAGAAGAAGGTATGATCGGCGCCGAAGGCATCGGCGGCAAGCTGCTGCGACTGCTCGATGACACCGGTCGGTTGATGAAGATCATCGAGCGGCGCTATATTGATCAGGTCGATGGACAGCGCGTTATCGCCGATAAACTCCCGGAATTCGGGGTCCATGCCCACACCCTTCTTATGTCCTGGAATGTGAAACTGCACCGGATTGCGCGCAGCATGCTCTTGCAATGCGGTGAACAGGGGAGTTTTCGTCTGATCCACGGTTATCCCTACCTTTCATATGCATAATAGATGGGTACAGATTTGGTGCAACTACAAGCAAACATATCGAGTATAGCAAAATGCGACACGGATGCAAGCGATTTTTGGCCGGGGGCCTGTCGAACAGAGGAGTATGTCGATTTTGTTAACCTTGTCCCCGTTCATTTCCATCCGCAAAAAAGATGTGGTACATTTAAAATGCTTATTTTAAAAATGCAAAGGCAGTGTGATTGCGATGGATAAACGAATTCTAGTTATTATGGTGCTGATCATGACCGTATTTATCGGCTTCGGCATCATTATTCCCGTTCTTCCCGAGGTTGTAACCGGTTCAGGCGCCGACAGCTTTCATCTTGGCATGCTGCTCTCGGTCTACTCGCTCGTTTCTTTTCTTATGTCTCCGTTCTGGGGCGCGTTGTCGGATCGTATCGGAAGACGGCCGATCATTATGATCGGGACGCTGGGCTTCAGCCTGAGCTTTTTTGTATTCGGGATGGCGGGCGACAATTTGCTGCTTATGTATGTATCCCGTATTTTGGGCGGCTTGTTCTCCGGCGCGGTGACCGCCTGTGCGGTAGCTTATGTGGCGGATATTACATCGGAGGAAAACCGGACCAAGGGGATGGGCATGGTCGGGATGTCGATCGGACTCGGATTTATATTCGGTCCGGCTCTGGGGGGCCTGCTTAGCGGTTACGGCTACGAGGTGCCATTTTTTACGGCGGCGGCATTGGCGCTTGCAATGTTCGTATTCGCGCTCTTCATGCTGAAGGAATCCGTCACGGCGGAAAATCGCCAGAAGTCGCGTGAGGCCAAGCAGTCCAGATGGGCGGCTTTCGTCGGCTCGTTGAAATATTTGTATGTGCTGTCGTTCTTCGTCTCGTTCTCGCTGGCCGGCTTGGAGGCTACGCTGCTGTTGTTTGAAAGGGACGCGATCGGAGCGACGCCGACCCAGCTCGGCTTGATGTTTGCGGTAAGCGGGATTGTCGGAGCATTGATCCAGGGAGGGGTTGTCCGCAGGCTGATCAAGGCGGGCCAAGAGGCGAGAGTTATCGGACTTGGTCTGCTGCTGTCGGCGCTGGGCTTTGTACTTATCCTCTTCTCCAGCAGCTTGTTGACCGCTTCGATTTATCTAAGCGTCTTTGCAGCCGGCAATGCGCTGATCAGACCTTGCGTAACTTCGTTGATCACGCAGAAGACGAAGGTGGGGCAGGGAGTCGCTTCCGGGCTCAGCTCCTCAATGGACAGCCTGGGGCGAATCGCCGGTCCGCTGCTTGGCGCCGGCATCTACGATTACAGCCACAATATGCCGTTCCTGATCGGCGCCGCGCTGTCGGTAGCTGCACTGTATCTGCTCTACCGCTTCATGGTGCTGGACCGCAGCGACGCGCTGCAATCCGGCAAGCTGGCTTCCTGAGCCTAAGTCGATAGACCGCCTGACGTTAAAAAAGCTGCCGTACCCGAGACTATTGTCAACGGGCGCGGCAGCTTTTTTGCCGGTAGATTCGGCTATTTCTTCGGCTTCGCGTTTTCCGAATGCTTCCGGTCTACCGCCTTTTCAATCCAGGGAGTCAGCTCATCTTTAATTTTTCCGATCAGCTGTTCCTTGGTTATCCCTTTGCCGGCGGCAATCTCCGTGAGTGACTTTCCTTCTTTCAGCTGAGCCTTCAGTTCGTCCTCCGTCATGCCCAGAATGGAAGCGAGCTTGTCCGGAGCCGGCAGCATCCTGCTCTTATGTCCGGGACCGTGTTTGCCGAGCTTGGTCAGATTGTGGTTGACCAGAAACGTCAAGTGCTTTTCCAGCTTCTCCTTCATCAGGGCGGCCTGGTCGGCAGTGAGTTTGCCGGAAGCGACAGCTTGATCCAGCTGGGCGATGCGCACCGCCTTGAGCTTGGCGATGAGATCGGCTTCGCTGACGCCTCGCTCCTGAGCGACTTCAACCAAGGTTTTGTTTTGAAGAGATATCTTCAGCTCATCCTTGGGGATGCCTAGCACCCCGGCGGCTTCTTCAATAATGGCTTGGGGCCCATGATGCTTGCCGGCACCCTCTTTTTTGGCCTCTGCCTTTTCTTTGGAGGTTTTGTCCTGCTCCTTGTCTTCGCCTCGGCCAAACCAGCTTCTCGGCGAGCTTTGGCCGGCGGTATCTTCCGAGGCTTCGTCAGTGCCGGCTGAAGGAGCGGCGACTGCCTTATCTTCGGCACTCGCCGAGCCGATTCCGCCGTACAATGCGCCTCCGCCCAGAAGCAGTGTCAGAGCAAGGGTGGAGATGATCACTTTGCTGGCATGCGTAGACTTCATAATATCCCTTCCTTTCCTATATAGTAAGATCTGGTTAGATGCAACCAACTGTAGCATAGGCAGGAAGGATTAAACGAAGCTTAAGACAAGCTTAGGTCTGCATAAAATTTTGCTTAAAAATAAAAAAGGGACGAAAAATCGTCCCTTTCTTGCATGAACTATAGATCAATCCGGAATATCTACCCAAGTGCCGTCCGGGCGCAAGCACACACGGTCAGGAGGGTTGGAGCCATCGACGATGCCAATCTTTACGCAGCTGGAGAGACCGGTTTCAAACGCGATTTGCTCGTGCTGTAAAACTTCTGGTTTTGTATAAAGTTGCTTCGACAAAATAATCACTCCCTATATATCTTTTGATACAATCTGTATCGAAATTGATTATAAGGTATTTTATTGTCATTGTAAAGTAGGTCGGAAATTATTTTATTTCACGGAAAAATAACGCCATAACGCGAACGGTATCCGATTATGGCGTTTTTGGAAATGCTACAGTTTGGCAAGTTGATACAAAGGAAGGAGCTCGGTAAACGTGCGTTTGACCAGCTCCAGAAACGCCTGGCTCTCAAGCTGCCCCGCCTCGCTTGCGGCAACCGTCCGGCCTATCAGAAACTCTACCTTTTTCACGTCGCGGAACCGCTCTAATGCCCGAATCAAGTCTGTTTCACTAAGCTCACCGAGCGAGACGTGCTCTTTCTTCATATGATCGAATGACAGCTTCATATCGGCAGACAGCGCGGTGATCTTGTCCAGCTCCCGGATATACGCCTTGGCGATAGTTTGTTTGCTGGGCAGCTCGTAGATCAGCGCAAGCCATATAAATACATGATCGTCGAACAATCCGATCTGAAAGTGGGGATGCTGCTTATAGCCCCGCTTGTTGCCGGCGAAGGCCATCCAGGTATCGACCGGGGCGTTGATCGTGCGGCGCGCATGCTGGGCGATATGCAGAAACAGCTCTTCGCCGGTCTGAACGGACAGCTCCTGCAGCAGCTCGCCGCCCAACTCCTTGAACTTGGGCTGAATCCGCTGGCGGATCGCTTCCATGCGTCCTTCCAGCCCCTCTATATGAAACGTGTCGAAATCCTCCTGAGTAAATCCGCTGAATGCCATGCTGCTCCTCCTCCATTATCCTGTGGTGCTTGTCTCTCTAGCACATCTACTCAACTATATCATACAAGCCGCCGGACGGGCACGCCTGACCGACCCAAAAAAAACACAAGTGAGTGAAAAGGCATTCCATTGTTGAATACGGCGTCTACGGGGTACGATAAGGCTACAAACAACGAAGCTAATCGAGTTAGGAGGAAAGCGTATGGCGGTCGACGCGCAAGCAGTAAAACCATTGCAAGGCCGTGCGCAAGAAGGGAAATTCAAAAGCCTGCTTCGCACCATCTGGAAATATAAAGCGCTTTATTTGATTTCATTGCCGGGCATCATTTACTTTATTATTTTCAAGTATATTCCTCTGCTAGGCTCAGTCATCGCATTTCAGGAGTACAACATCTTTAATGGCTTTACGGGAAGCGAATGGGTAGGGCTGGAGCATTTTCAACGGATGTTCGCGCATTATGACTTTCTGAAAATTTTAAATAACACGCTGCTCATCGGCTTGTACGATCTTGTATTGGCATTTCCCGCGCCGATCGTGCTGGCGCTGCTGCTCAACGAGCTGCGACTTGTCCTGTACAAGCGTGTGCTGCAGACTGTCGTTTATATGCCGCATTTCCTCTCATGGGTCATTGTCAGCGGGATCGCGATCGGCATCCTGTCGCCATCCACGGGCGCGGTTAATCATTTCCTCGTGTGGCTAGGCTTCGAACCGGTTTATTTCCTCGGCGAAGAGTCGTGGATTCGGACCGTGCTGATCGGCTCGGGCATTTGGCGGGATTCCGGTTACGGCACGATCATTTATCTGGCCGCGCTCGCGGGCATCAATCCGGATTTGTACGAAGCGGCCGAGGTGGACGGAGCGGGACGCTGGCGTCAGACGATCTCCATCACGATCCCGGCGCTTATGCCTACGATCATGATCCTGTTCCTGCTGCACATCGGGAAATTTCTGGACTTCGGCTTCGAACGCGTCTACGTGTTCCTGAATCCGCTCAACAAGGAGAACGGCGAAATTCTGGATACGTACATCTATCAGGCCGGCTTGCTGGGCCAGCAGTTCAGCTATACGACGGCCATCGGCTTGTTCAAATCGGTTGTCGGTTTGCTGATGATCGTGGTCGGCAACTTTATCAGCAAAAAAACGACAGGCGAAAGCTTGTATTAATCCACTTGGACAATCGGAGGTGAACCTGACATGAATCGAAAACCTACAGCGGGCTGGCAGACGTTCAACGTATTTAATATTCTCTTCCTGACAGCCCTGTCGCTGGCGATGTTTCTGCCCTTCCTGAACGTGCTGGCGCAGTCCTTCAGCAGCTCGGAGGCGATCGTGAACGGGAAAGTGTTTTTCCTGCCCATCGAATTTACCTGGATCAACTATCAGTATGTATTCAGCGACGCGGCCATCTGGCGCTCCTTCGGCATCACCGTATATATCACGGTCGTCGGTACGCTGATCAACCTGATCGCTACCGCTTCCCTGGCGTATCCGGTGTCGCGGCAGGAGTATAAAGGCCGCAACGTCATCGTCATCATGGTATTGATTACGATGGTGTTCAGCGCGCCGCTGATTCCGAATTTCATCCTGATGAAGGCGCTCGGGCTGACCAATTCCTTATGGGCGCTGCTCATACCCGGCGCGATCAGCGCGTTCAACTTCTTCGTCATGAGATCCTTCTTCATGCAAATTCCCGGCGAGATTATCGATTCGGGACGCATCGACGGCTGCTCGGAGATGCGGATGATCTGGAGCATCGTGCTGCCGTTGTCCAAGCCCGTTATGGCATCGCTCGGGATTTTCTACGCGGTCAACCACTGGAATACGTATCAGAGCGCTCTGTACTACATCAACAAACCGGCGCTGTATCCGCTGCAGGTGAAGCTGCGCCAGATGATCATGTCCGATGATATCAGCATCGATCCGGCAGCTTCGCAGTTCAGCGCGCTCGCTCATATGGACCCTGAGGGCATCAAGATGGCCACTATTATTGTCGCTACCATCCCGATCATCATCATTTATCCGTTTCTGCAGCGGCATTTTGTCAAGGGGATGATGGTCGGTTCGGTCAAATCATAACCCGCTTCAAGCGGGTGGACGGAAGCAGAGGAATGAATTGGCGATGAGGAAGCATTCTAAAAAAATGACAATCCGAACTAAATTCACTCCCTTGTGACTCCCTGGCTGCGCTCGTACAATGAGGCTATGAAAGCGCTACAACCTGGAATCATCCATTACTTACAAGAAAAGAGGGGTACTATGAAAAAATGGGTTTCCGCATCGGTGGCTACGGTGATGAGCGTCAGCTTGCTGGCCGCTTGCTCCAGTAAGCCTGCTGAAGAGCCAAATACGCAAGGCGGCTCCAAACCGGCCGAAAAAACGAAATTCTCGATTTCTCTGCGCACGTTGAATTTCGGTCATGTCGAGAAATCGCCGAACATCAACGAGGACAAATGGGTGAAGAAGCTGGAGGAGATGACGAACTCGGATCTCGATATCGTGCTTGTCCCGCACAAAGAATATGAGCAGAAGATGATTCAGATGTTCGCCACCAACGATATCCCGGATGTCGTACAAGGCAGCGGCGGCGTCAACGGCAAGGAAATGGCGGGATCGGTCAAAGCCGGCGTATTCATGCCGCTGGATGACCTGCTCAAGCAGCATGGACCTAACCTGCTGAAGAAAATTCCGAAGGACGCCTGGGACAACGTATCGTACAACGGTAAAATCTACGCGATTCCGGAATACTTGTCCAACCCGTCCCGCCGAGCCACCTATATCCGCAAGGACTTGCTCGACAAAGCCGGACTGCCGGTGCCCAAGACAGTTGACGAGTATCTGAACGTGCTCCGTAAGTTTAAGGAAATGGGCGTCGAGAATCCGTACATGGGCCGCGAAAACTTCAAGTACGCGGATACATTCTTTGGAGCGTACGACGTGTATCCGTACCTGTCGATGTTTGAGCAGCAGGGCGATCAGATTCTGCCGAAGTTCTTCGACACCGAGAATATGACGAAGGCGCTGCAAACCTACAAGACGATGTTTGACGAAGGTTTGATCAGCAAAGAATTTGCAACGATCAATGCGACGGTATTCAAAAACACGATCCTGGCCGGTAAAGCGGGCATCTTCTCGATGAATGCCAACGAGCTGATCCAGTGGGAAACGCAGCTGAAGGCGAATGTGCCGACAGCCAAGCTGGAAATTATTCCTTCCCCGGTTGGTCCTGACGGCAAAGGCGGATATTACCTGTATGGCCCTGTGCCGCGCGCTTACTTCATCAACAAAAACGTGAAGGACCCGGCCAGCATTATCAAGTTCTATGACTGGATGCTGTCGGAGGAAGCCGAGAAGTTCTTCACCTTCGGTATCGAAGGCGACACATTCAAAACGGTGGACGGCAAAATCGAATACAAGGCGCCGACAGATCCGCAAGCGGTCGACGAAGAGCGCTACCGTCAAGCTTTCTTGTGGCTCGTACAAGATACGACGTATAATAAAGGAACGCTCAGCCTGACGGAAGAAGGCAAGAAACTGATGTCGGTCTACGACACGACGCTGGCGAACGAAGGCCGCGATGGCATCAATTTCGAGCCGCGGCTGGACGCTTTGATGAAAAACCCGGATATTTCGCCGCTGTCTGACCAGGCGCCGCCGGTTGTGTTGCAGCACATGGTGAAAATGGTGTATGGCAAGGAGCCGATCTCCGATTGGCCGAAGGTGCTTGAAGAATGGAAGTCCAAAGGCGGCAATGACGTAATCAAAGAAGCTAGCGAGAAATTTAAAAACAAGGATGCCGGCACATCGGTTTCGATGCCGCGCAAATAACGCTCCCCGGGAGCAACCGCCGTCTCCTCACGAGCTTTCAGCCGTGGGGAGCGGCTTTTCCATAACAAAACAACATACGATTGAACAGAAAAGGGGGCGTTCCCATGTACCGCATATTGATCGCAGACGACGAACCGATGATCCGCAAAGGGCTGCAAAAGCTGGTCGAGCAAGCAGAGCTTCCGATCGCCGACATCCGGACAGCCGAGAACGGAGCAGTGGCGCTGCAGCGGATTCAGGAGGAACGCCCTGATTTTTTATTCACGGATATCCGGATGCCCAAGCTGGACGGACTGGAGCTGTGCCGGCTGGTGGCGGAGATGGACGCAGACATTCAGATCGTCGTCATTTCCGGCTATGGAGATTTTGAATATGCGCAGAAATGTTTGTCTTACGGCGTGAAGGAGTACCTGCTCAAACCGGTCAACAAAAAGGCTTTGCATCATGCGCTGGAGAAGCTCGTGAAGCAAAAGAGCAAGCAGAGCTCGGAGACGTTCGTTGCGGTGACGAAGCTGGAGAAATGGGCGGATAGGATGGAGAACGCCGTCTGGATGCTGCAGGAGGCCGAGTTGGATGCGCTGCTGGAGGACATGCGCCAAGAGCTGACAGGCAGCCGGCTGAAGCTGCACCGGCTGGTCGAGGTGCTGCGGGAGCTTTATACGCTGATGCATAAGCGGCTGCATGTCCGGGAGATTTATCTGCAGCAGGATGAGCTGAGCCTCGCGGATGCGGACAATGAGCAGGAGGCATGGGGCCGGTTCGACAAAGATGTGCGCGACCGGCTGGCCGAGCTGAAGACGAAGCGCAAGGGCAAGCTGAAGGACCCGGTGGAGGAAGCGAAGCAATACATCGAGGAGCACCTCGCCGAAGAAGTGTCGCTGGAGGAAGTGGCTGACTTTATCGGCTTGAACGCGTCGTACTTCAGCCAGCTGTTCAAGCAGTCGTCGCAGGAAACCTTCGTCCAGTACCGCACCAGGCGCCGGATGGAGAAGGCCAAGAAGCTGCTGGAGCTGCCGCACTGGCGAATCACGGACATTTCGGGCGAGGTCGGCTATGCGGATCATCCGCACTTTACGAAGACATTCAAGAAATATGCGGGCTGCCTGCCTTCGGAATACCGACAGAAGCTGGGCATCAAGTCATGAAGCGGAAGACGCTTTCCGGGCAAATCTATTTGTATTTCATGATCGTCATCATTCTGTCGCTCGCGTCGGTCGGCACATTCTCCTACATCCAGTCGTCGCAGGCTCTGGATGAGCAGGTGACTCAGTATATGGAGCAGATGATCGATAGCGCTACTTATCAGACGGACATTTATTTGCAAACGTACGAGCTGTTCAGCAAGTCGTTCGCTTCCAATCCGGATGTCCGGAAGTTTATCGAGATTGCGCGGGACGACGCCTACAAGTACTACGAATATTCGACCAGCATCAAGAAGTTTGCGCAGGAATCGGTCGCTCCGTACAAGCAGCTGCATATGGTTTATGTCGTGGGCAGGCATGGGCGCGCGGTCATCTATGAGAATCAGAACGTGATTAATTTCGATCCGGTGCTCGCTGAGAAAAACTTCGATAAGCTGATGGCATCTACGCCGGACGGCGGCCAAATCAGCTTGCTGAACATGAGCATGCGGGAGGAGGATCGCGGCACGGTCGTCACGATGGCGATCAAGGTGTTCGGCTCCTCCTACGGCGATTATAACAACGGCATTGTCGCCACCGAGATCAAGCTGGCCGAGCTGGCCAAAATCTGGGATCGCGTCAGCTTGGGCAAAAGCGGATCTTACTTCATTATCGACGACGACGGCAATTATATTTATCGTCTGTCTGTAAGCGAGCAGAAGCCGGATCAGCCGCAGGAGGACGCAGAGCTGGCTTCGCTGCTCCTGTCGAGCGGCAACAACACGCTGATCCACAAGTACAACGGAGAAGAGCGCATGTTCGTCTCGCGGAAGTCGAGCTATTCCAACTGGAACCTGGTCGCTTCGATGCCAGTTGAAGAGCTGCGCCGCCCGGTTTCGACGATCCGGACGACGACGATCATCATCGGCTTGGTTACGCTGGCAGCGGCGCTGTTGCTCGCTTCCCGGTTCGGCCGCTCCATCGTGGCTCCGATCCGCGAGCTCAAGGAGAGCATGCGCGAGACGGAGAAAGGAAACTGGCAGCATATCGACGAGATTAGCCGGACCGACGAGATCGGCGGGCTGATTCACAGCTATAATCTGATGGTCACGCGTTTGTCCGAAATGATCGGGCGGGTGTACGAGGCTGAGCTGCTGCAGCAGAAAAACGCGCTGGAGCTCGGGCGATCGGAGCTGGAGCGCCAGCAAGCCGAGTTCCAGTCGCTGCAATTGCAAATTAACCCGCACTTCTTGTACAACACGCTGGAGACGATCAATTGCTATGCCATTGTTCAGGATTCGAATGAGATCACCGAGATGGTAGAAGCTATGGCGTTTATGCTGCGCTACTCGGTACAGACGAATCTGGAGGAAATTACGGTTGCCAACGAGCTGAATCATGTCCGTAATTACATGATCATTCTCCAGCACCGCATCGGCAGGGAATTTGAGATTGACGTGGCTGTTCCTCCGGGACTGTTGCTGGAGAAGATGGTCCGGCTGACACTGCAGCCTCTGATCGAAAACATTTTTCAACATGCGTTCCCCGACGGGCTGGAGGCCCATCACTTCATCCGGATCGATGCGAGCAAGCAGCGAGGTTTATTCCTGGTGACTGTGGAGGACAACGGGGCGGGGATAAGTCCGGAGAGGCTCGAAGAACTGCGGAGCAAGCTGGAGCAGAACCGTCTGGCGGCGCCCGAGGACAGAGAAGGACGCCGCGGCGGCGGAATCGGACTGATGAATGTGCACCGGCGCATCCAGATGGTGTTCGGGGAAGCGTATGGGTTGTCGATCGACAGCGAGATGGGCAAGTGGACAAAAATTACGATGACGATGCCGGAAACGGATCGGCCCAAAATGGGAACCAAAAAATGAAAACAATCATGGGAGGAATTACAATGAACATCGACTTGACAGGTAAAATTGCTTTGGTTACAGGCTCCAACGCAGGCATCGGCCGCGCTATCGCCATCGCGTTGGCAGCAAACGGGGCGAAGGTGGGCGTCAATTGCTTGAATAATGTTGCCCAAGGCCAGGAGGTCGTGGCGGCGATCCAGGCGGCAGGCGGGGAAGCGGTCCTGGTGCAGGCGGACGTAACCGACGCGGCTCAGATCGACCGGCTTGTCTCCGAGGTGGAGCAGGCGCTTGGCGGCACGGTAGATATCCTCGTGAACAATGCGGGACATCTGGTTCAACGCGTACCGAACGCCGACATGACTGAGGAAATGTACGAGCGCATCCTGAACGTCAACCTGAAGAGCACGGTGTTTATGTGCAAGCGGGTATTGGCCGGTATGAAAGAGAAAGGGAGCGGCCGCATCGTCAACATGACCTCGGTAGCTGCGCATAACGGCGGCGGCCCGGGCTCCAGCATCTATGCCGCGAGCAAGGCGGCCGTCATGGCCTACTCCAAGGGATTGGCGAAGGAAGTGGCGGGAAGCGGGATTACGGTCAATAACGTATCTCCGGGCTTTATCGGCAATACGATGTTCCACGCGACCTTCACCCCGGATGCGGCGCGCCAGGCTACGATAGCAGGCATCCCGCTCCAGCGCGAAGGCACTCCTGAGGACGTAGCCGGAGCTGTGGTGTACCTCGTGTCGGAGCTTGCTTCGTACGTAACCGGGGAGACGATCGAGATCAACGGCGGGATGATGATGCGATGAGTTTATCCGTTGGAGAAAAACGAGAGACTTATGCGTGGGCCGCAAGCGCGGCCCGGGCGCTGCAGGCGGAGCTCGACAGGCTGAGCGCGGCGGGAAGCTTGACGATTCCGGTCGAGCCCGGCGGCTGGTGGCATCAGTATGTATGCCCGGTTCATCATACGGAGCTGCTGTTCGATGAGGAGGAGTTGCATCCGCTTGCGTTTCAATGTCCGCACGGCTGCCGGATCGAAGGAGAGGCTTATCGGGGCGCCTGGCTGGTGTTCAAGCATCAGTCGCTCGCACGGAGCACGCTGCAGGCTGCGGCCGTCTATGCCGGGACCAAGGATGAAACCTATGCCCGGCTCGGTAAGCGGCTGCTTGTGGAGTATGCGGCGCAGTTTCCCTTGTACCCTGTCCATCCCGACGCGCAGAGCTGGATGCTGAAGGGCAGAGCGTTCCATCAGGCGCTCACCGAGGCGATCTGGGCCACTACGCTGCTTCGCGCTTATCTGCTGCTGCTGGATGAAGGCGTAGCCTTCACGGAGGAGGAAGACCGTACGATCAGCGTATTTCTCGAGATGCTGGCGACCAGCATGACGGAATACCGTCATATTTTAATACATGAACGCGGCAATGCTGAGAACAACTATACGGCATGGCTGAACGCTGCCTTATCCTGCGTCTATGCGGCGCGCGGACAGCGGGAGGAGCTGGAGGGGCTTATCCGCGACAAGGGAGGCTTCCTGCATCACTTGTCGATCGGAGTGAAGCCCGATCAGCTCGAATTCGAAGGCAGCGTGTACTATCATATTTTCGTGCTTCGCGCGTATCTGATCTCCGCCGAGATGGCGGAGCGGTTCGCGATCGACCTGTACGAGGCACAGGGCGAGCAGGGGCAATCGCTGCGGGGTATGTTCGAGGCGCTGGCACTGCTTGCTGACGATAACGGGGTGCTGCCTGCCCTTCATGACGGTCCGCTGGAGCGGTTGCCATATGCGCGGGAGATCGCCGAGATCATGGAGCAGGGATTGGCCCGCTACAGACTGCCGCTTCTCGTGCCGATTCTATTGGAAGCCAATAGGCAGATGGGCGCGGTGGAAGCCGGGCATTGGGGGCTTGAAGGCTTGCTGTACGGGCAAGGAGAGCTTGAGTTTGAGCTTGAGCAAACGAGCGGGGGAGCGGAAGAAGCGGCTGCGGCGAGTGCTTTGGCACCGGGCGGCAGAGACAGGCGTTCGGTTCTCTGGGCGGAATCGGGCTTCGCAGTCGGCCGGGCAGCCGGCAGCAAGCTGAGCTTCCTTGCCGATTTCGGCGAGCATGGTGGCTCTCACGGGCATTTCGATAAGCTGCATGTTTCGCTCATGCACAGCGCAGGCGCTCTGACGCCCGATCTGGGCATGGTGCCGTACGGCTCGGCCTTGCGCAAAACCTGGTTCGCGGAGACGGCTTCTCACAACACCGTGTCCATAGGCGGCGTTTCGCAGACTGCACATACAGGCCGGTGCGTCCGATTCGAGGATAGCGGCCAGCATGTGTATGCGTGGCTGCAATCGACGGAAGCTTATCCGGGCTGGCGACTCGACCGGCATCTGCTGCTGACGGAGGGTTGGCTGCTGGATTGGTACGAGGTGGAGGCTGTCGATGGGCAGGAAGCCGATATCGAGTGGTGGCTGCACCCGGTTACCCCGGTGGCGGCGGCCTGGACTCAGGCGAGTCCGCAGCCCGAAAGCGGCGGGGAGCTGCAGACTTATCCTCTGCGCATCCAAGACGAGGAGCAGCGTCTCCCGGTAACAGGAACATTCGCCGCGCCCGCAGCTGACGGTTCGGAAGGCTTCGCGGCCACCGCGTCCGTTCGCTATGAGGTGGCAGAAGGCGAAGCGGTCACGCATACGGCTGTAGTAGGGGCGGATCAAGAGCTGCTGCTTGTCAGAACACCTGGCACTTCCGTCGATCCGAGCGTTCCGCTAACCGCCTTGCTGCATAAACAGCATGGAACCAAGGCCGCATTCATTCATGCTTTCCGCGCTTGCGAGGATGGCTGCAGCCTAACCGCTTTATCCGGCAGCCGGCTGGAACTGGAAGCTTCCGGAAAGCGCTGGACGATAAGCCTGTCGCCGGATGGCGAGCTGCAATGGGCATAATACCGGAGCAATCGGAGGAGAGAATGAGCGATGAGTGAGCACGCACCGTTATATGAGCCGCTAAGCGGTATGCTAACCGTTCAATACGAGCCGAATGAGGAGACGGTCCTGCTGGAGAATCCGCCGCGGTTCACCTGGATACCGGCACAGCTCGATCAGGACCGCTATGTGCTTCAAATCTCGGCGACGGAACGCTTCGACGAGCAGGGGACGCGGACGATACAGCCGATCCCCTACAATCTGTACACACCTGACGAAGCGCTTGCATCCGGCGTCTATTATTGGCGTTACGCGCTGCTGACAGAGGAGGGCGGCCGCACGGCGTGGAGCCGCATCCGCCGTTTCGAGGTTCCGCCGGGGCTGCCCGAGACGCCGCTGCCGGACAGAGCTATACGTTATGAAGCCGCGTCGTCCGCCCACCCCAGGCTATGGCTTGCGCCGGACGAGGTCGCGGCATTCCGCGAGAAGCTGGCGGCTGATCCGTCTTGCTGCGGCTGGGACGTCTTCTACAAGAAATCGGTCCTTCCTTGGGCCGAGCGAGATCTGATCGCCGAGCCGCTGCCGTATCCGAACAATAAGCGGGTAGCCAAGCTGTGGCGGCAAATGTATATGGATTGCCAGGAGGCGCTGTATGCGATCCGGCATCTCGCCGTGGCCGGCAAGCTGCTGGACGATCAGGCTCTTCGGGACAAGGCTAAGGCATGGCTGCTGCATGTCGCCTCATGGGACCCGGAAGGCACGACGAGCCGCGACTACAACGATGAAGCTTCCTTCCGCATCGCAGGAGCGCTCGCTTGGGGCTATGACTGGCTGTACGAAAGCCTGAACGAGGAGGAGCGCTCGGCGGTCCGGTCCGTGCTGCTGACGCGGACACGCCAGGTGGCCTTCCATGTGATCGAGCGCTCGAAGATCCACCACGTGCCGTTTGACAGCCATGCGGTACGTTCGCTGTCCAGCGTGCTGGTCCCTTGCTGCATCGCGATGCTGAACGAGGAGCCGGAAGCTCGCGAATGGCTGGATTACACGCTCGAATATTACGCGGGTCTGTATTCGCCTTGGGGCGGGGAGGACGGAGGCTGGGCGGAAGGGCCGATGTACTGGACGACGGGCATGGCTTTTGTAACGGAAGCGATGAACCTGGTGAAGAAATATACCGGAATCGACTTTTACAAGCGGCCGTTTTTTGCCAAAACCGGAGATTTCCCGCTCTACTGCTTTAGTCCGGATACGCTGCGCGCCAGCTTTGGCGACCAGTCCACGCTTGGCGATCCGGTCAGCCTGAAGACGGGCTTCAATGTCCGACAGTTTGCAGGGGTCACCGGCAACGGCCTATACCAATGGTATTTCGACCGGGTGAAGGAAACGGATACCGATTCGGAGATGAAATTTTACAACTACGGCTGGTGGGATTTCCGCTTCGACGAGCTGGTCTACCGGCATGATTATCCGCAAGTGGAGGCTGTACCGCCTACGGAGGAACGCATCGACGGGATCAAATGGTTCCGCGATATCGGCTGGGTCGCGTTCCATGCGAATATGGCCGATCCCGAGCGTCATATCATGCTGCTTGCCAAAAGCAGCAAATACGGCTCGGTCAGCCACAGCCACGGGGATCAGAACGGGTTTCTGTTGCATGCGTACGGCGAGCCGCTCGCTATCGAAAGCGGCCATTATGTAGCATTCGGCAGCACGATGCATATGAACTGGCGCAAGCAGACCCGCTCCACGAACAACATTCTCGTGGACGGCCTGGGGCAATATGCCGGGACGAACAAGGTGCTGAATATGGCTGCCCAAGGCAAAGTTGAAGCCGCGGAGCAGAGAGCGGGCTATGCGTATGCGCGCTTCGACGCGACGGCGGCCTATAAGGAGAACGTGCCGTATATGGAGCGCTACGTGCGCGAGCTGTATTTCTTCGGAGGGTCCTATGTTGTCGTCGTCGACACGGTCGATCTGGCGCAGCATGGAAAAGTCGATTGGCTGTTCCAGACGCTGTATGAGATGAAGCTGCAAGGTCAAGGCTTCCGGGTGCAGGGGTGCAAGGCCGATATGGACGGACGTTTCGTCTACTGCTCCTCGGGTGAGCTAGAGCTGTCGCAGGAAGAAGGCTTCCCGGATGTCGATCCCTCCGAAATCGAGGGCCTGCCGAGGCATTGGACCCTTCACGCCGCAACCCGAGAGGCGAGGAGTCATCGCATAGCAACGCTGCTGGTGCCGATCAAGCATGGCAAGCCGAAGTATGTGTCGCATTTTATGGATGATCAAGGTCATGGCGTGCATCTGTATTTCACGGAGGACGGCGTGACCCATAAGGTGGAAGTGCCGAAGCCTTATTGACTCTTCAGTATGCCGGCAGTCTGAGTACTAACCTTTATCAAGTCGATAGTCTGAGCGTGGAACCGCTGTTTTTTGCTCCTTCGGGGCAGGGACGGCGGTTTTTTCTTAGGAGGCAAGAAGGCGCGGATCAAGCTTAGCGTTAGCTCACTCGCCCCGTGGATATTGGCGTGCGTTTGGCGGTTTTAAAGCCCACGGGCGGGCTTAAACCTGATGAACACGCAAATAAAAAAAGGCTCCGGTTCGGAGCCTTTTTCCAAGCTGGAGAATGATACCCCGAGGGTATCCCTCCCTTAACGAGCCGACCGGATCATTTGATGCCCGATCTGCCCGTCCAAGGGCCGCTGAGTTCCGCTAGCGTGCCCCGACTCTCGTCATCTGTCCGTAAGAGCGGCGGGAGAGCCGGTGGGGACTACTTGCTGGCTTTAACCTCTTGCAGCAAAGAGAGGTCGAGGAATTTGCCGAGGTCCAGCTCCTCTTTTTTCACGTCCTTGATATAACCCGCGTCGATGGACACCTTGGCCATTTCCTCGACGGCTTCTTTGCTCACATCGGTCGTCAGATTCAGGTGGCTGAGCGCGGCCTTGATCAAGTTGATATCCATGCCTTTGCCGCTCAGTTCCTTGAGACGGTTGTTGATCAGTTCGTACGATTTGTCCGGATTAGCCTTGATGAAGTCGATCGCTTCGGCGTTCGCCTGGATGGCCTGCTTGGCGGCTTCGCGATGCTGCTTGAGGAACTTGTCGCTCGCTACAAGCAGCGTAAGCGGGTAGTTGCCTTTGTTCGGCGGCACTTGGTCCCAAGGCACGATAACTTTGCCGATGCCTTCCTGCTCCATCTGCGTGCCCCACGGCTCAGGAATCAGGGTGGCGTCGATTTCCTTCTGGCGCATGGCGATCAGCGTATCGGCAGGAGCGCGGGCAATGATCTGTACGCCGGTTTTGTCCGTCGTCACGCTCAGGCCATTTTCTTTCAGCAGCAGACGGAGCGATATTTCATTCGTGCTGCCTTTGGTCGGGATCGCTACCGTTTTGCCGACCAGGTCCTTTGGCGAGTTGATGCCCGAATCTTTACCCGCTACAAGTACGGCGCCGCCATTGTTGGAGCCGGAGATGATCCGGAAGTTTTTACTTTTCAGAAACTGGTTGGTGGCCGGGCCGGGACCGACATAACCAAGGTCGATCTGATCGGTTGCGATGGCCGTGGAGAAGTCGGAGCCATTATCGAATGCCTGCACTTCGATCTTCACGTTCTCGCCCCAATATTTCTTGAACAAGCCTTGCTCCAGCGCCACGTAGCCGGCGGCATGGGTCACATTCTTGAAGATGCCGAGCCGGATCGTGGAGGGCGCGGTAGAGGCCGAACCTCCTCCGGCTGCGCCTCCGCTTGGTTCCGGAGCAGGCTGCTTGCCGCAAGCCGTTAGAACCAGCGAGGCTCCCAAAACGATTGCCAGTATGGATGACCATGTTTTTTTCTTCATGTCTCTCTACTCCTTTTTGATTGCCGATACGTTCAATCGGACTAAGATTTGGTCGGGCCTGCCAGCCCGTAGCGCACAAGCAGCTTGTCCTCGAGGCGCTTGAAGCAGAAGTGGTCGGAGATCGTGCCGAGTACGGCGATGATGATGACGATACAAAGCATCAGGGCCGTATCTCCGAGACTGCGTCCATCCTGCAGCAGCTGGCCCAGTCCTACGCCCTTGGCGATCAGCTCTCCCGCGACCAGCGCCCGCCAAGCGAACGCCCAGGCTACCCGGACCCCTGTCATCATGTGGGGGAATGCGGCAGGCACCATGATCTGGTAGAACATCCGGAAGCCGTTGCCTGTGCCGAGCGTCAGAGCCGCTTTCGTGTAAATGGCCGGAATGTTCTTGATCCCTGTGCGGCTGGACATGGCCATCGTCCAGGTCGCTCCCAGCGTGGTGATGAATATAACCGAGAAGTCGTTCATCCCGAACCAGATGATGGCGAATGGCAGCCACGCGATGCTGGGAATCGTTTGAAGCGCGACAACGAGAAATCCGATCGTATCGTCGATCAGGCGGTAACGCGCGAACAAAAATCCGAGCACGGTGCCGACTGTAATCGCGATAAGGAAGGACAGCAGCAGCCGCCTGATGCTCTGCAGCGTCGCCTCGAGCAGCTGCCCGTGGACGAAGCCGTCATAGAAAGCCTGGAACGTCTGCGTCGCGGACGGGAACTTCCAGCCCCAGTCGAATAGTCTAAATCCCGCCTCCCATGCCACTAGAAGCAGGATTAGAAAGATCGTTCTTCTTAAGGCTGTACTCATCGCCGGTTTCCTCCCTTACTACTTTCTCCAATTCGTCGGCCAAAGCTTCCATAATATGAGCTTCCACATGATGCAGCACCGGATCGGCTTGGTTACGCGGGCGGGAAGCCTGGACGGCAAACTCCTTCTTGATGCTGCCCGGACGGGTGGACATCACGAGCACCCGATCGGAGAGAATGACGGCCTCCCGAATATTATGGGTGATAAATAGAATGGTTTTGCGCGTCTTCAGCCATATTTCCTCCAGATCCTTATGCAGGATCAGGCGGGTCTGCTCATCAAGCGCGGCGAACGGCTCGTCCATCAGCAAAATATCCGAATCCATGGCCAGCGCGCGCGCGATAGCCGCCCTCTGCTTCATCCCCCCGGACAGTTCATGCGGGTAACGGTCCGTGAACTTGCTCAGGTGAACGGCTTTGATATGCTCCTTGGCGATCGCTTCTCTTTCGGCCTTGCCGATTCCCTTTTGCTTCAGTCCGAATGCAACGTTTTCCAGCACGGTCAGCCATGGGAAAAGCGCATGCTCCTGGAACACCACGACCCGGTCCGGTCCCGGACCGCCGCAAGGCTTGCCGTTTACGGTGATCGTCCCCTGCTCGGCCTTCTCCAGACCTGCGACCAGGTTGAGCAGCGTGGACTTGCCGCAGCCGGAAGGGCCGAGCAGCGAGACGAATTCCCCTTTGTTGATCGTGAGAGAAACGTTCTGTATCGCCGTATAAGGGGCGGAACCCCGCTGCTGGAACGTTTTGCTGACGTTGCTGATTTCGATCAACGCAATCACTCCTTCTTGCTTCTTCTGGATGCTTGAATCCCGAATTTATTTTCAAACTAATTCTATAGGAATTGGGACAGATGTCAACTTGAATTTTTAGAAGGAAATTCTCAACTTTTGTCGAATATTTTACCATCGCTCATTTTATCACAGAAAGGGATGAATCCGCATCAAACGATATCAACGCGTGATCATGACGGCGGGCATCATCAGCGGCGCTTTCGCCGCCGGCGTATATGCACAGGATGTGCTGGAGCGGGTGGATGCCTATCTGCGGCCTGATTTTCAAATTGTGATCGACGGAGAAGCCGTACGGATGGACAGTCCGGTTCTTGTTTATAACGATACAAGCTATTTGCCGCTCAAGGAAATCTCGCAGCGCCTCGGCTCCAGCGTATATTGGAAAGGCGAGACCAAGCAGATCTACATTAACACCCGGGTCAATACGGAGCAGCGTCAGGAGAGTCCGAATGAGACCTATGACTCGATTGAGCTGAACAACGCATATTCGGCCATGCTCAGCTACCTGGGGGCGGAATATCCGGTCCTGATCACTTCGAACATCAAGTCGGGCAGCTACGGGAGATATTACCGGGAGTCGGACGTGAAGCGCATGGGAGTGGATACGAGCGGTCTTGCCAAAGCCAAGGACCGTCTGACGGACCAAGTGTTCGTTCATGAGAACGAACTGCAGAAGAGATGGCGTCAGACGCCTACCCAAGTCTATACCGCAGGGTACGAGGCCTATGTCATAGCGGATGAATCCCATCCGAAGAAGACGGATATTTTGCGCAAGCATATCAAGAATATGGAGAAAGCGACCTACGGGGATGCCGAATTTACGATCAAGCCGGTGATGGTGCAGAAAGTGGACGGCAAAGAAAATACGTACGATTTCCTGTATCAGGAAACGGTACGTATGCTGAAGGTGTATGTCCCGCCTATTGTTCGTTACAAAATCGCGCGTCTTGTTATTAATCAAGACGTATTTAATCCGGATTCTCTCGTGGTGAACATCCAGAACACGACCGATCTGGAGAACGAAGCTTTGAAGCGGGAGCATCCCGAGAGCAAGTAAGCGGATGCGTTCATCGCCGCTCGCCGTCCCGCCAGTACATTATCGCAATCTGTGTCCGGTCCCGGACGCCTAGCTTGCTTAAAATGTCCGTTACATAATTTTTCACCGTACCTTCGCTCAGGAACATATCCTGGGCGATTTCTTTATTGGAACGGCCCTCGGCGATATGCTCGACGACCTGCAGCTCCGTCGCCGTCAGCCCGTAGGGCTGGAGCCGGGACGAATGACGGCCGGCGGCCGCACGGGCTTCTCCTGCGGGAGAGGCTTGAGCCTGATCCTGAACCCCAGCCCCGGCCTGAATGGTGTCATGCTCGGGAGAAGGGTTGACCGGCCGCGCTTCCGGCTGAATCCAGCCGGTCAGCTTGCGGGCGATATCCGGATGGATCAGCCAGTCGCCCTGATGAACGGCTTTGATCCCCTGCACGATGCGCTCCGGAGGGATGTTTTTGAGCAGGTAACCGCTCGCGCCGTTGCGCAGCGCATCGACGATGTATTCGTCGTCGTCGAAGGTCGTGAGGATGAGCACGCGTGTAGCAGGAGAAGTCTGCTTGATCCGCAGCGTCCCCTCTACGCCGGAGCAGCCCGGCATCCGGATGTCCATCAGCGCGACATCCGCTTGGCCGCCGCCCGTCACATAGGCGTGAGCCGCGTCGCTGCCCGCGAACGTGCCCGGGACGGACAGCTCGGGATCAAGCTCCAGTATCATTTTCAAGCTCTCGCGAATAAACGGATCGTCATCGACGATTATGACTTGGATGATGAAGACCATCTCCTTTCTTCGAACCCCGTACGGCTTTCCGAGCCGCTATCCCCCCGCATGCAGCGGGAGAGAAGTCACGACCGCGAACGAATCGTCCCCCCGCAGCTGCAGGTCTCCGCCCACCAGCCGTACTCTTTCCTCCATCCCGCTTAAGCCAAGCCCCTTGCGAAGAGAAGCCAGATCCGGCCTCCGGCCGTTGTTGGATACCGTCATCACGACCTGAGCGGGGGCATAATGCAAATGGATGCCGATCTCGCTGGCTCCCCCATGGCGGATCGCATTGGTCACCGCTTCCTGCGCGTTGCGGTACAAAATGATCTCCAGGCTCGGATAGATCGGCCGGGGCAATCCTGATATATGATGCCGGACTTCAAGCCCGTGGTCGGCCGCCAGATTATCGATCAACCGGTGAAGCGAATAGCTCTGCAGCTCGGCGTCGGCCGGCTTCAGCTTGCGGACGGTATGACGGAGCGATTCCATGCTGTCCGTCAGATGATCGCGAACCTGCACAGTCAGCTCATGCGCCCGTTCCGGCTGTTCGGGCATCAGGCGGACGGCGGCTTCGAGCATCATCTTGGAGCGGATCAGCTTGTGTCCCAGCTCGTCATGAATGTCGCGGGCGATGCGCGTCCGCTCCTCCGCTTGGGCGAGCTGCTCGACCTTGCCGGCGTATTCTACAAGCCGGCTTCGGGCGGCGTCCAGCTCGTAAGCTTTGCTCCTTAACTCGTCATACACCCGCTCAAGCTGCTTCTTCTGCTCGCCGGTATCGGTCAGCCGCAGCAGCAGCCCGCCGGTCGTCAGCGCGCACAGGTTTGCGGCAGCGAGCAGCCGCCAATCGTCCGTCCCGTGCAACGACGCATTCAGTCCTATCAGATGAACGGCTAGCTGCACCGGATGAAGACGCCCCTTGCTGTGCAGGGCCGCGGAGATCAGCGTGGAGAAGTGGCATAGGAACAGCAATCCGCCGTAAAGATGGCTTAGTCCGATGAGAGCTAACGTCTCTATCGCGGCGGCCATAGGCTGGAGCCGGTCCGGCAGCCGGGACTGGCGCAGGCGGTCCCAGGCGAACAGCAGCAGCAGCAAGCAGGTAAGCTGCCCCATCTCGGATAAAGGGACAAACCATGCCGTGCCGACAGCGGGCAAAATAAGCAGCAGGTAACGCAATCTAACGAGCATAGCCTTGTCAACGCCTCCTTCGCCGATTATACCATAAGGGGTTCTGTACGCCGAGGTGACTTTCGTCATTCGTAAACAGGTGACCTTTGCTACCTGTGCGGGGCGGCGGAATCCCGTACAATCATGGTATAGAAAGCTGAACCAAAGTGAGGAGCGTGCGGCAATGAGCTTTGTGGAAATCGAACAGGTGGTCAAACGATACGGGGGGAGCATCCCGGTCGATCATCTGAGCTTGACGATACGCCAAGGGGAAATATTCGGCCTGCTCGGTCCGAACGGCGCCGGGAAAAGCACGACGATCAAAATGCTGTGCGGTCTGCTTGACATCGATCAGGGGTCTATCCGGGTGGAGGGCATCTCGATCCGGGAGCGTCCGCTGGATGTCAAAAGGCGGATCGGCCTTGTCCCGCAGGACCTGGCTTTGTACGAACGGCTGACGGCGCGGGAAAATGTCGCTTTTTTCGCCAGGCTGTACGGCTTGCGGGGCGCGCTGCTTCAGGAGCGCGTGGACGAAGCGTTGTCTTTTGTCGGTTTGGGCGACCGGCAGCATGAACGCCCTGGTGCTTATTCTGGCGGAATGAAGCGCAGGCTGAACATCGCCTGCGCCATCGCGCATCATCCTAAGCTGATCATTATGGATGAGCCGACGGTCGGGATTGATCCGCAATCCCGCAATCATATCCTGGATTCGGTGCGCCAGCTGAACCGCATGGGATCTACCATCATCTATACCAGCCATTATATGGAAGAGGTGGCGGCGCTCAGCACCCGGATCGGCATATTGGATAAAGGTCATCTGATCGCTCTGGGCACCCAGGAAGAGCTGCGGGCCCAGCTTGCCGAGGAAGAGAGGCTGGTCGTTCAAGCGCCGCGCGTATCCCCGGAAGCCGTCCGGGAGCTGAGCGCTCACCCGCGTATCCGCCGCGTAGCGGAATGCGAGGGAAGGCTGGAAATTCATGCCCGGCCGGGCCAAGCTCCGCTGCAGGATGTGCTTTTCATTCTTTCGAAGCATGAGGTGGCCATCGAGTCCTTGACCCGAGTGGAGCCTGACCTGGAGGCGCTGTTCCTGTCCCTGACAGGGCGGACGCTTCGGGATTAGAGGGGGCGAGGCCGATGCAGACCGTATGGCTGATCGCATGGAATCAGATGAAGATGGCGGCACGGGCCAAAGTCGTGATGATCGTCCTGCTGGTATTGCCGCTTCTGCTGATCATGATCCTGGGGGCTGCGCTTTCCAGCAGTTTTGATGAAGGGAATATCAAGCTGAAGCCGGTGGACGTTACGATCGTTAGTCTGGATCAAGGCTACTGGAACGACCGGCTGATGGCCTTTCTGACCGCGCCCGGCATGGAGGAAGTGATGAAGGTTGGGGAGGGAGGCTCCCGCGAGGAAGCGGTCGAACAGCTGCGGACGGGGAGGGCACAGTTTGCCGCAATTATTCCGGCGGGCTTCGGGCAAGCTCTGATGCAAGGAGAAGGAGCGAGCTGGGAGCTGATTGCCGGCAAAGAAAGGGAACAGAATCTGCTTGCCGAAAGTATCTTCGGCAGCTTTCTGGACACCGTCAACGGCATGCAGGCTGCAGTGCTGACGGCGGGCGCGCCGCAGGCGGGCTCATGGCTTGCCGATCCCGGAGCCGCGCAAGACAGGCAAGCTTATGTCGAAGTCGGCCAGCTTGGAAAACGAGACCGGCAGTACACGGCCATTCAGTATTATGCTGCCGCCATGCTGATCATGTTCATGCTGTACTCCGGCATGATGGCGGCCATCTCGCTCGCGGAAGAGCGGGAGTCGCATACGCTGGCCAGATTGTCCTCCCTTCCGGTGACGATGAACCAGATTGTCGGCGGCAAGATATGGGGTTATGCGCTGCTTAGTTTGCTACAAGCGGTCGTTATCATTGGATTCACCCGGTATGTATACGGGGTCGATTGGGGAGATCGGTCATTGCTGCTGGCCGGCAATTGCATCGCGCTTGTTGCGTCGTCGATGAGCATCGCGATGCTGCTGACCGTCCATGCAAGGACGATCAAGGCGGTAACCGGCGCTTTTCAGATTATCATTATTGCGATGACCCTAGTAAGCGGAGGGTTCATGCCGGAACTTCCCGCGGCGCTGCAGCTGCTGGGTAAGCTTACCGTCAACTATTGGGGCATGCAAAGCATCCTGCATCTGATGACGGGCGAGCAGGCGGCGGCCGAAGGACCCTTGCTGGTGCTCGGCGCGTTGGCCGGATTGCTGGCGATTGTCTCGGGATTGACGTACTGGAGGGTGGGATACCGTGAATAGCTTGATTATTGCCGCCAATCTGACTAAGCGAACGATCGGCAACTGGAAGGGCATGCTGCTGTATATTTTCATGCCCGCGCTGGCAGTATCGCTCATTATCGGACTTCTGGGCTCAGGCGGGCAGCAGGCAGTAGCGATATACTATGTGAATGCGGACGAAGGGGCGGCCGGCGCGCACATGATCCGGGAACTGTCGCGAAACGCCAAATACGAATTAACCGAAGCCGGCGACGCAGACAAGCTGAAGCAGGCCGTCATCGGACGGAAGGCCGCTGCGGCGTTCGTCATTCCGTCCGGCTATACGGCGGCGCTGCTGGCGGGGAAGACGGACATTCCGAAGATCCGGCATTATGAACTGACGATGAGCGAAGGCTCTTATTCGCTGCGGATCGCCCTCGACCAGATGACAGGGCGTATCCGGAGCAGCGCGGAATTGCTGACTTCCGCCGGAGCGGGCGGGCGAGAGGCGGCATTTGCAAGAATGCTGGAGGAGACGGAGAAGCATCGGATCACCTATACGCTGACAGACTACGGTTGGTATGAAAACCCGGCGCTCGCATTGGCTACCGGCATCATGATCTTATTCATTATGGCTTTGATCGGCCATTCTGTAGCGGTGATCGTCGAGGACCGGAGGCAGCATACGATGATGCGGATGTACGCCGCTCCTGTCCGGGCGTCCGAGATCGCCTTGGGCAATTTCCTGGGCAGCTTTCTGGTCGGACTGCTGCAAATTGTTATCGTGCTTGCGTTTACCCGCTTCGCGCTCGGGTTCGACTACGGGCTGTCCTTTGGCAGTCATCTGCTTGTCATGCTGGCTTTTCTCTTCGCCGTGCTGGGGATTGCCAGCACCATCGCCGGACTTGTGCGCCATAGCGAAAATATCGGGGCGCTTCAGAGCATGATTTCGACTCCGATGTGCATGCTCGGCGGCTGCTTCTGGCCGGTGTCGATCATGCCGGAATTTATGCAGAAGGTAGCGAGCTTCGTACCGCAGAGCTGGGTGATGGATGCGGTCAAGCGATTGGCTACCGGCCAGGGCATATCCGACCTTGCGCTGCACTTCGTTGTGCTGCTGCTGTTCGGCTTTGTGCTGGGCGGCTTCGGTGCGGCCGTGCTGGGGCCGGCTTCGCAGGAATCCGGTTGAGCGGCGGCGAAGTAGTAAGGCAATGCCCGGCCAGGGGAGAAATAATGCCGGGAAAGCAAAGGAGTGAGCGGCCATTCAAGTCCGAACTGTAACGCCTATTCTGCGCATGTTCGACGAAGAGAAGACCCGGGCCTTCTACGTAGACTACCTGGGCTGCGAGATCGATTGGGAGCACCGGTTCGAGCCGGATTTTCCCCTGTATATGCAGGTGAGCCTTGGAGGTTGCGTGCTGCATCTGTCGGAGCATCACGGCGACTGCAGTCCGGGGGCTGCGCTGCGGCTGGCTGTCGGCGATGTGCGGGCGCTCCATGCGGAACTGTCGTCCAAGTCCTATCCGTATGCCCGTCCGGGAGTAGAGTCGGCGCCTTGGGGAACGCTGGAGCTGACGGTGACCGACCCGTCGGGGAACAGGCTGGTGTTCTACGAACCGTCGGCCGACGATTAAGATTCGCTTGGAAACCAGCGGTCAAGCGAGTCGGCGGTGGGTGGCGGGCAGACATTAGGCTCGGGAAGCCGGATGTCCAGCGTTGCCGAACGAGCCCTGCCGCGTTGGAATGAAAAGAATATCCGGAGGCCGGGGACCGGCTGCCGAGAGCCTGGCGGGCAGCCGCCGGGCTTATTTGGCGTTATAACCCCAGACTGCGAATCGAGCGAGGGTCTGGAGGCCGACCAAGCAATTGGCCCGAGGACGGCGGGACAAGAAGCAGCCGGCAAGACAGCCGCCCTGGAAGGGCGGGCATGACAGCGCTGTCAGGAGGGCAGGCCGGGCAAAAAAATAGGTGTCTTATCCGCAAAAAAAGTCAATAATCCAAGTTGCTAAAACATATGATTCATAATAAGATATAACTAAGAAACTGAATAGTCAGAAAATTCATTCGAACCATCACGTTTCTCATTTATCCGGTCCCAGCCCACCTTCCCAGAGCCGACGCCGGAAGGGACCTGACCCGCCACTTGCCGCAGCAATCGAAGCAGCCTGTTTACACCGTTATACCTTGAGGGAGGGATTGCCGTGAGTAAAAGTCATGAAGTAGAATATTGCAACCTTGAGTTACGATTTGACCGTCGGCTAATCCGTAACTTCATCAAAACGCTGATTCAAGAAGGGTATTCGCTGTACTGGAACGAAAGCGACCAGCAGTTCATCGTCTCGATCCGCACCGGCCGCAAGCTCGTGAAGCTGAAGTTTCAGCGGATCGGCGAACGCTATAAAATTGTCGGCAACTATTCCTTCAAGGATGAGAAGCTTGCTGAGCTTATGGAGAAAATGATCGGGGATACCCGGGGGCATGCCGTAGTCAAGCGGTTCAAGGATCGCCAGATCCTTATCGAGAATATCATGTTTGGAGAAATCATCCGAATGGTAGAAATTTCGGGGGTGGAACATAAGGTGCTATTTCAAAAAGAACCTGTTGTTACCTTGGAGGAAATGATGCAGGCTTTCCGCTCCAAGCGTCCGGACGAGAGAATCCCGGTACTCAGGCTTGAGCTTGATTACGAGCTGGCTGTGCTGCACGAAGCGCTGGAGGAAGGGGACGCCCCGAAAGTTACCGCGTGCAAAGAGAAGCTGAAGGAGTTGCGGCATGAAATGCTACTGCTGGAAATGTAAGACCCGCTTGAGGCGCAAGGCCTCCCCGTAGTCAGACTTGTTCTGAGGAGGGGAGGCCTTGCGTGCGTTTGCGGAAGAGACAGGCGCTCCGGGATACTCCGCGATACTTCCGGATGCTCCGGTATACATAAAAACTGAGGATTGTTAACGTGTGCATAACATGATATGATAAAGTGGAGAGGTGGTTACATGAGCGATGTGACGATCAAGGATATCGCCCGCATGGCTGGGGTTTCCCATACGACCGTCTCCCGCGCGCTCAATGACAGCCCGTTGATTAATCCGGAGACGAAGGAAAGAATCAAGTCAATCGCCGGGAGCCTGAATTATACGCCCAATTACAGCGCGAAAAGCCTCGTGCTTGACCGCTCCTACAATCTGGGGCTGTTTTTCACCACCTTGCATCAAGGAACCTCGTCAGGATTTCTGTACGCGGCTCTGCGCGGGGTCAACGACGTGATCAAGGATGGGTACAACCTGATTGTACGGGGGATTGACGATTACAAAAGCTTCCATCATGTGAACCGCAAAAGCTTCGACGGCATCATCGTCATGAGCCAGAGCGCGGCCGATCAGCCGTTCATCGAATATGCTTCGCAGCGTTCGATTCCACTCATTGTGCTGAACCGCCAAATAGAGATGGAGGGCGTCTGGAACTTGATACCCGACGATCAGAGCGGCGCATACCGGATGACCGAATACTTGCTGCAATGCGGCCACCGCCGCATCGCCATCATCGAAGGAAAGCGCGGCTTCAAGTCTTCTCACGCCCGGAAGGAAGGGTATCTGGAGGCGCTTCGAAGCGCAGGCATAGAGCCTGAGGAAGAGCTGTTCATCCGCGGGGAGTATGACTTCGAAAGCGGCTACCGCGCGATGATGCGCATCCTGGAGCTGGCCGCGAGGCCAAGCGCCGTGTTCTGCAGCAGCGACGACATGGCGCTCGGAGCCGTGAAGGCAGCCGCGGAGCGGGGCTTGCGCGTGCCGGACGACATCTCGGTCGCCGGCTTTGACGACACGCTGTACTCGGCCTTTATTACGCCCGCCTTGACGACGGTTCGCCGGCCTATCGAGGAGATGAGCCGGGCCGGAGCGGAGAGGCTGGTCGCTTTGATCGAGAAGAGGCATGTGGAAGACCATAACCGAATGTTCCGCACGGAGCTCGTCATCCGCGACTCCGTCAAATCGTTACTCGAAGGAGACGAATAACCATGAGCGTATTAAGATCGCTGCTGCAAGACATACCTATTCCTCAGATGGTCCGCATTAGACAGAAGTTCGACGGCACCAAGCTGGATAATCCGGTCCGGAACTTGAAGGACGAGCTGGGCAAGCCCGGCGCCATCGACCGCATCCGGCCGGGGCAGCGGGTCGCAGTAGCTGTGGGCAGCCGGGGAGTTGCGAATATCGCCGACTTTACCCGCGCGACGATCGACGCCATCAAGGCCGCCGGCGGGGAGCCGTTTATCGTGCCGTGCATGGGCAGCCATGGCGGCGCTACGGCCGCCGGACAGACGGAAGTGCTGCATCATCTCGGGGTGACGGAGGAGTCCATGGGCGCTCCGATTCTTTCTTCGATGGAAGTTGTCGAGATCGACAAGCTGCCGAACGGATTGCCGGTGTATGTGGACAAATACGCCTCGGAGGCGGACGCCATCGTCGTCATCAACCGGGTCAAGCCGCATACCGCGTTCCGGGGACGGATCGAGAGCGGCATCATGAAGATGATCGCGATCGGACTGGGCAAGCAGAAGGGGGCCGAGGCCTGCCACCAGCTCGGCTTCAAGTACATGGCGGAGAACGTGCCGGCCATGGCCAAGATCATGATCGACAAGCTGCCGATCGTGTTCGGCGTAGCGCTTGTCGAGAACGCCTACGATGAAACCTGCATGGTCGAAGTGCTGCCTGCCGAGCAGATCGAGGAACGCGAGGTCGAGCTGCTGGAAATCGCCAAATCCCGCCTGCCCAAAATTTTGTTCGAGCAGATCGACGTGCTTGTCATCGACTACATCGGCAAAAATATCAGCGGCGACGGGATGGACCCGAATGTGACGGGCCGTTATCCGACCCCGTATGCGCATGGCGGACCTGATGTCTCCAAGATGGTTGTGCTCGATCTGACGCCTGAAACCAAAGGCAACGCCAACGGCGTCGGGACGGCCGATTTCACGACTCAGCGGCTGGTGGACAAAACCGACCTGGCGGCAACCTATGCCAACGGCTTAACATCGACCGTATGCGCGCCGACGAAAATCGCCACAACGCTGGAGAATGATTACTACGCGATCAAGGCGGCTGTCAAAACCTGCAATATTCTGGATTATACCCGCTGCCGGCTGGTACGCATTCAGGACACGCTGCACCTCGGCGAGATTGAAATTTCCGTTAACCTGCTGGAGGAAGCCAAGCTGCACCCGGATATCGAGGTGCTGACGGAAGCGTATGATCTGACGTTCAACGAGGAAGGCAACTTGAGATAAAGGAGCGCTGTTACGTGCAAAAGCCATACATCATCGCCGCCGATATCGGAACGACCAGCGCGAAGACGCTGCTCTTCGATAAAAGCGGCCGCATACTGGCCTCTCATGCGGTGGAATACCCGCTGCATACGCCAAGGCCGGAGATCGCGGAGCAGGACCCGGAGCAAATATTCCAAGCGGTGCTGGCCGGCATCCAGGCTGTCGTACGGCAAGGCGCCGTGCGCGCCTCGGAGGTGCTGTGCGTCTCGTTCAGCTCGGCGATGCACAGTCTTATTGCGGTCGACGAAGCCTGCCGCCCGTTGACAGCCTGCATCACATGGGCCGATAACCGGAGCGTCGGGTATGTGAAATCGCTCAAGGAACGGGATACGGGACACGCGATTTATATGCGTACAGGCACTCCGATCCATCCGATGAGTCCGCTGCTGAAGCTGATGTGGTTCCGCGACGAGCGGCCAGATCTGTTTGCTTCGGCCCACAAATTCATCGGGATCAAGGAATATGTATTCGCCCGCCTGTTCGGCCAATATGTGATCGACCATTCGCTGGCGAGCTGCACCGGCTTGTTCAATCTGCGGCAGCTGGACTGGGATGTAGGGGCTTTGGCCGCCTGCGGCGTGCGCAGGGAGCAGCTATCGCAGCCTGTGCCGACGACGCATATCGTGCAGGGCCTGCAGCCTGCCGACGCGGCTCAGCTGGGCATTGCGGCGGATACGCCGTTCGTCGTCGGCGCGTCCGACGGCGTGCTGGCCAATCTCGGCGCTGCAGCCTTTGAGCCGGGCGTCTATGCGGTTACGATCGGGACGAGCGGAGCGGTGCGGGGCGTCGTGCGCGAGCCGATCACCGATCCGAAGGGCCGGCTGTTCTGCTACGCGCTCAAGGAAGATTTCTGGGTCGTCGGGGGAGCCATCAACAACGGCGGCATCATGTTCCGATGGGTGCGCGACCAGCTGGCGACGGCGGAGGCGGAGGAAGGCCGGCGGCTCGGCATGGACCCGTACGACTATTTGAGCCGGCTCGCTTCCGAGGTGGCTCCCGGCTCGGGCGGTCTTGTTTTCCTGCCGCTGCTGGCAGGAGAACGGGCGCCGTACTGGAACGCCAATGCGCGGGGCGTTTTCTTCGGCCTGTCGCTCTATCACCAGAAGCCTCATATGATCCGCGCCGTGCTGGAGGGCGTGATGTACCGGATTCATTCCGTTGTCGGCGCGCTCGAGGAGCTTAGCGGCCCTACGCGGGAGATTCGGGCTTCGGGCGGCTTCGCGCGCTCGCAGGTATGGCTGCAGATGATGGCCGACGTACTGGGCAGCCCTGTCACTGTGCCTAATACGATCGAAGCGTCGGGGGCCGGGGCCGCGCTGCTTGGGCGGCTGGCTACAGGGGAAATTGCAGACTTCTCGGGAGCGCATGAATGGGTGCAAGTGCACCACCGGCTGCAGGCGGATGCCGAGGCGGGAGAGGTGTACCGGCAGCTGACGCAGATCTACGGCCGGGTTTATCACCAGCTGAAGGACGAGTTCGACGCGATTGCGGCATTTCAACAAAAATATACGCTTACGTGAGCGGGGAGGAAATGGATCATGGCTATGAATTTATTCGATCTGACAGGCAAAACGGCGGTCATTATCGGGGGGAATAGCACGCTGGGCGGCTCGATGGCCGTCGGCCTCGGCGGACATGGCGCGGATGTGGCGATTGTGGGCCGCAACCAGGACAAGGCTCGCGAGGTGGCTGAAGCGGTCGAGGCGGCCGGGGGCCGGGCGCGCTGCTTCTCGGCGGATGCGACCAGCACGGACGATCTGAAGCGCGTGCTGGCCGAGGTGCTCGAATGGACGGGACGCTGCGACGTGCTGATGAATTGTCCGGGCAAAAACAGCGCAACGCCGTTTTTCGATATCCAGATGGAGGAATGGGATTCCATCATGGATGTCAATTTGAAGAGCGTCGTACTTGCCTGCCAGATTTTTGGGAAACATATGGTGGACAGCGGTCAAGGCGGCAGCATCATCAATATTTCCTCGGTGTCTTCGGAGCCTCCGTTGTCTCGCGTGTTCACGTATTCGGCTTCCAAGGCTGCCGTCAACAGCGTAACCAAGTTTCTGGCCAAAGAGTTCGCACCGGCAGGCGTACGTGTAAATGCCATCATTCCCGGGTTCTTTCCGGCTGAGCAGAACCGCAAAATTTTGTCTCCGGAGCGGATCGAATCGATCATGAAGCATACGCCTATGAACCGTTTCGGCGAAGCGGAAGAGCTGCAGGGAGCGGCCGTGTATCTGGCTTCCGAGAAAGCCTCGGGCTTCGTCACCGGATCGCTGCTGCGCGTCGATGGCGGCTTCGGTTCCATGACAATCTAGGATCAGCTCTTGAAATTCAATTGAGAATAACTGATAATGGGTTCTAAAGCAGTCCTATGCATGGTCTGTTTCAGTGTGGCCGCATAGGGGTAATAAATATGGGATTATGAGGAAGGAAGAGAAAACCAAATGTCCAAACAGCAAATCGGCGTAATCGGTCTGGCCGTCATGGGTAAAAACCTGGCACTGAATATCGAAAGCCGCGGTTTCACCGTGTCCGTATACAACCGCTCCCGTGAGAAAACGGATGTGCTTCTTGAGGAAGCCAAAGGCAAGAACCTGGTTGGTACATACAGCATCGAGGAGTTTGTAGCGTCTCTGGAAGTTCCGCGCAAGATTTTGATCATGGTGCAAGCGGGCTTCGCGACGGACGACACGATCAATCAACTCGTTCCGCACCTGGATAAGGGCGATATTATTATTGACGGAGGCAATGCGTTCTTCCCCGATACGCAGCGCCGCAACAAAGAGCTGGAAGCTCACGGCATCCGTTTCATCGGAACAGGCGTATCCGGCGGCGAAGAAGGCGCGCTCAAAGGGCCTTCGATCATGCCGGGCGGCCAGAAGGACGCGTATGAGCTCGTAGCGCCGATCCTGAAGGCGATCTCCGCCAAAGTCGGCGACGACGCATGCTGCACATACATCGGACCGGACGGCGCGGGCCACTATGTGAAGATGGTTCATAACGGCATCGAGTACGGCGACATGCAGCTTATCTGTGAAGCTTATCAACTGCTCAAGGACGTGCTGGGCGTCGATACGAAAGAGCTGCACGAAATTTTTGCGGAATGGAACCGCGGCGAGCTCGACAGCTACCTGATCGAGATCACGACCGATATTTTCACGAAGTACGACGAAGAAACCGGCAAGCCGATGGTGGATGTCATTCTCGATTCCGCCGGGCAAAAAGGTACGGGCAAATGGACCAGCCAAAGCTCGCTGGATCTGGGCGTGCCGCTGTCCATCATCACAGAGTCGGTATTCTCCCGCTTCCTGTCCGCGATGAAGGAAGAACGCGTCGCGGCAAGCAAGGTGCTGAGCGGGCCTCAGGCCAAGCCGTATGACGGCGATCGCGCGGCATTCATCGAGTCTGTCCGCCAGGCGCTGTATGCCAGCAAAATTTGCTCCTACGCCCAGGGCTTCGCCCAAATGCGCGCGGCCAGCGAAGAGTACGGCTGGGATCTGGATTACGGCAGCATCGCAATGATCTTCCGCGGCGGCTGCATCATCCGTGCCCGCTTCCTCCAGAACATCAAGGACGCTTACGACCGCAATCCGGAGCTCCGCAACCTGCTGCTTGACGATTACTTCAATCAAGTGATCACGAACTATCAAGCTGCCTGGAGATCCGTCGTAGCGACAGCCGTAGCAAGCGGAATCCCGGTTCCCGCTTTCGCCTCGGCTCTGGCGTACTATGACAGCTACCGCACGGAGCGTCTGCCTGCCAACCTGCTCCAGGCGCAGCGCGACTACTTCGGCGCTCATACTTTCAAGCGTCTGGACAAGGAAGGCACGTTCCACTATCAGTGGATTCAAGAGGACTAGAGGCGAGGCCCCGTTTCTCGTCCGGTCCGGCTCGGATGCAGGCCGTGTGAAGCTTCCTGCAGCCAGCTTTTCAGCCGGTCGGCCTCTTGATCGAAGCCGTTGCGGCGCTGGATCAGCATAAGCGCAATTTCAGCGAAATAACGGAAATTTTGAAGCAGGCGTGGCTGGGAAAGATCCATTAAGTTGGGGTCTTCCTCAGCCACCTTTTTTTTGATATATTCCAGTATCCAAACGATCTCCTCCTTGCACAGCGGCCGGGACGGGTCCATAATCTGGTCCAGCTTCATCACGGTCAGGTCCGAGCCGGAAGCTTGCTTGCGGGGCAAAGCGCTTTGCATCATATTCATTTCTCCCTTCTGAACTTAGGCATTATCAGCTTGACTGTTCTGGCTGGAATTTATTCACATCCATCATATGTTTTGGCGAAACTTTCTATTCATGTTTGGCAAGCTATGACGGGGCTGTGATAGAATAAGTAATAGAATAAGCATCGCGAAAGCCCGGGAGTGTGTGACATTGACCAAACGCAATCTTGTATTAATAGGCATGATGGGAACGGGAAAATCTACTGTAGGCCACGAGCTGGCCCGCCGACTGGGGCTGGCGTTCGTAGACTCGGATGCGGCTGTTGAAGCTGAGCAGGGGATGACGATCAAGGAAATGTTTGCCGCCCTGGGCGAAGCCGCCTTCCGGACGGCGGAGACAGCTGCGCTGACGGCTATTCTGGCGCGGGAAGGCCAGGTGGTCGCCACAGGCGGCGGGGCCGTGCTGGCCGAGGCCAACAGGACCGCCATGAAGGACGGAGGTTTCGTCGTCGCCTTGGCGGCCGGAGCGGAGACGATCATCCGGCGGGTGAGCGAGGATCGAAATCGTCCGCTGCTGCAGGGCGATGTGGGGGAACGCGTGCGGGCCATTATGGAAAGCCGCCGGCATGCCTATGACTTCGCCGATCTGCGCATTGACACAGACGGGCGGAGCGTAGAGAATATCGCGGATGAAATTTGCCGCCGCTGGCTGGGGCATGATTGCTAGCAAACGGCTGGAAGACGAATGCCCAGGAGGGGCTGCCCCAGGCCGGCTGCGTCTGCCGGGGCGTGCCTCGGCATGCAGCCTTCTGGTTTTTTGGAGCGTTCTGTGCGCGCTCGGCGCATAGGCGCATAGTACCCGGAGCTGAACGTGTACGGGACGAGGGGCTTACAGCGCCTCCCACTCCAGCATGCCGCCCGTCATATTTTTCAAATTCGTCATACCTTGCGCCTGCAAATATTCCAGGGCGCGGCCGCTGCGGTTGCCGCTGCGGCATACTAGAATCGTTTCGCCATTCTGTGGAATATCGGACAGCCGCTCGGGCAGCTGCATAAGCGGGATATGAAGCGCTCCAGGGATAATGCCTTGGGCGACCTCCTCGTCTTCACGGACATCGACGATATCGAGTTTTTCTCCGTTGGCCAATCTTTGTTTGACTTCTGCCGGCGTAATCGTTTGCATGGACGGTAATTCCTCCTTCAGCTTGACGGCCGCTGCAGGCCGATTGCCTTAATCATACTCAGGATCGGGAAAGCGTGTCAAACCAGCCTGCCTGGCCTGGATGGCGGGGCTCGGCGGAGCGCACGAGTTTTTTCGGCGGAGGAAGAAGGGGAACCTGCGAATCATGTCGAATATGTCGGGTGACGGCTGTATGCTGTAAAGAACGTGGTACTAGAACACAAGTGAAATAAGTGAAGGAGCGAATACATACTGATGAAAGCGATCGTCAAACCGACGCCTCGATTGGAAGGCACGATTAACGCATTATCTTCCAAAAACTATACGACCCGTTACTTGCTTATCGGCGCTCTGGCCGATGGGACAAGCACCGTTCATTATCCGGCCCACAGCGAGGACAGCGATGCGATGCGCCGCTGCATCCGCGATCTGGGGGCTGTCATCGAAGAGGATGACGAGAAGATGACGATCCGCGGCTTCGGCAGCCATCCGAAGCATGTCAGCGAGCTGAACGTCGGAAATGCCGGCGCTGTGCTGCGCTTTCTTATGTCGGTTGCGGCTTTCCTGCCGGAAGTGACGTTCGTGAACACGTACCCTGATTCGCTCGGCAAACGTCCCCATGACGACTTGATCGACTCCCTCCGCCAGATGGGGGTTGAAGTCGAACATCGCGATGGCAAGCTGCCGATTACGATCCGCGGCGGTAAGCCGCGCGGCGGCAAGCTGACAGTGTCCGGCAATATCAGCTCCCAATTCCTGAGCTCGCTTCTATTCGTCGCCCCGCTGCTTGAAGAAGATACCGAACTTACGGTGCTTCACGATCTGAAGTCGAAGATCATCGTCGGCCAGACGCTGGAGGTTATTGCGCAAGCAGGCATCCAAATCGAAGCGTCCGAGGATCTGATGTTTTACCGGATTCCGGGCAGGCAGCAGTACAAGCCGCAAAGCTATACGGTTCAAGGCGACTACCCGGGCTCGGCCGCCATCCTCGCCGCCGCTGCGGTGACCCATTCCGATGTGAAGGTGCTTAGATTGGCTGAGCAAAGCAAGCAGGGAGAGCGCGCCGTGGTGGACGTGCTCCGCGAGATGGGCGTCAACCTGACGCATGACAATGATGTGGTGCATGTCCAGGGCAATCAAACGCTGAAGGCCGGAGAGTTTGACGGCGATCATTTCACGGATGCGGTGCTGGCGATGGTGGCTGCCGCCGTGTTCGCCGAAGGCACCTCCCGTTTTTATAATGTAGAAAATTTGCGGTACAAGGAATGCGACCGCATCACGGACTATTTGAACGAGCTCCGCAAGGCTGGCGCCGATGTGGAAGAGCGTCAAAGCGAAATTATCGTACACGGCCGGCCGCAAGGCGTGGCTGGGGGCGTTGAGATCAACGCGCATTACGATCATCGTGTGATCATGGCGCTGACGGTCGTCGGCCTTCGCTCGGAGAAGGGGCTTGTCATCAACGATGCTCATCATGTGGCCAAGTCTTATCCCCAGTACTTTGATCATCTGCTGTCGCTTGGCGCCCAGATCGAACTGGTCGAGGACTAAGCGAAGAGCTGCGGACTGCCGTTACCGCGATGCGTCGCTTTTTGACAGCCAGAGGTTTCATTTCAGTACGCGACAAAGGCGGTGAAGCTCGTGACCATACTGTGGAAAGGCATCCAGGTCACGCTCGGATTTTTCTTGATAGGCGGTCTGCTGTTTGCCAGCGGTGTTTTTGCCGTGCTGCTGTACGCCAAAATGACCGGGCAGGACGAATGGATGCGTCCTGCCGTTCACGCCTTCGAAGCGAGCTTGCAGGCCGGCTCGGATCAACAGGCCGATGCAGCGCCCCCGGAGCCGCTAACCGCCGCCGGCGCTGCATCGGCAGCAGCTGCGGCTGCTCAGCCTAAGCCCGCCAGCGTGATGCTGGAAGCGCCGGTCGTCCGGCAGCTGCCCGAGCTCCCATCCGGCTGCGAGGTCACGAGTCTGACGATGTTGTTAAAGTTCCGCGGCCTGGAGAAGACGAAGATGGAGCTGGCTGCTGAGATGAAGCGGGACCCGACGCCGATCCGGTACAACAAGGACGGCTCCATCGCCTATTGGGGCAATCCGAACACCGGCTTTGTCGGCGAGCCGACAGGCAAAGCGAAAGGCTTCGGGATCTATCACACGGCGCTGTTCGAGCAGCTGAAGCAGCATGTTCCGACGGCGGTAGATTTGACCAGGCAGCCGTTCGACAAGCTGGAGGATCACCTGCGAAGCGGCATACCGGCTGTCGTCTGGACGACGATCGATTTCCAGGTTCCGAAGAAATGGGTCGTATGGGATACGCCTCTCGGTCCTATCGAGACGACCTTTATGGAGCATGCGGTGCTGCTCGTCGGTTTTGATGAAGAAAACGTATATGTAAACGATCCTTTATCCGGCCGCGGCAAGCTTAAGCTGAACAAAGCGCAGTTTATCGCCACCTGGGAAGCGATGGGCCGCCAGGCGATCAGCTATACGAACGGGTAAGGAAGGGTAAGCTGAACATACAAAAGCCCGAATTAAAGGAGTGCATTCCACATGGCATTTGAAAATCCTTCGCGGGACCGGATCAAACAAATATTGACGGATGCTCGCCAGGTAGCGGTTGTCGGCCTGTCGGACAAGCCGGACCGGGTTTCTTACATGGTGTCCGAGGCCATGCAGAAGAAGGGATATCGGATTATACCGGTTAACCCTATGGTGTCCGGCTCTATCCTTGGTGAGGTCTGCTATGCCAGCCTTAAGGATATTCCCGGTGAGGTCGATATCGTCAACGTATTCCGCCGCAGCGACCAGGTAGTGCCTGTGGCCGAAGAAGCCGTCGCCATCGGAGCCAAAGTTCTCTGGCTGCAGCTTGGCGTCGAAAATGAAGAAGCGGCTCGGATCGCGTCGGAGGCCGGGCTCGAAGTCATCATGGATCGCTGCATCAAGGTGGAGGATTCCATCCTGCTGCCCGGAGGGAAGGAAGTCAAGTGAGCGGAACGTTGACTCATGATCTGTCCCTGTATCTGGTCATGGATATTGCTTCGTGGGAGCAGCGGACCGCTGTGCAGATCGCTGAGGCGGCTCTGGCCGGAGGCGTGACGATGCTGCAGCTGCGCGAGAAGAAAGCGCCGCTCAGACAAGTGCTCGAGACAGGGAAAGCCATCCGCAGAGCATGCCGGGAGCATGGGGTGCCGTTTATCGTCAACGATCGGGTGGACTTGGCTATCCTGCTGGAAGCGGACGGTGTGCATGTCGGTCAGGATGATCTGCCGGCATTGGACGTCAGGAGGCTGCTCGGGCCGGACGCGATCATCGGCGTTTCCGCCGGCAGCATGGAGGAAGCCGAGTGGGCCGTCTCCCAGCAAGCCGACTATTTGGGCGTAGGAGCGATTTATGCTACCTTGACTAAGGGAGATGCCGGAGCGCCTATCGGCACGGGCCTGATCAGCCGGTTGAAGGCCCGCTGGCCTCAGCTTCCGCTTGTTGGCATAGGGGGCATTCAACCGGGCAACGCAGCGGCTGTGATTCAGGCGGGTGCGGATGGCATAGCTGTTGTGTCTGCCATATCCCGCCAGTCTGACCCCGGGAGCGCGGCTTTTGGCTTAGCCGATCTGGTGAAGAAGAGCAAGGCTTAGTACGACAGCGCCGCAGGGCAAATTTGTTAGGAATCCCGTAATAAAATAAATCCTCCTTGAAGACAATAAGAAAGGCTTTCGGACGGACACGCTGATGGCGGCTGCTGCCGGAAGACTTTTTGCTAGAGCTTAAGGAGGATTTCGCATGTTCACTAATCAATTCCAGAACAATTTCCAGAATCAAGCTTCCGGTGCCAATTCCCAATATCGCGGTATCGATAGTAGATATCAACCGGTAGGCTACGTGCAGTCGCAGTATAACCAATCGCTGAACCCAAGCATGAACAACACGTTTGCATCCGCAATCAGCCAACAGCCGCAAAGCTACCAGCAATTCCAAAGCCCGCAAGCTTATCACACGGCCAACTACCGCGGCGATCAACAAGGCCATGATTCCTATTTGCGCTCCGATTCCACACAGCCGGCTCAAAGCCAGTTCGGTATGGGCGCGAGCAGCTTCCAAAGCAATAACGTCTTCGCAGCATCCGGCATCCAAAACCAAGCAGTGACGGCTAACCAGTCTTACAACACGCCGTACCAAACGACCCAATCGTTCCATACGGCCAACTACCGGGGCTCTCAGCCAGGTCATGACGCTTATCTGCGTTCGGATTCTACACAACCGGCTCAAAGCCAATACGGCATCGGAGCTGCCAGCTTCTCGAGCAGCGCTCCGTTTGTTTCTTCCGTGAATTCGAATTTCGGCCAGCAGCAGTCGTTCAGCAACAACGCATTTGCTCAATCCCAAAATCAATTCCAAAGCCCGCAGTCTTATCACACGGCCAACTACCGCGGCAACCAGCCGGGACATGACTCCTACCTGCGTTCGGATTCGAGCCAAACCGCTCAAAGCCAGTACGGCGCCGGTTCGATGAGCGCGGGCTATATAAACAAATTTCAATTCTAGAACGACGAAACCCGCATGAACGAAGCGAGCCGCAAGGCTCGCTTTTGCGCGCTTAAGGCGAAGGGGGATCGTTGACAAATATAGGGTTAGCGCTTACCATCGTAGTAGTCGGGGAATGTGTCTATAGAAGGGAGGCTCCAGCGCCTTTGAATTGGATGGGAAACCTGCAGCAGCTGGGAAGATCGTTGATGCTGCCAACCATCACTTTGCCTATAGCGGCGCTACTGCTCCGTCTAGGCACCCTGCCGTGGGAGCAGGTGTACATGCCCCAGATCGGGGAAATCTTCATTACATTCGGAACCATTATCTTTACATATTTGCCGCTGATCTTCGCCGTCGGGGTGGCCCTTGGCCTGACGGAAAGCGCGGGTATCGCCGGCATGTCAGCCCTTATCGGGCATTATATGTTTGCGCACACCTTGCAGCGTTATCTCGGCGAATCCTTCCAGCTCGGCGTTCCCGGGGGGATATTGGTCGGGTTGATCGCTGCGATTATTTACCACCGGGTCAAACATATTCAGCTCCCGGAAGCCATACAATTTTTTGGAGGGCCGCGCCTGGTTCCTTTATTTATGGGGCCGGCGATGTTTGTGCTGGTGCTGCTTACTATCCAGCTCGGCCCCCTGATGAATGCGGGTATGCAGAAGCTGACCGATATGCTGTTCAGTCTGGGAGGCTTCGGCACTTTTCTGTACGGGGTTATCCACAGACTGCTTGTCCCGTCCGGTCTTCACCATGTGTTCAATAATTTCTTCTGGTTTCAGTTAGGCAGCTATGACAACCAAGGACAGCCGGTGTTCGGAGACCTGCCGCGCTATTTTGCCGGAGACCCTACCGCGGGCATCTATATGGCCGGGCTGTACCCCATCATGATGTTTGCTTTGCCTGCCATCGCGCTGGCGATTATTCAAGAGGCGCGGGAGGATTTGAAGCCGAAGATCCGCAAAACGTTTCTGACGGCTGCGTTTGCCTGCTTTCTGACCGGTGTGACCGAGCCGATCGAGTTTGCGTTCCTGTTCGTAGCTCCGTATCTTTTTTTCGTGCATGCCATTTTATCCGGCTTATCCATGTGGATCGCCTTCAAGCTCGATATCCATCACGGCTTTTCTTATTCGGCTGGAGCCATTGATTATTTGATCAACCTGCATCTTTCAACGAACGGTTGGCTGCTTATACCTGTCGGGCTGGCGTACGGCGTCTTCTACTACGTGCTGTTCCGCTGGGCCATCCGGACGTTCCGTCTGCCGACGCCAGGCCGCGAGGAAGGCTCTCAGCTGGAGGAATGGGCCGGAGATATCCCTTACCGCTCCCCGCTTATTCTGGAGGCGCTGGGAGGCAAGAACAACCTGAAGAGTCTGGAAGCGTGCATCACGCGCCTGAGGATCACGCTGGAGAACGATAAACTGATGGATACCGCTGCTCTTCGCCATCTGGGCGCAGCAGGCGTCATTTCGCTCGGGGGAGGCAACGTCCAGGTTGTATTCGGCACCTACTCGGAGCTGATTCGCGAGGAGATTAACAAGGTACTCCGTAAGGATATTCATCAAGTGCTGTTCAGCTCTCCGATGCAGGGGCGGATGATTGCGTTGGAGGATGTGCCCGACAAGATTTTCGCCGGCAAAATTGTCGGCAACGGCGTAGCCTTTATTCCGGACAAGGGGGAGCTGGTCGCTCCTATCGCGGGGCGCATCATGCACGTCTACCCTACGCTCCATGCCTTGGGCATTGAAACGGAGGAGGGACTTCAAGTGCTGCTTCATATCGGGATCGATACGGCCCAGCTTCAGGGCAAGCATTTTACTTGCTTTGTAAAGGAAGGCGATGAGGTGGAGGCCGGTCAACTGCTAGTTCGCTTCAATCTGCAGAAAGTCAAACAAGGCTCCAAATCGCTGGCGACTCCGATGCTGATTACGAACGCGGACGCCGTCAAGGCATGGAGCTTTGCGCCTTATAAAGCGGTGAAGAAAGGCCAGGCCTCCGTGATGTCGGTCGTTCTTAAAGATACCGCTACAACAGGAACAAGGGGAGGGAACGTTTTTGGTTAGGGGGATCGGAGCTTCATCCGGCATTGCGATGGGCAGGGCTTTCGTTATTCCGACCTGGGAGTGGGACTTTCCCGACAAGCTGATCGATGTTACGGATTTGGCTTATGAGTTTGAGCGCCTGTACGACGGCATTCGCAGCTCCAAGGACGAGATTGAACAGATCAAGCAGGAATTCGTCAGCGTTCTGGGCGAAGAACAGACGCAAATCTTTGACGCGCATCTTGCCATTCTTGAGGACCCTGTGTTTATGAATGAAGTCCAGGGCATTATGCAGCGTCAATACAAGGCGGCCGAAGTAGCGGTTAAGGAAACGATCGAAAAGTTCGTCAATATGTTCGACCTGCTCGATGACGGATACATGAAGGAAAGGGCTTTGGACATCAAGGATGTCGGCAATCGGCTGCTCAAGCATCTCCTCGGAGCGCTCGAGGAAACCTTGCCGCCCAAGGACGAGCCGTATGTGCTGGTTGCCAAAGAGCTGATCCCGTCTCAGATGGTGCATCTGGACGTCACGCAAACGCTTGGTCTTGTTACCATGATGGGCGGTAAAACCTCGCATGTGGCGATTATGGCCAGAGCGATGGGGGTTCCTTACGTGCTGGGTCTTGAAGGCAAGCTGGCGGAGCCCATTCAGACGGGGGATTACCTGATCATCGACGGAGAGGAAGGAACCGTCTACGTCAATCCCCCGCGGCACGAAATCGAGCGCTACGAGCGCATGCAAGAGACGTGGAGGAAGCAGCAGGATCAGCTCCAGCAGCTGGCCGGTCTCCCTTCCCAAACGCTGGATGGACTGAATCTGCACTTGGCGGCTAATATTAGCTCGATCAAGGAACTGGAGCAGTCCATCGCCAAGGGGGCGTCGGGGGTCGGCTTATTCCGCACGGAATTTCTCTATATGAACCGCGCCAGCTTCCCCGAGGAAGAGGAGCAGTTTGAAGTGTACCGCGAGGCGGCCGAACGGCTCGGAGGGAAGCCGCTCGTTATCCGCACGCTCGATATCGGGGGCGACAAGCATCTCGATTACCTGGAGCTGCCCGAAGAGGAGAATCCGTCGCTCGGATACCGGGCAATTCGTCTTCTGCTGGATCGGGTTGATCTGTTCAAGACTCAGCTGCGCGCAATTTTGAGGGCGAGCCACTACGGCAGCATTAAAATCATGTATCCGATGATCTCGACGCTGGAAGAGCTTCGCCGGGCCAATGAGGTGCTGAGCGAGGTGAAGGAGGAGTTGGCTGCGGAGGGTGTTCCTTTCTCCGAGCATGTTCCGGTGGGAATTATGATCGAGCTTCCCGCCGCTGTGATGATCTCGGATTTACTCGCGCAGGAGGTCGACTTCTTCAGTATCGGAACCAATGATCTGGTGCAGTACGTGCTTGCCGTCGACCGGATGAATGAGCAGGTCGCTCATTTGTACGATCCGTTTCATCCGGCTGTTCTTCGTCTGCTGAAGATCACTGCGGACAATGCCAAGGCGGGCGGCATTCATGTGAGCGTATGCGGAGAGCTGGCCGGCGATGTCCGGGCGCTGCCGTTATGGATGGCGCTTGGGATCAAGGAGCTCAGCATGTCCGTGTCCTCGATTCTGCGGATGAAAAACAGCCTGATTCAAAGCCGGCATAGCGATGCCGCCAATCTGTGGAAGGAGCTGGCGGTTTGCTCCAGCAGCGCGGCGGTGCTTCAAGTGCTGGGCCGGTATTGGGAGACGGGTCTGGCGCAAGCGCCGGGTAACCATGAGCGGCCGAATGAGCCTTCGAAGGAACCGTTAAATGAACCTTCGAGAAAACCGTTGGATGAACCGTCTAAGCAGTCGGATAAATCAACAGAAAAAACAACGGATGACCCGTCTGGAGCTTCGTCCGAATCGTCTTCGGCCAGCGGGTGCATCTGACAAACATGGCATGGAGCGGCCGCAGCTTCGAGAAGCCGTCGCCGGCGTCTATGATTTGGCTAACGAACTACTTTGGGGAGAAAGGGTGCAATCACAATGGAACTGCAAGGATATAAAGTACTGGCGTTTGTTGACGAGGAGTTTGAAGATCTGGAGATGTGGTACCCTGTCATGAGACTGCGGGAGGCGGGGGCTGAGGTTCATCTCGCGGGTCCCGAGTCCGGGCGTGTGTACCATGGCAAATACGGCGTGCCTTTGACGACCGATCACATCTTGGAGGAAGTCCGGTCGGAGGATTATATCGGGCTGTACATTCCCGGAGGCTGGGCCCCGGACAAGCTGCGCCGCTATGCATCCGTACTGCGCCTGACGCGCGAGTTTCACGAAGCAAAGAAGCCGATTGCCCATATATGCCATGCCGGCTGGGTACTGGCTTCAGCGAAGATTTGCCAGGGCTATACGATGACCTCCACGCCTGGGATCAAGGACGATCTGGAGAATGCCGGAGCGACTTGGGTGGATGCCGAAGTTGTGATTGACCGTCATATCGTCTCCGGACGCCGTCCGCCGGACCTGCCTGCATTCAGCAAGGCGTTTGTAGATGTGCTGGCCGAGTCCGTGCGCGGCCTGAGCTAACATCCGGTATAAGCGGATATATAAAGGAGCAAGTATGAATATGGTGCTGAGATGGCTGCCCTCCATTCTCTGGATGGGGGCCATATTTTATTTTTCTTCTCGAACGGGGAACGATCTGGGAGGGTGGCTGGACGGCATCCGCCAGTATCTCCCTTGGATGGAAGGCTTCGATTGGGGCCATTTTGTCTCGTATTTCGTGCTGGCGCTGACTTTTTTGTGGGGACTGCGTCCGAAACGTGCCGGCTGGGGCATCAAAGCGCTTGTCGTTTTTCTGTGCTTGCTCTACGGCTTGACGGATGAATATCATCAAAGCTTTGTCCCTGGCCGTACGCCGGATATAGCTGATCTTCGCAACGATGGAATCGGAGCCGCTTTGGCTATGCTGGTTGTTACAATTCCGGGAATCGCCCGTTTTTTTGAACGGAGATGAGCGAAACGGCTGCTGCTTCTGCGACGTACTCATCCTAATATTTGCTAACCGCCCGGCGGCAGGAGAACAGCGTCTGAGGTCGAATATTGTATCATCAGGCAAAGTGAAATTGTAAGTTTGGTGTGCCGCCAAAAGGAGTGGTATCGTTGCAGAAGCAGTGCAAATGCGGAGAAACTATGAGCATACGCCTCCGCACTGTTATTTATCAAAATAAAGTCGAAATCGAAAACGTTCCTATCTTCTCCTGTGATTCCTGCAGCCGCAGCGAAGTATTTCCCGAGGTGAAGCCTGAGTTGACCGGATTGATCGGGACACTAGGCGGTAAGCCCGACAAGCGACAGCTGCGGTTTAATGAAGTAAGTGAAATCGCTCATCTGATGATGAGAGCGACCGAGAAGAATAGAGCGGCTGATTCCGTAGAAGCGATTATTGATGAGCGGATCAACGAGCTTCTCGATCTGCTGCTGCTGGCCCAATCTTTGCATGACGAACCGTGGATTGAAGATTTGCGTAAACGCTTGTCTCAGATTGCCAAACATTCCCTTACGGTGCAAGATTTTTAAAAGCCGCTGCCTTGCAGTTGGCTTTTTTTGCATAATTTGATACTATAACTAGAGGCATACCCCCAGATTCATTGCGAAAGCAAGCTTTTTGTCGTATGATAAGGCTAATTGACCTGATCGCACTATACTTTATTAAGCAATGGAGAGAATGGCCGTGACTGTGACAATTTATGATGTAGCCAGAGAAGCAGGCGTTTCCATGGCAACCGTTTCGCGGGTTGTCAATAACAATCCCAATGTGAAGCCGCAAACGCGCAAGAAAGTATTTGAAGCCATAGAACGTCTTGGTTACCGTCCAAACGCCGTTGCCCGTGGTTTGGCCAGCAAAAAGACGACAACGGTAGGTGTCGTTATTCCCGATATTTCTAACTCCATCTTCTCTGAGGTGGCCAGAGGCATCGAGGATATCGCCAACATGTATCATTATAATATCATCCTTTGTAACGCGGATAAGAAGAAGGAGAAAGAGATCCGGGTTATCAATACGCTGCTGGAGAAGCAAGTTGACGGGCTGCTGTTTATGGGCGGAGTCATTACGGACGAGCATATTCAGGCTTTCAAGACTTCCTCCGTGCCGGTCGTGCTCTGCGCCACAGCTGACGAGCAGCGCAAGATTCCTTCTGTCGATATCGATCACGAGCAAGCGGCATATGATGCAGTCGTACACTTGATCAATCAAGGACATCGCGATATCGCCATGATCTCGGGCCATCTGCAGGATCCGGCCAACGGTTATGCCCGCTACCAGGGCTACAAGAAGGCGTTGGAGGAAGCGGGAATCCCGGTTCGGGACGAATATGTGCGTGTCGGCAACTACCGGTATGAGTCCGGGCTGGAAGTAACCAAGTACTTCCTTACTCTTGATCCGAAGCCGTCGGCCATTTTTGCGGCGAATGACGAGATGGCGATTGGAGCGATCCATACGCTTCAAGATCAGCAGGTAAAAGTGCCGGACGACGTATCCGTTATCAGCGTAGATAACATACGGATGGCGTCCATGGTTCGTCCGCAGCTGACTACGGTTGCCCAGCCTATGTACGATATCGGGGCCGTGGCGATGAGACTGCTGACCAAGCTGATGAACAAGGAAACGAAGGATTCTCCGGAGTTGGCTCAGGTTGTTTTGCCGCATGAATTAATTCATAGGAACTCGGTGGCTCATCGTTGATGTGCCACTTCTTTTTGTAAAGGAGGCTGCCTCGGTTGGCGTATTCGAAGATTGGCGTTATCGGCGCGATGAAAGAAGAGATTGAGAAATTTCACGAGCATCTCGCGCATGCAAAAGAAACTGTGAAAGCCGGAATTACTTTTCTGGAAGGCAGCTTTCACGGAAGAACGATTGTGCTGTGCAAGTCGGGAGTAGGCAAAGTGAACGCAGCAGTCACTACCCAACTGCTAATCGATGTATTTGGCGCAGAAGCTGTATTGTTCACAGGAGTGGCGGGAGCGGTTGACCCTGGCTTGGAGGTAGGAGATATCGTCGTATCTACAGAATGCATGCAGCATGATATGGATGTAACGGCTCTGGGCTTTCCGCGGGGGACGATCCCTTACGAAACGACCTCCTTATTCGTCTCCGACGACAAATTGCGGACAGTTGCCGCCGAGGTCAGCCGTGAACTGTTCGAAGGACGCGTGCTGGAAGGCCGTGTGTTGTCCGGAGATCAGTTTATCGCCAGCCGCGATACCGTTTCAATGCTGCACCGCGAGCTTCAAGGCGCATGCGTGGAGATGGAGGGGGCTGCCGTCGCCCAGGTGTGTTCGATGAATGCCATACCTTTTGTAATCATTCGTTCGATGTCAGATAAGGCGGATGGTTCGGCTCATGTAAATTTCGCTGAATTTACCGCTTTGGCTTCGGAAAATTCATTCCGGATTATCGATGCTATGCTTCAGAGAATTTAATGGAGATGTCACTGCTCGCTTGCTGCATATTGCTTGGCTTATTGCGTGTCTGATGGCCGAAGAGCTCCCACTGGAGCTCTTTTTGCTTATTTGCAAGTCTGGTAATGGTGTGAGGCAGATTCTTCGGCTGGGCTGGTCATGCGTCAAGTTTGTTAAAAAGGGTTGCATATGGCATCAAGCTATGCTATAGTATAAGTCCTGCTCCAGAGATTATATCTTCTGCACATGCGGTTAGACCCCTTGAATGGAAGGAAAAAATTGAGGTTGCAAAACAGAAACGAATATGGTACATTACTTCTCGCCCCTTGAGAGAGAGGCAAGCAAGAGTGCCAAGCAAAAGTGAATGAGAGCTTCTGAGCATGAGGATTACCCCTTGAATGGAAGAGTCGAAAAACACAGTTGCAAAAGAGATTCGGATGTGCTACATTACGAATCGCAAGAAGCGTACTAGCAATTGCCCTTTGAAAACTGAACAACGAGTGAGTGTTAAATAGAGAATGAAAATTCTCGCTAGCA
>NZ_FMYY01000025.1 GCF_900101595.1 Paenibacillus sp. cl123
TAGACGACGAGGTAGATAGGTTCGGGGTGGAAGCGCGGCAACGTGTGGAGCTGACGAATACTAATCGGTCGAGGGCTTATCCTATAGGTTTACGAAGTAAACCACTTCGTAAGCTAGCTAAAAGCATTCAGCATGCTAAGTTTCGTATCCAGTTTTCAAGGCGCAAGCCGTCTTGAACTGCGGGATATTTTCTCGCAGAGATTTCAGAGGAGAAATCCTCGAAAAATCCGGTTTGGTGATGATGGCGGAAGGGAACCACGCGTACCCATCCCGAACACGACCGTTAAGCCTTCCAGCGTCGATGGTACTTGGACCGCAGGGTCCTGGGAGAGTAGAACGTCGCCAAGCCGACAAAAGCCTTTTTGGATCTTATCCAAGAGGGCTTTTTAATTTTTTCGAATGGCCTCGTCAAGTTGAGAGTAATTTGTAGACAGCTTTACTCCATTCGTTAATTGTTTCCCGTGGAACGTTTTGACATGTAAGCGTAGTCCTTAATGATTACGTTAGTTTGTGCTTGACACCAAAATTGGGCTTTTGGTAAGATGGCAATAATATATTTCGGCAAGTATCCAATAAGGAGGACTTATTACGTGTGGGAGTCTAAGTTTGCGAAAGAAGGATTGACCTTTGATGACGTTTTGCTCGTTCCACGAAAGTCGAATGTGTTTGGAAAGGAAATCGATATTTCAACCCAGTTGACTGACAAGATTAAGTTAAACATTCCTTTCATCAGTTCGGCGATGGATACTGTTACTGAATCTAAGCTGGCAATCGCGATGGCGCGTGAGGGCGGAGTTGGCGTCATTCACAAAAATATGCCTATTGCCCAACAGGCAGAAGAAGTAGATCGTGTGAAGCGTTCCGAGAGCGGCGTTATTACCAATCCCTTTTCCTTGACTCCGGAGCATCATGTATATGATGCGGAAGAATTGATGGCCAAGTACCGGATCTCCGGTGTGCCTGTATGCGATGAGGACAAGAAACTGGTCGGTATTTTAACAAACCGTGATTTGCGTTTTGTTCATGACTATTCGATCAAGATTAAGGATGTCATGACGAAAACCAATCTGGTCACGGCCCCGGTCGGTACAACCCTTCAACAAGCGGAAGGCATCCTCCAGAAGCATAAAATTGAGAAGCTGCCTTTGGTGGATGAGCATAATGTGCTGAAGGGTCTTATCACCATCAAGGACATTGAGAAGGCGATCCAGTTTCCTAATGCAGCTAAGGACGAGCAGGGCCGTCTGCTCGCGGGCGCAGCGGTCGGGGTCTCCAAGGACGTAATGGAACGAACGGCGGCACTCGTAGAGGCTGGAGTCGATCTGATCGTGGTAGACTCGGCTCACGGACATCATATCAATATCCTTAACACGGTCAAGGCGATCCGAGAGCAATACCCGAATCTCCCGATCGTAGCAGGTAACGTAGCGACCGGCGATGGGACAAGGGATCTGATTGAGGCTGGAGCGAGCATCGTCAAAGTAGGGATCGGACCTGGCTCCATCTGTACGACTCGTGTGATCGCGGGAATCGGCGTTCCTCAGATCACGGCCATTTATGACTGTGCTTCGGTTGCGAGAGAATATAACGTACCGATTATTGCCGACGGAGGGATTAAGTACTCCGGTGATGTGACGAAAGCCATCGCGGCCGGCGCAAGCCTGGTGATGATCGGCAGCTTGTTTGCGGGAACGGAAGAAAGTCCTGGCGAATCGGAAATTTATCAAGGACGCCGTTTTAAAGTTTACCGCGGTATGGGCTCGCTTGGTGCGATGAAGGAAGGAAGCAAGGATCGGTATTTCCAGGAAAATGAGAGCAAGCTCGTTCCTGAAGGTATTGAAGGACGTGTTGCTTACAAAGGACCGCTGGCCGATACGCTTTACCAGCTGGTAGGCGGCTTGCGTTCCGGTATGGGCTATTGCGGAGCGGCGACCATTTCTTCGTTAATCAACGATACAAGCTTTGTACGGATTACTGGCGCAGGGCTGCGTGAAAGCCATCCGCATGATGTGCAGATTACGAAAGAAGCACCCAACTACTCCCTGTAACTCCAAGCTTAACCAGGAATAACGATCAATCATAAAAACGGAGGCCGCGGCTTCCGTTTTTTTATATAGGTAGGCCCAAGCTGGCAGCGTGAAGGTGACCGTCAGAAGGTTCAGAGGAGCTAGGAATCTGTTGAACAAGTGGCAGGAGAGCCGACGGGGAAGTTGGAACAGCAGTAGTGTGCGGAAACCCGAGCGGGCGCAAGCCGCGCGTTATTCTTCGGACTTCCAGGAGGACGACAGAAGAGATTACATATAATACTCAATAAACCGGCATCGACAGGGAATTGTAAAGCTTTTTTTACGCGGCTGTACAGGTTATGGTACAATAACAATTGTTTTCTTCTTGAAAATTAGGAATAGGAGTGAGATGTTTGTTTGTTAAAGTGAAACGTGTTTGTGCCCTGTTAGCCGCCGTACTTTTGTTGAACACATTCCTTGCTCTGGTGCAGCCTCCGGTTGCAAGCGCCGCAGAAACACAGACGACCGAGCTGGAGCTGCAGGCGTCCTCGGCGATTCTAATGGAAGCGGGCACCGGGCAAATTCTATATGAATACAATGCCGACAAAGCTTTGCCGCCTGCAAGTATGGCCAAGATGATGACGGAGTACTTGGTTATGGAAGCGATTGAGAGCGGGAAGCTCCAGATGAACCAGACTATCAATACGTCCGAGGCAGCGGCGGACGCGATAGGCTCAGGCCAACTGCTTGCGCTGAATGAACAAGCAACGGTGGATAATATGTTTGCCGCTATGTCGATCTATTCCGCTAACGATGCTACCATCGCATTGGCTGAGGCCGTGGCGGGTTCGGAAGAAAATTTCGCCAAGCTGATGAACGAGAAGGCCAAGGAATTCGGGCTGTCGCCTGAGGCTCACTTTATCAATTCGACGGGTCTCGGCAGAGCCGATATGGGCAAGCATGCCCCCACAGAGCTACAAGGAGAGACGCTGCTGACAGCCAAGGATGCCGCTATTATCGCTTATCATCTAATCAATGATCATAAAAATGTGCTGGAGTATACCAAAACGCCTTCCCGTAAGTTCCGCGAGAAGGACAAGGACCCGATGATTAACTGGAACTGGATGCTGGCAGCCAATAAGAGCACCCGCAACTTTGCCAAATATGCGTTTGAAGGTCTTGATGGCTTGAAGACGGGACATACGAACGAAGCCGGTTACTGCTTCACCGGTACGGCCGAGCGCAACGGCATGCGGCTGATCAGCGTAGTTATGGGAACGGGAATGGGGCCTAAGGGCAAGGAAGAAGCAAGGTTTATTGAAACGGCCAAGCTGCTCAATTATGGCTTTAATAATTTCGAGACGAAATCCGTTTTGACGGCGAAAGCTGAAATAGATTCCTTGAAAACCGTTAATATTAAAAAGGGCGTGCAGCTGGAAGTTCCTGTTGTCACGCAAACAGGCTTGAACTTGATTGTCAAAAAAGGAACGCCTGCCGATCAATTTCAAGTGACGACCGAGGTTGTGGAGGAAAGCAAACGCATCGCCCCCATTGAGAAAGGACAGGTAGTCGGGGTAGCGAAAGTGAACTACCAGAATAAAGAATACAGCGTCAACCTGATCACAACCGATCCGGTCGAGAAGGCAGGTTGGTTCCGATTGTTTTTCCGGGCCATCAAAGAGTTTTTCGTCGATACATTTACCGGAGCGAAGAGCTCTTAATATCCGCTAAAACCGAGCAAGTGGGTTGTATATTTAGAAGCGTTCATGTAAAATATTTCTTTAGTTAGTTTGTCCTAGAATAAGGAACAGTACGGACATTATGCATAGTTTCGGGAGGAATCGGACACATGGAAACAGGTACATCACGCGTTAAAAAAGGTATGGCCGAAATGCAAAAAGGCGGCGTGATCATGGATGTCATGAACGCTGAGCAGGCTAAAATTGCAGAGGCGGCAGGCGCCGTAGCCGTTATGGCTCTGGAGCGCGTACCATCGGATATTCGCGCCGCAGGCGGCGTCGCTCGGATGGCTGATCCTACGGTGGTGGAAGAGGTCGTCAAGGTCGTCTCTATCCCGGTTATGGCCAAAGCACGGATCGGACATTACGTAGAGGCCAAGGTTCTCGAATCTATGGGCGTAGATTACATTGACGAGAGCGAAGTACTGACTCCTGCCGATGAAGTGTTTCATATCAATAAGCATGAGTTTACTGTGCCGTTTGTTTGCGGAGCGAGAGACCTGGGCGAAGCGCTGCGCCGGATTGGCGAAGGGGCTTCCATGCTGCGTACCAAGGGCGAGCCAGGGACAGGAAATATTGTGGAAGCGGTACGCCATATGCGCATGATTACCGGCCAAATCCGCAAGGTGCAAAGCTTGTCTAAAGATGAGCTGATGGCCGAAGCCAAAAATTTGGGCGCTCCGTATGAATTGCTGCTTCAAGTTCATGAGTCGGGCCGTCTTCCTGTCGTCAACTTCGCAGCCGGCGGCGTAGCGACTCCTGCAGACGCTGCTCTGATGATGCATCTGGGCTCCGATGGCGTATTCGTAGGCTCCGGTATTTTTAAATCGGACAATCCGGAGAAATTCGCCAAGGCCATCGTAGAGGCGACAACACATTTCACCGACTATGAGCTGATCGCTCGTGTATCCAAAAATCTCGGTACTCCGATGAAGGGGATCGAAATTTCCAAACTGCACGTTTCTGAGCGTATGCAAGAACGCGGCTGGTAATATCCAGTCCGCGTTTATTCACGAAAGAGGATGAAGGTATGAAAATAGGAGTACTGGCCCTGCAAGGCGCTGTTGCCGAGCATATCGCTCTGCTTAAGAAAGCCGGGGCAGAGGGAATTACTGTCAAGCGCACAGAGCAGCTGGAAGACATAGACGGGATCATTATACCGGGCGGAGAAAGCACCACTATTGGCAAGCTTATGAGAACGTATGACTTTATCGAGGCCCTGCGTGCATTCTCGCGGCAGGGCAAGCCGATTTTCGGGACTTGCGCCGGTATGATTGTGCTTGCCAAACAGATTGCCGGTCAAGACGAACCTCATCTGGCTCTGATGGATATTCAGGTAGCACGGAATGCATTTGGCCGTCAAAGGGAAAGCTTCGAGACCGATCTGGACATCCGAGGAATTGACAAAGACGTTCGTGCCGTATTTATTCGGGCCCCGTTGATCGAACAAGTAGGCGAAGGCGTAGAGGTTCTGGCTACTTACCGGGATCATATCGTCGCTGCAAGGCAAGGACATCTGCTGGCTGCTTCGTTCCATCCGGAATTAACCGACGACGAGCGGATGCACGCCTATTTTCTGGATATGGTACGTGAGACGAGGTAGGAGGGGTCTAGCTTGTTGGATATAAAATTGCTGCGAAGCGATTTGGATAAAGTAAAGCAAGCGATGGCGACGCGAGGGAAAAACCTCGAAGAGCTGGATCGCTTCATGGATCTGGATACCAAAAGGAGAGAGCTGTTGCAGGAAACGGAGCAGCTGAAAAATCGGCGTAATGTCGTCTCCCAAGAAGTGGCTCAGCTCAAGAAAGCGAAAGAAAACGCAGATCATCTGATCGACGAGATGAAAGTCGTCGGAGACCGCATCAAAGTATTGGATGAGGATATCCGCGGGCTGGAGACGGAGCTTGATGCTATTCTGCTTAGCCTGCCGAATCTGCCGCAGCAGGATGTACCGGTTGGTCTAAGCGAGGAAGAGAATGTGGAAATTCGCCGGATCGGCGAGGTGCCGACATTTGCGTTCGAGCCTAATCCTCACTGGGAAGTGGCTCAACAGCTCGGTATTCTGGACTTTGAAGCGGCTGGGAAGGTGACCGGCTCTCGTTTTGTATTTTACAAAGGGCTCGGAGCTCGGCTGGAGCGCGCTTTATACAACTTTATGATGGATCTGCACGCGGATCAGCATGGCTACCAGGAAATGCTGCCTCCGCAGATCGTTAATCGGGATAGCCTCACCGGGACGGGGCAGCTTCCCAAATTTGAGGAAGATGTGTTCAAGCTAGAAGGGACCGAATATTTCCTGATCCCGACGGCTGAAGTGCCGGTGACCAATTATTACCGGGATGATATTTTAACAGCGGAGGATCTGCCGCAGAACTTTGTGGCGCTCAGCGCTTGCTTCCGTTCCGAGGCAGGTTCAGCTGGACGTGACACACGTGGTTTGATCCGCCAGCATCAGTTCAATAAAGTGGAGCTGGTGAAGCTGACGTTGCCGGAGAGGTCCCATGAAGAGCTGGAGAAGCTGACTGCGGACGCGGAGACGGTGCTTAAGCTGCTTAAGCTGCCGTATCGCGTGTTGACTCTATGCACGGGCGACTTGGGCTTCTCTTCGTCTAAGACGTACGACCTTGAGGTATGGCTGCCTAACAGCGATACATACCGCGAGATATCGTCCTGCAGCAACTTCCTTGATTTCCAGGCGCGCCGCGCAAATATTCGCTTCCGCCGGGATGCGAAGGCTAAGCCGGAGTTCGTGCATACGCTAAACGGTTCTGGACTGGCCATCGGCCGGACGGTTGCCGCGATACTGGAGAATTATCAGCAGGAAGACGGGAGCGTACTTATCCCCGATGTGCTGAGGCCTTATATGGGCGGACTCGAGAAAATCAGCAAAAATTAGAGCTTGAATAGGCTTCGCGAGATATGATACAATGCAAGATGTCACCCGGAGAGGTGGTCGAGTGGTTTAAGGCAGCGGTCTTGAAAACCGCCGTAGTCGTGAGGCTACCGTGGGTTCGAATCCCACCCTCTCCGCCATTTATATAATGGCGCATCCTGCGGGATGAGAACCCAACAGGGTTCGTCGGAGCGTCAGCTTCGTTAGCATAGACATCGCAGTCCGGCTCGAAGAGACGGTATCCCACCCTCTCCGCCATTTATATAATGGCGCTCTTGCGGGATGAGGACCTATATAATCAATTAACACAAGGAAGCGGCTATCCGCTTCTTTTTTGTTTTTCACCATATCCCGCCAAGTATACGATAGAGGCTGAAGATGCATGTTATAGGCAGGGAGGTGTGTTAGATGAGCAAATCGGATCAGCTGAGCATCGATCAGCAGGAGCTGGTGCAGGCGTGGTCGCGCACGCTGCCGGATGTACTGGACGCCTCAGATCAGGCTAAGGTATGGGCGGATGAAGCGCAAGCCAATGCGCTGCGCGTGCACATTACGACGGCAGGACGGAATTTGTACAGCTTTGATTTCAAGTGTACGTATGTGGATTCGCGCGAGGTGAAGGTGGAATTGGTGGATGTAGAACGGGATGGGAATAATGTGGACGAGCGCACAGAGATCATTCAAACGCTTGTCGACGACTACGTTAGACATCTTCATGAATGTGCTCAGCAGCTTCATGCCTTGACCAGCCGATAGGGAGGACGAGTAGGATGACGCGGAACAAAAGCGAGGTAGACAAAAATTTGCAAAATGTCGTGAAGGATCTGGAGCATGCAGCGGTGAACAGTCATCAAGCGCAGCAGATTCAGCAGCAAACGAATGATCGCCGGCATCAGGATGCGCTGGGTCATGACAAGGAGCATGCTCACCCTTCGGCGCTTCTGGATAAAGATTGATTTTAACGGCCAAATCCAAATCCATCTCTCACGTCCAAGGAGGAAACGACATGCCTAAAGATATTCCGCAGCCCGTGAACCCGCCCAGCGGCCAGCAAAACCAAAACGAACAGCGTCAGCGTACAGGTCCAAAGCCTGGCTCCAAGCGGGTTAAGAATGAAAACCACAGCCGCCATAATAACGGCGAGGGCTGAGGGCTGATAGCCTGAAGCTGTGATGGTAAAAAATACGGCCTTTTACCCTGCGGTAAGAGGCCGTTAGTACATATATGATCAAATCGAATCCCCAAAGCATCTCAATTATTTTTCTCTACAATCAGAAAACACTCCTTCAATAAATCGTGCGCCATCTCTTCGTCATCCGTATACCCGTATAACAAAGCGCCGGCTGCCATAGCATCCAAAACATCATCCAGCAATGTGCAAATGGAAATCGAAAACTCATCATAAACTATGTAGTAAGTGATCGCTGGCATCCAGTATCCACCTCGGATTTATATTTTCAGATTAACCCTTATTCTACCATGCGGCTTCGCCGTTGAGAACAGAGACGGACTTTTCTAAGCATTTCTTTAGCATTCGGTCGGAGTATTTGGCGTTTTTTGCGAGAATGTGGGCATTTTGGGCCGCAGCGCGTACAATAGAACCAGGGAATGCGGTTAAGGAGGAAGAATTGATGATCATTCTGAAAACAGAAGAAGAAATGCAGCTTATGAGGCAGGCCGGCCTCATCCTGGCCAGATGTCACAAGGAAATCGCCAAGATGATCAAGCCTGGCATAACGACCATGCAAATTAATGACTGGGCGGAGGCCTTTATTACGCAGAACGGCGCGGAGCAGGTAACAAAGGGCTTTCACGGATTTCCTTCAGCCACATGCGCTTCCGTAAATGATGTTATCGCGCACGGCTTCCCGGATCATAAGCCTCTGGTGGAGGGCGATATCGTCAAGATGGATATTGTATGCCGCTATAAAGGCTGGTGCGCGGATACCTGCCAAACTTATGCGGTAGGCCGGATATCGCCGGAGGCCGAGCGGCTGGTCCGGGTAGCCCGCGAATGCCTGGAGATGGCGATCCCGCAAGCCAGAGCAGGCAACCGGATCGGAGATGTAGTGAGTGTCATCCAGCGTCATGCGGAGCAGGCGGGCTTCTCTGTCGTCCGCGACTTGAATGCTCATGGCATCGGACAGTCTATGCATGAGGAGCCTACCTATGTTCACGCCGGCAAGCCCGGACGCGGATTCCTTCTGCAGGAAGGGATGGTCTTCACGATAGAGCCGATGATCAATGCCGGGAAATTGGATATGTTCGTTGATTTTGACGGATGGACCGCTCGCACGGTGGATGGCAGCTTGTCCGCTCAATTCGAGCATACGGTCGCGATTACCAAAAACGGGCCTTGGATACTGACGGAGGAGGCCGAAGCCTGATCCTCTGTTGCGGAAGTGGATAAAGTGAAAAAAGAGCCTGCACCCGAAATGAATTTCGGCCGACAGGCTCTTCGTTTTGTACTAAGCTTGCTCACTTGTTGCTGACGCGTACGTCCCCGAGAGGACTCGAACCTCTATCTGTCCTTTAGGAGAGGACTGCTCTATCCTGTTGAGCTACGGAAACTCAAAGCAACGTAATTATAGCATACCGAGTCTTTGGAATAAAGATGTTAAATTTTTTTGTCAGGCACTGCGCAGGGGTTGGCCCGGTAGTATGCGTCTATTGATACAGGAGAGGAGGGGGAGACGATTACGGAAGAAGCTTGGATTGCACGCATGATAGCGGGCGACCGGGATGCGTTCAACGAGCTTGTCAGCCGCTACGGACGATACTTGTATCAGACGGTATACGGCGTGCTGCGTTCGGCCAAGGATGCCGAGGACGCAACCCAGGAGGCGCTGATCAGCATCTTTGCGGCTCTCCCTCAATATCGGTATCAAGGCTTTAAATCATGGATGACGCGAATAGCCGTCAACAAAGCGATCGATTATAAGCGCTCGAGAGAGCGCAAGAAGGAACAGCTCACCGCAGAGTGGGGAGAGCTGGAGCCGGTGGCCGCAGCGAGGGTGCATACCGTGGAGGAAGCGGTGCTGGACAGGGAGAAACGCGAGCAGCTGCGCGGCTATGTAGATCAGCTGCCGGAGCATTACAGGCAGGTCGTTTATGCCTTTTATATGGAGGAAAAGTCGTATCAGCAAATCGCCCAGGAGCAGCAGATCGCTCTGAAGACCGTAGAGTCCAAGCTGTATCGGGCTAAGCAGCATTTACGCAAGGCGTGGAAGGAGGAGGACCGGGAATGACGCATGTTCAAGAAGAGGTGTGGCTGCATTATGCAAGCGATCGGTTAACTCCCGAAGAAAGACAGCTATGCGAGGTTCATCTGGAGCAATGCGATGAATGTCTGGAATTGTATATGCATGCCTTAGACAAGCAGTCCGGCGATATACCGGAGCCCGATATGGAACGGCTGACTCAAGCGGCGTTGAGCCGCTGGGATGAGTATACGGGGGCAGACCCGGCAGGCAGCACAGCCCGCTGCGGCAGTTCCCCGGATCGGGATGAACGCCGAAGCTGGATGCGTCATCCGGTCTTTCATTATACGGTGGCAGCGTCCATCACGCTGATGCTTATGGGGTCCGGTGTGTTCCAGGTCTTTACGCAGCAGGCGAGCGCATGGGGAGATATTGGCTCCCAGCTTGAGAAGCAGCAAAGACCCCCGTCCTGGTCCGAGCAATTGATGGAGCGTACCACAGGCTGGCTTGCCGCCATCCGACCTAAAGCGAATGAAGCAGAAAGAAGAGGGCAGCGCGATGAATAACCATAAAAACCCGACTATTGCTTTCATATTGTCGATGATTCCCGGGTTCGGCCAGTTCTACGTCGGCCACGCGATGAAGGGGATGTTTTTTGGAGGAGCGTTTGCCGGAGCGCTGGCCTTGGCCATGTTCCTGGCAGTAATCCCGCGGGAGCCTGAGCTGGCGCTGGGCATGCTGTTCATTGCCTTCCTGGTGTGGATAGGAAGTGTTTTCGATATGGTGAGAACCTTATCCCGCTATTCTTTCGCGAGACGGACCGACGGTGGTCCCCAGCCTTGGAGAACGGACTACGGTCCCGCCGGCCCGAGGCCGCAGCAGGAGCAGGTCTCATCGCCACCGCCCTACTCCAGAGAGAGAGAGGCACAGCACGGCTTAGGAGGCTCCTATGATTCTTATGAGTCCTACAAGGAGGCTGGGTACTCCTATCCCGCTCAGCCTTACGGGGAGAACAATCGTTATTTCACCATATTTTTATCGCTAATTCCGGGTTTGGGTCATTTTCACCTTGGGCTGATGCAGAGAGGGCTGGCATTTCTGGCTTTGTTCTTCGGTCTGGGTATTATTACCGTGTTTCTTACGGCCATGACGAATCAGGATGATTTCCTGGTGCTGCTGGGAGGCTTGCCGATCATTTGGCTGTATGCGATGTTTGATTGCGTGCAGCTGCTTAATAAAAGAGATAGAGGAGACATCCTGATCGATCGGACATTTTTCGAGGACTTTCAAGAAGGGCGCGAATCGGGGAAAAAAAATAAAACGATCGCTTTGCTCTTGTCCATATTTCCGGGAGCGGGACATATGTATTTGGGTCTTCAAAAGCGGGGACTGCAGTTTATGGCGGCTTTTTTGTTCAGTGTCTATTTCCTGGACGCGCTCCGGCTCTCGCTGTTTTTATTTCTGATTCCGATTTTGTGGTTCTACAGTTTCTTCGATGCGCTCCAGCAAATCTCCAGATCCGGCCGCGAGCCGTTGGTCGATACTCCGCTAGTAGAGTGGCTGGCGCAGCGGCAGCGTTGGATTGGATTTGGCCTTCTGGCGCTCGGGCTGTATTATTTGGTCGATCAGATCCTGCTGAACACGCTGGACCTGTGGCTGACCCGGGATATGCGGTCGCGGGTATTGAGCTGGTACCATAACTATTTCCAGACCTTTATCGTTTCCGTGCTGCTGATAGGGGGCGGATTCCGGTTGCTTTGGGGAGGCAAGAGGACGAAATAACTACTGGCGGCAGGCCGCTGTCTCAAGTGTCCCTTATCCTTCGCCGCTTAGGTATGAATCTAAGAAGTAAGGGAAGCAGGACGGTTATTGTCCCGGCATACAACGGATATTCCGTAGAGACAAAGTGGTTGTATGCTACAATATTGGCCGCGAGCAGCTGAGCCATGATGATGGCGAGCAAGCCGAAGGGAAGCAGCAGAGGACGATAATCCCGTAGACCAAACAAGCTTGCCGTGCCGAGAGTTAGGGCATACATGGAAATAGCCGTCTTGAAGTATATGGTAAGGAGCCACATGATCGCCATCAATACTTCGAGCCGTTCCAGAAAGTTACCGATACTGATTTTCTTCGCCATAATATAGCTGGGATAGGTGCTGCGCTGCACCACGTCGGGTCCCAGCACCAGCGTCGAGGTAAAGGTAATGATGAACAGCACCAGGCCGCCCAGGATAACGCCGGAATAGATATATTTCCTCAGCTGCTGAGGCTTCGAGACCGAGGGGATCACCATGCATAAAACAATAAGCTCCATGTAAGGGACGGCTAGTACGGGATAGCTGCCCTTCAGCACAGTAGGAATGCTTTGACTCAGCAGGGGCTGCAGTCTATGAACGTCAATCTCCGAAGAGACAAAGAGGATCAGCATCACGAATAAGACCAGGACCCAGGGAAAAAAGATTTCCGAGGTGCGGGCTACCGGCTCGATTCCAAGTCTTATTCCGCTGATCATAACCAAAACCACAACTAAATAAATAGCTTGAACGGGTGTTTCCGGCATGATCTGAGTCGTCATGAAATCACCGATCTCTCGAAGCAGCCCCGATGTTATAACCAAGAATAGAAATAGAAAGCCCGCAGCTGCGATAAAGCCGCCCAGCCAAGGTCCCAGTGCTTTCTGGCACATCTGGATCAGATTCATCCCCGGAAACCGTTTATTAAGCGAAAAAAAGAGGGATATCAGAAGCAGTCCCCCGAGGTTGCCGACTAGAACGGAGAGCCAGGCATCCTGGTTGGCTATGGAGGCCACAATGCCGGGTATGACCAAGATCGAATCGCCAATCGTGGACATGGCAGCCAATATCATGAGCTGCCGGCCCCCGATCATTGTTTTTTTTCCGAGCGTCATCCGTATCCCTCCTTTACTTGATTTTAGTGGAACAGCAGATTATATAGCGGCCTGTACACGGCCGACAGCATATCCAATACGTCCGGAACAGGCACATGAAGGGCGCGGAGGAGAAACAATACGCCGCTCGCTGCAAATAATCCCAACGAAACAACGCACTCCTTGTACTGTCGTTTGCCAAGCAGCCACCATGCTTGAGCGGCAGCCGCCATGAAAATGAGCAACAGCATCAGGACAGCTTTCCACATAGGCTTACTCCTTAATCTCGGTAATAAAAGACTTCGTTACGGTACCCGTCCTGCGGATGCTGATTTTGACGTCCACTTCGGTTGGGATTTTCGGATATTTATCCTTCCAATATCCTTTCAAGCTCTGCCAGAGCCTGGGATGCTGCCGGTACAGGATATTACCGAAGCCAAATACATCGGATTTGAATTTGTGCTGGGAAGAGGCGATAGCTTGCTTGATCAGCTTGCCTACCTGTTCGTCTAGCGCTTGCTCCAGCTCTTTAATCGCGCTCGGATCGCTAAGATCGATCTGACACTCCACATCCGCTACATTGGCTTCCCCCATCACCTCGATACGGACAGACGGCCCGCTATCCTTGATTTCGGATTTTATGCGGCTTTGGCTGCGAATGATCTCCATGGTCACATTCCCCTTTGTCTCGGGACAGGCTACGCGAATGACGGTGCTTTTGACTTTGTTCATAATGAAGTTGGCCCCGACCCCCTCGGTTCCCTTCATCCAGCCCACCAAGCGGTCGCCGCGGAAGACGGCCAAACCGGACAGCGTTAAGCGGGCGGGTGAGCTGATATGCTCCACATTCTCCTGCATCTCCCCAAGCCTCGGGTCCCCTTCAATCCGGATACCGGGCAGCAAGGGATTAAGCCCTTCTGTAACCAGCGAATAAACGAGAGTCTCCAGGTTGGTACCGAAGACAGGCGCCCAGCTTTCTTCAGCTACCTTAAGCGAATTATAGATCTTATTGGCGGGTATTTTCTCAATCGTCGTCAAAATATTCAAGATTTCGCGAGAGGTCGTATTTTGGGCGACCAGGATAAAAAAGTCTCTTCGCAACTCATGGTCTCTTGACAAGAAATCGATGATATTCCGCATGCCTTCCCTCGCCAGCTTCTCATCGATAATGACGACGCGAAGATGGGACAAATACACCTTGCGCGGCGACTTGGTGGTGATGGCCCGGATAGCTTCCATGACGCTGCCAGCCGTCTCTTCGTATAAGGTGACAGGAGCTCTGCTGCTGGTGCCCCCGCCGGTACGATTGGAAATTTCGCCCGGGTCTATCACTTGAGCAGTGACCCGAACACGCCCGGCTGCGTAATCGAATCCGATGGCCGATGTGATGCCAAGCTCGTTCAATTCCTTGCGGTTCCAGCATCCGGTTACGAGCGGCATCATCAGAACCAGCAGCAGGACCGTGACTATTAGCCTCGATAACATGTCGGCTGACTCCTTCCTGGAACTTTCCTAACCTCATTTCGGTTTGGATGATGACCCGCTTGTCAGAACCCTCCAAGGCGCTCTCATTAAAAAAGAATCCTTCAGCTTCGATATCGACAGGGGGGCATACGGCGCCATATAAGGCGTTCCCAGCGAACGCAGGCTGCACAGGTGCTGAACGATGAATACGAGTCCGAACAAAATGCCGAACAGACCGAAAACAGCGGACAAAACCATGAAAAAAAAGCGCAGCATCCGGATGGAAATCGCCATGCTGTAGGAAGGGATCACAAAGTTGGTGATCGCTGTAATCGCTACGACAATGATCATGGCAGGCGATACGAGACCTGCTTGGATAGAGGCCTGCCCCAAGACGAGCGCACCCACGATGGACATGGTGGGACCGATAATCCGGGGCATTCTCACACTGGCCTCCCGTAAAATTTCGAATATAATCTCCATCAGCAGCGCTTCGACAAACGCAGGGAACGGAATTCCCTCCCTGGAGGAAGCAAGACTGATCAGCAGCTCGGTCGGCAGCATTTCCTGATGGAAGGTTGTGATGGCGATATAGGCCGAAGGGCCGAGCAGGGCGGTGAAGAAGCTCAGCAGCCGCAAGAGACGGGTCAAGGAAACGCTGTCCGCACGCTGGTTGTAATCCTCGGCCGACTGGTAGAAGTCTTGGAATAAGCAGGGAACTAATAGAACAAAGGGCGTACCGTCTACGATGATGGCGATACGGCCGCCTAATATTCCGGAGCAAATATTATCGGGCCGCTCAGTGTTATAGACGGTCGGAAAGGGCGTGAACTGCTCGTCCTGAATAAATTCCTCGATAGCGCCGCTTGCCAAAACGGCGTCCGAGGAAATCCGCTTAATCCGGGTGCGCAGCTCCTGGAGTGTCTGTTCGTCGCTTGTGCCCTCCAGGTACATGAGCGCCACATCCGTATGCGATACCTCTCCGATCGTCAGTATCTCAGTCTTAAGCTTGGGCGATTTAAGACGCCGTCGGATCAGCGCCGTATTCGTCAGTAGTGTCTCCGTGAAGCCGTCGCGCGGCCCGCGGATAACCGATTCGGTGACAGGCTCCTCGATAGCCCGGTCTTTCCAGCTGCGGGTGCCTGCTATGAGCACAACTTTGGCTGAATCGATCAGCAGCGCGGTATCCCCTGACAATACGGCTTGGCAGGCTTCATTCAGGTCGGTGACCTGACGCAATTCGGAGACGGCGAGCAGTCTGTCCTTTACACAGCCGAGCACATCGCCGCCTGAAGCGGGACAAGGAGGGAAGGCCGATTCAGCAGATTCTAGCATAAGAGCATTAAGAATAAACTGCTGGACCGTCTGCTTATCCGCCAGTCCGTCGGAGTAGATTAATCCGGCCCGGATGGAGGGGCTGCCGCCAATCGAGAAGCTGCGGACCTTGATTTCCATGGAGGAACCAAGCATCGCGGCGAGACGCTGCAAATCAGCCTGCGCATCTCCCGATGGAGGGAGCGCCGGCTTGGCAGATCCTTGTTTCTCCTGAGCTGCGGAAGGCTTAGGGGCCACGGCTTGAATAAAACGTTGTAGAAGGTTCATCCTCGGCTCCCACTCTTTAGGCTATAATATTAAGGCTAGCATTTCCGTAACTTCGCACAGGCATGCATCGAAAGACAATCAATTTCGCAGAAGCAGCAGGGCCGCTGCCTATAACAAAAAGCCCGGCAAACTCTGCGATTGCAGACTTGCCAGGCGTCAATGCTTGTTGGGCGCCTCCGCAAGCTCCTACATCTTCTTCCGCAGCTTGCGGAAAAACTGGGTAAGAAGCTGGGCGCATTCTTCCTGGAGAACGCCGGATAGGAGCTCGACCCGATGATTAAAGCGTTCTTCCTGCAATAAATTCATCAAGGTCCCGGCACAGCCCGCTTTGGGGTCGGCGGTGCCGTAGACGACGAGCGGGATACGGGACTGGACGATAGCGCCTGCGCACATCGGACATGGCTCAAGCGTGACATACAAGGTGCAATCCAGCAGCCGCCAGGCGTCCAGATGCCGGCTGGCTTCCCGGATCGCAAGGAGTTCGGCATGCCCGAGAGGATCTTTGGCCGTTTCACGGACATTGTAGCCCCGTCCGATAATCTCGCCGCCGCGTACAATCACGGCGCCGATCGGAACCTCCCTGATCGCTTCGGCCTTGCGGGCTTCCTCAAGGGCGGCGTGCATAAAAGCTTGATGAAGCTCCATGGAGTTCAATCTGGTCACCTCTTTACAAATTATTCAATGAAATCGAACAAATATTCGTTACTCACAAGCTGTGGATAAGATTGTGGATAAGATCGAGTCAATACTTATCCATTGTAGATAAAACGGGCATTACGAGCAAGCTGCCGAATGATTGAATAAGTTATCCACAGGTCTTCGAATATGTGAATATTTTCTTTGTGAAAATTAGGTTGTCAGGAGGAAGGGAACCTCCTATAATAAAAATTGTGGATTGGGTATATATACCTAATCGTCTGTTGTCGGATTATAGTTATAAAGTCTATACCATTCGTTTCTTTTCTGGCAAACCTGTCGAAAGGCAGGGACGCAAAGCTTAGGGTCTAAGGCTCTCCTTCAAGGACGGCTATGGCAGCCTGGCCGCCGAATGTACGTACGCTCCGTACCGGTGAGCTGGCTGTCGACCTGCATAATGGGAGACGGCTTTTTTTACCATGCTGGCAAATTTAAGTTCAGTGAAGCGTCAGCGCGCTGAAGAGTTCCCGAATTGCCAAGAACTTTCCCCGGCGAAGCATCCGTGTCCGGAACGATTCTATGGTTGGTTAAGAAGCGTAACCCTTGTCGACGAATATGGAGTAGGAAGGCGGTACAGCCATGACCCAAGCAGCCCAGAACAGGAACAATCCGCAAGATATGTACCGGAGCACCAGCGGTATTCTATTGAACAGCCGTACCGTCGTCGAGAAGAAAGAATTTGTATCCACCGGAATTTTGACTTATGCCGAGGGAGATATCTTAGAAATTGAAATATCCGATTATAAAAAGTTCGAATTGGGCGATTCGGTGAAGATGACGGTGTATTCTCCCGGAGGCATCTATACCTTCCACTCCACAGTTGTGGCTAAGGATCAAGGAGCGCTCATGGTGATCAATCCTCCGCAAAATCAAAAAAGGTTCGCCGAGAAACGCGAAAGTCCTCGCGTAGATGTGGAGCATAGCGGACAGCTGCTTTCTATCCATTATGCCGACAGCGGGGAGCAGGAGCTGGAAGAGAGGCTGAGGCTGGATATCCGCAATGTCAGCGTGAGCGGGGTCGGGTTCCTCATGGAAGGCGGCAAGCGGCTGGAAGAGAGCGCGACCGCTGATGTCATGCTGGACTTGGGCTTCGATATCACATGCCGAGTCGAAATCATCAGATCCGAACCAGAGGAGACCGGGATCTATTACGGGGCCAAATACGTGGAAATGCCGGTGGAGAAAGCCAACGCCCTGCGCGCGTTCATTATTAAAAAGCAGGTTGAACAGCACTTCAGCTTCAAGCAATCGGTCAAAATGAGACGGATGTTCAAATAACCGGGCGAGGACTCCCGCAAGCGAGCGGCAGGGCTTCAATCCCGGGAGAGGAAGCGGTAGCCGATCCCAGGTTCCGTCACGATCCATTTGGGCTGCGTCGAGTCTTCCTCCAGCTTTTTCCGCAGATGCCCGATATACACGCGCAAGTAATGGCTGTCGGGTTGTTCGTTGTTGTGGATGCCCCACACTTGTTGGAGCAGCTGATGTTGGGTCACGACCTTTCCGGCATTGATGGCGAGAATCCTCAGAAGCTCGTATTCGGTCGGCGTCAGCTTGATCCGTTCTCCGTGTAATTCCACGAGTCGCTGCGATAAATCAATAGTCAGCTCGCCAATCCGCAATAGGGATTCGTTGGCCGATGAGGCGACATGTCTGAGGGCCACACGAATTCTGGCTATCAATTCTCCCATGCCGAACGGTTTTGTCACATAATCGTCGGCGCCGCGGTCCAATGCCGCAATTTTGTCTTCTTCCTTGTCCTTGGCCGATAAAACAATGATGGGGACGCCGGACCAGTCCCGCATGCGGCTGAGTACTTCCATGCCGGTCATATCCGGCAATCCGAGATCGAGGATGATCAAATCCGGGCAAATCCGGGAAGCTTGCTGCAAGCCTTCCTCCCCCGTAGCCGCCTCGTGAATGATGTACTGGCGAGCCTGCAAGGTCACCTTCAGCAGCTTGCGAATTTGCGGCTCGTCGTCAATAATCAATAGGCTTGCTCTTTGCTCATTCATGCTCGGCACCCTCCCTGTTTTCTTTGGATGGCAAAGGCAGAGGAAGCGTAATCGTAATGACGGTTCCCTGGGGAGCGTTTCGTTTTCCCGAGATCGTCCCGTGATGAAGCTCCACGATGCCTTTGCATATCGCCAGTCCCAACCCCGTGCCGGTCACTTGCCGGGTTGTCTGTGCACGGTAAAATTTTTCGAAAATGCGCGTGTATTCCTCGTTTTCAAGGCCAATGCCTTGATCGGCGACGGATATCGCCAAGACATTGTCCCCTTCAGAGACCATGATGCGGATTTCGCTGCCATCCGGACTGTATTTGACCGCGTTGCTGATGACGTTCACCAATACTTGCTCCAGCAGCACTTCATCGCCCAGCACCATCGGGATGTTCTCCGGCAGCTGCACGCGCAGCTTGCGATGCTGCTGGAAGCCCTTCACTTGCGCTATCGCCACTCCGATCAGATCCTCTACATCGCACCAATTTTTCCGCAATCGCAGCATCCCGCTCTCCAATTGAATCATGCTGAGCAGATTTACTACAAGCCGGTTCATCCTGAGCGCGCCGTCTTGAATGGTCATGAGCAGTTCCATCCGATCCTCCGAAGAAAATAGGTGATCGCCCTCAATAAGGCCGGTTGCCGAGCCAATAATAGCTGCCAATGGGGTTCGAAGCTCATGCGAGACCGAATCCAGAATGGCGGTGCGAAGCCGCTCCGATTCTGCTGTCAGATGAGCGATTTTGGCTTCCTCGGCCAGCTTCACACGATCGATGGCGCTGGCGGCTAAGCCGCAGAGCGCCTCCAGCATCCGCCGCTGCTCGGTTGTGAACTCATGTCTCCGTTCGTTCAGGTTGATCGCCAGCACCCCATGCACGCGGTCTTCGGTTCGCAGGGGATGGTAATAACCTGGCGAGTGCCTCAACGTATAGGTTCCGTATCCGACGGCTTCGCCGTGATCGAATGCCAGTTTCGCCATGGCTTTTTCCGTCTCGCCCTGTTCCCAATCGCTTTGGACGGAAGAGCGGTAAGTCAGCGCCAGATGATTGCGTTCATCCGGCAAGTAGATGGCCGTGTCCATACCGATGATTCGGGAAGCTTGCCCGGATATGTTGTCTAGCAAGGCATCAATATCCGTTATATCGCTTATTTGCCGGCTGATTTCATACAGCGCGGCTGTTTGCATTTCCCTTTGTCTGGCGTAGAGCAGCTGACGCTTCAAGCTGGCGGCCAGACTGGCCGTCAGCGCGGCAACCGCCAAATAGACGCCGAATGAAATCAAATAACGCAAGTCCGTCACCGTAAAACTAAAAAGCGGGAAAACGAAGAAAAAATCGAACGCCAAAGCGCCAAGAGCAGCCGCATAGAGCGAGGGCCGCAGCCCCCACAAAACAGCGCTCAAAAGCACAGGAATTAAAAAAAGCAGCGCAATATTGACGACATCCAATGCCAGCCGAAACGGGTGCATCGCCGCCGTCATGCCGGCGACAAGCAGTGTAATGCCTGCATACGATTTCCACGGTGTCCCAAAAGTTTTCAAATCAGCCATAGGCCCATTCACTCCCGTCGAACTGAATTGCTGGCTCTACTAAAGTCTAAAGTAACGTAAAGAAGAAATAAAAGAAACCGCCCCGAGGTGTAAAAATCACATAAAAATCATGAATACTTCTGAATTCGAGAGCATTTGCAAGGAACATGAAGATATATCCGACAAAGTACGCCTGCACAACCCCCCATATCCGAATTCCGACGGTTATTCGATCTGCGGCGTTTTACAGCAATTTCGCCGAGGAGTAAGATACAGTTCATGAATGGAATGGCGATTCTCTTCATCGGGCAGCTTTTCGCGAAAGGATGCTGATGGAGAGAGGATGAGCCGCAGCTTCCATCCGGAGACATGAAAACAAAATGACATCGTTATAAACGCTGAATCCTTGCCTAGCAAGGAGCGGGGGAACCAATCGAAGCCGCAGCATGGCTTCACGGGGTGAATCGTCCGGCACTTCCAGGTGCCGGAGGTAGGGCGACTTTCGCGCCCGAATCCGTCAGCTAACCTCGCAAGCGTACGAAGGGGCAACACTTATCGCGAACGGTCCGGACAGCATTTGTCATGACCTGGGAAGCCGCGGGAGAGAGTCCTCTTTTCCAAGGCTTCTTTTTTGTTGCCTACTTTCCACAGAGGAGGAGTGCCGCGATGCTGGATATGGGGATGGTGCTGACGCTTATTGCCGTCTTCGCGCTGATGGCCGGATTTGTCGTCTGGTGCGGGAGAACGGCGGAGGATACGGGAGGCGAGCGGGAATGACCGTCATACTGGTATTTACAGGAGCTTTGCTGGTCTATCTGATTTATGCCCTGCTTCATCCGGAAAAGTTTTGACGATGGTTGGTTTTGTGGAAAGCCGCTAGGGCCAAGGAGGAACGGAAATGGACATCTTGCAAATCATGACCGTCATCGCTGCAGTAATGCTGATCGCCAAGCCGCTCGGAAATTACTTGTATGACGTGTTTTCGAACGAGCCGAGCCTTACGGACCGCCTGTTCGGGCGGGCCGAGAAATCGATCTACAAGCTTATCGGCCTGAAACAGCCTGCAGGCATGGGCTGGAAGCGTTACGCGTTCAGCTTCCTTGCGACCAACTTCGTGCTCGCGGCGATCGGCTATGCCCTGCTGCGGATACAAAACCGCTTGCCGCTGAATCCCGGCGATATCGGCAATATGGAGCCTATGCTTGTGCTGAATACCATAATCAGCTTTATAACGAATACCAACCTGCAGCATTACAGCGGGGAAACCGGGCTGACCTATCTCTCGCAAATGGCGGTCATCACAATGATGATGTTTACGTCGGCGGCCAGCGGCCTGTCGGTAGCGGTCGCGTTCGTTCGGGGCATTACGAGCAGGGGGCGATCGCTCGGCAACTTCTTCGAGGATTTCGTCAAGGCGCATACGCGCATATATTTGCCGCTGGCCCTGCTCGTCTCGCTGGTTCTCGTCGCTTTGCAGGTGCCGCAGACGCTCGATCCTACGCTTACGGTCACTACCCTGCAGGGAGCAACACAGCAAATAGCGATCGGCCCGGTCGCTTCGCTGGAATCGATCAAGCATCTGGGGACCAACGGCGGCGGCTTCTTCGGCGCCAACTCGTCGCATCCCTTCGAGAACCCGAACCCGCTGACCAACGTCATTGAAATATTGTCCATGTGGTCGTTATCGGCCGCGATGCCCTTCATGTACGGCAGATTTGCGAAAAGCCGCAAGCAGGGCTGGGTTATATTCACGGCGATGATGACCTTGTTCCTGGTGTTTCTTGCCGTCACCTACACGGCGGAGAAGAGCGGCAATCCGGCGATGAATGCCCTTGGCATCGACATGACGCAAGGCAGCATGGAAGGAAAGGAAGTACGCTTCGGCATCGCGCAGTCGGCGCTGTTTACGGCCGTGACGACAGCGGCAACGACCGGATCGGTCAACAATATGCATGATACGCTGACGCCGTTGGGCGGTCTGGCGCCGCTTGGGCAGATGATGCTGAACGTCGTTTTCGGCGGAAAAGGCGTCGGACTGGTTAATATGCTGATGTATGCCATACTCGCCGTGTTCATCTGCGGATTGATGGTGGGCCGGACGCCGGAGTTTCTGGGCCGCAAGATCGAGCCGCGCGAGATGAAGCTGATTGCGGTGGCGATTTTGATGCATCCGTTCCTTATTTTGGCGCCGACGGCGACGGCTCTCCTGACCGATCTTGGAAAAGGCGCGATTACGAATCCCGGGTTCCATGGTATGACGCAGGTGCTATATGAATACACGTCCTCAGCCGCCAACAACGGCTCCGGCTTCGAGGGGCTGGCGGATAATACGCCATTTTGGCATATGTCGACCGGGCTGGTGATGTTTTTCGGACGGTATGTCCCGATAATCGCCATGCTGGCCGTCGCCGGATCGATGGCTCGCAAGCAGTGGGTGCCGGAGACGATGGGCACGTTCCGTACGGACAACGCGCTGTTCACGGGGCTGTTGATCGGCACCGCGATTTTGATCGGCGCGCTGACGTTTCTGCCGGCACTCGTATTGGGGCCTGTCGCCGAACACTTGACGATCCGTTAATCAAGGAGGAAGAACTGCCATGGACGAAAAACGAAACAAAGGGCTGTTCGCCGGTCCGCTTGTGGCCGAAGCCTTGAAGGCGAGCGTTATCAAGCTGAATCCGGCGCTGATGATCAAAAATCCTGTCATGTTCGTCGTTGAGGCAGGCGCATTCACCGTGCTGCTGATGACGGTATTTCCGGGCTACTTCGACGCGGAAGGCAGCGCGGGCTTCAATCTTGCGGTATTTCTGATTCTTCTGTGTACGGTATTGTTCGCAAACTTTGCCGAAGCGCTGGCGGAAGGAAGAGGCAAAGCTCAGGCCGACACGTTGAAGCGGACAAAGAAGGAGATTGCGGCTAATAAACTGGTGGGCGGCAGCGTCAAAGCGGTGTCCTCGATAGAGCTGCGCAAGGGCGATATCGTCGTCGTCGCTCAAGGAGAGATGATACCCGGCGACGGCGAGGTGATCGAAGGGCTCGCCTCCGTGGATGAATCGGCGATAACCGGCGAATCCGCGCCGGTTATCCGGGAGGCAGGCGGAGACTTTAGTTCCGTGACGGGCGGTACGCGCGTTATCAGCGACCGGATTACGGTGCGGATCACCCATGATCCCGGCGAGACTTTCTTGGATCGGATGATAGCGCTGGTCGAAGGAGCGAAGCGGCAGAAAACGCCGAATGAAATCGCGCTGAACACGCTGCTTATCAGCCTGACGATTATTTTTCTGATCGTCGTCGTAACGCTCGGACCGATCGCTTCGTACGTCGGGGTCGAGCTGAAAATCCCGGTTCTCATCGCGCTGCTCGTATGTCTGATCCCGACAACGATCGGGGGACTGCTGTCGGCCATCGGCATCGCCGGCATGGACCGGGTGACGCAGTTCAACGTGCTGGCCATGTCCGGCAAGGCGGTCGAAGCGGCGGGCGATATCAACACGATGATTCTGGATAAAACCGGAACGATCACCTTCGGCAACCGGATGGCCGGCGGCATTGTGCCGGTGGGAGGGGCAAGCCCGAATGAAGCGGCCGCTTGGGCGGCAATCTCATCCGTGCAGGATGAGACCCCGGAGGGCCGTTCGGTGCTGGCGTGGATGAAGCAGGACGGCAAGCCATATGACCCGGCGCTTGCCGAGGGCGGCGGCTTCGTCGAATTCAAAGCGGAGACGCGCATGAGCGGCATCGATTTGAAGGACGGACGTCGCGTGCGCAAAGGAGCGGTCGACGCCATTCGCCAATGGGTGTCCGCGCAAGGCGGATCGATTCCGGACGAGCTGGACCGGCAAGCAGGCCGAATCGCGGCGGAGGGCGGAACCCCGCTGGCCGTGGCGGTCGATCGGCGAATATATGGCGTTATTTATTTAAAGGATACGGTGAAGCCGGGCATGCGGGAGCGGTTCGATCAGCTGCGCGCGATGGGCATCAAAACGATCATGTGTACCGGCGATAATCCGCTGACGGCAGCCACGATCGCCAGAGAAGCGGGCGTAGACGACTTTATCGCGGAAAGCAAGCCGGAGGATAAGATCGCCGTCATCCGCCGGGAGCAAGCCGCAGGCAAGCTGGTGGCCATGACCGGAGACGGGACGAACGATGCGCCGGCGCTGGCGCAGGCGGACGTGGGACTGGCGATGAACAGCGGTACGACGGCTGCCAAGGAAGCGGCCAATATGGTGGATCTCGACTCCGATCCGTCAAAAATTATCGAAGTGGTTGCCATCGGCAAGCAGCTGCTTATGACGCGCGGCGCCTTGACCACCTTCAGCATCGCCAACGACATTGCGAAATATTTTGCCATCATCCCGGCGATGTTCATGCTGGCGATCCCCGAGATGAAGGCCTTGAACATTATGCAGCTCGGTTCGCCGCTCTCAGCGGTGTTATCGGCGCTTATCTTTAACGCCGTCATCATTCCGCTCCTGATTCCTCTGGCGATGAAAGGCGTCGCCTATCGTCCGATGAACGCCTCGCGCCTGCTGGGCCGCAATCTGCTCATCTATGGTCTCGGCGGAGTGGTTGCGCCGTTCATCGGCATCAAGCTGATTGATTCGCTAGTCCATGTATGGATCTGACGCAGCGTATTCTCACAGCCTTACCAAACGGAAAGAAGGAATAAGCCATGCATACAACGGTTCACGAGGGGCAGGAAGAGCGCTCCGGTTACATGGGAGCGGTATCCTTATTCGGAGTTGCTTTACGGCTTGGCGTCTTATTTATCGTTCTGTGCGGCCTCGTTTATCCGCTCGTGAGCACCGGGCTTGCGCAGCTTCTATTCCCTCATCAGGCTCAGGGCAGTCTGTTGAGGGATAAGGAGGGCCATGTGATCGGCTCCGAATTGATCGGGCAATCATTCACCGACCCGAGCTATTTTCACGGACGGGTGTCGAGCATCGACTACCGGGCGGAGGCGTCGGGCTCCAACAACTACGCCCCGTCCAATCGGGATATGCTTGCGCGCACGCAAGAGTCTGTTGCCCAGTGGCGGCAGAACAACCCCGATGTGCCGATCGATCGATTGCCGGTCGCGCTCGTCACTAATTCGGGCTCGGGGCTCGACCCGCATATTACGCCGCAGTCGGCGCTGGCGCAGATGCAGCGCATCAGCAGGCTCACGGGTATTTCTGCGGCCGAACTGGAATCGCTGGTTGATGAATACACAGAGGAACGCGACCTGGGCTTGTTCGGAGAACGGCGGGTTAACGTCCTCAAGCTGAATCTGGCCTTGAACGAGAAGCTGGGAAAATAACAGGTAGGAATAAAAAGGGGTGCTTCTATTGTCAGTCGCACAGTTGAACGGCGCTTCGCTCTATTATGAGACTTATGGAAGCGGGGCTGCTATTATTTTTGTCCATGGGCATGGCTGGACTCATCGCATGTTCGCGCCGCAGTTGGATTACTTCTCGGAACGTTATCAAGTAATTGTCTGCGATCTGCGCGGCAACGGCCGGTCGGAGAAGCTGCGGCAATCGCCGGAGCGCGTGATCGATGTTCAATGCCTGGATCTGATCCTGCTTATGAATACGCTCGGCATCCGGCAAGCCGTGTTTGTCGGGATATCGCATGGCGGACTGATCGTGCAGCAGATGGCTGTGCAGTACCCGGAGCGGGTGATGGCGATGGTCATCGCCGACAGCTTCTGCCGCAGCGGAACGGCGACGATTACCGGCAAGCTGCAGGTGGCCGCGGCGCATCTGAGCTGGCTGTCCGGCTACGCCCCCGCCGAGCTGATGCTCCCTTCGCTGCGTCTTATGTACAGCCGCTGGGACTTGGCTTACCGCGAGCTCCGCAGAAATATGCGGGATCGGCGTCCGCGGGAATTGTACAGGCAGCGGCTGGCGACGAGCCGCATCGATTACTCCGAGCAATTGGCGGCTGTCCGCCAGCCGGCGCTTTGTGTCGTAGGCGATTACAGCGAATACGCCGTCCATTGTATGAAGGAAGTGGCGGCTTATTTGCCGCATGCGGAACTGATGCTGATCCCGGACGCCTGCGATCCGAGCAATTTATGCCAGCCGGAGCTGTTCAATGCGATCGTGCAGCGTTTTTTGGATGAGCAGCTGGAGAGGCGGCCATCGAACCTGCCGCGGGGGGAGAGGCTCGGAGAATGAAAGATTTCGGACGCAAGACGCCGGAGGAAATACTGGATTCCATCTCCCGGCTCCGCCGCGGCCGGTTGACTATTTTAATCGGGGCGGTCAGCGGGTCCGGCAAGACGTATCATATGCTGCGCGAAGGACACGCGCTGAAGAAGCAAGGAATCGACGTCGTTATCTGCGCGGTGTCCACCCGGCAGCGTCCGGAGACGGTGGAACAGCTTGGGGACCTGGAGCGGGTGCCAAGCATTCATTGGCAGGAACAGGGCGAGGAGAAGAAGGACCTTAATCTGGATGCGCTGATCGAGCGAAACCCCGAGGTGATGCTGGTCGATGGATTGGCTCATCGCAATCGCGAAGGGGCGCGGTTTGGGACCCGGTGGGACGACATCCGCTATTTGCTCGATTGCGGCATCAGCGTGATTACGACCGTGAACGTGTATGAGCTGGAGGGCGTGATGGCGCTGGCAAAGACGTATGCCGGCGTGAAGGCGGAGGCGACGGTTCCAGCGAATGTGCTGGAGCAAGCCGACGAAGTCCGGCTCATCGACGTGACGCCGGAAACGGTTCTCCAGCGGTATGCGGAAGGTCATGTGCGAGGCAATCCCAATCCGGCCGTGTTCGAACGGGGCAACCTGGCTGTGCTGCGGGAGCTGGCGCTTCGAGTCGTGGCGGAAGGCGTCAACGCATCGCTCGACAAGCACCGGGAAGCGGCCGGGCTTGTCGGTCCTTCGGGAGCGACCGAGCGCATTCTCGTGTCGGTCCAATACCACTGGAACGGTTCGATTTATATTCGCCGGGGACAGCAGATCGCCAAGCGGCTTGGAGGAGATATGCTCGCCGTGGCTTTCGTCAACCGGAAGAAGCCGCTGAACCGGGAGGCTGAGACGTTTAAACGGTCCATCATTAAGCTTGTGAACAAAGTGGGCGGCGAATTCGCGGAGCTGCCGTTCAATTCGCGTCATGCCCTGCCGGCCAAGCTGGTCCGCTATGCGCTTGAGCATAATGTTACCCGCATCGTGATGGGGCATTCCAAGCAATCGCGCTGGCAGGAACTATGGCAAGGCTCTATCGTAAACGATATGCTCAGAAAAACGAAAAACATCGACATTTTCCTCGTTGCCGACCGGGCCGAGCACGAAGGGGAGCGCATAATGCCGGCAAAAATCGCCGCTCCTGCCCCCGGCGAGCTGTACCGCAGGCTCAGCACGCCGGAAATGGAGCAAAAAATCGGACAAATTCGCCGAGGCAAATTCAAGGTCTACATTGGAGCGGCGCCCGGCGTAGGGAAAACGTACACGATGCTGCGGGAGGGCAATCACCTGCTGAAGAAAGGCATCGACGTCGTCGTCGGACTGCTCGAGACGCATGGGCGGCAAGAAACGGCGGATCAGAGAGAACAACTGCCGACGATCGAGCGCCGCACCGAATCCTACCGGGGGACTGAGCTGAAGGAGATGGATACGGAAGCGATCATCCGGCGCAATCCGGAGGTAGCGCTGATCGACGAGCTGGCCCATACGAATGTGCCCGGCAGCAAATACAAAAAAAGGTACGAGGACGTGCTGGAGATTCTTGCCGCCGGCATATCGGTCATCTCTACCGTCAATGTACAGCATCTGGAGAGTCTGAACGACGCCGTGGAGCAGATTACCGGCGTTCGGGTCCGAGAGACGGTTCCGGATGCTATTTTGCGTTTGGCCGACGAGGTGGAGCTGATCGACGTGGCGCCCCAGGCGCTGCAGCAGCGGATGAGAGAGGGCAAGATATACGCGATGGAAAAAGTGGATCAGGCGCTCGGCCATTTCTTTAAAACCGGCAATCTGATTGCGCTTCGCGAGCTGGCGCTGCGGGAAATCGCCGACGATGTCGACGAACGACTGGAAGCCTGGGAAAGGCGATCCTCGCTTCGCGGTCCATGGCGGAGACAGGAAATGATTTTTGTCTGCGTCAACACTGATTCGAATGCAGAGAGGCTTATTCGCCGGGGATTCCGCATCGCCTACCGGCTGAAGGCGCCGTGGGTCGCGGTTTATGTGCGTACGGAGGGACAGTCGGGCCAAGACGAGGAAGGGAGCAAGAAAGTCCGGACACTGGAGACATTGGCCCGCCGGCTCGGCGGCGAGTTCGAAATCGTGCTCGGCAGCAAGCCGAATGAGGTCGCCGGGGCGCTTCTCTCCAAGGCAAGGGAATATCGGGCGTCCCAGCTGATTATCGGGCAATCGAAAAGATCGTTGTCGAAGCGGCTTTTGCAGGGCTCTGTTGTTTCCAAGCTGCTCCGCCTGGCGCGGGACATGGATGTGCTGGTGGTGGCTCGTTACGATCCTCATGTGCGGATGGACGAGGAGTAGCCCCGTTTTAAGTAGAGTGTTGGAAGGAGGATGACATGGCAGCTGGTTTTAGGATATAATATAATGTCAGGAATGAAATATCGAGGGATTATTAAGGAGTTGTCCATAAATGGGTCTTTCTTGTGGCATCGTCGGCTTGCCGAACGTCGGCAAGTCTACATTGTTCAACGCTATTACGCAAGCCGGCGCGGAGTCGGCCAATTATCCGTTCTGTACGATAGATCCGAATGTCGGCGTCGTCGAAGTGCCCGATGAGCGCCTGGCCAAGCTGGCCGATATCGTTCAGCCCAAGAACATTGTTCCCACGGCGTTCGAGTTTGTCGATATCGCCGGACTGGTGAAGGGAGCGAGCCAGGGGGAAGGGCTCGGGAACAAGTTCCTGGCGCATATCCGTGAAGTGGATGCGATCGTGCATGTGGTGCGCTGCTTCCAGGACGAGAACATTACCCATGTGTCCGGCACGGTGGACCCGATCAGCGATATCGAGACCATTAATCTGGAGCTGATACTCGCCGACGTGGATTCGGTGGATAAGCGCATCGACCGCTCACGCAAGAATATGAAGGGCGGCGACAAGAAGTACGCGCAGGAAGTGGAATGTCTGGAGCGCATCAAGGAGGCTCTCTACAACGACAAGCCGGCGCGCAGTGTGGAGCTGAGCGAAGACGAGCGTCTGCTGATCCGCGATCTGCATCTGCTGACGATGAAGCCGGTTTTATATGCGGCCAATGTCAGCGAGGCTGAGGTAGCCGACACGGACGGCAACCCTTACGTGCAGAAGGTGCGCGAATACGCTGCGCTCGAAGGCGCGGAGGTTGTGCCTATCAGCGCGAAGGTAGAGTCGGAGATTGCCGAGCTGGAAGGCGAAGACAAGCAGATGTTTCTTGATGAGCTGGGCCTCACGGAATCGGGCCTAAACCGGCTTATTCGCGGCGCGTATAAGCTGCTCGGCTTGTACACCTACTTCACGGCTGGCGTACAGGAGGTTCGCGCCTGGACGATTCGTAAGGGGATGAAGGCCCCTCAAGCGGCAGGCGTGATCCATACGGACTTCGAACGCGGCTTTATCCGCGCCGAGGTGGTCGGTTACGAGGATTTGACCGGTTCGGGCTCGATGAACGCGGCCAAGGAGAAGGGTCTGATGAGACTCGAAGGCAAGGAGTATGTCGTGCAGGACGGCGACGTCATGCATTTCCGTTTCAACGTTTAGCCGGGCGAGCAGCCGCTTGTGCAGCGATGGAGTAGTGGAGACAGGGCGGTCGCTTGGAGCTTGAGATAAACGTGAGAAACGAAAGGATGGATGACTATGCTGGACCGATTACAGGCGTTGGCGGATCGTTACGAGAAGCTGAGCGAGCTGCTGTGCGACCCGGACGTGGCCGGAGATTCCAAAAAACTCCGGGAGTATTCCAAGGAGCAGTCCGATCTGCAGGAAACGTACGATACGTTCATGGAATACAAGAGCGTCATGGAGCAATATGAAGCCGCGCGCGCCATGCAAAACGAGAAGCTGGACGACGAGATGAAGGACCTGGTGAAGATGGAGCTTGATGAGCTCTCCGAGCGCAAGGAGGCGCTTGAGGAGCGGATCAAGGTGCTGATGATGCCCAAGGACCCTAATGACGACAAGAACGTTATCGTCGAGATTCGCGGCGCAGCCGGCGGAGATGAAGCCGCTCTGTTCGCGGCTGACCTTTACCGCATGTACACCAAGTTTGCCGATGCCCAGGGCTGGCGGACAGAGGTGCTGGATGTGAATATGAACGATCTCGGCGGCTTCAAGGAGATCATCTTTATGGTCAACGGCAAGGGCGCATACAGCAAGCTGAAATTCGAAAGCGGCGCTCACCGCGTACAGCGGATTCCGGCGACGGAGTCGGGCGGCCGTATTCATACTTCGACTTCGACGGTAGGGGTTATGCCGGAGATGGAGGATTTCGATATCGAGATTCACGATGCGGATATTCGCGTAGATACGTTCTGCTCCAGCGGCGCGGGCGGTCAGTCCGTCAATACGACGAAATCGGCCGTGCGGGTTACCCATATTCCGACCGGTATCGTGGCGACGTGTCAGGACGGGAAGTCGCAGAACTCCAATAAGGAGAAGGCGCTTCAGGTGCTTCGTGCCCGTATCTTCGACAAGATGCAGCAGGAAGAAATGGAGAAATACGGAGCCGAGCGGAAGAGCAAGGTGGGAACGGGCGACCGTTCCGAACGTATCCGCACGTACAACTATCCGCAGAGCCGGGTGACGGATCACCGGATCGGCCTGACGCTGCACCGGCTTGATGCGATTCTGAACGGCGACATGGACGAGATCATCTCGGCGCTGACGATCGCGTCGCAGACCGACCAGATGGAAAAGGGAGAATATGCCGGTGCTTGAGCGTGAAGGACGGCGCTTGACGATTAGAGAAGCCTACGCGGAGGCTTCTTCTTTTTTGCGGCAGAGCGGGGTAGGCGAGCCGGAATCTAACGCGGAGCGGCTGCTGGAGCATGTGCTGGGCGAGACGCGCAGCGGGATGCTGCTGCGCTGGGCGGAGCCGTTCCCGGCGGAGCGGGAGTCGCAGTGGCGGCAGCTGCTGGCGCGCAAGGCAGCGGGGGAGCCTGTGCAGTATATCATCGGCGAGCAGGAGTTTTACGGTCTCCCCTTCCGGGTCGGCCCGGCCGTGCTGATCCCGCGCCCGGAGACCGAGCTACTCGTGGAGGAGGTTGTCCGCCTCGGGCGGCAGCTTTGGCCGGGGGCGGATAAGGGACCTGCGAACCGCTCGGCGGCGGCGGGCGAAGAGAGGCAAGCCGCTGCGGCTGCCGGCCCGCCGGTTGTTTGCGATGTCGGCACGGGCAGCGGTGCTATCGCCGTCGTGCTTGCGGCGCAGTGCCCGGGCTGGCGGGTGCTGGGGTCCGATATATCGGCAGCCGCGTTGGAGACGGCGAAGGACAATGCGGCCCGGTTAGGGGTAGCGGACCGCATCGAATGGGCGGAGGGGGACTTGCTTCGTCCCTGGATCGAGCGGGGAGTGCGCATCGATATTCTGGTCTCCAATCCGCCATACATTCCGGAGGAGGACGAGGCGGGGCTGCAGCCGGAGGTCCGGCTGTTCGAGCCGCCCAGCGCCCTGTACGGCGGAGAGGACGGACTTGTCCTGTATAGAAGGATGATAGCCCAATTGGCCGAGCTTCCCGCTTTTCCCCGGATCGTGGCCTTCGAGGTGGGAATGGGACAGGCGGAGGTCGTTCAGGCATGGCTGCGGCAGGCGGGCGAGTGGGAGGAAGTTCGGATTATCGATGATCTTGCCGGTATTGGCCGGCATGTAATCGCATGGCATGTATAAACTCTCTCATAACCGGACACAATGAGAACTAGAGTCGCTAGAATGCAAGATTCCGGCGGCCAATGTTCTCAGGTTGAGAGGGGATGGACCCGCCATGGTCAAACGGTTCGGATGGAAACGGTATGCGTACTTGGGCTTCGCACTGCTGATGCTGCTGGTCTCTTGGGAATCCAGCCGCGCAAATGCGATGCTGTTCACGGGAGCTGCGAAGGATGCGAGCGCATCCGGCGTGATCCCGGCGGAGTCGATTCGCCTGCGTATTCTGGCTAATTCCGATTCCGCTGCCGATCAGTGGATCAAGCGCGAGGTCCGCGATGCGATTATCGAGCGGATGAACGGCTGGGTGACGGAGCTGGATACGCTGGATAAGGCCCGTGCGGTCGTTCGCGACCATCTGCCTGAGCTGGAGGCGACGGTTGGCGAGACGCTGCAGGCGAACGGTTTTGATTATGCGTACACGGTTGAGCTGGGCACGGTGCCATTCCCGACGAAGATGTACGGCAACCAAGTTTATCCGGCCGGCGATTATGAAGCGCTTCGGGTGTCGATCGGCGCCGCCGCAGGACAGAACTGGTGGTGCGTGCTGTTCCCTCCTTTATGCTTCGTTGATTCCGAGATGGTCGTGAAAAAAGAAAATAAGGCCCACGCCGCTGCGCTGGATGAAGAGGAGCAGCAGCCGGAGTCCGAGGGGCCTTCCGATAAAAAAGCAGCCGATAAGAAGGCTGATGATAAAAAGCTAGCCGGCAAGACGAATACAGATGGCGCAGCTTCTGTAAAGGAAGCCCAAGCGGCGAAGCGGGATAACGGCAAGGGTCAAGACGGTGCGGCAGCCGCCAAGCCGGGTAAAGAAAAGGTACAAGCCGGCAGCAGCACAGCAGCGGCTGGACAAGTCGAGAAACAATCGGGAGTCGCAGATACCGAAGCTGCCGCGGCAGAGAAGCCGGAGGTGCGGTTCTTCCTCTGGGATATGATTACGAAGTTCGTCTCTTGGTTTGCTTGAAGAGCGGCAGGAGCAGGGCAGGAAGGGAAGAAGCACATCGTTATGGGGGAAATGATGACAAGTGTATGGCGGGTGGATGCCGGGCATCCGAAGCCGGAGGAGCTTCAAGAAGCGGCGCAAAGGCTGCGCAGCGGCGAAACGATTGCCTTCCCTACGGAGACGGTATACGGCCTCGGAGCCGACGCGCGGAATACGGAAGCGGTCGCGGCGGTATTTGCGGCCAAAGGCCGGCCCTCCGATAATCCGTTGATCGTGCATATCGCCGACAGGTCTCTGCTGGCGGAGCTGACAGCTCCTCCGGCAGAGGCCGTTTGCCGGTTGATGGACGCCTTCTGGCCGGGGCCGCTGACGATCGTGCTGCCGGCGCTGGACGGCGTCCTGTCTCCGCTCGTGACGGCGGGGCTGCGCACCGTCGGCATCCGCATGCCGGACCACCCGGTGGCCCGGGCGCTTATCGCCGCCGCCGGTTGCCCGGTTGCGGCCCCGAGCGCGAACCGCTCCGGCCGGCCGAGCCCGACGGAGGCCGCGCATGTGCTCAGCGATCTCGCCGGGCGGATCGCGGGAGTTGTCGACGGCGGGCCGGCCGGCGTCGGCCTGGAGTCAACCGTGGTCGAGCTGCGCGGCGACACGCTGTATGTGCTGCGCCCCGGCGGGATCACCGGGGCTGAGCTGAAGCGCGCGCTGCCTGCGGGCGTGCGCCTGCAGGAGGCGGTGGAAGCGCCCACCGCCACAGAGACCCCGCGGGCGCCGGGCATGAAATATGCCCACTACGCCCCGCGGGGCAGCCTGACGATCGTGCTGGGCGCCGATCGGAGCGTTGTGCTCGCGCGCATGAGCCGCGAGTTGGAGGAGGCCCGCGCCCGCGGCGAGCGGACGGGCGCGCTGCTGTTTGGCGCCGCGGACGGCCTCGCCGCCGCAGGCCCCTTGGCCGCCGCCGCCGATCATATCGCCGTCTGCGGCGGCGTGGGTGAACTGAGCGCCGCCGCCAGGGAGCTGTACGGCGCGCTGCGCTCCTTCGACGATGCGGAGGCCTCGTTCATCGTCGCCGAAGGCTGCAGCGAGGACGGCATCGGCGCTGCGATCATGAACCGCTTGCGTAAAGCCGCATCCGGGCAGGTCATCACAAGCTAGCATGCCGGGCGCGCCGCGGCTAATAGCCCGTTTCGCTTGCGTGGCGGTCAAGCCGGAGCGAAGAAGGGAATGCAGACATGTTTCTACCTTGTCCCGCATAGGTTGGTTAGGAGTGGGACAGGGAGGTAGTGAGGCATGGATATGGCGGCACCGGTGTTATGGGGGCAGATCATCTCGATCGGGCTGCTGGCTATGGCGCTCGGATTGGATGCCTTGTCGCTCGGACTGGGCATCGGGATGAGAGGAATACGCAAGCTGGACATCATGAAGATCAGCTTGACCATCGCCCTATTTCATGTGCTGATGCCGCTGGCCGGCATCTGGATGGGCGGCTATCTCAGCATGCTGTTAGGGAAAATAGCGACGGTCTGCGGGGGAATCCTGCTGCTGCTGCTTGGCGGGCATATGGTGTACAACACGCTGCGGAAAACCGAATCCGGCGGGTACGACCACCGCTCCTTTTGGGGGATGCTGTTGTTTGCTTTCAGCGTCAGCGTCGATTCTTTCTCGGTTGGCGTATCCCTCGGGATGTTCGCCGGGGATATATGGCTGACCGTGCTGATGTTTGGCGTGGCGGGCGGGCTGATGTCCGTGCTCGGTCTTCTGCTGGGCAGACATGTGGGCAACTGGGTCGGAGAATACGGGGAGGCGCTCGGCGGCGTCATATTGGGCGCCTTCGGCATTCATTTTCTGCTGTGAGCCGGGACAGATATCCATATTCGGAAGCATCTTGAGGTACAATAGAAACAAGCGCCGCCTCAAACCGGCGTGAAGAAAGAGGGGGAGAATCGATGAAACGGATTTTGTTCGTGTGTACAGGCAATACTTGCCGCAGTCCGATGGCGGAAGGCTTGATGCGCAGCATCGCGGACAGGAGCGGATTGACCGGTCTGGAGGTACGCTCGGCAGGTGTGGCGGCCTACCAGGGCACGCCGATCTCCGATCATGCCGCCTCCGTGCTTCAAGCAAAGGGCTGCGAGCCTTCCGCAGGCTCCATGCTGCTGTCTCAGCATCTGATCGAATGGTCGGATCTTGTGCTGACGATGACCTCGAGCCATAAGCGCCACACCATTCAGCTGTATCCTTCCGCCGTCGAGAAGGTGTATACGCTCAAGGAATATGTAAACGCCGATCCGGAAGGCGAGCGCAGACGGGCCGAATGGGAAAGCCTGCTCAGCGAGCTCCAGCTCAAGCAGGCGCTCGGCGAGCCGATCTCCGAGGAGGAGCGCCGCCGGCTGGCAGCCTTGGAGCAGCAGCAGTCCTCTCCCGATATCGCCGATCCGTACGGCGGCTCGATCCGGGAATACCGCCGCTGCGCCGACGAGATAGAGCGCTGCTTGCTGCTGTTAGCCGATAAGCTGAAGCGGGAAGGCTAGGACCGATCTTCCCCGCTTCTTGAGCATAGCCATATGCCGTGCTGAGCCGTCCGGATTGAAGTCCGAACGGTTTTTTTGTTAACACGCGTAAACACTCGGTTCAGCCGGGACGACGGCTGGTTCCTGTCGCTCGCCGTCTGAAAGCGCACTGAAAAACTTGGGCTTTACACTCCCAGCGTAATCGGCTATGATGAGCTTAACTAGAACAAGACCCGATGTAACTGGCGACAAGTGGAACCAACCACAATGGAGCATCGGGACATACGGCCGGTCGCCTGGGCAAAGAGCAGCATTACGCGGGATTCCCTGCGTGTGTCATGCTCTTTTTTCGTTTTTTGCCGTCGCGGTTTTGGGTTATAATGAAATCGACAATAGCGAGGAGGCGAAACAATTTTATGAAAATTGCAATGGGTGCGGATCACGCGGGCTACCGGCTGAAGGATGAACTGAAGCCGTTTATCGAATCGCTCGGCCATGAGGTCGTCGATTATGGCTGCAACTGTGCGGAGTCGGTCGATTATCCCGATTACGCGCTGACGGTCTGTGAGAAGGTCGTAGCCGGGGAAGCCGACAAAGGGATTCTGATCTGCGGCACAGGGATCGGCATGACGATCGCTGCCAATAAAGTTCCGGGTATCCGCTGCGCGCTTGTGGGCGATCTGTTCTCGGCCAAAGCAACGCGTGAGCATAACGATTCGAACGTGCTGTCGCTTGGCGAACGCGTCGTCGGGCCGGGTGTGGCTCAAGAGATCGTGAAAATTTGGCTGGAAACGGAATTCTCGAATGGAGAGCGTCATCTGAACCGTATAGGCAAAGTAAAGGCGCTGGAAGATAAATACGCGATTCATCCGTAACGGGCGGCCATAAGGCTTTAGCCGCTGAAGTGAAGGAGGAGAGCTTATGAAGGAACATCCTGTGTCCGGCGGCGAGCCTGCCGCTGTGGATGCCCAGCTGATCCGCGAGCGGGTGCAGACGATGCTGCGCGAGCTGGCTTCGGCCGGCAAGCTGGAGCACGGGCAGCTGCTCGTGATCGGCACGAGCACAAGCGAGGTACTGGGCCGCCACATCGGAACCTCGGGCAGCGAGCAGGTGGCTGCGGCAATCTTCGAAGCGGTGGAAGCGGTTCGGAGCGAGTACGGCTTCTACCCGGTCTATCAATGCTGCGAGCACTTGAACCGCGCTCTCGTACTGGAGCAAGATGCGATGCGGCGGTATAACCTGGAGCAGGTCAGTGTCGTGCCGGTGCCGAAGGCTGGCGGTTCGATGGCCGCCTATGCGTACAAGCATCTGCCGGATGCCGTAGTAGTCGAGACGGTGCAGGCGCATGCGGGCATCGACATCGGAGGCACGCTCATCGGCATGCATCTGAAGCGGGTAGCGGTGCCGTTCAAGCCTTCCGTCCGGCAGATCGGCGAAGCGTATGTGCAGGCGGCGCTCACGCGTCCCAAGCTGATCGGCGGTGCGCGGGCCGTTTATACGGCGGAGCAGCATCAGCCCCCCGGCAGCTGCGATTAAGCATATAGGGACTCTATCATTTATATATCAGGAGGAATCTACCATGGACTTTTTACGTAAGCAGGATCCGAAAATCGTCGAAGCAATGAACCTTGAGCTGGGCCGTCAACGCGACAATATCGAGCTGATCGCATCCGAAAACTTCGTCAGCCAGGCTGTCCTCGAAGCGATGGGTACCGTACTGACCAATAAATATGCGGAAGGCTACCCGGGAAGACGCTACTATGGCGGCTGCGAACATGTCGATATCGTCGAGGATATCGCGCGCGACCGGGCCAAGGAGCTGTTCGGAGCTGAGCATGCCAACGTGCAGCCGCATTCCGGCGCTCAAGCCAATATGGCCGTTTACCTGGCTGCCCTGAAGCCGGGCGATACGGTGCTGGGGATGAACCTGGCTCACGGCGGACATCTGTCCCACGGGAGTCCGGTGAACGCTTCGGGTATTTTGTACAACTTCGTCGCGTATGGCGTTACGGAGAACGAAGGCGTGATCGATTACGAAGACCTTCGCAAAGCGGCATTTAAGCATAGGCCGCGCCTGATCGTCGCCGGGGCAAGCGCGTACTCCCGCACGATCGACTTCGAAGCCATCGGCAAAATCGCCAATGACGTGGGCGCTTTGTTCATGGTCGATATGGCGCATATCGCCGGTCTTGTCGCCGCAGGCTTGCACCCGAACCCGGTGCCTCACGCTCATTTCGTTACGACGACGACTCACAAGACGCTCCGCGGGCCTCGCGGCGGTATGATTTTGTGCCGCAAGCCGTGGGCTGCCGCTATCGATAAAGCCGTCTTCCCGGGTACGCAAGGCGGACCGCTGATGCACATCATCGCGGCCAAAGCCGTAGCGCTGGGCGAAGCCCTGCAGCCGGAGTTCAAGACATATGCCCAGAATGTGGTGAAAAACGCCAAGGCATTGGCCGAGGGACTGCTTGCCGAAGGAATCAACCTGGTGTCCGGCGGCACGGACAACCATCTGATGCTGATCGATCTTCGCAGCTTGAATATTACAGGTAAAGAAGCTGAGCATCTGCTGGATGAGGTAGGCGTTACCGTGAATAAAAATGCGATTCCTTACGACCCGGCCAAGCCGATGGTTACAAGCGGCATCCGCGTCGGCACGCCGGCGGCTACCGCTCGCGGCATGAATGAGGAAGCGATGAAAACGATCGCCCAGATCATCGCGCTCACGCTGAAAAATCCTTCCGATGAGGCGGTTCTGGACAAAGTGCGCAAAATGGTCAAAGACTTGACGGCGCAGTACCCGCTGTATCCGGGTCTTGGCTATTAATTTTCGAAGTTTGCTCTGGCACACCGGCGTTCGCACCCGCGAAATGCCGGTGTTTTTTGATGCGTGCGGGAGACTAATTGTTCCACGTGGATCAAATGGGAACATTGTATGTATATTTTTTGATGCGGCTGGGATAAGACGTTTCAATTGTGGTATAATAGTCAGGATTTGGCGTAAATTGCGCCTCCGCTTCATGGACATGCTGTGTGTCGTACGGTCATGGAGGAATTGACAGGCCGTTAGCCGCGTCTGCCCGGATACATAGGCGGCGTGCTCCCTAAGCCGGCATCAAGGACCTCTCTGATCAATTATGCAGTCTGGCGTCGGGAGGCCCGGCCATACTATCATTTATATTCAGTCTTACAGGGGGACCATGCATGGGAAAAGTGTTTGTTTGCGATCATCCGCTTATCCAACACAAATTAACGTACATACGAGATGAACATACCACTACGAAAGACTTTCGCGAGCTCGTAGATGAAGTGGCGACGCTTATGGCCTATGAAATTACCCGCGATATCCCGCTGCAGAAGGTGGAAGTCCGGACGCCGGTGACAACTGCGGAGTGCAGTGTTATCTCCGGTCGCATGCTGGGCTTGATCCCTATTCTGCGGGCGGGTCTTGGCATGGTGGACGGCATATTGAAGCTGGTCCCGGCGGCCAAGGTCGGTCACATCGGTCTGTACCGCGATCCGCAGACGCTGGAGCCCGTCGAATACTACGCCAAGCTGCCGACCGATGTGCAGGAGCGAGAGCTGATCGTCATCGACCCGATGCTGGCGACAGGGGGTTCAGCCAATGCAGCGATCGCTGCGCTGAAAAATCGCGGCTGTACGCAGATGAAGCTGATGTGCCTGATCGCTGCGCCGGAGGGTGTGGAGGCTGTTCAGACTGCGCATCCCGATGTAGATATCTATGTCGCAGCCATCGATGATTACCTCGACGATCACGGTTATATCGTGCCTGGGCTCGGCGACGCGGGAGACCGCTTATTCGGTACGAAATAAGAGAGGGCAAGGAAGGGAGCAGGAGTGGAAGCTATGGCGAAGACAAAGATCATGACCATTTTCGGGACAAGGCCCGAAGCGATCAAAATGGCCCCATTGGTAAAGCAATTGGAGAAGCATCCGAATGAAATCGAGTCGCTGGTATGCGTAACGGCTCAGCACCGGCAGATGCTGGACCAGGTGCTTGATATTTTCCGGATCAAGCCTGACTACGATCTGGACGTGATGAAGGACCGCCAGACGTTGAACGAAATTACGATCCGCGTTCTGCAGGGGCTCGACCCGATATTCCGCGAAGAGAAGCCGGACATGATTCTCGTACACGGAGATACGCTGACAACCTTCCTGGCCAGCTATGCGGCCTTTATGCAGCAGATCCAGGTCGGACACGTGGAAGCGGGATTGCGGACCTGGAACAAGCTGTCTCCGTTCCCGGAAGAGATGAACCGGCAGCTGACAGGGGTTTTGGCTGATCTGCACTTTGCTCCGACCGGTTGGTCGGCGGGCAACCTCCGCAAGGAAAACAAGCCGGAGGAGCGGATTTACACCACCGGCAACACGGTTACCGATGTGTTCCAATATACGGTACGCGAAAACTTCCAGCATCCGCTGCTGGACTGGGCACAGGGCAAGCGTCTCGTCCTTATGACGGCTCATCGCCGCGAATCGCAGGGCGAGCCTCACCGGCAAATCTTCCGTGCGGTCCGCCGGCTGGCTGACGAGTTTGAGGATATTGCGATCGTGTATCCCGTCCATCTGAGTCCGGCGGTAAGAGAGCCCGCACACGAGCTGCTCGGAGGCCATGACCGGATCAAGCTGGTTGAGCCGTTCGACGCATCCGAGTTCCATAATTTCTACCCTCATACGCATCTGATCCTGACGGACTCCGGCGGCTTGCAGGAGGAAGCGCCGTCTTTCGGCGTTCCGGTCCTCGTTCTTCGGGAGACGACAGAGCGTCCGGAAGGCATCGAGGCGGGGACACTGGAACTGGTCGGCACCGATGAGAACCATGTGTATGAGAGAGCCAGGGCCTTGCTCAGCGACGCCGCTCTGCATGAGCGGATGAGCCGTGCGGCTAATCCGTACGGAGACGGAAGAGCGTCCGAAAGAATCGTCGACGCGATTCTTTATCACTTCGGACACCGCAGTGAAAGACCGCAAGCTTTTCAACCGTGACAATCTGATGACAAACGATACAGCATACAGTTGCACTGTTTGGTTTGAAGAACGCTGAATCCTTGATATATCTAGGTTTTTGTGATTTTTCTCATAGAAAAAATGCCAGCTTCTACAATTGACAAAGAACGCATGGCTTAGATAAAATATACTAGGATTGCGGTTTCAGTCGAAAAGTAGGGCTGTGCGTCTTGTCAGGATCAAGCAGACCAACTACGGCAGCTGTAGACGGAGCCGGCATGCAGGGCGGACGTATGTCCGCAGACTGCGGCGGCGGAAGTCAATGATAACGGTTGCGGCTGAGAAGGATGGATTATGAGTCGGCAAAATTCCAATGACAATCCATGGCGTGCCGCAGCGCTGGTCAGCGCGCTCGGCGTTGATATCGTCTTGTGTACGGCTATCGGTTATTTCGTAGGGAAATGGATCGGATCGCAGTCGGACGCTTCGCAGTCCTGGGTGATCGGGGGCGTAATGGTCGGGTTTGCAGTCGGCATCGTGACGTCTGTACTGGTTGTCAAAACGTTCCTGGAGGACAAACCATCGAAACATGAATAACCAGCTGAAGCTTCTTGTTCGCATTACCTTGATCGGTATAGCCGCCCTGCTGCTTGTCTGGGCATTTTTGCCTGCCTACCGCACGCATGTATCGGGACTGGCTCTTGGCATGATCGTCAGTCTGATCAACGCCTGGCTTCTTCTGATGAAGATCGAGGCGGTATCGAACCAGCCCCATTCGCAGGAAAGAAAGCGTATCAATATCGGGACGCTCTCTCGGATGTGCATGGCGCTCATAGCCGTTATGATAGCCGTGAAAATGCCGCAGTTTGACCTCGTTTTCACGATTATCGGATTATTTTTCATCCAAATGGCAACACTCCTGATGGGTTTACTTTTTATTAAAAAATAAATCATGTAATTCTTGGAAAGGAGGAGACTATTTAGATGCATAAATTTCCGGTGTGGCAGATTGGCGGATTACAAATCGACCTGTCCACATTTTTGACAATCATCATAGCGTGTCTTATCGTGTTCATCTTGGCGCGCTTGTCCGTTCGCAACCTGTCAGTAAACAATCCGTCGAAGCTTCAAAACTTCATGGAATGGGTTGTCGAGTTCGTGCAAGGGATTATTGCCAGTGCGATGCCTCTAGACCGTGTCAAGCCGTTTGTTTCGCTCGGCATGACGATCATCATGTTCATCTTTGTGTCCAACCTGCTCGGATTGCCGTTCGGTCTTGTGTTAACTTTCACACAGCCAGTAGACTTGCTCGGGTATCCGCTGATCACGCAGGAGATGATCAACAGTGCACACGGCGGTCACGGGGTGGAAGTTGCCTTCTGGAAATCCCCGACGGCGGACGTATCCGTTACCTTCGGTTTGGCGGTTATTGTCTTCATTCTGACGCACTACCTGGGTCTGAAGGTTAACACCAAGCATTACCTGAAACATTACTTTGAGCCGTTCTGGTTCTTCCTGCCGCTGAACCTCATCAAAGAAATATCGAAGCCGCTTACGCTCGGTTTGCGTTTGTACGCGAACATTTTTGCGGGCGAGGTGCTGATTGCGACGATTTTGATGGCGGGCATCTTCGGTACGCCTTTGCTGATCGCATGGCAGGGCTTCAGTATTTTCGTAGGCGCGATCCAAGCGTTCCTGTTCACCATTCTTACCATGGTTTACATCAAGCAGGCTTCTGTGCATGAAGAAGAAAGCCACTAGTAGGAAACCTACAATAAAACCCATATTTTGAGGAGGATTTTAACAATGGAATTTTTGGCAGCAGCTTTGGCAATCGGTTTGGGCGCACTGGGCGCAGGTATCGGTAACGGTCTGATCGTCAGCAAAACAGTCGAAGGTATCGCTCGTCAGCCTGAGCTTCGCGGTACATTGCAAACTACTATGTTTATCGGTGTCGGTATCGTCGAGGTTGTGCCAATCATCGGTGTCGTACTCGGCTTCCTGATCTTCTTCGGTGCTTAATTCCATCACAACAGGTTTGGCGCGGAAGGCCTGAGCCATCCACGCCTTCGTTTTGCCTACATTGACCGAAAGGAGTTGCATGGATAGTGGCAGGAATGGGTTGGCATTGGGAATCGTTTGTGTTTGCCATCGTGGCATTTCTAGTTCTGTATTTGCTTCTCAACAAATATGCGTTCGGGCCGTTGTTCGGTATTATGGAAGAGCGCAGACGTCTGCTGGCTGAGCAGGTTTCGAAAACCGAGCAAGATCGCCTTGCGGCTGAGAAGCTGCTCGCGGAGCAGAAGCAAGCTATGCAAGATGTGCGTAAGGACGCTCAAGAAATTCTGGAGCAAGCGCGCACGATGAGCAATAAGCAAAGTCAAGATATCCTCGTACAGGCGAAAGAGGAAGCGGTTCGCTTGAAGGATGAAGCTCTTCGGGATATTGAGAACGAGAAGAACAAGGCTGTCGCCAGCTTGAAATCTCAAGTCAGCGCGATGTCGGTTCTGATCGCTTCCAAGATTATCGAGAAGCAGGTCGACGAGAAATCGCAAGAGCAGTTGGTTGAACACTACCTGAAAGAAGTAGGGGGCAACCAATAATGAGCAAGGATACGGTAGTAGCCAAACGGTACGCTAGAGCCTTGTTCGAAATTGCACAAGAACAAAACCGGGTGGCGCAGTTTGAAGAAGAGCTGAACGCTTTCTTGTCTGCTCTGCGGCAAAATGCAGACTTCAACAAGCTGATCGTTCATCCGGGCCTCACTGTGAGCGCGAAGCAGGAGCTGCTCTCGAACGTGTTCGGCGGGCAGCTGTCGGATACGGTGCTGAACACGCTCCAATTGCTGGTGGCAAACGGACGGGAAGAGCTGCTGGAGTCGCTCGTCGGGTACTATGCCGCGATTGCCGGCGAAGCGCTTGGTCAAGCGAAAGCGATCGTTTACACGCCGTTCGCTTTGTCCGAAGCCGACGAGAAGCAGATCGCCAGCACCTTCTCGACATTGACGAGCAAACAAATCCGTGTGGAATCGGTTATCGATAAAAGCTTGCTTGGCGGTATTCAAATCCGCGTCGGCGACCGTCTGTATGACGGAAGCTTGTCCGGCAAGCTGAAGCGTTTGGAAAAAGCCTTGAATCAATCACAAGCACTGTAGATAGGGGTGAGACGTTTGAGTATCAAGCCTGAAGAAATCAGCACATTGATTAAACAGCAGATTGAAAATTATAAATCGGAAATTCAAGTGGTTGACGTAGGTACAGTTATTCAGGTCGGTGACGGTATCGCCCGCGCGCACGGTCTGGAGAACGTTATGGCCGGCGAACTTCTGGAATTCCCGAACGGCGTACTCGGTCACGCCTTCAACCTGGACGAAAGCAACGTCGGTATCGTTATTCTCGGTCCATATACGGATATCCGCGAAGGCGACCAAGTCAAACGTACGGGCCGCATCATGGAGGTTCCGGTTGGCGAAGAACTCCTCGGCCGCGTCGTAAACGCTTTGGGTCAGCCGGTCGATGGCAGAGGCCCGATCAATACGACTGCGTTTCGCCCTGTTGAGTCCCCGGCGCCTGGCGTTATGGCCCGTAAATCGGTTCATGAGCCTATGCAAACCGGTATCAAAGCGATCGACGCGATGATTCCTATCGGCCGCGGTCAGCGGGAGCTGATCATCGGCGACCGTCAAACAGGTAAAACCGCGATCGCGATCGACACGATCATCAACCAAAAAGGCAATGGCGTAAAATGTATCTATGTCGCTATCGGTCAAAAGCAGTCGACTGTTGTCGGCGTGGTCGAGCAGCTGCGTAAAGCAGGCGCGCTGGATTACACGATCGTCGTAACCGCTTCGGCTTCCGAGCCGTCCCCGATGCTGTGGCTGGCTCCATATGCAGGCTGCGCAATGGGCGAATACTTTATGTACAAGGGCGAGCACGTACTGATCGTTTATGACGATCTGTCAAAGCAAGCTGCTGCTTACCGCGAAATGTCCCTGTTGCTCCGTCGTCCTCCGGGCCGCGAAGCTTATCCGGGCGACGTCTTCTACCTGCACTCCCGTCTTCTTGAGCGTGCGGCGAAGCTGAGCGACGAGCTTGGTGGTGGTTCATTAACCGCGCTGCCGTTCATTGAAACACAAGCGGGCGACGTATCCGCCTACATCCCGACCAACGTAATCTCGATTACGGACGGTCAGATCTTCCTGGAGGCCGATCTGTTCTATTCCGGTCAACGTCCGGCGGTTAACGTCGGTATCTCCGTATCCCGGGTAGGTAGCTCCGCTCAAACGAAAGCGATGAAGAAGGTTGCCGGTACGCTCCGCGTAGACTTGGCTCAATACCGCGAGCTCGCGGCATTCGCCCAGTTCGGCTCCGACCTCGACAAAGCGACGCAAACTCGTCTGAACCGCGGTGTGCGTACGCTCGAAATCTTGAAGCAAGGCGTGAACCAGCCGCTCTCCCTAGAGCGTCAAGTCGCTTCCTTGTACACGGTTGTCAAGGGTCACCTCGACGATCTTCCTGTACAGGACGTTCTTCGCTTCGAAGCGGAGTTCCTTAGCTATCTCGACTCGAGCCGTCCTGAGATTTTGGGAAGCATCCGCGACACGAACGATATTACGGCGGATAACGATAAAGCATTGTCCGAAGCTATCCAACAATTCAAGAAGGGCTTCGCCCGTTCTGAATCATAGGGTTTAAGCCGGGCTTCTCTGAAACGGGCGAAGCTCGGACAGCTTCACTTGAGCTTGTGATCTGGCTTTCCCTCCGTACGCGGACAGAGGCGACAACGCCATGCGGCCGGCCTTGCAGACGGGAAGCCTCGGAAAGAGAGGTGAGCAAGTATGGCAAAAGGAATGCGCGAAATTAAGCGTCAAATCAAGTCGATTCAGAGCACGAAGCAAATCACCAAAGCGGTGGAAATGGTTGCGGCGGCGAATCTTCGCCGCGCTCAGGCTGCCGCCGAGGCCGCAAGGCCTTATGCGGATAAGCTGAAGGAAGTCGTGGCGAGCATCGCAGCGGGCACCAAGGGCGTTAAGCATTCGATGCTGCAAAACCGCGAGGTGAAGAAAACCGGTTATCTGGTCATTACCTCCGACCGCGGTCTTGCCGGCGGCTACAACGCTAACGTGCTGCGTAAAGTGGTGAACGAAATTCGCGAGAAGCACAAGTCGACGAGCGAATATACGATTTTCGTAATCGGACGCAAGGGACAAAACTTCTTCAGCAAACGCGGCATGCCGATAGCGGAGGAAGTAACCGGTCTGCCGGATGCCGTTCAATTCTCGGATATTAAGACGATCGCCGCCAAGGCGGTTAAATATTTCGAGGACGGATCGTATGACCAACTGTTCCTCGTCTACAATCAGTTCAAGAACGCGATTACTCAAATCCCGACGATCAAGCGTCTTCTCCCGCTGGAGGACGTGACCGGAGCGACCGCCGCGGCTTATGAGTATGAGCCGTCTCCGGAGGGCGTGCTGGAAGTACTGCTTCCGAAGTACGCGGAGACGTTGATTTACAGCGCCGTGCTGGAAGGCAAAGCAAGCGAGTTCGGTGCGAAGATGACGGCGATGAACAGTGCGACCAAAAATGCGACGAAGATGATCAGCTCTTACACGCTCGCCTACAACCGTGCGCGTCAAGCTGCGATCACGCAGGAAATTTCCGAAATCGTCGCTGGTGCGAACGCCAGCAGTTAAGTCACAGCAAGGGTTTGGGTTTCGGTTGAACGGAACTTGGAATATAGGCTTAAGATGCAGTTTCGTGCGAACGAAACTTGGAGGAGGGAAAACATGAGCAAGGGGCGCGTTGTGAATATCACAGGGCCGGTCGTCGACATCGAGTTCGAGCGTGGACACCTCCCTGAGATTCTTAATGCAATTAAGATTGAAAGTAAAGGCCAAGCCGGCCACGCGGATATCAACCTGACGGTTGAAGCTGCCGTTCACTTGGGCGATAACATGGTCCGCTGCGTAGCAATGTCTTCCACGGACGGTCTGGTCCGCGGTGTGGAAGCCGTTGATACGGGTGCTCCGATCAGCGTACCGGTAGGTCCGGCTACGCTCGGCCGCGTGTTCAACGTACTGGGCGATCCGATCGACGGGATCGAAGAAGTGGATCGTTCGATTTCGAATCCGATCCACAGAGGGGCTCCTACGTTCGAGAACTTGTCCACGAAAGCGGAAATTCTTGAAACCGGGATTAAAGTTATCGACCTGATGGCGCCATACGTGAAGGGCGGAAAAATCGGTCTGTTCGGCGGTGCGGGCGTAGGTAAAACCGTAACGATGCAAGAGCTGATTCATAACATCGCTCACAATCACGGCGGTATCTCCGTATTTGCCGGCGTAGGCGAGCGTACTCGTGAAGGAAACGACTTGTACCACGAGATGAAGGATTCCGGCGTTATCTCGAAAACGGCGATGGTATTCGGACAAATGAACGAGCCGCCAGGCGCGCGTCTGCGCGTAGCTCTGTCGGGTCTGACGATGGCCGAGTACTTCCGTGACGAAGAAGGCCGCGACGTTCTTCTGTTTATCGACAACATCTTCCGCTTCACCCAAGCGGGCTCCGAGGTTTCGGCCTTGCTCGGCCGTATGCCTTCCGCGGTAGGTTACCAGCCTACGCTGGCAACAGAGATGGGTCAATTGCAAGAGCGTATCACATCGACGAAGAAGGGTTCCGTTACGTCCATCCAAGCGATCTACGTTCCTGCGGATGACTACACCGACCCGGCTCCTGCTACGGCGTTTGCTCACTTGGATGCAACGACGAACCTGGAGCGCAGCATCGCGGCTGCCGGTATCTTCCCTGCCGTTGACCCGCTGGCTTCTTCTTCCCGGATTCTGACGCCGGAAATTCTCGGCGAAGAGCACTACCAGGTCGCTCAAGGCGTTAAGCAAATTCTGCAGCGCTACAAAGAGCTTCTCGATATCATCGCGATTCTGGGTATGGACGAGTTGTCTGATGAAGATAAGCTGGTCGTACACCGTGCGCGTCGTCTTCGTCTGTTCTTGTCCCAGCCGCTTCACGTGGCTGAAGCGTTCAACGGTATTCCTGGACTGTCCGTACCGGTTAAGGAAACGGTCCGCAGCTTCAAAGAAATTCTGGAAGGCAAGCATGACAGCATTCCGGAGCCGGCGTTCCACAACGTGGGCACGATTGAAGATGCCATCGAGAAAGCGAAGACGCTGTAATTCGCGGTTGACCGTTAAATCAGGTCCTCCTCTAATTGGAGGAGGACATTACTAGGTACACAGGAGGGGAATCCAAGTGAGCACATTTCTATTGGAAATCGTAACCCCTGAGCGCAAGGTATATGCCGAGGAAGCGAACATGATCATCGCCACCGGTATCGAAGGGGAGCTTGGAATTCTGCCGAATCACATTCCGCTTGTCACTCCGCTTAGAATCGCACCGATTACTGTGAAGAAGCAAGGCTCGAAAGACGTTATTATCGCGGTAAACGGCGGTTTTATGGAAGTGCGTAAGGATAAGGTGGTTATATTGGCGGAAAGCGCCGAGCTGCCGGAGCAAATTGACGTTGATCGGGCAAAAGCGGCCAAGGACCGCGCCGAGCAGCGCCTCAAAAACGCCAAGCAAGAGAAAGTCGACGCTTACCGTGCCGAGTTGGCATTGAAGCGGGCGATCAATCGAATCGGCGTATCCGGTAGAAAATAAATACCGTTGTCGGAGACGAGGGAGTTACTCCCTCGTTTTTTGCATGTCTGGCTATCTTACTTCGCCCGTCTTCCCTCGCTTCTTCCACGTTTCTGGGAGTCACGGGTCTAAGAATTAAGCGTTTCCACTCAGGTTTTTTATATGGAAAGTGTTAGACACCCCCTGGGCCTTTTGGTATAATTGGGAAGGTGTATGTAAACAATTTTATTGGAAACGGAAAGTAAAGTCTGGCAGTGAAAGCAAGCAGAAGCTCTCGTACGATCAATGTTGCATAAGGAGGCGGTTCGTTCGCGATGTACATGAACAATTACGTAGTCGTAACGATTTTTCTCTTCTTGGGCGTGTTGCTTCCTATAGCAGCGCTTACAATCGGACGGTTGCTGCGTCCGCACAAGCCGGTTGAAGAAAAGTACACGACTTATGAAAGCGGTAACGAACCCGTAGGAGAAGGGCAAGTTCGGTTTAACATCCGTTATTACTTGTTTGCCCTGATGTTCGTTATCTTTGATGTGGAAACTGTATTCCTGTATCCGTGGGCCGTTGCTTACAAGCAATTGGGCTTGTTTGCGCTTGTGGAGATGTGCATATTCGTATCGCTGCTCATCATAGGCTTGCTTTATGCCTGGAAGAAGAAGGTGCTGCAATGGACCTCAATTTAGAGAACATCACGCCCGAAGAACGTCAAGAGATGGAACGCACGGTCTTCATGACCACCCTGGAGCAGGTAAAAGCATGGGCCCGCAGCAACTCCCTGTGGCCGCTAACCTTTGGTCTCGCCTGTTGCGCGATCGAAATGATGGGCACAGGCGGGTCCCACTATGACCTGGACCGGTTCGGCGTTATATTTCGTACATCGCCCCGTCAATCTGATGTGATGATCGTGGCGGGTACGGTGACGAAGAAGATGGCGCCGCTGCTGCGGCGTCTGTATGAGCAGATGCCCGAGCCCAAGTGGGTGATTGCGATGGGCTCCTGTGCGACCGCCGGCGGCCCTTACGTCAAATCGTATGCCGTCGTGAAGGGAGTGGACCAGATCGTGCCTGTGGACGTGTATATTCCGGGCTGTCCTCCTAATCCTGCCGCGCTGATCTACGGCATCAACAAGCTGCAGGAGAAAATCCGCTACGAAGCGAAAACCGGTAAGCAGGTGACCAATCGATGACCGATGATTCAAAGCTGGACAAAACGGCCGGCGGGCCGGCACCTGACGACAAGCCTGCGGCTGACAATAAGCCTGCGGCAGACGCCCCGTCAACGGAAGTAAAGGAAGCATCAGCTACACCTGAAGCTGAGAAAGCGCCTTCGGCCAAGCCGGCAGCTGGGGAAGAGGGCGCTGCTCCTGCTCCGGCAAGAGCCGCTTTGACCGATGAGGAGAAGGAAGCGAAGGCGAAGGCGGCCGCAGAGGCGCGTGCCGCAAGAGCCAAGGAGCGCGCCGCCAAGGCGGAAGCGGAGGCTGCGGATACTCCGAAGGAGCCGTCGCCGAATCAGCCTTTGCTGGACCGCTTGGTTGCGCTGCTGCAGGAGATACCGGGCGAGCCCGTCCAGGAGGCCTTTATCAATGAGAAGGGCGGACATCTCCCCTGTTTGTCCATTAAGCCCGAGACTTGGCCTGCCACAGCGGAGATGCTCAGAACGCATCCTGAGCTGCGGCTGAACTATTTGCGCAACGTTTCGGGTACGGATATGGAGACCCATATGGAGGTCGTCTACCATCTGATCTCGCTGGAGACGAAGCGGGAGTACTGCGTGAAGGTCAAGACAAGCCGCGAGACTCCGTCCGTTCCTTCCGTCACATCCGTTTGGCCGACAGCCAACTGGAATGAGCGGGAAATATATGATCTGCTCGGCATTGATTTCCCGGGACATCCCGACTTGCGCCGCATCATGATGGCTGATGACTGGGTGGGCCATCCGCTGCGCAAAGACTATGAGCCGCTCGACCCGGAGGTGTAGGATTTGGCTATTAGAACGGAAGAATTGCTTTTGAACGTAGGACCCCAGCATCCGAGTACGCACGGCGTATTCCGTATTATCGTGAAGTTGGATGGGGAAGTCATCAAGGAAGCTATTCCGGTCATGGGGTATTTGCACCGGGGAACGGAGAAGCTGGCCGAGAACCTGACCTACACCCAGATCATTCCTTATACCGACCGGATGGACTATGTATCCGCGATGACCAACAATTATGTTCTCGTGCATGCGGTAGAGAAGCTGATGCAGCTGGAAATTCCCGAGCGGGCCGAATTTTTGCGGCTGATCGTCATGGAGCTTCAGCGTGTGGCCAGTCATCTCGTCTGGTGGGGCACCTATTTGCTGGATATCGGGGCGATGAGTCCTTTCTTGTATGCGTTCCGCGACCGGGAGATCATTATCGATCTGTTTACGGAGCTGTGCGGCGCCCGGCTGACTTACAATTATATGCGTGTGGGCGGCGTGAAGTGGGATGCGCCGGAGGGCTGGATTCAGAAGGTTCGCGACTTCATCCCCTATATGAGAGATAAACTGGAGGAATACGAGCGTCTGGTCAGCGGCAACGAAATTTTCCTGGCCCGGATCAAGGGAGTGGGCAAATACGATGCCGAAACCGCCATCGCCTATGGGCTGAGCGGAGCGAATCTGCGATGTACCGGAGTGAAGTGGGATTTGCGGAAGGATCAGCCGTACAGTCTTTATGACCGGTTCGACTTCGATGTGCCCGTCTCCGACGTAGGCGACTGTTATTCCCGGTATTTGCTGCGCATGGAGGAGATTCGCCAGTCGCTCCGGATCTTGGAGCAAGCCGTCGAGCAATTTCCCGGGGACGGGGAAATCATGGGCAAGGTGCCGCGCGTGCTTCGCCCGGCGGAGGGAGAGGTGTATGCCGCTATCGAATCGCCTCGCGGCGAGATCGGCTGCTACATCGTATCCAAGGGCAAAGACAAACCGTACCGCTTGAAATTCCGCAGACCTTCATTTGTCAATCTGCAGATTCTGCCGAAGCTGCTGGTCGGGGAGACGATGACCAACCTGATCACCATACTCGGAGGCATTGATATTGTCGTCGGGGAGGTCGATTGCTGATGCTCGACTTGTTACACCAGCCGCTGTCGCTGACAAACACCGCGATTTTCTTCGCCTGGGGCGTCGTCCTGCTGCTGCTCATACTCGGCTTCGTAACCTACGCGATTTACTTTGAGCGGAAGGTGCTCGGCTGGATGCAGCTGCGGATCGGACCGAACCGGACGGGGCCGCTGGGCCTGCTGCAGACCGTAGCGGACGTGCTCAAGCTGCTGATCAAGGAGGATACGATTCCGCGCAAAGCGGATCGGGGATTGTTCATCCTGGCTCCGATCATTACGTTTATCCCGGCATTTGTCGTAACCGCGGTCATTCCGTATACGAGCAGCTTGGTGAGCAGCGACCTGAACATCGGCGTTCTGTACTATGTGGCTTTGTCGGGTATCTCGACGATCGGCATCGTGCTCGGAGGCTGGGCTTCCAATAACAAGTACGCGCTGCTCGGAGGGATGCGCTCGGCCGCCCAGATGATCAGCTATGAGATTCCGCTTGTCATCTCGGTAGTCGGCGTCGTCATGATGACGGGAAGCATGAACCTGAACCGCATCGTCGAAGCGCAGGGAGGCGGGTTCTGGCACTGGAACTTCCTGCCGCAGATCATCGGCTTCGTCGTCTTCGCGATAGCGGCGGTATCGGAGCTTAATCGGACGCCCTTCGACTTGCCGGAGGCGGAGTCGGAGCTGGTGGCGGGCTACCATGTCGAATACAGCGGCTTCCGGTTTGCATTTTTCATGCTGGCCGAGTATGTGTACGTCTTCGCCATCGCCGGCCTGACGACAACCTTATTCCTGGGAGGCTGGCAGGCTCCGCTGCCATTCCTGGAGTTTATACCGGGCATCATCTGGTTCCTGCTGAAATTCGCGCTGATCGTATTTATTCTGATCTGGATTCGGGGCACACTTCCCCGCGTTCGTGTGGATCAGCTGATGGGATTGGGCTGGAGAGTGCTGCTGCCGCTTGCCTTGGTTAACATTTTTGTAACGGCGATCTACATGGCGATCGTGATGTAGGGAGCCCGGCTGCCGCATGCCTACGACGAAAGGGTGAAACCAATGAAAGGTATCGTGAAAGGTCTTGGCGTAACGCTCAAAAGCTTGACGGCCAAGAAGATCACGTATGCATATCCCGATGTGCCGCTTGCGCTGCCGGACCGGTTCCGGGGCATTCAGCACTTCGATCCGGAGAAATGCATCGTCTGCAACCAATGCGCGCGCATCTGTCCGACCGAATGCATCAATCTGGTCGGGAAGCCGAATCCGGACCCGGAGAAGAAGGGGAAGGTCATCGATACGTATGACATCAACTTCGAAATCTGCATTCTCTGTGACCTGTGTACGGAGGTATGCCCGACGGAAGCGATCGTCATGACCAGCAATTTCGAGCTGAGCACTTACAGCCGCGACGATCTGTTCAAAAATCTGGAGTGGCTGAACGACAACAACAGCAATGTTCGCAAAGAGAACAACTCGGCTATGCCGAAAGGCGGTGCCAAGTAATGCTCGCAAATATTGCGACTTTCCTGTCCAGCGGGGAAAATCTTGTGTTCTTCGCCTGCGCCCTGCTCGCCATAGGCGGGGCCATCTTCATGATCAGCTATACGCAGGTCGTCCATATGGTGCTTGCGCTGGCGCTAACCTTCATCAGTCTGGCCGGCTTGTATATCGTGCTGCAGGCTGAGTTCGTCGCCGTCGTGCAGATCCTGATTTATGCGGGAGCCATCTCCATTCTGATGATTTTCGGCATCATGATGACCAAGCACCGCGGTGGCGAGGAAGAAGAGCCGAAGCGTCCCTGGCATAACGGCCTGCTGTTTGTCGGAGCCGCCGGGCTGTTCGGCATCATCTTCTATGTCATTCAGAAGACGGAGCTGCCGACTGGAGAATTTCCGCAGGTCGAGGACAATACGCTCGAGATCGGCAAGCTGCTGTTCGGCCAATATGTCATTCCATTCGAGCTGATGTCGGTGCTGCTTACGGTCGCCTTCATCGGTGCGATTATCGTAGCGAAGCGGGAGGAGGATTAGGATGGGAGCAGGAGGCCTCGCAACCCCCTATTTGACGCTTGCGGCGATTTTATTCTGCATCGGTCTGTATGGCGCCTTATCCAAGAAAAATGCGGTTATCGTGCTGCTATCCATCGAGCTGATGCTGAATGCCGTGAACTTGAATCTGGTCGCATTCTCCAGGTTCGGCGCACATCCCGGATTGACGGGACAAATTTTCTCCCTGTTCAATATTACGGTTGCTGCGGCTGAAGTCGCGGTAGGCATCGCTATTCTGATCGCCTTCTATCGGAATAAGGGAACAACGGATGTCGGAGACATGGATTCGATGAAGCGATAGCGAAAGGCTGCGGCCGAAGGCCATCAGACAGATTCCGGATAGACCGGACTGATTGACGGTGCTGGCAGCCGGCAGCCGCGTAGAGGAGGATGTAAGCTCATGGGTTCGGCTTTCTCACAATACGCCTGGCTCATCCCGTTGTTCCCGCTGTTGTCATTTTTGCTATTAACGGCGGCGGGACGCTCGTTACGGGAAGCGGGCACTTATATCAGCATTGCGGCCGTGTTTGTTTCGTTCGTGCTGGCGGTTCTGATTTTCTTTGAACGGATTGGCGGAGGCGTAGAAGATTACACGTGGAACAATATGGAGTGGCTCAAGCTCGGGGATTTTACCCTGAAAATGGGCTTTGAAGTCACGAATCTCAATGCGTTGATGCTGGTGATCGTGACGCTCGTCAGCTTGCTGGTCAACATCTACTCCAAGGGATATATGCATGGGGATGAGCGAATTCACGTGTTTTTTGCTTACATCGCTTTGTTTACCTTCTCGATGCTCGGGCTCGTCATATCGGTGAACCTGGTGCAACTGTACATATTCTGGGAGCTGGTCGGCGTATGCTCCTTCCTGCTTGTCGGCTTCTGGTACTTCAAGCCCGAGGCGCGTGAGGCAGCCAAAAAAGCCTTTATCGTCACCCGTGTCGGCGATGTAGGGCTGTTCATCGGCATCCTGCTGTTGTTCTGGGTCATGCCGGATCATGCGCTTGATTTCACGTCGATCAGCAATGCCTTTGAAGGCGGTAAAATTTCCGGGGAAATGGCGACATGGATCGCTATCCTGATCTTCATCGGAGCGATGGGCAAGTCGGGCCAGTTCCCGCTGCATACATGGCTTCCGGATGCGATGGAAGGACCGACGCCGATCAGTGCGCTCATCCATGCGGCGACGATGGTTGCGGCCGGTGTGTATCTGGTGGCGCGCACCTTCGATATCTTTACGGCCGCCCCGGCGGCACTGACGGTTGTAGCGGTAGTCGGAGCGTTCACGGCTCTGTTCGCGGCGACGATCGGTACGGCTCAGAACGACATTAAGCGCATCCTGGCCTATTCCACGGTCAGCCAGCTGGGCTACATGATGATGGCGCTCGGGATCGGGACGACAGCTGCGTATACCGCGGGCATTTTCCATCTGTTCACGCATGCTTTCTTCAAAGCTCTGCTCTTCCTGGGGGCCGGCAGTGTGATTCATGCGGTGCATACGCAGAACATTCATGAGATGGGCGGCGTAGGCAGCAAGATGAAGATCACGGCCTGGACGTTTGCCATCGGCGCGCTGGCGCTCAGCGGCATCGTGCCGCTGTCGGGCTTCTGGTCCAAGGATGCGATTTTGACGGAGGCATATAATACCGGGCATTACGGTCTGATGATCGTTGGATTGATCGCAGCCTTCTTCACGGCTTTCTATATGTCGCGGCTTTACTTCCTGGTGTTCTTCGGCAAGCCGCGCGGCGAGCATGCGGGACATATGCATGAATCGCCAAGCTCTATGACGATGCCGCTTGTCGTCCTGGCAGTGTTGGCCGTCGTGGCGGGCTTCGTCTTTACACCGTTTGCCCCGTGGCTCGGTACATGGCTGACCGGGCATGCAGAAGCTGAGCATGCGTCTGTCCTCGTCATGGTGCTCTCCACGCTCGTAGGCTTGCTCGGAATCGGGGCCGGTTATCTGGTCTACGTGAAGCGGACGATTTCGGCGGAAGGGTTCGTAGCTGCGGCGCCTTGGCTCTACAAGCTGCTGAATCGCAAATACTTTATCGATGAGCTGTATCAGGTCGTATGGGTACGCTCGCTGCAGTCGCTCGGACAGCTGCTTCATCTGTTCGACGTCTATGTGGTGGACGGCGCGGTGCGGCTGACGTCCTATGCCGTCACCGGAGTCGGACGCCTTGGTTCCCGCTTGCAGAATGGACAGGTGCAGACGTACGGACTGGCTACGCTGATCGGTCTGCTCATTCTGATGCTGGCTATCGCGGGAAGGAGGTTTATCAACCTTGGATAAGTTTCCGATTCTATCGCTCATCACCTTCTCGCCTCTGCTTGGCGTATTGGTATTGATGTTTTTGCCCAAGTCCCAGGGACAATGGATCAAGACGACAGCGATCGTCGCCACCCTGATTCCGCTGGGCTTGTCCGTGTGGCTGTATGCCCAGTTCAACTCGAACGTAGCGGGGATGCAGTTCAAGGAGTCGATCCCCTGGATCACCATCCCGCTCGACCGGGAAACGCAGGGCCTGGACCAGATGACCGCATTTTTCATGGAGTTCAAGTATTCGCTGGCGGTAGACGGCCTGTCGCTGCCGCTGGTCTTCCTGACAGCGCTCGTAGCTACGATGGCAGCGCTCGCTTCTGTCTATATCAAGAAGCGGTGGAAGGCGTACTTTATCTGGTTTCTGCTGCTTGAGGTCGGCATGTTCGGCGTGTTTATGGCCCAGGATCTGTTCTTGTTCTTCGTCTTCTTCGAAGTGACGCTCGTGCCGATGTTTTTCCTCATCGGAATCTGGGGCTATATGGACCGCGAGCGTGCGGCTAATAAGTTCCTGATCTACAACGGTTTGGGGTCGGCTATCATGCTGATCGCGTTCCTCATCCTGGTCAGCACGGCAGGCTTCACGCAGACCGTGACCGGCAACGAGGTAACGATCCACTATACCGGAGATTTGAACATCATTACGGAAAACCTGTTTCAGAGCATGGATTCCTATGTGAACCAAAGCGATCTGGACGGCAATGTATTTTTCTTGAGCGCGACGATGAAATGGGTGCTCTTCCTCATGCTGCTCGTAGCATTCGGAATCAAGCTGCCGCTGTTCCCGTTCCATACGTGGATGCTGAAGGTTCATACGGAGGCGCCGCCTTCCGTGGTTATGATTCACTCGGGCATTTTGCTGAAAATGGGCGCCTACGGTCTGATCCGCTTCGGCATTCTGCTGTTTCCCCAGCAGGCGACTGCGTGGGCTACGGTGCTGGCCGTGCTCGGAGTGATCAATATTTTGTACGGAGCTATTCTGGCATTTGTCCAAAAGGAATTTAAGCTGGTTCTGGCTTACTCCAGTATTAGCCACATGGGCATCGTGCTTCTGGGGATTGCCGCTTTCAACACGATCGGGATTCAAGGAGCCGTGTTCCAGCTTGTGTCGCACGGTCTGATCTCCGCGCTGCTGTTCCTGATCGTAGGCAGCATCTATGAGCGGACGCATACGACCCGGCTCGATGAGCTGGGGGGCTTGGCCAAATCGATACCTTTCATATCCGGCATCCTGCTCCTGGCGGGCATGGCGTCGCTGGGCTTGCCGGGCTTGTCCGGCTTCGTGAGCGAGTTTCTGGCATTCGTAGGCTTGTTTGAATCGCATAAGATTGTGACCGCCGTCGGGGCGCTCGGGATTATCCTCGCAGCCGTCTACGTGCTGCGCGGGGTACTCGGCATCACCTACGGCCCATCGCGGCCAGAGCTGCCTCCGATGCGCGACGCGCGGCTGATCGAGGCTGTGCCTATGATTACGCTGGCAGCCTTCATTATCGTGCTGGGCGTGTATCCGAGCATCCTGAATGAGCCGATGCATCAGACCGTCAGCGGGTTCGACCAATTTATTCGCAGCGTAACGAAGATGGGAGGTTAAGCCGGTGGCACCAATGGAACCAATACGTCTGCAATTCCACGATCTTGGACTGCTGGCACCGGAGCTCACACTGGTTGCTGCTGCCGTCATTCTGTCGCTGCTGGATCTGCTGCTGCCCCGCCAGAGCAACCGTACGTGGCTCGGCTGGTTGTCTCTGATCAGTATCGCTTTGTCGGCTGTGTTTATCGTGATGTATCAGTTGAATCCGGTGGAGCCAAGGCAGTTGCTGGCCTTCAGCTACCGGATTGACGATTTTGCCAGCGTGCTGAAGCTGATTCTTTTGGCAGGTGCGGGACTTATCACATTCATGAGCATTGGATCGATAAATGAACGCGAAATTCCGCACGTCGGCGAATATTATTATCTACTGCTCCCGGCTACGCTGGGCGGCATGATTATGGCGTCATCCGGCGATCTGATTACGCTGTTCGTCGGTCTGGAGCTGCTGAGCATTACCTCCTACATCCTGGTGGCGATGCGCAAGAAGCATCTGCAGTCGAATGAAGGGGCATTCAAATATCTCGTGCTCGGCGGTGTATCATCAGGCTTGATCCTGTACGGGATGTCCTTCCTGTACGGAATGACCGGCACAACCATCATCCCGCAGCTGTCGGCGATGCTGGAGCAGGGCGGGGAAGGGCTGCAGCCGATGATGTACCTCAGCTTCTTCCTGATTCTGGCCGGCTTCGGATTCAAGGTAGCGGCTTCTCCCTTCCATACGTGGGCGCCGGACGTGTATCAGGGTGCGCCTACGCCGGTAACGGCTTTTCTCGCCGTCGTATCGAAGGCGGCCGCTTTCGCTATCCTGTTCCGTGTCATGTACACGGTATTCGCTTCGCCGGGCATGATGGGGATGCCGATTCACAATGATTTCCTGCTGGCGCTGATGGTTGTAGCGGCTGCGGCCATGATCGTGGGCAACTTCACAGCGCTGCGCCAGACGAACCTTAAGCGGCTGCTGGCTTACTCGGGGATTGCCAATACCGGTTATCTGCTTATTCCGATTGCCGTACAGTTTACGATCGTTCACTTCTCGAACTTTGCCGAGTTTACTTTCTATCTGATCGCCTATCTGTTTATGAATGTGGGCATGTTCGCGATGCTGATGATCGTCGAGCGGTCGGGGGGCAGCGAGGAGCTGAAGTCCTTTGCCGGCCTGTATTACAGGGCCCCCGGTCTTGCGATAGCGACGGTGCTGCTCGTCTTGTCCTTGGCCGGCTTGCCGTTATCCGGCGGCTTCTTCGGCAAGCTGTACATTCTGCTCGGCACGATGCAAACCCAACACTACTGGCTGGGCGCGATCATGATCGTAACGAGCGTCGTGTCCTTCTACTACTACTTCGGACTGATCCGCCAGATGTTCATGCGCAGCGACGACGAAGCGGGCCCGCTTCGCCCGACGCTGCCGCTCAGCATCACCGTGTGGCTGTGCGCGGGGATCGGCGTCCTGCTCGGTCTTTACCCGCAGGGCGTGCTCGCCTACCTGGAGCGGATCTTCTCGATTAGTCAGGATTTATTTATGTTCAGTTAGGCATGCCAATAGCCCGCTGCTCGGCCTCTGGAGGCTGGCAGCGGGTTTTTTAGAATTTATCATTATATTCCTCCATTTACATCGGCGGGACCGGGCTCATTTTCTCCGGTACAATGCTGGAGAGTAAAAAACGTTTTAACCAGGGGCCGGACGGACATGCGATGGGTGGTGTCCATCCGTTTGCATGTATATATAAACAACCGCTGATCTTCAATGGCGCCCAGCTTATCTACGCTTCGGTCAAGGATATATAGTATGTCCTGCGTACCGGTAGTTCGGAGCGTAACTGGCATCGGTTCTGTTTCAATGCCTTGTTTCAACGAAGTAAACTCGGCTTTCTCGTGATGTTTATAGGCGCGGAGCAGACATCTCCTCCCTGCCTCACTGTATTCATCCCAATTCTCCCGTCCACATTGTCGATACTCTCCCTCCATCTTTTCCGGTTGCTTATATGGAAACCCGGGAGCCGCCGCAACCCAAAAAAGCAATAAGGTGATTAAAATGAGAGATAAACGCTTAATCATCGCTCCCAAGCAGATTCCTCCTCTTTGATTTGACTATAGGTCAACTTTCTTCAAGAGTATGGGGGCGCTATATTCCGATATACGGAAGGCTGCTGCTTCAAGATCGACTCCTCTCTATAAAAAAAATGGGTCCGAATTCAGCGCTTCGTGAAGCCTTAAACGGAGAGCAGTTGGCTTTATTTCTAATCATAAACTAAACCTTATGTAGAAAAAAGAAATGACAAATTGCGTTTTTTCTCAATGACCTAACGCGTTAGAAATTTATTGAATTAGTAAGCGTTTTCGAGAAAAGATTCCAGTTGCAGCCACATGGTATAAAGCTTAGAATGGAGTAATGGAGTTAGGCAGGAGAATTCAGGATAAAGGATTTTGATGGCGATGCATACACGTACGCTCAAACAAAACATAATCACATCGTTCACAGGTCTGGCGCTTCTCCTGATAGGCTGCGGGACGGTGTACGCCGCTGATGCGGATGATCCGTTCTACACTAAGCAAATAAACCTACAACATATTCATATGAGCGAGGCCTGGGATATTTCTCAAGGCAATACCGGCATGATTATCGCAATCGTCGATACGGGCGTTCAGCTGTCTCATCCTGACCTGAAGCGGAATCTCGTAAACGGCGCGAATCTGCTGAATCCGTCGCTTCCCCCGGAAGATGACAATGGCCATGGCACGAATGTAGCGGGTATCATCGGGGCTGTAGGCAATAATGACCGAGGCGTCGCGGGCATGCTGTGGAATGCGAAAATGATGCCGATCAAAGCGCTGAAGGCGGACGGCTCCGGTGACGAACAGATGCTGGGCGAAGCGATTCGCTATGCGGTCGACCATGGGGCGCGTATTGTCGTGCTGTCGCTCGGGCTGAATAAATATTCCGCATACCTCAGCGACATCGTCAGGTATGCGGAGGAACGGGATGTTCTGCTCGTAGCGGCAACAGGCAACGAAGGCAATCGGGTCAAGTATCCGGCTGCTTATCCGACCGTGCTTGCGGTCGGCGGGGCCGGAGAGAACGGCAAGGCGGATAGCAGATCCAACACGGGCCTGGAGATCGACGTGGTCGCTCCGTGGAACGTATTTACGACAGCGATGGGCGGCTCTTACGAGGGCAAGGACGGCACCTCCATGGCGGCTCCGCAGGTAGCGGCGGCGGCGGCGCTTGCCTGGGGGCAGCGTCCGGATCTGAAGGCTTATCAGATCCGTCAGTGGATTCGGCAGACGGCCGACGATCTGGGCCCGAAGGGCTGGGACCCGTCCACAGGATATGGCATGCTGCGCGTCGACAGATTGCTGAAGGAGCCGTATATAGAGGACGGGTATGAGCCGAATCAGCGGAAAGATCAGGCTAAGCTCATCTCTCCGAGCAAAAAAATAAGCGCCGCCTTTGAGGGCGGGACCGATGCGGATTGGTTTATGCTGGATGCGCCTTACGACGGAACGATCAATCTATCGTTCGATATCGAAGCAGGGCAATCGGTGACCGTCCAGCATACGGATGCGTCAGGCGCGTTATCCAGCAAAACGGTGGAGAATGGCCAGACCGTTCCCTTTAAGGTCACGAAAGGCCGCAGCTATGTCCAGCTGCAGCTCAAAGACCGCAATCATACGGCAACCGTGCCTTACCAGCTCTCCGTGCTGTTCGATATATACCGCGATCCCTTCGAGGATAACGATAAGCAGTACAAAGCGTATGTGCTGCCGGGGCGGAGCCAGACGATCAAAGGCACCTTCCATCAGTATCATGATGCCGATTGGTTTGAGTTCCCCGTGGAACAATCCGGCTCGCTCAAGCTCACTTTGACGGTCGACACGGCAAGGATGGACCCCGTGCTTCTGGTGCAGCGGCAAGGGGAGAAGTCGATTGTGATTGATAAAGGCGAAGACGGGGAAGCGGAAACCTATGAGCTGCCGGAAGTATTTCCGGGAAGCTACTATTTCCGGGTCGCCAATGTCAAGGAATATGAAAATCCGATAGTCGGGGAGTACACGCTTCGTATAGATTACGATGCGAAGCTGATCGACCCCAATGAACCGAATGACCGATCGTATCAGGCGACCTTTATGTCGCTGAATACTCCCTACAACGGCTTGCTTGACCGAGTAGGAGATGTGGATTGGTTCCAATTCAAAACGGAAGAGGAAAGCTACGTACAGATCGGCGTATCGGATATTCCATCCCCGGTCCGTCTCTACATGTCGCTCTATGACGGCATGCTAAGGCCGATGGGGAGCTCTATGAACGAAGCTTCGGAGACCAGCCAGACGTTGTCCGGCAGGTTCGCCCCGGGCACCTATTACATGAAGCTGTCGGCCAACCGGACTTTCGACAATCGCATGTATCAGGTGTTTGTTGACGCAAAGCCTCTGACGGGAGGATACACGGATATCCGGCATCACTGGGCGGTACAGTCGATCCTGGCGTTAACGGGGAAAAAGATTATCGAGGGATACGACAACTATACGTTCCAGCCCGACCGTCCGATTACCCGGGCGGAGGCCGCGGCCGTTCTCTCCCGCGCCTTCGAGCTGGATAAGCAGCGCAGCTTGGCGTTCACCGATCTGCCTGCTTCGCACTGGGCCTATGCTTATATTGCCAAAGCGGCTCAAGCCGGTATTATCGATGGTTATCCTGACCGGAGCTTCGCTCCGGACCAGCCGGTTACCCGGATGGAGATGACGGCGATGTTGGCGAGAAGCATGAATAAGACCGGCAAGCTAAGGGGACAGCTTCCTTTTACCGATATAGATGAAAGCTACTGGGGAGCCGGACTGCTCAAGCAGATGAAGGCGGAAGGCTTGATCGGCGGCTATGAAGACGGCTCATTTCGTCCGGATCAACAGGCTACAAGAGCCGAGTTTGTCAGACTGCTGGCGGAGGCTCTTTCGTAAACAAAGGGCGGCTTGCGGAAATTTTAGTTCCTAAGACCGATTAACCGTAGGGACCGCAGGGTAAAGATGCATAACAAGACAGCGGTTCCCGGTTGGCTGCATACCCAGTCGGCGCGCACGATTGGAGTACAGAAGGGAAGCGGGTTTTCGTTTATGGAGTATATGGATCAAGTGAATGCTTCGCTTGGCATGAAAGGCGTTCTGAACATTGTACTGGTCCTTGTGTTCATAGGATTCTCCTGGTGGGCGGTGCAGGAGCTGAAGTGGGAAAGCTTGTTCAAGCGCCCCAAGAGCCCGCAGGCTAAGCTGCTGCAAATCCTCATCTCGGTTGCGCTTGGTTACCAGATCGCCCGGTTTGTCATCGACTACCTAGCCTGGTCGACATGGTTCTCCGGAATCTTCTAAAATGAGCGCTTGTCCGAATAACTGAGGGGGATCTTGTCAACAATGGATAGTACAACCGTATGAAAATAAGCGCGCTCCACGAATGCTATGTAAATACACGTATACTGATACGCGGAGGGGGATCCAGATGAGCAAAATTATCGTCCGCGGCGGCAAAAAGTTATCCGGCAGGGTTCGTATTCACGGAGCGAAAAATGCCGTGCTGCCCATTATCGCAGCCTCTCTTCTAGGAATGGAGGGGGAGAGCGTCATTCATGACGCGCCGCCTCTGGATGACGTCATGGTCATTAATAAGGTGCTTGAAAGCTTGGGCGTCGAAGTGGAATATAAGCATGAATCGATCCGGGTCAATGCGACGCGTATCGCAACTTGCGAGGCTTCCTATGAGCTGGTCCGCAAGATGCGTGCTTCCTTCCTTGTGATGGGGCCGCTGCTTGCCCGAATGGGCCAGGCTCGCATATCGTTGCCGGGCGGCTGCGCCATCGGTACGAGACCGATCGACCAGCATCTGAAAGGCTTTGAGGCCATGGGGGCCGAAATCGAACTCGGACAGGGCTATATCGAAGCTCGGGTTCAAGGGCGCTTGAAGGGCGCCAAGATTTATCTGGATGTGGCGAGTGTCGGAGCTACGGAAAATATTATGATGGCTGCGACACTGGCGGAAGGCACGACATTGATCGAGAATGCGGCCAAGGAGCCGGAGATCGTCGATCTGGCCAATTATTTGAATGCTATGGGCGCACGAATCCGCGGCGCCGGCACGGGGACGATCCGCATCGACGGAGTCGAACGGCTGGGCGGAGCGGTACATACGGTCATTCCAGACCGGATCGAAGCAGGTACATACATGATGGCAGCGGCAATCACGAACAGCGACCTGTATATCGAAGGAGCCATCGGCGATCATCTGCGGCCTGTTATCTCCAAGATGCAGGAGATGGGCGTACAGATCGACGAGGATGAAAACGGAATCCGCGTATTTGCGAGCCGTCCGCTGCGTTCGGTCGATGTGAAAACTTTGCCTTATCCCGGTTTTCCTACCGATATGCAATCTCAGATGATGGCGCTTCTGCTCACGGCTGACGGCACCAGCATCATAACCGAGACGGTGTTCGAGAATCGGTTCATGCACGTGGAGCAGATGGTCAATATGAACGCCCAGATTAAAGTCGAGGGACGCACTGCCGTTATCAGCGGCGGCAGCAGGTTGCAGGGCGCCAAGGTATGTGCAACCGATCTGCGCGCCGGGGCGGCTTTGATACTGGCGGCGCTCGTGGCGGAAGGGGATACCGAGATTACGGGCATCCATCATATCGACCGCGGGTATGTCGAAATCACAGAAAAGCTGGCTCGGCTCGGAGCGGATATTCGCCGCTTGTCCGTAGAGCCGGAGGTAGAGCTGGAACCGGAAACTATGCCATTGTTCGCCGTACAGCCTACGCTGGCTTAATAACGAAATAAAGCAAGCTCATCTGGAAGCCTTCACGCTGGCAGCCGCTCCCTTCATTGGGGCGGCTGTTTAACGTTGCGAGGGCGCTTCGGTCCGGTTGAAGAGCTGCATGGCTTCTCAGGCTCTGCAAGCTCCTACAGCTCTCCAAGCCTCCAAGCCCCCAAGCCCCATGCTCCCCATCTACGCTCCCCCAGCTCCACGCTCCTACAAGCTCCACCTGCTCCTCAATCCTCGTCCGCTCTCTGCGAGTCTATCCATCTCCTAGCCGAGCCGCTCTTCCTGGCAGCAATCCGGTTGCGCCGGAACCTCTTTCTGCCGGGTTCTATTCTATCTTTTTCCCTCATAAGCTAATGTTACCCATGCAGCGCCGGTAGATAGCCGGTAGATAGTAGGAAGCAAGCTGCAGAGGAAAAGTCAGATAGAATGGAAGAGGAGTGGGAAGAGAAGCATGATGAAGTACAAGCTTTCCCGTACGCAGACCGCGTGGATTCGTTGGCTTTCTCTGTGGCTCCTCGGCTTTCTGGCTGTCGTCCTTCTGGTGCCGTGGCTTTTGGTAAGCTCGCCGACCGGAGAGTCTGAGCAGGGAAAGAAGATCGGAGCCGCAGAGAGCGGGGCCCATCCATCTAACGAAGCGGTGATGGTCCAGGTCCATCTCAGCGGCAGTCAAGCGACGGAAGCGATCGAGCTGGAGTCCTACGTGCTGGGAGTCGTCGCTGCGGAGATGCCGATTGAATTCGAACCGGAGGCATTGAAGGCACAAGCATTGGCAGCTCGAACGTATATTGTGCGCCGGCTATTGAATGGCGAGACGGCGAACATGGCCGGCACAGCCGCAGTCGTGACAGACACTACCCAGCATCAGGCTTACTTAACCGATGAAGAGCTGAAGCGTCGTTGGGGCCCGGAGAAATATGAAAGTAACCGGAGCAAGCTTAGGCAGGCGGTAGAAGCAACCAGAGGCGTCGTCATCACATACGGAGGACAGCCGATTGAGGCTAGTTATTTCTCGACAAGCAACGGTTATACGGAAAATTCGGAAGATTACTGGAATATGAAGCTTCCCTACTTGCGCAGCGTACCGAGTCCATGGGATGAGAGACTGTCGCCCAAATACAAGGACAGTGTCACGATCACGGCCAAGGAGCTGCAGCAGAAGCTGGGGCTTCCGTCCGCTGTTCCTGCGGCAACGGGCGGCAAGAGCGGATTAAGCGTGCTTGAGCGAAGCGAAGGCCAGCGGATCAAGCGGCTGACGGCGGGTGGGCGAACCTTCACCGGTCGCGAGTTTCGGGAAAAGCTCGGTCTTGCCTCCAGTCAATTTCAGTGGAGCTACCAGAGCGGGAAGTGGACTTTTACGACAACGGGTTACGGTCATGGAGTCGGCATGAGTCAATGGGGCGCTAACGGAATGGCGAAGGAAGGAAGGACGGCAAAGGAAATCATTCAATACTATTATACCGGCGTGCAGCTCGAGCAAGCGGCTAATCTATGGAAAGGAAAAAGTTTCTAGACGTACGGAGGAGCCGCGTATAAATCTCGCAAATCCGGCAAGACTGGTTAGCGAGGTGATATAAATGAGTGAACAAAAGAAAGATTTCCAAGTCCAAGAAGAAGCTCCTAAATCAAACGAGGGAGCGCAAAACGGCAATACCTCATCCTGGAAGAGATTGCTCGGTAAGAAGTGGGTTTTCCCGGCGACGTACATGGCAGCAGCGGCAATCATCTTAACGTTAATGTGGGTGTACCAGGGAGCGGGAACGTTCGATGCGAACAAAACCGCGATCACGGACTCCACGAAGACGGGAACGGTATCGGACAGTGTAACGGGACCGGATGCCGTCGCCACCAGCGCCAAGCAGGAGACGATGCAGTGGCCAGTCGCCAACCGCGCCGAGCATGAAGTGATTTTGCAGTTCTTCGACAACAAAGCATCTAACGAAGTGCGTCAAGCCGCTATGGTCGAGTATGGCGATACGTTCACTCCGCATATCGGGATGGACTTTGCCAACGCCGACAACCAAACCTTCGACGTACTGGCTGTAGCCAGCGGCAAGGTGACAGCCGTGCAGAAGGACCCTATCGTAGGCAATCTGGTAGAAATCACGCACAGCAGCGGGCTCGTATCGATCTATCAGAGCTTGGCCGACGTCAAGGTCGTCAAGGACGCCGAAGTCAAGAAGGGCGATGTGCTGGCCAAAGCCGGCCGCAACGAGCTGGAGAAGGATCAGGGCGTTCACCTGCACTTCGAGCTCCGGCAAGGCCAGGGCGGACCGGCGCTCAATCCCGAGCAATACATCTCGGAGCCATAATCAGTAAGCAGAGAAGCAGCAAGCAGGGGGGCAAGAGCTCCTCTGCTTTTTCTTCGGATTAGGGCATTTTCGTGGATTTCCGGGCTGTTCCCGGCTTGTCCTTTGAAAATAATTGTACATTCCAAGCTTGTCACAGTCAGGAAACAAAGAATATAAGCGTGCGCCCCTCATATACTGTACCAAACTAACTCGAGTAGGGAGGCGAGGGGAGTGCACGATTACATCAAGGAACGAACCATCAAGATCGGCCGCTGCCTGGTGGAAACCAAGCACACGGTCCGCACCATAGCCAAGGAATTCGGAGTCTCCAAGAGCACGGTGCACAAGGATCTCACGGAGCGTCTGCCGGAAATTAATCCGGAGCTTGCCAATCAGGTCAAGCATATTCTGGAATACCACAAGTCCATCCGTCACCTGCGCGGGGGGGAAGCGACCAAGATCAAGTATCGGAAAACGCGTAATCCCAAAAACCAGGAAAAGCTTGTCACGGTGAAGTAGCAATTCGGCGGCTAGTACGGCTTATATTTGGGCCGCCCTTCCTTGGAACATATCCGAAAATCAGTAACGAGCGGAGGAATATATGGCATTCCGAAAGGCTCCAGCGCTTGCCTGTAAGCCTAATTGCAGCAAGCGGCTTAAATAAGCATACGCTTTGAAGCCGGATTCCTGGTGTTTCTACACATGGCGATTCGGATATCCGGTTTCAATGGCGGTTGGAGGATCGGACGGACTCTGAAGCAGACGGGGCACAAGCGAGATTTGTCGAAAAATCAGTCGTAAAAAAGAGGAATTTCCAAGAGAATGGCGAATTTACTTACATATCGTATAACAGTCGCAATTCCGCTTCTTCATGGAAGGTTGGACGGTTGGTTAGGGAGGATTAATTGAGGATGTTAAGCAAGGATATCGGAATAGATCTGGGGACTGCAAACGTCCTGATTCATGTCAAAGGTCGGGGCGTAGTCCTGGATGAGCCGTCGGTTGTCGCCATCGAGAGCGATACGAAACGGGTGCTGGCGGTGGGCGAGGAGGCCCGTCGCATGGTTGGACGGACACCGGGCAATATCGTGGCCATCCGTCCGCTCAAGGATGGAGTCATTGCCGATTTCGAGATTACGGAAATGATGCTGAAGTACTTCATTAATAAAGTGGGCGGGAAAAACTGGTACAGCCATCCCCGCATCCTTATCTGCGCTCCGACGAACATCACGTCCGTCGAGCAGAAAGCGATCCGGGAAGCAGCCGAGCGCAGCGGTGCGCGGGAAGTGTTTCTGGAGGAGGAGCCCAAGGCTGCTGCGATCGGAGCCGGGATGGATATTTTCGAGCCCAGCGGCAATATGGTCGTGGATATCGGCGGCGGTACGACAGATGTGGCGGTATTGTCGATGGGCGATATCGTCACGTCTTCCTCCGTCAAAAATGCGGGGGACAAGTTCGACCTGTCCATCATGAAGTATATCAAAAGCAAGTACAAGCTGCTGATCGGCGAGCGGACGAGCGAGGATATCAAGATCAAGATCGGAACCGTGCATCCGGACCAGAAACGCGAGACGATGGATATTCGCGGACGCGATATGGTAAGCGGTCTTCCGCTGACATTGACGATCAACTCCCACGAGATCAAGGAAGCGCTGTGGGAGCCGATCTCTACGATTGTGACGGCAGCCAAAACGGTGCTGGAGAGAACGCCGCCCGAATTGTCGGCCGATATTATCGACCGGGGCGTCATCCTGACCGGTGGAGGGGCCATGCTGCATGGGCTTGATCAGCTGCTGGCGGACGAGCTGAAGGTCCCGGTGCTGATCGCGGAGGACCCGATGCATTGCGTGGTCAAAGGAACGGGCATTATGCTGGACAACCTGGATAAAGTTTCGAAACGCAAATTTTAGGGAGGCACGCCATTCATGCTAAGAGGCTTGTATACCGCCGCTTCCGGAATGATCGCTCAGCAGCGCAAGCATGATATCGTAACGAACAATATATCGAACATCAACACGCCGGGCTTCAAGGGCGGCAACGGCATCAGCCGGTCATTTCCGGAGATGCTGATTTCGCGCGTGCGGGGCGGTCAGGATGAGCCGGGCTCCGCTTCGATCGGACGCCTTCACACGGGAGTGATGGCGGAGGAGAACGTTTCGCTGCATGCGCAGGGCGATATTCAGGAAACGAACAATCCCTTCGACTTCGCGCTGGTATCCAACATTCAGGTGCCGGGCGCTCAGTTCGACAGCTCGGGCAAGTATGTGGATGAGAACGGACAGCGAATCGTTCAGCCGCAAGCCTTCTTCACCGTGGCGGGCAACGGGGGGGAAGAGCGGTATTCCCTGAACGGCAAGTTTTCTCTGGACGCGACCGGACAACTGATCGATTCGGATGGCCGCCAAGTGCTTGGCCGTGATGGACAACCTATCGTGCTGGTGGAGCCGGGAACCCGGACGCCGATAACCAACTTCCGGATCACGCGGTCCGGCGTCTTTACGAATGTGGATGGACAACCTATCCTGGGCTTGGATAATCAGCCGATGGCGATGAGAATTACCCGCATCGAAGACCCTAATGCGCTGGTGCGCGAAGGCAACGGTCTGTATCGGCTCGCCGATCCCGATCAGGGCGGCTTTCGTCTGATCGACGAGCAGGATCAGGTTGAGGTGCGTCAGGGTTATATGGAACGCTCGAATGTCGACGCCGGCCAATCGATGGTTGACCTGATGTCCGCCTTGCGCGCGTATGAGGCCAACCAGAAGATGGTGCAATATTACGACAAGAGCATGGAGAAGGCTGTTAATGAGATCGGCCGTGTGTAAGCAGGCTTGGCCTGTGATTTCCTTCCCCAGGCTTTAATCAGGAGGAATGCTTAGATGAATAACTCGATGATCAACTCTTCGGTAAGCATGCATGCCCTGCAGCAAAAACTCGACCTGCTTGCGAACAATATATCGAATGTGAATACGACCGGCTACAAGCGGAAGGAAGCGTCGTTCCAGGACGTGCTTACGAGTGTGAAGCAGCAGCCGCAAAGCTTTCAAAAGGAAGGCCGGCTGACGCCGCTTGGGTATAATCAGGGCTGGGGCAGCAAGCTGGTGGAAGCCCAGATCAATATGGAGCAGGGCTCGCTGCAGAACACGCTGAATCCGCTTGACTTCGCCATCGAGGGCAACGGATTGTTCGAAATCGCTACGGTCACGCTGGATGCGAACAACGAGCCGGTGCAGACGGTTCGCTGGACGCGTAACGGGGCGTTCGACGTCTCTCCATCCGTCGATCCCGGAGATCCGGACGGCTATCTGACGACCAAGGACGGCCATTATATCGTGGGTACGGATAATAACCCGATCCGGGTTCCGGCGAACCACCGCTTGACCGTACAGCCTAATGGCCTGGTCATCGCCTATGATGAAACCGACCGCACCGCACCGCCGGTCGAGCTGGGCCAGATCAAGACGGTTCGGGTCGTCCGTCCTCAGCTGCTTCAGCAGGTCGGGGAGAATCTGTATGCCTTGTCAGCCGCCATAACGCCCGAGCAGCGGGAAGAGATTTTGCAGACCGTGACCGAGGAAAACAATACGGTAGATCCGATCACGGTGCGGCAAGGCTTTATCGAGCAATCGAACGTTAATCTGTCGGAAGAGATGACGGAGCTTGTGATGGTGCAGCGGGCTTTCCAGCTTAACGCGCGAGCTGTCGCATCAGCCGACCAATTGATGAATCTGGCCAATAATTTGCGCGTGTAATGGCCGTACGCAAAGCGAGGTAGACGGTTTGAGCGATAACCGAAAGAAGGCGAAGCCGGCAGCCAAAACGTGGGTCAAAGTGATCAAGGGGATCATACGATGGACGTGGGTCCCGATTGCCTGCGTGGCAGCGCTTTTCATAGGACTTTCGATTGGATATGTATATATCGGCAAGCAGCCGATGAACGAGGTATTTCACCTCTCCACTTGGCGCCATTTATTCGACCTTATATTTGCCAATACGTAAGTAGCCAGGCTTATCAAGACTCCCGCTCAGGGAGTTTTATTTTTTTCCTGATAAAGGTATAATGGATGGATGTAGGGGGGAACAAGTGCTGTGTGGAATCTGCCCAATGCCTTAACGTTATGCCGCCTTTTCCTGATTCCCGTATATGGGGTGGTTTTTGCGTCAGGTTACATCAAGAGCGCTTTCTTTGTGCTGCTCGCGGCAGGAATTACCGATGTGCTGGATGGTTATTGGGCGCGCAGGCATAATCAGGTGACAGCTCTCGGAAGTATGCTGGACCCGCTGGCGGACAAGCTGATGATGCTGACGGTTATTTTGTCGCTGGTATTTTCAGGCATGATCTCGTGGCTGGCGGCTGCAGCTATCTTTCTGCGTGACGCGGGGATGATTGTCGGTTCGGCCTTCTTCCATTTCCGCGGCAAGAAGACGGTGCCGGCCAATGCGCTTGGCAAGCTGACAACGGTGCTTTATTATGTCGCTATCCTGCTGATCGTGTTCCAGCTGCCGTTTGCCGCTGCTTATCTCTGGTTTGTGATCATCGTTTCCTTTGTGGCATCGGGACTATATATCCTGCAATTCCAATTATTGAACAAGCGCAAGGCCGAGCCATAATCAGGCTAAAGAAGAGCCCATGCCCAGCTTCCCAGCTCTTGCCGCTGAGAACCTTACGCATGAGCTCCCTTATATCAACCTTCATTACTGCAGATCATGAAGGGACAAGCGTTATTTTTTGCCAAGCAGCGCCTATTTATTCGACGAAGGGAGTTCTTATATTGATGTATGATGCGCAGCAAGTTCAGGAGATTATTCCGCACCGCTATCCGTTCCTGCTTGTAGACCGGATTCTGGAGGTGGAACCCGGCGTAAGAGCGGTCGGATTGAAAAATGTGACGATCAACGAGCCCTTCTTCCAGGGTCACTTTCCGGGCTATCCGGTTATGCCGGGCGTGCTGATCACGGAGGCTTTGGCCCAGGTCGGGGCTGTGGCACTATTGAAAGTGGAGAGCAATCAAGGTAAAATCGGGCTGCTGGCCGGCATCGACGGCTTTCGCTTCCGGGGACAGGTAAAGCCTGGGGATACGCTGATTCTCGAAGTGGTCATCACCCGGCTCAAGGGGACCATCGGCAAAGGTCAAGCTACGGCCAAGGTGAATGACAAGGTCGTCGCCGAAGGCGAAATCATGTTCGCGCTGGCCGACAAGGAATAGGCAGCTAGAGAAGTTATAGCTTCAGGGGAGTGACTGGTACATATATAAACGGGTAGAGGAGATGGATGAGGAATGAGTACGCAAACGCATGTGGAGCAGCAATATGAGCTCTGGTTGAACGACCAGGCGATCGATGAGGCTACGAAAGAGGAGCTAAAGGCTATCGCTGGGGATGCCAAGGAAATCGAGGACAGGTTCTACCGGGATCTGGAGTTTGGCACAGGCGGCCTTCGCGGGGTAATCGGCGCCGGAACGAACCGGATGAACGCTTATACGATCGCTCGCGCTACGCAAGGCTTGGCCCAATTCCTGTTGAAATCGGGGGTGGCTTCTCCTTCGGTCGTCATTGCCTACGATTCGCGCAACCAATCTCCCGAATTCGCCCTCGAGACAGCGAAGGTGCTTGCCGGGAACGGCATCAAAGCTTATGTGTTCGAATCGCTGCGGACAACTCCGGAGCTGTCCTTCGCCGTTCGATACCTGCAGGCAACAGCCGGCGTAGTCATTACGGCCAGCCATAACCCGCCCGAGTACAATGGCTACAAGGTTTACGGCCAAGACGGGGGGCAGCTGGTTCCCGATCAAGCCGAGCAAGTCATCGCCGAGATTCGCGGGGTGCAGTCCTTCGCCGATGTGCGCCGGTTGACCCGGAGCGAGGCGGAGAGCGCCCGCCTGCTGGAGTGGATCGGAGATGCCGTCGATACGGCTTACATACAGGCGGTCACCTCAGTCAGCTTGAATTCCGAACTTGTTGCGCGGATGGGAGACAACTTCCATATCGTTTTCACACCGCTGCATGGCGCCGGCAATCTATCGGTGCGCGCGGCGCTGGCGACGATCGGCTTCGAGCATGTGCATGTCGTGGCCGAGCAGGAGCAGCCTGACGCGAATTTCTCTACGGTCAAGTCGCCCAATCCCGAGGAACGCGAGGCGTTTACGCTTGCGATTCAGGAAGCCAAGCGAGTTGATGCGGATATTATTATCGGCACGGACCCGGACTGCGACCGGATGGGCGCAGTGGTCAAGGACCCGCAGGGTGAATATTTCGTGCTGACGGGCAACCAGTCGGGAGCCATCATGGTCGATTATCTGCTCCGCAGCCTGAAGGAGCGGGGTGAGCTGCCGACGAACGGCGTTGTCGTCAAGACGATCGTCACAAGCGAGATGGGCGCGGTCATCGCCCGTAATTACGGAGCGGATGTCGTCAATACATTGACCGGCTTCAAGTATATCGGCGAGAAGATGACCCAGTACGAGCGCACGGGCGAAGCGCGGTTCCTGTTCGGTTATGAGGAAAGCTACGGCTATCTGGCAGGCACCTATGCGCGGGATAAGGACGCGGTTATCGCCTCCATGCTCATCTGCGAGGCGGCGGCTTATTATAAGAGCCAAGGTAAAACGCTGTACGACGTGCTTCAGGAGCTGTATGCCCAGTACGGCTATTTCTTGGAGAAGCTGGAGTCCCGCACGCTGAAAGGCAAGGATGGCGTAGAGAAAATTCAGGCGATTATGCAGGATTGGCGTCTTCAGCCGCCTGCAGAGCTGAATGGTCTTAAGGTTGTGAAGGTCGAGGACTTCTCGCAAGGTTTGTACGGGCTGCCGATGGAGAACGTATTGAAATATACATTAGAGGACGATTCCTGGTTCTGCTTGCGCCCATCGGGTACAGAACCGAAAATCAAAGTCTACTTCGCCGTTCGCGGCGAGACGGGTGAAGCGGCTGCGCAAGCGATAGCCGGACTGACTCAGCAGGTCATGTCCCGTGTAGATCAATTTCAGTGACAAGTGGGAGCTGACAGCGTGAAGGAAAGGTATGCAAGATGGAACAAGCTGGCGATTAAAGGGCTGTGGTGGCTGGTCATTCTCGGGATGCTGGCGGCGCTTCCCGTCGCGTATGAGCGGCATCAGACGGAGCAGCAATCCGGGCGCAAGGTGGATGTCGTGTTCGATTATCGGGATCTGCTCGAAATATCGGATACGCAGCCTGACCCCCGCGGCTTTATCGAGCAGCAGCTGAAGCTGCTGCAGCAGCATGGGGTCCGTTCTCTGGCCGTGTATGAGGCTACGCTGAATGAGCTGAAGCTGAGCCGGCGCATTGAGGTTTTTTCTTCTCATGATGCTTCGGCGCTGACGCAAACTCCGATTTCACCCAACGAGAATTTCACCTATATTTTGTTCACAGATAAGGAATCGGAGCAGCGTGTGAGGGAAATGGTCGAGGCCGGCTTTGCCCAGCTGAACGTTCAGTTGCGCCCCTGGAGCTATAAGAATCAGCCGGGGATGATCATTCAGATGGCGATGGACGAAGCGTTGATGCAGACGCTGGACCCTGACTTTATCACCATGCAGAAGCTTAAGGACCAAGGCTTCTCGCTTGTCGCTCGTCTGTCCAATCGGCGTACCTTCCAAACGAACCGGGTGGATAAACTGTTAGGCGATCTCCAGGGATTGGGTGTCAAGTGGGTGATCGTCGACGGAGATTCGGTCCCGGGATTTGTCAGCGCTGAAGATACCTTGTATTTGGATAAGATGGGCGAGATGCTGCGCGAGCATCATATCGGGCTTGCGGCTATCGAGATGCAGAAAACGCCGCAAAAAGGCTTTAATGGGCTGGCCAAGCGCATCCACCATCAGGTGGTCAGGCTGCATTCCTTTACGGAGTCCGACTCGACCAAGCTGACCGAAAGCTTGACCCAAGAGGAGCTGAACGGCCGGATTCAGGGGATGGCGGACCGGTTGGTGCTGGCGGTGAAGGACCGCAATATCCGGATGCTGTTCCTCAATGCACGGGCGGTGAAAAGCGCGGAGAAAGGCAAGATCGTGAACCCGCTTGAAGCCATGTACGCGGCATTGGACGGACCGGAAGGCGCTCTGCCGCGGATTGAGAAGGCGGGTTATACGTTCGGAACGGCGCAAAGCTTCCAGCTTGTCCACTCCGGCTGGCAGACAGCCGCCAAGCTGCTCTTATGGGCAGGAGCCGTTGCCTTGATAGCCTTGACGTTGTCTTATTTCGCAGCGCAGCTTGCTCTGGCGGCATTCCTGCTCGGGATGCTGGGATCAGCCGGACTGTTCGTCCTGAGTTCCAGCTTGTTCTCGCAGGCATTGGCGCTAGGGGCGGGCACATGCGCGGCATCGCTGGCCATTATGTTCGCTTTGCAGGCTGCGCGGCGGAGGCGGGAGAAGCAGGCGTCCACAGGCTCGCTGGTGGGCTTCGCCGTGCTGCTCCTCATTCGCTCGTCGCTTATATCGGCTATCGGGATATTATTTATTGTCGGGCTATTGAACCAAATTACGTATACGCTTGTACTGGAGCAGTTCCGGGGAGTCAGCGTGCTGCACCTTGCCCCGATTGTCATCGCCGGCCTGTATTGGCTGCTGTTCGCGGAACCGATCACCCACAAGGAGCGCTTGGTGCGGGTACGAGGATTATTGTCCAAGCATATCAGCGTGCTTTGGGTGATCACTGTCGCTATTGTCGCGGCGGTCGGTTTCTATTATTTATCCAGAACGGGCAATGAAGGCACGACAACAGGGGTAGAACGCTACTTCCGTTCCTTCCTGGAGAACACGCTCGGCGTGAGACCGCGGATCAAGGAGTTCATGCTCGCGCATCCGATATTTATTCTCGGAGCCTACTTAAGCTATAAGTACAGAAATGCCACGATTTTGATTCTGCTCGGAGTCATCGGGCAAGCTTCCATTGTAGATACGTTCGCCCATCTGCATACGCCGCTTGTCATTTCCTCCATCCGTGTGGTGTACGGGCTGGCGTTCGGCATCTTGATCGGCCTCGGCCTGATCCTCGTATGGGAGATTGTCATAAGGAGTTGGCGTCGTTGGGTACCGCGAATCAACGCATCGTAATTTCAGGGTATTACGGATTTAACAACAGCGGCGACGAAGCGGTGCTTCAATCGATATTGCTGGCCCTGAAGGAACAGGGCGAGCGGCAGGGGATCAGCTTCACCCCTGTCGTTCTCTCCGTCAATCCGGAGTGGACGGCCCGGACCTATGGGGTGGAGGCCGTGCACCGGATGAGGCCGCGGGAAGTATGGCGGACTCTGCAAGGAGCGGGCGGACTGATCAGCGGCGGCGGCAGTCTGCTGCAGGATGAGACAAGCGCCAAAACGATTCCTTATTATATCGCCGTCATACGGATGGCGCAGTGGCTGGGCAAGCCGGTGTTTATCTACTCGCAGGGCATCGGACCCGTGCACCGCAAGCTGTTTTACGGCTTTATCCGTTCCGCCTTCAGCCGCTGTGAGGTTGTTACCGTGCGGGATGAGGAGTCCAAAGCTTTGCTGATGCGGATGGGAGCAGCGGAGCAGAAGATCAGCGTCGTGCCTGACCCGGTAATGGGCATGCCGCTGAAGGCAGGAGCGCATGTTCGCAAGAGCGGGCAGGGGCAGGATGCTCCTGTCGTCGGCGTATCCGTCCGTTATTGGAATGAAGACCGTTCCGAGCTGGAGGCCGTAGCGGATGCGCTCCGGCGGGTGCTGGAGCAGAGCTCCGCGCATATCCGGTTTCTTCCTTTCCATCTTCCGTCGGATGAACAGGCATCGCTGTATGTGCAGGAGCGTCTCGGGGAAATGTATAGAGGAAGAATCTCTGTAGCCGGCGGCGTCACGCATCCTCAGGATATGCTGGCGGAGGTGGCGGGCTGTCATACCCTGCTTGGGATGCGGCTGCACGCGCTGATTTATGCAGCGGGACAATATGTCCCCATGGTCGGGTTGTCCTATGATCCGAAGATTGATCAGTTTTTGAATCGCCTGGGCATGAAGCCTGCCGCTAGTACACAGCGCCCCGATGGTGAATCGATGGCCGCCGAACTGCTGGAGCATCTGCGCAGCCGGGAGTCCTGGATAGCCGCGAAGCATGAGAGGATTGTCCGTTTACAGCAAGAGGCGCAGCTGCCTGCCGAGCGAATTGCCCGGTTTTATTCGCAGTCGCCGAAGGGATAATCTTCCAGATTCACGGACTGGGGACGTTGGGTAAAAAGGTGCAGGATGCATTAGCTTTTTTCCAAAATCCTTCTCTGCGGCCGCAAGCGGGAGTGATAATGACGGGCGTGAAGGATAATGTCAATTAACCTTGAAAAACTATGAAAACCACCAGAAAACCGCCCAAATTCACGGAAAATGCGTATGGAATTTAGTGAACGGCGCGCGTATAATTTGAAGTGTTTGGGGGTTTCATAGAAAAAAGGGGTTGTGAACACGCATATGAATTGGTTATACGTGATCGGATTCGCTGCTGCATTAACGATCGCACTACTGATGACACCGCTTGTCAAACGTTTTGCCTTCCGGGTCGGAGCCGTCGATGCGCCGAATCACCGCAAGGTACATAGCCGTATTATGCCGCGGCTCGGAGGACTGGCGATTTTTATTGCTTTTGTAGCTTCTTATTTTGTTGTCTCGCCTGCTATGGACTCGCTCAAGTCGGATGTGGTATTCGGGCTGCTGGTGGGCGGAGCCATCGTCGTTCTGATCGGCGCGCTCGACGACAAGTTCGATCTATCGCCTAAAGTGAAGCTGCTCGGACAGATTCTTGCTGCCAGCGTTGTTGTATACTCGGGCGTTGTCATCGACCTGGTCAATGTTCCTTTCGGCGATCAGGTGATCTCGCTGGAATGGCTCGCCGTTCCGCTGACGATCTTCTGGATCGTGGGAGTGACCAACGCCATCAATCTCATTGACGGCCTCGATGGGCTATCGGCCGGCGTTTCCGGTATCGCGACAACAACCATTCTTATTCTTGCCTTGATGATGGGCAACGTGACTGTCGTCTTGTTATGTACGCTTTTGCTGGGAAGCATCTGCGGCTTCTTATTCTATAATTTTCATCCCGCCAAGATTTTTATGGGCGACTCGGGAGCGTTGTTTCTCGGATTTACCTTGGCAACCTTATCGGTACTTGGTTTCAAGCAAGCGACGGTCGTCTCCTTGCTGGTGCCGATCATGATTCTGGGCGTTCCTTTATCCGACACGTTCTTCGCCATCATGCGGCGCTGGGTTAACAACTTGCCGATCTCGGTAGCCGACAAGAGTCATCTGCATCATTGCCTGCTGCAGCTGGGCTTCAGCCATCGTTCGACCGTCTTGATTATTTATGGCATCGCTGCTGTATTCGGTTCTTCTGCGGTACTGCTATCGTATATGTCTCAGCAGGAGACATTATGGGGAACAGTGCTTCTTGTCGTCATTCTTCTATGTGTGCTGGTGCTTGGGGCCGAGGCAATCGGCATTATCAGCAAGACGAAGAAGCCGGTGCTGCGGTTTTTGAACAAACTAGGCTTGAAAGCCAACTTGATCAACGCCAAGTCCAGAAACAATTAAATAAGACTTCGTACATCCCGGGTCCTATGGACTCGGGATTTTTTGTCGTTGACTCGGAGGAAATGCTAAATATTTGATGGCTATGAGCCGATAACAAAGGTACATGAAACTTTTCCTCGACCGAGGCGATAGGGATAAGAGCTGAAGGGAGGCCCCTGTATTCTGCACAGGATATCGTTCGTTATGAGGAACGGGCGATGAAAGCTGCTTGTCACGAACTTAAATTATTTAGCTCAGCAAGGAGGAGTACAACTTGAAACGCCAAGCGACCCGCACAACATCCGCATTGCTCATACTCGCTATGCTGCTCACGCTTTGGACGCCACTTACAGCCAATGCGGCGACTGCGGTTACGATTGCCATCTCTAACCTGAACAATGTGTCCGCACCTCTGACCGGTGACGAAAATAAACCGTCGTCGGGCAATACGATCGATACATTTACAACCAATCCGATTACGATCACGGCTAACTTTGCCGGTATTCCGGATAATCAGGTTCAGGGTATTTACCTTCGGATTACGAATACAACGACGTTGAAGGTTTCCGAGGACAAAACGATCAAGCCCGTTCAAAACGGCAGCGAGATTACCTTCAGTAATGTGCTGCTGACTCAGGGCCTCAATAAAATTGAGCTTAAGCATGATTCTTTCGGCTACACATCGGTACCAGGCTGGGCAAACTTTTCCGCTGCCATGTCGATCAGCGACCTGGCGCTGAACGAACAGCCGCTCGTGGAGAACTCCACCGTGCTGAAAACAGGCAATCTGCAGTCCATCACAGGAACGGCGGCTAATGCAGATGAGATCACCCTGTATCTGAATGGGGACGCTTATTACCCAGCCAGCTTTGCCCGCAATAAATTTACCTTCTATTTTAATACGGGCCGTGTCAGCGACATGAAGCTGAAGCCCGGGAATAATGAGCTTACCTTTGTCGCCAAGCAGGGGAACAATACGTACTCGCTGAAGCGAAAGTTTATTTATGATAACGGCGCTGCATATCCTTATGACATCGCCGTATCCGGCCTGACTTCTCCGCTCAATTGGAAAGAAGTGATTCAAAGGCCTTCGATTGAAACGGAAGGCATCACGGATGTATCGGTACGTATGAAGCTGAAGACGATCACTTCGGCGGTATACGATTACGAATATGCCTATATTTCTTTGGCGGGTATGGAGAGCCAATACAAGGTTCGTTATGATTTCATTAATAAAAGCTTCTCCGTGTTGTCCAGCTCGGCCTCGCCTGTTCTAAACAGTGGGAATGCGGGGACTAACATCTTAACGCCTCCGGTCGTCGTGTCCGGTGATTTTGCTACGCACGATATTAAGATCGATCTTCCAATAGCTGTCGGAAGCCAGACGCAGATCCTAAAGGTTCAGTACGAAGATACGAACTATCGTTTGGATCCGGTTGAAGAGCTGTATTACTTTGATTTTGTTGATAAAAATAAGCCTTATATCGACGGGGATGTGCAATTGATCGTCGACGAGGCGAACAATCGGACCGTGGCCTTGAATAAGCCTGATGGCAGCACGCAAATTAACCGGTTTCCTTCCAAGCTGCGTGTGTTGACAAAAAATTCAACGCAAGTTCTGGTAAGAGTGAACGGCCAGCCTTATGATGACCAAGATCCGGATACGGCTAACAGCGGCGGTTTATACACAATTACTCCGTATGACGTGGCAAGCGGGACGGGAATGGCCGAGGTTACCCTGAAGGGCATATCGGATGGGCAAACCCTGCTCGAAGTCATTCCTTATGACGGAAGCGGAGCATGGCCGGCTTCAACGAAAACGTATAACCTGCAAATCTCTTCTTCACCGCTGCTGATCCTGGATAACGTATATAATGGTATGGTTATCACGAACAAGGATCAGTTGAGATGCGGCCTGGAGCAGCCTTGTATTTCCGGTCGGCTGATGAACCGGGCTGGTGCTCCGGTTGACGTCATGCTTAACGGGTATACGCTGACGCCTGACTTTGATCCTGCTGCACCGGAAAGCTTTAAAATATCTAATACTCAGCTAAATGCGAGCGGTGCGCTGGAGCAGGATGGAAAAAAAGTGCTGACCTTTACTATCAAGGTCGGTACGCAAGAAGTTGTATTCAAATACGAGTTTTTTATCATATCCGACAACGGGCCGTCCATTACGATGTTCGATCTGGACTATAACGTCAGCGATCCTAGATTTGTGAAGACCACAACCGGCTACACCACCACGGCAACTCAAATCAACCTTGTCGGTCAAGTGGTTAGGGGCACGATGAATCCGGTCATCACGATGAGCGTACAACTGCCGGGTACGTCTACAGAGTCGGTACTGACGACGACAGAGACAAATATCAGCGACACGCCGCGAACGGTTCAGATTCGATTGGACAAGTATGATTTCCCGGCCAACACCTACGGCGAGTTTATTTTTACTTTGAAGGCCAGGGCGAATAACGGCTCCGAGATTCGTCAGCAGGTTCGCATCAAACGCGAGCCGCAGCCGTATCGGATCATTGATCCGTTGTCAGTTGGTCTGACGCTGCAGGATCTTGTATTGGTGAAGAACTCGGCGGGTAAAAGCCAGTTGAATATCAATAAAAACTATATGACGCTTTACATCTATGCCGAGAAGGCGACCAAGGTTCTTGTCGGCAAAGAAGAAGCGGCAGAGCAAAAGGCTTACCCGGGTTTGTTCCGGTATGATGTAAAAAATCTGAAGGCCGGCGCTAATGAAATCAAATTCACAATTGTACGAGGCGATAATCAGCAGGCGGGTTCGATCGTGCTGAATAATACGAATACGGCTATCGAAGGCTTGCAGTATAAAGCCAAGATGGCGAATTCCTTCAATGTATTCAGCGGCGATATCAAGCTGACGTTCCCTAAGGATACGAAGCTTATTCGCAATGACCGCAACGATAAATTTATCACTTCGGAGAGAAGTTTGCTGTTTGGTATTGCCAGCACGGTGGATGGTCGCGTTGAGAAAAGCGAGACCCCGGCTTTTAAGGACTTCCTGGTCGAAAAAACGGGTAGATTCCGCCCTGCGAGCAAGCGGTACTGGATCGACGCGGGAACAATCGAGGATATCTCCGATGTGGACCCCGAACGTGAGAATCTGATGACGCAAGCGCTCGTCAAGGGCGGCGGCCGGCTGCCGACGGAAAGATCGGATATTAACTCGGCGCTGGGTCAATTCCATAACCGCGACATCAAGTACCTGGTCGTTCCCAGCAAGCCGGGGACGTTGACCTTGAAATTTGACTCGATAATTCGGGATGAAGCCTGGAGATATCTCAGTGTGTTCCAATACAATGTATTTGAGAATCCGAATGGCGGTTTGATGCCGCGTTATCCTAATGGAGAGTGGAAGAACCTCGGGGGTGTCGTGAATACGAAGGATAATTCCATTACGGTGTCCATCGACTCGTTTGGCTACTTCCAGGTCATGTACATGGATAACGGCTTCGGCGATCTCGATACAGCCTCCAACAAGCACTGGGCGAAGCTTTATATAGAAGCTTTGTATTCCAAAGGGATTATGCGCAGCAAGGATACGGAGCCTAACCGCTTCCTTCCGGATGAATATATAACCCGAGGCGAATTCGTGCAAATGCTGGTCAGCATCTTCGATCTGCCTTTGGAAAACCCGGATACGCGGGTTGATACAAGCGATCGTACCTATAATGGTATGTTTTTCGATGTACCGCGGGGCAGTGACCTGCGGGATGGCTTCGGCTTGTACGACTTCAAGCATATTGAGGCGGCTGCCCGCGCAGGTATCGTGAGAGGGACGGCTGGCAATATTTTCGGCCATGACCAGACGTTGACGCGCTCCCAAGCGGCGCTGATGATTGCCCGCGCGTCTGACTTAAAGCTTATTACAGATGTAAATAAGGCTTCGCAGGCTCTTCAGAAGGCATTTACGGATGGCGTGACGATCACTGATCCTGAGTTCGTTCCTGCTATCGAGGCGGTCACCAAAGCGAAGCTGATGGATGGCATTCCAAATGATCTGCTTGAAGGGCAGACGAAGACTACGGTTAGATTCGACGGCGGCTCCAACATTACGAGAGCTCAAGCTGCCGCTATCGCTTATCGTGTCCTTCAACAGCAAAAGAAATTCCCTAAATAACAAGGCGCAAAGAAAAGACATCCGGAGCAGTCATTCGCCGTTTCGGATGTCTTTTTTCTGTTGAGATATAATTAGGACTGGGCCAAGCTGAATCTATACGATGAGTATGGCATATGGAAAATACTTAGTAATGACGCAGTTGATATATCAGGTGTATACTAGGTTTCGTAAGCGAGCGGCGCACGAAAAGATAGGAAAAAGTGAGGCCGAGCTTGCAAAGCGCCGATGATAAAAATAAAAAAAGTTTTTTTCAAAGAGCGCAACTTTTCAAAGAACCTTGCGTTTAATACAGTGAAACACAGGGCGCGAGGAAAACGCGAGGAAAGAGTAAGGTTTGGATAATATTCACAAAATCCGCTCTTTACCTTTGCTGTCAAGTCGGTGTATAATGTTCAATGGTATGCAAGTCCTGGGTTTGTCCATTATTAGTGTTTACTAGTTTCTGCAATCTTATACATTGCAGACTTAACTAAGTTAAATTCATTTTGCTCGCTCAACTCTGGGAAGGGGGTGAATCGGCTAATGAGGGAATCGAGCTATAATTTATCTAAAGAAAACTCTCAACAACCGAAAGATATTCGAGGAGGAGAAAAAAAGGTTATGAAAAAAAGTTTATCCGCAATCCTGTCTCTGGCTATGGCATTCTCGATGTTTTCTTCCGTTGCATTTGGTGCGGAAGACGCTGCAGCTAAGAAATCGTCCGCTGACTTCGACGATCTGAAAGATCTTACTGCAGAACAAAAAGTAATCTTCGACGAACTGATCGGCGCTGGCGTATTTGACGGCGTAGCTGAAAAAGAGTTCGGCCTGAAGGACAAAATGAACCGCGCTCAATTCGCAAAGGTTGCAGCTTTGATCTTCGACCTTGAAGTTGACGCGTCTGTTAAAACTTCCAGCTTCTCCGATGTTAAAGCAGAAGATCCAGCTAACGGCTACGCTCTTCCTTACATCGAAGCTCTGAAAGCAGCTGGCCTGACTGACGGCTACGCTCCTGGACAATACAACCCTGCTGGCGAAGTTACTAAGCAAGAACTCGCAACTTTCTTGGTTCGCGGTCTTGGCTGGGAAGCTGACGCTAAAGCAAGCGCAGGCGTAAGCGACAAAACAGTTTCTGACTGGGCTAAAGGCTATGTAGCTGTAGCGATCGAAAAGAAAATCATGACTAGCGGCGAAGACGGCACTTTCGGTGGTACTTCCGCAGCAACTCGTGACATCTTGGTTCTTTCCTCCTACGCTGCTGACAAGGCTTATGTACCACAAGGCGTAGTGAACGTAACTGAAGCTAAAGCAGTTGGCGTTCAAAAAGTTGAAGTAACTTTCAACAAACCGGTTGATACTGATAAAGCTAAGCTCGAGCTGAAAGCTGGTTCCAGCGTTGTGGCAACTGATGTTAAATTTGCTGATGACAAAAAATCCGCAACTTTGACACTGAAGGACAACCTGAAGATTCGCGAAGGCGACTACACAGTAACTCTGTCCGGTTACGATGCTGCGGCAGTTGGCAAAACAGTTGCTGAGTTCAAAGGCGAAAACGAGAAGCTTGTTAAAATCGACTTCTTGAACAGCAACGAAACACTTGCTAAATCCAAAAAAGCGGTTGTTAAGATCAAAGCTTCCAACCAATACGGTGAGAATGCTTCCTTGTCCGCAGGCAGCTACACAGTGTATGCAGGTAACAACAATGATGCATACGTGAAGCTTGTAAAGAACACTGCAGGCGAACTGCTTCTGACTCTTGATATCGACAAGGATTCGTATCAATCCGGCTACGGTATCGTTCCTGTTAACATCTACGAGAACGATTCCCGTATCAATGCTACTAAAAACTTTAAAGTTGGTACTTCTCCGTTCATCAGCAAAATTGAACTGGGCAATGCAAGATACTCCAACAATAAAGATTCCTTGGCAACTAAAGGCGAGTCCGTATACTACGACGTAGTTAACTACGATCAATACGGTAACATCGTACCTTTCAACAACACAGAAGCAGAGAAAAGCAACACAAACGTTCAAATTATCGGTTATGAGCCAAATCTTAAATCGGAAGTTGGCGACTATAACAGCGACGAAATTCTCGAAGTTAAGTTGTACCTCAGCCAAAATGTTGACAAAGCTGGCGAATACACGTTCTCCGTACACAACCAAGCAGGTCGGGTAACAGGTACAGTTCAAATCAAGTCGACTAAAGTTGCTACTAAGATTGAACTGGGCGAACTGAAAGATTCCAACGTAGCTGCTGGTGACACAGAAGCGTTCATGGACCTCGTTGCTTATGATGCAGATGGCAACAAGCTGAGCCTTGAAGACGTGACTAACGATGAGAACCTGAAACGCATCAAAGTTTCCTCCTCCTTTGGTAAAGCTGCAATCGAAACTGCAGGTGAAAACAGAGGTAAAATCAGACTGAGCGAACTGCCGACAAATTCGAAAACTGTATTTACAGTTAGCGCACAAATCGCAGAGCCAGGCGTGTTCGACAACAAATGGAAGCAAGTAACTGTACAACCTGCTCGTTATCCAGATAGCTTCAAAGTTGTAACTGATCCTGCTAGAAAGATCGTTTCCGGTGCGGACAGCGCGTTCAAGATTCAAGTTCTTGACCAATACGGTAAAGAACTGAAAGTACTGAAAAATGTTGACCAAAACGGCAACGTATCCAGCTCTGGTGCTTCTTATACAGTTGCTGTAACAACTGCAACTTATGGCAGTGGTATGTCGATCGACTATCATACTGATGCTGATGCGTTCGAAAGCCGTGGTAACAGCTTTACTGTAACGGGTGCTGAAGTTGAGCAATTGAACAAAGAGCACAAGTTCAAATACAATGGTGCAGGCAATACAGCAGATGCCATTGAAATCACTATGCAAATTCTTAAGAACAACGTAGAAATCTCCAAAATTAGCCGTAAGATCGAAGCAATCACCGCTAACGAGTCTTTGAACTACTCGGTTGAAGCAGTGAAAGATCTGTTCAATGCAGTCGACAATGGTACCGTAGTAGCTTCGACTTATGGTCCAGGCCAAGATATCTCTCGTGAAACACAAAGAGAAGCAACAGAAAGCAAACTGGCAAGAGAAGTGAAGGTTGTAGCTACGGATGCAGCAGGTAACAAGGTTGCTATTCCAAAAACAGTTACTTCGATTACCGGTGACTCCTCTGTGGTTAAAACTGGCGTAAAAGATAACAAAGGCTTTGTAATTGGTTATAAGAAAGGTACTTCGACTCTGAACATTGGCTTTAAAAACAACAAGGGCGAAACGCTTTTGAGAACTGTTTCGGTCAATGTTAAAGACGAAGCTATCAAGACTACCAAAATTACAGCTAAATCTTCCGTTAAGAAGTCTGATCTTCCACAAGGCGCCAACGTATTCGTGGCTGCAGAAATTAAAGTTACAGATAACTACGATGTAACTTATGAGAAAGCTGATGCTCAAAAGTACAACTACCTGCTCGGCGTTGTATTCACTGTAACTAACGTAAGAAATGCAGCTGGTGAGCAAGCAACAGGAACTGTAACGATCGATAAGTACGGCGTTATCTCCTACACAGGTACTGATGTTGCTTCCTTTGACATCGTAGCTAACACGCTTGGTCAATCCGTAAGCGTCCCTGTAAAATAATTAACTTAAGTTAAAGAGGAGACCCGCAAGGGTCTTCTTTTTATTAAAAGAACAATTTTCGGAGGACTTAAATGAAAACTAAGCATTTTGTTATGCTTTTTGTTTTTTTATCCTTGATTTCGTTTACGGCTTTTGGACAGGCAAGTGGCGGGACTACCAGTGAGCCAGGTTCTGTAGATGATCCATTGGTGACAAAGAGTTACTTAGAGCAAAAATTAAATGATATCCTATCGAACAAATCACAAGTCGATAAATCAACGTCAACCGAAACCGAAGTTTCAAGCAATAATTTAACTATCGTAGAATTGAAACAAAACCAAACCCTCTACGGAGGTTCCGGCTCCGAAATCATCGTACGCAGCGGCAAGGTTCTCGCCGTAAGCTCGGATGAAAGCGGTATGGCCGATGTGACTATCGGCAAAGACATAACGGCAGGCATGCCTGTCGAGCTAAACCACTTACTTATCGTTCCGCGTGAGGGACGAGGCATTAAGCCAGACCCCAAGAACAAGCAGGACATATTTGTTATGGTTCGCGGGAGCTATTCGATTGTTGATGCAGATGGCAAAAAAGTTACTCCATAATTTTACCCGTACGACCAAAAGTTCATACGTGTTAGTGTCTCCATAACAAGAGATAATAAGCCCACATCATCCACGAGGAGGCTTCTGACATGGCCAAGAATAACAAGAAAGTCGTACCGGAAAGTGGTAAAGCGCTGGATATCCTCAAATATGAAATTGCCGCCGAGCTTGGATTGCCGGTAGGGAAGCAAGTGGCCAATTTAAACGTGGAATTTGCTACAGAGCTGGGGGCGATCCCTTCCCAATCAGTGAAAGAAGACTACTGGGGACATATCGCTTCTAGGGATACCGGTGCTGTGGGCGGGACTATCACGGCAAGGCTGATAAGAAAAGCGGAAGAAACGTTGTTTAGCTTGTAGTAAACCAAGCAAAGGCCTTATTTCAAAAAATAGGTTTATTCTATGTTAATTTTCCGCGTCAGCCCTCCAATCCATTGACACTATGGGACAAATCCAGTAACATAAAAAATGAAGGTAAACATTAAAGAAACCTTTTCCACTCGGAAAAGGTTGATTTTTTTGTATGTGAACATCCTGTATTTGGTCGCACGTCCCGGTGAGGGCTTCGATATAATTTTGTTTCATTTATCTATACTAGCAGTAGGAGGTTATTACTAATGTCTATTCCAACCGGTCGTCGTTTGTTTACATCCGAGTCCGTTACTGAAGGTCACCCTGACAAGATCTGTGACCAGATTTCCGATTCTGTGCTTGATGCGTTTCTGGCTAATGACCCCAATGCCCGTGTAGCTTGTGAAGTATCTGTTGCTACGGGTCTTGTATTGGTAATCGGTGAGATCTCCAGCCGCTCCGAGTACGTAGATATTCAATCGATCGCACGCCAGACGGTTAAAGATATCGGCTACACACGTGCGAAATATGGCTTTGATTCCTCGACATGCGCAGTTCTCGTTTCGCTCAATGAGCAGTCGCCTGACATCGCTCAAGGGGTTAACCAAGCGCTGGAAGCTCGTGAGGGCCAGATGTCCGATGATCAGATCGAGGCTATCGGAGCAGGCGACCAAGGGATGATGTTCGGCTTTGCAGTAAATGAAACGCCTGAGCTAATGCCTCTGCCCATTTCCTTGTCTCACCAGCTTTCCCGTCGTTTGTCCGAGGTTCGCAAGAACGGTACGTTGGAATACTTGCGTCCTGACGGCAAAACTCAAGTGACGGTAGAATACGAAGGCAATAAGCCGGTTCGTGTGGATACGATCGTTATTTCCACGCAGCATGCGGAAGAAATTACACTGGAGCAAATCCAGGCTGACATTAAAGAACATGTCATCAAGCCGGTTGTTCCGGATCACTTGATCGACGCGGATACGAAATACTTCATCAACCCGACAGGACGCTTCGTAATCGGCGGACCGCAAGGGGATGCCGGGCTGACAGGCCGTAAGATTATCGTTGATACGTATGGCGGTTACGCCCGCCATGGCGGCGGCGCTTTCTCGGGTAAGGATCCGACGAAGGTTGACCGTTCCGGAGCTTATGCTGCACGTTATGTTGCGAAGAACATCGTAGCAGCGGGTCTTGCCGATAAGTGTGAGGTTCAGCTCGCCTATGCGATCGGTGTGGCCAAGCCGGTTTCGATCTCTGTCGATACATTTGGGACAGGCAAAGTCAGCGAAGAAAAGCTGGTGGAAATTGTCCGTAATAACTTCGACCTGCGTCCTGCAGGCATTATCAAAATGCTGGACCTGCGTCGCCCGATCTACAAGCAGACAGCAGCGTACGGACATTTCGGCCGTACCGACATCGATCTGCCTTGGGAGCGCACGGATAAAGCCGAGCAGCTTAAAGCGGACGCGCAGCTCTAAACGAAAAGTGTGCAAACGCGTACCCACAAGCGTATTAGATTTACAGCAAAGCAAATAAATTAGCTATAACCCATGATCTGTCTAAGCAAGACGATCCGAAGATGCATTCGGGTCGTCTTTTCGCGTTTTGTTCATGATTTACCCGAAATTTTCCGTAACTTTTCCGGCCGCACTAGAGTCTATAGTAGAGGAGAGAGAACTAGAGAGGAGCAAAGCTTACGTGATTGTGCAAAAAAACTGGAAGAAGCTATCGTGCGCAGTACTCGCAGCAACGGTGTTTTTGTCCGCTTGGTCACCAGCCCCAGCCGTACAAGCGGCTGATTCCGCGCCTGTCTTGACGAAGGTGAGCGAAGAAATTTTGACGTCCGGCGCGATCCTGAAGCGCTATACTTGGGAGACAGTAAGAAGCAAAAAGGATATTAAGGTGAATGCCAATGTCATTGAAGTAGACTTGACGAACCCATATGTTAAGCTTGATGTAATGACTGGTACGAACAATCAATTTACCAAGAAGCAGACCGTTCTTCAGATGGCTAAGGAAACAAAGGCCGTAGGCGGCGTAAATGGAGATTTTTACAACACCCAAGCAGAAGGCGTCCCGATGGGGCCGCAAATATCAAACGGACAGCTTATGGCAACCCCCCCGTATTTGCCTGGCTTTTATACGTTTGCGCTCGATCAGAACAACAAGCCCATTGTGGACCTGTTCACATTCCAGGGCAATATTATAGCAAAAGACGGAGCTGCCTATCCGCTGGGAGGCATTAATAAAACGTATTATTGGTCAGAGCCGGACAGCATCCACAGCCATATCGACGGCATGTTTATGTATACGAACGCTTGGGGACAAGAGGACCGCTCCAATGACGGAGTTACTGTGCCTACAGAGGTCCTCGTACAAAACGGCATCATCAAGCAGATTGCAGATAACGGCATTATACGAATGATCGCTCCGACAGACGGTTACATCCTTCGGGCTTCCGGGAAGGCGGCCGATTTTGTGCGTACGCACTTTAAGGTGGGGGACCCGCTTAAAGCGGATTATAGCGTAATGGCGCAAGACCCCAATAAGAAGTACGACGTCTCGAAGTTTAAAATGATGATCGGAGGGCATACGATTCTGGTAGACGGCGGACAGCCTGCGGCTTTCTCACGAGAGGTTGCCAGCTTGTGCTGCACGCGCTCCAGGACGGCGCTGGGCTATTCCAAGGACGAGAGATATGCTTATATCATCACGGCGGATTACAGCGGCGAGAGCAAGGGTCTGACGATGGCAGAGCTGCAGCAGTTTATGATCCAGGTGGGCGTGTGGAAAGGATTGAATCTCGACGGCGGAGGCTCCACCCAGATGGTCGCCCGGCCGCTCGGTGAATTTGAGCCCGTGCTGGCAAACAAGACGGAGACCGGCATTCAGCGTAAAGTGGTCAACGGGGTAGGGGTATTTTCCACCGCGCCTCCAGGCAAGCCCAAGGCGTTGATCGTGCAGGCTCCCTCGGCCGTTTTTATCGGAGAAGCAGCTGCTCTTAGCACAGGAGGCTATGACGAGTTCTATAACCCTATCGCAGCGGGTACTGTGAAAGCACAGTGGAGCGTAGCCGGAGGGTTCGGAACATTCCAAGACAATATTTTCACTGCTGCGAAGGCGGGGACGGCAAAGATTACGGCAGCGGCAGACGGCGCAAGCTATACGACCGATTTGGAGATCATAGGCCGGGATCAGATTGCCAGTCTGAAGATTATGGCTGACAGCATGGCTTTGTCCGAAGGCGAGACGTACAAAGTTCCGGTCACGGCTACTACCGTGTCAGGCAAGACAAGGGAAGTTCCGCCTGAGCTGATCCAGTGGGAGCTGATTGGGGTAGAGGGTACCGCTGCTAACGGCAAACTGACAGTGAACAGTCTGAAGGGCAGTCAGAGTGCCCAACTGATCGCTCGGTATGATGGGTACAGCACAATGACGACGATCCCTGTAGGAGTGGATAAAGTCTGGTACGATCTGGACAACACCGCAGTCATGACGATGTCCGACCACAAGCCTGCTGAAGTGACAGCCGCGGTATACATCAAGCCGTCCAATACGGGGAATAAATATTTGGAGCTGAAGTATGACTTCACCGGCGGTACAGGTAATAAATGGGCATTCGCCACGCTTGATACCGGTGTGCTGGTAGAGGGCCAGCCGCAGACGCTGAAGCTGAAGGTCAATGGGGATGAAAGCTTGAACTGGTTGCGCGCCGAGCTTGTCGACAACAAGGGTGAAACAATCCGTGTCGATCTGGCCCGCAATGTCAACTGGAAAGGTTGGAAGCAGCTGACGGCAGATCTGTCCGAGTATGCTATCACTTATCCCATTCGCTTGAAGAGCATTTATCTCGTCAATGAGGAAATAGGACAAGATGAGCGTGCCGCACAGGGAAGTATCGGTATTGACGATATTGTATTTACGTATCGGGGAGCTGTCCAGCAGCCGGCGCTGAACACCGTGGAGCTGACAGTCGATAAAAAATCGGTTGCGGTGAACGGCAAGGCGATGACGTTGGAGCAAGCCCCGTACATTTACGAAGGCAATACGCTGCTTCCGATCCGGTTCGTAACGGACGCGCTGGGCGGGACGGTTCGTTGGGATGACAAGGAGCGCAAGGTTACCATTATCCGGGGAACGAAGATGATCGACCTATGGATTGATCATAAAGACTTAGTCGCGAACGGCAAGCGGGTGACGGCAGAGGTGGCTCCCGTCATCAAAGGCGACTTGACTATGGTGCCGCTGCGGATTTTATCGGAGAATTTGGGGTGGAAAGTGACTTGGGATGCGAAAACAAGACAAATTACGCTTCAATAATTAGTTCTTGTAGCTCTCACATTCTTCCGAAAATATGGTACTATATTGCTAGTAAATGAGAAAAATGGCGAAGGAGCACTGTCCGGATGCAAGTCGATGTCTTTGACCGCGTCATCAAGAATGCCATTGATGTGATGGAGAACAGCAAATACCAGGTCTTCGAGATATGCGAGAGTGTCCGGACGGAGCGCGAAGCGCTTAATAAAGAACTCCAGCTCGTAATTGAAGAAACGAAACGCATGATCGATACGGTCGACCGGTTCGAGGTCGAATACCGGCGTTCCCGAGTCCGTCTGACGGAAGTAAGCCGGGATTTTAAGAGATTTAACGAGGAAGATATTAGAACCGCCTATGAGGCGGCTACTCAGCTCCAGGCGCAGCTGGCTATTCATAGGGAAAAAGAACTACATCTGAAGCATCGCCGGGATGATCTGCAGAAGCGGATCAAGAATGTAGACCGGCAGCTTGAGCGCGCGGAGACGCTGGTATCCCAATTCAATGTGGTGCTGGAGTATTTATCCGGGGACCTCAACCAGGTGACCCGACTGTTGGAGTCGGCCAAAAACCGTCAACTGCTGGGGCTTAAGATTATCCTTGCCCAGGAAGAAGAACGAAAGCGCATTGCCCGGGAAATTCATGATGGACTAGCTCAGAATATGGCCAACATGGTGCTGCGAACAGAAATCACGGAACGTATGCTGGCCAAAGAGGCATATTCCGCTGTCAAAGAAGAGCTAAATGATCTAAAGTTCAGTGTGCGGAGCGGGATTGAAGAGGTGCGTAAAATTATCTTCAATCTCCGCCCAATGGCACTGGACGATCTGGGGCTTGTGCCAACCTTGCGTAAGTTTGTTCAAGACTTCGAGGAGAAAGCCAAGATCAGTACGAAGTTCGAGATGGTAGGGAAAGAAATCCGGCTGCCTTCCGGGATGGAGGTTGCCGTATACCGGCTTGTCCAGGAGGCTTTTTCCAACGTTCTGAAACACGCACAGGCCACTCATGTTACGCTGGAGCTGACCTTTCAACAGCAGATGATCAAGCTCACGGTCAGCGACAACGGGGTTGGCTTCGCCGCGGACACCATAGACAAAAAGATAACCCGAGGCAGTCATTACGGGATTATGGGGATGCGAGAGAGGGTGGAGCTGCTTGAAGGCAGACTCGACATTCAATCGGCTCTGGGAGCAGGCACGAAATTTTCCATGGTGATCCCCATCAAATCCGATAACAAGGAGGAATAACATTATGGACATCATGGGCAATGTCAAACGACCTATCAAGCTGGTGCTGGCGGATGATCACCAGCTGTTTCGCGAAGGCGTAAAACGCATTCTTAACATGGAAAGCGATCTGGAGGTTGTCGGGGAGTGCGGCGACGGTATTCAGGTCCTTGAATTGTGCAACTCACTCCATCCGGACATCGTCCTGATGGATATTAATATGCCGGTTGAAAACGGCGTGGTGGCGACCGAGAAGTTAAAGGATATTTTCCCGGATATTAAAGTCATCATTCTGTCCATTCACGATGATGAGAGCTATGTATTCGAAACGCTGCGTAAAGGAGCATCCGGTTACCTTCTTAAGGACATGGAGGCGGAGTCGCTGATTAACGCTATACGCTCCGTCGTTGCCGGGCATGCCTACATTCATCCGAAGGTGACGGGCAAGCTGATCAATCAGCTGCGCAGAATGACATATCTGGATGAACAAGGCGTCTCGGGAGCCAGCAACTCGACCAAGGAAGCCGGCGTCAAGTATGTACATATGGACAATAGCCCGCTGACGCGCCGCGAGGCAGAAGTGCTCAGGCTGATGGCCGAAGGCAAGAGCAACAAGATGATCGGCGAGTTTTTATACATAAGCGAGAAAACCGTTAAAAACCACGTCAGCAGCATTCTGCAGAAGATGGAAGTCGATGACCGCACGCAAGCCGTTATTATTGCGATCAAAAATGGCTGGGTGACTTTATAGCCGGAATGCGGGTCCGCATATTTTAAGCATCTTCAGACACCATCCCGATGAGAGCGGCATATACTGCTCTTAAGGGAGGGAGCCGCTATGATACTAGGCTTGGTTTGGATCTTGGGCTGCTATGCTGCGGGAATCGCGATCATTCATATCCTTCATTGGCGCAGGAAACGTCAAGCGGGTGCCCGCATGATGCATTATATTCTCCAGACAAGGAATAACGGCCATCAGATCGAATGGGTTCTGCGTTCGCTTCACTTCTTCTCCTGGATGAGAGGCCGTGCCATCGCCGTAACGATAGCCGACGAAGGCTCTACCGATGATACGGTGGCCATCGCGGAGAGGTTAAGCCAAGAACATCACTTGACTATTTATACGCATGCGGATAACAGCTGGGAGCAAGGGGCCAGACAGCATGAGAATGAGCAGCTTGTGATCGTTCGGCTTAACCAGGAACAGGAATTAGAAACCGCTTACAAGTTGATTTGAATCTAAGCTGATAAGGAGTATCATGAGAGCATATGTCTATGCGCTTTACACACCGTCAGGCGTTTCCTGGCATGTGTCGGTAGAGTTGAGTGCGGATCGGGATCACTGGGTTCGGGTACACGGTCATGCCTTTCGACTGGGTGTGCTGGAACCGTCTTTGTCATTCGGACAAGCTATCAGAATGGCGAGAGTACTTGAGGAAACCGGACCCGCCCTGGCTCGCTTGGATCGTACCCTCCTGCTGGATGCAGCCGTAAGAGCCGGGATTCGGAAAGTAGACGATAAGGCCTGGAAGTTATGGGAATGGTCGCCCGGGGGCGGAGAAGGGCTGGATGACCGAAGAGAAGAGGGTATCCGTGAATCCTGCGTTAGCATGCTCCAGACGCTGGAGGGACGAAGGCTGCTGTTGGAGGAGCTTGAGTCGCTGTCTGAAGCCGACAGAAGCTCGGGTACAGGACAAGCCCAAGCCCCGCCGAGGAGCTACCTCATCCAGAGAGCGTGGTTGTCCGGTGCTCTCACACTGGATGCCGGTGTGGAGCTCCGAGCGGCAAGAGCGGGCTGGAAGTTTCGTTCCAAAGGGTCCGGAGCGCCGGGAAGTACGGTTCAGGCGGTTCAAGCCGCCTGCCTGCGCTGCGGGAGCAGGGGAACAACTCCAGACGCCGCCGCTATATCTAATAGCTCGGCGGGAGGAGAAACGGGGATCCGCTGGACAGATTGTCCGGATTGCGGCGAGCTGTGTCCGTACTGTGAGGCTTGCCTGACCATGGGTAGAGTGAGGTTCTGCAGCCCGCTGATCAGCAGGAAGGGTGGATCGTATCGGGCTGTGGGTACGCCACCCATAGCGGCCACAGGCCAAGACAACTCCAGCTATCTGAAAGCTTGGGGACTTAGTGACGTACAGGAGGCGGCATCAGATGCTGCATTGCAATTTTTGAAAGCAAATTTCCTCCTTACAAGGGGAAAACCTGTAGGCAAGTTTCTCATATGGGCTGTAACCGGCGCAGGCAAGACGGAGATGATCTTTCCCATGATTCAGTTCATGGTGGAGACAGGCGGGCGGGTAGCGGTGGTCACGCCCCGCAAAGACGTGGTGCTGGAGCTTCAGCCCCGGCTGGCAAAGGCATTCCCGAATATATCGCGGGTAACCCTCTACGGAGGCAGCGAGCAGCGCTGGGAGCAGGGTCAGCTTACCTTGGCGACAACGCATCAGATGCTGCGATTCCACCAGGCATTCGATTTGGTAATCGTGGATGAGATCGATGCTTATCCGTATCACAATAATCCGATGCTGATGTATGCCGTGGACCAGGTATGCAAGCCGGGCGGAGCCTTCATTCTATTATCGGCTACCCCGCCTGTTCAGCTTCAGCGGGAGGTTCGAGCGGGAAAGCTGGCTCATGTGCGCGTCCCGGCGAGGTATCATCGGCATCCGCTCCCGGAGCCGCGATGGCTGCGATGCCAGCCTCTGAACAAGCTGCTGAGGACCGGTAAGCTTCCCGGGGTTATCTTAAGTGCAATCAAGCAATCGCTCGAGCGGGGAGCACAAGTATTCATTTTCGTCCCGAATATTCGATCCGTTGAACCATTTGTTTCTCTGCTGCGTTCCAATTATGGCGAGTATGTCATAGAAGGCACTTCCTCCAAGGATGCGGAGCGAACGCGGAAGGTTGCGTCCTTTCGCGCGGCAGATATCCGGATTTTGGTCACAACGACTATCCTCGAACGCGGAGTCACTATCCCCAAATCCGATGTTTTCATTGTGGATGCGGGTTCAGTGTTGTTTGATGCGGCAGCGCTCGTACAGATGGCCGGGCGAGCGGGAAGATCAGCGCAGGACCCGAACGGCTTCGTCTATTTTGCCTCCGAGGAGAAAACCCGCTCACAGTCGGAGGCGATCCGTCAGATCAAGTCGATGAATAAGCTGGCGAGGCAGCGGGGATATATTCAGCAACCGGCAAGGAGGATGCCTTTATTCCTAAGATGGCTAAACGATTGGAAGCGTGGATGACCGGCATGATCGGATGGCTCCGGTCAAGCGAAAGCCTGTTGTCGCGAGGTGAGCAGAGCTGCCAGGTATGCGGGGGGCGTTTGATGGCCGGCAAGCAAGGACTCGGTTCGCTGCGCTTGTGCGGGGAATGTTCGGAGGGGATTCCTTGGATCGGCGCGTCTCATATCCGCTGTCTGCGCTGCGGGAGATACGAGTATTGTCCGGACTGCGAACGGATAGGGCATGCCTCGGATTTTGTCCAGAGCCGCAGCGCCGTTCGTTATAATGAACGCATGAAGGAATGGCTTGCCGCTTACAAATACCAGCGCAAGGAATCGCTCCGCCCGGTTATGGGCGGAATGCTGCTGCATGCGTACCACCTGCATAGAGCGCTTGACGACGCGCCGCACATGGGGCCGACTTCAGTGCGGGAGTACCTAACGTTCGTGCCGCTGAGTGCTGAGCGCTGCGCTCTCCGCGGCTTTAATCAAGCTGAGCAGATGGCCGTAGAGCTGAGTCGTCTGACCGACGCTCCGGTGCTTCCGCTGCTGCGCCGCACCCGGCATACGGAGAAGCAGAGTTCCAAAAGCCGCAATGAACGGTTCGAGAATATGAAGGGACTGTTCGAGCTGGGCGGAACCGGAGCGGACACGCTGCGGACTGCAGCTCAGAGTGCTCGGGTGAAGCTGTATGTAATCGATGATGTGTATACGACAGGCAGCACGATGCAGGCCTGTTCCCGGGTGATTCGGGAGGCGTTGCCGGTGGAGGTATATGGAATTACTTGGGCGAGGTGAACGAGAGTGGAGAATACAGCTGGACAGGAGCAATCCGAAGTATATACGGTACTTGCGGCTCCAAGCGAAGGCTATCCGGTCAGCTGGATGAAACTCAAACAGCCATATTAAGCCTAATGGCCCTATACGAAGAAAAAACCATGTGCATTGTCCCGGTTTATAAGCTACACTAAGGATAACTATTTCATTTCAGGGCAAGGAGTGTATGAGATGAGCCTGAATGTGGCAAACTGTAACCGTTGCGGGAAAGTATATATGAAGAATAATTATGGACTCTGCCCTGCGTGTATACGAGATCTTGAAGCGGAGTATGAAAAATGCCTGAAGTTTCTGCGCGAGCACCGTCAGTGCACGATCCAGGAGCTGAGCGAAGAAACGGGCGTAAGCGTCAAGCAGATTATGAAGTTTATTCGCGAGGGACGCATATCGATTAAAAATAATCCGAATATGGCTTATAATTGTGAATCTTGTTCGGCTCCGATCCGAGAGGGGAATTTGTGTGAGCCTTGCAGGACCAGATTTCAGAAGGAAACAGCCGGGCTGGCGGAGGATGAGCAGAAGAAAAGGGAACGGGAAGCAAAAGAGAAAAACATCACCTATAACATTAAAGACCGCTTTAAGGACTGGTCCAATTGATTTTCAACTAAACTTTTATATTTAACCCACCGATAAAAGTAATAAAGCAGATTCGGTGGGTTTAACTTTGCCGAAATTCGAGGTGAGAATTCGATGAAAATTAATCGTACGGATCAGGTAGGGTCAGTTAATCCATACAAGAAAGCGCAAGAGGCCATTAACACGCCTGGCCCGAATAAAAAAAGGGCTAAGGACCAAGTGGAAATTTCCAGCGAGGCCAAGGAACTGCTCAGCAGCTTGGGCGGGACTCATGCCCTGAACAGCAAAGAGCGAATCGATGAGCTCAAGCATTCCGTTCAGTCCGGAACTTATCAGGTTGACTCTCGAAAGCTCGCGGAGAAGCTATTCCCATTTCTAAAATAATCGACTGAATCGAGGTGGCCGTCATGTCCTTGGAAGCCATACTTGGCATCATGACAGAGTTAAATCACATACATGACACTTTGCTGGATATGGCTGAGAAGAAGAGACATGCGCTGGTCCATAATGAAGTTGATCGGATTATGCAGATTGTGACGAAGGAGAACAAGCTTCTAAGGCGCCTGGAAGAGATTGATGCGGAGCGGATCGAGGCTACGGGAGCATTTCTGATGGAGAAGGGATACAAGCCCAATCCTCGGGTAACCGTCAGCGACTTGGCTAAAATCATTTTTACGATAGAGGATAAGAAAGAACTGATCGATCAGCAGAAGCGGCTTCTGGCAAAAATCAGAGATCTTCGGGAATTAAATCAGCTGAATCAGCAGTTGATCGAACATTCTCTGTCATTCATTGACTACTCCCTGGATCTGATGGTAGGTCCGCCGGAGGACGAAGTATTCTACCACAATCCTCAGCAGCAGCAGTCATCGGCTTCAAAGCGGATGGGTGTTTTCGACACACGCGCTTAATTTGGATGAGTAAAGGGGAGGACATATGCGCTCGACATTCGGTGGAATAGAAATTGCGAAACGAAGCTTGTTCACACAACAAGCGGCTTTGACGACTACGGGACATAACATTTCAAATGCGAATACTCGCGGATATACCCGGCAGGTCGTAAATATGGTCGCTTCCAGACCGATTGAAGCAGTAGGTTTGATGCGAAGCGATATTCCGGGCCAGATGGGACAAGGTGTGGAATTTACATCCATTAACCGAATTCGGGAAGGCTTCTTGGACAGGCAATACTATAACGAGAATAAATCGTACGGAGATTGGAGCATTCGCAAAGACACGCTGGAGAAGCTGGAAGCGATTATCAATGAGCCTTCTGATACGGGACTCAGTCAGGTTATGAATAACTTCTGGAACTCTTGGCAGGAGCTCACCAAGCAGCCGGATAATCTGGAAACCCGCGCGGTGGTCAAAGAAAGCGCATTAGCGCTTACCGATGCTTTCAATAGTATAGCTACAAAGCTCAATGACTTGAATACGGATCTAAACGACAATATTAGCGTCAAAGCAACTCAGGTTAATTCTACCTTAAAGCAGATTGCAGCACTCAATGTGGAAATATTCCGTGTCGAGGGGCTTGGGAATGATGCCAACGATCTGAGAGATCAGAGGGATGTCCTTCTCGATGACTTGTCCAAAATTGTTAATATAACTGTTAACGAGGATCCGACCGGCTATACGGTCCAAATGGGCAACGCGGTTCTTGTCACCGGACAAACGGCTAACGAATTCAATCTGGACACTATCGACACTACCTACCCGAGCGATCTTAACAGCGGTGAACTGTATGCGCTAAAGCTGTCGACGACGCAGTACGTGAATGAATATAAAAATCAAATGAACTCCCTGGCCTCAACTATCATCAAGGAAGTTAATGCGATCCACAGCCAAGGCTACACCCTGAAGGGACCAGAGGCAACCAGGGGCGGCGTTTTCTTTAATCCCATTGCCGAAGCGGACGCCGGTAGAGCGGCTGAGCTGATGAATGTGAGTTCGACCATCACAGAGGACGTCGAGAACATTGCCGCCTCCAAAGCTATATTCACGGATGCGGCAAGCGGTTTTGACAAGGTAGTGCGCGGCAACAACGAGCTTGCGCTGCAAATTGCTGGACTGAAAAATGTAAAGTTCAACTTTGACGGATCGGGTCTGCAAAAAATTATATTGAACGGCGGTACCTTCGACGAGTTTCTCCGCGCCGTTGTCGGAACGATCGGCGTACAGACGCAGGAAGCTACGAGACAAACAGAGAACCAAAAGATACTGGTCGATCAAGTGGAATCGCGCCGCCAGTCGGTCAGCGGAGTTTCCTTGGATGAGGAAATGGCCAATATGATCAAATTCCAACATGCTTATAACGCAGCGGCACGGTCTTTAACTACTTTCGACGAGGCACTCGATAAAGTGATTAACTCAATGGGAGTAGTCGGTCGTTAATCGGGCCGGATAAGGAAAGGAGGAGGTAGCTTATGACACAGAGAGTAACCCAATCCATGCTGAATACGCAGCTGCTTCGCAATCTGAACTCCAACATGAACCGGATGGATAATCTGCAGAATCAGCTGGCTACGGGACGCAGAATCAATAAGCCGTCGGATGATCCTGTCGGTATCAGCTTTTCATTGAGATATCGCAGTGAACTTGCAGCCAATGACCAGTATCAAAGAAATGTGGACAGCTCCGTTTCCTGGCTCGATTATACGGACACGATGCTCGATCAGGTTGGTCAGGTCATGCAGCGTGCCCGGGAGCTGGCGGTGTTGGGCTCCAATGGCACTAACTCGGAGGAATCGCTGAATTCTGTCAAGATTGAGATCGATCAACTTGCAGATCAAATGTTTACTATTGCTAATAGTAATTTCAATGGCAAGTATGTGTTTAACGGACAAAAAACCGATGTTAAACCTTATCCTGAGCTGGCTACCGCAGCAGATGTCGAGGTCAATAAGGGTCCGATTCAATTCGAAATCGGCGTTGGGGTCAAGCTGACGATCAATAAGACGGGGGACGAAGTGTTCGGAGAGGGAGACACGAGTATATTCAAGATTCTGAGCGATATGTCCGAGTCTCTGGGCAAGAAGAATTATTCGGCGATTCAAGCATCCATCGGCAAAATCGACGAGTCGATGAATAATCTGCTGGCGATGCGTGCGGATATTGGCGCGAAGACCAACCGGATCCAACTGGCGGAAGATCGGCTTAAGGATATTGGGATTAACCTGCAGAGCTTGCAGTCCAAAACCGAAGATGCCGATATGTCCATAGTCATTACCAATCTCAAAATGAATGAAAATGTGTATCAGGCCTCATTGTCTGCAGGCTCGAAACTTATTCAGCCTACGCTCATTGATTTTCTGCGATAGGGGGAATGAGAGATGATCTCCGTTCCTCAGATTCAGATCCGTCAGACTCCAGGACTTATCGGGATTGATGCGGACCTTGGCAGGCAGGATATCAAGCAGCCAAGGGCAACTTTTGAAATGTCCGTCGAGAGGCCGCAGCAGGAGATTAGGCAGCCGGCGGGTGAGCTTGTCATTGATCAGTCCCGTGCTTGGGATGCGCTTGGCAAAGGGCCCGCTCTGGAAACTTTTAACCGGATTTATTCCCAAGCGAGGGAAGTAGCTCTTCAAGGCATCGCGCGGATTGTCGAGAATGGCAACAGGATGGCCCAAATCCATCTGAAAACGAATCCGATAGCAGATATAGCGGAGCAATTAACATTTGATTTCTTCGAATTTAATTATGTCGGGGAAGCCGCTTATGATAATGTCGACATTAGGTACACGGCGAGGAAACCCGAGATTCAGGTGACGGACGGCAGGGTCAATCTGACTACGCATCCGAACGCTCCCGAATACGAATACATCCGCGGGAAGCTCGACATCTACATGCAGCAGTACCCGCAGGTCGAAATATCCGTGCCGCAAATTGATTATAAAGCCTAAAGCTGTATAATGAAGCTATCTTAGCTGAGATACGGCTTTTTGGCTTGTCCATGAATTTTGTCAATAAGGAGCCATTCCTGTAATGAAGTAATTTGAGCTTTGAACGAAAAAAGCACCTCTTGTATACTGGGAAACGTTCCGTCCAAAGAACAAATCCCA
>NZ_FMYY01000043.1 GCF_900101595.1 Paenibacillus sp. cl123
TGCTAGCGAGAATTTTCATTCTCTATTTAACACTCACTCGTTGTTCAGTTTTCAAAGGGCAATTGCTAGTACGCTTCTTGCGATTCGTAATGTAGCACATCCGAATCTCTTTTGCAACTGTGTTTTTCGACTCTTCCATTCAAGGGGTAATCCTCATGCTCAGAAGCTCTCATTCACTTTTGCTTGGCACTCTTGCTTCCCTCTCTCTCAAGGGGCGAGAAGTAATGTACCATATTCGTTTCTGTTTTGCAACCTCAATTTTTTCCTTCCATTCAAGGGGTCTAACCGCATGTGCAGAAGCTTCCAAACTGTGCTGCTTGCCGTCGTTCTCACGAACGACCGAGTTGTAATGTATCATATTCGACATTGTTTTGCAATACTTTTAAACACTATTTTTTTTACCAGCTGCTAGTCTCCTCCAACGCATGTCTTCTATATATGACATAGAAGCAGGAGCAACCCCTGCTAGACTCGCCAGCACTCGTTTGCTCCCGCCAGTTATCGAGAGATTCGTTATAAGTCATACAGTCCGGTGCCCGGCTGCCGATCGTAAATCCATTTCCCGCCGGTGAAGTCTGGGAAGCTGACTGCGCTTCCTCCCAGTTGGACGGATTGCTCGGACAGTACGGTCACGGCCATCCAGGCCGCCATATCATACACGTCGATCGGGGGCTCCGTTTGTCCGGCGACACTTTCCACAAAAGCCCGGAGACATAAATAATCCATGCCGCCATGCCCTTCCCGAACGCCTTCCTCCTTATATCGCTTCCACAGCGGATGCTCGTACCTCTCCATGTACGGCTCAAAGGATTCCCATTTATGAGGCGGGCTTTCTCCTTCCACATGCATGAGCGCGCCGTCCTCCATCCAGATTGCGCGGGTCCCCTGAACTCTTCCTCCCCTGGAGTAAGGACGAGGCAGCGAGGTGTCGTGGGTAAGCACGATCGTCTCCCCTCCCGCGCATGTGATCATCGTCGTGACGACATCGCCGAGGGCCATGGGGGTACGAGCGGCGAGATGGTCCGGGCCCAAATGCTCGGCAGCCCACAGCGATATGCCTCTCGACTTGGAGGCCATCGAAGCAAGACTTACAAAACGGTTGCCTCGGTTAATGTTTAGGCATTTGGCGAGAGGTCCCAGCCCGTGCGTCGGGTAAACGTCCCCGTTTCTTTTCAAATAATTATGAATGCGGTAGTGCCTGTTCTCGATCCCCGCGGCAACCTCGTCTCTCAGATCGTGCTGGTATCCGCCCTGGCAATGAATGAGTTCCCCGAATACGCCCTGGCGCACCATATTAAGAAGGGCCATCTCTTCCCGCCCGTAGCAGCAGTTCTCGAGCAGCATGCACGGGATGCCGGTCTCCTCCGAAGTGCGGATCAGCTGCCAGCATTCCTCTATTGAAGAAGCTCCCCCTACTTCGGAGCCCACATATTTGCCCGCTTTCATCGCCGCAATCGCAATCTCCGTATGGCTGGTCCATGACGTCGCGATGATGACTCCAGCTATATCCTCGCGGCCCAGGAGTTCCTTATGTCCGCTATAGGTGGAGGGTGACTGCCTGCCGGCGTTTTGTGCAGCTTGGGTTGCTCTGGCTCTGTAATCCTCATGAGGATCTGCAACGGCCACAATCTCGACATCCTCCATCCCCAGAAGCAGGCCCAGCAAGCTTAAGCCGCGATGCCCCAATCCGATTACGCCTAACCTTATCTTACCTTGACTCATGCCGGAACTTCCGTCCATCATGCACCTACTCCTTCAATAACATTGTGAATTGTAGAGATTTATGGTTCCATGTTACTCTATTAAAACATTGAAGTATTTAAGACATTTCGTCACCAAGTTGTGAATTAGCGATAAATTTATCAAGGAGGATCGACCGTGTCCGAAACTTCCCAACCGTCCTGGCCGCCCAAAACCGCGTCTGCCGCCAGCTTTATCCCAAGCATTCATTGGGCCGAGCATCAATTCCTCCCGTCAACTCAGGGCAGTTTCAGACGTCTTTATGATTGTGAATTGATGTATGTATATACAGGCAGTTTGCTCGTGGAATTCGAGGATATGACGGAGCCCATTCTCTATGAAGCCGGAGATCTGCTTGTTCTGCCGCCGGCGGTACGCCACCGGATCCGCGTGGGCGGAGAGCCTCTGGCTCACCTGATCGGCGTACACTTTGATCTGTACGATGAATTGGAAATCACTTTTGATCTGGACATGGTTGTCAAGGAAGATCGCGTTGATGAGCGGTTCTTCTGCGCTTGGCCGCTGCAGTCGGACGGTTCGCCGCTGTTTACGCGGTGCTACCGTTCCGTTCCGCTGGACATTGTAAGATGGATGGAGGAGATCCGCACCGAGTTCAAATCCAAACAATCCGGCTCTGAGCTGGCCTGCCGCGGGTATATGCTGCTGGCGCTCAGCGCGCTGCTGAGGCTGCAGCCCAGCCGGGCACGAACCGGCGCCGCCTCTTACCGCGAGCAGCTGCTGAGGCTGATCGACGAGCTGCAGCAGCATATGCACTTGCATTATTCCAATGCGGCCATGGCAGACAGATTGAATATTAGCGAGGATCATTTCATCCGCTTGTTCAAGCAGACCTTTGAATTAACGCCGCAACAATATCTCCAGCACATGCGCCATCAAGCGGCGAAAAGAATGCTAAGGGAAACCGACTATAAAATTCAACATATCGGCAAGCTCGTCGGCTATGAAGATTTGCATAACTTCAGTCATATTTTCAAGAAGTGGCAAGGCGTCTCGCCGCGCGCTTACCGCAGCATGCACGGCATTCTGTAAATACCGATCAATAAGCTTGCTTCCCTGCGGCTTAAGAGCGACAAAGTGGAACAAGTTTACCTTTCTTTTGACAGTCGGTTTCGACTGTATTCTTAATCTAGCTGCTATATGATAGAAATACATCATTTAATTAGAGGAGGTTGGACATGTCCATGGAGATTGTTCACGAAATGGAGCCTATGCCGATGCCGCCGTCCGTATGCCCTGAGCCCGCGCAGGAACAGGTGAAAGCCCCTAAGCTGACTATGAAATTATTATATGAGCTCATCGGAGAGCTCCAGGAGGAAAACCGCGCGCTTGCCAGCAGACTGGAGCAATTCGAGGCCTGCCAGCAATTCCGGCTGGAGGTGGCCGCCGCTGTGCAGTGGTCAACGATCCCTCTGGAGCCGCAGCAGCTCGCTACAGCCGTAACGGCAGACGTGATGCCGCCTTCCATAGACGACTCCGACGAAGATTACATGCTGCCCAGGTCCAAGCGGCATATGGCGCCAAAGAAAAAGACCGCCTTCTGGAGCCACTGGTTTTCGCGCGGCTGACCAAACCCGGCCTCAAACTCACAGCCCCTTATCCCGGCAAGCGGGACAAGGGGCTATGGTTGTTTTATGGCGACAGCCGCAGGCAGAGCTTCGGCCGGGTTTGTTGGACTTTGTTCGGCCTCTTCACGATGCTTTTCTTGTTAAATGACATAAGAATAAGCTGCGATCAGCATACTTATAAAGACAAAGGAAAGGAGCGGCCACGTATACAGCGTGTGTTTTCTATCCATTACGCATCACTCCGCGTTCTTGTTGCCTATCGTTACGGCAACGTCGCTTGTTTTCCCGTCGCGAACGGTAGTCAGCGTGATTTGGTCGCCTACCGCCAGTTCCTTGATTTTCGCAGACAATTCTTCGGCATTCGCTACCTTGTGGCCATTGACGGCTGTAATCACATCGTAAGTACGGATACCTGCCGCAAATGCGGGACTTTTGGGAACAATTTGCGTGATAACCGCCCCGGTCTTATCGCTCAGCTTCAGATCGGAAGCCCACTCGTCGCTGACGTCCTCCAGCGCGACGCCCAGATAGGGAACCGGCTCCTTGGGGATAGCGACGTTATTCTTGAGATTTTCCAGCACCGAAGCAATCGTGCTTGTCGGAATAGCGAAGCCCATCCCTTGCGCTTCCGCGTTCACCGCCGTATTGATGCCGATAACCTCGCCATTCATGTTCAGCAGCGGTCCGCCGGAATTGCCCGGATTAATGGATGTATCCGTCTGCAGCAGGTGCTTGTATTCCCGCGTCCCCTGATCGCCCTGTATCGAGATTGGACGCTCCTTCGCGCTGAGCACGCCGACGGTAACCGTCTGATCATAGCCGTACGGGTTGCCGATCGCGACCAGCCAGTCCCCGACTTTGACCTGATCGGGATCGCCCAGAGGGAGGTAAGGGAAGTCTTTGTCTCCCTCAATCTTGAGTACGGCCAAATCCAAATCATAGCTGTTTCCGAGCAGCGTCGCCTTGAGCGGCTTGTCATAGCCCTCCACCGTCACCCAAATTTCCTCAGCGCCTTCGATCACATGCTCATTGGTCAAAATATAACCGGATTTTTCGAAAATAAAGCCGGTGCCCATTCCTCCGTCCTGAAGCTCATCCGTCTCGCCTTGGCTGCCGAAAAATTGCCGGTATCTCGGATCGCTAAACCGCGAGTTCGCGCTGTTCCCCGCCTTGATTTTGGTTTCGATCTTCACGACCGCAGGCTTGGACTGCTCGACGATATCCGAGATGCCGCCGTTCGCTCCCAGACTGACAGCCGCCGTCTCTACGCCGGCCTGGGCCGCAGCTGGAGTCGCAGTACCCGCACTGGCCGCCGCAGCCTCTGTGGCCGCCGCCATCTCCCGAACGGGCGTAAACAAGTTCATTTTATCCGAAGCGAGCATCAAGCCGCCCGTCATCATCGTTCCTGCCAGAAATGCAGCCACCATGCCCCGAAGCTTGGGGGCTTTACCCGCATTAGGCGTTTGTCTTGTCATCTTGTTGTCCATCTATATTCAGCCTCCCTATCTCTAATGAATGATGAAGCAGCGATTAACGAATAACTTTCTTTCGTTGACTCTATCATCGCTCACGGACCTTAAGAGAGGATTAATAGCACCTAAATGGGAGTTAAAAAAAGCAGCGGGCTTTTTCTGCCTGCCGCTTCCGCTCTCGTCATCTCCGTCTTAGGCATCAGCATGCCGCCTGCTCCGGTCACAACAGCCAAACTTGTGCAGCTGGCAACTCCCTGATCTCTATGCGTCATTCCCGTGAGCTTGCCTAGAAAGGCAGCACAGTTGCGCGCGGCTTCTGCGCCGAGGGTACGCGAACGCCAAACGGGATGAAGCAGGCACATTTCCTGCTCCATCCCGTTTGTGTTTTCGTATCACCAACAGCTGCAGCTCGCTTGGCCAGTTGGCAAATCCCTATTTTCATCCAAGCGAAATCCCTCTACTCATACAAAGCGTTGTATATCCGGTACATCAACACGGCCGCTTCCGCGCGCGAGGTATCCGCAACCGGCTGGAGCCGGTTCGCGTCATCGCCCTGGATAAGACCGGCAGCCTTCAGCTCGGCAACAGCTGCTGCCGCATAGCCGGCAATGGCCGCTTGGTCCGCGAATTCCGCCGGGCTTCCGGAAGCTCCGCCAGACGCCGCTGCCTTGAAGCCGGCCGCCTTCAGAGCCCGGGCTGCCATCACGAACATGTCCTGTCGCGTGATCGGCGATTGCGGTTCGAACTGGCCGCCGGACGTTCCGTTTACGATGCCAAGCTTCCTGGCTGCGCCTACTTCTTCGAAGTAGTAATCCGAAGGATGTACGTCCGTGAAGCCCATATCGGCTTGGGCCGACAGGCCAAGCGCTCTGACGAGCAGCAGGGCATAGTCCGCGCGCGTGATCCGGTTATCCGGAGCGAACCTCGTATCGGACACGCCGTTAATAATTCCTTTGGCGGCCATCACCTCGGTTTCCCGCTTGGCCCAAGGCGTCAGACTGATATCCTCGAACGTCTTAGGGTTATACACAACCGCATATTGACTGAAATGACGGGTGGAGAAATGCACCTTTCCATCCGCAGCTCTGTATCTTCCATTTGTAACTGGAGTAATCTGGCCCTCTCCGTCGATATACCAGACTGCGATCAGTTCCGGGTCCGTCTCGCCGCTTGCCGGCTTATACGGAACGGACACCCGGACTGCCGCTGCAGGATTGCTCCAGCTTACAGGCTTCCCGTCCACGGTCGCCTGAAAGTCGTACACGGGACGGCCACCCAGCTTTTCCTTCAGCGACGCCGGCGGCGGAGACTGCTTCACCGCTATGCCGACCTGGGAAGCCCCCGCCAGCTGCGAAGCTGTAAACATGTGGCCCGGCAGCAGCAGGCTGACCGATGCGCTCTTCACTTCAAACTGCACCGAAGCCGCGCCTTCGAGATAGGCCGATGCCGGCAGCACGATCTCATAACCCCTGCCAGCCGCTGCCTCGGCAGGCAATTCGATGCGTACCGTCTTTCTGCCTTGGCCGCCCGTCTTCGCGCTGGAGAGCGCAGCTTGGATAGCTGCCGAATCTACCGCCACTTTGACGCTTCCGCCGCTGCCCGTCTGGACCGTCCCCTTTACCGTCACACTACCGTCTGTGTTGACCGGAGCGGCTGGCGTCGGTGCAGCAGGAGCTGCAGGAGCAGATGTCCCGCCGGAACCGGTGTCACCGCCCGAATCACCGCCCGTGCCAGGATCTGTTCCCGGATCTGTACCTGGATCCGTTCCTGGATCTGTTCCCGGCTCAGGCTCCGTGCCCGGTCCTGTAGGCGCCAGGAATTTCAGGAAATCACCTCGGATGATGTTCCCAGCTTCATCTCTAAGGTAATTACTCACCGGCTGCAGGCTTGCGAAATTCGCATCCGTCAGCTTCACGCCGGATTTGTTGACCGACGCCGCGCCGTCAAAGAAATAGTTCGTATTGGACGCAAGGCCAGCGGGGTAACTATCCTTGGCTGTATACTTCTTCTGGTACGAAACAAAACCGCTGATCTTGAAATCCGTCTTGATGCCCGTGTATGTCGTAAAGCTCAAATTGCCGCGGGCATTGTCAAATCCGATATTGTTCTCGGCAATGACGCCCGGGTTGCTGTTGCTGGTGAAGCCATAGGCTCCGTTGCCGAACGCGATGCTGTTCCGGATCACATGGGGCACATGGATGCCTTCGCCGCCGAGCTTGAAGCCGTTTTTATCGCCTGCGCCCACGGTTCCATCCGTCAGGAATCCATTGTTAAAGGCGATGCTGTCCTCGATCAGCACAGCGCCGATCGCTCCCGTGCCTGCCTTCGTATACAAGTCCCATCCGTCGTCAATGTTGTTGTGAGCGATAGTTCCGCGGAAAATATTGCCTACGCCCGAAGTTAACTTGGCGGCAAAGCCGTCGGCATTATTATCGGACGGATCGCGGTTATCGAACGAGGCGCTGTTCAGAATCAGGTTATGAGACGGCCACTCGGAGCGGTCCTCCGAATTGCCTGTCCGGCTGATCTGCAGACCGGTGTCGCCATTTTGATAGAAACGGCTGTTTTCCACAATGTTATGGCTGCCGCCGACCGTAAAGCCCTTCGTATTGCCGGCCGATCGTTTGAAGTCAATGCCATATACATGCCAGTAATGGCCGCTTAGCACAACGCCTTCGGATTTCTTGTCAAAATCAATGACGGGCTTCGCCCCCGGAGCCGCTACAAGATATTTGCGCGCGTCCGGCCTGCCGTCGTTATACTTCTGAATCTCCAGCTTGGAGCTGCGCGCATACGTTCCGTCAAGCAGAATGATCTTCTGCCCCGGTCTGACGAATGGAATCGCCGTATCCAGATCAAGCGGCTGCTCTTTCGTCCCTGTCCCCGCACTCGTCCCCGCCGGCGACACATATATATCCCCGCCGGGCACGTAGGACTTCACCGAGACCGAATGATTGCGGACCAGCTTGTCATAGGAGGTCAAATACTGCGTGTCGTCCGGCAGGAACGTCACGCTGAAATTCGTCCTGCCGTTTGCCGCCAGCACCGCCGGAATCGCCGTGATTTTGCCGGCTTCGATGGCCGTATCTTGAGCAATCACCGTTTGCCCCTGCTTCACCGCGACCGTCCCGCGGACATTGGAGCTCACCCGCAGCGCATAGTCCGTCTCGGATGTTTTATCCAGAGACACGACATGAAGCTCGGGCGTCGCCGGAACGACCGGCGCCTCCACCTTCGGCGCGTCCGTCCGGGCCGCGGTCACCGCGAACTGGATGTTGCTGACCTCGATCGTCGCCAGACGCGCAGCGTAGAAGCCCACATAAATTTTGGAATCCTGAACGTTCAGAATATCCGGCGTATAGAAAATCTGCTCGGCTCCGTCATTCAGCTTGGCCGTATAACCGCTGTTCGTTTTGGCCAGCGTCAGACGGTACGGCTGAGCCGGATATGTGTTCGCTGAAGAAGGTCTTTCTTCCTTCAGCATGATCTTTTGAATGCCTTGACTGCCGGCTCCATCCTTGGATTCCACACCGGTCCGAATGAAAAATTGCGTGCCGTTAACAGCGCCCGTTCCGCCGCTAAAGCCGCCCACGGCAGCGATGTTGGAGGCAAATACGCTGGAATCTCCCGCCGTACCGATCGCGTCGCGCGCCATCAGGCCGAACGACTCCTGTCCGTCATGCGGCGTCTTCGCGTAAGCGATGACCGACACATCGGCGGACAGCACGAAGTTGTCCTCAGCCGCGTCAATTTCCGTGTAGTAGAACGAGATGCCGTCATGGTCTCCGGTTACTTTGCCGCCGCCTTCCAGAGCAACCAGTTCAACTGCGGCGCCGTCATCCTTGACCGTCACCTTATTATTGGCCGCCGAGGTGGACTGGCCGAAGCGGATGCTCTTCCATACCGGTGGCTGCACGCTGCGCACCGTCGCCTTCAGCACGATCGGCTGAATAGTCGTATCGGACGGCATAATGAGAATATCGTAAGTCCCTGGCTCGGCAGAATCGAAAGCAGATGCATCCACCGAATATTGACCGTCGTCCATCGCTTCGCGGTCCCCGTTATCATATACCTTGGACACCTGCAGACCCGCCGGGTCAAATGCCTGCCCGGCCGCATACGTCGTCTTCGGATATCCCGTGACCTGAATGCCGGTCAATTCCTTGACTTTGACCGTTAAGGTCAGCTCCGCTGTTTTCCCCTTGTGCGCAATCGTCAGCATCTTGCTGCCGGGGCTGCCCGTATCAAGCGCGCTTACCGTGAACTCATTCTTAAGCAGACGAGTCTCGGTGCCGTCATTATATTTGGCGTAGACCACTAGTCCGTCAAGATCCAGCTTATCGCCGATATAATAAAGCGTTTTTTGCGGCTGCTGGCGGATGTCCAGCCCTGTCAGCTCCGCACTTTTCACCATAATATCGAACGTGGCTGTCATCGACGGCGTTTCTGTCGAAGCGACGACAACGGTCTTCGCACCCGCTGTCTGGAACTTATACGCTCCAGCCGCAAGCGGCGCTCCATCGATGGAGAACGTGTATTGGTCTTCCGTCAGCTCGCGCGTGACCCCATTATTGTACGAGGCAAGTATCGTGAAGCCCTCGGGGTCAAACGCATCGCCGAGGTAATACGTCGTTTTGGCCGGATAATACTGGATATTCAGCGCTGTCACCGTCAGCGAAAGCACTTGAACCGTCACGGTAGCGGTCACGCCGTTATAGTGAATCGTCAGCGTCTTAGCACCCTCGGTGGCGCTGTCGAAGCCCGTCACCATATAGTCGAAGCGAGACAGCGATTCCCGGGCCCCGCCTGCGTGAACGGCGGTCACCTGCAAGCCGCTCAGATCCAGAGCTTCGCCGATCAAATATTCCGTTTTCATCGCCGCCGAATTGACGATCAGGTCATTCGTGGTTTTCGTATTCACCTTGATGTCGAATTGACTGAAGGTCACCTCGGCATCCCGGGCCACATACAAGCCGGCATACAGATTGTCCGTAAACAAGCTGTCCAGCACAAGCTGCCTGCTGACTCCGCCTGCTGTCATCTCATACGCGCTGCCGGATTTCCTGATCTTGAGGTCGTACACTTCATTCGCGGCCGGAGCCGGGACACCGGGCAGATCCAGCTTCGTATTGCTGCCTCCGCTTGTCGTACCGCTTACGCCCTGCTTGTAGAAAGCCTGCACCACGTTCGGCGTCCCGCCGAATGCCCCTATCGCCACGTAGTTGGATGATTGCGTCGAGCTGCCGGTCTTGAAATCGTCGCGAAGCATTAATCCGAAGGACTTCTGCCCGGGGGTAGAGATGGAGCTCGTACTATTGAAGCTGCGCACCGTCGCCTTGGCCGTCAGCTCGAAGTTCGAGGCAGCAGGCAGCTGCTTGTAATAATACGACAGGCCTTCGTCGGTTCCGGCCACCTTGCCTCCGGTCGCTTTCAGCGTGACCGAGCCGTCCGCGTTCACGGTCGGGTCCGGATTACGGCCGGATGAGCCCGTACTGGTGTTCGAACCGAATGCGCTGAACTGCCATTCTCCCAAATCCACCTTCGGTTCCATATACAGCTGAATCTGGCTGAACGTCACCTGCGTATTGCGGGCTGTATACAGACCGGCGTAGGCCATTCCGGCGGATACATTTTCCACCGTCTTCGTATCGTCCCCAATCTTCAGCACGTAGTTATTGCCTATCCGCTTGATGCTAAGCGGGTAAGATGCACCTGCTGCGGGCGCCACGGCCGTTGTCGGGTCCATCGTCACTACCGGCTTCAGGCCGCTGTCCGGCGTCGCCGTCAGCTGTTTGTGAAACGCCTGCATCTTCTGCGAGATTGCGCCTGCCGCCACATATTCGCCGGCCGAATAAACGGCGCCGTACACGTTCTCGAATACGCTGCTGCGCACCATCAGCCCGAACGACACCTGGCTATTCGCCGTCCACGCATCTACCGTGGCGGTAGCAGTCAGCTCAAAGTCGGCGTCGGCCGGAATGGACCGATAATAATACGCGATCCCCTCGGTAGGCGTGGAGCCTGTCGCGATTTTGCCTACATTATTGGAGCTGCGCAAGGTCACCGTGCCGTCGGTGTTTTCCTTGATGCCGAAGTTGGCTGCGGTAATTCCGCCCGATCCCACATCGCCGAAGACGCTCCCTTTCCAATGGCTGCCGTCCGCAAGCTGAATCATCCCTTCCGGCGGTTCCGCCGCCGCTGACGCCGATGGTCTCAAAGCCACCGTAGACATCAGCATGACGAAGGACATGATCAGAGCAACGACCTGCATCGATTTTCTCATTCCACCTGTTCTCCTTGTCTCGCTTTTATTGGGAATACCCCTTTTTTATAAGCGCTTACAAGTAGGTGCGTCAATAATCACTAGAACAGATTGGGGAGCGGATGCGGGGGATGTGGGCAGAGGATTATTACGATTCCATCCTTTTCTTATATTCCATCGGAGCCAGGCCGTCAAGCACCGGGTTGGCAGTAATCAGCGAGGCTGCGCGCAAGGTAGACGCCTGCTGCACAAAGCCGCAATCCAAAAGAAATATGCTCTGCCGATTCTATGATAAAATCAAGAAAAAAGGAGGAATTTATGATGACGCATGTGACTGACAGTTCGCCCGCCCTTTCGATCATCCCGCATCTCTGGTTCGACACGCAAGCCAAGGAAGCCGCAGAGTTTTATTGCTCCGTATTTCCGGAATCCAGCATTCAAAGCGCTGCGAAGCTGCGCGATACGCCCTCGGGCGACGCCGATCTGATTTCATTTACGATATGGGGCACCCCGTTTATGGCGATTTCGGCGGGACCTTACTTCAAGTTCAACCCTGCCATCTCGTTTATCGTCAACTTCGATCCGTCGCGGGAAAGCCGCGCGCGCGAACTGCTCGATGAAACTTGGAATAAGCTGGCCGAAGAAGGCATCGCATTGATGCCGCTCGGCGAATATCCGTTCAGCAAACGGTACGGCTGGATTCAGGACAAATACGGCGTCACTTGGCAGCTTATGCTGACAAACCCGGAGGGCGAGCCGCGGCCGACGATCATCCCTTCCCTGCTATTTACGGGTGACAACTACGGCAAGGCGGAAGAGGCCCGCGAGCTGTATTTGTCCGTGTTCCGCAACTCGAAGCCGGGACCGCTGGTCAGATATCCCGCCGGCATGGAGCCGGATCAGGAGGGCATGGTCATGTTCACCGACTTTAAGCTCGAGAACACCTGGCTTGCGGCGATGGACAGCGCGTTCGAGCATGGCTTTACTTTCAACGAGGCGATCTCCCTGCTCGTCCACTGCCGGACGCAGGAGGAGCTCGATCATTACGCGGACAAGCTGTCAGCCGCTCCCGAAGCCGAGCAATGCGGCTGGCTCAAGGACCGGTTCGGCGTTTCGTGGCAATTTTCCCCCGTTGTCATGGAGGAGATGATGTCGAAGGGAACGCCGGAGCAGATCCAGCGGGTAACGGAAGCATTCCTAAAAATGAAGAGGTTCGATATCGCCAAGCTGGAGCAGGCATTTCGGGGTTGAAAAATGGGAGAAATCAAGTGAAAGAGCCGGTCGGGCTGCTGCCGACCGGCTCCAAATTTCCCTTCTGCTATTGATTATGCGGCACGCGGACTGCGACGGCTTCCTCAGCAGCATGGCCTGCTGCATCGGTGATAACGTAGGTAATCGTATAGATTCGGCCTTCCCCGCCGCCTAATCGCTTCGCCCGAAGCTGGAACTCCCGATCGTCGGTACCAAAGGCCGCATCTACTATATCGGTGCCGGTTTCGGCCGGTTCATTACTGACGATCGAGACTAATGCCACCGACGCCACCCCGGAGCCGGCATCGGACGCATCGACCGTCACCTGAACGGTATGCAGCTTGCCGTTCGGCGGCCAGATCGATTCGGGATTCGCCGATACTATCGCCTCCGGCGCAGTCGCATCAATGCGGAAGCTTACCGCCTTCACAGTTTCGACATTGCCGGCAGCGTCCTTGCTGTAGAACTCCACCGTATAAACGCCGTCATTCCCGAACAAGATCGGCCCGTTATACGGTATCCATCCTCCGCTATTGACCCGGTATACGGTCTCGGTCACGCTGGAGGCTTCGTCCGTTGCCGTCAGCTCCACGCGAACCGGAGCCGTGTGCCAGCCGTTGACTTCCGTGCCGCCTTCCTGCGCGATGACGGCGGTCGTCTCCGGCGGCGCTTCATCAAACGGATGAATCGTAACATCGATAAAGTAATCTTTGTTGTAATCCCGCAGCGGAACCTGGCCGGCCGGCAGCACAACCAGGACGGTCGTTCCGTCCGTGCGCACTTCATTCCGCTTAATGACGCTGTTCAGCGATAGCGTCGAGCCGTTCGTCTTGTGCGTCAACGTGCCTGTAATGCGCAGGCCGCTCAAGATGTTTTCCCGCATAGGAAACGGGAACGCCGACTGAGGGACGACCCACCGCATCACACCTTCCGACGAGTTCATCCCTGCAAAGCTTACCCGAATATCGATCGGATCGAAGCCCCCCAGCTTTCCGGGCGGATGGATCGTAAGCGTCAGATTGTAATTCGTGTACGTGAAGAGCGGCACGTCATCGGTCGGGTAGACGACCAGCACGGTGGTGCCGTCTGTCCGCACCTCATTCCGCTTGATGAAGCTGTCCAGCGTTAGTGTCGAGCCGTCCGTCTTATGCACCAGCGTACCCGTCACGCGCAGGCCGCTCAGCAGGTCTTCCGTAACCGGGAACGGGAAATCCGCCACCGGTACAACGAAGCGAAGCGTCTTCTCCGTTGGACTTGTTCCCTTGACGGTTACCGTCGTCTCGAACGGTTCGAAGTCTTCAATCGACTGCGGCAATTTGATGCCTGCATCGACGAAATCATTCGGCGTCAGCGTTCCGCCGCCGAGATTCTCCGTTTGGCCGTTCGCCTTCGTCGCCGTCAGCGTATACGTAAAGCTTTTCGTCGGATCGTCCACCTTCACCAAGAAATCGTAAGGGTATCCGGCGTTGTCCACAGTTGTCTCCGGCCCGCTGCCGATCCGGTACTTCATGGTCAGCTTGCTCGTCGCATCGTCCCGGTCGCTGATGTAGACGTAGGCATGATAGCTTTCCGGCGTAATTTGGATGACGTGTCCATTGCCCCTCGTATGCTGCGATACGGTGCCGCGCGCATTATTGGAATACACATAATCCGGGTTGGCATAAGCCGGCGCCTGAACGCCCGGGATGTTCAACACAACCGAACGAATCCCCTTCGATGGAATATCGATCGTGAAGCTTCCGTTCGTCACGGCAACGGAAGATGCCGTCCCATTCGCCTCGTAGACCGTCGCAGTGCCCGTATACCCCGCACCGCCCGGCACTTTCCCACCCAGTGCAATGGTGCTGCTCACCGGTGCGTTGCCTTCGTTCATCAAGGCGAGACCCAGCACTCCGTTTTTCCGCGCCGCGATATAATCGATCTCCACGGTGTCGGGAGAAATAATGCCGCGATCCAGCCACAGCCACATGTCTTCCTCGTTATAGAACTTGCCCGGCGCATGGCCGAACTGATTCGAGGCGAAGTACGCGTACCCCGATTGGTAAATCGACGGGAATTCGATGTGCCGCTCGGACTTCGACCAGGCGCTGTTGATCAGGAAGTCCTCCAGCATGGAGATGAAGACCGGAATATGATGCCAGTAGATCGACGTATAATCCGGACCGGTATACGGGTAATCCGCCTTCATCTGGTGGAAGATCGCCCTATCCTGGTAGTAGCCCGGATAGTTGCCGAATCGGCCGATCATCGCATTGCGCGCCATCGTTTCGAAGTACGGAT
>NZ_FMYY01000026.1 GCF_900101595.1 Paenibacillus sp. cl123
TGGGTCTGTCAAGAATTTTGTGTAAACCCACCAACAGTGAAGCCTTAACGTAGATGCTGCCCGATGCGATCAGGGAAGAAGACGGAGAGCTGGAGGAGGATTTGGCCCCAGTTCTGGATCCGGCCTGTCCACTTGCGGACAACGTCCATGGTCGCCAGGTAGAGCATTTTGAGAAGGGCATCATCCGTCGGGAAAATGCTCTTGCCCTTGGTGACTTTGCGAAGCTGCCGATGGTAACTCTCGATCATATTCGTCGTATAGATGAGCTTGCGGATCTCCGGCGGATACTTGAAGAAGGTGGCGATTTCCTCCCAGTTGTTTCGCCACGAACGGACGATGAGCGGATACTTGGTCCCCCATGTTTCCTCAAATCGATCAAGCTCTAGAAGCGCAAGCTCTTCCGTGGCGGCCTTGTAGATCGGCTTTAGGTCAGCCGTTACTTTCTTGAGATCCTTGTACGACACATATCGGGTCGAGTTGCGGATCTGGTGGATGATGCACTTCTGGATCTCCGTATTCGGGTAGCAGGCAGAAATCGCCTGGGAGAAGCCGGTGAGGTTGTCCACACAGGCAATGAGAATATCCTGTACGCCGCGATTCTTGAGCTCGTTCAGCACGCTCAGCCAGAACTTGGCCGACTCATTCTCGCCGATCCACATGCCCAGCACGTCCTTGTTCCCGTCCAAATCGATGCCAATGGCCATGTACGCCGCCTTGTTCACGATGGCCCCGTCCTGCTTGACCTTAAAGTGGATGGCATCGAGATAGACGACCGCGTAGACGCCTTGCAGCGGCCGGTTCTGCCATTCCTTGATAAGCGGCAACAGCTTATTCGTGACATTGGAAATGAGCGTCGGCGACACTTCGATCCCGTACAGATTCTGCAGATGATCCTGAATTTCACGGGTACTCACGCCTTTGGCGTACAGGGCTACGATCTGGTCTTCGATGCCCGTCACGTTCGATTGGTGCTTCTTGACCACCAGCGGCTCAAACTCACTCAACCGGTCGCGCGGAACCAAGATCTCCTGCTCGCCGTATTCGCTCATAACCGTTTTCTTGCTCTTGCCGTTACGGCTGTTAGGCGTGGCCTTGGCTCTCGTCTCATGTTTCTCGTAGCCGAGATGCGTATCCATCTCGGCCTCCAGCATCTCCTGGATCGTCTCGGCAAACAGGTCTTTCAGCGCGTTCTGCGCATCCTGTGCCGTTACCAACTTGTTTTCCTTGATGAATGTCCGCAGTTGCTCTTTCGTCCACAATCCCATGTGTACTCCCCAACCTTTCGTCTACTTTCATAGTAAATTGGTTTTGGAGTTTACACAAAAGATTTTACAGACTCGACAGCTTCGCAGACTGTGTGGATGCCATTTAAGTGTGATCTGGCCGAGGTTGACTTTTCCATCGTTTCTCCAGGCAAAGCACAGCAGGCATTGTTCCCGTAGAGCGGGGCAGGGCCTGCTGTCTTGGTGCCGGGCTGGGAATCGGATGCGCCTAGTCGTCCGCTTCATCCAGCGCCTCCCGGAAGCTTAGGACGATATTGTCCACGAATTCATGCAGTGGCGCCAGAGCTTCGATCCGGGGTTGGTCATACAGGTGGTCAGCGGCTAAACGAGTTTGCAGTTGCTGAGCAGCGCTGGCGGCTGAATGCGGCAGCAACTGCGGCTCAGCGCCATCACCTGAATGAGCCTGCGACTCCTCTCCCACACCCGGGGAGGACATAGGGGCATGCGTGTCGCGCGTCGTGCGGTTATCCATGAAACGGCCTCCTCTCTAGGGCTGCGCAAAGTCTGAAAGATGTTAGTACGATGCCCGGCGCGGCATCATTTTACTCGATGGGCTCATTTGTGAGAGAATAGCAGATGAAGTCATCAAGGGAATAAGAATTCATCGAGGAGTCGGATGTCCATGAGAAACCGTATCATGATGATTGCCACGGTACTGCTCGTATTTATCGGGCTAAACACGTATATCGCCTGGAGCGGGTATCGCTACTGGAATGCCGCGCTGCCCGGGGCTGCGGATCTGATCTATTGGATTCTGTATGCTTTGATCGCTTTCGGCTATATCGGCTCGATGCTGCTGCATAAAGTGCTGCCTTACCGGCCGTACAAGCTTCTCAAGACGATAGGCTCCTATGGACTGGGAATTTTTTTCTACGGGCTGCTGCTGACGCCCTTGGCTCATCTGGCGGGTTGGCTGCTCGTACGCGGGGGCATGGACACGGGGAAAGCTATCCTGACCGCAGGTTCGGTAGAATTGGCGGTGCTGGCGCTGCTGTTCCTGCGGGGAACATGGAATGCCTGGAATCCGATCGTTCGCCGCTATGATCTGGAGGTGGCCAAGCATGGAGGCAAGCGGCAGGAGCTGCGGATCGCGGTAGCATCGGATCTTCACTTGGGCACGACGATCGGCAAGCGGCATATCGCCAAGCTGACGAAGCGAGTAGCCGAGCTGGCCCCGGATCTGATTCTGCTGCCCGGCGATGTGCTGGATGACAGCTTCGAGCCCTTCGTCCGCGAAGGAATGGCCGAGGAAATGGGCAAGCTGCAGGCGCCGCTTGGCGTATATGCTGTGCTGGGCAACCATGAGTACATCGGCGGCCATATCGGCGACTATGTCGAGAAGATGCGGGAGATTGGCATCGACGTGCTGCTGGACCGGGTCGAGCTGGTAGACGGGAGCTTTTATGTGGCAGGCCGCAAGGACCATGCGGTCGAACGGTTTATGGGCGAAGGCCGGAAGCCGGTAGGCGTTCTGCTGGCGGAGGCGGACAAGTCCAGGCCGATTATTTTGCTGGATCATCAGCCTCATAAGCTGGGGGCCGCGATGGAAGCGGGCGTCGATCTCATGCTGTCCGGGCATACCCATCGCGGGCAGATGCTGCCGAACCACCTGATTACGCGCCGCCTGTTCGAGCTGGATTGGGGTTACCTGCGCAAAGGTGCCATGCATGCCGTCGTTTCCTCCGGCTTCGGCTTCTGGGGGCCGCCGCTTCGGCTGGGCAGCCGCTCGGAGGTGCTGGATATCCGGATTGCATTCCGGGGATAGCGATGGAGCGGCCGGGCGCAAGAAAATTGATACGGCTATGAGAATAGAAACGCAAGTAGAAACACAAGTAGAAACACAAATAAAAACGCAAATAGCCGAGGACGCTCTCCTCGGCTATTCGTGCGTTTTTTCGCTTCGCGGCCGAGCCGCCCGCAGCCCGAAAACATACCCGCACCGCCACAGGATTCAGGCCGGCGGCTGTGCGGGTATGGCGGCGCGCGCTTATGCGGCGCGCGTAGGCTGGGCCGGATCGTCGGCCGGCACGGGCATCCTCCGGATGCGGAAGATCAGAATGACCGATGCGCATAGCAGGAGACAGCCGGCGCCGCACAGCAGGAAGGCCGCGCTGGCTCCGAACCGGTCGGCGGCCAAGCCGGACAGGAAATTGCCGAGCGGCGTCGATCCGGCGAAGACCAGCGAGTACACGCTCATTACACGGGCTCTGTATTCGTCCTTGGCATGCATTTGCAGGGTCGAATTGCAGTTGGTTGCAAACAAGATGGTGAATACCCCTGTGACAGCCAGACAGACGCCGGCCGCATAGGGCGAGCGCATCAGGCCGAGCAGAAGAAGGCATACCGAGAGCAGCAGCGAGGAGAACAAGATCAGCCGCTGCCGGGGGCCTCCTTTGCTCAGGAAGGACATCGCCATGGCGCCCCCGAAGGAGCCGATCCCGATGCATGACATCAGGATGCCGTACGTTTGCTCCTGCAGATGCAGCACATCCTTGGTCAACACGGGTATGAGCACGCCGAAGTTATAGGCGAGCGTCCCGACGATGGCGACGAGCAGCAGCGTTTGGGACAGCAGCCGGTCGCCTGCGATGTAGACGATGCCGTCTTTGATCTCGTTCAAGAGGCCGGCTCCCTGCTTTTTCTCCCGAACGTAAGGGGTCGCCTGGATGCGCGTCAGCCCGTACAGGACGGCGATGAAGCTCAGGCCGTTCAGCAGAAAGCACCAGCCTGCCCCGAGCAGAGCCATCATCAGCGCGCCAAACGCGGGACCGATGATACGGGCCAGATTGAAGGTGGCCGAGTTCAGCGCGATGGCGTTCATCAGGTCTTCCTTGCCGACGATCTCAATATTGAACGCCTGCCGGGTCGGCATGTCGAACGTATTGGTGATGCCGAGGAGCAGGGCAAGCGTCATGACATAGCCATACCACCGTATCCGTGAATACAAGCAGGGACATCGTCAGCGCCAGACACATCGAGACGGATTGTGTGACGATCAGGATGCGTTTTTTCGGAAATTTATCGATCACGACGCCGGCAAATAGCGAGAAGAGGGTAATAGGCAGAAATTGAACCGTGCCGATCAGTCCGAGCAGCAGGGGCGAGCCCGTCAAGGTGAGCACAAGCCACGCCTGCCCGATGTTTTGCATCCAGGTGCCGATCAGCGAGACGCATTGGCCCATCCAGAAATACCGGTAATTCCGGTGGGTCAGGGCATGAAAGTTATTATGGACCAGCCGGGTCCCGGCGAGCTTGAGGTTCAAGAAGGCTCACCTTCTTTGGACTTTGGTTCCGGAGCGGGCCCATCAGGAGGGGAAGCTTCCTTGGCCAGCCGAGCTGCATTCTCTCCCATACGTTCAAGCAGCGTCCAGACGAGCTCTTTGTCGTTTTCCGACAACCCTTCCGTCAGTAAACTTCTCCAGTCGCTCAGCACGCCGCGAACCTCGTCCTTGATCTCCAGCGCTTTGGGCGTCAAAAAAACGCGGTTGAACCGTTTGTCGCTCTCCCTCGCCTTGCGAACGACATAGCCCTGTTCTTCGAGCTTCTTCAGCGCCTTCGCCGTCGTTCCTTTGTCGATCATCAAATATTCGGCCAGCTCCTCCTGGCTCAGGCCGTCGCCCTTATAGAGCGCATTGAGGAAAATATATTGGCCTCTGCCGATCTCGCGTTCCTTCAGCCGTCCGGCGATGTACATATGTCCTGACCGGTACAGCAGCGAAATCAGCCGTGGAATCGTATACTTGTGCTCGGCCATGCGCGTCCCTCGTTCCTCACTTAAATTAGTTGCAAATGCTACTATTCAAAAGTATACGAAGGAAACGAAGGGAATGCAAACTTTTTTCCAGCGTTTGGTTGCCAAAGTTGTCGCCATTTTGTAATATTATTTTAAGCTTATTTTAATAAAAGTAGATTATGCTAATAGTATAGTAGGTTACGATACAAAAGATAGAATAGGACGGTGTCAGGGATGAAAGTTTTTGTTACGTTTCAGAACAAAGAAGTCCCGGTTTTCGCCGACAGCTTGAATAAGAAGACACTGAAGCTGCTCAAGGCAGCGCTCGACAAAAAGGTGGCAACCGGAAGACATACGCTGCAGAAATGTTTGAAGTCCCTCATCAGCATTGAAGTGATCGGCTGCGAGGCCATTCTGCACTCCCTTAACGAAAAAGACTCATTGGCTTTATCCCTCTACTAGAGGGATTTTTTTTGTAATCCGCGATAACGCCCCGGCGCCACGCCATAAGTTTCCCTGAAAACTCTGTGAAAATAAGAGTAGCCTCCAAAGCCGCAGGTCTGCGCGATCTGATCCAGCGTCATCGACGTATACGTCATCCGCTCCACGGCGGCGGCCAATCTCAGCTCCAGCGCGTATTCCATCATCGTTTTGCCGAAGCATTCCTTGAACAAATGAACAGCCCGCGATACGCTCAGTCCGGCCTGCTCGGCCGCCTCCTCCACCTTGAAGCTGCGAGTAGCATGCTCTTCAATGAATCTTTTCATGCGGACAGCTGCGAACGGCTTGCCCTGCTTGGGCGCCGTTTCGGTGACCGCGCGGTCCAGGTAGAGGCATAATGCCCTCAGCAAATAGTCGGTTAGCTCCGCCGTTTCGCCGCCTGCCGTACGCATATTTTCGAGCAGCAGCTGCTGCCAGAGCGACACCAGCTTCTCATCCAGAACGATCCGGCTGACCGAAGCTCTTTCGCTGCGCCGCCACCAGCTCTCGAGCCACTCGCCTTCGCCGTACAAATAATAGTCGCCGCTAGCGACGGGAACGAGCTGACCGTCCGGGAGCGGCTGTTCCTCCACAAGCAGCGTATACGTATCGCCGGGCTTGATCAGGATCAGATGGCCGGCTTCGATATGTGCCCAGCGGCCGTTGATGCATACCTGGCAGACGCCCTCTGTCTGCAGGCGGAACAGATAATGGGGAGATCCGTTTTTATGATGCATGGTGAAGCGTTCGGAATGAAACGAGTACCCGCAGGTAAGCAGCGTAGCGGACATGACAATTCTCCTTTTGAGCAATTCGCAGCCAAATTGTTGATGTTTTCATTATATCGTTTATATGCAATAAATTCGATTGTTTGTATAGTAGAAGGAGAAATGGCGCATCACATGGAATAAGACAAGGGAGAGTGGATTTCATGAGAAAGATGGGGATTGGCGTTCAGCTGTATACCTTGCGCAATGAAACGGCGGCGGATTTCGAAGGGACGCTTCGCAAGGTGGCGGAACTTGGTTACGAAGGAGTCGAATTCGCCGGATATGGCGGGCTGTCTGCAGAGGATATGAAAGCGCTCTTGCAGGAGCTGAATCTGAAGGTTCCCGGCAGTCATGTCAGTCTGGAGCGTCTGCGCAGCGATCTGCAGGGCGAGATCGATTATATGAAAACGATCGGCGGCGAGACGATTATCGTGCCATGGGCGAAGGCCGAGGATGAGGAAGGCTGGAAGGCGATCATCGCCGAGCTGCAAAGCTTCGGAGAAGAAGTCCGCAAGCAGGGGCTTGGCTTCGGATATCATAACCATGCCTTTGAATTCGAGGGCAAGGTCGGCGAGGCGTTTATTTTCGACGCGATCTTCGAATCGCAGCCTGAGCTGCTGGTCGAGATGGACGCATGCTGGGTGCATCGCGGAGGCCAGGACCCGGTCGCCTATATCCGCAAGTACGCCGGAAGACTGCCGCTTGTTCATGCGAAGGACTACAAGGTGGAGGATAACAACACCGTAACGCTGGAGCTGGGGCAAGGCATCGTAGCCTTGGACGAAGTGATAGCCGCGGCATCCGAAGCCGGGGTACAGTGGCTGATCGTCGAGCAGGACAACTGCCAGAACCCGCCTCTGGAAAGCATCGCGAACAGCCTGAATTGGCTGAAAGAGCATTATCTGCAGCGCGTCTAGAGCTGCGACTATTTAAGGATGAGGAGAGATACGATTCATGACTAAGCTGAAGGTGGCCGTTATCGGCTGCGGCTCCATTGCCAGAGTTCGTCATATCTTTGAATATTCCCTGCTGCCGCAGGTAGAGCTCGTCGCATTCTGCGATCTGAACGAAGAGCGCGCGCAAAAATTTGCCGACCAGTACGGCGGCAAGGTGTATACGGACTACCGCACATTGCTGGCTGAAGTCAAGCCGGATGCGGTCAGCGTGTGTACGCCGAATGCGATTCACGCTGAGGTTACGATCGCGGCTGCCCAAGCCGGCGCGCATGTGCTGGTCGAAAAACCGATGGCGGCTACGACGGCTGAAGCGGATGCGATGATTCAGGCGGCCGAAGCGGCAGGCGTTCATCTGATGGTCGGGCATAACCAGCGTTTGATGCCTCCTCATGTGAAGGCGAAGGAAATCCTCGAGAGCGGACGGCTTGGCAAGGTGTTGACCTTCCGCACGTCCTTCGGTCATCCGGGTCCCGAAGGCTGGAGCGTGGACGGACGGGAGAGCTGGTTTTTCCGGAAGCCGGAAGCGGTCATGGGCGCGATGGGCGACCTGGGCGTGCATAAGTCCGACCTGATCCGCTGGCTGCTGGCCGATGAGGTTGCCGACGTAGCGGCCTTCGTTGAGACCCGCCACAAGGAAGGCACGGATGTGGACGACAACGCCACTTGCATTTTGCGGATGAAAAGCGGCGCGATCGGCACGCTGGTTGCGAGCTGGACGTATTATAAGGGCGAGGACAACAGCACGGTGCTCTGGTGCGAGAACGGCGTTATGAAGATCGGCACCGATCCGCAGGATCAAGTGATCGTAGAGCTGCGCGACGGCACGGTGGAGAAGTATAATGTCGGCGGCATCTCGACCAATGAGAAGCAGCTGACGAGCGGCGTCATCCGCGAATTCGTCGAAGGCATCCTGACAGGCACGCCTCCGCGTATTTCCGGGGAGGAAGGCAAACGCTCCCTGCACGTTATATTGGCTGCATTTGAATCGCAGGATACAGGGAAAGTTATTTCCTTGTAACGGTCCGGCGGACTCTGACATACAAGTAAACAAGCTGCATCGGGCTCGCGGAAGCGGGGCGGTGCAGCTTGTTTGGCGTATGGACGCAGACTCAGAAGGACGGAAAGCGCTGTGGATGAATAGACGGAGGGATGCGGACATATAATCAGAATTGTGTGAATTGTGGATAAATTTCTACAAATTCAGTGGATAACCTGGATAAAATTTGATAATCGCGGGATGAAAACCAGAATTGGAGGATTAGTGAGCGGAATTGTGGATAAAGCTGTTGAAAATGTGAATAACATGTGTGTAATGTTCGATTATCTGTGTGTGAATTGTGGATAAAATTCTGAAACACAGTTTGGTTAAATGGCCGGATCGGTCTTACGCCCTGCTTAGCCCTTATGCTTAACCTCGTCCGAAGAAATCTTCTTCCGCCTCTTGTCCTTCGGCATAACCTTCCGTCAGCGGGCCGCCATAAGGCGCGAGCCATTCTTCGGCAAGCGTCAGCAGCTGCGATTTATGATAATTCCGGTAAAAGGCCTCAAGCGCCGCAACAAGTTTGCCGCTTGCGCCGGCATCGCAGTCGCGGAGGCTGCGTACCAGCCATTTGCCTTCGCCAAGCCAGCAGCACCGGGTCCGCAGAGCGAACACGGCGAGCTGACGGCCCAAGTCGGCGGCAATAAACATGCACTCTGCGCGATCCTCCGCACCGGTCAGATCGGCAGCCAGCTCGCTCAGCTCATAGCGGGCTTTATCGAGCTCCCGGATGTCCCAAGGAGGCGGACCTGCGGCAAGGGCGCTCCGGGCTTCCTCCAAGATGTCGCTGATGGCGGCTTGCCCGTGCAGCGGCACGCCGCAAGCGCACATCCGCAGCAGCGAAGGGATGGCGCTTTCGATCGCAACGTCGAAGAAGTACCGGTACGATTCGCGCGTTAGCACGAATACCTCAATGATCCAGCCGAAGTCGCGGTAGGTCCGGCGGAACGGACCATCCTGCGATTCGTCGAAGATAACCAGGTCCAGATCCGATGCCTCCGTTGCTCCGCCTTGGGCGACGCTGCCGGCCAGCAGCGCTCCATCGCAAAGAGGAAAATGGGTCTGAACGAACCGCTTTGCCGCTTCTTCCCCGGCTAATCTCATCACCATGCCTCCTTCGCCCCGACAAGCTTTTGCCTTCACGATAAAGTTATGCGGTCAACCCTTGACCGCACAAATCAGCGCATAACCAAGCTCGGTTTGATGCTGTTGAATCAATTCATCGTGACGCAGCGAAATTTCCCATAACGCAGGGTCCAGGAAGGCGGAGCCGTCTGTAATTTGCTGTAGATCGGGATGCTTGATCTGATCTTCGCCCAGATGCTCATCGAACAAGGACCGCTCGAGAATCTCGTAGCGGGCAAATCTGGTTGCCGCGAGAGCCTCCAGCCAGCCATCTTCCGTATACAGGCGGTCGAAGCCGAAAAATTCGCTTAAGTCCTGGCGGGATGGCTCCGGCATATGCGGCAGCGCAATGACTTCGCGGTCATACAGCTTTCCCCCGGCGCGCAGCACCCGGTAATATTCCCCCAGCGCATCCGGTATGGGAGCGAAGTTGGTGACCGATTCGGCGAGTATGACATCGAAGGAATCCGCTGCGAAAGGAAGTGCGGTAATGCTGCCCTCCACCCACTCGATGTCCAACTGCTCCGCGGCCGATCGCTTGGCCGCTTTGCCCAGCATCTCGCTGCGCAGATCAAGTCCCGTGACCCGATACCCCAGGCGGGCCAGATAGCAGGCCGTTCTTCCCGTACCGCAGCCTACTTCCAGTATCCGTCCGCCTGCAGGCAGCGGGTAGCGCTCGAATTGGGTCAAGGTTGCCGCGAAGCCGCCCGGATGGGCGCTGCCGATCCCCAGGCGCGTCAGCATATCCAAATATCGCATCGTTGTCCCCCTCATCCATATGCATGTGTCTATGTATACTATGAGCGGAAGGATAAAAGGATATGGTCTGCTGTCCCGGGCCGGGTCATTTTCCTTAGAAAGACATGCTGGCGGCTGCCTTCCCCGGAACCGGGACTTGCAAGACGCGCCTGCTCCCTGAGACTGAAACTCTGGAGGTATGCGGCTTAAGAGCAGAAGAAGGAATCGATCCTCCGCAGATCAAGCCCGAAGAAAATCCAATAGCCGAAAGGACCGACCCCGAACCAGCGGAAGCCCGATATCGAGTTGGGGCCGACAAAGGTCAAGTAAATCCAATACTGATCCCCGTTCTGCTGCCATATATAGACGAAGCGGAACAGACATCTTCGGATACTGCCCGGATCAACGGCGAACAGCTGAGGATTTTTTTTCGGGATAAAGGATGGGGGACCTGATTGCGGAGCGCCGCTCGGCCCGCCTGGCCCGCCCGGTCCACCCGGCCATCCGGGTCCGCCGCCTGGCCCGCCCGGTCCGCCCGGCCATCCGGGTCCGCCGCCTGGCCCGCCCGGTCCGCCCGGCCATCCGGGTCCGCCGCCTGGCCCACCTGGCCCGCCTGGCCACCCCGGCCCGCCGCCCGGCCACCCGGGTCCGCCGCCCGGCCCGCCCGGTCCGCCCGGCCATCCGGGTCCGCCGCCCGGCCCGCCCGGCAATACGCCCGGCCCCGGGAAGGTCCCTGAGCCGCCCGGCAGCCCGGGGATTAGCCCACGCTGTGCAGGGACATCATTCGGATCAAAATTCGCCATATAACCTCTCCTCTTCAGGGCAAGATGGTTGGTATTGCGCATAGGCTTATGCCAAGACACCCTAACCAACTATATGTAAGCCGCGGAAAAAGCTGAACAAAAAAAAGAAGAGGCTTGCCCGCGGCTCACCTCTTTTTTCCTGCGTTTATGGCTTCGATCGCATTGCCCGGTCCGTAACCAGGCTGCCTGTAGTCGGGATGCCGGAGCTTTTCCAGAATGCCCATCTCCTCGATATGCTTGCGCGTTTCGGGAGTGCCCAGCTCATAAATTTCCGTATAAACCCGGCCTATATGATCGTTATACCGGTTAGTTGCTTCATCATGATCCGCGGATTTGTAAGGCACGGGACCGCGGGCGAAAGTCTTCTCCTCACGATGCTCCTGCTCCCGGATCAGCTCGCCCAACTCGGCAATTTCCTCGGGCGTTGCTTCGACGACCAGCTCCGTTACCGAAGCGGGCGGACCGGAATTCGGGTACTGCTCCAGCTCGATAATCGTGCGGTTTGCCACAGATACGGCATATTTCGATTTTGGCATCCCATCGCCTCCATCCTGTAGGGTTGTACAGGTTTTTAACCGGAAGCGGACGGCCTGAAACTCGGCGGGAGCAAGAGGAGGCATGGAGATTCGTTTAGATCGTCTGTAAAATAAACTTGTCTACCACATGCTTGACGCCGTCTTCGTTATTGCTCAGCGTGACATAGTCGGCGATGGCCTTCAGCGAATCGACGGCATTGGCCATCGCGACTCCAAGCCCGGCCGTCTCCAGCAGCTCGTGATCGTTCCAGCTGTCGCCGACGGCGATCACCTGATCCAGCTTGAAGCCGAAATGCTGAGCCAGATGGGCCAAAGCATGACCCTTCGTGCCCTCCACATGCATGATCTCCAGGAAGTGGGGCTTCGACTTCGTGATATGGACCTCGGTGCCAAGCATGCCCCGCAGCTCCGCGGCCACCCGGTCCAGCTTGTCCGGGTCGTCGATCAGCAGCAGCTTGAGCGAAGGCGTTTCGGCAAGTGTTGCGAAGTCGGGCCTGACGAGATAAGGGATACCCGAGAGGGCGGCGTAAGCCTCAGCTTTCTCATTGCTTTCCTGCACGTACAGTTGATCGTCGATGTAGGTTTGCAGATGCAGCTTATGGGTTGCGCAGTAGGCAAATATAGCGCGCGCCGCGGTTAAAGGGACATAACGCTCGTACAGCACTGTTCCGTCAAGCGAGTTTTTCACCAGCGAGCCCTGGTAGGTGATCAGCGGCACATTCAAGCCGAGCTGTGCGGCCAGGTTGCGCGCCGAAGCATACATGCGCCCCGTGGCGAGCGTCACGACGACATCCCGCTCCAGCGCGGCCTCCAGGGCCAGCCGGGTTCCCTCGGTCACCTGCTTCTCATCGTTGATCAATGTGTCGTCAATATCAATAGCGAGCATCTTGTACATCTTGTCTCCACTCCCGTACGTCAAATTGCTCTCATTATATGCCGCCTGCGCGCGGATAGCAATCCGTTAAATTCAGACTGGGCGGTTTGCCTGTAAAATTCCCGCTTCTCGCGCACCGCACAATTTTTGCAATCCGCGGCCTGCGGATGCGTGCCCGCGCCGCGGCTGCAAAAGATGTGGGCCTGAGAAAAATGTGGCTTGTGGACAGCAGCCCCGTGCTTTAGCATGGGTGTAGGTGCAGGTCAATGTCTGTTTGACGCCCGCTCCAAGTCAAGCCCGATAGAGCGGCAATAGGAGGAGAGCGAATTTATGGAAAAAAATTGGCAGGCGAGCTGGATCCGGCATCCCGATTTTGAATGCACGGTCCCGCTGGCGATGCTGCACAAGGAAATGGCCGTTAAGCCGGATAGTTTGCATCCTCCGAAGCTCAGAAATCATCATGCGCTGTTTCGCCGAAGCGTGGATTTGTCCGCTGCGAACCTCCAGGGAGAGGTATGGCTGGATATAAGCGCCGACGATTACTACAAGCTGCATATCAATGGCACCTTTGTCGCCCAGGGACCCGCGCAGGGATATCCGTTTCATTATTACTACAACCGGCTTGATATTCGTACGTACGTCCGGGCCGGTACCAATGTGATTGCCGTCCATGTGTACTACCAGGGCTTGGTGAACCGGGCCTATAACAGCGGAGATCTGCGCCAGGGGCTGATCGCGGAGCTGTGGGCGGCGGAAGCGGGGACCGCGCGGGATGCGATTCTGCTGGCGGCAACAGATGCGGGCTGGAGCTGCGTGCGTACGCTGGAATACGGGAGCTGGGAAGCGCCTGCAACCGGCTACGACACTCAATATCTGGAGCATGCGGACAGCCGTCTTGCTTATCGCGGCTGGCGCAGCCCCGGGTTCGACGATACGGGCTGGCAAGCGGCCGCCGAGCAGAATCCGGCGGAAGCGGGGTACGTGTTAAAGGTACAGCCTACGCCGCCCGTCGAGGTATATCGGAAGGACCCGGCTGCCGTGCGGCTGATCGGGCCGGGCCATTATGCGATCGACTTCGGCGAGGAGATCACCGGGCAATTCACGATGAAGGCTCAGGGCGAAGCCGGCGATGTGATCGAAATTTTTTGCGGCGAGGAACTGAACGGAGCGTGGCCGGCCGGGGACCGGCAGGATGAAAGCGGGAAGGGCGCGGCCGAAGAGCAGGGGATGGAGATTCTTGTCCGCTATGATATGCGCTGCAACTGCAGCTATCGCGAGCGGTGGACGCTGTCCGGCGAGGAGGATGTGCTGGAGCTGTTTGAATACAAGGCATTCCGTTACGTGGAAGTGATCGGGCCGCCCCGGGCGCTGGATGAAAGGCATTTTGCCGCGGTCGTACGCCATTATCCGCTGATAGACGGGACAGCCGGCCGCTTCCGCTCGGATGACGGTTTGCTTGACGGCATCTGGGATATTTGCGCCCGGGCTGTCCGAAACTGCGCTCAGGAGTCCTATGTGGATTGCCCAAGCAGAGAGAAGGGGCAGTATCTCGGCGACAATACGGTCATCGGCCATTCTCACTTGTATGTAAGCGGCGACCCGCGAATGGTGAAGAAGGCTCTTCGCGACTTTGCGCTCAGCACAGCGGTTTGTCCGGGGATGATGGCGGTTGCGCCGGGTAATTTCATGCAGGAGATCGCGGATTTTTCCTGCCAGTGGCCGATGCAGCTGCTAACGTATTACCGGCATACGGGCGATCTGGCGTTTCTGCGGGAGATGCTGCCCTATGCCGACGGCATCGTTGCTTATTTTCGCCAATTTTCCCGTTCTGACTGCTTGCTGGAGAATGTGAAGGAGAAATGGAATCTGGTGGACTGGCCCGAGAACCTGCGGGACGGCTATGACTTCCCGCTGACGCGGCCGGTCGGAAACGGCTGTCATCAGGTGATCAACGCCTTGTTCTACGGCTGCGTGAAGACGGGGCAGCAGATCAAGGACGTGCTGGGCATTCCTTATGAAGACGAGCTCCCGGCGCTGCGATCGGCGTTCGCCGCCGCCTTCTATCGGCCGGACACCCGCTTGTTCGCCGATAGCGAGCATAGCGGCCACAGCTCTCTGCATGCCTGCGTATTCCCGCTGCTGTTCGATCTGGCTCCGGCGGAAGCCGTGCCCGCGCTGGTCGCCGAGATCCGCCGCAAACGGTTCAGCTGCGGCGTATACATGGCCTATTTTGTACTGAAGGCATTGGCCCATGCAGGCGAACACGCACTAGCATACGAGCTGATAACCGGAGAGGACGAGCGTTCCTGGAGCCAAATGCTGCGGGAGGGGGCAACGAGCTGCTTTGAGGCGTGGGGCAAGGAGCAGAAGTGGAATACAAGCCTGTGTCATGCTTGGGGCAGCGCGCCCATCCCTGTGCTGATCGAAGATATTATCGGGTTGAAGCCGGCGGAGCCCGGCTGGAAGGACGTTTTCTTTGAGCCGCGGCTGCCTGCGGATATGCAGCCGTTCGCGCTAAGCATCTCCGTACCGAGCGGGATCGTGGAGGTTCGCTATGACGGGACGGGAGCGGCTCCAGAGCTGCTGCTTCCCCCGGGCGTTGCGCAGCGTATGGGCCGCTAAAATAAGGAGCGGACAATGAAGCGACTGCGCGTAATCGAGCGGCTTGCCCGGGAGCGGGCTGTCCGCCGTGCGAGGAAGCATGTATCCGCTCTGCACATACGTTCCCCAAAATCACAAAACCGCCGATTCATCTCCTCCCTAGAGAGCTAGAGAGGAAGGAGTATTTTCGGCTTTTAAGATAAAATTGCCGAAAAACACGGCAAAAATGACGCTCCAGTTCGAGGACCCGGCAAGCCCAACACCGCAAGCCAGCGGCAAGGCTCTGCCGCCGTCATCCATGCCCGGACCTAGGTCCAGCCAGAAACTAAACCTGCGGTCGTTACTCCGTCTTTCCACATCTGCTAATCTGGTATAAGGCCGATTGTATGCGGAAATGAGGAGGAAATGCGAAGAAATGGAAACTGTAATTGAGTTTTTACGGAGCTTCGGGGCGGCGGGATTGTTCATTCACGCCATGATCGATGCGATTATTTTTCCTGTGCCGGCTTTTTTCCTTCAGCTGTCTTTGAGCGCGATGCAGCCGGAGAATGCTCTATGGCTGGCTACTGCCGGCTATGCCGGATGTCTGGCGGGAACGCCTGTGGGCTACGCTATTGGAAGGGTATCGGGCAATCTCCTTGCTTAGCAGATGGATGAGCAAGAAATGGCTGGACTCCGCCACGGCGATGTTTCGCCGCCATGGAGAAGCTGCTATCCTCTTCGGGTCGTTCACGCCGATTCCGTTCAAGCTGTTCACCATTATGTCCGGCTGTATGAACTATCCGTTATGGAAGCTGCTCGGGTACGCCGCAATCGGGCGTGCGGTCAAGTTTTATATCGTTGGTCTGTTGTTCTATATGTACGGCCGCGCGGCCGAGCATATGGTGGACCAGGTGCTCGCTACAACGCTGCTGGCCGCTGGCGTGCTGATCGCCGCTTGCTGGCTGCTGATCCGGCGGCTGGGAGGAAGAAGGAAGCAAGTGAAGGCGGAGGCGGAAGGAGATACGAAGTAGACTGGTCTATTCCCAATCAACGATCAGTCAGATTGTTTAGCGGGATAACGCAGCTGCGCTGCAAAACTCATATCCTTGCTATCATATAGCCTGATCATTTTTTCCTCGTATAGGTGCAGCCGTGATTCGAAATCCGCTCGATTTTCTTCAAACTCTCGCGTCCATTGATACATCAAGCGGAGCATCTCCCTGTCAGGCTGATAGCCACATTTTTCGAGACCAAGATTTTGCTTGATGAACCGGGTGAAAATTCGTATTTTCCTTTTCCACAGCGGCGTATCCAGAAAGATGATGGTGTCGGCCATGTCGAATAAGCAACGATAGGACGCCCGGTCTGTCCCCTCGAATATCCATTCTCCGTTTTTATCAATATGCTGAATCACCTCGACTTGCTCGTCTGCGGTTCGTTTGCGCCTCCCGGTCGCCGTTTGATGATGAACGATAGCATCCAGCTCGTACCACGGAATATGTAAGGCTTCCGACAGCCGCTTGGCAAGGGTTGTCTTTCCGCTGGCTACAATGCCAATGATGAATATTTTTCGCAAGCTGGCTACACCTCCCTGCATCGATATGGAAATCAGGCCGGATTTCATAAGTATAAGGCATCCCCAAGGACTTCCGTAAGGGGGTTAATCATTCAGGTAGTTAAAAACCGGAACTCATTATATAATGATACATATTCATTCATCGCTCCGGCGAATAAAGGAACTCAAGAGGTGAACAATGAAATGAAAGCATATTTGGATCTGCTTCACGATGTACTGGAGAATGGCGTTCGCAAGGAAGACCGGACGGGCACGGGCACGGTTTCTGTGTTTGGGAGGCAGATGAGAGTCAATCTGGCGGAAGGATTCCCCCTGCTGACGACCAAAAAGCTGCATATCAAATCCATTGTTCATGAGCTGCTTTGGTTTCTGAGCGGCAGCACGAACGTGAGCTATCTTCAGGAAAATGGTGTAAAAATCTGGAATGAGTGGGCCGACGAGGACGGCAATCTCGGACGCGTCTACGGCGCTCAGTGGCGTACCTGGCTGGGCCCGAACGGACAAGTCGTCGACCAGATCGATCAGGTGATCCGTCAGATTAAAACGAGTCCCGATTCGCGGCGGCATCTGGTCAGCGCGTGGAATCCGGCTGAGGTGGACGGAATGGCGCTGCCGCCGTGTCACTATGCCTTCCAATTTTATGTGGCCGACGGGCGGTTATCGTGCATGTTCCAGATGCGTTCGGTCGATACGTTCCTGGGCCTTCCTTTCAACCTGGCTTCGTACGCGCTGCTGACTCATATGGTTGCCCAGCAGGCGGGGCTGGAAGTGGGCGACTTGATCTGGACCGGCGGCGATGTGCACATTTACTTGAACCATCTGGAACAGGTGAAGCTTCAGATGACGCGCGAGCCTTACCCACTGCCGACGCTGACAATTAAGCGCAAGCCCGATTCGATCTTCGATTACCGGTACGAGGATTTCGAATTCACAGGCTATCAGTCTCATCCCGGCATCAAGGCGCCGATCGCAGTCTAGGGAGGTACATCACATCATGACGATTTCTTATATTTTGGCGATGGACGAAAATCGGGGCATCGGCTACGAAAATAAGCTGCCTTGGCGTCTGCCTGCGGATTTGCAATTTTTCAAGCGGACGACGATGGGAGCAACCATTCTGATGGGGCGCAAAACGTATGATTCCATCGGCAAGCCGCTTCCGGGACGTACGAATGTCGTGCTGACACGGGATGAGCAATTTCAGGCGGAAGGCTGCCGCGTGGTGCGCTCGGTCGCCGAGGCGGCCGAAACGTACGGGCGGGGCGGGGAGAAGGCGGACGAGGAGCTGTTTGTGATCGGCGGCGCCGAAGTATTCAGACTGCTGCTTCCTTATACCGACCGGCTGTATATCACCGAAATCCGGCATGTGTTCCCGGCCGATACGTATTTTCCGGAGCTGGAGCCGGGCGAATGGCGGGAAGTGTCCCGGGTGCCGGGCGTGCGCGACGAGAAGAACCCGTACGATTACGACTTCGTGCAGTATGAGCGGAGCTAAAGAAGGCCATGAGCAGGGAGCCGTTGTCGATAAACGGCTCCCTGTTCGCGTCTGGCCGGGCAAGCGACCTTGAAGCTTTATGAGTAGAAGGCATAATGATACAAGGCGAATGTAAAGGGAGCGGGGCGCGTAAACGTATAGGCTCCCCGTTCATCGGGACGCAGCTGCAGCGGGGCGAAGGCCGCTCCTTCCGGCCTCGGCCGTACGAGCCGGTCCCGCTCATCCATCTGCAGGAGCGGAGTGCATAGCAGCTCCCCGTAGGGCTGGCTCGAGCCGCCGGCGTCAGGGCCGCTGGCGAGACCGGGGACAAACAGCTCATAGCTGCAAGTCTCGGATGGATGGCGTTCCCGGATAATAAGCAGATATCCCGACCGGTCGCTTACGATACTCTGCATGCCGGTCCAGCCTGTGCCCGTAGGCTCTTCGCCGATCGGCACAATATGACCGGACAACAGATCGGAGTGATACGGCTTCACATCCTGTATGGCCAGGCGCAGCTGCTCGAAGGGAGCGGACGGCAGGCCGGTCAGCTCCATCCAGGCCAGCGGATTCGCAAACAGCGCAGCGGCGAAGGCGTACAGCAGGCCGGATGCGCCAGGGGCCAGCGGATCGCCTTGATACAGCTCGGCGTTTCTGTACACGTTCAGAAACTCCAGCTGCAGCTTTTGGGCGGGCACATAGGGCGCCAGACTCCACAAATTCCGCAGCGTCCAGTGCGGATAATAGTTGCCCCAGTCGGTATACCGGTTCTCGAGAAACAACGTGCCGAACTGATTCCTGCCGAAATACCCTAGCCGGACCTGGGAAGTGGCGTCCAGATTAAAGGTCACTCGCCCCCCCGTCGCTTCGACGACTGTTCGCATCATGCGGACGAATCGCGTTTCGCCCCGTTTGGATGCCAGATTGACCCCATCCAGCTTGAAATAACAAATGCCGTACTTGCGGTGCAAATCAAGGATCACGGCCGCATCCTTCTCCCAATGGGCAAAGTCCTGCGAGGAATCGGGCGAAAACCACAAGCCGAGCCGGACGCCAAGGCTGTCCGCAAGCTCCGACACGGGCTTCAGCCCGCGCGGGAAACGGTCCGGATGCACGGACCAGAAGTCGCTGCCTTCCTCGTAATAATCGCTCCATCGTCCTCCGGCAACGACCGAATTGGCCGTGGCTCCTTTCTGCCAGCCGTCGTCAATCTGGTAAATATCGATCCCGAGCCGTGCCGCGGCAAGAAGCTCCTGCTCCAGAAACGTCTCGGTCACCCGTCCGTCTCTTGACCGGTCGCCCCACGTATTGCTCATGATGTAATAATCCCGATCCGGCTGATACCGGTAAATGGCTCGATGGTAGTCGTGCAGCGCGGCATAAGCCCCATAACGGCTTCCGCCAAAGACCGCGATAGCGCTGCCGTAAGCATGCATCCATTCCTCCGGCTGCAGATCGTCGGCGCTTAGACCCGAACCGGATGTAAACAAGCGGCGCCCGCTGAAGCGGTAATCCTCGCCCATATCCTGAAGGTGGGCGAGCGGAGTAGGCCCTTCCTTCAAGGCAATCAGTCCGCCGGGCCGGACGGTTCTGCTGAGCAGAGCGATATTGCCCCGCAAGCTTCTTCGCTCGTTGGGGTACAGCAGCCCCTTATCCGTGCTGACCAGATTATTATTCGTATCGGTCACATCCCGGAAGCTGACCGTTTCCCAGCGGCAGTGCAGCTCGGCCAGCTCCATCGCGTCCACATAATCGGGCGGAGCGGCTGCACGCTGCTTGTTGTTGTCGTCGAGCCGGTAGTCCGGCGATCCCGGGACCGGAACGCGCGAAGCGACAGTCTCGTTTGAGGCCGGCGGCCAAATAACCTGAGGTCCGTCCGCTGTCTCGGATATAGGCACGGACGAAGAAGCCAGCACGAGCAGCTCATGCCTCATGAAGGCGGAGTCCGGATACAATCGGGTCAGGCAGCGAACCGTTCTCTGGGCGGAGCTGTAGTGAAAATCGACGGCTACGCTCAGATAAGGGGCCGACAGCCCGGCGTCGTCCCCCTTCATGCAGGCCGCCTTGATCCATTCGGCGCCGCCTGTGTCGCCCAGGCAGGCCAATCGGAACATCGGCAAACGGCTTGAGGGCTCGATCCATTCCTCGCCTGTCCGCTTATCGAGGATCGAGACGGTGATCGGCGTTCCGGACGACAAATCCCACACCCTCTCCAGCCGTGCATTGCCGACATGCAGGTTGACGCCCTTGATCCCCGCGTAGCAATCCTTCCATTCCCCAAGCATACGCATCCCTTGTCCCTCCCTTAATAATTGGTATAATATTGATGAAGTAATTTATATATTAAATCGCTTTTCTAGTTTTAATCAACGGTAATGAATTGAGATGGAGTGGTAAAATATTGTGCAGCATACATTCGGCTTTCGTTACCCGGACGGACAGGGTCACAAGCTTTACAGGATAGTGTCGATCGGTCACGGCACCGCGGAGCGGCCGGAGTACCGCTGGCAGGGACTTAGCCGGAAGCACGGCGGACTTATCTTTCAGTACACGTTGTCCGGGGAGGGACGCCTGCGGCTTGGCGAAGACGTACACAGGCTCGTGAGGGGTCAGGCGTTTCTGGTCACGGTGCCGAGCGATCATGAATATTATTACGAGCAGCAGCCGGGGAATGTCCCCTGGGAGTTCGTCTGGCTTCGCGTTGAAGGGATGCTGGCGGAAGAGATCGGAGCCGAATGCATCCGGAGCATGGGGCCGATCGTACAGCTGGAGCCCGGCGCTCCTGTGCTTGAAGGGCTGTGGAGACTGTACGGGGACGTATCGGCCAAGAGAATCGGGGACAAGTTCGACATGTCGCTGCGGTTGTACGAGTGGCTTCTGCTGCTTCAGAAAGCCTGCTCGGGCGGCAGCCTGCCTTTGAAAGAAGCAGGGGTTCCGGATGCCTACGAACGGGCGGCCGCATACATCCGGGACCATCTTCACGAGGATATCTCGCTTGAGGATGTGGCCCTGATTGTCGGCATCACGAAGCATCATCTGTGCAAAACATTCCCCCGCTACTTCGGCTGCACCCCGATGGATTATGTGCGGAACCGGCGCATCGAGCAGGCGGCGAGGCTGCTCAGGCAGAGCGGGCTGTCCGTCACCGAGATCGCTCGAAGCTGCGGCTTCAGCAGCACCAGCTACTTCGGCAAAGTGTTCGTCCGGCTGGTCGGGCTGACCCCTTCGCAGTACCGGGAAGCTTCCGCAGACCGCATTCAGGATATGCTGCATGTGATGGACTAGGAATGAAACGGCGGCCATCCGTGCATCTTAAGGACGGGAACCCCTAGAATCCCCCCGAGAGGAAGATGCCCCATGACCGACGTGAAGCAGCATCAGATGCCGCAGCGGCATGTGATCGATAACGCCGAGAAAGCGATCCAGGTTGCCAAGGATGCCGAGATGGCCGTGCGCCATGCCCAGCTGGAATCCAATCCTCATAAGCTCGCGGCCGCGCTTGCGGAACTCGAAGCGGCTCAGCATGCGCTGGGGAAGGCGGACAGCCAGCTGGAAGCCAGGGACCAAGGGCACCTCGCTCAGGAGCTTGTCCAGGTCCGGGATCAGCTGACGCAAGCTCAGCAAAGTCTGGACGTTACGGCCTCCAACACGCAGCAGCCCAGACAGATGCGCTAAGGCCGGACGGCAAAAGCAAGAGCAAAAGCAAAAGGGTGCGTCCCCGATGGGAGACGCACCCTTTTGCCGTCGTTATTCGCCTATACACACATACAGGAGTTGCCTTCACAGAGAGCAAGTACCGGCCGGCGGCATGTCCGGCAGACCGCTCATCACATCGACTGGATCAGCTGGTGGAGTGTAAGGAGCGTAAATGTCAGCGCCGTACTGATGACCGTGTACTTAAGTGCTTTCTCCGAAAAAGTCATTGCAGCTCTCTCCTTTACCTGTAGGCTTTAATTATATTGTATCGCAAGCCGGAAGAGGGGCGTGTTAAAGTTTGATGAAGCAGCAGCCTCTCTTTGGCTTGACGCCACAACCGATGGGTTGGATTATTCATCGCGCATGGAGCGCAGCTCCTTCAGCGAATAGAAGGTGCCGCGCCAGTAAATGCCGCCTTGCCGCAGCGTAAGTCCTACCGAGCGGCCGACTACGTAGACAAGCAGCAAAATCGTGACCGGCAAGCCGATAAGCTCGCGGCCTCCCCCGCCTGTGATCGAACGGATGAGCTTCAGGTAAACGATCAGCATCAGGACTGCGGATGCGCCGAAGCACCAGGCTGCCCAGCCGGGCGCCCAGGCCCAAGCAACCAGCGGCAGGAAGAACAGCAGCAGCTGACCCAGAATGCCAAGCGCCGCGATGCTTACTTTATAGCCGAAGCCGGAGAACAAATTTTTCTCCAGTCCTTTCACAGCTTCGTTCAGATCTCTGTACCACTCCACCTCGATATGATCCGCGCCAGAGGCCAGCCGCTGACGCAGCCGCCTCCGCTTGACCCGGCGTCCCAGCTCCAGATCGTCGTCGGGTCTCATCGCGAACTCGCGGTGCGTCCCGATCGCCTCATAGGCTCGTCTGGTCATCAGATTGAAAGCGCCGATGCCCATGCCGTGACGATGCTGGAGATCGTCGTTGGAGCGCCAGGGCCTGACATACAGGCTGAGCGTGAAGAAGAAGTAATGAACGAATGCTTTCAGCCAGAAGCCGCTTGTCCGCATCCGGGGCGCCAGCGTCAGATGATCCGCGCGCTCCTGCTGCAGGTAAGCGACAGCATCGGACACAGCTTCGGGAGAGAAGCGGACGTCGGCGTCCGTGAACAGCAAATATTTGCCCCGCGCCTGGGTATAGCCTTGATACAGCGCGTGGTTTTTGCCGATCCATCCGGCGGGCAGGCTGGTGATATGGATGATCCGCAGCGGTACGCGAATGCCTTCCCGCTTCTCGGACCAGCTGCGCAGCTCGTCGAGCTTGTGTCCGGTTCCATCCTGGGAACGGTCGTTGACGGCGATAATCTCGATGCGCGGATAAGTCTGACCGAGCAGATGCTTGACCGTGTCCGCGATGGTCGACTCCTCCTCCTTGGCCGCGATGATGATGGACACAAGCGGATAATCGAACAAAGCTTGCTTCCCGGCAAGCCCCTGCGTTCTATCGGCAGCGGCCGCCTGACGGCGCACCGCTGTTTGTATAACTGTATTACCCTCGTCATGGGGGAGTGTAAACATCAGACGCTGGGCCCGCAGCGTATCTACCAGCATAAAGATCCAGTAGCCGAGCGCGAACAGCGACAGAAAGCCGAGCAGGCTCATGGCCGCACCTCCAACTGTCCCCGGGTTTGTCCTGAATTATAGCATGCGGGCGAGTACCGCAACAAATAGTTGCCGAGTTCGAACAGCGTACAGTATGCTAACAAATACAAGAATGATGCCGGAGAGGAACCGCCCGCGGGGCGGACCCGGACAGGACCGGCGAAAGACAGGTGGTAACGTCATGCAGGAAGAGACGGCTCAGCCGTTAGTTCGGAAAAAAGTACGGGCCGAGGAGCTGCCCGAGTTTATAAGGATGATCCGCGATCAGGGGACGACGGTAAATGACATGATCTTCGTATGTGTCGGCACAGACCGTTCGACCGGCGATGCGCTCGGCCCGCTGGTCGGCTCGCTGCTGGAGGAGGCCGGCTATCGCGATGTGATCGGCACGCTGGCGCATCCCCTCGATGCCAGCAATCTGCCCACGAGACTGGCATCGCTGCCGGTAAACCGCGTCGTGCTGGCTGTCGACGCTTGTCTGGGGCAGCCGGCGTCGATCGGTTATTACCAGGTGTCGAACCGGCCGCTTGCGCCGGGCAAGTCGGTAGGCCGGCGGCTTCCTCCGGTGGGTACCTATTCGATCGCGGCTATCGTGAATGCCGACCAGGGGCAGAAATACGCGCTGCTGCAAAGCACATCCCTGTATGTGGTCATGAACATGGCTAAGGAAATTGCGTCGGCGATCCGCCAGGTGCTGCCTCCGGATTATGGCGGGAGGTTGCTGCCATGATCGGGGAGGGAGAGCAATGAGGGGAGCGGGCATGGGAGAGGGCGGTCCCGGACGTCAGCCGCGGGAGCCGGCAGGCTGGAAAGACGTCCAAATGTCGCGTGTATACGGCTTGTTCCGGCCATACAAATGGGCGCTGACCGCCATACTCGCTTTGGCGCTGCTGGGGGGCGTATTAGGACTTATACCGCCCCTCGTGATGAAGGAAATTATCGACCATGCGCTGCCGGAGGGCAGAACCCATGACCTGATGCTCATGGTGGGGCTGATGGTGCTCCTGCCTTTGCTGAGCGGGCTGATCGGCGTGTGGCAAAATTACCAGAATACGAAGGTCGCGCAGGGCGTCATGCGGGATCTGAGACAGTCGCTGTTCGCGAACCTGCAGCGCCAGTCGATGAAATTTTTCACGGATGCCAAGTCGGGGGAGATCATCCAGCGGCTGACAGGCGATGTGCAAGCCGTCCAATCGATCGTCTCGACGCTGATCGTCTCCACGATCACACAATCGGCCATTGTCGTGACCTCCGTCTGCATTTTATTTGCGCTCGATTGGCAGCTGGCCTTGGTGGCGACCGTCATCCTGCCGCTTTTCCTGCTGCCGGTTCGCCGCGTATCGGCCATCCGCAAGCGTCTGCGCATCGAGACGCAGCGGGTGCGCGGAGAGATGTCGGCGAAGCTGGGGGAAATATTCGGGGTATCGGGCGCGATGCTGACCCGCATCTTCCAGCAGGAGCCCGCCCAGCAGCGGCAGTTCGGGCAATTGAACGAGCGGGTGATGGAGCTGGAGCTGCGGCTGAATCTGGTCGGCCGCTGGTTCGGGATGGTGGTCGGGGTGCTCGGTCCGCTCGGAACGGCGCTGATCTATTTATATGGCGGCTGGAAGGTCATCAACGGGACGATGACGATCGGCAGCATCGTAGCCTTCGCCGCTTACCTGGGCATGCTGTACGGTCCGGTAGGGACACTGCTCAATCTGCGCGTAGAGCTGGGGACGGTGCTGGGCGTATTCCAGCGTTTATTCGAATACGAGGACCTGGTTCCGGAAATAGCGGACGGGGCGGATGCGCGGGAGCTGGGGCAGGCGACCGGACTGGTCGAATACAACCGGGTAGCTTATGCTTACCAGCCGGGGCAGTATGCGCTGCGCGATGTGACATTCACGGCTCATCCGGGTGAGGTGGTCGCCATCGTCGGACCGAGCGGGGCCGGCAAGTCGACCTTGATCGGGCTGCTGGCGCGGCTCTATGATCCGACGGATGGCGAAGTGAAGGTCGACGGGACGGATATCCGTCGTCTGACCGTCGACAGCTTGCGCCGTCAGATCGCCTTCGTTACGCAGGAGTCGTTCCTGTTCCATGATACGATCCGCGGGAACCTGCTGTTCGCCCGCACGGACGCTTCCGAAGCGGAAATGGAGGAAGCCTGCAGGCAGGCCCACGTGCACGAGGTCATCCTCTCGCTGCCGGAGGGCTATGACACCACCGTCGGTGAGAGGGGCCACCGGCTGTCCGGCGGCGAGAGGCAGCGGCTTGCCATCGCCCGCGCGATTTTGAAAAATCCGCGGATTCTTATCCTCGACGAAGCGACATCCCATCTCGATTCGGAATCCGAAGCCTTCGTGCAGGCGGCGCTGGACAAGCTGATGGTGGGCCGGACGACGCTTGTCATCGCCCACCGGCTGTCCACGATACTGGCAGCCGACCGGATCATCGTCCTGGAGGACGGCCGGGTGGCCGAGTCCGGGCGTCATGAGGAGCTGCTGGCGGCAGGCGGTTTGTATGCGCGGCTGTTCCGCACCCAGTTCGCGAAGGTTGATGCTGGCGGCGGCACAGGGCTTGAGCTGTCATAGGTGCGGGGCAGAATGCGGGCTTCTGAGGATGCGCACGGGACCATGCATCCAGCTTCGAGAGCGCCTAAATGTATGGATCTTTTGGAGTAGCGTTCATGTAATGAAGGAAGACCCGGTCGGTCGCATGGAGCTTCCGCCGGGTCTTCCTGCTGTAGCTTATTTGCCGCAGCTTGACGCATCAGGTTTCATTAAAAAAAGAGGCCCCTTCAGACAGGAAGCCGAAAAATCGTATAAAATGCGCCGGAGTGGCGGTCAACGTATCGGATTTATATGGAAAACCGTACAAATGCTCCCCGCGGCGGTCAAAAATGAGAGATTTGTGTGGAAAATCGTATAAATACGTTTTGTTGGCAACATATAAGACGAAGTTATATGAAAAATCGTATAAATGGGTCTGGCTGCCGTCGGCAGCCATCGCGCAGGTGGCGCCTTCCGAGCGCCGTCGTCGCAGCTTCTTTCCCCGCCTACGAGACCAGCTTCAGCCCGACTGCAGAGCCGAGAATCATCGTAATAAACAGAATGCGCAGCAGACTGCGGGGCTCTCCATAACGGACCATCCCCAGAATAGCCCCGCCGGAAGCGCCTATCCCAGTCCAGATGGCATAGGCGGTGCCCATCGGCAGCGTCTTCATCGCCAGCGTCAGCAGCAGGAAGCTGGCGCCGAAGCTCGCTGCAAGCAGCAGCAAGGAGGATAGCTTGCGGTCCTGATTCAGCTTGTTCATCATGGCAACGCCGGAAATTTCGCAAAATCCCGCGCATACGAGCAGCACCCAGTTCATATCGTCCGCACTCCTTCCGCCTTATCTTGAGCTTCCCCCGGTTCCTTGGTTACCAGCTTGAGTCCGATAACCCCGATTAGCAGTATCGCGATCAGCACAAGCTTGGCGATGCGAAGCGGTTCCCCGAAGAAAAGCGCCTCGGAGAGCACCGTACCGGCCGTGCCCAGTCCGACAAACACCGCATAGACGGTGCCTACGGGCAGCACGCTGGACGCCTTGATCATCACGTAGAAGCTGACAGCGATCGCCACGACCGTGCCGGCCCATTCCGGCGCACTGTCTGCATGCTTTAATCCGCTTACCCATGCCACCTCGAAAAAAGACGCTATAATGACTTGAATCCATTGTTTATTCATGTTGGTTCACCTGTTATGCCGTTCGGCCGGATAAGCCGCTCACTTGCATATTCCTTTCCAGAAAATAGACCAGACCGCTTGCATGCGGGCTTTCGAATCGTCTTGACGGTAGTAGAACTGCTGCAGGAACAAGCCGTCCATCACGCAATAAAAGGAAGCGATCAGCTCATCGATCGGCTGCGGACTGAGCTGGCCGGCCTGGATGCCTTCCTCGAACATCGCGCCGAGCGCGGCATGAAGCGCCTGCTCATAACCTGAGAATTGATCGCGCAGCCGATCCTCCAGCGAAGAGGGCGGGAACAGCATCGCCCGCTTCAGGAAGGTAACCTGCTCATCGCCGAGCAGATAGCTGTGCCGGGCATCCTCCAGGATGGTGCGTAGCTTATCCGCCACAGACCGTCCTTCCAGGCTCCCGATCAGCTGCTCCATGCGCCGGTTATGCTCGCCGAGGCAATCCTCCAGCACGGCCATGAACAGCTCATCCTTGCTTTTGTAGTGTGCGTAGATGGACGGAGTTTTGATTCCGACAGCCCCGGCGATTTCGGACAAAGGGACCCCGTCGTAACCGCTGCGGGTGAACAGCTGCAGCGCGGCTTCTTTAATGCGGTCGGATGTCATAGGCTCCAGCCCCTCTCTGCTTTCTAACTAACGATAGTTAGGTAAATGGTATGAGGAGAATACTAACCTATCTTTTCTTATTTGTAAAGGGGGCCGGTGATTGATTAACACGATTAATCGTTTTCCGCTAAAAAAAGTTCACATATCGAGGTTCGTCCGCATATATATGGGGTATTATCTGTTAGTGCGTCTTCATGGGCGCAAGAGAGAGAGGAGTTTTGTATGTATGCAACCTGTTCAGCATCGTAATTTGAAAGATGAGAGCGGCCGTATCTACTGCTGCCTGAGAAATAAAGTCGTGAAATTGGATGACCAGCAGAAGGAAGACTTCTGCCGCAGCTGCAGCATGTTTGCCGGGGATGCGGGCGGACTGGGCGTGGATTGCGTCTGGGAAGACCTCCGCGCAGTGGAAAGTCCGTATATCGTCCGCGATCCGGGCAAGGAATGGATGAGCAATCAGATGAAGCATATTTGGCCGCCGACTCAGACGGATCATCTGTCCACCTGTGTGGTCTATCATTCATGACAGCAGCTAGGGGAAAGGAATCCCGAACTGTCTGTCGAACCTGAAAGGGAGAGCTCGCTCCGTGTCATGGAGGCGATCTCTCCCTTTGCCGTTCAGAACAAGTCCCAAAGCTGCTTGCCGATCAGCAGGGTCGTGACGACGATGAAAAGCGGCTTTACATAGGTCGAGCCTTTGCGGATGGCCAGCTGGGAGCCGACCAGCGCGCCTGCGATCATCGCCAGCCCCATAGGCAGGCCGTAGCCGATATGGACTGACTTCAGGAGGAAGAAGGAGGCCAGCGAGGCGATATTGCTCGCGAAGTTCAGCACCTTGGCATTGGCGGAGGCGCCTACGAAGTCGTAGCCGAACAGCAGGAAAACGAACAAAAGGAAGGACCCGGTCCCGGGGCCAAAGAATCCGTCGTAGAAGCCGAGCACGAATGCGGCCGCCCCAAGCACAGTCCGCGAAGTTTTTGTCATCGGGCGCAGGCGGCCGGTTCCGTCCCAATTTTTTTTGAACAACGTGTAGATGAGAATGACAATCAGCAAACTAACGACAAGCGGGCGCAGGAACGAAGACGGCAGCAGATGAACCGTATAGGTGCCCAGCGCTGACCCGACGAAGGCAAGGGGGAACAGAGCCAGCGCGATTTTTTTGTCAATTTTCCCTGATGTAAGGAAAGATAAGGTGCTGGTCAGCGAGGACAAAGTCCCTCCCAGCTTGTTGGTGCCAAGCGCGATGCTTGGCGGCAATCCGGCGAGCAGCAGAGCGGGCAGGGAGACGAGCCCTCCCCCGCCTACGACGGAATCGATAAAGGCGGCTATAAAGCCCGCCGCCAGCAGAAACAGAAGCATGTCCAATGTGGGCCATTCCATGATGCAGACTCCTAACGTTTAGATGAGAATCGTGATGAATTTCTCTGGAGGGCTGCTTGTGCAAGCGTCCCTCGCAGGCAATAGAATTAGTATAGTGAAACAGTGTCCATTGTACAATGGCCTATCTATGCCGCTGCGTCTTCAGGCGGACAGGTTTCGGAAAAAAGTAATCAGGCGAAGGAGCACAAATGATGGATCAGCAAACAAGTAAAACGGCTGTTGTGGCTGGCGCTACGGGGCTTGTGGGCAGGGAGCTTGTCCGCCAGCTGCTGGAGCAGCCGTCCTATTGCAAGGTGACCGTGCTTGTGCGCAGAACAACGGGCTTGTCCCACCCTAAGCTCTCGGAGCGGCAAATTTCCTTCGACCGCTTGGAGGAAGAGCTGAATGGAGAACGGAATGAAGGGCTGCTGCAGGGGGCGGATGTGTTCTGCGCCTTGGGAACGACGATCAAGACGGCGGGCAGCCAGGAAGCCTTCCGCCGCGTCGACTATGAATACCCGCTGGCCCTTGGCCGTGCGGCACGGCGCGGAGGGGCGGCCTGTTATGTCATCGTGTCGTCGCTGGGCGCGGACCCGCAATCGAGAATTTTCTACAGCCGGGTGAAGGGGGAGACAGAGCGGGATCTGACCGCTCTCGGTCTCCCGCGGCTTGTGATCCTTCGTCCGTCCCTGCTGCTGGGCGACCGGCAGGAGAAGCGCCCGGGCGAGCGCGCGGCTGCGGTGCTGTTCAAGCCGCTGGGCACGCTGATGATCGGGCCGCTGGCAAAGTACAGAGCGATCGAAGCCCGCACCGTCGCCATTGCGATGCGGCTGGCCGCCCGGGAGGCGGGTGGTCCGCAGGTCGAGGTGATCGACTCCGGCAGGATGGCTTCGCTCGTATCGGCAGCCGGGAGTTGCCGGTCTTGAGTTTGATTTTGACTTCGACTTCGGGGCGCGCGCAATTGTCAAGCCTCGAATTTGAGCGTTCGGCAGGAAGAGGCCGATGCGCATGCATCAGCCTCCAAACGACTCGCGGAACGCATGGGACATCGCCGGCTGCTCTACGCCCCACATGGCGGCAACCTCGGAGCTGACATGCTCGTCGAACCAGTCGGCCAGCAGCTTGCGGTTGCTGCCATTCTCCGCAATATAGGGGAGATTGGCCATCACCTTGCGGTAATAAAAATCATCCGCCTCGCGGATCTGCTCGGGCGTGATGAAACGGCCGAGCTTTTTGCGGGCGCGGTACAGCTCGCGGCTGCAGGTGCGGCGTATTTGCCTGGCGGACGGCAGCGGCTTCTGATGCTTCATGTGATTTCCCGGATTCATAGGTTCACCCACTCCTTCCCACCTATGGTATGCGGGAGACGGGGCGGATGTACCAGATGAGCAGGTGGGGACGGCTCAGATGTGCGGGTAGGGATGGGGGCGTACGATTGGGCTGACGGGACGGGGAGTCCGAAAATGGAATCTGGCAGCGTGGTCGTGAGATGACTCCTGCCGTGTGGCTCGTCGGAGGTTTGCGGCGCTGATCGAGGCGTGCGATCGAGGCCGTTTGCGGGCTTGGATCATGTCTCTAAGCCTGCCGGCGGGCTTGCGCTTATGAAATTGTGCGCTGAACTGGCCCAGGCAGGCCGCCGTGAATCCAAAAAGGTCGAGTCCAGGGGCTGTAGCAGCCCTGAACCCGACCTTTTTGCTCATGATGCGGTAAGAAGCCTTCTCCTCTGGCAGTAATAACGGCGCTTGAGCAGCCTCCTCCGCCATGCCGGCCTCCCGCGCTGTGACCGGGTAATCCTACGGATGCTTCTATCCGGAAAGAGGGAAGGCCGCCAAAAAAGACGGCTACCGGCTGAGACCGGAAGCAGCCACTTTGCGGAAGCGGGCTTCCATCAGCAGCGTTCCCCCGTAGAGCAGCAGGAACAACACCATCGTCAGCGCCGACATCCGGTACATCCAGGCGTAGCCGGTGCTGGCCGCAATACTCCCGAGCAGCAGGGAGCCGAGGGCGATGCCCAGGTCGATCGAGTTGTAGAAGGCCGCATTGGCCGAGCCCCGGCGTTCGGGGCTGACCGAGCCTACCATCCAAGCCTGGAGGGAAGGCTGGAGCATACCATAGCCGGTGCCATAGCAAAGCGCTGAGACAATTAGGCCGGCAAGCCCGTGAGTATAGGACAAGCAGAGAAGTCCGACAAGGACGAGTAGCGCTGCCGGCGGCAGTACAGCTAGGTGGCCGCGAGTGTCAAACAGCTTGCCTGCGAATGGGCGGACCAGAACGACGGCGCCGGCATTGAACAGGAAGAACCAGCCGACATTGGCCAAATTTGCCTCCTTGCCGTACAGGGCCAGGAAGCTGATAAGCCCTCCGTACGTAAACGCAAGCATCATGCTGAGCAGAAAAGGCAGCAGCATCCCCCGGTTGAGCCTGCGGTTGCCGGAGGATTCAGCCTGAGCGGGAGAGGCGGGCGGCGGCTCCGGAGACATGCTTTTGGGCGCAGACTCTGCAGCTGCGGGAGCTGTCTCCTGCTGTGGGCGCTTGGCCCGGACGCCGTAGACCAGCGGAATGATCAGCGCGCCGAGCACAGCAGCCACGGCTATAAGCGTGCCGAACCCGTAAGCGTCCAGCAGCCAAAGGCCGATCAGCGGGGCGAGGGCCATGGAGAAGCCGGATGACAGGCCAAAGTACCCCATCCCTTCTCCGATGCGTTTCATCGGGATAATATCCGATACCATCGTGCCATACGTCGTGCTGGCTACTCCGAAGCCGACGCCGTATAGGAGACGGATGGCAAGGAACAATAGGAAGGAACCGGCGGCATAGAAGCTTATTGTCGCCAATACATAGAAAGCAAGCCCGACCAGCAGGATAGCGAGCCGCGGACCGGTCTTCAGCATCCGTCCGGTGAACAACCGGGCCACGACAGCCGTCAGCGCGAACAGACTGATGACAAGCCCTACGGCAAACTGATCGGCTCCGAACGCCTCCGTCACATAAGAGGGCAGCGCCGGCGTAATCATCTGCAGATTCAGATACAGCAGCAGGTTGCTTAAAGTAAGCAGGATGAAGCTGCGCGTCCATAGACGCGGCTCGGGGGAGACGGATGGATTCATGAACGTTCCCCCTCCTCCAGCAGCAGCCCGAGCCGGTCCTGCAGGCGCTCATGAATCTGGCGGAACATGTCAAGCTCTGCCGCTTCCATATCCCCGAATATATCCTGGAGCGTCATATTCTCGATCGGAATCATCAACTCGATCTTCTCGCGGCCTTGCAGTGTCAGATAGACCTGGAACGAGCGTCGGTCGTTCTGGTTGATCTCCTTGCGCACCAGGTTTTTGCGGATCAGACAGTCCAGGATACGGGCTATCGTTGGCTGATCCTTCACGGAACGCGCGGCGATCTCCTTCTGGCTGATCCCGTCTTCATCATGGAGACGATACAGCACGGAGAACTGCTCGGTCGTAATATCATGCTCGCGAAGACGGATGGAAAGCAGGTTGGCCATCTTGCGGTGCGTCTGTCCGATAAGAAATCCGATGGATTCGGAAGATGGTTCGGGCATCATGAGTCACCTCTATTTGCAAAATTAATTGTCATAACAATTATATGTTTGACAACTAAAATTGTAAATGCCAAAAAACCGGCCCGTCTCCCATCAGACTAAGCCTGCCCCGCTTCTACAGCCAGCGCTGCGGGTAACGCCGGCCTTGCAGCCGATGGTATATCCAGGCGGCCGCCACAATCCAGACGGCTCCTGCCAGCGCGGGCGCCCCGAGAAAGCTCCAGGCGCCGCCGCCCAGCATAACGACGAGCGGGTCGGCGCCGGCAGGCGGATGCAGCGTACGGGTCAGCAGCATGAGCGTGATGGCGAGGCCGACGCCAAGCGCGGCCGACCAAGGATGCATGCCTGCTGTGTGCAGCAGGGCTAACCCTATGGCGGTGCTGAGCACATGCCCGCCGATGACGTTGCGGGGCTGGGCCAGCGGGCTGTCGGGCAAAGCGAATACGAGCACGCAGCTGGCCCCAAACGGCGCCATCAGCAGCGCCCAGCCCGTCCAGGAGCCGAACTGAAGCGCAGCGAGGATAGCGGCGAACGCTCCGGCGCCGGGACCGATCGCGGCGAGCGACAACCTCAGCCAGACGGCCGCCTGACCGCGGGGAGAAGGTGTAGAGTTCGCGGAACCGCCCGGACTCGCCGAAGCGCCGGGATCTACGGATGCATGGGGATTCATTGGGCTCTCTCCTTTCCATTTTTGGAATGTCATGATGGCGATCATTACTCCAGCATGGTATCATGAACATGATTCATTTGAATAACGAATGTTTTTGATAACAATCATCGAATAATGAAATGAGTGATACCAGATGCTGGACCGGCTGGAAGGACGGTTTTTTCGTACATTTATTGCGGTGCTGGAGGAAGGCGGCATCGGCAGGGCGGCAGAGAAGCTTGGCTATGTGCAGTCCACGGTCACTACGCAAATCCGGCTGCTGGAGGAATCGGTCGGGCAGCGGCTGTTTGACCGGCTGCCGCGCGGCGTGGAGCCTACTGAAGCCGGCCGCCGATTGGCCTCGTACGCCTACCGGTTCCTGGAGCTCGGGACGGAGCTGGAAGCGGGCATGACCGATGAGCGGGAGCCGAGAGGAACCGTGCGCCTCAGGGCGCTGGAGTCGTTCGCAGCCGCCTTCCTCTGGGAGCCGCTTCAGGCGTTTATGGCCCGCTACGGGCAAGTCGAGGTCCAGCTTGACTGCGGCTTTCAGTCCGACACGATCGAAGCGCTGCGCGAGCGGCGCATCGAGCTGGGACTTATCCCCGGCGATCCGGGGCTTGCCGATATCGAATTCCTGCCTATCGCGGATGATGAGCTGATCTGGGTCGCCGCGCCCGCTCAGGCTGCCCGGCTCGCAGCGGACGGCTCAGCCGCGGTCGGCAGCCTGAGGCTGATCGGATTCGGGCCGCGCTGCGCCTACACAGCCGAAGCGGAAGCGTCGCTGGCCCGGATGGGCGCCGCCGTCTCCATGCGGGCGGAATTTGCTTCGCTGGAGATGATCGTGCAGGCGGTGCGAAGCGGCTGGGGGCTTGCGTTTATCCCGCGCTCCAGCGTCCGGCCGGAGCTGGCTGCCGGCGAGCTGGCCGTCTGCGCAGGGCTGGGCGGCAAGTCCTTCAGCCACGGTCTTGTCCGGCTGAAGCGGAAGGCGTTATCCCTGCCTGCGGAGCTGCTGCATGCGCATATAGCCGGATGCGGCATGAACAGGCTTATGATAGAATAGAATGGGCTTGGAGAAGATGACAGATTCTCCCAGACCATAACAGAGAAGCCAGTGAACAATTTGGAGGAGGAAAGGAAGAGACGGCACAATTATGAGCGAGCTGCTGCATTCATGGATTCAATCGGCGCTTCTGTTCATCGAAGGGCTTGGCGTGTGGGGAATTTTACTTGGACTTATGCTGGAGGTGATCCCGAGCGAGATCGTGCTCGCGTACGGCGGGTATCTCGTCTCTCGCGGCGAAGTTTCGCTCCTCGGCGCCATTATATTCGGTACGATCGGCTGCCTGCTTCAGCAGGTAATTTTGTACGGCTTGGGCCGTTATGGCGGGCGTCCGGTGCTTGATAAGTTCGGCAAATATCTGCATCTTAAGAAAAAGCATCTGGATACGGCGGAAAATTGGTTCAACCGGTATGGCCCGGGCATGGTATTTCTGGCCCGCTTCGTGCCGGTGCTGCGGCAGGCGATCTCGATTCCGGCGGGGATGGCCCGCATGCGGCTCACCGTCTTCCTTTTCTATACACTGCTCGGCACGATTCCTTGGGCGATCTTATTCGTATACCTGGGCCGGACGCTGGGCAACAATTGGGAGCAGATTGACGAGGTCGCAGGTCCGTATGTGAAACCTCTGCTGTACGGCGCCGTCATGCTTGCAGTGCTGTATTTCGTGTGGAAATGGCTGCTTCGCCGCGCCGCGCGCCGGCGGACCAAGGCTTCTCCTGCGCTGCGGGAGACGGACGGACAGGCGGGGGGAGCCGGGGCCGCGCTCAGCGGAGTAACCCAGCAGCTCCGGTACATAGGCGGGGAATACCGTGTGCTTCATGGCCGGCGTGTCAAAGGCAGCGGCAGTCCGCAGGAAATTGATCATATTGTCATCGGTCCGGGAGGAGTGTTCCATATCGATGCGAACCCTTGGTCGGGAGAAATCCGCTTCGAGGAGAGAGCTTTGGAGAAAGGCCCGTCGCAGACGGCCGCAGCGGGAGAGCCGGATAAGGGCAGCATAGACCCTACAGCACCGCTATACCGGCATGAGTATGTCATCAAGGAGCTGCTGCGGCAGCACAAAATGCGCGCGGACGTCATCGGCATCGTCTGCTTCACGCATCCGAACAGCCGGCTGATCGGCACAAGCCAGGCTTTCACGGCGCTGAAGGCGGACCGTCTCGTGCCTTTTCTGAAAAACTACCGCCCCAGCCGGACGCTCGCTCCGGCGGAGGTTGCCCGGATCGAGCAAATCCTGCTCGAGAACAGCGAATAGACGGCGCGGACGGAGCCGGCGGCGGCAAGTTTGTCAGGGCGGCTCTGCCGGCCACCCGGCGATACGAAGGCCAGAGCCTAAGGGATGGAGCGCAGACGGATTTTTTGGTACAATAACCCATAGTAAGCAGCCTGAAGGAGGATGAACCAAGCGCATGAGCAAAAATTTGAGCAGCAAGCTGAATCAAGGATTGTCGCCGGAGCAGTTCATCAATGCGATGACCAAAAACCAGGACAAATTCAAGGAATGGTACGAAGCTTTCGCCTGGGAGAATGAAGGGGACAAGGAGTTTTTCGAGTCGTTGAACAATCGCGACGATCTGCGCTGCCTGATTCTGGCGGCCGACTGGTGCGGCGATGTCATCCGCAACGTGCCTGCGGTTCTGCGCGCCCTGGAAATTTCGGGCATTCCGACGGAGCTGTTGATCAAGGAAGAGCATCCCGATGTGATGGCCCAGTTCCTGACCATGGGCGGTGAAGCGATCCCGATCGTTATTTTTACCGATTTCAGCGGATTCGTCCTGGGGCAGTGGGGGCCGCGTCCGGCTCATGTACAAGCCGTGATGAACCGGTTCAAGCAGGAAAACCCGGACCGTGAAGCTCCGGATTATCAGGATAAAATCAAGGTTGCCCGCGAAGAGATGGGACGCCAGTACGGTGAAGGCACCGGCTATCAGGCGGTTATCGTCAAGGAGCTTCGCGAGCTGCTGTCCACGTTCTAGAGCGGCCGATGAGCGAAGAACTGAAGCCGCTCCAAGTCGAAGTGTTCCAGCTGGGTCCGATCCAGACGAACGCTTACCTGCTGACCGTACCCGGGGAGAAGAAGGGCATCGTCATCGACCCCGGGATGAATCCCGGCCCGCTGATGAAGCGGGTAGCCGACCTGGAGATCGAAGCGATCCTGCTGACGCACGCTCACTTCGATCATATAGGCGGCGTCGACGAGCTGCGCAAAGCCAAGGGCTGCCCGGTCTATCTGCATGACGCGGAAGCCGACTGGCTTGGCGACCCGAAGCGCAACGGCTCGGCCCGCTGGCCGGAGCTCGGAGCCCTGATCACGACCGATCCTGCAGAATATGCGCTGGACGACCGCCAGCAGCTGAAACTGCTCGGCCGCACGTTCCAGATCATGCATACGCCGGGCCATTCGCCTGGCAGCGTCAGCATCCTGCACGGCAAGCTGCTGTTCGGCGGCGATGTGCTGTTCCGCATGTCGGTCGGCCGCACCGACCTTCCGGGCGGCAGCCAGCGCGATCTGATGGATTCGATTCATGGCAAGCTCTTCGAGCTGCCGGACGACACGATCGTTTATTCGGGACACGGCCCGAAGACGACGATCGGCTACGAGCGCGAGCATAATCCTTACGTATAACTGACAAACCGACAAGCCCGGATGGGACAGACATTCGTCTTCCCTTCCGGGCTTGTTGGCGTTCGGCAGAAGGCAATCCCCCACAGTGTGAACAGCTTGAGGCAGCGGCCTACGCGGCCGGAGCAGCCGGCGTTGTCATCGAGCGCGTAACCGAAGACAACCGGGGAAGAACCGGCTGAAACAGGGCTGACGTCTATTTTAACTGAAAATGGGTGAATACCGTGCTCGGGATAGGTGAGTCACCATAGACTGTTGTTGTGTCCCGAGACAATCGCACAGGAGCATTTGCCCCGGCGCAATCGGGCTCTGAACAACGAAAGCCGGCATGCCGGACTTTCGCAAATCTACGGAGGTGTTCTCTCGATGGAAAAAATTCAACCGATGATGCAAAGCCCGATGCAAATGCCTGCTATGGCAGCCCCGGCTTCCCCAGCCGTTTCCCCGGCAGCCATGCCTCAGCCGATGTATGGCGCACCGATCAACGTCCATGCCAGCTATGAGGAAATCAACATCTATGCTCCGAAAAAGCACCACCACCATCATCACATGCCTGCGGCAGTCTCTCCTGCCTATGCCGCTCCCCGGATGAACGCGGCAAGCATCCTGGTGCTGTACATTTTGCTCGTCATCATCCTGCGCAGCTTCCCGCGCTGCTGACCGTCTACGGCTGAGGAAGGTTAGCAAGGCACATAGCCGGGCAAGATAAAGACCCCCCGTAGAAAAGCCGGAGGCGGTCACAAGGCTTCCCTCGCAGCACAGCGGTAATTGACGCCGGCTGCGAGGGGCCTTGCGCAAGGTCGACGGTCCGATAATCAAGAAAAATAGGGGCATACATAAGAAATAACCTGATCGGCACTGGAAGTCCGGTGAACAACCCGCGGTCTGCGGATGATCGACGGACGGACAAGCATGAATAGGGAGACCGCAAGAATATTTAGTTTTGCTCTTTACATACCCATGGAGGGTATAGTATGATGACATTACCGAGAGCAAGTAAAAGCATCCTGTCGGAAGCAAGCTTTCGAAGTTTAGGGTAATGACAGGTATAACATATTAATTTTGGAGGGATAACTATGCAACAAGCCACTTTAACTGTCCAGGGAATGTCTTGCAACCATTGCGTAAACTCAATCGAGAGCGCCTTAAATACATTGGGAGTATCCGGGAAAGTAGATCTTGCCGCAGGCTCGGTCAGCATTCAATACGAGGAAAGCCAAGTCACATTGGATGCGATCAAGGAAGCAATCGAGGAACAAGGCTACGATGTCGTCTAGGCTTATGGGGCTTCCGGATTTTGGAGCCCCAAGCCATTTTTTTGGTCTTCTATATACCCCATGGGGGTACATAATGGATAGGGGAGGAAGCGGATATGAGCGGCAATAAAGCTTTGGAGCAGCAGCGGCAAACCACTTTGCAAATTACCGGCATGACATGCGCCGCGTGCGCTAACCGGATCGAAAAGGGATTAAGCAAGCTGGAGGGCGTTTCCCAGGCGACGGTAAATTTTACGCTGGAGCAAGCCTCCGTTACCTTCGATCCGGGTAAAACCGATCTTTCCCGCATGGAGCAAAAAATTCAAGCGCTCGGTTACGGCACTGTGACGGAGTTGGTTGATCTGCAGATTACAGGTATGACCTGTGCGGCATGCGCGGCCAGAATTGAGAAGGGACTCGGCAGACTGCCGGGCGTGACGCAAGCAAACGTGAATCTGGCTCTGGAAACGGCTCATGTGGCCTACAATCCGGCCGCTGTGACCGCAGCCGACATCGTTCGGAAAATTGAAACGATCGGTTATCAGGCAGCGGTCAAAGGGGAGCAGAAGGATGCGGGGGACCGCCGGCAGAAAGAGATCAAGCATCAGAAGCGCAAGCTTGCGGTGTCGGCCCTGCTTTCCCTCCCGCTGCTGTGGGCGATGGTCAGCCATTTCTCCTTCACTTCCTTCATCTGGCTGCCGGAGCTGTTTATGAACCCTTGGTTTCAGCTGGCATTGGCAACCCCGGTTCAGTTTATTATCGGCAGACAGTTCTACATCGGTGCCTATAAAGCGCTCAGGAACGGCAGCGCGAATATGGATGTGCTGGTGGCCTTGGGCACATCAGCGGCCTATTTCTACAGCCTTTATCAGACGATAAATACGCTTACTGCCGGCAGACATCATCAGGTTGACCTTTATTATGAAACAAGCGCAGTCTTGATTACGCTGATCTTGCTGGGAAAGCTGTTCGAGGCGCTGGCCAAGGGCAGATCGTCCGAGGCGATCAAAACCTTGATGGGGCTGCAGGCCAAGACGGCAACGGTCATCCGGGCAGGCCAGGAGATGACGATAGCCGTCGAGCAGGTGATAGCCGGGGATGTTGTGGTGGTGAAGCCCGGAGAGAAAATTCCGGTAGACGGCGAAGTGGTCTACGGCACGTCTTCCGTCGATGAATCGATGCTGACCGGGGAGAGCATTCCTGTTGAGAAGCGCACAGGAGATCTCGTTATCGGCGCGACGATCAATAAAAACGGCATGCTGCGGATTCAAGCGACGAAGGTCGGTAAAGAAACGGCGCTTGCGCAAATCATCAAGGTAGTGGAGGAGGCGCAAGGGTCCAAGGCGCCGATCCAGCGGGTGGCCGATGTCATCTCGGGGATATTTGTCCCTATCGTCGTCGGTATTGCCGTCGTTACTTTCCTCGTCTGGTATTTCGCGGCCGAGCCGGGGAATTTCGCCGACGCGCTTGAAAAAGCGATAGCCGTCCTCGTTATCGCATGTCCCTGCGCATTGGGCCTGGCGACGCCAACCTCGATCATGGCCGGCTCCGGCCGCGCGGCCGAGCTGGGGATTCTCTTCAAGGGAGGAGAGCATCTGGAGGCCGCTCACCGGGTCGATGCCATCATCCTGGATAAGACCGGGACGGTCACGAAAGGAAAGCCGGAGCTGACGGATGTCATCGTGGAGAGTCAGTTCAAGGAGCAGGATTTCTTGCGGCTTGTAGGCGCAACGGAGAAACATTCGGAGCATCCGCTTGCGGAAGCGATCGCCGCAGGCATCGGGGCCCGAGGGATCGAGCTGCCGGAGACAGACCAATTCGAGGCTATTCCGGGCTATGGCATCCGCGCTGTCGTGGAAGAGAAAGAGCTGCTTGTCGGTACAAGAAAGCTGATGGGCAAATACGATATTCAGGCCGATGCCGCCTACGGCAGGATGAATGAACTGGAGGAGACCGGAAAGACCGCGATGCTCGTCGCGATTGACGGCCGCTATGCTGGCATCGTCGCTGTAGCCGACACGATCAAGGAAACGTCCAGGGAAGCCGTGCGGCGCTTGCAGAGCCTTGGCATCGATGTCATCATGATTACGGGCGACAATGAACGGACAGCGAGAGCCATCGCGGCTGAGGCCGGGATCGGGCAGGTATTGGCCGAGGTTCTGCCGGAAGGCAAGGCGGCTGAGGTGAGAAAGCTGCAGGAGTCCGGGAAGAAGGTAGCCATGGTCGGAGACGGGATCAATGACGCTCCCGCACTGGCAACGGCGGATATCGGGATGGCTGTCGGAACCGGTACCGATGTGGCCATGGAGGCGGCGGATGTCACGCTTATGCGCGGAGACTTGAACAGCATTCCCGACGCTATCTTTATGAGCAAGAAAACGATGGCCAACATCAAGCAAAACTTGTTCTGGGCGCTTGCTTACAACGTCATCGGCATTCCGATCGCGGCGCTTGGCTTCCTGGCGCCATGGCTGGCCGGCGCTGCGATGGCGCTTAGCTCGGTTTCGGTTGTATTAAACGCGTTAAGACTTCAGAGGATTAAACTTTAACGCAATTAAGGAGCGCCTCATCTGGCTCATTCGATGATGGACAGACCGTTATTTCCACAAGGTTTTCACTGACAAAATTTTTACGTAAAGCCCCTTGCTTCCGGCTAACGCATAAGACCGGCGGGAGGGGCTATTCCGATTTACAGCCCCGTTGCTAAATAAGCGACCAACTTTCCCGTAATTCGAACCGTTTCCTCCACAACTGATCCACTATTATTTGAACCATTTCTAGAGGTTTTGGGATATTTCACTGGGCTTATTTTTGCTAATCTTTTTATGTAAGCACTTTATATGAAAGGGGTTGGGCGATTGATGAGGTAGAGGGTCCTTTTTGTTTTGAAAGCGGTTTCGGTCGGAAGAAGGGCTTGCCAGTTCCATAAATCAAGAAGAAATGAGGTCATATGATGAAAAGAAAAATGCAGTTCATGATGCTGTTCAGCATGCTTGCTCTCCTGTTGGCGATAACATGTGCATGGAGTCCCATGACAAACACCGCAGAAGCGGCTACTGCCCGTGTCCCGGTCGTATTCGTTCACGGATTAACCGGCAGCGATACGAATTTTGACTCGATCAAAAGCTATCTGCTGGGCCAAGGGTGGAGCGAGGATGAGCTGTATGCGATAGATTTGCCAAGTAAAAGCGGCCATCAGGAGTTGAACTCGGCAGCGCTTGCTTCCTTTGTGGATCCAGCAAACCGGACACTCGAAAGTCCATATGGTCGCGCATAGCATGGGCGGCGCCAACAGCTTGTACTACATTCTGTATAAGGGAGGAAATACGAAGGTTTCGAAGCTGGTTACACTGGGGGGAGCCAACAGCGTAACGACCAGCTACGCTCCGTGGGGCATAGCTACGACTTCGATCTACAGTGCGAATGACGGCGTAGTCGCCAATAACTGGTCTTTCCTGTTCGGAGCGAATAACATTAAAATTTATGGGGTATCCCATGTGGAGCTGCTGACCAATACGTATGTGAAATCGCTCATCAAGTCAGCGCTGAACTAGGAGTCCGGTGAACAAGAGGCCCGAGGCCGCACGTTATTCACCGGACTTTTAGGAAGCCGACGGCAATGGCAGCTGGACGATCACGATCGAGCGGTTGCCATTGTTTTTAGTTATCGTACTATCCGGCGCTATAGTAGGGAGGGAGAGCTTCGCGCTAACAAAGTATCTAAAAGCTGGCGCAGCAGACAGCAGAGCTCTATCTCTCGCGGACTAGGCCTCGTCTTCGCTTGTCCCTTGATATCCGTTTAATGCTCGGAATTTTCCCGGAGTCATCCCGACTTCGCGCTTGAACGAGCGAATGAAATTTTGCGGATTCGTGAAATGCAAGTTTTGGGCGATCCGGTTCACGCTATCTTCGGTTTCCAGCAGCATCGTCTTCGCGACGCTAATGCGTTTGGCAGTCAAATATTCCGTGAACGACATGCCTTTCTCCTTGCGGAATACTTGACTTAAATACGCTGGAGAGTAGCTAAGCTTCACCCCGAGCTCCTCCAGCGTCAGCTCCGAGTAGCCTTCCTGCTCCAAACACCGAATCATATCGTCGGAAATTTTTTTGTGCTCCTGATCGGTCTTGTCCTCAATGAGCTGCATGATCGGGCCGATTACCTGACGCATGAACCAATCCTCAATGTCGGCGGCGGTTTGCTGCGCCATCAGGTCCTGGATCAGCTTCTGGTCGGGGCCGTGCTCGAAAGGATACTGATTTAAGATTTCGCTTAGCAGCCGGATCAGCACGAGCTGGTAGTCGGCCGGCGTGCCTGCATGCTGCAGCAAAGCTTGAATGAACCGCGAAAGCACCTCTTGCGCGGTCTCTTTATCGTTCAGCTTGATCGCGTCCTTCAATTGAGCGGAGAGCACGACGGGGTACCGGAACATGGCGCTGCCAGAGATCGGCTCCACGTCTTCAATAAACAGCAGGGAGCCGTTCCCGAACTTAACGCGATATTTCAGGGCGTCCAGCCCTTCCGCCAGGGCTTCCTGCGCGAGCGACAATTCCGAGAATGTTCGGCTGACGCCAAAGCTGACAGAAATTCCTAGATACTGGGTGATATTCCGCTGCACGTCCTCCCCCAAGGCGAGGACTTCCTGCTTGTTCAGCTCCTGCGAAACCCCGCTCAAGGAGACGAGACAGATAAGCGACTGGTTCATCACGACGGGCGAGAGCTGGACCGGCGAAGGGATGGTCTCTTGCAAAATGTTCATCGCAGCAAACAGCAGCAGTTCCCGGTCAGCTTCCCTGAAGCGGATCCCTTCGAATGTATCGATCTTCATGACAAGCACCGCATAGTGCTTGGAGTCGCGGAAGCGCGGATGGCTGAGCAGCACCTTTTCCTCAATTTCCTTAGGCAGAAATTCCCCTTGAAACAGCTTCAACACGTAATATTTGTGCAGTTCCTTCCCCTGATTGGCGAGCTGCTGCCGCATATTCAGGAGCGAGCTCGCGATAAAATCGAGCTCGTCCAGATTTCTTCTCCCTTGTTTATCCTTTGCGAGCTGGCTGTAGAGATTATGGATAGGCGAATACATACGCAAAGAGCCTTTATAAGAAAGCACCAGCATGATGCCGATGATCGCTGCGCCCGTTAACAGCGTCGCCCAAGCGATCCCGTAGTTTTCCCGGTTGATGACCGAAATAGGCACAACGGATAAGTAAGTCCAGTTCGTGTAGGCCGATTTTTGATAAAAAATATAGACCGTCTCGCCGAGCAGATTCTCCTTAGCGTAGCCGGTCGGCGAGCTTGCCTGGGTGACCAACCCGGATAAAATCTTCTCCAACGGTTTCGTCTGGGTGTCGTTGTCGGCGTTTGAGGCGATCATCTGCATGCGCTCGTTGGCGATCCAGACGCTGCCGAATTGTCCCGAATTGGCGATCCAGCGGTTCACCTGCTTATACTCGATCAGGGAGAGCACCAGACTGTTCGCTTCGGACGCGTACTGAGGGATCGGCTTGGCAAACAGGAAGCCGTACGGAATACCGGCATCTGCAAGCGAGAGCCCGGAATCGGCGCTATGCTCCAGGATGAAGGGATGCAGCTTCACTTGCTCGTTCAACCGTTCGAATGCCTCTCGCTCGCTGTCGTTCAAGTCGAATATTTTGTTGGGGAAAATGGCCCACTTGTTTTTGATGTTTAAGAAATACAAGCTGCGAATATCGGAATTGCCGGCGGCGGTCGTTCCTAATAAATGGTTGAGCTCTTGAATCATTTCGAACTCGCGGGGCTGCAGCGGCGTATACGCTCCCTTTGCCAGGAGGGGGGATGCAGCAACTTGCTTCATGGTATGCTCCACAATTTGCAGGTTTTGTTCGACGGTCATGCGTGTCTGCTCCAGCAGCTGCTGCATGCTCTGCTCCACCTTGTTCACAATACTCACCGATGCGGTGAAATAGGAGAAGACGCCAAGGCAGACCACGGGCAGCGTAGAGATAAGAATTGCAAAAAGCAGCAGACGCCGCAAATATTTGGGCACATTCATTGGAGTCATGATCCCTTTCCTCGTCCTTAGACGCGCGTAGTTCCGAACCGTATCCCTATTATAGGGAAGTATCGTAGATATGCAAAGATAGCTAAAGTACGCTAGGCAATAATCTATTCTGTTGATTATTTCTATTCTGGAGAGCATCGGCGGCCTAAGACACGCCGGATGCGGAACAACTGCTGAGCGGATTATATCGGGTTATGCAAGGTCACGGCTATGATAAGGGAGCAGTTCAACACACGATAAGGGAGCGCAGCGTAAATGAAACAAACCGTCGCCCATGCGGCAGCCGAGCGGGCAGTCGGATCGGTTGCCAACCAGTTCCTCAAGGAGGTCCGCCGTCATAAATGGCTCTATTTAATGGTTTTGCCGGGCATCCTCTACTTTGCCGTTTTTAAATATGTACCGATGCTTGGCATCGCGATTGCGTTTAAGGATTATCAGCCTTTCGCCGGGTTTCTGGACAGCCCTTGGGTGGGGCTGAAGCATTTCGAACGATTTTTCAGCAATGACGATTTTCCGATACTGCTTCGCAACACACTGATCATTGCGATCTACAAACTGTTGTTCTATTTTCCTGTCCCGATCGTGCTCGCTCTGCTGCTGAACGAAGTTCGCATCAAGCTGTTCAAGCGGGTGGTACAAACGATTCTGTATGTTCCGCATTTTTTCTCCTGGCTCGTGATTGTCGGCATGACCTACATGCTGCTCACGACCGAAGGAGGGCTGATAAACCAGATGGTTCAATCGGCTGGAGCCGAGCCGATCAACTTCCTTGGCACTGAGACGTGGATTCGCACACTGCTGACATCGCAGAATATCTGGAAGGAAGCCGGCTGGGGAACGATCCTGTATCTGGCCTCGATGAGCGCCATCGATCCGCAATTATATGAAGCGGCCCGGATGGACGGAGCGGGGCGGTTCCGGCTGATGTGGCATATCACGCTGCCTTGCATCCGCAGCACGATCGTGATCCTTCTGATCTTGCAGCTGGGGCATATGCTGGACCTTGGGTTTGAGCAAATCTTCAATATGCTGAATCCGGGCAACCGTCTGTATGCCGAAGTGTTCGACACCTACGTATACACTGCGGGCATTACCCAGGGGCAGTTCAGCTACAGCACCGCGGTCGGCTTGTTCAAATCGCTGGTGGGACTTGTGCTAGTCCTGTTGGCGAATGCCGCTGCCCGTCGGCTTGGCGAGGAAGGCGTGTTCTGAAGCGGCTACTCCAGGATAGACCTGATTTCATTTTTTTAGGAAGGAGATGTTCACATTGATCCAAACGCAAGCAACACGTACAGGCAGCCGATTATTCAGCCTGTTCAATTATGTTTTTTTGACGGCATGCGCGTTCGCCTGCCTGTTCCCGTTTCTCTCAATTGTCGGCGGCTCGTTCGCTACGGCCGGGGAGCTTGCGGCCAAGCGGTTCGTTATCATTCCGGAAATTTTCTCGGTGGAGGCGTACCGGATGATTTTTTCGGGCGGGGCAATTCCGCGAAGCTTGCTCGTATCGGCATTCATTACCGTGGCAGGGACGGCAATCAATCTATTTTTCACCGCGATCACAGCTTATGCCTTGTCCCGCAGAGGGCTGAAAGGCCGACGATGGATGATGCTCATGATCGTGTTCACCATGCTGTTCGACGCGGGGGTTATTCCGCATTATCTTCTCGTGAAGCAGCTGAACATGCTGAACACGTACTGGGCGGTTCTTATCCCCGGCGCTATCGCCGCATTTAATCTGGTGCTGATGCGCAATTTCTTCATGCAGCTGCCGGAGGAGCTGTTCGACTCCGCGAAAATCGACGGATGCAATGATCTGTCTACTTTCTGGCGAATCGTGCTGCCGCTGTCCACAGCTTCCTTGGCAACGTTTACGTTGTTCTACGCGGTCGGACATTGGAACAACTTTTTTTCAGCGTTCCTCTATCTAAACAAACCGAGCATGTGGCCTGTCCAAATCTGGCTGCGGAATATTCTGGTTTTGGCGACCTTCGATCTCTCGGAGATGGGCGTCAGAGTCGACGTTCCGTCCCGCAGTTTGCAGAATGCGGTTATCGTCGTCGCCACGCTGCCGATTCTGGTTGTCTACCCTTTTGTACAGAAATATTTTGCAAGCGGCGTTATGGTAGGGTCGGTTAAAGGATGAGCTATTCTCATCTTTAACAATAGATTACAATTTAGTTTGGGAGGGTTAAAGAAAATGAATAAACAAAGTAGAAAAAAGATGGCTGGCTTGCTGATGCTTACACTGGTATCCACAACGCTTGCGGCCGGTTGTTCAAGCGGAAACGGCGCTAGCGGCAGCAGTCCCAATGCTTCCAATGCGCCAAGCGAGAGCCAGACTCCGTCCACCCAACCGAATAAACCGATCAGTATCCGTACGATGCAGCCTTACTGGTCGTCCGCGCTGCCGGATACGTCCAGTCCGCTGTTCAAGAAGATGGAACAAATCATGAACGCCCAGATCACAGCCGATTTTGTCCAGGGCAGCAGTTTCATGGATAAGGTCAACGTAACGCTTGCCTCCGGTGATCTTCCCGATATTCTGGTCGTCCTGCAGGGTAATCAGCCCTCCATTATCCAGGCCATCCGTGCCGGAGCATTCTGGGAAGTCGGTAAATATGTCGATAAATTCCCGAATCTGAAGGCCAGCCGCTCTAAAATCAGCGACGACGCGATCCAGGTGGACGGAAAAATATGGGCGCTTTACAAGCCGATGGACCTCGACCGTGGCGGGATCAATATGCGTCAGGATTGGCTGGATAAGCTTGGGTTGAAGCGTCCGCGGACGATGGATGAGCTGTACAACGTGCTGAAGGCGTTCGCCCAGAACGATCCGGACGGCAATGGCAAGCAAGACACGTATGGATTGGCATCCTCCGGACTTCCGCTCTGGTTTTTTGCAGAGAAATTCGGAGCGCCTAACGGCTATAAAGTGGAGGGCGGCAAATTCGTACCGGCCTTCGCAACGGAGGAATACCGGAACGCGATGAGGTTTTTCCGTAAGCTGTACACCGAGGGTATTATGAATAAGGATTTTGCGTATGCGAAGCTCAGCCAGACGGACGAAATACTGGTGAATGGTCAAGCCGGGGCCTACTTCGGCAACGTGGACCGGGCAGACCTGTGGGCTAAGGTGATGAATAATAACGCAAACGCGAAGCTCCTCTCTTTCTCTGATATGGACGGCCCGAACCTCAACTATGCAAACACCGGCTACTACACGACGATGATGTTCCCGAAAGGCACGGTCAAAACGGAAGAGCGTCTGCTTGAGCTTCTTGGCGCGCTCGATCGCCTGGCAGCGCCGGAGAACGCCGACTTCCGCGTATACGGCATTGAAGGCACGGATTACAAAGTGGAGAACGGCAAGAAGACGATCATCAACAATCAGTGGCCTGTGCTGGCTTCGCTGACTGCTCTTGCGGCAACGAAGCCGGAGGTTCCGTTAGATGGTCACCCGGACTGGCACGTGGAAATGTACAAGATCGTGGCGGAAAACGGCAAAAGCAAGACGCTTACCCCGAACCCGTCCGCAGGCTTGGTCTCGCAGACGCGGAACGAGAAAGGCAACGAGCTGCAAAAGCTGATCGACGATGCCGTGACCAAATACGTCATGAACGAGCTGGATGATAAAGGCTTTGACGACGCGATCCAGAAATGGCGTTCGACTGGCGGGGATCAAATGCTTAAGGAATACGAAGCCGAGCATCAGAAGCTTAAGCGCTAATTCCGCGCAAGCCCCAGTTGTTTTTCGATGGTTGGGGCTTGCCGTGATAGCAAGGAAATATGGGGTAGGGATGTACCGTTTATTTGCTGCGGGAGGCTGCATGAAGAGACAGATGGAAGGAGGAATGAAGGGTGAACGCAATTGAGAAACGACTGAAGGAGCTGAGTCAGCTTCAGCCGGAACCAACGGCTCAGCCGGATTTTGCGGCATTTTGGGAGCGTGTGCTCCTCGAAGCAGCGGAAGCCGGGTCTTGCGGTCGCGAGCCGATGGCATCTCCGTTCGTTGATGCGCCGGTCTACAAGCTCGTCTTCACGGGTGCGAGCGACACGCCGATCCACGCTTTATACATGCTGCCGCCGGGAAGGGGCGAAGCTCCTGTACCGTGCGTCGTTATTTTTCACGGATACTCCGGGTCGAAGGGCAACCCGGAGGACTACGCCGCTTGGGCGATGATGGGGTACGCGGTGCTGGCGGTCGACATTCGCGGTCAAGGCGGGGAGACGGGCAATATGCTGCCTCAGGATTATGGGAAGACCGCAGGCTGGGTCACGCAAGGGATTCTTGATCCGGAAACCTGCTATTACCGGGCGATCTCCATCGACGGTTTGCGGGCGGTGCGGTATGCACGCGAGCAGCCGGAGGTGAATCCGGATCAAATCTTCATCGCAGGCACGAGCCAGGGCGGAGGCTTGGCGCTGGTCGTCTCCGCGCTAGATTCCCGCATCAAAGGGACGGTCGCGAAAGTGCCCAATATGTGTCATATGGATTACGGCCTGCTTTACTCCACCGGCTCGGTGACGGAGGCAGCTGATTTCGTCACACGCATGCCGCAGCACCTTGGCGCTGTCCTGCGTACGCTCAGTTATTTTGATGTGATGAATTTGGCCGAATGGATTCATATGCCGATTCGCGTAACGGCAGGACTCAAGGACACGGTCTGCATGCCGGAGACGATTTTCGCCGCTTACAACAAAATTTCGTCCGCCGATAAAGCAATTCAAGTGTTTCCGTTCATGGGGCATGCGGTAGAGCCGGGACACCGGCAGGCGGCACATGCTTTCTTCAGCACGCTCAGCTAAGCGCGCCGGGTTCGATAGGCCTGAAAGGAGGTGGTTGCTGTCGCGCAAATCAGCGACATTGTAAAGAATTATGAAAGGGCTTTAATACAACTGAACAGGAGGATTGAGAATGAGAAAAGGAACGATGACTAAGGTTTCAGTTACGCTGGCAACTGCTTTAATCGTGCAATTAGCAGGGGGTACAGGTCTGCCGGACCCTACCGCACAAGCAGCTCCCATTGTGGCTGACAGCACCTGGAAGGCTATTGATACTACACTGGCGGTAGCTCCCGGAAGTGCGCTTGATTTGTCCTATATGAATCCAATTCCGGCTGGAACGAAAGGCTTCGTCAAGATCGATGCGGATGGCGATTATTATTTTACGGATGAGCCCAATAAGAAAGTAAAGTTCTTCGGTACCAATCTGAACGGCAGCTATGGCCAGGATCCTTCCCGAGATGAAATGGTGGTCATCGCCGACCGGATTGCAGCTATGGGTTATAATTCGGCGCGTTTCCATTCCATTGATGAAAATTATGACTGGGCAAAAGGGCTTATGGAGAAGCCTACTTCCACCACCGTTACATTGAATTCGGCCAAACTGGACAATTTCGAGTACTTTCTTTATTTATTGAAGGAGCGGGGCATCTATATCAACATTGACCTTATGGCCTATCCGGATTTCTCCGGCGTACCAGGCCTAAGCCAATACGGCACATTCGAAGACAAAAATATGGCGCTGCTATTTCCGGAAGGGAAAGCGATCTGGCGATCCTTCGCTCAGCAGCTGCTTACTCATGTGAATCCATATACCGGAATCGCCTTGAAGGATGATCCTATCTTGATGGGGCTTTCTCCCATGAATGAGGCTATCCTTTATAATGCTAACTTTTCAAATGAAAATGTAAATGCGTGGTTCCTTACAGACTTTAATCTATTTCTGGCCGGTAAAGGGCGTCCTGCGATCACCACATTCCCCAACACGTTCTGGAGTGCGCCTGCGAGTATCCGTGACGATCTTGCCGAGTACTTCACAGACAAAGCGTTATCTTCCTATAATGAAATGAAAAATTATCTTACAGATGTAATCGGAATCCAGATTCCCATCGGAGGAATGAATTACATCAATGATTCTTTGGCCAACTATTGGCGCACACAAACAGACATTCACGAAACCCACTTATACAATGGGCTTGTGGACGGGAGGGGAGCATCCTTCTCTTATACCCCTGCGAGGCATCCCCGGTACAGTATGAGATTTGATCCGGAAACAGCGGCTAACTATGTGCCGACTTACGCCGGGCAGAGTATCTTTAAAAATTATATTCCCGGTCTTGCTCTTGGGCAGCTGTACCAGAAGCCATTTGCATTAACGGAGTATAACCAGGAGTTTCCGACGAAAGGCCGGGACGAACTAGGATTGATCGCGGCCGCGGCCGGCGCCCACAATGGCTGGGATATGCTGCAAAGATTTCAATATGTGTCCCGTGTAGAACAAGCCGTTCAACAAAGCTCTACTTTGGGCGGGTTTACCTCCTTCGACATTCTAACCGATACGTTGGTCACGATGTCCGAAATTCAAAGCGCCCTTCTTTTCCGTAAAGGCGGCGTCACGGCAGGCCAGCCTAGATTTGTCATTGTCAGGGATAAGACATCGGTGAAGACGGATGCGGCTTCGACGGAGAATGAAGATAAAGAGACTAATCGAAACTACATTCCGCATCTGTTCAAAATGGTTACCGTGTATGCAGATAAGCCTGGAGAACCTTATGCCTTCTACAAAATCACACCTGATCTTACGCCCGAGCAGATCGCAAGCGGCAATATTCCCGCCCAGAATAAGATTACGATTACAAACAGCATGACGATCAAGCAGGTTGCGGAGACGTTTATTAATGCTCTGGACGATGTCAATCTGAAAAACAGCATGCTTGCCAATCTGAATCAAAATAAGCTGGTTTCGGACACGGGTGAGCTTGTTTTTGATCTTAATCTAAATACGTACCTCATCGATACCCCTTACATGGTTGGAGCTGTAGGTACACTCAATAACAACACATTCGAGCTTGGTCCAGTATCCTTGAAGGCGAGTGTGGATAAAGGAACCGTGTCCGCAGCAGCGCTTGATGATCAATCTCTCGATAAAAGTGAAAGAATCGTGGTCATCCATACAACTGATGTAGCAGCCACAGGGGAAGATACCATTCAAGATCCTGTCGATAGCAATAAGAGGACCTATGTAAGAGGGACATTGCCGACGCTTGCCAAATACGGGACCCTGGAATTCCGCCTGAAGACGACACTCGTGCCTGCGGCGTACAAAGCTTACAAGCTGGCGACCAACGGTGTACGGCTGCAGGAGCTTCCCGTGGTCACCGCAGGAGATGAAGTCATTGTCCAGTTTGATACGGATAAAGGCTACGCTTTCGAGCTCGTGTACGATGCGATCTATGCGGATGGCTTTGAAGCGGGCAACGCAAACGGCTGGAGTCCGCAGAAAGGACAATGGAGCACCGTGCAGGAGGGCGGATCTTCCGTCTATCTGTCCGAAAAATCGGGACTTTCCGTGGCCGATGCAACGTACGGTACTGATTATTGGGTAGAAGCGGACGTTAAGGAGTCCAATACCAGGGGAGACCTCGGTCTTGTAGCGCGGTATGCGGATAGCGGCAATTATTATGCTTTTACCTATCACGCAAATCCCGGCAAAGCCAAGCTCGAAAAGCGCCAGAATAATCAGAACATTGAGATTCAGTCCGTGTCGGGACTTCCAAAAATGGAAGCGGGAACAACCTACAAGCTGCGCTTTGAAACCGTCGGCACTACATTAAAAGGTTATCTAAACGGCCAATTGGTGATTAGCGCCACAGATCCTGCTTCTAGCGGTGGAAAAGTCGGCCTCATAACCAGCTCCACAGATCCTGCTTTTAGCGGCGGAAAAGTCGGCCTCATCACCAGCTCCAGCCGAAAAGCATACTTCGATAACGTGGTTGTCCGTCATGACGACGCGGCAGCTCCTACGGCTCCTTCCAACTTGACGGCCGTGGCGAACTCATCCTCACAAATGGATCTCACATGGGAGGAGTCCTCGGATGAAACCGGCGTGTCGGGCTATAAAATTTATCGCGACGGACAAGAAATCGCAACGGTGAATGGCGTGGTCAACAGCTATAAGGATACGGGCCTGACAATCGCAACAACCTATCAGTATAAGGTCAAAGCGTTCGATTCGGGGGGACGGGTATCGGAAGCAAGCAACGAAGCGACGGCCACGACAACCAACACACTTCTTGTAGATGATTTCGAAGACGGCAACGCGAATGGCTGGTCGGTTGTTAACTTCTGGGGAACGTTCTCGGTTGTTGCGGATGGAAGCTCCAAGGTCTACTTATCCGATAATGCGGCCAAAGGCGCCACGAAGTCCGTTGCGGGTTCCGCCGAATGGTCCAATTATAAGGTTGAGGCTAAAACTAAGGTGGATAGCTGGAGTAATCGAGTCGGTTTGATAGCAAGGTACGTCGATCCGAATAATTTTTACGCGATGTATTATGATACCTATTCCAATAAGCTATTCATCGTCAAGAATCTGAATGGAAGTCAGACGACCCTTGCATCAGCACCGATGGCCGCAGCACCGACAGCCGGCGTGTACCATACTTATAGCCTTGAGGTAAATGGCAGTACATTAAAGGCTTACGTGGATGGGCAGCTGCTTGTCACTGCCACGGATTCAAGCTTTACAGCCGGTAAAATAGGGGTTTATAGCCATGTGCAGAAGGCCTATTTTGACGATGTGGTTGTTACCGTTACGCCTTAGGTCTGTAATTTCAATTCAAGGAGCTGATGGATGATGTACACATCGATCCGTAAAGGCTGGACTTCCTTCCTTGTTATTACTTTGATGCTCTCTATGATTGGCGTCGGCGGACTCTTGGGCTATGCACCGGCAGCACAGGCGGCCGATGTCTGGGTGCCCATGGACACGGAGCCGATGACGGTTCCCGGCAGCGCCCTGGATTTATCCGGGATGAATGATGCACCGGCGGGGAAATATGGTTTTATCCAGCAAGGGGCTGACGGCGACTACACCTTCGAGCAGGCGCCGAACAAGAAGGTGAAGCTATATGGAGCCAATGTGACCTGGAATATGTATTACGGCTCTAAGGAAGATGCGGATAAAACGGTAGATCGGCTCGCACGGTTAGGCTACAACGTGGTGCGGCTGCATCCGGTCGATTCCATGACCAGTTGGGCGCCGGGTATCTTCGTTCAGAATGGATCGACAACGCCCGAGCTGGAGGATAGTGTTAATGGTAAATTGGATCGGTTGGATTACTTTATTGCGAAGCTGAAGTCCAAGGGCATTTATGTGGTGATCGATGTTTTCCACCTGTATAATTTCAAAGATATACCGGGACTTGGCGAGTATGCGGACGGGGGGAATTTACCGTATTTGCTTCCGCTGCTCCCGCAGGCGCTGGATATGTGGAAGGCGATCGCGGGCACGTGGCTCTCTCATGTGAACCCCTACACAGGACTCGCTTTGAAGAACGACCCCGTTCTGATCGGGGTCAGCCCGTGGAATGAAACCTTACTCCTGAATATGAGTCTCAGCGGTATGAAGGCGCCTTTGCGCGATTACATGCTTCAGGATTTTAACCAGTACCGGGCTTCGATAGGGAAGCCGGCCATCACCAGCTTTCCTAACAATTATTGGGATGCATGGGGGGACATTAAAGATCAGCTTAGCGCTTATTACTCAAATAAAACGATTAATGTCTCCAATGCGATGAGAGCGTATTTAAAAGATGAGCTCGGCATTAAAGCGCCTATTGGCGGAATGAATTTCATTTATAGTCCGAATGTGAACTATTGGCGCGATCAAGCTTCCGATGTGTATGAAACCCATACCTATTACCAATATTCAAACGATAGATTCACCGATAGTACAGGGAGCGGCTATCAGTATCATCCACTTCTGGAGCCTCGTCTAAGTATGGCTTTCAATAGCGCTACAGCCGCCAATTATCCGAAGCGTTGGGGGACGGACAGCCATTTTGGAACGTATTATCCTGCTCTGTCATTAAGGCAGCCGTATAACAAACCATTTGTGCTTACCGAGTTTCAAGATACCTTTCCCGTCAAAGGGCGTGAGGATATCGGGATTTTTGTTGGTGCCGTCGGGGCCTATCAGGGCTGGGATATGATGAACCGATACTCCTTCGGCCGGGACAGTGGGGATGGGTTTACGAATCTGGCGATGGGATCCGCAGAGGAATTCTCTATTGCAGGCGACCCGCTTGCCATTATGACGGAGACGGAAGCGGCGCTTCTCTTCCGCAATGAGGCGGTTCAGGCAGCAAGTCCCAAATTCGTGTTCGTGTGGGATCGCACATGGGCCCGCAACACAGGTGCAGCCTCGGAAACCAGCGCTTATGTAGCTAACATGATGTATATTCCGCACTTGTTCAAGACCGTGAGTGTGTATGCAGATAAACCGAATGAACCGTTTGCTGTGTACAAAATTACGCCGAACCTCACGCCGGCACAGATCGCTAGCGGCAATCTGCCGGCAGCCAATAAGCTGCCGCCGATTTCGGAATTAATGTCGAACAAACAGGTAGCGGAGCTGTTTATTAACGCTTTGGACGATGCGAACAAGAAGGCGGAAATGCTGGCTGCCTTGAATCAAAATAAGCTGTTGTCCGACACCGGGGAGCTCATATTCGATCTCAATCTGGACACCTACTTCGTGAACACGCCGAAAGTGATTGCCGCGGCAGGAACGATGAACAATCAAACGTTCACAATAGGGCAAGCGACAGTGACCGGCGATGTGGAGAAGGGTACTTTTTTTGCATCCTCCTTGGACGAAAATGAACTGAAGGATAGCGAACGCATGCTGCTTGTCTATACAACAGATGTTGCGGCGACAGGAGAACAATATGTGACACAGCCATCCGGCGAAATCAAGTATTACAAAGGGACACTGCCTACACTGGTGAAGCAGAAGACTGCTCAGTTCACGTTAACCACGAATAAACCTGCTTCCGGATATAAAGCGTATAAGCTTGCGCTGGGTGGCGCGCGCCTTCAGGAAATCCCTGTGGCCGTGAACGGGCAGGCGTTATCTGTTACGCTGGAGACGGACAAAGGCTTTGCTTTTGAGCTCGTATACGACGCGCTGTACGCTACGGGTTTCGAATCGGGCACCGCGAACGGGTGGTCTGTCGTTTCTTCCTGGGGGAATTTCTCCGTGGCATCGGCTCCAAACGGCTCCAAAGCCTACTTATCCAATAATGCGGACAAAGGAGCAACGAAGTCAGTCACAGGAACCTCAACATGGACCAACTACAGCGTAGAAGCGAAGGGGAAAACGGATGCAACGAGCGGCAGAATGGGGGTAGTGGCCAGATTCGTCGATCCTAACAACTACTACAGTATGACTTACGACAGCGCTTCAAAAAAAGTCTACATCAGCAAGATACAAAACGGCGCTCTAACCGATCTTGCGATTTCAGCTCCAATCCCACCGCTCGCCGCAGGAGTTTACCATAATCTGCGATTTACCGTAACAGGAAACACGCTGCAGGCTTATGTGAATGGCCAGCTTATTGCTACAGCTACAGACAGCGCGTTCTCAGCGGGAAAAATCGGTGTGTATTCGCATATGAGCAAGGTTTATTTTGATGATGTTGCGGTGCGTTTGGCTCCGTAGTTCGAGAAAAACATTAAGCGTTAAATGGCTCTTGTCATCATGATGAGGGCCATTTATAAATTCTTAATATGTAAGTGGTATTGATTTTACATTCCATTGTTACAGTACTCTTAGAATCTATAACTTTTAAGAGGTGAATGGACAGGAATGCTTACAAAATCATTACACAAATTAGTAGTAGTCGTATCCATGGCAGTGTTTCTAGCAGCAGGGTTACACCCGGATTTTGTCCAAAATCCTCGCGTTTATGCGGCAGATGCACCTGCGTCCGTGATGGTTGAAGATTTTGAAGACGGAATCTCGGATGTAAAATTTAATCCTAAACGTATGTATGACGCAACGCTGCACTTAGAAGATCATATAAAGTATGTGAGAAACGGGCAGTATTCGGCTAGAATTGATTACGATATGATCGATATCGTAGATAACCCCTCTCAAATAGAAGTAGGCTACAAGGCGGGGAGAATTCAGCTTACGGGTTATCCTATTAAAGTAGGAATGTGGGTTTTTGGAAATAATGAAGGACATTTGCTGACGACAAAGTTTCGAGATAGCGAGGGAGATTCGTTTCAGGCAGAATTTTATGATGCGAATGGGAACGGCGTAGATTGGTACGGGTGGAAATATATCGAGGCGGATGTTCCTCAGGGAAAGCCGGGTCCGATTTTCCTTGAATTGTTTTTTCAGTTGAAGCAATCCAATATGACCAAGAAAAATAAGGGCTCTATTTGGGTAGACGATATTACTCTTATCTATGAAGAATCCGATGAGGACAAGGCGGTCCCCGTCATTACTCCAATAGCTCCTGTCGAGAATGAGGTATTGCTCGCTCCGATCGACGAATTGAAGGTTGAACTGAAGGATGACGGATCGGGGTTGGATTTGGATACGTTGTCCGTGTTTCTGGATGGAACGGATATCACAAGTAGAGTGACTTACTCTCCGCTTACACACTTGTTAACCTATCCGGGAGAGTATGTGGATGGCGGGTATCATGAGCTTCTCATCGAAGTGAAGGATAACAACGGCAACCCGGCAGGGAAAGCATATGCCTTCACCATACAGGCGGGAGAACGTTTATACATGACTGCCGACAAAGAAGCGGTAAGTAATGAAATCTACTCTGTGCAAGTTAAGATTAACGGTTACGCGAATGCGGATCGGGCGAAATTTTCATTGCATTACGATCCCAATACGCTCCAAGTGGATAGTATTACGCAGGCGCCCGGTGTTGCCGTAACCTCGGATCATCTTGAGCAAGGCGTTGTTCAGGTAACGCTTGATCAACTGTCGGCGACAGCCCATGATGCTGCCGTTCACTTCAAAGTGAGCCCGGATGCCGTGTTAGAGCGCGGCGAAGCGTATAAAACCATAACGATGAGCGATACGAGTCTGACAGCAGGAGAGGTTCAGACAAGCTCTCCGATTGCTGCTCCGATTCCCTATACCATCGCATTTCCTTATCGGATGGAAATGACGGGAGTCGGGCTGGGGACGCCTTCCACCTTTACAGTATTTAACCGAGAGGGAACACCGCAAGAAGGTGTAGATATTGTTTTCACAGGATTATTAAAGCAAAGCTCGCTCGTTACCGTTACCACGGTAACATCTAATGTATATGAGGACGATGATACGTTTTCTGATGTGTTATTCGTTGCGCAGGCCGGTGATCGTTACTATGGGTCCGCGGAAGCTGATGATGGATTTTTCGAAGTGATTCTTCCGGATGGCGAAACAACAGGGTATATCTCTGAAGCCAATGTGACGAGTCAGCAATTAAGCGGATCTCTCGGGAAGACGGCTGCGAATGGACAATTCACCACAGACCTGACGACATTGGCGCTTGGCGCCTATCAGGTTCAGGCTGTCTACGGTGATAAGAACAGTAAGGTTGTCAGTTATGAAGTCGTAGAGCAGTACGGTACAAATTATCCTCAATATGTGCAAATCTACGTGGCGGAAGATATGTCTTCGCAAATGAGCGTGGCCTGGCAAACTTATTCGGATCTACCCGTCACTTCTATTGAATACATAGAAGCCAGCGAATGGGGGGCAGGAGAAAGACCTGATGCCGGTCATGTAAAACAGATGCAAGCTGACAGTGAGCTTCTGGTCTTGAGCATGAAGGAAAATGGGAAAAAAGGAGAGATTCGGTTCCATAATGTTCTCATTGAAGGTTTGAAAGCAGATACGACATACAAGTATCGTGTTGGCTATGAGGACCATTGGACGAATTGGTATGAATATTCCACAGTGGATCGGAACCAAGCGACACCAACCTCATTCTTGTTTGTAACCGATTCTCATACCAATCAATTGAAAGGCATGGAAACCTATCAGGACCTATTGACAACCGCCTTGACCCAATACCCGTCCACGCAATTTATTATGCATGGAGGCGATATGGTGGATGCAGGCGGCTCATTTGAAGAATGGCAAAAATTCTGGCAAGCGTCTTCGATCTATGCGACAACGATTCCAACGGCTCAGACATTGGGTAACCATGATGTAAAGAGTGAAGGAAAAGAAGTATTTACAAAGGGAGCGAATTTCCCGGAGAACGGGCCGGAGTCCCAATTGCAGTATGCGTACAGTTACGATGTCGATAATACTCACTTTGTCGTATTGAACTCTGAAGGAACAGAAGAACAAATGATCGATCAAGCCGCTTGGCTGAAGCAAGATTTGGATCGGAACAAAAGGAAGTGGACGGTCGTTATGTTTCACCGACCTGCTTACCATACGGAAAATGGGCGAGAGTTACTGGTTGAATATACGCAAACCTATTTTGCGCCGATATTGGAAGCGAAGAAAGTGGATTTGGTTCTGGTCGGCCATGATCATGTATATGGGCGCACGTATCCAATGCAAGACGGAAAGCCTAATAAAGTTACAAATGAGGGTACTGTATATCTGGATGGGGGCGCTTCGGGCTGGAAGTTCTATGACGGCAGTCCATATCACTATTTGAATTATATCTTTGATGAAGATGTCCCTGTGTATTCAGCTATTGAAATTACGGAAGATAAGATTCAAGTGGCGGCGCATACGATTACAGGCGATAAAATGGATGAGTTCTCCATTCGGAAACCAACCAGGGACCATACGGAAGACGACGATGAGACGTCAACGCCGACGCCGACGCCGACACCGACACCGACACCGACACCGACACCGACACCGACACCGACACCGACACCGACACCGACGCCAGCACCGACATCAACGCTGACACCAACACAGACACCAACACTCACGCCAACACCAACACGGATGCCGACAATTTCGCAGCCTGTTTTTAACGACAAGGTGGATCTGGATGTAGTTAAACATATGATAGAAAAGGAGAAGTCGGCTCCAGCTCTAAGCTTTACGGACGTTGCAGCCTCTTCTTGGAGTGCTTCGGTGGTAGAACGCGCATCCAAGATGGGAATTATTACGGGGTACAGCGATGGATCATTCCGACCGAATGAAAAGGTAAGCCGCGCTGAATTCGCCACGATGGTTGCAAAAGCTTTTGGTCTGACGGCTTCCGGCGGTTCTTCCTTTGCTGATACGCAAGGGCATTGGGCCTCTGAAGCGATTGCTGCCTTACAGGCCGCAGGGGTAGTTTCAGGTTATGAAGATCGTTCTTTTCATCCGGATCAAGGTATCACCCGCGCTGAAATTGTTGCAATCCTGGCTCGGCTTACGAACTATGTTTCAAATACATCCAATCTGTTCACAGATGTCGATACAAACTGGGCCTCTGAGCCCATCCATGCTTTCGCAAATGCCGGTATTATAAATGGGAATGACAACGGCTTATTCAAACCGAATGATCCGTCATCTCGTGCTGAATCCGTCGCGATGATCATTCGCCTGATGGATAAGCTGCTTGCCCAATAAGTGAAAGGTGTGCATCGCGGCCAATTGTGGTTTTGGCAGCGGAAAACACTCATGCTCGACTATGTTTTTTCAGCTCGACGCCGCGATGATAATGAAAAAGGGGGCTGTCCCAGTAAGGGGCAGGCCCCTTTGTTGTTGCTGTGCAAGCCGTATTATGCAAAAGGGTTCCCCGTATTTTCAATCTGCTTTTCAACAATACTAGTCAAATACGGAGCAATATATGATAAATCGCCGCAATTTCAGTATGATATATTTTTTACTGTAAATGCTACTACAAGATGAGCAGCTTGACTTCGAAGGGGGGGCCCTCTTGGTAATTCATACGCCCACTAATCTCGCTCTCCAGAAACTAGGCATCTACGTTAGGGCTGATGCGGATGATTGGCAGTATAACTGGCCGGTTCATACCCATGAGGGGCTTGAGGTTTATTATTTTCAACGAGGAAATGCTAATTATGTCATTGGTGAGGAAATTTACGATTTATTCCCCGGCGATATGCTTCTGTTTCGAGGAAGTACGATTCACAGGGTGAACCCGTCGAAGGATGTTCCCTATATACGCAGTTATGTCAATTTCACCGAAGCTTTCCTGCGGGAGCAGATGCCGGAGGATATGTTCGAGAAGCTGATGTCGATGTTTGAAGCGCCCAACGGCATGCTAATTCGGTGGTCGCCGGAAGAACGGGATGAGGTAGCGACATATTTCCGCGCCATTCACCGGGAAAACGAACATGAATCATTCGGTTACCAGCTCATTTTGAAAACGCTCTTAACGCAGCTGTTAATCGCCACCTACCGAAAAGCCAAGCGACTGCACGAAATTGCGCCTGCCGGACAGCAATCGCACAGCCAGGAAAATGTTCGACGCATCCTGCAATACATTAACCAGCATTACACAGAAAATTTTTCTTTGCAAGAGCTGTCTAAAGAGCTTTATTTAAACAAATATTATATGTGTCACTGCTTTAAAGAGGTCACCGGTTCAACGATCAATAACTATGTGATCAGCAAACGAATCGAGGAAGCCAAGAAATTGCTTCGAACAACAGATGAGCCGGTAGCCTTCATATCGGAAAAGCTAGGGTTTAACACCGCCGTTCACTTTAGCCGTTCCTTCAAGAAATTTACCGGAATCTCACCTCAGCATTACCGTAAACAAGCTGTGGGGCCGTGATGCTTCGACTTCGAATCCGCGGTAAACATAGATTTGTCATCAATGAGAAAAGAGAGGTAGCATCATGCGGAAAGCTTGGAAAACGGCGTCCATCGCCACACTCTTGGTTCTGGTCCTATTCATGTCGGCTTGCGGGAACAAACAATCCGGAGCGGGAACGGCAGCTGGAGGCCCAAATAATGCAACGCTGGATTTTGTCTGGTTTTCAGACGGCAATGAAGGCGAAATCATGAAGAGCATCATTAAAGATTATGAGGCTAAACATACGAACATCAAAGTGAATATGATCGAGGTTCCCTACAAGGACCTTTCCACGAAATTAAAAACGATGATCTCAGGCGGAAAGCCGCCGGCGCTTGCCCGGATCAGCACCAGCGAGCTTGGCGGATTTGCTAACCAAGCGGTAGAGCTAAGCGAGAGCAACGGCGGATTGGATAAGTTCACGGCACAGTTTGTTGATTCTTTAAAACCGTTTTATGTGGTGAACAACAAGGCGGTGGCCGCTCCGATGGACGTAACCGCTAACGGATTGATCTACAATAAAACGTTGTTTGACAAAGCGGGAGTCAAGGTGCCTTCATCGCCTGATGAAGTATGGACTTGGGATGAGTTCTCCGCGGCCCTGAAGCAGGTCATGGAGAAAGGCGGGGCGAAGTATGGCCTGGTTTGGGATTTTACGCCGCAGCGCTGGTCGACTTTGCTGTATCAATTCGGAGGCAGCATGATGAGTCCGGATGGAACAAAAGCAACGATTAATAATGAAGCCGGCGTGCAAGCGGCGGAATATTTCAAGAAGCTGCATACGGACGGCATTGCTCCGACTTCGGTCTGGTATGGCGGGGAAAACCCGAATAACCTGTTTCGCAGCGGCACAGTTGCCGCGCATTTGGCGGGAAACTGGATGATCAGCAACTACAAAGATATCACGAATTTTGAATGGGGCGTTACGTATATGCCGAAAGCCAAGGTGCGCTCTTCGGTACCAGGCGGTAAATTCGCTATGGCGTTCAAAAAGTCCGGCGTAGAAAAAGAAGCCGCAGATTTCATCAACTATATCACGACGAAAGAAGTTAACGCGAAATACACCCAAGAGGCGCTGTTCCTCAGCCCGCGCAAAGATAATGCGAAGCTGGACTACGCCTTCGGCAAAGAAATGATGGAATTGTTCTCGAATGAACTGAGCAACACGGTTCCGGCTGCAGCTGAGGATTGGTCCAGACAAACGATCGTACCTAAATTCAGCAACGATTTGAAGACGACCATTTCGGATATCGTGGCAGGCAAGACAACGGCGCAGGCAGGTCTGGATAAGGTTGCAGGCTTAATTGACAAAGCAATCAGCGCTGAGAAGAAATAACGTTGAAAGGAGTATGAATGATGTCTTCAATAGTCCCGGCAGCAAAGAAGGTTAAAAAGCGTCCCAATCAATCCATGGGATTGATCCCCTATTTATTCGTACTGCCTAACTTGCTGATCTTCACCACCTTTATTGTCATTCCTACTATTATCGGGTTTGTGTATTCGTTCCACGAGTACGACGGTCTGAATCCGATGGAATTCGTAGGCTTCGACAATTATAAAGAAATCTTTTCGAACACAGATTTCTGGACCGCCTTGGGGAAAACAGGTTTGTATGCGGTCATTGTGGTACCGCTCATCTATGGTGTAGCACTTGCCGTAGCTATGATGCTGATTCAGCCCCTTCGGTTTAAAGGCGTGTTTCGGTCCGTGTTTTATTGGCCAACAATGATTTCCTACATCATTGTTGGTCTGACATGGAAATGGATTTTCGGCGATTTCGGGGTGCTGAATTACTTTCTGACCTTGTTCGGGGTCGATCCGGTTCATTTCTTGTCGGATTCATTCTTTGCGAATGTCTCCGTTGTTATCGCAACGGTCTGGTCGCGCCTCGGGTTTTATATGGTTATCTTCATAGCGGGACTGCAAGCGATTCCAACCGACTTCTACGAGGCGGCCAGGCTGGACGGCGCCTCCAAGCCCCGGGTGTTCTGGAGCATTACGCTGCCGCTGCTTAAGCCTACTACGGTGCTGGTCATTATGCTTTCGATGATCGAGGCGTTTAAAGCGTACCCGCTAATGTTCGCTCTGACGGGCGGCGGACCGGGCAAGGAAACGACCTTTATCGTTCAGTATATTTACGAAACCGGGTTTGCCAAGCAAGAGCTGGGTATGGCCAGCGCCATGTCTGTGCTGCTGTTCCTTCTTATTGTCATATTTACGGCGACGCAGAACCGATTGTCTAAAGGAGGCTCGAACTAACGTGGAACTGAAATCCTCCGCAAAAGCTGCCTTATATATAGCTCTAGTTCTTTTGGCGGCATGTTGGCTGTTTCCTGTGCTTTGGATCGTCATCTCGTCTTTCAAGACGAACACCGACTTATACAACTTTCCGCCCACCTTTTGGCCTTCGCCGTTTACATTTGAGCATTTTACGGCTGCCTTTGAGAAGGGCAACTTCGGCCGTTATTTCATGAACAGCACGATTGTTACGATCAGCTCGACGATTCTGCTGCTGTTGATCAATTCCATGGCGGGCTTCGCGCTCGCCAAGTACAGGTTTAAGGGCGACACGATTTTGCTGGTCGGATTCATCTCAACCTTGATGATTCCGCTTGAGGTCATTATGATCCCGATCTTTAAGGTGCTTAGCTTCCTGGGTCTGTTCAATACGCTGCTGGCGCTTATTATTCCGCCGGCGGCTACACCTACGGGCGTGTTCCTGATCAGGCAGTACTTGCTTACTGTGCCGGATGAGCTGCTGGAGGCGGCGCGGATGGACGGAGCATCGGAGTGGCGCATTTATTCACGGATCATTTTGCCGCTCTGTAAACCCATTTTGGCGGTTCTGGCGATTTTCTCCTTCATGTGGCGGTGGGACGACTTCTTATGGCCGCTCATCGGTATCAGCGATCCGTCTCTTTATACGGTTCAGCTGGCCTTGTCCAACTTTATAGGGGAATACAATGTGGATTGGGGCAGCTTGCTCGCCATGTCTGTCATTACGATGATTCCCGTGCTTGTTGTTTTCATCATCTTCCAACGCCAATTCGTCAGCGGTATGGTGACATCGGGAATGAAATAATGTGAATGTAAACTCCCTTCCATACAGTGACTGTTGTCTCTGCTTGCGAAGGGATTTTTTAAGGGAGTTTGGACTATGGAACGCTTCATCTTGTCATTAGATCAAGGAACGACCAGTTCCAGAGCGATATTGTTTAATCACGACAGCGAGATCGTATACACGGCGCAAGAGGAGTTTACACAGATTTTCCCGCAGCCGGGCTGGGTTGAGCACGATGCGGAGGAAATATGGAATTCGATGGTATCCGTCATATCCGCCTGCTTAACGGGTGCCGGCATCCAACCGGGCCAAATTGCAGCCATCGGCATTGCCAACCAGCGCGAAACGACAGTCGTATGGGACAAAATGACCGGCAAGCCCATCTATAACGCGATCGTATGGCAGTCCAGACAAACCGCTTCGATCTGTGAGCGGCTGATATCGCAAGGCTGGCGGGAGGTTGTCCGCGAGAAAACCGGCCTCTTGATCGATGCCTATTTCTCCGGGACCAAGGCGGCTTGGATTCTCGATGAGGTGCCTGGCGCCAGAGCCCGGGCGGAGCAGGGAGAGCTGCTGTTCGGAACCATCGATACATGGCTGATCTGGAAGCTGACCGGGGGCAGAGTCCATGTGACGGATTATTCCAACGCGTCCCGCACGATGATGTTCGATATCCGCGAGTTGAAATGGGATCGGCAGCTGCTGGAGTTATTAAACATTCCGGCCTCAATGCTCCCCGAGGTTCGTCCTTCTTCCTGCCTGTACGGGGTGACGGACAAAGAGCTGTTCGGTGTGGAAATTGCGATTGCCGGCGCAGCGGGAGACCAGCAGGCGGCGCTATTCGGTCAGGCTTGCTTCGAGGAAGGCGCGGTAAAAAACACCTATGGCACCGGATGCTTCATGCTGATGAACACCGGGAGCAAGGCGGTGAGCTCGAAGCACGGACTGCTGACGACGATTGCATGGGGGATCGGCAACCGGGTAGATTACGCGCTGGAGGGCAGCGTTTTTGTAGCGGGGTCTGCGATTCAATGGCTGCGTGACGGACTCCGAATGATTGAACACGCGGAGGAAAGCGAGTCATTGGCTTCAAGCGTGGAATCGACAGAAGGCGTATACGTCGTGCCTGCGCTTGTCGGGCTCGGTACGCCCTACTGGGACAGCGATGTCAGGGGAGCCGTATTCGGGCTTACGCGCGGAACGACGAAGGAGCATTTTATCCGGGCAACGCTAGAGGCGCTTTCTTATCAGACCAAGGATGTGCTTGCGGTGATGGAAGAGGACGCAGGTCTTTCTATACATTCTTTGCGCGTAGACGGCGGTGCGGTTAAAAACAATTTCTTGATGCAGTTCCAAAGCGATCTCTTGAATGTGCCTGTTGACCGCCCTGTAGTGGGCGAAACGACGGCTCTCGGCGCGGCCTATTTGGCCGGACTCGCCATAGGCTATTGGACAAGCCAGTCGGAAATTTCGAGTCAATGGAAAATAAATAGAACCTTCGTGCCGGACATGGACGATGTGAGGCGCCGCGACCTGTACGAAGGATGGAGAAAAGCCGTTTATGCAGCCAGAGCTTTTAAATAACGGATAGGAAAGTTGGAGGGGAAACCATGAAAGTAAGCAATAAGCTGGTGGAGGTCGTCGGAGCCAATCACTATGTAGAGCTGGTAACCGATGCGGCCAAGTATCGCATCTACCTAATGAACGATAACATCATCCGGATTCGCTGCTCTTTCGACGAACAGTTCGCCGAAGAAGCCTCGTATGCGCTGACGATGACCGCATGGGACGATAAGCTGGATGCGCTGGTGGAAGACCGCAAGAGAGTCGAGGCCCTCCCGGCCCGGTATGAGGATTTGGGAACCCACCTGCTGCTCGCCACCAATCAGCTGCGTATTCTTATTCACCGGGAGCCCTTTGCCATTGAAATTACGGATGCGGAGGGGCGCGTGCTGCACGAGGATCTGAAGGAGCGCTCCTATGTGAAGGATAAGCAGGGACGCTTGTACCACTACTCGTGTATGAAGGATGAGGATCATTACTACGGATTTGGCGAGAAAAGCGGGTATTTGAACAAAAAGAAGAGAAGGCTGCGGATGCGCAATGTAGACACGATCGGTTACGATTCCGAGCAAACGGACCCGCTGTATAAGCATATTCCCTTCTATATAAAGTTTAATGGATCGACGCAAGCCGCTACAGGCCTGTTTTATCATAACAGTTATGAATCCGCGTTTGATATGGGCTGCGAACGAAGCGGCTACTGGAACAAATACAGTTATTTCTGCGCGGACGGCGGGGAATTGGACCTCTTCTTTATGTACGGCCCGGAGGTGAAGGATGTAGTCCGGCATTATACGGATCTGACAGGCAAGACGATCATGCCGACCCGGTATTCGCTTGGCTATATGGGCTCCACGATGTACTACACCGAGCTCGATCACGACTCGGATCAAGCGATATTGCGCTTTCTGGACAAATGCAAGGCGGAAGGCATTCCCTGCGACGGCTTCTTCATGTCATCCGGCTACACGACAGGCAAAGACGGGAAAAGGTATGTGTTTAACTGGAACCATGACCGGTTTCCCGATCCGCAAAGCTTTATCGAGCAGATGCATAGCAAGGGAGCGGCGCTTGCCCCTAATGTTAAGCCGGGCATGCTGCTGACACACCCGCTTTATGAGGAGTTCGACAAGGCCGGCGCTTATATTAAGGATGAACAAGGGGAACAATCCCAGACAGACAGATACTGGGGAGGACAGGCTTCCTTCGTCGATTTCACGAACCCGAAGGGCAGAGAGCTGTGGAAGAAGCATCTGAAGGAATCGTTTGTTAACCTGGGCGTCACGTCGATTTGGAATGACAATAATGAATATGAAATTAATAATCCGGATGCACGCTGTGAGTTTGAAGGCGATAAGAAGGAAATCAGCGCATTACGGCCGATTCTGCCCAACCTGATGGCCCAAATGGCCAAAGAAGCGATCGCCGAGGCTGCGCCGAATACGAGACCTTATATCGTCAACCGTGCCGGATTTGCCGGCATTCAGCGCTTTGCCCAAACCTGGGCGGGAGACAATAATACGAGCTGGCATAGTCTAAAATTCAATGTCCCTGTTATTTTGGGCATGGGACTGTCCGGCGTTGCGAATCAGGGCTGCGATATCGGCGGCTTCTTCGGGCCGGCCCCGGAGCCGGAGCTGTTCGTCCGCTGGGTTCAGAACGGCATCTTTCAGCCAAGGTTCTCCATCCATTCCTGTAACACGGATAATACGGTGACCGAGCCGTGGATGTATCCTTCGTATACATCGTATATCCGGGAAGCGATCCGGCTTCGTTACCGCCTTATTCCTTATTTTTATTCTTTGCTGCATGAGGCCTCTGAAGCGGGCTCGCCTGTGATGCGTCCTATGGTGTATGAATTCCAGCACGACCCCGCTACTTGGGAGGAGAGCTTTGATTTCATGCTGGGACGTTCGATTCTGGTGGCCAACGTACTGGAGAAGAACGCGAAGACGAGGAAGGTCGTCCTGCCGCAAGGAAGCGATTGGATCCTTTGGGATACGAGAGAGCGTTATGCAGGCGGACAGACAATCGAACTGGAGGTATCGCTCGGCTCTATTCCGATGCTGATCCGAAGCGGAGCGATCATTCCGATGGCGCCGCATGTACAGAACATTCATAAGGATGCGATAGAAGAGCTGCATGTGCTGGTTGAGCCGTCGGAAAATTCGAGTTTTGTGCTGTATGAAGACGACGGAGTAACGAACAATTACAAGAACGGGGATTATCTGAAAACGACGATCGCTGTCGAGACGAAGCGGGATACAACAATTTCCTTTCAGAAAGAAGGCGGCCATACCAGCAGTGTGAAGCGTATGGTGATCGACCTGATCGCAAGAACCGTAGCTCCGGTTCGCGTGACGCTGCAGGGGCGTTTGCTGCCTATGTTCCTGGATCCTGCCGAGTGGGAAGCGAAGGAGGAAGGCTGGTATTACGACCTGGAGCTCAAAGCGGCGAAAATCAAGTACAACAATCTTGAGACCGAGTATGACCTGGTCGTAAGCTTTGATGTCAAGGACCTGATCTCCATTTAACTTTGTTTGATTCGGGGGAATGCCAGATGACGGACATACGTTTTTCAAGTAAGCAAAGAACGGAAATAATAGAGGCCCTGCACAATCAAAAATTTGATCTGCTTGTGATAGGCGGCGGAATTACCGGAGCGGGGATCGCGCTGGATGCAACGACCCGGGGGATGAGCACGGTGCTTGTAGAAATGCAGGATTTCGCCGCGGGTACGTCCAGCCGCTCGACCAAGCTGGTCCATGGCGGGCTTCGGTATTTGAAGCAGTTCGAAGTGAAGATGGTTGCCGAGGTCGGCAAAGAGCGGGCGGTTGTCTACGAAAACGGTCCTCACGTGACGACGCCGGAATGGATGCTCCTGCCGTTTCACAAGGGCGGTACGTTCGGTAAATTCAGCACCTCGGTGGGTTTGAGGCTGTATGACTTTCTGGCGGGGGTCAAGCGGAGCGAATGGCGGACTATGCTTGGCGTGCAGGAGACGATCCGCAGGGCGCCGCTCGTGAAGCGTGAAGGACTGAAGGGCAGCGGCGTGTATGTGGAATACCGGACCGATGACGCGCGGCTCACGATTGAGGTCATGAAAGAAGCGGTATCCCGCGGCGCCAAGGCTGTTAATTACACGAAGGTGGAGCAGTTTATTTATGACAGCAGCGGCAAGGCCGTCGGAGTAAAGGTGACCGATACCGTTCAAGGCAAGACGTATGATATTTATGCGCAGAAAATTGTGAATGCGACGGGGCCGTGGGTGGATTCGCTACGGGAGAAGGACAAATCGAAAACGAAAAAGCATCTGCAGCTGACCAAAGGGGTTCACCTCGTGATCGATCAATCCCGGTTCCCGCTGCAGCAAGCCGTTTATTTCGACACGCCGGACGGGCGAATGGTTTTTGCTATCCCGCGTGAAGGGAAGACCTACGTCGGCACCACCGACACCGTCTTCAAAGGAGATCCCGCTCATCCGAGGATGTCCGCGGAAGACCGGGCGTATATCCTGGATGCCATCAATTACATGTTCCCTACGCTGAACATCGCGGCTGAGGACGTTGAATCCAGCTGGGCCGGGCTGCGGCCACTCATCTTCGAAGAAGGCAAAAGCGCGTCGGAAATATCCCGCAAGGATGAAATCTGGGAGTCTCCGTCCGGATTAATTACGATAGCCGGGGGCAAGCTGACCGGCTACCGCAAAATGGCGGAAATGGTTGTCGACCGTTTGACCGAATTGTTCCGGATGGAAGGCGTAAGCCGCTTTACTCCGTGCGTTACGAAAAGCATGCCGATCTCGGGAGGCCATGTAGGAGGGCCCGGTCAATTCCCCTCCTATATGGCGCGCAAAGCTGCGGAAGGCGTGAAGTTTGGCTTTAGCAGGGAGCAAGCGGAGAAGCTTATCCGCAAGTACGGCTCCAATATTGATCGTATGTATGAGCTGTCGGCCAAGCACGAACCGGATGCTTCCGCTTACGGACTTCCGCTTGATGTGCTGGCCATGCTCGTCTATGCCTTGGAAGAGGAGATGGCCGTACGGCCGACCGATTTCTTTAACCGGCGTACGGGCGCCCTGCTGTTCGATATCGCTTGGGTGCATCGGTATAAGGCCCCGGTTATTGCTTTTATGGCGCACTATTTGCAATGGAGCGAAGAAGACACACAGCGTTACAGGGAAGAGCTTGAGCAGCAGCTTCAAGAAACTGTTGTCCCCGTCTGATTCCCATAGGGAGGATGGTTGATGAACCTCTTGGACTCCATACCAGGAGTATTCCAGGAGGTTTTTACCATTCGATATGGCGGGAAATTCAGCACAGCAAGATATGATAAATTAAGAGCAATAATTGATATAACGGAGAAGAGCTTCTGTGATAACATTTCATTGTAACCGCTAACAATATAATTTGGGGGAATGTTAAAATGATAAAAAGCGTTAAGCCGACGATGCTGCTTACCCTTGCGGCGGCTCTTACCCTTACTACAGCAGCTTGTTCAAATGGAACCTCGGGCAGCGCAACATCCGGCAATAAGGATGCGGGCAATGGCGGAACCGCTGACAAGAAGGAAGTGAGCCTCGATTATCTCTGGTTTACGGATGGTATTGAAGGCGAAGTCATGAAAGCGATTACGGCTGATTATCAAAAAGAAAATCCTCACGTGAAGATCAATCTGATCGAGGTCCCTTTTAAAGATCTGGGGACCAAGCTGAAGACGATGATATCGGGGGGCAAGCCTCCTGCGCTTGCGCGTATGACCGATACGGGTATGTTCGCGAATCAAGCTTTGGATTTAACGCCGTATGTCGGAAGCGCGGATAGCTTCACTTCCCAGTTTATTGATTCCATCAAGCCTTATTATGTCGTAGATAACAAAATTATCGCAGCGCCGATGGACGTTACGGCCAACGGAATCATCTACAACAAAACGCTGTTCGATAAAGCGGGAGTCAAGGTACCAACCTCCAAGGACAACGTCTGGACATGGGATGAGTTTACCGCTTCCCTCAAACAGGTTATGGAGAAGGGCGGAGCCAAGTCCGGATTGGTGTGGGACTTCACACCGCACAGATGGTCTACCATGCTGTATCAATTTGGGGGCAGCATGATCAGCGAGGACGGCAAAAAAGCAGCCATCAACAGCCCCGAAGGCGTTCAGGCACTGGAATACTTCGTCAAGCTTCATAAGGACGGCATTATTCCTCCATCCGTATGGTTAGGGTCCGAGAACCCCAACAACCTGTTCCGTTCCGGAACGGTAGCCGTGCATTGGGCGGGCAACTGGATGCTGAGCAATTACAAGGACATCAACAACTTTGAGTGGGGCGTCACCTACATGCCGAAACAAAAAATACGCTCCTCTGTGCCCGGCGGTAAATACGTCATGGCCTTCAAAGGCACAGGCGTAGAAAAAGAAACGGCAGACTTTATCAAATATTTATCCTCGAAGGAAGTAAATGCAAGGTACAACAAGGAATCATTATTCATCAGCCCGCGTAAGGACAATGCCAAGCTGGATTATGCCTTCGGCAAAGAAATGTTCGAGGTGTTTGCGGACGAACTGGCAAATACGACATCGCTTGCGGCTAACGACTGGTCCAGACAAGATATCGTGCCGAAGTTTTCTACCGATCTGAAGAATAACATTGTTGAGGCGATTTCAGGCAAAGTAACGGCGAAGGAAGCGCTGGACAAAACGGCGAAGCTGATCGATAAGGCGATAAGCGAGCAAGGAAAATAGTCGGTGTAGGATACGTAGGTTCGAAAGGGCTGCCGGACGGTAGCTCTTTCTCTTTCAAGGAAAAAGAACAGCAACATCCGTTGGGTATAGGGCAATTTCCGTGCTTATGGCGTTCGGCAGGTATGGTACGCTTGGATAGAAGCGCTACCTTCATATAAACGGAGTTCATCCAAATCAATGAGATAGGGAGGGGGCCGGCATATGACGTATCATTCCCATTTTCTCACTAATAAGGTATTGAAGAGGGAGCGCATCTATATTCGTCATGAAGTATCGGAGTGGCAGGACAGCTGGCCGCTTCATACGCATGACGGCTATGAAATCTATTATTTCCTGCAAGGCAATGTCCACTTGATTATCGGCAATGAAATTTATTTGCTGCAGCCCGGCGATATGTTTCTGTTTAGCGGAGATGTGCTGCATCGGCCGAACCCTTCCAAAGATACGGCTTATATCCGGAGCTATATTAATTTTACGGCGGATTACGTTCAGGAAATGGCGGGCGCCGATTTGGCGGAAAAGCTTCTGGGCTTGTTTCAACAACCGAACGGTTTGCTGATCCGATGGGACGAGAGCGGTATGGACGATATCGGCAGCCATTTCACCGCCCTTGTTCATGAAAGGGAAAGGGGAGCGATCGGGAACGAATTTATGATCCAAAGCCTGATGGTTCAGCTGCTGCTCAAAATTTACCGCAAATCGAAAGAGATGTACGCTCTGCTGACAGCTCCGGCGCAGTCGCTGAAGGAAACGAATGTGCGCCGTATATTAATGTATCTGAACCAGCACTACAGAAACACGATCGCGCTTGGGGCACTAGCCAAAGAGATGCATCTAAACAAATATTACATGTGCCACTGCTTCAAAGAGATCACCGGATTATCCATTAACAACTATATCACGCGCAAGCGGATCGACGAAGCGAAGAAATTGCTGCGGTTATCGGATGAAGCGATCGGATCTATGTCCGAGCAATTGGGATTCAGCAATCCCGTTCACTTCAGTCGTATGTTCAAGCAATATGCCGGCGTCTCTCCTCAGGCCTACCGCAAGATGCACCAGACATAAACCGATTAAGAAGGCACTATATCAGACAATGGAGGACCATCATGAATATGAAGATGACAACAGGCAGCCACTATGCAGCTTATTCCCCGCTCAACCTGCAGAACCAGGTCATAAACCGGTGGCTCGTCAGCGGCATACTCACCCGAAACGTCCGGTTTGAACCGATGACGATGGAAGGGGATATCAACGATTGGCTGATCAAAGGCTTTTCCATCCACGAAAATCCTTGCCGCAAGGAATTCGTAGAAGCAAGACGGGAAGCCAAGCCGGAGCTTCCGTTATCGAACCCGCCTTCGCTTGGAGACACCGTAAGGATGTGGGATTCGGAATCGAAATGGGATCTCTACTTCCCATGGGGGAACTCCCGCGTCGAGGAGTCCGGTTTTTATTATGTGCCTACCCACATGCTGAGATACGCTTACACAGTCATTGTCAGCCCGCAAGCTCATAAAGCGGTGTTCAACCTGAAAACTTGCGGCGGGGTGGCGTTGTGGGTGAACGGACGTCCGGTCTGCGATTTCACGCCTTTCACAAGAAACATAGAGCAGAAGACGCAGGTAGAAATCGAGCTGCAGGAAGGCGAAAACGAATTTTTTATCTGTCATGAGGACCTGGCGGAGCGGGATACCCTTTATCATTACACGCTCGAATATACGGGAGCCGAGTCATTGGAAATTCGCCTGCCCTTGACGGAGACGGAACCCGCCCAAGCGGTAATGGGCATCGAGGCAGCATTGGAACAGGCTTATTTTCCCAAAGACAGCGTAACGGACGACGAGATTCATCTTGTTTTTGAGCAGCCGTACAGCAGCGAGATTACATTTGATGTGAGCTTCAGCAGCTTCTTTAGCGGCAAATACAGCATGGAGCGGAAGCTTGAAGCAGGCCAGCAGCGTCTGTCCCTCGGGCATACTTCGGATTACAGCATAGATTATAAGTATTTTGAGCTCAGTACCCGCATCGGCCATGCAACCGTTCGGAAGCTATTCGGCATCGAGCTGCACAACAGCCGGTTTCAGCCGCAGAACAGCTTAGCGATGACGGTGGAGGAGCGGAAGCAAGTCGCCCTGGAATGCGTAGCGGCGCTCGGTATTCCGAATATTCATACGGCCATTGCGAAGCTGCAAACCGGAGGGGATCCTGAGCAGTCCCGGGCTATGATTCTGAACGGACTGACCGGCATACAAGAGAGGCGGGATTGCGCCGACTTTTATTTGATCGCCATATTCCGGTTTTGGCGGGATTACCGGGACAGCGGCCTGTTCGACGACGATTTCTGGAGGCAGGTCAAGGAAACGATTCTCGGCTTCCGTTATTGGATCGATGAACCCGGGGACGATGTGATGTGGTTCTTCAGTGAAAATCATGCGCTTCTGTTCCACAGCTGCCAGCTTCTTGCGGGCCAGTTGTTCCCAGAGGACAAGTTTACCAACAGCGGGGAAACCGGAGCGGAAAGACAGGCGAAGGCGGAGAAGCAGCTGATCGGCTGGTTCGAGCGCTTCATGGAAGAAGGGTTGGCCGAGTGGAATTCCAGCGCCTATATCCCGATTGATTTCCTGGGGCTGATCCAGCTGTATGATCTGGCTGAGCTGCCGGTTCTGCGGGAGCAGGCCAAGAAGGCGATGGATCTGCTGTATATCTACATGACGGCGGAGGCCCATCAAGGATACTTGACCTCGACGTTCGGCCGAAGCTATGAGAAAGAGCTGATCGGAAACCACGCCGCGGGGACAACCTCTCTGATTTGGGTCGGGTACGGCACGGGCAATGTAAACAGCACGTCCTTCAATGTGTCCTTGTATTTATCGGACTACGTTCCGCCGCAGGAGCTGGGCGAGCTGACGGGGCTGAGTGCGGAGAATGAACTGGAATTTGAGCTGGAGCAGGGCAAGGACGGCTATGCCAAGCTTATCCATTACCGGACCCATTCCTTTGTGATGTCGAGCATCGCCGATTTCCGCGCGGGCTTAAAGGGATATCAAGAGCATGTGCTGCATCTCGCGTTTTCTCCGGTGGCTCAAGTCTGGGTCAATCATCCGGGCGAAATCTATGCCCATGGCTCCGGACGGCCGTGCTTCTGGGCAGGGAACGGCTACTTGCCGAAAGCGGCGCAGTACAAAGGACTCGGCATGCTGCTGTTTGACATTGATCCCGATCATGACGCCGATTATACGCATGCCTACTTTCCGGCGTATGCATTTACCCGTGTCGAATCCCGGGGATCGTGGTTTTTCGGCGAAAGAGAAGGGGCGTATGCAGCCGTTTATGCTGCGGGCGGACTGGAGCTTACTACGACAGGCGTTAACCGCGGGCGCGAGCTTACGTCGAAAGGCCGCCGCAACGTCTGGCTGGTGGTCGCTTCCGATGACCGGGAATTCCGCTCCTTCGATCAATTCATCGAAAGCATGGTAACCATGCCGCTTGAGGTATCGGCAGAGACCTTGCAGGTCCGGGTAGAGGATCCAAGATATGGAGATGTGCGATTGGGCTGGAAGGAGCCTCTTACCGTGAACGGAGAGACTGTGCAAATCCGCGATTGCGGAGGAGAAGGCCGATTGACGCGAAAGGTAAGGGAGGCTGCGGTACAATGAGCAAAGAGACGGTTCTACATGCGATCCAACGTGTGTCCCAGGCAATGAAATCCATGAAGAACGATGGGATGGACGAGATTTATCCGATCGGGCTCATCGATATCCATCTGTGGGAATGGCCCCAAGGCGTAGGCTTATACGGCATCTATCAGTATTATGAGGAAACCCGGGATGCAGAGACCTTGCAATTTTTGCAAAGCTGGTTCGACGCCCGTATCCGGGAAGGCTTGCCCGAGAAAAATATCAATACCTGCTCGCCGCTGCTCACGCTCATCTCCCTATGCGAGCTGACAGGCAACGAGACCTATATCCGGGTGTGCGATGAGTGGAGCCGCTGGATCATGGACAGCAAAGACGGTTTGATCCGCACCGGCGACCAGGCTTTCCAGCACATGATTACCGGTGATCCGAATGACGGTCAGATCTTGATCGATACGCTCTTCATGACCGTTCTTTTCCTGACGAAGGCGGGGGTATACTTTAACCGTCCGGAATACGTCGAGGAAGCGAAGAAGCAGTTCCTGATTCATATCAAATATTTGTATGACCGCCATTCCGGCCTGTTCTTTCACGGGTGGGACTTCAATGGAAGACACAACTACGGGGCAGTGCGCTGGGGGCGCGGCAACGGCTGGTATACATGCGGCATCGTAGATTTCTTGGACATGGCCCCCATGGAGGAAGGAATCAAGCAGTACCTGCTGGACACCATGCGCAGCCAGGTGGAAGCACTGGCTTCCCTTCAATCGGATAACGGCATGTGGCATACGGTCCTGGACGATCCCTCTTCCTATGAAGAGACATCCTGTACGGCGGCTTTTGGTTATGGCATCTTGAAAGCCGTGCGTAAAGGGTACCTGGACCCAAGCTATTTGCCCGTAGGACAAAATGCGCTCAAGGCCGTGCTTGCCCGAATCGATGAGAACGGGGTTGTTCAAGAAGTTTCCTACGGTACGCCTGTGGGCAATGATGCGCAGTTTTACAAAGACATTCCGATTTCCCCGATGACTTACGGTCAAGCTCTAACGCTCCTGATTTTGATGGAGGGTTTGCGTGGGTGAACGCTGATATAGAGATACTGGTCCCGAGCGTCGAATTGACGTTCGGGATTTTTTTATACTCCACGGTACGATTTCTGATGCCATCATCCGTGCTCTTATTGAGGAAATGATTAATAATTAAGCTTAACGTTACTCTTTACCATACATTTCGCGAGATTCTGCTGCGATTGGCGCAGTAGACGACGACAACTCATAAATAAACTTACTTTTACGAATCCGCTGCTTCAAATACATCTGCAAACCGGGATCGGCGCAGTAAATGTAGCAACCTTTCATGCCTCGTGTAAGTAGAGTGCGATATGTATTACGGATAATTTGATCGGCTTGCAGTAATGCTTCGGCAGGTTTTTTCTTATACATGGCTTTGAAGCCGGAAAGGGATTTGTCGGTTTTGGCACGTTTGAACGGGTCGGTGATAACTTGGTCGTTCTTATAACGCAAGTCAGCACCGATGATCACACCGACATAATCGAACTCCAGACCTTGGGATGTATGGATGCAACCCACCTGTTCAACAGAACCGGAATCTATAGCCCAAGTTGTTGAATTTCCGAGATTCCAACTCATTTTGAAATCATGTTCTTCGATGACGATATCGTATATATTCTCGTTATTTTTGCTCTCCGTAACCCAGTCCCAACAATATCCAGCGACAATCCGGGCTTTATTTTTTATACGGTTTTTCTCAAAGATAAGTTCTCGCAGCTCGTTTGGGTTGTCGATCAGTTGTAAGTCATAGTCAAAATCAACGCCATCCGCGTTAGCGGTTTTTCTGATGTCCAGCAGGTCATCGACCCACGCTAGGAATCCATCGGAGCCGTTGCAGCGGAATTGGGATTCTAATTGCATCACTTGGACCTCAGCGTCAAAAAATTGGGCAAATCGTTCGATTTCTGATTTATTTCCAATGTCGGAAAGGGAGACACGTTGATGCTCATCTATGAAGAAAACGCTGAATTTTGCCGCACGGATAATCTCCATGATTTGATTCTCGCCTTTGTTCTTGAAAAGACCCGACTTTTCGTTTAGCCGGTGGGCCTCGTCGACGATGAGCGTATCGAACTCGTTTGGAAGCGCTTCGTAAAATACACCTGAACCTTTAAATAGGTTGTTGATGTACGACTTTTTATAATTCTTTTGTAGTTGCTTGGCGTACACTTCACGTGGGGCGCTGTTTTTGGTGACGTATTGACTTACAAATTCTAAAGAGGTGAACTTAACTAGCAAATTAATGCCCAGCACGGATTTACCTGTCCCCGGTCCGCCTTCGACAATTAGCACTTTTTTGCGGCCATGCCGCACAGCTTCCTTCGCCATTCGCACGGCAGACTCGTAGACGACCTTCTGCTCCTCGATCATGGTGAATTCTTCATTGCCTTCGAGCATGTTGATTAAGGCGTCTTGCAACGATTTGGAAGGTTTAATTTTGCCGTGTTCAATCAGATACAGGACTTTCTTACGATCCGATTTTCGGATATATGTCGCAATAAACCCTCGAAGTTTGAGCGCGTCTCCTTTAGTAAATACTGGAGCGCTATCGAGGTATTGTTGGTAAATATCGTTGGTAAGTGGGTCATTCTCTGAACGGATGTAATTATGCAGGTAAGCACAGGGATATATGGATATTGCTCGGTCTTGTACAGCTTCGTTATAGTCGGTAATGGTTTTTGCATATGACCAGGCTTGATAGGAAGGATGAGTCGTTTTTTTGCGATTGTAAACGGTTTGTATGATACCGTCCTCGTCCTCGACGAGGTTCAATTCAGACCATTGTTTGAGTTCGATAATGATGACTGCTGATGCGTTGTTTTCGTCTAATCCGGTCAGTATGAAGTCAACTCTCATTGAGGTTGCTGGGATCCGGAATTCAATGGCGACGGTGATATCATCCGGTATTTCGTTTGTATTCAGAACCTTGTACATATAATTCATGGAATTGTTCCAAGCGTTAATCTCGCTTTTAGATGTTCGCCCGATCCGCTCGACGAATGTTTCGTATATTTTCACAGCAATTGTATCTTCTGTGACATGATCCATGAACTGCTTTTTAGTTGCTTCATAGATGATCACAATTTCTCGCTCCTTCAGTCACTGCTGTATTCGTTATACTTTTTGGCGGAACCTTTGGCTTTATGTGCGGGATATTTAATAGCATTTTTGCTTATTTTGTTTCGTATTGCAGAAGCGACATCAATTTCTAAATCGTGAGCCATTGTTATCGCATAAATTAACACGTCAGCTAACTCTTCTTCGATTTCAGTTCGTTTTGTACGCACTGCCTCTTCGCTAGTTTTCCATTGGAAGATTTCCAGTAGTTCACTCGCTTCAAGTGACAGAGATAGTGCTAGATCTTTAGGATTATGATATTGCTTCCAATTTCTTTCGTCACGAAAGGCGATAATGTCTTGGATAAGTCGCTCCATATTGGGTCTCTCCTATGTTGATACTTTAATTCGTTCATATTTCCTTTATCATATCAATATTTGTTCGAACCGTATATTGCTCATTAGTTTTAAATAGTCTCTTGAGATACTAATGCACCTTTCCAGGAAAATGTAATATAATTAATTTATATTGTTAACCTTTTCAGTTTTCATAAAACAACAAGCAGGCAGGTATCCAATGATCAAAAAAAACCGCAGCTGGTGGAAAGATGATGCCATCCCTAATCTCATAGGACGAAAGCAAATAGATTGGTCCATATTTGAGTATGGAACACACATTCCTATGGATTTTCACGAGGATTTTGTCGCAGCGAATCAACATATCGAAGTTCCTTTGGGTCAAAGTCACAGGGTTTTTCTTATCGAGGAAGGAAATCGATTCGAGTGTAACTTAAGCCGGATTAACCAAAAAAAGCAGAAGAGAGAAGCTTTACAAATTAGGTATGACACGAACTCTGAGCTTAAGGAATACATGATTACGAGATTCAACACTACATACAATTACTTGTCTAATAAGCGCAGCCAGGCGGCAAGCACTAAAAATCCGATCACGGTTCCCGAGGAGTTCGCGGAGTACTTGGAGTTTTATGCAACAGACAAACCTTTTGTATATGAGGTGAGATTCATTACGAACGATACGCCTATCCCCGAAGATCAAAGATCGATTTGGTGGGTATGCCAAGGGACATCTTATAATTCTCAGAAACAGGAAGGTATTCTATGGGCTCCACTAAAGGATAGCAGAGGAAAAACACCACATCATTGGGAAACAATGAAGGATGTTGAGGTTAACGACATTATCCTTCATTACTCTAATGGGGCTTTACGCGCAGTTAGTCAGGTTCAGGCAGCAGCGGTCGAGAGACCCAAGCCAGCGAGTTTGTCCGATCAACAGTGGGAGGAGACAGGACGTCTAGTTGTTACCGAGTACCATGACCTGAATCCGCCCATACCACTAGAAGCCATCTCTCAGGATTTACTTCAGCTTCATATTGCTAAGGGACCTATTAATAAAATAGGTGGTGTCAATCAAGGATATCTGTTTCCATTTACATTGCAGGGATTAAGTATTGTCCAGAACAAATCGAAGGGAACTCCATGGCCGGAATTCACCTTGCTCTCCGAAGTGGAAGAGGTAGAAGAAGAAGTTGAACTCGTGACACTCAGCGATGAGGAGACGAAAGCGCATCTACAAGTTGTAAAAAGCTATATTCAACAGCAAGGATTCACATATCCAGAACTTCTGATTGAAAACTTTTACCTATCCCTAAAAACGAAACCATTCGTAATCCTAGCCGGGATATCCGGTACTGGGAAAACGAAGCTCATTCAAGAATTCGCGGAAGCGCTCGGAGCCACAGAAGCAAATGGGCAGTTCACGCTCATTCCCGTTAGGCCGGATTGGAATGATCCATCTGATTTAATCGGTTACAAGGATCTTAGTGGAACATTCCGCCGCGGGAAGTTAACTTATGTGTTAGAGATAGCATCTGCGTCGGAGAATCAACGGAAACCTTATTTTATTTGTTTGGATGAAATGAACCTTGCGAGGGTGGAGCATTACTTCAGCGATTTACTTAGCATTTTAGAGACTCAACGTTGGCAAGAAGGGCGTATAGTGACCGATACGGTTGTGGCTGAAGATCAAGTAGGTCGCAACATTGGTATTCCTGAAAATGTTTTTTTTATTGGTACGGTAAACATGGACGAAACCACGCATCCGTTTAGTAAAAAGGTACTGGACCGAGCCAATACTATCGAATTTAACCATATCCAATTAGATAATTTCTCGGGCTTAGAAGAAGCGGCAATGTCTAACGAAGAGGAGCAAGAGTATCTATACCCAACGGCAAGGTTTTTGATCAGCAACTATTTACAGCTAAAGGACGCATACACGGAGTATAAAGGTATCATCCAAAGCACGGTAAGTCAGTTGGTAAAGATCAACACGATTCTAGAAAGCATCCATGCCCATGTAGGTTTCCGTGTCAGAGATTCAATCTGTTTCTACTTGATATACAACGCGCGGTTTTCTTTAATGACGACGGATGAAGCATTGGATTTGCAGATCATGCAAAAAATTCTCCCTCGCATACAAGGAAATAATTCAGAGGTTAAAAAGGTAATCATTGAACTATTATTGTTTTCTCTTAACGGCTCCACTTCTAATAGCAAAGAATACGTGGATGGGGAAAGAGATATCGAACAGACGTGGGCGAAGCAAGTGAAGGAAAGTAGTGTGAAATACCCTCAAACGGCTAGGAAGCTCATTTTCATGCTACGGAGGCTGGATCATGACGGATTCACTTCATTCTGGGTCTCTTAAAAAGAGTGTTATCCTTCTGCACATTACTACGAATTTATTTGATCTTTATCTGGAAGGAAAGCCGTATCATCCAACGGTAGATTTGCTTCAGTTACATCGAACGAAGGAGAGAGAATGGGAGCGGGCGGAGCTTCATGTGTCATCTCATTCTGATCAATTGCAGGTATTATCTATTTCTGTCTTTAATCCAAAAACAGATGAGCTAGAACCGTGGGAGAACCAAGAAGCTAGCTTTCCAATCTTCTATGAGACGCAAACTTATAGTTTATTAGTCGAGAAGAAAATGGATATCGATTTAACTTTTTACCATGAGAATTTTACAATGAGAGAAGCTGTAATGCCGAAGGGCAAGCATATTTTATCGGGGAATTTAAATTTTCAGAATGAGATCGGGTTTACAGAGCTTGAACTTCGTTTAAACAGTTCACCTCTGTTGAAGCTCAGGCTGGAAATTTTCCCGGTGAAAATGGATTACAAGAGAGATTACCATACCATTCTACAGGATGTTAATCAACAGCTTCATAACCTAACGTTTGATTTTCTGCGCAAAACATACCAATTAACCGGGCTCAAAGAGTCGAATCATCAGAGTCTGACGGAATATTTCACCATATTGCGCTACCTTTTTGACCAATTGATAAAAGCGGTACAACGGATCGAGAGCTCTCCGCACACGAAGATGCACCAAGATCAACGCCTTGTCCCTGCTGAGAGGGCAAAGAAGATCAATCACAAAACCGTGCAATACTTGAGCAGACATCCTCAGCTTCTGATCAAGGATCAAGTGAATGGATTGGTTCAGGTTAGAGGCGAAAGATACATACCTACTCATGTGCTGGACACGAGAAGAATCATTAATTATGACACGCAAGAAAACCGATTCGTTCGTTGGGTGTTTCTACGCGTTGAGCGGAAGTTGAAAGACTTGTGGAACATGCTTAAGGATCAAAAGAGAGATGATCCTATGCTGTCAGAGCTGATGACACGGATGCAGAGGGAAGTGCGACGAGTACTTCAGTTTGATTTTTTACAAGTGGGGTCCATGGAGCGATTTTCGAGTTCTCTTGTCATGCAGCTGACCCCGGGGTACCGCGAAGTATACAAGACATACCTAATGTTGCTCAAAGGCCTTGCTATTCAGGATGATTTATTCCGTTTGTCATTGAAGGACTTAGCCACTTTGTACGAATATTGGTGTTTTCTTAAGATTCATCAGTTGCTCAGTAAGAAGTATGAGTTAGTAAGGCAGGACATTATCAAGTTAGATTATAGCGGTGTGTTCGTTAAATTAAAGAAATCCGCCGCGTCAACAGTCACCTACCGAAACCCGAATAATGGGGAAGTTTTTAAGTTATATTACAACCAAACATTACGGGGACCGACACTTACGCAAAAACCAGATAATGTCCTTACCCTAAAGAAAGTGGAGACTTCTACGGAGTATAAATATGTTTTCGATGCGAAGTACAGATTGAACCCTGCGGAACCAGGGACTTCTTATTATACGACGTACGATGGACTACCAGGCCCGGAGGAGGGCGATATCAACACCATGCATCGCTACCGAGACGCCATCGTTCATGCGGAGAAAGACTCAGAGCAGTTCGAGCGGACGATGTTTGGGGCGTATGTGTTGTTTCCTTATCCGGATGAGGAAAGGTATAGGGAGCATCGCTTCTACAAAAGTATTAAAGCCGTTAATGTTGGAGCTTTTCCGTTTTTGCCGGGATCTACAAAGTTGTTGGAGGAATTTCTGGATGAGATCATACTGGACAGTCCGGAAAATGCATATGAGCGCGCAGTCCGACCAAAAGGGTCGAAAGAGTATTACGATAACAAGTACAGTGGCAAAAACGTACTGATTGGCTGCATGAGCCGAGAGGAGCAGTTAGAGATTGCGCTGCGGGATAACTTCTACCACACACCATTGGAGAATATAACGCATCACAAGTTGCTAACGCAGTTGGAGTATGTAGCGCTGTATCAATCGAAGAAGTTTTTTGGCAAGACCAATGAAATCGTCGGGGTGAAGTACTACGGGAAAATAAAGGACTGGAAGATTGTAAAGCGCGGCGAAATCACGGTGATCCCTTCTAAGCATAATCCTCCAGATATGCTTTATGTTGTGTTTGAAATCGAGGAATGGAACCCTAGGGAACAAGTCATCCTCCCGGGAGGTCACGGGGTTCGGAGTATAGCTTTTACTTCAAAGTATATATTCGATCGGGCAATGGAAGTGGCCGAGTTGAAGCTAGAGAATGAAGAGGAACTGCTTCTGTGGCGTGAAGCGCGTCGAAGAGGTCGCGTGGAAGTGAAGTTGGATCATGAGCATATTGACTTTGCGCGGAAGGTTATGAGTGTGGGGGTGAAGGGGGGATAAGCTTCCCATAAAAAAGCGTTGGAACAATGGAGCATTGTTCCACGCTTTTTTATGTTAGCATGCTTAAATAAATCCATAAAAGTCAATTTACTTGTAATCCGGAGGGAGCAAAATCCGTTTAACGTTAGTTTCCTTATTTCCCGTTGATTTATATATTCTCTTAAGTTCGATTAGAAGGATACTCTATTTTGGAAGCATTATTTTATTACAGTCTTCCGTTATGAAGGCAAGGACTAATGTAAGGAGTAAATAAATCGGGGAAACAAGGGATGCGAGCAATTCGCATCACCTGTTTCTCACTTCAGGATTAGTGCCATTAGCTTCACCCACTCTGCCCCTGCTCTCGCATCTTCTCATATTCACCCTCAACCAGCTTGAAGAAGTCGGACGGTTTGATCTTCAATCCCTTGCAAAGGTCGAATATTTTCGTGACGGAAGGCTCGTTCCTGCCTACCTCGATCATTGAGATATAGGAGCGGTCCACGTCGCATTCATGCGCCAGATCTTCTTGACTTAAGCCTTGCTTGATGCGTATCGCTTTAACGGTTTTTCCGATAATTTGCTTGATGATAATGGGTTGTTCGCTCAAGGGAGATTTCTCCTTTTAAGTCCATTATCATTCTGTTATACTAATCAAAAACAGATAAAATATTCAACAAAAAGTAAAATAATAACAAAACATGATTTGTAATAGTGGTTTGTTTTATGAAATTAACATTTAACCCGGTAAAGCGTGTAATTGTTACAGGAGTTTAAAGCACATTTCCAAAAAGAAACCAATCGGAGGTCAAGCATGCACGAACCAACCTCAAATCAACTCATCGTTAGAGTAACCGCAGACATACATGAAGCCACCCACTGGATGCCCGTGAAGGATGAGCGGTGGACGGAAGACGGAGGAGCATGGAGCGGTGTTACCCCGGATAAGCACTATCGTTTGTTTTACGATAAGTACGACAAGGAGTATGTGATTGTGAATGATCGGGGCCAATTGTCGATGATTTATCTGGCTCATCGTGGCTGCTATTTGGTTTATGAGGCAGAAGCTGCGAGATAGGGGAGAGACGATATTCAGGGGGATTGGGATGCGCAGTTATGACGCTGATGTGAGTGAGGTTGTTTTTGAGCAGATCGATGCACAAGAAGATATTGCAAAGCTGCGGAGTCGGGAGCAGGAGATATTTGCAAGCTTGAAGAGCAGCCTAAGTATCGAGAGCCGGGATCGTTTTCTGGCCTGGGAAGAGGAGTACTGGAAGCTTCATGTGCTTGAATTGAAACGGATGTATGAGCTTGGATACAGAGATGGACACCATTCTGCGATAAAATGAACCACAATACCGAACTCTTCTATTCCTGTTGTTGTGTTACAACAATAGGTAACTAACATGAAAAGGATGAGATGCCCGTGTCGGTTTATAATAAGCTTGTTCGTGATCGGATTCCCCAGGTGATTCAAGCGAAGGGTAAGGAATGTCGCACGCGTATATTGGATGAAGAAGAGTATAACCAAGAACTGGTCATGAAGCTTAAAGAAGAGTCAGAGGAATACTTTTCCGCTCAAAGTCCAGAGGAATCCCTAGAAGAGCTTGCGGATATGCTATAGGTTATTCGGGCGTTGGCTGGCGTACATGGTTCGACGTGGGAGCAGCTTGAAGTTTTAAGAGAGAAGAAGGCGGAGACGCGTGGCGGTTTTCAGGATCGGGTGTATTTAATCGATGTCGTCGATTTTAAAAGTTAGGTGGCTTGAGTCTAATGCTTCTTTACCACAACGGGTCGAAACTCGCCCAAACGATAACGAGGAATGTCGATCTCAGGCCAGAGTTGTTGATTTAGCGGGGTTTTTGAATCGAAGAATCGGCATCCTTTGTAAAATAAGTTTTAGACTGAAGCGTTAATATAAAGCAGCGGCATCCAAGGACAAGAAACTAAGGTCCTAGACTGCCGCTGTTGTCATTCATCTATCGTTCTCCCAAAGTGGGATGTTATCATGCGTTCGTACATGGCTGCAGCGTCCACCAGAACGCCCGGCGACCAGGCCATCCATTATGCTGGAGGGGTCATGCCCGTCGTGATCGCGATGCGGTTCCAGGCGTTGATCGTGATGATGGTCATTAGCAGCTCGCTGATTTCCTGCTCGCTGAAGTGGCGGGCCGCTTCTTCGTACACGTCGTCGGGAACGTGATGGGAGGCGACCAGGGTCACGGCTTCCGTCAATGCCAACGCCGCGCGCTCTTTCGGGGTGAAGTAGGGCGTGTCGCGCCAAGCGTTAATCGTGTAGATGCGAACGTCTGTTTCGTCCAGCTTGCGGGCGTTGGTTGCGTGAATATGGAGACAGAAGGCACAGCTGTTGAGTTGCGAAGCGCGAATTTTGACGAGCTCCTTTAGTTTTTTGTCGAGACTTGCGCCGTCCAGAAATTTTTCGAGTCCGACCATCGCCGCGAAAGCCGCAGGGTTAACCTCTCTCAACAACATTCTTGGTTCCATTGCCAATCACTCCTTAGATAGTAGTACCGACCTGCTTGCATCGGCTTTCGCTATCTAAGACAAAGCAGCGAATCGGTCTGTGACACCTGCGAGCTTGTCAGGGTTCATAATAATAAAAATGCGCGAAATCCGCTTTTCCGCGTCCCAACCGAACACCATGATCCTGGCTGGCTGGCCGTTCTGGGTAACGATCAAGCCGGGTTGGCCGCTCACGTCGACCGGCAAGAACGAATCGCCCATCGTGCCTTTGCGCGCGTTACCCATAAAGAATGCTGCGATGCGCTCGCTGCCCTCGATCGGATTGATCGCCGCGCGGGCTTTGCCGCCGCCATCGGTTACGAGTACGGCGTCATGCGCCAGCATGTCCACGAGCGCGGACGAATTTCCGGTCTCGGCCGCCTGCATGAACGCCTTGGCAAAAGCGTATGCTTGTTCTTCGTTGAGCCGCATGGGATCGATCACTTCCGCACCGCCGCCTTCTACCGCCGAGCCTTGCAGCTTTTCTTTGGCCCGGCTGAAAATTTTGCGGCAATTCGCTTCGGACTTCTGCACGATGTCCGCGATTTCCCCATAGTCGAAGTCGAGCGTCTCGCGAAGCAGGAAGACGGCGCGCTCGACGGCGGTCAGCCTTTCTAGCATAACGAGCATCACGTACGTGATGTTCTCTTGCCGCTCGATGTAATCGGCGGGATTCCCGCTCTTGCCGGTCGCGGATCCGAGCGCGCCGGACGCGCAGCCGACCCCGTCAACGGCAATGGCAGGCTCCGGGAGCCACTGTCCGACGTAGAGTTCGCGGCGTTTGCGCGCGGATTGCTTCAGGTTCAAGCTTCTATTGGTGACCATTCGAACCAAATAAGCTTTTTCGTGCTTGATGCTGGCGTGATCCGCAGTTATCGCGTAATCGGCCAGCGCATCCTGCACGATGTCTTCCGCTTCGCTTAAGGAACCGAGCATCCGGTAGGCGAGCGTCATCAGCAGAGGACGGTACGAGTCGACAGTCGACATATCCGACATCCCTTTCAACTCCTTATCTCAACTTAATCTATTAAATTCTTCGAGTGATAGGTTTATAGAGCGCCCCTAATGGACCCAATGTGTCATGTTCCGTTATTATACTGCTTCTTTCCTTTATTCCGCAAAACCTTATTGTCGCATCTATGTCACAAATGCAAAAGCAGATTTGTCTTAAATAAAAATAGATAAAGGAGCCATTCCTGTAATGAAGTAATTTGAGCTTTGAACGAAAAAAGCACCTCTTGTATACTGGGAAACGTTCCGTCCAAAGAACAAATCCCACATACGAAAGAGGCACTCAACATGAAGTATAAACTTAAGCAGAAACAGAATCAACGAATTACACGAATTACCGAAACAACACTGGTCGTTGGAGCGGACATCGCCAAGAAAGTCCATGTGGCTCGAGCAGTAGATTTCCGCGGCATCGAGCTTGGGAAGGATTGCACGTTCCACAACGATGCAGAAGGGCTAACGAAACTAGCAACGTGGATGAAGGATCTCGGGCAGCGACATGCGAAGAC
>NZ_FMYY01000027.1 GCF_900101595.1 Paenibacillus sp. cl123
CGATCACCCTCTCAGGTCGGCTACGCATCGTCGCCTTGGTGGGCCGTTACCCCGCCAACTAGCTAATGCGCCGCAGGCCCATCTGTAAGTCATAGGTTGCCCCATGTTTCATGATCTCTCCATGCGAAGAAACCAGCTATCCGGTCTTAGCTACCGTTTCCGGTAGTTATCCCGATCTTACAGGCAGGTTGCCTACGTGTTACTCACCCGTCCGCCGCTAACCTATTCCCGAAGGAACAGATCCGCTCGACTTGCATGTATTAGGCACGCCGCCAGCGTTCGTCCTGAGCCAGGATCAAACTCTCCATTAAGGGTAGTTCGACTTGCTCAAAATTTACTGCTAGCGAGAATTTTCATTCTCTATTTAACACTCACTCGTTGTTCAGTTTTCAAAGGGCAATTGGGGTCCGACAGACAACTGTAACACCCTGTCGTTCCTTGTCACCTCGTTTAGCGGCGACTTTTATAAGATACCACATTCACCTAGAACAATGCAAGCTTTTTTTCTTACCAATTTCACTTCTGCTTGAATTGCTTGCTACCGAAGGACAAGTCCTTCTCAGCGGCGAAGACTAATTTATCATATAGACGACACTAAAGTCAAGCATGTTTTCAAATAAAATTTACACCCATTAACCAAGGACCGGGAAGCATTCCGCTCCCGGCCCTTCCTCCATCACTATCGAAACCGCTATTCGATCATTCCTTCTTCAGGGCTGCTTGCCGAAGCATATCGCTTCTTGGCAATTCGGCCTGCCAGAAACCCTTTGCGCCCGGCCTCTACAGCCAGCTTGAACGCCTCAGCCATAAGCGCAGGCTGCCGAGCGCCGGCCACAGCAGTGTTCAACAGCACGCCGTCTGCTCCAAGCTCCATAGCCAGCGCGGCATCTGCCGGTCCGCCGATGCCTGCATCCACGATAATCGGCACTTTGGCTTCCTCGAGAATAAAACGCAAATTGCCCGGATTAACGATCCCCTGTCCTGAACCAATAGGAGAAGCCCCTGGCATAACGGCAGCTGCGCCCGCCTCCTGAAGCTTCCGGGCCAGGATCGGATCATCCGAAGTATAAGGAAGTACGATAAAGCCTTCTTCCACTAAAATCTTGGTCGCCTCAAGCGTTCCTACCGGGTCTGGAAGCAACGTTTTCGGATCGCCGATGACTTCAACTTTAATCATATCACATAACCCCGTCGCTTTGGCCAGACGAGCTATGCGCACCGCTTCTTCGACGGTATACGCTCCCGCGGTGTTAGGCAGCAGGGTGAATTTTTTCAGGTCGAGCGTTTCCAGAAAATTAGGCGCGTCCGGATTATCGATCGGCAACCGGCGGATGGCAAAGGTAAGCACTTCCGCCTCGGATACGCGAACAGCCTCTTCTTGGATATCGAGCGAGGAGAACTTGCCTGTGCCAAGCAGCAGCCGGGACTTGAATTCATATGGACCGATCTTTAAGATATCATTCATGGATAAAGTCTCCTTCACATTTAACTTAGCAGAACATTTCATTTGTAACATTCATATCTTTACATGAAAAACGACTAGCCCCCGCCCACGAAATGGACAATTTCCAATTGATCTCCCGTGTTCAGTTGCGTGCTTTCATACGCCTGACGATCTACGATCGACCGATTTAACTCGACGACCAAAATCTTTTGTTCCAGTTTATAAAACGCCAGCAGCTCGGCAACCGTTGTGACGCCGCTTACTTCCCGCGCTTCTCCGTTTACAATCAGCTCCATATTCGTCCCCCCTTTCAGCTGCGCTCTCCAAAGCTAAGTCATAGCACCCTTCCGGCGGCTGCAGCACCAATTAATCATTGCGGCACACGCAAAAAAAGCCAGCCTGCGCAGGCTGACTTCATGCTCGGTTACTTGTCAAGGCAATCGAGCACTTCGTCCACTTCCCTACGCTGGCATCATCCAGGACAAGCTTCGAGGCCATACATTCCCCAAGCCGTCAAACAGGTTCCAAGGGTCAAAGAAATGCTTCTTTATCTCAGCCCCGCATCATGGGGCTCCCCTAGTGGCTATGAAATTGTTCTTCTGAAATTATATCACACCGCTTCGCCTTTGACATCCCGGTAACGCAGCTCAAGCAGACTCAGATCGGGATCAGCCGTATGCACGACCTCGACGGCCAAAGCTTTCTTCACCAGCTTATTCAGCAGCAGAGGAAGCTCTGTCCCGATATGCGACAGTTGGGGCTGTCTTTGCAGCTCCTGAATGCTCCATGCTTCCTCCCGGCTTGCCAGAAGCGTCAGAAGCGGCTTGCAGCAACGCTCCATCTTGGACATGACGGAGAACTCACAGGCAAGCAGGACAAGCTGCACTCGCTGCTTCAATGTTTCGCTGCTGAGCGTCAGCTCTTCGTAGAGCTTGTACACGCCGGGATTGATTGTCTTCACCTGACTCCATACCGTAATCTCCGGGTGATAGCCGGCCTCCACAATGACGATCCGCGCCCAGTGCTGAAGCGCCTCGAGAATATTATTGTAAGCATCAAGCAGCTGCTCGCTGACCAGATAATCCTTACTTTGCAGATAGCTGCGGTGGAATTTGGAGAATTCGATCAGCAGCTTGTGCTCCCTCAGTTCTTCAGGAAACTCCAGCACCCGATGCCGAAGGCCCTCCAGATACATCTCGCGATCCAAAAGTATCTCCCCTTTTAAGATCCAATAAAGAACATTTCGTTGTTCGCCATGAACAACCTGATCGTTCAGCTGCTCCGGGGTTGTCCATCTTTCTTGTATACGCAGATGGTCTTTTATATAATGAATTTGTCGATTGGCTAGTTCGGCTTGACGACTGACGACCAATAACAGATAATCAAAGCCGTCAGTTACCGACGAGTAAATAGAAGGATTGTCAACCGCCAGTACGCCCAGCACGGCTTCGTCCCGCCGGAGCCTATTTACATGCTGTTGCTTCAAGGATTCCATGAATGAAAGTGCCCCCTGACCATGGAATGCGTAAGTTTTTATTTTCCGTAAGAACTATTTCTACACGCAGAAGCAGTTTCCTGCAATTATTTTGTGACTACACTCACAATTCTCGAATGAAAGAAGTGACAATCGTGCGATTTAAATCAAGCAAGGCAAACGAATTCAGACTTTGGGGCCTGCTGCTGACAATGGGCGGCATGCTGCTGATGATTTTGGGACTGGCCGGTATCGTATTCGAATGGGGAGCGGCCGGCAGACTGATTGCGGCAGTCGGCATGGTGATCGGAGCTATTCTCATGCTGGTCAGCATGGGCATCTATTTCGCTGCCGGCATGATGTCGACAAGCGCTGTCGTCGTCGTATGTCCGGAGTGCGGCAAGCCTACCAAAATTATCGGCAAGACGGACCGGTGCATGTTCTGTAAAACGATATTATCCATCGATCCGGCTCATGCGCCCCAGGATGGCGCCCGGCTCGCTCAGCCTTCGGAACCGGGCGGTCCTGTCGTCCAGGAAAGCTCCAATCCCCCGTCTTAAGCTTTCTTATCAAGGCTGGCCAAAGGAACAACTAGGCCAAGCAGGTACATGGCAAAAGCGGCATGTCCGGATTCCCGGAGCATGCCGCTTCTATTTTGTGCGGGATGCAGAAAAGCTCCCGCCCCACCATCGCTATTGCCGGCCTGTCAGCGCGCCGCCTTATTTGACCAGCTCTTCCTTTATCCAGCTCCACGCTTCGGGGAGTTCAAATCCTCTGCGCCATGAGGCGACCCCCGCAAGATCATATTTCTTTATAAGCGCTATCCGCGCGCGAACGCTGGTCTCATCTTCGATCCAAATTTTGTTCAGCTTGCCGTCTTCCTTGTACTCGATATAATGCTGCCCGGTTTCCTTCGAAAACTGGGGCTTCAGCTTCTGCTCGCGTATAATGCGCTGAGGCATCTCCATAAAGACCGCGCGGGAGCTGACGGCCGTTTTGCCGTCCTTCACAGTCTCCGTCCAGACCCGGGTATAAAACGGTATGCCCAGCACCAGCTTGGACGGCGGGATCTTGTCTTGCTCCAGCAATCCACGGACGGAAGCCTCCACCCAAGGCAGCGACGCGACCGAGCCAGCCTTGGGGCTGCTTGCCCAATGCTCGTCATAAGCCATCAGCATCATATAATCCACGGACTCAATCAATGCTTTGCGATCGTAAAACATCGACCACATCTCATTGGTCGACCGGGGCGTAACGTCCATCGAGACGACCAGGCCCTGCTCATGAAGCAGCGGCGTCAGCTCGCGGACAAATTGCACAAGATTCTGCTTGTCCGCAAGTTCCACATTTTCGAAGTCGATATTGATGCCCTCAAGCCCGTACATCTGCGAGAAAGCGAGCAGCTGCTTGATCATCTTCATCCGCTTGTCATAAGTTGATAAAGCGGCAGTCGTCCGCTTCGGATCAAACCCGTTGCTGAACAATCCCCAAATATGATAGCCGTTGTCTTTCGCCCATTTTACATACGCGGGATCGGCCAGGTTCTGCAGATTGCCTTCTCCATCCTGCAGATGGAACCAGGTCGGGCTCACTACGTTTACGCCGGGCATCGCGGAAATTTTGGAGGTGTCGGGATTTTTGCTGACAACATGCTCCCAGGTAAGATTAATCTTGCCTGTTATCGGCCGTTTCGGCTGAAAGCCCGGCTCGGTCTTGACCGGAATCTGCTCTTCCCTGTCAAATATGGCGTCGGCTTTGCGGACATATCCCATGTAACCATTCGTCAGCTGCACCCGGTACCAGTCCATCTCTTCGCCCCAAACCATGATGCTTTCGCCTTGCTTCAGATCAGCGAAAATGGGGGCTTTGATCGAAGGGTCGCGGCGCATCGCAATCGTCTTGTCCGGCTTGCCGGCATAGGTCACCGTACGCAGCCAGCGTATGCTGTCCCCTTCCCTGAACATCAGGACAGCCCCCGTTTCTTCGGATTCCCTAAGGTCAATACGATAGAAGCTGAGCAGGGGATCGATAGGAAGATAAAGCTTGCCCCCCGATTTCTCCAGCGGAAATTTTAATGTAAAAGGCTTCTCGTTTACGAGGCCGGTCAATTGGCTGGTTTGAAGACGAATGACTTTATTTTGCGTCGTAATAATCGTAGATTCCGTCGCCTGCTCGTAGATGACCGACGGATCGATTCTCTCCTGCACGGTATCGAAGGATAGCTTGAGCGACTCCTTCTTGCCGAGCGCCGGGTCCTGCAGCATGCCTCCTTTATAGAAAACAGGCTTCGGATTGCCCTGGAAAGTTGGCGGTTCGTGCTTGCTGCTCGGAACAAAGTTAATCCAGTAATAAATGGCTAGTATCGCAGCTGCCGCAAGGGCCAGAAACAGCAGAATTCCTCTCAGAACACGCCGTTTTCTCCGGCCATATGGATTCCTATTCATGAATTCACCTCGGTAAGCAATCGCTGGTTTGTTAGAATGTCATAAAAATAAGACGTATCCGATCCGCAAAATTCGCGCTACCGAACACGTCCATTTAACTCGGAATGGATTTATGAGAGCGTGCTGCTCATGCAGTCGGCACATACCCCGTATACTTCAACACGGTGGCTCTTCACCTGGAACCCTGTCAGCTCCCCCGCTGCCTGCTCCAGCTCATCAAGCGGCTTGTAGGCAAAGTCCACGAGCTTGCCGCATTCTTCACATAAGGCATGATAATGATCGGACATATCGGCATCGAACCTGCTGGCATGATCGCCATAAGTCATCTCGCGAACAAGACCCGATTCTATAAACACCTTCAAATTATTATACACGGTGGCTACGCTCATGCTAGGAAACTGAGGCGACAACGCTTTGTAGATGTCATCGGCCGTCGGATGGGACAACGTGTTCAGCAAATAGGCCAGTATGGCGTGGCGCTGCGGCGTCATCCTTACGCCCATCGTCTTCAGCTTGTTTAGCGACTGCTCCAGCGTATTCATGGTGTTCACCGCCTAACCGGAAAAAGTATATCACTTTATTCTACCCGGTCGGCGGAAAGAATGTCAATTCGCGCTTTGGATCTGCAAAGCGCCTTTGGTATGGGCGTAAACCCGGTAAGTCCCTTCGCCCATGGAGCCGGTTATCGATTTCTTGGCTACGGTTAGCGGAAGATTGCTCTGAATGCTGCCGAAGCCTCCCTCGCCTTCAACCGTATAGTTTCCGTCAGCAGGCAGGGTCAGATTAATTTTGCCATGCTCGCTACCGATATCCCAGTCTCCGCTTATCCGCGAGGCGGCAATCTGGACGGAAGCGCTGACACTCTGCGTGCGAACTTTGCCCAATTCCCCATCCACCCAGATGGAACCGTTGATCATCTCCATATCGATGTCACCGCTGTGTCTGGCAATAACCGTCTCGGCGTTCATGGCATTGAGCTTGGCAGAGCCGCGATGACCCGACACTTCAAGCGAACCGTTCGAGAGGTGAAGAGACAGCTGCCCTTCCGTATTCTCGGCTTTCACTTGGCCGTTGGTCGCTCTCAGTTCCACTGTGCCGGACAGCTCCTTGACGGAAATTTCGCCATTAACCGCCTTCGCAGCAAATGAACTTGAAAGCAGCTTCGAGGCTTCGATATGTCCGTTGGTCAGCTCGACATCCCAGGCAGCGCGGAAACCGGCAGGCACCGTAATGACCAGATCCATACGCGGCCTGCGCTTGCCTAACAATTGCGAGCCGTATTCCCTCGGAACAGTGCGGATCTCCAGCGTGTCACCGGCCACACTATGCTCCAGCCTGGACGCCTCGGCAACTTTGGCGGCATCGTCTTCGTTCTCTGTGTTGACATACACGGTAAGCGAAATTTCCATTCGTTCGACATCGCCCGGCTTAATCGTCATATTGCCGTTGGTGTTCACAAGCCGGACTTGGGCGATATCCGCCGTTACCGGAATTTCCGTCAGCTCCTTGTCGAATTTCTTGCCGTCGCTGAATGCCTCCACGATGCTGGCGATATTTGTGCCGCCCAATCCTTTGAATCCTTCCAATCCCTTCCAAATGCCAGGCACTTGAACGCTCACGATGACGATAGCCGCTATCATCACTGAGAAAATGATGCCTCCGAGATCCAGCCGCTGCGGACGTCCGTCTTGACTCTGGCGCTTGTTGCACCATATATATTCGAGTCCGAGCATAATAAAGAGTACCGGCCACCACTCAGCAAGTCCGGGAGTAAGCCTTGTGTCCGCAAGCTTATCGATCAATAAAGCTCCGCCAACAACGATGAGCACAAGGGCAGCCGTATATCGGCCTACCTTTAACATACGTAACACTCCCTATTTTTTCATCGATTCCTTGAAGAAAAGCAGCAGGCCGAGGGCGATTAGCAGAAGGGCCCCGAAGGTAGAGCTCAAAAAGTCAAAGATATGATCCAGCCACCCCGGTCTGCCGGCTGCCAGAAACAGCACGATGCCCGCTATGATCAGCAAGTAGCCGAAGGTAAAGCCTCTTTTGACTTTGCCGCGCGGACGCGCCGTATGCGGGGTCGCCTCGAATAGTATATTGCTGTCCGGATAATCAAGCGGTCCTCCGTAGCCGTTCACCCGGTCCGTCTGCTGCAGCGCATCGAAAATATTATAGAAATAAATGATCGGCGACAGCAGGCAAAATAAAACGATAAGCGGGATGCTTTGGCTGAGCGAAAAGTAGATGACAGCAAAGACATCCAGCATAAACAGCATCATAATGCCTAACCCTCGCTGCATCAATCCCAAATACAGCTGCCCGGTGCCCGGTATGAAAAAAGATAAAATACCGGCTACCCACTTGTTCTTGCGCAGCCGCATGGCCGTATATGGATCGGAAGGCCGTCCCGAGCTTTTTCCCCATCGCTCCAGTCTCTCCCGCAGAAATTCGTCCTCGAGCATGTCCTCCGACTTGTCCTTGGCATTAGTCTGATGATTCTCCATTGTGTCTTCCCTCCTTATGACAGCAGATGGCGAGAAACCGCCTCCACCGCTTGGGACAGCTGGGATGCGCCTAAGCGAACTCCGCTCTCCAATTCCTGTGTACTTAGTGAGCTGATCTTGCCGACAATACCGGAAGCGATAAACAGATAAGTGGCCGCAATAGCCAGCATCCCATTGGTCAATTCCCGCTTCCATCCGGGACCGGACACCGGAGAACCTGTAACAGGCCTTGCCTCTGTCCGCCCTGCTGAAGAAGCCCCATCCTCCGCAGGCGCTGCCTGCCCTCCGTTCAGATCGCGGAGCACGCGCCCGACCAGCTCATCCGGCGCCTTCAGCAGGGGGAGCTCTTCGAGAGCAAGCTCGATGTCGAGCAGGGCCGACAAACGGCGTCTGCAGAATGCGCATCCGCTCAGATGCGCCCGTATGCGGCGCGAATCCAGTTCGGAGCAGCGTCTATTCAAATCCATTAACAGTTCTTGATCGTTCGGATGCTTGCCAGCCATGCCCTGCCACCTCCAGCCACTTTTGTTTGAGCAGCGACTTTCCTCTGTACAGCCTGGTCTCGACCGTCTTGACCGGCAAGCCGGTCGCATCGGATATTTCCTGGTAAGTCAACTGCTTATAGTGATACAAATAAAGAATAAGCTTGTATTTATCGGGGAGTGCCGCTAGCAGCTCCTGAACCGTCCGCCGCTCTTCCCGCTCCAGCGCCAGAGCCTCCGGCTCCTCCTTGCGGTCGCCGAACCAGCCCTTCACTTTATCCAATATGGCTTCGTAAGGTCTTCGCTTGCAGGAACGCCGATAATCCAGGACAAGATTAACCGTCAGCCTGTAGATCCACGTCTTCAGCTGCGAGTCGCCGCGAAACCCACCGACAGCCCGAAACAGCTTGAGAAATACCTCTTGAGTCAAATCCTCGGCAGTTTCCCGATGTTCCACCATACGGTAAATCAGCGTATATACGTAATCCTGGTAACGCTCCATCAGGATGCGGTAGGCCGCCTCATCACCTTGACGGATCTGGTCGACCAACTGTTCATCCGTCATGCTTTCCATCGATTCACCGCCTTGGCTCCTTCTCTTATTAACTTAGACGCTGGCCAGCGCGCTTTCCCTTCAAATCTCGGCGAAAGACTTCCATTCTTTCGGCTAGTCCATGGATACGGCTCGAATCCCTTCAATCCCCAGCAGTTCCTCGATCGTCTGCGCCGCATGCGTTTTTTTGGTCAGCCTCAGATCCAGCGTAATCTGCATCATGCGGATGTCTCCGCCGTCACCGGGTATTTCCTCCACCGACCATTTTTTGATATCGCAGCCTTTGCCGGCCAGCAAATGAGAAACCCGGCCCAGCAGACTTGGGATATCGGCGGCTTCGATCCGCAGGCTGCGCGTTTTTTTGTGCGCCATATAACGTTTCTCCACCACATGCAAACCGAACAAGCTGATCAGGGCAAGCAAGCAGGCGAGGCCCGCCGCATAATAAAATCCCGCCCCAATGGCAAGTCCGATGGCCGCGACCACCCACAACGAGGCGGCCGTGGTGAGTCCCGTAATCGCTTTTCCTGTATAAAGAATTGTCCCCGCTCCCAAAAAGCCGATCCCGCTGATAACCTGCGCGGCCAGACGGGCAGGGTCTCTCTGCACATTAGCCAGTTTCGTAAATTCCGAGAAACCGTACATGGAGAGCAGCATAATTAATGTCGAGCCTAGGCATACGAGCATATGCGTACGCAAGCCCGCCGCCCGGCTGCTCTGCTCGCGCTCGAAGCCGATCAAACCGCCTAGCAGCATCGAAAGCAGCAGTCTTAAGGTGATATGAAATAAATCTATACTCCAGGGATCGTTCATAACTAAAAAGGCCTCCTTCTGAACCTGCTGAATGTGACCCTTATTTTATCACGAACTGCTGCTTTCTTTGCTTATTTTTCATAAAAAAAAGCCGCGGAGTCAGGACTCCGTCAGCTTGATAAATTGGGTCATCGTAATGCCGGGCGCAAGCAGGTGCATCCGGGATGGCTCGAACCCATGCTTTTCATATAAGGCTACCGCGGGAATATTGCCCGTCCCCGTCGAGACGATAATGGCTCCTCCCGGCGGGGCGAGGCTCTCCACATACTGCAGCAGCTTCCCTGCGATGCCCATCCGAAAGCAATCCGGATGCACCATCATCCGGCAGATCGTCAATTCCCTGGCGCTTTGCCTGCAGGATACGGCTCCCGTGAGCCTTGCGCCCGTATAGTGGCCGAAAAAAGTTTCGCCCGATTCCCGAAGCGTTTGCGGCGAATCCAGCAGCGGAGGGATTTCTTCGAAACCGATCAGCTCGGCTTCGATCCGATAAGCCAGCTGCTGCAGCTCCAGCAGGGGCAGCAGCTCGTGAAGATTTTCAAGATCGATTGGCCGGATCATCTGCGTCCCTCCCCCGTTCATCCGCACGGCATGGCTAACCGCCGATTCGCCCGCATCCGCATTGCTTTACCCTATTAACGGTTAAGGCGGTCTATAATTAGCTTGTTTACCAATCCCGGATTGGCCTTGCCTTTGGTTTCCTTCATGATCTGTCCGACCAGGAAGCCGATAGCCTTGTCCTTGCCGGCCTTGAAGTCGGCGACCGATTGCGGATTTTTCTCCACGACCTGATCGACGATTGCCGCTATCGCGCCTTCATCGCTGATCTGAACAAGACCTTGCTCCTCCACGATGGCCTGCGGGCTTTTGCCTGTTTCCATCATCGACTTGAAGACGGTTTTGGCGATTTTACTGCTAATCGTCCCTTTCTCGATCAGACCGATCATCTCGCCTAAGCCCTGGCCGGTGATGGGCACATCCGCCAGCTCCAGATTGTTCGCATTCAGGTAGCCGAGAAGATCGCCCATGATCCAGTTGGCGACAGCCTTCGCATCCTGCGTATAATTCAGGCTTTCCTCGAAGAAGTCAGCTACCTTCATGGAAGAGGTGATCACTCCCGCATCATAGCTCGGCAGGCTGTACTGCTCCATATAACGCTTCTTGCGGGCGTCCGGAAGCTCGGGGATGGAATCGCGCACCCGCGTCTTCCACTCCTCGTCGATATGCGCCGAAACCAGGTCCGGGTCCGGGAAATAGCGGTAATCATGCGCCTGCTCTTTGCTGCGCATCGTCAGCGTTTTGCCTTGAGCCTCGTCCCAGCGGCGCGTCTCCTGAACAACCTCTTCCCCGCTGTCCAGCACGTCGGCCTGCCGCCACTCCTCGTATTCCAGACCGCGCTGCACGCCCCGGAATGAGTTCATGTTTTTCAGCTCGGCCTTCGTGCCGAACTTCTCCTGGCCGAACGGGCGCAAGCTGATATTCGCATCGCAGCGCAGTGAGCCTTCCTCCATCTTCACGTCGGAGACATCGCAATATTGCATGATCGCTTTGATCTTCTCCAGATAAGCGCGCGCCTCCTCCGGCGAGCGCAAATCCGGCTCGGACACGATCTCGATCAGAGGCGTGCCGACCCGGTTGAAGTCGACGAGCGAGGCATAGCCGCCATCGACATGCGTGAGCTTCCCGGCGTCCTCTTCCAGATGGACGCGGGTGATGCCGATCCGCTTCGTAACGCCGCCGACCTCGATCTCGATCCAGCCATGCTCGCCTACCGGCTTGTCGTATTGCGAGATTTGATAAGCCTTGGGCGAATCGGGATAAAAGTAATTTTTGCGGTCGAACTTCGTATCGGTGGCGACCTGACAATTCAGCGCCATCGACGCTTTGATGGCGTACTCCAGCGCCTGCTTGTTAAGCACAGGCAGGACGCCGGGATGCCCGAGGCAGACCGGGCATGTATGGGTATTAGGCGGAGCTCCGAAAGAAGTGGAGCAGCCGCAGAAAATTTTTGATTGGGTGTGCAGCTCGACATGCACTTCAAGGCCGATGACGGTCTCATACTTTTTGGCCGATGCTTGTTGGTTACCAGTTGCCGCTGTCATATGGGGTTGCTCCTTTCCTTAAAGCTGCGGGCGCTGCTTGTGAAACTCCGTACGCTGTTCGAAGGCGTGAGCCGCGCGCAGCACCGTCGCTTCGTCAAGCGCCTTGCCGATAATTTGCAGACCGACCGGCAGGCCGTCGGCCATGCCGCACGGAACGCTGATCGCAGGAACCCCCGCCAGGTTGACCGGGATCGTCAAAATATCGTTCAAATACATCGTAAGCGGATCATTTGTCTGCGAACCGATCTTGAACGCCGGCGTCGGAGCCGTCGGGCCTATGACTACGTCATAGTTCTCGAACACCTGATCAAAATCCCGCTTGATCAGCGTGCGCACCTTCTGAGCCTTCAAGTAGTAAGCGTCGTAGTAGCCGGAGCTGAGCGCGTACGTGCCGAGCATGATCCGGCGCTTCACCTCGTCGCCGAAGCCTTCGCTGCGGCTTCTGAGATACAGGTCCAGCAAGTTTTTAGGGTTGTCCGCTCTGACCCCGTAACGAACACCGTCGAAGCGGGCCAGGTTGGAGGAAGCTTCGGAGGAAGCGAGGAGATAGTAGGTCGCAACCGCATATTCGGAATGGGGCAGCGACACTTCCTCGACGACGGCGCCAAGCCCTTCCAGCGTTTTCAACGCGGCCAGCACCGCTTCCTTGACCTTCGGATCAATCCCGGTTCCCAAGTATTCCTTCGGCACGGCTACCCGCAGTCCTTGCACATCGCCGGTCAGCGCGCTGAGATAGTCGGGCACCTCCGTGTTCAGCGAGGTCGAATCGGACGGATCATGTCCGGCGATCGCCTGAAGCAGGTAGGCGCTGTCCTCCACATTTTTCGTCAGCGGGCCGATCTGGTCCAGCGACGATGCGAAGGCGACCAAGCCATAACGCGACACGAGGCCATAGGTCGGCTTAAGTCCGACAACGCCGCAATAGGAAGCCGGCTGGCGGATCGAGCCGCCCGTATCCGAGCCCAGCGAGAAGAAAACCTCGCCAGCCGCGACGGAAGCTGCCGAACCGCCGCTGGAGCCACCCGGCACGTAGTCGGTGTTCCATGGGTTGTAGGTCGGGTGAAAGCTGGAATTTTCGTTGGAGCCGCCCATGGCGAACTCGTCCATGTTCAGCTTGCCGATCGTCACTGCATCCGCTTCCCGAAGCTTCTTCACTACCGTGGCATCATAGATAGGATTGTAATTGCGCAAAAATTGGCTGGCGCAAGTCGTCGTCAGCCCTTCGGTCACGATGTTGTCCTTGACTCCGATCGGCAGCCCGAACAGCAAGCCCCGGGATTCGTCCGAGCCCAGCTTCGCGTCAAGCTCCCCGGCTCTGGCGAGCGCGCGCTCCTCATCCAGCGTCAGAAATGCCCGGACCTTGCCGTCCACCTCGGCGATCCGCTTATACGATTCGTTCACCAGATCGGTGACGGTAATCTCTTTGGCATGCAGCTTGTTATGTACTTCCTGTAGTCGTAAGTTAAACAGAGACAAGCCTGAATCCTCCCTCCAAATGTTGCTTTCCTATTCCAGTACCGCCGGAACTTTGATCTGTCCGTCCTCTTCGTCCGGCGCATTTTGCAGCACCTTGTCCAAATTCAGAGAAGGCTTCACCACATCTTCGCGCATAACATTCACAAGAGGCATCGCATGACTGGTTGGCTCCACGCCTTCGGTATCGAGCTGTTCAAGCTGCTCCGCATACCCCAGAATCGCATTCAACTGCTCTGCGAACTTCTCTTTCTCCTCCTCGCTGAGCTCCAGACGGGCCAGTGCCGCCACATGCTCAACGTCCTTAACGGTAATACTCATATCCTGCACCTCGCTTGTTGGCTGATCATTCCTATTATTATAGCTCAGTTGCCGGGCTAACTCAATGGACAAGCCGCTCTCCTGCGGCGGGCCGCGGCGCTCCGGGCCGCGGTTCACGGTATGGTCCCAGGCATGTTCCTCGGCAGACGCTGCGCAGTGACTCTGCCTGAAACTTTTAAGAAAACCTGACCATCGGTCAGGTCCGTCAAGATCTCTGCGTACGTTTCCCCGCTTTTGGCGCGTGGGAAGGAATGAATATGGGATTCCAACCGCTCTTGAAGTCATGTCCCATTGGAACTGAGATATTGAAAAAAAGCCGGCCCCCCGCAAGGAAGGACCGGCCTCGGCAGCGCGCCGCCAGCGGCGGCTGATTATATCCAGGCTTTCAAGTGAATCTGACGGATAAAGTCCTGATTGGACTGCACCTCTTTGCTTGCTTCTGCCGGCGCTTCCTCGACTTCCCCGTTCATAATGCGGCGGAACAGCGCCGAATTTTTCGTGGCGAGCGCGAAGTCGATCAGCGCCTCCCGCTCGATCCGGTCGGCTTCCTGCCTCAGCAGCGTTTCTTCCAGCTCAACGTCGGCTCCCGGCACAAAATGATGTTTGTTGGTCTTCGGAACTCGTACGACGTAATCAAATACATTATCCGCATTGCGGTCGTAAGCAATGATATATCCGTACTCGCCGACAGGCAGGTTTTGCTCAAAGCTGTCTCCGACAATAATGACCTTCTGCCCTAAACGCAGCATGTTCGTTCCCCTTTCGCTTATCCGTTCCCTGCTTTGATTCATGCTAGTACCGGCGCGATTCCTGAATAGATGACTGGTGCGTAGACTTGTGTAGGAATAGATCATGAATCCGGCTTGCAACGTGTAAGTAGCTAAATTTATTTTTTAGCATATCATTTTTTGGTAGGGTAAGCAATGAAATCGATAGGAACGATGCCCTTATCCTTCGTCAGCCGACAACGGCGCTTCTTCCGTACGGCTCAGCCTGCGGAAATCCCGGGGCGACATGCCGCTCATTTTTTTGAACATCCGGTTGAAGGAGTTGATGTTCTGGTACCCCGACTCCTGCGCAATGTCCTGGATTTTCTTGCCCGGCTGCTCCAGCAGCATGCGCTTGGCCTTGTCGATCCGCACATTGTTGATGTAGTCGACGAAGTACTCGCCGGTTTTCTCTTTGAAATAGGTAGACAGGTAGCCGCCCGTAATATGAAGCTTCTCGGCGACAATATCCAGCGTGATATCTTTCTGGTAATGGGCTTGTACATATTCCGTGACGAAATCGATGATCGGATCGCCGTTTTTTTGTTTGCCGGCAATCTCTTCGCAGGCCGCTGCAAGCAGTTGACTGAAGAACATCCGGTACTGCCGGCTGGAATAAAAGCTTTGCAGCGAGCCAAGCTCCCCGATGACCGACTCGGTCGCCTGCTCGTCCAGACGAAGCGCGTGCAGCGTCTTGCGCACCTTCTGCACGATATCGATCGTGAACTCGCGATATTGGCGCACCGTTCCCTGCCTGCGCTCAAGCTGGGCGAGATGGCGGTCAAGCAGCTGCAGCAGCTCCTGGGCGTTGCCTGCTCGGAGGTTTGTATCGAACTGTCTCTCCTGGGCGGGCGCGAGCAGATGTGACCACTCGCGGCTCGCGCATTCCTTCACCACCTGGGTTTCCTCGTTAAGTATCCTCTCCTGCAGCAAACTGACGGTCTGCTCGTAGGCCGCCGTGTAGTCCGATGCCTCGGGAAACATCCGGGAGACGGCCACCGTGACGAAATAGCCGTCCGCGTCCTGCTTCATGGCCTCCAGCAGCCGGTGGAGGCATGCGTCCAGGCTCGCGTCGTCGATGTCATACACAACGGAGAATATCAACCGGCTCTCCGCCTGGAAAGTCAACGAACGGGGACATTCCAGAGAGAGCGCCTGGTTAATAAATTCACGGATGAAGTAAGTCAGCCTCTCCGGTCCCTGGCGCATTTCCTCCCAGAATCGGGCCCTGTAGCTGATCTCGAACACGATAAACCGGAATGCCTGCTGGCCTAATCCCTCCAAAGCGCCATGAGATCCGTTATATATATTTTTCAGCTTGTCCAGATACCGATACGCGCGCAATTGCGTCGTCTGGTGCATCAAATCCCGTTCGATCGCCGCATTCGCCTTCTGCATGTCGTCCAGCTTGCGGCCGATCAGCTGAAACTCGCGGATGCGGGTGCGCACCTGACCGACCGCCCCTTCGATCCCTTGAATCGAATTGATGATTTGCTTGACCGGATTATTGAAGCGCAGGCTGAACACGACCGAGACGAGCACGCTGACCAGCAGCGCCAGCGTCAGCAGGAGCAGCAGCGTCAGATTGAGCCGGGATACCTGCTCGGAGATGCTCTCGCCCGGCACCGCGCTCACGTAAGAAAGCCGGCTGGTCAAGTCTGTACGGTGAAAATAATACGTATTGTCAAACAAGCCGTAGGACTGGTCCGGCGGCATCATAGCCCGCAGATTCTCAGGTCCGGGACCGCCTGCCGAGAAAATCACGCGGTCGTCCTCATCCATGATCGTAAAGCTGGGGCTGGCGGAACGGTTAAAAGCGTTAAACAGCTTGCCCGCATCGAGCATAGCTACGATATAGAAGTCATCATTTTGCCAATGCTTGACGATATAGGGAATGAACGTGCCTTTGTCCGTGGGGGCGCCTGCCGGGTAGAACGGATACTCGACGAATCGCGAGGCAGGAAAAAGCTTGGAAGAATAAGGCTTGGCGAACTGCTCCTGCCAGAAGGACAGCGGGTAGTCCTCGCTTGCGTAAACCTTTTCGAAAAAGGTTGCCTTCTCATTCGTTCCCACCTTGCTCAGCACCTGCGGATCGTCCTTGAACACAAGCACCGCATTATCCACATACAGCAGCGGATTGCTGATGACCCGGGTCAGCTCCTGCTTCACAAGCTGATAAGCCTCGAATCTGGCATTGCCTGCGCTCCCGCGCAGCAAATCGACGTGGTCTTGGAAATAGAGCGCATACATCTGCTTCTGCACCAGCTCTACATGCTCCTCATACCTCTGGGAAGCAAACTGGATGTTCTGCTCGTTGTATCGGATAATTTCATTGCGAATATTCGTCTGAAAAAAAGAGAACGACCAAAAATTAAAGGAAACCAGCAGCAGGATGACGGTCAGAAATCCGAGCAGCAGCCGGATGAGCATACTTGACCCTTTGGTCTGCGAACCTGCAAACGGACGCATCCCCTTCCCCCTCCCCATCTCTTCTTTCCGAGTTTCTGTTAATGATACACGAGAGCCCTTCCCGTGAAAAGACATTCATGGGACCGCCAAGTACGCATATTTTCGAAAAATGTTCATATTTCCGGAATTTATAAATTTGGAAAAGAATACGGAATTGCTATCGTTCTCATTCCATCCCGCCCATGCTACGATAACCCCACAAACCGCCTGCACCAACGCTTGCCCAACCGAATCGCCCCGTCCCAGCCATGAGGCGATTCCAAAATAAGATGATGGAGGGATACGCGAGATGAAAAGCATAACAACGGCGTCCGGGCCGGAAGCACTCGCTCCGGCCAAACGACAAGCCGGCCGCACGCTATGGAAACGGGCCGTGCAGAGCAAATATCTGCTCATTATGTTCACTCCATGCCTGCTCTACTATTTGATCTTCAAGTATTTGCCGATGGGCGGCATCGTGATCTCCTTTAAGGATTACAGCCTGTACAAGGGCATCTGGGAGAGCAGCTGGGTCGGGCTCAAGTTTTACAACATGTTTTTCCAGAGTCCGGATTTTTGGACGCTGCTGCGCAATACGTTTCTGCTCGGCTTGTACAAACTGGTGTTTGGATTCCCCGCGCCGATTATTCTTGCCCTGCTGCTTAATGAAGTCAAAAACGCTTTTTTCAAGAGATTCGTGCAAACCGTCAGCTATCTGCCTCATTTCATATCCAATGTCGTCGTGGCCGGCATGGTCGTGATGTTCCTGTCGCCGACCAGCGGCATCGTCAACCGTTTCATCGAATCGCTTGGCTTTGACGCCATTCACTTCATGGTCCGTCCCGAGCTGTTCCGGACGATTTACGTAAGCTCGGAGATTTGGCAGCATATCGGGTGGGAGACGATCATTTATTTGGCCGCGCTCACGTCGATCGACCCGGCGCTGTACGAAGCGGCCGATATCGACGGCGCAAGCCGCTGGAACAAGCTGTGGAGCGTGACATTGCCCGGGATCGCGCCGGCCATCATCATTCTGTTCATTCTGAACGTCGGACGGGTGCTGGAGATTGGCTTCGAGAAGGTATTCCTGCTCTACAATCCGGCTACCTACAGTACGGCCGATATATTGAGCACATACGTATACCGGACCGGTCTCATCAACGGCAACTTCAGTTATGCCGCAGCCATCGATATGTTCACCGGCATCATCTGCCTGATCTTTATTTACGCAGCCAACACGCTCAGTCGGCGGCTGTCCGAAACCAGTCTGTGGTAGAAGGAGGCGAATTTCTGTGAAGAGAAAGCTGTCCCTGTTTGCATGCATCAATTCGCTTATCCTGCTGGGTGTCATCATGGTGACGTTATACCCGTTCATCCATATGGCCGCCGTATCGCTGAGCAGCAACGTCCATGTGCTTCGAGGCGAAGTCAGCTTGCTGCCCAAGGGCTTCACGTTCGATATGTACAAGGTCGTGCTGAACGACCCCCGCATCGGCAAGGCGTACTGGAACACCTTCGTTTATGTGACGCTCGGAACCGTCATCTCGCTGATCGTCACCTCCCTCGGCGCCTATGCGCTTGGGAAGAAAACGATGCTTTTCCACCGCGGCTTTACCTTACTGATCATCTTCACGATGTTTTTTAGCGGCGGCATGATCCCCACTTTTCTAATCGTCAAGGAGCTGGGCATTATGGACACCGTATGGGGAATGGTTTTGCCCGGCGCGGTCAGCACATGGAACCTGCTCATTATGCGCACTTTTTTTGCCAATGTTCCCGTGGAGCTTGAAGAATCCGGAAAAATGGACGGCTTGAACGATATCGGCGTATTCTTTCGTATTGTCGTTCCGGTGTCCCAGGCGGTATTCGCCACCATCGGCCTGTTCTACGCCGTCGCCATGTGGAATAACTTCATGCTGCCGCTGCTGTATCTGCGCAATCCGGACCTGTTCCCGCTGCAGGTCATTCTGCGCAATATCGTGCTCGCCGGCCAGTTAAACCAAGCCGATGCGGCCGCCGTCGGAGCCGACAGCGTCATCCTCGAAGAATCGCTCAAGTACGCTACCATTATGGTATCTACCGTTCCCATCCTCTTGGCTTACCCGTTCCTGCAGAAGTATTTCGTGAAAGGCGCGATGATCGGGGCGGTCAAGGGTTAGCTATATAGATCTTGAGGCATCGGGAATCTTCATTCATACCCAGCATCGCCTTCATCAAACACAAAAAGGAGAGGTTGAAACATGAAGAATTGGACTACCAGGCTTGGAAGCGTCGCCCTCTGCACATCTCTTGTCGCCGGTTGTTCGGGAACGGCATCCCCGCCGCCCAGCGCAAACGGCGAGACGCCGCAGGGCAGCGAAAAAACCAAAAACACGTTCACGATGCTGATGGTCGATCATCCGAACTGGCCTTACAACAAAGACTGGGTCGTCTGGAAATGGATCGAGGAAAAAACCGGCGCTACCTTCCAGGTGCAGCTGCCCTCCGGCGAGCTGAAGGATACGATCAACCTGAATGTCGCCTCCGGCAATATGCCCGATATCACCTTCTTCACCGGCCGGGCCGATGCGGACAAGTTTGGACAGCAGGGCGTACTCGCCAATATTCTCGATTACATCGACAGCATGCCGAATTTGAAAAAATGGCTGGAGAAATACCCGGGGATTGCCAAGTCCTCGCTGGCTGCGAACGGGGCCATGTATATGCTGCCCAATGAAGGATTCGGGGAAACAAACAGGCTGATCTGGATGTACCGCGAGGATGTGTTCAAGAAGCATAATCTGAACCCGCCCTCCAACTACGAGGAATTAATCGAGGTCTCGAAAAAGCTCAAGGAGCTGTATCCCGGCAGCTATCCGTTCTCTTTCCGCACCGGTCCCAGGCTCGCCATCCTGGACTACGCGTCCGCCCAGTTCGGCACGCATAGCGGCTTTTTCCTGGATGAGAAGACAGGTAAGCTGCGCTATGGCCCGACGGAAGACGGCTACAAGAAGATGGTCGAGATGTTCCACCGGTTCCATAAAGAAGGCATCATGCCTCCCGATTGGCTGACGGTGAATGTGCAGCAGTGGCAGAACATGGTGTCTACGGACAAATCCTTTATGATCTTTGACTATATCGGCCGCCTTGATCTGTTCAACATTCCGATGCAAAAAACGAATCCGGAATTCAAGCTGGCGTTCATGACGCCGCCGGAAGGGGTGCCCGGCTTCAAGGTCAATCCCTACATTCACTTTATCGAATCGGGCATGACGATCTCCGCCCGTTCCGGCAAAATCAAGGAAGCGCTGCAGGCCTACGACTGGTTCTATTCGGAGGAAGCGAAAACCTTGCTCAGCTGGGGCAAGGACAACGAGATTTATACGAACGAAAACGGACAACGGAAGCTGAAGCCGGACTATCTCGATGTAACTGATGTGCGCAAGAAAACCGGTCTCGCCACCAATGGCGCCTATACCTGGTTCGACTACGACGCTCACCTCGCGCCGGCCACGCCGGGGCAGCGCGAAGCGTACGATCAGGCGCGCAAGCACGACAGCGTCTTCCGCGTCAAGCCGCAGTACAACGAAAGCGAGCTGACGACCGTATCCATGCTTCAGTCGGCGGTCGACAAGCACCGCGAGGAGCAAATTACCCGCTTTATATTGGGCGAGCGCAGCCTCGACCAATGGGATCAATATGTGGCGGAAGCGAAAAAGCTCGGTCTCGACGAGCTGACCAAGCTGACGCAAACCGCTTATGACCGTCTTCGTTAATCCGGGCCGCAGCCCGAAAAAGACCGCTTCTGGGAGGATAAACGGATGAATCCGCTAACGCTTGGCCCTGTCGAACCGGATGGCGGCTGGTGCTTTTTCGCCGACCCCCGGGCCTTGTACTTTGCCGGCAAGCGCCGGAGCACCTATGTCGGCTGGTTATCGGCCGAAGGCGATGTGCGAGTCGGCCGGTACGATCACGCGCTCGACCAGTTTGAGTCCGTGCTGCTTCACGCGGGTCTGCATAAGGACGATCATGCGAACCCTGCGCTTTATATCGACGCCGAGGGCCGTATAACGGTATTTTATTCGGCCCATAACGGCCCCGAGATGCTATACCGCACGACAGAGCGCCCGGAGGACTTGTCCTCCTTCGGGCCTGAGCATTCGCTTCCGGTCAATACCGGTGGCGGCAAAGGGTATACGTACCCGAATCCGGTGTATTTGCGCAAGGAGCGGCAGCTGTATTTATTTTGGAGGGGCGGCAACTTCAAGCCGAACTTCAGCCGCTGTCCCGATCTTGGCGGCAACCGCTGGTCCGAAGCCGAAACGCTTATTCTCGACCACGGGCACCGGCCGTATATCCGCTTTGCGTCGGATGGAGAGGATACGATCCACTTCGCCTGCACCGACGGTCATCCGAATATCGAGCCGACCAACAGCATCTACTACGCGTGCTACCGAGGCGGTGCTCTGTACCGGGCCGACGGGGCAAGGATCAAAGCGGCGGAAGAGCTGCCGCTGACGCTCACGGAGGCGGAAACGGTATTCGACGGCCAGGCGGCCGGGCGCAACAGCTGGATTTGGGATATCGCCCTGGATGAGCGGGGCTGCCCGGTTATTGCTTACGTCGTGTTTGCCGCAACGAATGACCATCGTTACTGCTGCAGCCGCTGGAGCGGCGAAGCCTGGGTCCACAGCGAGCTTGCGGCCGGGGGCTCGTGGTTCCCGCAGACGCCGGAAGGCGAGACGGAGCGCGAGCCGTATTACTCCGGAGGCATGATTCTCGACCATGGCGACCCGTCTACGGTGTACGTCTCCCGGCCTGTTAACGGCATGTTCGAAATCGAGCGCTGGCATACGCCCGACCGAGGCGTGACCTGGTCCTCCGAAGCCGTTACGAGCGGCTCGCCGAGCAACCAGGTTCGCCCCTTCCTGACCCGCAGAAGCGCACCGTCCGCTGCTTCGCAGACGGGAGCCGGAGCGGCGGGCGCGCCGGGTCAAGCCGACCCGCTCCTGCTGTTCTGGATGAGCGGCGACTATCTGCACTACACGGATTACCGCACCGTGCTGAAAGCCGCTTCCGTCCGGGCTTAAGCTTGCGTGTCCCGGCTGCCCAACGCATCCGGCCCAGACGTCGCCGTCCGGGCCGGATGTTGGTTTGTGCGGATTCGAAGAGTCATTGGCCGGCCATCTGCTTGCGGTATTCTTTAGGGGAAACGCCCGCTATTTTGTTGAACATATGCGTGAAATAATTGGAATCGTTGAAGCCGGTGGCCTCGGATATTTCGAATATTTTCATATCCGTGCTTTTCAGCAGCAGCTTCGCTTTCTGTACGCGCAGGTTCTGGATATAGCCGGTTACGCTTTCTCCGGTTTCCTTTTTAAACAGATTGCTGAAGTAGCTGGGGTTGAGATGGACATGGGCGGCAACCTCGGCCAAGCCGCATACGCCCATGTAGGATTCTTCAATAAACCGGATAGCCTGCTTGACCGGATTATCGTTCTTGCTGGCAAGCCAGTTATTATGGGACTTCAGGAATTCATGGATGTATCCCTGCAGCCAGGCCGCAATATCTTCCGGCGTCGCACATTTGTAGACGGAATCCCACTCTATCGGGCGCACGGCCATCCGCCATTCGGGAAACTGGACTTGCACCAGCCGGAGTATGGCGGCAGCCAGCAGCAGCGCTTCGATCTTGGCCGTTTGCGGAGGCAAACGGACGATCCGGTCGACTTGCTCCTGCAGCTCCCGGCTCAGCCGGCTGTTATCCTCCGACATGAGCCAGGTTACAATTTCCTTCTCCTTCTCGTAAAGCGCCGTCTGATTGAGCAAGGAGGCATTGGCAGTGCCTTGGTCCCTGTCCCCTTCCTGGCAATACCGACTGTAGCCCTGGCGCAATTCCTCCGCGCTGGAGCATGGTCCTTGTCCGCTGCATGCCAGATCCAGCCTCAGATAGTGCCGGACCGAATCGGTAAGAATCTGCTGCCAGGAGGGGGCGGTATCGGGCCGGGACGCATCCCGGTCCACCAATAAAGCCCACTCCGATGCGTTCAAGGGAAACAGGCGAAAGCCGCCGGGAAACCATTTGTTCAAGTGCTCCCCGGCAATATTGGCGAAAGCAAACTGCAGCAGCGGCACATCCTGGGCGGAATAATGCTTCTCCGCGGGGAAATAGGTAGGTATCCGGAGAATATGCAGCTCACATTGCTTCATCCGCTTCAGCTGCGCCTCCACCTCTTCGTTGCTGCAGGGCATGCCCATAATGGCCGAGCGCAGCTCGTTGTCCTCATGCTGGCGTTTCCAGCCCTCCACCAGGAGCTGGGACTGGCTTTCCTCGATCAGCTGCACATAAGTCCGGTCGAGTACGCCTAATATATCCGTTTCGACACAAGGCTTCGTGATAAAGTCCAGCACACCGAACTTGACGGCAGACTGGGCATAGGAAAAATCCTTGAATCCGGTTATAATCACGATCTTCGTCAGCCAGCCGCGGCTTCTGATTTCTTCTGCCAGCTGCAGACCGTCTACATGGGGCATCCGGATATCGGTCAGCAAGAGATCCGGAACACATTGCTCCATCATGGCCAAAGCGTCCCGGCCATTGGCCGCTTCCCCCGTCACCACCCACTCGGCGGACCGCTTTCCCGCCAGCTTCAGCAGCCCCTTGCGGAAGTTGGGCTGATCTTCGGCAATAAACAGCTTGCCCTTCATCCTCTCCCCTCCTCATGACTTTCCAGTGTCCCGGATTTAATAGGAAGCGTCATGTGAACGACGGTTCCTTTCCCTTTGCTGCTTGTGATTTCCACGCCATATTCGGGTCCGTATACCAGTTGAATGCGTCGCAGCACGCTTTTGTAGCCGATTCCCGTCTTATTGCCGTCAGGCAGCCGAGCTTCCGCCTCTGTCAAGGTTCTCAAGGTTTCTATATCCATGCCGCATCCGTTGTCAGCCACCTCGATATGCAGCGCCTCTTGGAACAGGAACGCTTTAATCCGCAGCACCCGGTCTTTCTCCATATCGCGGAAAGCATGCACAAACACATTTTCCACCACCGGCAGCAGGAGAGAGCGCATCATCCGCAGATTCAACAGGGACTCCTCCGCTTGAATAATGGTTTCAATCTCGCCGGTGAACAGCTCTGTCTGGATCTTGATGTAATTGCGGATTTGATGCAGCTCTTCGCCAAGCGTCGTGTCGGTCTGGACAGATTTAAGTGAATATTTCAACATCTCCGAGATGGCGTTGATCAGAAGCGCAGCCTCCTCCTGATCGTCGCTGTACAGCTTCCAATACAGCTCATTGAACAGGTTATGCAAATAATGGGGATTCAGCTGAGCCTGGATGGCCTTCAGCTCCGATTCCCTCTGGCTGATCTGGGCCAAATATACTTTATTGATCAGCTCGCTCACTTGCTCCGCCATGCTGTTGAAGCTGTCTCCGATGTAGCCAAGCTCATCGCCGGAATCCACTTTGACACGGACCGTGAAATCGCCGGAACGCAGCGTGCGAAGTCCCTGCATCAGATGGGCCAGAGGAGTCAGGAGCGTCCGGGTGGAAATCGTAATAAGCAGCGCGCTGAGCAGAATCACGCCGATTCCGGCAAAGGCAAATACCTGAATGATGTCTTTATTTTTTCTCTGAATCTCCTGCAAGGAAGCCCCTCCGTACAAGGTAAAGCCAGCCGTAATCAGCTCGTGGCGGACAAACAGATAGGTGATGCCGTTCATTTCGACATAACGGGGATAAGTGGCCTCTGTCAGCTGCATGAGCTGCTCCCTCTCGCTCTGGTCGGTATTGGAGTAGAGCATGCCGCCCATAGGCTCGAGCAGCAGCACCTTGCCGCCGCCGTTCTCCGCAAGATCCCGCAGTACCTTGGATACGAGGCTTTCCTCCATGACCATTACCATGGTGCCGTACGGAATCAGCTTCTCATTGAGCATCCGCCGGGCCGCAACAAGCACCGTTCTGCGGCCGTCCGGATCGATGGTGCTGGCCGCCTCGGCCCGGCCCCAGACCATATTTCCCCGATGGGGCTTAAGCTTTTCCATCAATCTGGCCAAGTCATCCATTCTCGGCTCGCCCGACGCACCGATTTTGGAGAGAACCGTCATTTCCCCATTTTCATTGTACAGGAAAACGGAGCGGATGGACGGCGCATCCACCAGCAGCATATTGAGCTGCTCTTCCACATACTTGCGGTTCTTGAATTCGGTGTAGGAATCGCTTACGGGCCCATTGTTCTCCCTGAGGAACTGTTCGATGGACGGGTTCAGAATAATGGATTGCGACACCCGGTTGATTTCCTGGAAAGTCATCTCCAGCCTGGCCAAAGCCTGTTCGTTGGCGATAGAGAATTGCTTGCTGATTTCATCCTCCATAAGTTGGATATTTGACCGGTAAACCATCCAGCCTGCCAATGCAAAAGCAAGCGCTACCATACATGAGAGCAGCACGATCAGCTTGATCTTGAAGCTGCCCTTTATTTTTCCGGCTATATACCCGGGCCAGCTTGTCGGATGCAATCGGCTCTCCCCTTAAATTTCATCTTGTATTATAAAATGCTTCCTTCCAAGCAAACAAGGTTTCATTTTACCTGTCTGCGTAGGAAGGAAGCGCGTTACGTTACGTTCCGGTTTAGCTGTATTAATTTAAAGCCTCATACAAGGCAATAAGCGCAAGGGACTGTCCGTAGGCCATCGGCCTGATGGCAATGTTTTTATAATGGTCTTTATCCATGCCCATCCCGGTTCCGGCTGATACATTCAGCACGGTTCCATCCCCGTCAATATTTTGGCAAACCGCCTGAATGGCCTTGTCTGCAGCAGCCTGATAAGAGGAATCGAGAATGCCGGCCTTGATGCCCTTGAGGATACCTGCGGCAATGGCGGCCGATCCGGATACCTCTTCATAGCTGTCCGGGTCCTGCAGGACGGTGTGCCACAGACCGGAATCGGCCTGGAGCGGAACCAGAGCATTGACCTGAGCTGTATAGGTATCCACCAGAAATTGCCGGACGCCCGCGTTCATCGTACCCTGGCAAGTTTCCAGGTAATCGACGAGGCCGTAGGTGAACCAGGAATTGCCGCGGCACCAGAAGATGCTGCCGAAATTATCATTGCGCTCGAAGCTCCAGCCGTGGAAAAACAGTCCGGTATGTTTGTCGAACAAGTACTTGATATGGAGCAGAATCTGGTGTACCGCTTCTTGCTCCCACTCCGGCCGGTTGAACTTGCGCCCGGCCTGGTTCAGAAAAAGAACCGCCATAAAGAGCGTGTCAATCCATAACTGTCCATTATGCAGGTGGACGCCATCCCGGTTGCCGATGGCCGTGACCGTATGCTGGAAGCCGCCTTCTTTCGTTTTGGGCAGTTCATGAATGAGCCAGTCCGCATGATCCCGGCACAGCTCCTCCAGTTGGTCGGAAGGCTCAAGCTGATCCAGGAGCAGAACCAGAGCCAGATAAGGGGCGGTCGTATTAATGTTCTTGGACGGCAGACCCACCTCTAGATTGCGGGAATACCAGTTCTGAAAAAATGCCATATAACGATCGTCGCCATAATACTTCTGCAGCTTGTACAGACCGTAAAGGCCGACGCCTTGGGGCCAGTCCCATTCTTCAATGCCGAAATCCCGTTGGACAATCCCTTTTCTTGTATCGGCCGAGACTACGGTTTTATCCTTTTCATAGTCGCTGCCGCCCAGATTCATAAGCTTGTCTACGACCCGTCCGATATTTTGAAGCAGCATTTCATTTGTCATGATTCTTATACTCCTTCTCCTAATAAAATGTTTCGAAAGCGGACTTGGCCCGGCCTTTGCCGAACCAAGTCCGCTTTCATGTTATTCCAGGCTCTTAAGTCCTTACTTGTGTTGGGAGCGCACCAGCTCCAGGATATCCTTACCCAGGAAGGCTCTGTCTTTATTTTCCTTATACCAGGTATTCATGAACTCCTCGATCTGTTTGCCGCCGCCTCTCTCCCAGGCCGCTTTGGCATCTGCTACCGCCTGCTCAGGCGTATATTTGGCCCCGCCGATAATGCCTTTGGCAAAGATGTCCTTCATTTCCTTGTCGACATTCGTATTGATGACAACCAGCTCGCTCGGCAGGGTAGGCATATGCTCATAGTGACTGAGCGCGGGATACTGGGCCTCGGGATTAAGCAAGAACTCGTCGGCTTTCTTCATCATGTCCAGGCCGGCTTTCTGGTCAGGGTCACTGACGTCGAACGCCGCGGCGGAATTCAGAAGCGGGTTCTCAGGGATGGAGTAGAACATGGAGTAGTCCATAGCCCAATCCAGTTCCTTGGCGTTTTTCGCCGGATCGATGACTTTAGGGAAACCGTCCTCCCCTTTTTTCCAATGCTCGCCCTCTATTCCTTTTTTCAGAATCAGACCGTTCTCCGGCTTGAGGATGAAGTTAATATATTCCATAGCAGCCTTAGGATTTTTGGCAGCGGCATTGATTACCGTGGTCATTTGAACCGGATTGACTACATGATGAACGTATTGACCCATGGGGGACTTAGGCTGCGCCATCGGCGCAATCTCCGCTCCCGGAACAACCTTGCGAAGCGTTTTGACGTCCGTTACCGTATTCTCAAACCAGTTGGTGATAGCAGGAGGAAGATAAATGCCTATTTTTCCGTTCAGAAAATCCTGCTTGGCTTTGGCTCCATTTTTGTCCGCCAGATAATCCTTATCGATAAGCCCTTCCTCAAACAACCTTTTCTTGAATTTGAGCGACTCCAGCGTATTGTCCCAAGTCCGGACAATTTTGTCGTCACTGGAAATTTTCCAGCCGTACGAGCCGAACATGGAGTCCACCATGCCGTCCGAGGTGTAGCTCATATTGGTTCCGTACGTATCCTTCTTCCCGTTGCCGTCAGGGTCCTGCTCAACGAATGCTTTCAGGACGACGAGCATTTCCTCGGTGGTTTTCGGAACCTCCAGATTTAGCTTTTTCAGCCAATCCATCCGGATAAAAGCTACGCTTTGCAGATGGGGCTCATTCATTTTGCCGATTTCGTAAAGCTTGCCGTCCGGCTTGGTGCCTATTTTGCGCAGCTGGGGGTACTTTTCCAACAGCTTCTGGTATTCCGGCGCATATTGCAAGTAATCATCCAGCGGCATCAATTGCTTCTGCTGGTACAGGGAATTCCGGAACCCCGTATCAAAATCATTGACAATATCCGGCGCGCTGCCCGATGCGAACAGCACGTTCAGCTTCTTGACCGCCTCTGCCCGGGCTATCGGCACATAAATAGCCGTAACGGGAGAATGCTCGTTGATCCACTTGGTCCAGCGGTTGTCCTCCACTGTTCCTTCCGCTGCGGGAATGTTGCCTCTGTCATAATTGGAAACGGTAATGGTGGCTTTTCCTTCGGCTTTCCCCTGTGTCCCTTCTTCTTTTTGACTGCAGCCTGCCGCTCCTGCCGCCATAACCGCCGACAGTCCCAGTGCCAGCGTGACTTTCAGTTTTGGCGCGGATGTTTGTCCAAACATGCGGAATCCCCCTCAATCTATGATTAATTTTGTTGTTGCCGTTAACCCTTGATAGAGCCAAGCATGATGCCTTTGACAAAATATTTCTGCAGAAACGGGTATACCGCCAGCATGGGCGCAACCATGACCACAACCCCGACCGCTTTCAGCTTTTCGGATACCATTTCCTGCTGCTGCATCATATCCATGGCCGACATGTTGAAATTCCCTTGAATTTGCAGCATTCCCTGAACGATTACCGTAAGATTTTGCAAATTCGTCTTATTGATGTAAAGAATAACGCTCATGAACATGTTCCAGTAGCCCACCCCATAAAACAGCGTCAGCGTAGCCAGCATGGGAAGAGACAAAGGCAATACGATGCGCGTGAGCAGCTGAACCTCGCCGCAGCCGTCAATCTGGGCGGAATCGGCCACTTCTTGCGGGATGCTCTCGAAATAGCTTTTCATAATCAGCATATTATAGGTACTGATCAGCCCGCTAAACCAGAGGGACCAGTAAGTATTGGTCAGGTGCAGGCTATTCATGACCAGATAAGTAGGGATCATGCCTCCGCTGAAGAGCATGGTGAACAAGGCGGCCGTTGTAATCGGCTTGCGGGCGTAGAGGTAACGGCGGGACAAGGGATAGGCCGTCAGCACCGTGGCCAGCATGCTCAAGGCTGTTCCGCCTAAGGTAATGATCACGCTGTTGTTAAAGGCCCGCAAGGCCGGCGTATTCTCAAAAAAGTAGCGGTAAACGGTGAGATCAAGCCCTACCGGCCAGAACCAGACCTGACCCAAGTCAACCGCATGCCCCGAGCTTATGGACAGCGCAATCAGATGCAGGAAAGGCAGGATGCAGCTGAGCGAAATGACGATCAAAACCACGTGAATAAAGCTTACAAAAATTTTTCCGCCTGTAGATTCCTTCAAGAGAATTTCTCTCCTTTCCTCAGAACAATCCCTGATCGAATTTACGGGCCAATGCATTGGCCGACAGCACAAGCACCAGACCGACAAAGGATTCAAACAACCCCATGGCTGTCGTCAGACCAAACTGAGCCTGCTGCAGCCCCACTTTGTACACGTAAGTGCTGATGACCTCCGCTTTCTCCAATACAGTTTGATTCTGCAAATTGTAAACCTGGTCAAACCCTACTTCCATCAGCCGGCCCATGCCAAGAATCAGCAGCAGGATAATCGTAGGACGGATGCCCGGCAGGGTGATATGCCAAATCTGCCTCAGCTTGCCTGCGCCGTCCATCCCTGCGGATTCGTACAGGCTGGGATCAATGCCCGAGAGAGCCGCGAGATAGATGATGGCGCCGAAGCCCATCTCCTTCCACATGCCCGAGCCGATAAAAATGGCGACCCACGAGTCTGTGCGGTACAGGAATGGCACCGGCTCCATCCCCCATTGAGCCAGCAGCTTGTTGATGGTGCCGCCTTCGATAGAGAACAGGGTCAGGACGATCCCTGCCACGATAACCCAGGACAAGAAATGCGGCAAATAAATAACGGTTTGAATCCAGCGCTTCAGCCAGCTCTTCCGGACCTCATTCAAGGCGATGGCGATAATAATCGGCGCTGGGAACCCGAAGACCAGGTTCAGAACGCTCAGGGTAAGGGTATTCCAGATAATTTGCAGCGTGACTTTGGACTGGAATAAGATCTCGAAATATTTCCACCCCACCCACGGACTTGCCCATATGCCATCGTGAAAATTATAGTTTTTGAAAGCGATCACGAGACCGCCCATCGGCACGTAGCGGAAAATCAGATAATAAAGAATTCCCGGTATAAGCATGACAAGCAGCGGAATATTTTGCCGAAACCGCTTTGTCTGGTAAAAAGCCTCTTTGGCGGCAGGTGCTCTATCCGTTCCTGCGGCGGCAGGCGTTGTATTCATGGCTCCCCCTTCTTTCCTGCTGAAAGTTTTGTTCGATGTGTTGCTTATAATGTACCGCGGTTGGCCCATGCCGGGCCTTAAGAATCTTTAGGTGTTTCTGTACGATTTTTGTTTCTTCTACAAAGCCGACCGGCCGCGCGGGACGCAAAATAACCAAGGAGCCTGGCGGACGTTCCCGCCTGGCTCCTTGGTTATTTATTGCGCTCCGTCTGGCCGCTTCAGTTGCTGCGCCACGCTATAAAGCGCGCAAGCATGGCGGATACTTCAGCCCGGGTAACAGCGCCGGCAGGCTCCAGAAGGTTCCCCGGCTTGCCGGTAAGAATACCTGCCGATACAGCCCAATCGATGGCATCGTTGGCCCAGGCGGACACTTGGCCGCCGTCCGCAAAGCTTATGCCATTGCCGCTGGCGGCAGGCTGTTCGGCGTAACGGTGCAGGACAGTAATCAGCTGTTCCCGGGTCATGGAAGCTTCGGGATTACTGCCATCGCTGATCTCGGAGGCGACAGCCCAGTCTGCGGCCTTGCTGTACCAATACTCTCCGCCTTCGGTCTCAACGCCATGCACACGAGCCAGCACGGTAAACAGCATGGCGCGGCTCACGGATACACCCGGCGCGAAGGTTCCCGGCTCCGTTCCGAGCAGCCATTCGCGGCTTGCCGTGAAGGCAATCGCTTCTGCCGCCCAATGGCTGTCAGGCACATCCTGGAAAACAACCTTGTTGTCGATCAGCTTCACCGTCATATTTCCTTTGGCTGTAAAGCTCAATCCGGCTTCGGTGACAACCGTTCCGATCACTTCCTTCGTCCCGTTCTCCCGAACGGCAAAGGCTACCGTGGAAGCGGAAGCATTCTTGAACGGAACGGTAACCCGCGCTTGCGTTACGCCTTCAGGCAGATGGATGGCGGCAGTTACCGCCCCGAGAGCAGTCGTGACGGTCTCAACCTGGACCCCCTTCGCATCCGTGGTGACAGAGCGGCTGCTTCCATCTGGCTTGCTCACGGTCTCCCGCTTGCTGCCATCCTGCTTGGTGACGACCTCGGTAATGGTACCGTTGCGTTCTTTCGTTCTCACTTCACGATCGCCATTCGGCCACACCGTAGTCTCCGTTACCGTGCCGGTTGTCTGATCGGTGCTGCTCACGGTCGTGCTGCCATCCTTGTTTTTGACTTCCGTAGACGGTGCAGACGGTTTAGTCGGAACGGCGGGATCGCTGCCGCCGCTTGAGGTATCGCCGCCGCCGTTGTCGTTATTGTATACACTCACCGTTACAACGCAGGAAGCCGTGTAACCGCCGTCTTCAGTGGCTACCGTAATCACGGCTGAGCCTGCGGCATGAACCGTCACCAGACCGTGCTCATCCACGGTAGCTACAGCCGGATTGGAGCTGCTCCAGGTCACCGTCTTGTTGGCTGCGTCAGCGGGTTTCACGTCTGCTGTAAGCTGAACAGTCGAAGCCCCGTGATTGGTATACAGCTGGGCGGCGGTCTGATTCAGGCTCACACTCGTCACAAGCACCGGCGGCGTATAGACGGCAATGGTCAACGCTACATGGGGACTGGCTTTATGAGTATCCGTCTGTGCGTAACGAACCCAATAAGTTCCGGGAGAAAGATTGGCGATGGCGTCCCCTTCGACGCTCAACCAGGTGCTGCCGTTGTCGGAGGACCACTCCATGGAAGAATTAACCCCGGTGATGCGTCCGTCATTGGCTCCAACCGCCGTTTCATTGGTGTGATTGAGCCCCGTGGGCGCAGCCTTCGGTCCTCCGATCACCATCGCTTTGAAATCATCAAAGTCAATGGAGGCATTGGCATAGCCATCGACGCCGAACCGCTGGCCAGCCAGCTTCTCACCGCCTGTATGACGGAAATTGTAATCGGTGGCCACCTCAACATCGTTTATATAAACGGTATAAGTTTTGGCGTCCCAATTCGCCACCATTTTGATTTTGTACCAGGTATTGTACTGAAAGTCTTGGACCTTGACCTTCGTGGAAGGTCCATTCTGTACGATAATTTTACCCATATCAAAAGCCGTGACCAAGGAGTAATTGCCTGTGCCGCTGTCGTTGCGCACCATGGCGCCATTGGCGTACTGAAAATTGGTGTTTAGTCTGGCACGGTATTCGATGACGATGCGCTCATCCGCCTCAGCCCGTACCTCGCCTGCATACGGCAGGAACAGGTTGGCCTTGCCCGAGGTCGCCGTTGTGGTCACCCGGAGGAACCGATTCCCGGCCTCTTCCTGTACAGTGGCGGAAGCGCCATTGGTCAGATCCTCGGTCGTAATGCCATAAGGATACTTGCCAATCGTATCGCCGGAGAAATCCCGGTAAGCGTTATAGACAACGCCGTCCTGAACGCTGTTCAGCGAACCTAACAAAGCGGCTTCCGCTTGCGCAAGCTTATCCAGTTGCTCGTTAAACTGCTCTTTGCTCAAATCGGCGTTGCCGGCCAGCTCTTCCGCCTTGTTCACCTCGGCTGCGAAGGCATCATACTTGGATTGGCTGTAGTTGCCCAGCCCGTCACCCAAAGGATAAGAGAAATTGACCAGCTTGCTGCGGAGCTGATTCACAATCTCATCAAGGCCCCAGCCCGGAATAACGTTTACGGAAACGGTGGAAGGAAACTCACGGCCATCCAGCTTCAGGATGACAGGCAGCTGAACCGTGCCAAGGGAGTAGAAGTCAAGTCCCTCCGGCTCCCAGCTGACGACCTCTGCTTTCTTCGACTGGCTGTTGTAGACTACATCAACTACGCTCGGCAGCTTAGGGGCTACTCCGGAAGGCGTCTTCACTTGGGTAGCAACCTGAACCGCATCAGAAGCTGCGATCACGGCCAAGCTGAGCGCTGTCTTCTTGCCGTTGTATTCGGCTGTAATCGAAGCTGTGCCCGGCTTTACCGCATAGACCGCATGGGTCACAGAATCAATTCCGGCCACTTCCGGATCGCTGCTCGTGTACTGGGCAGCCGCTGTCACATTCTGAACCTCGTAATTGTTATAGTTGGCCATTACCTGCAAAGGCCCGCTGCTCTGTCCGCTGGTCAGGATGCGGTCCAGTCCGCCGACAGCAACGGACTGCACAGCTTTGGGCTCCGCCGCAACGGTAACTGTGGCTGTCGCCGTTTTCCCGTTATAGGTGGCGGTAATTGTAGCACTGCCCGCACCGACAGCCTTAACCCCGCCACCACCGTCAATAGCGGCGATCTTCGTATCGGAAGAGGTGAAGGTTGCTCCTGCCTCTACAGCGGTATAGGTCGTGCCTGTTACCGTATACAAAGGCAAGCTGTGGGTTTCACCCAATCCGAGCGTATACCCCGGGGCAGCGAATAGCATCTCCGTGGCATCCAGCTTAAATAGATCCAAGCTGTCGATTTCGGCGAGGTTATTTCCCTTCGAGAAGCGGAGAATATTGTCGCCTTCCTTCAGATAGACCTTCGCGGAGGATAGTCCCCAACGATTCACGCCGGAATACACGATGCTCAAATTGATGCCCGAGCTCCCGTTGATCGACAAAATATGAGAAGCATCGGCCGCATTGGGCGAGCCGTTGGCATTGCGCACGGCCAGCATATAAAATCCCGTCTCCGGCACATTGACGGTAAACTGGGCATAATCATCGGCGTTCTTGATGTTGGCAATCTTCATCCCGCCGGAAGCGGTGGCCTCCCGCCGGACAGCGGGAGAAGCTTCACCGCCCGGAGCTTTCACCAGCAGCGCGTTTTCCGCTTCATAACGCTTCCGCACCGGCTCGCCCGAAGGCGTGGCAATCGGGATGTTCGGATCGGCAGGCTCGCCCAGGTTCGGCGTATTGTCAGAATTCCAAGTGAATTTCTGCGTGTGGACTTTACGGGTCCATCCCGATCCCGGCCAGCGGGCGGCATGATAGATGATCCAGTCTTCTGTGCCGTCAGGAGACGTGACGATGCTGTGATGACCCGGGCCGTAAACGCCGTTGGCGCTGGAGAAGATCGGCTTGTCTTTTTTCACCCAGGAATCGGGATTCATCAAATCATCGCCGATCTTGGCTGTGATCAGCCCGAGGCAATAGCTGTCTGTCCAGCTTCCGTTTGCGGAATAGACCAGATTGATCGTGTCGCCTTTTACCGTGACTTGGGGGCCTTCATTAATTCGGGCCGGGGACGATTCCCAGTCATATTCAGACGTCGAAAGCAATACCCTCTCCGAGCTGATGGTCCGCGGATCACTCATCTCCGCAATATATAAGTTCTGGAAGCTTCCGTCCGTTTCTTCCCAGCCGGACCAGATGAAATAATGCTGCTCACCCACCGTCAGCACCGTGCCGTCGATCGCCCAACGATCGGAAGGATCGGTAATCTTCCCTTTGAACTCCCAGGTGCCGGTCAACGGATTGGCACTGGCGTTCTCCAGCACGTACATGCGGTGATTGGCATTGGTTCCGTTGTCGGCAGCGACATAAATATACCATTTGAATTGGCCGTCGGTATCCTTGAGATAGTGCATCTCCGGCGCCCAAATATTGGAGCTGTACATGGTGCCCTTGACCGGCGACCACGCCAGGCGCCTCTCGCCCGCCTCAAGACCGGAGATGGTCTTCGCCCTGCGGATCACGACGCCGCTGGCGTTCGCGAAGACGTTGTAGTAATAGCCGTCCGTGTGCTTGTAAACCCAAGGATCGGCTCCTGTCTGCATAATGACATTGTAGAAATCCGACACATTTTTCCCCTCCTGCGCAAACGAAGGTATGGCATCCGCCGAACCCGGCGACGGCTCCGCAGCCCCGACTAGTCCGCTCCATTGCGGCAGCATCAGCAGCACCGCGAGACAAAGCAGCAGATGTCTGAATTTATTCCTGACCATGTGCAATCCTCCTTGAAATGATGTCAGCCCTTCCAGTTCACGCTTCCTGCTTCTACTTTCTATAACTCAGCATGTTCAGCAGTACCCTGATCGCCTCCGCTCTTGTTGCTTGATCGCCCGGAGCAAACTGATTCCCTCCTTTGCCTTCCATAATGCCCCGCTTGCTCAAGACCGCGACGGCATCCTTGGCCCAGTCGGGAATAGCCGCGTCATCCGCAAAACCCGCGGTTGCAGCCCCCTCGCCTGACTGCCCCAGGGCGCTTGCGATCATCTTGGCCATCTCGCTGCGGGTCATCTCGGCATCCGGGCGGAAGGAACCGTCCTCGTAACCGGAAATAATCCCTGCCCGCACCGCCTGCTCCACGGCATCCATCGCCCAGGCGCCAATCTGTTCCTTATCGGTGAACGTCAGCGGTGCGCTTTCATGACGGTTCTCTTGCGGCTTAAGCGCATGGATGAGCATGACGGCAAACTCGGCCCGCGTTACCGTCCGATCCGGCTTGAACGTACCATCCGGATAACCGCTGACGATTCCCAGGTCAATCGCTTGCTTGACATCGGTCTCCGCCCAGTGCGCCGCCAGGTCGCTCAAGTTGACCGCCGGCTTCGGAGCGGGCGGGTTGGCCGCCTGATCGACGCCGAATACCGCAAACTTGGCAACGCTGCTCACCTTCACGGCAATGGAAGCGGCCCCGTTGATTTGTCCGCCTAATGCCCTCCAGTTTTTTTGCGCTTCGTCATAGGCAAATACAGCCGGCTGTTGACCCTTCTTGATGCGGGCCGGATCGAAAGCAAGCGTCAGCGTAATTTCCTTGTCGAAATCCCCGGGGAAATCCTTCCGAAGCTCGAACACCGGGCTGGCCGGCGCAGCTTGGCCTGCAAGCAGCTTTTGCGTATCCGTTATCTTGCTGATGCTAAGCTGGAATTCCTTTCGGGAAGCGCCCGCAGGAATCTCAATCTTGATCTCGTCCCCCAGGCCGTATTCACCCTTCTTGTCGGCCGGAACCGTAAATTGGCTGCTGCTGACCGAATTCATTTCTTTGCCCGCTGTTGCGGATGGCGAGCTGCCGCCGGATGAGTCCCCCTCATCCGAGCCTCCCCCAGAAGAACCGCCCGATTGTTTAGCCGTCCATTGCGCATACAGGGTCACATTCGCCCCGCCCATTGTGAATGTCTGACCTTCCGTGTAGCCGGCTCCGCTGCCGTCCGCCCGTACATTCCAGCCGGCAAATACATAACCAGGCTTCTCCAGATTGCCGGTATTGCCGTAGACCGATACCGTGACGCCTTGCTCATAGCTGCTGTTATCAACCGGTGCGTGACCGCTTGCCGCGCCGTTGCCGTTATAGGTCACGCCGTAGGACGGCGCTCCGAATATCGCCGTGATGGCCACCGCCTCGTCCGGCATGATGAAGGTGTTGTCGGTCACTCTCAGGCTGCCGGGACTGATCACCTTCCAGCCCTTGAAGAGCTGGCCCGGATCTGGCGTGGCGGTTAACGTAATCGCCGTATCCTTGACTGCCGAAGGTACATTGGCGCTGGCAATGCCATGCCCCTCGGCTGCCACCGTAATAAGATGGCTGGTCAAAGCAAAGCTGTCCACCACATTGACACTGAGCACAGCAGGGTTCCCTTGATTAAACTGGATAGAAAAGTCTACCGTATCGCCCTTCTGCAGCCCCCATGCGGCCATAGTCTCACGCTTGATAGTCAACATGTCCCCGCTGACCGTATAATCATCCGTTGTCAATGCGCCATTGTATACGGCGCCTGCTACTGTTGCCGCGTATACCACGCCGGTCACAGATTTGGCTTCATTCCATATGATGCCGGTGCTGACATCTCCCGGCACATAGAGATCGTAGGTTGCCTTTTCCGGACTAACATCCGCGTCCTTCTTGGAGACGGTGATGGTGAAGTCCTTGGAGTAGCTCACACCGGTATCGCTGCCTTCTTCAATCGTAGCGGTGACAATGACAGTTCCCGCTCTGGTGGCGGTCAGCACATTTCCGTCCAGGACAGCCCTTGTTTGCCCGGCATCCTTGATGCTCCAGGCGATGCTTTTGCGCGTGGCCCAATCCGGCGAGACTGTTCCGAAGAGAGTCAGCTCCTGCCCGGCCTGCGCCGTGTCCGGGACAGCCGAAATGTCCGACACCGCATAGAAGGTATTGTCATACAGATTGCGCAGCTCGATCTTAAACCGCTGGTGATCTTTCCCCTCGTCATCGGCCAGCCGTATAACCGCGTTGTTTCCTTTGGAAGCTTCATTGACCGTAATCACTTTGCCATTGCTTTTGTTGATGATTTTGTAGTAATCGCCATCCTTCTCCAAACGCCATTGTTCGCTATCGGAGGGGATGGGAGCTTCCTCCATAGTCTGATTGAGAATCAGCTCCTGGATGCCCGAATCAGGCTTGATATCGAGGAAACGTGCGCCGCGCATAATCAGAATCCGGTAATAGCCTGTTCCCAAATCCACGAAGCGCATCAATTGACTGTTGGTTTCGCCATTGGAAAATTGGATGACGGCCGCTCCCTGATTGTACTTCTCCCCTGCCACGCTCAGCGCCTTGCCGCTGTGCTTCGGCTGGATCTTCACCATCTTCTCGGGAGTCAGCTCCTTGGCCTTCGTGCTCATGAAGCCGCCGCTGAATTTATCCAGAGTCAGGCTGTCTATATTGAGCTGGCCCGTATCCCCTTCCTCACGGCGGAATTCAATGCTATTCTTCCCGGCCTGCAGATGGACTGTCTCGGTCGCGTCCATCCAGGTATCCCAATTCGCTGTCGGCGGCAAGGAAACTTGCTTAACCCGGTTGCCATTCACATACAGGGTCATGGTTCGATTCGTCGACTGTACGCCCGAATAACGCAAGGTTGACGTATAGGCCGCCGTATAGGGGACATTTACTTCGAAACGGACAGCATCCCCTTTTTTCTGGAATAAGCCGACATAACCGTTGCCTTCAAACCATAGACGGTCTCTGCCGATTCCCGGCGTGCCTGAGAGGGCTGCCGCTTCCGCCTGGTATTTCCAGGGCGTGCGTTTATTCAGATGAATATGATCGATCCGGATGACGCCTGAATCCCCGGCCGCGTTCTTATAGGCGATGCTGTTTTTCCCTTTGTTCAGGGGAACGGTCACCGTGTATTCCTTCCATATCCCGGCCCCTCCGGAGTGGGGAAGGACGATGTCCTGCACAGGCGCACCGTTCACCTCCAGCGACAATGTTTTGCCGCCCTGCTCCGTGGCGTATCGCAGCTTGAGATCATAGCTGGCCGCATACTCGGCATCCACAGAAAATTCCACGGACGAGTTCGCCTGGGACAGGCCGCTCACATAGCCGGTTCCCGTATTGCCATCCTGAGCCTGAACGATCCCAGCATCCGCTCCGCCTGTCGTATGGGCCGATTCCGCCTCGTACGTCCAGGTCGCCGCTTCGGTAACGGTGATATAATCGAGGTTCACATCCGCCGCATCGCCATTGTCATACTTATAGGTGATGACATTGCCGCCTTCTTTCAGGAATACGTTGTCATAGCGGTCGGCCCACTTATCCCATGCCTTCAGACCGAAGAAATTCGCTTGTTTGATCTTCACGCCATTCACATACATGGTCAAAGTTCCATCGTCCTCGCCTCCCGCGCCATAAGCCAGCTTGACCGAATAGCTGCCCGCGCGAGGTGCGTTTACGGTAAAGCTGACAGCCGCGTTCGGCTCCGTGAACCCGCTGGCATAGCCTGAACCGCTATAGCCCGCATGATTTTGAGCGACGACCGCGCCTCCTGACAGCTGCGCGCTCTCCGCTTCATACAAGACGCTTTTCTTGGCAATGATCGCGTCCAGCCCCAAGGCGCTTTTACCGGATAGACGCACGATGTTGCTTCCTTCATTCAGCCGGATGTTGTGAACCGTTTTCAAGTCGAAATTCAGCTTCTTCTCCGGTCCGGCATTGGACGGAAATACAAGCGCGGCCGGAGCCTCCTGGTTCACGCCCAGCGTCATGGTGATCGGCTCTGCCGTATTGTTGTTGTAACGGAAGTCCAGCGAGTAAATCCCGCCTGCCTGGGTGTCGACCGTAAACTCCACATAGTCGCTGTCAGCGCTATTGCTGTACCGGGCATATCGGCCGGACGAGGCATAGATGCTGTTCATCGTTGCTCTTACAGCCCCTGATAATTGCGCGTCCTCAGCTTCATAAACTTCGCTCTTCTCCTCGCCCGAAGGGCGGCTCAGCACCGTGCCCGGGTTGGACGGGATGCCCAGATTGATGAAGTCATTGTCGTCCCAATTGATCCGCTGGGCGCGAACTTCTCTGTTTTTGCCCCCTTGACTATGGGTCGGAATGCCATGGTATGTAATCCAATCCTCTGTGCCGTCCTCCGATTTCAGGAATAGCGGCGAGCCCGTCGAATAAGAGCCGTTTTCGTCCGAACGTTTCATGATCGGCTCGGGATGCTTATGCCATGCCGCTTCATTCTCCACGCTTTGCGCCAGATCGGCCCAGGACAAGCCGACAGCATAGTTATCATGCGTGTAGCTGCTTGCGGAATAAGCGAAAAAAACTTTACCGTTTCGCTCCACCACGGCCGCGCCTTCATTGACATTATCCACATACTTCTCCCAGTCGTAGGTCGGCCTGGCTAACGTGATTTCTTCCCCCTCCAATGTCCACGGATTTTTCATTTTGACAATTGTAGGGCACTCATCAAATCTCTCCTTTCCCGTCGTTGGATCTATAAAATAAAAATATTTGGTATACGTCATATACCTCTGCCCCTTGATGGTGACAAAGCCGGTAGGCAGTCCGTAGCTTTGCGTATTCAGCAGTCCCTTCTGGGGCGTAAGTCCGTCTCCATTGTCATAGGTTCCCTTCAGCTCCCAAGTCCCTTCAAATGGATCTGGCGAGCTGTTCTCCAGCACATAGGAGCTGGGATGCCCGTAAGCAAAACGCCCCGCTTCATCACTGACCTTCGGACCGGAGGCGAAATAGATGTACCATTTGCCGTCGATCCTGTGCGCATCGGGCCCCCATATAAATTCCAGGTCCTCGGGTAATTTCCATACTTCTTTACTCTTTGCGGTGGAAACGCCAAGAATGGTTTCATGCCGTTTCAAGACAACATTGCCATCGCCTGCCGCCGAATAATAATAGCCGTCGTCTTGCCGTTCAATGGTAGGATCTGCTCCTTTCATCAGCGGATTCAGATAATGGGATGACACATCCGCATGGGCGATATTGGACAGCATCGTTACGAGCAGTACCGCCAGGGACACAGCAAACAAACCAACTCTCCTCATTAAAAAAATTTCCTCCTCCTTGGGGAATTTGATGTGGAGCTTGTTGGCGGGCAGAAAATGATCGCTCGTAATAAACCGCTTTCATTCTCACTAGAAGCTTCGCTCCATGGATGTTTACACTGTACTGTGTTCCTTCCACCCCGGGCCTTAAAAATCTTTAGGTCTTTCTGTACGATTTTTGTTATTTACCTAAATTTCCCTCCTGCGGACTAAAGCCCCATCCATGCATTCAGCCCAGACGTCGCCGTCTGGGCTGAATGCTTATTTTTGTATAGGCCGCCTTCTCCATGAGAGGGCAGCAGCGGCGGATCATGCCGTCCGGCTCTTGACGGCGGGGTTTTACAGCCGGATCAACCCTTCCCGGGTTACGCTCAGCTTCTCAAATCCGTCTTCGGTGATGGCATAGCTATTTTCGATACCGACGACGCCGCGCCCGGGAAACGTAAATTTCGGTTCAATGGCCAGCACCATGCCCGGCCGAAGCGTATAGCGGAAGCTGCGAGCCAGCACAGGCCACTCGTCGATCTCCAGACCGATGCCATGTCCGAGAAACTTGACCTGATCGGCCCCATAGCCCATGAAATGCTCCGCGAGCCCCGCTTCGTCCGCGAGCCGCAGCGAGTCCGCATACAGCTGCTCGCAAACCTCCCCCGGCTTCAACGCGGCCTCGGTATGCCGCAGGATGGCCTCGGATTGCTCGTAGGCTTGCTCCAGCTCCTCGTCCAAACGGCCGATCACGACGGTCCGCGTCTGGTCGATCACATAACCTTCCACACAGCAGCCGATATCTATCAGGATCGGCTCGTCGCGTCCGACCGGGCGCAGGCTGACGCTCTGCGGACAGAAAGCCCCAAGGCCAAGACCGCCTGCGGGGCCGTCGAAGTAAGTAGGCGTGGCCGCAGCCTCCCCGGCTCCGATCATCCCCGTGATGACGGACTGGTTGAACCCGCGAAGCCGCATGACGCCGATATGCCCGCGCGAGCGCATATAAGCTTCGATCCGGCTCATGATGTCCAGCTCGCGAAGCCCGGGCCGGAGCCAGCCGAGCGCATCCTCGAACGCCTCGTTCACGAGCTGCGCCGCCTGGCGGATTTTCGCAAGCTCGCCCTCCGACTTGATCATGCGCACCTCGCGGATCAAGGCGGAGCCATCCTTCCATTGGACCGCAGGCAGCGCTTGCTGCAGCCGCTGAAACTGCTGCACCGGCAGCACATCGAATTCGGCGGCCAGCTGCAGCGTCCCGTTCCCTCCGGCAGTCGAGTCCGGACACAGCTGGCCGAGCTGCTGCCCCAGCTCACGAAGCGAGCCTAGGGGCACTACCGGCCAGGCCGACTCCTGCTGGGCCCGGGCGACGCTGCGCCGAACCATGAAGCGCGGCTCTCCCTTTGCCGGAACAAGCAAATAACCGGTTTGCATCGAGCCGGTCAAATAATACAAATCCACGTTCTGCGCAATAAGCATGCCGTCAAGCCCATTCTCCTGGAGCCCGCTCTGCAGGCGCTCTATCCGTCTTTCGTATTCGCTGCGGTTTATCATGATCGTACCACGCCTTTCGTTCCGTTCCCTGACGATAAGAGGGAAGCTTGTTTGTCTTAACATTACCGGGTGGCCCGCGAAAATGCAAAGGGCGAAGACCCCGCAGGTGCAAGAGCCTTCGCCTTTTCTTTTTTGCCTGCTCCAATATCCTGTTTCTTTCTCCGCTTCCCCTTTTGCTTCAAATCGCTTATCGGAAGCGTACGCTGGCTACACTGCTCAGCACGATCGGCTCTTCGCGGCCTCCTCCGAGCTGCGGGCTTGCAAGCTCGACGATCGCCAGCACCGAAGGGCCATAAATCGTCACCTGCACCCGACGTACCGTGTGCTTATCTCCGCCCTCATGCACCGTAATCGACCTCGTCAGCAGGTACGGGTAGGAAGGATGCTCCACAAACTCAAGCCGGTGAACGAACGGCGCCGCCGTGAGCGGGCTTCCGGCCAGCGGCGTCATATCGGGGGCCAGCCTGAAGTTAAGCCGGAGGTAGCGAAAGAAGTCATCCCTCCCCGCCTGTCCGTCCCAGACGATCCGTCCCAGCGCGGCCTCGGCCTTGTTCACGTTCATCGAAGCCGCCCGGGCTGCCTGATCCAGCAGCGGCTTCGACTTGGAGATCGTATGCGCGTGAAGCAGCCAACTCCAGGCGACGCCCCACAGCAAAACGGCCGGAATAATCGCCAGCAAAGCCGCCAGCAGCACATGCACCCCGCCCCGCTCGCTGCGAAAAGAGGCTCGCTTTGTCATGCGCAAGGTCTTCTCAGTTAGTCGAAAGCTATGATCAGTCATTTGAATTGCGCAACCCCTCATCCGAAAAACCGTTCGGCCATTTGGAAAGCACGATCAGTCATTCGTAAGCCTCGCTGCGGCCGTACAGCACGATATGGTAAAACCCTTCATGCTCCGAGCCTCCCCCTCCTCCGCGAATCGCCCGTACGATGCGGGTCAGATTGGGCGCCGGATAGATCAGCTCCAGCTTGACGGTCGGGTCTGGCGCATCCCGCAAAACCAGCGCTTCCGTGCTGCCTGTGAAGGAAGGGTACGTGACGCCGCCTGCCGCCACCGGGCCCATGCCAAGTGCGGCCAGCCGCCCGCCCAGCCTGCCGCGCACCTCTGTGCTGACATAACCGACAGCTTCGGCCTCCTTCAGCGCATGATTGGCGATCGTGTTCAGATGATTCGCCTTCATCGCATATACGAAAAACGGTACGATGGCAAAGGCCAAAAACAGCAGCACCGGCATAATCATCAGCGTGACCAGCACATTCGACATGCCCCTCTCGTCGCTGCGCAATGCCCCCGCACTCCGCCGGGCTCCAGCCGGATCTCCTTTCAATTGCTTATATAATCGAAGCTGCGGATTTTCTCGGTCATGGTGGCATGTCCTCCCCTCAGCTGCTCCTGGATTCCGCCGGCTCCCGGCCGGAATACAAACAGGCAAATGCCGAATACAATCACTACAAGCAAGCACATCGTAACCAGCTTGCTCATCGGCTACGGAGCGGTCGCCGTCACGCTGCCGTCCGTCTGGCTGACCGTCGCCGTCGAAATACTCGTGCCCAGCGAGGTTCCTTTCGTTCCGACCGCGGGACCGACTCGCGTTCCGGCTACAAACATGGCCGCTCCCCCCAGCAGCACGGTCAACAAGCATGCGATTACCAATTTCCCCACTTGGCCTCATCCTCTCGTTTTTTACTTCTGCGATTTTGAGTCTTCCATCTATCAGGTTTCATTCGTTTCATCACATTTCACTCGTTTCATCACATTTCATTCGTTTTCATTCGCTTCCTTCGCTTCATTCAAACGCATCCTGTATCCGCAGCTTCGTCTGATTGCCCGCCGTTCCCGCCGCAGGAGCCAGTTGGCCGCCCACGGTGTACAACGCAGCGCCGGCCACCAGCACCGTAAGCAATACGGCAATCACCAGCTTGGACATCCGCTCACACCCGCTTTCCCCATCATTAGCCTTCGAAGCTTGTCATCAGCTGCTCCGAGATCGTGATCAGCCAAGGGTATAGAAACAGCACGACGATCACGGCGAACGGCACCATCACATAGAAGCTGATCCATACCGGCGCGTTCTCCAACTGACGGTCGCGCTCCGCCCCAAGCGTTGTTTCGATTCCGGCCGTCTGCTCCTTCAGCACCTTGGCAATTTCATGCGAATCCGCCCGGCTGATAGCTTCCAGCGCATTGACCAGAGGAAATGCCTCCGGGACCCCCACCCGCTCGCGGAATCTGCAGATCGCCAGGCTGCGGTCCTTGCCCCACATCACCGCCAGCTCCTGAAGCGCCGGCTTCAACAGCTCCAGCGGCCGTCCGGCCCGGATGATCAGCTCCCTCATGTCGGCCCGCTCACTAACGCATACGGACAAGCGGTGCGACAGCTTGGCGATCTCCATCAGCAGCTTGGCCCTCCGGCCGCGGATGGCTGCCGTCAGCCACAAGCGAGGCAGCGTCCACCCGGCTAACCCGGCCAGCGCCGGCTTCAGCCAGCTTCCCGCGGCTCCAGCAGCGCCGCCGCCTGGATAGCCCGGTCCCGGGACGGCAAGCAGCCCTTGGGAAAGCAGGCCCAAAGCCAGCAAAGTCAGGGCCGACAGCAGCTGAGCCTGGGCAAATCGGCTGCGCGTCCAGTAGGGAGACAACCCGGCCAGCCGCGCCCTCTCGCTGTGGGCCCTCTCCTCCCGTTCCTGTCTCAGCGGCGGCCGCTGGCGTACAGCAAGCCTTCCGGCGGATAAACGCCGCTTCCACTGCTCCCGCAGCAGGTAGATCCGGCCTCCGTCCAAACTGCGAAGCCAGCCGGCGCAGGCATAGGCCAGCAAAACGCTGCCGACGGCGAATACAGCAAGCCAAGCGTACCCGGAAAGCCCCGCGGCTAAGCCGGCGGCCAGGCCGGCGTCTTGAGTCGGCGCTTCGATCAGCGCCCGCAGACTGGCAGCTTCCGCGGCTGCGGTGGCGGCAATCGGCAATGGTTCCACCTCCTCTATAAGGCACCTGAGGCCGGTTCGGCTAATAAGCCCGCCTGCCCGTTCTTATAACCAGCACCATCGATACGAACATAACCGCGAATGCAAGCAGCAGCAGCTTTTTCCCCCCGGGCTCGACAAAATAACGGGTGTAGTTGACCGGGTCCGCATAGATATTGAAGCCGATGATGAAGAATGCGAATGCCACCATGAACGTCGTACCGATCCGGTATACCGTAATCATCGCCAGCCGGTTTTCCTCGTGGCGCTTGGAAGCCTGCATTTTGTTGACCAGCTGGTGCAGCGACTCCGTCATATCGGTCCCGTATTGGGCCCCGATCAGCAGCAGGTCGGTCAAGTCATGCGCCCACTCATTGTCCACCCGTCGGGCAAATTCATACAGCGCCTGATCGATCGATTTCATGTGCAGTCCAAGCTCCAGCCGCCTCCACTCCGCGCGCACCTCCTCCGGCATCGTATCCGCGCTGCTGACAATCATATCGGCCAGCGTCAAACGCGGGCGGTAATGGCCGATCAAATTTTGCACCAGCATAATCATGCGTCTGGCAATCCCCTCCCGCTTGCGCATCACGCGAAAACGGATGAGGAAATAGGGAATGGAGCCGGTCAATACGCCGATCATCGCGCTCAAGGGCCAAATATGTCCCTCCTGCAGAGGCATCGCTCCGATGGACATGGTGCGGGACAAGCCTTGAAGCAGGACATCCGAGCCGAAAAAACCGACGAGCGCCAGCACGCCCATCCCCATCAGCACAGGTTCCGCGCCGAAGCGGAGCTCCGCCAGATCCAGCTCTTCGCGCAGGTGCTTGATCGGCCGGGCAGCAAGCCTTCCCAGGCTGCGCCGCCTCCTCCCGCGACCTGCATAGCCGTACAGCGAAGGATGGCGGCGGCGGTACGTCCAGACCGAAACGAGCAGCCGGGCTGCCAGCAGGGACAAGCCCAGCGAGCCGATGACCCACATGCCCAGAAGGATAGGCTGTACGGCGTCCATCCAAGCGAGCGAATCCGCGGTTAATCGCCCAAGCATGCATCCCAAACCCCCAGCTTCGCAAAATCGCGGCCATCCGCCCCGTTAGCCAGCAGATGGTCGGTCAGGGAGCGGCTTAGCGTATTTCCGGTGAAGCTCCACGTCTGCTTCGCATAGCTCCATTCAACGAGCGGCTTCACCGAAACACGCTGCTCTTCATCGACGGAAAGCTCCGTAATTTCCGTCACCACCCGCCGCGGTCTGCCCTCCACCTGTACCAGCCTCAGAAATATCAATATATTGAAGGCTCTTGCGACCCGCCGCATCGTATCCCCGGTATCATGCTGCCGCCCGTCCTGCTTGATCATATCCACAACATCGCTCAGGAAGGAATCCCGGTATTTCGTATGCATCGTTCCCATCATATCGTGACCGCGCAGCGCCCCCTGCACCATCTGGGCGACCTCCGAGCCTTTGGCCTCGCCGACAATGACCCAGTGGGGACTCATCACCAGCAGCGGCTTGAACGATTCTTCCATCGACAGCCGGATGTCCTCAACCTCGCGCACCGCCAAAATATTTCTCGTTCCCCGCAGCCTCTCCCGCAGCGCAACCTCAAACTCCTTCTCCAGCGTCCTGATCCGCTCGTGCTCGGGAATTTCGGCGGCCAGCGCGAACAGAAACGTCGTCTTGCCCGTAGCCGTCCCGCCGCCGATCAGCATGCTGGCGTGATGACGCACGAGGAGCCGCAGCAGCTGCGCCATCCGCTCGTTGATCGTTCCCAGCCCCGTAAGCTGGCCGAGCGTCACATCCTTGACGATAAAATTCCGGATGTGAATGCTCGGCACATCCGAATAAGGCGGACGCGTCATGACCAGCCGGGAGCGGTTCCACATATAGGACTGAACGAAGGGCTGCCGTTCGTTGATCGGCTTCTTTCCGCATAGCGCAAGCCTGTCCTGAAGCCTTAGCACATCCTCCAGCGACCCGAACATGCGGGTATGACGTTCCATCCGGCCGCCCTTCAGCAGGAAAATATGCCGGCCGATCACCTGCACCTCCTCCACGTCATCCAGCCGGTACAAATCCTCGATCAAGCCTGTACCGCAGGTTTCGGCAAATATGCTGTCCGCCTGGGAGAGCGGATGAATGAGCGTGGCCGGCTCTACCTGAATCCGGTATTCGACCAGCAGCGTTTCGATGACGGCCTTCATTCGCCATTGGGCCAGCGGTTCGCCGAGTCCCGCTTGAATAATATCCTCGTACAACGCCTGATCCGACTTGGAGCGCTCGGTCAGATGCTCGTACAGCATCGACGCGGCCTCGGACAACGGCAGACGGCGTTCTCCATGCTCCGCCCCTTTCGTGCGGACCGGCTGATGGCTTCGCACAAATGGCGTCCCTGCTTGGGCCAGGTCCTTCACATAACGTACCGCATCAAAGCGCAGGCGCGGCCGCAAGCGGGTGTCATCTGCAAGCTCCGGTGCTCGTATCTGCATCGTCTCTGCCTCCTCTCTGCCTTCCTTCAACCGAAGCGCGTCGTCAACCGGTCGAGCCAGCCCGGCCTGCCTGCCCTGGCTGGCGGCGCGACCCACCCGGGCAGCGCCGACTCCTCGGGATCAAGACGAGCCGCGAGCCGGTCGATCTGCTCCGAGAACGCCGCCGCCTCCGGGCGGCCGTACAACGGGACGCCCTCGTCGGACGCGCGAAGACCGAGGCCGCCAGGCATATTGGGCAAGGCGGCCGCCAGGCGCATGCCCAAGTAATCGGCGATGCGCTCCGGCCGCTCCGTCTGGGAGATGCGGTTGACGATCAGCGATACTTCCTGGGGCGACAGCCCGCAGTAAGACCAGAAGCAGGCGAACCACTCTCCCCATGCCCTCCGGTAGGAAGCGTATCTGTTCTGCACGACCAGCCAGCGCTCGTCAGCCTCCCTCACCGCGCTGATGGTGGCGGCGTTATCGGGACAACCGCTTACATCGATGATCGTGATGTCGAAGGCGCTGCGCGCGACCCCGATCAGATGCTCCATCATCTCCGGCGTCATATCCCCGGCCGTATCCCGGCGCGGAGAGCCGGGCAGCACATGAAGCGATCCGCGCTGCTTGTACAGCCTGCATGCCCCGAGCAATTCTTCCGGCGTCAATCTTCGCGTCTGGAGCTTGGCGCGCAGCGCAAAAGCCGCCGCCCCGTCTGGCTCCATGCGAAAGCCGGCATGGATCTCGGGATTGCGCAGATTGGCATCCACGAGGCCGACACTTCGCCGCCCCCGGGCTGCCAAGGCGAGCGCCGTGTTGACGGCTGCCGTCGTCGCGCCGTCCTTGGCCGCGGCCGACCAGACGACCGCCACCGTCCCGGGTCCGCCCGGCCTGGGGGCGCCTCCTGCTCCCAGCAGGGAGAGGTTCTCCCAAGCCTCCCCTCCTGCCGCAAACCGCCGGAAAGCCTGCAGCACTTTACTCCGGCTTGCTCCGGCTGGCAGCACCCGGATATCAAGCGACTCTCCCAGGCGGCAGACGGCTTCCATCATGAAGGAATCGTAAACCGACTCGTCTTGCGCAACCAGCAATCTGGCATACGGCTGCTTGCGGCGAAGCAGAGGCATCCATTCCCACGGATAACGGTCATACCAGATACCGGCATGGACGGCTACGGCCTCCAGCGGCTCATCCAGCCGGTCCAGCAGCCCTGCAGCGGTGCTGACAAGCTTTGCATCGGCTTCCCCGCTCCGCTCGTCGGCGGCAGTCAGATCGCTGTCCCGGTCGCCCGGTACGGCCAGCAAGAATGTCATTTTCTCTCCTCCTTCCTCCAGCTTTTCTCCGTCGCATCCGTGTCCGCCTTGGCCTTCACAGGCTTCCCCTCCTGAAGCTCTGCCGAATCGGCAGCATCCGCCCGCTTGGCTTGGGAAGCGGGGAGGTCAGAGCCTATCCGCACCGGTTCTTTCTTCGAGGAGAAAGCGTCGGCGGCCTGGAGCAGCCTGAACAGCTCCGTAACCTTGCCTGCACCGTCCTTGCCCTCCGATGAAGTCAGGTCCGGCAATGCCAGCTTCACGCTGCCGGCCAGCTTGCCAAGCACGAAGGCCTCGTACACCTCATCGCTCATGATGTAAGTATTGGTCTCCGGCTTCCCGTTCGGGCGGGAGCGGGCTTCCTGCAGCGCTATTTTATCCGGCGCCACGATCGCCTCCATCGTCCCCGTATCGACAACCTCCGCTCCTTCCGCCGTTTTGACGCTCGTAACGGGCAGCTGCTCGATAATTTTCACGGCCCCGATCCCGGGCGGCTGCGGTGATCCGGTATCGATCAGCTTGGGCTGGTCGAATTCGACCCATACATCCACCCGATCTCCCCGCCGGACCATATTATTCACATTCATCACGGCATCCGTTTTGAAGCTGAAGTAGCGCTCCGCCGGCAGCGGCGTGACGCGAATATCGGCAAGCTTCCAGTCGCTCAGCTCCTCCTCGCTGGAGATGGGAACCGCTACCCTCCGCCCGATCAAGCGCCGAGGGTCCGTGACGGCCCGCGGATCATGAGCGGCTTGGGCAATGCGCACGATCCGCAGCATGGAAGCGTCAATCGCCTCTCCGCTATGCAGCAGCCGGACCGGCTTGACCGTTTCCATCGTATGAAGCGACACCTCCATATGCTTCATGAAATACCAGTAGCCCGCGACAGAGCCGGTCATCAGCAGCGTGCCTATCGCACCGACGATCCATGGCTTATGCAGCAACGCAACCTCCCCCTCTTCTTTTGACCGTCAACATCATCAAGCCGGCGTATACCGATATGGAAGCCTGTAGGCTTTGAGCAAGCTTCTCACCATCTTTCTCAACCGAAGTCGGCAGCGATAGATCATGGCAGCTCTTCCCTCCTTTCCTTTTTTCGTGTCGGCCTCAGCCAGTCCAGCAGCCTTCGATAGAGCCGGGCTCCGTTTGCTTTCTCTAAAGCTGCCGCACTCGTTTCTATCGGAAAATAGCGGCTTACCCACGCATGTACGTGATAGCGAACATCCTGCCAGACGATCGGATGCTCGGTCGGCAGACGCCCTCTCCAGGCGGCCTCGGCCAGCAGACTGCTATCCAGAGCGGGAAGAACACAGCCGGGAGACTCCGGCAAAAGCTCAAGCCAAGGCGCGCGGCCGCCGGCGCATTTGTTGGCGACCGCATGCCGCCGGCAGCCCGGCTTCAGCTCATCCAGCAGCAGCCGGAGCCGGCGTTCGACGGCTGCCGTCTGCAGCTTATGGACCATCGGATCGGCCACATATACGACATCCGTGACCGTCTCCAGCAGAGCGGCCGTCTCCGGCTCTTCCCAGCGGCTGCCGATATCGACGATCGTCACCGGCCTGCGCAGCGTATGAATCAGCTTAAACCAGGCACCGGCCTGCGCAAACGAAGGAGCCTGCAGTCCCCCGCTTTCGTCCGGCGGCTGCCGTCCGGAACCGCCGGAGCGGAGAAACGCCTGTCTCCAGTCGTCCGAAGCAGGCAGCCACAGCGTCCGTCCCCTCTCCCACCGCACATCGCCTCCGTGCGCCGCTCCCGGCTCCCTCATCGCTGCATCATAATACCGGTAATGCGGCGGTTCGTTCTTCATGGCGAACAACAGCGCGGCCAGCTCCGGGCTTGGCGATGGAGGTTCGATCACCGCATGCGGCACCCTGCATTCCTCCAGTGCCTGAGCCAGCGCCAGCGCTACAAAAGTCGCTCCCGCCCCGGCATACAGCGAGCCGACGGCGATGACCAGCGGCGGCGTCCAGTCAGCGCCCGTCAGCTGCCCGGCATCGACCGCGCCATGCAGGGCAGCCCGGCTTCCGGCGCGCAGCCAGCCCCCCAGCTCCGCCGCCGTCTCCCGCGCCGTCGCATAACGCTCGGCCGGACTTGCCTTCAACAGCTTGAGCACGATCGGCTCAAGCGCAGGCGGCAGCTGCCGCCGCCCGCCCGGCGGCTCGGCCAAGCCGTAATGCGCACCTCCGCTGAGCAGGTAATACATCAGCGCGCCAAGTCCGTACAGATCGGTGCGCGGATCGCTTTGTCTGCCGTCATACTGCTCCGGAGCGGCGAAGCCGACCGTGCCGAGATTGACCGTGTCTCCCTCTCCTCCCGGCTTGAAGCGGCGGGCGGTGCCGAAGTCGATCAGCCGGACCCGGCCCTCGGCGTCAATCATCAGGTTCGAGGGCTTCAGATCGCGGTGGATCACGGGCTGAGGGCCCGAGGTGTGCAAATAATCAAGCAGTCCGCACAACTGCAGCGCCAGCCCGGCTACCGTCTCCGCCGGCATCTTTCCTTCCAGCCTCTCGAATCGTTCCTGCAAGGTTTCCCCGTCGATATACTCCATGACCAGGTACATAAAGCCCTGATCGTTCAGGGGCACGACGTCCACAATATCCGGCAAGCTCGGATGCGTCAGCCTGCTCATCGTCTCCGCTTCTTCCAGCATCGCCTGCCGTCTGCCCGCACCGCCCGGCTCGGCATCCTCCCCTTTCCTAGGCGGCACGCTGGGCATCACAGCCATATCGGCATACAGCTCCTTCACCGCCCAACGCTTGCCCGGCAGCTTCTTATCCTCGGCCAGCAGCACCCGGCTCGTCCCTCCGCTCCCCAGCGAAGCGACGATCCTGTACCGGCCAGCAAGCAATTCCCCTAACCGAATCCCGTGCGGCGAATCCCGCATCGTTTTCTGTTCACTCCCTTTCATGTACAGCACAAAAAACCGCCCGATCATGCCCCAAGCAGGCATGATGCAGGCGGTTCCTCCGCACATCGTTAGTTCATCGTCACAGAAAGCCGGCCATGTCAACCGCTTACCGCAATACGATGGATTTTGTTAATAAATTATCATAATATTCCCAAATGCGCAAGACTTATTTTATAAACTTTGGACTTCCTCCGGGTGAAAATAAGTTCAGGCTTTAATTATGGCCTAGGTCTTCCTTTCGAGAACTCAGCCCTTCGTGCAGAAGTAGCAAACAGGGACTAGGCTGTGCGTTTCAGCAACCAGACCTATTGATACGATATTTCGTATAAATTTCATGCTTTTGACCGCGAGCGGGGCGTTATTATACGATATTCCGCACAACTTCCATATTTGTGACCGCCAGCAGGAAGCAGGTATACGTTTTTCCGCACAAAATCCTACACATGTCCGCCCATCCGGCAATTTTATACGGTTTTTCGGTTACTGCTAAAAGCGACTATTCCGCGCTCCTGTCTACCGTCTGCGATCCTGTCCACCATCTGCGCTCCTGTCCACCATCTGCGCTCCTGTCCACCGTCCGCGCTCCTGTCCACCGTCCGCGCTCCTGTCCACCGTCTGCGCTCCCATCTACCGTCTGCGCGCCCGCGCAAGCGCCTGCTCCTGAATTTCGATCGCCCGCTCGATGCGCAAAGCCTTTAATTGGCTGACGAAGCCGTCAAAAGCCGACATCGGCTCGACGCCCAATATCAACTTCAGTGACATCTCATCCACCAGAGTCGTCACATCGTTCATGATCGCAGAAAACTCGGCGCTCTCCAGCTCGGTCTTGGGCAACTGCGGCAGCATATGCTGATCGGCCTCCGTATCGGCCCAGAGCTTGGCCGCCCTCCGCTGCTGCGGCAGCGTGTAGAACTGCTCAAGATAGCGTACGTCCTGCACGAAAGGGCCGAAATAGCTGGCTCTGCTGTACATGGCAATCGCCTGGGCCGGAGCCAGCTTGTCGGGATTGCGCAGGATCAGGTCCGTATATTTCGGGTACCCGTTCTCCAGCGTATAACTGACCCCCTCCACGCCAAAGTTAAACAGCATATGCCCTTCCGGGCCGTAGCCGTAATCCAGCAGACGGGCGGCTTCCTCGGGATGCTTGCTCTTGCTCGATATCGCCACCCCGCCGGTTCCTTCATAGGCGTAGCTGCGCTGGCCGAACTTGGGCCTCTCCCCTTTGTTCAACACCGGATATGGCGCAGGCTCGAACAGCGCTCCCGGGTCCTTCTCCTGCACAAGCGGCTGCCACTTGCCGATACCGGCGCCTGCATTCCATAGGGTGGCGCCGCTTCGGCCCATAATCATATTGGAATCCATCGTCTTGGTGTCGACGGTCGCGATATTCCGGTCGATCAGCCCCTCCTCATACCACTGGCGGAACGTCGTCAGAAACTGCTTGTAGCCCTCTTCCATCGCTCCGAACTTTACGCGTCCCCGGTCCATATAGAAGCCTTTCTTGATGCCGAAGGCGCCGACAAAGCCGCCTCCCTCGATACCGAACAGCGCGTGCGGAACCCCAAGGAACGTCAGCGGCGCCTCCGCTCCCTTTTTCTCCTTGAAAGCCTTAAGCACTGTATACCATTCATCGATCGTCTCCGGGGTCTGAAGATTCAGCTCGTTCAGCCAATCCTTGCGGATAATCGGCCCTTGATAGGTGCGCAGCAGATCGTCCCCGCGGATGAACGGAAATACATAATAGCTGCCGTCATCCGTTTTCACCTGCCTGTCGATCTCGGGATGCTGGCTCAAATATTTCTTCAGGTTCGGAGCATGGTTGTCGATCAGGTCATTCAGCCGGATAATATATCCGTCCTTGACAGCCTTGACCGGTCCCCCCGGGAATTGGCTCCACTCGAATTCGATCAGATCCGGCAGCTCGCCTGAGGCTAGCAGCACATTGAGCGCTTCTTTGGCCTGATTGGACGGCGGCTGAATGAACTTAAGCTGTACGCCCGTTCTCTTCTGCCATTCCTGGAAAAACGGCACCTCCTGAAAGGTCGGCCTCACGCTCCCCGCATTGCCGTTAAGCTCGGCCCAATAAGACAAGGCTATGCCTCCCGGCTCCGGCTCCGCCGCCACGCCGTTTCCGGACGGGGATGAGCAGGAAGTGAGCGCGCTTATCGCCAGCATCAGGGAGAAAAAAAGCATCATGCCCGTAAACGTTGTTCTGCTCCGCATCCTCTGAACCTCCGCAGCTTATGTCCTCTCCGTTCTCAGCTCAATTCCTTGAACTTGCCCGGTGTGATGCCTTCGTATTTCTTAAAAACACGTATGAAGGTAGCCACTTCGTTATACCCTACCACCTTGGCGATATCCGAGATCGAGTCCTGCTTGTTGCCCATCATAAGCTTGGCCTGCTTGATGCGGAATTTGGTGATGTAATCCAGCAGCCCTTCGCCCGTCTGCTCCTTGAACAGCTTTGAGACGTAGCTGCCCTTCAGCCCGAAGCGTTCGCCGATCGTGTTCACGTTCAAATTGGCGTCATGGTAATGGTCCTCGATATGCTTCATGACTCGGGAGATTAAGTCGCGCAGCGTCTCGGCGCGTTCCCGGGACAGATTCGACTCGACCTTGGCCGCAGCAAACGCGCAAACCTCCTTGAGCAGGGCTTGAAGCTCCTGCTGCATCTCGAGCAGCGTATCGCAGGCAATAATTTTGTCCATCCATAAAGGATTGTCGCCCAGAATCCGGCTGTCCCCGTCTCCAAGCTCGGTCATCGCCTTCACCATCGTGCCGACCAGATTGAACATCAGACATTTGGCGAGCGTCAAGGATACAAACGGCTTGTCGAAGTTCCGTTCGGTGATGTCGTGCATAAAGCCGGCGGCCTGCTCATAATCGCCCGCCTTGATCAGATTGATCAGCTGCTGCTCGACCTGCAGCGGGTAATAATACCCGAGCTGAAGCTTATCCGCCGGATCGGGCCGGATGTCGTCGTATTGAATAATTTCCCGCTTGCCGACGACCATCTTGTATTCCATCGCGTCCATGGCTTCCTGATAAGCCTCCGACACCCCGGCCAGCGAGGCGTGCACGCCCCCGATCGACACGGTCAGATCCATCCGGAACCGCAGCAGAAACCGCTGGGCCTCCGCCGCAATCCAGTTCAGATCCTCCTTCGGATTAACGTCCGCCCTCTCGGAGAAATTGACCAGACAAGCCATCATATCGTCCAGCTCGGTGACATAACCGGCGTGATGGCGCTGCCCGACCAGTTCCTCCACGACATTGGTGATGATGAATTGAATGAGCCGCCGCCGATCGTTCCGATCCGTCCCGGGCAGCGTCGTATCGACGCTTTCATGGTTTTCCACGGCAAATAGGATGACGCCGAACCGGTTGGAGCTTAGTTCGATGTGAAAGGACTTGAAGGCTTCTTCATACGGAATGAGCGTATCCAGCTTCCCCTTCAACAGCCGGTTCAGCATATTGGAGCGCAGCACATGATGATGCGACTGCAGCTGCAGGGCGATTTTTTCTTTCTCGCTGCGGGTGTTGGTGATCGCCTTCCGGATAAAATTCAATTCATTCCAGTCGGTCCTCTCTTCCGGCGAACTTTTATCCGAGAGAGACTGTACCAGCTGCCGGATCGGCGAGTAGTTGCGGCGCAGGAAAAACCAGGTCAGGACGCCCGCCCCCATCAGGCTGATCAAGATGCTGATATACGTAAATTTGCGCACGTATTCCGCCTTCTGCCAGTACATATTGCTCGGAATAACCAATACGTATTTCAAATCCGATACGGCCGACTGAATATAAAAAAGCTCCGTGTCCCCGTTCCCCGACGGCATATGCATCACATGCTCCCCGTCCGGCAGCTGCTCCCGAATAAGGCTTTCATGGCCCGTCACAGGCAAATTGGACATAAGAACCTGATTGTCTGGATTAAGGATTAAAAGCTGTCCTCCGTTAAACCACGAGATGCTTTCCATCGCCTTCTGAAACCGCTCCAGATCGGCCATGACGACGACCGTACCGGTTTGTTTGCCGTTCAGATCCCTGGGCAGATGCGTAACATAGGCGATCGAGGTTTGCGGGCTGGACGAATCCACGCGAGGCAAGAGAAGAAAGGCATTGCCCGGCGCATGGTCGATCGTCTCGAGCCACTGCTCGTACCGCATCGCGCCCGTGTGATGGATCGTATCGAAGGCCGTCTCTCTGTCCCTGATATTGCCGGGACGCAGCACCGCCGATTGCTGATCCCACGTCACATAAAACTCGTCGATGGTCGCGTAGGACGTTTGATACATCCGAAGCTCTTTCGCCAGCTGATACGCCAGAAACTGGGCTTCGCTCTCCGGCTTGGTGGAATACATCAAGGATTGCAGCTTGGCATTCCAGGAAATTTCCATGTTCAGCCGCTTCATCAAGTCAATCTGGGTGTCTATCGAATACCGGACCTGCTTCAGCAAGGAATCGTTGGCCCGCTGTATTTCACTTTTCAGCGCTTCGCTGGACTGTGAATAAATGATCATGCTCATCATCATCGGAATGACCAGCACGGCGCTGTAGGAGATCAGCCACGTAAAAATGATGCTTTTTCGCTTCTGCCAAAGAAATCTGAATCGAAACCGGAGTCTCAAGGGATCTCCTCCCAATGCATGATCGGATACCCTCATTATACCAATGAAATTAAGGGGAGGAATGAACAAAAAGAAAAATCGGATGGATAAAAGCTGCATTGGCGGCCAAATAAAGCCGTTTCTGCAGCTTGAGGATACGGATTCCGCCCTTACCCTTTGAGGGAACCGACCATAACGCCTTTGACAAAAAATCGCTGAACAAACGGATAAATGCACAGCACGGGGACCGTTGCCACGATAATCGTCGCATACTTGATCGTCTCCGCGATTTGATAGCGGTCCCCCGCATCGGTGCCGGCCGACATGCTGTCCGTCGAATTGGAGATCAGAATCTCGCGCAGCACGAGCTGCAAGGGAAACAGCTCCCGGCTTTTGATAAAGACGGACGCATAGAACCAGCCGTTCCACTTATCGACCGCGTAATACAAGATCATGACGGCGATGACGGGCATGGACAGCGGTACGATGATGCGGAACAGGATCGTGAAATGATTCGCGCCGTCGATCTTGGCCGATTCCTCCAGACTGTCGGGAATGCCCATAAACGCTGTCCGCATAATGATCAGGTTAAAGGTGCTGACTGCAAACGGAATGACCGTCGACCAGAGCGAGTCCAGCAAGCCTACGTTTTTCACGATCAGATACAGCGGGATGAGTCCGCCATGGAAAAACATCGTAAATACGATGACCAGCATGAACCATTTGTTCCACAGCACATTTTTCCTGGAGAGCACATAAGCGCCAAGCGCCGTCATGACCAGGTTCACGCATACGCCGGCGATCAGAATAAACAGCGTGTTGCGGTAGCCCGTCAGAATGCCCGGATTGCTCATCACGCTCCGGTAGGCTTCCAGGCTGAAGCCCATCGGCTTGTATAAAATCCCTTTATAAGCCACCAGCTGGCCGGCGTCGCTGAAGGAGGCCAGCACGACGTACAGCAGCGGGTACAACGTCACGGCCACGAGTGCCAGCAGAACCGTGTAGATGCCGAGATCGAACAGCTTTTCCAGGATGCCCGTTTTTTGTTTCATGCCTCTCACCTCACCATAAGCTGCTTTCGTTGACTTTCCGGCTCACATAGTTGGCCGTAATCAGGAGAATAAGATTGATGACGGAATTGAACAAGCCTACCGCGGAGCTATAGCTCCAGCCGAATTCCAGCAAGCCTTTGCGGTACACGAACGAAGAAATCACGTCCGCCGTCTCGTAAGTGATCGGGTTATAGAGCAGAATGATCTTCTCGAAGCCGACATTGAGCAGATTGCCCATCCGCAAAATAAACATGATCGCAATCGTCGGCATGATGCCCGGCAGCGTAATGTGCACAATCTGCTTCCATCGGCTCGCCCCGTCCATCCGCGCCGCTTCATACTGCTCCTGATCGATGCTCATCAAGGCCGCGATATATATGATCGATTCCCAGCCGATCCGCTGCCAAATCTCGGACAAAATATAAATCGGCCGGAACAAATGAGGCTTTTGCAGCATCGCCTGTCCATCGTAGCCCAGCCACGTAAAGATCGTGTTGATGATGCCGTCCGCATTCGTGAAGTCGGTAATAATGCCGCAAATGACCACGAGCGAGATAAAATAGGGCATGTACGTAATCGTCTGCGTGACCCGCTTGAAGGTTTGATTGCGCACTTCATTAATAAGCAGCGCCAGAATGATCGGCGCGGGGAATTCGAACAGCAGCGTATACAAGCTGATGACGACCGTGTTTTTCAGAATTCGCCAAAAATAATAGCTGCTGAAGAAGTCTTGAAAATGCTTAAAGCCCACCCAGTCGCTGCCGATGATCCCTTTCATCGGCGAATATTCTTTAAAGGCGATCAGCGCTCCGTACATCGGCGCATAGTGGAAAACGATATAATACACCAGCACGGGAACCATCATGATGTACAAGTATTTGTTCAGCATAAAGTCGCGCATAAATCTGCCGCTTCCCGGCCTTCCCTTGGCCGCGGTTTTCGTTCTCTCCAGCAGTCGAGCGTCCGCCATCTTGTTCCTCACCTCATAACCCGGGGATGAGAGGGCAGCGCCTGCCCTCCCTTGGAGCTTCCGTTAACTTGCGGCTATGCGCTTTAGCGCTTGTTGTAGCGGTCGAGAGCCGCTTTCTGAATCTCAATGGCGCGGTCCAGCTTCAGCGATTTCATCTTGGCTACGTAAGATTCGAACTGGCTGACCGGCTCGCTGCCCAAAATGATCTTCAGCGTCATCTCATCTACAAGCGTGTCGATGTCGGTCATAATTTTCGCGTATTCCGAGCTTTCCTCCGGAGTCGGCGTAATCGGCGGCAGGGCGTATTTCTTCACATCCGTCTTCTTCCAGACTTCGATCGCATCCCGCTGCGTCTGCAGGGCGAAAAACTGCTCCGCATACCGCTTATCCTGAACGAACGGACCGTTGTAGCTGCCGCGCGCATACAGGGAGATCGCTTGCGCCGGAGCCAGCTTATCCGGATTTTTCATCAGCAGATCGGTATACTTCGGATACCCGTTCTCCATCTTGTAGCTGACGCCTTCGGTCCCGAAGTTAAAGAACATATGTCCTTCCTCGCTGTAGCCGTAGTCGAGCATCTGGGCGGCGAGCGCAGGGTCGCTGGCCTTGGTGGTGATGACCACCATGCCTCCGGTATCGAACGGCGATGACTTCTGCCCGAACTTGGCAATGTCGCCCTTCTTCAGAACCGGATAAGGTGCGGCGACCAGCACAGCCTTCGGGTCTTTGGCCTCCACAAGCGGCTGCCATTTGCCTATGCCGCCTCCGGCGTTGCCGATGCTGGCTCCCGTCGCTCCCGAGGCAAAGCCTCCGTCAAGCGCCTTCGTATCGACCGTTGCGATATTTTTGTCGAGCAGCCCGTCCTTGTACCACTGGTTGAACTGGTTGAGGTAATCCTTGAAGCCGCTCTCCGCAGGGCCGAACTTGATCGCTCCGCCCTCCAGATAGAAGCCGCGGTTGACTCCGAACGCGCCTAGGAATGCGCCGTTGTACGATTCATTGAAAAAGCGCGGCTTGCTGATGAAGGAAAACGGCGCGGCCGCTCCTTTCTTCTCCTTGAACGCCTTAAGAGTCGTCGTCCATTCGTCAATTGTCTCCGGCACAGGCAGCCCCAGCTCATCGAGCCAATCCTTGCGGATGATCGGCCCCTGGAACACCTGCAGATACTCATCGCCCCGGATAAACGGGAACGCGTAATAGCTGCCGTTGTCGGTTTTGACCATCTTGTCGACCTCGGGATGCTCCTGCAAGTATTTCTTCAGATTCGGAGCGTGCTTGTCGATCAGGTCGTTCAGCTTGAGGATGTATCCGTCCTTGATCGCTTTCTCCGGTCCCCCCGGAAACCCGTTCAGGAAATTGAACTCGATCATATCCGGCAGGTCCCCGGACGCCAGCATCACATTGAGCGCTTCCTTCGCCTGACCGGACGGCGGCGCTGTGAATTTGAGCGGAACGCCGGTCTTCTTCTGCCATTCCTGAAAGAAAGGCACCTCGCTATGGGAGGTTTTGACCCCGGTAATGTTGCCGGTCAGCTCGGCCCAGTACGTAAGCGTCTTATCCGTCTTAAGCGGATAAGCGACAGGCTTGCCCGGCGACGCCGCCGGCGTACCGGCTTCCGGCGTCGTGGCGGCCGGTTGAGCGGAACAAGCGATCAGGCTGCCCATCAGCATGACGGACACGGTGGAAGCTGCGATCTTTTTCATGTTCAGTGACCCTCCATATCAGTGGATTATCTTGTTCAGGCGTTAGCTGCCTCTTCCCTAAGACTACGGGAGCGCCATGGGCCTTCGATATGGGCAAAATCGCAAACAAGATTGCGATTTCGCTGCCGAGCACTGACGATTTCGATAATCGGATGGACGATTTAACGCGGCTTAGCATATGTTTCAGGTTAAGTTGCTTAACCCATCGATTCATTTGTTTTGTTGGGCACTCCCTACTTCTCCGGGTGAATACGGTCGGCAGCACGGAATGTGAAGAGCGCTCCCTTGTAACCGGACCGGACGTATTTGTATGGTTTTTCGTATAAATTTGATCCGTTTGACCGCCCGAAATTTGTATTTATACGATTTTCCATACAACCCCCCTATTTGGGGCCGCCAGTAAGGCATATTTGTACGGTTTTCCGTATAAGTACTGCACGTTGATCGCCGGCCGGGCGCATTTTATACGAATTTTCGATTACAGTTTGAAGTGGCCCATCCTGCTCTCAAAATGAGGCCATATAGGCTAGCGAAGCGCCAGCTTCCTCGTTCATGCCACGCATCGCTCCCTGCACAATTTGTTTAATCCTATTGATCATTTATGCCCTAGTAGAGTAGAGAACTGAAATTTCATCGGAGGGCGCAGGCCCTCCTTTTAATTTTCCAGCTCCCCCTGCATCAAACCGGACGTGAGGTTTTCCCTCATCCGGCTTTCCGATGTTCTTCTTCCTTCAGCGTTGCGGTACTTTCTCTAGCTGGCGAGTTTCTTTAGTCCTGCAAACTGTGCCGCCATGGCGGCTTGCTTGGACTTGCTGTGTTTCTTACGACGGTTGCGCTTCTTGTTCCAGAACAGCGTGAGGCGCTTTCGGATGTACCAGTCGATTTTGTTCAGGAACGGGTCGGCAAAGGAATCAAGCCCATAGTAGTTCTTCCACCCCTGTATCTTGGGGTTCAGTTCCGCCACCATCTGCTTCATTGTCCAGTACAGGCGGTTTCTCGGCTCGGTCGCTTCCTTCACCTTCTGTCTCATGCTCTTCATCGCCTTCTTGGACGGGTAACTGCGGAGGATTGAGACTGTTTTGTTCCCCTTCAGCTTCTTCGGTATCTTCCGGTGATGCATCCCCAGAAAATCGAATCCTTGTTTGTCGTCCCACAGGTTGATGAGCTTCGACTTTTCCCTGTTCATCTCGACTTCCAGCTTTCCGAATACCGCCTTGAGCACGTCAATCGCTCTTAGCGCCTGTTCCTTGGTTCTGCACAAGATCACAAGATCATCGGCGTATCTCACCATCGTTCCCGTCTCAGCGAACTTCTTCTCCCAGATGGTATCCAGGTAGTTCAGATACAGATTCGAAAGTAACGGTGAGATGACGCCGCCCTGCGGACTTCCCAAGTCGGTTTCGTGAAACTGATCATCTTTCACGAAACCTGCTTTCAGCCACTGCCGGATCAGCTTCAGCACCCTTCGGTCACTGATCCGCTGCTCCACCAGCTGCATCAGTTTGTCATGGGCAATGTTGTCAAAGTAGCCGCGAATGTCGATGTCCACCACCCAGTTGACGCCTTTCTTCACCGCTCGGCGGATATGCCGGATCGCCCCGTGCTGACTGCGCTTGGGTCTGAATCCGTACGAGCAGTCTTTGAAGTCGGCTTCGAGGATGGGCTCCACCACGATTTTCGTCGCCATTTGCACGACTCTGTCCCGGATCGCAGGAATGCCCAGCGGCCGCATCTTGCCGTCCGCCTTCGGAATTTCCTTGCGTCTTGCCGGTAGTGGGCGATATTCTCCGTTCCTGAGCGTCGTCTGGATTTCGTCCACAAATCGTTCTTCGCCGATGACTTTCACGATGTGGTCCATGGTCATTCCATCCACCCCACCGCTTCCGCCGTTTCCTTTGACTCTCTTCCATGCTTCCCATAGGATGTCGCTGCGGTAAACCTTGTCGTATAACGCATGAAACCGCCGCCTCGGATTTTCCTTGGCTGCAAGGCTTAGTGCTTGTTGGAGTTGTCGAGCTTTTCCTTTGGCGTCGTTAGCAGGTTGAACTGCATTCACTGACTCTTACCTCCTCCAAGTACATGAACAAAGCAGGGGCCCTTCCCTCCATGAGGTTTTGTTGTCCTCACTTCATCGGTACTATGACCCCCTCCGACTCCCTTCCCGCAGCTCGCCACTTCACCTTTGGGCTTATAGGTCTGCTCCTTACGAAAAAAAAACATCGTGCGGGGGAGGGTCTCCCTAGTTCCAGACACAACTTTCTCGACATGCCGTTCCCCTTACACCGGAGAGTTCTTCCGCGCTGCGCTTCCAAGGACTTCACGCGTTCCATGGCCTTCGCCCATATTCGCAGGGCTCGGCACTCTCTTGTCCCTTTCGGGTCTTTTTTGACGATGCGGCAGGATTCACTTCATGTTACGGCCTGTCGATTTGCTCGCACTCCGCAGAGTTACTTTGTCACGGGGCTTCAACCTTAGGATCTCTCCACCAGTTGCCCGTCAGCTACGAGGCGACTTGGCTCTTACCTCGGCCGGACTTGCACCGGCTAGTTGTGCCTAGCTTGGCTAGGCGCGCCAAAATAAAAAAACAGATTTCCAGGATCATCTCCTTGAAATCTGTCCTTCTCGTACCGCCTATGAAATAGTCAGCATTATTTTGCCTTCCGCTCCGGCTTCGGCGGCTTGCACGGCCTGATGGATCTCCGCCAGGCGATAGCGGGCCGCCGGGGACTTGAAGCCGAGACCTCCCGCAGCCGCCAAGTCGAGAAGCTGCCCGAACGTCTCCTGCCACGCCTGCACCGGCACCTGCCGGTTCCAGTGGCGGAGATGGAACAGCCGGGCGTCCGCCTGCGTGGTCCGCACCAACTCGGGCCAATCGATCGGCTCGCCCGACAGCAGGCCGAGGCTCAGGAAGCCGCCTCCGGGGCGCAAGCATCCTGCCAGCTCCAGTCCGGCGCGTCCGCCTATGGAATCGACCGCCGCATCTGCGCCGCGCCCGCCCGTAAGCTCGTTCACCGCGTCATGCAGCTTGCATGCCGACGTGTCGATGACCTGGTCGGCGCCGAGCCGGAGCAGGTCGGCCGTATGCCGGGCGCTGCGGGTAACGGCGATCAGCCGGAAGCCGAGCGCCTGCGACAGCTGAGCATACACCCGGCCAAGCGCAGAGCCCCCGGCATTGACCAGCACGGTCATGCCCGTCCCGCTCAGGCGAAGCTCCTCAGTACAGGTTACCCAGGCGGTCAGCGGATTGATGTACAGCTGGGCCGCCGCGTCATCGTCAACGGCATCCGGCACACGAACAGCCCAGTCTGCCGGAACCCTCACATATTGCTGCCAAGTTCCCTCGCCTCTGAGCGGCAGCACGCGTCTGCCCAGCCATTCCTGCGGAATATCCCGTCCCGTCTCCTCGACCACGCCGATTCCTTCATAGCCGGGGATGGCGGGCAAAGCGATCCGATGAGCATACGCTCCCCGGATCGGGATCAGGTCGGACGGGTTGATGGGCGAGAGCTTCATGCGGACAAGCAGCTCCCCGGGACCGGGCGGCTCGGGCCGGCAGTGCTCCAGCTTCAGCACTTCCCGGGGCCGGCCAAACTCGTAGTAGGCAATGCGGATATTTTCCAACCGCGTTGTCTCCTCCCTATACGTATCATAAAGTCATCAAGTATGTATGCGTGTAAGCTACTGCTGCGGACCGGTCAATGAACCCCAACCCGGTTCAGGAAATTATTCATCAGCAGCGGGAGCGAGATCAGGATCGGAGGATCGTCCAGCCTCGGCGGATGCAGCATGACCCGCTGAGGGGGGAGGGCGGCGTATGGAGTAACGACGAGCGGCTCCTTGGACCGGGTCCGCAAGGTATGCTGCGGAAGCAGCACATCCATCGCCTGCATCCCCCATGTTATCGACGTCGCCATCAGGTAATAGACACCGGGCTTGACGCCGCTCAGGCTAAACCTCCCTAGAGAGGACAGCAGGGTGCCATACAACGGAAGCCCCTCGGGAATCGGCTTGGCGAACAGCCCCAGCAAAATAAATCCTTCGAACGGTATCTCCGCCTCGATCGTTCCTTCCACACGCCCATGAGCATGGGAAGTTCCCTGCAGAGACTGCCAATCGCTGAGCCCCTTCAGAGAGTGCAGATGATCATCCGTCTGCCTGGCTGATTGGCGGAATTGCGAAGGGGTCACGCCTACCCGTTCTGTGAATCTGGACGTAAACGTTCCTAGGCTCTGCTGCCCGACCTCCAGGCTGATATCGCGGATGCTCAGATTGGTGCGCAGCAGCAGATCCTTCGCTCTCTGCAAACGAAGGGAGGATACGTAATAAAGCGGCGGCAGACCCACCCGTTCCTTGAAGATACGAGTAAAATGATACGGACTGTACCCGGCAATATCGGCCAAGCGGGCGAGCAGAAGCGGTTCAGAGATACTCTCATGGATGTAGGATATCACTCCGTCTATTTCTGAATACCGATCGTTGGTCATGTCAGGCACCTTCTTTTCGGTAAAATGAAATTCGAACAGAACAAAAGTTCGCATTTATTCTACCACAAATTTCTTGCCAGCGAAACGGTATATTATGACTCGCCGGTCAGTCGCGGACCAGAGATCGCCACACGGCCCAGGCGCTCAAACCGTACAGCAGGGCGCTTACATAAAATAATGCGTTGATCGTCAGCCAGTCCATCAGATACCCGCCCAGAATGACGGCAAAGCCGGAAGCCGCCGAGGTCCAAAACTGATGGCTGCCGATGGCTCCCCCTCGTGCGCCTTGCACGGTATAATCGGCTAACAGCGAGCGCTCGCTCATCTTCTGCATAGCGCTGCAAACTCCCATTGCAAGCTGAAGGGCCAGCACCGCCATAAAGCTCTGCACCCAGGGGAAAGCCAGCATCACCAGCATCATGCCAAGCGAGCCGGCAAGCAGAAGACGCGGACCATGCCGGTCCAGACGGCTGCCAAGCCAGCCGGACACCGCTGCGGAGCTGACGGTAAATACGGCGAAGGCCAGGCCGTACTTGGCGTAGCTGTTGCCCAGATTTTTCAGAAACAGCAGATAATACGGATAGACCATGCCCGATGCCAGCGTCACGATCGTTTGGGAACGGATCAGCCAGATCAGCCTCATCGGCCCCCCTCCTCTCCGCGATATTGTTCGTAAAAGTAGTTCATGAACAACCCCTGCGGGTCCAGCCGGTCCTTCAGCGCGAAAAACTCGGCCTGCCGGGGATAAGCGGCCTGGAACTGCTCCCGGCTAGGATAAGCCGCGTACGGCAAATAATACGAGCCGCGGTGAGCGACCGCCAGGTCGATGATGCGGGCTATCCCCTGCCGGAACCCCAGCTGACCTTCTTCCGAGAGCGGAGCATGGAACAAGCAGACAAGCGCGAGCATGTCCTCCCGTGCGTAGGACAGCACCGCTTCCTCATCCCGCGGCACATACCGGACGGTAATGTTCAGCAGATTCAGCTCCTCTTCCGTCAGTACGGCGCGCAAGTCTTGCACGAAGTCCGCGAAGCGGTCCGGCGGAATGAAGTATTCCTGCAGCAGATCGTTTTTGCCGGGCGAGCTGTAGACCATGAAGGCCGACTCCGAACGCATCGCATTGTTCCGGCTTAGCGCCTTCCCCTGCTGGGCGGCGAAGTACGTCTCCTGCCATGCCCAGAACTTATTTTTGCCCCAGTCCGATGCTCGGTTTAGCGCAAATGCCAGCTTGGCCGGAATCACCCAAGCCTCGCGGCCGGACAGCTTCCCCACGTCCTGCAGAGAAACCGACGCGTCCCTCTTATAGTTCAGCGCATACATATCGGTCAGCAAGTGGTCCGGCGCTACGGATATCCGCGCCATATGCAGCTGTATGTCCGGGTCCTCAAGCACTTCCCGCCGGAAATAAGCGGGATACTCCTCCACCGTCATATGGCTCATGCCGGTCCTGTACACGGCATCATCCGTTAGCCGCAGCGTCACGTCTACAATAACGCCGAACAAACCGTAGCCTCCGAGCACGTACGGAAACCAGTCCGCATTCTCCTCCCGGCTCACCTGCCTGATCTCTCCGTCTGCGGTCAGCAGGCGGAACGACTCGACGCTGCCGATCAGCGAGCCGCTTCGGATGTCGCGGCCATGCGCGTTAACGCTGATGGACCCGCCTACGGTAAACAGGTTTTGGGATTGCATGGATGCAACGGCCAAGCCGTGAGGCTGGATATAGTTCTGAATGTCCTTCCAGGTCACGCCCGCCTGTACACGGATTTGCTTTCGTTGCGGGTCGAAGGACAGGATGCGGTTGAACGAGGTCATGTCGAGGACGATGCCGTCTTTATAATACGTATGCCCTCCCTGGCTGTGCCGCTGTCCGGCGATGGACACCGTGAGCCCGCGCTCCCGGGCCTCCTGAAGCACGCGCGCCAGCTGCTCTTCTTCACGGCCCGCGACCACCTTCTCTACCCGGACCGGATGCAGACGGCTGTAGTCGGTAATCCGGTACGGGTCCTGATCCGGACTGTCGTACACGATATATTGCCATACACAAACGGCAGTCAAGAGAAGAAGAACCAGTCCTTTTTTCATAGTCTAGTCGCCCCCGCCCTCCGCCAATTGCTCTATCCCTTTCATCTTACCGGGGGAAGGCACTGCTCCGTAGTACTAACTTTTTGTAGTACCCTTTCCCTGGCCAGGAAGGACGGCTTCCGTACTGCACGCTGCAAACTCTCGTCCGAACAAAAAAAAGAGCCGTGCTACAGGAATCCTTTCTTCCTGACGACAGCTCTTTTTCGTTATGTACATCGGCAGAAGAACAATCTTACAAGCCGTCGCCCGAAGAATGTCCTCCGAAGCGGACGAACCCGGTCCAAGCTTCCTTGGCCCACAAAAGCCGGATGCTGCCGGATGCTACCGCTCCAGCGGCAGCCACTGAAGCACCCTCTGGATCGTCATATCCCAGTAGGCCCAGTTATGCTCGCCCGGATGCTCTTCATATGTATAATCCAGGTCCAGCGTCTGCGCCGCTTCCCGGAAGCGCTGGTTGTCGTTGTATAAAAAGTCCTCCGTGCCGCAGCATTGATACAGCTTGGGCTTCGGTCCGTCCGCCGCCCCTGCCTGCTGAAGCAGATGGAATAAATCCCGTTCGCTTCCCGCGACCTCCTCGATCCGACCGAAAACAGCCGTCAGCTCTGCCGGCTTCAGCCGTTCTTTCGCCAGCCTGGCTACATCCGTCACTCCGGACAAGCTCGCTGCAGCGGCGAAACGGTCCGGATGGGAAAGCCCCAGCTTCAGCGCTCCATAGCCGCCCATCGACAGTCCGGCGACAAATGTCTTCTCCCTTTCTTCGGCGAGCGGAAAAAAGCTTCTGGCCAGCGCCGGCAGCTCCTCGCTTACGAAGGTCCAGTAGGCCAATCCATATGCCATATCCTGGTAGAAGCTGCGGTGGACATTCGGCATGACGACCGCTAGACCAAGGGAGGCGACATAACGCTCGATCGACGTGCGGCGCAGCCAGATCGTGTGATCATCCGACAAGCCGTGCAGCAGGAACAGCACCGGGTGCTTGCTTTCCCCATGACTATGGCCGGCCAGCCCGATCTGGCTGCGGGTTTGCTGCGGCATAATAACATTCATCGATGTGGACATCCCGAGCGCTTCCGAGAAAAAGTGACATTCCATTAATGCCATAACTTATTGCCCCCTTTAAACAACATGAGGGCAGGACAACTCCCGCCCCCTCTCAGTATAGGCCGATGCCCTTCGGTTGCCAAGCCTGCCTGCAAAAGCTCCGCAGCTTCCAGGGCCGTACCCTGGAAGGAACAGGCGGGCTGCCCGTCGAATAGAGTGACGTAAGCCGGCCGATCCAGGCGGTCATAAGGAGGCGTACCATGCCAAGAGACCGAATCAGCAGAAAGCCCTCAGCCCTCATCGGCCTTGCTGCAGCTGCCGCGGCCATCCTGCTGTGGACCATCTTAACATTCTATAATCCTTATTCGGGACGGCTTGAAGCAGACTCCGCTCTGATCACATTCTTCCTGCTGCTCCTGCCGGCCTGCCTCGTCATTCCGTCTGCATGGCTGTCCGCCCGCAAATGGATGGCGCTCGCCTTAATCTGGTCCTTGCCCGTCAGCTTGTACCTGGCGCTGACTCCCGGCATCTTCGCATGGTTCGGCGTATGCTGGCTGCTCTATCTTACCGCCTTCCTGCTGATGCGCGCCGGTAAGTAGAACGCTTGGCGCGCCGCTTGCGGGTTCTCCGCTCGCCGTAAGGCGCTTCGCTCAAGCTTACTTGCCGCCCGCCAGCCTTGCCGGACGCCGCTTGCTGCCTGACCTCGGCCACCATCTGCGCAAGCTGCTTCAGAACGGGAGACATCTGCTCGGCCGTCTCACACAGCGTATGCATCTTTCCGATCGTATCCCGCAGCTCGTCGAGGCCTTCATTCACATTCCGGATCATACCGGGAAGCCTGCTCATCATGTTCGCTCACCTTTCTTCAATCTACGGATGTATAGACTGATATAAGGTATGCGGCATCCGCCCGTTTGGCTTAGGCGTTCGTCCCGGGAGCGTGCAGGGAAGTCAGCACGAGCTTGACGAGATGGTCGGCGGCGGAACGTCCGTCCTGCACCTGCTCCGTTAATAAGCCGGGGTGCGTGGATATATGCTTATAGGAGATCGCCGCCCCCATCACAAACATTAGCGTGTAGTCCAGCGAATCGAACCGGAATACCCTCTGCTCCCGCCCCAGCTGCAGCAGTTCCCTGATCTTAACCCACACCGGGTCGGTGAAAGAAAAGACGATCTCCGACCGCGGGGAGCTGAGCTCAATCTCCTGCTTGAGAATTTTGCTAAGCTCGGGGTCCTCAAGTCCGAACAAGATAATCTCCCGCAGCAGCAGAGTCAGGCCCTCAACCGGGTCCCGAAGCTCGGCCTCGTGCTTGGCCATCTTGTTGCCCGGGAAAAATTGCTCGAACAAGGCGCGAAGCAAGTTCTCCTTCCCGCCAAAATGGTAGGAGACAAGCGCGACATTCGCGCCCGCCTCCTCGCAGATTTGCCTAATGCTGGTTCCGTCAAAGCCCTGTCGGGCGAACAGCTTCTTCGCCGCTAACAATATGCGCAGCTTTACGTCGGTTTCTCCTGCAGCCATTGCTGATTCCCCTCACATCGATTCATCTGCCTTCTATTATGGGAGCTGAGACGCGGATAGGCAAGCTGGAGGATCACCGCCGCAAGCTCGAATGCCTCGCCGGCGACAGCCTTGGCTGTCAGCATCAATCAGCCCGCCGGCACCGGATCGGCCGCGGCCACCCCTGAAGGCTGCGGCGCTTCCTTGCGCAGCGCCGTAGCTGCCAGCCCAACCCCGGCGCACACGACCAGAATGACCGCCAGCATCTGCGCCTCTCCGCCGACGCTCGGCCCGCCGAACAGCAGATTCATCCCGCCATTAACCGCATAAGTGGCTGGCAAATACTCGCTTAGCGCATGGTAGAAGCTGCCGAGCAGCTCACGAGGCACCATCGCGCCTGAAGACACCAGCTGCACCGAAAGCATCGCGATGTTGAACAGCATACCCGCCATCCCGAACACAATCAGGAACATCTGGGAGAAAAACATGAAGGTCAGCAGGAATAACGCCTGGAACAGCCACAAACTGACGAATCCGCCGGCATGCTGTCCACCCATGGCGATGACCAGGGATGTGCCGACAAGCGCGATCAAGACCGACGAGCCCACATTGATTAGGACGCGTGCTCCGAACTTGCTCCATCTGGAGATGCCCGTTCCGAGCATCATCGTAGCCTGCTGCAGATTCATCCCCATAATCATAGAGCCGACATAAGAGGCCAACACCAGCATCATCGGCACCATCTGATTGTTCATGCCTGCGACCGGATTCGTATAAGCGATCGTTGACGTTACTTTGTCAGCCACGCCTTGAGCTATGGCCTGCGCTTGCGCCGCGGGTACGTTTGCCTGCTTCAGCACAACCTCCGTGCCCTGCACCGTCGCTTGCTTGCCTGCCGTCGCGGTGATGCCGGAGGCGACGCTTTGCATCATCGATTTGATCATCATCGGATTCGATTCATTGATCGTGTACGCCAGCTCGGCTTGCTGACCCTGGCTCTGCAGCCGCTTGGAGAAGTCTGCCGGCACATGCAGCACCATCTGTACCTCACGGCGCTCCAGCATCGCCTGCGCCTCCTCCAGGTTCAGGCCAGCCGTTATCTTAAACGGTAGAGACGCCGCCAGCTGCTCGCCCAGCTTCTGGCCTGCCCCCTGATCTTCATTGACCACGGCAATGGACAACTGGCCCGTATGGTCGGTAATCCCGTTGTAGCCCGTCATCCAGATCAAGCTGAAGATGATTTGAAACATCATGGCCGTCACTATCCCGATAATCGTAGCCGGTTTCTTGAAATAAGCCCGTAAAGCATGCAGCATGGCACTCTCTCCTCTTTATGTACGCTTAATCCGTGAACTTAAACAAATGTTTTAATCATTCATTTAAATTAAACGTTTGTTTGAATTATAAAAAGGAGTTCTGATTTTGTCAATACGCGATTCAGCGTTTGTTCCATTTTTGTTCTATCCATTTACCCGATTTAACTTACTCTACAGCCGGTCTTTCAGGAGTGCCAAAAGTACGAGTTTGTTCGTCGCGGCGAAACGGATAACGACTAAAAAGGACGTGCACTGGCACGCCCCTAACCCGCTTATAAACGATATCCGAACGCCTTCGCAATCCTGGCTAATCCCCCCAGGGCTATATGCTGAATCCATCTAGGAGGTCCTGCTATATAACCGTCCATTGTTGTCCAAGCAAGCCCCATCCAGAGAGGATTTCTCGGAATGCCTTTGGCATTGAGCTTCCCTTCCGCTTCGAGCTTGTGCAATAGCCTGAACATGTTCCAATGCTGACCGGGTGGACGAATTTCATGGATAACGCGCAGCATGGTTTGGCTCTCATTCCACGCCTGATGAATCTGCCCGGGCTTAATGTGAATTTGCTCCCCCGGCCCTGCGAGGACAGTGTGATCATCGATCAAGAACCGCATGGTCCCTTCGATAATTGTAAACTTCTCATCCAGGACCGGATGCGAATGCGGGCCATTCATAGCCCCGGGGCTAACAATCGTATGCTCGAGTATTAAATACTCCCCTTCTTGATCTGTACCATGACTGCTAAGCGTAATCGTGTTGCCGTTTACGAATTTTAAAGTTTGACCGGTAGCTTGTTGAAGCTCTTGCATAAGTTATCCCCTCTCGGATTTCACCTCGTTCAGACGGGCAACCCTTAAGAATCCCAGGAAGATTAAGATCGATCCGGCCGCATTGCATAACAAACGGAACCAATGAACTATGATAAATTCATCATACGCTTGCTGCAGAACCTCTGTGGCATGCACCGCAGATCCTTCAATAAACATGATCTCGTTTCGCGGCCATTCCCAGATGACCGAAGCGGCTCCTTCTGCGAACATCATAAGAACGCTGCCGATGATCAATACCCGCGCATTCTTATATCGCCAGCTAAACAAAATAGCGGCAACTCCCGTTACCCAGCTCATGAACCCCAAAGGCGGAAAATACGTATGAGGGCTTGCTACCTTCATGAACTCCATAGCCGTGTTAAGCGAGTTCGGAATATCATGAAAAATATTCGGGTACACCATAAAGGTGTTCAGCAGCATGGAGCCCAGAAGAATCCACTGTACCCACAAGTGGGATGTAACGGTAGAGATGGAAAGTATTCTTTTCATAAACTTATTCCTCCTTGGAATGATTAGCATGTATTGAACTGATCTAATCATAACGAGGAGTTATTGAAGCACTATTTTGCATTCCTTAAGCAATTCTTAAATAAAAAAAGCCCCGAGCTAAGAAGTTTGCTCAACGGCCGTGAAAGTACGCTATTCTTTATTAAAACGGTACCCGACACCCCAAATCGTCTCGATATACTGAGGATTGGACGCTTCCTCCTCAATCTTTTCCCGTATTTTACGAATGTGAACAGTGATGGTCGAGCTGTCGCCGATGGAGTCCGCCGACCAGATCCGCTCGAACAGGTGATCTTTGCTGAAGACCAGGTTAGGATTGGATGCCAGGAAGACAAGGAGCTCATATTCTTTGGCCGTCATGCTCCGTTCGACTCCTTTGACGAATACGCGGCGGGAACGGGTGTCGACCACAAGGTCCCTTACCCTGATCAAATAATGATCGCTTTCCTTATGGATCAAGCGGTTATATCGGGCGATATGCGCTTTAACGCGGGCAACCAGTTCAGTAGGGTTAAACGGCTTCACGATATAGTCATCCGCGCCGCGGTCAAACCCGCGTATTTTATCGATATCTTCATTTTTGGCGGTAACTATTAAGATCGGAACGTCAATGTCTTTCCTGATTTTTTTACACAGCTCGAGACCATCGGTTCCCGGAAGCATGAGATCGAGCAGGATGAGATCATACGAGTGAGACAAGGCTTTCTGCAGACCTTCTTCTCCAGTAAGCGCAATGTCGCTTTCCATCCCGTAAGACTCCAGATAATCTCTCTCCAGCTCAGCGATATGTTTCTCATCTTCAATAATTAATACTTTCGGCATGCTGCCTCCCTCATCTCCCCGGTGTATTAAGACAGATGGAAATCGTCGTGCCGCTCCCTATTTCACTTGTTGCCCATATCCGTCCATCATGGGCGTCGATGATTTGCTTGGCAATGGCCATCCCCAGTCCGCTTCCGCCCGTTGCCGAATTGCGCGCGGCATCCGCACGGTAGAAGCTGTCAAAGATGTGAGGCAATGCTTCGGGAGAAATTCCGATTCCGTTATCTTCTATCTCGATTTTTACTTGCCCGGGCTCGGCTAGCAACCTCACCTCGATTAACTTTGCTTGCTTATCCATATATTTCAAGCTATTCTGAACGATATTCTCTATGACCCTCCTGAATTGCGTCCTGTCCGCCATAACGACATACGACTCCTCCGGGTTATGCTTAAATAGGACTTTTCCCCCGTTCGGTTCGAGCGTATAACCCAACTCTTCTAAATAATCAGCCAAAAGCGCCCGAAGGTCCACCTCCTCGAGCAGCATCGGCACTTTATGAAGATCAAGCTTGGAATACAGGAACAGTTCGTTAATCATCTTCTCCATCGAGCACGCGTTCATATAGATAATCCGCGAATAATGCTCTACCTTATCCGGAGATTGAGCTACACCGTCAAGAATGCCCTTTGCGTATCCTTTGATCGACGTCATCGGCGTCCTGAGATCATGGGAGATGCTTGCGATCAGTTCCGTCCGATTGTCCTCGTACTTGGATTGGAGCTCCTTTGCTTCGAACAATTTGCTTCGCATATGCTCAAAAATGGACGCCAGCTCGCCAATCTCATCGTTGCTGCTCGCCTTCATAGAAAAGGCCAGATTGCCTTGCGCGATTTCCTTCGCCCCATTTGTCAGCATCCGAACCTGCTGCAGAATGCTCTTGGAAACGAGATACGTGATGATCCCATTGGAAGCCGTTATAGCAAAAAGCAAGCCCGTTACCCGGATCGTTGTAAACAGCTGGAGGTTCTCCCCCTCCAGGCGGCGGTCAAACACGTACACCATCATGCAGACGGCGATGAGTTCGATCAATAAAAACATGGCAAAGGGCACTAAAATCATAGCAATATTGGAGAGAATGAGTTTCTTTTTGATAGACATGGGACGCCCCCTCTCTAGCAGGCATCTTTGTTGACACGCGCATCTTCTTCAAGTATTTCTAATGCTTCGCAAATCCATTCCTTCTCGCCGGACCTTACGCCCTCCACCAGGTAACTAATCTGATCGAACGTAACAAAAAAAGAGACCTTTCTAATAAGCGCATCCTGATTAAGCACACCTCTACAGGTCATCACTTGCCGGGTAAATGTCTCGCCGCAATCCTCCAACAAGTACACATAATCGTAATCCGGATCGCTTATCGCTGCATCGCCGAAGTCGATAATCCCCGTTAATGCCGTCTTCGATGGATCCGTCAAAAAGTGGTCTGGCGATAAATCACCATGAATCAATGCAGGCGTATATTCCGAATACGGAGGGTCGTCCAAATACGTTTGGCAGCGTCGCGCGATATAATGCTGCAGGGACTCGGGAAGTACCGGAAAAGCTTCTATTTTTGCCGATTCCAGCAGCTCCAGAACTTCATGATTAAGGTTTCGAACAGGAACGTCCGCCGCAATGGCAGTCTCAACAGGAAATTCACCTAATGCATGCATGAAAGCTGCAAGCTGAGCAGCCAGCCGCTGACTTGCTTCACCGGAGAGAGACGATATTCCATTCTCCCCCAGGATCTCGCCCTGAACTTTTCGATAGCCAACAAAAGGACGGCCGTCATTTTGCCTTCCGACAAACTCAAACACAGGAATGCCGACATTCAAACGACTAGCTAACAAGGGCAGTAACTGAATCTCTTTGTGCAGCTCGTCTGCTCCTTGTTGGCTCTTGGGAAAACGAAAGACCCATTCCCCATTGACGAGGAGCGCATAATTCCTATAGCCTTCACCGAGCGACTCCACTGAAAGCAAACCGATGCCGGGGAACTGTGTTTCAATCGTCCTTTTTACATCGTCAAGCTCATGCTTTGTCATCATTCATCCTTCCTTTCATTCTCCTTCTATTTTTAGTATATAAAACATTAAGACTCAAGCGTTAGTTTGGCTTGAGTCTTTGTTAATTTATGAGACGCCTCTTATTTAATGAGAAACCCAGCCCTGCTCATAAGCATACCTTGCCAATTGCACGCGATTCTCTATATGCAGCTTTTGCATGATGTTCCTCAGGTGATTTTTTACCGTATTTTCGGTTATGGTGAGCTTCACCGCAATTTCCCGGTTACTCATCCCGCTGGTGACGCATTCCAGGATGTCTTGTTCTCTTGCCGTTAGCTGTGTAACTCTTTTATCGAACTTTTTGCGCGAGAACTCCTGCAGCAGACGCAAGGCGAATTTCCGGGACATAGGCACCTCGTCGACCGCGACCGCCCTCAAATATTGGAGCCATGCAGACGGGCTGATGTTTTTCAACAAGTAGCCTTGTGCGCCTTTTTTTATCGCTTCGAATAAGTCCGAAAACTCGTCGGATACGGTAACAATGATAATTTTGGCGTACGGATAGCGTTCCTTAATTTGTTTGGTTGCTTCCAATCCGTCCATCTCCGGCATGTTAATATCCATGAGCACGAGGTCTGGCATAAGCTGCTCCATCAATTCGACGGCCTCCGCCCCGTTCCGCCCCTCGCCCACGATCTCGAACCCGGCGTCCATATAGATGATCGTCCTCATGCCTTCCCTCGCATGTTCATGGTCATCGACGATCAATACCCGAAACGGCTGACTTATGGGGTTCCACTCTCCCTTCCTTAACGTACATAATTTCCGTCACGTTGTCGCTTCGACCAAGGTGCAGACGCCAATTCAGTTCCCCGCAGCATCGTGAATATGAAAGTTATCGTAACAAGGAATGGTTAAGGAACTGTTTCGTAATTCTTAAGCGATTCTTAAATAAGTTGGTTGACTATTTAACAAACTGAGCTCGAATTTCCCATTGTCAACAGTTTCATGCTTTTGATCACCGGGCATCCGCCTTCTATATCCTGCGCTACGCAGGCGTCAACATGGAACACATCCCGCAGCATCTTCGGAACGATCACTTCACAGGGCTGCCCTTGAGCATAGACGGCGCCTTGCTTCATGACCGTAATGCGGTCGGAGAACGCCGCGGCATGGTTCAATTCGTGCAGCACCATAATGACTGTCATCCGCTCGACACGATTCAGATGAACCACAAGCTCCATGATTTCGAGCTGGTGGCAAATATCCAGATAGGTCGTCGGCTCGTCAAGCAGCAGCACCTTCGGCTGTTGGGCGACCGCCATGGCGATGCGGGCCCGTTGGCGCTCCCCGCCGGACAACTCCCGCACGCTTCTGGATGAGAAGGTGTTCATCCCGGTAAGCTGAAGCGCCCAATCGACGACCCGGCGATCGTCCTCGTCCAGGCGCTGTATGAATCCTTTATGGGGAAACCGTCCATAAGAAACGAGATCGTAAACGCTGATGTCCGACAAATCTTCATGGGACTGAGCCAGCATCGCCAGCTGACGGGCGAATGACTTCATGCCCCACTCCCTGATCTCTTTCCCGTCTATGTAAACAACACCGTTCTCCCCTTTTAGTTGTCGGGAGAGCACCTTCAGCAGCGTGCTTTTCCCGCAGCCGTTTGGACCGAGAATGCTGTGAACGAGTCCTGATTCAAACCCTATGCTCACATCATCCATCACCCTGCTTCCGCGATACCGAACGACGAGATGTTCCGCGCGAATCATACATGGTTTCCTCGCTTTCGCAGCAAATACAGAAAAAATGGAGCGCCGACCGCGCCCATGATAATCCCGACGGGCAGTTCGACCGGAGCGAAAACGATACGGGCCACCGTGTCGAAAATGGTAATCGCGGCGATCCCGAGCAGCATGGCGGCGGGAATCAGCAGCCGGTAGTCATTGCCGATAAGCAGCCTTGCTGCGTGGGGAACGACAAGGCCGACGAACGCGAGCAGACCGACGACGCTAACGGCGCTGGCGGACAGAAGCGCTGCAGCGGCGGTCACCCCAAACCTTATCAGTTCGACGTTCAGGCCTAATCCTTTTGCATCCGAATCTCCGAGCATCAGAATGTTCATGCGCTGAGCAGCCAACAGTGCGAACAAGACGCCAACAATGGTGTAAGGCAGCAGGAGGTGCAGATGAGGCCAGCTTTTGGCCGAAAGCCCGCCGACCAGGAAGAGCAGCGCGCCATCCACCCGGTCACTGTAAAACACGAGCATCCCCGAAATGCCCGAACTGAAAAACGCCGAGACGGCCACTCCTGCCAAAATGATGCGGCCTGGGCTGACGCCATTTTGCCAGGCAAGCGCATAGATGATCATGGTCGCGACTAACGCTCCGACAAACGCGACTGGAGTCATCAAATAAGCATAAGCCGGAAACATAACCAATGTGGCGATGCCGAACATGCCCGCGCCCGAGGAGACGCCGATAATGTGCGGATCCGCCATCGAATTTCGCATGACGCCCTGGAGCAATGCGCCTGCAAGCGAAAGATTAACGCCGACAAGAGCGGCAATTAGCGTTCTGGGCAGCCGGACATTCCAGATGATCGCATGGATGTTTCCCTGCATGTCGCCCGTAAAGACACGATAAATATCCCCTAAACCAACATGGACCGCACCGCTGACAAGGCTGAAAACGATACCCGCCGCGGCCAGCAGAGTCAGCATGGAAAAGACGGTCAACCGCCACGGCGCGGATGCCCGTACGCTCGATACCGCTCTAGCTTCCATAGATATCCGGGTACACCAGCTTGGCCAAATATTCGAACGTGCGATCGATATTTAACCCTTCCGGATTGACGAATTCGGCGGGCAGGAACATCATGCGGCCTTCCTTAACGGCCCGAAGCGAAGCCCATGCAGGATTGCTCTCCAGATCGTTTCGCAGCTTCTGATGGCCGAATTGTTCCGTGCCGTGCACACTAATGAACAAATAATCCGGGTCCGCCTCGATCAACTTTTCGATACTGTAAGGTACGGAGCCCGGGATTTGCCCGGACTGCATAGCGGCAGCCGCATTGTTCATATTCAGCTGCTCGACGATATCGAGCGCGAGGCTGTCGCTGACTTGAATGGAGATCCCCATCGGCATTATCGTAAGAATGGCGAACGTCAGCGAACGGTCAGGCGCCTTTTCGATAATCCGCCGGATGCGGTCGTCCGTCTCTTTAAGCGCTTTCTCCGTCTCCCTCTCCGTTCCGATGATGCTCCCGAACAGTCTGCCTTTGCTTTGGATATCGTCGTAGCTTTCAATTTTCAGTAAAGCAAACGGTATGCCGCTGGCAGCAAGCCCTTCGGTCAATCCCGTATGAAAAAAAGGATGACCGATTACAAGATCCGGCTTCAGACTTGTGATTTTTTCCAGACTGACGTTATTGATTTGCCCGACGTCTTCGGCATCCAGAGCCTGCTCAGGTACGGAAACGGCAGGTACGCTCGCTCTCCCGACAACCCGGCCTCCAAGCTGGTAGAACAGCTCCAGCCCCTCGTTCAGAATGACGACTCGTTCGGGTTTCGTCTGCAAATCGATTTCGTATCCTATGTCATCCTTAAAGGTCAAGTAAGGCTCCGCCGCGCTGCCCGCTTTGGCGTCATGGTCAAGAGCTTGATTATGCTTCGTACCGGAACCGGAAGCGCATCCGAGAATAGTTAGCATGAAGATAAGGCATATCGCCAATAGGGAGATATTACGTTTCATTTTTACACCTCTGCTTTCAACCGAATATCGCGAATCATTTTATCATAGTCCGGATCCTCTCCATCGTAATCGAACAGAACCGTGCCGGTCCCATCAACAAGAAAAAACGACGTTCCGTGAGTAACTTGATCCGATCGGGGGTCCTTGACGACACTTGTTTTAAATGAATCCCGTGCAAAGGCCTGAATGTCTTTATCCGAATAGCCCGTCAAAGCATGCCAGTTGGTAAAATCCACTTTGAACTTCTCCATGTACTGCTTTAAAACCTCCGGACTGTCTTTCTCCGGATCGACACTGAATAATACGAGCTCTGCCTCCAGCCCTTCCTCCTTCAATTTATCTTGCAGACGGGCAAGATTATGCGTCATGCCCGGACACACGGTCGTGCAGCTCGTGAAGATAAATCCGGCTACCCACACTTTATTCTTCAGATCGTCTAATGAAAAGGCCGCTCCGTCCTGGTTCGTAAACGCAAAGCTGTCCACCTTGTAATTCAACGGGGTCGTCGATACGTTTCGTGTGCATGCCGTCATAACACAAACCATGAACAAGAGGATGCATGGCCAAATCAGTTGTGAACGTCCTATTCTAAGCCCAGGTATAAACACTTTATTTTTCGCCTCCTATTAAAATTTCGCCGGAGAACCGGCGCCTCTCCATCTTCACTCAACCGGCATGATTTCTCATGACACGGAAGTGCTATAAATTTGAACATTTTGTATACGGTTGGGAAATGATTAATTTCCTTTATAGGGAATTTCCCTTGAAGGAAAATTTGTCTCCTGAAAGACTCATCCACACCTTTGAATTCGAAGGCTTCCCCGGGCAGGTCGCTCTTACAACTATCCAGTTCGAAGAACTGCCTGACGGTAAAACGAAATTTGTTGAAAGCACGGTTTATCCTTGCCGTGCAAGCTCGGGATGGGTTGGTGCAATCCGGTATGTCGGAGGGGCGATTGAGCTCTTGGACCGGTTTGAGGAAGTGCTTGGGAAGCTTCAGAACGCTTGAAATGGAAATCTAAAGGGGAAGCTAATCACAAAAAAAAGCTAAGCCAAGGTCATGCCCGAATCGGCATCCTTAACTTAGCTCCATGCTGATGCTTACTTCTTACCGGCGTACTCCGTATTTGCCGTATCCAGCATAGACTTCCAATTCGCAAAATCCGTCTGCCGATCGACATGCCGATCAAACAGCTCGTCAGGAATGTTGTCGATATCTTCATAAGTCTTAACCTGGAAGTTGCCTTGCTCTATAAACTCCTCAAAACTGTTAAAGCGGGTATGCTTATTCATGAACGACACATTAAACAATTGATCTAAGGATACGTGATTCGGATCTTCTTGAATCGTTTTCTTACCCTGTAAGTCCAACAGCAGCTCGTCAAATGACATTGGTTTTTGTCTTCTCAAATTACCACTCCTTGATCTGTAAGCTTTTCTTAATTCTTACGATAACTTTTACTCGTTCGGTTTATCGTTTTGTTGTTCGTCCGAAGAAGCTGCTGCTCCATCCTGATTTTTGGTCCCTTTGCTTTTATACGGTTTGGGGGCACTTCTGAGTCTGTTGGCACTCGCTTGCCATCGGTTCCAGCCCTTCTTGTCCGTACCCCTGCCTGTTCCGCCTTTGCCTTTAGCTTTACTCAAATAATCACTCCACTTCATGTGTGCGGGTTACGATGGGTACGTAACATGAATCATATCATGATATTGCCTAAACTCAAAAAAAAGACCCTCCAACCACCAATACTTTAACACCTTACATGTTTACGCTTAAAACCAATTTGCCCCTTATCCACAGCCTTTTGGATATTATCGAAAGCATTAATGAACTTGCTTTTCGGCTTGTCCTTATTGACCTCGACCGGACCTACTGCCTTCGCGATCTCGACGGCCTTGTCATGAAGCGGCACATAGGACACCCCTACCGTGTAAATAAAATTATTCATCGCATATTTCGCCCGTTCCGGGGCATCGTGAATCGTATTTTTCACAGTTTCAAGCATACCGGCAAGCTTACTCTCGGAAAACTCCCCATCCGGGCGATTCCCCAGCAGCCAGCAGTAACAGCTCCACCCTGCCGACATCTTCAACTCTTCCCCGCTTGCAATCCATTTATCAGCCACTTCTTGAGCAATATGAGCTTCCGCCAAGGTAACAGCAACCACGTAATCGGAAATCATATAAAAATAAGCCGCGTCGATCCAACGCTCATAATCCGCTTCCGTCATTGCATTAGGGTCGGCAATTATGCCGGCAAAATACATCGCATCGTAGTTCCCCGTGGCGTACAGCTCCTCAGCCAAAGGCTGATTGATTTTAGTTTTTCTGAAAATCGGCTTCATTTCGCCCGTAGCAACGCCAAAAAGCGGCTCCTTAGCTCCATTGGAAATATACATCTTCTTAATGCGTTCCTTGCCGAGCGCTTCGAGCTCTTGCATAACTGCTTCTAAATTCATTATTGCACTTCCTTTCTTGGCAGGTTACTTGCTTCGTTCGTTATTTATCGTTATTGTAACATGACAAATCCCTCGAATCGTCACTTAGTGGACTCGAGGGCTTATTAGTTACTTTAAATTCTTGTGACCTAAGACGGCTCCTCTTCCAAGTCGACTGCGGCATCAAACACACTGGATAATGCCTAATCCCCCATAGTCGTCTCTAGATTGGGTCATTAACTGCTTCAACTCCTTAGTACTGGAATTGATTTAAAATCCCCTGCATAAATCCATTTTATGCAAGAGCTTTAATCATTCTCCCTTTGGCTTCAATCGCCTGAATTCAGGTATAATGTTGGTAAACGATGATGAACCGTCTAATGGAAGCAATCCATCGCAAAAGGAGCTCCCGATGTACATCCGCCAATTCCCTCCCTCGCCTATGTTGTTTCCGTACTTGGATGGCATTTGGGTTCAAGAAGATATGAATCCGACTAACTTTGCCAATAGGAACCCGGTTAAGGTGCTGCCTACCTCCAGGACGGTTATCGGCATTCAATACGGTCATCCTATGAAAAAGCTGGGGAACAACGCTGAGGTTTCAATGGGTTCAAGCGGCATAACCGGCTTGCATGAAACCGTACAGGAATATGTCGGCACAGGCGCCATTGGAACCATTATTATTCCCTTCAAGCCGGGCGGCTTGTCCCATTTTACCAAGTACCCTCTTCATGAATTTCAAAATGCGGATGTTCCCTTGGAGCTTGTCTTTCCCGGTCAGAGCGTCCGGGAGTTGGAAGAAAGGCTGATCTATGCGTCTGGCGCGGCAGAACGGGTCGGCATTGTACAGCAATTTCTAATAGCGGCCTTACGCAACAAAGAAAAAGATCATCTGGTATTAATGGCGGTAAAACAGATCACAAGAAGCCAGGGATCCCTGTCGATCGAGCGGCTTGCTGCGCAATGCTATGTGAGCAAGCGTACCCTGGAACGAAAGTTTAACGCCTTAATCGGCGCGTCTCCCAAGCAATTCGCGGGTATCGTTCGATTTCAGCATACGATTCAGCTTCGTCATGCCGGTTATGATTATCTGGACATTGTCCAGGCATGCGGATATACGGACCACGCCCATTTTGCCAAAGACTTCAAAGCGTTTGCGGGCTGCAGCCCCGAGCTGTTCTTCTGCAGCGAAGTCCAGCCGGAATTAAAAAAATCCTTCAACGAAAGCGAAGCCAACTCCGGAACCAATCACCATCTGTACTACTAAAGCTCAAGCCTTCCCTAGGTTCATAGGGAGGGCTTATTTTAATGTCAGCCGAGGTTGTCGCATTTTTACAATGAGCTGTCCGGGGTTGGATGATAAACTCTGACTATCAACTACCCACAAACGAAGGAGCTGTTCCTCGTATGTCCCATTTTGAAACATTGCCGATTGGCAAGGAATATCCGTTCGAGTCGCGCTACATGAAAGCAAACGGCCATCAACTGCACTACATTGACCAAGGCGCAGGCAACCCCATCGTCTTCCTCCACGGCAACCCGACCTGGTCGTATACGTTCCGCAACATCATTCCCTACGCGCAAGCCAACAATCGTTGCATTGCCGTTGATTTGATCGGGATGGGCCGTTCTGACAAACCCAACATCGGCTACACGTTCCTGGAGCATGTTGATTATGTGACCCGATTCTTGGAGCAGCTGGAGCTGGAAAACATCACACTTGTCGGACATGACTGGGGAGCGGCCATCGGCTTGCAATATGCAATGAAACATCCCGATAAAATAAAGGCGGTAGCCATGCTCGAACCGCAGGCGTTGTATCCTAATCCTGCCTGGTCGGATTTCTCTCCGCCGGAAGCTCAATCCTTGTTCCAAACGCTGCGCGATCCGGAGAAAGGCTGGCCGTTCATGAGGGACAACAGCGTATTAATTGAAGGTATGACGCAAACGATCATCAACCGGCCGATTTCGCCGGAAGAGCATGAACATTACCGGGAGCCGTTCCGCAATCCGGAAGCCCGAAAGCCGATGTGGGTATTCCCCAACCAAATCCCGATTGAAGGACGTCCGTCCGAAGTGGTCAAAGCGGTGAATGCTCGCAATACTTGGTTTACGTATTCTCCTATACCGAAACTGCTGTTCTACGCAACGCCAGGTTGTACCGTTCGTGAGCCGCAGCTGAACTGGTGCCGGAAGCATCTGCAGCATCTCACCCTTTGCGATATCGGGAAAGGCTTCCACCATCTGGCGGAGGAAAACCCTCATCTCATCGGCCGCGAGTTGCAGTGGTGGCTGCTTAGGGTTAATGAAATGGAAAAACCGAAAAAGAGGCTTCCCTAAAAAGGCAAAAAAGACGCCGATTCGCTCAGCGCCTTCTTCCGATCTATGGGTACTTAACGTACAAACCAGCGATAATCTTGTCTGCAATCTACAATGTGATCCACATAAACCATCTCATCTTGTATCTGATACAAGATGAGGTACCACTTCTCCACAAACATCTTGTGATACTTATTTGGGGGTATAAACTCCTCATCCAGAAAAGGATAGCGTCCCGGCATCAGTGCCAATGAACGTATTGCTTGGAGCAATTCATTTTTCGTATTGCGCGCTGCTTCAGGACTCTTCTCGGCAAGAAAACGCACGTGACTTGCGAGCATTTGGCGAGCCCGGTCGGATACAATCACCTTATATTGAGGTGTTTTTACCATGTTCTACCTCATCGATAATTCTATCCAAGTACATATCCAGGTCGTCCGGCGTCACGCCTGTACGTCCCGCCAAGCGATCCTCTTGAACAGCCAGCAGTTCTTCACGAAGCTTCAACATCTTCTCGCGACGGGAGAATGCTTCAATGTCCATCACTACAAGGTCTCCTTCACCGTTTTTGGTCAAATAAACCGGCTCCCCGGAAGCTTTGCATAAATCAGCAATTTCATTATAGTTTTGCCTAATACTGGCCGATGGTTTGATTAACAATCTGCTCACCCCTCACATAGCTGTATTTTAATCTTATTATACCCATTTTGTGCTATGTGTTCAATACGCTCTCGGAGGTTTCCCAATCATACAAGAACTGCAAATGCAATACTTGTATCCACTGTTTGCTTCTCAAGGTCAATCAAACCTTGTGGAGCCCGCCCATACTCCAGCATTCTTCTAATTCCCCTTTTCTATTTTTCTTACAACATCAAATATCGATATTGTTTTGCTGCATTATCCTTTGATTTAAAATGAGAATCGAATTCGATCAGGAGGAGCTTAAAGGGGGCTATACTTCCGATAATTATTGTTTCTTCTGTCAGTTGGTATAATTTAACATGGAAAAGCAGAGATGCAAAATCTCCGCTTTCTTGAACAGATTCACTTGTTATTCTACAGCTGCCGCTTAATGGAGCGTCTGAGGAAAACCTTCACGCCATGAAGCAAACCGCGGACTCCAGCCATGCCGAAGTGCCTTGGCATTAAGCGCTCCACGATCTCCTCTCGCTCTTCCTGGAATTGTCTTAGGTTCAGGAGCGTTAAGGGCTTTCGCAAAGACAGGCACCCATTCGGTACCCGCTGCTGGATCGCTATCAACAATGTTATAGGTTCCAGTGGGCCATTCCAGTGCCAAAACAGCTGCAGCTGCGGCGTCTTCTGTATGAACAAAAGAAGCGACGCCGTCAGTAGCAGGCAAGTTCCCAAGCCGAGCTTGCTCTGCGAACAATCCGTTCGAACCGTACCAGGTCCCTTCACCGTACAGCACGCCATATCTAAGAATGACATGCTCGGGCATTTCCGCAGCAGTGGTTTCCAGTGCATGAACGCCGTTCACGCTTGTGAGCTGCGGTTCCGGAGCCTCAAAGTCTAGTGGACAATCCTCCGTTGCCGGCCCTTCTCCGGGCGCATAGGTCATTGTGATGCTTTGCGCGATCATCCGGCGAACGCCGGCGGTAAGCGAAGCATCCACTAGGTTTCTCGTTCCTTCCTCTCGAATTCTTGCATTGGCGGATGGATCCATAGCCTGCAGCGAAGTCAGTTGGTGAATGACCACCTCTGGGGAAGTTTCGGCAAGTACTCTGAACAAATTCTTGCGATCATATACATCCGCTTGGACAAATGAAGCTCCAGCTTTCTTTAAACTTTCTGCATGCTCCGGGTTGCGTATTAACCCAATCACTTCATGTCCCTTTTGTACTAGCAACGGAATGAGTGCCCTCCCGATGACGCCACTTGCTCCAGCAACTAAAATCTTCATTTGTTACTGCCTCCCACTATAAAGTAATGTTTTCTTCTGTTTTCTCACGTATTCTCAATATTTCAACTTTGACAGCTTGAGCGGTAATAGCGGAGAATGTAGCCTATGCAACTGACTGGAGTCAGAGCGTAGGCGGGAATAGAGCTTAGGATGTCAGATTCCAAAACTGTGGATGATTCGGTATGATCGCACAGTTGGATATCCACATTCACCCTCGGGGTTTACCCTCCCATGTCACGCTGGGTCTATGCCCTCACATTCCTTCGTTCTACCTCTCAAGGGGTGGATGCCGATTCTTGCTCCTTTACGGGGTCGTTGCCCTTATGGAATGTAGTCCTTCGGCTGCTCCAGTG
>NZ_FMYY01000051.1 GCF_900101595.1 Paenibacillus sp. cl123
CCGAGCAGGACCAATATTCTTCAAGCATTGAGCATGCTGAATTGGATTTTGGAACTTACACGTTTAACTCTCCCGGAACTAAGGTCTTTAGGTTCATTGTGACCGGCAAGCATGCTAACAGTACGGGCTATACGCTGGCGAATGATTATATCAAGCTGATCCCTCAGTGAGAAGGTTAGAAGTACAGTGAGGCAAACAAGCCTTCGAAATCTCACTAGTCAAGGAGGAATATAAAGTGTCAAAAAACGCCAAGCGTCTCGGGATCATGATGACAGTGATGCTCCTGCTGCTTATGTCGGTCAACTCATTGTTTGTGAACCAAGCTTCAGCAGCGGATGAGTTCGATACCTTAAGGAGCAAGTGGAAGGTGATGCTGACCGGCGGAACGAGCTATAATGCGTCCGACCCGAATATCGCTGCGGCAATCAGCCGAATTACGGCTGCTGCCCAGACCAATTGGGACAGTATGGATAAGTCTTCAGGCCGGACATACCTGTGGAGCGATCTGTCCGGCCCTACGGACTCCAAGGCGCTTACCGCCAGCTATGGCCGGGTGAAGTCCATGGCGCTGGCCTACAGCACCCACGGCTCCCCGCTTCAGAACAACAGCGCTTTATTGAATGATACCATCGGCGCATTGGACTGGCTGTACGCCAACCGCTATAACGAGAACAAAACCGAAGACACCCTGTATTGGTGGGACTGGGAAATCGGCATACCGATGGCGCTTAACGATATTACCGTCTTGCTCTATAACAATCTGAGCTCGGCCCAAAGAACCGACTATATGGCGGCGGTAAATAAATTCACTCCTAAAGTCAGCATGACAGGAGCCAATCGAGTTTGGAAAGCTTCCGTTGTCGGAGTGAGGGGCATTATTATCAAGGATGGCGCCCAAGTAAGCGCCAGCAGGGACGGACTAAGCGCCGTATTTAATTACGTAACGACCGGGGACGGTTTTTATAAGGACGGTTCCTTTATCCAGCATGGCAAATTCCCTTACAATGGCGGCTATGGATCGTCGCTTCTTTCCGACATTGCCAAACTGATGTATCTGTTAGGCGGGTCCACTTACGAGGTAACGGACCCGGATCGTAAAAATGTGTATGAATGGGTGTATGAGGCTTTCGAACCGCTAATGTATAAAGGCGCCATGATGGACATGGTCAGAGGGAGAAATATTTCCAGGTATTATTCGGATGATCATATCGGAGGCCATGCGGTAATCAGGGCCATTATCCGCCTGTCCCAGGTTGCCCCGTCGGCGGATGCTATGGCCTACAGAAGCATGGTCAAACATTGGCTTCAAACGGATACCTATAATAATTTTGTAACGGACGCTCCTATAGACTTGATCGTAGTGGCCAATGCCATCTTGAATAATTCCGGCATCATCTCCCGGGGAGAACTGGTCAAACATAAGCAGTACCCCAACATGGACCGGGCTGTCCATCTGAGACCGGGGTTCGGATTTGGCATCAGCATGTTTTCTACCCGAATCTACAACTATGAAAGAGGCAACGGCGAAAACATCAGAGGCTGGCACACTTCCGACGGCATGAATTTCCTGTATAACAACGACCTTTCTCAGTTCAGCGACGGGTTCTGGCCTACGGTAAACAGCTTCAGGCTGCCGGGTACGACGGTGCTCCATAACAACACCGTTTTGCCCCGTAAAATTAGCGACAAAGGCTGGGTAGGCGGGACCGATCTTCTGAATACGTATGGGGTAAGCGGCATGTATCTTCATACGCCCGATACAGACTTGAAAGCAAGAAAATCATGGTTCATGTTTGACGATGAAATTGTGGCCCTGGGTTCGGATATTGACAGCACCGACGGCATTCCCGTTGAAACTATTGTGGAGAACAGGAAGCTCACCAGCAGCGGGGATAACGCCCTGACTGTCAACGGCACGGCCAAGTCCACTGCGCTCGGTTGGTCGGAGACGATGACAGACGTGAATTGGGCTCATCTGGCAGGAAACGTACCCGGTTCGGATATCGGCTATTATTTCCCGGGCTCTGCCACGGTTGAAGGCATTCGCGAAGCGCGGACAGGCAGCTGGAGTCAGATCGACACGAGGCCGAGAACGCCTACTGCCCCAATCACTCACAACTACATGAATCTATGGCTGGATCATGGTTCCAATCCGACCAATGGCCGCTATGCCTATGTGCTGCTGCCTGGCAAAACAAGCGCGCAGGTGAGCGGCTATGCGGCAAATCCCAATATCGCCATACTCGAGAATACCATCAATGTTCATGCGGTGAAGGAAACGGACTTGAACATCACAGGCGCTAATTTTTGGAACGGCGGCTATACGGCAGGCATCATTACCAGTGATTCCAAGGCGGCTGTCATGACCAAAGAAAACACAGGAGAAGATATCGAAGTATCCGTATCGGACCCGACGCATTTGAACACAGGCAGCATCACTATTGAGATCGCCAAACGGGCATTTGGCACAATATCGGCCGATGCGGGAATCACCGT
>NZ_FMYY01000038.1 GCF_900101595.1 Paenibacillus sp. cl123
GCTCCTGTCGCTCCTGTCGCTCCAGTCGCCCCGGTTGCGCCAGTTGCTCCCGCTTCGCCTGTCGCCCCTGTTGCGCCGGTTGCTCCCGCTTCGCCTGTCGCTCCTGTTGCGCCGGTTGCTCCTGCTTCACCAGTTGCTCCTGTCGCTCCAGTCGCCCCGGTTGCGCCAGTTGCTCCCGTCGCTCCTGTTGCGCCAGTTGCACCTGTTGCTCCTGTTTCACCTGTTGCCCCAGCGCCAGTTGCTCCTGTCGCTCCAGTCGCCCCGGTTGCGCCAGTTGCACCTGTTGCTCCTGTTTCACCTGTTGCTCCAGCGCCAGTTGCTCCTGTCGCTCCTGTTGCTCCCGTTGCTCCCGTTGCTCCTGTTGCTCCTGTTGCTCCCGTTGCTCCAGCGCCAGTTGCCCCCGTTGCGCCAGTTGCTCCTGTTGCTCCTGTTGCACCTGTAGGTCCCGCAGGACCCGTAGGCCCAATAGCGCCCATGTCAGAGCTGGCTCGCAGCAGAACAACTTCATCGATAGCCAAGTCGGCAGTACCGGCTTGCGCCACCTTTTGAATAATCATCTGCGCATACACCGCATTACTAGGAACAGGGGTTGTCAGTACGAAAATGTCCTGCCATGTGCCGTTAGCCCCGTTAGGCAGCGAACCTGCGCTTAGAGAAGTGGAGATACCTGTGGAAAGATAATTGAGACTTCCATCAAAGTAAAACAAGTAAATGTTAACTTGAGCGTTCGGTAAGCTAGAAAGCTTTGTAATAGAAGCGGACAGTGCGTAGCTCTCGTTAGGCACAACAAAAATATACTGGGAAATACTCGACGAGAGCGCTCCGCCCGCAAGCAATGCGCTATAGAAATTGGTTTTCTTGGCTGAAAAGCTGCTTACCGCTGCATTTTCACCTAGCCATGGAGTTAATACCCCTGTTTCAAAGTCGCCGTTTTGAATCAAATTGCTGAACTGAATACTCATAGCTGCTTCTCACCTCCTTTCTATATCATATTGAGTTTCATAGAAAACGCGCCGGTGATATACCTAATCTGAAGAAAAGAGGCAAGTGCCATTTTCATGCTCGCAAAGCACCGGCACCCCGATGTGCATCAACGTCATGCTGTTTCTTGATGATGTCCATGCGTATCCTCCCCCAAAAAAATGTTCCCTCGAAAAGGGGTCTGGTTACGACGTAGGCTATGTAAACACGTCAGTTTGGCAGCATCCCTAAAACTACCTCGGCATTGCCATCAATACTCTCTATGACAAAGATTAAAAATCACTATTTCATTTATTTCAGAAATACCTTTAAACTAAAGGAGAAGAAAACTTAGGGAGTAAGGGTGAAGGCACATGTCAGGAAGCACGTTCGGAGAACGGTTGAAAATGACCACGTTTGGGGAATCGCACGGAGAAGCGGTAGGCGTCATCGTGGAAGGAGTCACGCCGGGTGTCGAGCTTAACGAGGCATACATCCAAATTCAGATGGACCGCAGAAGGCCGGGGCAATCTTCCGTCACCACGCCTCGTAAGGAATATGATAAAATCCGCATCATGTCAGGCATCTTCGAGGGCCGAACGACCGGTACGCCGCTATGCATCATGCTGAACAACACCGATATGCGTCCTTCGGCGTACGATGACATCAAATTTATGTACCGCCCCGGGCATGCCGATCTCTCCTATGAGAAGAAGTATGGGCTGCGTGACTATCGCGGAAGCGGCAGGGCTTCGGGAAGGGAGACGGCCGCACGAGTAGCAGCTGGAGCCGTGGCGCGCAAGCTGCTGGAACGGCGGAACGTCACAGTACAGGCCTACACGACCGAGATCGGCGGCATCCGCTGCGAGACATTCGACCCCGATGCTGTCGAGCGCAACCCTGTGCGGGCATGTGATCCCGTGGCGGCGGAACGCATGACCGAGCGGATTGAACAATTAGCTGCCAAGGGCGACAGCTGCGGAGGAATCGTGGAATGCCGGATCAGCGGCATAGCAGCGGGGCTTGGGGAGCCTGTGTTTGACAAGCTGGACGCAGAGCTGGCCAAGGCCATGCTGTCTGTCGGCGCGATCAAGGGCATCGAATTCGGTGCGGGTTTTCAAGCGGCGACGATGCTAGGAAGCGAACATAACGATCAGATGGACGCAAAGGGATTTCGGACGAATCATGCCGGAGGAATCATCGGGGGGATCAGCACAGGAGCAGATATCCTATTCCGAGTTGTCGTCAAGCCGACCTCATCCATCTCCGTACCGCAAACAACCGTCGACGAGAACGGCAACGAACGGGAGATCGCAACGATAGGCAGACATGACCCTTGCATCTGCCCCCGCGTCGTACCGGTCATTGAAGCCATGGCCTGCATGGTAGTGGAGGATCATTACAAGCGACAGGCAGCCATGCTGAACGGGTAAATGGACCATGGAAGGCATAGAAACATATCTTCAGACAAGTCTCCCTTTGAACCGAACACTAAGAGGACCGAGTAGGCTGTAAGCCTAAACCGGTCTTCTTCTTATGGAAATACCGTTCAAATGATCACGTCATCTTGCAGCAGCCAGTAACAATTTGCGAATGGTTCACAAGAAAGGCTCATTGTTCCTTCCCGTTCCTGCACTCTGAATCCTATTCTGCGAATCATGGGATGACCGCTTGCATTCCCTCTTGTCCACAAGGAAGCGGTCAGAACTAATACATATAAAAAGAAGAACCGGCAGCCAGTAAACGGCAGCCGATTCCTCTCTGCAGCCAATTTAAATAATCCAATACGAATATTATTACTGCTAATGGGATTCCATAGCATCAGCCTTTGTCAGATGAACTGTGCCAAAGGGGTGTTGTGGCGGGGCATAAATGACGTATACTTTTAACGGCGTATTTCCAGTGTTGGTCACATTGTGCCACTTTCCCGCAGGAATCATAATAGCGTAGCCCTCTTGGGCTTTAGTCTCAAAATCAAGCCTGTCTCTGGAGTTGCCCATTTGGACAAGGCCCTGTCCCTCTTCAATTTTAATAAATTGATCTGTATTCGGATGGACCTCTAACCCTATATCGCTTCCTACAGGGATACTCATCACCGTTACTTGGAAATGCTCACCCGTCCATATAGCAGTACGGTACGTGTTGTTTTGTTTCGTTACTTGCTCGATGTTGACTACAAAGGGTTCTTTTCCATAGTCCTTAATTTCCTTCCCGTGCCAGGAACTGAACCGCTCATGGACATAGTAGGGCGGATACACCGGTGGATAAGTCATTCCATACTGAGGATATAGGTGTGAACGATAAGGCTGATATAGTTGCCAAGAGTAATAGGGATACGTTGGATTCATGAATGCTTGAGGCACAGCATGCATCATTTTTATTACCTCCACTCTAAATACTCCATCATATGCCTATTGTTGAAATGCGTACATTGCCCTTTAATCAATTATTTGTGGTTGAACGTGACTTAAAGAAGCATCGCTGTAAGAACGCTGCTAACGAGCGAGCTTGGTGAGTCGATTAAAGCACTTTGAATCAGATGGACAAGCTGGCAACTTTCATGTCGGACGCCCTAAGCCTGTAACATATTACGAATAGATTGGTATCGCTTGCGAGTAAGCTATTCAAGCTCCCCGAGCGAGCGGCACCGCCGCCGTACAAAATCATGGGCAACTTCGGACAGAGTTTTACCCTGGTGACCTAGTAATGGCCGGAGTAGCCCTCCACGTTCAGGTAGCTCGTAAATCCCGACAAAAGCTCCGCGGATCTCGTCGCCCCGGTTCTTCTGCTAGTCGTGGAAAACCGCAATAGGCTGCGCCCGGTTCGGTAGATCCACAGGTAGGAGATCGCTTCGGCGGACTTACCCGGCTCCCGCAGCATCTACAGGGTCTTCCCGTCATTCCACATCAATGGGATGTTTAATATCATCCTTATACTCATCCACATAAAGTTGACCGTTGCTGCCTTTTACGGCGTAGAATACGTCCTCTAACTTTTTGCCGCGAGCCTTCAGTTGGGACAGAATCCAGGATTCGGGGATATGGTTAGAGTTTAAAGTGTCCTTCAAAAGTTGTCCGTCGATCACAAGCTCAATTGGGTATTTTTCGTCTCTACCAGCCTTCAACTGTAGGTCCTTTAAAGTTACTGCCTGTAGCTCCTTTTTCTTTTGAACAGATAGTTTGCCGTTAATCTCAAGAAGAGCGTACTCCACATCCTCTATATTGAAAATCTCTTTCTGGCGAAGCTGTTCGTTCAAAGAATCCAATGTCATATTATTTTTCTTCATATTATCTTCCAGAATTAACCCTCCTTCTATGAGAACGGTGGGTGTTCCTTCTGTCCACATTTTAAATTTTCTGAATTTCAAAAAAAGCTTGGATAAAATAAAAGAAGTAATTGTAAAGACAGACAGGGCTATTAATAGGTGGGCAACTTCTATTTTTTCATTAAATGCAAAGTTGGCCGCTATAGCTCCCAAAATGACCGCGGTAACGAATTCGTGAAAGTTCATGTTTGAAAGGGTCTGCTTTCCTAATGCTCTCGCAATTATCATTAGGATTATGAACGCCGAAAAACTTCTAAACAAAATAATGAGATGGTCCTTCATGCAAACCTCCACGTTTCAAAACTGAATTTTCAGTACATAGGTTACCCATCATACTGGAATGATATACCAGTTTAACACCCCTCTTATACACGCCGCTCCTGGCATTTATAGGGACGCCCGTCTCGACCCCGATCCGGTGTGTAGCGGCTCCCCGAGTAAACCCGGGTTTTCGAAGTTCGAAGCTATCCCTCGTCTGATTCGGCTGCATCCGCCGCAAAGAGCGCGCACCGCATACGGACAGGGAAGCAGCAAGCGCTCTCCCGCCCTTCAATCTGCCCAGTTCAGCAGATGCGCTCCCCGAACAAGGAGCCTATCAGGTCGACGGCGACCTTGGCCGTCGAATTGCGTACATCCAGCGTCGGATTTACTTCGACAAACTCTGCGCTGACCACGACTCCCGCATCCGAAAGCAGCTCCATTGCGAGCCGGCTTTCCCGGTAGCTGATCCCTCCCGGCACCGGCGTGCCCACCCCGGGAGCGAACGAAGGGTCCAGCGCGTCGAGGTCCACGCTCAGATGAACGCCATCCGTGCCGTGAGCGGCCTGGGCGAGCGCTTGCTCCATGACCTCCGCCATCCCCAGGCGGTCGATGTCCCGCATCGTATAAACGCGGATGCCCTGCTCCTTGAGAAACAGCTTCTCCCCCGGGTCTAGAGATCGCGCCCCTACGATGACCACATTCTGCGGACGGAGGGAGGTCTGACCGCTCCCGAGCGAGATCAGCTGCGGATGCCCATGGCCTAGCGCCGACGCCAGCGGCATTCCGTGAATATTGCCGGAAGGCGACGTTTCCGCCGTATTGGCATCGCCATGCGTGTCATACCAGATAACGCCCAGCCTGCGGTAATGAAGTCCGACCCCCGCCAACGTTCCGATCGCGATGCTGTGATCGCCTCCGATGACGAGCGGGAAGCGGCCGGAGGAAATGATGCCGGCTACGCGTTCGCACAGCTCTTCATTCACGCGGACAATTTCGTATAAATACTTCAGGTTCGAATCCGGTACAGCCGGATGGAGCTTCGCCCGTCTGACCAGCAGGTCCCCTTCATCGGCCACCTGATAGCCGAGCGCCTCCAGCCTCTGCTCAAGGCCCGCGCAGCGGATCGCGCTTGGGCCCATATCCACACCGCGGCGGTCGGCGCCCAGGTCCATCGGCACGCCCAACACGGAGATATGACGGTTCAGCTGCGGATTCATAGGTTCAGCCTCCTTTGCTTGGTGTTCTCCTGAGCCGCCGCATGCGGCATCCAAAAAGTCCCGGCTTTAGACGTCCATCAACGACGCGCAGGCCTGCGGCCGACCGGAGCTTCCAGTCGCTGTTCAGATTCCCCGTCAACTCTCCGGCCTCTTGGTCACCGGACTTCTATTGGACTTTTAAGGACGCAGCAGGTTTTTGAGGACAAACCACAGATTAGCCGGACGTTCCGCGATGCGGCGGGAGAAATACGGATACCACTGCTCCCCGTAAGGCGTATATATACGGACCCGGTAGCCTTCGCCGGCCAGCTGCCGCTGAAGCGCACCCGCTATGCCGTACAGCATCTGGAATTCGAAGCGGTCCGGCGTAATTCCGCTGCTGTGAATACGGCGGATGATCTCCCGGATCAGACGGCTGTCATGCGTAGCGGCCGCTACATAAGTTCCCCGGTCGAGGCAAAGCTGCACAAGCCGCAAATAAGCGGCGTCCACATCCCGTTTATCCGGATAGGCGATAGCCGGCGGCTCCCGGTACGCGCCCTTGACAATGCGCAGGTTGGCGCCCAGCTTCGTCAGACGGTCAACATCGTTATAGGATCGCCGCAAATACGATTGGATGACAACTCCGATATGGCCGCTCCCGTGCCTGGACAGCAGATGCTCGAACAGCTCCAGCGTAGGGGCCGTCAAGGAAGAGTCCTCCATATCGATGCGGACAAATTGACCGAGAGCCGCTGCCCGACCGGCAATCTGCTCCATCTGCTCGGCGCATACAGCCTCATCGATCAGCAGGCCCAGCTGCGACAGCTTCAGCGATACATGCGCCTGCAGCCCCAGCCTGCGAATCTCATCTTGCATATGCAAGATGGCGCGGCACACCTCTTCCGCCTGCGCCCGTTCGCGCACACTTTCCCCGAGCAGATCCAGCGTAACGAGCAGGCCCTGGTCCTGTAGGCGGCGGACCTGCTCCAACGCCTCCTGCAGCGTATGCCCGGCGACGAAGCGCTCGACTCCCCAGCCCATTCCCCGGCTCTCCAGCAGTCTGCGCACCGGCTCCCGATCCGCCGCCCTAAGTACTGCTCTGCGATACCAGCCGTCCATCCCCATACGCGCTCCTCCTCTCCATGCGCATCGCTTCCCGGCCAGCTGTCAGAGAGATATCTACAGCTTCTCCGAGATGAGCTTCGGCTGCGTAAACAGCAGCAGGTAGTCGGGTCCTCCCGCCTTCGAATCCGTCCCCGACATCTGAAAGCCTCCGAACGGATGCACGCCTACCGTAGCCCCCGTACATTTGCGGTTGATATACAGATTGCCGACATGAAAGTCTTCCCTGGCCCGTTCGATCCAGCTCCGGTTGTTCGTATAGATGGCCCCGGTCAGCCCGTATTCGGACAAATTGGCCATGGAAAGCGCCTCCTCCATCGAAGAGGCCGGGGCGAAAGCCAGCACCGGACCGAATATTTCTTCCTGCATAAGCCGGGCGTCGGGAGCCACATCCGCGAAGATCGCCGGGGCGATGTAATACCCCGCGGAATCGTCATATTGACCTCCGCTCACCAGCCTGCCCTCCTGCTGGCCGAGGCGGACATAGGATACGATCCGGGCGAAGGCGGAGCTGTCGATTACCGGTCCCAAATCGGTGGCAAGATCAAGCGGATCTCCCAGCTTCAGCGCCTCTGTCAGCTCCCGGCAGCGCTCCAGCACCTCGGCGTATACTTCCCGATGCACGATCGCGCGGGAGCAGGCCGAGCATTTTTGCCCCGCATAACCGAAGGCCGAGGCCACGATACCGGCGGAGGCGGCCGACAGGTCGGCGTCCCGGTCCACGATGATCGCATCCTTGCCGCCCATCTCGCCTACGAATCGCTTCAACCACAGCTGGCCCGGCTGAACCTGGGCGGAGAGCGCATGCAGGTGAATGCCCACCTCCTTGGAGCCGGTAAACGACACGAATCGCGTATGCTTGTGGGCGACCAGATAATCCCCGATCTCCCCGCCGCTGCCCGGCAGGAACTGAACCACATCATCCGGCAGTCCCGCCTCGCCCAGCAGCTCAATAAACCTCCGGGCGATGACCGGCGTCTGGCTCGACGGCTTGACGATGACGGTATTCCCCGCCACGATAGCGGCCGTCGTCATCCCGACGAGAATCGCGAGCGGAAAATTCCATGGCGGGATAATAATGCCTACGCCCAAAGGCAGATAGACGAGCTGATTGCGCTCGCCGGGCATACGGACGAGCTGCGAAGCCCCGCGGCCGGTCAGCTCCAGCATCTGCCGGGCGTAATAGTCCATGAAATCGATCGCCTCCGCAGTATCCGCGTCGGCCTCTGCGCATGTTTTCCCCGACTCGAGCATGATCCAGGCGGAAAACTCATGCTTGCTCCGGCGCATCAAGGCGGCGGCTTTGAATAAATAGTCGGCCCGCACCTCGGGCTTCACCCGCGACCAGGACGGAAAGGCCGCGTGCGCAGCAGCGACTGCCTGCTCGGCAAGCGCCAGGTCGGCCTTGGCCGTCTCCCCGACGACCTCCTCCTTCCGAGCCGGATTGAGCGATACGATCCGCCGCTTCGTATCATAAGACCGGCCGGCGATCAAGGCGGGATAATGCCGGCCCAGCCGGGACCGGACAAGTCCCAGCGCTTGCGCCAGCTTCTGCTTCTCGGACGGGTTGTTGTAATCCGTTAACGGTTCAGGGGTATAAGGAATCATGGTTGTTCTCCTCCCAGCTTGGTAATCGGAAGCTCGGCTGCGAGCGCGTCCAGCAGACGCTCCACGGCGAAGTCCAGCTCCTGCCGTCCGATGATCAGCGGCGGCGCAAGCCGCAGCGTGGTCTGATGCGTTTCCTTGCACAGCAGGCCCCGGCGCATCAGCAGCTCGCAGTAGGGACGCGCAGGACCGGTCAGCTCCACGCCGATGAACAAGCCGCGGCCCCGGATATCCTTCACCCACGGAAGCTTCCGAAGCGGCTCCAGCCGCTCCAGCAAATAGCCGCCTTGCTCCAGGGCCCGCCGGGCAAGCCCTTCCTCTTCCAGCACCTGCATCGCTTCGGCCGCGACCGCGCAGGCCAGCGGATTGCCGCCGAAGGTCGAGCCGTGCGAGCCCGGATCGAACACCTGCATCACGTCGTCATCCGCCGCTATGGCCGAGACGGGCAGCACGCCGCCCCCCAGCGATTTGCCGAGCACATACATATCCGGCGTCACGCCTTCCCAGTCGCATGCAAACATGCGGCCCGTGCGGCCAAGGCCCGTCTGAATTTCGTCGGCTATCAGCAGCACGCGCTGGGCCCGGCAGATGGCGGCGGCTTCGCTCAGATAGCCGTCCGGCGGAATGACAATGCCGGACTCTCCCTGGATCGGCTCAATCAGGAAGCCGGCCGTATGCGGGGTAATGGCCCGGCGCAGCGCTTCGGCATCTCCGAAAGGCACGGCCGTGAAGCCGGGCAGGAACGGACCGAAGCCGTCCTTGTACGCATCGTGGGTCGACATCGAAGTGGCGGCCAGCGTCCGCCCGTGGAAGTTGCCTTCACAGACGATAATATCCGCTTGGTCCGGCGGAATTCCCTTCACCCGATAAGCCCATCGCCTGGCCGCCTTGATCGCCGTTTCCACCGCTTCGGCCCCCGTGTTCATCGGCAGAAACCGGCTTTTGCCGGTTAACCGGTGAAGCCATGCATAAAACCGCCCCAGATGCTCGTGATGAAACGCGCGCGAGGTCAGCGCCACCTTCCCCGCCTGCTCGAGGAGCGCCCGCATGATTCGGGGATGCCGGTGCCCATGGTTCAGCGCGGAGTAAGAGCTCAGCATATCCAAATACCGGCTGCCCTCCGCGTCCTCCACCCAAACCCCTTCTCCTCTGGCAATGACGATAGGGAGAGGTTCATAGTTGGCAGCGCCGTAACGGTTTGTCTCGCGGATAATGTCCTCCGAGCCGGTCATGCCAGCCGCCTCCTTTTCGTTGCAGTGACGGATTTTATTTCCGAATATTCCGACTTTTCATCTCCTATTTTTAGCTCCTATGTACATTAGCTTATTCCGCCGCCCGGCGGGAGGTTCGATCTAAACGCATGTTCTGCTCTTAACTCCAATCCATTTCTTTTTAAATATTCCTTGACGGGAATATTCCAATCATGGTATATTCAATTCACAGAAAGGCAAGCAACAGAAACGAGGTGGCCCCAGATGATGCTTAATCCAGTTATACCGGGTGCCGTACCCGCATCAGGCAGACATCCAGGTCGCGTCAAAGGTCCGTTATCCTCATGGATACCCACATATTCAGCGCCTTAGCCGAGCCTCATCGCCTGAGCATCGTAGAGCTGCTGCGCGGCGGGCCGCTGACGGTAGGAGAGATCGCCGAACGCCTCGATCTTCGCCAGCCTCAAGCCTCCAAGCATCTCCGCATTTTGCTGGAGGCCGGTCTGCTCGAGGTGGAAGCCGTCGCCAACCGGCGGAATTACCGGCTTCGCCGAGAGCCGTTCCGTGAGCTGGATGCCTGGCTCAAGCCGTATCTGAACCTGTGGAACGAACGATTTGACAACCTGGATATTTATCTGCAGAAGCTTCAAGCCAAGAACCACCCGCCCGATTCTCATTCATAATTTTAGGAGGAATGTATGATGACACAAGCTATGCAATTCACTGTTGATGGTTCCGTATTAACGATGGAGCGTGTTTTCCAAGCGCCGCCGGAGCTCGTATTTCAGGCTTTTACCGAAGCCGAGCATCTGAAGCAGTGGTGGGGTCCCCGCGGCTGGACGCTCACCGTATGCAACGTCGATTTCCGCCCGGGAGGCGTCTGGCATTATTGCATGAAGTGCATGGATGAGAATCAGGGAGATTTCTACGGTATGGAATCGTGGGGTAAAGCGGTCTACAAGGAAATCTATCCTGTGGAGAAATTCGTCTACGTCGACTATTTCTCAGATGCCGAAGGCAATGAAGCGGAAGGAATGCCTTCCACCGAAGTTACGATGACCTTCACCGCTCATGAAGGCGGCACCAAGGTAATCAGCCAAGCCCAATACGCTTCCGAGGAATCGCTCCAGACTGTCATTGATATGGGGATGCAGCAAGGAATCACCGAAACCTGGGATCGTCTGGAAGAGCATCTGCAGGCGACGGTTCGCTAACAACCTCCTCCGCCGCGCGCTCCCGCTCCGGGAAGCAAAAGAAACCTGCAGGTTTGCAGGTTTCTTTTATATGCTTAAGATGTACGCATTCCCGTGCGTGCGCCGGAGCTCAGGGGATAACCCCGACTCGCCCCGCGCGCACGCTCACATTCTACTCCTCCACCCGCACCCATCTCTGCTCCCGGTGGCTCCGCAGGATAGCCTCGACCAGCTTGACGATCCGGTGACCGTCCTCCAGCGTGGCGAAGGAGCTTTTGCGGCTGCGATCCTCCACCTTGGCATAGAAATCGATAAATAAATTTTTGAGCCCGTCCGGCCAGCCCTCCTGGTGGCCTCCCGGATAATGCGTCATCGCGGCGGATTTCGGCAGCAGAAGCGCCGGATCTGTCGACCAGTCCTCGCTCGCCGTCTCCCGTTTGCCGACCCACAGCGTATTCGGATTCTCCTGATCCCAGGCCATCGAAGAAAATTCCGCCGAAATCTCCAAGCTCAGCCGGTTCTTGCGCCCGGCCGCTACTTGGGATACCGTGAATACGCCGCGCACGCCGTCCTCCAGGTGGATCAGCACGCTGCCGTAGTCCTCCGTGCTGACCGCGAACGGCTCGGTATCCTTCTGCCCGCCGCTGCCGGCGAAAGTTTCCACGCTGCCCTTAGGGCGATAGCGGACCGGATGCACCGTCTGCAGGTCGGCCATCACCTGGGTGATCCGCTTGTTCAGCACATGCTGCACCGTGTCGCACCAGTGCGAGCCGATATCCGCCACGGCCCGGGAAGGCCCGTTCATATCCGTATCCAGACGCCAGCTGTAGTCGGTATCGAACAGCAGCCAATCCTGCATATAGCCGCCGATGACATGATGCACGCGCCCGGGCTCGCCGGTCTGCAGCATCTCCTTCATCTGCGAAACCATCGGATAATGCCGGTAGTTGAAGCAGACCCCGCTGACCGCTTCCGACTCCGCCGCCAGACGGATTAGCTCGGCGGACTGCCCGCTATCCACCGCAAGCGGCTTTTCGCTCAGCAGATGCTTGCCTGCCTCAAGCACAGCCCGGTTGATCTTGTAGTGAAGCACATTCGGCGTACAGTTATGGATGGCCTGAATCTCGGGGTCCTGCACCAGCTCTTCCCAGGAGGCATAAGCTTTGGGAATATTCATTTCCTTGGCCACCTTCTCGCCCTTCTCCAGCGAGCTGGCGGCAATCCCGCACACCTTCACGCCCGGAATGCGGCGCAGCGCCTCGAGATGCGCCATGGCCGAGAAGCCTGTCCCGGCTATTCCTACTTTGATCGCTTCCATATGCGAATCGCTCCCTCTGTTTTTTCTAGACTATTACCCATAAGCGGAGCGAATCGATTCACCACAAGCAGGGACGGAGGATCAGCCATCGATTCTGGCTTATGATTGAGGCGGAGCCCCGTCCCTTTCCAGACGAAGGAGCCATTCCTTGCGGTGCAGCCCCCCCGCATAACCGGTCAAGCTGCCATTGGAGCCGATAATCCGGTGGCACGGAATGACGATGCTCAGCAGATTTCTGCCGTTGGCATGGCCGACGGCGCGCACGGCATCGGGCCGTCCGACGGCCGCGGCCAGCTCTTTATAGGAAATCGTCGTGCCGTACGGAACTTCCATAAGCGCCCGCCAGACTGACTGCTGGAAGGGAGTGCCCGCGAATACATAAGGAAAAGTAAAGCTGCGCCGCAGACCGCGGAAATAGCCGTCCAGCTCCTCGCGGCATACGAGCAGCGCCCGGGGAACGGACGCCAGGTTGTCGTCCGGCTCCAGTATTTGACCGGAAGTCGAACTTCCACCCACGCTCACCGTTTCCGCTGCAGAAAAAGATTTAGAAGAGACGTTGAAGGAGGCTCCCACAAAAATTTCCGAAAAAACTTCCGAAGCAGCTTCCGTTAGAGCTTCATTAATAGTTTCCGTATCGGCTTCCTTCCCCCTGCGGAATAAAATCGAGCTGACTCCGCGTTCGGTCCCGACGATATCCACCATGCCAAGGGGAGAAAGCGTACTCCAGCGCAGCAACAGCCGTATAATCAGACATATAACGTCCTCCATAAATAAAAAGTAGCGTAAGCTTCCCAGCCCCTCCAGAGCTCCGCCATCCGGCGAATCTCCTCCACCGTCGGCTTGCGCTCCCAGCCAAGCAGCACCTTCAATGCATTGTGAAGCCCCACATCCGCGATGGGAAATGCATCCGTATGATGCAAGCATTTCATCCGGACATAGTCGGCCGTCCAGGCCCCTACTCCCCGCAGCGCCAGCAGCGTCTGCTGCGCTTCGGCCTGCTCCTGCTGCAGCAGGCGCTCCCGGCTCAGCTCTCCCTCCGCCATCGCCCTGGCGATGCCGATCACATATTCCGCCTTGCGCCCGGTGAACTGAAGCGCCGTCAGCTCGGCCGGCTCCAGCTCTGCGATCACCCGGCAGTCCGGATGCAGCCGGTACGTCTGCCCTCCATGCGTCAGCTCGGCTCCGAACCGCTCCACAAACCGCCGCTTTAATGTGTAGGCGAAGCCGAGATTGATCTGCTGTCCGATCACGGCCCAGCTAAGCGCCTCGAACAGATCGGGAAAGCCGATAATCCGCAAGCCTCTGTATGAAGAAGGGAGCCGGCTCAACACCGGATCGCTGCGCAGCAGGTCGTCGAAGCCGGCCAGCGGCGTGCCGAGGTCGAACCAGTCGCACACATGCCGCCCGGCCTCCTCCCGAACGGTACGGGACGGGACTCCGAGCGGAAATTCGATGCGAATCACAGCCTCCGCCGGCTCCCAGCCTATGCGCAGCAGCACAGGCTCCACCCGATGCGGCGGAGGCGGACTCATCAGCTTGTACACATACACGTCCTTTACCTGATGCAGCACCTCCTGCGCAGAACGGCTGAGAAACACCAGACATTCCTCGTAGTTGAACGGCTGCGGCGGGACGATATTTACCCGGGATTCGCCGTCCGATATTGTAAAGAGACTCATCCGTTCTCCGCACTCCTTTCCGGCCCAAGCCGCCTTCGACGTTCCCGGTACTCGCCTGGCGCGCACAGCATATGGCGGCTGAACGCCTTGTAGAAGCTCGAGGGGCTGCGGAAGCCGACTTCATAGCAAATCTCCAGATGCGTCAGCTCCGTATCTGCCAGCAGCGCGCAGGCTTTGCCGATCCGCAGCTTCTCCAGATAAGCCCGCGGCGTCAGCGAGGTCGTCTGCTTGAATTGCCTCTCCAAATAATAAGCGCTCATCCCGATATAGTCGGCCAAATCCTGCAGCGCCAGCTTCCGCTTATGATGCTCCGTCAAAAACCCGATGATCCGGGAGGCCAGCTCCTCCTGCGGCGCCCGCTCCACCTCCGGCTGGCATCGCTTGCAGGCGCGATAACCGGCTTGTTCGGCCTGTTCGTTCGTCTCCATAAATGCCACATTAACCTTCTTGGGCTTCCGCGATCTGCAGGAGGGCCGGCAGTAGATGCCGGTCGTCTTCACGGCGGTGACGAACTGTCCGTCATAGCTCGCGTCGCAGGCGATGACGATCGCCCATTTATCGTCAAAGCTCAATTGAACAGGAACAGGTTGCCCCGGATTGCTCGGTTGCCTCATCATCATCAAGCCCCGCTTTACGTTTTTATTATGTAAACACTGTATCAAGATTAGGAAAACTAATCATCCTTTTTCTTGCGGTTACGGTCCGCCCGTCCCCCATCCTCCTTTAAAAACCCCACCTCTTTCCTATAGTTCACACATTGTAAGGGCTGCCAGAAAAAGTGATAATGAGAGCATCCAATGACAAACTCACACCTTAAGGGGGATAACGAAATGAAGAAGAAAACGGCATTGCAGGCGGTTCTCGCAAGCACACTCGCGGTCGGCCTGACCGCATGCGGCACGGGCGGAAGCGGCGGGGGCGAGAGCCCGGCTCCGGCAGCGGGCACGACTCCGGCGGCCGGCGGAACGCAGGAGAAGAAAGCCGAAACCATCACCATTACGTTCCAGAATATTTATCCCGATCCGACCGATCCGAAGAACGGCATGCTGAAAAAAATCGTCGCCGACTACCAGGCGAAAAACCCGAACATCAAGATCGAGCTCGACTCGCTGAACACCGACCAGCAGAAGCTCAAGCTCAAGACGCAGGCCGCCTCCAAGGAAGTGCCGGATATTACGATCGTCAATCCCGCAGCGCAAATGAAGCCTTTTGTGGACGCCGGACTATTCGCCCCCCTAAACGATATGGTCGCGCAAAACGGGCTGAAGGATACGTTCCAAAGCGGCATTCTGGACTGGTATACGTTCAACAACAACATCTACGCGCTGCCCGACGGCAACAACATCGGGGTCGTGTATTATAACAAGGAGCTGTTCCAGCAGGCGGGCGTTGAAGTGCCGAAGACGTTCGAGGAAATGGTCGAGGTTGTCAAGAAGCTGAAGGCGAAAGGCATCCAGCCGATGGCGATTGGGGAAAAGGATTCCTGGACGGGCTCCTTCCTGTTCATGAACGTGCTGCTCCGCACCAACGGCGGACCCGGCTTCCTGAAGGATGTCGCGGACGGCAAGAAAACATTCCTGGACCCAGCCTTCACCGAAGCCGTCGACAGCTTCCAGAACCTGATCCAGGCCGGAGCGTTCCAGGAAGGCGCAACCTCCTTCGACTATAACGCCGGAGAAAACTTGTTCAAAACCGGCAAAGCCGCCATGTACTATATGGGCAGCTGGGCAACCGGCGGGATCGAAACATCCTCCGTCAACGGCAAAGTCGGCGTATTCAAGTTCCCTACCGTGAACGGCAAGGGGAACCCCGATGAATTCATGCTGGCGCCTGGCAGCGCCTTCGCCGTCTCTGCGAACAGCAAGCATTTGAAGGAAACGAAGGATTTCCTCAATTACTTCATGCTGAACTTCCCTAAGGAAGCTTTCGCCGTGAAAGGCGCGGTCGGTATCGCTCAAAAGGTCGAAGGCGACTTCAAGGCAGCCGGATACTCCGAGATGGCGATGGAAGTATTGGGACTGTTCAAGCAAGTCAAGGGCGGCGACCTGGCGTTCGACAACACGATGAATCCGGGTACGGCCCAAGGCCATCTGACCAGCATTCAGAACCTGTTCGTTCAGAAGAAAAACAGCGCAGATGTCGGCAAAGAGCATCAAACGGCGTACGAGGCCAATAAGAAATAACAGCTGCAAGCATGAGCTTATGAAGCATTCGGTCGGAACCGTCCCTTGGCCGCTTACGGTACATAGGACGGTTCCGATTCATAATCAAGGCAAAACCATTTTAGCTTAAGAAAGGAGGCTGAAGCCCGTGCATGTACTGCGAGTCTCCAAATGGACCATCGCCGCCTTCGTGCTGCCGTGCCTGCTTCTTTATGTCAGCCTCGTCTTCGTTCCGATTGTCGTCTCCATGTACAGCGGTCTGCTCGACTGGAACGGCATCGGCGAATCTACCTTCATCGGTCTGGACAATTTCCGCACCCTGCTGACCGCGGACCCGGTCTTCTGGCCGTCCGTGCGCCGCACGCTGATGTTCGCCGTCTTCTCCATGGCCGAAATTCCGGTCGCTCTGTTCGTCGCCATCCTGCTGAGCCGGTTCATCAAGAAGCCGAACTTCTGGGTCGCCAGCTACTTTCTGCCGGTCATCCTGTCGGTCGTCATCATCGGCCAGCTGTGGAAAACGATCTATAACCCGGCCGCAATGGGCGGCATGCTGAACCAGCTGCTCGATCTGCTCAATCTGCCGGGCTGGAAGCGTTCCTGGCTGACCGATCCCGCGATCGCGATGTACTCCCTGTACTTCGTGGCCCTCTGGCAGTATCTCGGCTATCATACGCTGATCCAGTTTACCGGCATCCAGAACATCCCCGCGGATATCTATGAAGCGGCGCGCATCGACGGCGCCGAAGGGCTGAAGGCCGACTGGCATATCACGTTCCCGATGAATATTTCCATCTTCAAAATTTCGATCGTGCTGGCCTTCATCGGCTCCCTCCAGGCGTTCGACATGATCATGGTCATGACCGGAGGCGGTCCCGCCCATGCGACGGATGTTATTTCCACCCATATGTACAACATGTCTTTCCTGTCGATGAAATACGGCTACGGCAGCGCAATCGCCGCTTTCCTTGTCGGCTTGTGCCTGATCGCCACGGTGCTGATCAACACTGTATTTAACCGGATCGAACGCAAATATTCGTAGAAAGGAGAGTGGCCTCTTATGCAAGCCACGTCCCGCACCGCTTCCGTCAGACCGGCCGTCCGCACAAGCCCCAGCCGCCTCTCCTTCGCGAAGGCGCTCGTGCTGCTGCTGCTGTCCGTGCTTGTCGTCACTCAATTGTACCCGCTGCTGTGGCTGGCTCTCTACTCGCTCAAGAGCAATGAGGAGATTTTGTCCGGGGCCTTCTTCGCCCTGCCCGCTTCGCCCCAGTGGAAAAACTTTACCGATGCGATCCAAGCCGGCAACTATCTGCAATATTTGAAAAACAGCCTGTTTGTGACCACCGTCACGATGCTCGGCGTCCTCCTGCTCAGCTCGCTGGCTTCGTTCGCCATCAGCCGGTTCCGCTGGAAATACGGGCAGGCCGTCATGGTCGTCTTCCTGATCGGGATGATGATCCCGCTGCAGGCCACCCTGCTGCCGCTGATGATCATCTTCAAGCATATGAGCATTCTCAACACGCATCTGTCGATCATCCTGCCGTATATCGCGTTCCAGACGCCGATCGCGATCTTCATCCTGAGCGGCTTCATGAAGTCGATTCCCGCGGAGATCGAGGAATCGGCCATTATGGACGGCGCCGGCGTCCTGCGCATTTTCCGCAGCGTCATCCTGCCGATCTCCGTGCCGCCGATGATGACGGTCTGCATCCTGACCTTCATTAATATATGGAACGAATATATTCTGGCGGCGACATTTATCTCCTCGGAGCGGCTCAAGACGCTGCCGTTCGGCGTCAACAGCTTCGTCAGCCAATATTCGGTCAACTACGGGGCCATCGGCGCTTTCCTCGTGCTCGGGGCGCTGCCGGTCATTATCATTTATTTCCTGCTGGCCGATAAAATCACGAAAGGCATGGTCGCGGGAGCGGTCAAGGGGTAGGGGGAAACCTCCGCCTCCTTTTTGCCGTCCGGTTATGCTACAATGTGGGGGAAGCTGCCTGGAAAGGGGATCATCTTGTGAAACGGGGCCTGAATTCCATTCATAACCGGCTGTTTCTGCTGTTTCTGGCCTGCATGCTGATCCTGCTGTTTATCGTCAGCTTCCTCTACGACCGGAAGTCGACCGAGATCATTCACGGTAAAATCAGCGCGCTTGCCGAGAAAAACATCTCGCAGACGGTCGGACTCTTCAACCTGCTGCTGCAGGGCTATGACAGCGTTACCAAGTCGCTGAACAGCAACTACGAGCTGCTGCGTCTGCTTCAGGAGCGGGATGCCAATAAAGACCCGTCCGTCAGCTTCATCAACGAACGCACGATCACCAACATTATCGGAGCGAGCTACTACTCCCGCGACGATATCGTGGGCATTCATATCATTACGAACGGCGGCAAAAATTACAGCTATGAAAGGCGGTTCGCCGGCGTCATGGACGCCAATTATTTCACCTCCGACTGGTACAAGAAGCTGCTCTCCTCGAGCGGCGAGATGGTCTGGCTCGGGCTGTACCCCGGCTCGGTCATCAACCGGTTCAGCGAGGACCCGCTGTTCGTATTCGGACGCAAGCTGTTCGATCTGACCGACCACCAGGAGATCGGAGTCATGCTGATCGAGACGGACCCGAAGCCTATCCTAGCCGCCTTGTCCAATGTCACGATCAGCCCGAACAGCCGGGTGTATATCGTCGACCGCGAGGACCGGATGATCGCTTCCACGGAGCGGGAGCAGGACCGGGACCCGGTCAAGCTGCCTTCCTTCAGCCGCCTGCCGCGGCCCGAAGCCGATCATATCATCGTCGACGACGGAGGCGATCAGCTGATCGTGGCGGCCAAGGCCGTGCTGTCGGACTGGACCGTATTTGGGTTGACGCCGAAGGGGGATATGAACGCGGAGGTCGTCAAGACGCGCAATTATTTGCTGATCGTGGGCCTGGCGCTTGTGCTGGTTGCGACCGCGCTCGCCTCGCTGATCTCCCGAAGCATGTCCTCGCCCCTCAAGCTGCTGATCCGCGAGATGAAGCAGGTCGAGATGGGGAATTTCCGCGGTTCGGTCAACGTCCGGTCGTTCGATGAGATCAACTCCCTTGTCTCCTCCTTCAACCGGATGGTGCGGCGGATGGATGAGCTGATCGAGCGGATCACGCTGGCCTCCATCAGTGAGAAGAACGCGGAGCTGCAAGCGCTGCAGTCGCAGGTCAATCCGCATTTTCTGTACAATACGCTGGATATGATCTACTGGATGCTGGACGAACAGGAGAACGACCGGCTGGGGCGGGTGATTCTCGCCTTGTCCCATATGTTCCGCTATAGCAGCGACTGGCAGGAAGCGTCGAAGACGACGCTGCGGCAGGAGCTGGAGCAGATGCAGCATTATATGACCATCATCGAGAACCGGCTGGCCGGACGGGTGCGGACGGACATTCAGGTAGCGCCCGAATGGCTCGGCGTGCCGCTGCCGAAGATGACGCTCCAGCCGATTATCGAAAATGCCGTAAAGTACGGCCTCGAGCCGCTGCACGAGCATGCCGGCGTGCTGCGCGTGTACACGGAAGCGGAAGGCGACGAGCTGCGCATCGTCATCTGCGATAACGGAGCCGGGATGGAGCCGCAGACGCTGGAGCGGCTGCGCGCCTCGCTCCAAGACAACGCGGAGCGTGAGCGGTCTGCTGCGGGGGCCGGTGCGTTGACGGATGGCGCAATCGCAGGCGGTAGCGGTATGACCGCCGCCGGAGCGGAGACGCCCCCTCCGGGCCTCCCGTCCGCCCGGACGCGCCGGGGCATCGGGCTGGCCAACGTCCACCGCCGGATGACCTTGATGTTCGGAGAAGCCTACGGGCTTCGCATAAACAGTACGCCAGGGGAAGGGACGACGGTGATCCTCACCCTCCCTCTTCCCCGCCAAGGAGGCTCTGACAACCATGATCCAGATTCTGATCGTCGATGATGAAGCTGTCATCCGCGAAGGTATTCAGCGGACGCTGCAGAACCGTTTTCCCGAGCACCGCGTCCATCTGGCCGGCAATGCCGAGCAAGCGATCGCGCTGCTGCGCGAGCATCGGATTCATATCGTGCTGACCGACATCCTGATGCCCGGCATGTCGGGGCTGGAGCTGATGAACGTCTCCCGCCACCGGCATCCCCAGCTGAAGTGGGTCGTGATCTCGGCCCACTCCGAATTTGCCTACGCGCAGGAAGCCGTCCGGCTCGGGGCCAAGGATTACCTGCTCAAGCCGATCGGCAAGGATGCGCTGACCGAGATGATCCGGACGCTCAGCGGCGATATCGAGAAGGACCTCGCGCTGACGGAGGAAGCGGAGCTGCTTGCGCGCAGCCGCAAATATTTGCAGGAGGCCGTCTTCCAGCGGTTCGCGGCAGGACTCGATACCGGACGCATCGATATGAGCATGATGGTCGAGCAACATCCTCACTTTCATCTGATCATGGTCAAGATGGAATCGGACCGCCCCGTGCGCCTGGAAAACTTCATCATCGAAAATGTGCTTGCCGAGCTGATCGAGCGCAGCGGCCGCGGCTTCGTCACCGTCCACGACAGCCGCAGCCTGCTCGGTCTGGTCACGCTGGAGGCGGAAGGCGCGCTTCCCGAGCTGCTGACGGAGCTGCGCTCGCATCTGATCAAGTACTTGCGTGTCCCGTTCCAAATCATGCATACCGAGCGGATCGACTGCTTCGAGGCCGTCCCCGAGGAGGTGCAGCGGATGCGGCAGGCTTCCACCACGCAGGTTTACGAGCATTACACCAGCGGAGGCGACCGTGCCGTCGAAGTGGCGCAGCAATACATGCGCACCCACTACCAGGCCGATCTGTCGCTGGAGAAGATCGCGGCCCTCGTCTACCTGAACCCGGTATACTTCAGCCAGCTGTTCAAGCAGAAGACCGGCCAAGGCTTCAAGGAATACGTCATCCAGCTCCGTCTGGAGCAGGCGAAGCTGCTGCTGGCGAACCCCAAGCTGAAGCTGGCCGACATCGCCGAGCGGATCGGCTACCAGGATGTGCGCCACTTCACCCAGGTATTTCGCAAGCGGTACGGCGTCACGCCGTCGGAGTTCAGGCAGGAGGCGGAGGGGGCGGCGTTGAATCCTGGCTAATGCGCATCCCGCATCCCGGACCGCTGCAATTTTTAACTTTTTGCATTCCGATTTACTCGCATCTCGGAGTGCTCCTTTAAAATAAATGGAGTACTCCCCTAAGAGCTTACCCATAACACATGTTAGAGGTAGCCGTGCCTCTTCTTCATGTTTAAATAGACGATTCTCCATACACGGCCATTGTCCGGACTTTCACCGTACACATCAACAGGTCATAAAAGAATTATCCATTATTTTTATTCATTGACCATGCCGCCTGCAAATTATCTCTCCAAGCGATCCATCCCAGCGGTAAATTAGCAAGATTTGTGACGGTGAAGTCATATGCCACGATTTCTTTTAAACTTATTAACATAGCATCGTCCATATTTACATCCCTTAAGTTCTACTTCCCCGACAATCCATTACCAGTTTTCCGGCACGGCAGTGCTGGGCTCTGGCTTATGTGGAGGCGGAGGCGTCGTCGCGCACAAACTGTCGAAATCTGCGATCTGCTCCATCTCCTCCCATGTGAGTCCGTAGGGAAATCCCCACGCCGTATAACCCGCGATATATGCATAGATCTCATCCGAATCACTGTTTTCCCACTCCTCGCGCTCGAGCTGCCGTTTTTCTTTGCGCTTTCTTGAAGCCTCCAATACCTGTAGGTTGGCACTCTTGCGCTTCTTGACCATCATTCGTCTCCCCCCAGCCGAAGAGCCAGGTATACCCCCTTGCTCCGCCATCTCCGCACAACTCTTTTACTGCCAAAATTATACACAATCATAAAGAAAATTCAATCTAAAAGCAGAAACCCGTATGAGATGGCAGATGAAAGGTGATTTTGCTTGCAAAACCGGATATAATGACAACAAGGCAGGAGGGATAGGAATTGAAACTATTTTCGGATAAATATGCGCTGACCAAACAACAAAGTTTGTTTCTGGCCAAAAAGAAATGGGACGAAAACATATACTGTGGAATGAAGATGGAGAACCGGAATATTACCTTTCCGCAAACCCAAACGATACTGAACGGCGTCAATGTTCCCGGTGTCACGCTGGACGACATACAAGCTGTCCTCAATATGAGGGATGCTTGGCGTTATTTGGTTAATGCGATTGATGAGCCGACTACGCTTCCCCTCATTTGTAAACTCAATGAATACGTCGCGAGGAATGAAGCGCTTGAATGGGGCGTTTTAAGAACCGGCCATGTCGGAATTTCCGGCACGGATTATGTACCACCCCTTCCAGTGCAAAGCGAGATCGAACAGGAATTGGCGGACTTACTGGCGGCAGACATCACCATAACGGAGAAAGCCATTACGGCTTTTCTATGGGGAGCTCGGCGGCAAATGTTTTGGGATGGAAACAAGCGTACCTCCCTTCTTCTGGCGAACAAGCTTCTTGTCGAGAGTGGTCATGGTTTGCTGACTATTACTGAGAAAAATATGGAGCGATTTAACGAATTATTATCTGCCTACTATACTTCGAATGATATGAGCGAGATCAAGCTGTTTTTGTACGAACATGCGATCAGCGGCATTGACTTCGATCTGGAGAAACGCCGTGAATCCGAATAATCAAATGCTGGACTACCACTGTTCGCTTGGATAACAACCTGTTCACGCCAAGAAGCCCCTCCATTCGGAAGGGGCTTCTCGCTTGCGGGTTAACTAACCCGTCTACTCAATCTTCATCGATATAAAAATAGTTTTCACCGATTTGAATATTGTTGTTTTGGCCCGGAGCCGAGTCGTTATGCACGAAAAACAACAGGTTTTCGACGGTTCCATCCTGGTAAGCCAGCACCAGGGTGTTGCCGCTAATGCGGTAAGATCCGGTTGTCTCTCCGCCGGCAGCCCCTTGGGTGGGAGCTCCGCCCTGCACCGACCCGAGCATCAGCCGGTTGCTTTTGAACGTGCCGTTGTCGTAAAAAGTGATCCAGTTCGTCCAAGAAGTCGAGCCGGCCGAGATGCCAGCAAGCCCCGTGTACCCTCTATATACGTATTCGTCCGTGAGCTTCAAGTCTGCGTTTGCGGGTCGGACGCGCTCCATTTCCACATCGTCGATGAAAAGCGTTCCGCCTTCCACCTTGATGCTGTAACGTTCTCCATTGCCAAGCGTCAATGTTCCGTTTGAGATCGTGTACGACTGGCAGCTGTCCGTTCCGCAATCGATCGTCTCCGGTCCTCCGTTGACCGGCGGACCTACAATGACTTGGCTGCCTTGGAGAAAGGTGAACATATCCCAGCACATGCCCCCGCATTCATAGCCGCCGTTGTCATCTCTGAATCCGTAGTACATCCCTTGCAGCTTGCTCACATCTACGGAATCGGAGACAGCCGGTTTGTAAACCCCGCTGCCTTGGGGCGGTTCGGGTACGGCAATCGGCTCTGGAGGCTGATTGGCCGCTTGAGCGGCTTCGTATTCGGCTTTAATGCGGGCCAGTTCCTTGTCGACCATGTCCTGAACCTGTTCCCGGGTGGCGCCATTGGACGCTATAAACGATTCTGTATAAACAATGACCTGCGGACTGTAAGGATTCCAGGCAACAAGCGAACCGGTGGATTCGCTTATGAAGCGGACCGGCACCAAGGTATACCCGTCAACCAGCCGGGGAGCTTCGCTCATGGTCAGCGTCTTTCCGTTGACGACAGCCTTATTGCTGCCTACCTGCAGCTGCAGCGTATAGCCGTCCGCCGTGCCGGTCACGATCTGCTGGGCCTGATTCCATTCCACCTTAATCCCCATCGCTTCAAACAACGGGCGAAATGGCACAAGCGTTGTGCCGTTCGTGATCACCGGATCTTTTTCCAATTCCAGCTGACGCTCATTAAATAAGATGGTCACCGGCCTGCCGGCTGCCTCCGCGGCTGCAGCTTGATTGCCGAACAGCGCCATGGTTGCCAGCAAAATTGCTCCTATCCATAAAGCGAACCTTACGGGAGTAACGTCGATCGTCCGTGTACTTGTTTGCACCATAAACCTCCTTGTAGCCCAAGTGTGGGTCGCTTGCGGCAAACCTGCCGCAGCTTGTTTGAACTATAGGAGGGATCGGAATAAAATACCAGTTACTGGGGTCACAAATCATTAAAATTAGTACTTTAGCAGCATGTTACATATCCGTTATGGAAGCTGCAATGGCATTGTGAAAAAGCGCTCGCAACCGAACAACAGAAGTTTGTCTGCCGTAGCGGACGCGGTTGGTCAGCAGGGCAACGGATACGCCGCAAGCCGGGTCTATAAACAGGCTCGTACCGGTGAAGCCGGTATGCCCATAGCTGTGTGCGGACAGCAGATCGCCCGAAGCATCAAGCGAATCGCCCTTCAGCGCCCAGCCAAGTCCTCTTCGTCCGCCTGACGCTTCGCCGGACTGCAAGCGGACGGCCAGACGAACCGCGGAGGATGACAGCAGCCGGCCCCCGGCGCAGCGCCCTTCCCCTAACCACAGCTCGGCATAGCGGGTCAGGTCCTGCGCCGTCGAGAATAACCCGGCATGGCCGCTGATCCCGCCCAGCGCATAGGCGTTTTCATCGTGAACCTCTCCCTGGCGCGGCCCTTCTTCTCCCGCATACTGCTCGGTGGGGGCTACCCGGTCCAGCGGCAGTCCGGCTGGCAGCCTGAACCAGGTATCCCGCATGTTCAAGGGCTGGAACAGCCTGCGGTCCGCCGCTTGATCGAGCGGCTCCCCCCACAGCTCCGAGATCAGATGACCAAGCACAATATATCCCATATCGCTGTAGACAACGCGCGAGCCGGGCTCATGCTGCAGCTCCTGCTCCAGCACGAAGCGGATGATTTCGTCGCGGCTCCAGCCATGCGAATGCATATCCGTGAAGGAAATAAGGCCCGAGGTATGCGTCAGCAGGTGACGGATCGTCACGGCGGATTTTCCGTTCACGGCAAATGCGGGCAGAAACAAAGCGACGGGATCATCCAGCCGCAGTCTTCCTTCCTCCAGCAGCATCAAAACAAGCGGCAGAGTCGCCACGACCTTCGTCAGTGAGGCGCAGTCGAAAATCGTGTCGGCCTCAGCCGTCCCGCAAGCATACTTAAGCGTCTGCCCGTTCCTGGCTACTACGACTTCCGCACCCGGCGTTATTCCATCGGCTACGGCTTGATCCAGTAACCCCAGTGCCCTCTGAAGACGCTCGGGGTCCAATGCTAACTGTGAAGCCTTCTCATTCATCAAGCTCGACATCTTCTTCATCCTCTCAGAAATGGCCTTCAGAAACATTATTTCATATTTCATAAGATTTTTGAAATATGATTTCCAAGCCAAAAAGCCTTTTCTCCCTCCAGTTAACCAGAGGAAAGAAAAGGCTGGGATAGTCCGCAAACTATCGGGGGTGACGCATGGGCTTCAAAGTGACGTGCAATCACATGCCTCCCCGAACGCGTCCCGCCCCCGCCTCAATTCAATTCAAACTTAACCCGAAACGTCTTCCCCTTCGGCCCGTTTTTAACCGGGTCAACCTGCCAAAAATCATTGGGGCTCATGACGGGAAAATCATGGTGGACAGCGAGGTTGGCCAAGGAACGACGATGAAAATTATTCTTCCGACCGTCTGATCCGGCGCCGGAGGAGGGATAGGGGTAGAATAGCGGTAAACAGGGATTGTCTTCATGGAATATATTCCCCAAAGACAGTCCCTGCTTCGTTAGTTTGGCTTATTCGGCAGGCAATTTGGCCCACTTATACGGTTTTCCGTACAAACTTCCGCCTACTGACCGCCAGCAGAGCGTATCTGTACGATTTTCCGCACAAACCTCCTATTGGGGGCCACCAACTGGGTGTATTTGTACGGTTTTCCATATAAACCCTGTAACATTGATCGCCGATCGGGCCTATTTTATATGATTTTTCGGCTACGGCTTGAAGGCGCATAAACCGGACAAATGCATCTGCCCTCTTGCCTGATCCACTCCCGCATCCAGAGAACAGCTGCCTCAGCGCTTGCGTTCTACGCTCGGGCTATCGCTCCTTCTATCAGTCTTCCGTCATCGCGCCGTCCGTCAGCCTGAGACGATCATCCCCGGCTCGGCAAACCGGCCCGGAAGTTGCCGACCGCCTCCGAGACGCGCAGGTAGCGGTCATACAAACGCAGGCCGTGCAGGGTCCCCTCCAGCGACGGGGCGACTGCCAGCTGGCCCGAGCCGCCGACCTGCTTGAGAAACGGGCTGAACCGCCCGAAGCCGAAGGGCCGGCGCTCCCCGCCGTCGCATAAGCGGCCGTCGATCACGAACAGAATCGCCTTCGGGCCTCCATCGACGATGATGACCAGATGATGCGGCGCTCCCGTCTGCAGCAGCCCGGGATCGGAATCCCAGCTGGCCGTCGTGCGCCCGTCGCTCAGCATAATCGAGACCGCAGCCTCTTCGGTCGTCTTCACGACGATCCCGCGTCCGCCGGCGTCTCTCGTATCGAGCAGCACCTGCCCGGCCTTCAGCTCGCGGAAGCTCACCCACAGGTCCAGCGTGAAGCCTCCTCCTGCGCTCAGCTCCGGGAGCGCAGGCATCCTCAGCGACGCGCCGGGACTCAGCTCGGGTCCGGCCGCAGCCAGCACGAGCCCCCGGTCGGTGATTTCCCGGTTCATGTGCTGCTGCCACAAGCCCTCGAGCAGGGTCCGGTCCACCTGATGAATGCGGGCTATCGTTTTCTGCGTCTCGGTAATGTAGAAGCGCCCGTCAGCCGTTTCCAGGAAATCCGGATAGCTGATCCGCGTGTTCGGATTGTCGTCGTACAGCACAATCTCCGGCTCGGACCAATGAATAAATCCATCCTTCTCGATGCCTCCCGTGAACCAGGCGGGATTGCGGTCAAGATACGCCTCTGCCGGATTGCTCCGGCAGTCATGCCCGTGATTGTGGAACCAGAGCAAATAACGGCCATTGCTGAACTTGCGCACAAAATTGGCTGCCCGCGGATGCCGCAGCTTGCGCCCGCCGGGCGTGTATACCGCATGAGCCGGCTCGGTCCACGTGCGGCCGTCGTCCCGGCTGTAAGCGGCGCAATTGGAGCCCTCCACCGTCCGGTATATGCAATACAGGCTGCCGTCATCCATGCTCACCAGGTTATGCTCGTCGGCTACGGCGCTTGCCGGAGCCCGCAAGCCGATATCGCCGCCAGGCAGCGTTTCCCAGCGAATGCGTCCCGGGTCCGGCTCCGTCAGCAGATTATCGCTTCGCAAAATGACCCCTTCCGACGACTCCATAAACCCGACGCCAAAATTGCCCACTTTGGACAGAGCAACGTAGAAGTCGCCTTTATGCACGATCGGCTTGCACACGCTCCAGAAGAAGCGCACCTCCCCGCCGTACGGATTGCCCCGGTCGATAGCGAAAGCCCGCACCGGGATAGGATACCTTTCAGATGACCAGGTCCGGCCGTTGTCGTCCGAGTATTTGAACACATAGTCGCCGAGCGTATCCACGCGTTGAAATACGCGTCCGTTGCCTTGAACCTCTCTCATGTTCGCGCTGTTGTACGTATAGAATACGTACACCCGTCCTCCGGGAGCCAGAAATGGAGTAACCCATGAGGATTCGGGAGGACCCGGAGGCTCGATATCGATCAGCTCCGACCAGGTCCGGCCTTCGTCCTCGCTGATCGTAGCGACGATGTGCTGATCCGCTTCCCCCTCGGCTCCCGTCCCTGTCGTCATCACGCACAGCCAATTGCCGTCCGGCGTTATGACCGTATAGGGCTGATCGCAGTAATGCTTTTTGGGCAGCTCAATGCCTGCAGCTATATGGCGTACGTCGGCGGGATTTGCCTGTCGGTTTGTCTGGTTCATAACATAGTTCCTCTCCGGATTGGGAATAAATTAAGATTTTTTCATATAGCTGTAGCTTGGGGCGGATTTGTTCTTCTGGAGCCTGTTGACCTCTTCGATCATTTTATCGCCCCCGGAGCTTTTCCATTTGGCCATCGTTTCATCGAAAATTTGATTCGGATCAACCTTTGCGTCCAGCAGCATCTTACTATAGCCCTCGGTCAAAATTTGCCCGAGTTGCGCCGATGTTTCGCTGCGATAAGGGAATTCCACATTGGGGCGCAAGTAATCGTAGACCGCATATTTCTCATATTCGTCCAGTTTCTTGATCATGTACTGCGCGATGTCCTTGGACACGAACTTCGTGTATTTCTCCGTATGCGTAAACAGCCACTCCGGCTGCAGCAGCTCCAGGCCGACGTTCGTGTTGTATTGTTTATCTTTTTTGTCGTCGGGAAACGGGGTTTTGATGCCATTTTCAATGCTGTAGGTTTTGCCCTCCGCTCCATACTGGATGTAGTCATAGCCGTCGGTCAGCTGGTATTCCAGATAGCGGAGCGCAGCTTCCGGATTTTTCGACTTGCTGCTGATTTGATTCGTTCGCGAGATCGGAAGCGCAGGCAGCGCGAGCTGCCATTTCCGGCCCTTATGCTCGATCGGATCGAGAATTTCCGCTTTCATCGCAGGAATGATCGCCAGCTGGCGGAAGTCCCCGATATTCGTGGCGATGATGCCGACTTTGCCGGACTTGAATTTGTCGAAGCCGATTGTTTTGCCGACCATGAAGTCCGGGTCCAGCAGCTCTTCCTGGCGCAGCTGACGCAGGAAGGTGAACATATCCTTCACCTCGGGCTGAGTCGTGCCGTTCAGCAGCTTGCTCGCATCCTTCGCATCGGGATACCAGCCCGGATTGCCTCCGAATAACGGCAGCAGCGCGTACACGTTGGTCAGCTGATTGTCCTTGAACGCAAAGGGAATCGTATCCTTCTGGCCATTGCCATCCGGGTCCTTGTCCCGGAACGCCCGCATCACCTCGACAAGCTCATCGAGCGTTTTCGGGTCGCTCAGCCCCAGCTTCTCCAGCCAGTCCTTGCGAATAATAAGCCCTGTTCCTCCGCGGTCCCGCAGCCATGGGACTCCGTATATTTTGCCGTCCGTAGGACTCTTCATCATATTCCAGATGTTGTCGCTGAAGGCGGCCTTCAGCTTGGGGAATTTCGGCAGAAGATCGTCCAGCGGAAGGAATACGCCTTGGGCGATCAGCGCGTTATGCTCGGCGTCTCCCGGGCTGAACGTATTGACGATATCGGGAATGTCCCCGCCGGCAAGCTTCACATTGATGGTCGTCTTGTATTCGGCGGAAGGCGGCGTTTCATAAGTAACGTCGACATGAGCGCCCTTCTCCACAAGCTTCTCCAGCCCCGAATCGGGATAGTAGACATGGCCCGGATAAAGAGGCTTGATGACTGTAATCTTGGGGAGAGGACCGGCCTCCGCCCCTTGGCCTCCTTCCGGAGCGGCGGGACCCTTTGTGCCGTCGGAGCAGCCGTACAGGACAGTCGAGGCGATGACGCCTGTCATCAGGATGGGTAATGGTCTACGCAGCAAAAGTAAAACCTCCTTTTTGATGGTCGAGCGAGGGAATTTCTCTCTCTGGTTAACAGGTTAGCGCTTTCAAGCAGATTGCGTAATAAGGTTCAATTAAAGTTTCACGGTGTTTTATTAAGTCTTGGGACACAGGACGCGGCTTAGGTTGTTGGTCGGTTGGTGGCTCGGTTGTTGGCTCGGTTGGT
>NZ_FMYY01000028.1 GCF_900101595.1 Paenibacillus sp. cl123
CGTAGCCTTCAATAAGAAAATGAAAAATCCGAAGGCCGCCGTGGAATATTTGGACTGGATGGTGGAAAAGGGCTGGAAAGCGTTGGTGAACGGGGAAGAAGGCGTTCATTACAAGGATGTCAACGGAGTGGCTCAAATGCTGGATGCAGAGAAGTATAAGAAGGAAGTATCGTATGCGGGCGAATATGCCGTTGTTCGGGATGCGAAGTTTTCACCCGAGGATCTGCTCGTGAAGGCGGCGCCTGACGAGATCTCCCGGAAGCTGGCGGCATTGAGCCGGCAGGGATTGGAGACGGCGGCCAAAAACCGGTTCCGACGGGATATCCCGTATCAACCAAGCTTTACAGAGCTGAACGATATTCAGACGGCGCTGAAACCATTTATCGAAGAGGTTCGCGCCAAAGTGACGGTGCGGGGCAGCCAATATACGGCGGCATGGGGACTGGAGGAAATTCGCAAGGAATGGAAGCGCCTCGGCGGAGAGGCGATAGAAGCCAAGGCGCAGGAATGGTACGAGGCGCATAAAGCCGACTTTAAATAGTTGCCGCACGAAAGGAACGGGACAATGAAGAGTATACAGAGCCGATGGATGAAAAAAATAATTACAGGTCTAATCATGTTCCTGTTCCTGATCGTAACCGTGTCGGCCGTGTTGTTTTATTTTATTTTCACCAATGATTTGAAGGATCAGCTTGTCAGAACGAATGTAGAGCTTTTGGAACATATGGAGCAGAAGCTGGATTTGGTGCTAAAGAGCATCGACAACGAAGCCATCCAGCTCGTTCAGTACGATGGAATCAAAACGTTTTTTGACGATAGCTTGCCCCAAGGGGAGAGGACCGAAAACGACTATCGGATCGGCAGTCATATCGACAGACTAATCCGCAGTAATGAATATCTGTTCTCCGTAGACATCTACTCCTATTCCCAGGACAGGCTGGTGTCGGGAGATATCCTGACGGAGGAGATGAGGCTGAAAGATTACGCCTGGATCGGACAATTCGCCCAATTCGACGGTTATTCCAACTGGTTGGCCAGCCGCAAAGTGTTGATCAGCAATTCCAACTTTCCCATTTACCGTAATGTGGTGTCGTTTATTCGGACCTATCCGTTGATTCATTCTACAGGCGCAAGGAAGGGAGCCATCGCCTTTAATTTGAAGGAGGAGATGCTGCTGCCTTTGATTTATCACGAGGGGGATGCTCAAGGTCTGAATCTTGTGCTGGACAACGGGGGGGTGGTAGTGCTCCATCCCGACGAGTCCAAGCTAGGGGAGAATATGGGTTCCGCGCCTTTTGTGGCGCAGATGGTCGCAGAGGGCAAAAGCGCAGGTTACTTTCATGCCAAGGTTGAGAACAAGGATTCCATAGTCTTCTACAAGGTGAATCCATATACCGGATGGAGAATTACAAGAATCGTTTCGGAGATCGAGTTGAACAAACCGTTGACGGTGATTCGCAATACGCTGGCCGTTCTGTCCGGTATGATCCTGATAACAGCGGCTGTTTTGGCTCTTGCCGTAGGCAGATGGACATTCAAGCCGCTGAACCGATTCCTGGGGACAATCTCCTCCAGATTAAATGCCTTTTCTCCCCAATCCACTGGGGAAGCGGGCGGAGATGGATTCCGGATATTGGAGTCCAGGTTTGAGGATTTCCTGGTCAACAGCGAGCAGCTGCAGCAGCAGGTCCGTGAAACCAAGCCCATTCTGAAATGGCAGCTAGTCATAGAGTTGTTGTCCGATTCAAAGATCAACATCTCCAATACAAGGCACCATATGGGGATGTTGGGGATTCAGCTGGACATGAACCGGTTTGTCGTGATGGTGGCGGAATTTGACCAGCGAAACGATTTGACCGCCCAAGATACACATCTGTTCAATTATGCGCTGTGCAATGTAGCCGAGGAGCTGATTCAGGCGGAGGGCAAGGGCGTGGCCATTGAATTGGAAAACGGCTGCTGCGCTATTCTGATGAGCTTCCAGGATAGCGGCGTGGAAGCCGAATTTCAAGCTAGCATTGTGGCGGATTTGATCAAAAATTACGTCGCTGAAAACTTCAAACGCACAGTTACGATCGGCGTGGGCGGGCTGGCGGAATCGGTGGGTGAGATCAGCCGGTCCTTCAAGCAAGCCTGCGAAGTCCTGGCATATCGGTTGATTCTGGGCTCGAATACGGTGATCACCCGGGATGATGTACAAAGCGACGAGTCCTCCCAATATTACCGATTGGTGGCGATGACGGACGGGATGATGGATTCATTGAAGCTTCTGGACAGGGAGAAGCTGAAGGCGCAGACGGACCGCTGGTTCGAGGCTTTCACCCAATATGGAGTATCTCCGGAGATGATTCGCCAGTTGAACCTGCAATGTTTGATGAAGGCTGCCGTAGTGGCCGGGGAAGCGGGCATTGAGCCGGAGCAATTCCGTATGCCGCAGGAAATGAGAGATGCCCTGAATCAATACGACAGTCTGGATGAAATGAAATGTTTTATCTTGACCATGCTTGGGGAGTACATGGATCTGATTCGGACCAAACGCGGCAAACGGGAGAAAAGCGATCTGATCGTCAAGGTGCTGGACTATATTAACAAGGATTTCGGCAAAGCCGACCTGTCGCTAAATTTGTTGGCCGACGAATTGAGTGTGAGCGTGTCTCACTTGAGCAGGCTGTTCAAGGAGCAGACGGAAAGCAACTTTATCGATTACCTGATGAATCTGCGAATTAATCAAGCCAAGCGGCTGTTGGCGGAAACCGATGAGAAAATCAAGGTAATTGCGGAAGCTGTTGGTTACAGCAATGTCAATACGTTTATTCGCATCTTCAAGAAGCTTACGGCGCTTACCCCTTCGGAGTACCGAGAGCAGAGGGAGGAACAACAGGAGTGATTTTCGATGAAAAAATGTAAAGCAATGAATGTTAACCAGGCATGGAAAGCAAAATGGATCATGTATACCGGATGTCCCGATCATGCGGCGCCTGTCTTCAGAAAAAGGTTTGAAATGCCCGATGGCATAAAAAATACGCAAATCCGTATATGCGGACTGGGCTTCTATGTGTTGAACATAAATGGACGACGCGTTGGCAACGATATTATGCAGCCTGCATTTACCTCTTACGACAAAACGGTTTTGTTTAACGTCTACGAGGTGGACAACTATTTAGCGGAAGGAATCAATGAGATCGAGGTTACATTGGGCAACGGCTGGTACAATGAATTGCAGCCTTCGGCATGGCAATTCGAACACGCGGTATGGCGCGCTCGGCCGAAATTGATTGCGGAATTGTACATGGATGAGCAGTTGGTTCTGGTATCGGATACAACTTGGGAATGCGCCCGGAGCGGCATCAGCTATAACTCTTTGCGATGCGGCGAAACGTTTGATGCAGGATTCAAGATTGATAGATGGGAGAAACCATCCATTGCGCCTGCACCCGGCGGCGTGATGAAAGAGCAGCAGATTGCTCCTATCCGGGTGAGAGAGCTTATTAAACCTGTGGCTATTGTGCCCAGCCCTTTGCCTGTCATCTATGATTTTGGCGTCAATCTTTCGGGGAATATAGAAATTCAAGTAACCGGACGAAAAGGCAGCAAAGTGACGATTCAGTATTTCGAACTGCTGCGAGCTACGGCGACTCCGGATCTGGAAAGATATAATCAGCATGTGTATGATGACAGATTTCAATGCGACGAGTATATATTATCAGGCGAGGGAGTCGAGACCTGGCATAGCGAATTTAATTATAACGGTTTCCGTTATGCAAGAGTCTATGGCGAATATGAATCGCTTGAAGTAGTCGCCCGTTGTTTCCATACCGATCTATCCGATGCGGGAGGCCTTCAATGCGACAATCTCCTCGTTGCGAAAATCCAGGCAGCCGTGCGGCGGTCTACTTTAACTAATTTTCATCATATTCCAACCGATTGTCCGCATCGTGAAAAAAACGGCTGGACCGGAGATGCGCATCTGGCTTGCGAACAAGCGCTGTTCAACTTTCAAATGAGTGAAGCCTATATCAAATGGCTGGACGATATTGTAGATTGCCAGCGTCCAAGCGGCCGTATTCCTTGCATCGCTCCGACAAGCAGTTGGGGATATGATCACATGTTGTGCGGGCCTACATGGGATGCCGCGTTATTCGTTATTCCTTGGGAGTTGTACCGATACACGGGAAAGGTTGAATATATACGAAGGTATTATGAGCCAATGCGGAAATATATCGATTATCTGCAATCCATTCTTGATGATGGCATTTGCCGCATCGGTCTAGGCGATTGGTCTGCGCCTTCGGATGCGCCGGCATTTCCGACAGAATCGCTGCTGACTGCCTACTCCTATTATATGACTGATATTTTCCGGAAAATATCCGGGATTCTGCATGAGGACGAAAGAGAGCGGCAGGCCGCAGATCTTGCGGAAGTTATAAAATCGGCATTTATAGAGAAATTTGCCGCTATTCAGACGGACAGTCAGGTTTTTTATGCGATGATGCTTTATTTTGGTCTTGCAGATGACGTGTCCGCAACGCTGGATAACCTGATCAGAACAGTGGAATTAGCGGATGATCATATTAGGGGCGGAATGTTTTGTTCGAAAATGCTTTTGGACGTACTTACAGATAATGGGCGTTTTGACCTTGCCTATAAAATTGCGTCACAAGAGGATTTTCCGGGCTGGGGTCACTTGGCAGGCTTATGTGCGGGAACGTTGGGAGAGAACTGGTATGGCGGTTCATCGATGAATCATTTTATGTTCGCCGAAATAGGCGCTTGGTATTACAAGGCGCTTGCGGGATTCAAGATGGACGACAACAACCCGGGATTTAAGCACATCCGATTAACCCCCCATACCCCGGCGGACATCGGCGAGTTCCGAGCCTGGCATCAAACCCCCTACGGCAGATTGGAAATTTCATGGGATCGGGAATATATGAATATTATTCTGCCGCAAGGGGTATCTGCAACATTCGTGTATGGGGATACGACAATGGAGCTTTCTGCAGGTGAATATCGTTTGAAAAGATAACGGAGAAGGAGAGATCGATTATGCGTTGTGTCGAACTGGCAGCCAGGATTAAGGAAACGGAAGCAAACTATGACGCTCGGATCAAGCTTGTACGCACTCCGCTGACGGCAACTTATCATACGGCGCTGAAGCCGGATGCGCACCCTACTGTCTACGCGCTTTATCCGTCTACTTGTTATGCGTATGATTTGCTTCAATACGGGGGCGAGGACCATATACAGAAGGCTGCAGCTATTCTGGAGGTGGTAATGTCTTGTCAGGATCAGGATTCGACACGGGCGACTTATGGAATATGGCCTTACTTCTATGAGGAAACATTGGATGAGATGGATCGTCCCGACTGGAATATGGCCGACTTTCACGGCAAGAAGCTGCTGCTGATTCTAAAAAATAATGCGCAGCTCCTTCCGCAGCCGCTTCTGTCGAAACTCCGAGACGCTGTGTACCACGCTTGCAAGGCTATCATGATTCGGGATGTCGGGCCTCATTATACGAACATTGCCATCATGGGGGCGGCGGTGACGCTTATTGGCGGTGAAGTACTGGGGAATGAAGAGTTTAGAAGTTATGGAGAGCAGCGTCTCAGAAGGTTTCATGTGTATACAACGGGGATTGGCACATTCACGGAATATAACAGCCCGTGCTATACGCCTATTGCGATTGAAGAATTACACGTCATTTATTCGCAATCGAGCTCGGCGGATGCTGTGGAGATAGCCGGGCAACTGCTGGACATTGCATGGCATATGATCGGAAGGCATTATCATGCGGCGACGGGGGCATGGGGAGGACCGCATAGCCGAACGTACAGAACGGCGCTTCGTCCAATCGAACGGGAGTTTCTGACAAATGGACTGGCGGTGGAAGCATCCGGTCCCCGTTGTCCCGAGAAGTATCGTTGCTTATTCGATTCCACCGATGAGCGTTATTACACAGAGCCAACGGTGCTGGCCGCGGAGACCGGTTATCAAAACTATGCAACCACCTATCAGAATGAGGCTCTGACGCTTGGTAGTTTCAGTCGTGGAAGCATGTGGAATCAGCGCCGCAATTTGATCGGCTACGTCGACGCCGGAGACGGGAGGACCGTGTCGGTCCAGTTGCAGTTTCTGAAGGACGGTAAGGACTTCTGCTCCGCCATCTTTACCGGTGTGCAGTCGCGCAAGCAAGTGTTGTTCAGTTTGAACTTAGCGACGGATAATGGAGCCTGGCATCAGGATCTCGATATCATTAACGGCAGATTTAGAGCCAAGGATCTACGAATTCGCTTGCTGATTGGCGGCGACGCTGCGTTGTTGGATATACCTGTCATTCAAGATGGCGCGCGACTTGAAGCACAGCTTGGAGCAACAGCCCTGCTAGTGAAAGCGGTGCTGGACAACTCTGGGTACGGCCCGCTCTCCGTCCAAGCGGAGCGTACGGCTGACGGTGTAAACCTCGATTATGTGATTGCGTCGGGAGAAGAGCGGGAATTTGATTTCCATGCACTGGATAAGGCCGTATGGATCTTTATCCTGTCGTTAGGAGAAGATCAGGCATTGCCTGCTGTCACTCTTAAGCCGGACGGAATGTGGGTGACCGCGTCGGTTCATAAGGAAGATGATTCGATGGCGATAACCGTGTCGGTGGTTCCGCGGAGGACCAAAGAACTGTATCGGGACAATCAAATTCAAATGCCCAGGGCGCTTAAGGCACAGTAACTCGGTGGTCAGGATCCAACCAATATAAAGGCAGCGACGCAAAGCCACGGATCATCGGCCCGGAATGGGAAATGACCGCCGGGCCGCCCAGCAAGCAGGAAGACACTGCCATAAGGGTAGTGTTTTCCTGCTTGCTTGTATGAATTCTATGAGGGAGAGAAGGAAGATCGAAAAGATTCATGTCTTGCTGATATCCGATGACAGTACGTGTCTAAAACAGCTAACTGGCTTTCTGCAGGCTCAACCGGGTTTTCGTATAACCGTTGTTCTAAACAGAGAGGAAGCCAGGCAGACGGCAAAACAGCACCCGGATGTTATCTTGCTAAACGTATCTCTGATCCCGCCGTTGTATGCAGGATTGGACTTGGCGATTAAGTCTCAAGAGAATTTCGATGATTTAGTTAAAGAAGTACTTTTAATAATAGTAAATGCATGGGAAATAATATATGAAAAATGGAGCGTGTGCTTTAACTACTTTGATGCAGTTAAACTAAGTGAGAAATATAATATTCAAAAAGGTATTGGAGTGTACTCGCTACATATACTTATCGGGGAAATAATTGAAAACAATGGAAGAGGTAGAACGGATCAAATAATTGACGAATTTAGAAAGATAATTAATAAAAGCGAAGTTACTACTGATGATTGGAGAATTGGTGGGAAATTTTCAGTGTTTAATTCCAAGGCAGGATTCCAACTAATAGCAGACCACATAAAAAATATGCGGTCTTTGGGATAGATTTATACTTTGTTAGTTTATATTTCTTTTGCATATTCCGTATTTTCAATTGCCATCGTAAGACGCGGCAAAGGTATGCCTGTCTTTTTTGCTTCTCTCACAACTTCAAGTACCGCAAAACCTGCTTTACTATTGTTGTATTCCATAAAAAGTCGCGGTATGCTGCCTTTTGCAAAAATAACCTTGTTAAAAATTGTGCCGAGAAGTACCGGGGGAATTTTAGTCAGCAGGTGAGAAATGGCATCCAGCTTTGCACCTCTTGCTTTAAGTACAGGGATCATTTCCCTCATATTCAACCCAACATTGGAAAATGAGTCACTATGGTTCATCAGCGCTGGAAAACTTCCCCGTTGTAACACCTCGGTTTCCATAGCTGCATTCATGGCAAAGTGATTCCATAGCCAGTTTTGCATATCCTTTACCCATCTAATGTTAAAATGGGCACTTTCAAAACATTCTTTGACCAATTGGTTAATAGGCTCAGTGCCCGCCCGTGGTTTTTCAAGAAATACCATTTTCAAAAAGCCGCCTCTAAGCCTGTTGTTCGCGATGCCGCCTCCTGCTCCGGGGAAGCCAAAGACAACATTGTTCATAGACAACGGTGCGATCGATGCTTTCAAATCTTGCCAAAGGTTGTTAAATATGAGGACAGGGGTATTTCCTGCAGCAGTTGATAGGAATTGTGCTGCTTTCGGAAGCTGTTCCGTGTTGACGCTCACAATAATGAGATCATAATTTGGAAGTATCTCCTCATGTAGTTTGACGCTCCAGCTTTCTTTTATAAGCTTTTTCCCTTTCCGTGCGTCCCACATTTCAAGCTCTATCCTGCTTCCGAAGGTTTCTTTTCTTCCTTTTCTAACGTAAAACTCAACTGTATGCCCTGCCTGTTCAAAAGCCCACGCATATTGGGTCGATATTACACCTCTACCGAAGAATAAAATTCTCATGTTAGCCCCCCGAAAAATAGTTGATAATCCTTGCTAATGATCCAACAACGTGTTGTATAATAATATTGTATGCATTCGTTATACGGTCATCAACCATCAGATTTTTAATATCTGTCGGATAATCGATGGAACAGAAAATGGGGGCGCATTATGAAAAAGCAACCTGAAATTACGGACAAAACAAGGCAAACATTTATTAATGTTTTCTGTGATTTATATAGCCAAAAACCAATTGAAAAAATATCTATTCAAGAGATTGCTAACAAGTCAGGATATAATCGCAGTACATTTTATCAATACTTTACAGATATCTATGAGTTGTTGGACTATGTCGAAAGGAGTGTTTTGAAATCCATTAACGAGGAAATGGCAAGCAAGGAGCTTTCTACGCACACCTTCCAAGATGCACTTCAATGCTTGGAAAATACAGAAGAAATTTCAATCCTAAAAGCTCTCTTGGGTGACTATGGTTCTGTTCATTTTATTGAACGTCTGAAGAGGGAAATTCCCTTTGAGAGATTGATTGTGAACCTTCCAACCCATGAGATTTTGGCGCCATACCTAATTGAGTTTTATATATCAACATTAATATCTTTGTTTCGCCTTTGGATACGCAACGGCAAAGATTTATCGTCGGAAGAATTGGTCAAGCTGATAGATAGCCTGTTCGCAAATGGGATAACGCCGTTTCACATTTTTGGCACGGTCAAGAAAGAGTAAAAGCGGATCAAATGATATGCATACACATGTGGCAGCAATCAAAGGCGAGGGTTAAGTTATTCCAAAAAATGCTACGAGCATGGCCGCATACTGTACGTAAGCCGCTGACAGCGTTACAATGTCATTGAACGAAACGCTTCGCAAACGGGGGTTTCGCCGTGATGATTAGAAGGATAGACTTGTCGAAGAATGAAATTGACATATACGAGCAGAAGCACACGGGCGGCCATCTCATGTCCGAGCACTATCACCAGATTCACCAGGTGTTGTTTGTGTTGGAGGGTGAAGGCGCGATCCGGCTGGACGGGGAGGTTCGGAGGCTGGCGGTTGACGATACGGCCGTGATCGTGCCGAATTCCGTCCATTCGGTCATGTCCGATTCCACGCTGACCCTGCTGGTGCTGGCATTCGACGCGGAGGCGCTCGATCCGGATATAAAGACGCAGTTGCTTGAAGTTTATTTCAAGGCCTCCCGTCTGACGAAACCAGGGTTGTTCGCCTCGAGCGAACTGCGCCAGTTGCTGAGGAAAATGCTGTTCGAGCAGTCCAGAGAACTGTCGCCGCTCATCCGGCTTTCGCTCAAGGTACAGCTGTCTCAGCTGTTGATCTTGCTGGTCCGCTCGGCGGGGACGGAGACCGCTGGAGCGGGCTCAAGCTCCAACAGGCTGCGCGCCGAGAAAATTCGCAGCTATATCGATTCGAAGTATTTTGATCAGCTGACCGCTGGAGACATCGCCTCCAAGCTCGGCATCAGCACGCGGCACGTCAACACCATCTTCAAGGAACGGTACGACATGACGCCGATGCAATATTTGGCCGAGGTTCGTATCCGCGTCGCCCAGAAACTGCTCGCGGAGACGGGCAAGGACATTATTTCAATCTGCTTCGAGGTCGGTTACGACTCCGTGTCCACCTTCTACCGCTCGTTCAAGGCCGTCGCCAAGCTGTCGCCGAAATCGTACCGAGAGCTGAACGCGCAGGCGTCGCCTGAGTAAGCGGGAGCTTCTCGTCCAACGGACCATCGGCCGACTGATGGCCATGCGATACCCCTTGCATCCCCATCGGCCGAACGCCGGCGGGATGTTGCTTGAATAGGAACAATTCGCTTCCGAAATTGAGAATCGGTTTCCCGGAATTGTAAGAAAAGCGCTTTCGCAGCGGTTACAATACGGGTAAACAAGCGAAGGGAGCAATGAACGATGGCAATTCGCAATATCGGCATTATTATGAACGGCGTTACCGGACGAATGGGGACCAATCAGCATTTGATCCGTTCGATTCTCGCGATTCGCAAGCAAGGGGGCGTCGCGATTCCGAATGGGGACGTCATTATGCCCGACCCGATTCTGGTCGGTCGCCAGGAGAGCAAGCTGCAGGCGCTGGCCGCGGCCCACGGCGTCGAGCGCTATAGCACAGATCTTGAAGCATGCCTGGCCGATCCGTACAATGAAATATATTTCGACAGTCAGACGACATTGCGCCGCGCGGAAAGCATCAAGCAGGCGATCGCCGCGGGCAAACATATTTATTGCGAGAAGCCGACGGCCGTCGATCTCGAAGGGTCTCTTGAGCTGGCGCGCATGGCCGCCGAGGCCGGAGTGAAGAACGGGGTCGTGCAGGACAAGCTGTTTTTGCCCGGATTGCTTAAGCTGAAGCGCTTGGTCGACTCCGGCTTCTTCGGGCGCATCCTGTCCGTACGGATGGAGTTCGGTTATTGGGTGTTCGAGGGCGACTGGCAGCCAGGTCAACGGCCTTCGTGGAACTACCGCAAGGAAGACGGCGGCGGCATTGTCGTCGACATGTTCGCGCATTGGCGTTATGTGCTCGAGAATTTGTTCGGGGGCGTGAAGGCCGTTTCTTGTCTTGCCGCTACGCATATTCCAAGACGTCTGGATGAGCGGGGCGTTCCGTACGATTGCACGGCGGACGATGCGGCGTACGCGATGTTCGAGCTGGAAGGCGGCATTATCGTGCAGGCCAACTCGTCCTGGGCGGTGCGCGTGGACCGCGACGATCTGCTCACGGTTACGGTGGACGGCACCGAAGGCAGCGCCGTGGCGGGCTTGCGCGATTGCAAGACGCAGCACCGGGTCAACACGCCCAAGCCGGTATGGAATCCGGACATTCCGAATCCGTTCCAGTTCCGCGACCAATGGGTACAGGTGCCGGACAACGCGACGTTCGATAACGCGTTCAAGGTGCAATGGGAGATGTTCCTGAAGCATGTCGTCATCGACACGCCGTTCCCGTGGGATCTGCTCGAAGGCGCGAAGGGAACGCAGCTTGCCGATCTCAGCATACAGTCGTGGCAGGAGCGTCGCTGGATCGACGTGCCGAAGCTGAGCTTGTAGGGGAGGAGAATAGAGATGGCCAAATCGCTGCTGCTCCCCCGCGCAGGGGGAGCATTCTACGAATACACTCCGGGCGAAGCCGCCTCGTTCGTGGTGCCGGCCAAGCCGTTCACAGGCCGCATCGCCTTCTCGGCCGCCCATGTCGTCTGCGATCCGTTCGCGGACGCCGATCCGCTGCATGACGCGCGGATTGATTGGACCGCGACGCTTGCCTACCGTCACCATCTGTGGTCGCTAGGCTTCGCCGTGGCGGAGGCGATGGATACCGCGCAGCGCGGCATGGGCCTCGACTGGAACCGCTCGAAGGAGCTTATTCGCGCATCGATCGCGGAAGCGCGCTCGGTAGGCGGCAAGATCGCTTGCGGCGCGGGAACCGATCACCTGCACCCGGGACCGTCGGTTACGATCGCCGATGTGGAAGCCGCCTATGAGGAGCAGGTCGGCTTCATCGAAGGCGAGGGCGGCCAAGTCATCCTGATGGCGAGCCGCGCGCTCGCTGCTTGCGCGAGGGGCCCCGAGGATTACGAGCGGGTGTACGGACGGATTTTGGGACAAGTGAAACAGCCGGTCATCCTGCATTGGCTCGGCGACATGTTCGATCCCGCCTTGGCCGGTTATTGGGGCTGCAAGGACGATCTGGACGCGGCAATGGACGTTTGTTTGCGCGTCATTCGAGCGAACGCGGACAAGGTGGACGGAATCAAAATATCATTGCTCGACGCGGGCAAAGAGATCAAGATGCGCCGGCTGCTGCCGGAAGGCGTCAAGATGTACACCGGCGACGACTTCAACTACCCCGAGCTGATCAAGGGCGACGAGCAGGGCTGCAGCCATGCGCTGCTCGGCATATTCGACGCGATCGCGCCGGCCGCCGCCCAGGCGCTTCATGCGCTCGATGCGGGCGATATGGCCAGATACGAGGCGATTATGGAGCCTACCGTCGCCTTGTCGCGCCATATTTTTCAGAAGCCGACCTACGCCTACAAGACGGGGATCGTGTTCATGGCCTACTTGAACGGGCATCAATCGCATTTCCGCATGATCGGCGGAGCCGAAGGCTCGCGCTCGATCGTCCATCTCGCCGAGCTGTTCGTGCTTGCTGACCGGGCCGGGCTCCTGGCCGATCCGGAGCTTGCCGTCGAACGGATGAAGCCGGTATTGGCGCTCGCGGGTATTCGGCCGCAATAATCTTTAACAACGTTCAATATAGGGAGGAATCAGCATGGAACCGCTTCGTTCCATAGACAGACTCAGCTTGAACCAGATTACAACCGATCGGCTGAATATGCGTGAGGCTGTAGACGCATGCGCAAGCGCCGAAGTGCCCTGGATCGCGCTGTGGCGGCATAAAGTGGCCGAGACCGGCCTTGCCGAGAGCAAGCGGCTTGTACGGGACGCGGGCCTGCGCGTCTCCAGCTTGTGCCGCGGCGGTTACTTCCCGGCGGCCACCGAGCATGCGCGCATGGAGCGGATGGACGATAACCGCAGCGCCGTCGAGGAAGCGGCCGAGCTCGGCGCCGACGTGCTCGTGCTCGTGTGCGGACCGGCGCCGGACCGGGATATCGACTTCGCGCGCAAGACGGTCGAAGAGGCGATCGCGGAGCTTGCGCCTTTCGCCCGCTCGCATGGCGTCAAGCTCGGCATCGAGCCTCTGCATCCGATGTATGCCGCCGAACGCTCCGTCATCAATACGCTGGCACAGGCCAATACGCTCGCGGAGCAGCATGATCCGCAGGATGTCGGCGTCATCGTCGACGCGTTCCACGTCTGGTGGGATCCCGAGTTGTATGCGCAGATTGAGCGGGCCAAGGGACGGATACTCGGCTTCCACGTCTCGGATTGGATCGTGCCGGTGCCCGACCTGCTGATGGGCAGAGGGATGATGGGAGACGGCGTCATCGAGCTGCGCCGGATGCGGCATGCCGTCGAGGCGGCCGGTTACGCGGGGGCGATCGAGGTGGAAATCTTCAACCGGCAGGTATGGGATATGCCGGGAGATGAAGCGCTCTCGCTGATTAAGGAACGTTATTTGCAGCATGTTTGAGCTTATTGCCTTGGCGGCCCTTTGCGATCGCATTCCGGCTTGCCAAGGCATGGGCAAGGCCCTGGTTGTGGAGGGCTTCAGCCCATTTCGCACTGAATGCCGCCATGACAACCAAGTAACGGTCGACGCTCCTCTGATCATCAAGCCGATCAACACCGTACCTTTGAACAGCATACCTTGTGCAGATCAATCCTGCTGTATTTGTGCCAAAAAATAATACGCTGCCACTAAGACTTGCAAACCTCATATAATCGGTGCCTCCCCGTAATACGATGATGCATTTACCCTTCACATGTTCAGACCTGCCAATAATTCCGAAGAGAACATAGAAGAAACTCATTCAGTTCGCTGATGGATCTATCCATAGATGCGCATGACTCTTCATGGTCATGCCCGTGCAAACCATCGATCTCCTTATAGTTTGGCTGGTCTTGCAGTGTGGTTGATGCTGCGGGTAAGATTAAGGATATATTTTCTAATACAGCTTAAGGAGACCTAATGAAGACAATTATCTATATGGTTAGGCATGGCGAATCACCATACAATGAAGGAAATGAAAGAACAAGAGGGCTTACCCCAAAAGGAAAAGCCGATATTGAAAAAGTAACGAAGTTACTTATAGATGAAGGAATAGACCTGATTATATCAAGTCCTTATAATCGGGCAATTCTTAGCGTTGAGGGATTGGCCGAGCACTTAAACTTAGATATTAAAGTATTTGAAGATCTTAGGGAGCGTCATTTTGCAGCAGATATGATTGAAAATACAGAGTTAATGGCTAGTATCAGAGAAAGTTTTAATAACCCTGATTATACCTTGCCGGGTGGAGAGTCTAATGCTGATTGTCAGAAAAGAGCAATCGCAGTCTTAAAATCCATACTAAATGAGCATAAAGGGAAGAGGATGGCAATCGGGACTCATGGTCTTGTCATGACTTTGATGATGAATCATTTTGATCCAGTTTATGGCTTACAATTTTTGAATCAATTAAAGAAACCGGATATTTATAAAATGCTATTTGAGGATTTAGAATTAAAAGAAGTAACGAGATTGTGGAATGATTAGATTGAGTCGAAAAATATGATATGATTTAGATTCGTGAATACAAAAACATAATGATAAATCATTGCCAAGCTACCAAGATTCAGTACGGAGGAATAAACATGGACGACTTTACAAAGATCAGAATAAAGAAAATTATGGATAAATACACAGAAGCTAAAATACCTAAACATCTTCAAAACCAAATGAGACTGATATATAAGATCAGGGGCAACAACGTGACTTTATTGGAGGAAAGACCCGCATACAGGGGAGAAGGCTGGACCCAGCGTGATTTAGTGCAATTCAGATTAGATGGTCAGGGGGAATGGAAGGTTTATTGGAGAGATAGCAAGGATAAGTGGCATTGGGTTGAAGATATTGAAGCAAACAAAGACTTTGAACAACAATTAATGATAGTGGATCAAGACAATAGAGGAATTTTTTGGGGTTGATCGGGAAAATGATCTATTGGAAAATAGTTGAAAATTATCCCTAAAGAGTGAGATTGCCTCACTCTTTTCTATTTGGTCAGGGAGTATAATCGATCTTGAAAGTAAAATAGCTTGATGAGACAGGAGGGATGTCTAAAAAATGAATCTGTTTGTTCTCGGAGAAATGTCAGCGCTTTCGCAGATTGAACCTTAAGGAGGTATTTATGTTTACAAGGACAAGAAAAGCGGTCAGCTTGCTGGTCATGCTTGCCATCATGCTCACAGGATTTTTGCCCCGAGCTGCTGAGGCGATCGAGAGTACGGAGACCTATACTATTTCTTCAACGGATGACGCTGCTCCGGAATTCGTGGAACAAATCGCTGCGGCTCCGACCACGATTCAAAATTACCCGATGCCATCTATCTACACGGCATCCAGCGTGTTTTCATTGAAAGCGGATAACCAAGCGGTGCCTGTCATCAACTATTTACCTGACTATGATTACGCTCAGTTTTCATTTGCCGGCAAGGTCACTATCGAGGTGACGGCCAACGAGCCTATTACTTCTTATTCCATCAGTCCATTGGCTAAAAATATCGAGGGTACGGTCAATGGGAGCAAGCTGACGTTTTCGCTTGCGTCCTCGACTTATGTAATTGTGACTATCAATGATGCGAGGAAAAAGATCGTCATTGCGGCAGACCCCTTGGAGACGGATATTCCTCCGTCCACAGGCGCCGGAATCTACAATGTCACACAGTCGCCCTACAACGCGGATAAAACGGGGAATTCGATGGCGTCTGCCGGGATTCAGCGGGCGATCGATGCCGCTCATCAAGCGGGCGGAGGCATTGTATTTGTTCCGCCCGGCGTGTATAAAAGCGGGAATCTGACATTAAAAAGCAATGTCACCTTTTATGTGGCCGGAGGCGCTGTCATTGTCGGCACAGGCAAGGGTGAAGACTACGTGAACGATTTCCGCAAGGATTCGCGAAATGCGGATGGGACGTATTTTATTCGTACTGCCGTAAATTCCAGCAATATTACGATACGGGGACGGGGGACCATCGATGGCAAAGGCATAGCGATGCGAGAACGCAAGATGCCGGCGCCGAATAAAAATGAAGGGTTCCTGAACAACCTGCTGGTTCCGCTTGCCACTTCAAATTTTACGTTTGACGGCTTGATTTTGCGGGATGCCGGTTTCTGGTCGTTCATGGTGGTTCGTTCCGACAATGTGACGATAAAAAACCTCAAGGGCTTCCAGGACTTATACAAAATCGAAAATGACGTGATCGATATAAACGAGAGTCAGAACGTGCTTGTTAAACATGCGATCGCTATATCGGACGATGACACGTATTCGACTAAAACCTGGCTGCAAACGGGGATGTCCAAAGGATGGCCGGGCGGGCTTGAGCATTTGGAAAACGTGGTTTTTGATGATGCGCTTGCTTGGACAAGATGTGCGGCTTTCAAGATCGGTATGGGAGTAGCCCAGGCGCAGATCGGAGTGACCATCCGAAATTCGTATGTGTATCAAAGCGCCCGGGCATTGCTGATTGATCATGGCTACCAATACAATACGCTTCCGAAGGAAGGTTACGCCCAAAATGTGACGTTTGAGAATATCGATATCGAACGTGTCGGCATCAATCAATTCGGGAACTATTGGCTGGGCGTTTCTACCAGCACTTCAGGCGATGTAAGCAATGTCATCGTAAAGAACGTCAATGTTCGCGAGCTGGGATCTCAGAACTCCAGAATTTCCGGGAATGCCACCAAAGGCGGCATGGTGAACGGTGTCCTGTTCTCCGATATTTATGTAAAAGGCCAGCTCGCAACGACGCTGAGCGACCTGAAAGTGACCGTAGGGAACAATGTAAACGGCGTTACCATTATTAATTCGAAGCCGCCGCTGTTCAGCGATGATTTCGAAGACGGCAATACGATGGGATGGACGGCTGTGACAGGCGGCTGGAACGTTCCGACAGTCGGCACGAATAAAGTGTTGTCCAGCGGGAGCCAGACGACCACATCCCTGATTACGGCCAATGCCGGCGGCTCATGGAAGGATTACGCGTACCAAGCCAGAGTAAGAATGCCTGTCACCAATGCTAATGCGGGCATTGTTTTCCGAGTGAAGGATGCAAACAATTATTACATGTATCGGATCCATTCAGCGAATCAAACGCTGGAGCTCTACAAATCCGTGAACGGGCAACTGACGTCTGTGGCTACTACTCCGTTTACAGCGCTGGAGAAGCAGTCGTATACGGTTAAGGCGGTTATAGAGGGAAACAAGATTTCATGTTATGTGGATGGCGAGTTAAAAATGACATGGACCAATCCGACAACGGAATTGACGACAGGAGGCATCGGATTCCGCACCACCTCGGCGGGCGTTCATTTTGACGATGCCATTGTTTCCCCCATCAATAAAGCGCCTGCGAATATTGCGCTTTCACACAACAGCGTAGTTGAGAACACAACGGCCGGAGGCTTGGTCGGAACCTTCTCGACCAGCGATCCTGATGCGGGAGAAGCATTCGCTTATATGCTGACGGCAGGGGCCGGGGATGCGGACAACGGTAGCTTCACCGTATCGGATGATCAATTATTCCTTAACGTAACACCGGATTTTGAAGCGAAAAACAGCTACAGTATCCGGGTGAGGAGCATCGATTCGGGCGGAATGTATGTGGAGAAAAGTTTTACGATCCATGTCACGGACGTGAGTGAACCTCCCGCCAATCCGGGTCCTACGACCACCCGATTCAGCGATAATTTTGAAGGTGGAAATACGACAGACTGGTCGTCTGCCTCCGGTTCCTGGACCGTGACCACAGACGGCACAAAAGTGTTGACTCAAAATAATTCCACCACTGCGCTCATTACCGCCGGCAGTTCATGGACGGATTATACGTACGAAGCCAAAGTGAAAATGCCTATCGCCAATGCCAATGCCGGCCTTGTATTCAGGGTGCAGGATGCGAACAATTATTATATGTACCGCGTCAATTCATCGAATCAAAAGCTGGAGTTGTACAAATCGGTGAATCAGGTTCTGACCCTTGTATCCAGCACGCCGTTCACCGCTCAGCCGAACCAGTGGTATACGATTAAGGCATCCATTCAAGGCAACACGATAACAGGTTATGTCGACGGCGTAGTAAAAATGAAATGGACCAATCCTGTAACGGAGCTGACAGCAGGAAAAATCGGATTCAGAACCACCTCGGCGGGTGTATCTTTTGATGACGTTTTGGTTGTGTCTCCTGCCTAATATCGGTCGTCAAGCATACAAAGGAGCTGTCCCCAAGCCATGACGGCTTCGCGGGACAGCTTCGTTTTTCTTCGAAGAAACGATATAATCGGAGCAGAAGCGCTGTTTCCGGGAGGGACCTCATCTATGACAAATTCAGAGCCACGCCGATCCTGCGTCATGTATGCTAATTATTTCACGCACACAAAGCCCCACTCCGTTGCGTATAAAGACGGGCTGAGCTTCTATCTGTTCCGGCTTCAGGCGGAAGGAACCTGTCGTGCGCTGGTGGCGGGGACATACGAGACCATCATCCCCGGCGATCTGCTCATCTATGCTCCCGATCAGCCGTATGAACTAAATGTGCAGCCCCGAAGCGCTCCGGGATCGGATGCGGTTCAACCTGTCGCGGACTATTTCCTGATCGGCAATGGGGAGTGGCTGGACGCGTGGTGGAAAGACAAGGGGCTGCCAGCCAAAACGAACATCGGCTTTGACGATACGGTTATTTCTTTATGGAAGCATATTATTAACGAAAAGAAAAAAGTGATGCAAAACCAAGAGGAGATCATGGACTATCTTCTAAGAACGCTTTGCCTGACATTGGAGCAAGTGATCCAGACCAAGCAGCGCGCCAAGGGAGCGGACACCGCGTACAAGCTTAAGCTATTCATAGAACATCATGCCCACGAGCCTCTCAGTTTGGAGGAAATATCGGCCTCGGTCGGATTAAGCGTCTCTCGCTGCTCTTATCTGTTCAAGGCCGCCTTTGGCCAATCGCTGTTTGCCTACTGCATTGACGTCAGGCTAAAGCTTGCGCAGCAGCAGGTGCTCTACAGCAATCTGGCGCTGGAGCAAGTTGCCGAGAAAACAGGCTTCCAGAGCTATCCACATTTCTGCCGGGTGTTCCGCGAACGATTTGGACATCCCCCGGGCGAATACCGGCGCCAATTCGGATTCGGGATCAATCATGACTGAGGGCAGCAGGCGTTAGGCGTCTGTATACAAAACCTGGTTTTCTTGCACGAGTACGGCATGCAGCCGCTCATACTTTACGTTTTGAACGATGCCGTCCGCCTCAAGCGCCAGTGCGGCTGCGGCTGCAGCCGATTGTCCCAGGATCATAAATACGGGCTCCATCCGGATCGAGCCGTAGGCTGCATGGGTGGCGGAAACGCATACGGGCACGATGAGATTGGTGCATTCCGTCCGTTTCGGCACGAGCGCCCGATAGCTAATCGGATAAGGCGCCTTCAATTTGACATAAAATCCGCCCTCCGTGCTTACATGCCCGTCTTCGTTGATATAATATTGAGTATGGTGCGAATCCATGGCAAAGGAGCCCATTCCTACGGAATCCGGCACATGATTTTCCAGTCTGACCACATGCTCCGTCACCACATAATCGCTAATCATTCTGCGGGATTCTCTGATGTATAACTGAGGAGACCAATGGCCGCTTTCGATAAATTCATCGAGAGGCAGGCCCCACGGCTTGTAAACCGCCCGGATTTCCTCCGGCACTCGCGGATGGTTCTGAATGGTCCACACATAACCTTGCTGATAGAGGCGATGCGCCTTCCAAATTTGTTCCCGCGTACGATAATCCGCTTCCGCATAGTTATGATTCATTCCGTTGTAATCCGTAGAAATGCCGCTATTGTTATTGGAATCCGTCTTATCCGGGGTGACCAGATTCAATTTAAAGAACTTGGAGTGTTGCCCTTGCTCGATGGCCCGGAACAAAATTTCATAATCGGCTTCGTTATATCCCTCGGGCTTTTCAATCTCCAGACGGTTGTCCGGATTATTGGTCAAACACATGCGAAAGTTATACGCCTGAATCTTGTTGTCTCCATCGCCGATGTTGCCGCCGCGGTCCGGGTTGACACGAAGAAGCAAGCCGCTTGAGGGCACTCCTTTTACCACATAAGGATCGATCCCGCTGGGCAGTTCATTCCCGGGATGAATGCCGTTTAATGTCTCCCCGTATTGTGCATTCGACTCCCGGCCGACAAAATAGGATACGCGGGATTTGCCCATCAAATCTCCCTCATACGAAGCGTCGATGAACATCTTGCCCCTATAGACGTTCCCGGATTCCATGCGAATGGAGGTGATGGTTGATCCTTCCTTTGTGACACCGTCCTGCAGCTCAAGCCTTTCCCCGTAAACGACTTCGATATTGTTTTCCACTACCCATTCCTGCAAAACTTCGAGCGCTACCTTGGGTTCAAATAGCCAACAAGCCCCGTCTTGCGAATATTTCCGGGCTACTCGCCGGTAAAACTCCAGAGACAAGCCGCCGATGGCTTCCTTCATCCCTACATCAGTATCTCCCAGTCCTCCGGTGGTCAACCCCCCGATTCGTTGACTGGGCTCGATGACTATTACGCTTTTATCCATTACGCTGGCTTGAACAGCCGCCACAATGCCTGCAGCCGTCCCTCCGTAAATTACAATATCATACTGTTTATTCTTGTTCATGGTACTCCCCCTTCGGCATGTTTCGCCTTACAAATCTTATTATAAACCGCTTGCCGATTTGGCGAGAATGATGGATCTTCCTTTTTCGTTTGATGAATCTTACTGTTTTTATGAAAATAGAGCCTTCTTATTTTTAATTTCCACTTTGTGGATGTCCTGTTATAATGGAGGGATCATGGTGATGGTGACTATATCCGAACGTAACGGGGCCAAACAACATTCAATGCAGGAGGTGCTATGAAAGTTGGACATGGAACAATTATTTGAACAATCGCCGGCTCACATGGCTTTATTTGAAAAAATCAGAAACCTTTGTCTGTCATTTCCCGGTACAAGTGAACGGCTTAGTCATGGGGCGCCCACATTTTTCGTAAATGAGAAGCATCCATTTGTACATTACCGTGTCAATCATCATGGTGACGGGAAAATTGCGCTATGGTGCTCAGCGCCAGCCGGCGTTCAATCGCTGTTGATTGAAGCAACTCCCGAAATTTATTTTAAACCCGCTTATGTGGGACATCTGGGCTGGGTTGGGATGAGGCTGGATCGAGAGGCAGATTGGACCGAAATATCGGGAGTAATTGGAGAGGCCTATCTTAATAGGGCGCCCAAGAAATATAGGGAAATGGTAAAGGAGCTTAAGGAGAATTTGTAGGTGTTAGGGATAAAGAAGGGGATGTGTATGAATATTTTGGTACTTTTGCTTTTATCGGTATTTTCGTGGAATGGATCGGGCGAGGGGGGATACACGCTCCGTCCCGCCGCTCCGAGTAAGTTCCTTTTAACATGTGATCTATGTCGACCGGGACTTTAATGTTTGTCAGTCCAATCCTTTTTATCGAGCTTATAATAGTTATAGCTTTCGTTATCAATCTCGATAATACTTTGAAAGGTAAAACCACATTTTTGTATTACCTTATTGGACGGAACGTTATTTAATAGAGCAATAGCACTAAGCACCTTAACGTTCGTACTGTCAAATAAATAATTAATCAATCCTTGTGAGGCTTGGGTTGTAAATCCTTTACCTCTATGATCTTTAGAAATTGCATACATGATTTCTCGATTTGGCGGTAGCAATTCGTCTTTAATTCCTGAGCAACACCAACCTATAAATTCTCCCGTTTCTTTCAAGATAATTCCTAATCGAATACGGAGTTCGCCAATGTCTTCACTTCTCGCTACAGCATTCAAAAACTGTTTATTTTCTGGAATCTCATAGTTGATAAGCCAGTCTTCTCTTTGCTCTTTCGATACGTTCCAGCCTGGCAAACATTCATGTATTTCAGGCTGCCAAGTGAGTGAATGAAAATCATCTAAATCAGTAACTAAAAGTTCTCGCAGAATTACATTTTTACATTCAATCATAAAAATGTTTTCTTTGGAATCGGAACGAGCAGTAATGCTCATATTACCATCTCCCTTTACATAACTGAACTATTATCTATCGTACATCTCTAAGTGAATCTATTGCGAGGTTAGAATCACTATAATTGTTTTTTATTAGCTAGGTCTGTCGGATTCGCTGCTATATGACAAAAGCCAATGAGGGTTTGTGAATACAAGAAAGTTTATATGGAGGGAGTGCGTACATTGCCGGATAAATTGCTTAGTCAATATCAAACCCTAAGTAACAAGATTGTTTGGGGACCGGTGGAAGCAGAGTTTGTGCTGGGCAATGATTATTCTGCTGAAATGATAAGTAACGTAAATATTGTACCGATGGTGGGCGATCAATACGTACTGATTAAAGCCAAAAACGGAGGTTATGAACTCCCGGGAGGAACATTAGAACCTGGTGAGTCCATACTGGATGGATTACGGAGAGAAGTTGTTGAAGAAGTTGGGGCTGAATTAGTTGATTTCCATGTTTTGGGCCATTTCCAGTGCACATCTAAATTAGAAAAACCATATAGACCTCATATCCCGCATCCTCAGTTTATTCGGTTGATTGGATACGGATCTGTAAAAATAATTGGGGACCCCACCAACCCTAACGACGGTGAACAAATAGAAACCGTTGAGCTTGTTTCCATACATGAGGCAATAAAGAAGCTCGAAGAAAATGATAGATATGATCTTGCCGATCTGTATAGACTTGCTCATGATAAAAGAAACACAATGCTATAATAACTACTCTGGCATACCGGGATATTCCTAAACAAACGAAAGGATTGTATACAATGGGCAGAACTTTAGTAATAAGTGATATCCATGGTTGCTACGAAGAGTTTAACACCTTATTGGAATTAGTTCATTTTAATAAGAATGAGGATTTACTGTTGCTCCTTGGTGATTATGTAGATAGGGGAATGCAAAGTAAAGAGGTTGTTGAGCGGGTATGGCAACTTGTGCAAGGTGGAAATGTCGTTGCACTTCGGGGAAACCATGACCAAAGATTCCTCGACCTTATGACAAGCGAAGATGAAGTAGTAAAAATGAAATTTATCCAACATGGTGGACTTCAAACATTGGAAAGTTATTGTGGTGATTCGTTATTAGAGAGCATGTCAATAGAAGAAAGATTACAATATGCGGTAGCGTACATAAACAAGAGGTATAAACATCACATATCTTTTTTGAATAGCCTTCCTTTTTTCTACGAAGATAGCGACCATATTTATGTCCATGCAGGATTGAATCCGTCCTATGAAAATTGGAAGCAACAATCAGAACATGACTTTATGTATATTAAAGAACCATTCTTCAAAAATCCCACAGTGGTAGATAAGATTGTGGTGTTTGGACATAGCAAAGTAATAGATATACATGAAAAGGCTGATGTATGGTTCGCTGAAGACAAAATTGGTATTGATGGCGGATGTGCATATGGGTTTCAGTTGAATTGTTTGGAAATAAAAGATGGGAATTACAAGACTCACTTCACTCTGGCGAATTATTCTAAATGACAGGAAAAAAAACCAGAGAAAAGTCCCGATGATAAATACTTCATCGGGGCACAATCTCATATCTCTTTGATATTTCCCAAAATACTTCCTTCAGGATTTCGTCAACTTCTTTACTGGGTACTTACCTTCTATATTTTGCTGGACATACGAAATGGTGCATGAGTACTGACACGTTGTGTGATTTAAGGATATACTCAATCTAATCACAACGTCTCCTTCTGTTTTTATCTTATGTACTCGATATAGCTCAAAGCCTAAGTTACTTGCGCAGCAAGCTGCGGAGAATTAGACCCGTAGAGATTAAGTCAGCGAATGCGAGTAAAATTAATCTGCCTTTTTGGCCAGTCTGGTAGTTCTATATCACCAGGATCAGGCCAGTCCCAATCGCCAGGTAGTTCAATACGATCGGGCAATTTAATTTCTGGCCATTGTTCGGATACTTTTTTAAATGCGTCTTTGATTTCATCTTCCGAAAAGAAATCCTCCATGGATTCAGCGATATCATTTGTAGATACATCACCAAGATTTAATGAAAACTTCTCAGCTACTTGATAATTACTCCATTTCCATTCTTCAACGGCAAGTTTAACAATGGTATCTAAAGGTATGCCGATTCTTTGATTATGCAAAACCTTAAGGATATCTTCCTGTTTTACATACAGAATTGACATTCCTGAGGCAATTTGTTTGTAATCCATACCCAATATCTTTAGATTCTCTGCTGTTTGAAGAATTGCTAACCACCGATCGGCTATCTCTTTTTCTACAGCGTTAAATAATCCTTTGACGTTATCTTCATATGAAAACTGAGCAAATTCTAGCTCTTGAAAAATATCAATAGGTTTAATTTTTATAATACTGCTTAATAAACTAGATATATCGATTGGACCAACTCCCCAACCTTTAAGGGTTTTCCCCAGTCTATCTACAGCAACAAATATTTCATTTGCAATTTGCTCAAGCCAGTTAGGGATGTCAATTTTATATTCATCCGGTAGCTGGAATTTATCTCTTGCATTTTCCTTCAGTTGATCTAAAATTTTTCCTGGAACTTCGTTGATACTTGTTATTTTGGAATTAATTGTAACTGATGCTGAGATAGTTGGTAAGGACCCTATAGATAAATGTGCATCTGCCTCTAATATAAACTGATTTTGCTCTGCAGCTACTTGAATATTACCTATAATGTCGGTTCGTCCGAGATTGACTGTAAAGTGTTGACCGAGAAGACTTACATTAAGGGTTTCGCCAGAGAAATGAAAATTAATATTTGCTCTTGTTTCAATTTGTTTTTTCAAAGTATTGAGCTTGCACTGCATCTTGAATTTATTTATTTTTTCTATTTCAAAATCAAGTTGAAAGAGCAACTCCTCTTTATAAATAATTACATTTACACCTTGTTGTAGTACATCAAGAAAAGAAACTTTTCCTGAAAACAAAACTATTTCGCTTCGTCCAGTTGTATCAATGGATACCGCTGGACCTGAGTCCCCTTTAAAATTCGTTATTCTTAAAACATCTCGGCCTATTTCAATTATATCGGTCTCCCCAGCTGCAATTAAACCTTTTTCATAAATGACTTGAAGTCTAAACTTTACAAATAAACCAAGCAAATCTACTTCAGCATAAACTCCAAATCCGGGCTCGAAAAGACCGAATTCACTCAGATAAGGAGTAGGCGGGTTTACTAAATACAATTTAAATTGTTTAATTAGAATTTTTTTAAAGAATGGTATGTTTTCTGTATTATAGATAGTTAATTCATTAATAATCCTCGATAGAGGAATTCCTTGACCCTCAGAATGTTTCATTTCTGTGCAAAGAACGACAGGAATCTCACCGTTTTTAAATAATGTATCTACACTAATTAAGATTTGATCTTCCTTTGTCTGCCCTAATCCTAATTCTCCAAAGAATCCTATGTCAAAACCACTAGGCTCGATAACTAAAGTTACCCCAATTTTTCTAATCGTAATGTTTCTAAATCCGAAAGGTTCTTCCCAATAATCAACGCGATCAGGTGAACCATTTTTACGAACTCCTCTGAGGGAAAGTTTGAATATTTGTTTTGTATTTGGAACAATAGTTCCACTTCCTTCTAATTCAATAATGTCATTGTTCGCTGCGATTAATATGTCACTACTAAGTGTTAGTATTTGATGCTTCGGAATGAAATGGAGTTTTTGATTACTAAACGTTATTATTCCTTTTACTGTCTGTTCAACAACTCTGTTATAGGCTAAGATATCTTCCGGCACCAATCCATTATTCGGTGTGTTCTTGAACTTAATAAGGAAATTGGTTTTTCTCGGTAAACCAATAACATTCCTTAATATATCTATTGTAGTTCCAGAAAGTTCAATTGCCGAAAATAAAATTGCACCTGAAGGTAACGTATCGGGAATTTCGTTAATATTGCTTAATTCGCCCTTAGGTATTGAATTTACACTGGACAATAACACACCAGAGTTGCTGAATTTAAATTCAATACTTAATAGATCTTTTATATACTTTATTAAGTTACGAGCATCTCTTGGTGAATCATCTTTTGGAAATAACCAAGCACAAATAAATTGAGCCTTTTGCGATCTGAGAAAAAACTCGATTTTTGTTTCAAACTGAGTCCTTGCTTCCTTTCCATTTACAAAAATCATTTCATTTTGATCGTCGTACTTTGGAGTTATGGGCTTTAGGAGATACATAATTTCGGCTGCAAATAAATTCGGAAAGGTTTGAAGAGTTGTTCGGTCATCAGAAAAATTTTCAGGAATAAACACAAATTGCTGAAATTCGTCGATACTGTATTCAACAAGTTGTTTTAATTTTTGATAATTCAAAATAACTCACCTACCCTATTAGTTTTGTTCTCAAGGTATTTTAACCATAAATAACCTATGTAATACATATAAATCCAAATATTCAATGTTGCCCTCAGTGTAGGGAGCACTCTTTTTATGTAGTGTTTTGGTTCGCGTCCATTTAACGGGATAAAAAAGCGAAAGCTCCTCATCCAAGAGGTTACAGAAAACCATAACTATGACCATTTTAAATCTCTATAATTGTAAACTCATGCGACTGGGCTTGGGATTGAATTTATATCCGGTCCATTTACTTTCTAACTTTTTCAAGTATAAAAAGCTAACGTCACAAATACTTTCCGACTTTTCTTTTTCTAATTGATTTTTCCAGTCGCAAAAACAAAATAAAATCCGCAATGACGGACGACGAGCCGTACCAAACTTTCCGACTGGTGTGTGTTCAACCCAGCGGCGATGAAGTTCCATTCCGCTTCAGGGTCGGTTTCAATCCGATGATCGACATTTCTGGCAAAGTCGAATTCTTCGCGGGTCGGAGCCGAGGCGGACGATACAATCCTGCCCAATGGATGATCGGGCGGGCCTTGGCGCTCGGATCTTCGCAGGCAATGGCTACGATCTGAAGCATCTGCTGCTCGGTGAAAGTCGGCGGCGCTCCTGGTCGCGGCTGATCACTAAGCAACTACACGATGGCGGCTTCCAGTTCCTCCAGATGCACTTGTTCGATGCGGCATAGTTCCGAATACCCTGATCCAGAGACCACGCCAAAGAACCACCTGAGGACGGTCCAGCGGCAGGAGCTGGCTATTTGCCGTTACTCAAAATCCCTTTTTAAATGGAGTCTATTCTTAAAGGAAAGGAGCTGGGCGCAAGATGAGAAATTTAATCCAGCGGAAAATATGAAGCGATTCATCGTTGAGCCCTGTTTTGCAACCATTTAACGGTCCCAATGAAGCCTGCCAGTCCTATCAAAAATACCAAAAAATAACTGATGCCTGCTAAGGGAAATGATGCGACGCCGTGTTCCTTCAAATGCAAAGCAGGTACAGACCAAGGCAGATATGCGCCAAGGGCAGTAGGCCCGAATACCAACGCCAGCATCAAAGTTGTAAAAGCAAAGCCGATCGGCACCAGATAACCTCGCGATATACAAGCCAATAAGGCAAGTGGGGCGCTTAATAAAAGGTGGAGAGAACCGATGATAAGTATTAGGAGCAAATAATGTTGTACAATCGCAAACGAAAAGCCAGGAAGTCCAATAGCAAAGCCAAGTACTAAAGCATAAGCAAAGCTGATCAACATCATGATAAAACACCAGAATATAATTGCGGCATATTTGGCAATCGCGATTTTACCGCGCGATATAGGCAAAACGAGCAAATCCTTGAGCGTCCGATCAGAATACTCACGGCCAAATGTCCAGCTTGTCACCAATCCAAACCCCAGCAGTCCAAACACGGATGCATACAAAAACGCAGTCCGTTCAAAAAAGGCAGGCCAATCGGGCTGTCCCACGAACAACGTGATGACAAATAAGATAAACAGAAGCGTGCCCCATAAGACAAAGGATCGACGCAATTTGTAAACTTCAACGCGACAAGCTGTCAACAATGATCCCATTTCATTTCCCCTCCTCAACTCCGATTACTTTGAGAAAATAATCTTCCAAATTCTCTTCTTCAATATTAAGCATAGTGAGCGGCACATCATGATGGGCAAGCAATCTTGCAATATGTTCGGGATGCTTCACGGCATGATCATCCGGTAGTGCAAGGCGGTTATTCGAAATCGGATGTACCGCATACCCGGAATCTGAAAGAATAGCTTGAGCCTTCCGGGCATCCTTCGTTCCGATCATCAGCTGCTTTCGGCGGATGGTTTCAAAGTCTTTTGTTGTCAGTTCTTCTAGCAATACGCCTTTGTGAATAATGCCGATTCGAGAAGCCATTTTGGACATTTCCTCAAGGATATGGCTCGATATAAACACGGTAATCCCTTGTTGAGAGGCTAGAGCTTTCAGCATTTCCCGTATCTCGACAATTCCGGCTGGATCAAGGGCATTCGTTGGCTCATCAAGAATCAGAAGGTCCGGCTTATGAATTAAAGCTTTGGCCAATCCAAGTTTCTGCGCGTTTCCAAGCGACAAATCTCTTGCCTTGCTATCCGCATAATGGGTCAAATTCAATTGCACCATAATTTCGTCTACTGCCCTCGGAACCGGTAAGCCTCGCAGCCTGGCCATCAAATTCAAGTTTTCCCTTACCGTAAAGCTAGGGTAGGCATAAGGAACTTCCACCATATAACCTACTCGTCTCGACAATTCGGGATTCCCAATCGCCCAGCGCTGACCAAACAAATACACTTCTCCGGAAGAAGGCTTGCTCATTCCGAGAAGAGCTCGAATGGTTGTCGTTTTCCCTGCGCCATTCAACCCCAAGAATCCATAGATTTCTCCTTTTTTAACGGAAATCGAAACGCGATCTACAATGACTTTATTTCCGTATTGCTTTGTCAGATTAACGGTTCGAATAATTTCTTCCATAGAAACAGTCCTTTCCTTATCTGAGATGTTGCAAAAGATCGCCGCCGGCTTTTCCAATCAACTTTTGCTATAAATGAAATTCAAATAATTCAAGATCGATGCGGTATCCTCAATGGAGGTACGCAGTGCGATGTAACCGTCGGGACGAATCAATACGAGTTCTTCACTTGCTACATCGTAAATTCGATAGGCATTCCCTGCTGTGTCTATTATGCCTTCCGTCCCCACCATGTTCGATGGCAGGATAGAATGCACATGGAGTTTATCGTTGGTGAAGTTCTTCAGAGAGGGATAGCTGCAGTTTGCAAAAGCCAACAGCGTCCAGTGCGTGCCGCGCAGCAGGTCAAAGACACTTCCTGCAAACCTGGTACCTTGCAGACCCGTAGCATTAGGAGCACGATCCCCGGGAAATAAACGGGTAACATTTGTTCGGGCAGACGGACGGGTAAGAGTACTAGAGCGGTAGGAAACGAGAAGGCCACTAGTCAGATCGTCGGATCGGCATCACCGCAAGGAAAACCCGGTCGCTGCGGTAACATTCAAAGCCCTGTTGGTCCGGCCCCGACAATGAGAACATCAACTAAAGATTGTGTGGTTTGCATGGTTAAAATCCTCCTTGATTATTGATTTGATAGGTTGTATTTGATATACTACACCGTGCAGTGTAATTTGTAAAGTGGTAACTCCCATCGACTTTTGATAGTATACTCATAAGGGGGAGACTTCAGGATGGATACTACGGAAAACAAAAAAATCCGCAAAGGCTCTTCAGACAAACGAGCTAAAATTATTGCGGCGGCACGAGATCTGTTTCTTTCGGATGGATTTGATCGTTCCAGCGTCGATGCGGTCGCAGCTAAAGCGGGAGTCTCCAAACGGACAGTTTATGATTATTATGGCGACAAACAGAACTTACTGCTTGCCGTTGTGGAAGAAACCAGTTGGGCGGTTCTGGACATGATTAAGCAAGGGATTTCAGACTACCTCCAGGAATTCGAGGATCTGGAGCAGGCGCTCATCTTATTTTGCGAACAATTCGTAGCTTCTGCGAACGGTTCGTCCGATTACAGCGCTTTGATCCGTCTGGTTATGATGGAAGCCGCCAACCTGCCAGCCTCGTTTTTAGAAAAGCTGGATAAGGCGACGGAAGAGGGGATCATCAAGAGGTTTACCGAGTTTGGACAAGCCGGACTGCTCGATGTGCCCGATCCTGAAATGGCTACAAAGCATTTCTCTGCATTAACGTTTTTATTGGTATTTAATCAACCGATAAGAACCGGGACATTAGAGGAGGAACAAACTAAACGGATCATCACGGAAGGCGTACGTGTCTTTCTCTGCGCTTATGCGCCACATACCGTTCCAAACAAAAATCAGCCATCATACTAATGGCGATTATCTGGCAGAGATCTGCTCCGTGTGCTACTCGTTTGCCAAGCGATAAAGCTATCCGGGCCGCTAATCGGATCAAGGGAGAGAATGGAATGAGGAATTTGGATAATCATGCTTTTTTGGAATCAAATGAAAGGGGGCCCAAGACAACAGGAAACTCACAAACGTAATCGTATATGGTTACGTTTGTGAGTTTGCTCCTCTGGCGTTCGTGGTTGATGCACGGGAATCCGCTCCGCTTTGGATTGACTATAAAACCTGATTAAGCTTGCTTTCGGGTTCTTCACCGTTGTTTATATGGTTTATATTCTTCAAAAAGAAGTCATATCTGTTTTTATGGAACTTGACACCATCTGGCATGCCGGCAGTATGGGGAGTAAGTATGACATTACTCAGATTCCTTAGTTCACTATCCATGGAAAGCGGTTCAGATTCAAACACATCCAAGCATGCTCCTGATATTTCTTTATCTTTTAAAGCAGCTATTAAGTCATTTTCATTGACAATCCCGCCGCGAGACGTATTGATAAAAAGTGCGGTATGCTTCATCTTTTTGAATACTTCTTTATCGATCAATTGTTTGGTTTGCGGATTTAGTGATGTATGTACAGTAACTATATCTGATAGGCTTACATGATTATCGAAATCCGTCATTCTTACAAGGCTGTCAGGTTGTACAACGGCATGTCTAGCATTAACCAGCACACTCATACCAAAAACCCTGCAAAACTCGGCTACTTTTTTACCCACAGCACCAAAACCGATAATTCCTATCGTTTTCCCCTTTAGTTCACTTCCTGTATAATCCAACTGTTTTTCATCTATTCTTGTTTTCATAAATCTATCAAGGTAGGGTATGTTTTTATAATAAGACAACACCAGCGCCATGACATGCTCGGCCACTGCCTGCGCATTCACTCCTGCAGCATTAGCTACCCAAATACCTAGTTGCGTGCAGGCATCAATATCTACATTATCATACCCTGCGCCCGTCTGTACCAGTTTCAATTTACTTGCCATGGCAAGTAAGTCGCGATCCACTTTGATATGTTCAGGTATGATTACCTGGCAGTCTCCAATATGATGCAGCATTTCTTTTCCCGGCGGCACAATTACAATGTCCCAGTCATCAGGAAAATGCTTTTTAATATTTGACTTTGATATTGCTGTAAAATGTCCTACTACAAGTATTTTCATTGTCAATCCACCTCCAATTTCTTTTTTTACCCAGCTTGCCCTCACACGTATACCGGCCCCGCCAGCGGCTCCAGGACAAGCTGCGTTTTCTTACTCGCTTGCTTTGTTTTTTAGCTGCAGGGGAAATTCCAGGACCGCTTCCAACCCTTTCTTATGCGGCTCGCTCGAAAGATGGAGACGGCCCTGATGCGCGTTAGCAATCCTCGCCACCATCGGAAGCCCCAGACCGTGACCTTGCTGGATAGACCTCCGCCTTTCTAACGAATAGGGTAATTCGGTAATCCTCATCAATTGTTCCGGCGGGATTCCCCGTCCGTTATCTCGTACGATCAGCCGATACTGGGCGCGGTCTTTGTCTAGAAAAGTTTCTAGTATGATTTTACAGCCTTGGGGGTTATGACGCACACTGTTTTGGACAAGATTATTGATTGCCCGCAGCAGCAATTTTTCATCCCCGTTGATCGCGACCGCTTCATCGGTCAATACTAATTCAATGTCATAGTGAGTCCCCAAGCCATTATTCAAAAAATCCGCGACAACCTGTCTGGCTAAAGCCGATAACCGGACACTTTTTAAATGCAAAGGCTGCATGTCATATTCAAGCATGGAGACCAGGTTCAGATCGTTTACAAGCGAGCGAAGCTTCTCGCCTTGACGCCGGATGATCCCGGCTTGATACCTATGCTCATGCGGCAAGTCCGCATTGTCCTCCATTTCGCTTGAATAACCGAGAATCATCGAGAGCGGAGTTCGAATATCATGAGAAATTCCCGCAATCCAGTTGGAGCGGGCTTCATCCCGTGCCTTCAACGCAGCCGTCTTGTTTTGAAGTATGGTTGACCCCGCATTAATGCTCTGGGCCAAATCGCCGAATATACCTCTGGTATTCAGCCGGACTGCTTCATCCTTCGCAAGACTATGGACACCCGACACAAGAGGACGTATGCCTCGCATGAGTCGCGTTCCCATAACGATGGAAACAAGCAGAGCCACAGCCACGTTAATAAGCAGCAGCCACAAAAGTCGTAGGGGCAATGATCTTACCCAGTCGGAAAGAAAATTCAATTGATACTTTCCGTAGCTGGTTTTAGGATACCCTACCACAATCAAGCCATCCTTATGCGTCCAAATATAGACAGGATAATCCATTAGATAATAACGTGAGAACTTGGCTACATCGACCAGCCTATAGCTTCGCGGAACATCATCCGGCAAATGATAATCCCATTGCACATAGCCATCACCATCGAGCAGCATAGCCCAAGCTTGATTGTCCTGAAGAAGCTTGACGACGTGTTTTTCTAATATATAGTTGTTTTCCTCCAGACTTACGCTTTCGGCCACTTCCTTAACCACGTCTTCTGGGGATGGCTTCTGATTAATTTCTTTGAACACCAGGGTGCCCAGCAGGATGAAGTTAAAAATGAGAAGAAAAAATGAAACCAAGATGGTCGTGGCGACAAACCGGCGTAATATACGAATAATTCCTTCCACTTATTGCTTCTCCGTAACCAGCAGTTTATACCCTAAACCCCTGACCGTGTGGAGGTAGACCGGGTTCGATGGAACGGGCTCAATTTTCTCACGGACTCTTCGGATATGGACCATCAATGTATTTTCGTAACCAAAACTGTCATCTCCCCATACAGCCTGGCATAAGGCATCACTTGTGACAATTCGTCCCCGGTTCTCATACAGCTTTACAAGAATGGCATGCTCCTTGGCTGTCAAGGGCAGCTCCTCTTGTTTGTTACGTACGATAGCGCTATCGAGATCAATAGTCTTTTCTCCAAGTCGGAAGACAGTCAGATGATCTGTCACGGGAGAGGAGTAGACCCGCCTTAAAATTGCCATTAGTCGCAAGACCAGCTCGCGCGGCAGAAACGGCTTCACGATATAATCATCCGCTCCCAGTCCCAGTCCGAGTAACCGATCTTCGTCTTCTCCGCAGGCGGATAGAAAAAGGACGGGGATATCTGAGAATTGTCTGATGGATGACAGCAGCGAAAATCCGTCTCCATCAGGCAGCATGACATCGAGAATCGCGATATCCGGCTTGTCCCTTCGGCAATTTGCAAGAGCAGAAACGCAATCCCCAGCTGTATAAACGCGAAAAAAACCTTCTTTTCGTAAAAATCTTTCGATCATCAGTCTGATCTCCGGTTCATCATCAACAATTAGAACTTTTTTATCTTTTACATGATCCATGTGCGTCACCCGCCTTTTATTATACATGAACAAGAGGATGGTCAGTATGTTCCCGAACCGATTTAAGGCTCTTGTAAGGTTCTCTTTAGATGGAAGAAAGGTGGAATGATTATAGTTGAAGCGGGGAGAAACAAAAAAACGAAATGGAGCTGACTTTTCATATGAGTGCTTCCGATGTTGTGCAAACACAAAATTTGACCAAAACCTATGGGGAGATAAACCGCGTAAACAAGGTCGACCTTCATGTCAAAGAAGGAGAAATCTACGGGTTTTTGGGCCCAAACGGTGCAGGAAAAACAACCACACTAAAAATGCTGCTCGGCCTGATCAAGCCGTCCGGGGGGACAGTTAAGATATTCGGGGAAAGCCTGGACAAACACCGCCCGTCCATTCTTAAGCGTACCGGCTCGCTTATTGAATCGCCCTCCTACTACGGGCATCTGACGGGTCTTGAGAATATGAGGGTCATGCAGCGCCTTCGGAATGTTCCAGATCAACATGTAGACGAGGCGCTTCGTATCGTGAGGCTGGAAAATCATAAAAACAAAAAAACGGAACAATACTCGCTCGGAATGAAACAGCGGCTGGGAATCGCTATGGCCCTGCTTCCCTTCCCTAAGCTGCTGATTCTAGATGAGCCAACGAATGGTCTGGATCCGGCAGGCATTGGCGAAATCCGCGAACTCATCAAATCGCTGCCCGCTCGCTACGGAATGACGATCCTGCTCTCCAGTCACTTGCTATCGGAGATCGAACAGATCGCCACCTCAGTAGGTATCATTAGTGAAGGGAATCTGCTGTTTCAGGGCAGGATGTCAAGCCTGCAGGCAAAAAGCAGAACCGCTATCAGCTTAAAAACCTTTGATAATGTCACAGCAGAACGGCTGCTTATCACTCAAGGCTTCAGTCCGGTCCAAAGCGGCGGCCGGCTTGAGTTCCACGATTTGGAGGACACAGACGTGGCTGAGATGAACAGATTGCTCGTTTCACGCAGCATTCCTGTTACCCGGATCGAGGAGCGAAAGAAAAATTTGGAGGATATTTTTCTTGAGCTGACGGGAAAGGAGCGGAGCTTGTGATCAACATGCTAGGACTGGAATACTACAAAATCCGCCGTAAAAAGCTGTGGATGATGGCTACATTCTTGATTGCCGCGGAGATATTGTGGGCCATCATGTCCATTAGCATGTCCATTGCCCGTAATCCGGATCATATCGTTTGGGCGTCTGTCTTTTTCAGCATTTCCTCCATGAATGGACTTTTTATGCCGATTATCTCGGCCATTGTTGTCTCCCGTACTTGTGATATGGAACATAAGGGAGCCACTTGGAAAATGCTTGTTGCTACCGGTGCGAGCCGCGGCCGCCTTTATGCGGCCAAGTATATATGCGCAAATAGCTTGCTTCTGTATGGCGTCCTTGCTCAGACCCTATTTATGATTGCTTTCGGCTTGATGATGGATTTTCCCGGTGGGCCTCCTATCGATTTGCTGACCAAATTTATAGGGGGAACTATGCTGACGAGCCTTGCTGTTACTGCCCTTCAGCAATGGATCTCTATGGCTATTAAAAATCAGGCTTTTGCGCTCTGTCTTGGCATGTTGGGCGGATTTATCGGAATGACTGCCGGGATGTTCCCGGCTATGGCCCGGCATCTGTTTATCTGGTCTTATTATTTGGAGCTCAGCCCGGTTACCTTTGTATATGCCGAATCCTCGAGCGCCTATATGGTACAGCCTATAGGTCTAGGGTTTGTGATAGCCGCGGCAATCATGACTTTTTTGTTCTACACCGCCGGAAACCTTCATATTACCCGGCAGGAAATCTAAGGAGGAAGTGCTGAATGAAGCAAAGTATTTCCGCTGAATGGCTAAAATTACGGCATTCCCGGATCGGTCTGGTACTCGCAGTCCTTCCCATCCTAAGCTGGCTGATCGGATGCGCGAATTACTACTTTAACCAGGATGTTCTACAAAACGGTTGGCACAGCCTTTGGACCCAAGTGAGCCTGTTTTATGGTGAGTTTTTCCTGCCTATCTTGATTGCTATCTGCTGTTCCTATGTATGCAGACTGGAACAGCAGAACCGGAATTGGAATATGATATTGGCTTCTCCGGTCACGGTCGGATGTATATTTCTTGCCAAAATGATTGTCGTTAGCATTTTAATGCTAGCTGTGCAAGCGCTGTTTATGGGGCTCTACCTGCTTGCAGGCACCTTTTTCTCCATACAGGAGCCTTTCCCAATAGAAACACTAGGATGGGCGTTTCGCGGATGGTATGCTTCTCTGTCCATTAGCGCTTTGCAGCTGGGACTGTCACTGCGGTTCCGCAGCTTCGCAACGCCTATCGGTATTAGTCTGTGTGCGGTCTTTACAGGTCTTGGCATGTACTTGGCCAAGCTTGGCCTATTTTTTCCGTTCTCCCTGCTCACCATCGGCATGAGCGTATTGAGCCAAGATAAGCTGACAGCGGTACAGAGCAATTTATTTTGGGTGATGAATATGGTTTTCATTATTACTTTTGTGTCCATGTCTATTCATCGGTTAAAGACAAAGGATGTAATCTCGTCCTAATGCCAAGGAGGCTTTATGATGAAAAAAATAAGGTGTGCTGACACCTGAAAACCCTGCGGGAAAAGCCGTTTATTATACGAGGGTAGCTGGTTTTGGCGTTCAAAATGAGCAGGGACGTTATGATTAGGTTTTGCTTGCTTATAATGGCTTATATTCAGCTTCTAATGCGGTTCAACAACATTATCAAAATTAATGTTACCCGGATAGACATGGAGAACATACATTCTATCCAATCATAAGGACATGTGGTAAGATATAGAAATACCTTTTAATCTTGCGCAGGTAATGGTCTTCCTTGCACATCCGTATAGCCGTGTGTTTATAGCATTCGGTTATTTTAATATTAAGGAAAGTACTTCAAATTTCTAGAAAAGGCGGGAGCGCTATTCTAAAGGCTTGTTGGCGATATTTTCTGTATGTCGTAGAGCACAAGCTCAATGTTCTTGTTGAATGCTGGAAAGAAGGCTTATATCTTCAAGGCATCCTACATGATTTGTCTAAATTCCTGCCTAATGAATTCTTTCCTTATGCCCGCAAATTTTACACCAATCAGAAGAATGATGAAGCAGAGTTGAAGTGGAAGTACGCGTGGCTGCACCACCAGCACCATAATAAACATCATTGGGAGTATTGGGTAGTCAATCAGAATAGTAAAGAAGCTTTAAAAATGCCCAGGAAGTATGCTATAGAAATGGTTTGTGACTGGCGTTCATTTTCAAGAAAGTGGGGAAGAAAAGTAAAGGAATCAACCTTGCCGGAAAGAATGATGGAGTCAGATAAAATCATACTTCATCCGGAGACAAGACAAGAACTATTACTGATTTTATCTCAAAAAGCCGAGAATACTCCTTCCTCTCAAGGGAGGAGATGAATCGGCGGTTCGGCATGTAGCCGACAGTTTTGATAAGTTAATTACGTTCAGAATGGGGGCAGTCGCAATTATTTCTCAAGCTGTCATTTTTAATCCTCCTCATTTGCTTATGGTGAAGCAATATGTTGAGCGAGGAGACATTGTTTGGAATTTCCCAGGTGGCGGAATCGAAGAGGGGGAAACCCCCGAGGAAGCTTGTGTAAGAGAAGTTCAAGAAGAAACTGGTTATGTAATCCAGATCGTCGACCTGTTACACAAGCAACATGGAAAATATACATTCGCAGCAGAAATAATTGGAGGAGCTATTAAAACTGAATTTATTGAAAAGTATAATGAGGACATTATTGAAGTGAAATGGATAGATGTTGGAGATTTGAATTACTTTGATAAAATAACAAACCCGATAAGAGATTTAATAGTAAAAAAACAAAATTAATAGGAAAGGCGTGGATTTTGTGGATGTTTCCGCTTTATTTATTGATAGCGTTCTAAGTAAAGTTATACCGGAGAGAAAATGGTTTGTTCAATGTATAGAACAGCTAGATGAAGAGGATATCACTTGGGCGCCGACCAATGAAAGCAACAGCATTGCTAATCTTGTTTCTCATATTCGAGGTACTGTTCACTCAAGAATCGAAATCTTGCTTTTTGACATACCCGATACAAGGGAAAGAGAGAAAGAGTTCGAAAAGGGCCTTATCTTGACTAAAGAACAGGTATTAAGGATTGGAATGGAAGCTTTTAACTTAATCATTCAATACTTAGAGAAAATGAAAGAACAGCCCCAGCTGCTAACCTCTCAGCCCTATTTGAAAAAACCGGCACTTACCTATAGTGCTTTTAACAACGAAACAACAGCCATGAATCTGTTAATCCAAATGGTAAGAGAAGTTCATTTTCATACAGGACAAATTATTTATATCGCCAAGATGAGAAAAGGAGAACTGAAGTGGAAGTATGACTAATGACATTAAGTGATCTCATAATAAGCGGAGGAGAGTTCGAAATGGATAACAAAACCACTATTTATTTGGTAAGGCATGGGCAGACAGAGTGGAATGTGCATCATCGCATGCAAGGACACCAAGATTCTCCTTTAACAGAGTTAGGAATCAGACAAGCCGAATGGTTAAGCGAAGCTATTTTTAATGAGGCCATAGATGTTATTTATTCGAGTTCAAGTCCTAGAGCACAGAAGACTGCGGAAATTATCAGGAATACTCGAAATATTCGTATGTTCGAAAGTGATGACTTAAGAGAAATTAATCTTGGAATTTGGGAAGGCAAAACCCAGTCGGAAGTGAAGGAATTATTCCCGGAGGAGTTTCGTAATTTCTGGGAGGATCCGGGCAAGTTTTGGGTAGAAGGAAGCGAAACGTTCGAGGAAGTAGCGACTAGAAGTATTGGTGCATGTAAGAGGATTGCAGAAACCCATGCGGGAAAAACCATCCTGATTGTAACTCATACCGTTGTAGTTAAATTGCTGATGGCTTACTTTGAAAACAGACCATTAAAAGATATTTGGAACCCTCCCTATATACATCCGGCTTGCTTAAGTAAAGTAGTACTACACAATGATGAAATGGAAATTATGATGCATGGGGATACAACCCATTTTAAAGAAAAACCTGTAGAGGGTTAGTTCTATCTCATGTCAATCGGGAGATGATGTAGGATGATTTGTCAGATCAACTATTGAAGCCATATCTTAGTAAGGTTTTTTAGCGTGCCTCATCTTTTGGAACGGAGGATTTTATTGACAAAAACAAAATTAATCCTTTTGGAGGGCATCCCGGGTTCAGGGAAAACAACCACTTCGCAGTTGCTGTATGATCATTTAAAAGAACAAGGGATAGCTTCGAATCTTTATACGGAAGGCTGCGAACATCCCATAGACCTCCCCTTTCACGCATTCCTTTCTCTGCACGAATATCATACATTACTAGGAAATTATCCCGAACAAACCGTTTGGTTTAAACAGCATTCAATTATTGAAGCTGACTATGTATTAGTTCCCTATAAAACTTCTGAACTGAATCCAAGAAATGATGAACTGGTAACATTTTTGAGTTCGAGAGAGTTTTGCTATACCGACAAGGCTGCAGTCCCTTTTGATATGTTCAAAAAGGTCTTCTCCAAAAGATTCAAACAGTATGTTGCCGAAGTCCTAGAAAATCCCATATTAACCATTTTTGAGAGTGTTCTATTTCAACATCAAATTCATGATATTAATAGAATGTATCCGCATGTGGATGAGAACGAAATAACGGAGTATATCGGAGAACTGGCGAACATTATTAGTCCATTAAATCCGGTATTATTTTATATATCCCAAACTAGTGTTCAAGAATCGCTGGAACATACAGCACATATTCGTTCAAAGCCGCATTGGTCAGATCCGAAAACGATCGAATACTATATCAAACGCAAAAATCTGGAGCTTCAAGCGATCAATCGTCTTCCGTTTCGATCCTTCATTTTGGATAATTCAGATAGAAATTGGGATGACATGTTTGAACGTATTAAACAAGTTCTTTCAAACGCTATATGTAAAATGTGAGTATGATCGGGGAAGTGATTGTGATGGAAACAAAAGTGTACTTTGTCAGACATGCGGAATCGCCTTACACAGCGGGAATGGAGCGATCGAGGGGAATATCGGAGAAAGGAAAGCAGGATGCATGTAAGGTCAAAGAGACTTTGATGAGCGAAGATATTGAAATATTGATTTCAAGTCCATATGAAAGAGCTATCCTTACGATCAAGGGCCTGGCTATTGAATTGAATAAGGACATTATAGTAGAAGAAGATTTAAGAGAAAGGCAGCTAGCTGGAGAAGAATTTACAATACCAAAAGAAGAATTTTTAACTCGAAGAGACGAGTATATGAGGACTGGAATTTTTCGTTTCCGGGCGGCGAATCCAGCAAACAAGCTCAGGAAAGGGCTGCGCGTGTATTTAACAGGATGATTGAGGAGTTTAAAGGGAAAAGAATTGTCGTAGGAACTCACGGAGATATTATGACGTTAATGATGAATTATGTTGATCCTAGGTACAGCTATGAGTTTTGGCGATCTTTAACGATGCCTGACATTTATAAATTAGAATTTGAAGAGCATACATTTAAGAGTGCCACTAGACTGTGGAGTTGAATTTTGAATGAGATTTATACTGGAGGGCGTAACTTGATTATACGTCAGAGCAATAGGAATGATATGGATCAGTTAATCAAAATGAGATATGACTTTACGGCAGAGTTCAAGGAATTAGAGCCAAATCTATATGAATCGTTTTCGGTTGAATGCAGGTTATTCTTCGAAGAAATGTTTGAATCCGACAGATGGACTGTTTGGGTAGCGGAAATAGAAGGGAAGATAGTTTCACACGTATTTGTAGAAATAATTGATACCATTCCGAGACCAGGACGAAGTAAATCCCCTTATGGATATGTTACGAATGTCTATACGATACCCGAATACAGATCCAAAGGATTTGGGAGCAAGATCATGACAGAAGTAAATCACTGGGCCAAAGAGAACGGGTTAACTTTTTTGACAGTATGGCCTAGTGAAACCAGTGTGGAATTTTATGAAAGACATGGATTTAGAAGAGCAGAAGAGGTAATGGAGAACCATTTTATAAATTAGTGGAAATAAAAAGTGAGGAACTGCAATGACTACGTCTCCAAAACATACAGTGACCGCCGCCGCGGTTGTGTTGAATAAGAATAATGAGATTTTATTGATCAATGGACCAAAGCGAGGATGGGAAATTCCAGGCGGTAGAGTTGAAGAAGGAGAATCGCTTTCCTCTGCCGTAATCCGGGAAACTAAAGAAGAGACCGGAATAGACATAGAAATTATGAAGTTTTGCGGGATGTTTCAGAATGTAAAGGATTCCGTTTGTAACACGTTATTTCTAGGCAGACCCGTTGGGGGAGAGTTTAGAACATCGAGTGATAGCCTGGAGATTGGATTTTTCACAATAGAAGAGGCGTTACAGAAAATAACTTGGAAGAGCTTTAGAGAACAAATTGAGTATTGTATGGAATATAAAGAACAATTTTTAGTTGAGTTCAACAAACATCATTCTATGAGAAGGACATTCAGTGGGGGTATTGAGGAAGGCCCAGATTTCATATAACCCGTATTAGCACGGTGGGCCACATACTGAGCGAAGAAAGTAGGAGGATCTTAGTGCCACTTAATACGCGATTGAATCGAAGTACAAGTGACGAGGCCAATTACATAAGAAGAAAACTAATTGAGTTCAATTCCAAATACGTTTCAAACGACACGTATGAAGAAGTGAATCTATGTATTAAAGATGAGAATGAAGCAATTATTGCCGGGCTTAATAGTGCCATCTGCTGGAACTGGATGGAGATTGACATTCTTTGGGTAGACGATAACTATCGTAAACAAGGGCTAGGTAAGCGATTGTTAGAGGAAGCCGAACAAATAGCCAGATCCAAGGAATGTACATTCATTAAGCTCAATACGTTCAGTTTCCAAGCACCCGAATTTTACAAGAAACATGGTTACGCAGTAATGGGGATTATCGAGAACGCCCCTCAAGGGAGCAAGCACTACTATCTCAAGAAAGAGCTTAATTAAAGCGAAACTTTCTATAATTCGTTGACTATGCTTGTGCTCAAACTTATACTTCATGATAAGTACCTCTTTCGTATGTGGGAGTTGTTCTTTGATCGGAACATTCCTAAGTACTTAAGAGGCGTTTTTTCATTCAAGGGGTGTAACGTAAAACGCCCTAAGAAAGGACAGGTAGCCATGATCGAACAAACCGCCGGGATTCAGGCTGTTTTCATAGACAGAGACGGAACGATAGGAGGTACGGGGCATTTTATACATCCCAGCAATTTTACCCTGTATGCCAATTCACAAACGGCCATTCATTTATTGAAAGAAGAAGGATTACGAGTATTTGCGTTCACCAATCAATACCGTATAGGTCGAGGGGAAGCAACTGTTCAAGAGTTTGAGGATCAATTTAGAGCCTTTGGATTCGATCAAGCCTACATATGTCCGCACGAAGAAGAATGCAGATGCAGGAAGCCGAAGCCTGGCATGCTGCAGGATGCCGCTGAAGAACATCAACTAGATTTGACAAGATGCATCGTAATAGGTGATGTTGGGGATACCGATATGCTAGCCGCTCATGCCGTGGGTGCGAAAAAAATTATCGTGAAGACAGGCTGGGGAGCAGCTTCGTTAACCACATACCGTCATAAGTGGAGTCAGACAGAACCTGATTACATAGCGGAGGATCTTTTAGATGCGGCACATTGGATTATTGCTAATAAAGGAAACCTGGTAACAAGTCCTTGTGAAGAGTAAGCATCTGCACCATCCCATATCTCGGGCATCATCGCAGTAGATCCTTAGTCCACCAAACCTAAAAAAGCCGCGATTTACGCGGCACATGGCTGTGACAGGTCAGGTTAAAACGTATTATATACATTTTCACATTCTTCCGCGGTCGGCTCATAAAAGCAGTGCTTCTTCCAGCGTCCTGCCAACGGCTGATTATACCAAGTTGGCGGACATGGCCCGGGATTTTCGAACGTTCCTGGACGAAAATACCAGAGGGAAAATTTGGCTGGCCAGCCCCGCTCGCCATTCACAGCTCGTTGCGCCAGACGGCGTTCCCTATCTCTTGCGTTTTGATAGTACAAGCCATGCTGCAACGCTTCGAACGCATGCGGCTGGTTGATCATCTGGGGAATTGTCCGGATTCCTTTAAAGTCGGAGCAATTCGCTCTTACACGGTTAATGCCAACAGTGCCAACATGGAGCATGCCCGCCTCGCCTTCGGTCTCAGCTTCAGCTCGAAGCAACCTCGCCAGCATATCAATATCCTGTTTCCTCGCTTTTACGACTGCCATTGGCTCACCTCTTTAGATTTCTGGGCTCATCATATCGCCGTCGTCTGACTAATACTTTATTTTCTCAGTCTACAACGTACTCTAATACTTTATTCTTCAGTTCCATACTTTAGTTCTTCGGACAACAGACTGTTGAGATTATTTTATGCAGGAACCGGGATATTTCCGAGAAAAGGGAAGGGATGATAATAAATGATCGCTCTGAAATTCACTCAATCCTTATTGAAAGACATGAAAATAGCCCAAGTAGACGACAAGGATGTCTCCTCCTTTTTTAGTTGGCATGTGAACATCTATAAGCTGAATAACAGAAAACACATCCTTTTTGTCAATGATTTTACAAGGCTTTCTATCCTTATTGATGGAGTCAGATCCGCGCAGCTTAAAGTGTTGAAAGACAAATTTTTGCTTACCCTTGAAGCCTATTTACAAAGTGAAGGTATCGAATCGTCTTTAATCGATTCGTATCTTAATGACGCATCCGCCATGATTATTTCCAAGACCGATAACAGAAGTGTACTGGGAACGATGAAAGAAGTATCCCTCTTTAGCTCGGATGACTTTCCTGACAATATACAAAGGTTGAAATGGCTTAACAGATTGATATATAAACCTATTGATTACAAGGAACCTATCGCGTTGTTTAAAGAAACTATTCGAAAACAATATTTGAATGGAATGTAGGGCAGACAATCAAAAAGGGACGACAGCTGTTCAAAAAAGCGGTACTATTATTTGGATACCCATTCCGAACAGTTTCGAACATTGTCTATATCTGAACCCGGCAGATATTCCATAACAGCCAAAGCAGCATTTAGTACAGGAGAAGAGGAAACAACAAAGGAGATTAAGCTGGTGTCTAATCCCAAGGAAATCATAATCGAATAAGTTTCTTTACATTAGAACGTATATTCGCTATATTCTATTTGGGTAAAATTTCCATGGGCACAGGAGTGAAGATGTAATGACGGAGAAAATCAAAGCGAAGATTGAAAATTCTCTTACTGTCTTATTAGTTTCGGATATCGAGAAATCAAGAAAATATTACGAAGAAGCCTTGGGATGTGAAGTAAACGAACACTGGGCGATTCGCGACCAGTGTGCGTTGGGTTTTAAATTGATTCAAGCAGAGGACCCGGAAGATGTGAGGCCCAATAAAGGGGCATGGAATACCTATGCTTATGTAAAAAGCCATGGTGAGCTTGACGCGTTATATCAGGAACTACGATCGGGCGGCGCGATTATCGCAGCAGAACCGCAGGTAACGGAGCATGACTGGGGATCATGGAAGGAATTTTCTGTACGAGACCCGGATGGTTATATAATAGGCTTTGGTTCGGGAAATAAAGAATAACTAAAGCGATCGCAAATGATTAGATCCTATAGCAGAGGTGAACTATGGACCGCCATGTCATTCAGCTTGCAAAGGTAATATCTGAAAAAGTTATTCGCTCGGCAGGCATTTTAGCTAAAGATAAGTTTGACAACTTTGCCCAGTTAACGACTAAAGATGAGTATGGCGATGTCGTGACAGAAGTGGACCATTTGACTGAGCGAATCATTCTGCCTGAAATCCGATTGAACTTCCCTACTCATAGAATTCATAGTGAAGAAGCAGGTGATCTTGGCCCGGAATCCGACTGGCTTTGGCTAATCGACCCATTGGATGGCACCAACAATTATGCAATCGGCTTACCCGTATTTACGACATCCATTACTTTGATGTATAAAAGAGAGCCTGTCCTGGGTGTTGTATACGAACCGATGACAGACCGATTATTTGTGTCTGCTGTCGGCGAAGGCGCTTATTGCAACAATAAACCGATGCAGGTGAGAAGAAACCCTGATCTGTGGAAAGGAAATATAGGGTGGATTCAAGGCCACAAGGTTCAAAATAACAAGCAGGCTGTTCAATTAAGGCGGCATATTGATGCGAATTTTAAGAGAATGATGAGATTGTGGGCGCCTACGCTGCAGTGGTGTATGCTCGCAAAGGGAAATATAGACGGGATCATTCTGTTTAATTCCGAAGGGGATGATCTTTATTCGGGCGTGTTAATGGTTAAGGAAGCCGGGGGAGTCGTCGTAGACTTTGATGGCAAACCGTTTATCGGTATGTGTGACGAGCCGTATTTAATCGCATGTCATAAAGAACATCAAGATGATATTTTACGCGTCGTAAGAGAAGGACTGGGCGACTGGAGGAATGAAGAAAGGGAGGCACAAAATGACGTGGCAGCAAGCCCTTAAAACGTTCACGGAGCTGTATGCCGAATCGGGTCTAACCAACGAATGGATAATTGTCGGTTCTGTAGGCTCCGTCCTGCAGCATGCGGTTATGACTCCAGGAGATTTAGATATATATGTTCGGAATAGGGAAGATGTAGCTCCAATCGCCGCGCTGTTCAAGAAATACAACTTGAAGGCTAAAGCAGATGTTGCCTATTCCGATCCGGCATGGCTTTCCTCCGACGAAGAACCATTTTTTACGCAATCCTTTTCTTCCGGATTCACATGGACGAAAGGCAAATGGAAGATCGGCGAATTTCAGGTTGAGCTTGTACATATTTCAAATTCCGCCGGCATACCCGATTCCGATCAAGGCGACGGGATATGGGAAGGCGGGAAGTATATCTGGGAACTGGCTAAGTTCGTGGATTTTGAGGGTGGCGCGATTCCGGTCGTACCCTTGGAAATTCAATTAGAATCAAATATCAGAAGGAAAAGGCAGGACCGGGTTGATGCTATTGTTCAGGCGCTGTTAGTGCATGGCTGGGATAAGAAATTGTTAGAGAAAGCGTTATCGCACACGAATAAAACGCAATTTCAACCTATGATCCAGTAGAATGACATTCCGAGGAGGGATGCTCGTTGGTACGAACCGAAAAGAGCAGACAAGCGGGGAGTTCAACTAGGCTTGCTGAAAGCAGGGTTAGCAAGCCTAATTCGAATATTCGCTTCTTTCTTATCAGGCATGCGATCAAGCAAAAAGAAATAGGTGATGTGCCTATTACTCCGGCGGGTATGGAGCAAGCGAAGTTAACCGCTCAGTATCTATCCCGGTCTCCTTGGTCAATAGACGCCGTCATCTCCAGCCCGCTTCGAAGAGCAGTTGAAACTGCCCACTACATAGCGGCAGAAGTAAAAGTGCCTCTCATCAGGGATAATCGTTTGCGGGAGCGAGCTAACTGGGGAGACTTGCCGGAGCAAACTTTTCAAGAGTTTGTCGAGATGTGGGAAAAATGTACGCGTGAGCCGGACTATATTCCGCCCGTAGGCGATTCTGCCAGACAGGCGTCTGAACGGATGTCCTCGTTATTGCTGGAGTTAGTGAACACCTACCCTCCCGGCAGTCAGGTTGTTATCGTTACGCATGGAGGACTAATAACCGATTTTCTGGTAAATACATTTTCTGAAGCGGTGTTGAATCAGTTTCATCCCAGCTTTATTGCTGAACAGAGCAATTTAGTCTCCGAATGCGCCATAACGAAGCTGAACTATGACGGCGAGAGTTTCGTTATTGAAGATTTTGCTTCCGTAGATCATCTGTCTGCCCCAAGGAGAGAGGCATGAAAACCAAGCTGTTTCTAGCCAGCCTGCTTAGATAAAGGAGTGGAGAGAATGACCGCAAAACCGCAGCTCGTATTGGATTTGGCCGGCGTGCTGGTAAGCAATATTTCACCCGCACTGTGGCTGAAGTTTGCTGAGGGGACGGGTATTTCATTTCAAAATATCAAAGAACAGTTCGATGGGGTCCGAAAAGAGCTGTGGACAGGGAGCATCCGGGAAGAGGAGTTTTGGGAGTGGTTAAGCATTCGCATAAGTCAGATTAACATGCAACAAGCCCGTGAGATGTTGATTCAATCCTTGGAGCCGCTTCCCGGCTTGAGCCGCTTGGTTCATTGGAGCCATGCGGCAGATATTCATATCGTAAGCAATCACTGCAAGGAATGGCTGGGGCCAACTCTGGAAAAGGTTGAACCCTACGCGAAGAGCATCACCATATCCAATCAGGTTGGGTTAAGCAAGCCCGATTTGCGAATATTCCAGCATGTTGAGAAGCAGTTCGAGCATTCCAGCCGAACCATCATTTACATTGACGATCAAGAAAAAAATTTAAAGCCTGCGGCTGAGCTGGGATGGACAACATTGCTGGCAGATAAAGATCATCGGTGGATAGAACAAGTTGAACCGATGCTGAATAACAAAGCCGCTTTTATAAGCGAAATTAAAGAAACAGGTGCATAAATGATTCGATTAACAAACCGCCAAGCGCGGCAGTTTATGTTGTTGAAGCATGGTCTGTTGGGCGAATATAAATTTGCAGGAAAGCAGGGCATATTGGATTTTGTTCGGCAGACAGGGTGTATACAGTACGATCCCATTGATGTTTGCGGAAAAAATGCCGAGCTGGCGCTGCTCTCGCGAATTAAGGGATTTAACATGAACATGCTTCACGAAGTGCTGTATGAAGATAGAAGTTTAGTCGATTATCCGGATAAAAATCTTGCGATTATTCCTGTTGAGGACTGGCCGTATTTTGAGCGATACAGACGGGCCGCCCGGCAGCATGCTGAACGCTATCCTGATATGCAAGCTTTGACTGAGCAAGCAAGGGATCATATCCAAAAGTTTGGCGCGCTAAGTTCAGATGATTTAAAATTGGATGGAAAGTTCGCTTGGCGATCGGTTATTCATTGGAGCGGTGGAAACAATTCCTCTCGTTCGGTACTGGAACAGATGTATGCGACAGGTGAGTTGATTATCCATCACAAAAAAGGCGCGCGAAAATATTACGATATCGCTGAAAAGTACATACCAGCCAATCTGCTGAATAGTCCGGAGCCGCTGCCCGACGAACTCGATCATCAAAAATGGCGGGTATTGCGTCGGATTGGCGCTGTCGGCCTTTTATGGAATCGCGCATCGGATGCTTGGCTGAACATACGGGGACTGAAAGCGGCCGAGCGTAACGAGGTTTTCCGCCAGTTATTGAACGAAGCCAGCATTATGGCTGTGACCGTTGAACAAATGAAGGATATGCTGTATTGCCGCTCGGAGGACTTGCCGCTTATTGAAGCCGTCCTGAACAACCCGGAGCCGGAATACCGCTGCGAGCTGATAGCCCCGCTGGATAGCTTGATCTGGGACAGGAAGCTCATCAACAACTTATTTGGCTTTGACTATACCTGGGAAATTTACACGCCTGCCTTCAAACGGAAATTCGGATATTACGTGCTGCCTTTGCTGTATGGCGAGAATTTCATCGGACGTGTAGAGGCTGTAGCGGAGCGCAAGGCTGGGAGGCTTGTCGTTAAAAACATATGGTTCGAAGACGGCGTAGTGCAAACGAAGGAATTGCGGACGGCCTTGGACGATTGTTTCCAAAGGATTGCACGATTCAATGGTTGTGAAACTATTGCGGTTCCTGACCTCTCGGATTGATACAAGGGAGGCCGAAGCATGGGAAAATCGGACAGATATTTTCACGTGCTGCAAACGGGTATTGGCCAAAATAAGGCTTGTGGGAACGCTGTTCCGGTGATACGATCAGATCCATAGTATGAAAAAAAAGGAATGAAATGGGGATCGCAGATGCCTTGGCCGATGGTTCATTTTGCAATCGCTGCACAATTAACTGCATGTAAGCCTTCTCCTCATTTTTTAGTAGGAAGCATTGCGCCCGATGCTCTGCATGTGAGAGAGAAGGTAACCAGGCAGGATAAAGGATTTACGCACCTGGTGGCAGAAGACCGGTTTCCAAGCATAGAGCTGCTTCAAGAGAGCTGCTTGGCGTTTTTACAGCGGAATCAAGCATGGAATTGGCAGCAATTTGTGCTGGGATATATGGCTCACATTTATGCAGATTTAAGGTGGACGGAAACGATTTATGCGGAATTTGAACGCGATTGCCAGGGAAGCCATCAAGAGAAACGGAACATATATAATAAGGAAGTTAGTCAAATAGAATTTATTTTGCTGCACGGTAAGGAGTGGGGACGTGAAGTGGTTCACAGCTTGCAGCAAGCGGAGGCGTTCCCCATGGAGCCGTTCGTTACCCAAGCCGAGGTGAGCCGGTACAGGGATCTGAAGATCGGCTGGCTGCAAGATGACAGCAATGAACCCCGGATTAAACCGATCTATTTTACGAAAGAAGCGGTGGATGCTTTTATTGTGCAAACATCGGAAGAGATGAACGTATTGGCCAAGGCGTGGGGGATTGACTATCTCTTGAGCCCTGTCGGCCAGGACTCCCCTACCACATCGTAAAGGTGGCAAACGACAATGACAGAACAGGTTTTCCAAGACATGGTAGCTTCGGAAGAAGAATTGCGGGCGTTATGCGGATTCCCAAGCGAGCTGGTCAACAACAAAGCGATAACTTCCATAGACAGGCATTGCCGGGATTTTATATTCCGGACTCCGCTTGTTTTCGTCGCCACCAGCGATTCAGCCGGTTATTGCGATGTGTCGCCGCGCGGAGATTTGCCAGGCTTCGTAACGGTTATTGATGAGCAGCATCTGGTGATCCCTGAGCGTCCCGGCAATCGGCGGTTCGATACGCTCCGGAATATTTTAGACAACCCGCGAATCGGCTTAATTTTTATCATCCCCGGACTGGAAGAGACATTGCGAATCAATGGACAAGCGGTGATTATCAAGGATCAAGACATTTTAAAACAATCGGAGTCGTTCGGCAAAATCCCGGTCCTTGGAATCGGTGTGAAGGTGGAGGAGTGCTTTATTCATTGCGCCAAGGCATTCAAGCGGTCACGCTTGTGGGATGCTGCCTCCTGGCCGCCTGCCCAAGAGCTGCCTGTCCCTGCGGTCATTCTGGCCGAACATACCAAAAAGCTGGGCGTTTCCGTCGAACAAATAGCGCTGGGGCTCAAGGAAAGCTATGAAAAGCGTTTATATTAACGAATTAGACTGCAAAGAAGAAGCGCAGCAGGAAAATTAAGGTTAAAAAGTATTAGATGATCGTGTATACTGGAAGAAGCAAACAATCGGCGCCGGATGTTAAAGACGGCTCCCAAGACATCAGGTTTAAGGACTTGATGTCTTTTTAATTTGGCGGGAGCAGAAGCAGTCCATACATGCCGGAATCTTAAGATGGAGGTGCTAAGGATGAAGTCAAATGCCGAGCTGTACCTGGAGCATATCGAGCATGTATTTGGAGAGGGCTATACGATCCGGAAGGTGGAGGCGGTTGACGGAGGGCCTCCGGTGCATGTATTTATATACAAGGACTTGCCCGAGGAAGGGATGATGACCTTCATCACATACGGACTGTCGGAGGGAGACCATCCGGACTGGCGGGTCGGGAAGCCCGAGCTAATCTTGACTCTGGAAACCGGGGACGAGGCATGGGGATTTGCGGCTGCTTACCTCGCTGCGCAGCTGAGAGGCATCAAGAGGTTTTCATACGGAGATTTATTTACATGGGGCGAGCCGATCAGCGGGGAGTCCGGGATGTCCGGCTTCTTCGTATTTGCGCCGGCGATTATTGATCGTGAACGCCAGAAGGTAGAGCTCCCGGTCAAACCTGTAAATCTGGTTGGTCTGTACCCCGTGTACAGGGAGGAAATCGACTTGATTCAGACGATAGGACTGGAGAAGTTCTGGCATCTGGACGGCTTCGAGCTGTATAACGTTAACCGAAAAAATCTGGCTTTAGAGGCCGAAATTTAAGGAGGCGAACTGCCGTGCATGCTATTCTGACAAATCTGATCCAGCCTATGAGTTTGACAGGAGATTTAAAAAGCGATGTTCATACATTCCTCACGGCTAACGGAAGTCCGCATACCGCCACTCACTGTATGGAAGTAGGCAGTGAAGCAAGGAGGCTCGCTGAGAGGTTTCATGCCGACCCCGAGGCAGCTGAGATAGCCGGCTGGCTGCATGATATCAGCACCGTGATTCCGAATCATGAACGCATAGAAGCGGCCAGACAGCTGCAAGTTGACATTTTGCCGGAAGAAGAGCGTTTTCCGATGATCATTCATCAGAAGCTGTCGAAGGTGATGGCCAGAGATATTTTCAAGGTGACGGATGAGGAAATTTTAAATGCCATAAGCTGCCACACAACGCTGAGGGCCAAGTCCACCTTGCTCGACCAAGTCGTATTTGTCGCTGATAAAATTGCCTGGGACCAGACGGGGACTCCCCCCTATATAGACAAGCTGACCGACTCTCTGAATACTTCGCTTGCACGTGGAGCCTTCGCTTATATCAACTACTTGTGGGAGCGGAAGGAAACCTTAAGGGTCGTCCATCCATGGTTGAAGGATGCATATGAGGAGCTCGTAGCGGATTTTGGCGGCTGAAGGAGGCGGGACTCTTACAGATGAAGCTGAAGATTAGACGAAGCCTGGCATTACTGGCTTTGGTCGTCGTCGTGCTGGTGTTAACATGTCCCGATGAAGCGGATTACAGACGATGGTTAACGGAAAAGCACGGAATTGCGTGTACGCAGCCGGAGTTTGAATGCAAGAAAAACGGCAGCCCCATAGAGTGGAGGTCGAAATCCGTTAGATCCGCCGGAATCTATATGCTGGTAAAGGATATTTACTGGGATTCTGGCGTACCGTATGAGGTCAAAGCGCTTGGAATTCTTCATACTTTTATCGACCGGTCCGAACATTAGCAAACGCAGAGTCGGATCGTTCCTACAGAAAGGGTGCCGGCAGCTTGATGCTGTATCACTTTAGCGAAAATCCGAATATTGATATCTTCGAGCCGAGGAAGCTGGAGTCACGGCCGGATGAGCCGTCGATGGTATGGGCGATTGACGAGTTTCATTCTCCGCATTACTGGTTTCCGCGAGATTGTCCGAGGGTATGCATATGGCCGGACGAGGATACGAAGGAATCGGATATCGAGCGTTTCTTCGGCCTCTCCCGGACAAAGCATATCGTAGCGATAGAATCCGGTTGGCTGGACAGAGTCCGGGCAGGCTCTATCTACCGGTATTCCTTTAAACCGGAGGAGTTTGCCTTATATGACCGCCATGCGGGTTACTACACAGCCACCCACACCGTCCAGCCTGAAGGAGTCGAACGAATCGACGATTTGCTGGGCAGCTTGACCGCGCATGGCATCGAGGTGCGCCTAACGCCTTCTCTTCTGCCTTTGCAGCAGGCTATCTTAAAGTCTACCGTTCAGTTTTCGATGATCCGGATGAGAAATGCGCTGCTGAAATAAAGAAGCCCATTCTTCATTTGCTCAAAAAGGGAGGAGCGGTATGCAGGCGATACATGCACATCTGATCGAGCATCAGCTTCAGTACAATGGCGGGAAGAGCCTGTTCTACGAAGATCCCGACGGGCGGTTGGCCGTAGAGCCGTCACCGGTAACACTCAAGTATATCCGGCAAGGCGTGGAACTCGTCGGCAGGCCGGATGGGCGGCTATCCGAGCCGGAGACGCGCAAGCATGAATTGGCGACCTATGCGAGCAAGCGGGTGCTGGAGACTTTTGTGGGGGCCAACCAGTACATGAATTTCAACAAGCGTGATGCTGACCTGCTCACAGCGATCATCCGCGCTTTCTTCGAGCAGCTGCTTGATGCCGCCTGCAGGCGCGAAGCGATCACAGAGAGGCGGCTCTCCTTGCTGTTTGAGCAGCACTACCGCCGTTTGCAGGCGTTTCTTATTTATTCCAATGGAGAAGAGCTGTTCAGAAGGTACCGGGAAAACAAACGGCTGTTTGATGTCGTGTGTGAGGAATACAGGCCGGAGCTGCAGCTCCGCATGATGAAGCTTGAGCTGGACGAGCTGAAGGAGCCCGTGCTGGACATCGGCTGCGGGCGCGAGGGGAGGCTGGTCAAGTATCTGCGAGCGCAAGGCATTCAAGCGTTCGGCATGGACAGGCTGGCGGAGAGCGGCGAGTTTATCTGCGATAAAAATTGGCTGGAGATGACGTTTGAAGCGGAAAGGTGGGGGACCATGATTTCGCATATGGCGTTCTCCAACCACTTTAGTCATCACTTCTACCGCAAGGACGGCAACTATGCAGGATATATGAGAAAGTTCATGGAAATGCTGCGGGCGCTTCAAGTCGGCGGAAGCTTTGTCGCTGCTCCGTCGATTCCGTTCCTGCAGGAGGCGATGAGGGGCCAAGAGCAATTTCGCCTCGTGACTGGGGACCCGCGTGCGACGGCGACGAAGATCAGGAGAGAGTGTTAGACTTGGGATGACAGCCGGCAGGACTGGACTAAAAATTAACTATACAAATATCCGGATTGGTTTATAATACCATTTAATAGAAGATTAGATGGAGGCTGCCCTATGGAAATCCGGTATGACGATTATGTGATCAGCGACGATAAGTCCAGGCTGGATGTGGAGGCCGTGCTTGAGTCTTTATCCAGAAGCTACTGGGCCCAAACAAGACCTCAAGAGCGAACGAGAAAGGCTATCGAGCATTCGTATTGCGTCGGCGTTTATTATAACGAGGCCCAAGTCGGATTCGCGCGGGTCATTACGGACTGGGCTACGTTCTTTTATTTGTGCGACGTATACGTCGATGACGAACACCGCGGCAAAGGAATAGGCAAGAAGCTGGTCGAGGCCGTTATGGACATAGCGGAGCTGGAAGGGCTGATGGGGCTGTTGGGCACCCGGGACGCTCATGGGCTGTATGAGAAATACGGATTTATCAAAGACGGCGAGCGCTTTATGAAACGTCCTCCCCAATGGGCTATTCCGCCGACGCCGTGACGGGCGATGCAAGAGGCTTTGAAGAACCCTGGCGGGTCCTCAAGGCCTCTTTTCATGTGTTGTTATCCAGAGAGGTCTCTAAGCGAGCCAGCCCCCCTGTAGTCATTTACACCCCGAACAATCTGCGGTAAGCTAACAAGTACGGGGAGGCGTTGGTAACCTTGAATGGGATCAGGTCGATGTTGAAATATTTTACTCCATATACGTTTTTATTAGGTGTTTTTTTATTCAGTCTATTGGTTGAGGTCGCTTATGGAGTGGCAGCGCCGCTTAGCCTGCAGTATTTGGTGGATGAGGCGCTTCTGCCTAAAAATTTTCAAGTGTTTCTGCTGATCCTGGGAATTTTAATCGTTGGCGGCTTGATCAATATCGCGGCTGGCATAGGAGGAGACTTTGCGCTCGGCAAGCTGAGCGGAGAAGGGATACGGAAGCTGAGGACGGAGCTTTTCGACCATCTGCAGCGGCAGTCGTTCTCGTTCTACCATCGGTACCGTACCGGCGATCTCGTTACGCGCTTCTCGGGGGACATGTCTTCCGTGGAGAGGGTGATCCGCGTCTCGACGCCTATGTTCCTTAAGGAGCTGCTGGCCGTGCTGCTCGGGCTAGTTTTGCTCTTCTCCATCGAGTGGAAGCTGACTCTGGTCATGGTGGCCGGCTCGGCGCTGATGTTTGTCGGACCGAGATTGCTCCAGCGGCGGGCGGAGGACGACAATACGGGCTATAAGGAAGCCCAGGAACGTTTTTCGAATACAATCGACGAGGCGGTGAAGGGGCATAAGACCATCAAGAGCCTGCATCAGCAGGGGAGGTTTCGCGAACGGGCCCGCGGGCAAATACACAACCTGTTCTCGGCAGGCTTAAAGCTGCATATGACCAACTCTTTGATGGAACGCCTGCCTCTAACGGCGCTTATGATCCTGAACGGCACCATGCTTGGTTACGGAGGATATTTAATTTTCCATGACGAAATGACGATTGGCGGCTTTATGGCCTTTTTTACGTTGTTCATGAGCGTCGGCCAATCGGGCTCCAATCTGTCGTTCCTGATTCCCAGTCTGATCGAATCGGGCGTCAGCTTCAAGCGGATCGGGGAAATTCTCGCCCATAAGCCGGAGGTTGCGGAAGCCGCCGCCCCCTGGGAGCTTCCTTCCTCGTTCCGTAAGCTTCGCATGGAGGAAGTGACGTTCGGCTACAACGGGACCAGCGATCAATTAAAGGATGTCAGTCTGGAAATAGCGGCGGGAAGCTATGTAGCCTTCGTCGGACCAAGCGGCTCCGGCAAAAGCACCGCGCTGCAGCTGCTGGCGCGCTTCTACGACCCGAGACAGGGGACTGTCTTCATGGACGACTCGGACCTGCGCACGGTAAGCGAAGCCTCGCTGAGAAAGCTGTCCGTGCTGGTCACCCAGGATACCTTCCTGTTTAACTCCACGATCCGGGACAACCTGCTGCTTGACAGCGCGGAAGCTACGGAAGCGGACATGGTGGAAGCGGCCAGGAATGCCGGCATTCATCAGGTTATCGAGGGCTGGACGGAAGGCTACGATACCTGGATTCATCAGGAGGGAGCGACTTTATCCGGCGGTGAACGTCAGCGCATAGCGCTGGCCAGAGCGCTGCTGAGAAAGCCGAAGCTGCTGCTGCTCGATGAAGTGACGTCAGCGCTAGACCCGGCCTCGGAGTCGGACATCAATGCGTGGATTAACCGGATGCGCGGGGAGCGGACGATCATCTCCGTTACCCACCGTCTCGCGTCCGTCATTCAGGCGGACAACATCTACGTGTTCCAGGACGGGAAAGTCGTGGAGTCCGGGACCCATCAGGAGCTGCTGAGGCGGCAAGGGTTGTATGACAGCCTGTGGCAGAAGCAGCAGGGCTTCCATCTGTCTCAGGATGGGCTCCGCGCCTCGGTGGAGGTGGAGCGGCTTGCGAAGCTGCCTTTTTTCCGGAGCACCGAGCTCGGGCTGCTGCAGGAAGTTTCGGGCCTGTTTTCGACCGAAACGTGCAAGGAAGGCGAGTCCGTCGTGCATGAGGGGGAAGAAGGCGACAAGTTTTACATCATCGTCCGCGGGAAGTTCGAAGTGCTCAAGATGGTGCCCGGTGAAGGAGATACGCGGGTGGCCTGGCTCCAGGACGGCGACCACTTCGGAGAGGTTGCTCTGCTGCGGAACGCCCGCAGGAACGCTACGGTGAGAGCGGCAGGTCCGGCTGTGCTGCTGTCGGTTAGGCGAGAGGCCTTCCACCGCTTGTTGGACCAGGCTCCGCATATGCTGGCTGAGCTGCAGCGGACGCTGGAGCTGCGATCATAAGAATGAGGGAGGGGACGATGCCGTGAAGAGATATTTTATGCCCTGTGAAAGCGACGAAGATTTCGCTCGCGCCAGCTCCTTTATGCTGGAGCATCGCTATGACCTGCACCCGTCCTTCGGTACGCTCGATGTGGTGACCTTGATGTACGGGTACATCACGGAGGGACATTTGCTCTTAGCGATAGGAGAAGGGGGCGCTCTGGCCGGAATTGCAGCTTACTACCAGGGAACCAGGGAGCAGGAGTTCCGGGACCGCGAAGTGGCTTTAGTGGATATGGTGATTTTTGGTAGGGAGCATCGAGGAACGAGAATGTTTCTGATGGGGCTGAATTACTTGATCGACCACATTACGGAGAAGCATCCGGAGGTAACGGAAATCAGACTCGCAGCCTTGGCTTCCAACGGCTATTTATGCAGGCTATATGGAAAAATCATGGACCGCTGCGGCTCCCGGATGGGGACGCATGGCGAAGAAATCATATTCTGTAGTAAAGTTAACAACTTCAGGGCTATCTTGGAAAAATGGAATAAAGTATAATGAGAGCAAGCGAATAAATATTATTTCGAATGGAGGCGACGCATATGTTCCCACCCCTTGGCAATATCAAGGATATCAAAAAAGGAAGCGGCTTCGGAAAAATTTCGATTCTTAACGACACGCTCCGAGTTCAACCGAAATAAGGTCACAACTCCACTTTCGGAGCTGAGGACCTGGTATTCAGCAAGCAAGCACTCATATATTCAGAAACGGAGGCGACGCATATGTTCCCAATCCCACCCAGCATCGACAAGGGCACCAAAAAAGGAAGCGGCTTCGGAAGAATTTCGATTCTTAACGACACGCTCCGAGTTCAACCGAAATAATGTCCTACGACTTTCGTACGTGTGAGCTGGAAATTCACTTTACTTCGTATGTGCAGTTCCTGCTCTCGCATCACAGCGAGCTGAATTTGCCCTATTCCTTTCCTCAGAAGCTTAGCTTCTTCAGCAGTCCTTTGATGTTCGGCAAAGCGATGCTGATTATCGATGAAGACATGTATGAGGTCGTCGGGGCCGCCGGCTTTGTCTTGGGTACAGGTCCCCAGCAATACGAGGATCGGGAGATTTGTCAGATCGAAGCGATCTTTATTGAGAACGGGCACCGGGGGACGCTGCTGTTCGCCCGCGCTATGCAGGCTTTCGTCAGGCTGATCCGGAGTGAGAACCCGGACGTCCGGCAGGTTCAGTTCTGGACCGCAGCCGAGCCGGAGAGCGGGCTGAAGCAGCTGCTTGCCAAGCTCTGCTCGCTGCCTGGCGGCAGCAGGACGCTAGTGAACGAACTGGCATTTTACACCATTCCATTCCCTGAGCTGGAAAATTATTGTGCTCGCCTGGGTCCGCGTATGGATAGGTAAACCAAGATAAGCTTCAGCGTGACAAGGAGAACCGCCGGGTAAGATGAACCGGCGGTTCTATTTCGTATAAAAAAAGCCCCGGATCAGAAGACCGGGGGCAGAGGAAACAGCAAGCAGTTAGGACTGTGCAGGAACGCCTTGCAGGTCAAGCACGCCCTGATAGATCGTATCGAACAGCTCGTCGATATTTTTTTCCTCAATGCACGAGAAGGCTACGCGCAGATCAGTATCGCCGAGGGCGATCGTGCCGACGCCGTACTTGTCGAGCAGATGGGTGCGCAGCGCTTCGGCTGTGACCGTATTCAGCTTCAGGCACATGAAGTAGCCGGAGTTGAACGGGTAGTACTCCCACACATCGCCGTACTTGCCGCTGTCGAGCAGCTGCTTGACGCGGTTGGCGCGGCCCTTCATGATGTCGAACTTCTCCTGCTTCTGAGCGTGGAAGTCCGGCGATTGCAGCGCGTGAAGCACGAACGTCTGCGACGGGTGCGGCCCGCTGGAGATCGTGGCGCGGATAATGCCCATCGTCTTCTGCTCCAGAGCGGCCAGCATGGCATCGCTTTGGCCGGCGTAAGTAATGAAGCCGACGCGGAAGCCCCATACATACTCTTCTTTGGTTGCTCCGTCGATCTTGATGGACAGGATGCGCGGGTGCAGTTCGGCGAGCTGGCCGGCCAGCGATTCCTGAAGCGAGTTCTCGAAGAAGAGTCCGAAGTAGGCGTCGTCGGTGACGGCGACGACATTGATTCCGGCTTCGGCCGCTTCGCGGATGGCCGCCACGATGGCGCTGCCTTCATCGGCATCCGGTGTGTAGCCGGTCGGGTTGTTCGGGAAGTTGAGGACAACGATCGCTTTGCCCTTATCCTTCTGAGCCAGCAGCGCGCTGCGCAAGCCCTGGGCGTTGAAGCGGCGCTCCGCGTTATATAGCGGATAATAGACGAGCTCCGCTCCGCGGCGGATGCCGAAGGTCAGCTCATAGTTTTCCCAGTTTTTGTCCGGGATGATGACGGCGTCTCCGGGACCGGCGTACAGGTCGGCGACGATGCTCAAACCGTGCGTCAGCGCATTTGTTACGATAGGATTGCCAAGTCCTTTTCCCTGCAGCGAAGGGTTTTCCTCCAGCATCTTGGCGCGCCAGGCGGAGCGCAGCTCCGGCTTGCCCGCCGGTGGGGCATATTCATAAATGTCCTTCGGTTGATAGGCGGACAATGTGTCTTGGATCACCTTCAGATGCATCGGCTGGCCGTTCTCCAGAGCGGTGCCGATCGTAGCGTTAAATTTCTTGGCCTTGGCCTTGGCTTCGGCGGACTGGCTCAAGATTCCTTCCTTCGGGAAGTAAATTTGGCGGCCGAGCTCGGACAGCATCTCGTACACATAAGGATTTTCCAGGCCGATCGTCTCATTCAATTTCTGAGCTAGAGGGTTCATGAATTTCCTTCCTTCCAACTTTTCATTACTTGCATGCATCAGCCCATATTATATCACTTTAAAGCAGGAGCGTCACTGAGGTTTTTCCTCTGCCGGCGGTAAGCCGGATACAGCCGCGCCGGGCGCTCAAGGCCGGCTGAGTTTTTTTCGAACTTGGCACAGCTCCGTCAACTGTGATAGGATAGAAGCATATCCGAAGCTTGCCCGGCCGTTGTTTTAACGCTTTTATTGAAACGTTTAAACACTATGGCTACGACAGCTCCGGGCGCTTGTCATGCAAGAGCGCAGGACCATCCGCCAGCTTCGAGGAGCTTTACGAAGTATCCTAACCCTGCATTTATTCTAAGGAGGACGAACGTTCATGGAAATCCGTTATGCCACTAACCCTACCGAAACGAAAAACTACGATACCGAGCGCCTGCGCCAAGAGTTTCTGATCCAGGGACTGTTCGTTCCGGGCGAGCTGAAGCTCGTATACAGCCACGTGGACCGCTTCATCACCGGCGGCGCTGTACCGACTGACGCTGCGATCAAGCTCGAAGCGCCTAAGCATGACATGGGCGCCGACTACTTCCTGGAGCGCCGCGAGATCGGCATCATCAATATCGGCGCTGCCGGCGTCGTGACGGTGGATGGCACCGATTATACGCTGGAGAGCAAGGACTGCCTCTATGTCGGTCTGGGCAACCAGGACGTTCAGTTCAAGAGCGCTGACGCGGCGAATCCTGCCCGCTTCTACCTGAGCTCCACGCCGGCTCACAAAAATTATCCGACGGTGAAGGTCGCGATCAGCGAAGCGGAGCCGGCTCATCTTGGTTCGATCACGAACTCCAACGAGCGCACGATCTACAAATACATCCACTTGAACGGCGTGCAAAGCTGTCAGCTCGTCATGGGCATGACGCTGCTGAAGCCGGGCAACATGTGGAATACGATGCCTTGCCACACGCATAACCGCCGCTCCGAAGTATATCTGTACTTCGATATGCCGGAAGACGGCGTAGTGTTCCATATGATGGGCGAGCCTACCGAAACCCGTCATCTGGTCGTCCGCAACGAGCAGGCGATCATCAGCCCGAGCTGGTCGATTCACAGCGGCGTAGGAACAAGCAACTATACGTTCATCTGGGCGATGGCCGGTGAGAACCAAGAGTTCTCCGATATGGACCATGTTGCGATGACCGACCTGAAATAAATGATGTAACGACTAAAGCCATCCTTCAAGTCCCGTCAGGGGCGAAGGATGGCTTTATTTGCGAAGCGGAACGGCCAAGCCAAGAACTCTAGAAAATACTCCAATCGCAAGCCTCCGACATCGTCTGCAGCAGATGCACCCCGGCGACGCTGTTGCCCTTGTCGTTCAGCGCCGGCCCAACGACGCCGATGCCGTAGCGGCCGGGAACGAGCGCCAGGATGCCGCCCGCTACGCCGCTTTTGGCCGGCAGGCCGACCTTGATGGCGAATTCGCCGGATGCGTTGTACATGCCGCAGGTGATCATAAAGCTTTTGGCAATCTGCACATAGCGGCGAGGCACCAGCACGCGGCCGGTGTCCGGGTCTTGGCCGTTTAAGGCCAGCACGAGCGCAAGCCGGGCGACATGTCGGCAGGTCGCCTCGATCGAGCAGTGCCGGAAGTACACGTCCAGCACGTCCTCGACCTCCACATTCTCCTCCAGCACCCGGTTGTCCTTCAGGAAATAAGCAAGCGACCGGTTCCGGTGGGCGGTAGCCGCTTCAGAGGCGCGCACCTGCTCATTGTATGACAGGTCCTTGTCGCCGGTCAGCTCGCGAAAGAATGCCAGAACGCGCTCCGTCTTCTCCGCAGGCGTCTGCCCGCGAATGAGCGAGGACACGGCGATGGCTCCGGCGTTGATCAGCGGGTTGAAAGGGATGCCGGGCTCGACCAGCTCCAGCTTCAGCATGGAATTAAAGTCGTCGCCCGTCGGCTCCATGCCGACCTTGCGGAATACGCCTTCCTCGCCCTGATCTATCAGGGCAAGCAGAAGCGTGAATACCTTGGATATGCTCTGCAGTGTGAAGGACAGCCCGCAGTCGCCCAAGGTAAGCTCCCGTCCGTTCGCGGCCGCCACCGTAATACCGAGCGCATCGGCCGGGGCGTGGGCCAGCTCGGGAATATAGCTGGCGGGGGAGCCGTGCGTTGCCTGGCGCCGGCTGTCCTCCAGCCAGCCAGGAAGCCGTTCGGACAAAAAGTCCCATTCGTTGGTTATCGTCATCGCTCGTATATCCTCCTTGCGGGTGCATAACCCGTCCACGTATCCGTGCTTTACTTCCCTAGCATACCCCCGGTGGCCCGAAATTGCCAAGTGCCGCAAGAAGAAATCGTTCTATCGGCGTCCCCCCAACTTCACGACATCGTTCCATCCTTCCCAGGAAATCGTTCATTACCGGCTCGCAGGACGGGTGTTATATTGAAGGGGCAAGGGAAAACCAAGTATAGCAAACGGAGGGGACTCTACCATGATAAAGAAAAAGACCATGTCGGTACTGACCGCAGTCGCGGTATGTGTGACGGCGGCAGGTTGTTCGACGGGAACGGCAACAACCGATGGAGGCGCGGCGGCCAAGCCGGGAAGCGGGGCCAGCCCGTCTGCGGCCAAGCCTGCGGAGAAGATTACGCTGACGATGTGGGGCGGCGTGCCGGCGGAGTCGGGGCCGCAAGCTGTCGTCGACGCCTGGAACGCGAAAAATCCGGATGTGCAGGTCAAATACGAGCGCTTCGTCAACGACGACGCCGGCAATATGAAGCTCGACACCGCGCTGGCAACCCAGCAGGGCGTGGACCTGTTCGTCAACTATTCGCAGACTCAGCTTCAGCGGCGCATCGACGCAGGATTTGCGCTTGATCTGGGCACCTTCAAGGATTACAACATTGACGAGAAGATCGACGGCGCCAAGGAATGGAAGGTCAATGACAAATATTACGCGATGCCTACGAGCAAAAGCCAATTTTTCGTCTGGTTCAACAAGGATCTGCTCGATCAGGCGGGGCTGAAGGTGCCGGAAGCCTGGACCTGGCAAGAGATGAAAACATATGCCGAAAAGCTGAAAAGCGACAAGCGCTACGGGCTCGTACAGCATCTGGAGCCTTTCCCGGACCCGCTGGATTCCGTATCGACCAAGTTCGGCTACACGAAGGCTGACGGCACCTCCAATCTGGATCATGCGCTGTACGGTCAGTGGATGGAAACACTGAAGGCTATGATGCAGGACGGCCGGACGACGGTTCCTTACGCGGAGCAGGTGACCTCGAAGATGCCGGTGGACACGGTTTTCCTGAAGGGCGAGGCGGCGATGCTGAATGCCGGCACCTGGATCTTCCGCAGCTCCAACAATATGAAGGATAATCCGAGAACGTTCAAGATCGCTTTCGCGCCGGTTCCGAGACTGGCGGAGCAGGCAGGGGATTTCATTACCCGCGGCGGGACGGGGGATGCGATATCGGTCAACGCGCAGTCCAAGCATAAGGAGGCGGCATGGGAATTCCTGAAGTGGTATGCGGACGGCGGCATGCTGCCGATGGTTCCGGGCGGCAGATTCCCGGCCTCCAAGGCTGTCAATGCGGACGAGACGCTGAAGCTGCTGCTGGGCGAAAATGCCGCGACTTATGATCAGGAATCGCTTAAGAAAGTGCTGTTCAACAGCTCCGTCAAATACACCCGCGCACTGCCGAAGCAGGTACTGGATCTGCGTATGGAAGAATATGAGAACTTCTTCACCGGCAAGAAGGATGTCAAGGCGGCTCTGGAGTCGATGGCGAAGCGCCATAATGATTTCCTGAAGCAAAACAAAAAATAACCGGAGGGAGGGGGAGCGCCGTATAAGAGCGGCGTCTCTCCCGGACCGCCGGTCCGGATTGGAGCGGACTTGCAATGCGCAAAAGGCAGCTATGGATCGGATATGCGTTTATTATGCCGAATCTGATCGGCGTGCTCCTGTTTTTTATCATCCCGGCGTTATTCTCCGCGGTTTTGATGTTTACCGACTGGCAATTTACAAGCCCAACCTTTCACTTCGTAGGCTTCGATAATATTAAGCGGCTGTTCAGCGACGAGCTGTTCTATGTGTCGCTCCAAAATACGGTGCTCTTCCTGGCGAGCGTGCCGGTATCGGTCGCGCTGGCGTTCATCGTCGCCGTTATCCTGAACCGCTCGGTATACGTGAAGACGCTGCTTCGCGCGCTTTATTTCATGCCCTACATTACGAGCGGCGTGGCTGTCGCCTTCGTCTGGATGCTGCTGTTCCAGCCGAAGCTCGGGCCGATCAACAGCCTGCTCATGAACCTTGGCATCGCAAATCCTCCGGGCTGGCTAACCTCGCCGGATTCCGTCATGCTGGCGGTCGATATCATCTGGATCTGGTTTATGCTCGGCTACAATATGATCATCTATCTCGCGGCGCTGCAGGAAATATCGCCGGAGCTGCTGGAGGCGGCCAAGATTGACGGCGCTTCGGTCAGACAGACCGTGCTGCGTATCATGCTTCCGCTCGTCAGCCCGACGACATTCATGCTGGTCGTGACCGGACTCATCATGACGATCAAGACGTTCGGCATCATCGAGGCGCTGACGCAGGGAGGTCCCGGCAGCAGCTCGCTGATCTTGTCGCTGTACGTGTACAAGACGGCTTTCCGGTACTATGAGATGGGCTATGCGTCCACCGTATCCTGGGCATTGTTCGCCGTCATTCTGATCATCACGGGCATCCAGTGGGTCGGACAGAAGAAATGGGTGCATTACTGATGGTCAACACGGATATAAGGAGGTCATGAGCCATGAATGCCAACGCCGATTATGCCGCAGCCCCGCGCCGCAATCCCGCAGCCGCCGCCGTCAAAAAGCAGGTCTGGCAGCGGCTGGGGAAGCTGGCGGTTACGCTGATCATGCTGTTCTTTGCGGTGCTGATGGTGCTGCCGTTCATCTGGATGATCTCGACATCGTTCAAGACGCCGTCCGAGGTGTTCGAATACCCGATCGCCTGGATTCCCGCTCAGCCCGTATGGGAGCATCATATCAAGATATGGACGGGGACGAGCAGCTTCGTGCCGTATTACCTGAATTCGCTTAAGGTATCGCTGATCAGCATGGCGGGAGCGACGTTCCTGTCCGCGCTGGCGGCCTACGGCTTTACCAAGGTGGAGTTCAGGGGCAGAGACACTCTGTTCCTGCTCTATATCGCGATGATGATGATTCCGCCGCAGGTGCTGTTCGTGCCGAAGTTCATCATGTTCAAATGGCTGGGCATCTTCAATACGCACTGGGCGCTTATTCTGCCCGGAATGATTACGATCTTCGGCGTGTTTATGATGCGGCAGTTTTTTATCTCGATTCCGAAGGATATTTCCGAGTCGGCGTTCATCGACGGAGCGGGCCATCTGCGCATCTTCGCGCAGATCATGCTGCCGCTTGCGAAGCCGGCGCTGGCGACGCTCGCCATTATCGACTTCTCCTGGCACTGGAATGATTTCGAGAATGCGCTTGTATTCCTGATCAACCGCGAGCTGTATACAGTTCCGCTCGGACTGCAAAACTTCATTATGGAATTTAACGTCGATTACAACGGGATGATGGCGGCCGCTTCGGCGGGCATCCTTCCGATGCTGGTCGTGTTTCTGATCGGTCAGCGCTTTATTATTCAAGGCTTGTCCAGCACGGCGGTGAAAGGATAGAAGACGGATGGCGGCTTCCGCCAATGGACGGCGCAGAAAGAAGGCTTGTGTCGGAGGCCGGACGTGTACTAAGCTGGAGGCAGAAGGCTGTCTTTTGCACCCAAGGGGAAGACGGTCTGCAGAAGGGTGGCTGGGAAGTTGGAAAAGGAATTCACGAAGGAAAAGAGACGGCTCTCCTCCTGGCTGCCCAAGACGCTGAAGAATCGCCTGTTTCTGGCCTTCGTGCTGCTGATTCTGCTGCCGCATGCGTTCCTGAACCTGTACAACTTCAACCGGGTGGAGGCGGTGCTGCGCAAGCAGACTGCAGACCAGAATCTCGATCAGATGCTGTCGCTGAACAAGTCGCTGGAGGACTTTCTGAATGTCGCCTACAAGTCCGTCATTCTGATCGAGCAGGATGATACAGCCTCGACCGTGCTGCAGGACCCGGACCGGTATGATGCCTTGCAGCGCGTCTATCTGATCGAAACGAAGTTCAAGTCCATCATGAACAGCCTGTTCCTGAGCTTGTCTCCCGTTTATTACACGATAGCCGATTATAAGGGACATGCCTATGCCTCCTACCAGCCCTATGAAAGCTTGTCTTACCCGCGAATGACTGCGGAGCCGTGGTATGTGAAGGCTACGCAGCAGCCGGGCGTGTATGCCTGGAGCTGGGAGAGAAACTATACGAGTCGTGACGTCTCGCGCAGCCCGGAGCTGCTGACCTATGCCACCTCGCTCAAAAACCGCAACAACGCACCCTTCGCCGCCCTGCGCGTGAGCGTGGATGTGTACGAGTGGTTCCGGCTGGCCACGCAATTTTCCCAGGAGAAATATTTGCTGCTGGACCCGGACGGCACCGTTCTCGCCGACAGCAAGCTGAGACGTCCCGAGCAGGGGGACCGGCTGCCCGGCATGCCGCCGCTCGAAGACAAGGGTTACTACGTGTCGGGCTCCTATCTGAATATATACGCCAAGCTGCCGCGGCTGGATAAGGTGATGATCAAGCAGGTGCCGCTGGACATCATGTATGCGGAAGTGGATCGGCTGAAGCGGTCATTTTTCACCGTGTCGGTATCGTTGACCCTGGCCTTCATTACGATCACGCTGCTGATCGCTTCGACGATTACGAAGCCGCTGCATCATCTGCAGCGCCGGATGGCGGATGCGGTGGACAAGCGATTCCGCGTCAAGCTGCCGGAAGGAAACCGTCAGGGAGAGGTGCTCCAGCTGACGAGGGCGTTCAATCAGATGATGGGCGACATGGAGGACCTGGTGCAGCGGCTGAAGGAAGAGGAGAGGAAGAAAGAGGCTGTCCGCTTTCAGGTGCTGTTGTCCCAGACGAACCCCCATTTCCTGCTGAATACGCTCAATACGATCAAATGGCTGGCGCTCGGCGAGAAGCAGCCGGATATCGCGGAGATTTGCGTCAGCCTGGGCAAGCTGCTGGAGGCCGGACTGAATTCGGAGCTGGAGCTGATCCACGTGCGGGAAGAGCTGCGTCTTGTGGAATCCTACATGTACATTCAAAATTTCCGGTACAGGCAGCAGTTTGCCGTTCGTTACGAAGCGGAGCCCGGACTGGAGTATGCGCTGATCCCGAAGCTGAGCCTGCAGCCGCTGGCGGAGAACAGCATCCAGCACGGCTTTATGGAGCTGGAGAGACAGGGGATAATTACCGTACGAGTATATGCGCGGGACGGAAGGCTGTATCTGGAAGTGGAGGACGACGGAGCAGGGATAAAGCCGGAGGAGAACGGCGCCGCGGGAGCGGCGGGCAAGCCGGGACGAAGCAGGCCCGGTATCGGGATCAGCAATCTGCGGGAGAGGCTGGGTCTGCTGTTCAAGGGGAATTCGGGACTGGAGGTGCTGCCGCAGCCGCAAGGAACGCTGGTCCGGTTTTACTTGCCCCTTCTGCTCTCGAAGCCTTATGAGGAAGCTCCCGCCGCAGTTGTGCAGCCGCCTGGTGAAGAGGACTGAGGTTGCACGGGAGAGATTGACTCATGCTATAATCAGGACAGCCGGCAGATGAACGGGATCAGGGGGTGGGGCGTATGTGGACCGTGCTGCTTGTCGAGGATGAAGTATTTGTACGGGAATCGGTTAGGCGTATCGTCGATTGGCATAGTCTGGGCTTCGATGTCATCGGGGAAGCGGGCAATGGCGAAGACGCGCTGGCTCTGATCCGGCAGCAGCGCCCCGATCTGGTTATTTGCGATATTCTGATGCCCAAGATGAACGGCGTGGAAGTGCTCAAGCGCGTCCGGGAGGATGAGATCGACAGCCGTTTTATCATGCTGTCTTGCCTCAGCGACTTTGAATATGTCCGGCAGGCGATGGAGTACGGCGCTTCCAACTATATCCTGAAGCTGTCGATGAATGTGCAATCCTTGATGGACTCCCTGGTCAAGGTAGATAGCGAGCTGAGAAAGCGGCATAAGCATGAGGCGCGTCAGAGCGCAAGCGCAGACGGACCAGGCGGGAAGCCGTCGGGCTACGAGGAGGAGCGGCTCGGAACGGAGGCAGGCGTCGTAGCGTCCGATGAGTCCGGCGCCGCGGCCACTGGACCGGACGGACCGGCTGCAGGGCTCCAAGCGCCGCTTCCGGCCCGGACCGGACATAAGGAAGTCGACAAGCTGATCCGTTATATGGCCGAAAACTACCGGAGCATCATATCGCTGAAGACACTGGCTGCGCAGGTTGCGATGGATGAGAAATACATCAGCACGCTGTTCAAGAAAAAGACCGGCATCAATGTCATCCATTACCTGCATCAGCTGCGGATAACGGAAGCCAAACGCCGGTTGGAGCAGTCGGCTCTGCCTGTATCCGAGATCGGTCTGCAGGTCGGCTACGAGAACGATAATTATTTTATTAAAATCTTCAAACGCTTTACCGGCATGACGCCGAATACGTATCGAAGCCAGTTCAACGGCCGCAGGCAATGGCCTCCGGCCTCTCAGCCGTAGAAGGCCGTCCTTGCGGCGGACGATAGACATTGGGATAGGGCGAAGCAGCTCAGGACTTCATTTACAGTCCTGGCTGCTTTTTTTTTAAGATAAAGAGTTTATATCCTGAGGGGTACCCCTCGCTTGATCTCATAGCAAGCATACCTTTGCAGAAAGGAGAGGGGCGGAAGCGGGAAAAATGCAGCGGAGCGGAATTTTTAACGGAACTCAGCGACGCTTAGTGCCCGAAAACGACCGCATTCCAATTACCTGTACATCCATTCAAACGGACACGACTTCAAGAGCGGCTGGAACCCCATATCCATTCTGATTTTTCATCTGATTTATATCTGGTTGACGGAGCTAAAGGCAAGAGATATAATTTTCAATATGTAAACCAGATGTGAGTCAGGTTGTCGATGCCTAAGAAGGAAGGGATGTAGAGATGGCTTATACCTTATCGCTATTGAACCGACAGGGGATTCCGGCGCTGCTGCAAGGGGTAGAGACCCGCGGGCAATGGCTTGAGAAACGGGATTCCGTCCGCCGGGCTTGGCTGTCGTATATCGGCGAGCTGCCGCCAAGGGTGCCGGTGAACGTGAGGGTCCGTTCCGAAAGCAAGGAGCCGGGCCATACGAGGCATCATATCGAATACGACACCGTGTATGGAGATACGATCACCGCTTATTTGTTAATTCCGGACGGAGCCGAGACGAGCGGGGCGGCTTCCAAGCAAATTCCGGCTATCCTCGCTCTGCATCCGACGCAGGAGATGGGCAAAGACAACATCGCTACGCCGCAGGGCAAAAAGAACCGGATGTATGCTCTGGAGCTGGTGCAGCGCGGATATGTGGTGCTGGCGCCGGATGCGCTGACGGCTGGGGAGAGAATTGAGCCGGGCGGAGCGGCTTTTCATAGCGGACTTTTTTATGAGCGTCATCCGGAGTGGTCTACCGTCGCCAAAAATATAACGGACCATATGCAAAGCGTGGATGTGCTGTGCTCGCTGGACGTTGTGAATCCGCATGCCGTCGGCGCGATCGGCCATTCGTTCGGCGGATACAACTCCTATTTCCTGGCGGGCATGGATGACCGGATTAAGGCTGTCGTCTCCAGCTGCGGCTTCAGCCCGTTCACCGGGGATCCGCATCCCGAGCATTGGGGCTACCGGAGCTATCCGTATACGCATATACCTAAAATGTCGGCTGACCTGCAGCAAGACCGGATTCCGTTCGAATTTCACGAGATCGCCGCGTTATGCGCGCCGGTGCCTTTCTTCAATTATGCGGGGCAGGCTGACCATATTTTCCCTCATTGGAAGTCGGTCGCCGAAGGGATGCTGGAGGTATCCGGGCTCTACGGCTGGCTGGGGGAAGAGGACAGGTTTAAGTTTTATATGAGTGCGGGAGGGCATGACTTCCCGGGTGAAATACGCGAGCTGGCCTATTCATTTTTGGACCGCTGGCTGATCCATGCGATAAAGGAGGAGACCGGAAGATGAGCAGCTTGAACATCGTGATGCTGCAAGGGAAAGATTTGATCGACAAGTTCTTTAAGCCTGAGCAGCTGGAGCAGCTGCGGCAATTCGGCACCTTGCGGATGAACCCGAAGTCAGGTCCTCCGTCGAAGGAAGAAGTTGCAGAGCTGATCAAGGACGCGGATATTGTCATTACTTCCTGGGGGAATACAACCCTGGATGCGGAGCTCCTGGACCGCTGCCCGAATGTGAAGCTGATCGCCCATGCGGCTGGTACGGTGAAGCCCGTCATAAGCACGGATGTGGCAGAGCGGGGAATCCGGGTGTGCAGTGCCAATGATGCGTTGGCGAAGGGGGTGGCCGAGACGACGCTTGGCCTTGCCATCGTATCGCTGAAAAACATATGGCAGCTGGCCCGGAGCACCCGGGAGGGAGAGTGGGACAAAGGGCGCGAGCATGTCCGCGAGCTGTACGAGGTGACGATCGGGGTCGTCGGCGGCGGGTTATCGGGAGGCCATTTTATCCGCTTGCTGAAGCAATTTGATGTTCGCGTGCTGGTATATGATCCGTTTTTGTCCGAAGCGGCGATCCGCGAGCGGGGCGGCGATAAAGTAGAGTTCGATACGCTCCTTCGCGAATCGGATGTCGTTTCTATTCATGCGCCTTCGATTCCGGAGACCGATCATATGTTCAATCAACGCACTCTGAAGCTGATGAAGGACGATGCGATTCTGATCAATACGGCTCGCGGCTCGCTCATCGACGAGGATGCCCTTGTAGCGGAATTGCGCAAAGGGCGCCTATGGGCCTGCCTAGACGTGACGCTTCCCGAGCCTCCGGATGTCAATCATCCGTTCCGTTCACTGCCTAATGTCACGTTAATCCCACACATTGCCGGAGCTACGAACAACGGGCTTCACCGGGTTGCCGCCTATACGATCCGGGAAATCGAGCTGTTCCTGAAAGGACAGCAGCTGCGAGGGGAAGTGGACCTGTCCGTTTTGCATACACGGGCTTAGCTGGCGGGAGCATGCAGCAGTTCCTGCCGCCAATGGCCGATAAGCGGTCGAAAGAGGCTTGAGCCTGCCGTCCGATGGGATTTTAACGGCGAAGTCGGGCTCGACCATTAAGTTGACACAGCATAAACGGCTACTTAGTATATAGGGAGATAGCTGGTGCATATTTTTATATACGGGTAGGAGTTCGGGATGAAATTCAAACACAGCCGCAAGACATTTCGCATCCGGCAGGAAGATATGCTGAAGCAGCTTAGAGAAGAAATTGTTTCGGGGGAAAAGCCGGCAGGCAGCTACTTGCCTTCCGAGAAGACGCTTGCCGAGCAATTTGGCCTGAGCAATAAGTCCGTGCGCCAAGTGCTTGACATCTTGGTCGATGAGCGGCTTATCGAGAAAAAACCGCGGATCGGCAACGTCGTTGTGAACAGGCAGGAGCAGCAGACGATCACCCTGAAGCTTGGCCATCATAGTCCCATTTTGCATGAATCGGAGCTAAAGGATCTGCTTGCCGCTTTTCATAAAAAACACCCGCATATTCACGTCCAGGACGTCGTGCTCCCTTCCGGAAGCAATCCGGAGGTGCTTAAGCCTTATCTCGATCATGGGATTATCGATGTTATGACGCTGAATGATTATGAATTTCAGAATATAGTGGAAACCGGCAGCGGGGAGTATTTGACCCCTCTTGAGCCCAGGCCCGATATTTACCCTTTCTTGTCCGAAGCTTTTACCGCGGATGGCCGGCTGCTGGCCCAGCCTTTTTTGTTCAGCCCGACCATTCTGTGCTATAACCGCGATCATTTTACCGAAAACGGTCTGCCCGAGCCGGACGACAGCTGGAGCTGGGACGATCTGTTTGAAGCAGCCGGGATGCTGGCCGAGAAAAATGAGCGGATCGGCTTTTACTTCTCTTACTCCCAAAGGAACCGGTGCGTCGCGTTACTGCTGCAGCACGGCGCTGCTTTCGAAAGGGATGACGAGGGCCGCGTCAAGCTGTGCGGCACAGGGCTCATGAATGGCATCCGCTTCTATAAGGATGTCATCTCGAACCGGATTCCGCCGCTGCCGTATGAACAGGAAGCTAATTTTCATGCCGAAGACTTGCTCGGGCAGGGCAAAGTGTCGATGATTATTACGACTTATCTGGGCATTAATCATCTTCGTAAATACAAAGTGAATTTTGAAGTGGCGCCGCTGCCGGGTTATGATCATCCCGCGACGCATGTGATCGCCATCGGACTTGCAGTGAACCGGCAATCGCCGAACCTGGAAGCGGCCCGTTTGCTGGTGGACTTTCTCACCCAATATTCAACGCAGCTTGTTATCCGGCAAAAAACGTTAAGCTTGCCCGCCTGGCAAGCCGCCGCGGAATGGGCGGGGGAAGAAAGCATCTATCGGCCATCACGGTTCGCTTTGTTCCGGGAGTTGATTCCGGGTTTTCGTTATGGCGGAGAATTAGGCTTGAGCGAAAGCGAATGGAATGTCTTTTTTAAAGAAGTGTTCATGTACTGGTCCGGGCTGGAGACGGAGGAATCGTTCTGCCGCCGGATGGAGGAGCTTTTATAACGCAGCAGAAACGCCCGGCGATGTACGCCGGGCGTTTTCTTGCAGATAAACAATTTATATCCTCATGTTGTGAGCCGGGGCGAAAAATCTGGAAAAGAAGTGTCATGACCCGTATAGGAGAATAGGCTTTTTTGTAGAAGTTAGTATTTTTCTCAGAAAAGCTGAAAGTAGTTGCACACTAGGCAGAATTGTTGATTTACTCCCGCTCAAAAAGACGTATATGATGACGTTGTCAGGAGGCGGCGCGTATTGAAACCGAATACACCCCAGTTCTTTACGAGACAGGCAGCCCGGATCAGAAAACAAATTTAAAAAGGGATGGTGTACACAACTTGATGAACAAAAAGAGCGTAAGAACGAGCGCGTTAGCACTAACGGTTATCTCCACATTGGTTGCCGGATGCTCCGCCAATACAGGCTCGGAACCTCAAGCGGGCTCCCCGGCTCCAAGTGCGCCGGCATCGTCTTCCGATAGCGGAAAAAAGCCTGAGCCTGCTACCTTGCGTTTATTAACGGATCAGACGACTGCATGGCCGGTCAAGAAGGATTGGGCGGTATGGAAATGGGTCAAGGAAGAAACGAACATTACCATCAATCAGGAGCTGCAGACCGGACCCGAGTCGCTCGCTCTTGCTATCGCTTCCGGCGACATGCCGGATCTGATGTCCGTGTTTCCGTATGACGCCAAGAAATACGGCCCGCAAGGCGCTTTCCTTGATCTGTCCAAGCATCTGGACAAAATGCCCAATTTGAAAGCATTTTTGCAAGCTAATCCGCAAGTTGCTCAAAGAATGACGTCCCCAGGCGGAGAAATGTATCATGTGCTTAACGATGGCGGCGGAGCGGGGAACCGGATGCCGTTTCACTACCGGGACGATATATTTGCCAAGCATTCTCTGCAGGTACCGAAGACGTGGGAAGAGATGTACCAGGTGTCTAAAAAGCTGAAAGAGCTGTATCCGGACAGCTATCCGTTTGTCTTCCGCCACGGCGTCGGAACCTTGAGAGCTTTTGGTCCGCAGTTCGGGCTTTACCCGGGCTTCTATGAGGATCCGAAAACAGGCAAGTTTACACACGGCGTGCTTCAACCGGGCTTCAAGCCGATGCTTGAAATATTGAATAAATTTTATAAGGACGGCCTGATTCCTCCGGATTGGCTTTCCATGGATTATAAGGCATGGACCCAGTTCATCACGACGAATAAATCGTTTATTTCCATTCAGTACCTGGGGCAAATCGAAATTATGAACTCGCAGCTCACGAACGGCGCTCACCTGAAGTTTATGCCGCCGCCTCTCGGCTATGGCGATAAAGCCTATATGATTAAAGCCGGCTACGAGGATTATGGCTTCGCGGTTGCCTCCACAACGAAAAACCTGGACGCGGCCCTTCGTTATCTCGACTTTATTTATTCGAAAAAAGGAACGGATATTCTCAGCTGGGGTAAAGAAGGCGAAACGTACACGGTGGTGGACGGCAAACGGAAGTTCCTGCCTCAATTCAAAGAGCCTAATGACCTTCGCAAGGAATTGGGGATTATGACTACAGGTGCTTATGGGTATGCGGATTTCGAAGCCTCCATATCCCTGAGCAATGCTAACGAGCAGTATTCTTTTACGGAAGCGGAGAAATATGATTTCCCGACGCCATTCCTCACGCCTACGTTAACGGCCGAAGAGAAAAGCTCCATACAACTGCAGGAAGAGCAAATTCAAAAGTATTTCGAAACTTCCGTAGCCAAATTTATTATGGGCGAGACGCCACTCAGTCAATATGATGCTTTCGTTGAAGAGATGAAAAAGCTCGGCATGCAAAAACTGATCGATACGTATCAAGTAGGACTCGACCGTCAGAAAAATAATGCTAAGAAATAAGTAAACGCTGTGGGCTGAGTATCCTCTTGCGATGCTTCAGCCCCTATCGTGTCAGAGAGGAGAACAGCATTGAAGCCATCCATCGTTAGGCAATTGAAGCGAGATCACATCTTTTTGCTCCTGCTGGCGCCCGTTCTGGTCTATTATGTGATGTTCAGGTACGTTCCGATGCTTGGAATTGTAATTTCATTTATGGATTACAATTTATTCAAGGGACTTGCCGGCAGCGAATGGGTCGGCCTTAAGTATTACAAAATTTTCTTTCAAAACCCCGATGCGTTTGTCATCATTAAAAATACGCTTCTCCTTAGCGCCTATAAACTGCTGTTCGGGTTTCCAGCCCCCATATTGCTGGCGCTTATGCTTAATGAGGTGCGTAATGTCATTTTCAAACGATTTGTGCAGAGCGTAAGCTACCTGCCTCACTTCATATCTACGGTCGTTGTATCGAGTATGGTTGTCATGCTGTTGTCGCCCAGTACGGGATGGATCAGTCATACGCTGCAAGGGATGGGCTTTCCCGCTATCAGTTTTTTGCAGGAATCCGAATGGTTCCGGACCGTATATGTCACCTCGGAGGTATGGCAATATGCAGGCTGGGACTCCATCCTGTTTCTTGCGGCACTCTCCACGATCGATCCGCAGCTGTATGAAGCAGCCAAAATGGACGGTGCCGGGAGGTTCAGACAAATCTGGCATGTTACGCTGCCGGGCATAGCAACAACGATTGTTATTGTGTTCCTGCTGAAAATCGGCCATGTCCTGGAGATCGGGTTTGAGAAAGTGTTTCTCTTGGCGAATGCCGCTACCTACGATGTGTCGGATGTCCTCTCCACCTACGTCTACCGGGTAGGCTTAGTCCAGGGTGGATTCAGCTACGGGACAGCCATTGATTTATCGATGGGCATTATTGGATTCATTCTTGTGTATGTCAGCAACAAGGTAAGCCGTAAATACAGTGAAACCAGCTTATGGTGAAGGGGGATGATGTGCTGTGATCAAGCGTATTTCATTATTTGATACGGTGAACGTACTGCTGCTGCTTATCTTTTCCTGCGCCATGTTATTTCCCTTTCTTCATATGGCTGCGGTATCGCTGAGCTCGTCTTCGTTCATTACCGCCAATCAGATCAGTATATGGCCAAAAGGCTTTAACTTTGACGCTTATGCGACCATGCTGCAGGATAAGCGGATTTACATCGGTTACAGAAATACCCTTCTGTATGTGGTGTTAGGGACTTCGCTCTCGTTGTTTTTTACGACGATTGGGGCGTATGCCTTGTCGAGAACTAATCTGATCTTCGGCAAAAGCGTCATGATGCTGATCGTATTTACGATGCTGTTCTCGGGCGGAATGATTCCAACCTATCTGGTCGTGCGCAGTTACGGTTTATTGGATACGATTTGGGCTATGGTGCTGCCGGGTCTTGTATCTTCCTATTATCTGGTCGTCATGCGCACCTTTTTCCTGGGAATCCCCAAGGAGCTGGAGGAATCCGGCAAAATCGACGGTTTGTCGGATACTGGCATCCTGACGAAGATTATTCTCCCGTTATCCAAGCCGGTTTTGCTGACCATAGGGTTATTTTACGCCGTGCAAATTTGGAGCAATTTCTTCTCGGCGCTGATCTATATCCGGAATGCCAACCTTTATCCGCTTCAGGTAACCATTCGCAATATCGTCCTCATCGGCCAGGTGACGGACGCAACCGTAACGGAAGCTCTGGGAAATAAGCAAGTCCCGCTGGAGTCGCTTAAATATGCCGTCATTCTTTTTGGAACTCTGCCTATCCTTTGCGTCTATCCTTTTATTCAGAAGCATTTTGAGAAAGGCGCTATGCTGGGCTCTGTCAAGGGATGATCTTCGGGCGGAAGGCGATTGCCGGCTCTGAATTAAGCTAACCCGCAAGGCCGGTCGAACTCGCTCGGTCTTGTTTCATCATATCCGAACAGGACTATTTTGCGGAAATTGGTATATTTTTTTGCTAAAAGCAAAAATGTTGAGAATTTGAACAATTAGTTCATATACATTTGGAGACACAGCTACTACGATTACTAGTGTCGACGAGATGGGACCGTCGGATAGGATGAAGGAGGGATTCGCAGCATGGTTGATTCATTCTGGAAAAGTAAATTGACGGAAATCAATGAGGTCTTCTCGAGCGTAAAAAAGGGGACTGTTAAGAAGCTTGCCATATCGGCGGGCGGTAGAGAGATCCGTTATGTCGAATACGGCGAGAAGGAAGATTTTGGCCGGAAGGCGAATTATATGTCCGCCTGCGGCGCGGGAAGTCCGATTCATTACGCCAATAAAAGCGATGCCAATAAACCCGTGCTGCTGATCGTCGGCGGCATTCACGGCGGAGAGCTTGAAGGGATTGCGGCTGTGACCAATCTGATTCAAGTGCTGGAAACCGGAGAAGACTTCCGGGGGAAAAAATACGACTATTTGTATGAGCATGCGGACCGGTTCCGTCTGCTCGTCATCCCTTGCATGAATCCGGACGGGCGTGCGAGGCTGCCGATCGATACGCTGATTGACGTGCCCGAGGAGAAGTTTGTGTATTACATGCAAGGCACCTGGAAGGACGGAACGCTCTGCAGATGGCCGGATTGCAAGGCGGTTCATCCGATCAAGGAAGCCTCCGGTTTCCTGGGCTCCTATTTTAACGATGACGGCGTTAACATGATGCATGACAATTTCTTCAACCCGATGGCGCGTGAGACAAGCGCGCTGCTCGGGCTTGCCGATGAAGAGGCGCCGGATTTCACGGTGCTGCTGCATGGAGGGGCGAATTACAACGTACATATGCCCCAAATTTATCATTTGCCGCTTTGGGCGATGGAGCGGATGGAGGCGTTTAATCAGCAGCTGGATGCCGCGTATGCCCGAGCCGGGATTCCTTATACGAATATTAAGCAGATCGTGGACGATACGGGGAAATATCCGTTTCCGGCGATCAATCTGACGTCGGCGATTCATCATGTCAGCGGAAGCCTGAGCTTCACGTTCGAATCCAATATGGGGCTGGACGCGCCTGAGCCGAAATTTTCGCCGGATCAAATTCTGGACAGCCACTTTGTATTATTTGAAGAGATGTTTCGTTATTCGATGAAATAGGCATGGTTACGGGAAGCGGTGGTTGAAGGATGAAAAGCCGAAGATTAGCCGATATGCTGGTGTCCAAGGGCGCGGCGGAATACGAGCAGCTCAAAGACATGTTTGCGAGCCCTCCGGTGGAACACCGCTCCATCCCCTTCTGGTCGTGGAACGGCAAGCTGGAGCAGGCGGAATTGAACACGCAGATTGAGGGCTTCAAGGCGCAGGGAATGGGCGGTTTCATGATGCATGTCCGCGAGGGGCTGGAAACGGCGTATTTGAGCGACGAATTTATGGAGCGGATCAAGGAGTCGGTTGAGAAAGCCAAGGCCGAGGGCATATACGCCTGGCTGTACGACGAGGACCGCTATTCTTCGGGTATGGGCGGCGGCTTGGTCGCGCGTGCCGGCGGCGATGCGGTGCGAGCCAAAGCGCTGGAGCTTGTCATCTGCCAGGAGTTCCTGGCGGATGATTCCATCCTGGCCGTGTACCGAGCGGAAGTAAACGGAAATGAGCTGGTAAGCTGTGTGAAGCTGGAGGATGCTCGCGCAGGGCGCCCGCCCCTTGGCGGGAATGAGGTTTACCTGGTTATGCACCGGCGCATAGCGGCCCGCAACGAATGGTGTAACGGGGAAACCCATACGGATGTCATGAACCCGGAGTCCGCCCGCCTGTTTATCGAGACGACCTATGAACGTTACAAGCAAGCTGTGGGCGAGGAATTCGGCCGCACGGTGCCGGGCATTTTTACGGATGAGCCGTTCATCCGAGGATTTAAGGAAAGGCTTCATGCGCCGGACATGACCTGGATCGCCTGGTCGGACCTGCTGCCCGCTGCGTTTGCCGCCAGGCGTGGGTATGAAATATGGGATACGCTGCCTTATTTTTTCTTTCACGGTCCGCCTGCCGCCAAGATCAGGCATGATTACTGGAGGACCGTTACCGAAATGTTCTGCTCGGCCTATACGGAGCAAATCGGCGACTGGTGCCGGGAGAATGGCATTTTGTTTACGGGGCATTACTGCGAGATCGGTATCGTAGGGGCGGTTCAATTCGGCGGGGCTGTTATGCCGCATTACCGCTATCTGGATATTCCCGGCATCGATATTTTATGCGAGCAAACGGACGAGAGCCTGACGGTCAAGCAAGCATCCAGCGTAGCCCGGCAGTACGGGAAGAAAAAAGTCCTGTCGGAAACGTACGGCGTGACCGGCTGGGATCTGACTTTCGAAGGCCGCAAGTGGATCGGAGATTGGCAGTTTGCGCTGGGAGTCAACTTATTGACGCATCATCTTGCGCTCTATTCGCTGCGCGGCTGCCGTAAGCGCGATTACCCGCCTTCTTTTAACTACAATGTGAACTGGTGGGAGCATAATCATACGATAGAGGATTATTTCGCCCGGCTGGGAGCGCTGCTCAGCGAAGGGGATGCGGTAAGAGAGGTGCTGGTCGTTCATCCGGGAACATCCGTATGGGCGCGGCTCGGGATGGACGTTCAGGCGGCGCAGTGGCGCAATAAGGCGGGAAATACAGAGGAGCTCGACCGGTATAATCGGGAGTTTCATGAGCTGGTTCAGCTGCTCCTCGGCGAGCATTACGATTTTGACTTGGGCGATGAGCTGATCATGCAGGAAATCGGACGTGTAGAAGGGAGCCGGCTGCAGGTTGGTCAAGCGGATTATCGGGTTGTGGTGCTGCCATCCTTGTCCAATATGCTTAGGCCGACGTTTGAGCTGCTTGTTGCCTATGTGAACGCAGGAGGCATTGTGCTCTCCTATGGGAATGTTCCGCACCTGCTGGAGGGGGTGCCTTCTACGGAGCTGGAGTTGCTGACGAACCACCCTGCCTTTCGCCGTCTGGCGAGCCGATACGAGCTTGTTATGGAATTGGAGAAGCGGTTGCCGCGTTCCGTCAGCCTGAAGGACCGAAGCGGGAGGGAAGCGGACCGGCTGCTGTATATGCGTCGGGAGCTTGCGGATTGCACGGTCGTTTTTGTCGTTAACAATGATCGCGATAACGCGGTTGATGTGGAAGTGCGTATACAGGGATGCGGCAAGCTGGAAGAGTGGAACGTGCTGACGGGAGACAGGTTCGCGAGAGAGGTTGAAGCCGCCGGCGGGTATAGCGTATTCCGGGATAGCTTCGGTGCTGCCGATTCCAAATTATATGTACTGACGCCCGGGGAAGAGGACGCGCCTTCGCCTCTGCCGGAAACGGGCGACTTGCAGCCGGCGACCGGCCTCGGTCCGGTCGCCGGCTTCACACGGACGGCTCCTAACGCGCTCGTGCTCGACCGGTGCCGGTACCGGATCGGCGAGGAAGCCTGGTCGGAGCCGATGGGCGTATGGCAGGCGCAGCGTCAGCTGCGCGAGCGTCTGGATATGAAGCAGGTCTATATGAATGGCAACCTGCAGCGGTATTTATGGATTCATGAGCCGCATCCGCATGACGGAACGCCGGTCGCCTTTTGTTTTGTGTTTGAAGTCAAGGATATCCCCGAAACGGACACTTTTCTGGTGTTTGAGCAGGCGGAGCGCTTCCGCTGCCGGTTAAACGGCCGGATGCTCGAAGAGGCGCTTGACGGATGGTATCTGGATCGCAGTATGGGGAAACTTAAGCTTTCGGAGCTTCAAACAGGCGAAAACGTACTTGAAGTCCTTTGCGACTATAGGCATGACATGGAAATCGAGGATGCCTTCCTGATCGGCGATTTTGCCGTAGACGGCAGCCGCCGCCTCGTCAAGGAGCCGGATCGCCTCCGATTCGGCGATTGGTGCTTGCAGGGCTATCCGCATTATTGCGGGAGCATGATCTATCACTTTGAGCTGGATGTGGAGGTTAAGGGTGGCCGGAAAATTGTAATGGAGCTCGGTTCGTATGAGGCCGTTACGTTACAGCTGACGATTAACGGGCGGGATAAGAAGGCTATCCCTTGGCGGTCCGCAGGCAAGGTGGAGCTGACGGACTCGCTTGTCCCGGGAGTCAACCGGATCGATATCGAGGTGGCGGGCAGCCCGCGCAATTTGTTTGGTCCGCTGCACGAAGCGCGCTCGAATCACACCTGGCAGGATTGGTGGTCGTTCCGCCCCGAGGGAGCGGAATATACGGACGATTACGTGCTGCGGCCGTATGGTTTGATGGGACAAATTCATATTTACGGTTAGCGGCATAAAGCGGCCGATCAGCCTCGTGACATAAGCGTCACGGGGCTTTGAAGCTTATCTGTCCTTGTGACTATGGCCCGATGGGTTAGGCGCTTTTTCGAAAGCTGATCTTTTTTTAAGAAACCTGAGGAGCATGGGGCGTTTAAGTATTCCATTTTTGCCCGGCTTTGTTTTATGATGAAAAAAGGCTGCTCCAGCAGTTTTCTCTTATGTGGATTCGGACGCTACAAGGTTTACACGGGGTGACCCGTTTGTTAGGATATGAGTACGATGCCTGAATAAGAGATTATTGTCAAAGTGGGGGTTTCATGAAAACTCTTCAACCGATTACTTTCATCAAAAACAGATCTAATTCTCTATTTATTCGGCTGCTTGCGGGTTTTTTGTGCATTGTTGTGCTGCTTGCTTCTCTTACGGTATATGCTATCTCCGTATCCAAGCAAAATATCAGGAAGGAAGTTGAAAAGTACAACACGCTTATGCTTGAAACGACGAGAGACAGCTATGAGAAGCATTTCGAGCTAATTAAGAAGCAAATGTTTTTGTTTCTTTTCAATGATGACGTGCAAAGGTATCAAAGAAGTCCCAATTCTGCCATTTTGCCGACGATCGTTAAAGATATTTCAACCTGGGTGGCGAACCCCTTTTTGTTTATCGATAACATTGTGTTCCACTCCAAGCCGGACGGCTTAATTATTGAAAGGGGCACAAGCACAAACGCGGATTCGATGTTTGGCGTCTTCTATGCCAGCAAGGAGTATCCGCTGGAGTTCTGGAAGCGGCAATTCGACGAAACCTACGCTGTCCGGATCTTTCCGGCGACGGCGATTACGAATTATACGAACCGGCTGAGTCCGCAGGAGCTGGGAGATAAGCTCCCCATCATATTCAGAAACAGCAACAGCCCGAATATATATATGGCCGTTTTTCTCGATCTCGACAAAATGTATCAAGCCTTTCATCAAAGTCTTTACGATGATTTTATCGTATACGACGATCAGGGACAGACGATCTACAAGAGCGCGAACCGGGAGCCCTTTCTCTCTTACGAAGAGCTGCGCGCGAATGAAAACGGGGATGCGTTTATCCGCGATGAGAAGTATTATTTTGTGAAACAAGGTCAGGGCACCGGCTTCAGCTATGTGTACCGTGTTCCGGTAGAGCAGATTGCCAGCCAGACCCGCTTGAATATTACGCTGATCGGCGCAGTTGTAGCGGCGATCACGCTCAGTATCGTGTTCGCTTTCCTGTTCTCCGCGCAAATTAACAATCCGCTCAAAAAGATGATTGAATCGATCCGCCACAGGAACGACAAGGCGCCTCACAGGTCGAGCATCAAGGAGTTTAATATCATAAGCGACGAGATTCACGTCAATCAGCTGATACGCCAGCAGTTGTCGTTCATCAACCGCTTGAAGGCTATCCGCAGCAACGATCAGGACAGCATTAACCTGGATTTTACGAATAAGACCTTTGTGTTTGTGCTTTATCAAATCAAACCGTTCCAAACGGATGAAAGCATGCAGGCGTTGTTTCAGAAATGGCTGTATTATATAAAAACGTTTATCGACAGCAAGCTAAATCCCGCGTATCCGGACTCGCTGACATTCCAGATGGAACGCGATCAAATCCTGAGCCTGATTTTTATTCGGGAGAGAGCCGAGCTGGACGAACTGCTTCTTCAGATGAAACATGTGCTTGATCATGACCGGGAATACGGTATCGTCACGATTGCCGTCAGCTCGGCGTATACGGATTCGTCCGACTTAACCGCTGCTTACGAGGAAGTTCAGGATTTGGTGGGGGAACGGCAATTGATCAACGAAACGCAGATCATTACCGAGCGTGCCGCCAAGCAGACGGCGGTTGGCTTTTCGCCGGATCAGGACAAGGAATTTGAAGCGAATTTGAAAGAGGGCAATGCGGCGCAGCTGACGGCGCTGATGGAGCGTTTGTTTACCCGATGGCATGGTAAAAATCTGACTGCCGCCATGCTGCAGCGGTTTGCCGAATCTTTCGTCGGCAAGATCCGCAGCGCGACGCTTCCTTTCCAGGTTGAGCCGGAACGTCTGGAGGTTATTCTGGAGGGAGCGGAAGAGAAAATTCAGCGGTGCAATACGGCACAGGAGCTGGAGGAGCTTCTGCTGGGGTGGGTGACGGCGACCGCGGAGGCCGTGCAGGATAAGAAAGAGGAAAAATATCCGGTGACGACGTTTGTGATGGAGTACATCAACGAACACTTGACGGAAGAAATCTATCTGGACGTATTGGCTGAGAAGCTCAAGATGAGCAGCGGATACTTGTCCACTTATTTCAAGAGCAAAACCGGCAAAAATATTGTAGATTACATCAACGAAACCCGGATTGAGAAGGCGACCGAGCTTCTGGGCGATAGCCGGATCAAAATTCACGACGCCGCCAAAGCCGTCGGGTATCAGAACATTACGTCGTTTAACCGGATGTTCAAAAAATATAAGGGGCTAACGCCCAGCGAGTACAGGAAGCGGCTCGACTCTTAGGCCGGCTGCACTAGAGGTGGAAGGGCGCGACTAGCGTTCGAACGGTAGCGGCATAAAGGCGGAGAGGGAAGAAAGAGGTGGAAGTACGCGGCTACAGAAGCTGTGAGGAAGTGGGTGTGGAGTGAAAAAGCGAGAGCGAGCTTGAGCGAGGAAGAAAAAAGACAAGTACAGGCAAGATTGCAGAAAGCCTATTCAGCAAATGGAGAAGGTTTCTATGTGCATGCTCCAAAGCAAAAAGGGAATGTGAAGGAACAATTGGGTTACATCGGACGATACATGAAACGACCCGCTATAGCATTAAAAAGGATAAGAGAATACGACGGTGAGTTTGTAGTATTCAGCTACCACGATAAAACCAGTGGAGAAGAGAAAATAGAAAAAGTGACCGTAGAGGAGTTTATTGCTCGGGTTATTCGTCATATTCCTGATGAAAATTTCAAAACCATCCGATATTATGGTGTTT
>NZ_FMYY01000030.1 GCF_900101595.1 Paenibacillus sp. cl123
CAACGGAAGCACTGGAGCAGCCGAAGGACTACATTCCATAAGGGCAACGACCCCGTAAAGGAGCAAGAATCGGCATCCACCCCTTGAGAGGTAGAACGAAGGAATGTGAGGGCATAGACCCAGCGTGACATGGGAGGGTAAACCCCGAGGGTGAATGTGGATATCCAACTGTGCGATCATACCGAATCATCCACAGTTTTGGAATCTGACATCCTAAGCTCTATTCCCGCCTACGCTCTGACTCCAGTCAGTTGCATAGGCTACATTCTCCGCTATTACCGCTCAAGCTGTCAAAGTTGAAATATTGAGAATACGTGAGAAAACAGAAGAAAACATTACTTTATAGTGGGAGGGACCATGACAAACGGAACGCTGAAAGTGGAAGGAATGTCTTGCGGACACTGTGTTAATTCGATCGAAGGGGCGCTGAGAATAATCGGCGCAAGCGAACAAGGAGTGAAGAAGGTATGAAACGACTGCTATTTCTGTTGATAACGATTACAGTTGTGCTTGCAGCTTGCGGAACGAACACGCCCACTAAGGAAGGGGATCATGCTGCGATGGATGACAATCATGGGGGGCATCAATCGGATAACCAAGTGAAGAACGGGACAGGTCAGGAGCATGCCGGGCATGGAAGTAAAGGCGGGAATGACAGGCAAGCCGAAGCCGTAAAGGCTGTTTGGACCCTTGCAGGAGGACAAAAACCGCAGGCGAAGCAGGATACAGCCATTCGGGTGGAAATACGGAATAACGGCAAGCCGATCGAAAATTTCGATACGAATCATGAAAAGAAACTGCACCTGATTATCGTCAGCCAAGATTTATCGTTTTTCAACCACATCCACCCCGAATTTAAAGGCAACGGCGTATTTGAGATTGTGACGCAGTTTCCAGCGGGCGGAGATTATAAGCTGATTGCCGACTTTGTTCCGACCGGCGGCAGCGCGATGACCCAAATGGAGTGGATTCATGTAGAGGGTACGCCGGGGCAAACCGAACCGATTCAACCTAGTCCGGGATTAACGGCGGCACTGAACGGAAAACAGGTCACGCTGCAGGTTGATCAGCTTGCGGCGGGCAAGGAATTGACGCTCACCTATACCATCAAAGACGAGAAAACGAAGGCCCCCATTACGAACCTCCAGCCGTATCTGGGCGCTGTCGGGCATGTCGTGATTTTGACGGCCGATGCCGAGCAATACCTGCATGTGCATCCTGTGGATGAGAAAGCAAGCGGCCCGGACGCCAAGTTTATGACGACGTTTCCGAAGAGCGGCGTGTATAAAATATGGGGACAATTTAAGCATAACGATCAGGTGATTACCGTGCCTTTCGTCGTCAAAGTGCCTTGAGTCATATCAACAGATAAGGGGAGAGTGAACGAAGTGGCCATTCGGAAATTTGCGGTTACGCCTGGTTTTGAAGTAGGGGGCACCGTATTTAAGCCGGAGCAGCTGGCAATCTTGGGACGTATCGTCGGTGAGGATGCCAAAATCGAATTGACCACGTTTAAGCAGCTTTATATCGCTATGGAAGAGGAGCGGCTGGAAGAGGTGCAGGATGCGCTTCGAGGGGCAGGGCTCCAGGTCCTTCCGGCCGGTTTTTATACCAAAAGCCTGATTGCCTGTCATTTCTGCAGGGGGGCGGAGGAGGCCGGACTGGATGTGGCCAAGGCGCTGGATGAGGTGATCTCGGGCCGTGAGGTGCCGAGTCCGCTGAAAATCGGCTTTGCGGGATGCGCCTTGGGAACGAGCGAGCCGCTTCTGAAGGACATTGCGGTGGTGAAGATGAAGGATGCATTCGATATTTACGTAGGCGGCGAAGCGAAAGGGCTGAAGGCTGAGCTCGCCAAGCTCTTTATGTCCGGAGTGAAGGAAGAACAGGTGATTCCGATCGTTTCCCGATTAATCGCCATGTTTCAGGAGCAAGGGAAAAAGAAAGAAAAGTTCGGCAAGTTCGTGGAACGGATGACGATGGAATCGCTCCGGGAACTGTCAGCTTAGGATTGCATAGAAAGCTGCATGTGTATCAGAGAATCGTCATTGTGTTACGCTGCTGATCATTCCGGTGTATCTGTTCAGCCTTTGGATCAATACGATAGGATTGTGGTATATCCGTCATCAATTTGCTACCTCCATAGAGTCGAACATCAACTTTTATGCGGAACAGCTGGATAAGCAGATGGCGCTTATCCGGGGCCAGCTTCCACAGAATCGAATAACGTGGACACCAACTTGGACGCGGGGGCTTCATCGTATACCGATACCCGGCTGACGAAATGGGTTATACAGAGAAGATCGCAGCGAACCAACCGCTGACCCCAGGCATGGTGCTAGGCGCGTACTTCCGGGCAACTACGTTTTCCTTGTAAATAGGCTGTGGGGCTAGGTCAGTCTATTAAAATACCCCCGATGGGTAGTCGAAGCTTGGGACATGTGCGGAAAACCATATAAACTCTCCTGATCGGGGGGCGAAGTATGGGAGTTGTGCGGAAAACCGTATAAAACGCTCCCGAGTGGCGGTTGAAGTAGGGGAATTGTGTGGAAAATCGTATAAAACGCTCCCGAGTTGCGGTCAAAGTATGGGATTTATGCGGAAAATCGTACAAAACGCTTCCGGCGGGTAGTCGAAGTATGGGATTTCCAAGGAATACCCGCTACTGCTTAAGCTGAGCGAAAAACCTCGAATTTCAGGGAAGAAAACTCCGGTTCCACTAACACAGTGGAATCGGAGCTTTTTTGTACATAAAATCAAACTTTAAAGGAAGGCAATTAAAGCACAACTCAAGATGGACGTAGGTGCCACGACTGCGGGTTATCTCTCACATAGTTGATGGAGATGAAATGGGACGAGGGCCTTTTCGCTTCCCCTCACAGTGCTAATCGATGTTTGCCGGATACATTTGCATCTGATGAAGGTCATTGACCATATTGCCACTTTTCAAGATATCTAAGCCGATAAGTCCATTAATGCTGCTAATCTCATCATGGAAGACGCCAAAGTTTAACGAGATATCATTTATGATGAAATGGCCAAGTTGGATGTGATCAATCCGCTTTTGGAACGAGTACTCATAGCCGCCAATCCCGAAGCTGCGCACAAGCTTATCGCCATTTTCAAATTTGTAAGCTTGTATTCGCAGCATTAACAATCACGTCGGCTGTTACTTTCGTAATATCACCTTTGAGCAAGGTGATGATTGTCTGATTGACCTTTATGCCATACTCCCTATTACTCCCCCACCAATGACGAAGTAAGCTCCTCTTCACCCGCAACGACACCGTAGCGCTCCAAGGCTTTCGTCGATGCTTCGAGCATGCGCTTTTTTAAATAATCGCCTTCGACTACCCGAATCCGTTTTCCCAGAAAGCGGATTTTGGAAAGTAAATACTCCATCTCATCTCCAAGCAGACAAACCGTGACTCGATAGGTATCGGTATCCGCAGCATACTCCACCTTTTTCTCAAAGCTGGAGAACACGTATAGGATACGGGACAGCTCTTCGTTATAGGTACGAATAATTTCAATGACGGCTTCCGTTTTACGCGATTCAAGCGTTTTTCCGATCTTCTTCAGGATGCTTTCCGCAGCTGAGGATTCGATAGGCTCCGATGTGACAGAATGGATTTTCTTCAGCCTTGTGCTCATGAAGGCGTGATGCCGAATATGATACCAGAGCAAGTACCACTCCCGTTTGACCATGGAGTACTCCAGCTTGTATGGGAAGCCCGAATGCTCTGTGTTTACACGCCCGCCCTTCATCTCGTACGTGATCCGGATGCCCGTTTTATTCATGATATGTCGGCGCAAAGGCCGCAGGAGCGGGTGGTAGACCTGCTTTTCCATCGTACCGGCTTTTTCAATCAAGTGGGGAGACGTATCCATCACCTGATCCGGAACAAGGGCAGACCGCAGCTTGTCTAAAGTGCCGGCCGTAAAAGCATCGGCCGCCGCGGGATGTTCCAGCATTGTTTTCAGCCATGCCCTCTCGTGCGAGGTGATCATGAACGTACCGGAGTCCTCCAGCCGGGAGATGATCTGGTGATTGAAGATTTTCTCAAACAGATTCATAATACGACTGAATCTCCTTCCATTCGGCGATCATTTCCTGGCGAAACGAAGCGGGCTCCAGAACCTCACAGCTGGAACCGAAGCTTCGCAGCCATGGCTTAATTTCAGTGGTCCCGTTTACGGGGATCTCGTATATAAATGAATGCTCATCTTCAAATACAATTTCTCCCCATTGCCCCTGCAGCAGTACCCGTTCCTTGATAAAATTCGGTTCGGAGCCTTCCGGATTAAAAAAACGCGCGCGTATCGTCACCAGTCGTCCGGTATCGATCAGCCAGCTGTATCGTATTTTCTCGGCAAGCTCACTTTTCTTCTCCTCATACCAGGCTTCATCCACGGCTTCTTCCTCTTCGATTTGCGTGATTCCTTCCATGCGGTATTTCCGGATCACGGACCGGCTGTAAGAAAGCAAATACCATCTCCCATATTGATGATCGTAAACAATCTTAAGCGGGAGCGTCTTTTCGGCCCTACCGTTTGCATCACGTTCAAACAGAGGATTGGTGTTTTTGGAAGCGTAGCTTTTGTCAGACTTCGGCGAGAAATATAGAAAACGGACTTTACGACGGTGACGTATGGCATGAAGAAGCGTGAACAGATGCGCCTCATCCAAAATCCGCGAGTAATAATGGTATTTATATAAAAAAGGTTCGACGGCATGCGGCTCAAATGCTTTGCGCAAAAGATGCTTCTTCAGTCCATCGCGCAGCAAATATCCTTGCACGGAAGGGATCTGCGTGTTGGCCATCACATCCACAAAATCGTACAGATCAATTAGCTCCTCGTCGGATAAATCGCGAATCAAGTCGTCCTGGATGCGATACCGATAAGGGCGGGGACCCGGCTCCCTCTTGATAACTCCGACCTCCTCCAGGTACTTGAGGTCCGACCGAATCGTCTTCTCGTCAGGCAGAGACAGCTCGGAAGACGGACTGCCGCAGCATATATCCAAAAGCTCTCTGGCAGTCAAAGCCCGCTCATTCATCGCAGCTATTAGCAGCGAGATTCTTTGGCTTTCGGATTCTTTGACAGATTTGGCGCGAAACAGAAACAAGAGCAGGGGATCGGTGGAGTCATAATAACTGAAGCGAATCGTCTCGGAAAATTCCTTGCTTTGTTCCTGCGGCAAATGCTGGTGCATGGAGCTTACAACTTCTTTGAGCCGTCGGAGCGTTTTATCGAAGGTATGGACGGAAATGCCGAGCCGTTCTGCGAACTGTTGCCTGCTGAACGCCCCGCTTGTCAGCGCCAGCATACGCAGGAATTGGATTTCTTTATCAAAGCTTTCTTTGGCCAAAGGTATCCTCCGTTCAAATGGAACATCTTCTTCCATTGTAGCAGGGGAGGGATTTGGATGAAATGGCAAACTTTATAGCGGGTCGTAATACTTTCGCCATGTTCGTTCAGAGCGAAATGAGCGAATATAGAACCTGTAACACACATCGCTTCTTATCCGGACGGTCGTAACGAGGCGAGGATATCGATGTATCCCGCAGTGCCGTGCCTGTCAGGCTGCGGTATCCTGTACGATGGGAACGGTAAGAAGCCAGTATTTGGGGTTCGATTCCCCAATCGCCTAGTGAGCGATTCTGGTAGAAGGCTCGACTTTCAATTGAGCGCAAATGTTGAAGAAGACCAGAGGGTAGAATCCCTGGCGGCTAGTTTAGCGCACTGCAGGCAAGGCTCTGTGATCCGTGGATACCGATAGTGCTAGACGCCGGCAGGATTTTCAGGATAGAAGAGGCAGGAGAATGGCTGAAACAAAGTCACCCTCCTGCATCAGATGTCCTTAACATCACCGGAAGACCGCTTATCTGAAACGAGATTCCGCCCAAACCACAGCGGGATTCTACATCCAATGGTCGAACCATGAGGGGGTAACGAACATGTTTAACAAAGTAATCATTCAAGCTGACCAACGGGGTTTGCTTTTTCATAAAGGAAGTTACGTGAAAAAGCTCAATCCGGGGACCTATCGCTATTTCATGTGGTCGCAAACTACTGTTGTCGTGATGAATATCGCGAATAAATTCGCCATAGAGGGCAAAGATTTGCAGCTGTTCCTTCACGATGCTGACCTCGTGCGAGAGCTGGATATCGTACGTGTGCCAGATCATGAATACGTGCTGCATTATGAGGACGGCCAATTCGTACAGCTGCTTAAGCCCGGTGTTTACGCCTACTGGAACGTGCTGAAAAAACATGCGTTTTTACATACGGATATCCGAAAACCGGAACTGCCCTCCGAGGTGGACCGCTCAATTATACCGAAGCTTGCGGGCCATATACAGTCCTACGAAATCGCGAGCTGCGAGTCCGGATTTTTATTTTATGATCATGTTTTGCAGCGGGAGCTTTCCCCTGGAAAGTATTATTTCTGGAAGGGCCCCGTTTCGGTTACAGTCAAGTCGATTGATCTAAGACAACAACAGATGGATCTGATCGGCCAAGAGATTATGACGGAGGATAAAGTTACGCTGCGGTTGAATTTTGTCTGCCAATACAAGATCGTACAGCCGCTGCGCGCCTTGGAGATGAAATCGTTCGACGAGCAAATTCATATCCAGCTTCAGCTCATGCTCCGGGAGTATGTCGGAACACTTAAATTAGACGATCTCCTGAAAAGGAAAGAGGACATAGCGTCGTTCATCCTGTCTCGTATACGGGACAAGAGTGAGGAGTTCGGCGTACAGTTCCTGAGTGCCGGGGTTAAGGATGTCATTTTGCCGGGAGAAATGAAGGATATTTTGAGCACCGTCCTGCTCGCTGAGAAAAAGGCCCAGGCGAATCTCATCACACGCCGGGAAGAAACGGCATCGACCCGAAGCTTGCTGAACACCGCGAAGCTGATGGACGAGAATCAGACATTATTCCGTCTGAAAGAGCTGGAATTCCTGGAGAAAATATGCGAGAAAATCGGGTCCATTTCTTTGACGGGCGGCGGGGATCTGTTGGAACGGCTGAGCTCCCTCATCGGCGAGAAAGGGACAGCAAGCAAATAACGAATGCTAGTGATAACTATGGCTTAAGGAGGGTGCCGGATGAACAGTTGCCATCAGCAAATCTTGACCGCGCTAGAACGGATCGAACACGAAGAACATGTGCGGATCTTGTATGCTTGCGAATCGGGCAGTCGGGCATGGGGATTTCCTTCCAAGGATAGCGATTATGACGTCAGATTTCTCTATGTCAGGCCGGAGGATTGGTACTTATCGATCTTCGAGAAACGGGATGTCATCGAGCGGCCGATCAGCGATATGCTGGACATCAATGGCTGGGATTTGCGCAAAGCGCTGAATTTGTTCCGCAAGTCGAATCCGCCGCTGCTCGAGTGGCTTCAGTCTCCGATTGTATACAGGGAGAATCATGCGATTGCCGAACAAATCCGCGGCCTGTCTTCCTTTACGTTTTCACCTAAGTCATGTATGTACCACTATTTGCACATGGCAAAGGGAAACTATCGGGAGTATCTGCAGGGCGAGCGGGTTAAGATCAAAAAATATTTCTACGTTCTCCGCCCGATATTGGCATGCGAGTGGATCGAGAAGCATCTTACTATGCCTCCTATTGAATTTGACCGGCTGGTCGATGCTGCGGTGCCGCGGGGGAGCGAGCTTAAGGCGATTATTGGCGAATTGCTTGTCCGTAAAAAGGCAGGAGATGAGCTGGATTACGAACCGAGGATCACTCCGATCAACGAGTATGTGGAGGAAAAAATCGCTTACTATGAGCGGACGGCAGCGGGTATGCAAACGTCCGATGGGGGCCAGGATCAGCAATTAGACGATTTGTTCCGGTCTGTGCTGGAGGAAGTATGGGGAGAAAATAGGGAAAACGGGAGTTGAATGAACAATGGCTTATCAGAATATAGACGGCGTGCGTGTCTGGGGAAATCCCGACAGCGGGGCGCTTGCTCAAGCGAAAACATGTGCGGAAACCGGCAATGTGGTTCAAACCTTGCTCATGGCGGATCATCATAAAGGCTACAGTCAGCCGATCGGCGGGGTTATGGTCTATGACGGGCAAATTTCTCCTTCAGGCGTTGGTTATGATATTGCATGCGGAAATAAGGCGGTGCGGACCAACTTGTTTGCCAAGGACATGAAGTCCGGCTTGGCGAAAGTTATGGATGAGATCGCCCGAAAGATATCGTTCGGTATAGGGCGTGTCAATCATGAACAGGTCGACCACGACCTTTTCGATGATCCGAATTGGGCCGTATACAAGGCGGTAGGCAAGCAGGAGCACGACAAGCTCAAGGGGTTGGCGCAGAGTCAGCTTGGTACAGTGGGCAGCGGCAACCATTTCGTAGACTTGTTCGAAGAAGCGGGAACCGGCCGCTTATGGATCGCAAATCACTTTGGGAGCCGAGGGTTCGGACATAAAACGGCGAGCGGCTTTATCAACCTGGCCGCCGGTAGAGAATTTCTCGCCGGCGCGCCCGGCGAAAAGATGGATCAGCCGCCTGTCCTGCTGGATCTGAGCAGTGAGCTTGGCGATATGTATGACAGAGCGATGAAGTTGGCCGGACGTTATGCCTATGCGGGAAGGGACTATGTGATGCGGCAAGTATTGGCCATTCTGGGAGCGGAGGCGGATCTTGAAGTGCATAACCATCATAACTTTGCTTGGAAAGAGACACATAACGGGAAGGAAGTCGTTGTCGTCCGTAAAGGGGCGACCCCTTCCGCACCTGGGCAGATCGGTTTTATCGGCGGCAGTATGGGGGATATATCCGTGATTGTCCGAGGCAAGGACAGCCTGGAGAACCGCGAAGCTTACTATAGCACTGTGCATGGAGCCGGGCGGGTTATGAGCCGCACACAGGCTGCCGGCAAGATGAACTGGAGGACCCGTACCCGCAGCGGTGGTCAAATCTCAACGGAGCAAATGCGGCAGGCCGTTCGGGAGTTCGGAGTGGAACTGCGCGGAGCAGGCACGGACGAAAGTCCCTTTGTTTACCGGAAGCTTCAAGACGTACTGGATGCGCATGCTGAAACGATCGAGGTCATGCACGTGCTAAAGCCGATAGGCGTTTGTATGGCCGGAGCGGACGAGTTTGATCCGTATAAGGATTGAGGTATGATCGAGTTTATTGGAGGGTAAATAGTAAGCGCCGTGAATGGTGAGGGGTAGTACGATCCTCCAGTGATAAGGTTTTACCTCAAAAAGCCGAAAATACTTCTTCCTCTCAAGGAAGGAGATGAATCGGCGTTTTTGTGATTTGAGCGAACATATGTGCTATGATGAATCATATTCACAAACGAAAGGAGGTTGCGTGGCATGCCTCATCATAAAGCTTTTAAGTATCGCATCTACCCCAATACCGAACAACAAAAGCTCATTCAGCAGATGTTTGGTTGTTGCCGTTTTGTATACAATCACTTTCTTGGAAAATGGAACGATACGTATACGGCAACGGGTAAAGGGTTGTCCTACAACACCTGTGCCACGCAGCTTCCTTCGCTCAAGGCCGAATTTGACTGGTTGAAATCGGTCGATAGCATTGCGCTACAATCGACAGTTCGGCATGTGGCCGACAGCTTTGATCGCTTTTTCAACAAGCAATCGGATCGGCCCCGTTTCAAGAGCCGCAAGCATCCGGTGCAGAGCTATACGACCCGGTTTACCAACGGGAACATCGCGGTTCATGGAAATCGCATCAAACTTCCGAAGCTTGGATGGATTCGTTATGCCCGCTCCAGGGAGCTGGAGGGACGCATCCTTTCGGCAACCGTTCGGCGAAATGCCGCGGGCAAATACTTTGTTGCGTTGGTTTGCGAGGTGGATGTTCAGTCTTTGCCGCCAAGCAACAAAGAGATTGGCATTGATGTTGGACTGAAGGAGTTTGCCGTTTGCACCGATGGGCCGCGAGTTCCGTATCCCCAAGCCTATCGCAAACACGAACAGCAGCTAGCTAGGTGGGAACGCCGGATGTCCCGCCGCACAAAGGTCGGTGCCAACTGGCAGAAAGCCAAACGCAAGGTTGCCTCGATCCATGAGAAGATCGCAAATATCCGCCGCGATTTTTTGCATCAATTCACCATAAGGCTGATCCGTGAAAACCAAACGATCAGTATCGAAAAGTTGAACGTGGTGAGCATGCTAAAAAATCGCACACTGGCAAAATCGATTGCAGATGCATCCTGGAGCGAATTCAGACGGCAGTTGACGTATAAAGCCACGTGGTATGGACGCACAGTCAAGCTTGCAGACACGTACGAGCCAACGAGCCAAAGGTGTCATGTATGCGGATTTGTGTGCAAAGAAGTGAAGAAGCTAACTGTGCGGCAATGGGAGTGTCCGACGTGCCATACGGTTCATGATCGTGACGAAAATGCCGCAATCAATATAAAGAGAGTTGCGATCTAGCGCCTCTCTTCGAACTGCGGGAACCGCAGGGATCGCTTGGTAGAGGTATTTCCGAAGGGAAATACCTTGTAACTCTGCTTCGTTGGAAGCAGTTATCCAAGAATCCGCCAATTCAAGCTTTTGCTAAGTGGGGGAGAGTTCAAAGTCAACGTATGTTATAATTAAAGCCAAATACCGATGCTAAATATAGATAAGGACGGTGAAGAAAATGAATCAAATCAAAGACCTCCAGAAGTATATTAAGCTTACGGGAGATCGGGCTAAGCTGGATGCTAAAGCCAACGAAACTTACATCGTATACAAAACTGATAAAGGCCAGATCGTAAAGGAATTTAACGACGGTCATATTGTCCCAGTCACTGACCAGGATGTCTCACATGCATGACACAACCTCAATCATGTATGTATTTGCTGGTAACAATGGCAGCGGAAAAAGTACAATTCGTAATCTCATCGTTGATCGGCTCGGGATTAGTATTAACATTGACCCAGATGCATTAGCTCGCGGGTTGGACTTCCTTCATCCGGAAAGCCGAAAAATGTCTGCAGGTAAAGCCGCCATCAAATTGGCGAGAGAATGTATTCAATTCAAACGAGATTTTTCAGTAGAAACGACATTAGCTGGAGGCAACGTCATTCGACTCATGCGCGACGCTAAAGCGAACGGATTCGAAGTATCCATGTTTTATGTTGGTCTGGGAGATTATCGTTTAAATATTGAAAGAGTCGCGGCGCGAGTTAAAAATGGCGGGCATAATATTCCAGTTGAAGATATAATCAGACGACATGACACTTCTATTGCAAATTTGCTTACGTATCTACATTTAATTGATCATCTCATTGTTATTGATAATAGCCATACGGCAGGAAAGATTATTCTGGGTGCAGATCACGGCTCAATAACTTATCGGGCAGATTCTCTTCCTCGGTGGGGTGAACGCATTGAGCAGGGATTACAGACTTAGAGAGAACAGACCGGTAAATTGAAAATTACATAGTTGATGAAGCTGCTGGTGCTGACGACCTTCTCACCAAGATGATGTAAGCGATAACAGCCAGTATACTCGTCGTGAAAATGGTTATGCCGAAAGGGACAGCAGAATTTTCTCCTGCGATGCCTACTAAAGGGGAAGTGACAGCCCCCAGGGCAAATTAAAGAGTTCCCAGTACGGCGGCTGCGCTCCCGGCAATATGGTCTTGTGATTCCATCGCGAGCGTAAAGGAAACCGGTCCGATCATGCCGATAGCGGCTGCGAATAAGAAGATGGCGATGAACAAAGCGACGAAAGGGCCGTGAGTCAGCACGACAATCAGGACAGCAGCGGTAGTGATGAACGCTAACAGCAGCCCGATCCGGAAAATACGGCGTTCGTCGATTCGTCCGGCCAGTCGTTTGACAAGCTGTGAGCCCAGAATAATCCCAAGCCCATTTAAGGCAAAGAGAACCGAAAACAGTTGAGGCGAAATGCCATACATATTTTGATAAATAAATGGAGTGCCGGCCACATAGGCGAATACACCGGAAAATAATATGCCATTGACAAGCGCATATCCCATAAAGCTCCGATTCCGAAGCAAGGAACCGTAGTTTCGCAGCATCTCCTTGAAGTTGCTTGGTATGCGCTGCTCAACAGGCAAGCTTTCATTTATGCCCCATATAGTTATCCCCGTTAAAAGAAGCCCTAAAATCCCAAGAGAAATAAACACCCCGATCCATGAAGTGAATGTAGTTACCGCGCTTCCGGCAGTAGGGGAAATCAATGGAGCGACATTGCTAATCATCGTCAACAGCGCCATGAATTTGACCATCTCTACTCCGCTGTACTGATCACGAACAATCGCGCGAGAAATAACAAGCCCCGCGGAAGCGACAAACCCTTGAATAAAGCGCAAAGCAATAAATATACCGATGTTTGGCGAAAACGCTCATGCTATAGAAATAAAAAAATAGAGCAGCATCGAAATGAGCAAAGGCTTACGCCTGCCATGAACATCGCTTAAAGGACCTGCAACGAGCTGCCCCAGACCTAACCCCAACAAACTGGCAGTTAGACTCGCTTGGATAAGAGATGCAGAGGTGTGAAAATAACTCATCATTTGCGGCAGCGATGACAGATACATATCGACCGTAAAGGGTCCCAACGCTGAAAAAGCCGAAAGGATCAGGGCAAAAAGAACTGGATGGTTAATGGTCTTAACATGCATTCCTATAGCTCCTTACTGGGGAGGTAGTGGTTGATTCGACGTTAATGAACTCATGTTCATAAGTATAGAAGGTTATCAAATATGTGCAATTGTCAATTAAGCTCAAGTTGTTAAGTAATGAACAGATCGATAGGATTTGTTTATTTATTAAAAAAAACGTTAAGCGGTAGCCGAGGTAGTCGAAAAACCGTATAAAATGCGTCCGATTGGCGGTAACGCAGAAGATTTAAACAAAAAACCGTCTACATACGCCCAGTTGGCGGTCCAAAGTAGGAGATTTGTGCGAAAAACCGTCTACATACGCTTTGCCGGAGGACAAAAAGGGTGAAATTTATACGAAAAACCGTCTAAATGGGTCTGGTTGCTGAATACGCACAGCCTAGTCCCTGTTTAATCTGCTTCTGATCAGTGTACTTTGTCATTGAAATGTTTGTGGTCTGCCCTTGTTCATTTCTTTGTTTCGAAAATCCCGCGGGACAGCTGCTAATGCACTGTCTCTTTTTGTGATTAGCTGTGGGTAGCATAACCGTTCCGTTCGGATAATCGTTCCGGCGAGAAAGCATACATAATCGGGAAGGTTTATATTAAATTCCAAAAAGAAGGATTTTGGCGTAATTTGCCGAATGATCTCCATGAATCAGGAATTACATACTGGGAAATTAGGACTATTCGTAGAGAGGAATACAAAATGGGAAATCGATTTTGGAGTTTTACCTTATCCGTTATTTGTCGGGTACGATATTCGGGTGCTTGTTTTATTTATTCTGGCTATGAATTTCAAATATGAAATCAACCAGGCCCTTTTTTCCAGAAGCAACGAAGGCGTAGATTATCTTTATAATCTGCTGTTTGTCACCACAAATGATATTGAAGTAGGCAACTTGAAGATGACTATTAACGGCAATCATTTGCAACTCCATGATGTTATTGGCGGAGATGCTCAAGGATTAATACGCTTGAATACTGACGGATTAACGGTGCTTACAGCCATCATCATCGCGGTTTTTGGATTTCTGTATATGTATCTCTCCAGTATGCTGATTCTGATCTTGCATGCAGCCAGGCTGGTTATATATCCGCGAATGAAGGAAATGAAGGTCTTGAGTCCTTTGTTTTATTTTTATGTGGATCTGAGTTTTTTGAGGTCCCAGAGGGAGCAGACAAACGGCAAAAAGGATTCGGTGGCAGACAGCGACTCTGCGGGAAACCGGCATTTGAATGAATATATCGAATCGTACAGACATTTGCGGGAGCACGGCAATGCCTTTGCTATCATTTCATGCGAAATTATATTTGCATTATGGCTGATCTTATGGTCATTTTCTGTATTGGCTATCGTGATCTGGGTAAGCGCAGGCTCGATTGCTTGGTTTATAGGCAGCTATTTGGAGATTAGAATGGTCAAGGAGCGCAGGAGATTTGAGCGATAAATGACGGATGGAAAGCGAAAGCGGGCATCTCGGTCGCGAACGGAGGGAGAGCATGGAGAAGAAACGGACATGGCCTACATATATATGGAGAATAGCGGCGTTCATTGTCCTTATTGTTTTATTCATAAAGTCAATGGATATATTGACGAGCATCCGGGAGTCCGGAGAGGCGACTATTCGGCAGCTGTTGAACAGCAATTTAAGTGCTTGGGAACGTTTGCGGAACATTTGGTGGCTGTTCTTCGATTTAGTCATACTGGTCCTATGGTATGTGTTTTCTGTGGGGGCGATCTCTTCCTTATCAGATTTTGCGGAGAAAATGAGTTTCAGATATAAATCATTCCTGCTTTGGTTTCATCCAGCTAAACGATTCATAACAAGGTTAGTCTGGTACGGGGTTTGCCTCATTTATTATATAGTCATTGTGTTGGCAAGCAGCGTCCTTTTATTGTTTGTCTCGTCCTTGTTGGTTATTGGTATTCATAGCATGGTGCCGACTATGGTGTCTATATTCGGGACGGCAATGAAGCTGCTGTTTACCTTTTTTTCTCTTGACTATAATTTCTCCGATTTTCTGGTCAATCAGCAAGAATTGGATGTGTCAAAAATTTTCGGCAATCAGTCGATTACTATTTTTGTCATTTTATTCGCTTATCTGATCAAGGCTATGACACAAGCGGGCTGTAAATTTTGGTTTTGGGCAATGGGTGGACAGTCGACAGCTCCTTTTTATCTGAAAGTGAACATCTTGCTCAGCCACAATTACTTGCGGATTGGGATGTACGGTATAGCTTTCTGTGCTTACATTATTCAGTCTTCTTACAAGATCATGGGCGATGTCAATAACATATTTACTACCTTTATTATTGCTGATGTGATTTTCTATACAATCAGCAGCTGGTTTAAGGGGAACGCCAAGGCAGCCAACGAGAATATCCGGACCTACTTGAACGGCAGCTACCAGTACTTAACCGAAGTTGAGCGTCAGATAGCAAAACACGCTTTAAACAACTTCGGCAGCAATTCAGTGGCTTCGGTCTGTTTTATTAATAAGGAACTTAAAATTGGATTTTTCGAAAAGGCATATCTGTACGCCAACAAAGAACGGAGACAACGTTACTTGATTGTCAGGAAGGTAGCTGTTTTATTAAAGACCAGGTATGCGAACACGAATGAGATTCTACACATGGCTGATGTCGTGAAGAAGCATATTTTAAACGCCAGACGGTATGCCCCTAATCGAGAGTACGAACGTATGGCGGTTAGATTGGATGAGATTAAGCAGGACATGGATAACGTTATGTGGGAATATGCAACGAGCGCTAGGACAGAGGTGAGGATTAAAGATAAATGTTTAGACAAGCAGAAGACCTTTCATATTCATTTTCGCGGATGGACGAGTAAGGATCAGATCGTTCTTTTTGTAAGGAAACGGTTGGATAAAGTAAGAGTAAGTGAGCTTGAACGGCAATATGAGCAGTACCGGGAGTCCGTAGAAGGCGTAAGCCGCAGGATCAACGAGGCTTATTTGCACCATATAGTCATTTCGTTGGAAAGCGTAGCGAGCGGGGGGAAGCTTGAACAATCGGATTAGGAGGACTCTTTATGAACGATATCATGTTTCCTTGGGTAAGATTCTGGTGTTCTAGGAAAGGCACCATCAACCTATCTGATGACGGATACCTTTACAATCCCGAATCCGAATATGGGCCCATATTTAATGAACATGTTGTTTCCTTTGATAAGATATCAGAGGTGCCTTGCTTAGTATTGTTGGGAGAGCCGGGTATTGGAAAAACAGAGGCTTTGCGAAACGTTGCTGATAAGGAAGGAAATCATACTCTGAGAATTGATCTCCGTTCGTATGGAACGGAGGAGCGATTGATCAGAAATGTATTCGAAAATCCTTTGTTTTTAGCATGCTTAAGGGGAGAACGCACTTTACATCTCTTTTTGGATAGTTTGGATGAGTGTTTACTACAGCTCAATTATGTAGCAGGTTTGCTGGCAGAAGAGTTTCAAAAACATAAAGACAATTCGAATTTGAAGAACCTTTATCTGAGAATTGCATGTCGAACGGCAGATTGGCCGAGTCTACTCGAGCGTGAGCTAGGGAAGATATGGGGAGATGAAAATATTCAAATCATGGAACTGGCTCCTTTGCGACGAGTGGATGTTTATAGCGCCGCGAGTTCATTCGAAATAGATGCGGATAAGTTTATGAGCGAAGTATCCGAGAAGGAAGTAGTTCCCCTGGCAATTAAGCCTGTTACGCTAAAATTCCTTTTGAACCTTTATAAGCAACACGGAAGCTTTCCATCTACACAAAAGGAGTTGTACATGCAGGGATGCGAGCTGCTTTGTGAAGAAACAAATGAAAGCAGAGTTTCATCTCAGCATGTAGGAAATTTAAGAGCTAAAGATCGTTTAAGGATAGCCTCCAGGATTGCAGCTTTAATGGTTTTTTCTAATAAGTATGCGGTGTGGCGAGGAATTAATTTTGGTAATATTCCTGATGAAGATCTTACCCTAGGAGATATTTCGGGCGAATCTCTGCGGCAAAGCGATATACTTTTGAAACTGTCAGAATCGGAAATTGAAGAAACTCTCTCGACAGGTCTATTTACTTCGAGAGGTTTGAACCGATTCGGGTGGGCTCATCAAACCTATGCAGAGTTTTTAGCGGCCTGGTTCATTACACAGCATGAACTGTCTACTACGCAAATTATGAGTTTAATAGAACATCCGCTTGGTGAAGAACGTAAGCTTGTACCTCAACTTCATGAGGTTTCGTCCTGGATATCAATGATGAATGTCGATGTCTTTCGTCAGATTACTGAGCAAGATCCGCAAATCCTTCTTCGAAGTGATGTAGCAAGTACAGACGTTGGGGATAAAAGAATGTTAGTTGCAAGCCTGTTGGAACTATATGATGCTGAAAAAATAATGTATTGGGACTCTGAGGAATATTTTTATAAATTAAAGCATCCTTCCCTTGCTGAACAAATTAAAACGTATGTGATAGACCAGCGGCATAGTAATGTGGCGCGGCGTGCCGCTATTCGAATAGCAAAAGCATGTCAATTAAGTGTGCTACAGGAGGACTTGTTTAGAATTGCGTTAAATCAGGACGAGGAGTACCAATTACGGGTACAAGCAGGATATGCACTATGTGAATTAGCAGAGGGGGAGAATACAAAGCGATTAATTCCATTAGCTAAATCAGAGGCAGGGGAAGACGCTGACGATGAACTGAAGGGGGTGGCACTGCATGCTTTGTGGCCCCAATATATTTCCGGTGAAGAACTATTTGCATGGCTAACTATTCCAAAACGCAGAAAATTCACTGGAGCATACAGAATGTTTTTAAACTTTGAAGTTTTTGATAAGCTACAAGCGAGCGAACTGCCTTTCGCGTTGCGATGGGTACTAACAGTGGTTGCGAATTATCAACAAATTGATCACCGTGTTGATGATTTAATTTTTGGCATTATGAATAAAGCAGGGGAGCATCTTGATCAGCCTGACGTTCTAATGGCGTTTACTAATGTTATTCGAGTGAGATTGGAGCATTTTGATGATTTTAGATACATCAGTGATTTATTGCAAAGGCATACGATTCGTAGGTCGATTCTTTGTTCACTAATAAACAATGAAGCTTCACATGAAGTAGTTGAAACATCTGCAATTAATTGGCTTATTAGGCCGGAAGATTTCTCATGGATGATTGAACGGCTTCAGGAAGAACTGGCTACAGAACTACGACGAAAATGGATTGGTCTAATCCAAAGGAGATTTGATACGACTGATTCTAGTCAAGTGGATTTACTTTTCCACGCTATGCAGAACAACGAAATGTTGGCAGCACAATGTCAAATTTATTTTCAAAGTATTCCGTTACATTCCGAACAAGCTCGAGAATTAAAAAAATATTACACTCGCATAAATCCATGGCAAAATCCAAGGCCTGCCCATCCTCCGATCCATCCGCCTATTCTTGAAAGAATAGGTCAGCGTCTCAATGAATTTGAGGCAGGAAATCTAGATGCTTGGTGGTTATTAAATTGGGAGTTAGGAGTTGATGAGGAGAGCAGGCGTGTTGAAGAATTTGTACCAAATATTAAGTCGTTACCAAATTGGGAAAAAGTAAGTTTTTCTGATGAAGTGCGTATTTTATCTGCTGCGAGAAAATATTTGCTTGACAAAAAAACAGAAGCTGATGAGTGGTTTGGAACAAACATTTGGCATAGGCCTGCTATGTCAGGGTATAGAGCGCTGAGGCTGGTCTACGAACAAGATTATGGATTTTTATTATCGTTAGCATCCGTGTATTGGGAAAACTGGACACCCGTTATTTTAACGCAATGGGTAACATCGAGAAGCGACGAAGAAATGATACGTCATCAATTGCTGAAGTTGGCCTATGATCAAGCTCCTGATAAAGTGATATCAAATCTGTTACAACTTATTCTTAAAGAGAACGAACAAGATTCTAATGTGTTTATTATCAGTGCTATGAAGGAATGCTGGGATGCCCAATTAGGTAAAGCCGTTTTAAATATGCTAATGACCCGTAGCTTAGCTCCAGAATCTGTGAAATGCTTACTTGATGGGCTACTAGGGCACCAAATAAGAGGATCAGAGGAATTTGCCAAGTCTCTCATCTCTTCTGAGTTATTAAATGAAGAAAATTCACGTGAAAAAGCTGTAATTGCTGCTATTTTGCTTTTAAAGAATCTCCCGACCGTAGGCTGGGACACAGTTTGGTCATTAAAAGAATCTCAACCGGATTTTGTTAAAAATACGTTTCTTTCACTTTCAAATAGATTCGAAGGATATAGCTTGCTTCATCATTTACCCGATGTAGCACTCGCTGATTTGTATATCTGGCTAGTACAGCAGTTCCCTTACCATGAAGATCCGAATCATGATGATGACGAGATGGCGCATTTTGTAGGTCTTCGTGAAGAGGTAGCTGAATTTAGAGATAAGCTTTTACGCTATTTGTCTAGTAAAGGAACACTGGAATCCTCCAATCAAGTTGCTCGAATAGTTGCAGCGCTGCCAGAGCTTCCGTGGTTAAAGTGGAAATTAGTAGAAGCACAAAATGCTACACGCCGGGACACATGGTCCCCGCTGAGTCCTAAAGAAATCATCCAATTAGCAGGGAATAGGCACAGCAGGCTGGTTCAAAGTGAACAACAGCTGTTAGAGACCTTAATTGAATCACTTAAGAGACTTGAGCAAAAGCTGCATGGAATTACGCCTGAAGTAAAATGGCTTTGGAATGAAGTTGGTAGAAACCTCTACCGCCCCAGATCAGAGAACGATTTTTCGGACTATGTAAAACAGCATCTGGAAGAGGACCTTGTGGGCAGGGGGATTGTAGTCAATCGTGAAGTAGAAATACGCAGCAGCGCAGGGTCAATGCCAGGAGAACGTACAGATATTCATGTCAATGCCGCTTTGTCTGAGCATACAAAAGGAGCTTTTGAAGTCATTACAGTCATCGTCGAAGTCAAAGGAAATTGGCATCGGGAACTTTTTCAAGCCATGGAGACACAACTGGTCGGGAGATATTTAAAAGAGGGGAAATGTAAGTTCGGGCTGTACTTAATTGGTTGGTTTGAAAGCTCAATTTGGGATAACGAAGATAGGCGTAAATCTGCGATTCCATCATGTGGCCTTGAACATACCAAAAAAAGATTGATAGGCCAGTCGACTAGTTTATCTGAGCTAGAAGGGACAACTGTTAGATCATTCGTCATGAATCTACATCTATAAGTTGAATTTTTTAGTTAGGCATAGGAGGGTCAACACATGCTGACTTTCTTATGCCTAACTGCTGCTGTATTTCCGAAAAACCTGTAAGGCTTCTTCAAGGAAGCCTTCTTCCCGTTCTGTAAGCTCTTTTCGAGTATAAGTTTGGTATCCATTGGCGTTAAATTCATGAATTTCCGTTCGGCCAAGTAGATAATCCAGGCTGACTTCAAAAAAATCTGCAAATACAATTAAAGTATGAAAATCAGGTTCTCTTGTGCCTTGCTCATAATTGGCAATTTGTGCTCTGCTAAATCCTAAGCGTTCAGCCAGTTCGTACTGGCTAAGACCTTTATTGGTTCTGACTTCTGCCAAGCGTTTTCCGAACAAGCAGATACACCTCCATCCACATTATAGAAAACTACGTTCCTATCCACCATAAAGGACACAAATAGTTTCTTTTATTTGACAATTATCAATTATTATATGTATAACGGACACAAAATGAGTCTTTTATGTGATGTTCATTGATGTCACTTTTTGGAGGTCAGCCATGCTCAAACAAACCTCATCTTGCCCGCTCATTACCATAACCCCGCATATCAGCGAAGCTACACATTGGATGCCCTTACCTGATGAACGATGGACAGCAGATAACGATGCTTGGAGCGGTGTCAGACCGGATAAGCATTATCGCCTGTTTTACGATAAGTATGACCGAGAGTATGTGATCGTCAACGACCGAGGACAACTTTCCATGATTTACTTAGCTCATCACGGCCTTTATCTGATCAATGGACATCAAGATGCCGCAGCTGACAACTCTATTGAATCCATTGCACAGCCAGGCTTGACTGAGACAAACTTCATTTCATTCGGTTCAGTTCAGGGGAAGGATTGAGCTATGGGGCACTCCAGAAAGTTACAGTCTTTGATACAGGGTCGATTGGAAGCCGCACTAGCACAAGTTGAACAGCAGGAGGATACAGCTCGTCTTCGAGCTATGGAGCAAGCTTCGTATGCAGCAATGAAGCGCAGCATGAGCAAGAGGGAGTTGGATAAGTTTATAGCATGGGAAGAGATCTACTGGATCTCAATATCGTTGAACTGAAACAGATGTATCAGCAGGGAGTACGAGACGGAGTGAACGAATGCGAGTCCAGAGGAACAGAGCCTTCATGCTGAACTGTTTATACATCCTTGTCTAGCTCATCTGCGTCTATTTTCTATACGCAATGGGGAGCGGTGAGTTTGAAGTTGAAGCGCTGCCGTTACAACCCAAAGAAACGGCCTCGGCCCCATGAAATTCAGGACTAAGGCCGCTTTGCCTTCCCAGCATTCTCTCTTGAACTACCCTTTCTGAAAAAACCGAACCACCTCGGCCTCAGGAAGCGGCTTGCTGAAGAGGAAGCCCTGGACGGCCTGGCATTGCAGGCTTTGCAGATGGGCGAGCTGCTCCTCGGCTTCGACCCCTTCTGCAATTACGTACAGCCCCAGATTCCGGCCAAGCTGAATAACGGATTGGACGATGGCCTTGTCCTCGGCATCCTCGGGAATATCCTGAACGAAGGAACGGTCGATTTTGAGCGTATCGATCGGCAGCTTCTTCAAGTGATTCAGGGACGAATAGCCTACGCCGAAATCATCCAGCGAGATGCGGATCCCCATCTCCTTCAAGGCATGGAGCGTTTGCAGGGCAATCTCCGGATTGCTCATGACGGTGCTCTCGGTTATTTCGATCCCGAGATAGTGAGGGGGAAGCCCGGAGTCCGTCATCGCCTGGGAGATATAGACGGCCAGATTCGGTTGTCTGAACAACATCATGGAAACGTTGACGGATACGGGCACCGGCTTATACCCTTCATCCAGCCAACGCCTGAGCTGTCTGCAGGCTTCCCGGATGACCCATTGGTCCAATGTTTTGATCAAGCCGCTTTCTTCCGCGAGCGGGATGAATTTGGCGGGAGGAATTGGCCCCCATTCCGGATGCGACCAACGAACCAGCGCTTCGAGGCCGATGATGTTCTGAGTAACCGAATCGATTTGCGGCTGATAGTGCAGCTTCAGCTCTTCGTTCGAAAGGGCTCGTCTCAGGCTGACCTCCAGCGACAACAGCTGCGGCGAAGAGTCCTCCTGAACCGGGGAGAACACCTGAAAATTGTTTCTCCCCTGCTCCTTGGCGCTGTACATGGCTTGATCCGCATGCTTGATCAAGGTATGGATATCCTTGCCGTCGCGCGGACAGAAGCTGATGCCGATGCTTACGGTAATATATAGCTCGAACCGGTCCAGGAAAATAGGCGCGGACAGTTCGAGTATGATCTTCTGAGCAATGACGGCGCTATCCTCCGGGTGATTTAATCCGTCCAGAAGAAGGATGAACTCGTCTCCGCCCGTTCTGGCCACCGTATCGCTTGTCCGCAAACAGGCGTTCAGACGTTCGGCGACCACATTAAGCACTTGATCGCCTACGGAATGGCCGAGCGTATCGTTAATGCGTTTGAATCGGTCCAGATCAAGGAACAATACGGCAAAGGTATTCCCGCTCCGCATCGCTTTCTCCATCCGTTCGTAGAGAAGCAGGCGATTCGGCAGCCCGGTAACCGCATCGTGGAAGGCTTGATGCTGAAGCTTGGCTTCCAGCTGCTTTTGAAGTGTTACGTCCTTGAATACGCCGATATAGTAAGCGATCGATTGCGCGCCGTCCTTAACGCCGGTAATGGTGATCGACTCCAGGAAGACGTCTCCGTTCTTGCGCCGGTTCCAGATCTCCCCCTGCCAGCTGCCGTGGCTGCGAATACTGCTCCACATCTGATCATAAAACGCCCGGTCATGCTTGCCCGAGCTCAAGATTTTGGGGGAAGCCCCTACGATATCCTGCTCTTCGAACCCCGTAATCTGCGTGAAAGCGGGATTGACATATTGAATCATCTGACGGTTATCCGTCACCATGATGCCGTCCGCAATATTCTCGAATACGGTGACGGCGAGCCTCTCTTTCCTCTCCGCCAGCCTCATCTCCGAGAGACTGCGCGCGATGGTGGAGTAAAATAACAGCTCGTTTTTCTCGTTGCGGTGACTCATAATAGCCTGGGATACCGGAATCTCCTCGCCACGCTTCCCCAAAAAGGCCGATTCGCCGTTCCACATGCCGTGCTCCTCCGCTTCGGGCAGGGCTGCGTTCAGCAAAACGTCCTTGGCCCAGGCCGGATGCGTCTCGGCGACCGAGATGGCGGACAGGTCGGCATCGTCGGCGATTCCCAGCATGGTTCGCGCCGTCTTGTTATAATAGAGAGCTTTCCCGTCAGCGGAAGCCATGGCGATGAAGTCGGACGCGGATTCGATGATCGAAGCCAGCGCCTGCTGATTTTGCTGCTGCTTGATCCGCTCCGTTATATCTCGGAAAACAAGAACGGTCCCGATCATCTCCTGCTGCTCGCCGATGATCGGAGAGACGCTGTACTCGGTGGTGACCCAGCGTTCTTCATGGGGCAGGAATACTTCGCTCGGCTTAATGCCGCTGGATTGTCCGGAAGCCAGACAGCTTTTAACCGGATGGTCATAGCTCTTGATTTTGAACAGCGCTTCGATGGCCATGCCTGCCATAGCCTGAGCGGATAGCCGGAAGAATGCCGCCGAAGCGGGATTGGCATAGGTAACGCTGCCCAGCCGGTCGGTAATGATGACGGCGTCATAAATGCTTTCCAAGGTTGCATGAAGATGATTCTGCGCGTTGCGGGTCTCGCCTTCCTTTTGTCGCAGTAAGGCTGGCGGCGTGTGAAGATGAGGCCACAGCACAGCACGGAAGATCAGGGAATACGCGGCAATCTTGCATATATGCGCCAGAAGAATATGAATCTCCGAGTTATTCTGATAGAACGTCAAGGAAGCCTCGCTGACGAGAGCGAGGAGAAGCGCGATGAACACGAGCCGTTTATCGAATGGCTGCCCCTGCCGCTGCTCGGTCTTACGCTGCACGAGCAGCACCGACAGCACAAGCAGCGCCAGTATGGGAAGCTCCACAGCCAACCTGAAGGACGCATATTCCCATACCTTCAGCAGAGAAGGGGAGAGCCAATCCTCAAGATGTACCGCCAGCACGTAGGCTGCGACTGTTAGCAGGAGTCCTCCCCCGGATATGACGTGATGGGTTCTTGTCTGCGGGCGTGATGTCCGCGTCCAAGGGTAAGCAACGATCGTGAGCAGGGAGAGAGCGACCAGAGAGCGGGCGGCCAGCCCGAAAACAACGGCCGTATGGGGGCCGTTATATAACAGCAGTCCGGGCATGCCGTTGTAAGACAGCATGTGAGCGAACTCCAGCAAGCCCACGCAGAGAAACAGCGAAGACAGGGCTTGGGCGAATGGGGATACTCTGATCCGGGCAGAAATCCAGCCGCCCAGGAAGATCATGACGGAGAGAAGAACGGCGATCGTCTCCAGCGTTGTATGCAGGATGAGACTCCAGTGAGTCGGCAATTGCCCGGCAGGCAGCAGGAAGGGTAGGACCAATGCGATCATAATTAGGAGTATGTTAGCAGCCATCCTCGACATAGGACCCCTTTAATGGCAAATTTTAAATGCAGAATACTTTTTTATAGGTATTTCATCCTACTATAGCATAGACATAATTCGGGATGAATAGGGGAAATCCCTATAAATTTGTCAGGAAGGAGGCTGCGCTGCGCATTAGGTGCTGATTGCGGAGGATCACGCGGTATAGGGGATTTCCCGATTGTGGCTGCCGGCATGGCACCCAACGAGTATCGCAGACAATTGCCGGATAGAGAAGGATACACGGGGCAACGGCAGACGGAATAGGTAATGAGGCGCAGATAATCTAAAAAATTTAGGAAATCTTTATCATAAACTGTAGAATTATAGTTTCATATGCTATATAATTCCTAATATTACCACTAGTCTTGCTAGGTTCTGAAGATGGCGGGCTGCTGGAGGATTGTTCATTGATAAATTCATAATTTTAGGGAGGAAAGCTCATGCAGGTGCATGAAGGGCGTGGAAGAGTCAGCCTAGTTCTTGTATTTGCGCTGTTGTTCGGTTTGCTCATGCCAGCTATGGCAGATGGTGCCGAAGCAGTTCAGTTCAAGGATACAGCAGATTCCTACGCGAAGCAAGAAATACAAGAATTGGCACGTGATGGAATCGTTAACGGCTACGAAGACGGAACATTCCAGCCGAATCAAACGATGACCCGTGCCGAGCTTGCCAAGATAATCGTGTTATCACAGGGGCTTAATGAAAAGGCCGAGGAAGCGGCAGCCTTTACGGATGTGGCTCCCGATGCCTGGTATCGCGGTTATGTGGGAGCGTTGGTGGCTTCAGGAATCACTCAAGGAACCTCGCCGACAACCTTCTCTCCGGGGAAAAAAGTAACCAGGGAAGACTTGGTTGTCTTTTTCATTCGGGCGCTTGGACTTGAACAAGAAGCCAAGCAAACGGCACCGGCAGCAGGCCTTTCCGACTTGCAGGATGCATCAAGCTGGGCTCGTGCGCATATCTCACTAGCCTTTCAGATCGGATTTGTCAACGGGATCAGTCATCCTGACGGCAGACTGACCTTTAATCCGAAGGACCAGGCGGAAAGACAGGCATTGGCGCGGCTGGCCTATGAGTTCAAGGCTCATGGCAAAGAGCTAGTCGCTAAAGCAAAACAGCTTGTACATAAGGAAGAATCTTTTGTCAAAGCGTTGTCGGTTGCAGACAACGTTACTGTCGAGGTAACTTTTATGAAAGAGCCTCTATCGGCGTCGGCCTCTGATTTTACGTTTGATCAAGGGCTAAAGGTCGAGAAGGCGGAGCTTAAGAAGGGAGATCCCTTTACCGTTCTTTTGACAACGACGGCCCAGACGGCGGATAAGGTTTATTCGCTTACTTACAAAGGAAAGCCGACGGGATTAACTTTTAAGGGAAAAGCGGCAGCCTTGTTTGGAGGCGGTGGCGGAGGAGGCGGGGCTGCTCCGACCAAGCCTTTGACAGACCTGGAGAAGCTGAATCGCGGGGGAACCTATGATTCGTTGACGATCACGGCATCGGGAACATTAGGTCCTGCTGACGGTGCGGAAGCAACGGCGATCAGCGGAGTGCTGACGCTGGATCCGGGAGCCAATGGAGAAATTACGCTGCAAAATGTGAAAGCCAATCAAATCGTAGTGGCATCGGGCAGCTCCAACTCTATTAAACTAAAGAACACGATCATTACGACACTCCGGGTATCGGCGGCCAATCAATCGAATCCGGTCCGGATCGAAACGCTGTCTGGTGCAAATGTATCCAATACAGACATCCAATCGAAGGCAATTATCGAATCCACTGCAGGAAGCTTGGGCATGATCAAGCTTGGTGCAGGAACGGAAGGCCAAGAGATTGAACTGAGAGGCACGCTGCAGGGACCGATTACTGTTCAGGGAGAAGGAGCCCGTATCACCTTAGCTCGTCCCCAAGCGAGCGGAGCCGTAACCATTGTGGCAAGTCTCCAGCTGGCTGCGAATGCGAAGGTATCCGCGCCTGATGGAACGAGTTTAACGGATGTGAACATCGTAGCTCCTAATGCGAAAATAGCTGTGGAAGGCACAGGGAGCATAGGTTCTGTTACTGTGTCTCCAGAGGGGCAGGGGGCAACTCTAGACCTGAAAAATTCGAATATAGCTTCGGTTCACTTGAAGGCCAGCATTAAGCTGGAGGGGGATCCGACGGTTATTGGCAGAATCAAAATCAACCGCGACCCGGGTATTATCGTTCAAGCCGCCGAAACATTGATTGAGAAGCTCAAGGAACTGGCTGAAGCAGCTATTGCAGCGATCCCTGACTTCAATAGTTATTCGGCAGAGGTGGATGCACGTATTGCCGCAGCCGACACGCTTGCATTCAATGCCATCACGGTCGGGACGAATGCGGAGGAATTGGTTGGATATTCAACTAAGCTGGCTGTAGCGAAGGCACGCATTACTACCTTTGCGCTGGAGGAGTCGTCTCAGGAGCTTTCCATCGGTTTGGCTGATGGAGATACGCTTCTGACCGTTACCCAGACCTTAGGGCTGCCAGCAAAGGATGCTGCGAGAGGTGTCGACATCTGGTGGTTGAGCTCGGATACAGCAACAGTAGCTGTAGATGGCAAAATCACACGTCCGGCCAACGGCTCGGGGGATGCGGTTGTCACATTGACGGCAGTACTATCCAAGAACGGCCGTGAGATAAGCAAGGAATTAAAGGTGACCGTATTAGCTCAAGGTCAACTCGCGCCAATTAGGCTAAGTATCGAGCCGTACAATATTATATTCCAAGTGTACGGGGATTCCCGCCAGCTTGAAGTTTTTGCTCATTATTCGAATGAGTCGGTTCTACGCGTTACGGACGAAGCTGTATTTTCAAGCAGCAATCCTTCCGTGGCCAAAGTTAGCGCAGCAGGTCTGCTAACACCCGTAGGCAATGGAACAGCTGTGGTAACCGCTCATTATAAAAACATCTCCTCCACAACTGCTGTAACCGTAGACTATGTGAATGAGCTGCCGAAGGCGCCGGTTGTCAAAGCGGAACCGGGGAACGAACAGGTCACATTGTCTTGGGATGCGGTCGGCTCCAACGTGACCTACCAGGTCTATAGCTCGACTACGAGCGGCTGGTACTCGTTTGCGCCAGCTACGGTAACGGATACGACTTACACTGTTCGGGGTCTTAAAAATGGCCAAACCTACTACTTTAAGGTTGCTGCCGTTCACGGCGGTCAAAGCTACTTGTCCCAAGAGATAAGCGCTGTGCCGGGACAGCGGAAGACGGCGACTCCGGTGGTAAGCGGGGCTGTGTATACTTATGGCTGGAAGCTTAGCGGGACGGCTGAACCAGATGCGTCTGTTCAACTGTACAAGAAGGACGGAACCTTTCTCGCCTACGCTTATAGCGGCTATAACGGCCATTTTTCGATGACAAATGAGTTCGAACGCTACTCGTCTCATCTGCAAGTAGGGGAAGAGCTATACCTGACCGCAAGGTATGGGAACGATAGCCCTAGTGATCCGGAACGTATTTTTGTACAGACAACTGTTGGGCAAACGACCAGGCCGACGGTGACCGGTAACGTGTATGATAGAGGACAGCTTCAAGGAAAAGCGGAGCCTGGATCAACCGTTGTTTTGTATGTGTACGGCTCTATTAATCCCAGCTATACCCAAGCCTCTTCTGTAGACGGCTCCTTTACATTTTCTGCGGGCAACTTCACTGTAGGCAAGACGATTACTTTGAAGGCCACTACCTTCGGTAAAGCGACCAGCGAAGGGTTGACGCTCGTCATACAGTCCGCTCCGAAGGCCGTTATCTCTTCTGTAACCGGAGCGGTATACACCAACGGCTGGAAACTGCAGGGGCAAGTTCAGATAAACGGCAACCAAAGCGGGTCTCTTGAGTTGAGGGGGAAAGACTCGGCATATCTGGGCTTTCGCTATGTTCAAGGAGACGGTAGCTTTGTTTGGAGTGAATTTAACCGTTATACTACTCTGCGGGCTGGGGATCAGGTGCAGTTGACAGCGAATGTCGATGGTATGCATACAAGTGAGCCTTTCAAGTTTACTGTACAGCTGCCAAGCGTCTCGACCCCCGTTCCTGTCGTGGAGGATGTCTATGAGCTGAGCAATCTGCGAGGTTATACGGAACCTGGAGCGCAGATCACGCTGAGAATAGGGGACAGCGCCTATGTAACTACAACCACAGCCAGCGAGATAGACGGCTCCTTTATCTTCAGTACGAACGGAAGCTATTCGGCTGGCACGAAGCTTTCGCTGACGTCGGTTGCCATAGGTAAGACGGTGAGCGAGGCCGTGTATGTGACGATTCAGTCTTCGCCGAAAACTGCGCTCAGTTCGGTGACTGGTATCGTATATACGAATGGTTGGAGGATCAGCGGCGTATCTGAGACCACTTCGATTGATTTTGGATATACCAAAATAGAACTGACGACGACCAGCGGCGCCTACGTAGCCTCCACGACGGAAGTGACCAAGGACGGAGCCTTCCAACTTGAATGGAATCAGGACCAGTATTTCCAACGCACACTTGTTGCAGGGGAAGAACTGCTGCTGACGGCTAGGGTTACAGGCAAGATGCCTAGCGAACCTGTAAGCTTTAAAGTACTGGCCACGACTGATAAGCTGGAGAAGCCGACTGTTACAGGAGATGTTTACGAACTTCAAAGTCTTATTCACGGCAAGACGGCCCCGGGAGCCGTGGTCATGCTGAAATACAAAGATAATTACCGTAGCAGCACAAAAGCCGACAGCAACGGAGATTTTAGCTTGTATACTCCTTGGACGGCCGAAATAGGGACCAAAGTTGAACTGACCGCGTCTGTTATCGGCAAAACCGTGAGCGATGCCGTCTATCTTACGGTTCAAGCGATGCCGCAAACAGCCCTGCCTTCTGTCACAGGCGCCATCTATACGAGCGGTTATATGTTTAGCGGTACCGCTGAACCTAGTACGTCTGACGGTTTTACAGAGGTAAGGTTAACGTGGAAAGATGGAACCCATTTAGCCTACACGAACGTGGAAACTAACGGTCAATTCAGCTTCTCGTCCTTTTCGGATTATTTCAAAGGGTTTGAATTGGGCCGGGAAGTGGTTCTGACTGCTAAGGCGCCAGGAAAGAAGACTAGTGAGTCCATTTCTTTTATTGTGCAGCCTGATGCCGGACAGACGGATCCTGTAATGACTGAACTTGTTAATGATGAGGTTATTCGCGGCCGGGCTCCCTTTGGTGCTCTCGTACGCATAACCGTCGAAGCTTCAGGTTATATCCATTTTGTTAAAGCAATTGATGGCACTTTTGTATTCAGCTCTGCTGGTTGGGTTACAGCTGGAGACCGAGTGAGCATCACCGCGACGAACATTGGAAAAAGGATGAGCGAACCCGTAACAGTAACAATTGAAGGTGCTCCAATTACGCAAATTCCTACTGTATCGGGTTCTGTGTACTTCAATGGTTTAAGCCTGACTGGTCAAACGGAGAAGCCGATGGGCCAGCAATGGGACCGTGTAATCTTGAGCAAGCAGAGTGGAGAAATAGTCAGTATTACCGGTATTGAAGAGGATGGCACGTATTACATGAACGAAGTGTGGCAGATATACCCTCCGATAACCGCAGGAGAAGTACTGTTTCTATCAGCTCGTGTATACGGGAAGAAGGAGAGCTTGCCAGTCCAGGTTGTGGTTCAACCGATTATGGGGGAGACAGCTGCACCGACCATAGTGACGAGTAATGAGGCCACGATCTCCGGTTACGCGGAGCCTGGGGCGAGCGTTCGAATTTTCCGAGATCAAGTAGCAAGGATTGAGACGGCTTCTTCGTATAACGGGTATTTCGAAGCCAATTATTTTGAAAGTAACGTGCTGCCAGTCGGAGAGAAGTTAACTATAATCGCTACAACATTAGGCAAGGCGTCAAGTGCTCCAGTTCAGGTTGTGGTGGAAGCGGCAGAGCAAACAGCTACGCCTGTTGTAACAGGAGCGGTTTACTCGAATGCCTTCAATCTCAGCGGAACAGTAGATGCAGGCGAAAAGTCAGGATATATTCTGTTGAATAAGCTGGCTGGTTCCTATATCTATTCCAACTATTCATGGGGTAACAAATTTAATATGAAAGGCATTGTAAATCCTTACTCGCCGATGCTTGTTCCAGGAGAAGAAGTGCAGCTTACAGCACAAGTCTTTGGCAAGAAGACAAGCGACCCGATCACCCTAGTCGTTCAGCCAGTCAGCGGACAAACCGCTGTACCCACTATTGTTGAAGAGGAGTCAGGGCTGCCCATTTTCAAAGGGAAAGCTGAACCAGGTGCTATCTTAATACTGAAAAATAATACCCGGCTTTTCTTTGAAACGATAGTGGCCGATGAGCAGGGAGACTACCAACTGTCCTACTCTACCAGATATTTCAAACCAGGAGATCAGCTAACACTTACAGCTACAACACCAGGCAAAGCGACTAGTGATCAAGTGCATATCACTTTAGTAGGGACTCCATAACAAAAGGCGACCGCTGTCTGGAACAGCGGTCGTCGTTCGTTCAAGACGCTGAGTAATTCGGCGTCTTTTTTGCAACCATTACCCAGCCCTCTAGCCGCTCAACTCCACAGCCTTGGTCGCGATATGCTTGCAGAACTCGCTGTCATGCTCAACGAACAGGATGGTCGGAGCATGCTCCAGCAGCAGCTCCTCGATCTGCATGCGAGAGATGACGTCGATAAAGTTCAGCGGTTCGTCCCACACATGCAGGTGAGTCCGGTCGCAGAGGCTTTTGGCGATCAGCACCTTTTTCTTCTGGCCGCCGCTGTAAGAGGCGATGTCCTTCTCGAATTGCAAACGTGAGAAGTCGAGCTTGCGCAATATCGCTTTAAACAGACTTTCATCAATTCCGCCGCTGCGGGCGAAATCCGACAAGCTGCCCCGCAAGTGCGAGGTGTCCTGCGAGACGTAGGAAATGCTGAGCTGGCTCCCGATCCGCAGCGCGCCGGAGTAAGGGATGTCCTCGCCGCATATCAGCTTGAGCAGGCTGGATTTGCCGGAGCCGTTCGGCCCGGCAAGCGCGATGCGGTCACCTTGCTCGATCGCAAAGCTGACGTCGCGGCAAACCTGCTTGTCGCCGTAATGAATCGAAACGCGGTCAAGCTCCACAAGCTGATGCTTGTGATAGGTCAGCTGAGCTATTTTCAGGCTATCCGAGCTTTCTATATTTTTAAGCAGCTGAGAGCGGTCCTCGATTGCGGATTGCTGCCTTTGCTCGATCGACTTGGATCGCTTCATCATTTTAGCCGCCTTATGACCGATGTATCCTTTATCGACCTTCGAGCCGGAATTGCGGGTGCCGTTTTTGGTTTGTTCCACTTCGTCCGACCAATTGCTCGTCCGCTTGGCCGCTTCGGACAACCGCTTGATGTCTTTCTTCAGCTTCTCGTTTTCGGCCATTTCCCGGTTATCCTGCCGCTGCTTGTTCTCCCACCAGTCCGTAAAATTTCCTCTCTGAATGTCGATATCCGTCTTGTTGATGGACAGGATGTGGTCCACGCAGTTGTCCAGAAACGCCCGGTCGTGCGACACCAGAATAAATCCACGCTTGCTCTTCAAATAATCGCTGACCAGCTTCCGAGCATGCACGTCCAGGTGGTTGGTTGGCTCGTCGATAAGCAAAAAGTGGTTTTCCTTCAAAAACAAGGCTGCCAGCAGCACCTTCGTTTGTTCTCCGTTGGACAGCGAGGCGAATGGCCGATATAACACGTCCTCCGACACCTTAAGCAGCGAAAGCTCGCGCAGCAGCTGCCAATGCTCGAAATCCAGGACGATCTCAGCGACGATATCGATAGTATGGTGCTCCTTGTGCTCCACTTGATAAGGGAAATAATCGAAATCAACGTCGGTCGAAATTGTCCCGCCGTATTCGTATTTGCCGAGCAGCAGATGAAGGAAGGTCGTTTTGCCCCGGCCGTTTCTCCCCGTAAAGCCTAACTTCCAATTCGTATCCAGCTGAAAGCTGACATGCTCGAAGATGTTATCGTAGCTGCCGTCATAAGCAAACGTCAGATCCGTTACTTTGATTAATGACATGATCTATAACCTCCTTAATTCCAATAAAAAAAGAGCCGCAAGAAAGTTTACCTTTCTTACAGCTCAAAAACATACAGCAAATCCGCCCCCGGATGCAGGGGAGGAAGCCGATATATGCGATGAGTGAAAAGAATAAGGTAACTCTCTTGCCCATAAAGAATACAACAGCAAATATTGCTCTATTCTTTAACAAGTGGCAAAAAATATTACATTATCCTCTTCATCTCCTGTCGTTAAACGTTAGTGGAATCTTAACACAGGAGGTTTTGGATTGCAACAGGGGGATGGCTGCCATCAAGGAGGGTCATTTCCAAAAAATACTACTCAGGTAAGCGATAGGCGTGCTATTATGGGGAAATAAATCCTTTATTTTCAAGTTAATGCGTACTTAGGAAGAAAAGGAGTTGCTATGAACATTTATTTTACCGTAAAAAGTGTGGGCAAGCGGAGGCCATTTTTAACGAAAAAGGAATACGTCCTTTCTACAAGACCAAATACCCTCAAAGAGCTGATTGAGGAAATCGTTGTTTATCATGTCGGTTTGTACAACGAACGGGCTGAGGACAGTCAGCTTGTTCACTTTCTAACCGCGGACGAAATGGCTTCTCGAGGAGCCGAAGGCAAGATTGGTTTCGGAACCCGGTACGATGAACGTCAGGCTAACGATAGAGACGCCATCCAAACGGCTCTCCTAGCCTTTGAGGATGGTTTGTACCGGGTGTTCGTGCGCGATGAGGAGGTTTCAGAGCTGGATGCCAGGATAGACCTTCGAGGCGGGGACGATATAGCATTTATTAAATTTACAATGTTAGCTGGCCGACAATGGTAATGGAGGGGACCTAAATGCTAATTACTCAACCAAATGATGAGGCAACCAACCGCTTGGAGCAACTCATATTGGAAAATTTGGATAAAGAGTATCAAGAAAGACAATTGATTCATTCGGAGATCGGCGGACTCCTTGACCAAATATATGCGCAAGACAAGAAGGAGGCTTATTTTGCTCCTTTCATTCCCATCACCGAGCAAGTGGCCGGAGAGTATTCCGCTGAAATCATGCGGTATTTAACTTCACATATAACCGAGTATCCTTATGCTGTCGGTTATATACGTCGGCCATTTCGGACTAACAATTCTCGTGTTCATACTCAGCATATGATACGCAAGCTTTTCGCGCTCTACGATTTGTCCAAAACCAGCTTTTCGTTGATGGAGTACCTGACGACACCTGTTGACCTAAGTGACAGATCCATAGTTTCCTATATGATTGCCTTTGAGCTTGACCGAAACAACTGCCAGGTGTTTGATGCTCTGAAAGAGATCTTATTTGGCGATAACAACACAGCCCTTCTCAGCAAAGCTATGATCCGAGGGATGTTCTTAAGCCATCAAGCCGAAGCTCATCAAATGTTGGGTCAGATGCTGGTCGCGGCGCGGCTGCAGGAGGGCTTGCGTCAGAGCATTGTTGAAACTATGGACGAAGGCACGATTGAAGCGTTTACCGCTTTATTAAAGGTCATTATCGACCATGATTTCATTAGGTACAGTTCGGTTATTCGATCGCTGGATGTATGGACCGGGCTGGGACTTGAAGCGGCCAACTCTAGAGTGGCTAAGCAATGCATCGCGTATGCTTATGAGTGTTTAAACGATGAGAAGGTATGCCTGGAGTGGGCGGGAAGTCAAGATGTACATAAGCTCTATTTCTCCTTATGGGCTACTGCCGTCAGAGAGGAGGAACGTCTCCCGAGCCTTATCCGTGGGATTATGGAGCAGGGGGCCGTCTACCAACAAATCGCTGCTCAGTATTTTTTGACGCAAAGCCAGAACAATACACTTCGGTTTTCTCTATCCGTTTCTTATCTGGCGCAATCGACCATGGAGCTTCAGTCACTTGTTATTGCCAACTATGTGTACAGATGGTCAACCGCTTGGAGAGGGTACCTGGAGGATGAAGGTCTGCCACATAAGCCAGTCATCGAACGCATTCCTATGCTGGAAAGGAAAGAGGAGCGGGGGCGGCAGTTTGAACTGTTCAAAACGATGCTACTCCAACTGCCGAAGCTGGAGATAGCGGAAACGTCGAGAGTCTTTGATTGGATGACATACTCCCACAGCACGGATGCCATCGCCCATAAAATGCTTTATCTCGCCGCGTACGACTTAGACCCGGATTATATTGCGCAGATAATTGAACTGAAGGACCGGGTTACTCCCGACCTGCGCCGCGCATTGATTCAGACATTTACGAGCGATGTTGCCAATCCGGTACAAAGGCAGTTTATTTTCGATTCATTATCTGATAAAAGCGTTTCCAACCGTGAAATGGCTTTGGCAAGAATTGAAAGAATGACACTTGCTCCGCGGGATGTGGAGAAGGTCCAAAATCTGTTGAAGCTTAAGACAGGCGCGCTTAGACAAAACGTCATCAAGATTTTGCTTAAACAGGATCATGAGCAACTGGAGCAAACTATGGAAGTCCTTCTGAAGAGCACGTTCGAGCTGCAGCGTCTCGGCGCCCTAGAAATGCTTTGCGAGCTGAAGGAGGATCGGGAGCAAGTCAACCATTTTGAACAGATGAAGCATCATATGGCATCGATCAAGGAGCCTTCGGACAAAGAACGTCTCTTGATGGAGCGCTTGCAGCAGCAGCAGACAAAAGGGCTCCACAATGGGTTTGATTTATTCAATCCTCATAAGGCCAAAAAACTCCACAAGCTGCCCGACTATCCTGATGTTCTCGTCAAAGACCTGTTGGGGATGCCGTTCGTAAAACTCAAGGGATTCCTTCAAAGATTGTCGGAGTTAATTCATGCTCATCGCGATTATGAATATACGGCCGAGAGGTTTACTGGCTATAAGGAGAGCTATTTGCTTGGAGCTCGTCTTGAACGATTGAAGGGCTACCGAAAACAAGATGATGAAACAACGCATTTGGAAGGCTATCCGCTTGCAGAAGTGTGGGAACATTACTTGCACGAGAGTGGCATTACGCCACAGGAACTCAGTCAGATCGCTTTTTATTTCTTTGCCGACTCCTTCTATAAATATGAGACGAACAAGCTGACACACTGGGAAGCTCAGCAATATAAGCCATTGGGAACCTGGGGAAAAACATTTCTGTCGGAACAGTATCCGATGGAAGCGATCCGCGCCTTCTATGAATGGCTGCCGGAGTTACCCTACCTCCAGCAAGTTCAGCAAATCGTATTGGTTTACGTGGATGATAGCGACATGCCAGAGCGGTTCGCCACATTCAGCCAAATTTTAAACAAGGTGATGGATGCCTTGCAGAAGCTGGAGCTGGAGGAAAACTCACAGGCATGGTCTATCTTAGCTGCGCCATGGATTTACTGGTTGGATAGTACGGTTCACGACGATCAATCGTTTCTTGAGTATTTCGCGATGAAGTTGAATTTAGATAAGCTTACTTACTATGAGGAAATGAATCCGGGGCTTGAAGAATTTGTCAGAGCTCGGGAGTTGGGGCTTATCGATGACGATGACCTTTACAGAGAGCTTATGACCCGCAGGAGAAGCGGAAGGCATATAGGCACGCTCACCGGCAAAAAGGAGGATTTCCTTAAGCAGTACCCGATCATGAAGCGGTTTAAAGCAAATGTGCTCTCTGTCATTCTCGAACTAGAGCTTAATCGTGGGGACTTGCCGACAGACGTCTCGAGCCTCGCGACGAGTATTCGCTACTATGAGGGCATGGAATATTTCATAGCCATATTGGCGGGGCTCGACCAGGAATCTTTCACGCGCGGTTATATATATGCCAATCGGACCAAGAAGGAAACGCTCAGTCATCTTCTTCGCGTCTGTCATCCGAAAGAGGGCGACGATGCGCAGAAGCTTGGCGAGATGCTGAAGGGGAAACGTATTTCCGAGAAAAGGCTGCTGGAGGCAGCCATGTATGCTCCGCAATGGCTTGAGATTATTTCAGAGTATTTGCAATGGAATGGATTACGAAGCGCCGCGTGGTATTTCCATGCCCATGTCAATGAACACTTCTCGGCGGAGAAAGAAACGATTGTCGCCCATTATTCGCCGATCTCGCCTGCCGATTTCAACGATGGGGCATTCGATGTCCATTGGTTCAAGGACTCTTATAAAGAATTGGGTGAGAAGCGATTTAATGTTCTATATCAATGCGCCAAATATATTTCCGCAGGAGCAAATCATCGCAGGTCGCAATTATTTGCAGATGCCGTTCTCGGAAAGCTGGACCTCAGCGAAATCCGGGCTTCCGTGGAGACCAAGCGGAATAAAGATCATCTGCTCAGCTACAGCCTGATACCGCTTGGTGAAGATCGCGCTCGGGATGTGCTCGAAAGATACGAATGTATTCAGCAATTTCTCAAAGAGAGCAAAAAATTCGGAGCACAGCGCAGCGCCAGTGAAGCGAAAGCCGCGGCCATTGCTCTGGATAATTTATCCCGGAATGCGGGATATCAGGATGTGATTCGGCTCAAGTGGGATATGGAGGCGCGAAAACTAGATGAGATTCTGCCGCAGCTCGGATCGATGGCGATCGAAGGGATAGAGGTAAAGATCACCATCGACGAAACCGGTCGGGCCGATATTGAGGCGGCGAAGCAAGGCAAAATACTCAAGTCCTTGCCGTCCAAGCTCAACAAACATCCCTACGTCCTATCTTTGAAAGAAACGGTCGCAAGCCTCCGAGATCAATACAAACGGGCGCGAAGCGAATTCGAGAAATGTATGGAATCGGAAAGTGCTTTCACGGATCTGGAGCTTAACAATTTGATGAAAAATCCGACCATTGCTCCTATTCTTCGGACGCTTGTTTTTCAAGCAGGATCAAGGCTTGGGTTCTTTGAAGACGGCCGCTTGGTCAGCGCGACGGGTGAATCGCATCCATTGTCCAGTGAGGATGTTATTCTAATCGCACACCCGCTCCATCTGTATCGAAGTGGGGAATGGAGCCTGTACCAGAGGGTGCTGTTCGATCGTGAGCAGAAGCAGCCGTTTAAACAAGTATTCAGAGAACTGTACCTTCCTAATCAAGATGAGCTGGAGAGCGGTTCGATTTCAAGACGATACGCAGGCCACCAGATACAGCCGAAGCGGGCGGTTGCGCTGCTGAAAGCCCGGCATTGGACCGTTAGCTATGAGGAAGGATTGCAGAAGGTCTACCATAAGGAAAATATTATTGCTCAAGTGTATGCCCTGGCGGACTGGTTCTCACCGTCGGATATTGAAGCGCCAACGCTCGAAACCGTGTCGTTTATCGACCGAAAAAGCTATAAGCCGCTTGAATTGAGCCTTATTCCCGGCATTATTTTCTCCGAAATTATGCGGGATGTGGATCTGGTTGTGAGCACGGCTCATGTGGGCGGAGTCGATCCGGAAGCGAGCCTCACCACAATCGAGCTTCGGAAGGTGATCATCACTGAATCCTTGAGACTGATGAAGATTTCCAATGTACAGCTCGAAGGCAACTTTGCCCGAATTGCAGGATCACTCGGAGAATATGGCGTACATCTCGGAAGCGGAACCGTTCAGAAGCATGCCGCAGGCACCTTGTATATCCTACCGGTTCATTCCCAGCATAGGGGGAAACTGTTCCTTCCGTTTATGGATGAGGACCCGAAAACATCCGAGATTTTATCCAAAATCGTGATGTTGGCCCAAGATACCAAGATCAAAGATCCGCATATTTTGGAGCAGTTGAAGGAATGACAACTTGTTTGGCTTCGTAATACTTATGCCATGTTCGTTTGCAGATGTCTTAGCTAAGATAGAATTTATAAATAGGTTAGGAGTAGATGGCTATGGCAATTGTTCAACTTAGATCCACCAATCCTCAGTTCTCGTTTCTCATCAAGAAAAATCCGGGTTCCGGCATGATGCTTCGCTCAATCCGCAAGGGAATGACCTATGGCTGGTACACCGATGAGCAGATCTATAATGTGTACTTTAAAGATGCGGACAATGACATCTCCTATAAGCAGCATGAGCAGGAAAACTTCGAATATCTGAATGTATCCAGGTACAATACGCCTTTATTTCCGCTCAATGCGATTAATGAATTTTTCTCCGCAACCCTTAAGGCTCAGGATGAGAGGGATGTGGACGGATATGAGCATACTTTTTTCATTAATATGATACATATTGAGCTGCTGCGATATATCGAGTTTTTTGAGAAGCACCTGAAGGATGTTTCCTTCGAAATTTCCCATCAGGCTCATAAAAGTTATTCGCTTACTGTTACGACAAAGAAAAGCCTGTACCATCTGCTTCATGTCGTAAGCGTATTATGCTTATTTCTCTCAATATTCGGCAACGAATATATGGATATCTCGGACAGTATCCTGGATAAGTATATTAAGAGCATGAATGTCATTGACGCACCGTTCTACATTCGCAGCTTGTTTGTACGGAATTTCCTGTCTTCGCGAGATCGGTTTCACAAGTACAAGGGTGAGCTTGAACGAACGGAACGATATCATATTCAGTTTGCTTATGGGGGGACAGGGCTGCAGCGGAGAAATTATATCGGAGGCGCCCTGGCTTTCGATAAGTCCATCCTGGACGTAGGCTGCGGAGAGGGATTTTATGCGCTTCCCTTTGCCGGGAAAATCGAAGGAAACTACTATGCGATCGACATCAATGAGGAATTGCTGGCCAAGGTGAAGCGTAAAGCGGAAGCCAAAGAACTCGAAAATATCATTACCTTCGAATCGATAGATCGTTTCCTGGAAAGCTACAATGGGGAGCTGGTTGATGTGATATTGACCGAAGTGATCGAACATATGAGCCAGGATGAGGCAAGGCAACTGATCGGTCAAATCTGCGCGCATGTTGACTTCGATAAATTCATCATTACGACGCCCAATGCCGATTTTAACCGTTACTACGAGCTGGATGATTTCCGGCACGTCGATCATAAATGGGAGATGGGCGAACACTCCTTTCAGCAGTGGATGAGTGATGTGATTAAGGAAACGAATTTGCAAGCAGAATTTGTCGCTGTCGGAGACGGCGTGAACAATATCCAGACAACACAAGGCGTCATTTTGAAGAGAAGGGGGGCCTGATTCGTGAATATCCAAACCAAGGTTCACACGATTTTCATGCTGATCGGGTCCACCGAATGCGGCAAAACGACGTTTGCCAAGGAAGTGTTGATTCCCGGGCTTCGTTACGAAGATTTCGGCAGAAACGTCAGAATGAATGTCCAATATTTGTCTTCCGACCAGATTCGTCAAGAGATACTCGGATATGAATACGATAAGTACGATCAAATTATGCTTGAGGCCAGCGAACAAGCTTTCCATCTGTTATTTGAAAGACTAAGGATGGCGACGTCGTTTCCGATTAATGCCGAGTTTGTGGTCGTCGATACAACGGGGCTGTCCGAGGATTTCCGGGCCAAGGTGAAGGAAATCGCGTCTCAGAACAACTACAACCTGGAAGTCATTATCTTCGACTATCGCAAACGGGACGATTACTATGCATCGGAGCGTTCGAAGAAGCTGATTACCAGCCATATCAACCGGATGAAGAAGGATGTCCTGGGCTCGCTGGCACGCGAGGATTATGGCAAGATCCATAGAGTGCGCGCAAAGGACTTTTACGAAACCCAAGAGGGACGGTCAAATCCGGAATACAGGGTGATCATCGAGGATCTGGATGCTTATTTAGCGACTATTCTCCCTCAGGACCAGCAGTACATCATTATCGGAGACGTTCATGAATGTGTGGACGATTTGAAGGGGCTGTTGCTGGACCATGGGTATAAGCTGAATGAGGGTAAGCTGGTTGTGACGGAAAAGCTGAAGCAAACGAAGATTATTTTGGTAGGGGATTGGCTGGACAAAGGGAAGCAAACGAAGGGTATCATTCAGTTTCTGTATGATAACCGGGAGCATATGTACCTGGTCCTCGGCAACCACGAAAACTTCGTCGACAAATATATCAAGGGCGACATCAACGGTGTCGATCAAGAACTGCTACATACGTATTTTGATTCATCCCAGGTCTTAGTAAACGATGCGGAACTGCAGGAGAAGTTCCAGCATCTGGTATCGGTGTCGAAGCCATTTTATCGCTATATAGGGGCGAAGGGGTCGTCCTTCTACGTTACGCATGCTCCATGCCGGAACAAATATATCGGGAAGCTCGATCCGAATTCCTCCCGGCATCAGCGAAATTTTCGGATTGACCGGGAGACGCCGCTGGAGGGGCAGCTTGCTTTTCTCCGGGAAGAGGCGGTGAAAAATCATCCGTACCATGTGTTCGGCCACATAGCGGCCAAGCAGCCATTTCGAATAGGGAACAAAATTCATCTGGATACCGGCTGCGTACACGGCAATCTGCTGACCTCTGTCATTATTACGTACAAGCCTTTTATGAAATCACATAAGTCTCATCATTCCGTCATTGCCGAGGAGCTGCATACCTTATTCAAGGAAGAGCGGAAGGTAGCGATTCGTGATCTTGGCGAAGATGACCTCCGCAGACTTCATTACTGCTCCAGAAACAAAATCAATTTTATCTCAGGAACGATGTCCCCGGCGGACAAGAACGGGGAGACGAATGAGCTGGAGTCTTTACAGCGCGGTTTGGATTATTTCAGAGAGCGCGGAGTCGGACATGTGGTTTTGCAGCCCAAATATATGGGTTCAAGGTGCAATATTTATTTGCACAAGGATATGGAGCGCAGCTTCGGTGTCAGCCGCAACGGATATAAGATCAGCCAAGTCGATTTATCTGAGATTTACGGCCATCTGCTGAGCAAGTTCGGGAGCTATATGGAGGAACAGAAGATAACAATGCTAGTTCTCGATGGAGAGCTTCTTCCTTGGAAGGCGCTGGGCGAAGGATTGATCGCAAGACAGTTCCAGCCTATTGAGAAAGCATTGGAGACAGAGCTTGCGTTCCTGCAAGAAAATGGGTTTGAAGAAGCCTATCATAAGCTCATCTCCCATTATGAAGCGAGCGGGTTTGAAAAAGATCAGCATCATACGGCGAAGTCCGCTTTAAGCGACAAGTACGGTCCGCATGTGTATCAAAATTATAAGTACGTCCATGACATTCGCGAAAACTATGTCCCTTTATCGGAACATATGCAGGCTTATCAAACGTACAGAAGGCAGTTAGAGCTGTATGCGCAAGACGAAACCATGGCCTATAAACCGTTTGCTGTCCTGAAAATCATCTATGAAGACGGACAGGAAGCAACTCCGCAATGGAGCACTTCCGAGATGTACGGCTTTGTGTCGGAGGACGAGATGCTTGAACTGGATCTTCATGAGCCGGACTGTCTCGAGAAGGCTGATCGATACTTCTCCAAACTTACGCTGGAAAACCATATGGAAGGGGTCGTGATCAAACCGGAGCTGTGGAATGGGAAAACCGTCCCTTATATGAAGGTGCGGAACGCCGATTATTTATCGATCATCTACGGCTATGACTATAAGTTTCCTTATAAATACCGCAAGCTGCTCAAACAAAAAAATATCCTATCCAAGCTGCGAACGTCGCTCAATGAATACCGGCTTGGCATGCAAATGCTGGCAGTGCCTTTTGAACAAATTTCTCCTGATCATGAGGCGTACAAAGAGATTGCGGCAAGTCTGCTGTTTGAGGCTGCGCAGGAGCGGGAGATTGATCCGAGGCTTTAAGCCTGTGTAAGCGCCTGAATCTTACTATGGATTCAGGCGCTTTTTATTAGGGGACGCCTGCGCAGCTGCCGCCCAGCCCTCCCTACAACAACCGCTCCACCGCCCAGAGCATGCCCATGGTCAAAATCGCCGTCGAGCCGAAGGCGAAGCCCCGCCGGTACAATCCGCTGCCTTGAAACGCCTTGAGCAGCGGACTGGCTGCCGCGATCAGGGCGAGCTGGACGACCTCGATGCCCAGATTGAAGCTGACGAGCGATACGGCCAGATGCGAGGGAGGAATGTCCAGCTCGGACAGAATGCCGGCGAATCCGAGTCCGTGCACAAGCCCGAACACAAAGGTAAGCTGCCAGCGCCGTCCCCGGTTGAGGTCGCACAGATTCTCTACCGCCACGTAGACGATACTGAGCGCAATTAGCACCTCGACCGCCCGCGAAGGCAGCGGGTTCCAGCCAAGTACGGCGAGCGTAAGCGTCAGGCTGTGGGCGATCGTGAAGGCGGTTGCAATCTTCGCGTAGTCGAGCAGCTTTTGCTTGCGCAGCAGCAGGGCGAGCAGAAACAGCAGGTGATCGTAGCCGGTCAAGATGTGGTGGATGCCGAGCATGAAGAAGGAGCTCCAGGAGGAGGCGCCATCCGGCGGCACAACGCCGGATCGCGAGCCGCTGTTGTTCGATCCGGGCAAGCCGCCCGCCACTTGGCCTTCCTCCTCGCGGCTAAGACGAATGCCCTGCCCGTCCGCGATAAAGGAGGCCGTGCGCCATTCGCCGCTCAGCGCCTGTTCGGCGACATGGGTGCCAGAGCGAATGACCAGCATGTCCACGTAGGTCGTACCATCATCCTTGTACAATCCGTCCGCATAGCGAAAAGCGGTCGCATCCGGCGGTACGGCGTAGCGGATGTCGGCGACGACCATCCGTTTCCCGCCTCTAGCCTGCAGGGAGACGGCGGCTGCTTGGCCGGTGAGCGGCGCATTGGCAGCGGACAGCGACAGATTAGAGAGAAGCCAGGCCGCGATGGCGTCCCGCGCCTGCTCCGTCTCGGCTGCGTCCAGCCCGTTGTCGCCGTTCAGATCGACGCCTGGGACCGATTCGATGACCGATAAGTCGTCGACGGCAAATACAAGCTCGGCCGAGCCGGGCTGCAGCCGCAACTCGCTGCTGGCGACGCTGAGCGGGTGGGCGGAGGCTGTGGGCAAGAGCTGGAGCGGCAGAACAAGCAGCGTAAGCGCCAAAGCCAGCACCAGCAGGAGCCGCACTGGCGGACCTAAAGAAGGCGCGGACGGCAATCCCGCTAGTTCAGGCCGTCCCGGCAGGCGAGGTCCTGCGCCGCCTCCGGGGGTGGCGGCCCTGCAAGCCGTCAGCCGGCTTCGGCTTCTGCTCATCGCGGAGCGGACTAAGAGCAACGGGAAAGGCGGTCGCTCGGCGCAGCGGCCCGGGGTGGCAGCCTTGCACATGCGCAACCATGGAGCGGAAAAAAGATTCATCATTGGCCTCCTAGCGTAGGTTGGGGTAGGATCGTGCGAAAAAAAATTTTTCGTCAGGAAGGAATATGAGCGCGGATATCAAATTATATAACATATAGTGGTCTATACGTCTACATTTCTAAAGGCATAAGCCATTAATATTTCGTAAAAGGAAAGTTGGTTGCTATCCGATGAAACCTAGCTTGAACAAAAATATTCCCGTACCCCTGTACTTTCAATTGAAGCAGTATTTGATCGAACAAATCGACAGAGGGGAGATGAAGCCGGGAGACAGCATCCCGTCCGAGCGGGAGCTGAGCGAGGAATTCGAGATCAGCCGCATGACCGTGAGGCAGGCTGTACTGGAGCTGGTGAACGACGGCCGGCTCGTCCGCGAGCAGGGCAAGGGAACCTTTATCGCCCAGCCGAAAATCAGCCAAGGGCTGTTCCGGCTGACGAGCTTCAGCGAAGATATGATCAGCCGGGGCATGAAGCCCGGCGCGTATGTTGTGGACGTGGTTGTCAGCGAGGCGTCCGCGACTGTGCAGGAAGCGCTCAAGCTGAGAACAGCGGCCCCGGTCATTATCCTTACCCGTGTGCGGCTCGCTGACGGCAAGCCGATGGCGCTGGAGGTGACGCACTTGCCGCTGCGCCGGTTCGAGGGCTTGGAGCGGGAGAATTTCGAAGGCGTGTCGCTGTACCGGCTGCTGGAGAGCAAGTTTGGCGTGAAGCCGGCCTCCGCTTCCCAGACGATCGAGGTGGGGATGCCGAACGCCCGGGAGATGAACCTGCTGCATGTGAGCGGTGAGGTGCCGATGCTGCTTATCAAACGGGTTACCTGCGACGAAGACGGCGTGCCGTATGAGTTTGTCAAATCGATCTATCCGGGAGACCGGTACAAGTTCCATGCGGAACTGGTCCGTTAGCCGATGCTGGCGGATCTTCCGCCTCTATCCTAACGTGGGGGTGATGCGTAGAAGATTTACAAAAACTAAACGACAACACGGCAAAAGCTCTGATATGATGGATATGCAAGTTAATCATACATATAGTGGTCTATACGTATAATCCATTTATCAGGCGGAGCAAGGAAATTTGAAAAGAAAGCGGGGATGAGAAGATGAGTGCCAACAAGGAGCGTGCCGAAACGGAACGTCTGAAGGCTTTGGCCTCCGAGCAAGTCAATCGGCGATCCTCCGATCTGGATCAGATGACGACGGAAACGATTCTGCTGACGATGAACGACGAGGATCAGAAGGTGGCAGGCGCCGTGCGCGCAGCCATTCCGCAAATAACAGCGGCGGTTGAGCTGATCGTCGGGAGATTCCGGCGGGGGGGACGGCTGATCTACGTCGGCGCGGGCACAAGCGGCCGGCTGGCCGTCATCGATGCGCTGGAATGTCCGCCGACATTCGGCACGCCGGAGGGGCAGGTCGCCTTTGCGCTGGCCGGAGGCCCGGCTGCGATGCTGCTGGCGGAGGAAGGAGCGGAGGACGACGCGGCGCGCGGGGCCGAAGACCTTCGCAGCCTGGAGCTTGGCGCCGACGACTGCATCGCCGCGGTCAGCGCCAGCGGGCGCACGCCCTACTGCATCGGCGCCCTGCAATATGCGCGCAGCGCGGGCGCGGCGACGATCGCCGTCTCCTGCAATGCGAACGCCGCGATGAGCGGGCTGGCCGACGCGGCGATCGAGGTGCTGACCGGCCCAGAGGTGCTGGCCGGCTCAACCCGGCTGAAGGCCGGCACGGCCCAGAAAATCGTGCTGAACATGCTGAGTACGGCCAGCATGGTCCGCACCGGCCGTGTGTACGGCAACCAGATGGTCGATATGCAGCCGTCCAACGGCAAGCTGAGGCAAAGGGCCGTGCAGATGACGGCAGACATCGCCGGAGCGAGCGAAGAGCAGGCGAAGCAGGCGCTTGAGGCGGCCGGCTGGAGCATCAAGCGGGCGATCGTCTGCCTGATGGCGGGCGTCGATCCGGGAGAGGCCGAGCGCAAGCTGGCGGCCGCCGGCGGATTTTTGCGGACGGCCGTTACGCCGGAGCTCAGGCCGGACCGGCCGGTGTAGTCTCCGTCCGCGCACGCGCCGACACGGGGCCTTTTTTGAAGCAAAGAATCGAAATCCGGAAAGGGGTATTCGTTTATGGCCTCCATCACGACCGACACAGGCGACCGCGCGCGGGCATCGTTGCCGCCAGGCGTCCGGCTGCGCCGCTTTCTGAACCGGGAGGGCGTGGCCGGCTGGCTGTTCATCCTGCCTGTGGTCATCGGGGTTTCCATTTTTACTTACGCGGCGCTGATCTACTCGTTCTATTTGTCGCTGACCGACTGGGACCTGCTTCGCCCACCGAAGTGGACCGGCATGTCCAATTATCATACGCTGCTGACCCGCGACGAGGAGTTTTTCAAAGCGCTCCGCAACACCTTGTTTTTCGTCGTCACGCTTGTTCCGGTGGGCATCGCCGCCGCCATGTCGATGGCTATTCTGCTGAACCGCAAGATCAAGGGCATCGGCTTTTTCCGCGCCGCCTACTACATGCCGCACATCACCTCGACAATCGCCATCGGCATGGTATGGATCTGGATGTTCAACCCTGACGTGGGGCTGATCAACACAGCGCTGAAGGTTATCGGCGTCTCCCATCCGCCCGACTGGCTGAGCAGCGTCCATTGGTCGAAGCCCGCGCTGCTGATCATGCGCATCTGGCAGGTGACCGGCTATTACATGATTCTGTACATCGCCGGGCTGCAGACGATTCCCGACGAGCTGTACGAAGCCGCTTCCATCGACGGAGCGACGAGCTGGCACAAGGCTCGTTATATCACGGTTCCGCTGCTGGCGAACACGACCTTTTTCGTCACGATCATGCTGACCATCGAGTCGTTCAACATCTTCGAGGCCGTGTTCGCGATGACGGAGGGGGGCCCTGGCGGCTCGACCAACACGCTGCTCTACTACATATACACGGAAGCGTTCAAGTCGTACCGGATGGGCTACGCCTCGGCGATTTCGTGGGTGCTGTTTGTCATCATTTTCTGCCTGACTTTGGTGCAATTCAGCTTGCGCCGCCGAAAAGAACGCGACCGCATGTAACCCGAGACCAAGGAGGGGCGACCCGTTATGAAGACCCGGCAAACGCTGATCCATACGGTGCTTTACGCCGTGCTGATCGTCATTGCACTCATTATGATTTACCCGTTCCTCTGGGCGTTCACGGCTTCCTTCAAGACGAGCGTCCAAATTTTCAACGGCAATCCGTTCGATCTGATTCCTAAGCCGTTTACGCTGGATAACTACGTGCGCGCATGGACGGTGCTGCCGTTTTACCGTTTCGTGCTGAACTCGCTGATGCTGTCCATTATCGTGCCGGCCTGCATCATCGTGCTGGCGTCGCTGGCCGCTTATTCCTTCGCCCGGCTGAACTTCAAGGGCCGCGACTTCGTGTTCCTGTGTCTGCTTGGCGTGATGATGATGCCCGGACACATTACGCTGATTCCGAACTACTCCCTGATGCGGATGCTCGGCTGGATCAATGATTACCGGGCGCTGATCGTGCCGATGATTTTTCAGGGCTCGCTTGTGTTCAATATTTTTTTCATGCGGCAGTATTTTCTGGCGATCCCGAAGGAAATGGACGAGGCTGCGATCATCGACGGCTGCAGCCGGTTCGGCGTCTGGTGGCGCGTCATCATGCCCAACGCACGGCCTGCGCTGGCGACGATCGCGATCCTGTCCTTCGTCTCCGAATGGAATACGTTCCTGTGGCCGGTTATCGTCATTAACGATTATTTGAAAATGCCGATCCAGGTCGGGGTGTCTTACTTCAAAGCCAATGTGAACGACTGGGGTGTTCTGATGGCTGCGACGACGATGGCGATCGTGCCGCTGATTATCGTCTTCGGCGTGTTCCAGAAGCATTTCATCAAGAGCATGCTGACCTCGGGCCTGAGCGGCAAATAAGGCATGAAGCTGAAGCGCCGCGGAGAGGATGTGATGCCGGTAGCCCCGGGCGGGATGCGGCGGACGGCGCGTGACAGGGCCGGACTTGCAGCTGCAAAAAGGGGCCAAAGCGTAAGGGAAGCCGGGAACGAGGCAAGCTGATAAGTTTAACGCTAGTAAACTTTCAAAAAGGGAGTTAGACGATCATGCTGAAAATGAACAAGAAATCGAGATTTCACCCTGCGGCTTTTATGGCCGTCATGCTGATCTTCCTGATCGCCGTCGCCGGTTGCTCCGGCGGCAGCGGTGCGAGCACGAAAAACCCCGCCGACCCGCCCGCCGGAAACACAGGCAGTTCCGGCTCATCCGCGAGCAATACGCCCAAGACGAAGCAGAAGGTGCAGGTGATGTCCTGGTGGGACTTCACGACCTCGGAGCCGCTGAAGCAGCTCAAGGCCAAATTTGAGGAAATGAACCCCGATCTGGAGCTGGAGTACATGCAGATCGGAACCGGCTACGCCGACAAGGTGCTGGCGATGGTCGCAGGCGGCGGCGCTTTGCCCGATGTCATGATGCTTGCGATGGATAAGGTGCCGGTATTCGCCGATAAAGGCGCTATTTTATCGCTCGAGAAATATGTGACCAAGGAGTACACGAGCGGCCTGTACCCGGTCGTATCGGATGCGCTGACGTTCAACGGCAAGCCGTACGCGGTCGCCCGGGACATTACGAGCAAGGTCATGTTTCTGAACAAAAAAGTGTTCGACGAAGCCAAGGTGCCGTATCCCGGCGCGGACTGGACGATGGAGGACTTCCGCAACACGGCTAAGCAGCTGACGAAGAAGGACGCCGCATGGGGGTTCTACTTCCCGAAAAACGCTGACGGCTATACCCACTTCCTGTACGCCATGGGCGGCGGTCTTGTCACCCAGGACGGCAAGTCGCTGCTCGCCAAGAAGGAATCGGGAGACGCACTGCAATTTTTGCAGGACATGATCGTGAAGGATCAATCGGTCATGTCGGAGACGCAAGCGCAGCAGTTCGGCAAAACCGACATGGCGGTGTTCATCGCCGGCAAGGCGGGCATGATCGCGGGCGGACTGTCCTATACGGCGTCGTTCAAGCAGGCGAACGTCGAGTATCTGGTGCGGCCGCTGCCCAAGAAGGATAAGACGACCAGCACGTCGTTTGTCAATTCGTGGGTCATCCCGAAGGGCGCCAAAAATCCCGATCTCAGCTGGAGGGTGCTGCAGTTTTTGAGCTCCAAGGAGGCGCAGCAAATCGCGCTGGATACGGCGATGGGCCTGCCCGCATCGAAAAGCGTAGACACCACGGCGTTTCTCAAGCAGCATCCGGACAATAAATATTTCATCGAGTCGCTTGGCTACAGCGTTCCTTTCCCGACTCCGGTGTACGGGGCCGACTTCAATGCGGAGGTGCAGAAGCAGTTCGACCTGATGTGGCTTGGCCAAAAGTCGGTCGCCGACTCCGTGGCGGCCGTCGAGAAAGCGGCGCCGAATGTGCTGGCCGGCAAGAAATGACGGGTAGAAGGAGCGGGCAGCCATGTACGTCATAGGTGTGGACGGCGGGGGGACGAAGACGGCGGCTGCCGTCTCCGATCTCGCCGGCAATGTGCTTGCCGTGGCACAGGGTCCGGGCTCGAATCCGAACTTCGTCGGCCGGGACGGAGCGTTCGGCACCTTGCGCGCCGTGATCGCCGAAGCGCTGGAGCGGGCTGGCGCTCCGGAGCCGGCCGGCGGTGCTGCCGGCCTTGCAGGGCCGGAGCCGAGCGGCGGGGAACGCTCCCGGGAGGACGGGGAGCGGCTCGTCCGCTCGGCTGCGGCCGGAGAGATCAGGCATGCGGCGCTGTGCGTGCCGGGGCTCAGAGGCTGCGAACGGGAGGCGGCTGAGGCGTCCGGGCTGCCGCCGGAGCGCCTTTCGTTTGACTCTGATGTGCGCAGCACGTTTTACGGCGCGCTTGGCCGGGAGAGCGGCCTTGTGGCGCTGGCCGGCACGGGTTCGTTCGTATTTGGCGCCAATGCGGAAGGAGCGGAAGCCCGGGCCGGCGGCTGGGGACCGGTAATCGGCGACGACGGCAGCGGCCAGATGATCGCGGTGCAGGCGCTGCGGGCCGTCGGTCTTGCCTTCGACGGGCGGGGCCCGGCTACGGCGCTCACGCAGCACGCGCTTCGCTACTACGGCGTGAGGGATGCGCATGCGCTGAAGTCGGCGGTGCGCCTGGACAACGTCAGCAAGCTGACATATGCCGTTTGCGAGGCCGCGGATGAAGGGGATGCTGTCGCGGCAGCGATTCTTGCCGAAGCCGGCCGCGCGCTCGCGGACATGGCCGCAGACGTGGCGGCCCGGCTCGGCATGACGGACGACGGCGGCTGGGAAGCGGCGCTGACAGGCGGACTGCCGCGCATCGGCGAGCGCTACGTGCGGCCGTTCGCCGAACGGCTGGCCGAGCGCTGCCCGTCGGCCCGCGTGGTCCCGCCGCTGCTGCCGCCGATCGGCGGGGCGCTGCTGCTGGCGCTGCGGGCCTGCGGCGTGCCGTGGTCGCCCGCGCTGCTTGAGCGGCTGCATACGAGCCTGGAGGCTTAGGCCGACATTCATACATGAGGAGGGGACGGACATGCTGGTTCAGCAATATTTTGCCAATATGAAGCAAGTGCTTGAGCGCATCGAAGCGACCCAACTGGGTCCGATCGAGGAGGCGGCTGTAAAGATCGCCGACAGTCTGGAGAACGGAGGCATCTGGCATCTGCTGGACACCGGGCATATGCTGATGCACGAAGCGGTCGGACGGACGGGCGGCATGATGGCGGTGCGCCCGGTGAAGGTGACGGTCGAGGTAGACAATCCGACCCGATACCGGGAGGAGGATATCTCCAAGAAGAAGCGGGTGTTTATGGACGAGGTGGCGGGCTTGCCGGCGTTTATCGTCGGCAAGAGCAAGATGATGCCGGGCGACGTGCTGATGATCGGCTCCGTGTCGGGCATTAATATTTTGCCGGTGGAGATGGCGCTTTACGCCCGGGAGATGGGCATCACGGTCATCGCGCTGACATCGGTCGAATACTCGGGCTTCTTGAAGCCGATGCATCCGGGAGGCAAACGGTTGTATGAGGCTTGCGACATCGTGCTGGACAACTGCAGCGGCATCGGCGATACCGTCGTACAGGTGGAGGAGCTCGGCCAGGGGTTATGCCCGTCGTCCGGCATTGCCGCCGCCTATATCATGTGGGCGCTGCAGACGCGCGTCGTCGAGCTGCTGCTCGCCCGGGGCAAGCAGCCGAGCGTTTATATCAGCAACCATATGCCGGGTGCGGGCAAGCATAACAGCGAGGCCTGGTCCCGCTACGAGAAGGAAGGGTACTGAAGCCGATGGTCATCACTATCGATAACGGATATCTCTCGATCTCCTTCGACGAGCGCACCGGGGAGCTCGTCTCGCTGCTGAATCGGCTGACGGGCGACGAAGCGGTGAAGCACAAAACGGCGCAGCCGTTGTTCAAGCTGTACGCACGCGAGCGCGGGGTCAAAGAGGGCGAGCGGACAGCGCTGCTGCCGGGCGCGGTGCGCAGCGCCGCGGTCGGCGAGGCCGACGCCGGCGGCGCGCGCAAGCTGACGCTGGAGCTAGAGGATGCCGCCGTCGCCGACGACGGCGATGGGGCGGGCGCGAGCTTGCGCCTCATGGCCCGGATAACGGTCGAGCTGGCGGCGGACAGCTCCGAGAGCGTCTGGACGCTGGAGCTGGAGAACCGTGACGCCGGTTACGATATTGTCGAGGTGCTGTTCCCGTATGTGCGGGGGCTCGGCCTCGGCGATCGCTGGGACGACGACACGCTGGTTTACCCGCATCATGCCGGAGAGAAGACGGATAATCCGGTGGCGCAATACGCCTCGGAGAAATACCGGAAGTTCTGGCGCGCCGAATCGGTTGCCGAGCCGGACGGCACATACAGCAGGGAAATCAACTATTGCGGACTCGCCTCGATGACGTGGATGTATTTGTACGACCGGGAGCATGGTCTGTACTTCGGCTCGCATGACGAGCGGTTTCCGCTCACCGGCCTGCGGGTGGAGACCGGGGGGCCGGAGCAGCCATGGATGGGCTTCGCTTTTCGCAAATATACGGTCATCCGCGAGGGTCGGACATGGTCCTCCGGACCGGCTGTCATCGCGCTGACCGACCGTGACTGGCATTGGGGAGCGAAGCGCTACCGGCAATGGATCGATCGCCACATCGATATGCCGGCGCATCCGGAGTTCCTCAGCCGGGAATACGTGCTGAATCAATGCTACAACTTCAAGCGGGGCGACGATATCGCGAGCCGCTTCGCGGATATTCCGGCGATGTTCCAGGCCGGCCGGGAGCAGTACGGCATGAACCATATGTTTATCGCCTCCTGGAACCGCAAGGGCTTCGACCGCGATTATCCCGAATACCAGCCCGACATGGAGCTGGGCACGCCCTGGGAGCTGTATGAAGGCGTTCGCGCGGTTAACGACGGCGGGGGCTTCGTCACCTTTTATATCAATGCGCGCATTTTCGATAAGGATCATGATTTTTTTCCGACCTTGGGGACGAAATGGGCGATCAAGGATCATAATCAAGCTTTTATGAACGAAACGTACGGGCCGGTCGAGTTTACCGTCTCCTGCCCGTCTCATGACGAATGGCAGCAGTATATCGTCGATACGGCGCGGTGGATGGTGCGCAGCTATGGGGCGACGGGCATTTATCTGGACCAGCTCGGCTCGGCCGATCCGTACCCCTGCTACGATGCGGACCATTCGCACGGCGATATCGGCGAATTCAACACCGGCTATCTGCACGTCCTGCGCGAGCTGCTGCCTGAGGTGCGCCGGCTGAACCCGGACGGCTTCCTTATGATCGAGAACTGCGGCGACATTTACGGCAGCTACGTATGGGGCAACTTGACCTGGAACGGCGAGCGCTATGACGAATTTTTTAATATGTACAAATATACCTTCCCGGAATATGTGCAGGTGAATATGGTCAATCCGCGCCGGGAGCTGGAGGGCGAAGCGCAGGAGACCAAGCTGCGCTGGGACATTGCCCGGGCGACGCTGATCGGCTCGGTGTTCTGGATCGGCATGTACCGTTTCGCCGGCGAGGGAAATGCCGGGATGCGGCGGTTTCTGGAGCGCTCGCTGGCGCTTCGGGCAGAGCTGCAGCCTTATATCGCGCAGGGCGTATACGCGGATGCCGAAGGCGTACGGGCGGCAGCGGAAGGACTGGACGTGGCCCGCTGGCGGCTGGCTGACGGAAGCGACCTGTATATCGTCTCCAATCTGGACGGGCGCGAAGGCGCTTACTTTGAAGCGGAGCTGACGGACGATGCGCATGCAGCGATGGAGATGGTATGGGGCGGCGACATGGATGGCGACACCCGTCCGCAGCCAGTCGCCTGCACGGCTCTGGACGGCGCGCTGCGCGTGCCGGTGCCGCCTGCGGCGATCAGCTACCGGCTCGTTCGGCGGCGCGGGGAGGAGGTTCGGCAATGAAGCTGACCGTATTGGGCCGATACGGCACCTTTCCCGCGGCTGGCGGGGCCTGCTCCGGCTATTTGCTGGAGCGGGCGGGCAAGTTCGTGCTGCTCGACTGCGGCAACGGCGTTATGAGCCGCCTTCAGAACTATTGCCGTCTCGAGGATCTGGAGGCGGTCGTGATCACTCATCTGCATGACGACCATGCCGGGGATTTGCGCATTCTCAAATATGCGATTGAAACAAAACGGGCGTTCGGCACGATGGATCATCCGCTCCGGGTATTTATGCCCCGGGAGCCGGATGAGCTGTACCGCGGGCTGGTTTACCCCGAGGCGTTCGACATGGCTCCGATCGGGGAGGATGCCGTCCTGGAGCTGGCCGGGATGACATTCCGCTTCGCGCCGATGCGGCACTCGATCCCATCCTTTGCGATAGCGGCAGAGGCGGACGGGAAGCGGCTCGTTTATTCCGGCGACACGGTGCCGCACGACGGCTTGACCGCCTTCGCGCGCGACGCCGACGTGCTGCTGTGCGAGGCGACCACGGCCGTCCGCGGGCCGGTTCCGATCCCGCACATGACTGCCGGGCAGACGGGCCTGACCGCCCGCGAAGCCCGGGTCCGCCGCCTGCTCCTCACCCATCTGTGGTGTGAGGAGCAGGCGGGGCGATGCCTGGCCGAGGCGCAAGCTTATTACCCGGAAGCTGAGGTGGTGGAGGAGCTGCAAACTTACGAGATTTAAAAGTCCGGAGAACAAGAGGCCGGAGAGCCGATGGGGAGTGGAAACAGCGAGTGGAAACCCCGATCGGCCGCAGGCTCGCGTTGTTCACCGGACATTTGAAGGAGGCAGGCCATCAAATTTTTCCTTGGGAGGGGAGAACATGAGGGCGATTAATCAATTGAAACGATGGGCTATGGTCGGACTTGCGGCCGCCCTGCTGCTGCAAACGTCCGGGGAATTATGGCCGCGGGAGGCGCAGGCGAGCGGGCTGCCTGCGTACACGCAGGCGCTTCGTTCGTTTGTGCCCGGCGCGATCTCGCTGACGGCGGGTACTTTGGCATCCGGCACGGCTGCGCAGCTGGCCCAGAACGACCAGCAGTACATGCAGTTCGCGTCAGCCTTGTCGGGCAGCGAGCATAAGGTGGCGTTTACGGCCGATCTTGCGCTGGCTTCGCCGGGGGCGGCGACCCAAAGTCTGCGGCTGGAGCTGAACGGCAAAGCTTCGGCAACCGGCGGGACGGCGGCACTGGAGCTGTGGAATAACGCCACATCCGCCTGGGAGGCCGTATCGACGGCCGCCATCGGAACGGGCGATACGCCGATCCGGTATGCCACCTCGGCTGCGGCGGCAATCGCCGGCTACGTGTCGGGGACAAATGTGCTGAAGGCGCGGGTTACCATCAGCCGCAGCGCCGCGTTTACCGGGTATTGGGATTACTTCAATGCGGTGACGGAGACAGCCGCTCCGTCCGGCTGGTATGCGGCCTCCTATCCGGCGGCAGCCGCCGCGCTCGAGAACGGCACGGTGTCCGCCAACACGGCGGCGAAGCTGGCCGACCGCGACAAGTCGTATTTCAGCGTCCAGTCCGACGGAGCGAACAAGGTTGCCTGGGCGTCGACCGTGACGCTTGCAGAGCCGGCCTCCAGCGTGAAAACGCTGGTCGTGCGCTATGCCGGCAAATACTCGGCAGCGGCCAACACGACCTGGATCTCGCTGTGGAACTATACGACCGGCAACTGGGACACCGTCTACGACGCCGATTCCACGACCGCCTACGGGATGGTGGAATGGTCGACCTCCGATCCGGCCTTGATCGGCAAATTTGTCTCCGCGCACAACGACGTGCAGTTGCGGCTGTATAATTCCGGCAGCGGCAGCTTCGTCCGCGACGCGGACGCGCTTGACGTAACGGCGTATTATGCGGCGTCCGGGACGACGACGAAAACATTCGCGCCCGATACGGTGACGGCGGAATTCGGCACGATTACGAGCGGTAACGCCGCCAGCCTGGAACAGATCGACGCCAATCCGCTCGTCATGGCCGCAAGTGTCGACAAAAAGCTGGCCTGGAACGCCGAGGCGACGCTGACGGGCGTCGATCCGCTGAAGGTAAGGACGCTGTCCGTCTTTACGAAGGCCGGTACAAGCTCGTCTGTCGCCAACAATCTGTTCCTGAGCTTCTGGAACTACAAGGACAGCAGCTGGGATGTGGTCCGCACTCAGACGCCGGAAGCCGATCCGGATACGTTTCTTGTTACTATTCGCGATTCGGACCTGATCGAGCGCTATATTTCATCGGCCGGCCAAGTGAAGGCCAGACTGTATAACTCCTCCGCCACCACGAATCCCGCCTTCACCCGCTCGACCGATGTCCTCTCCTTCATCGTGGAAACCGGGGACGTCTCGACGTTCGAATTCGCTCAGCTGAGCGATGTCCACGAGCCGATCGGCCACAACAATTTTCTCGCCATCATCAATGAATTGAATACGACGATCAAGCCGGCCTTCACGGTGGTGACAGGGGATATCTCCGACCACGGCACGGAAGCCCAATATGCGCAATATGCGGCGGATTCGGCCCTGCTCGACAGCACGCTGTATACGACGCCCGGCAACCATGACGTGCGCTGGTGGAACTCCAACGGCAAAAACGATTTCGCCGACCGTATCGGACAGCTGTACTCCTCGTTCAATTACGGCGGCGTGCATTTTGTGCTGCTCGACTCGACCGTCACGCTGGAGCTGGATGCAAAGTTTTCGAGAAAGATGCTTGACTGGCTTGAGACGGATCTGCAGGCGCTTCCGGCGGGGATGCCGATCGTCTTCTTCGCCCATCATCCGTTTGAAATTCAGAACAACGTGACGGGCAAATCCGAGCTGCTCGATCTGGTGGAGGACTACAACGTAGTCGCCTACCTGAGCGGCCATCTGCACCGGTGGGGCAATCAGATCGAAAACGGCGTGCCGTGGGTATATATCGGGCAGATCAAGGACTACCAGGAATATACGACGGTCAAAATTTCCCCGAACAAGCTGACGATCACCCGCCGCAACGCTGCGAACGGCTCATCCAGCCAGTACCTGACCGCTCCGATGAACAATGTCCGGAAGCAGGCCGTTACGATTACAAGCGCCACCGCAGCGGCAAACGGCAATGTGACGGTCAGCGTTTCGATTCCCGACGCGCCGGACGGCGTCACCTCGGTGCAGGCGAACGTCGACAACTACGGCTCGTGGACGACGCTGACGAAAGGAAGCGGCAATGTGTGGACGGGCACGGTGAACATCTCGGGCATGTCGCCGGCGCTGCCGTTCGGCTCGCATTTTGTGGCCGTGAAGATGACGGACGGGAAGGGCGGCGTCTGGAAGAAGTACAAGGAATATCTGTGGACCGGGACAGGCGGCAATGTCGTTCCCAAGTGGACGTTCCAGACCGGCGGGCTGATCCAGGCTCCGCCGACTTATGCGAACGGCAAGGTGTACGTCGGCTCGGAGGACGGCAAGCTGTACGCGATCGACGATGCAACCGGCACGCAAAGCTGGGCGTATACGACGGGAGGCTCGATCTTGTCCTCGCCGGCCTTCGCCGATCTGGCTGCGCCTGATGACGACGTAGTGCTGGTCGGCTCAGGCGACAACAAGCTGCATGCGGTGTACGCCTCGACCGGCACGGTCAAGTGGACGTACGAGACGGGCGGGAATGTGATGTCCAACCCGGTCGTCGACAGCGGAGTAGTATACTTCGGCTCGGGCGACAAATATATTTATGCCGTCAACTTGTCCGACGGCTCCCTGAAATGGCGCTATTTGACGGAGGGCCTGATGCGGCAGCGGCCGACGATCCAGGGCGGCAAGCTGTACGCCAATGTGCGCGACACGTACGTCTGGTATGCCCTTAATGTCAGCGACGGCTCTTTGTACTGGAGAGGCAATGCGGCGACCGACGAGTCGTTGTTCGTCGTCGGGGACGTCGAGCCGATCTATGCCGGAGGTCAGCTGTGGACGATCAATCCGATGCCGACGGATATCAGTACGCTGAATCCGGCGACCGGCGCGGTGACGTGGACCGATTCGATCGGCAACGACTTCTCGGCGCGAGGCGGAGCGACGGACGGCACGCTGGTCTTTTACCCCGCGCACGGCGGCCGGCAGCTGTACGCGTTCAACGCGACGACGCGCAGCCTTGCCTGGACGAAGGATCTGCGCGCAGGCGGTACGGACTCCGACCTGCAGGAGTACCAGATCGACAGCGGCCTCGTGTACGACGGAGGCATCCTTTACCATGTCGCGGAACGGGGCCGCATCACCGGCTATGATCCGGCGAATGGCAGCTTGAAGTTCAAGTACGACGCCGTCGGCTTCCCTGAGCGCGTGCTCTGGTCGACGCCGGAGGTGCATAACAAGACGATCTATGCCGGGGGCATCGACGGCAAGGTGTATGCCGTCACGTATACCGGCAGCTAAACCTGATCGGACGCAACGCCCCGCGGACCCTCCGCCGAGTGAGTCGGAGTCGGAGTCGGAGTCGGAGTGCGGGGGGCTCCCCATGGCGGAAACAAGCCCCTGCTGGACATGTGCCAGTAGGGGCTTGCTGCTGCTATGATGCGGCTCGGGGCGATCTCGATGCGGCAGACTGTCATGGGAGCCAGCGCGGTTCGCAGCTACATAGACGGCATGCGGGCCATCAGCGCGGCCGCTTGCTCCATAGTCTGCCGGACGATGTCGTCCGCTGTTCGACCGGTTGCCAGCCGGAGACCTTGTCCCGCCCACAGCGACATATATTCGGGGTCGCCCGCTTTGGCGGCCGCCTGGCGAATATCTCTGGTCAAGGCATTCTGTATCGGATACGGAGGAATCGTTCCGGAATAGTCGCGCATATCCTTCATAAAATCCGTGATGATCCCCCGCGCGGCCTTGCCCGAGTAGACGGTTGTAATCTCGGTGTCGTCCTCGCGAGCGGACAATATGCGCTGCTTGTAGACGGGATGGGCGCCGCTTTCCGGGCAGGCCAGGAAGGCGGTCCCCATTTGGACGGCGGATGCCCCGAGCGCCAGACTTGCCGCAAGTCCGCGCCCGTCCATGATGCCTCCGGCGGCTATAATAGGCAAGGACACCTGGTCCGCTATCTGCGGGACAAGAGCCATCGTACCGATCAAGGGCTCCGCGCCGTCGTTCAGAAAGGAGCCTCGATGGCCGCCGGCCTCGCTCCCTTGGGCGACGATCACATCGACTTCGGCCGCCTCCAGCTGAAGCGCTTCTTGGACGGTTGTCGCCGTACCGATCACGACGGTACCTTGCCGCTTCAAGGCTTGAATGACGTCCTGTGACGGAATCCCGAACGTAAAGCTGCATACCGGGACCTGCTCGTCCAGTACCGCTTGAACCTGCTCTTCGAACGATTCCGCATAGCTCGAAGGAGCGGGAGCCGAAGCAATCCCAAATTGGACCCGATAAGCTTGAAGTCGGTCCTTCATCTGCCGGATTTCTTCCGCGGATTCGGCGAACGGCTCGGGCACAAACAAGTTGACGCCAAAGGGACGGTCTGTCCGCAGCCTGACATCGCGGATCGCCTGGCTGAGCTGCTGGGGCGATAAATAGCCGGCGCCCAGATTGCCCAGACCGCCGGCGTTCGAGACAGCGGCCGCGAGCTCGGGACCGGCAGGGCCTCCGGCCATGGGCGCTTGCAGGATCGGGCAGCGGATCAGCAGTTTTTGTATGAACGAAGTATTCAGCATGTGTAGAGGCCTCCATCATATGAATATGGACTCGGGAGATCAGCTGCGTATTCTCCTATTCGTAGTATACCTTATTCCCTCCGTGCTCTGAACAGCGGTTGGTCCGCGAGCGACGAATGGTCAGGCTTTTGTTGGGCAAGGAGACGAAGGGACAGGCTGCGGGAGGCATACCGCTTTCGTTTGATTTCGGTTTATAATGGGGACATATCGACCACTTTTTCCGAAGGAGCAACTTTCCATGCCTGCCGACTTCCGCCTCGAGCATGAGCTAAGACCGTTCATTCGTTACGCGGACATTTTGGACTACAAATCGTGGAAGACGCCTCGCCGGATCATCAGCGATTATTTGCTGCTGTATGTGCGGGAGGGGAAGATCAAGCTGAGCTTCGACACGATGACTTATAGCCTTCAACCCGATATGTTCGTCTTCATCCAGCCCGGCATCCCGCATCATATCGAATCGGAGTCCTCCGTCAGTGTGATGGCGCTGCATATCGAGCTTTTTCCAACGCCGGGCGATGCTTTTACGCCCCTGCTCATCACGATTGAGGGAGACCTCTCGAAGTATGCGGGCCGGCTGCAGCCTCCCTTTTCCTCCTTTACCGGCGTGGAGGTGCCTGTCCTGTACATGCCATCGAAGCCGGAGCGGATGCGGGACACGCTGCAGCGTCTGATCGAGCTTTGGAGCCGCAAAACCGCATTGGATGTGCTTCAGGCCCACATGCATGCGGCGGAGCTGCTGATGGAAATCATAACGGATTCCTCTCCGCCCGGTACGGATGACCCGAAAAGCTTGACGGATCTGAGCTGGGTGCCGGCTTACATGCAGTACAGGCTGGCTGAATCGATCACTGTAGAGGAAATGGCCCGTAAAGCGTACATGTCCCGCTCTTATTTTTCTGCGCTGTTTCGCACGCAATTCGGCGTGGCGCCGCACCAGTATTTGCTTCGGCTGCGGCTGGAGTCCGCTTTGGATTTACTGCGAGGCACAGCCATGCCGCTTCAAGAGATTGCGGACAGCTGCGGTTTTTCCAGCGTGCACCATTTCTCCAAGATGTTCAAGCAGCGTTACGGCGACCCGCCCAGCCGGGCAAGAGTCCGGAAGGAAAAGACGTTTTGATACAAACGGAATGCATTTTGACATGGTTTCTCCTAGCGCCGCCCTCTATATTAAAGAGAGGAATCCACCTTGAACTTATATAAAGGAGCGGGTAGCGATGAGCGAGCATACGACTTACGAACTAAGGAAGCAAGTCCAGCCTTTTGCCTCGGCGGACGTGATTGTAATAGGCGGAGGTCCTGCGGGCACAGCGGCCGCGATCAGCGCCGCGAGACGGGGGAAGCAAGTCATCGTTTTGGAGAAATCCGCGCAGCTGGGCGGGATGGGGACGCTTGGCAATGTCAGTATATTTATGCCGATCGGCAACGTTACGGGCATCTATCGGGAGCTGATCGCCGAAGTGCTGAGGGAGTATTTGCCGGAGCAGCACGATCAGTCGATCGCTCCGCAGTATTCTCCGTTTATCCTGCGCCATTATTTGAACGAGAAGATGAAGAAGGAAGGCGTCCAGGTCATCTATCATGCGGAATTCGTCGGCGCCATCCGGGAAGGAAGCCGGCTGAAAGCGGTGATTGCGTCCACCAGACAAGGTCTGGTCGCTTTCGAAGGCCGGCAATTCATCGATTGTACGGGAGACGCCCGAGTCGCGATCGATGCCGGCGTCCCCTATACATCCGGCCGGGATGAAGACGGGCTGACGCAGCCTATGACGCTTATGTTTATGATGCAAAACACCGGGAAGCCGGTGACGCCGATTTTGCCGGAGGGCTGTTATTACTACGAGAGCAAGGAAGATCTGCCGCAAGGCCGTCACTTGTTCTGGGAGCGCAATCAGGAGGGGACGCTGCTGGTAAATATGACGCGGGTGAAGGGGAACGGGGCCAAAATTGACGACGTTAATTATGCCGAGACGGAGTCGCTGCGGCAAGTGTTTTCGGTCGTTAATTATTTACAGCGCAACGGCTTCGAGACGTATGTGCTGTCGCATGTTGCGAACCAGATCGGCGTCCGGGAGACGAATCAGATTCGCGGCCTTTATACGTTGACGGAGCAGGATGTAGTCGGAGGCCGGCGGTTCGAGGATGTCGTGGCCCAGACGAATTACGAGATCGACATTCACAGCCCGGACGGCAAAAAGACGACCGACGAGCGCAAAGTGAGCGGGTATGATATTCCGTATCGCTGCATGGTATCCGGAGAGCTGGACAATCTGCTCGTAGCCGGCCGCTCCATCTCGGCTACGCATGTGGCGATGTCCTCGATGCGCGTGCAGCCGACCTGCTATGCGCTCGGCCAAGCGGCCGGCATAGCCGCCGCTCTGGCTATAGACGAAGCATGCGACGTCAGAGGCGTCCCGGTGCAAGCTTTGCATGAAGGGCTGCGCGAGCAAAATGTCGTGTTCGTCAAATAAACGAATCTATTAATTGTCCACAACCATGATTCGGTTTCCATCCAAATCATCAAAAACAAAAAAAGAGATATCCCCAAAGGAGACTATGTCTCTTGCATGGCCTCCTGCATGGATCACCAAGGCACGCGCATCATCTAGATTGTTAGCCTTAAATGAAAATAAGGGGTGTTTACAGGGCTCGAAGCCTTCCTCCAGGTTACTGTCGAGTACAATATTGGGAGAATTCATGTCCATATTATAGAGGCTTCCATACGGTTCAGGCTTTAAGTCTAATCCCAATATATCGCTGTAGAACTTGACTGCTCTTCCCATATTTTTTACAGGTACAAATACGAATTGAATGTTTTTTTCGAGTATTGACTTAGTTTCCTGGCTCATCGGGCAGCCTCCCATATTTTCATAATAATTCCTGTATTATTTTACCATGTTTATGCTGTTTGTGTCCTATTTCCGTTATGTTTTCACATCGCCAAATGTCAAAATAAAACCCAGTCAAACACGGTATGGACCGCGTATGACTGGGTTTTGCTATGGCTATGATGCGTCGATATCGACCGCCGTATTCCACCGCTCCAGCAGCCGCACGAGGATGACGGCCGTCTGCGCCCGGGTCGTCGTGTCCTTCGGAGCGAGCATGTTGTCCGTCACGCCGTTCAGAATGCCTTCCCGCACCATCAGGCTCATCGCTTCGGCGCTCCAGACGGATACGGCAGCGGCATCGTCGAACTTTTGCAGCAGCTCAGCAGGTGAGGCCGATGCTTTCTCCCTCAGTACACGCTGCAGGATAACGGCCAGCTCCTCTCGGGAGATCGGCGCCTCCGGCCGGAATTCCCCGTCCGCGCCTTGCACAAGCCCACGGGCAGCGGCCTCTTGCACCGCTTGGGCATACCAGGCGGAGGCCGGAACGTCCCGGAACGTAATAGCTTCGCCGGTCGGCGCCGGCAAACGTCCTTCTTGCTCCAGCAAGTCGGTCACCAGCTTGGCGACCTGCGCCCTGGTTACCGGCGCATCCGGCAAGTAGCGTTCCTCATCAACACCATCGGTCAGATGACGGCTGATCAAGACACCGACCTCGCTCTCGCTCCAATGGCCGGTTACATCGGAGAACGGCTTGTCGTAAGCCATCACGGCGTAGGTTCCCCAGCCGCTAAGCTTCACCTGAAGCAGGTTCTGCCCCTTGTTGGCGAAGCCGCCGACATACGTCCAGCCTTCCGGGGCCGTCCGGTCAAGTCGATACACCGCAAGCTTGCGGGGGTCTTGGCCGTGCGCCGCCGGCAGCTTCCATACAAGCTGTATCGGCTGGGACAATTGCGCTTCCGATGATATCGTCACATAGCTGGAGTATGCCAGGTGCGATACCGGAACCGTAACGGGCGGCGTCTGCGTCCGGGTTACCTTTACTTCGCTGCCCGCCGCGAGCGCGCCGGCTGGAAGCCGGAAGGAAAGCATGCCGTCAAAGGCTGCGAACCGCTTGGTATCCCCGGCGATTTTGAATACTGCTTCATCCTTGGAGGCTGGCACCTGCGGCTGTTCAGGGGTTCCGCCGCCACTGCCACCGCCTGAGCCGCCGTCTCCGGAGCCACCGCCAGACGGGTTACCCGGTCCCCCGCCCGGGCCGCCGATTGCCACGGTCGTCTTCACGGCGGTTGAGCGCTTGCCGGCCAAATCCACCGCCTCCAGCTGCGCTTCATAGCTGCCTGGCGAGCTTATATGTTCGAAGCGGTGCCGCTGTACGCCCTTGGCAATCTCGACCGGGGCGTCAGCTGCGGACTGACCCGGCTTCTTCAACACGACTCGGATGCCTCTCAGGTCGGCGTCAGCGGGGTCCTTCCAGGTCAGCGTCAGCCCGCCGTTCTCCGCTTGGAGCCTAACATCCGTGACCTGCCCGGGATTCGCATTTTCTGCCGGAGGAGTTACCGCCTGGGTATTGCCCCCGCTCCGCACTCCCTCTGAGGCTCTTCCGTCCAGGTCAACCGTTTGGATGCTCACTTCGTAAGACGTTCCATGCGCAAGTCCTGTGGCCGTGCTGAAGCCGATTCCTTTAGCCACCGTTTCTTCATGCAGCGTTTCGGCTCCGCCGCTCGCCTTCCAGATCACTTTGAATTGGTCGTAACGCTTATCGGTCAGCTCTTCCCAGCGTACGGTAAGAGCATTCGTTCCGGCAATCACATGTACACTGTCAGCCTTGACCGCTTCTTCAACGGGGGAGACAGCAGCTGTAAACGACTGGTCATAGCTGCCGGTCATCGGCACCTCCGCGTAGCTTTGAACCATGGCGTCGATGTACAGCTGATAAGTTTGCCCATCCTTCAGCGGCACGGCCGGCACGATGCGGAACTGTTTAGCCAGCGGCTGGCCGCTCGGGCTGTTTTCAGGCTGAACCGCCTCTACAGTCAGCGGAATTTCGGCTGCCGCGGCCGAGTCCGTCAGCCGGATCACGTCCGGCGTGACCGTAGCCGGCACCATATACTTGCTGAAGAAAACCCGCACTCCTTCGCCTGCCGGTTCAGGCAGGACGGCTGTTACGGCCGGGGCGGCTTTGGAAACTAATCCGACATTGACATCGAAGTGAGGAGGCAGCACTTCAAGCACAGCGCTTCGTGCCGGCTCGTAGCCTTCCTTTTCAAACAGCACCTGCCATTTGCCTTCGGGAACATCCCAGGCATACCGTCCCTCGGCGTTCGTCAGGAGCGGATTGCGCTGGCCGTAGATTGTCGCATCCCATGTTTTCCATCGCTGATCAGCCGGGTCGAGGTATATCGCTGTTGTCGTGACGCCAGCCAATCGGTTCGATTCCACCGCTTCAAAGGCGTATCCGCTCGGATCGTAGATCCAATACGGATCAGCGATGTCCTTGTCGTCGTCATCCGGCTTCCGGGGATCCTTCGGTTTGCGAGGGTCCTTTTCTTCCTCCTCGTCTTCGCAGTCGTCCCCGTTCTGCTGAGCGGAGAACTGCTGCTGCAAGGCGGACAGGTCGTCGGTCCAAGCGCTGTTCAGCGCATAATTGATGGCCAGGGAGGCCGCGACGATGCCAAGCCCTGCAGGTATGCCGACGCCGATTGCCGCGAGGTTCATGGCTGTAATCTGCATGGCGTATTTGGCCAGCAGGTTTGCAAAAAGCCGTTCGGACAAGCTTTCCAGCTCTTTGTAATAATGCTGCACCGAGCTTGGCGACATGCAGCCGCTGTCGTTCACTTGATCCATCAAGTCGTTCAGCTGATTCATTTTTTGCTGATAATCATATCCCGCATAGATAGCCGAAGCGAGTCCAAGCGCGCTTGGGGAGCCGGGCGTTTTCATCTCATAACGAATGTTTGAGCCGATTTCGATATAAGGGTTGATTCCAAGGCCGGCAACATCGCCGTTCAAGCTTTGAATAAATGTCTTAGCTTGACTCGCCGGCACGACGACACTCGTCTGTATCGTCTTCGTTTGCAGGCTGTAAGAAAACTTGGGATCGTAGATGGGCTGGCCGCTTTGCTGCACCGGCTTGCCGGGCTGATAATTATCCGGCAAAGTCCGGTAAAAAAAGCGCGTCTCCATTTTTTCATCCGGCGAGTTTTTGCTCGTTAAGACAACCTTATTCAAATAGACGCGGTCTGCCGGCTCCGCTTCCGCAGCTTCGAGCGCCGTCTGCTCCGGAGGCAGCACTTCACTCTGCAAATCGCGGATGGCCGGAGGCATGGACTTCCGGATCTCGTCTTCATTTACCACCGCTGTAAACGGCTCCGGCACCACCTCATAGTTCAAGGAAACAGGTCCCAAATTTTGCTGCGGCGTTGATTTGATGCCTTCGAACCGCTCGGTAAGACGGTTGTAGGTCAAGGGTATCTTTTCTCCCGCCAGTCCGATGGTCACATTCTGTACCCGGTCCGGATGACGGAATAAGAGCGAGAACGAAATGGGCTTCTGCGGGTTTACGGATAAAGGAAAGCGAAGCACGCCTTCCGATAGCTTCGAATCCAGCCGGTATCCGTTGGTGAACATCGTCAGGTCCATCGCTACAGGCTCATTATCGTCCACCACTTCCGTGAACAACTGTTTGGAGCGCCACTCTTTCGAATCCTTGACAGCCACAGCCGATACGGCGTGGAGCCGCCCTTCCGCCCGGTCAGGGAGCAAGGTCACCGTCTGATTCCAGTAGCCGCCCTGCGAAGCGGTGGTCACGCCTGCAAGATGCGGACCGTCAAAGATCTGTACCTGGCTGCCCGGGACCGCGCGGCCGCTAACCGTAATGACGGATTCGCCCGATTCGGTCGATTTTTTGAACTTGGAAGGCGCGTTGATGCTGACCTGCGTTGTCGGGATCAGCGTGCTCGCAATCTGCTCCTGGGTCGCTTCGCCCGACTCGGGTTTCACGAACGACATGCTTAGCTCTGCCGGCAGCAAATCCGCTTCCACTTGGTCCACCTGCAACTGATAGGTCATCGTTCCGCTTTCTTGTGCATTCAAATCCTTCATAAGAGAAACCTTGACCAGAGCGGCCGATACCGCGGTTATTTGCGCTTCGGGCACCGGAATTCCGCCCAGCATCACGCTGCCTTGGACGAGCGTGGTTCCTTGCGGAATGCGAATCAGCAGCGCGGGAGAGAGCAGGTTTACCTGCGAGCCGTTCCGGTAGCTGCCCCGCATTGTAACGCGGCTGCCCTCTGCAACCGGACTGTCCATGGCCTCAAGCAGGTTTGCCGCCGCATCCCGGAAATAGATGTCCCCTTCCGGCTTCAACTCAATGTCGCCAAGCTCGATCAGCTCTCCCTTCAGAGCCGTAAAGCTTTTGACCCCTTTGCGAGCCTGACCGGAGCCGTTTTGCGCCAGGAAAGTAGCCTGATAGCTGCCATCCTTCGGCAAGCTGATATGAAAGCTGCCTTCTTGAAGCGTGTAGGAAGCCGAGGTTCGCGAAGCAGGGTCCGAAAATCCCGCATATATCGTCCATACACCCGGATCGGCAATATGCAGCCTGCCTTTCAACGCGACCTGTTCTTCAAGATTTAATGTCGCCGTTGCTTGCATCTGGGCATCGATCGTAACGGTTCTGCACGTACTGCCCATCTGTCCTAGCGAATCTTTCACACAGACTTCGTAGTTCTCGCCTTCCAGCGCTTTCGTGGTCAAACCGTTTTCAAACGCCGTGAATGCCTGAGAGCTGCCGGTGCTAGTCTTGACGCTGGGCCTAAGGACACGCATCGTCGGAATATCCAGGGTGCGCTCTATGGAGCTGCCGCCGACTTGCTTGGTGTACAGCTTCAAATGAATAGTCGCCGTCGCTTCTTTGTGCAGGGTGAGATCGTGCCGGAGTGCTTTGCCCGCCTCAACTTTTGCGGCCGCCGGTTTTCTCGTACGGATCTTATCCTCGCCGCTGGCTTCGCGAATAGCTTCGATAAGAATATCGCCTGCCGGCACTTGCATGGTATACGTGCCAGCGTCATCTGTGACGGCAGTGAGCAGCCGGCCATCCTGACGGATCGACACGTTCACGCCGCCCAGCGGCTCGCCATTAAGGTTCTTCGCTTGCCCGAGCACCGTGCCGTATTGGATATCCGCCGAGAGAGGAAGCTGCATCTCCCTGCTGTCTAAGGTAAGCGCCGATGTCCCCAGCGGCGTGTATGGGCGCGGCACATCCGCCTGGATGATTACTTTATCTCCGACAAAGCCGGCTGCGAGACGGACTTCTCCTTTGCCATCCGTGGCTCCGACCGCAAGTACAGCCGACCGATCCTCGTTATACACGGTGACCGGTACACGCTCAAGCTTCTGCCCGTTCTCAGCTGCGGTCATGCTGATCACGACGGTCGATGGAATTAACGCTCTGACGGAATCGGACGCTGTCCGTCCTTTGCTGATTGCGACAGGGAAATGTTCGGCCAGCATAGTGCCGTCTGCGGTAAGCAGCGTAAGCCTATAATCGTCGGCATCCGTAAGTGCCATAGCAAAAGGAGCATTGTCCCTGTAGGAAGCCTGAGCGCCTGTTTTTTTGGATGCGCTCCATGCAACAAGCCGGCTTCCGGCAATCGCGGCTTTTACTTCTTCGTTGACAGTTTGGTCAGGGTTCAACAGGTTGGAAATATCGACCTGCAGGGCGCCCGACACGGTAGCCGGAAGTCCGCTCCCCGGTAACGAAACCATCGTTCCTGCGCCGTCGGCCACTTGACCGATGATCGACTGGATGGAGGTCATGCCTTCCGACACCGCAAACTCACCCGTATATTGGCCGGGAACGGCTGTGCTTTCGACGAGCTCCAATGTCGACGACTTCTCTGTATCCCCTTGCCGGTAGACAAGGACGGCAGCCGCCTTTCGCTGGGCCGTTCCATTCACGGTTATCCGGATGCTTCCGCCGAGCTTGACTTGGGCGCGGCCTGCCATGTCGGCATTCCACGTCACGCTCTGAATCGGCTTACCCCCCGGAGGCGCAGCGTCGCACTTGTTCGGGCAGACGATAAAGGTGCTGAGCAGATCATCCCCATTTTCGTCATAACCGCTCGTATACATCGCTGAGTAGCCTACCTTATCGCCATTTTTGCTGATGGACGCGCTCCAGGCATCTACCGCGGGATTGCTGATAAGCTTCGGCTGTAAATCAGCACTCGTCATATCGATAATGTTCAGATGCTGCCGTTGGAATCCCCACGGACTCTGGGGTTCGTAGGAGGAGACGATAACGTATCGCCCGTTGCCGCTGATTTTCGGCTGACTGTAGTCCATCACTCCCGGCGTATCCTCCGCTATCCTCCGGCTCTTCGTTTCCCCGACAGCTTCGCTGTCATACAAATAAATACCGTCGTCCTTATCATAAACGATATAACGTCCATCATGGCTGATACTCTTATCGAAGCCGCCTTCCCCGATCAGGGTGACTGTGCCCGGCTTTGCGATTTCGTGCAGGTACATCTTCCGGTTGGAGCATTCGCCGCACCCGGAATTAAACAGGATGAACCTGCCGTCGCCGGACACGACCGGATGCTCGATCGGGCCTTCATACACCTCATCCGGCAGCGGTATACGGGTGACTTGGTTGCTGCTGCGCTGATACATGTAAATATCGGTCGTGCTGTCCGCCGGTTCGCCTTCCGTCCAATTCGATGCTTCCGATGCGAATACAATCCGCTCGCCATCGGCGCTTATCGACGGTATGCCTATGAACTGATTGGGCGGCTGCCCGTCAGCCGTCGGTATTTTTTGCGCCTCGGACGCACCTGCCCTATGGAATAAGATCTCCGAGTTGCCGTTCACCATGGCCCAAAAAGCAGCCGCTGTTCCGTTCTCGTTGATAACCGGGGAACCCATCTCTTCCACACCGGCCGGGAACGGTATCAGGCTCAATTCCCCGGTCTTCAAATCCCGGGTATACAGAGCGCCGGCTTGGTTGTTGCCCGCCCCGGGAATCAGGTTCGTCGCCTTGGAGCTGAACAACGCCTTTGTTCCATCTCCGCTGACGGCAATTTCGGTCGAATGCCCGTTGCCTGCAAGCCCTTCAGGGTTGCTGTTTACATGAAGCAGCGAATGATGCGCCGTTCCCGCCATAATTTCTAATGGATTGGAAATATTGCCTGCGGCATCCTGTGCGGATACGCGGTAGACCAACGCGCTAAGTTCAGGGATATGATTTTCGGTAAACTCCGTATCCGTCACGTCGCCGAGCAGCTTGCCGTCCCGTTCCACCTTGTATTTCACCGTATCGATTGCGCTGTCTCCCGGAGTCCAGCTAAGTTTGACCTGCTCTGTGCCGATCGTTAACCATTCGCCGAAGACCGGCTCCGGGGGAGCCGTCGTGTCTAGCCTGACCTGTACGGCTGCGGACTCGCCGCTGATTTGTCCGTTAAGCGCGGCAACTGCTGTTAGGCGGTAAACGCCATCCGCGGACAGTGTAACTTCCACGCGAAAGCTGCCATCCTCGGCCAAATCTTTCCCTTCTTCGGTTGGCGTTCGGCCATCCCTGGAAGCAAAAACAGTCACTTCCGAGCCCGCTTCCGCCGTGCCGGTTATCTCCAGCTTTTCCTGGTTGATAATCTCCGGCACAGGCGCGATAACCGGCGCAGGGAGCGCCGCCGTCATCCGCGGATAAACCGCTTGCGTTACCGCTGCGCCCGGCATGATATCCAAGCCTGGAATTCCGCCGATATCAAGCCAATCTACGGCGGGCGTCCTATCTTCCGCATAAACGGCAGGCGATAGGCTGCCCATCGCCAAAGCGACGGCAATCAGACTGCTCGCCGCCTTTCGATACCAGCGTTTCATTCGTCCGATCCTCATCTGAAGCATCTCCTCCAACCTCCTATTTCGAACTTCCACCGATACGTTACGTATCTGACAACATCCTAACTTTATTCCGGGCATCTACCGTGCAAGACACCATTCAGTATATCAAGTCGGGAATCCCAGAGGATCGGGAAAGTTATCCCGAACGATTGGGAAAAAATTTAGGTACATATTACTATACATAATGTAGCGTTACAGAGCCTGAAGGCCGTTTCAGCGGCAGCCCGCCAGGCCGGAGCTTGCTCGATTCAGCGCATATTCGCCTTCGATACGGCGGCGATCGACACGGACGTCAAAATTATCGGACAAGTAAAGCCCGATGAGGTGGAAACGATGCCAGAATTGATGCCCCGGGTGAGTCGGGAATTGAAGGGAAGAGTCGCGCGGCCCTTGATTATCGAGGGACTGATTCGCACCGGGGAAGAAATACGGACGGCGCTCGCGAGCGGCGCGGATTATGTATCGATAGGAGACCAGCGTTTCTGGTAGCATCCAATTTCATATTGCGGACAGGTGGAGACGATGAGAAAACCCAAAAGCATACACGGCTGGCCAGCTTGCTAATTGTACGGGGTACACGATTTTGACTGGCTTCTTGCGTCTTTTTTTGTTGGGTTCACCAACCTACGAATGGAAAAATGGAAGGGAGCTGCGCTTCACCATGATAGCAATGAGGATGAAGATGAGCAAATGGGCGACGGGGGGCGATGGCGGATTCGCAATATTGAATGAAGCAAAATACAGCTGCCGTCACCGGGAAAGGGGCGTCCATGCGGACACCGGCTTTTCCTCGTCGTAAAGCCGGCCGCATGCGGCTTGAAGCATGCAAGGATATTTCCATTGCCCTGCCGGCCGTCGTTGCATCCACCATGGTACATTTGTCCCGCCCGGCAAGCGTGTCAGCGCTCGTGGAGAAGAAGAAGCCGTCATTGCCGGTTTCTCTTGAGCCCCGCTGCTCTCCCGATCCCCGCCTATCACCACACCGGCCGGAATGGAGACAGTTTGGATTCCGGGAATGTACCGGCCAAAGTGCGCATAGATAAACGAAGCTTCTCCATCTCTTCACCGGGAAGAGCCTCATGCCAGCGCGCCTCAATCGATGTGAAAATGGTTTCTGTCGCGCGAATGCACTGCCAGCCCCGATCGGTTAAAACGACCAGTTTTCCCCTGCGGTCAGTGGGATGAGGGGCTCTGGCGACATACCCGTTGGCCTCGAGCTGATCGATGATCACGCTCGCCGCCTGCTTGGTAATGCCCAGATGCTCCGCTATTTCATTGCCGGTTGCTCCGCCCCAAGACAGCTTCTGAAATATAAATCCGTGAGACGGCCTGACATTGTCAAACCCTAACTTCGCGAGTTCCGTATGCAGTTCATCGACTGCCAGCCGGAATACGGCCGCAAACAGCATGGTTAGTTCATACCCGGCTCCTTCTTTGGCCATCCGTTATTCCTCCTTGGCTCTCCTCCTGACGGTTATCCTTATTAGTTTAACATGGTTTTTATAAATAACTAAGGCCGCCTTTTCTGGCAGCCTGAAGGTAATCGTTATGGTCTAGGAATCTGGCAGGCCGGCTGCTCGTGAAGCTCAGCCCCGATCTGGCGCAGCAGCGAAGCCGTATCGAACAGAGCCCAGTGCTCGGCAATTTTGCCATGGGCCAGCCGGTACTCTCGGTAGAGGTTGACATCCACCGATTGATGCGTAGCTTCAGTCCCTCGGAAGTTGCCGGTATGCGTCCCGCGCAGCTTTAATCTCACGACGACGCGGTCTCCTTGAGAGACGATGCTTTCCTCCGAGGAAACTTGATCCGGAAATGCCGTGTGCAGGACGCGGGCCATATTGGTAAGCCCGGCCATGTCGTTCGGGACATAGGCATGATCGACATAATCTTCCGCCAGAAACTGATTGAGGCAGCTCGAGTCGGCTTCATTCCAGAACTTTTGGATAAAATCCCGGACGATGGTCACATTGGGTTCATTTTGCATAGTATAACCTCCTTGTAATTGGTCAATTTAATTGACTTGTTTTTATTGTAGAGCAAAACGAAGATATAGTCAATTGGTTTGACTACTTATCCATTGTAAATTTAAGAGGCCGGTTTTCTTCACAAAGCTGCCGGGTCTAAAAATGCTTCTATACAGAGGTACCGTCTTTGAGGTAAATTGACGATAAGAGAAGGGCGGTCAAATGGCAGGCCCGCCAAGGGCTAATGAAGAAAGCGAGGGATTGGCATGAAGATTCATTTTCTGGGGACAGCAGCGGCAGAAGGGTTTCCGAACCCGTTCTGCCGCTGCCGCGCCTGTCTGGAGGCCAGGCAGCTGGGCGGCAAAAACATCCGGACGAGAAGCTCCGTCATTATCGACGACGAGATCAAGGTCGATCACAGCGGCGACGCTAACATGCAGGCGATACGAGATGGGATCGACCTCGGCGCGATCCGGCATGTGCTCTTCACACATACGCATTACGATCACTTCGTGCCGCTGGAGCTGTACAGCCGGATCGAAGGCTACGCGCATGGGCTTGCTTATCCGCTGCATATATACGGCAACGATTCGGCGATTTATCAGAGCCGTCTGGGCTTGGCTCCGGACGGGGGCGACGGGTATGCCTTTCATGTGCTGCGTCCGTTCCGGGAGATCGTCCTGGAAGGCGGCACGCGCGTGACGCCGCTTCCTGCGGATCACGACCGTATGGAAAATTGTCTGCTTTTTTACATAGAGAAAGAGGGAAAAAAGTTATTCTACGGCAACGATACAGGCTGGTTTCCGGACGAAACATGGGCCTGGCTGCAGGGTAAACAAATCGATCTCGCGATATTGGACTGTACCTGCGGTTATACGGGGAACAAACAGAATCCGAATCATATGGGCATCGAGACGGTGCTGGAGGTGCAGCGCGTGTGGCGGGAGCAAGGCATTATCCATGCCGGCTCGCAGCTGTTCGTTACCCATTTCACCCATAATTGCGGTCTTCTTCACGATGAGCTGGAGCGGATATTTGCGCCTGCGGGCATTTATGTCGCGTACGACGGGTTGATCGTGGAACTGCCGTGAGTACCGGCGGAAAGACGGAGGGAGAAAGGACGATCACGCTTGTTGGCGTCGTCACCGCGCTCGCTTTGTTCGGCGACTCCATGCTGTATGTCGTGCTGCCTGTTTATTGGAAAGAGGCGGGACTGGATGCCTTATGGCAGGTCGGCGTGCTTCTGGCTGCCAACCGATTCGTGCGGCTGCCGCTGAATCCGCTGGTCAGTTGGCTGTACCGGCGCATGTCGCTGCGAACGGGACTGATTATTGCAGCCGCATTGGGGGCGGCGACGACTGCCGGCTACGGGATCTGGAAAGGCTTCGCCGCCTGGCTGATCCTCCGGGCCGTCTGGGGAATCGCCTGGTCGTTCATGCGGATGGGCGGTTACTTGGCGGTCATCGCCTGCTCGGATGATTCGAACCGCGGCAGGCTCATGGGCAGGTACAACGGCGTGTGGCGGCTCGGGACCTTGGTCGGCGTTTTGTTCGGCGGCCTGCTCGTGCCCAAGCTCGGCCTTCAGCCGGTTGCGCTGCAGTTTGGCGCTTGGGCGCTGCTCGGCATTCCGCTCGTCCTTTGGGCCCTCCGGGGGAAAAGCGCTTCCGCACGTGAGCAACCGGCCCGCGCAGCAAGCCTCAAAGGGACGATGTGGACGCTCCCGGTGCGTAAGATCGTAGTGAGCGGCCTGGCGATTGCGGTGCTCCAAGCCGTCTTCGGCGCCACGTTAAGCTACATGATCGACACTCACTATGCCGGGCGTGAGCTCCTCTTCCAAGTGGTCATCAGCAGCACGGTGCTGGGCGGGGCGCTAACGGCTCTTCGGTGCGCCTGGGAGCCGTTTCTCGCCGGCTGGTCCGGCCGGCTAAGCGACGGCCCCCAAGGCAGGCTGCCCCTGTATATGCTCTCGCTGGCCGGGTCGGCCGCAGGGTATGCGTTCCTGCCGTGGGAGCTTCCGCTCGGGGTATGGCTTGCGATCGTCATCTTCGTCATGGCGACCAGCACCCTGCTAGGCACGATTATGGATGCGATGGCAGCCGACGCCGCCCGGGCGACTGCCGTCGTACCGGTCATCACGGCTTATACGGTAGCAACCGATCTGGGCGCGGCCGTCGGGCCGACGCTTGTTTACGGTATCGCCGGCGAGCCTTTCGGTCTTGTGTTCGCGTATGTTGGCTGCGCGGCCGTTTTCGCTGCGGTGGCGATGTGGTACCGGCCGGAATATCGGGAGAGGAGAGCAGCCGGCTAACGGAAACCCGAATCCGGATAGTTCCAATGGCGATATTACGCAGATTTTTGTTCGAAAAATCGTGCAAGTTATTATCTATCCGTAAGAAAAGGCACGCATTTATACGAAAACAAACATGTCTTTCAAGGCACAACTCCAGCATGAAAATGAGCAGCGTGCGTTTATCGCAGGTTATGCCATCCCATACTTTTAATACCATGGTGAACACTACGCTACGGTTAATGGTGGTTTACCCCTGTGCGAAAACTGTAAGGATCGAACTCTGTGTACAACTCCTTGCTAGCTCCGAATGCCCGTTTGGAGAACTGCGAACAGAAAAATGGTTAAGCTCGAGTTCATCCTCACCATGGAATTTAGGTTGGAGATGGTGACATGGAAGTATTGTATTCGCGGTGCGCCGGAATGGACGTCCATCAAGAGACCATTGTGGTATGCGTCCTCACATCCGGTGAAGA
>NZ_FMYY01000032.1 GCF_900101595.1 Paenibacillus sp. cl123
TCCCTATCTGTCGCGGGCGCAGGAAATTTGAGAGGAGCTGTCCTTAGTACGAGAGGACCGGGATGGACGTACCGCTGGTGTACCAGTTGTCTCGCCAGAGGCACGGCTGGATAGCCAAGTACGGCAGGGATAAGCGCTGAAAGCATCTAAGCGTGAAGCCCCCCTCAAGATGAGATTTCCCAGTAAGTAAGACCCCTTGTAGACGACGAGGTAGATAGGTTCGGGGTGGAAGCGCGGCAACGTGTGGAGCTGACGAATACTAATCGGTCGAGGGCTTATCCTACAGGTTTACGGAGTAAACCACTTCGTAAGCATGGGCTATACCCCACAAAGTGAAGAGTAGGCTGACGAAGCGTATTCCTGGTACTTTGCGGGGGCCCCAAAAGCTAAAATGACAAATTCAGCAGAGCAATGTTTCGTATCCAGTTTTCAGGGAATACGATACCCTTGAGCCAACATCATGTTGATTCAAGGGTATTTGATTTATCGGGAGATAATTTCCCGATAAATCACGAGGAAGAGCGAAACCCTTCCCGCTTATTGGGCATAGCAGGAAGAATCTCGCTCGTTGATTTTCAGAAGGCCGGTTGCTTTATGTTTACGGAGCAGCAGCAAGATAGTGAAGCGGGGAAGCAAGAGCCAGATATGCAAAAATGCAGCGAATAGCAGCGTGTACAGCTCGATCCAAGGATAAAGGCAGGCAAGTATAAGCAGCCCCACACCGAGCAGTTGGTTATGCATGCGGCCTACCTTGGAGAGGGAGATATAGCCGGCGGGAGCGTAGCCGAACCATGGCATCCGAAAGGACCAGTGCCAGGAACGGGGGGTATAGCCTTCCTTGGTCTGGAGAAGCAGCCGCAGGAAGATCATATGCAGAATAGGAATTCCGAACAGGACAAGGCCGAATGGCAACGGATCGAGCAGCAGCAGGGCGCAGATCCAGGCCAATACGGTCAGCAGCCAATACGCATAATGATGCAGCGGCTTGTGATGGATCCGTCTTAACAGGCGGTAGTTGTAAATGGTTGAATTTTTGGATAAAGTTCGTTCAGCGGGGGGCATGGTCATGTCTCGTTCACCTAATGTTCATTAATTGGACTACACCTCTATATCGGCTGTCCACTCGGAAATATGAAGATATTGTGCACCGGATTAGCTTTCCCGACATAAAAATAGTTTAAAGATGTTTATTCTTTGAGAGAATCGGACATACTGATAGAAAAGAAGATTCGAGGTGACGCTGCATGGGCGAAGCGCTGCAGAATGAATGGACTCCTTCTTGTATGATTTGCGGACAGCAGAAAGAAAATGGCATCATGATCATATCCGAATTTATCTGCGAGGATTGTGAGAAGGAAATGGTGAGGACGGATGTCAGCGACAGCAAGTATCCTTTTTTTATACATCAGATGAAGAAAATCTTATATAAGAAAAATGCCTAGTCCAAAACTTCGACTTAAACTCCTCTTTATCCCCGGAAGGGATGGAAGAGGGGTTTTTAGTTTGGTACAATACTGCTAGCCGAACATAGCTATGATTCAAAATAAGAAATGAGGACATTGGGATGCGACCATGGTCGGAACGCGCGCCTTTATTCGAAGCGATCGCAGCCTATCAGAGTCAGACGGTAGGACGCTTCCATGTGCCTGGACATAAAGCACGGCCCGAGGCTTTCGGCCCGGGCGCTTCCTATTACCAGGGCCTGCTGCCGCTGGATGTTACGGAGCTACGCGGGCTGGATGATCTGCACCATCCCGAGGAGGCGATCCATGAAGCTCAGCAGCTCGCAGCAGACTGCTTCGGGGCGGAGGAGACCTTCTTCCTGGTCAATGGAAGCACGGTGGGCAATCAGGCGATGATCGCGGCCGTCTGCCGGCCGGGCGATTTGCTCCTCGTACAGCGAGATGCGCATAAATCCGTCATTCATGGCCTGATGCTGGCAGGGGCTCATGCGGTGTTTGTACATCCGCGGATAGATGAGAGGACCGGACTACGGGGAGGAATAGCCCTAGAAGACGTTGAGGAGGCGCTGAGGCTCTATCCGCAGGCCAAAGGTCTCCTGCTCACCTGTCCAAGCTATTACGGGATAGGACCGGATCTTGAGTCGATCGCGGAGCTGCTGCATGCCCGGCATAAATGTTTGCTGGTGGACGAAGCGCATGGGGCCCATTACGGCTTCCATCCTGAGCTTCCGGGCTCGGCTTTGTCTTGCGGAGCTGATGCTGTCGTGCAGTCGACGCATAAGATGCTGACGGCGCTCACGATGGGCTCGATGCTGCACGTACAAGGGCAGCGTGTCTCTCGTGAGATTTTACGCCGCATATTAGGGATGCTGCAAAGCTCCAGCCCCTCTTATCCGATTATGGCCAGCCTGGACCTCAGCCGCCGCTATTTGCAGGAGCAGGGGACTGGAGCGATAACGTCCGCGCTGGCGGTTCTTGAATCCTGGCGCTCCGGTATAGCACGTCGGCCCCGCTGGAGCCTCGCCCGGATTTCGGGTCCATACCGGAGCGATCCATTCAAGCAACTGCTCTACGATGCGGCAGGCAAGCTGAACGGTTATGAGCTGCAAGCCAAGCTCGAGGAATCCGGCTGTTATGCGGAGATGGCCGATGCCGGATATGTCGTGCTGGCTTTCAGTCTGGTCAGCCGGCTGGAGGAGGTTCATCATTTGCTGGAAGCGCTGGATCGGATAGCCCAACAAGAGCAGCCGGATGACGCGTCGCGGCCGAGTAGCGGTTATGCTGCGGAAGCAACCGGCATAAGACAGGGGGCTTCGTTTCGGGAACGGATATCCCAGCCGGTTCCTTTCTCTATCGCTTCTATTCACGGGCAGACGGCGTCGAGGCTCGTCCCGCTGGATTCCTGCGAGGGGCATATGGCGGCCGAGATGATCGTGCCCTACCCACCGGGAATACCGCTGCTGTACCCGGGAGAGAGGATCACCCCGCAGATCGCGGCAGACCTTCGGCTGCTGGCCGGGTCCGGGGCCAGATTTCAAGGACATAATGTAACGGAGCTGGGAACGATACCGGTCCGATCAAGTCAATTGGCAGAACAGGAGACATTCGAGTGAACAGAGGCATTTTTATTAGTGTGGAGGGCGGAGAGGGAGCTGGCAAAACGACTGCGATCTCTTCTATTATAACGGCATTGGCCGAGCTGGGGTATGAGGCGGTTTCCACCCGGGAACCCGGAGGAATTGCAATAGCGGAGCAGATCCGCGCGATAGTGCTGGACAACGCCAACACGGAGATGGATAGCCGCACGGAGGCGCTTCTGTATGCGGCCGCCCGCAGGCAGCATTTGAGCCAGAAGGTGATCCCTCTACTGGAGTCCGGGAGGTCGGTCGTATGCGATCGGTTCATCGACAGCAGTCTGGCTTATCAAGGGTATGCGCGGGGGCTCGGAATAGACGAGGTATTTGCCATCAATCGGTTTGCCATCGCGGATTGGATGCCGGATCTCACCTTGTTCCTGGATGTGAGCCCGGAGGTCGGGCTGGCTCGTATCCGCTCGGACGACAGCCGCGAGCTGAATCGTCTGGATCTGGAGAAGCTGCAGTTTCATCAGATGGTGCGGGAAGGCTACGAAGAGGTAATCCGCAGGTTTCCGGAGCGTGTGCAGCGTGTGAACGCGGAGCAGACGCCTGAGCAGGTAGCCGCTGAAATTAGGCGAATGATGAACCAGAAACTTCCGAAACGAATATGATATAAGGAAGTTCCGTAATTCTGCACAGGAATCTATTATTAATGAAGGAATTTTTCATACGCTTGTCAAATTATATAAGAGTAACCGGAATACGTATCCTTGACAGAGGGGGCTGGGTCTATGAAATTGGTAATTGCAGTCGTCCAGGATAAAGACAGCAACAGGCTGTCCAACGCATTGATTAAGGAAGGGTTTCGCGCGACGAAGCTTGCGAGTACAGGCGGATTCCTGCGCGCAGGCAATACGACGTTTATGATCGGCACGGAAAACGAGCGGGTCAGCGAAGCGCTCCAGGTAATCAAAGCGAATTGCAAGATTCGCGAGCAGATGGTGACGCCTGTGTCGCCGATGGGAGGCACGACGGATTCTTATATTCCGTTTCCCGTCGAGGTGCAAGTGGGGGGCGCAGCGGTGTTTGTGCTTCCGGTCGAACGGTTCGAACATTTTTAGAGAAGAGGTCGAGGCCGCGTGAAAATAAACCCGGGTTGGCGTCCAATCGGCAATGAATTGATACGCAGCGAGAATTCATCATCCCAACAGCTTCAACAAAAATCATTTCATGATATGATGCAGCATCAGGACCAGCGGGCCACCCGGGAACAGCTTCAGCGCATGCTTGACCAAATCGATCAGCAGGGGCAGCGGCTGGCCAAATCCATGACCGTGCGGGAGCTGCGACAATACAAGCTGATGATCAAGAGCTTTCTCGAAGAAACCGCCCGACGGGGCGTACAGCTCAGAGAAACGCGCGGCTGGGACCGCAGAGGCCGCTCCAAGCGCTATAAGCTGCTGGAAGAGCTGGACGCGGAACTCCTGGGGCTGGCCGATGGCTTGCTGGAGAGCGAGCAGGGGCGGATCGATCTGCTGCAGAAAATTGGCGAAATACGCGGAATGCTGATCAACCTGTTTTTCTAGAACGGGGTGGATGAAATCAGGGCCCCTCTGCACGAAGGACAGGCAACCCGGCAGCCGCTTGGGATAAAGGAAAGGAACTTGAAGCAATCATGTCTATCCAATCCGTAGTCGGACAAGAACGCGTCAAGCAAATGCTGCAAACGAGCATTCGTACGGATAAAGTATCGCATGCTTATATATTCTCGGGTCCAAGCGGGTCAGGCCGCCGGGCTATGGCCAAAGCCTTCGCGATGGCCTTGTACTGCAAGGTGCTGCCGGACGACGCATGCGGGGAATGCCTGGACTGCCGCAAGGTCGAGCATGGCAACCACCCGGACCTGTATTGGCTGGCGCCGGAGGGAGCCTCGATCAAAATCGAACAGATCCGGGAGCTGCAAAAGCAGTTCGCCTATCGTTCGACCGCTTCCGGCATGAAGATGTATGTGCTGGAGTCGGCTGACCGCATGACCGTTCAAGCCGCCAACAGCTTATTGAAGTTTCTTGAGGAACCGGCTTCTCAGGTCGTTGCCGTGCTTATCACCGACAATGGACAAGCCCTGCTGCCGACGATCCGCTCCAGGGCCCAGTGGGTGCCATTCCTGCCTATGGCGCGCGGAAGAATGAAGGACATGCTGCTTGCGGAGGGGCAGGCTCCTCTGCTTGTGCAGGCGGCGGTTCATCTGGCGGCAGGACCTGAGGCGGCCCGCGAGATGATTCAAGGAAATGGGTTTGCAGAAGTTCGAAATCTAGTGATACAATTAGCAAAGGAGAGCTTGTCTCGTCTGCCTTCCGCTCTGCTGCTCTCGCAGCAGAAGCTGATGAAGGGCGAGCACAGCGACAAGATCGGGCTTTGGCTGGATATGCTGATCCTATGGCTGAAGGATATGGTTCAGTTAGGCACGGGCCGCCGTGACGAGCTTGTATTCTCCGATCAAACCGATTGGATGGCCCGGGAGGCGCTCGGCCGTCCCCCCGAGCATTGGATTGCCTGCATGGAGCAGGCGATCGAGACGCAGAAGAAATTGCGCTTTAACGCCAATCCCCAGCTCGCGCTGGAACACATATTGATACAGCTTAAGGGGGTGTAGGATTGTTCTCCGTTGTAGGGGTCCGCTTCAAGAAAGCGGGCAAAGTGTATTATTTCGATCCCAGCGACCTGCCGGTCGATCAGGATAGCTCGGTTATTGTCGAGACGGCACGGGGGGTCGAATACGGTAAGGTTGTCATAGGACGCAGAACCGTGGGAGAGAGCGATGTAGTGCTGCCGCTGAAGAAGGTAATTCGGATAGCGGACCAACAGGATGCGCAACTGGTTGAGGATAACAAGCAGGCGGCGAAAAATGCCTTTGCCGTATGTCAAGAGAAGATTAAGGATCACCAGCTCCGGATGAAGCTGGTTGACGTTGAATATACATTTGACCGCAATAAAATTATTTTTTATTTTACGGCCGAAGGTAGGGTCGACTTTAGGGAGCTGGTGAAGGATCTGGCCAGTGTGTTCCGCACACGGATCGAGCTTCGTCAGATCGGTGTCAGGGACGAGGCGAAGATGCTCGGCGGCATCGGGCCATGCGGGCGGATATTGTGCTGCTCTTCCTTCCTGGGAGACTTCGAGCCGGTATCGATCAAGATGGCCAAGGATCAGAACCTATCGCTGAACCCGACCAAAATATCGGGACTTTGCGGCCGATTAATGTGCTGCTTGAAATATGAGCATGATAATTATGAAAGCGCTAAGGACGATCTTCCTCGTGTCGGCAGTGAAGTGGTCACCTCATTCGGCAACGGACGTCTGGTTTCACTCAATGTCGGGGAACGTATGGCTAAGGTGCAAATCTTTGATTTGAAAAAAGTGATGGATCTTCCGCTCGACGATGTGGTAGAGCATCATTAAGCAAGCGCCCGGAAGTAAGGGAACGGCTCCAGTGGAGTAGAGGTGATGGCTATCGTGGTGAAGCGGGATATATTCGTGCAAATCGATCAAATGGAAGAGCAGGTGGGCTCGTTCTACTCGGAGCTCGGACAGCTGAAGCAGCAGATCATCGAACTGCTGGAAGAGAATAAGAGGCTTAGCATAGAGAATAACCAGCTGCGCAAGCTGCTGAAGAAAGACGCCGCTCCGGCTGCTTCCGTTGTCTCCTCCACTCATCAAGAGCAGGCGGCGCCCAAGGAGACCGCGGGCGAAGGCTTGGACAACCTGGCACGGATTTATCATGAAGGCTTTCATATCTGCAATGTGAATTACGGACATCTGCGGATGGAGGGCGACTGTTTGTTCTGCATGTCATTTTTGAATAAATAAGAAAACGAGCCGTAGGGAGGAGCCACTTCTCTACGGTTTTTTTGGAAGCAAAGAGGAGTTGTCGAAAGTGAATGCCGTACCTATCCATGAACGTGAACGCCTGGACGATTTGCTGACCCAGGATTTGAAAATCATACAAAGCGACGATGTATTCAGCTTCTCGCTAGATGCGGTGCTGCTGGCGCGCTTCTGCTCGCTTCCGCAGCGCGGACGAATTATGGATCTGTGCACGGGCAACGGGGTTATCCCTTTGCTTATGACGACGCGGACGCGTGCGCATATTACAGCCGTGGAGATTCAGGAGAAGCTGGCCGATATGGCGCAGCGCAATGTGCGTCTGAACGGGCTGGAGGAGCAGATCGATATTCGTCACGGGGATCTGCGGCTCGCGGTAGAGGGGGTAGGGCATGGGCTGTTTGACGCGTTAACGGTCAATCCTCCTTATTTGCCGGTTCCCAATGGAGACCAGAACGTCAATGCACATTTCGCGGCAGCCCGTCACGAGCTGTTCTGTACGCTGGAGGATGTGATCCGGATCAGCAGCCGGCTCGTCCGCACCGGGGGCAAGGTGGCGATGGTGCACCGGCCAAGCCGCCTTGTCGAAATCTGCACCCTGATGCGGCAGTACAAGCTTGAGCCGAAGCGGGTCCGGTTCGTCCATCCCCGGGCAGATCAGGAAGCGAATATGATCTTAATAGAAGGAATGAGGGACGGCAAGCCTGAGCTGAGAACATTGCCGCCGCTTATTGTTTATAAAAATAAGACCGAATACACCGATGAACTGGCGGATGTGTACTTCGGCCGCCGGTTGACTCTGGACCATGACCCGGATACCTACTAAGCAAAGGAAACGATAAGCGTGAACATTCAAAAAAGTTATAGCTCTGAACAAAAATCGGGTAAGTTATATTTAGTTGGAACGCCCATCGGCAATCTGGAGGATATGACTTACCGGGCCGTGCGGATTTTGCGCGAGGTGCAGTGGATTGCGGCAGAGGATACGAGGCAGACGCGCAAGCTGCTGGCGCACTTTGAGATTCCGACCCGGCTTGTTTCTTACCATGAACACAATAAACATGCCAGCGGCCCCGAGCTGATCCGCATCCTGCAGAGCGGGGACGATATCGCCTTAGTCAGCGATGCCGGTTTGCCGGCCATCTGCGACCCTGGCGCCGATCTGGTCCGGCTGGCGATTGAGGCGGATATAGCGGTCATTCCGATTCCGGGGGCCAATGCCGCCTTATCCGCTCTCATCATCTCGGGTCTGCCGACAGACCGCTTCACGTTTGTTGGTTTCCCTCCGCGCGATGCAAAGCCTATGCAGCAGGAGATGTCCGGCTGGGGCAGGGAGAGCGGCACGATCATCGGCTATGAATCCCCGCATCGGATCGTCAAGACATTGACTCGGATGGCCGAGTATCTGGGCGAAGATTGCGAGCTGTGCCTGGTACGGGAGCTGACGAAGCGCTATGAGGAAGCGATACGCGGGACGATCCGGGAATGTCTGGACCATGTGCAGGAGCATCCTCCGCAAGGAGAATATTGCTTTATCCTGCGGGTGGAACATTCCGAGAAGGAGAAGCAGGCGGAAACCTGGTGGAGCGAGCTGACGCCGCAGGCTCATGTAGACAAGTATGAAGCGGACGGGCATGACCGCAAGGAAGCGTTGAAGCTTGCCGCCCAGGATCGGGGAATTCCGAAGCGGGAGCTGTACAACGAATTGCACCGGGAGAAGTGACCGGCTAGATCTCCAAAAAAAGTCCCTGAATCGGAAGTCCGACTCAGGGATTCAAGAGGAGATATGAAAAAGGTTAGAATTACCATAGTTAAAATTGCTATCTCTATTATAACCTATTTTTTTTATTTTGTCACAGGTATTGGCATTTCGGATAAACATTCGTGACAAACAATTTTTCCTTTAAAATAGGATACATTTTCAGCGTTGCTGCAGAAAATACAGGCCGGCTCATATTTTTTCAACATGATGCGTTCGCCGTCCACGTAAATTTCCAGCGCGTCCTTCTCGCCAATACCAAGCGTTCTGCGCAATTCAATGGGAATGACAACACGACCCAATTCGTCGACTTTTCTAACGATACCTGTGGATTTCATCATAAAAAAATTCCCCTCTCCCAGAAGTCCATCTAAACGATTCGTATAGTGGAATGTAGAATGTAAAATTATCGTCATGTTTCGACATATTTCTTTAAACCTATGATACCAACCATTCCCAAAATAGTCAACCTAAAATTATAGGGCTACATGACAGATTATAGCTGTATTTGCTAGATTAGGGAAGTGCAAAGATTGATGTAATGCGCTTGCTGCTTGATTGCAACGTCATTTGCATCATAGTGAAAAAATAATTGCTTAGTATTGCAAGCTGCTGGGTTGTCGAATCGATCAAACATTTTTGGAAGAATTACACAGGCATTATTCGACAATTATTCATAAAAACTCGGACTTTTTGTCGAAAACAATTGCGAAGGAGGCATGGCTATGACTTACCCCTTGCTGGAAGAAAAAGTGTTCAAAGATCCGGTCCATAAATATATCTACGTTCAGGACCGGACGATCTGGGATCTTATCAATACCCGTGAGTTTCAGCGGCTGCGCCGGATCAGACAGCTCGGCACTTGCTTCCTGACTTTTCATGGAGCCGAGCATAGCCGCTTCTCCCATTCCCTGGGCGTATACGAAGTGACGCGGAAGATCATCTCGCAATTCGAACGCAATCAGTATGATGACTGGCCCAAGGAAGAACGGCTGCTCTGCTTATGCGCGGCGCTGCTGCATGATGTCGGGCACGGTCCGTTCTCGCATTCCATCGAGAAAACGTTCGGCACGCATCATGAGGACTGGTCCTGCCGCATCGTGCTCGGCGACACCGAAGTGAACGAGGTGCTGCGCCGCGTATCGCCGACATTCCCTCAGGAGGTGGCTGGCGTTATCGCCAAGACTTATCGGCGCGAGATCGTTGTCAGCCTCGTCTCCAGCCAGCTTGATGCCGATCGGATGGACTATTTGCTGCGGGATGCGTATTTTACCGGCGTTAATTACGGAACCTTTGATCTCGAGCGCATTCTGCGGGTCATGCGGCCTTATCAAGGGCATATTGTCGTCAAGGACAGCGGGATGCATGCTGTCGAAGACTATCTTATGTCACGTTATCAGATGTATTGGCAGGTTTATTTCCATCCGGTCACACGAAGCGCCGAAGCGGTTTTGCATAAAATTTTTCAAAGAGCCAGACATTTGTACGATGAAGGCTTCAGCTTCCGCTCGCTGCTCGCCCCTCTGCCTGCATTGTTCGAGCGCAAGCTGACTTGCGATGATTACTATTTGCTGGACGAGGCGTTCATGCAGACGGCGCTGATGCAATGGACGATGGAAAGCGATCCGATCTTGTCGGATTTATGCTGTCGCTTCCTGCAGAGACGGCTGTTCAAGTACATAACGCTGGAAGTATTGGATGTAGGCTTGCTGGAACGGCTGCGCGAACGGATGACCGAGGCAGGGATCGATCCTGTGTATTACCTGGAAGTGGACTTTCCGTCCGATCAATCGTATGACGTTTACCGCCCGGGAGAACAGGATGAGAAGCTGCCCATTCTGCTGCTGGACGGAAGAGAGCAGCTGACGGAAATATCCCGCAAATCTGAAATTGTCAGATCGATAAGCGGCATCCAGATGGGAAAATACCACCTGTATTACCCGCGCGACTTGATGTTGAAACAGACGTTGGAGCTGGATGCCGAGCTGCGCAAGCTGCTGTCGCTGCCGTAAGTTTGTCTCAGGCTTCTTAAATAAAGTAAAATTTTTTTAAGATTAAAGGAGAATTTTTATGTTGATCGATACGCATGCGCATCTTAATGCCCCTCAATTCGATGAAGACCGACACGAAGTGATCGCCCGCGCGTGGGAAAGTGGAATTCGTCGAATCGTGAACGTAGGCTTCAACCGCGAGACGATTCCGACTTCGCTTGCTTTGGCGGAGCAGTACGAATACATCTATTCGACGGTAGGCTGGCATCCGACAGACGCCAAGGATATGACCGAAGAAGACCTGGCCTGGATTGAGTCGCTGTGCTCTCATGACAAGGTGGTGGCTATCGGCGAGATCGGGCTTGATTATTATTGGGATACGTCTCCCAAAGAGACGCAGGACCGGGTGTTCCGGGAACAAATCCGGCTGGCCCGGCGGGTAGGTCTCCCTATTGCGATCCACAACCGGGACGCTCATCACGATGTCGTGCAGACGCTGCGCCAGGAGCGGGCCTCTGAGGTCGGCGGAGTGATGCACTGCTATTCGGGGAGCTGGGAGACGGCGAAGCAATGCCTCGACATGAACTTCTATATATCGTTCGGCGGACCCGTCACATTTAAGAAAGCGAGGCAGCCCAAGGAGGTGCTGGAGAAGGTGCCGCTGGATCGGCTGCTGATCGAAACTGATGCTCCTTACCTGGCTCCTCACCCTTACCGGGGCAAGCGCAATGAGTCCTCTTACGTGCGTCTTGTGGCGGAGACGGCGGCCGAAATCAAGGGCATATCCATCGAACAATTGGCGGAAATTACGACCCGAAATGCGATGGAGCTTTTTCGAATATCCTAGCTCTGTCCGAGCCCGGAAAGCGTATCCAAAATTAAAGTTCCCAATAACGAATCAAGAAAATCGAAGAAAAAGACATGAAAAACTGCGTCCCCTTGAGAAATAGATAGGTTTTGTTCCGGTAAAAGCGCCAAAACTGGCAGAATCGAATCAAATTCGCTCTTTTTTTCTCGGTTTGTATACTTTACAACCAAAGCCTCGCCGTCGTACACTCAATAATAACTTCATACGATCACAACATTTCCAACATCGCTGAGTTTCCGCAAGGGAAACGGGGGAACCACATCACGGCAGATCGGCTTGGTCGATTCCGGGATGTTTTTTTAGGGGTGAATCCTTGGTGTGCATGATATTTAATGTGCGCGCTGGGGTAGGGCGACTCTCAAGTCCGAATCCGTCAGCTAACCTCGTAAGCGTCCAGAGAGAGGTAACGATTGTCGTGTGCTTACATTTTCATTTGGGCCAAATGAAAAAAGTCACGGGAAGGTTCCTCTTCTCCGCTGACTTTTTTGTGTTTTCCCGTAAATGAGATAAATGTCCAAGCACCTTCACAAATGCGCGAAGGGGGGGCGGGAGCAAGCAAGTGGCGGCTCTGATGTCAGCGGAACGAACGTTGGTAATGGCAGTCAAACAACTAACCATAGTCGCGTCAGACTCTAGTCATGCATAACACTCAAAATGGCGAGGCTTATAAGGAGGACCGAACAAGTGGGAGCTGTATCACCTGAGCAAACCCATGAAAGACGATCATCCAGCATGACCTTCGCATTGCGATGGAAGCATGGAAACTTGCGCATGATAACGATTGTGCTGCTTCTTTCATTCGCTATGATTTTCATGTTCTTACTGATGTTGCACGGTACGGCCGTCAAGCGCGTATCGCTCGTTGTGGACGGACAGGAACGCACGTTCCAGACCCGGGAGGGTGTCCTGCAGCGAATTCTGGATGAGCAAGGCATTGCGGTTAACGACCATGACAGACTGTCCCATGAGCTGGACGCCAAGGTCAAGTCAGGCGACCGCATCACGATTACCCATACGACCCCAGTCGAACTGACGGCGGATGGCGAGACGAAAACCGTATATACGGTTGGCAAGACGGTGGCAAGCGCTCTGCAGGAGTCGAACCTGACACTGGGCGAGCTGGATAAAGTTGTGCCTCCGCTGGATAGCGAGCTTGCTCCGGGCGGGGCGATCAAGGTTATTCGCGTGAAGAAGGAAGCGGGCGAACTGCAGGAGACCATTGCGTTCGAGACCGTTAAGAAAGAAGAGCCTCAGCTGCTGAAAGGCAAAGAGCAAGTGGTTCAGGAAGGCCAGGAAGGTCTTCTGGTGAAGAAAACGGAGAAGCTGTATGAGGACGGCGTGCTCGTATCCGAGCAGGTTGTCGAAGAAGCCGTACAAACGGAGAGCAAGCAGCGGATCGTCGCTGTAGGTACAAAAAGCCCGGTAGTCGCCCTGTCGGCCTCTTCCCCTAACGTGGAGGAAGTGACCAAAAACGGCGTCAACTTCGGCTATAAGCAAGTGATTAAGAATGTTACGCTGACAGCCTATACGGCTGGGCCCGAATCGACGGGCAAGGATGAAAGCCATCCGCAATACGGCGTAACGTCTTCGGGTGCGAAGGTAACGGAAGGTCGCACGATTGCAGTGGATCCTAAAGTCATCCCAATGGGCTGGTGGGTGTATATCGAAGGGATCGGCTTCCGCCGGGCCGAGGATACGGGCAGCGCCATAAAGGGCAACAAGATAGACGTCTTCTTCCAAAGTGACAGCTATGCCGACCGGTTTGGCACCAAACGCGGATATACGGTATATATCATAGGGCCCAAGAAGCCGTCTGCCGATTAGGAGCATGCAATTCGGGAAGACTGATGAATATAGATCAAGGACTTAAGAAGAGGCGCGATCCGCTCTCTTCTTTTTCCATGTTGGCGAACGAGCGAAGGAAGGAAGAACGAACGTGATCAAGGAAATCATCGTGGTAGAGGGCAAGGACGATACGGTTGCGATCAAGCGCGCAGTGGAAGCTGAGACCATAGAAACCGGTGGCTCAGCCATCAATGCGGATATTATACGCCGCATTCGTCTGGCTCAGGAGCGCCGAGGAGTCATTGTCTTCACGGACCCCGATCATGCAGGCGAGCGGATACGCAAAATGATTGCCCGACAAGTCCCGGGGGCGAAGCACGCATTTCTGACGCAAGCCGCGGCTACGAGCAAGGGGGACATCGGAGTCGAGAACGCGACTCCGGAAGCGATCCGCGAAGCGCTGGCGAATGTCCGGACGGACTGTCCGGAGAATGAATCCCTCATATCGATGGACGATCTGCTGGAGACCGGCCTGATCGTCCATCCGCAAGCGGCCGCAAGGCGGCTGGCGATGGGCAACCTGCTCGGGATCGGTTATTGCAACGGCAAGCAGTTTTACAACCGCTGCCGGGTGTTTCAAATCTCCCGTGAGGAATTCGAGTCGGCCCGGCGAGAGCTGGGATGGGATGCAGACAAGGAGGCGCAAGCATGAGCCGGGAGAAAATGCCCGTGACGGGCGTACAAGCGGCAGGCGATATCGCCTCGCCCAAGCGAACGAAAGAATTGATGCAGAAGTACGGATTCACGCTTAAGAAAAGCTTGGGTCAAAATTTTCTGATCGATCAGAATGTGCTGAACCGGATCGTCTCAGCCGCCGAGATGGGGTCCTCCAAAGGTGCGCTGGAAATCGGTCCCGGCATCGGCGCTTTAACCCAGCAGCTCGCCAAGATCGCCTCCAAGGTCGTAGCTGTCGAGATCGATCAGCGTCTGCTGCCTATGCTGGCAGAAACATTGGCTCCCTACCCCCATGCGGAGGTCGTGCACGCCGATGTGCTTAAGGTTGATCTGCAGGCGCTGTTCGCCGAACACTTCCAGGGAGTGGACAAGGTAAGCGTGGTTGCCAATCTTCCTTATTATGTGACGACGCCCATCCTGATGAAGCTGCTGGAGGAGCGTCTGCCGCTGGAAAACATCGTGGTCATGATTCAGAAGGAAGTCGCCGAGCGGATGGCGGCGAAGCCCGGAGGCAAGGAATACGGGTCGCTGAGCATCGCCGTGCAGTATTACTGTGAGCCTGAGCTGGTAGCGATCGTCCCGCAGACGGTGTTCATCCCTCAGCCGAATGTCGACTCTGCCGTGATCAAGCTGAAGGTCAGAGAGACGCCCGCTGTCGTCGTCGAGGACGAAGCCTTTTTCTTCGAGGTCGTGCAGGCGAGCTTCACACAGCGCCGCAAAACCATCTATAACAATCTGGCGGCCAAATATTTCACCAAGGAAACGAAGCAGGAGCTGGAGCGTCTGCTGCATGAAGCGGGTATCGAGCCGTCCCGTCGCGGCGAGACGCTGTCGATGGCCGAATATGCAACGTTATCCCGGACGCTGTCGGCTTACTTGGCTGCGGCCGCCCGGGCCGCCCGGGAATAGGCGAATCGCCCTGCACCAATTGCCCATAGCCGCCATACGATAGACGAGGAGGCGATGAAGCCTATGAAACAGGGAGACCTGGTCACTCGAAAATCGTACGGCGGCGACATTGTGTTCAAAATTACGGAACTCAGCAGACAGTCCGCCATACTTCGCGGTGTCGAGCTGCGGCTGCTGGCTGACGCCCCTCTGCCCGATCTGAACGTCATGCCGCAGCTCGATCCTTACCTGGATACGACTCTGACAAGACCGAAATGGATGGAAGCGATGCGGCGCAGTCATCTGGCCGCTGCGATAGCACCCGAGCACCAGACGTGGAGCGCTCCTGCAGGCCCGGCTGCGACAGGCCAAAATGCCGGTCCCCGGCCGGTCTTCTTCGATATGCCGGGCAAGGTGCTTCACCTCGACGGAGACCCGAACTATTTGCGCAAATGCATGAATCTATACGGCGAGCTGCGGGTACCGGCGGAGGGATACTTCGTCGCGGAGTCCAATATGGCGGAAGCCTTGCGCCGGCTGCTGCCTCAAGTGCGCCCCGATATCGTCGTCATCACCGGTCATGACGGACTGCTCAAGAACCGGGTCCAAGGCGATATCACGCAGCTGAGCAGCTACAAAAATTCCCATAACTTCGTTCATGCGGTCCAGATAGCCAGACAATTCGAGAAAAATCGGGATGCGTTGACCGTGATCGCCGGCGCTTGCCAATCTCACTTCGAAGCGCTGCTTCAAGCCGGAGCCAACTTCGCCAGCTCCCCGTCCCGCGTGTTGATTCATGCGCTGGACCCTCTGTGCATTGCAGCCAAGGTGGCTTACACCCCTATTAAGGAAACCGTGGATATTCTCGATGTGATCCAATTGACTCACAGCGGTCTGGAAGGAATGGGCGGTATCGAATCGCGCGGCAATTATCGCCGGGGCGTGCCCAAAATTCAATACGTGACGCCATCCTAAGCGAATGGCCCCTAGCATGACCCCACCTGGTGGGGTTTATTTCGTTTATACATTTGCCAATCGCCAGGTTGCGGTTAACCGACAAGGAACGACTTCAGCACGCATAAAATGTGGTAAAATATTTATTGACAATTAATCGGGGTCGTTGATATAATATTTTGCTTAAATTGACATACTACCTTTATTGCGATATACTTAACAGGAAAGAGGTGGTAGCAGTCAATGGCTAAAAATTCGCTGTTGGAGATCAAACGTTGTTTGGAACCTCATGTCGGACAAAAGATCATGTTGCGGGCGAACGGTGGTCGTCGGAAAACCGTTGAACGTTCGGGTGTCTTGGAGGAAACCTACCCTTCGGTATTTATTGTGAAGCTCGATCAAGAGCAGCAGTCGTTTAAACGCGTGTCTTACAGCTATGCAGACATTTTGACGGAGTCCGTAGAAGTTACCGTTTGTCAGGAAGACGGCGAATTGCGGATTGCGATACACCAATAGCTCCACCGTACATAAGAACGGTCAGCTGCCTAACAAGCGGCTGGCCGTTTTCGTATTGGCCGATTGTGCCGCGTTGCGGTAACGAAGATGCGATTGTCCTGACACAGACGCGAGAAGGCGATTTGCTTGCCCGTACTACCCAACTGACGCAGGGAGAAGCTCAAAGGTTGCACCGCCAAGTATGGGGGCAGCGGACAGGTGGCATACTAAGTGCACTTATCTAATTTTTCAACCTGTGAAAGGAGATTGAAACGCATGGGCCGCAGAAATCGAAGAGGCGTGATGTCCGAGCAGTTCAAGTATGAGCTTGCCAAGGATTTGGGGTTCTATGAGACGGTCGAACGGGAAGGCTGGGGAGGCATTAAAACCAAGGATGCGGGCAACATGGTGAAGCGGGCGATCCAGATCGCAGAACAGACGCTGGCGAACCAGACGGCAGCTTCGATGCCGAGAACGCAGCAGCCGGCGAACCGGATGTCAGCCCAAATGATGGAAACGCAGCCCTACAATGGCTCCGTCCCGAGGGCCATGTACCCGGCTCAAGGAGAGCTTCGTACGCCGCCGTCCTACCAACAGTCGTCTTATGCGCAGGTGAGGGAGCAAGCCGCGCCTATTGCGTCTCAGGAGGCGGGACGGCAGTCCGTGGGCGCCTTCGTTCCTCCAGGGTTTCCTTACTTCGCGGCTGGGCAGCAGACGGGTCAGCAAACGTCCGCTTATTTGCCTTAATCCGTTCCTTGCGTGCCGGCAAGTCGGGCAACCACCTTGCCAAGACGGTTTTTGCGTCAGGAGCAGCACGATCCGGGTCCGCATTGCCGAACTGCCTTCCGGGGGTTCGGCTTTTTTTTGTCCGGCTTTTGGTATAGTATAAAGCTACATGGCAATCGGGCCGACAAGTTACAAGACAGACAGGTGCAAAGAAGGTGTCGTTATGAAGGTATTCGAGAAAGCGCCGGCCAAAATTAATTTGTCGCTGGACGTGCTGTATAAACGCGAAGACGGGTTTCATGAAGTCGAGATGGTGATGACGATGGTGGATCTGGCCGACAGGATCGAGATGCAGGAGCTTCCCCGCGACACGATCATTATCTCCAGCCAAGCCGGTTATATCCCGCTGGATGAGAAGAACCTCGCCTTCCAGGCGGCCCGCTTGATTAAAGAGCGGTATGAGGTGAAGCAGGGCGTCTATATCCATCTGGATAAAAAGATTCCCGTCGCCGCCGGGCTGGCCGGTGGCAGCAGCGATGCCGCCGCAACGCTTCGCGGCTTGAACAAGCTGTGGAAGCTGGGCATCGGTGACGAAGAGCTGCAGCAGCTCGGCTCCGAGCTCGGCTCTGACGTGCCGTTCTGCGTGACGGGCGGAACCGCCGTGGCGCGCGGGCGCGGCGAGGTGCTGGAGCCGATCGAAGCGCCTCCGCAATGCTGGGTCGTGCTGGCCAAGCCGCCGATCAACGTTTCGACCGCGGAGATTTACGGCAAGCTGAGAGCGTCCGAGATTAAGCGCCATCCTTCCACTCGCCTTATCGTAGAGGCTATCCGGGAGAAACGGTTCGACGCCTTGTGCGGCGAGCTGGGCAACGTGCTGGAGGAGGTCACGCTGGACCTGTACCCGGAGGTGCGTCAGCTCAAGGAGGTCATGATACGTCTCGGAGCGGAAGGCGTGCTGATGTCAGGAAGCGGGCCGACAGTCTTCGGCCTGGTGTCCAAGGAGGCTAAGGTTGCGCGCATCTACAATGGACTGCGCGGATTTTGCAAGGATGTATACGCCGTCCGGCTGCTTACCTAGCTGCGCGTCCGGCTTTTTTAAGGGGCCGGGGGTTGGCGTTCCTCAGGTTCTGACATGAAAATATCATTAGTGATTTCCTTGTGTCACATAATCTTACATGTACATAACAAAAAATTTCGTGTTCCTTCTTGATCCTAACCGTATAAAAATGTTATATTCTCAATATAATATTCGGTTTTTCCTGACTTTGCGTCAGGTTGAAGGGGGATCACTCTTGAAAAAATTAAAAAGAAGCGCAAGATTGGTGGAAATGACCCAATACTTGCTGATCCGCCCCCATTCGTTAATTCCTTTGACGACGTTCGCAGACCGTTATAATTCGGCTAAATCTTCGATCAGCGAGGATCTGGCCATCATCAAGGAAGTTTTCGAGGAAGAAGGCCTCGGCGAACTGCAGACGCTCGCAGGAGCAGCCGGGGGCGTCCGTTACATACCGAAGGTAACGCCGGAGAATGCGCTGCTCTTCATCCATCAGCTGTGCCGCCAACTGGAGCAGCCGGAGCGCATCCTGCCTGGAGGCTACCTGTATATGTCCGATATCCTGGGCCAGCCGATGATTCTTAACGAGGTCGGCAAGCTGTTTGCTTCCGTCTTCGCCAAGAAGGATATCGATCTGGTCATGACGGTAGAAACGAAAGGGATTCCGCTTGCCTACGCCACCGCCACTTATCTGAACCTGCCCGTCGTTATCGTCAGGCGCGACAGCAAGGTGACGGAGGGCTCGGTCGTCAGCATCAATTATGTGTCCGGCTCGAACAAGCGGATTCAGACGATGTCGCTGGCGCGGCGCGCGCTGAAGGAGCAGTCGAAGGTGCTTATTATCGACGACTTCATGCGTGTCGGGGGGACCATTCAAGGCATGATGGATCTGCTGCAGGAGTTCAAAGCGACGGTCGAAGGCGTGGGGGTATTCGTAGAATCCGGGGAAGTGGACGAGCATCTGGTCGAGGATTACATCTCGCTGGCCAAGCTGTCCACGGTGGATCACAAGGCGCGGCAGATCAAGGTGGTGCCGGGCACTTATTTCCAGGAAATCGATAAGTATGGGAGTGAAGTCAAGGTATGACGATCAAGACGGTGTCTACGGATCAAGCGCCCGCAGCGATCGGGCCGTATTCCCAGGCTGTTCAATTCGGCAATCTGCTGTTCACCTCCGGTCAGATCCCGCTTGGCGCGGATGGGCAGCTGGTGGAGGGCGGAGTGGCGGAGCAGACGCATCAGGTTTTCCGCAATCTTCAGGCCGTGCTGCAGGAGGCGGGCTCTTCGCTGAATCAGGTGGTCAAGGCGACGGTGTATTTGAAGGATATGAACCAGTTCGCCAGTGTGAATGAAATTTACGCATCTTACTTCGGCGACCATAAGCCGGCTCGTTCAACCGTTGAAGTAGCCAGGCTTCCGAAGGATGTTCTTGTCGAAATAGATCTGATCGCTACGCTAAATGTCGAATAATTTGTATTTTATAAAGTATTTATAAAATTGCACAAAAAGTTCAATGTTTGAGCAGGAATTTGCCCTAAAATGTGGAATTACTACCTCAAGTCTTCTAGATGGAAAAAGGTGGTGAACCGAAGGTGCAAATTACAGACGTCAGACTTCGCCGAGTGAATTCCGAAGGTAGAATGAAAGCGATCGCTTCCATTACCATCGATAATGAATTCGTCGTACATGACATTCGCGTGATTGACGGAAATAACGGGATGTTTGTCGCGATGCCGAGCAAGCGGACTCCGGATGGAGAGTTCAGAGACATCGCACACCCGATTTCTTCTACGACGCGCGAGAAGATTCAAGCCGCCGTACTCACAGAATACGACCGTGCCGCTACGGAAGAAGAAGTGATCGAAGAAGGAGCTTAATCGACATTCTAAGGGAGCCTAGCAGGCTCTCTTTTCTTTTGCGGATGAGTAGGCTATATTGAATTTATGTAGAAAAGCGGCTGAAGGCTGCATAATATGGGATAGGATTCTTGAAAGAGTAGGGGATGAACCGAGTGAAAATTATAGGAATCGTACTGGCAGCCGGTCAAGGCAAACGAATGAAGTCGAAGCTGTACAAGGTGCTGCATCCGGTATGCGGCAAGCCGATGGTCGGACATGTCGTCTCCTCGCTGGCGAGCCTGAACACGTCGCGGACAGTCGTCGTCGTAGGTCACGGCGCGGAAGCCGTCCAAGCGTATCTCGGAGACAAGGCGGAATACGCTCTGCAGGAGCAGCAGCTCGGTACGGGACATGCGGTGCTGCAAGCCAAGGAGCTGGTCGGCGAGGAAGAAGCACTGACGCTCGTCGTATGCGGCGACACGCCGCTGATCTCCGCAGAAACGCTGCAGGGGATGATCGAGCTGCACCAGAAACGGGGAGCGGCGGCGACGATTCTGACCGGGATCGTCGATGAGCCGAAGGGCTACGGACGCATCATTCGCGACCAGGATGGGTTCGTCACGAAGATCGTCGAGGAGAAGGATTGTACCCCCGAGGAGCGTCAGGTAAAGGAGATCAATACCGGCACCTACTGCTTCGACAACCGGAAGCTGTTCGCAGCCTTGGCCCAGGTCAAAAATGACAATGCGCAAAATGAATATTATATAACCGATGTCATCGGAATTCTGAATGCCGGAGGAGAGCGGATCGACGGCTATGTGCTCGAAGACGCGGCGGAGTCGATCGGCGTCAACGACCGGGTCGCATTGTCAGAAGCCGAGCAGGCGATGCGCAGGCGCATCAATCGGCAGCATATGCTGGCCGGCGTCTCGATCGTCGATCCGGAGAACACCTACATCGAAGCCGACGTGCGCATCGGAGCGGATACGGTGCTCCGTCCGGGCACCGTACTGCGCGGCCGCACGACGATCGGCGAGGATGCGGTGATCGGACCGCAGGCGGATATTTTGGATTCGTCGATCGGCTCCGGCGTCGAGGTCAAATATTCGGTGCTGCAGGATGCCGTGGTGGGCGACGGCTCTTCGGTCGGGCCATTCGCTTATTTGCGCCCGGGCGCCGATCTGGGGCAAAATGTGAAGATCGGCGACTTCGTCGAGATCAAAAATGCGAAGCTTGGCGACGATACGAAGGTGTCCCATCTGAGCTATATCGGAGACGCGCAGATCGGCCGGAATGTAAACTTCGGCTGCGGCGCGATTACAGTGAATTACGACGGCTTCAACAAGCAGCTGACCGAGGTGGAGGACGATGCCTTCGTCGGCAGCAATGTGAATCTGATCGCGCCGGTTAAGGTAGGCAAGGGCGCTTATATCGTGGCAGGCTCGACCATTACGCATAATGTGGAGCCCGGCGATCTGGCCATCGCCCGGGAGCGGCAGGTCAACAAGCCGGGTTATGCCGACAAGCTGCGCAGCAAGTTTGCCGCGAAGAAGGCGGCATCCAAGCCGCAGGCGTAGACATTTCGAAATATTGTGCGGCAGGGTTTTAGACCTTCATCAATTGGGTAAAGTAAGTAGAAGCGTGAAGCTTGTCCCAATTGAAGGAGGTAGTGTTATGTCTGCTACATTGAAAGCTGAAGCTCGCCATATCGGTACGAAGGGAGAGCGCAAGCGTCTTCGTGCTGAGGGCAAAGTACCCGGTGTCGTGTACGGGAAGAAAGTATCGCAAACTCCCATCGTGCTCGACCAGAAGGAGCTCACCGCTTTATTGAAGGTGAATCCCCATGCGGTTATTGAGCTGGATGTGCCGGAGTACGGCAAGCAGCCGGTAATGATTAACGAAATTCAACGGGAAGGGCTCAGCCGTCAGCTGCTGCATGTCGATTTCCATCAAATTAATATGGATGAGCCGGTCAATACGACGGTACGGCTGGATTACATAGGCGAGCCGGCCGGCGTGCAGGCCGGAGGCATTTTGCAAATTCAGCGCCACGAGCTGGAGGTGCGCTGCCTGCCGACCCAAATCCCCGATTCGATTGAGGTGGACGTTTCGGCTCTGGACATCGGGGAGAATCTGCTCGTCTCCAGCTTGAAGCTGGCCGACAGCATCGAGATCAAGACGGATGAGCATGATGTGCTCGCCACCATCCTGACGCCGCAGAAGGCCGAGGATGTGGAAGCGGTCGAGGAGTCCGCCGATCAAGCCCAAGCCGAGGCGCCTGCCGCGGAGGAGGACAAGTCGGAGGAGCCGGTCAGCTAAAGCCGGCTTAACCCATGCTCGAAAACGAAAACGCACCGATAGGCGTCGGTGCGTTTTTTCATCATGCCTAGGATGAATGCGGCTTCACCGGCCGGGCTTCGTGAGGCTGTCTTTGCCTCGAAATCAGCCGCTAAGCTCGTCGATGCCTCTGCCGGCGAGTTGGCTTGGCGGTTTTTTTCGGGTATCATAAGAGGTGCACGCACCGCAGGCCAAGAAGAGTGCAGCGCCTGTTCGAGTGAGCGGGGAAGGGAGCAGGGGTTCGGTTGAAATGGTTCGTAGGCCTGGGAAATCCGGGTAAACAATATGAGCAAACCCGTCACAATATCGGGTTTATGGCCCTGGACCGGTTTGCCGCAAGGCATGGCATCAAGATTGCGCAGAGCAAGTGCAAAGCGCTGCTGGGCGAAGGGGTAGTCGGCGGTCAGAAGGTGTATCTGCTGAAGCCGCAGACGTATATGAACTTGTCCGGGGAATCGATCCGGGCTTTTATGGATTTCTACAAGGCGCCGATTGAGGATCTGATCGTCGTATATGATGATCTGGATACGGCTTATGGCCAGATTCGGCTCCGTTATCAGGGAAGCGCAGGCGGGCATAACGGCATCAAGTCAACCATTGCGCATTTGGGGACTCAGTCGTTCAACCGCATCCGGATAGGCATCTCACGGCCCGCCCCCGGACGGGATATCGCCGATTATGTGCTGCATGCGTTTTCCAAGGACGAGCTGGCGCATATGGATACGGTGCTGGACAAGACGAACGATGCGATGGAGCATCTGCTTGCGCTTCCCTTTGAGAAGACCATGGCGAAGTTTAACGTGTAGCCTGTTTCTCCCGGCCGGGCCGGGCTAATCTCTCTCTGTAATGGGCATACTGGATACCAAATGAGCTTTGCGTCAGCAGAGCGCCCAGGGAGGGATTGAAGGTATGGCTGTCACGTATACATGCCGGCATTGTCAAACATTTATCGGGGAAATCCGCGGGGGAGCGGCGAGCGAATTTCAGCTCGGCTTCCATTTCTTGACCCCTGAGGAACGGAGAGATATAATATCGTATAACCCTAATGGGGATATCACCGTCAAGGTGGTATGCGATTACTGCAAGGAAGCGCTGGAGGCCAATCCGGAGCTGTCGCTCCTCGCGAATCCTCTGCAATAGGGGCTTTTCGCATCTCGGCTATCCGGCTTTTCTTAGGTGGACCGCCTATAGCGATTGCGCTCTAGGCTTTTTTTAACGCACATGATGTCGGGGGCCCGCAAAATGCCCGAATGGGCATCGGTGCGACGGCTCCGCTTTTGGGGTTATTTTGGTGTGACGTGGTTGAGAGGGGTGTCCTGGTTGCAGGCGTTAATACAGGCATTCTCGGCCGATACGGATTTCCAGAGCGTTGTCTCCGGCATCCGGTCAGGCATGAGAGAACAATTGGTCGCCGGTCTGACCGGTTCTTCGCGGCAGGTGATGCTGGCATCGCTGTACGAGGAACTGCGCCAGCCGCTTTTTGTCGTGACGCATAATATGTTTGCCGCACAGAAGATGTTCGAGGATCTGGAGGAGCTGATGCCTCCCGGTCAAGTACTGCTGTTCCCGGCTCAGGAGCTGCTGGCGGCGGAGGCTGCCATCGCAAGTCCCGAGATGCTTGCGCAGCGCATCGACGCGCTGTCCCAGCTGGCGGCGGGCTTTCGCGGAATTGTCGTAGTTCCGTACGCAGGCATGCGGAGGCTGCTTCCCCAGCAGGAGGCGATAGCCGCGGCCCGGATGAGCATCGAGGTCGGGCAGACGCTGGAGCTTGAGAACTGGATCGGACGGCTTGTCGAATTCGGCTACGAGCGGGTCGAGCGCGTAGAGAACAAGGGAGAGATGAGCGTCCGCGGCGGAATTGTCGATTTGTTTCCGCTGACGAGCCCGCACCCGTTCCGCATCGAGCTCTTCGATGTGGAGATCGATTCGATCCGTTCCTTTGATCAGGCCGATCAGCGGTCCATGGACAAATATGAGCGGCTTGACATCACGCCGTGCCGTGAAATTATTACAGATCGAAACCGGTTACAATCGGCTGCCCAGCATGCTTATGAGCTGCTGCAGGATCAGCTGGGGAAAATGTCCGATCGCGCGGCGAAGGACAAACTGCTGGAGGGCATCGGCCACGAGATCGAGCTGATGCGGGAGGGGCAGCAGTTCCCCGGCATCTTCAAGTACATGGGCTTATTGTATCCCGACAAGCAGACGCTGCTCGACTATATGCCCAAAGACACGGTGCTGCTCGTCGACGAGCCTGCGAGGCTGCTGGAGACAGCCAAGCAGCTGGAGAAGGACGAGTCGGAGTGGATCACCAATTCGCTCGCGGACGGGAAAGCTTTGCCGCAGCTGACGTTGTCCAAATCCTTTGAGACGCTGCTGTACAAAAGACCTTATCCTACTCTCTTCGTTTCCTTGTTCGTACGCCAAGTGCCGAATACGACGCCGCAAAATATTGTCAATTTCATGAGCCGGGTGATGCAAAACTTTCATGGCCAGATGAATTTGCTCAAAAGCGAGATGGAGCGGTGGAGAAAATCCGGCGCCAAAGTGATCATGATGGCGGGCGGCCCCGAACGGGTCGAGCGGATGAAGCGGGTGCTGGCCGACTATCAGATCGACGAGCCGGCCATTGTGGACGGCAGCCTGCAGACGGGCTTCGAGCTGCCGGGGATACATCTGGTCGTCATCACGGAAGGCGAGATGTTTACCCAGAAGCAGCGCAAAGCCCGCAAGGTCGATAAGAAGATCGAGAATGCCGAGCGGATCAAGAGCTACCAGGAACTGAAGGTGGGCGATTACGTCGTCCACATCAACCATGGGATCGGTAAATTTGTCGGCATCGGCACGCTAGAGGTTGGCGGCATTCATAAAGATTATTTGCATATTATGTACGCCGGAGGCGACAAGCTCTCCGTCCCGATCGATCAGATCGACCATGTTCAGAAATATGTCGGCTCCGAAGAAGGCAAGGAGCCCAAGGTATACAAGCTCGGCGGTTCGGATTGGAACCGGGTCAAAACGAAGGCCCGCGCCGCGGTGCAGGATATTGCCGACGACCTGATCAAGCTGTATGCGGAGCGGCAGGCTACGACCGGCTACGGCTTCAGCCCGGACAGCGCGTATCAGCAGGAGTTCGAAGGCATGTTCCCCTATGACGAGACGACCGACCAGCTGCGCGCCATCGAGGAGATCAAGAAGGATATGGAACGGAACCGGCCGATGGACCGGCTGCTCTGCGGCGATGTCGGCTACGGCAAAACCGAGGTGGCTATCCGGGCAGCATTCAAGTCGGCGATCGACGGCAAGCAGGTAGCCGTGCTGGTCCCGACGACGATTCTGGCTCAGCAGCATTACGAGACGTTCCGCGAGCGCTTCTCCGGTTATCCGTTCAATATCCAGGTATTGAGCCGCTTCCGCTCGAAGAAAGAGCAGACCGATACGATGAAGGGGATCAAGGCGGGCACTGTCGATGTCGTCATCGGCACGCACCGTCTCCTCTCCAAGGACGTGCAGTTTAAAGATCTGGGCCTCCTAATCGTGGACGAGGAGCAGCGCTTCGGCGTCTCGCACAAGGAAAAGCTGAAGCGTCTCAAAACGAACGTCGACGTGCTGACCTTGACCGCTACGCCGATCCCGCGCACCCTGCATATGTCGATGCTGGGCGTTCGCGATCTGTCGGTCATCGAGACGCCGCCGGAGAACCGCTTCCCGGTGCAGACCTATGTCGTGGAATACAGCGCCTCGCTGGTTCGCGAAGCGATCGAACGGGAGCTTGCCCGCGAAGGCCAGGTATATTACCTGTTCAACCGGGTGCAGGGCATTACCCAGATGGCGGAGCAAATCTCGATGCTGGTCCCCGACGCCCGGGTCACCGTCGCGCACGGACAGATGTCCGAGCAGGAGCTGGAGAAAACGATTCTCGACTTCCTGGACGGGGAATTCGATGTGCTGGTCAGCACGAGCATTATCGAGACCGGCGTGGACATCCCGAACGTCAATACGCTTATCGTGCACGATGCCGATAAGATGGGCTTATCCCAGCTGTACCAGCTGCGCGGACGCGTCGGGCGCTCCAACCGGATCGCCTATGCTTACTTCACTTATCAGCGGGATAAAGTGCTGACCGAGGTGGCCGAGAAACGTCTGCAGGCGATCAAGGAGTTTACAGAACTCGGGTCAGGGTTTAAAATTGCCATGAGGGACTTGTCCATCCGCGGCGCGGGCAATCTGCTGGGCGCCGAGCAGCACGGCTTCATCGCTTCCGTCGGTTTTGACCTCTACTCGCAGATGCTGGCGGAGGAAGTGAACAAGCGGAAGAAGGAAATCGGCGGCGAAGTCGCGGAGGAGACGAAGGCCTGGTCGACGCAGCTGGATATTCAATTGGATGCTTATATTCCGGGCGATTATATTTACGACAGTGTGCAGAAGATCGAGATCTACAAGAAGGTGGCAGCCGTGCAGTCGCTGGAGGAAGCTGCGGAGCTGCATGACGAGTTGGTTGACCGGTTCGGCGATCTGCCGGACGCGGTGCATAATCTGCTTCTAGCTGCCAGGCTCAAGGTATACGGAGCGATGTATGGCATCGAGGCGATTGTGCAGAAGGGGCTGGATTATGAACTCCGGATTCATGCGGAGCACAGCAGCAACCTCGATACGGCCGCTTGGGGCAAGCTTGCTCAAGAGTTCGAGAATCGGGTAAGGCTTATGACGGGAACTGGGATGATCATCGAAACGAAGGGCAAGGGACTGACGCCAGAACAATCCATCGAATTGTTGGAGCGGTTTCTGGTACAATACAAGCGTGCGCTCAAATCGAAGGGAGAACTGCAAAATGCAGCAAAATAAAAAGAAATCTTACCGGGTGCTGGCCGCGGCTATGATGTCGCTCGTACTGGTCGCCGGCCTCGCCGCAGGTTGCGGCAAGAAGGAAGAGACGCCACCCGCGACTCCGGCGCCGGGGACGGAAGCTCCGGCAACGACGCCGGCCGCAACGGGCAATCCGGAGGATGTGCTGATCACGTATAAGGACGGCAGCGTCAAGCGCGCCGAGTTCGACAAATTCGTCGACATCAATATGCTGTTTTATCCGCAATACGCCCAGTTCAAAACTGACCCTGCCTTCCAGCAGGATATCATGAACCAGCTGCTGGCGTTTAAAATTCTCGGGGCCCGTGCGGACGCCGCTACGAAGGCCGATGCCGAGAAGCAGGCCAAGGAGCAGATGGAGCAGATCAAGATGTATCTGGGCATGCAGGAAGGCGGTCTGGAGAAGGCTCTGAAGGATAATAACGTCACGGAGCAGGAAATCCAGAATTTCATCGGCAGCAGCCTGACGGCGATCGTCGGAGCCGAGAAGCAGGTGACTGACGATGAAGTGAAAAAAGCTTATGACAGCAAGCTGGCTCAGGATGCGAACATCTACACGGTGGCGACGGTCCGTCATATTTTGGTCGGCACGACCGACGCGGCGACAGGAGCGGAGACGCGTTCGAAGGAAGACGCCCTGAAGCGGGCCAAGGAAGTGCAGGACAAGTTGAAGGCTGGCGGGGACTTCGACGCGCTGGCTAAGGAATATTCGGACGATCCGGGCTCCAAGGAAGCCGGCGGCAAGTATGAAAACGCCGAGGTGTCCCAGTGGGTGCCTGAATTCAAGAAGGCTGCCATCGAACTGCCGCTCAACCAAATCAGTGATCCGGTCGAAACGACGTACGGCTATCACGTGATGAAGGTCGAATCGCGCAGCACCAAGACATTCGACGAAACCAAGGAAGCGCTGCGCTCCGAAGCGGCCCAAGGCAAGATCTACGAGTTCCTGGAGAAGGAGCTGCCCGGCATGATTCAGACCAACAACATGCCGAAGGTGGAGGCTCCTGCCGCGGAAGCGCCGGCGGCGGAAGCTCCGAAGACGGAAGAAAAGAAGTAACAATTACCAGGGTGCCCCTAGCGGGCATCCTGTTTTGTTTTCTTAATTTTGGACATAATGAAAACAGCGGTGGCCATACATAAAGCGAGGCGGAGCGGCCGCCGAGAGGTGTCAGATGCATAACCCTCTGGGAATCGAAGAATACTATGGTCAGTCGAATTCCCTCCATGCGCATATAACAGGGTAATCCAGATTGGTTCACATTCTTCAAGGAAAGCGAGGCATCTAGAATTATGAAAGCAACTGGAATCGTTCGTCGCATCGACGATCTTGGCAGGGTTGTGATTCCGAAAGAGATTCGTCGTACCCTGCGTATCCGGGAAGGGGACCCACTGGAAATTTTCGTGGACCGTGACGGAGAGGTCATTCTCAAGAAATATTCGCCCATCGGAGAGCTTGGTGATTTTGCCAAAGAATATGCCGAGTCGCTCTTCGAAAGCACGAATCATCTTATTATGATTACGGACCGGGATACCATTATCGCTGTGGCCGGGGGATCGAAGAAAGATTACTTGGAGAAATCGATCGGCTCTCTGGTGGAAGCTTGCATGGAGAACCGCAAGGCTTCCATGGAAAGCACGGCAGGTTCCTATGAGATTTGCAAGGACGCTCCCGACACATACGGCTCCTATGTCATAGCTCCAATCGTAGCCGGAGGAGATCCGATCGGATCGGTGATTCTGGTGACCAAGGACGAGAATCTCAAGATGGGGCAGATGGAATTGAAGATGGCTGAGACGGCCGCGGGCTTTCTGGCCAAGCAAATGGAGCAGTAAGCAGCTCGATTATGCTGGACCGCTCCTGGTATATCAAGGTTCGACAGCAAGCCTCCTGACTGCTTCCCGCGAGGAAGAAGACAGAGGCTTTTTTGTCGCGTCCGGACCCGTGTTTTCAGCGAGTGACAGCCGCGCGCCGGCAGCCCGCGTCAGGCAGGCAAAGGAGGACTTTGGAAAATACCGGTGTCCTGCGGTATAATGTAAGGCGTATAGGTACGAACGGTGAGGTACGGGGGGCGCGCAGCGAACATGAAGGAAGGCGAGAATGGACTTGAGCCGCAAGAGAAGCTGCCGCAAGAGTATGGGGAGAAGCGGACCGGGCGGCGGCAGCTGGCCGACCGGGAATCCGTGCGGCCCCTGGCCGGTCGCGAGGAGGAGCGGGAGCGCAAGGAAAGCAAGCTGCCGGCTGAAGGCGCCGGACAACCCGGGGCCTCCGCTTTCCTGCACGGAGCCGCGCTGCTGGGCATCGCGGCCGTCGTCTCGAAGCTGCTCGGCACCCTGCAGAAAATCCCGCTGCAAAATCTGGCTGGCGACACGGTGTTCGGCGTGTACAACGCCGTGTATCCGCTGTATACGTTGATCTTGTTTCTGGCGACGGCCGGATTTCCGCTGGTCGTCTCGAAGTTTGTTTCCGAGTACGCGGTGGACGGGAGACTGGAGGAGGCGCGGCAGGTGCTGCGCGTCTCCGCGCTCGTGCTTATGGCGACGGGAGCCTTCGCCTTCGCCTGCTTGTTTCTGGGCGCAGGGCATATCGCAGTCTGGATGGGCGCCCCGTCGGCGGCGCCGGCCATACGCAGCGTATCCTTCGCCTTGCTCGTCGTCCCCTTCATGTCCGCGCTGCGCGGATATTTCCAAGGCTGCGGCCGGATGGCGCCGACCGCCTGGTCGCAGGTGGTGGAGCAGACGGTGCGGGTAGCGGTGATGCTGGCGCTGCTGTTGCTCCTGCTGAGGCTGGGAAGCTCCGAGGCGGCTATTGCGGCCGGAGCGACGTTTGGGTCCAGCGCGGGAGCCTTGGCCGGACTGGCGGTCATGCTGGCCTACTGGCGCAAGGACCGCTTGGAGAGACAGTCTCTGGCGCAGTCGCCCGGCTACAGGCCAGAAGCGGCCGGCGGCGGTTTGAGCCGATCCGAGGTCCCCGCCGGGGAGAAGCAGACCCGGCTCGGCGACTGGCAGCTGGCCAAGAAGCTGGCGGCTTACGCGCTGCCGGTCTGTCTCGGCTCGCTGGCGGTGCCGATCCTGGGGCTTGTCGACGCCTTTACGCTGCCTCGTCTGCTCGGCGCGGGCGGATTGGACGAGGGTGCGGCGTTATATCAGTACGGCCTGTACAATCACGGACAGCCTCTGGTCCAACTGGTCGCTATGGTGGCGGCCTCGATGACGGCCGCGCTCGTGCCGGCTATCGCGGAAGCGTCCCACCGGGGCGATCTGGAGGCCGTGCGCAGCCGGGCGGCTTATGCGCTGCGCGCGACGCTGCTGATCGGTCTGGCCGCCTCGTTCGGCCTGGCGCTGCTGGCCGAGCCGCTGAATATGATGTTTTTCCGCACGACGGAGGGAACGTACGCGATGCGGGTGCTGTCCTTCACCGCCATGCTGACGGTGGTGAATCTCGTAGCCGGCAGCGTGCTGCAGGGCCTCGGCGCGATGCGCGCGCCGGCCGTTTACCTGCTGGCTGCCGCGCTGGTCAAGCTGGCGGGCAACGCCGTGCTCGTGCCCCGCTACGGCATCGACGGCGCCGCCTGGGCCGCCGTCGGCGCCTTTGCATTGGCGGCTGCGCTCACGCTTGCGCATGCGCTGCGCGCCGCCCGCGTCCCGGCCCCGCGCGGCCGGGCGGTCATGGCCCCGCTGCTGGCTATCGGGGCCATGACCGCCGGCCTGCTGGCCGTGACGCCGCTGCTCGCGCAGCTGCCGCCGGCTCTCCCCCCGCGGGGGGAGGCCGCGGTTACCGCGCTTGGCGGCGTCGCCGCGGGCGCGCTCGTCTACGCGCTCGCGCTGCTCGTGCTGCGCGTCATCACGGAGCGCGACCTGCAGCTCGTGCCGCAGCTGCGGGGCAAGCCGACCGAGCTGCTGCGGCGGCTGAGGCTGCTGCGATAGCGAGGAGCCGGCGGACAAGCTTGCCGGACCGCTATTATTTTGGGGAAGAAGGAGCTGCCTATATGACCGCACAACCGCAAATCACCGTTCTCGGTCTCGGGACCGGGGACGAAAATCAATTGACGCTGGGGGCATGGCGCAAGCTGGAGGCTGCAGGCAACCGCGGAGGCTCGCTGTATCTGCGCACCCAGGAGCATCCGATGGTATCCATGCTGGATCATCACGGGATACGTTACGAGTCGTTCGACGCGGTCTACGAAGCGAACGACCGGTTCGACCGCGTATACGAGACGATCGCGGACGAACTGATGGCCAAGGCTAAGCTTCCGGAGGCCGGAGAGATTTTGTACGCCGTGCCCGGGCATCCGATGGTGGCCGAGCGCACCGTACAGCTGCTGCGGGAGCGATGCTCGTCCGAAGGCATCCTGCTGACGCTGCTGGGCGGAGAGAGCTTCCTGGATCAGGCTTTCCTGCGTCTGGGCTTCGATCCGATCGAAGGTTTCCAGCTGCTTGACGGGACTGCGCTGTCGCCTTACATGCTGAATCCGCAGCTGCACACGGTAATCGGCCAGGTGTACGACACTTTCACGGCTTCCGACGTCAAGCTTACGCTGATGGAGCTGTACCCCGACGATTATCCGGTTACCGTCGGTCATGCGCTCGGCGTCGCCGGCGAGGAACGGGTGCGCGAGGTGCCTTTGTATGAGCTGGACCGGGTGGAGGGCTACGGCAACCTGTCGCTGGTCTGGGTTCCCCGGACCGAAAGCGAGATTGTGCGCAAGCGGACCTTCGCGCGGCTGCATGAAATTGTCGAAATTCTCCGCAGCCCGGAAGGCTGTCCGTGGGACCGGGAGCAAACTCACCAGTCTCTCCGCCGCAATCTGATTGAAGAGGCGTATGAGGTGCTCGAGACGATCGACGAGGACGATCCGGATCACCTGCGCGAGGAGCTGGGCGATCTGCTGCTGCAGGTGATGCTGCATGCCCAGATCGAAGCGGACGAAGGCTCATTCACTGTGTTCGATGTCATAGCCGAGCTCAATGATAAGCTGGTCCGCCGCCATCCGCATGTATTCGGAACGCAGTCGGCTGAGGATGCCGAGGAGGCGCTCGGCAACTGGCAGCAGATCAAGGAAGAAGAGAAGCGCAGCAAGGGCATAGAACCTGAGGCTCAGTCGGTGCTTGCGGGCGTGCCCCGCGAGCTGCCCGGTCTGCTGAAAGCCTACAAGCTGCAGAAGAAGGCTGCCGCCGTCGGCTTCGATTGGAAGACGCTGGACGAGGTGCTGCCGGTGGTGGAGTCCGAGCTGGAGGAAGTGAGGGACGCCATCCGTCGTCTCGGACGAGCCGAGCAGCAGGAGGAGCTGGGCGACCTGCTCTTCGCCGTCGTCAATTTGGCCCGTTTCCTCAAAATCGAGCCCGAGGAAGCGATGGCCGACGCCAACCGCAAATTTTCCCGGCGCTTCGGTTACATCGAAACGAGGCTGCGCGAGCAGGGGAAGAAATGGGAGCATACCGGGCTGCAGGAGATGGAAGAACTGTGGCAGGAGGCAAAAAAAGTTCAGAAAAGCGCGGGCCTCTAGCAGGATTTTCCTGAGGGGCAAAGAATATGTTAGTTCAGTGTCATTATGGAGGAGGAACCTATACCAATGAACAAAACAGATCTGATCAACAGCATCGCTGAAAAAAGCGGATTGACTAAACGGGACGTAGAGTCCGTATTAAATGGATTTCTTGGCGAAGTGACCGACGCGCTTGCAAGCGGGGACAAAGTACAGCTGATCGGTTTCGGCACGTTTGAAACCCGTACGCGTTCCGGCCGCACGGGCCGCAACCCGCAAACGGGCGAAGAAATCTCCATCCCCGAATCGAAGGTGCCGGCGTTCAAAGCGGGCAATAAGCTCAAAGACGCGGTGAAGTAGATGCGCCTCGACAAATTCTTGAAGCTGTCCCGGCTGATTAAGCGGCGGACCGTCGCCAAGGATGTTTCCGAGCAGGGCAGAGTCTGGATCAACGGGCGTGAAGCAAAGCCGAGCAGCGCGGTTAAGGTGGGCGATGAGCTTGCCGTTCAATTCGGGCAGAAGCTGGTGACCGTGCGGGTAGAGCTTTTATCCGAGTCGACCCGCAAGGAAGATGCGGCCAAAATGTTCACGCTGCTGAAGGAAGAGAAGATCGTGCAGGAGACCGAATCCCCTTTCTGAAGCAGCCGGTCGATCCGAAACAGCAGGAAAGCATGCCGTGTGCGCCGATTCCGTAACGCCTTGCGCAATCAGGCGTCCGTCCGGGCTTCAGCAGCCGGGCAGGCTCGCCGGAATCCGCAGGCGATCGAAAACGGCGGCTCACCGGCTGCCGCAGCACGAGGCATCGTCTTCGCTATCACTCCAGAAGAGGGCAGTATGGTCGCATTTGCAGCGGGCCATACTGCCCTTATTCATATTGCTTCCCGGTTTGTCCATCCGGTTCTAAACCTCGTCCTTCCCCCATACGTTGAATAGTAAACAAGCTTGGACTGCAAGGCGGAAGCCGGCGCAGTCAAGCGTTCAGGAGGGGGACGAACCCATGGTGGAACAACCGGGCAAGCTGAAGCGCCAGGAGATCAAGATGCTGAACCGCAAGCTGCTGGAGGTTTCCGGCGTATTGAATGTGGAGAGTTTCGACAGCGAGGAATTTTTGCTTGAGACCGATGCCGGATATTTGATGATCAAGGGACAGAATCTGCACATCAAGAATCTCAGCCTAGACCAGGGCCTGGTGGCGATTGAAGGATTCGTGAATGAGCTGGCATATCTGGACGGCAGCGGCCAGGGGAAATCCAAGGGCTTATGGGGCAAGCTGTTTAAGTGACGCTCCATATCCAATTCGTGACGCTCGGCATGATGTGTGCCGGAGGGCTGTCATTAGGCGGATTATTTGACGTATACCGGGTGCTTGCTGGCCAGCTGAGAGCGCCCGGTTGGGTGAAGTCCATCCTGGATCTTGTTTATTGGTTCACCGGAACTTTGTTAGTGTTCGCCTTGCTTTACGAGAGCAATTGGGGTGAAGTTCGTCCCTTCATTTTTTTGGGACTGGGCATCGGAATTATTTTTTACTTTTTGCTGTTTAGCAGGCCGACGATCTGGGTAATCAGATTTATCATCCGTGTCGTTATCCAAACAGCCCGTTTGCTCAAGCGGCTCGTCATCCTGCTGGTCATCAGGCCGATTGTGGGACTGTACCGGGTCTTCATGATCATTTTGGGATTTTTGCTGGCGACCGCTATGTTCCTGTATAGAATTGTGTTACAATTATGCCATCCTGTGTGGAAACTGCTATTATGGCTGCTTAGACCGCTGGTCAAGCGGCTGCGCTTTCCTGTCCCCGGATGGATGAAGAAAACCGGTCAAAGCGTCGCGAACTTCGTTCGCCGGTTCTTTGGATCGTTCTAGGAGGATTCGCTCAAACATGCAGGCAATCTCTAAAGCAGCCGATCCGCAACCCCATAATAAAGGCTCGATTCGTCGGCGCCGTCTGGTGATGCTGGTCCTTACTTGCTTTTTGAGTTGGGCCGGTGTCACTCTCTGGAACCAGGTCGACAAGATCAACGATCGGAAGGAAAAGGTAAGCTCGCTGGAGCGGAAGCTGGCTGAAGCCCAGCAAGTGCAAGACAAAGCCAAGCGCGAGATCGCAAGACTGGATGATCCCGAGTATATCGAGCAGATCATCCGCAAGGAGCTTCAGTATGTGAAGCCGGGAGAAACGCTTTTTTATTCTCCGCAGTCCGCGAAGAATTAAGGCTGCTCGATCCGTCAGGACAATGGTTGACCGTATAAGGGGCGTGCGTTATAATCGGCGTAGCTTCGTATATTATCGGCTGAGCGGGCTTAATGCCCCAAGGAAGCTCTGGTTTGGTGAAAGTGCTCCGATCCGGAGCTTTTCATACAAGTTTGTCTAACTATTTAAGGGAGGATCAGTTTACTTTATGGCAATTGAAGTGGGCAGCAAGCTGCAAGGAAAGGTGACAGGCATTACTCACTTTGGGGCGTTCGTCGAGCTTTCCGAGGGAGTTACAGGACTCGTTCATATCTCGGAGATTGCAGACAACTATGTGAAGGATGTCAACGATCATCTCAAGCTAGGCGATATCGTCACCGTGAAAGTGATTAATGTCGACAAAGACGGCAAAATCGGGTTATCGATCAAACAATCCGTTGATCGTCCGGTAGATGCCGCTCCGGCAAGGCCCGCTCGTTTTGACAGGCAAGGTGACCGTCCCCCTGGCGGAGGATTTGGCGGTCGCGGTGACCGGCCCGGCGGCGGATTCGGAGGCGGCCGTGGAGACCGTGGTGGCCGTGGCGGTAAACCTCCCGCAGGCAAACCAACGTTCGAAGACAAGATGGCGCGTTTCCTGAAAGACAGCGAGGACCGGATCTCATCCCTCAAGAAGAACACCGAGGGCAAACGAGGCGGTCGCGGCGCGCGCAGGGATTAATAATCGCATCCATATTGATGATAACAAAGTCGTTTGAGCTCCAGGGCTCGGGCGGCTTTTTTTAATAGTAAACCCCAGGCCGATGCGGGCATTTGCTTGACAAGCTCAGGCTATCTGCTATATAATCATGCTTGTTGTGGCGGCGTAGCTCAGCTGGCTAGAGCGTACGGTTCATACCCGTAAGGTCGGGGGTTCGATCCCCTCCGCCGCTATAAGTCAAGACCCCGTGTTCAGCTTAGGCTGGCTGCGGGGTCTTTATATGTTTGCAGCCAAGACAAGTCATCGCCCGCATCCAGGCGCAAGCTACGACAAGCGATCGCTCCGCCTCCCATTTTCCCCGGCCCGGCACTAGTTTTGTCGGAACTTCTTAGCCAAGGCGCAGAATCGACAGGTATCCCGGTAAAGATCGCTTTTCTGAATCGAACAAGCCGCGAACATAAGGTGACAAGCTCAACAAGACAATATTCGGTAAGCGCTTTCATTCTAATTCACAACTTGGATTACCGTATTTTCGCGCGGCTCCCCATTTTGTCGGAAAAAACTTAAGGACGGCCAACTCATTCTGACAAACTTTCCGAAACGCGCCACGTATACTAAGAACCACTAATAGTGTATGGGTGGTGTCAAGAAATTATGCAAAAAAAGCTATTCAATCGCGTAAAGTTGGCCGGTTCGGACACGATGAGCAAAGTAGGCAGCTCTGTGAAAAGCATGTTCGTAGAAAACAGGTTGGTGCAAACCGTCGTAGCCAAGAAATGGTCCATTCTGCTGCTGTTCATGGCTTTCTTGCTCGGACGGGCCATGATCCTGGATGAGCTTGCGCCGTTTGGAGTCGCTTTTTTCGCTGTTATGTATTTCTTGCGGCGGGAGCTGCTGCTATGGACAGCTATTTTCGTGGCGGCCGGCAGCTTGTTCTCCCTGGAGCCGATGCATACCGGTTATCTGGTGGTGGAGATGCTGGTGTTCCTCCTTCTGCAAAAAGGGGTGGAGCGATTCCAGCGCTCCGATATCTCGTATGCGCCTGCGATGGTATTCGCCACAGTGTTTTTCGTTCAGCTGTTCTCGCATCTCGTCTCTACCCAGCTTAACTGGTATACGCTGATGATGACCGGCGTGGAGGCCGTGCTTAGTCTGATTCTGACCCATATCTTCCTGCAGGCTGTGCCGGTGTTCACCTTGACCCGCAAAAATTACAGCCTCAAAAATGAAGAGGTCATCTGTCTGATCATTTTGCTCGCTTCGGTCATGACCGGCACTGTCGGCTGGACGGCCGGTTCCTTGACGCTGGAGCATGTGCTGTCCCGGTATCTGATTTTGCTGTTTGCGCTGGTAGGGGGAGCGCCGCTCGGGGCCTCGGTCGGTGTCGTAACGGGGCTGATTCTGAGCCTGGCGAACTCCAGCGCGATCTATCAGATGAGCCTGCTGGCCTTCGCCGGGATGCTGGCCGGGTTGCTTAAGGAAGGAAACCGGATGGCGGTGGCATTCGGGATGCTGCTTGGCTCGTCCATTCTTTCCGTGTATTTGGGCAACCAGACCGATATTATGAGCTCAACCTGGGAATCGGTCGCCGCGGTCGCGTTATTCCTCCTTACCCCGAGCGCGGTGATTCAAACTTTGGCCAAATATGTGCCGGGCACCCAGGAAAATCTGAAATCGCAGCATGATTATGCACGGCGGGTCCGGGATGTGACGGCTCAGCGGGTCGAGCAGTTCTCGGAGGTATTCCGCCAGCTGTCCCGGAGCTTTAAGCAGATTACCGTCGATACCGAGCCGCTGCGCAAAGACGAGGAGATCGGGCATTTTATGAATGCCGTCGCCGAGAAATCATGCGCCACCTGCTGGAAGAGAACGCAGTGCTGGGATGAGCGCTTCTATCAGACGTATAAATATATGACCGATATGATGACCGAGGTAGAGCTGCGGGAGACGATGACGCGCAAGGATATCCAGCCGGAGTGGAAAAGGCTGTGCGTCAAGCCCGATCAGGTCCTGGAGATCATGCAGCAGCAGTATCATGTGTACAAAAACGATCAGCATTGGAAAAAGCAAATTCTCGACAGCCGGCAGCTGGTAGCCGATCAATTATCCGGCGTATCCCAGGTGATGGAGGACCTGGCCAAGGAGATCAAGCGGGAAGGGCAGGAGCTCTTCATGCAGGAGGAGCAAATCCGCAGCGCGCTGGAGGAGCTGGGACTGTCCATCCACAGCATCGATATTGTCAGCCTGGATGAGGGCAATGTGGAGATCGAGATCATCCATCAATATACGCGGGGCTTCGATGAATGCCGCAAAATTATCGCTCCGCTGCTCTCGGAGATACTGGGTGAGCATATCGCCGTGAAAAACGAGCTGGCCGTTGAGCGCAAGGAAGGCTACAGCACCGTCCTGTTCGGCTCCGCCAAGGAATATGAGGTGGATACGGGCATCGCCGGCGCGGCCAAAGGAGGAGATTTGCTGTCGGGAGACAGCTTCAGCACGGTGGAGCTCGGCAACGGCAAGTTCGCCGTAGCGCTCAGCGACGGCATGGGCAACGGGGAACGCGCCCGGGCGGAGAGCAGTGCGGCTTTGTCCATCCTGCAGCAGCTGCTGCAGTCGGGCATGGATGAGAAGCTGGCGATCAAGTCCGTCAATTCGGTGCTCATGCTGCGCTCGTCCGACGAAGTATTCGCTACGGTAGATGTCGCATTGATCGATCTGTATACTGCCAGCACAACCTTCATGAAGATCGGCTCGACGCCGAGCTTTATCAAGCGGGGCAATGAAGTGTTTCCGGTAACGGCGAACAACCTGCCTGTCGGGATTCTTCATGACATAGACGTAGATCTGGTCACCGTGCCGCTGAAGCATGGCGATCTTCTGATCATGATGACGGATGGCATCTATGACGCGCCGGGTCATGCGGTGAACAAGGAGCTATGGATGAAGCGCATGATTACCGAGATCGATGCCGAGCATCCGCAAGATTTTGCCGATGTGCTGCTGGAGAGAGTGGTGCGCTACCATCATGGGGATATTTATGATGATATGACGGTCCTTGTGGCAAAAATTGACAAGTTTCAGCCGGAATGGGCTACCTTCCGCATGCCGGGCGTCGACCGGATCGAGCGCCCGCGGACGGTGAGCTGAGCTTGCTATAGAGCTGCTCGGCGACGAGCGGCCTTATAACGGAAGAAAAGCGGGATATCCTCAGGGGTAATTCCGCTTTTTGTCATTGTAGAGAATTTTATCCCTATAATGATCAGAATCTCTACCTGTGGCAAATTCAAAAGGCCCCTTATACTAAAAACAGGTGAGACACACACCACACTAATCTTTAGTAGGGGGTACACGGAATGAAGAAAGGTGCAATGAAATTTACGGCGGTCGCCGTCTTGTTGTCTACAGCTCTTGCCGGTTGCGGTGGCGGCAGCGGCGCCACGAATGCGGGGGAAGCGCCCAAGACGGAATCTCCCAAAAACGAGGCCCCAAAAGCCGAAGCTCCCAAAGCGGAAAACTTCGCGATCACGCTCCGTCACATCAATGTTCGGGATACGGCCAAGAATACGCTCGCTCTGCTGGAGAAAGTCGTCGCCAAGACGAAAACCGATGTTCCCGGTCTGGACGTTAAGCTCGACGGCGTGGAAGACACGGTTAACCGCGACGTGAAGCTGAAGGCGGAGATGGCTGCAGGCAAGCCGCCGCAAATTTTCAACCTCTTCGGCGGCGCCGACACGGCCAACTATGCCAAAGCCGGACATCTGCTCCCCCTCAACGATATATTGAAAGAGCTTGGCCTGGAAGACAAGTTTATGGATCTGCGCGAATTTACGGTTGACGGCAAAATTTACGGTCTGCCGGAATCCGGTTACGTGGAGGGCTTCTTCTATAACACCAAGCTGTTCGCAGATGCAGGCATTACGGCAGCTCCGAAAACATGGGAGGAGTTCCTCAAGGCTTGTGAGGCGCTGAAGGCGAAGGGCATCGTGCCGATCGCGCTCGGCGGCGGAGCGGGCGACGGCTGGGCCATCAACATGCTGGGCAATGCTTTGTTCGTAGCATACGCAGGTCCCGAGTCGCAAGAGGGCTTCAGCAAAGGTTCGGCCAAATGGACGGATACGGGCGTAGTCGAAGGCTTCAAGAAGCTGAAGGAATTGAAGGACAAAGGCTACATCGACGCCAACGTGCTCGGCTTGAAATATTCCGAAGGCCAAGCGAAATTCTACACCGGCCAAGCGGGTATGCTGTTCGACGGGACATGGGCGGCTAACGCGATCCTTGACAAGGAGAAATCGAAGGTTCATGAAAACGTAGGCTTCTTCACCGTACCGGCCGTAGGCGGCAAGGGCGACGGCTTTGTCAACGGCGGCTGGTCCAACGGCTATGGCTTCTCCGCTCACCTGAACGATAACGAGAAGAAGGCTGTCAAAGCATTTATCAAAAATTTCTACACGCTGGATAATCAAGCGGAAGCGCTGGGCAGAGACAGACGTATTCCTTCCATGAAAGGCGTACCTACTCCGGCAGATTCCCACGCCCTGATGAAGTCGATCGGCGAAGCTCAGGCGAAAGCCAAGGGCGCCTTCCCTGCCTTCGACGCGCTGGTACAGCCGAAGGTGAAAGTAACGCTCGAGCAATCGGCGCAAGAGCTGCTGGGCGGACAAATTACGCCTGAGAAGCTCGCCGAGAAGATGCAGAAGGTGCAAGAAGAAGCTAACGCAGGCAAATAAGCGTTGCGACCATGGGGCGCCGCCTTCACGCGGCGCCCTGATTTTCGCTCTGGAGGTATGGCACAAGTCGTTCACCGCGCTTGGCTCTCAAGCCGGATAGCAGTCCCTCCCTCCATCCCGGCAACGTCCGGACAGATCGATAAGTGAGATTGCATGCTGGGAGGTTTTGTGATGAATAAGGTGTTAAGAAACCCATACGCGTATCTGGTGTTTGTCGTGCCGGCGCTCGTTTTATATTTGACCTTCTACGTGGTGCCTTTATTCCAGTCGCTGCGTTATTCCTTTACAAGCTGGAACGGGATCAATGAGCCGGTGTTCAACGGGCTTGAAAATTTTCAAAAAGCATTCGACGATCCGAAGTTCTGGATCGGATTTTGGAACAACTTGTACTTTGTCTGCTTCTCGTTGTTTATTCAGGTGCCGATCATCATCTTTGTCGGTATTGTCGTCAGTTATGTAAGACGCATGCTTGACTTCTATAAAGTATCCGTGTTTATGCCCAGCATTCTTTCGACGGCTTCGGTCGGCGTAATCTGGCAATTTATTTATAAGCCTGACGCAGGCTTGCTTAACCAGCTTCTCAAAGCAGTCGGGTTGTCCGAATGGGCCAAGCCCTGGCTGGGCGACCCCAATACGGCGATGACCTCGCTCCTCGTAGCCAACGCCTGGCAATGGACGGGTTTCTATGTGGTGCTTATTTTGGCCGCCATCTTCGCCATCCCGTCCGAAGTACTCGAAGCGGCGGAAATCGATGGAGCCGTCGGCTTTAAGAAAGCATGGATGATTACGGTTCCGCTCATTCGGCCGGTGATCATCGTCATTATGCTGTTGTCGATAACAGGGGCGATGAAGGCTCTGGATATCGTATTGATTATGACAAACGGAGGCCCCTTCGGCAAATCGGAAGTCATGGGGACTTATATGTATAAACAGGCTTATTCGTTCGGCGACTTCGGCTATGCGAATGCCATCTCGATCATTATCTTCCTATTTACCGCCGTGATTACCTTGATTTTCAACCTGCTGACTCGCGATAAAAAAGAAGGGGGGAACTAGCTATGAATAAAGCGCTGGGTAAAGCATTTCCGCATCTGGTTCTGATACCGTATGTGCTGATCGTCATCTTCCCCCTCTACTTTATTCTGATCTCTTCGCTGAAGCCGAACGACCAGATTATTACAAATCCATGGGGGTTGCCGGATGGCTTCGTGCTGACGCATTATACGAGCGCGTTATCCTCCAACAATGTCGGCATTTATTTCTTCAACAGCCTGTATATTTCCACCGTTTCTACGCTCGGTTCGGTTATTTTGGCTACATGCATCGCCTTCGCCGTCACCCGGATGAGATTCCCGGGGCTCAGCAAGATCGTTTACGGCCTGCTGCTCATTTCTCTGCTGATCCCGCCGGCGTCCCTGCTTATTCCGCTGTACATCATGGTCAATGATCTCGGCATCTACAATACGCCGCTGGCGCTGATCATTCCTTATATGTCCTTCGGCATTCCCCTGACGGTGTTTATCGTAGCTGCGTTTCTGAAGTCGGTGCCGGCCGAGCTGGAGGAAGCGGGCATCATGGACGGACTAAGCGTATTCGGCTTGCTGTTCCGCATTTTCATTCCGATCAGTTTGCCTACGCTGGTGACCGTATTCATCATCAACTTCCTCGGGCATTGGAATGAATATATTTTGGCGAATCTGTTCCTCTCTACGCAGACGCTTCGAACATTGCCGGTAGCGGTCGTATCGTTTGCCGACAAATTCAATATGAACTACGGCGCGCTCTGCGCCTCGATCATGATCAGCGTGCTGCCGGTTATTATCATCTTTACTTTCCTGCAGCGCCAGATTATCGAAGGGGTAACGGCCGGCAGCGTGAAAGGCTGAGCTGTGCTCTGCGGTAAGCGGGGGCGGTCGCTCTCGTCTCCGCCGCTGTCTGTAGCTGTGCGGATGTCCACAGCTCCCGCCAGCCGTTCTGCCGCGTCATCCGCAGCTATGTAACCGCCCGGTTTTGTTCGGGCGGTTTATTCGGCTTCCCGGAAGTTTAGAATTCTCCCAATTGGCAAAAATGAGAATAGTATAAAGATTGGGAGGGACGGGTATGAAGCAGATAATACTGATTACCGACGGCTGCTCAAATGTAGGGATGAGTCCGGTCATCGCCGCCGCGCACGCTCAGTCCGAAGGGATTGTCGTACACGTGATCGGCATAACCGACGACGGGGAGCTTGGGGTGCTGGGCGCGGAGGAGATTCAGGAGATTGCGGCCGCAGGCGGAGGCATCAGCCGGATCGTAAAGCCCGCTCAGCTCTCGCAGACGGTGCAGATGCTGACGCGCAAGACGGTGGCGCAGACGGTGCGGCAGGCTGTCGGGCAGGAGCTTCGCAGCATCCTGGGGCATGACCGGATCGAAGCGCTGCCTCCGCAGGAGCGCTCCGAGGTGGTGAGGGTGATCGACGACTGGGCGGAGAAAGCCGAGCTGCGGGTAGCGCTGCTGATCGACGCCAGCGCCAGCATGAAACCCAAGCTTCAGGCCGTGAAGGAGTCGATTCATGATCTGCAGCTCAGTCTGCAGGCCCGTACGGGCGAAAGTTTGCTGTCGGTGTTTCATTTCCCGGGAAACATCAGCGGCGATCTCGAAGTGGAGATGGACTTCGGCTGGACGGACAATCTTGCAAATCTGAACCGGTTGTTCTATAAATTAAACATGAAGGGAACGACTCCGACCGGCCCTGCGCTGATGAAAGTAGTTCAATTTGTCGCCGGAGATGCCGATGATACAAGAGAAGCCAGTAAGCTGCCTGCCGCGTCCGCGCAGGCGGGCAGGGGAAGAACGCGCGAGGAAGGGATATGGAGTGACTACATCGTTTGATCTCTCATTTGCTTCAGGGACGGTTCTGACGGGTAAATGGAACAAAAACTCTTATCTGATCGAGAGGCTGCTGGGAGAAGGCGCCAATGGCAAAGTATATCTTGTCAGGCAAGGCAGGAGGCAGTATGCGCTCAAGCTCGGATTCGATTCCCTGGAGCATCAATCGGAGGTCAATGCGCTAAAGGTGCTGTCGGGCACGTCCACATCCTTTCAGCATGTATGGGTGGAAACGGATGATCTGGAGTGGAACGGCATGATCTACCCGTTCAGCGTGATGAGATATATCAAGGGTCAATCCTTGACCGACTTTCTGCGGGACAAGGGATTCGACTGGACTTATCTGATCGGTCTCAACCTGCTCCGCAAGCTTGCAGAGCTGCATGCCAGCGGATATGCCTTCTGCGATCTGAAGGCGGAGAATATGCGGGTGACCGAATACGGAGAGGTCGAGCTGATCGATTTTGGCGGGGTAACGGCCAAGGGAAGAAGCGTCAAGCAGTTTACCGAGGTGTTCGACCGCGGCTATTGGGGGGCGGGCACACGGGTTGCGAGCGACAGCTATGATCTATTCTCCTTCGCTGCACTGCTGCTCAGCGTGACCGATAAGGAACGCAGGTTCACGCAGGCGGTAAGCATGCTGCCGCAGAACCGCAATGCGGACGTGCTGCTGGACATGCTGGCAACCAACCGGCAGCTGAGCGCCGTGGAGCCGGTGCTGCGCAAGGCGCTGACCGGCCGGTATGAGACATCGAAGCAGGCGGTTGCCGACTGGCGGGCGCGCAGCTTGAAGTCCGGCCGCCCGATGCGCAGGAAAGCCGCCGGCAGCTCCTGGATTACGGTGTGCTTCGCGGCCTCGCTTGTGCTGTTTGCCGCCGCGCTGTATTATTCGTTCGCCTAGAAGTCCGGTGAATAAATGGCCGGTGAGCCGATGGGGGGGAAGCAGCGAGTGGACACCCTGATCGGCCGCAGGCCGCGAGTGATTCACTGGACTTCTGGCGGCGGATTCTCAGGGGCCGTCTAGAGGCGGCAACGAGGGAATGGGGGAAGGAAACCGGGTATGGACGAGGCATGGGCATTACGCAGGAAGGTAGAGCGGTTCATCCGGGAGGAATCGCTGCTGGAACAAGGAGACGGAGTAGTCGTCGCGGTATCGGGGGGGCCCGATTCCGTCGCCCTGCTGCATCTCCTTTTCGCGTTGTCCGAGGCTTGGGGCTGGACCTTGACGGCGGCGCATGTCGATCATGGCTACAGAGGAGCGGAGTCGGCGGAGGAAGCGGACTTCGTCAGGCGTCTGGCAGCGGAGCTCGGGATCGGCTTTCGGATGACGAGGCTGGATATGCCAGGCTACTTGGCGAGCAGCGGCGGCAATTCGCAAGCGGAGGCGAGAGCCCTGCGCTATGAGTTTCTGCACGAAACCGCAAGAGAGCTGGGCGCCCGAAAGCTGGCGCTTGCTCATCACGCCGATGACCAGGCCGAAACGGTGCTGATGCGGATGATGAGAGGAACCGGCCTCTCGGGACTCCGAGGCATCCCGCTAAGAAGGACGGAGCGCGAAACGGAACTTGTCCGTCCTCTGCTCCGTATATATAAGGCGGAGCTCATTAGGTATTGCCAGGCGTTGTCGCTGGATTACCGCACAGACAGCAGCAACCTGGAGACGAAGTATTTCCGCAATCAGATCAGGCTTGAGGTGCTGCCCTATCTGGCGCGCTACCAGGAAGGATTGTCCGAGTCGCTGAACCGGCTGGCGGAGACGGCGAGGGCCGAGGACGATCTGCTCCACACGTTAACCCTGCAGCAATTTGACGAGAACGTGACTGTCGGCAACGGGATTTTCTCCTGGTCCGCCGAATGGTTTGCCGGGCTGCACTTCGCTTTACAAAGGCGGTTGATTAAACTAATATTAAGTTATCTTGCTCCAGATACGGATCACGCCGACTATCAGCGAATCGAGCAAATCCGCAGCGCCGCCGTCCGTCCACAGGCGGCAAACTTTCGTTTGCCGCTCGATTCCTCGTTGACGCTCAGCCGGGAATATGATCGGGTCATGCTTCATACTATGATGTTACCACCCGTCCCGTATGCCTATGAGATCGCCGAAGGACAGACGGAGCTTGCGATAGCCGAGACGGGAGCTCTTCTGCACCTGGGCTGGTTCAAGGGTGAGAACGCTCCGACCGCCGGAGCGGAGAGCGTCTGGCGCGCCGTATTCGATGCAGTGGACATGTCGTTTCCTTTGCGTGTGCGCAGCCGTCTGCCTGGGGACCGCATGTCGGTCTACGGACTAAACGGCTCCAAAAAAGTAAAGGATATATTCATTGATGCGAAGGTGCCCGTACGGCTTAGGGAGCGTATCCCGATCGTGGAGGACGCGCAAGGCCGGATTCTCTGGCTGCCAGGCGTAAGACGCTCCTCGCTGGCCATGGTCCGGGAGGAAAGCGAGCATAAGCTGGTGCTCGAGCTGCAACCCGATTTTAACTTACAGTAGGAGGACTACTCTTGCAAAACGACGTTCAAGAAGTTCTGTACAGCGAGCAGCAAATTCAAGACAAGGTGAAGGAAATGGGCGAGACGATCAGCCGCGATTTCGAGGGTCGCAACCCGCTCGTCATCTGTGTGCTGAAAGGCGCGTTTATCTTTATGTCGGATCTGGTTAAGAATATTACGATCCCGCTGGAGCTTGATTTTATGGCGGTATCCAGCTATGGACATTCGACCAAGTCATCCGGTGTGGTTAAAATTATCAAGGACCTGGACATTCCCGTAGAGGGCCGGCACATCCTCATCGTCGAGGATATAATTGACAGCGGCCTTACGTTAAGCTATTTGATCGATGTGCTGGAGAGAAGGAACGCTCTGTCGATTACCGTCGCCGCTCTTTTCGATAAGCCTGCGCGTAGAACGGCTGATTTGGATGCAGACTATAAGGGCTTCGTCATACCTGACGCATTCGTCGTCGGATATGGGCTGGACTACGCGGAGAAATACCGCAACCTGCCTTATGTCGGCATTTTGAAACCCGAGATTTACACCACTTAGCATTTCTTGAGAAGCCGAGACTTGCTGTGGTACAATATACAAAGTTGCCGTTTGTCGAGAGGAGGTAGGGGATGAATCGCATTATACGTAACACTGGCTTTTATCTGCTGATCTTTTTGGTCACTGTCGGAATCGTCCATTTCATAAGCACCCAGAACGATCAGAAGTCAGACATTAGCTATGGCGAGCTACGGGTGGCCTTACAAAACAAGAATGTAGATTCCATTATCGTCAAGTATGACGCCCAAACGTATCTGGTCAGGGGGACACTCAAGAACGCAGAGACGCCGGAGAAGAAAAATTTCGAAGCTCGTGCGCCGTATGAGCAGGGTGATACGAATATCTTCCGGTTAATTGAACAAAGCGACATTCCCGCCAGCAAGATTGTCGTCGAGAAGATGGAAGGGGATAATATTTGGATCAGCTTTTTCACATCCATTATTCCTTTCGTCATCATCTTCATTTTGTTCTTCTTCCTGATGAATCAAGCCCAAGGCGGCGGCGGGAAGGTTATGAATTTCGGCAAGAGCCGGGCGAGGCTTTATAATGAAGAGAAGAAAAGGGTCACCTTCGAGGATGTCGCAGGAGCGGACGAGGAGAAGCAAGAGCTTGTCGAGGTCGTCGAGTTCTTGAAGGATCCGCGCAAGTTCGCTGCAGTTGGAGCGCGTATCCCCAAAGGCGTGCTTCTGGTAGGCCCTCCGGGTACAGGTAAAACCTTGCTTGCCCGTGCGGTTGCCGGCGAAGCGGGAGTTCCGTTCTTCAGCATAAGCGGTTCCGACTTTGTGGAGATGTTCGTCGGTGTCGGCGCATCCCGTGTGCGCGACCTGTTCGAGAATGCGAAGAAAAATGCCCCTTGTATCATATTCATAGATGAGATTGACGCAGTAGGCCGTCAACGCGGCGCCGGACTCGGCGGCGGTCATGACGAGAGGGAGCAAACCCTTAACCAGTTGCTCGTAGAGATGGACGGTTTCGGCGCCAACGAAGGCATCATTATCGTCGCTGCGACGAACCGCGCAGATATTCTCGACCCTGCCTTGCTTCGTCCGGGCCGCTTTGACCGTCAGATTACCGTTGATCGTCCCGATGTGAAGGGCCGCGAAGCGGTACTGAAAGTCCATGCGCGCAACAAGCCTCTGGCCAAGGACGTGAAGCTGGATCAGCTGGCGCGTTATACGACGGGCTTCTCCGGGGCCGACTTGGAGAACCTGCTCAATGAATCCGCGCTGATTGCGGCCCGCCGCAACCGCAAGGATATATCGATGGATGAGATCGACGAAGCGTTCGACCGCGTCATCGTCGGTACGCAGAAGAAAAACCGCGTCATCAGCGAGCGCGAGAAGCGGATGGTGGCCTTTCACGAGGCTGGACATACCATTGTCGGTCTTCATGCCGAGCATGCGGACGTCGTGCATAAGGTCACGATCATCCCGCGAGGCCGCGCAGGCGGTTACGTGATGATGCTCCCCAAAGAGGGAGAAGACAAAATGATGCAGACGAAAAACGAGCTGCTCGACAAGGTTACAGGGCTGCTCGCGGGCCGCGTATCCGAGGAGCTGTTTATCGGCGAGATCGGTACGGGAGCTTACAGCGACTTCCAGCGCGCGACCGGCATTGTACGCCGGATGATTACCGAATTCGGTATGAGCGACAAGCTCGGTCCGATGCAGTTCGGAACGACGCAAGGCCAGGTCTTCCTGGGCCGCGATATCGGGCATGAGCAGAACTACAGCGATGCGATCGCCTATGAGATTGACCAGGAGATGCAAACGATCATCCGCAGCTGCTACGAACGGGCTAAGGAGATTTTGACGAAATACAGTGATCAGGTGCGCCTGATCGCCGAGACGCTGATCGAGAAGGAGACCCTTGAGAAAGAACAGATCAAGGAGCTGATCGACAGCGGCAAGCTCGGACCTAAGCCGGACGCGGCAGCGGATTCGTCCGAAGAGCTGAAGGTAAACATTCAAAGCCAGGAAGCATCTGCGGATGCCAACAAGCTGGGGTTTGACAAAAAAGATTCGGAAGATGAATCCGATTCATAAGAAGCTCCGAAGCCGGTGCCGAGAGGCGCCGGCTTTCCTGTATGTAACGGAGTAAAAGAAGGGGTTGCGCGAGAAACTAAACATGAGCCGCTGGCCGATGGAACAGGCGGTTCGTAATTGGGGATATTCGGCTGCATATAAGGGGATTTAAGCATTGACACAACGGGGAAGCACGTGTAAATTAGGTGTAAATCTTTATTATCTTTGTGAACATTTTCACCATCTATTGGATTAGTGGTTTCATCATAAGGAACTGTAAAGGAAGGTGCAGCATGGAAGCACTGGCTCTGGAACGCAAGGCTGAACAGCAGCGCGAGCTCAAAGAACGTATTCTCCAGTTGAAGAAGGAACGTAACGCCATTATTCTTGCTCATTATTATCAGCGTGACGAAATTCAGGAGGTTGCCGATTTTCGCGGGGATTCCTTTTTGCTCGCCCAGAAAGCGGCTTCCACCGATGCGGATGTGATTGTGTTTTGCGGTGTTCATTTCATGGGTGAAAGCGCGAAAATATTGGCTCCGAACAAGACGGTGCTTATCCCCGACGAACGCGCCGGTTGTCCGATGGCCGATATGGTCAATGTCGACGGTTTGCGCGCCCTGAAACAGAAGCATCCGAACGCCAAGGTTGTCGCCTATATCAATACTTCGGCTGAGGTTAAGTCGGAGACGGATATTTGCTGTACGTCGGCCAATGCCATCAAGGTCATTGAGTCCGTAGACTCTGACGAAATCATCTGGGTCCCGGACAAAAATCTGGGCGACTATGTCTCCAAGTTTACCGACAAGAAAATGATTATCTGGGAAGGGTATTGCAACACGCATGACATGCTTACCGTCAAGGATGTTGAGGAGATGAAGGCTCAGTATCCGAACGCCCAATTCGTGGTTCATCCCGAATGCCGGCCGGAGGTCGTCAAGCTGGGCGATTTCGTAGGCAGCACGACGGCGATTATCAAATACTGCAAGGAGTCGGACTGTCAGGAGTTTATTGTCGGAACCGAGGATGGAACCGGCTACCAGCTGCGGCTGGACAGCCCACATAAAACATTTCATTTCGCGACGAAATATCTCGTTTGTCCGAATATGAAGGTCAACAACTTAAAGAAAGTGGTCAAATGTCTCGAGACGAACAGTCCGCAAATTTACGTACCTCAAGACGTGGCCGACAAGGCCCGTGCATCCTTGGAGCGCATGCTGCAGGTCAAGTAGCATGCGCTACTTCTCTTGTTTGGGAAGGTGAGAACATTGATTCCCCGTTATATGGTTAATTTCGATCTGGAGCACGTTCCAACGGTACATACGGATGTGATCGTCATCGGCGCGGGTATTGCCGGGTTGTTCACGGCGCTCAGAAGCGCCGAGAAGCATAAGGTGCTGATGGTAACCAAGAAGTCGCTGCTCGACAGCAATACCCGCTATGCGCAAGGCGGCATCGCTGCGGTTATATCGGATGAAGACTCTCCGGCTTATCACAGACAAGATACATTAATCGCAGGCGCGGGTTTATGCTCCTCCACCGCTGTTGACGTATTGGTTCATGAAGGCCCGGCAGGCGTGCAGGAGCTGGTCCGCATGGGCACGGCCTTCGATATGGAAGACGGGCGATACGCGCTCACCAAGGAAGGCGCTCACAGCCAGCGCCGCATCCTGCATGCGCAAGGGGACGCGACCGGGGCCGAGATTGTCCGCGCTCTGTCCGAGAAGACGAAGCAGGATCCGAACATTGAGATTTGGGATGATCATTTTGTCATCGATCTGATTACCCATGAAGGCGAATGCTTCGGAGCTCTCGTGCAGAAGCCGAACGGCGTCAAAGTATTCGTAAAGGCGAAAGCGACTTTGCTATGTACCGGCGGCGCGGGACAATTATTCCGTTATACAACGAATCCCGATATTGCGACCGGCGACGGCATCGCGATCGCTTACAGGGCCGGAGCGCATATCCGCGATGTGGAATTTATTCAGTTCCACCCAACGGCTCTTTGTTACCCGGGCGCGCCCCGCTTTTTGATCTCGGAAGCGGTGCGGGGAGAAGGCGCTGTGCTGCGCAATATTAACGGCGAGCGTTTCATGGAGCGGTATCATCCGCAGCTGGAGCTTGCGCCTCGCGATATTGTGGCCCGGGCTATCGTCAGCGAGATGGAAAATACGAAATCGACTTTTGTCTATATCGATTTTACGCACGAATCCGAGGAAAGCGTGAAACAGCGGTTCCCGACGATCTATGAAACCTGCTTGCACTACGGGCTGGATTTGTCATCCGACTGGATACCTGTAGCTCCTGCGGCTCACTATATGATGGGCGGCGTGGAAACCGACCTCCATGGCGAAACTCAGGTGAAACGGCTGTTTGCCTGCGGAGAGGTTTCCTCCACGGGCGTCCATGGAGCCAATCGGCTAGCGAGCAATTCGCTATCCGAAGCTATCGTTTTCGGGCGCAGAATCGTCGAGCGGATTGGCGACCTGCCCCCGGTCGGAAGCACGCCTCCTGTCCGGGAGATTAAGCGTTCCCAAGAACATGCGATCCAGCCGGTGGTGGAGAAGAAGCTGAAGCTGCAGAAGCTGATGCTTCGTTATGCGGGACTTGTGCGCAGCGGCAAGGGGCTGGCCAAGGGCTATGAGGAGTTGAAGCGCCATCTGGCTATCTTCGACAGCTCGCTCGGCAAGCGGGAGGAATATGAATTTGCCAATCTGCTGATCTGCGCTTTGCTGACGACCGAGGCTGCCTTGATTAGAGAGGAAAGCCGCGGGGGACACTACCGGGAGGATTTCCCGGAACGCGATGATCTGGTCTGGCGCAAGCATACGGTCTTCAGCCGAGAAGGCGGGACGACGGAAGGACGGATTGACGATGTTTGAACTTAATCGCACGGAGCTGGAGCGCAGCATCCGGGCCTGGCTGGAAGAAGATATCGGCATGGGCGATGTGACCACGATGACCACCATTCCCGCAGAATCGCAGTCGGTCGGCATCATCCATGTGAAGGATACGGGGATAGTCGCCGGTATTGCCGTTGCTGAAGCCGTATTCGCTGTGGTGGACCCGAAGCTCCGTTTCGAAGCGAAGGCGGCGGATGGACAAGCCGTACAGGTAGGGACCGTGCTCGCAGAGGTGCATGGCAGCACGCGCAGCATTTTGCTGGGGGAGCGGTTGGCTCTGAATTTGCTGCAGCGGATGTCGGGCATCGCTACGCGGACCCGTCAGTTTGTCGAACGGCTGGAGGGGCTGCCGACGCGCCTGGTCGATACGCGCAAGACGACGCCCGGCCACCGGATGCTGGAGAAATACGCCGTGCGCGTCGGCGGCGGGCATAATCACCGGTACGGGCTGTACGACGCGGTGATGATCAAGGACAATCATATCAAAGGCGCAGGCGGCGTAGCTCAAGCGATCCGCAGCGCGCGGGCTCATATCCCCCATACGATGAAGATCGAGATTGAAGTGGAGAACTTCGAACAGCTGGACGAAGCGCTCTCCGCTTCTCCCGATATTATTATGCTGGACAACATGAAGCCTGAGCTGATGAGGCAGGCGGTGCAGCGAATGAAAAGCGAAGCGCCGCATATTCTGATAGAAGCGTCGGGGACGGTCAATCTGGACACGGTCCGGACGATCGCGGAGACGGGGGTCGACGTTATCTCGGTCGGCCGCTTGACCTATTCCGTGCAGGCGCTGGATATCAGCCTCGACCTCAATGAACGCAAGGCTCCGGGGGAGGCCCCGGACGCATGATTCTGGTCGTAGATGTAGGCAATACGAACATCGTGCTTGGCTTGTACAGGGAGAAGCAGCTGCTGCACCATTGGCGGCTGAGCACGAGCCGGGCTACCACGGCCGATGAATATGGGATCATGATGTACAATTTGTTCCAGCATGCGGGGATCGGGCTTGATCAGGTGAAGGGGGTTATTATCTCCTCGGTCGTGCCTCCGCTGATGTTTGTACTGGAGCAGCTATGTGTTAAATATATAAAGAAAACGCCTATGGTCGTAGGGCCGGGTATTAAAACGGGCCTCAACATCCGGTATGAGAACCCGAAGGAAGTCGGGGCAGACCGGATCGTCAATGCCGTAGCGGCAATTGAGCTGTACGGGGCGCCTTGTATAGTGGTCGACTTTGGCACGGCCACTACGTTGGACTATATTGACGAGAAGGCGCAGTATATCGGAGGCGCCGTTGCGCCGGGCATCGGCATTTCGACCGAAGCCTTGTATCAGCATGCGGCCAAGCTGCCGCGCATCGAGCTGGTCAAGCCGCGGAGCGTGGTAGGCCGGACGACGGTTTCCTCCATGCAGGCCGGCATTATTTATGGATTTGCCGGGCAGGTGGACGGGATCATCGACCGCATCCGGCAAGAATACAAGACGAACCCGACCGTTGTAGCGACAGGCGGACTAGCCGAGCTGATCGCCGGGGAATCCCGGACCATTCAGCTCGTGAATCCATTGCTGACTCTGCAAGGATTGCAGATGATCTACGAACGGAATATGTGAAACGAGCGATCGTTCAGGGATAAAGGAGCGGACTATGCAGGATTATTTAATACGGGCGACTGCCCTGGGCGGCAAGGTGCGCGCATTTGCCGTTAGAACGAAGCATATTGTGGAAGAACTGAGAGTCAGGCACCAGACGACCCCGACGGCTACCGCCGCGCTTGGCCGGACGGCCACAGCCGCGCTGATGATGGGGGCTATGCTGAAGGGCGAGGAGAAGCTGACGGTTCAGGTCAAGGGCGGAGGCCCGATCGGGCAGGTAGTGGCCGATGCCAACGCCAAGGGAGAAGTGCGCGGCTATGTCGAGAATCCTTCCGTAGACCTGCCGCTCAACGGGCTGGGCAAGCTGGATGTAGCGGGAGCTGTGGGCAGGGACGGATTTTTGTATGTGACCAAGGATCTGGGCCTTAAGGAGCCTTACCGGGGCAGTATTCCGATTATATCGGGAGAACTCGGCGAAGATTTCACCTACTACTTCGCCCAGTCGGAGCAGACGCCTTCGGCAGTAGCGCTCGGCGTGCTGGTGGATGTGGACTATACGGTCAAGACGGCAGGCGGATTTATTATCCAGCTGCTGCCCGGATTAAGCGACGATGAGATTGCGGGGCTGGAGAAGCAGCTGTCCGGACTGCCGCCTATTACGAGACTGCTGGAGCAGGGAGAGAGCCTGGAGTCGATCCTGCAGGGGCTGCTGCCGGATGTGCAGGTGCTGGAGCGCCAGGAGGACGTCCGCTTTCAGTGCAAGTGCTCGCGGGAGCGGGTGGAACAGACCTTGATCAGCTTGGGCCGCTCCGAGCTGGAGCAGCTGCTGGCCGAGGATGGTCAGGCTGAGGTTTCCTGTCATTTCTGCAATGAAACGTACAAGTTCGCAGGAGAAGACCTGACGGCATTGATCGAGTCACTGTAATAGCCACAATAATACGGATAGCAGCTTCAAGCGGCCTTAGACCGGAACTCTAGCGAGTGATATATGAGGGGATAGGACATGAGAAACGTTAAGGTACTATGGGGCATGATCTCGATTCTGCTGGTCGCCCTCGGCGTCCTCTCCTCCGTATTTATGACCCGCCTCTATCAGCAGAATGAAGCTGATGTCCATTCGAACCCGGAACCGCCGAGCAAGGCCGAGCAAGAGCGAGCGATTGCCAGCATCGGAGAACACGTCATTACGCGGCAAGATTTGCAGCAACAATTGCTTCAGAAATACGGCAAAGAAGTGCTCGACCAGATGATCGACCGCGAGGTCGTGCGCAGGGAAGCGGGAGCGATAGGTGTCAGTGCAGACGAGCCGGAGATTAAGCGGGAATTGGAACGGATGCAGCAGGGCTATGAAAGTGAGAGCCAGTTCTATCAAGCGATGGAAGAGCAGCTCGGGTTATCGCGCGAAGCGCTAAACGAGGATGTTCGTTATAAGCTGTTGATGGAAAAAGTAGCGATTCAAGGGATACAAGTTGCAGATGTTGCCGTAGACGAGTATATCCAGCATCATCCGGAGGAGTTCCAAGCCACGGTGCAGCTGCGCCTCGAGCAGATCGTAACCGCCAGCAAGGAGCAGGCCAACCGGGCAAGCGCGGATCTGGCCAAGGGTATGGACTTTGCCAAGGTCGCGAAAGAAAGATCGCTGGACGATGCGACCCGTAATAGCGGGGGCGACCTCGGCTGGCTGGAGGAGGACGATCCGTTTGTCCATCCCCAGATTCTGAAGGCCGGCAAGCAGCTCCAGCCCGGGCAGGTATCTAAGCCTATCGAGGTTGACGGCAGCTATGTCATCGTGAGACTGAGGGAGCGCAAGGTTCAGTCCAAGGGTTCGCCCGAGTCGATTCGGGAGCAGGTGCGCAGGGAATTGGCGCTGCGGGAAGCTCCGCCCATGAAGGAGACGATGGCGAAGCTGCGCGTGAAGTGGAACGTGCAGATTCGGGAGACGGATCTTGTAGCATCGGGCTGATTTTGCATATTGACAACCTTCCCAGGGGTTGATAATATTAACAGTATAATACCCAGCAAATTAGTCGGATATTTTGGCGCTCTTGAGGAGGAGAACACGAATGGCAAGATTAGTCCAAAGCATTACGGAATTGATTGGGGATACGCCCCTCGTTAAGCTTAACCGCGTTGTGCCCGAAGGCAGCGCTGAGATTTATGTAAAGCTGGAATATCAGAATCCGGGTGCAAGCGTGAAGGACCGGATCGCGATCAGCATGATCGAGGTGGCTGAGCAAGAGGGCCGCATCAAGCCGGGAGACACGATTGTAGAGCCGACCAGCGGAAACACCGGTATCGGTCTGGCCTTGGTCGCAGCGGCCAAGGGCTACAAAGCGATCCTCGTCATGCCTGAGACGATGTCCATCGAGCGGCGCAACCTGCTGCGCGCTTACGGTGCGCAACTCGTGTTGACGCCTGGGGCCGAAGGCATGAAGGGCGCTATCAAGCGCGCTGAGGAGATCGTAGCTGAGAACCCTGGCTACTTCATCCCCCAACAGTTCAAAAATCAGGCTAACGTCAAGGTTCACCGTGAAACGACGGGTCCGGAAATCGTCGAAGCCATCAAATCCCATGACGGCAAGCTTGATGCGTTTATCGCCGGCATCGGAACGGGCGGTACGATCACAGGCGCCGGCGGCGTGTTAAAGGAAAATTTCCCTGACATCAAGATTTATGCGGTTGAGCCGGCGGCATCTCCCGTTCTTTCGGGCGGCAAGCCGGGTCCGCACAAAATTCAAGGCATCGGCGCTGGTTTTGTACCGGACATTTTGAATACGAGCTTGTATGACGCGGTTATTCCCGTTGAGAATGACGACGCCTTCGAAACCTCGCGCCGCGTTGCCAAGGAGGAAGGTATTCTTGGCGGCATTTCTTCCGGTGCCGCGATCTTCGCCGCGTTGAAGGTAGCCAAGGAGCTGGGAGCCGGCAAGCGGGTTGTAGCGGTTGTGCCAAGCAACGGCGAACGTTACCTGTCGACGCCTTTGTATCAGTTCGAAGATTAATAGCATTCCGGAGAGCCCGCTCAGTCCGAGCGGGCTTTTTGGACTTGTCTCTTTTTTTCATGGCTGTTTTCAAGTATACTAATCCCAATACTTGAATCCGAACGGAAGAAAAGGCGGAGTGGCCGATGCTGTTAACAACCTATGACATGTGGACGGGCTGGGCGGGAGATTTCACGGTGCTTCCTTACGTCCGCAGCTTTCCGCTGGGAGAAGGCCCCATCCTCTCCTGGATGCCTGCCTGGGAGGCATCCGTTCCCGGAGCTTTTGTGCTCGAGAGCGGCAAGGGAGGGCGCTATACCTTCCTCGGCCTGAGACCCGTCTCTGAAATTCGCGGCACCGGTCTGTCGGCTCTGGTGACAGAACAGGGGCAAGAGCCGCGGAGTCTGGAGGGTAAGCCGCTTGAGCTGGTCAAAGCGTGGATGGCCCCGTATCGCGCGCCCCGAATCGAACATGCCCCCAAGTGGCTCGGCGGCTGCCTGGGTTTCTGGAGCTACGATACGATCCGCACGATCGAGCGTTTGCCGGAGCAGGCGGCGGCGGATTTGCCTATCCCGGATTATGCTTTCGTTCGCGTGAACGAATTATGGATTGTCGATCATCAGGAGAACAAGCTGTACTGCGCTTATCATACGCATATTGCTCCGGAGGCCGGAGCGGAAGCGGGGGAAGCGGCGCTCAAGCTGCACTACGCGGCTGCTGAAGCGGCTGTCGATGAGATGAGGGCACTGTGGAGCCGCTTTGAATCGGCTTGGCGTGAGCCTGAGCTTAACCAGGATGCGGAGGAGAAGCGCCGGAGCGTAGAGGAGGATGTGCGGGAGATCGATCTGGACGCGATGCAGGGGGTACAGGCCGACTTTCCGCGGGAAGCCTATATCGCAGCGGTGAGAAGCATTCGCGATTATATAGCGGCGGGCGATGTATTCCAGGTGAACCTGTCCGTTCGCCAGCACAAGGCTTTGAACGCCAGCCCCGAAGAGATCTATGAATGGCTGCGCCGGGTTAATCCTTCGCCTTATATGGGCCTGCTGCGCTTTGGAGACTTTCAGCTCGTATCGGGATCGCCGGAGCTGCTCGTCCAGCTGGAGCAAGGGGTTGTCCGCACCCGTCCGATAGCGGGCACCCGCCCTCGCGGCGCGAATGCGGATGAGGACCGCAGGCTGGCCGACGAGCTTATCCACCATGAGAAGGAGCGGGCCGAGCATATTATGCTGGTCGATCTGGAGCGCAACGACGTGGGGCGTATCTCGGAGTATGGCAGCGTGCGGGTAAAGGACTTTATGGTCATCGAATACTATTCGCATGTGATGCATATCGTCTCCGAAGTTGTGGGCAAGCTGGCGGCGGGACGCGATGCCTTTGACGTGATTGCCGCCACATTCCCGGGAGGCACGATAACCGGGGCGCCGAAGATTCGCACGATGGAGATCATTGAAGAGCTGGAGCCGGTCCGGCGCGGTCCTTATACCGGCTCCATGGGCTGGCTCGATTACAACGGCGATATGGAGTTTAACATCATTATCCGGACACTGGTTGTCTGCGAAGGCGTCGGTTATGTACAGGCCGGCGCGGGGATTGTGATCGATTCGATCCCGGAGAAGGAATACACCGAATCGATGAACAAGGCCAAAGCGATGTGGAAAGCTATCCAATACAGCGAGCGGCAGCCGATAAGCCGCAGGAGGTAAGAGAACGATGATTCTGGTGATTGATAATTACGATTCGTTTACGTATAACCTGGTGCAGTACCTCGGCGAGCTCGGTCAAGAGATCGTCGTCCGCCGCAATGACGAAATCGACCTCGCAGGCATCGAGGAGCTGGCCCCGGATCATATTCTGATCTCGCCCGGGCCGTGTACGCCCAATGAAGCGGGTATCAGTCTGTCGCTTATCGACCGGTTCAAAGGCGAAATCCCGATTCTCGGCGTTTGTCTCGGCCATCAATCCATCGGTCAGATTTTCGGCGGCGAAGTGATCCGCGCCGAGCGGCTGATGCATGGCAAAACCTCGGATATTTTCCATGACGGAAAAACAGTCTTCCAGGGGCTGCCCTCGCCATTCACGGCTACCCGGTATCATTCCCTGATCGTCAAGCGGGAGACGCTGCCGGATTGTCTGGAGATCAGCGCCGAGACGGCGGAAGGCGAGATCATGGGACTGCGCCATAAAGAGTATCCGATCGAAGGCGTGCAGTTCCATCCGGAGTCGATCATCACGGATCATGGCCATCAGATGCTGCGTAACTTCCTGCAGACGGCGGTAGGCGCCCGGTCATGATCATCGACTGCAACGGGACCCTTATAGACGAAAGGCAAGCCGTGGTCTCCGTATATGACCACGGCTTTCTCTACGGCATGGGAGTGTTCGAAACCTTCCGCACGTATGGAGGGCAGGCCTACCTGCTGGACTGGCATCTGGAGAGGCTGCTGGCCGGCTGCGCCGAGTTGGGGATACGTTACACCGCGACCCGCCGTGACCTGGAGAAGCGCTTCTCCGGATTGCTCGAGGCCAACAATTTGAGCGACGCCTACTTCCGGCTGACGGTTACGGCAGGGACGGAGGCGCTCGGCCTGCCGTCCGGCGATTATGAATCGCCGGGGGATTTGATCTATATCAAGCCGCTGCCTGCTTATGACCCGGCCGTATGGCCGGCGCCCAAGGCGCTGCAGCGGTTGAAGCTCAGACGCAATACGCCCGAGGGACCGGTCCGCTTGAAGTCCCTTCACTATATGAACAATATTCTCGCGAAGCGCGAAATGATGGCCTATCCTTGGGCTGCCGGTGCGGAAGGACTATTTCTCGACGGAGAAGGCAGCTTGTGCGAAGGAATGGTCAGCAATCTGTTTTTTGTCGAGGACGGGCGGCTATACACGCCTTCCGTCGATACGGGGCTGCTTCCGGGCATCACCAGGCGCAAGGTGCTGGAGCTGGCTGCGGGACTTGGGGTGGAGACGGCTGAAGGCCGCTATTCGTGGGAACGGCTGGTGCGGGTTGAAGAAGTGTTTGTAACCAACTCGGTTCAGGAGGTCGTGCCGGTTGCTCGGCTGTTTGATCTGAACGGAGAGGCCTATGCCGTCGGTTCAACAGGGACAGGCGAGGCGGGCGAGCTAACGCGGAGGCTGCAGCATCTGTACCGCGAGGAGACGAACCGGCTGTTTAGGAAGAAAGGGGGAAGGGGTAATGAATAAAGCTGCCGATGTCATGCTTTTCGGACATGGAAGCGGACGGGCCGCAGAATGCCGCACGCTTGTCATGGGTATTCTGAATGTGACTCCCGACTCGTTCTCGGACGGAGGGGCTTATGTCGAAATTCCGGCTGCCGTAGAGCGCGCGCGGCAGATGATCGCCGAAGGCGCGGATATCCTGGACATCGGCGGGGAATCAACCCGGCCCGGAGCGGAGCCGGTAAGCAGCGAGGAGGAGCAGCGGAGAGTGCTGCCGGTGATACGGGCGCTGCGGGAAGCGGGCATTGCGGTCCCTATCTCCATCGATACGTACAGAGCCGATACGGCTCGTGAAGCGATGCTTGCCGGGGCTACTGTGCTCAACGATATCTGGGGGCTTCAGCATGATCCCGATATGGCGGCCGTAGCCGTCCAATTCGGCTGTCCGATCGTTCTTATGCATAATCGCAAGCAGGCGGTATATGCTAATTTTATACATGATGTTGTCGAGGATTTGAGGTTGACGGTAGAACGTGCGCATAAGGCCGGTATCCGGGATGAGCAAATTGTGCTTGATCCGGGGATCGGCTTTGCCAAGTCTTATGAGCAGAATCTGCAGCTGATGAACGAGCTTCACCGGATAACGGCGCTCGGTTACCCTGTCCTTCTCGGGACTTCCCGCAAGAGCATGATCCGCCGCACGCTGAATTTGCCTACCGATGAACTGCTGGAAGGGACGGCGGCCACCGTTGCCCTCGGGATCGGACAAGGCTGCAGAATTGTGCGTGTGCATGATGTACGGGCCATGAGGCGCGTGGCCGATATGACGGACGCTATCTTGAGCCATCGCATAAGCGGGGATGACGCATCCCGGATAATCCCATTTTAGATAAGGAGGACGGCGGTTTTGGATAAAATTACGATGAAAGGCATGTCCTTCTACGGCTATCATGGCGTATTTCCGGAAGAAAACAAGCTGGGTCAGCGTTATGTCGTCGATGCGGAGCTGCATCTGCCGCTGGATCGCCCGGGCCATGCCGATGCCCTGGAGGAAACCATCAATTATGCGGAAGTATGCGAGCTTATCGCGGGTATCGTCGAAGGGCCTCCGTTCAAGCTGATCGAAGCGGTAGCCGAACATATTGCATCCCGTGTGCTATCCACTTATACTGGTATACATGCCATTACGGTACGGGTACACAAGCCGAACCCTCCGGTTCGTGTCTCATTCGACGGGGTGTCGGTAGAAATTCATAGAAAGCGGGCATAACGGATGAATGCACCGGATGCGTGCGAACGCGAGCCGCTAACGTTGGCTTACATCGCTTTGGGCTCCAATATGGGAAATCGGCAGCGCAATTTAACGGAGGCCATTCGCTTGCTGGGTGAGCATCCGGGTATTGAGACGGTTTCCTGTTCGGGGATTTATGAAACGGAGCCGGTAGGCTATGTCGATCAGGATTCGTTCCTGAACATGGTGGTAGCTGTCAACACCTCACTCTCGCCGTATAGGCTGCTGGAGAGCATGCAGCAAATCGAGCAGCGTCTGGGGCGCAAGCGTGAGATCCGCTGGGGTCCGCGCACGATAGATCTGGATCTTCTGCTGTTCGGGGATATCCGCCAGGATGAACCGGAATTAATTATACCGCATCCCCGCATGATGGAACGGGCTTTCGTGCTCGTCCCGTTGATTGACGCGATGGAGAAGCTGAAGCCGTCCGGTATCGAACATGCACAAGTATATCGGGAACAACTGGGGCGTGTGGAAGGAAAGGGAGGCGTTATGTTATGGAGAAAAACGTGCTAGCACAGCGCATCCGCGCTTTTCGTAAGTTAAAGGGATTCACACAGAATGAACTGGCAGAGCGGCTGGATGTATCCATCGCTGTGCTCGGCGCTATCGAGCGGGGAACTCGCAAGGCGGATGTCCCGATGATTCAGAAGATATCGGCGGCGCTGGGCATAGAGGCGGAGGAACTGGCGCCATCGCTCGTATCCGCTCGAAGCGAACGATTATAAGGATGACAGATATCCATCCGGCAACGGGAAAGGAGTGAATGTAAATGCTAACGATCGGTAACGTGACGGCTCCCAATAATGTCGTGCTGGCCCCGATGGCCGGGGTATGCAATCCGGCATTCCGGCTTATCGCCAAGGAATTCGGCTGCGGCCTCGTTTGTGCGGAGATGGTCAGCGATAAAGCGATTCTGCACGGCAATCACCGCACGCTTGATATGCTGTTCGTCGATGAAAGGGAGAAGCCGCTCAGTTTGCAAATTTTCGGAGGAGATACGGAAACGCTCGTGGAGGCCGCCAAATATGTCGATGAGCATACGAATGCCGACATTATCGACATCAACATGGGCTGTCCGGTTCCCAAAATCACCAAATGCGACGCGGGAGCGCGCTGGCTGCTGGACCCTGGCAAAATCGAGCAGATGGTGTCCACGGTATCCAAGGCTGTCAGCAAGCCGCTTACGGTCAAAATGCGGATCGGCTGGGATGACGATCACGTATACGCCGTTCAGAATGCGAAGGCGGTGGAGAACGGCGGCGGAGCGGCCGTAGCGGTCCACGGACGTACGCGGGTGCAGATGTACACAGGCCATGCGAACTGGGATATTATCAAGGAGGTTAAGGACTCTGTCGGCATTCCGGTTATCGGCAACGGTGATGTGTTTACGCCGGAGGATGCCAAGCGGATGCTTGATCATACGGGCGTCGACGGCGTCATGATTGGCCGGGCCGCGCTCGGCAATCCATGGATGCTGTACCGGACGATTCAATATCTGACTCACGGTGAACTCCCTGAGGAGCCGACTCCGCAAGAGAAGATCCGCATCGCCATTCTTCATCTGGACCGGCTAACCGCCCTTAAGGGAGAGCCGGTGGCGGTGAAGGAAATGCGCAAGCATCTAGCCTGGTATCTGAAAGGTCTTCATGGAGCCGCGCGCATCAAAGATTCGATCATGGAGCAGACGAAACGCGATGCGATGGTGGAACTGCTGAACGACTTCATCCATTCGCTGGAGAATCGGGACGCGGTAGCTCCTTAGGTTTCCGGGCTCGCCGGCGGCGGGCCGAGCCGTCAATTGCCTGACATTGACATTTAAGTGGGCTTGAAATATAATCAGTCAATAGTCATCGGGGACTGCGGATTTAAACCGCTTTCCATGCGTTTATATTGAAATTTCTAGCGAACTCATGTTCGAATCGAGCTGTTTCTTATGAAAATCTTTCACATGACGGGAGATATGTGGCAATGAGCGAAAAAGAAGTCATTCTCACTCAAGAAGGTCTGAAAAGACTCGAAGAAGAGCTTGAGCATCTAAAGTCCGTCAAGCGCCGTGAAGTGGCGGAACGGATTAAAGTAGCTATCGGCTACGGAGACATCAGTGAGAATTCCGAATACGAGGATGCGAAGAATGAGCAGGCATTTGTCGAAGGTCGCATCATCACGTTGGAGAAGATGCTCCGCAATGCCCGCATTATTAATAATGATGAAGTGGACACCAATACCGTCAGCGTCGGGGCCAAGGTTACGCTGAAGGATATGGAATACGGGGATATTCTGGAGTATTCAATCGTCGGTACGGCTGAGTCCGATCCGTTCCAGAACAAAATTTCCAATGAAAGTCCGGTGGGCAAGGCTATTCTGGGCAAGCGTAAAGGTTCTGTCGTAGATGTGACTGTACCCGCAGGCGTTATTCAATACGAAATCATCGACATCCAGAAGTAATTGCGCACCTGCAGCAGGCAGGTAGGGAATTTTCGAACCGATATTTCTTGAGAAAGCTTCCTCCGGAAGCTTTTTTTCCCTATTAACGTGTAGAGCGCGCAGCAGCGTGGCTTGAGGTTCCGCCTATATCTGGATCGGCAGCCAAGAAGACTTCTCGCTTAAGGGAAGTTCGAAGAACTTACGAATCAAGGAGCGAATAACAATGACCGTTGAATTGGAATTAAACGAGCTGCTTCAAATACGGCGCAATAAACTCGATGAGCTGCGCGGGCTGGGCGTTGACCCGTTCGGGCAAAAATTCGATCGTACCCATCACGCCGGCGAAATCGCGAAGGCTTATGAATCCAAGACGAAGGAAGAATTGGATGAGCTGGCGGTCGAAGTGAGCATCGCAGGCCGGATTATGCAGAAACGGGAAATGGGCAAGGCCGGATTCGCCCATGTCCAAGACATCACCGGGAAAATCCAGATTTATGTGCGCGCGGATGCGCTTAGCGAAAACACTTATAAAGCGTACAGTTTGCTTGATATCGGCGACTTAATCGGCGTGCGGGGCAGCTTGTTCAGAACGAAGACGGGGGAGCTCTCCATCAAGGCGGATGCCGTTGAGGTGCTGTCCAAGTCGCTGCTGCCGCTTCCGGAGAAATACCACGGTCTGAAGGACGTAGAGCTGCGCTATCGTCAGCGTTACGTCGACCTGATCATGAACCAGGATGTTCAGCAAACCTTTATTGCCCGGTCGCGGATCATTCAAGCCATGCGCCGGTATTTGGACTCCCGCGGTTATCTCGAGGTAGAGACGCCGACGCTTCACTCTATTGCAGGCGGCGCGGCTGCCCGTCCGTTCATCACGCATCATAATGCGCTGGACATGCAGCTGTATATGAGAATTGCCATCGAGCTGCATTTGAAGCGGCTGATCGTGGGCGGGATGGAGAAGGTATATGAGATTGGCCGCGTGTACCGCAACGAAGGCATCTCGACTCGTCACAATCCGGAGTTTACCATGATTGAGCTGTATGAGGCTTATGCCGATTACGAAGATATCATGAAGCTGACGGAAGAGATGATCGCCCACATCGCGCAGGAAGTATTGGGGGCCACGAAAATCAATTACCAGGGACAAGAGATCGATCTGTCTCCTTCCTGGCGCCGCGTCAGTATGGTGGACGCGATCAAGGAAGTGGTCGGTGTGGACTTCAGCGTGCAGATGAGCGATGAAGAAGCTCATCGTCTGGCCAAGGAGCATAACGTGCCCGTCGAGCCTATGATGACGTTTGGCCATATCGTCAACCAGTTCTTCGAGACGCTAGTCGAAGAGACTTTAATCCAGCCGACCTTTATTACCGGTCATCCGGTGGCTATTTCTCCATTGGCTAAAAGAAGCGAGGCCGATCCGCGGTTCACGGACCGTTTTGAGCTGTTTATCGTGGCGCGCGAGCATGCCAATGCGTTCAGCGAGCTGAACGATCCGATCGACCAGCGCCAGCGCTTCGAGGCTCAACTGGTGGAGAAGGAGCAGGGTAATGACGAGGCGCATGAGATGGATGATGATTTCATTCGCGCTCTCGAGTATGGCATGCCGCCGACCGGAGGACTCGGCATCGGGATTGACCGCCTGGTCATGTTATTGACGAATTCGCCGTCGATCCGCGATGTACTGCTGTTCCCGCTTATGCGCGAACGTCAGGGAGAGTAGAGTATATCTTCACAAGCGCACAGATCTCCTCGGTCTGTGCGCTATTTATTTACGTGCGTCGGCCGGAAAAACGAGAGAACCGGGATAGGTTGATCCAAGGCTTTTACAAATGTTTAAAAAAAGAGTTGCATTATCCGACAGGATTTGATATATTATTTCTTGTCGCTTCTGAAGCTGAGGCAAAAAGAATTAAAGAGTACGAAAAATAATTCTTGCAATGCTAAGCGATGATGTGATAAGATACGAGAGTTGCTTTCGACGGAAGTTATTACTTTAGTTGAGAGTGAACAGCTAAGTAACATCGTAATTGCCCTTTGAAAACTGAACAACGAGTGAGTGTTAAATAGAGAATGAAAATTCTCGCTAGCA
>NZ_FMYY01000034.1 GCF_900101595.1 Paenibacillus sp. cl123
CATGATCTCTCCATGCGAAGAAACCAGCTATCCGGTCTTAGCTACCGTTTCCGGTAGTTATCCCGATCTTACAGGCAGGTTGCCTACGTGTTACTCACCCGTCCGCCGCTAACCTATCCCCGAAGGAATAAATCCGCTCGACTTGCATGTATTAGGCACGCCGCCAGCGTTCGTCCTGAGCCAGGATCAAACTCTCCATTAAGGTAGCTTTTCGAACCGAAGCTCGAAATGGCTACAAAAGGTAGTTCGACTTGCTCAAAATTTACTGCTAGCGAGAATTTTCATTCTCTATTTAACACTCACTCGTTGTTCAGTTTTCAAAGGGCAATTTCCAACCGACAAAGCCGCAATCTTAAACGATTATTTCCTTGTCGTTTGTTGTCACCTCGTTTAGCGGCGACTTTTATAATGTATCACATTACCACAGGATAATGCAAGCATTATTTTTATCGTTCCTACTGCGCTTGACCGCAAGCGGCTTATGCCATCAATAGGACGAGTTATAAATTAACACAATACTGCTCGCAAAGTCAAGAACATTTCCGTGATTTTTTTAGTGGTACATCCGGTTGCGGGCGTATCTCGATATTTCCTTTGGCGAAGCAAGCCTTGCATACATCCGAAAGATCGTTCTGTAACGCGACTCGATCGCCGTTTTAATGTCCGAATCAATTCTTTTATCATTCAAATCGAATAACATCTCATCCAATTCTTTTCGCAGCACATAATCCAATTCCCTGCATTCCCGTTCATTGAACAAAAATCCTAGCATGTCTAGAGTCCGACTCCTTTCGGGATTCGAGTATTTACGGAACACAAAAAAGGTATGCCAGATCCATGCAACCGCCTCAGACTTACATGAGTCGGCGCCCTGCTCCTGCATACCCTCAAGCGCCAAAGCCCCTTACTCGCTTTATTGTTATGCACAATTTTTGGCATTTTTATGAGTGTATATTTACTTTTTTTATAGCTCCGCATTCAAGCCGCACAAATGAAGGCGGAATGCATCCGGCAGAATGAACAATACTTTTCAGTTCTGAACCATCCAATACGTAATCGTGCTTTCGATAACCGCGGCCACAAATAAAGTAACGACAAGCAGCGCACACAATGGGATCAACGCGCGCAAGAACACTTTCAGATGCTGCACGACAATCTTCGACCTTGCCGGACTAGGCAGCGATATGAGCCATTTGCTGACCAGCACCCCTAAGCGCAGGCTTAAAGCACATGCCAAGACAATGGCCGGAAGCTCTAATATCCCATGGGGCAAAATCCCCTTGAGCACTGCAAACAACGACTCCTTGTCCGCCCCTACGGCGCCCGCATAGCCAAGCAAAATCCCATTGGACACCAGCAGAAATAACGGCGGAATGCCGAAAAACAACCCGGATAAAATAACCTGCAGCGAAACCTTGGTATTATTCAGAAAAATAACCCAAAACAAGGACCACTCCACATTCGGCTTATTTACAACCTCCTGCTTCAGCTTCTCCAAAGCTTCCAGCTGCAGATTGATCATCCAGCTGTAGCGTTCAGGTTCACTCGCCCCGAGGAAAATAGCCACCACAAAAACCAATGCCGCTGCAATAATATAATGCTTGATAAGCCTAAGCTGCTCCCAAGCGTCTCTTAACTTCATTCCAATCCCTCCAATCGGCATAAGTTAGTGGTACGAGCATACATTTACTAGTGAGAATGTAAACAAGCCTTTCGAACGTGACGGGCAAAGGAGGCCATTCCAGTGAATTTTTTTTATGTCATGAACGGAAAAAAACTGAAGCAAGCGCTCATCATTTGTGTCGCGGTTGTGTTCGCGGCCGGTATCGTCTACTCAGAGCGAGGGAACGTTACCGTATTCTCCCCCAATGAGCCCGCGGCCATCTACAATGTGCCTACAGAGAAAAAAGTAATAGCGCTCACGTTCGACATCAGTTGGGGAGACACGCGAACAGAGCCCATTCTCAAGGTGCTGGAGGATAAAGGAGTGAAAAACGCCACCTTCTTCTTATCTTCCCCCTGGAGCGAAAGCCATCCCGAGCTGGTGAAGCGAATAGCGAGCAGCGGATGGGAAATCGGAAGCCACGGTCACAAGCATGTCAACTACAGCAGCCTGAACGATGATGAGATCCGCACTCAGATAAAAACGGCTCACGCCATTCTAAGCGAAACGTCAGGCACTGCACCCAACTTGATCCGGCTGCCTAACGGCGATTTCGACAAACGGGTGCTTCGAATTGCCAACGAGCTGAACTATTCCGTTATTCAATGGGATACCGACTCGCTGGACTGGAAAAACCCCGGGGTGGAACAAATTGTGAACCGCGTCACGAGTAAAGCTCATCCCGGCGACATCGTACTGCTGCATGCCAGCGATTCCTGCAAACAAACGCACGAGGCATTGCCTATCATCATCGACAAACTTCGCAGCCAAGGGTATGAATTTGTCAGCGTGAGCCAGTTGATGAAGCAGACGCATGTTGACAATAAGCCCCCCGTCGAAGACCACACCTGAAATGACCGATCTAACGACAGAGCCGTTACAACGGCTCTTTTCCTGTATCCAGCACTTTCTGCAATATTAAGATTTGCCAAGCATTGCAGGCGAGCAGGGGGACCATCATAAAGATGGTGGAAGCAGCTTTATCTAGTCGCAGGGAGGGGAGCGCTTCAATGGCAGTGACGGCGATCATGAAGAAAAGAGTAGGAATCCATGCCGATTTGTTCGTCCATTTGACTTTCAGCCAAGCTACCGCTAACCCCGCAATTACGATGCACAGCGGGAGCACAATGTAAGGCAGGAAGTTAGGCGTACCCTCAGCACCCGTATAACGAAGATAGATGAGGTCAAACAAGACGATGACGATGACAATGATTTGCAAGTAATCCCATACCCATTTTTTCGGAATCATGCCCATAAAAATATACCGGACAATCAAATAAGCGAAAAAGCCCATCTGGCTCAGGACACTGATTGTCGCCCCGCCCAGCAAAGAAGTGACCAGATTAAAGCCGATCGCTTTGCCTGAGCGCACCGCTTCCGGGTCCGTTACCTGCATTATCACTCCGGTAAGTGTTCCGATGACGGCCCCTATTACAAGCGTAGTCCAGAACAGGTAAAACCATTTTCTTAGTGTCACTGCGCTTACCCTCCATTAACATGTCATATCAACAGTTAATTGTACCAACCTTCACAATAAAATGCTAACGACTTTTGTGTTAATTCCTCAAAGGCATGCCTATACTAAGCTCAAAACAAACGAAGGGAGCCTGAACGGATGAGAACGCAAAAACGCCGATTGCTCATACCCGCCCTGCTGATCGCCGGTCTGTTATCGGCCTGCGGCTCGGATACTCAAGCTTCAAGCAGCGGCAACGGCAGCAATTACAAGGACATCAAGTCGATGGTGCTGGATATTCTGAAAACAGAAGACGGACGCGTTGCGATCCAGGAAGCTACTATTCATGAAAATAGCAAGCTCCAGCTGCTCTCGGCCGGCGATACCCAACAGCTTCAATTGGCCGTCAAAGATGTCCTAGTCGACACCGACCAAACCAAGTTTCTTCAAAAAATGATCACTGATCCGAAGTTTGCAGGTCAATTCGCCAAAGCCATAGAAAAAGATACAAAAAAAATTCAAAAAGATCTGATGAAAGATCCCGAATACCAAAAACAAATGATGGAAGCGATGAAAAGCCCGGATTTTGAAACGATGCTGCTTGATACGATGAAAACAACTCCTTACCGTACCCAGATGAAGACGGTGATTCAAGAGTCGCTTCAAAGCCCTTTGTTCAGGCTGGAGCTCATGGAGCTCATGAAAAAAGTGCTTCAGGAAGAATCCATGCCCAAGCAGCAGGGTCAAGGCGGGCAGAAGCAAGGCCAAGGCCAGGGACAAGGCGGCGGCGAGGGGGGCGGCCAAGAGGAGGAATCGGGCGGCGAGCAAAATGGGCAGGAGAAAAATAGCGATAGCGGCTGACAGTAAGCCTCGTCTCCATATAGAAAGGACCGGCTGCTTAAGCCGATCCTTTTTGGAGTACGTTCATGATGCGTTCCGCCACTTCGAGATAGATCCGGCCTGTATCGGATTCCGCCTTATAGACGGACGGTGAATAATCAGGCTCGGCTACATGGTTGTCCGGAACACCGAGCGGAATTTGCGCCAGCAGCGGAGCATGGAGCTCTTCCGCCAATTTGGCGCCGCCGCCGCGGCCGAATACGTAATCTTTCTGGCCACAGGCGCTGCAAGCGTAATAAGACATGTTCTCCACGATGCCAAGTATTTGATGATCGGTATGGATAGCCATAGCCCCGGCTCTGGCAGCGACAAAGGCAGCAGTGGCATGAGGCGTAGTGACGATAATTTCTTTGCTCTGCGGGATCATTTGATGCACGTCAAGAGCTACATCGCCTGTACCAGGCGGCAGGTCCAGCAGCAGATAGTCCAGTTCTCCCCACTCTACTTCGTTGAAGAAATTACGCAGCATCTTGCCGAGCATCGGGCCGCGCCAGATAACAGGCGTGTTTTCCTCGACAAAAAATCCCATCGAAATCACTTTTACGCCAAAGCGCTCGACAGGTATAATCCGGTTATCGACAAGCTGCGGACGCTCTTCGATCCCCATCATGTCAGGCACGCTAAAGCCATAGATGTCGGCATCTACAAGACCGACCTTTTTGCCGAGCCTGGCCAGGGCTACCGCCAAATTAACGGTTACGGTTGATTTGCCGACTCCTCCCTTGCCGCTTGCTACGGCGATGAAGGAGACGCCGGATTGCGGGTCCAGCACGTTTAACGGTGTTCCGGCTGCCGCTTCTGCCTGTCCGGCTGAAGAGTTTTCCTTTACCGGAGCGGAACCGCCCTGGGCTTGCAGCTTGCGCTGTACCTCTTCCCGTTCATAATCCGACAGCGGACGAAAACGCACATGCACGGCGGAAGCGCCTTGCTGCTCGAACCGCTTTGTAATGAGCCTCTGGAGCTCCGACTTATGCGCCTCAGCCTCCGAGGACAGAAGCACCGTCACCGATACCTGCGTTTCTTTAATCATCATATCGCGGATCATGTTCAATTCGACAAGTCCGCCCCCGTATACCGGGTCCTTCATCTCGCTTAGCGAAGCTAGCAGTTGTTCTCTCGTCAGCACTATGTCACCTCAGACGTTCTTCAATGTGGTTTCTCGCTTATTGCTCTACAGCTAGTATACCACATTTTCAACTGGCACCCATCTTTTCCCCTGAACCTATCTTTTCCCCCGAATAGTAACGGAGAATGCCTTGATAAATGGCCGCTGCAACCTTTTTCTGATACGCCGGATCGCGCAATAATTGAGCCTCAGCCGGATTCGACAAAAATCCAACCTCGACTAATGCGCTCGGAATTTTCATCGCTTTCAGCAAATAAATTTCTTTATCGGCCTGCTTCGCGACACGCTCCGTATTTTTGAGATTGCTCTTGATCTCGTCCTGAATCAGCGCGGCGAGCGTCTGATTGCCCGCATGATTCGGGTAGAAGAAGGTTTGAGCGCCCGACCATTTGGCCGATGGGATCGCATTCAAATGCACGCTCACGAGCATGCCTGCCTTCTGCTGAGTGACCAGCTCGGCCCGCTTCAGCAGGTCCTCCGTCTTCCGCTTGCTGTACCCTTTGGTAGAAGGATCGGCCAGGTCCCGGTCATCCTCGCGGGTCATGATCACGAGCGCCCCCGCTTGCTGCAAATAGTCTCTTACCTGCAACGTGATCGCCAGATTGATATCTTTCTCTACGGTGCCGTCCTTGCTGCTGGCGCCGCCGTCCGGACCGCCATGCCCCGGGTCCAGTGCGATAATTTTCCCCGATAGAGGCATCGTCCAGTAAGTCCATGTCCTGGTCGCAGGCAGTTCATAGGTGAACATAAACACCATAAGCGCCACCAGCAGCGCCGACATTCCGATCTTAATCCAGCTGTGCGCCGTAAGCCAGACAACGACCCTCTTCCTTCTCCCAAACATGAAAAACCCACCTCGCATCCGCATAGACTCCTTATCATCTATATGGGACGAGGTGGGTGATTATACCTTATGGTTATACCTGATACTCAGGCTCCTTCATGCCTTCGATCAGCACTTCGGCCACTTCAGGACGCGTGAACTGAGGCGGCGGGCATTGGCCGTCGCGCAGCAGGGCGCGAACCTTGGTGCCTGACAGATGCATATGATCCGTGGACGGGTGCGGGCAAGTTTTGCTGGAAGCCATGTTGCCGCACTTGGTGCAATAAAAGCTGTGCTCGAAGAAAAGAGGCGTAATGCCGAGCTCTTCGGCCGTAAAGTTGCTGAAGATCTCTTGCGCTTCGTACGTGCCGTAATAATCGCCTACGCCGGCATGGTCGCGCCCTACGATAAAGTGGGAGCAGCCGTAGTTTTTGCGGACCATCGCATGGAAAATGGCCTCTCTGGGGCCTGCATAACGCATCGCGGCTGGGAATACGCCCAGGAATACCCGATCCTTCGGATAATAATTCTCCAGCAGCACCAGATAGCTCTTCATCCGTACATCGGCCGAAATATCATCCGACTTCGTTTCGCCGACCAAGGGGTTCAGGAACAGACCATCCACAATCTCCATAGCGCTTTTCTGGATGTATTCATGCGCCCGGTGGACCGGATTGCGGGTTTGGAAGCCAACAACCGTCCTCCAGCCCTTCTCTGTGAACAGCTGACGCGTCTCAGCCGGATCGAAGTAAAAGTCCTCGAACTTCTCCGGCTTCGGCCGATTCACCACCTGGACCGGTCCCCCGATATAAGTGGAGGGCTTCGTAAACAGCTTCTGAACGCCCGGATGAGCCAGATCGTCCGTTTTGAACACCTGAACGGCCTCATGGTACTGATCAACCTGATAAATGCTGCTCAGTGTGATAACGCCATAGATGACACCGTCGTGCTCACCGATAAGCGCAACCTCTTGACCAAGCTTCAGAGATGCCGCCTCTTCTTCCTTTACGCCCAGCGTAATAGGTATGCTCCATACCGTACCGTCGGCAAGACGCATCCGTTCCACGACAGAGTGGTAATCCTGCTCTCCCATGAAGCCGGTAAGCGGTGAAAACGCCCCTACTCCGATCAGATCCAGATCCGAAATGGCCCAAGCATTAATTCGAAGCTGGTGAAGACCCGCAGCGCGGTTCAGCAGCTGTTCTCTCTCTCCGCCTTCCATGACGCGGTTAATCAATGTGCCCCCATGCGGCTGTATCGTAGCACTCATCTTTACCGGTTCCTCCTAGCCTGATAGCTGATAATATCTTCTTCATTCCTACGTCCTTAAGCTTAGCGACAGCTTACTTGTGAAGCCCGCACTCCGTCTTCTCGAATCCTGCCCAGCGTCCAGCACGCGGGTCTTCGCCGGCAGCTACCTGACGCGTGCAGTGCTCGCATCCGATGCTCGGGTAATTCCGGTCATGCAGCGGGTTATAGATGATATGATTAGTGCGGATGTAATTCCAGACATCCTCGGATGTCCAATCGGCAAGCGGGTTAAATTTCACCAGACCGAATTTCACATCGTATTCGACCTTCCTGGCGTTAGCGCGCGTAGGCGCCTGATCCCGGCGAATCCCCGTAATCCACGCATCGTAGTTGCTCAAAATATCGGTCAGCGGATCAACCTTGCGGATGTTGCAGCACTGCGTCGGATTGGACTTCCACAGTTCATCGCCATGCTCCGCAGCCTGCTGCTCCAGCGTAAGCTTGGGCTGGACATGAACAAATTCGAGCCCGTAGTGCTGCTGCAACCGGTCGCGCGTCTCATAGGTTTCCTGAAAATGTACGTTCGTGTCCAGATAGAAAATATCCGACTTCGGGCTTATCTTCTGGAGCATGTCGACGAGAACGACGTCTTCAGCCCCGAAACTACAGGCAAGCGTAATATTAGGGAATCTTTCTACCGCCCAGGATAAAAGCTCCTGCGGAGATTTATGTTCGAATTCATCAGCGGCTTGGTTAATAAGGGCTTCTTTCTCAAATAAATTCATAATTTCAGTGCCTCCTCGGTTTATATCCGACTATTGTCATAAGATTTATCTAATTTATTTATTATTATAATTGATATGAACTTTTTGTCAATTTAAAATTTACGCGGTTGCCTCTGTTAGTTTATTAGTTCAAAGCCTAGATGGTGAGCATTAAAACGCAAAAAAACCTCTTCGCGTCCATAACTTGGACGGAAGAGGTTTCGCGTATGCCTGGATATTAACGTTTCGAGAATTGTGGAGCGCGACGAGCGGCTTTCAAGCCGTATTTCTTACGCTCTTTCATACGAGGGTCACGAGTCAGGAAGCCTGCTCTCTTCAGAGCGCCGCGGTATTCCGGATCTGCTTTGAGCAGAGCGCGGGAGATACCGTGACGGATAGCGCCAGCTTGTCCGGAGATGCCGCCGCCATGAGCAAGCACGAGTACATCGTACTTGGTCAGTGTTTCAGTCAGGTTCAGTGGTTGCTTGACGATCAGCTTCAAAGTCTCAAGACCGAAGTATTCGTCCAACTCGCGTTTATTGATCACGATACGGCCTTCACCCGGTACGAGACGAACACGTGCTACCGAATGCTTACGACGGCCGGTGCCATAATATTGTACTTGTGCCACAAGACAGTCCTCCCTTTATTAACCGCGAAGTTCCCAAACTACAGGTTGTTGTGCTTGATGCGGATGTTCCGATCCCGCGTATACGTTAAGCTTTGTTTTCAAACGGTTGCCCAGACGAGTCTTAGGAAGCATCCCGTGGATAGCCGACTCCAGCACGCGCTCAGGCTTGGTGTTCAGAAGCTCTTGAGCCGTAGCAACCTTCAGACCGCCTGGATGGAGGGAGTGACGATAGTATTTTTTATTTTGCAGTTTTTTACCAGTCAGGTGAATTTTCTCAGCGTTGATGACGATCAGGTAGTCACCTGTGTCAACATGCGGAGTGAATTCAGGTTTGTGCTTGCCGCGCAGGATAGCTGCTGCTTCACTGGCAAGACGGCCAAGCGTTTTATCGGTAGCATCGATGATGTACCATTTGCGTTCAACTTCATTTGGCTTCGCCATATATGTGGTACGCATGTAAATGTTCCTCCTAGATCTATCTTCGTCCGTGATCATTAATCAACAATCCATTGGTTTCAGACCCGGGGCCGTGGGATAGCCAGTCAGAAACACCGTTAATAATCTTACTACATATCACCATTATAATCAAGTAGTAACCGGTGTTTCCTCATAAAAAACTTCCCAAAGCATTAAACCGTGCGCCATCGCCGTCGGTCCGGCCGCTGCCCGGCTCTGAGCTTCCAATATCCGTTTCATCTCCGATGCATCGCGCTTTCCTTCCCCAATCTGCAGGAGCGTACCGACGATGATCCGCACCATGTTGTATAGAAAGCCGTTGCCCGTCAAATAAATATGAATGACGCTGGAGCGCAAATGCTCGTCCTTCTCAGCAAGCTCCAGCCTGGCTTCGTATATTGTTCTCACATGGCTGACCGCATTCGTACGAATCGAGCAAAACGACGTAAAGTCATGCTCGCCTTCTATGTACGTCAACGCTTGACGCATCGCATCAAGATTAAGCGCGGTCGGATGGTAGAACTCCATATGGCGGGTCATCGGGTCGAAATACTTGCCCGAGCGGATCGTGTAGCGGTAGGTCTTGCGCTTAGCCCAGCGCCGGGCATGGAACTCCAGCGGCACTTCTCTGACATCCCAGATGCGGATATCATGCGGCAGCCTGCCGTTGAGCGCCATCGCCCACCGATCCAAAGGGATCTTCGCTCCGGTGTGGAAATGAAACACTTGGCCGCGGGCATGCACGCCGGCATCCGTCCGTCCGGAGGCGTGAATCTTGACTTCCTCGCCTGTCAGCAGCCGTATCGCCTGCTCCAGCTGGTGCTGAACCGTATTAAGACCGGGCTGCGTCTGGAAGCCGCAATAGCCGGCTCCATCGTAGCACACGGTAACACATAAATTTCTCACGGGCCGCCCTCCGAAAACATCGCTACCTAACCCGTTTCCTACATACAAAAAAAGGGTTTCATCAGAATCAAAAAGATCCCGTCCACCCTTTCCCATCCTTTATCTCTTAAGTGCGATCTACGAGTTCCAAATAAACCATAGGCGCAGCGTCGCCGCGACGCGGGCCAAGTTTCAGGATACGCGTGTATCCGCCTTGGCGCTCTGCGTAACGAGGAGCCAGATCCGAGAAAAGTTTTTGAATTGCATCTTGGTTTTCGTTCGCTTGCTCACGACGCACAAACGAAGCCACTTGACGACGAGCATGCAGATCTCCGCGCTTAGCGAGCGTAATCAGCTTCTCGGCGATCGAACGCAGCTCTTTCGCTTTTGCTTCAGTCGTTTGAATGCGCTCATGTATGAACAAGTCGGTTACCAGGTCGCGGAACAGTGCTTTACGCGAACTGGAGTCACGATTTAACTTTTTGTATGCAGCCATGTGTGCAACCTCCTTCTGCTTGATGGTTGAAAGCCGTAGCCGGCGCTAGTCTTCCATCCGAAGTCCGAGTCCAAGCTCTTCGAGCTTCTCTTGAACCTCTTCCAGCGACTTGCGGCCCAAGTTACGAACCTTCATCATATCTTCTTCCGTTTTCGTAATCAATTCCTGCACCGTGTTAATGCCTGCGCGCTTGAGGCAGTTGTAGGAGCGTACGGAGAGATCGAGCTCTTCGATAGTCATCTCGAGCACTTTCTCCTTCTTGTCCTCTTCCTTCTCAACCATGATCTCGGCATCTTTTGCTTCATCGGTGAGACCGACAAACAGCAGCAGATGCTCAGTCAGGATCTTGGCGCCCAAGCTTACGGCTTCCTCAGGGCGAATGCTGCCATCGGACCAAACCTCGAGCGTGAGCTTGTCATAGTTCGTGACTTGCCCCACGCGCGTATTCTCAACGCTGTAATTAACACGAGTAATAGGAGTGTAGATCGAATCGATCGGAATCACGCCGATCGGCTGATCCTCTCTTTTGTTTTTGTCTGCCGATACATATCCCCGTCCGCGGTTCGCATGAATTCTCATGTGAAGCCTGGAGTCGGAGGACAGCGTAGCAATGTGCAGATCCGGGTTTAAAATCTCCACATCGCTATCGCCGCGAATATCGCCAGCCACAACAGCCCCTTCGCCTTCTGCGTCGATCTCCAGCACCTTTTCTTCATCGGAATGAATTTTCAGGGAGAGACCTTTCAGGTTCAGGATGATTTCCGTAACATCTTCCATGACACCTGGAACCGTGGAAAACTCGTGCAGAACGCCGTCAATCTGGACGGATGTTACCGCCGCGCCCGGAAGGGAAGACAGTAAGATTCTGCGCAACGAGTTGCCGAGCGTAGTTCCGTAGCCTCTTTCCAAAGGCTCTACGACAAATTTGCCGTACGTGCCATCTTCGCTTAATGATACGGTTTCTATTTTCGGCTTTTCGATTTCGATCATTGTAAACCCTCCTTCAAACGTCGTTTCATTCTGGATAACGTAAGACGTATAAAACGCGTAGTATGCCTATCCAAATAGTATAGACACCATTTGGATATTTATACCACTGGGCTTAGCAATCCTGAACTAGACACGACGACGCTTTGGAGGACGGCAACCGTTATGAGGAATCGGAGTCACGTCTTTAATCAGGTTTACTTCCAAACCTGCTGCTTGCAAGGAACGGATAGCTGCCTCACGGCCTGCGCCCGGACCTTTAACCATAACTTCAACCACTTTCATGCCATGCTCCATTGCAGCTCTAGCAGCCGATTCGGCAGCCATTTGAGCGGCGAAAGGCGTGCTCTTACGGGAACCCTTGAAGCCCAGGTTGCCGGCGCTTGCCCAAGAGATTGCATTGCCATGCGGATCTGTGATGGTAACGATCGTGTTATTGAACGTAGAGCGGATGTGAGCCACACCGCTGTCGATATTTTTCCGGTCGCGACGTTTGGTACGAACGACTTTCTTTGGTTTAGCCATGTAACATTACCCTCCTTTACTATTTTTTCTTATTAGCTACCGTACGACGAGGACCTTTGCGCGTACGAGCATTGGTTTTAGTACGTTGACCGCGAACAGGCAAGCCGCGGCGATGACGAACGCCACGATAGCATCCGATTTCGATCAGGCGCTTGATGTTCAGGGAAATTTCACGACGAAGGTCGCCTTCCACTTTCAGCGTCTTGTCGATCACTTCACGGATTTTGCTCACTTCGTCTTCTGTCAGATCGCGAACGCGGGTATCCGGGTTGATACCGGTTTGAGCTACGATTTTCGCAGAAGTCGTGTTGCCGATTCCGAAAATGTAAGTCAAAGCGATGATCACGCGCTTGTCACGCGGTAAGTCTACACCAGCAATACGTGCCATGAATGCAGCACCTCCTTAGCCTTGTTTTTGTTTGTGTTTCGGATTTTCGCAAATTACCATAACGTTACCTTTGCGGCGAATGACTTTGCATTTTTCGCAAATTGGTTTGACCGACGGTCTAACCTTCATGGTGGTTACCTCCTCCAAGCTTTCGTCAGAAAGCTGCTACGTAAGGAATATAGAGCTTCCTCCTGGAAGCCATTTCGTAAAGCGCATTTAGCTTGTATAACAAACGATCTATTTAAAACGATAGGTTATACGGCCTCTGGTCAAATCATACGGCGAAAGCTCGACCGTTACTTTGTCACCCGGCAGAATCCGGATGAAGTGCATTCTGATTTTGCCGGATACATGAGCAAGTATCTGATGACCGTTCTCCAGTTCAACCTTGAACATTGCATTCGGAAGAGGTTCAATCACTGTACCTTCAACTTCAATTACATCTTCTTTGGCCACAGTCATTCTCCTTTCTCTTGCGCATCATGCGTAAATTGGTTCGCCGCCTGCATCACAACATGCCTGAGCTTAGCATTGGTTACCCGACCGGTATCACGGAGGCTGGTCGCCACCTCAAGGCTAATCGCCGGGAGAAGCTGAAGATGAAGTAGACTTTTTTTCTTGGGATCATCGAATCTCCGCTTGCTGCCGTCTGCGATCTGCACGTATCGTTGGTCTACGACGCCGATTATAACGGCAAGCTTGTCGGAATCCCGTCCTCGAATCACCCTTACGATTTGTCCGAGCTGCGGAACGTTTGTTGGTTGCATACGCGCTTACGAACCCGGCAGCGTCAAAATCTCGAAGCCGTCTTGCGTAATGGCGATCGTATGCTCGAAATGTGCGCACAGTGTGCCATCCACCGTGACCACCGTCCAGTTGTCTTGAAGCGTCCGGACGTATCGCTCACCCACATTGACCATCGGTTCGATCGCAAGCACCATCCCCGGACGCAAGCGCGGTCCATGACCGGCTACGCCGTAGTTGGGTATTTGCGGCTCCTCATGAAGCTCCGTCCCGATGCCATGTCCTACATATTCCCTGACAATCGAAAATCCTTCATTCTCCACGCATCTTTGGATGGCATTGGATATCGTGTACAACCTGGCATCCGGCTTCGCTTCCGCCAGACCGGCGAACAGCGATCTCTCCGTAACATCAAGCAGCTTGCCCGCCGTCTCGGAGATCGTGCCTACGCCATACGTCCAGGCCGAGTCGCCATGATATCCTTTATACTGAGCTCCGATGTCGATACTGATAATGTCGCCATCATTCAGCTTGCGCTGACCGGGGATCCCATGAACCAATTCATCATTGACCGAAGCGCAGATGCTTCCAGGAAAACCATTGTAGCCTTTAAAAGATGGAATTGCGCCCTGACTGCGAATAAAATCTTCTGCGATCTGATCAAGCTCTTTGGTTGTAATATCGGGCTGAATGGCCTTCTTCAGCACGCGGTGCGTTTCGGCAACGATGCGTCCGGCTTCGCGCATGTATTCCAATTCAGCAGCAGATTTACAAATGATCATTCCGCTTGTCCTCGCAATAGTGAACTGATTTGTGCAGTTACCGTATCGATTTCTTGCTCACCGTTAACCTCGCGCAATATTCCCTTGTTCCGATAATACTCCAGAAGAGGAGCGGTTTTATTGATATATTCGTCCAAACGAGTTCCGACCTTCTCTTCGTTATCGTCCGAGCGCTGATACAATTCACCTGAACATTTGTCGCAAACCTGGTCAACTGCAGGAGGGTTAAACAAGACGTGATACGTAGCGCCGCAGGATTTGCAAATCCGACGGCCCGTTAAGCGGGCAAGCAGTAAATCACGATCCACACTTAAGTTAACGACATGATCGATATTCCGATCCAAAGCAGCCGCGATTTCATCAAGCGCTTCAGCTTGCGAGATCGTTCTTGGAAAGCCATCCAGCAAAAAACCTTTCGCGCAATCGTCCTGCGACAAGCGGTCGCGCACGATGCCGATCGTAATTTCATCCGGAACGAGCAGCCCTTGATCCACAAACTTTTTTGCTTCAACGCCAAGCGGCGTCTCTTGCTTCATCGCGAGTCGAAATGCATCACCGGTGGAGATATGCGGAATCTGGAATTCTTCAATGATCCGTTCCGCTTGTGTACCTTTACCTGCACCAGGAGGTCCCATAAAGATAATATTCACCGTGACTTCCTCCCCCACTTGCATCGAACGATGCTAACAGCACAATAGGTGCCGATAGTTCTCCCGGAACAACCCGGAGGCGGTCCCGTCAACCTCGGGACGCCAATGATGCCGAAGATCGGTCGTCACAGGCGCCGGGCGATCGTACTATCAGAACCTATATGCTATTTATTAATGAAGCCCTTGTAATGGCGTTTGATCAATTGGCTTTCGATGGTTTTCATCGTTTCCAAACCTACACCGATTACGATGAGTAAGGAAGTGCCGCCGATTTGCACGGATTGAGGCAGCCCGGCGAAAGCAGCGAAAATCATCGGAAGAATAGATACGGCAGCCAAGAACAGCGCGCCGGAAAGAGTGATCCGAGTCATCACGCGGGTCAAGTATACTTCGGTGTTTTTCCCAGGACGAATGCCAGGGATGTATCCGCCGTTCTTCTTCATCTGCTCGGCCATTTGCACAGGATTGATCTGTACGAAGGTGTAGAAGTACGTAAATCCGATGATCAGAAGTACATACAGCACCATGCCAAGCGGATGCGTGTAGCTCAGGTTCGTGATAATCCATTCGGCAACCGGATTCCCACGCCAGAAACCGGCGATGGTCGGCGGAAACACGAGTAAGGACAGTGCGAAAATTACCGGGATGACGCCCGCAGCGTTCACTTTAAGCGGAATGTGCGTAGACTGACCGCCGAACATTTTGCGACCGACCACCCGTTTCGCGTACTGAACCGGAATCTTACGAACGCCCTGCTGGACGAATATGACACCAACAATCAAGGCGACTACAACAGCAGCGATGATCAGCACCTTAAGGATGTTAAGGAAAACCGCGCCGCCTGCATCGACAAATTGAGTCTGATAAATTTGACCGATACCTGTCGGAATCGCAGCAACGATACCCGCGAAGATGATAATGGAAATACCATTTCCAATGCCATTCTCGGTGATTTGTTCCCCTAACCACATCAGAAATGCTGTACCTGCCGTAAGTACGATCGCGATTAAAGCATACGTCGTAAAGCTCGGATTGATGACCAATCCGTTTACCATCCGGTTAAAACCGATCGCAAAGCTGAACGCTTGGATAAGCCCTAACACGATAGTACCGTAACGGGTAATTTGACTAAGCTTTTTGCGGCCTACTTCTCCTTCTTTGGCCCACTGGGTGAATGTCGGGATGACATCCATCGACAGGAGCTGCACGATGATCGACGCCGTAATATACGGAGTGATCGTCATGGCGAAGATGGAGAATTGGAACAGCGCGCCCCCGGAGAAAGTATTCAGCAATGCGAATACTCCGCTGGTAGCTTGGTCTTGCATTTTAAGCAGCTCTGTGTTGATGTTAGGTACCGGAATAAAAGCACCAATTCTGTAGACGATCAGCACCAGAAGGGTGAACAGGATCCGTTTCCTCAGATCGTCTACTTTCATAATATTGGATATGGTACGGAACATTAAATCACCTCGGTTTTACCGCCGGCAGCTGTAATTTTCTCTACCGCAGATTGGGAGAATTTGCTCGCCTTTACATTCAGTTGAACCGTGATTTCACCGTTACCGAGGATCTTAATGCCGCTGAGCGGGTTCTTGACGATACCGGATTCCAGCAATACTTCTGGAGTTACTTCCGTACCAGCTTCGAACTTGTTCAAGTCCGACAGGTTAACGATAGCATACTCTTTGCGGAATTGGTTGTTGAATCCACGCTTCGGCAAGCGACGATACAACGGGTTTTGTCCGCCCTCGAATCCAGGACGAACACCGCCGCCGGAACGAGCGTTTTGACCCTTGTGACCGCGAGTCGAAGTTTTACCCATGCCGCTACCGACGCCGCGACCCACGCGCTTGCGGGAATGACGCGAACCAGGGGCAGATGTAAGTTCATGCAATTTCATCGTTTGCACCTCCTCTTGCTTTATGTTAAGTCATTACGCTTCGATTTCTTTAACTTCCACCAAGTGGCTCACTTGATTGACCATACCGCGGATAGCAGCATTGTCAGCTTGCGTTACCGAATGATGGAGCTTGCGGAGTCCGAGTGCGGTAACCGTGCGACGTTGCGTCTCAGGTCGGCCGATCAGGCTGCGCTTGAGGGTAATTTGCAATTGCTTAGCCATGGTATCCCTCCTAACCTAAAAGTTCTTCTACGGTTTTACCGCGAAGCTTAGCAACATCTTCCGCACGCTTCAGGCGCTGTAAGCCTTCCAGGGTAGCGTTAACCATGTTCATCGAGTTCGAGGAACCCAGAGATTTTGTCAGGATATCGCCTACGCCTGCAAGCTCAAGCACGGCACGAACCGGGCCGCCTGCAATAACTCCTGTACCTTGGGATGCCGGCTTCAGCAGCACTCTGCCAGCGCCGAAGTGACCAACAACCAAGTGAGGAATCGTAGTGCCGACGATTGGAACTTGAATCAGGTTTTTCTTCGCATCTTCAATACCTTTGCGGATTGCATCAGGTACCTCGGAAGCTTTGCCGATTCCAGCGCCTACCCAGCCTTTGCCATCGCCTACGACGACGAGAGCGCTGAAGCTGAAGCGACGTCCGCCTTTAACAACTTTAGCTACGCGGTTGATTTGAACGACTTTCTCAGTCAATTCTAATGTGTTCGGATCGATACGCAAGTCCTTACCTCCTTATGTGTAGATTTGTTTTAGAAATCAAGACCTGCTTCGCGAGCAGCGTCAGCCAATGCTTTTACACGACCATGGTACAAGTATCCGCCGCGGTCGAATACAACTTTCTCTACGCCAGCTTGCTTCGCACGTTCAGCGATCAAAGCGCCTACCTTCGTAGCAGCTTCAGCATTGCCGCCGTTGCCGATCGCTTCTTTCAGCTCTTTATCCTGGGTGGAAGCCGCTGCGATCGTAACGCCCTTGACGTCATCGATCAACTGCGCATACATATGTTTGGAAGAACGGAAAATATTGAGGCGTGGACGCTCAGCCGTTCCTTGAATTTTCTTGCGAACGCGAAGATGTCTTTTCAAGCGCGCTTTGTTTTTATCGGCTTTAGTAATCATGAGGGGTCTTCACTCCTTTCGGTATCGTTAGCGAAGCAGGTTAGCCACTCAGGCTAAGCAACCTTACTTCTTCTTACCGGCTTTACCTTCTTTACGAAGAATACGTTCGCCTTCGTACTTGATACCTTTGCCTTTATACGGCTCAGGCTCGCGCACAGCGCGGATTTTGGCGGCATATGCGCCTACCAGTTCTTTATCGATGCCTCTAACGGTGATTTTCGTATTCGAAGGAACTTCGAATTCGATGCCGCTTGCCGGTTCGATTTCAACTGGGTGAGAGTAACCAACGTTCAAGACCAGCTTGTTGCCGGATTTGTTCGCACGGTAACCTACGCCAACCAGTTCAAGGTTTTTCGCAAAACCGTCAGTTACACCGCTCACCATGTTTTGAACGACGCTGCGCGTCGTGCCGTGCAGGGAACGATGCAATTTATTGTCAGAAGGACGTTCTACGTTGATGATGCTTTCTTCAACGCTAACCTTCATGTCTTTGTGAAGCTCGCGGCTAAGTGTTCCTTTCGGACCATTTACCGTAATTACTGTGTTGTCTAAAGTCACGCTAACTCCGCTAGGGATCGTGATTGGTTTGCGACCAATACGGGACATGTTGTGCACCTCCGTTCTTTAAAAATCGATATTACCAAACGTAGCAGATAACCTCTCCGCCAGCTTTGGATTGACGAGCTTCCTTGTCGGTCATTACGCCTTTGGAAGTCGAGAGAATTGCGATACCCAGTCCGCCGAGTACGCGAGGCACTTCTTGGCTTTTCGCGTAAACGCGAAGACCTGGCTTGCTGATTCTTTTCAGACCTGTAATAACGCGCTCGTTGTTGGAACCGTATTTCAGGAACAAGCGGATGATGCCTTGCTTGCTGTCTTCGATATATTCAGCGTCACGGATGAAGCCTTCCTTCTTGAGGATCTCAGCGATCTCGCGCTTGATCTTCGAAGCCGGAATTTCAACAGTCTCATGACGAACGACATTAGCGTTGCGAATGCGTGTAAGCATATCTGCAATTGGATCGGACATAACCATGTGTTGTAAACCTCCTTCCCGAAACTTTGAGTTTTACCAGCTTGCTTTCTTCACGCCAGGAATCTGGCCCTTGTATGCCAATTCGCGGAAGCAAATTCTGCAAATTTTAAATTTACGCAGTACCGAATGGGGACGTCCGCAGCGCTCGCAGCGCGTGTAGGCCTGCACCTTGAATTTCGGAGGACGCTGCTGCTTAATCTTCATCGAAGTTTTTGCCACTTTCGTTTACACCTCCATAGGTTTCTCGGGAAACCCGTATCGTAAGCTATTTATTTCGTGAACGGCATGCCGAGCTGCGTCAGCAATTCGCGGGATTCTTCATCAGTTTTCGCCGTCGTGACGATTACGATATCCATACCGCGGACTTTGTCCACTTTATCGTATTCGATCTCCGGGAAGATCAACTGCTCTTTCAAGCCGAGCGTGTAGTTGCCGCGGCCGTCAAATGCCTTGGTCGATACGCCGCGGAAGTCACGTACGCGAGGAAGCGCAACGTTGAACAGTTTGTCGAGGAAGTGATACATACGCTCGCCGCGCAAAGTTACCTTTACGCCGATAGGCATATTTTCACGCAGTTTGAAGCCTGCGATCGATTTTTTAGCGCGCGTGATAACCGGCTTTTGACCAGATATCAGCTGCAGGTCGGAAACGGCAGTATCGAGCACCTTGGAGTTGGAAACTGCTTCGCCAACACCCATGTTAATAACGACCTTCTCGATTTTCGGAACTTGCATAACCGTAGTGTAGTTAAACTTTTGAATCAACGATGGCGTTACTTCGTTCAGAAAACGATCTTTCATTCTTGCTGCCATAAGACTCGTTTACCTCCTTTCTTTCCCTATACGATTAATCGATAATCTCGCCGGATTTTTTCGCGACGCGGACTTTTTTGCCGTTGTCCAATACTTTGTAGCCGATACGAGTCGGTTGGCCGCTCTTCGGATCTACGAGCATAACGTTGGAGACATGGATCGCAGCCTCTTGCGTGAGGATGCCTCCTTGCGGGTTCGCCTGGGAAGGCTTCGCATGCTTCTTGATCATGTTCACGCCTTCGACCAGCACACGGTTTTGACGAGGATAAGCTGCGAGCACGCGGCCTTTTTTGCCTTTGTCTTTACCTGTGATGACGATAACCGTGTCTTCTTTTTTAACATGCAATTTATTGTTATGGGACTCAAGTTTCTTCGGTTGTTTTGGCATTGTGGTGTTACACCTCCTACAGGTTTTCTCGAGTGAAAACCGCTTCGTAAGTCATGCTTGGTATTGCGCTTAATGAAGCTTAGATAACTTCAGGAGCCAAGGATACGATCTTCATGAAGTCTCTGTCGCGAAGCTCACGAGCTACCGGTCCAAAGATACGAGTGCCGCGCGGGCTCTTGTCATCCTTAACGATAACTGCTGCATTCTCATCAAAGGTAATGTAGGATCCGTCCTTACGACGAGCGCCACGTCTCGTGCGTACCACTACAGCTTTGACTACATCGCCCTTCTTGACAACGCCACCTGGTGTTGCTTCTTTCACCGAGCAGATGATCAAATCACCAATGTTTGCCGTACGACGTCCAGTACCACCCAACACACGGATACACATCAGCGATTTCGCACCAGAGTTGTCTGCTACTTTCAAACGAGTAAATGGTTGAATCATTGTGGAGTTCCTCCTTCCGGTATTGATGCCAAATGCTTATATTAAACGATGACCGCTTTTTCGACTACTTTAACCAGTCTGAAGCGTTTGTCCTTGGAGAGCGGACGGGTTTCCATGATTTCAACAACGTCGCCGATTTTAGCTTCGTTATTTTCGTCATGCGCTTTAAACTTCTTCGTATATTTAATCCGCTTGTGGTACAAGCTGTGCTTTTTGTAAGTCTCAACGGCAACTACGATGGTTTTTTCCATCTTGTCGCTTACGACTCTGCCCACTTGCGTTTTACGCTCGTTGCGTTCAGCCATTGTGAGATCCTCCTCTCTGTTTCATTAACTAGTGATTCCCAATTCTCTTTCACGCAAAACAGTTTTTGCCCGAGCAATCTCTTTGCGTACTTTTTGAATCTGTACGGGATTATCCAGTTGACCAGTAGCCAGTTGAAAACGGAGGTTAAAGAGCTGCTCTTTAAATCCGGCAATCTTCTGTTCGATCTCAGCAGAGGTTAGGTTGCGAAATTCACTAGCTTTCATTTACTTCACCACCCAGTTCTTCTCTTTTCACAAACTTCGTTTTGATCGGGAGCTTGTGAGCGGCGAGACGCATAGCTTCACGGGCGATTTCTTCGCTTACGCCGGCCAGTTCGAACAGAACCTTACCCGGTTTAACGACAGCAACCCATTTTTCTACGTTACCTTTACCGCTACCCATCCGGACTTCAAGCGGCTTTTGAGTGATAGGCTTGGAAGGGAAAATCTTGATCCAAACTTTACCGCCCCGCTTAATATAACGAGTCATCGCGATACGGGCAGCTTCGATTTGACGGTTGGTTACCCAAGCCGGCTCCATCGCTTGCAGGCCGTATTCACCGAAATGTACTTCCTGACCGCCTTTAGCTTTACCGCGCATGCTGCCACGGTGCTCTTTACGGTGTTTTACACGTTTAGGAACTAACATGATTAGTTGCCTCCTTCCGCAGCAGCCTTTTTCTTAGCCGCAGGAAGAACTTCGCCGCGATAGATCCATACTTTTACGCCGATACGTCCATAAGTGGTATGAGCTTCAGCCGTACCATAGTCGATATCTGCACGCAATGTATGAAGAGGTACCGTACCTTCGCTGTAGCCTTCCTGTCTTGCAATTTCCGCTCCGCCCAAACGGCCGCTAACCGAAGTTTTGATTCCTTTAGCGCCGGATCTCATCGTTCTTTGGATAGCTTGCTTCAACGCACGGCGGAACGATACGCGACGCTCCAGCTGCTGTGCAATGCTTTCTGCTACCAGAATCGCATCCAGATCGGGGGTTTTGATTTCTGTGATGTTGATATGAACCTTTTTGCCGCTCGTCAGCTTGGTCAGGTAAGCGCGGATAACTTCAACTTCCGAACCGCCTTTACCGATAACCATGCCTGGCTTGGCTGTATGAATCGTAACGTTAACGCGGTTAGCCGCACGCTCGATTTCGATGCGGGAAACTGCGGATTCTTTCAATTTCTGTTTCAAGTACTCACGAATTTTTACGTCTTCCATCAACAGATCGCCGAAATCTTTGCCGGCATACCATTTGGACTCCCAATCGCGAATAATACCAATGCGAAGTCCCACCGGGTTTACTTTTTGACCCACACGTTGTCCCTCCTTATTTCTCAGATACCACTACAGTGATGTGGCTGGTACGTTTATTGATGCGGCTCGCACGACCCATAGCGCGAGGACGGAATCTTTTCAAGGTTGGACCTTGATCAACGAACACTTGCGAAATCACCAGACTGTTAGGGTCCAGGGAGTTGTTGTGCTCCGCATTCGCAATCGCCGATTTCAGCAGCTTCTCGATGATCGGGGATGCCGCTTTAGGCGTATGGTTCAGGATTGCAATAGCTTCGCCCACTTGCTTGCCGCGGATCAAATCAACCACGAGCTGAGCTTTACGGGGAGCGATGCGTACGTATCTAGCAATAGCTTTTGCTTGTTGCATGGATGTACCTCCTCTCGTTCACAAACTGAATCTATATCCGAAACTTCGTATTAGCGCTTGCCCGTTTTCTTATCGTCGTCATGACCTTTGTAAGTACGGGTTGGTGCGAATTCGCCAAGCTTATGTCCTACCATGTCTTCCGTTACGTAGACCGGCACGTGCTTTCTGCCATCATAAACAGCGAACGTGTGACCGATGAATTGCGGGAAAATCGTCGAGCGGCGGGACCAAGTCTTGATCACTTGCTTTTTCGAGGAAGCGTCTACCTCTGCAACCTTCTTAAGCAGATAGCCATCGATAAACGGTCCTTTTTTCAAACTGCGACCCATATGTTGTTCCTCCCTTCTTTAAGCAACGCAACTTTCCAAAGAAAATGTCTTATCTGCTTGCAACCGTCTATTACTTCGTGCGGCGACGTACAATATATTGATTGGAAGCCTTGTTCTTCTTCCGTGTTTTGTAGCCCAGGGTTGGTTTGCCCCAAGGAGACATAGGAGATTTGCGACCGATCGGGGAACGGCCTTCACCACCACCGTGAGGGTGATCGTTAGGGTTCATGACAGAACCGCGAACTTCCGGTCTTTGGCCCAGCCAACGGGAACGTCCGGCTTTACCGATTTTGACAAGCTCATAATCCTCGTTACCGACGGAACCGATTGTCGCGCGGCAAACCTTAAGGATTTTTCTAACTTCGCCGGAAGACAAGCGAACCGTTACGTAACGCTCTTCTTTACCGAGCAATTGAGCTTCCGTACCTGCAGCGCGCACAAGTTGTCCGCCTTTGCCCGGCTTCAGCTCGATGTTGTGGATAACCGTACCAACCGGGATATTCTCCATAGGAAGAGCATTACCGATTTTGATGTCCGCATCGGAGCCCGATACGATCTGGTCATTCACTTTCAGACCTTTAGGAGCAAGGATGTAGCGCTTCTCGCCATCCACGTAGTGGATCAAAGCGATGTTCGCCGAACGGTTCGGATCGTATTCAATCGTAGCAACGCGTCCAGGTATTCCATCTTTGTTCCGTTTGAAGTCGATAATCCGGTATTTACGCTTATGTCCGCCGCCTTGATGACGAACCGTAATTTTACCTTGGTTGTTGCGTCCCGCTTTTTTGCTCAGAGGAGCCAAAAGCGATTTCTCCGGTGTAGATGTCGTAATTTCTTCGAACGTCGAAACGGACATCGCACGTCTCGCCGGGGACGTTGGTTTATACTTTTTAATTGGCACGTGGTTTCCCTCCTTACTTTAGAAGTGTCTTAGACAGATTCAAAGAACTCAAGCTCTTTGCTGTCCGCAGAAAGAGTTACAATCGCTTTTTTCCACTCGGACGTATAACCGGAGTAACGGCCATAACGCTTAGGCTTAGCCGGCATTCTGAGCGTGTTCACGTTGGTTACTTTCACTTTGAAGATTTGTTCGATCGCTTGCTTGATTTCCGTCTTGTTCGTACGGATGTCAACCTCGAACACATATTTTTTATCGGCCATCATTTCACTTGTACGTTCAGTAATGATAGGGCGCTTAATAATATCGCGAGGGTTCTTCATTACGCAAACACCTCCTCTACCTTTTGCACCGCATCCTTCGTAATGATCAGCTTGTCATAAGACAATACGTCAAGCACGTTGATTCCTTCAGCGATAACAAACTTAACGCCAGGAATGTTACGAGCGGACAATGCTACGTTTTCTTCGTAGCCAGCTGTCACTACCAAGGCTTTACGTTCTACTTTCAGGTTGTTCAGGATTGTTGCAAATTCCTTCGTCTTAGGAGCGGAAAGCTGCAGTTGATCCAGAACGATGATTTCGCTCGCCTTCACCTTGGAAGACAACGCGGATTTAATCGCCAAGCGACGAACTTTCTTAGGCAGTTTGAACGAGTAGCTGCGAGGAGTCGGTCCGAAAACCACACCGCCGCCTTTCCATTGAGGAGAGCGGATACTACCTTGACGGGCACGTCCAGTACCTTTTTGTTTCCAAGGCTTGCGGCCACCGCCGCGAACTTCGGAGCGTCCTTTTGTCTTGTGCGTACCTGCACGAAGCGAAGCGCGCTGCAAGAGAACAGCTTGATTCAGTACATGTGCATGGGGCTCGATACCGAATACGTTCTCGGACAATTCGACTTCGCCCACTTGCGAACCACTGACATTAAATACTGCTACTTTTGGCATTTGTTATCCTCCTTTCCTGCTTGCTTACTTCTTCACCGTAGCTTTGACGGTTACGTAGCTATTTTTAGGACCCGGGATGGAACCTTTAATCAGAAGCACGTTGCGCTCAACATCAACCTTAACCACTTCAAGCTTTTGAATCGTAACCGTTTCTTTACCCATATGCCCTGGCAGCTTCTTGCCTTTAGGAACACGGTTAGCTTGGATGGAACCCATGGAACCAGGACCGCGGTGATAACGGGAACCGTGAGTCATAGGACCTCTGGATTGGTTATGTCTCTTGATAACGCCTTGGAATCCTTTACCCTTGGAAACACCTGTTACATCAACGAATTCACCTTCGGAGAACAGATCAGCCTTGATCTCCTGGCCAACTTCATAACCAGCCATATCAACGCCGCGAATCTCCTTAACGTAGCGCTTAGGCGTAGCTCCAGCTTTCTTAGCATGGCCGAGCTCCGGTTTATTCGCTCTTTGCTCTTTCTTGTCGTCAAAACCGATTTGGATGGCTTCGTAACCGTCGTTCTCCGCATCTTTCTTCTGCAGAACCGTGTTAGGACCTGCTTGGATTACGGTAACCGGCACAACCAATCCTTCGGGAGTAAACACTTGAGTCATCCCAAGTTTTTTTCCTAAGATACCTTTAGTCATCGTTGACACCTCTTTTCCTCTGTTGCTTATTAGTTATCCACAAGTGTATATTACAGTTTGATTTCGATGTCCACACCGGACGGCAGATCCAGACGCATCAGCGCATCAACCGTTTGCGGCGTAGGATTCACGATATCGATCAAACGCTTATGTGTGCGCATTTCGAATTGCTCACGCGAATCTTTGTACTTATGAACAGCACGCAGAATCGTGATAATTTGCTTCTCGGTTGGAAGCGGGATTGGACCAGACACTCCTGCACCGGAACGTTTGGCGGTATCCACGATCTTCTCAGCGGATTGATCCAGAATTCTGTGATCATAAGCCTTCAAACGAATACGAATCTTTTGCTTTGCCATTGTATTCCCTCCTTCTATCGCCCAATTTAGTATCGGACATACTCCGTGAAAATCTCCTGACTCTCCATCCCTATGGCAAAGGGGCCGGGTGTGTCAGCAACCTCTCACATCATCGCAACGTCACAGACCAACGTTCACTATTATATTAAATCCGATAACAAATTGCAAGCGAAATTGCGAATAGTTGCCCAAGTTTTTTTATTGGCAAAAAAGCCCTCCAACCGCGAGGGATGGAGGGCTCTGTCAAACACTTATTTTTGGATCGATGCAACCGCACCGGCGCCAACTGTACGTCCGCCTTCGCGAATAGCGAAGCGAGTACCTTCTTCGATAGCGATTGGCGAGATCAGTTCAACCGTTACCGTGATGTTGTCGCCTGGCATTACCATTTCAGTACCTTCTGGCAGGTTGATGATACCTGTAACGTCAGTTGTACGGAAGTAGAATTGTGGACGGTAGCCTGTGAAGAAAGGCTTGTGACGGCCACCCTCTTCTTTAGTCAGAACGTAGATTTGAGCTGTGAAGTTAGTGTGAGGCTTAACCGAACCCGGTTTCGCGATAACTTGTCCACGCTCGATATCTTTACGCTCTACGCCGCGGAGCAATGCGCCGATGTTGTCGCCCGCTTGTGCGGAATCGAGCAATTTACGGAACATCTCAACGCCTGTGCAGACGCTCTTGCGAGTTTCTTCTTGCAGACCGATGATTTCAACTTCGTCACCGACTTTAACTACACCGCGCTCTACGCGACCAGTAGCAACGGTACCGCGACCAGTGATCGTGAACACGTCCTCTACAGGCATCAGGAAAGGCTTGTCCGTGTCGCGTTGTGGAGTTGGGATGTAAGTATCGATGTGCTCGAACAGCTCAACGATTTTGTCAGCCCAAGCGCCTTCTGGGTTTTGCAGAGCTTCACGAGCTGCACCGCGTACGATTGGAGTATCGTCGCCTGGGAACTCGTACTCGTTAAGAAGGTCGCGAACTTCCATCTCAACCAGTTCCAAGAGCTCTTCGTCTTCAACCATGTCGCATTTGTTCAGGAATACGACGATGTAAGGAACGCCTACTTGGCGGGAGAGCAGGATGTGCTCGCGCGTTTGCGGCATTGGGCCGTCAGCAGCGGATACAACCAGGATAGCGCCGTCCATTTGAGCTGCGCCGGTGATCATGTTTTTAACATAGTCGGCGTGGCCTGGGCAGTCTACGTGAGCGTAGTGACGGTTAGGAGTCTCATATTCAACGTGAGCTGTGGAGATTGTGATACCGCGCTCGCGCTCTTCTGGAGCTTTATCGATTTGGTCGAATGCTACTGCAGCACCGCCATATCTTTTCGACAATACGGTTGTGATTGCCGCTGTCAGCGTTGTTTTACCATGGTCAACGTGACCGATCGTTCCGATGTTAACGTGCGGCTTATTACGTTCAAACTTCGCTTTTGCCATGAGTGGATTGCCTCCTCAGATAATGGAATATATATTAGGCGCCTTTGTTTTTTGCGACGATTTCTTCCGCAATCGACTTAGGCACTTCTTCATAATGCGAGATTTCCATCGAGTATACGCCGCGGCCTTGAGTACGCGAACGCAGAGTCGTGGAGTATCCGAACATTTCGGACAGAGGCACCTTCGCACGAATGATTTGCGCGCCGAAGCGTGCATCCATACCTTCGATGCGTCCGCGGCGGGAGTTCAGGTCGCCCATAACGTCGCCCATGTACTCTTCCGGAACGGTAACTTCTACCTTCATGATCGGCTCAAGCAATACAGGCTTACACTTGTCGGCTGCTGCCTTAAGTGCCATCGAACCCGCGATCTTAAACGCCATTTCACTGGAGTCAACATCGTGATAGGATCCGTCAACAACGGTCGCTTTGATATCCACAAGCGGGAAGCCTGCGTATACGCCGTTCTTCATGGATTCTTCGATACCAGCCTGGATCGGAGCTACGAACTCCTTAGGAATCGATCCGCCGACGATTTTGCTTTCGAACTGGAAGCCAGTTCCCGGCTCAAGCGGCGAGAATTCCACCCAACAATGACCATACTGACCGCGGCCGCCGGATTGACGAACGAACTTGCCTTCGACCTTCGCAGCTTGTCTGAACGTTTCGCGGTAAGCAACCTGCGGTTTGCCCACATTGGTTTCTACCTTGAATTCGCGAAGCATGCGGTCAACGATGATTTCCAGATGGAGCTCGCCCATACCGGCAATAATCGTTTGGCCAGTTTCTTCATCCGTGTGCGCACGGAAAGTCGGATCTTCCTCGGCGAGCTTGGACAAAGCAATACCCATTTTATCTTGGTCGGCTTTGGTCTTAGGCTCAACGGCGAGCTGGATAACCGGCTCAGGGAAGTTCATGGACTCCAGGATAACCGGGTTCTTCTCATCAGACAGAGTATCGCCCGTAACGGTATCCTTCAAGCCTACGGCTGCTGCGATATCACCGGAGTAAACTTCGCTGATTTCTTGGCGGCTGTTGGCATGCATCTGAAGAATACGGCCGATACGCTCGCGCTTGCCTTTAGTTGCATTCAGCACGTAGGAACCGGAGCTTAACACGCCGGAATATACGCGGAAGAATGTCAAACGTCCGACAAACGGGTCTGTCATGATTTTGAATGCAAGTGCGGAGAACGGCTGATCGTCCGCAGATTTACGAACAACTTCCGTACCGTCGTCAAGCGTACCTTTGATATCCGGTACGTCGATTGGGGATGGGAGGTAGTCGATAACCGCGTCAAGCATTTGCTGAACGCCTTTGTTCCGGTAGGACGAGCCGCAGATAACCGGGAAGATGTTAACCGAACAAACGCCTTTGCGCAGTCCTGCTTTGATTTCCTCGATCGTCAGCTCTTCGCCTTCCAGGTACTTCTCCATAAGCGCCTCGTCAAGCTCGGCAACCTTCTCTACCAGTTCAAGGCGAAGCGCCTCTACCTGATCCTTCAGATCGTCCGGCACAGGGCCTTCGATAGGCTCTTTGCCGAGGTCGTCTTTGTAGACGTACGATTTACGTTCAACCAGATCAACTACGCCGACAAAATCATTCTCTGCGCCGATTGGCAGTTGAATAGCAACTGCATTAGCGCCGAGCTTGGCACGCATCGATTCGATAACTTGCAAGAAGTCAGCGCCGATGATGTCCATTTTATTGACGTAGGCAATCCGAGGAACGCCATAACGGTCCGCTTGTCTCCAAACGGTTTCCGATTGCGGCTCAACGCCTTCTTTGGCACTGAACACGCCTACTGCTCCGTCCAATACGCGGAGGGAACGTTCAACTTCAACCGTGAAGTCAACGTGTCCCGGGGTGTCGATAATATTGATGCGGTGGTTTTTCCACTGAGCTGTCGTAGCGGCGGACGTAATCGTGATACCGCGCTCTTGTTCTTGCTCCATCCAGTCCATCGTTGCGCCACCCTCGTGGACTTCACCGATTTTGTGCAAACGGCCTGTATAGAACAAGATACGCTCCGTAGTTGTCGTTTTGCCCGCATCAATATGCGCCATGATCCCGATGTTGCGCGTATCTTTCAAGGAGAACTGTCTAGCCATCAGGTTTTCTCCTTCCTAAACTCGTGGATTATATTCTACCAGCGATAGTGAGCAAACGCTTTGTTGGCTTCCGCCATCTTGTGCGTATCTTCACGCTTCTTAACCGAAGCGCCGGTATTGTTGGCTGCGTCCATGATTTCAGCTGCCAGTCTTTCTTCCATCGTCTTCTCACCGCGAAGACGGGAGTAGTTCACGAGCCAGCGAAGTCCCAGCGTCGAACGGCGTTCTGGACGAACTTCGATCGGCACCTGGTAGTTCGCGCCCCCCACACGGCGGGCTTTGACTTCGAGTACAGGCATGATGTTCTTGATGGCTTGTTCGAAAACTTCCATCGGCTCCTTGCCCGTACGTTCTTGAATCAGACCGAAGGCATTATACAGAATAGATTGTGCTACTCCTCTTTTACCGTCGATCATGATGCGGTTGATCAGACGAGTAACCAACTTGCTGTTGTATACCGGATCTGGCAATACGTCTCTGCGAGTAACTGGACCTTTACGAGGCATAGTTATCCCCCTTTCTCAAAAAACTCATTCGAATTTGTAAGTCGGTTAATCTTATTACTTCTTCACTTTCGGACGCTTAGCGCCGTACTTGGAGCGAGCTTGCTTACGGTTGTTCACGCCTGCAGTATCGAGCGCGCCGCGAACGATGTGATAACGAACCCCTGGAAGGTCCTTAACACGACCGCCGCGAATCAAAACAACGCTGTGCTCTTGCAGGTTGTGTCCGATACCCGGGATATAAGCCGTTACCTCGACACGGTTAGTCAAACGAACACGCGCATACTTACGCAGAGCGGAGTTCGGCTTCTTTGGCGTCATGGTACCTACACGCGTGCAAACGCCGCGTTTTTGCGGGGAGCTGATATCCGTCGACTCTCTTTTCAAAGCGTTGAAGCCTCTTTGCAGAGCCGGGGATTTGGATTTTACAACTTTAGCTTCACGTCCTTTGCGGACGAGCTGGTTAATTGTTGGCATTATGGCCACCTCCTTCTTCAAAATCACTTGCATTTTCAAGCCCACAGATCCAGGCGAATCATAAATGAACAAAGGAAACGTTCTTGCCCGGGTCACTTTGCGTTTCCCGAACAAAAACGTCGGCGTTTTATTCATTTACCACGGCCGCCATAGCGGCGCCCACTTCGATGCCACACGCTTTACCGAGCATATTCATGGATTCAACGTATGTGACCTTAACCCCCATCTTCTTGCAGAGGTTAATCATTTTTATCGTTATTCGCGGATCTGCATCTTTAGCAACAAAAACTTCAGCAGCCATTCCTAGCTCTACGGTTTTCGTGGCTTGCTTCGTGCCGATCGTTAGCTTCGCAGCCTGCTTTACTTTATCGAGATCCAAGTAAATCCCCTCCAAAGCAGAGGTCACGGGGCTTATAAATTGGCACACTTGAATATAGTAGCATCTCGCCAGCACCGTGTCAAGAAGTGCCGACCGCCATATTCATGAATTATTCGTTCATGCCGCCGGCGGCCGGTCTATTCACGGATTATTCGACGGTAACAGCTTCCGCCTCATCCGAAACTTCTTCAACAGGCTCCGCATTCGGATCGGTGATCCGGATATTGCGGTAACGGTTCATCCCCGTGCCTGCAGGAATCAACTTCCCGATGATGACATTTTCCTTAAGACCGAGCAATTGGTCCACCTTGCCCTTGATCGCCGCATCGGTCAGAACGCGCGTCGTCTCCTGGAACGATGCCGCGGACAGGAAGGAGTCGGTTTCGAGCGACGCCTTGGTGATACCGAGCAATACCGGTTTGGCTACCGCCGGCTCTTCGCCTGCGAAGAGCGACACCTTGTTGGCATCCTCATATTCATGAATGTCGACAAAGGAGCCCGGCAGCAGTGTCGTGTTGCCCGCATCGACGATACGAATCTTGCGAAGCATCTGACGGATCATGACCTCAACGTGCTTGTCGTTGATTTCAACCCCTTGGTTCCGGTATACGCGCTGAACTTCTTGAAGGATATAGTTCTGCACGCCGCGGATCCCCTTGATGCGCAGCATTTCTTTCGGGTCGATGGAGCCTTCCGTCAACTCGTCTCCCGCTTCTACCGTCTGATTCGCCGATACGCGGATACGCGAGCCGTAAGGAACATTGTACGTCTTCGATTCGGCTTCACCTTGTACTTCGATCTCGCGGCGGTCCTTCGCTTCGCGAATTTCCTTCACGACACCGTCGATTTCGGTAATGATAGCCTGACCTTTCGGGTTCCGGGCTTCGAACAGCTCCTGGATACGCGGCAAACCTTGCGTGATATCGTCTCCCGCAACGCCCCCGGTATGGAACGTACGCATCGTGAGCTGCGTTCCCGGCTCACCGATCGATTGCGCGGCGATAATCCCTACAGCTTCACCGATCTCTACGTGCTGGCCTGTAGCCAAGTTCCGCCCGTAGCATTTTTTGCAGACGCCATGCTTCGAGCGGCAGCTGAGCACCGAACGAATCTGAATGCGTTCCACGCCCGCAGCAATGATCTGGTCGGCGATTGTCGCCTCGATCAGCTCGTTGCGGTTAATCAGCACTTCGCCCGTCTGCGGATGGCGGATCGTCTCGAAGGAGTAACGTCCTTCGATCCGGTCGTACAGCTCCTCGATAATTTCCTTGCCGTCGCGGATCGTGCTGACCGTAAAGCCTTTATCCGTACCGCAGTCCTCATCGCGCACGATGACATCCTGGGCCACATCGACCAGACGGCGTGTCAGGTAACCCGAGTCCGCCGTACGAAGGGCGGTATCGGCCAAACCTTTACGCGCGCCGTGCGTCGAGATAAAGTACTCGAGAACCGTCAGACCTTCACGGAAGTTCGACTTGATCGGCAGCTCCATGATTTTACCCGATGGATTGGCCATCAGACCGCGCATCCCGCCCAGCTGGGTGATCTGCGATTTGTTACCCCGCGCTTTGGATTCCACCATCATGTTGATGGAATTGTATTTATCCAGGGATTTCATCAGAATGTCCGTGATTTCATCCTTGGCCTTGCTCCAGATCGCGATGACCCGGTCATAACGCTCATCGTCGGTGATCAGACCGCGGCGGTACTGGTTCGTCACCACTTTGACCTTCTCATCGGATTGAGCCAAAATCTCATCTTTCTCGGACGGAACCGTAACGTCGGCAACCGCGATCGTAATCCCGGCTCTCGTCGAGTACGTAAATCCGAGCTGCTTGATATTATCAAGAATGATCGAAGTTTGCGTCGTATGATAGCGGCGGAAGCATTCGGCGATAATCGTGCCGAGGTAATCCTTGCCGACCGCTTTCGTCTCAGGCAGCTCCTGCATCGCGGCACGAATATCTCCGCCCTTGTCGAAAACAAAATATTTGTCGGAAACGCCGCTGAGCAGATTCGCTTTGGTCGCTTCATTGATATAAGGGAAATCCTTCGGATAGATCTCGTTGAAGATGATCTTCCCGACCGTGGTGATCAGCATCGCTTCCTGCTGCTCCGGAGTGAAGCTTGTTTTATCCAGCGCCTTGGCCGGAATAGCTACCCGGGCATGCAGCGAAGCGTCGCCGCGATGGTACATGGACACCGCTTCGGCAACGGAGCGGATGATCGTCATGGAGCCCTTGGAGTCTTTGTTCTCCGTCGTCAAATAGAAGCTTCCGAGCACCATATCCTGAGAAGGCGTAACGACAGGCTTGCCGTCCTTAGGGTTCAGGATATTGCCCGACGCCAGCATGAGCACGCGCGCTTCCGCTTGCGCTTCGGCAGACAAAGGCACGTGGACGGCCATCTGGTCACCGTCGAAGTCGGCGTTGTACGCCGTACAAACGAGCGGATGTAGCTTGATGGCGCGGCCTTCGACCAAGATCGGTTCGAACGCCTGGATGCCGAGACGGTGAAGCGTGGGGGCACGATTCAGCAGAACCGGATGCTCCTTGATGACTTCCTCGAGCACATCCCATACTTCCGGACTTACGCGCTCGACCTTGCGCTTAGCGCTCTTGATATTGTGGGCAAGCCCTTTATTCACAAGCTCTTTCATTACGAAAGGCTTGAACAATTCCAGCGCCATTTCCTTCGGCAGTCCGCATTGGTACATTTTCAGGCTAGGCCCTACGACAATAACGGAACGTCCGGAGTAGTCAACCCGCTTACCGAGCAAGTTCTGACGGAAACGCCCCTGCTTACCTTTCAGCATATGGCTGAGAGATTTCAGAGGACGGTTGCCCGGACCTGTTACCGGACGGCCGCGACGACCGTTGTCGATCAGCGCGTCGACAGCTTCCTGCAGCATCCGCTTCTCGTTCTGCACGATAATATCGGGCGCTCCGAGGTCGAGAAGACGCTTCAGCCGGTTGTTGCGGTTAATAACGCGGCGGTACAAGTCGTTCAAGTCGGATGTGGCGAACCGGCCGCCGTCGAGCTGAACCATCGGACGCAGCTCAGGAGGGATAACCGGCAGTACATCCAGCACCATCCAGCCAGGCATGTTCTTCGAGTTGCGGAAGGCTTCCATAACTTCCAGACGTTTGATCGCCCGGTTGCGGCGCTGGCCTTGGGCCGTTCTCAGCTCTTCCTTCAGCATATCGACTTCCTTCTCGATGTCGATATCCGACAGCAGCTTCTTCACGGCTTCGGCGCCCATGCCGGCTTGGAAGGCATAGCCGTACTTTTCGCGATAGCTGCGGTATTCCTTCTCCGAGAGCAGCTGTTTCTTCTCCAGCGGCGTATCGCCGGGATCCGTTACGACGTAAGAGGCGAAATAAATGATCTCCTCAAGCGAACGAGGCGACATATCGAGCGCCAGCCCCATACGGCTCGGGATTCCTTTGAAATACCAGATATGCGATACCGGAGCGGCGAGCTCAATATGACCCATCCGTTCGCGGCGCACCTTCTGGCGAGTAACCTCGACTCCACAGCGATCGCACACAACGCCCTTATAGCGGACGCGTTTGTATTTCCCGCAGTGACACTCCCAATCCTTGGTCGGTCCGAAGATCTTCTCGCAGAACAGACCTTCCTTCTCCGGCTTCAACGTTCTGTAGTTAATCGTCTCGGGCTTCTTCACTTCGCCTCTGGACCACGAGCGGATCTTCTCGGGAGAAGCCAATCCGATTTTCATAAACTCAAAATTATTGACGTCGATCAAGGAGCAACCCTCCTCCAGCTATTGTCTCTCAATCAAATCCTATCGGAACCGTTCCATCTGTATCGCTATACGGCTTTAGGCGCCGGATCGGCGCCTATCACCTTAAGTGGCAGCTCAGCGCTTCTTACTCAACGCCCATCTCTGCGCCTTCCAAATTCAAGTTCAGCTTATCGCTGGTCACTTCGTCCTCATCGTCCATCTCTCTCATCTCGATCTCCTGCTCATCTTCCGAGAGAATCTTCACGTCCATGCCCAAGCTTTGCAGCTCCTTGATCAGAACCTTGAACGACTCAGGAACGCCAGGCTCCGGCACGTTCTCGCCCTTCACGATGGACTCATACGTCTTGACGCGACCGACGACATCATCGGACTTGACGGTCAAAATTTCCTGCAGGGTGTACGCCGCTCCATAAGCTTCAAGCGCCCACACTTCCATCTCCCCGAAGCGCTGTCCGCCGAACTGAGCCTTACCGCCCAGCGGCTGCTGCGTTACGAGCGAGTAAGGACCCGTGGAACGGGCATGAATCTTATCGTCGACCATGTGCGCCAGCTTGATCATATACATGACCCCCACCGTTACTTCACGCTCGAACGAATCTCCCGTACGCCCGTCATACAGCGTCGTTTTACCGTTGCGCTGCATGCCGGCCTCTTCCATCGCATCAAACACGTCATACTCGCGCGCTCCGTCGAATACCGGCGAGGCGGTATGAATACCGAGGAAACGAGCCGCCATGCCCAAGTGAACCTCAAGCACCTGACCGATGTTCATCCGCGAAGGAACGCCCAGCGGGTTCAGAACGACTTCGACCGGCGTGCCGTCCGGCATGAACGGCATGTCCTCTTCCGGCAAAATCCGGGCGACGACACCTTTGTTACCGTGACGTCCAGCCATTTTGTCACCTTCGGAAATTTTCCGCTTCTGAGCGATATAGACGCGAACCAGCTGGTTGACGCCAGGAGGCAGCTCATCGCCGTTTTCGCGGGTAAATACTTTCACGTCGACGACAATCCCGTCGGTACCATGCGGCACACGCAGGGACGTATCGCGAACCTCGCGCGCCTTCTCTCCGAAGATCGCATGCAGGAGGCGTTCTTCTGCCGTCAGTTCCGTTACGCCCTTAGGCGTTACTTTACCGACCAGAATATCGCCGGCGGCAATCTCGGCGCCTACACGGATGATTCCGCGCTCGTCGAGATTTTTCAGCGCGTCTTCCCCGACATTCGGGATATCTCGTGTAATTTCTTCAGGTCCCAGCTTCGTATCACGGGCTTCGGACTCGTATTCTTCAATATGGATGGATGTGTACACATCCTCCTTCACCAAACGCTCGCTGAGCAGGATCGCATCCTCGTAGTTGTAGCCTTCCCAAGTCATAAATGCTACGACGACGTTGCGCCCAAGCGCCAGCTCGCCTTGTTCAGTCGAAGGACCGTCAGCCAAAATGTCGCCGACACGCACCTGCTCGCCCTTGTGGCAAATCGGCCGCTGGTTGATGCAGGTTCCTTGGTTGGACCGAAGGAATTTGTGCAGCTTGTGCTTCACGATATCGCCGTTGACCAGGCGTCCGTCGACCATCTCCTGCTTGCGCACCCAAATCTCGTTCGCAGACACCTTCTCCACGACGCCATTCACCTTCGAAACGATACATACGCCGGAATCCTTGGCCGACTTATGCTCCATCCCGGTACCGACCAGCGGAGCCTTCGGAATCAGTAGAGGAACGGCCTGCCGCTGCATGTTCGAACCCATGAGCGCACGGTTGGAGTCATCGTTCTCAAGGAACGGAATGAGCGCCGTAGCCACGGACACAACCTGCTTAGGCGATACGTCCATATAATCGACTCGCTCTTTGGCGATGCGAAGGTTATCGTCCTTGTAACGAACGATAACGGTATCGTTGGCGAATTTGCCGTCTTCCGTCAGCTCCGCGTTCGCCTGAGCGACCACATAGTTATCTTCTTCGTCAGCCGTCAGATAGGAGATATCTGCCGTGACGATGCCTGTATCCGGATCAACGCGGCGGTAAGGCGCCTCGATAAAGCCGAATTCATTGACCCGCGCGAACGTCGACAAGGAGTTGATAAGTCCGATGTTCGGACCCTCCGGCGTCTCGATCGGGCACATCCGTCCATAGTGGGAGTGATGCACGTCGCGGACCTCGAAGCCTGCGCGCTCACGCGTCAGACCGCCAGGTCCGAGCGCAGACAGACGACGCTTATGCGTAAGCTCGGCAAGCGGGTTCGTCTGGTCCATAAACTGCGACAGCTGGGAGCTTCCGAAAAACTCCTTGATCGATGCAATAACCGGGCGGATATTGATCAGCTGCTGCGGGGTAATGGTATTTACGTCCTGAATCGACATCCGCTCGCGAACGACGCGTTCCATACGGGAGAGACCGATCCGGAACTGGTTCTGCAGCAGCTCGCCCACGGAACGCAAGCGGCGGTTGCCCAGGTGGTCAATATCGTCCGTGCTGCCGATTCCGTGAAGCAGATCAATAAAGTAATTGATCGAAGCGATGATGTCGGCAGGCGTAATATGCTTAACGGACTTATCGATCTTCCCGTTGGCGATAACCTTGACGATTTTGCCATCCTCGATCGGCGAGTATACATGGATGCACTGCAGCGGGATGCGCTCATTCTCCATCACGCCGTTCGCGATGCTGTATTCCTTGAACCCGACGCTGTCCTCGAGATAAGGCAGAATCGTATCCAGCAGACGACGGTCGATCAGTTGACCGGCCTCCGCGATGATCTCGCCCGTGCTTGCATCCGCCAGTGTTTCAGCCAGCTTTTGGTTGAACAAGCGGTTTTTGATATGGAGCTTTTTATTGATCTTATAGCGACCGACGTTCGCCAGATCATATCTCTTCGGATCGAAGAAGCGCGCAACGAGCAAGCTTCTTGCATTATCCAAAGTCGGAGGCTCGCCCGGACGAAGCCGCTCGTAAATCTCGATCAGAGCCTTGTCCGTCGAATCCGTGTTATCTTTATCAAGCGTGTTGCGGATGTATTCGTCATCGCCCAGCAGCTCAAGAATTTCGGCATCGGAACCGAAACCAAGCGCGCGGAGCAGTACAGTTACAGGAATTTTACGAGTACGGTCGATGCGCACATAAATGATGTCCTTGGCGTCCGTCTCCAGTTCCAGCCATGCACCGCGGTTCGGAATGACCGTTGCGGTGTAAGTTTTCTTCCCGTTTTTATCGACTTTAGTGCTGAAATATACGCTAGGGGATCGAACCAGCTGGCTGACGATTACCCGTTCGGCGCCGTTAATAATAAAGGTCCCCGTCTCTGTCATGAGAGGGAAGTCTCCCATGAACACTTCTTGCTCTTTAACTTCACCGGTTTCCTTATTGATCAGCCGCACTTTCACACGAAGCGGTGCTGCGTAGGTGACATCGCGTTCCTTGGATTCGTCTACCGAATACTTGGGCTCTCCGAGAGAATAATCGATAAATTCCAGCACCAAATTCCCCGTAAAATCCTGTATCGGGGAAATATCCTGGAACATTTCGCGCAATCCCTCATCCAAAAACCATTGATATGATTTTTGTTGGATTTCGATCAGGTTCGGAACTTCCAAAACCTCATGAATCCGAGCGTACGACCTGCGTTTACGTCGACCTAATTGAACAAGATGACCCGCCAACTTAGATTCACCCCTCATGTTCGTTCATATGAACAAAATAAAAGCCTCTCTGGAAGCCTTCTCGACCAAAATCTCGCGAAGTCAAACTTCTTTTAGAAGCTTCTAATCCTGATGCAAAATAATAGACCAATCTCCATGCATTCCTACCACAAATTTCTCCATACCTTGTAGGGTTTACCTAAAATCTAAACATTATACGTCAAATGCATAAACTTTATTCAACCCGGTACAAAAAAAGTTCTTGACATTTTAGCAAACTAAAGAGAAATAGCCCAATCATAATGCTGACATTTTATAATAATATCACATCACCACATACAAGTCAACATTTTTCCAGTCCCGGGCATGCATACTATCACAAGTGAGCGGAAACGGCTAGGCTGCTACTGTTTCGTTGCTTGTACAATCCAATATCCTTTATCTCGCTCTACTTCTTTCACTTCGGCAAACAACATCTCCAGCTTGGCATAAGCGGAAGGAGCGCCCTGCTTCTTCTGAATGACCACCCAAAGAGAGCCGCCAGGCTTAAGCGCTTCGCACGCCTGCTCAAATATGCTGTGCACGATCTCCTTGCCGGCGCGGATCGGAGGATTGGTGAGCACCACGTCGAAACGGTTGTCTTGCACGGCTTCCAACCGGTCGCTCTGCATAATAGTCACATTCTGAATCCTGTTCGCCTCAGCATTTTGCCTCGCCAGCTCGACCGCCCTCTCGTTGATATCCACCATCGTGACATGGCCCTTCGCCGCGAGCAGCGCCGCGCTTAAGCCGATCGGCCCGTAACCGCAGCCCACATCCAGCACTTGGGCATTGTCCGGAAAGCTCATCGTCTCGATCAGCAGCTTCGATCCGAAATCCACGCCCTTCTTCGAGAATACGCCCGCGTCCGTAAGCAGCATAAGCTTGTGCCCCCGCAGCGTCTCCTCCAGCCGGTGCAGGTCATGGCGGGCGCCGGGCTTCGCCGAATAATAATGTTCCGTCATGGCCAAATCCTCCATTTGTCAAGTGATGCGCACATGCTCCAGCAGCAGCTTTTCTTGATACACCCATCAGCAGGTCCAATTGATGTCGGAAGAAAAATGTCCGCTGAAACCTTCTGCAACCCCACTCGGCATTTCCTTCCCCACTGCATATTCCGATCCGATGCGCTAACAACAAAACCCCTTGCGGAGGTCAGCCTCGAGCAAGGGGTCTGTCGCCATGCTAAAATTACTTCACTTCTACGGAAGCGCCTGCTTCTTCCAATTTTGCTTTGATGGAATCTGCTTCTTCCTTGCCAATTTTTTCTTTGATTGGCTTTGGTGCGCCGTCTACGAGGTCTTTTGCTTCTTTCAGACCCAGACCTGTGATTTCGCGAACCGCTTTGATAACGTTGATTTTGGAAGCGCCAGCGTTGTTCAGGATTACGTCGAATTCAGTTTGCTCTTCGACTTCTGCTGCTGCGCCGCCTGCTACTACTGCTACAGGAGCTGCTGCTGTTACGCCGAACTCTTCTTCGATTGCTTTAACCAGATCGTTCAGTTCCAGTACAGTCATGCCTTTGATGGCTTCCAAGATTTGCTCTTTGCTCATGGTTAAACCTCCATTATATCCATTAAGATATTTGATTTTGGGTTCTTGCGGATCGTGCGGTAGTACTACGCTTCTTGCGCGCCGCCTTCTTGCTTGTCAGCGACAGCTTTGACCGCGAGGGCAAAGTTGCGCATAGGAGCTTGAAGGACGCTAAGCAACATGGACAGCAAGCCTTCGCGGGAAGGCAGCTCTGCCAAAGCTTTGATTTGGTTGAAATCTACGACTTTACCTTCAACCACGCCTGCTTTGACTTCCAGCTTATCATTTTTCTTAGCAAAGTTCGTCAGAATCTTTGCCGGCGAGATGATATCGTCTTTGCTGAATGCGATCGCAGTAGGACCTGTCAGATAGGAATCCAATTCGGTCAGTTCTGCACCAGCCGTCGCACGACGCACCAATGTATTTTTCAACACTTGGAACTCGACGCCGGCTTCACGCAATTGCTTGCGGAGCTCAGTTACTTGAGCAACGTTCAAGCCACGGTAGTCGGCAACGATTGCGCAGGAGCTGCCTTTCAGCTTTTCCGCTACTTCCGTTACTTGTGCCGCTTTGTGTTCGATAATTTTTGCGTTTGCCATTTTGCACCTCCTACAAGTTTCTGTTAAGAAACTGCTTCGTAAGCATAAGCTCGTTTTCCAGAGGAAAACTGACTTCGTAAGCATAACCCTTGAGTTTCTGTTAAGAAACCTGCCAGGCTTCGTCCTTATCGTAAACATCGTCCGCACATGTCGAGCGTCTGCGGAGGCATCTTCGCTGCAAGCAAAAATGCCTTCGCAGACAAGAGCGAAGGCATGATGATTCCCATATTCCATAAGCTGTGAAGCTTTGAATATCGAACGTTTATCATAACACCTCGGCAGGAAATTAAGACCGAAAGCTCAGTCACCTGCTGTCTACGGTAAGCATATTCGTTTGTTAACAACGTAGAATAGGTTAGCACAGCCGACTTCAAAAGTCAACCGGCAAGCTTTTCCTAGCGTTGGCCAGTTGCGTTGACGCGAGCGCTCGGACCTTGCGTCGAGGATACCGCGATGTTCTTCAGGTATACCCCTTTGGCAGCAGCCGGTTTCGCTCTGTTCAGCGCATCGATCAGGGCTTTGAAGTTTTCTGCGAGCTTCTCGGCATCGAAGGAAACTTTCCCGATCGGAGCATGGATTTGTCCGGCTTTATCCAGACGGTATTCGATTTTACCTGCCTTGATCTCCTGAACGGCTTTCGTTACGTCGAAAGTAACGGTGCCCGCTTTAGGGTTAGGCATCAAACCTTTACCACCCAAGATACGACCGAGCTTACCGACTTCACTCATCATGTCAGGCGTAGCTACGCAGACATCGAAGTCGAACCAGCCTTGCTGGATTTTGTTGATCATGTCTTGATCGCCTACGAAGTCAGCGCCGGCAGCTTCCGCTTCCTTAGCTTTCTCGCCTTTGGCGAATACAAGCACACGCTTGGTTTTACCTGTGCCGTGAGGCAGTACAACTACGCCACGAACAGCCTGGTCTTGCTTACGCGGGTCTACGCCCAGACGTACAGCCACTTCGACGGTTTCGTCGAACTTGGCGCGTGCCGATTTCTTAACGAGCTCGATCGCTTCGAGCGGCTCGTAGAATTTTTCGGCGTCGATCAACTTGGCAGCTTCCAAGTATGTTTTGCCGTGTTTAGCCACTTTAAAGTCCTCCTATGTGGTACTAGCGGAATATCCTCCCACCGATTGCCTTGCCTTTTGCCGGGTCTTGAAGTCACGAATTAGTCTTCGATGACAACGCCCATGCTGCGAGCCGTACCTTCAACCATGCGCATAGCAGCCTCTACGGATGCAGCGTTCAGGTCAGGCATTTTTTGCTCGGCGATTTCGCGTACTTTGGAACGCTTAACGGTTGCGACCTTCTTCTTGTTCGGTTCGCCGGAGCCTTTCTCGATACCGGCAGCTACACGAAGCAATACGGCAGCCGGAGGCGTTTTGGTCTCGAACGTAAACGAACGATCCTCGAACACCGTGATAACAACCGGAATGATCAACCCTGCTTGATCTGCCGTACGAGCGTTGAACTCTTTGCAGAACGCCATGATGTTGACCCCTGCTTGACCCAGTGCAGGACCGATCGGCGGCGCCGGATTCGCTTTCCCTGCAGGAACTTGCAGTTTCACCATTTTAATTACTTTTTTAGCCATGTGTGACACCTCCTCGCATGTAGTATGGCAGCTTCACGCCTACAGCTTTTCTACCTGATGATAGTCCAGCTCAAGCGGAGTTTCTCTGCCAAACATATTGACGTGAACCTTCAGCTTGCTTTTGTCGACCAGTATTTCCTCCACGGACCCAACAAAGTTGGCGAACGGGCCGACTTTCACGCGCACCGTATCCCGAAGCTCGAAATCGATCTTCGGTTTCGGCTCTTCCATACCCATATGCTTAAGAATAGACTCCACTTCCTCCGGAAGCAGCGCCGTCGGTTTCGAACCGGAACCGGTCGAGCCGACAAACCCGGTAACGCCAGGGGTATTGCGCACGACATACCAGGAATCGTCCGTCTGGATCATCTCCACAAGCACGTATCCCGGGTACACTTTACGCATAACCGTCTTCTTCTTACCGTCTTTATTCACAAGCTCTTCTTCCATGGGAACGAGCACGCGAAAGATCTTGTCCTTCATGTCCATAGATTCCACACGTTTTTCTAAGTTAGCCTTCACCTTGTTCTCATACCCGGAGTAGGTATGTACGACGTACCATCTCTTTTCCATTCCCATTAGCGCCACCAATCAGCCTAGATTATTTAAACACGAGGCGAAGCAGCTCCGAAATACCTAAGTCCAGAACGTAGAAGTACACCGTCACGAAGATGACCGTAAATAACACGACCAGCGTGTAACTAATCAGCTCTTTACGGCTAGGCCACTTTACTTTTTTCAACTCGGACCATGCGTCCCCAAAAAAAGAAAACGTGCTGCCGAATCCCTGCTTCACTTTAGCCAAAAAGGACACAACCTACACCTCCAAAAAACTAGCGAGTTTCGCGATGAGCCGTTTGTTCATTGCAATACTTGCAATATTTCTTGAGCTCCATGCGGTCAGGATGGTTGCGCTTGTTTTTGGAAGACGCATAGTTTCTTTGCTTGCAGTTTGTGCACGCTAATGTGATGATCACCCGCATGATGTACACCTCCTACGGACCAGCCTCTGATTTACAGCCTTGCCCGATCAGCAAAAAAAACGCCTACTCGGCTAAGGCTACCTGAATACATTATCACACGGCCATTCTTCTGTCAAGGAAATAGGAAGAGCTGCTCGGCATCCCTGTCGTCCTTTTCTACCAGTATAGGCATCCGGGCTGTCGGTTAAACGCACGCCGTCCGCATCCCGCTTGCCATAAGACGGAAACCGGTCGCCTGCGGGCTCTCGCCGTCCTGCTCTCCTCAATGAAAAAGAGCACCTTCTCCATAAAAGGAAAGGTGCTTGCTATGCGTCGCGAACTTCCAAATATCTCTCCAGCTTGCGTTTGACCCGCTGCAGCGCATTGTCAATCGACTTCACATGACGGTCAAGATCGACGGCAATCTCTTGATAGGATCGCCCATCCAAATATAGCATCAGCACTTTGCGCTCGAGGTCGCTTAGAATCTCGCCCATCTTATCCTCGAGACCGCTGAATTCCTCTTGATTGATAATCAATTCTTCCGGATCGGACACACGCGAGCCGCAGATTACGTCAAGCAACGTTCTGTCGGAATCTTCGTCGTAAATAGGCTTGTCCAGGGATACGTAAGAATTGAGAGGAATATGCTTCTGTCTGGTTGCCGTCTTGATGGCCGTGATGATCTGACGGGTGATGCAAAGCTCGGCAAACGCCTTGAAGGAGGCAAGCTTATCGCCGCGGAAGTCGCGAATGGACTTATACAGTCCGATCATACCTTCCTGTACGATATCTTCTCGATCGGCTCCGATCAGAAAGTATGAACGGGCCTTGGCACGAACGAAATTACGATACTTGTTGATCAAGTACTCCAGCGCATCGCTGTCGCCTTCGCGGACCGCTTCGACTACGTCTTCGTCAGCCTTGAGGTCGTATTCGCACATTCTCAATTCTTTGAGGTCGACACTCACCACAATCCCTCCGGCCTGCGCTTGAAAGATAAGGCTAGTATACATTATGTAATCTAACATCGTCAATAAAATTCGACTTGCATATGCTTGCCATAGCGGGATGTCCTGAGGCGTTTCATCGCCCCCTGCGCAAATCCTCCAGCCGCTTTCTAAGCTCGTCACTCAGCGTATTGTCGACCGTATTGCGCCGGGTCTCCGCTTCCTGGCGAATTTTGCGGCGAACCTCGCCTCTGGCCTGCCGCACCTTGACCAGCAGCTCTCCGGCCGGCAGGCGGAACGCCCCCTTGCCGAAGATCACGTGCTGCTCCGTCATGTCGGAAGTAGCCACATAGACCTGCTTGCGGCGTCCGACATGCGTCGTGACAAGACGCTCGATCAACTCGTCGGCCGTCTCCTTCTCCTTGGTGAAGTACACCGGCAGCTTGCTCTGCACGTATTTGCGGCCCAGCCCCGGCACATAGTACGCATCGAACACGAGGATCACCTTCATCCCCGTGAAGGACTGGTACTCCGCCATGATCTGGATCAGGCGGTCGCGCGCCTCCTCAAGCCGGATATCCTTCAGCTTCTGCAGCTCGGGCCAAGCCCCGATGATGTTGTATCCGTCCACGATAAGAATTTCCTGAATCATAACGTCCACCTGCGGCAGGCCGGCGGCCCCAGCGCCGTCATTTGACAGCGTGCCGCTGGCGGACTACTTCGTACATGAATACCGCTGCCGCCACCGAAGCATTCAGCGAGTTGATTTTTCCGAACATAGGGAGCTGAAGCAGAAAATCGCATTTTTCACGGATGAGCCGTCCGATTCCCTTGCCTTCATTGCCGATGACGATAGCAAGCGGAAGACGGAGATCCGTCTGGTAGAGCGGCGCCTTGGCGCCGACATCCGCGCCTGCGATCCATACTCCCCGCTCCTTGAGCTGCTCGATCGTCTGAGCCAGATTCGTTACGCGCGCCACGGGCACATATTCGACCGCTCCTGCGGAAGTCTTCGATACCGTAGCGGTGAGCGAGGCGGAACGGCGCTTCGGGATGATGACTCCATGCACGCCCGTACAGTCGGCGGTCCTCAGGATGGAGCCCAGATTATGCGGGTCCTCGATCTCATCGAGAATCAGCAGGAAAGGCTCCTCGCCCTTGGCCGCAGCCCGGGCAAGCAGCTCGTCCACATCGACGTAATCATAGGCGGCGACCTGCGCGACAACTCCCTGATGCTGCAGCCCCTCCGCCATCTGATCCAGCTTGCGCTTGTCCACGAACTGCACGATAACGCCGTGCTGCTTGGCCTCCGCGATAATCGGCTGGGTCAGCTGCTTCTGGGCCTGCTCGGCGATCCATATTTTATTGACCGTGCGGCCTGAACGGAGCGCTTCCAGTACGGAATGCTTGCCTCCAATAAGATCTTCCACGATGGTGTCCCTCTTCTCTTCGGTTATTTTATGGCTGTCCGCCCGTTCAGGCTTCATCCCGCTCCAGAGCTAGCTCCAGCAGGAACCGCAGCCGCTCCCAGCGGCGCGTATAATACAAGTAGCCGATCAGACATTCGAAGGCCGTACTGTGCCGGTATTCAAGCACATCGGCATTTTTCGCCGTCGTGCCCGACTTGGCGTTGCGGCCCCGCTTCACGATATCCGCTTCTTCCTCGGACAGAAGCGGAAGCCAGCGGGTCAGCGCCTTGGCCTGAGCCTTGGCGGATACGTATTTCGTAGACATGCGGTGCAGATGATCCGGCTTGTGATTCGTTTGCGAGATCACATATTGGCGGATGAACACCTCATAGACCGCATCCCCGGCATAAGCGAGCACAAGCGGATTGAGCAGCCTCGGCTCCCGCGCAGGCGGGTAAGCGAACAGGTTCAGCGCGAACGGATCACAGGACTCGTCCCGGGAAGCCGCCCCCGCCGCCGAACCCGCGGCATCCGACTGCTGCGCCTGGAGGCTCCCGTCTTCATCTCTTCGCAGCCCGTTGTCGCTCATTTGCGCCGCCAGCGGATGCCTTGCGGCGTATCCTCAAGTACGATGCCGCGTCCGGCGAGCAGATCGCGGATTTCGTCGGCCCGCGCCCAGTTTTTGCTTTTCCGCGCTTCCGTCCGGTCTATGATCAGCTGCTCGATCTCGGCGTCCAGCAGCTCTTCGGCATCCTCAGGAAGAATACCGAGCACCCCGTTCATCGCTCCGAATCCGTCCAGTAGCAGCTTGATCGTCTGAGCGTTCACATGGTCCCGGCTCAGGTACGGATTCGCTACATTGACCAGCTCGAACATCGCGGTGATGGCATCCGGCGTGTTGAAGTCATCGTTCATCTTCGCTTCGAACTGCGCCTTCACCGCTGCGGCGGCCGCCGCGACTTCCGTATCGGCTTCCGGCGCATCCGCCGTCTTCAGCCGGTGCTTCAGGGACGAGCGGCAGTTTTCCAGACGCGCCAGGCTTCCTTTGGCCTGCTCGACCGCTTCGTCGCTGAAGTTCAGCGGGTTGCGATAATGGCCGGACAGCATGAAGTAGCGGATGATCTCCGCAGGGATCGACTTAAGCAACTCATGCACCGTAATGCCGTTGCCAAGCGATTTGGACATTTTCTCATTATTGATGTTTACAAAGCCGTTATGCATCCAATAGTTGCTCATCGTATGGCCGGTCAATCCCTCGGATTGCGCAATTTCGCATTCATGATGCGGAAATGTCAGGTCTTGACCGCCTCCGTGGATATCGATCGTATCGCCGAGATACTTGCGCACCATGGCGGAGCATTCGATATGCCAGCCGGGACGGCCTTCTCCCCATGGGCTGGACCAGCTGATCTCCCCTGGCTTCGCGGCTTTCCAAAGCACGAAGTCCTGCGGATTCTCCTTGCGCCGGTCTACATCAACCCGGATGCCGAATTGAAGCTCCTCGAGATTCTGCTGCGACAGCTTGCCGTATTCCGCAAAGCTCCCCGTCCGGAAGAACACATCTCCTTTCGCCTCATAAGCCAGTCCCTTCGCCTCGAGTTCGGAGATAAAGGCGATAATCTCCTTCATATTCTGCGTCACCCGCGGATGAACATTCGCTTCCCGGACGCCAAGTCCCTTGGTGTCTTCGTAATAATGCCGGACGAACAGATCGGCCACCTCAGGGACCGTCAGGTTCATCTCGGCCGCTTTTTTGATCAGCTTGTCGTCGACATCAGTGAAATTCACGATAAAGTTGACCTCGTATCCGCTATATTCCAGATATCTGCGCACCACATCGAAGAAGATGACGGGTCTTGCATTCCCGATATGAATAAAATCGTATACGGTCGGACCGCAGACATACATCTTCACTTTGCCCGCTTCGAGCGGTACAAAGGCTTCCTTCTGCCGGCTCATCGTATTGTAAATAGTAAGCGTCATGGATCGTTATCCTCCGTTCTTATGCTCCAGTTCCAGCTCTGCCAGCCTTCTCTTCAATTCTTCCATCTGCTCCTGCGTATTCCGGAACATCTCAATGACCGGGTCAGGGAGCTTGTCATGCTCCAGCCGGCCGATCCGCACGCCATCGCGCTTCACGACGCGTCCCGGGATGCCGACAACCGTACTATTGGGCGGGACCTCCGACAGCACAACCGCGTTGGTTCCGATCCGGGAGTTGTCTCCTACGGTGAAGGAGCCCGTCACCTTCGCTCCTGCGGAGATGACTACGTTATTGCCGATCGTCGGATGACGCTTGCCCTTTTCTTTGCCGGTGCCGCCGAGCGTCACCCCATGGTAGAGCAGCACATCATCGCCAATTTCGCAGGTTTCCCCAATCACGACCCCCATCCCGTGATCGATAAAAAATCGCCGCCCGATCACCGCGCCCGGATGAATCTCGATGCCGGTCATAAACCGGCTGATCTGCGAGATAATTCTGGCCAGCGTATACCACTTCCGCTTGTAGAGCCAGTGGGCGATCCGATGAGACCACAGGGCATGCAAGCCCGCATAGGTGAAAACGACCTCGAACCAGCCTCTGGCGGCAGGATCATTTTCAAAAATGGTAGCGATATCTTCTTTCATTCTGCCGAACATGATTCAGGACCCCGCCTTCGTTTATCCTCTCCTGAAAGCCGCTCCAAACCAAAAAGCCTCCGCAGCCGTCAAAGGCTGCAGAGGCGTGTCGATTCGCGGTTCCACTCTGCTTAGCGCAAACTCCGAATCTCCGGCTTCCGCCGAGCTCCGCTCCATTCGCGCATCTTGCTCGTTCGTATCGTGAACGCTACGGCCAAACTACCCTGAGCCCAGAAACTGCCTGTGCGCAGATCGTCTTAACAGCTCCCGGGTGCACTTCCGCCGATGGTGGACTGGATGACTTGCAGCCGGCTGTCAGCCGGTCATCCTCTCTGTGAATCCCCCGTTATCGCCGTACTCTCCCGTTCGACGCCATATTGGATATTGGTTTGTTTACGATGTTAGCAGAAATGCCGCCTGATTACAATAATTTATTAACCCGTTCAAGCACCTTGTCGCGGCCAAGCAGATGGATCGTCATGTTCAGATCAGGCCCATGCATCTGTCCCGTCAAAGCGACGCGGATGGTCATGAACAGCGGCTTGCCTTTATACCCGGTCTCGGTTTGGACAGCCTTGATCATCCCCTTGATCGCATCAACGCCGAAATCTTCAGCGGCTGCAGCCTGCTTCCGGAAGGCGCCCAGCACAACCGGAGCATGCTCTTCTCCGAGCAGCGCTCCCGCTTCCTCGTCAAGCTGCACGTCCTCGCGGAAGAACAGCTCGGACAACGGCACGATCTCTGCGGCATAACGCAGCTGGTCCTGGTACAGCCGGATCAGCGCGCGCGCCCAATTGTGCTGCTCCTGGCTAAGCTCGGCAGGCAGCAGACCCGCCTTCTGCAGATGAGGCAGCGCAAGCTCTGCGATCCGCTCAGGGTCCGCCTTTTTGATATAAGTGTTGTTCATCCAGTTAAGCTTGTCCATATCGAACACGGCCGGACTTTTGGACACGCGGTCCAGATCGAACTGCTCGATCAGCTCTTCCTTGGAGAAAATCTCCTCCTCGCCCTTCGGCGACCAGCCTAGCAGCGCGATGAAGTTGACGACCGCCTCCGGCAAGTAACCGAGCGACTGGTATTGTTCGATGAACTGGATGATGGATTCATCCCGCTTGCTCATCTTCTTGCGGTCCTGGTTAAGGATCAGCGCCAGATGGGCGAACTCGGGGACAGGCAGTCCCAGCGCTTCGTACATCATAATTTGCCGCGGCGTATTCGTCAGATGCTCTTCTCCGCGGATGACAAGCGTAATTTTCATCAGATGATCGTCCAGAATAACGGCAAAGTTATAGGTCGGGATGCCGTCGGGACGTACAATAATAAAGTCGCCGATGCCGTTCGTCTCGAATTCGACTTTGTCCCGGATGCGGTCGGTGAACGCTATCGTGCGGTCTGCCGGCACCCGGAAGCGGATGGACGGCTTGCGTCCTTCTTCCCGGTATTGCTGCTGCTGCTCGGCTGAGAGGTGACGGCATTTGCCCGTATACATCGGCATCTCGCCGGCGGCTTCCTGGCTCGCCCGCTCCGCTTCGAGCTCCGCCTCCGTACAGAAGCAGTAGTAGGCATGTCCGTCATTAAGCAGCTGCTGGGTGAATGGCTGATACAGCTCAAGCCGCTCCATCTGACGATATGGACCGTACGGACCGCCGATATCGACGCTCTCATCCCAATCCACGCCAAGCCAGCGAAGTCCGTTCAGCTGGTTGTCGACGCCTGACTCCACATGCCGGGTCTGATCCGTATCCTCGAAGCGGACGATGAACTGCCCTCCATGCCTGCGGGCGTACAAATAGTCGAACAACGCGGTGCGGGCACCGCCGATATGTAAATGTCCGGTCGGACTCGGCGCATATCTTACGCGAACGTCTGCCATCTCCTGACTCCCCTTCCATGTTCACTAAACCTAATGAATATAATGTGTTATGATAGCACATTTTGAAGCAGACAAACAATCGCCTGTGCCGCGATCCCTTCCCCGCGCCCGGTGAAGCCGAGCTGTTCGGTCGTCGTCGCTTTTACATTAATCTGAGACGGCTCCGCGTTCAGCGCGGCGGCAATCCGCTCCACCATCGCCGGAATGTATGGCGCCATCTTGGGCTTTTGCGCGATGATCGTCAGATCCGCGTTGCCCAGCCGGTAGCCTGCCCCAACCGCCAGCTTCCATACATGGAGCAGGAGCTCGTAGCTGTCGGCATCCTTGTATTCGTCGGCCGTGTCCGGGAAATGCTTGCCGATGTCCCCCATGGCCAGCGCTCCCAGAATAGCGTCGCTAAGGGCATGCAGCAGCACATCGGCATCCGAATGACCAAGCAGTCCCTTTTCATAAGGAATATCGACGCCGCCTATTATGCATTTGCGCCCTTCCACCAATTGGTGTACGTCAAAACCTTGCCCCACGCGAATCATTCGTTTCCCTCTCCCCTGACATTGCGTAATATCCACTCCGCCCAAGGCATATCCTCCGGCGTCGTGATTTTGATGTTATAATAGTCGCCTTCCACAACCGAAACGCTTCTTTCCAGACGCTCGACGAGCATGGCATCGTCCGTGCCTGTGAAATTTTCCCGCCGGGCCCGTTCATGAGCCTCAAGGAGCAAAGCATGACGAAAAGCTTGCGGGGTTTGAATCGCCCACAAGCTGCTGCGGTCCGGTGTCGCCGTGATGACTCCCTCGCCGTTCACGATCTTGATCGTATCCTTCACAGGAACGGCAAGAACCGCCGCATCCGTGACCCAGGCCCGTTCCAGACATGCCTTCACATGATGAGAGGCCGCGAACGGACGGACGCCGTCATGGACAAGAACCCATTCGATACCGGAAGGCAATGCCTTCAAGCCTTCATACACCGAGTCCTGCCGCTCTCGCCCGCCGCTGATGATACGGGCCGTCTTGCTCAGCCCCTCCTGCTCGATCCAGCGGCGGCAGCGCTCCACATCATCCGCTCCGGTCACCAGCACGATCTGATCGATAAACGTCATCCGCTCCAAGGCCCGCAGCGTATGTATAAGTATCGGCTTATCGTCCAGCCGCAAATACTGTTTGCTTTCCGCCGTACCCATGCGCGTGCCTCTTCCGGCCGCTACGACGACAACACCTGTCTTGCCATTCAACCCCATCACCGCCTGCCAACGTCCAGCAGCATCGAACGTACGTTCCGGACCATGAGAAACAAGCAAGGGGAGCCTATCCCCGTCCCTCTACCGCCAAACGTAAGGTTCGATGCGCATATCTTCTATCATAACGGTTTAGAGCGCTTTTTCCAATAGCTTGGGCTTGGCAAAAATCATCCGGCCCGCCGATGTCTGCAGCACGCTCGTCACCAGCACGTCCAAGGTCGTGCCGATAAATTCGCGGCCGCCCTCCACGACGATCATCGTTCCGTCATCCAGGTAAGCGACTCCTTGACCATGCTCCTTGCCGTCTTTGATCACCTGAACGAGAATTTCTTCGCCCGGCAGCACGACTGGCTTCACGGCGTTGGCCAGATCGTTGATGTTCAGCACGGACACTCCCTGCAGCTCGCATACTTTATTCAGATTAAAGTCATTCGTGATGACCTTGCCGCGCAGCGCCTTGGCCAGCTTGACCAGCTTGCTGTCCACCTCCGAGATTTCTTCAAAATCCCCTTCGTAGATCAGCACCTTGACGTCCAGCTCCTTCTGGATTTTATTGAGGATATCCAGACCGCGGCGGCCGCGGTTGCGCTTCAGCAGGTCGGACGAGTCCGCAATATGCTGAAGCTCCTCCAGCACGAACTCGGGAATAACAAGCGTGCCTTCGATAAAGCCGGTTTTGCAAATATCGGCAATTCTGCCGTCGATAATGACGCTGGTGTCCAGAATTTTATGTTCCTCGAAGCCCTTCACCTCTCCTTGCGCCCCGCGCCGCCCACGCGCTTCTCCACGTTTTTCCAGCATCGCCAGCAGCTCTTCCTTCTTCACAAGCCCCAGCCTGAAGCCGGTGAATGCCAGCACGCCGATGATCAGCATATGCAGCAGCGGGTTGGAGAAGCCTGTCCGCTCGAGGGGAAACAGCAGCAGCGAGGAAAGCAGCACCCCGACTCCCATGCCTGAGGAACCGGCGATCAGATCGACGATCGGGACGGATGCGATGCGCTCCTCGCCATCCCGGATCGTACGCAGCATATGCTCCAGCGCCCAGTTACTCACGGAGTAGAAGACCACAGCAACAACTATGAACATCCAGACCGCTTGCCCTCTTATCGCCTCCACTCCCATGACCGACGCCATGGCTTCAAACATGGGGGTCCCGAACGCTTCGCTCCACTGTACGCCCAAGGTACCGCCGATCACGGCAAATAAAAGCTGAAACCATTTTTTCACCATAGACTTCACCTCCAAATATTTCCTAGTCTTCGTTACAATTATGATCCAAAAGCGGGTCCGCTAATCCCGTCAGCCGAAGAAAAAACAAAAAAAGCATCTATCTCCCCGGAAGGAAAATAAATGCTTTTCATTTTCGGCTATGTTTTTATTACATTCCCGTAGACCGGGATTCCGCTTCTTCCAGCTCTTTTTTCCGCTTGCGGCGGGCAAAAAAGAAGGCTCGATCAACGTTTTTTTTTAAACCGTACAGCGCGTAAAGCAACAGCGGCACGAAGATAAGCTTGGAAAGCGTCCCTGGAAATTTAACGGCCAATACAACAGCGATGACGACAACGACCGGAGTAATCCAGATCGCGGCTTTCGGAATGCCGATTTTCTTAAAGTTCGGGTATTTGACAGTGCTCACCATCAGGTAAGACAGAAGAAGCGTCGACAGGACAAGCACAAGCGTGCTCAGTTCTTGATGGAACAAAGCGAGCGTACACAACACACCACCGGCGGCAGGGATGGGAAGCCCGATAAAATAGCCGGGAGTACCGGCAACGACATTGAATCTGGCCAGGCGAAGCGCTCCGCAGATCGGGAACACAGCGGTTACGATCCAGGCCGCCGCCGCATTCAGCTCGGTGAAGGCTACCACATACATGATGAAGGCGGGAGCAACTCCGAATGAAATGACGTCGGACAACGAATCCAGCTCTTTGCCGAACTCGCTCTGGGCGTTCAATGCACGAGCCACACGTCCGTCCAAACCGTCCAGCAGCATCGCTACAATGACCATAATCGCCGCAAGCTCCGGTTTGTTGTTAAAGACGGATATTATGGCGATGATCCCGAGAAACAGATTCCCAATCGTAAAGACATTGGGTAGAGATTTAGTTATCATGGATTAGTCCACCTCTGGTTTTACTGTGCCCCAACGCTGTCCATGCTATGAGGTCACCATATGATTGTAAGCAAGTTAGATATGTCTGTCAATGAGTACCTGATCTTGGATGCGCTTCAGTCCTTCTTTGATCGTTCTTGCCCTTACTTCGCCGATGCCGTCCACTTCGTCGAGCTCTCCGATCGTCGCCATCATCAGATGAGGCAGCTGCTTGAACCGTTCGATAAGATTGTGAATAATGATGGTCGGCAATCTCGGGATCTTGCTGAGTACGCGATAACCGCGGGGCGATACGATCTCCTCGGCGCTGGCCGAAAAATGCGGGTATCCGAGTACGCGGGCAATCTGAGAATGATCGAGAATCTCGTCTCCTGCATGCCGCTTGAGCTGCGAGAACACTTCCCTTATTTTGTCCTCGTTCGCTTCCCTTATATAATCTTTTACGAGCAAAAGAGCTTCCCGTTCCGTATTTCCCACAAGCTCTTCCAACTGCATGCTGATCAGGCGCCCTTCGTTGCCAAGCTCGTTGATATACCGGTTGATCTCAGCCTTGATGCGCAGCACCATCTCGATCCGCTGAATAACGCCCGTTACATCATGCAGCGTTACCAGCTCCTCGAATTCCGAAGCTCCCAGATTGGTCATGTCCTGATCGAGCACCGACTTGTATTTCTCCAGCGTCTGAATCGCCTGATTCGCCTTGGTTAGTATTACCCCGATATCCTTCAAAGCGTAACGCAAATTTCCTTGATACAGCGTAATCACGTTGCGCCGCTGAGAAATGGAGACGACAAGCTTGGAGGTCTGCTTCGCTACCCGCTCTGCGGTTCTGTGACGAATGCCCGTTTCGATTGAGGAGATGGACGAATCGGGTATCAGCTGGGTGTTCGCATACAGGATGCGCTTCAAGTCCTCGCTAAGGATAATGGCCCCATCCATCTTGGCAAGCTCATATAAGTAGTTAGGAGAAAAATCACAATTGATGGAGAAGCCTCCGTCAACAATCTCCATCACCTCCGGGCTATAGCCGACAACAATCAGTCCGCCCGTCTTGGCGCGAAGCACGTTCTCCAGACCATCGCGAAAGGACGTGCCCGGCGCAACCAGCTGCAGCAGCTGGCTCATCACGTCGCGTTTTGAATCTTCCTTGCTCAAGCGTTGTCCCTCCTGACTTCCTCACGACTATTAATGCATATTTGATCTTTTCTATACCAATGCGGCGGACAGCGCCTGCGCTACCGTCTGCACGCCGATGACCTCGATTCCCGGGGGCGGCGTCCAGCCTTTTAAGCTTTTCTCCGGCAAAATAACCCGTCTGAAGCCCAGTTTCTGCGCTTCCCGAACACGCTGATCGATGCGGGACACGCCGCGAACCTCGCCCGTAAGTCCCACTTCCCCGAATACAACGTCGAACGGCTGGGTCGGCTGATCACGGAAGCTGGAGGCGATGCTGACGGCAACCGCCAAATCGACGGCCGGCTCATCCAGCTTGACCCCTCCGGCAATGTTCAGGTAGGCATCCTGATTCTGCAGGAACATCCCCATCCGCTTCTCCAATACGGCGATGATCAGCGACAGCCTGTTGTGATCATAGCCGGTGGCCATTCTGCGCGGGGAAGGGAAGTTAGTAGCTGAGATCAGCGCCTGAAGCTCGACCAGCACAGGGCGGGTACCCTCCATACTGGCGACCACGGTCGATCCCGCTACGCCCAGCGGACGTTCGGATAGGAACAGCTCTGAAGGATTGGCTACCTCGACAAGGCCGCTCTCGCGCATCTCGAAGATGCCGATTTCATTGGTCGAGCCGAATCTGTTCTTCACGGCGCGGAGCACCCGGTAGGAATGATGCCGCTCTCCTTCGAAATACAGAACGCAATCGACCATATGCTCCAACAGTCTGGGACCTGCGATTGCTCCCTCTTTAGTAACATGACCAACCAGCACCGTTGCGATACCTCTGACCTTCGCAATTCGCATAAAATGTCCGGTACATTCTCTTACCTGGGAAACGCTGCCCGGCGCTGAGGCAACTGCCGGATGGTATACGGTCTGGATCGAATCAATCACGATAAAGTCCGGCTCCAGCTCATCGATGGCCGCTTCGATAAATTCCACATTCGTCTCGCTGAGCACGAACAGCAGCGGGGATACCGCATCGAGCCGGTCTGCGCGCAGCTTGGTCTGCTTGATCGACTCTTCTCCGGAAATATACAGCACCTTCAACTGCTGCTGAGTCAGCTCATGAGAAGTTTGCAGCAGCAGGGTCGACTTCCCGATCCCCGGGTCGCCGCCGACAAGAATGAGAGAGCCGGGCACCAGCCCTCCTCCCAGCACCCGGTTCAGCTCCTGATTATTTGTAATAACCCGCTGCTCTTCACTGCTTTCTATGTTTATGATCGAGATCGGCTTTTCTTTCTTATTAGAAATGGAGGTTTGAGCGCCCCTCGACTTGCTGATCGTTTCCACTTCTTCCACAAACGTGTTCCACGCTTCGCAGCCCGGGCATTTGCCCAGCCACTTCGGTGATTCATAACCGCACTGCTGACAGAAAAATTTCGTTTTTGTTTTGGCCATCCCATATCACCTCAAGTTCCATTACAAAGTTTACCATGACGATGAGGCAAAGAAAACCCTTCCTGCCCCGGTAATCCGAAATAAAAACGCGCGCTTTGCCTGTGTTGAGGCTTCTTCAAACATAAAACCCAGTAAATAGAAAAACCTGCCGGCCGGTTTAATCCGGTTGCGGCAGGTTTGCTGCAAAATCAGCGAATTACAGTTATATATACAAGGCCAAAAGCCCGGTTTAGACTTCCGTACTGACGCCCGAATTTCGCTCGACGATGAGCTCGCCGTCCTTCTCGTCGATCGTCAGCTTGTCGCCTTTGGTAATATTTCCGCGAAGCAGCTCTTCGGACAAACGGTCCTCGATATGCTTCTGGATCGCCCGGCGGAGCGGCCTTGCTCCGAAGCTTGGATCGTAGCCTTCCTTCGCCAGGAACGCCTTTGCTCCATCCGTAAGCACGAAGTCAACCTCTTGCTCCTTGAGCCGCTTGCGGAGATCATCAGCCATCAGAGTTACGATCTCGGCGATATGCTTCTCATCCAGGGAATGGAATACGATGATCTCGTCGATCCGGTTCAGGAACTCCGGACGGAAGCTTTTCTTCAGCTCGCCCATTACTTTATCTTTCATATTGCCGTATTCGCGGCCGGCATCGATCGTTGCCGTAAAGCCCAGCGTCGAGTTTTTCTTGATGACATCGGCGCCCACGTTGGAAGTCATGATAATCAACGTATTGCGGAAGTCGACGGTGCGTCCCTTCGAGTCTGTCAGGCGGCCGTCCTCCAGCACTTGCAGCAGGATGTTGAATACTTCCGGATGCGCCTTCTCGATCTCATCGAGCAGAACAACCGAATAAGGCTTGCGGCGAACCTTCTCGGTCAGCTGGCCGCCTTCTTCATACCCTACATAACCCGGAGGAGCCCCGACCAAGCGGGAAGTGGAATGCTTCTCCATATATTCGGACATATCGATACGGATCACGGCATTTTCGTCGCCGAAAAGCGACTCGGCCAAAGCGCGGGCCAGCTCCGTTTTCCCTACGCCGGTTGGTCCGAGGAAGATGAAGGAGCCCATCGGACGCTTAGGGTCCTTAAGACCGGCTCTTGCCCGGCGGATAGCGCGGCTGACGGCCTTCACGGCTTCATCCTGGCCGATGACCCGGTCGTGAAGAATCGATTCCATCTTCAGCAGCCTCTCCGTCTCCTCTTCCGCCAGCTTGACGACCGGAATTCCCGTCCAGCTCGCCACGACTTGAGCGATATCATCCGGCGTTACCTCCGAATCGGTGCGGCCTTGCTTCTCTTTCCACTCGTTTTTCGTCGTATCCAGCTCTTCGCGCATCTTCTGCTCGGTGTCGCGCAGAGCAGCTGCTTTCTCGAACTCCTGGCTCTGCACGGCAGCGTCTTTCTCCTTGCGGATATCCTCCAGCTTGTTCTCCAGCTTCTTGAGATCGGGCGGTACCGTATAGGAGCGAAGTCTGACCTTCGAGCTGGCCTCGTCGATCAGGTCGATCGCTTTATCCGGCAGGAACCGGTCTGTAATGTAGCGGTCGGAAAGCTTGACAGCCTGCTCGATCGCCTCATCGGTTATTTTCACCCGGTGATGCGCCTCATAACGATCGCGGAGACCGTGGAGAATTTGAATCGCTTCCTCCGGAGAAGGCTGATCCACCGTAATCGGCTGGAAGCGGCGCTCCAGGGCGGCGTCCTTCTCGATATATTTGCGGTATTCATCCAGCGTTGTCGCTCCGATGCACTGCAGCTCGCCGCGGGCCAGCGACGGCTTCAAAATATTCGAAGCATCGATAGCGCCCTCGGCCCCGCCTGCGCCGATCAGCGTGTGCAGCTCGTCAATGAACAAAATGATATTGCCGGCTTGGCGAATTTCATCCATTATTTTCTTCAAGCGGTCTTCAAATTCGCCGCGGTACTTCGTTCCAGCTACGACCGAGCCCATATCCAGGGTCATCACCCGCTTGTCGCGAAGTGTCTCCGGAATTTCGTTGGCGATAATTTTCTGGGCAAGCCCTTCGGCGATTGCCGTTTTACCGACACCCGGCTCGCCGATCAGCACCGGATTGTTTTTCGTGCGGCGGCTGAGCACCTGGATAACGCGCTCAATTTCTTTGCTGCGGCCGATAACAGGGTCCAGATTGCCGTCTTTCGCATAGGCCGTCAAGTCGCGTGCCAGGCCGTCCAGAGTCGGCGTATTGACGTTGACCGGATTGCCATGGCTTGGGGAAACCACTTCGCTGCTGCCAAGCAGCTGAAGCACCTGCTGACGGGCTTTATTCAAGCTTACGCCGAGATTGTTAAGCACACGTGCTGCGACACCTTCGCCTTCGCGAATAAGTCCAAGCAAAATATGCTCCGTCCCGACATAAGTATGTCCGAGCTTGCGAGCTTCGTCCATCGACAGCTCGATGACTTTTTTGGCACGAGGCGTGTAGGCGATGTTGGTCGGCTGCTCCTGCCCACGCCCGATGAGCGATTCCACTTCATCCTGTATTTTTTCGAGGCCGAGTCCGAGCGCGATTAACGCTTTAGCGGCAATGCCCTCGCCCTCCCGAATCAATCCAAGCAAAATATGCTCGGTACCGATATTGTTATGTCCTAAGCGGACAGCTTCCTCTTGAGCCAGGGACAACACTTTCTGCGCGCGTTCCGTAAATCTGCCAAACATCATGAGTAACACCTCCAAGATTGGTAAAAGTCATTTCCGTATTTGCAGTTGGTGATCTTGGTGTTAGCGGACTTCGTCCGATTCGGACATCTTGTCGCGAATCAGCTGCGCTCTTCTAATGTCTCTTTCTTCAGAAGACAGCTTTTCTCCTGCTAACTGCTGTAAAAAACCCGGCTGGGTCATCACAAGCAGCTCATTGAGCACCTGAGAGGGCACCTTCTTAATAAAGCCAAGATCAATTCCGAGCCTCACGTCCGACAAGCGCTGGGCCGCTTCCTTCGAGTCCATAATCGCCGCATAGGACAAAATACCGAACGACCGGCTGACCCGATCCAGAAGCTTGGCCCTGTTCTCCATCGACAGCTTGAGCCTTGCTGCCCGCTCATGCTCGATAATCTGACGAACGACACTGTGCAGATTATCGATAATTTCTTCCTCGGACTGGCCCAGCGTAATCTGATTGGATATCTGGAACAGGTTCCCCAAGGCTTCGCTGCCTTCCCCGTACAGCCCCCTCACGGCCAAGCCTACCTGCGTGATGGCCGATAAAATCCGGTTGATCTGCTGGGTAAGCACAAGCGCCGGTAAATGGATCATCACCGAAGCCCGGATGCCTGTGCCGACGTTCGTCGGACAGCTGGTCATATACCCGCGCTTCTCGTCGAAGGCATAATCCAAGTGAACCTCGAACACATCATCGATCTGATTCGCCAAATCCCAAGCTTCCTTAATCTGAAAACCAGGGCACAAGCATTGTATTCTCAAATGATCCTCTTCATTCACCATGATGCTGATGGATTCGTTATCCGAGAGAATAACCGCTCCATTGCGCGATTCATTGGCCAGCGCCGGGCTGATCAGATGTTTCTCCACCAGCACGCGCCGCTGCAGCTCGCCCAGCTCCGACATCGGAAGCAGCGTGAAGTGGCTGATCGTCTCGAGCTCGTCATTGTCCATCAGCGAGCGGACGCGGTCCAGCACTTCCTGAGACTGCTGGTTCGAAGCCAGCATAGGGAAGGGGTAAGCTCCCACATTACGCGCTATTCGAATACGCGTACTGATCACGATATCCGAGTCGGGACCTTCCTCCTTCATCCAATCACTTAAGGCATGCTCCGTAAAGCGTTGCACTTCCGTCATTAGGGTGCTCCTCCTTATTACCCAGCTGTCTAGCTTTCCGATGCCTGCTTCTCCAGCTCGCGGATCTGGTCGCGCAGCTTGGCAGCCTGCTCGAACTCTTCCTGCTCGATGCGCTCCTGCAATTCCTTCTTCAACACGTCGATCTCCCGCTTAAGCTTAATTAAACCTCCTGACCGTTTGGGAACCTTGCCCGTATGGGCGGTACTGCCATGAACTCGCTTGAATAGAGGGTCCAGCTTCTCGTTAAAATGCTTGTAGCATTCGCTGCAGCCAAACCGCCCCACCTTGCTGAACTGGCTGTAAGTAAGGCCGCAGTGATCGCAGCGCGTCGGCTGAACCTTCGCTACCGCCTGGCTTTGAGACGTTGGCTCGAAGTCGAGCAAGCCGCTGAGCAGATTATGGATAGAGAAACCTCCGGGCGTTCCCGGAATCATCTCTCCTTTCTCCCGCGCGCAGGACTCGCAAATATGAAATTCAGTCTTCTCGCCGTTCAAAATCTTCGTGAAATGAAGTGTCGCCTGCTTCTTCCCGCATTCCTGGCAAATCAATGCAGTCCCTCCTCGGCGTGATATAAGGACTATCCCTCTTACTTGCTAAGCAAGCATATCATCATCGCTTTCAGCATCCTTGCCCTGATCTCATCCCGCAGCGGGAGCTTCAAGGCCAGCGCCTCCCGATCCAGAGCAGCCTTCATGAGCGCCGCCTCTCTTGCGGTGATGAACCCGCCTTCCTGCAAACGGTAAATAAGCCCTTCAGATGCATTCTGATCGATATGCGTACCGACATTCTGGAAAATATAATCAAGCACTGTGCCATGCGAATGAAGTACGATCTTCTGGATGCGTACATAACCCCCGCCGCCACGCTTGCTTTCAACGAGATAGCCTTTTTCCAAAGTAAAACGAGTGCTGATGACATAATTAATTTGCGAAGGAACGCAATTAAATTGATCGGCCAGATCGTTGCGCTGGATTTCGATCACGCCATCGGGGCTCTGCTGCATGATTTGCTTCAGATGCTGCTCGATCATTTCTGAAACACTGCGCATCTGTATTCAACCTCCATACAAAGGTTAGATTAGGCATGGCTGTAAGCCATATACTGACTTTGACTTTCTTTGACTTTGATTTTATTATAACAGATTTACAGCGGAATGCAACATTTCTCCAGCGTACATGAGGCGGCTTGTTTAAGAAGCATATTGCTCTACATATCCGTTAGGTATGTCTCAGTATGCGCCTTTTTGGACCAGGCTACCGGGCGCTGCGCAACCCAATTGTTGTTTGTTTTGTAAGGAGGCTGGCTGCTCTGCCGCGCCCATTATTTAGGGGATTGCCCCATACATACCAGCCCCTGGCTGTGGCATATTAACCAGGAGGTTCCCGGAAAATTTGAATTCAGGAGGATGCAGGATAGTGATGCAGAAGGGTTGCCGTCCGCTGCTTATTGTGGCTTTGATGATTGCTTGCATGTTGACCGTATGGGTTCTCCCCGACTCTGTTCACGCAGACGTCTCGTATCATTTCGGCTTCAAGAAAAGCGTGAACGGTCAGGAACCCTCTATTAACGAAGAAGGCTTTAAGCCGCTGCTGCAAAAGTACGGGGCTATTTTCACCGGAGACCCGGCTCAGAAGGAGTTATATCTGACTTTCGATAACGGATATGAAAACGGGTTTACCCCGCAAATTTTAGATGTGCTGAAAGACAGGCAGGTGCCGGCTATCTTTTTCGTGACCGGCCATTATGTGAAGGAACAAGGCGAGCTTTTGAAGCGGATGAAATCGGAAGGTCATTTAATCGGGAATCATTCCTGGCATCATCCCGATATGAGCCAGATCTCGGCAGAACGTATCCGCGAGGAGCTTACTAAGGTAAAAACAGAGGTCGCCGCCATCACGGGACAGCAGGAAATGCTGTATTTGCGCACGCCCAGAGGCATCTTCAATGAACGCACACTCGCTGTGAGCAAGGAGCTTGGCTATACCAATGTATTTTGGTCGGTCGCCTACAAGGACTGGGACACCAAGGACCAGAAGGGCTGGAAGTATGCCTATGACCGCGTTGTCGCTCAACTGCATCCCGGGGCTGTCCTACTGCTGCACTCGGTCTCCAAGGATAATACGGAAGCGCTGGGAGCCATCATCGACGAGGCGCGCAAACAAGGGTATGTGTTCAAGAGTTTGGATGAGATGAAAGCACGTACGCCGTGAGTCTTGCCGTGAATAAAAAACAAAAAATCCTACCACATAAATGGTAGGATTTTTTCGTGCTTGGCGACGTTCTACTCTCCCAGGACCCTGCGGTCCAAGTACCATCGACGCTGGAAGGCTTAACGGTCGTGTTCGGGATGGGTACGCGTGGTTCCCTTCCGCCATCATCACCAAACCTGTACATCTACTCAAGGCTTGCGCCTTGAAAAC
>NZ_FMYY01000041.1 GCF_900101595.1 Paenibacillus sp. cl123
AAGAGTACTTGGCGACTCAGGCGGTTGGCTTGGTGAACCTGACGTTCAAGTTCAGCGCAGGCGCAGATCAGACGTTGGCTGTTACGGTGAGCGATTCGACGCCGCAGAACGGCACGATCAATCCGACGACTGCGAACTTTGATAAGTATGCTACGGCGACGGATTACACGGATGTTGCGGTGTCGATGACGCTGAATGGTAATTCGCTTGCTAGCATCAAGAATGGCTTTACGACTCTGGTTTCGGGCACCGACTACACGGAAACAGGCAGCAGCGTGACGATTAAGAAGGAATATCTGGCTGCTCAAGCTGTTGGCTTGGTGAATCTGACGTTCAAGTTCAACGCAGGTGCGGATCAGACGCTGGCTGTTACAGTGAGTGATTCTACGCCGCAGAACAGCACGATCAACCCGACGACTGCAAACTTTGATAAGTACGCAGCGGCGGCGGATTACGCAGATATTGCAGTGTCGATGACGCTGAACGGTAATTCGCTTGCTAGCATCAAGAATGGCTCGGCGACTCTGGTTTCGGGCACCGACTACACGGAAACAGGCAGCAGCGTGACGATTAAGAAGGAATACTTGGCGACTCAAACGGCTGGCTTGGTGAACCTGACGTTCAAGTTCAGCGCTGGAGCGGATCAGACGCTGGCTGTTACGGTGAGTGATTCGACGCCGCAGAACAGCACGATCAGCCCGACGACTGCAAACTTTGATAAGTATACTGCGGCGACGGATTATGCAGATGTTGCGGTGTCGATGAGCCTGAATGGCAATTCGCTGGATAGCATTAAGAACGGTGCGGCTACGTTGGTTTCGGGCACAGACTATACGGAATCAGGCAGCAGCGTGACGATCAAGAAAGAGTACTTGGCGACTCAGGCGGTTGGCTTGGTGAATCTGACGTTTAAGTTCAGTGCTGGCGCGGATCAGACGCTGGCTGTTACGGTAAGTGATTCGACGCCGCAGAACAGCACGATTAACCCGACGACTGCGAACTTTGATAAGTACGCTGCGGGGACAGAGTACGCGAATGTTGCAGTGTCGATGACGCTGAACGGAAATTCGCTCGCTAGCATTAAGAACGGCGCGGCTACTTTGGTTCCGGGCACTGACTATACGGAATCAGGCAGCAGCGTGACGATCAAGAAAGAGTACTTGGCGACTCAGGGTGTTGGCTTGGTGAACCTGACGTTCAAGTTCAGCGCAGGAGCGGATCAGACACTGGCTGTTACGGTGAGTGATTCGACGCCGCAGAACAGCACAATCAACCCAACGACCGCGAACTTTGATAAGTACGCTGCGGGGACAGAGTACGCGGATGTTGCAGTGTCGATGACGCTGAATGGAAATTCGCTCGCTAGCATCAAGAACGGTGCGGCTACGTTAGTTTCGAGCACCGACTACACAGAGTCGGGCAGTAGCGTGACGATCAAGAAAGAGTACCTGGCGACTCAGAGTGTCGGCTTGGTGAACCTGACGTTCAAGTTTAGCGCAGGTGCGGATCAGACGCTCGCTATTACGGTGAGCGATTCGACGCCACAGAACAGCACGATCAGCCCGACGACTGCAAACTTTGATAAGTACGCTTCGGCGACGGATTATGCAGATGTTGCGGTGTCGATGAGCCTGAATGGCAATTCGCTGGATAGCATCAAGAACGGCTCGACGACGCTAATCTCGGGCACCGACTACACAGAATCAGGCAGCAACGTGACGATTAAGAAAGAATACTTGGCGACTCAGGCGGTTGGCTTGGTGAACCTGACGTTCAAGTTCAGCGCAGGTGCGGATCAGACGCTGGCTGTTACGTTGAGCAACTCGACGCCTCAAGCTTCAGTACCAGCGGCTCCAGCTGACTTGAGAGCAATTACCGGTGACAGCCAAGTTCATCTGAGCTGGACCAGCGTGGTGCAAGCCACGTACTATAACATCTACATGAGCAACGAAAGCGGTTCTTATGGCGGAACTCCGACAGCGGCCGTTTTCGGTACAACGAGTACACAAACAGGCCTAATAAACGGTACCACCTATTATTTTGTGGTGAAAGCCGGCAATTCCGTAGGTGAAAGCGTGTATTCCCAAGAGGTCAGCGCTATGCCAACGGCGGAAACTCTTCCGTCCTTGACCACGGTTACTATGGTCAGCACGAACCCGAACGCGGCCTTTGCCAAAACCGGCGATACCGTTACGTTAACATTTACCGCGGATACGGCGATGGGTGACATTCCAACGGCAACGATTGCAGGTCGAGCCGTTAACGTTAGCGCGGCGGGAAATCATACCTACGTCGCTGCCTATACGTTTGACGGAAGCGAGAACGAAGGCATCATACCTTTTACCATTGATTTTACGAGTGTAACCGGAATCCAGGGAGCACAGGTAACGGGGACAACAGACAACCGTACCGTACTTTTTGATAAAACCGAGCCGACTGGCAGCCTGAGTGTTAACGGAGGAGCAGCCTCAACCCATACAGCTTCCGTTAATTTAACCATAATGAGTGACGATGGTTCCGGCGCCGGCAGCATTCAGATGCGCTTCTCCCATGATAATGCGACATGGAGCGCGTGGGAGGCCGCAACCCTGACGAAAGCTTGGACGCTTGTCCCGGGGGATGGATCGAAAACTGTATACATGCAATTGATGGACGCAGCGGGCAATATGACGACATCTATCATCTCGGCTTCCATACAGCTGCAGCATTCGTACGAGTCAACAAGCCCAGGCGGCAGTCCTTCCTCGCCAACAGAAACCATACCGGTCAATGTGAATAATGGTAAAAACGGCGATAGCTGGCTCGTCTCTACAACGATTATTCAGCGAACAACCGATGCGGATGGACGCAAGAAAGATGAATTGACCTTTACGGCTCAAGAAGCGGCTAAAGCGGTCGAAAAGCTGGCGGCAACAGGCTCCAGTCTGGCAAAAATCGTTATTCCGGATTCCAACGATGAAGTCCAAGAGTTAAAAGCGAACTTACCGATGGTAGCTGCTGAATTGCTGGCAAAAGCAAACGTAAGCCTCGAGCTTGCTACCCACAATTCACGTATTATCATCCCGCCTGCTTCACTGCGAGGTTTGGAGCATGACATGTACTTCCGCATCGTACCGATCAAAAAGGAGAGCGAGCGCAACGAAGTCGAGCAGCGGGTGAAAGTAGAACGGCTCGTACGTGAAGTTGCCGGCAGCAACAACGTCGAAATTATAGGCCGACCGATGATCATCGAAACGAACATGCAGAGCCGCGAAGTGGAGCTTGTACTTCCTCTCGGAACTGCAACGCTCAAGGAAACTCAGCTCAAAAACTTAGGCATTTTCGTTGAACATAGCGATGGAACAAAGGAATGGCTCCAAGGGCAAATCGTTTCGTACGACGATAACGAAAAACTCGGTATTCGCTTTAAGGTGAATAAATTCAGCACGTTTACAATTGTTCATATCGAGGGTTTGCCAAAGCCAATCCATAACGCCTATATAAATGGATACGCCGATGGAACGTTCGGAGCTAACAATCCGATTACCCGTGCTGAAATGGCGACGATTCTCTCCCGCGTTTTAACCAACGAAGAGAAGCATACGGCCCTATCTTTCACCGATGTGACACTCACTCACTGGGCGAAAGAGAGCATTGATCAAGCTGCTCAGATGGGGGTGATGAACGGCTATCCGGATGGCAGCTTTAAGCCGGAAGCGTCGATCACTCGCGGCGAGATGGCGGCTATTGTGGTCCGTCTGGTAGACAGTGTGGAGAAAAGCGACAGCGGCAGCTTTCGCGATATCGACGGACACTGGGCACAAGCTGCGATCGAAAAAGCAAAAGCAGCGGGCATCATAAACGGATATGAGGACGAAACGTTCCGTCCCGAACAAACGTTGACCCGAGCTGAAGCCGTTACGATGATGAACAAGATTTTGGGCAGGGGTCCACTGCTTGGGGCAGCATCCAACTGGAAAGACGTCCCCGAGAAGCACTGGGCACACGCTCAGATTCAGGAAGCTTCCTTGGATCATCAGTATGAGAAAACGCCAAATGGCGAAAAATATGTTCCTGTAAATTAATCTAAAAAACAGTAGAACTAGGACAAATGAAAACACCTTTAAGTTGAAATTACGAGTGTTGTAAAATACTTGTACAACTTGGAGGTGTTTTTTCAACTTCCCAAGGGAGACGACGCTGCTGATGACAACAATCCAGAGAGCGAGCAGTTGACTATTGAAATCGGCGATTCGCTAACATATACGGACTAATAATGTTAGAATTTAAGAAGGACTGAAAACACAATAGAACAAGGAGGCGTACATGTCCTGGAGTAAATTGAAACAAAATCTGAACAGCTTTCTTTGCCCTGCGTTAGAGGGAAGGGTAGAATACCGTGCAACCAGCTACCGTTATTTACCTGACAAAGCAGGGATTTGTTATATTACGGTAGACAAAAAGAACGTACTCAATATGAGCGATGCAGCTAACTTAATCAAATGGTATCAGACAGAGCTGGAAATTAAAAATGATCCGGATATTCAAATTCCTATCAGCAATGAAGAAATGGAAGCGGTCAGAAAAGATACCAAGGGGAACGTTCCGGAGGACCGTCTACAAGTAATCGCAAGAAATAGAAAAATAACGGAGCACGCAAAGGAGCTTTTGTCGGCACAGTCAGCATTAAGTAAATCAAATTTTATCGTGGCAGCTACTAAGTTTTTAGCCACTTCTATAGAGGAAAGCTTGGAGAGCGGTGATATTCTACTGAATATTCTGGCGTTGGTGGACAGACGGGTCGGGAAAAAACGAATTTTAAGCATGTCCGAAAAGATAAAGCTAAAGCATCCGGCTGTGCAGTTTTTTTATGAACTGCGGCGTAGTACGTTATAACAAGGCGAAACGGCCAAGCAAAAAAGACACGAAGAGCCACCCATCATTCCCCGGTAACACGGGAAAGATGAGGCGGCTCTTTTACAATTCGGGGCTCTACTCAAGTAACAGGTTGGTCGCTGCCACGAGCTCACCATGACGCACATATTCTCTAGGCACCCGCTTGCCGATCAGGCACACGACCTCATAAGGAATCGTTCCCATACGGGCTGCAATTTCATGGATGGAAATCCGATCGCCCTCCGACGCTCCGAAAAGCGTTGCCTCCTCGCCCGCCTTAAGGCCCGGGAAGGAGGTGACATCGATCATCGTCTGGTCCATACAGACTCGGCCGATGATCGGAACCCGCCTTCCGCGAACAAGCGCGAATCCGTTATTGGACAGCCGGCGCGACAGGCCGTCGGCATAACCGATAGGGAGGGTCGCAACCAGACTATCCTTGTCCGTGCGATACGTAAGCCCGTAGCTGACGGGCTTATTTTTATGAACCGGCTTCACGTATGAAATATTGGTTTTCAACTGCATCGCTTCACGTAACGGGTACGCAGGGTGAGGCTCTCCCGGCAAAGGGGTCAAGCCGTACATCGCGATGCCGATGCGGACCATGTCCATATGCATGTCGGGAAACTTCATTGCAGCTGCGCTGTTGCAGCAATGCTTGATGGGAATATGGACGCCGCTTTCCGACAGCCGCTCGAGCAGGGATACGAAAGCGCCATATTGTTCGCGCGTAAAAGCCGGGTCCGAGTTATCCGCATCGGCAAAATGCGTGAAGATTCCCTCGATCGCAACAAGCGGGCTTGCGCTTGCGAGGCAGACGGACAGCGCTTCCTCCGGTGCGAAGCCTAACCGGGACATCCCGGTGTCGATCTTCAGATGAACGATCGCTTGAAGGCCGATGGTTTTGGCGCAACGGGTGACGTCATCCAGCATGTCGCGTGACGAGACGGTGATGGTCAGCCGCTGCCGAATTGCCGCTTCCACCGCATGAGGGGGCGTGCAGCCCAGGATGAGAATGGGAGCCTGCACGCCGGCATGCCGAAGCTGAACAGCTTCGTCTACGAACGCCACGCCCAGGTAATCGGCCCCGGCTTCCAGCGCCATGAACGCCGCTTCGGCGGCGCCATGCCCGTAGCCATCGGCTTTCACAACCGCCATAAAACGCGCGGCTTGCTTCAGATTATTTTTGAACAAGCGAACGTTATGAGCAATAGCGTCCAGAGAAACCTCCGCCCAGGTATCCCGGTAACGACAGGAACGGTGGGAAGGATAGTCACGATAGAGCGTCATACAACGGATTCACCCCGGAGAGCCAGCTCGGCGGGAGCGAAGCCCGTTCCGAGCGCCCTGGCTACGGCCTCGCAGGTGACCGAGCCCCCGGCAGCATTGACGCCAAGCCTCAGCGCAGCATTGTCCAGGATAGCGTTCATAATACCTTTATTGGCGATCTGGAGCGCGTAGGGGGCGGTGACATTCGTCAAGGCCAGCGTCGACGTTTGCGGAACCGCTCCGGGCATATTGGCGACGGCATAATGAATCACGCCATGCTTCTCGTACGTCGGACAGTCATGGGTGGTGATCCGGTCGATCGTCTCGACGATGCCTCCCTGGTCGACGGCGACGTCGATGACGACGGACCCGGGCTTCATGGCGTGGACCATATCTTCGGTCACGAGCTTAGGCGCCTTGGCTCCGGGGATGAGCACGGCCCCGATGCACAGGTCCGCGTCCGCAACCGCTTCCGCCAGATGGGACGGATTGGACATCAAGGTCGTGACGCTGGAGCCGAATATATCGTCCAACTGGCGGAGACGGTCTGCATTCGTATCGAGAATCGTCACCTGCGCGCCGAGCCCGGCTGCGATTTTGGCCGCATTCGTGCCGACTACGCCGCCGCCGATAATCGCAACCTTTCCTCGCCTGACGCCTGGCACGCCTCCCAGCAGGATGCCTTTGCCCCCGTGAGGCTTCTCCAGGAGCTGGGCTCCGATCTGCACGGCCATACGCCCCGCCACCTCACTCATGGGAGTCAGCAGCGGCAAGGTTCTGTTCACAGCGACGGTCTCGTAGGCGACAGCCGTCACGCCGTGCTTTATCAGCGCTTGGAGCAGTTCCGGATTCGCCGCCAGATGCAGGTACGTAAACAAAATCAGGCCGGGGCGAAAATAAGCGTATTCCCCGGGTACGGGCTCTTTCACCTTCACTATCATATCCGCCGCATGCCAGACATCGGCCGCATGCCCGGCCATCCGCGCTCCGGATGCTGTGTAATCCTCGTCGTTGAAGCCGCTTCCTGCGCCGGCATCGGTCTCCACGATTACCGTATGGCCTGCTTGGACGAATTCGGCGACACCGGCCGGCGTCATGGCAACGCGGTTTTCGTTGTTTTTTACCTCTTTCGGTACACCGATGATCATCATGGCTTCCCCCTTGTAGTGATTGTTCAGTAGTCAGTATAAGGGAGGATTGCTTCGAACGGTTTGTGGGAAACAAAGAAATGAAGGAAAAGCCTTTGTGGTTTTCAACGAACGACTCCCCGATCTACCGCAGTCCACGCGTTGTTCACCGGACGTTAAGACCTGAACCGCTTCGCCTTCAGCTCCAAGTAGCAGGTGACCTTCTGATCCATACGGGTCAGATCAAGACCGCTGATGTGCGAAATACGCTTGAGACGATAGCTGAGCGTATTTTCATGGATATGCAGTGCCTCAGCCGATTCCTTCAGATTGCTGTCATGGTCCAAATAAACGTATAAGGTATGCAGGAGGTCGCCGTTATGCCCGAGATCGTAAGCCTCCAATTGATGCAAATAGTCGTTGTCATAGTAATGCTCCTGCTGATGAAGGACAATTTCGGGCAGCAGCCGGTAAAACCCGAGATCGGCGTAATAATGAACGGCCGCCAAGGCTTCGGGAAATTTCTGCCGGAGGCGAATAACCGTTAGCGCTTCGTGATAGCTTTGATATACCCGCGCATAATCGCCATAAACAGCCCCACAGCCGCCTTGGAGGGGAGCGCAGTCGAACCGCTGCGTCATTTGCTCGGTGAGCACCGCAATCGCCGGCGCAGCTTTGCCGGAGAGCCGCTGCTGCGGATGCGCTTCCAGCATAACCAGCGCTTCGCTGTCGACTGCGTGCAGCACAATCCGTTTTTGCAGCGTGGTGATCAGGTAGTGAAGCTGCTGCTGCTGCCTCTCGGTAATCTCGGAAGGAAACGGCAGTACGGCGGCGCAGAAAAAGGCCGGAAGCTCCAAGCCAAGCTTATCCGCTTGCTGTCTGACCTCCAGATCCGACTTCATATCGCCGGAGAGGAGCCGTCTTAAAAACTCCTGATAGCTTTGTTCCGTCTTCCTATGCTTCATCCTCAGCTGAAGCAGCTTCGTTCTTGCCGCCTTGGCCGCCTGGATTAGCTGACGAAAGGTAACGTCGCTCGGCGAGCCTCCGTCGCCGAGCACGGTCCATATATAGCCCAATATCTCGTGATCCTTCCGAATCGCGATGGCGATCCGATCGCCAAGGCCGACCTCACCGATCGCGGGAATGACGAGGGGCTCCTCGCTTTTCATCAGCTTCTGAATGACGCCGTCCCGCCATAACGCCTGTATGACCTTATCGGGAACGCGCTTGCCGATAATGGTCGATATCCGGACGGAATCCGTCTGGGCTTGGTGGGAGCTATAGGCGATCAGCTTATGATTCGCGTCCTCGATCGTCACCGGGCCCTGCAGGACATCGCTGATCGTATCGGCCAGCTCCTCCAGGCTTTCGAAGCTTCGCTCGAAGGGCTCTTTTTCATTTTCCATAATAGTAGACTCCTAAACTATACCGGAACTCGGTTATGCTGAGTATTCGATTCCCCGAATCAAACGCAAGGGTACATTTTATATAGTGTAACACAACCTCCCGCCTGCTGATTAATGTAAAAATTATACGGAATTTCGGTCCCGGTACCGGCCGGTTTTTGTGCAAATCAGACATAGTTTCCCGTTGGCGAAAAAAGGTATGTTTATAGCAGGAAAGAGGTGATGGGAAACGTGCTTTATCAATCCAACCGCGTAGCGCAAATTCCTCCTTATGTATTTGCGGAATTGAACAAGAAGAAGGATCAGATGGTCCGCTCTGGCGTGGATGTCATCGATCTGGGCATCGGCGACCCGGATCTCCCGACCCCACGGCACATTGTCGAGAAGCTGATCGAGGAAATGCAAAATCCCGCCAATATGAACTACCCGAGCTTCATCGGATGCGTGGAATTCCGGCAGGCGGTGGCGGATTTCTATAAGAGGCAGTACGACGTCGACCTCGATCCGGAAACGGAGGTTCTGGCGCTCATCGGCTCGAAAGAAGGAATCGCTCATCTGGTACCGGCCTTGATCGACCCGGGCGACGTGGTGCTTGTCCCCGATCCGGGTTATCCGGTGTACCGGATGGCGACGGCGATTGCGGGCGGGCAAGCGTACAGCATGCCGCTGACGGAAGCCAACCGGTTCGAGCCGCAGTTCGATTCGATTCCTAGCGATACGGCTGAGCGGGCTCGGCTGATGTTCCTGAACTACCCGGGCAATCCGACGGCGGCGACGGCCGATCCCGATGTCTTCGAGCGGGCCGTTTCCTACGCGCGCAAGCATCAGATTCCGATCGCGCATGATTCGGCTTATAACATGGTTACCTTCGACGGGTATCAAGCCCCCAGCATGCTGCAAACGGAAGGGGCCAAGGAAATCGCGGTCGAATTCGGGTCGCTCTCCAAAACCTACAACATGACAGGCTGGCGCATCGGCTATGCGGTCGGCAACCGGCATATCCTGAAGTCACTGGCCACGATTAAAAACAACACGGATACCGGCATATTTACGCCGATCCAGAAAGCGGCCGCCTTCGCGTTAAACGGCGACCAGCGCTTCATCGCCGGGCATAACCGGATTTACCGGGAGCGGATGAACGTAGTGCTGGACGGACTGGTCTCCATCGGGATCAAGGCGAAGCCGCCGAGAGGCAGCTTTTTCCTCTGGGAGCGGGTTCCAACCGGATATACGTCGGCCGGGTTTGTTACGCATGTCCTGGAGCAGACAGGCGTCATTCTGACGCCTGGGAGCGCATTCGGTTCAGGGGGAGAAGGTTATGTCCGGATATCCGTATCGGTTCCTAGTCAGCGACTGGAAGAGGCGATGAGCAGGATCAAACAAAAATGGCAAATCGATGGGGGAGTCCAATGAAAAAGATTGTGAACTATATCAATGGCGAGTGGATGGCGTCTGCATCCGGAAAATTCGTGGCTGTCGCCAACCCGGCGACCGGAGAAACGCTGGCGGAAGTCACTCAGTCAACGGCTGAGGACGTCGATCTTGCCGTTCAGGCGGCTATAGCAGCGCAGAAGTCGTGGCGGCTTGTTCCGGCTCCCGAACGGGCGGACGTTCTCTACAAAGCGGCGCAATTGCTGAAGGAGCGCAAAGAAGAGCTGGCCCGAATCCTGACACGCGAAATGGGCAAGGTCATCGCGGAAGCGAGAGGGGAAGTCCAGGAAGCGATCGACATGGCATATTACATGGCCGGGGAAGGGCGCAGGCTGTTCGGCGATACCGTTCCGTCCGAGCTGCGCAACAAATTCGCCATGAGCATCCGGGTGCCGGTGGGGGTTGCCGGGCTGATTACCCCGTGGAACTTCCCGATCGCGATTGCAGCGTGGAAGTCGCTGCCTGCCCTCGTGGCCGGCAATGCCGTCGTCTGGAAGCCGGCTTCGGAGACGCCCATGATTGCGGCCGAGTTCATCAAGGTTTATGAGGAGGCCGGGCTGCCGAAAGGCTTGGTGAATCTCGTCCACGGCTCCGGAAGCGTCGTCGGCGCTGCGATGGTGGAGCATCCAGGCATCGACTTGATTTCCTTCACGGGCTCGAACGAGGTGGGCAAGCGGATCAATGAGCGGGCCGGCGCCCTCTTAAAGCGGAGCTCGCTCGAAATGGGCGGCAAAAACGCCGTCATCGTGATGGACGATGCCGATCTTGAGCTGGCGGCGGACGGAATCCTGTGGAGCGCCTACGGCACCAGCGGCCAGCGCTGCACGGCATGCAGCCGCGTCATCGCGCATGAGGCGATCAAGGAGGAGCTGGAAGGAAGACTGCTGGAGGGGATCGCCCGATTAAAGCTGGGCAGCGGGCTCGATCCGTCCGTTCACGTCGGTCCGGTCATTAACGGCGCCTCGCTTGCGCGAATCGACAGCTATGTCCGGCTTGGCCTGGAGGAAGGTGCGAAGCTCCTGTGCGGTGGCCGGATCGCAAGGGAGGGCGGCTTGGCGGAGGGTCATTTCTATGCGCCTACGCTGTTTACGGACGTGCTGCCCGGGATGCGGATCGCGAACGAGGAAATTTTCGGACCGGTCGTGTCGATCATGGCGGTCCGGAGCCTGGAAGAGGCGGTCGAGGTCAACAACCGGGTGGAATTCGGTCTGTCCAGCTCCATCTTCACGCGCAGCATCAATCAAGCCTACCAGGCGATGCGGGATTTGGATACGGGCATCGTCTATGTGAACGCCGGAACGTCGGGCGCCGAAATTCATCTGCCCTTCGGCGGAACCAAAGGGACCGGCAACGGGCATCGGGACTCCGGCGTCGCATCGCTCGACGTGTATACGGAATGGAAGTCTATCTACGTGGATTACAGCGGGAAGCTGCAGCGGGCGCAAATTGACAATTATTGATGCTGGCCGTTTTTGATGGCGACATACAGGAGCAGGCAATGCTCGAAGGTAGAGAGATCCAGGCCGGTCAGCTCCGAGATTTTATCCAATCGGTACAGCAGCGTGTTCCGGTGGATGAATAAAGTGCGTGCCGTCTCGCTCAAGTTCATGTTACATTTGCAATAGGACAGGAACGTAGAGGCCAGCGTCTCGTAGCTTCCATGATTGCGGAGCTCTCCCAGCTGGCCGGTCAGCTTGTCGATGATGTACGGGGTTAATTCCTTTGTCAATAGCTCTAGCGTCAGCTCCCAATCATTGTAGTTGTAGAACTTGGCGGTGAGCAGGCTCCGTTTGCCGACCTTCAAGGTGCGCACGGCGTTCTCATACGATTCCTTGATCCCGTTCACGCCGTGCTTGACGTTTCCGAGCGCTACGGCCGCCTCGGCTTGATGCTTCCCCTGCAAAAATTGATTGAGCCGCTGCATCCGGTTCTCAAGCTTCCGAACAATCGTATCCCGCTCATGCGGGAGTACGGCTTTGAGCACGATAAACTGCTCAAGATTCAGCAGAGAAAAAATATCCTGTCGGTGGTCGGCGAACAGGTGCTTGATCTGCTCGATCAGTTCCCGCTGAAAGTAAGGCAGCGAATGCTTGTCGAGTCCTCCTTCGCGGTCAGGTCTTTGCAAGGAGAGGAGATCCATCTCGATGATGACGCAGATGCGGTCCAGATCGAACCGGTAGCCGAGCATTTTACCGTATTCAAGCATCGGAGCGGCTTCGTCAGGGCGGCTCGAGTACAGCAGATATTGAACGAGCGTATCCAGCGCTTTGGACTCAAGCACTGTCGTTTCCTTCTTGAATGATTCATGAAACATCAATTCGACATGGCTTTTAACCAGCTGCACATATTTATTGATCGTATGCGGAATGCCGGCAATGCCGAGAACGCCGATGACCTTGCCGCCTACGACAATGGGCGTTGCGATGCCGGGCAATACGTTTTCCAGCGCTTGGGCATCCGCTTCCTCGTAAGAGACTGGCTGGTTTTTGCGCAGAACGTCGATCGTGGCGGTATGGAGGCTTCCCAGCCGGCTGCGGTCCGTCGAGCCGATAATGCTGCCTTTCTCGTCCGTAATGATAATGGGATAGCCGATAATATCGCTTGTGTTGTCGACGATCGTCTGGGCAATCTGCTCGAGTATCATGGACGTGCCGCTCCTCGCCTGAAGGTAATATGGAGCCTATTATAGCATGTTTGCCGCCGCGGCAGTCGAGGAAAGGAGCTTCGAATCATGGGCAAGCCGAAAGTGCTGCAAATTCTTTCGATGTATCACGAGCAAGGAGAAATTGTCCTTAGGGAAGGGGTCGAGGTCATTCGAACCGATCACTACGATATTCCGCATCTTTGTCGGCTGGTGTTGGATGTGGAGGGGATCGTGCTGCGAGCCCCTGCCCAAATTACACGCGAGGTGATCGACGCGAACCCGAACTTGAAGGTGATTTCTGGTGCGGGCGTAGGGCTCGACAACATCGATGTCGCGTATGCGACGGCCCATGGCATTCCCGTTCTCCATGCGCCTTCCGTGAACAAAGTATCGACCGCCGAGCATGCCGTGATGCTGATGCTGGCGCTGAGCAAAAACGTGATCCGCCTCCATGATGAAATGAGCAGGGGCGACTACGCCTCCCGAACCCGCATTCCGACCTATGAGCTGAAGGGGAAAAAAGCGGGCTTGGTCGGCTTCGGCCATATCGCGCAGGAGGTGGCGAAGCGGTTGAAGCTCGGCTTCGACATGGATGTGACCGCTTGGGTGCGGGGGATCGATCCGGTCAAGCACGGCCTTGCGCACGAGCTGGGGATCAGGCTGACGACCCGTCTGGAGGATGTGTTCGCGCAATCCGACTTCGTCTCCCTGCATATTCCGCTTAATGAACAGACCCGATATTCGATCGATCGAAAGCTGTTCTCACTGATGAAGTCTACGGCGTATCTCATTAACACGGCCCGCGGTGCGGTTGTCCATCAGGATGACCTGTTCGCGGCCCTGCAGGAGGGACGGATAGCCGGCGCCGGGCTGGATGTGTTCGATCCGGAGCCGCCTGCCAAGGGGCATCCGCTTCTGTCGCTGCCGAACGTCATTGTGACGCCCCACGTAGGCGGAACAACCGTCGAGTGCAACTATATCACCTCGACGACGGTGGCGCGGAACGTGATTCGCGTGCTGCAAGGAGAACGGCCTGAGCATATCGGCAATCCGGAAGTGCTGGATGAGCGGTACCCGGGAAGAATGACAGCGGATCGGCGCATAAGCGACAATTGAGGAGGAAAACAGATGCGTATTGTTGTACTGGGAACCGGAATGATCGGAACCGTTGTCGTCCAGGAGCTGGCTCAAAGCGAGGCGATCGACGAAGTGGTGGCCGTGGACGCCGTGGATGCGAGCGTTGACCGGTGTGTCGCGGCGGCCAGCCATGCCAAGGTAACAGGCAAGGTCGCGAAGCTCGATCAGGTGGATCGACTGACAGAGGTGCTGCAGGGAGCCGATATTGCCGTCGGCTGCTTGCCCCATTCGCTTAGTCCGCTTGCGATCAAGGCGGCCATAGCGGCCGGATGCCACTTGGTCGACCTGGTCGGCTCGGGGTATGAAGAGAAAGCGAAGCTGAACGAGCAGGCGCTGGAAGCCGGGGTTCTGATCATTCCCGGAGCGGGCGTGGCGCCGGGCATCGCGAACTTCCTGGCCGCACGCGGGATTGAGCTGCTAGACGAGGCGGACGAAGCCGTCATGTTGTGCGGCGGTCTGCCTCGGCATCCGCTCCCTCCGCTGTGGTACCAGGTTGTTTTCCGGTTGGAAAGCCTGCTGGCGCTTTGTACGAAGCCGGCGCTGGCGGTAGAGGATGGGGCCTTGGTGCAGCTGCCTCCTCTGTCGCGCCTGGAACAGCTGCAATTTCCCGAGCCTGTCGGCGAATGCGAAGCGGTCGTTACGGATGCCCACAGCACGGCGTACACGCTGAAGTCGAAGGTGAAGCGGTTGTACGAGAAAACGGTCCGCTATAAAGGCCATTGGGAAAAAATGAACGTGCTTGCCGAGCTCGGCTTCCTGGACGGCACACCGGTTGAAGTCGAGGGGGCGCTCGTCTCCCCGCAAAAGCTGGCCATCGCTTTGCTGGAGCGCAAAATGAAGGGCGGCTCTAACGAGGATATAACCGTGCTGCGCGTCACTGTGACGGGAACCCGGAACGGCGTGCGGACGAAGCTGGAATGGGAAATGGTCGATCATTACGACAGCGAGCGCAAGATCACCTCGATGGCGAAAACAACCGGCTTCCCCGCTGTCATTCTGGCCGAATGGATAGCCGAAGGAAAGCTGGAGCAGCGCGGCGTTGCGGCCATCGAGGACGTTATCATCGGCCGCCGCTTCGACCCGTTCGTACAAGAGCTGGGCAGACGGGGGATTCCGATCTCCTTTAAGGAAGAAACAACAGAGTGAAGCACGTATGACCTTAAAGTCAAGGAAATGAGGATTGCACTCGTAAGCATGAATGAAAACGAATCCTTTTTGACCGAGCCAGTCTCAGTAATCCTTACTATAGGTTGCCATCATCTGTTTTAAATAACTTTTAAACTCCTCCACATAGGCTTTAGGCTCAACAATTCTCAAATTTGTACCGAAGCCGGCTAAAAATTTATATCCCGTGCTGTTTTGAGGGACATGAACGGTTGCCAGGAAAAATTCCGGGCTATAGGCTTCGATACATTTGCTGCCGTACCTTTCTATGAAGTGATCCTTGATGCTTGGGGAAATCAAAGCCTTAATCGCGACCAGCTGCGGCTCGTAGCTTGCTTTCTGTTCTTGTTCTGCTAAATAGTCTCTGGGGTTAAATGTTTTCTCATCCATAGTCAGGTGATTAATCCTGGATAATTTAAACGTTCTATATCCTTTACGATATAAACAATATCCTTTCAAATACCAGCTCGTTTCGCTGAAATGAAGCTGATAAGGTTCGACCATTCTGGCTGTCGGGGCGCCATCTTTATCCAAATATTCGAAGGATATTAACCTTCTCTTTCCGATGGATTCTTGACAGGTTTTCAAGATGGGAAGAATCTCGGACCGGCCCTCCCAATCATAAAATGACAGCTGAATGGAACCTTTCAGAGACAATGGGCTCACCATTGCCTCTATTTTTTTTATAGTCATCTCCACCTCCTCGCTGACTAGGATTTTTTCCAATCCGCCGAGCGCAGTTAAGATATGCTCTAGATCAGCGCTGCTTAAAAGGCGTTTATCCACCTTGTATTCATTCATCAAACCGAAGCCGCCATGAACGCCTTGGATCGCATAGACCGGGATATTGGACAAGCTCAGTGTCTCCATATCCCTAAGGATCGTTCTTTTGGAAACATGGAATAATTGCGCGAATTCATTGGCTGACACGACATCTTTTTTCAGCAAGATCATGATGATAGAAATGAGTCTCTCAATCTTGTCCATATTTGCCCTCTTTTTTCTACTTTATTTCAGAACGGTGACAGTAAGCTGTCATCTTTTATCCATTATACTACATATATCACAAGAAGGAGGTAGTGCTCTATGTCAGCAATAGCCTATATAAATTTTGATGGAATAACGGAACAAGCGATTGAATTTTACTCGCAGGCTTTACAGGCAACGGAGGTCAAGAAAGTGAAATTTAAGGATTTTCCACAGGACCCCAATTATCCGCTGCCCGAACGGGAATTAAATATGATTATGGAGTCTTCCATCGCATTTGCAGGCGGAAAAATCATGTTGTCGGATGTTTTGCCTGCCATGAAAGTGGTAACAGGCGAGCTGGTGAAAGGAAATCAGTTGCTGATTAGTTTAGTCATCGAGGACAAGCAAAAACTGGAGGAGTACTTCACTAACCTGTCTGTTGGGGGTCATGTGGTGATGCCTTTATCCAATACTCCGTGGTCGTCGTGTTTTGGCATGCTGGTGGATAAGTTCGGAATTTCGTGGAAGTTCAACAGCGACGCAGATAAGTTTCTGGATGAAGTTATGGCCAGTAAGCGCAGCTATGGAAGTTGAAAATCTGATTCCGGCCACATCGAGAGAAGAATTGAGATATTGGCTTCAGGAACACGGACAGACTAAAAAGTTTTGCTGGGTTGTGGTTAGTATGACGCCGGCTCCTGCCAGGTTGTTATATTTGGACGCGGTTGAGGAAGCGTTGTGCTTTGGATGGATCGATGGAGTCAAAAAGAAAATTTCCGAAACGGAACTGGCTCAGAGGCTGTCCCCCAGAAGTAAAAATAGCTCATGGACGGAATTAAATAAAGAACGTGTACGCCGGCTCGAAAAGCTGGGGTTGATGAAAGACGAAGGAAGAAAGGTTCTTCCTGATCTGGACCCTCATTCTTTTCGGATAGACGGGGATATCGAGCGGAGGCTGCAAGAGGACAAGCAGGTATACGATCATTTTATGGCCTTCCCGGGTCTTTACAGGAGGGTTCGGATCGATACGATTCAGAGCGTCAGGAAGCAGCCGGAGTTGTTCAAGAGCAGATTAAACAAATTCATTGCGAACACTAGAGAAAACAAGATGTATGGTCAATGGGATGATCATGGACGATTGCTGAATGATTAGCTGCTTTGGAGAAAAGCCGAAATACTGCCTAGATGTAGGTGGTGATCGGTTTTTTTTGTGTATGGAAATGTTGACATTATGTATAGTTTAGTATACATTATGTTTAGTATTCTTTACTTTTGAAAAGGCGGTGTCGCATATGACCTATCAAGAAAAGAAGAGCATCGTATCGTTAATCAGTTCCATCCTCATTTTTGTGGCTTATTGCTTGTACAGGTACCCGCAGCATCCTGACGGGGCCTTGGATTCGAAGGAAATGTTTCATTACTGGGGGTCATTCGTTCTCGTGTTGACGTTGGTTTCCATTGGAGCGCATATCGTGATTAGCATTATTTTCAACATCATCTTCCGGATGACGACAGGAGAAAAGGAGCCTGCCTTCGCGGATGAACTGGATAAGCAGATTGATTTATTAGCCTTGCGGAATTCATTTGCTGTATTTGTCATCGGTTTTCTTCTGGCTATGAGTGCCTTGGTGATCGACCAGCCCGCGAAGGTGATGTTCATCGTACTCATAGTCTCAGGATTTCTTTCAGACGTAACCGGATCTGTCTCGAGATTGTATCACTACCGGAGAGGAGTCTAAGATGGGTAAAGTTCTTGTTGGCAATCACATCAGAAAATTGCGATTTAACCATAACGAAATGACACAGCAGCAGCTGGCTGACAAGGTGGGGGTAACCCGACAAACGATCGTGGCTCTTGAAAAGGGAAACTATTCCCCGTCGCTGGAGCTGGCATTTCGTATTGCTCACGCCTTTCACTTACCGTTGGAAGAGGTATTTTTTTATGGAGACGCTTCGGGAGAGGGAGATTAAGAACATGGATTTTTCAACGAAGACCGCATCAAGACTAACAGGTGTTCTGTTTATCATGGCTGCCATCGCTGCTATAGTTGGCGTTATTTTATATAAGCCGCTTTTGAACGATTCGGAATACCTGATTCAAGGCGCCGCACACGCCAATCAGGTGGTCCTGGGAGCGATTATGGAGTTAATTCTTGTCGTATCGGCGGTAGGTACGGCAACCGTGATGTTTCCATTGCTGAAAAAATATCATCGAACGATTGCTATATGGCATGTTTGCTTCCGGTTTATGGAGGCGGTTGTTATTACAATCGGAATTATAAGCGTATTGTCCCTGTTGACCTTAAGCCAGAATTATGCAGCTGCAGGAGCACCGGATATCGCCTCTTATCAGGTTTCGGGTATCTTGCTGAAAGCGACGCATGACTGGACATTTATGCTTGGACCTAATTTCTTTCTAGGAATTAACACGATGATGTACAGCTATATCTTTTTTAAGTTCAAGCTTGTACCCCGATTCATCCCCGTGTTGGGTATGACAGGGTCCGTGCTGATTCTATTAGCTGCCTTGCTGGAAATGTTCGGGGTGATTGATCAAGTTTCGATGTGGGGCGGGATACTGGCGCTTCCAATCTTCGCCAATGAAATGATCCTGGCGGTTTGGCTCATCGCGAGAGGCTTCAACTGCGAGTAGGGGCATCAAGAAAGCCCGCTTCAGCCATAACGGCGGGAGCGGGCATACGGCTATTTCATTAATTTATGAATGGTAGTCAAGAGCTCATCGATCACTTCGTTCTCGCCATCTTGGATACGTTCGATGACGCAGCTTTTCATATGATGCTCCAAAAGCAGCTTCCCTACACCGTTGAGGGCGGACTGAACGGAAGAGATTTGATTCAGCACATCATCGCAATAAGTGTCTTTCTCAATCAAGCCTTTGAGTCCTCGCACTTGACCCTCGATGCGATTCAGCCGGCTGATGAGATTTTTTTTGGTTTTATCGGAGTGGTGGCTGCTGCGCTCGGTGGTGCTGCATGCTTCGTGTCCACACGTTTCTAAAGGTTGCTCCTCCATGTCCTCACTCCTCCCTTTTCATCATTGTACCATAGTCCCCCTACCCTATACAAAAGAAATAACATACAAGCTCCATCCCGGAGCCCCTGCGAAAGTCCTCTCTTATTAACCAATCTGTTTGCAGCTTATAGTTTAATATCAAGGGTTGGGGGGTATAGTAAATAATAATTGACACAATATAGTATAGGGGGGTATACTAAAAAAGAGGGTGTTGCACTTTATGAACTGCTGCGCATTATGTCAGAAGCTGAACAGATAACCCATTCCCCATATAAAAGGAGCCATTCCTGTAATGAAGTAATTTGAGCTTTGAACGAAAAAAGCACCTCTTGTATACTGGGAAACGTTCCGTCCAAAGAACAAATCCCACATACGAAAGAGGCACTCAACATGAAGTATAAACTTAAGCAGAAACAGAATCAACGAATTACACGAATTACCGAAACAACACTGGTCGTTGGAGCGGACATCGCCAAGAAAGTCCATGTGGCTCGAGCAGTAGATTTCCGCGGCATCGAGCTTGGGAAGGATTGCACGTTCCACAACGATGCAGAAGGGCTAACGAAACTAGCAACGTGGATGAAGGATCTCGGGCAGCGAC
>NZ_FMYY01000010.1 GCF_900101595.1 Paenibacillus sp. cl123
TTTTGACATGATGGACGATGGAGATCCAGAAGTGCCGCCGCAGTTTTCATGCGAAGCATGTGAGGGGGAAATGTACCCGGAATATTACAAGGGAGTTCATGGATACGAGTACCGGATTGAAGAGAGGATCGGCTCTAGAGAAGTAGAAGAAAGCACAAAGTAGAAGAAAGCACAAAGTAGAAGAAAGGGAATGGATATGGGGTGGAAAAGCGATAGCGGCCGCCTTTAAAGTCGTGTTCATACCACTTCATACATTCAAAGAACACGACTTTAACAGCGGTTGGAGGCCCATATCCAATTCCCTCCCCATGCTCGAAAGTATGGGTTCAGACAAGGACCTAGCCGCAGGCTAGGTTTTTCTTAGTTATTTGGAGTTTTGCCTTTGGAAGGCGGAGTAAACGTGGCGAATGTCCGCTTCATACTGTCGGTCCAAGTGGCATCCGAATGCGTCGTCCCGCTCATCATACGTTCATTGGCGGGTTTCGTGCCAGGGCAGAACGAAAGTGCCGGAAAACGAAAAACCGCGAAAACTCGCAAAGGCAACAAATATCTCCGGCCGGCATTTATTGAAGTCGCCCCTCCGTATGCTGATATCCGACAATTACCTGAGAGCTCAGTATCGACGTATCGCCGTCCGAAAGGGCCGACACCGAGCAGACGTTGCTTTCGCTCACTCCATCATGGTCATTGGTCCTGATGTCACCATTTCACCGGCGTAAAAGGGGGGAATTCCGTCATCTCAGCAGGGCAATATGATCTCAATTTTTGTGCCTTGCCACACTTTGGACTGCACATGGATTTCGCCGCCATGTGCTTCCACGATGGTTTTGGCGATGCTCATTCCGAGTCCGGAGCCATCCGTCGATTCTTCAGTATTCGTTCCCCGGTAGTAGCGATTAAACAAATGATTCAGTGTTTCCTCGTCCATCCCTTTGCCATTATCAATTACTCGGATGTATGCCTTGTCGTTCATCATGCCGACAGAGACGGTGACGACCACGCCCGGTGGGTTATGCTTTACGGCGTTAGACAGCAGGTTGTCCATCAGCCTCCGCAGCCAGGTCTCATCTGCCTTTGTCATTAGGGGACGCTCATTCCCAATGTAGAGAAACTGATACCCGGACATTGTGACATCGTTGACGTACTTCAGTACGGAGCAGCGAACCAGCTCATCCAAATCCATCTTCCGAAGCTCCATGATCGAATCTCCCTGCTTGAGCTGATGAATCATGGCAAAGTCGGAAATCAGCTCAAGCATATATTCCCCCTTTTCCCGAATCGTCGATCCCATGATTCGCATCTCCTCATGACTCCATTGTTCAGGCAAGCTCTCCAGCATATACCCATAGCCTTGAATTGTGGCCAGGGGCGTGCGCAGATCGTGTGAAATTCCCGACATCCACTCCGCTTGCGCCTTCTCCAGCCTCTCGCGCTCCTTCTCGGTTTGCGCCAATTGATGGGCCATCTGATAGAAGGATTGAATCACTTCCTTATAGAGCCTGTAGCGGATTCGCATCATGCCGTTGCGGCGGAATACCTTGCGCATGTCCTTGGCGGTCAGTACTTGGTCGTACTGTCCCCGGCCCATACGTTCAAACCAGCCTGCGAACAGAATCAGCGGCTGACCGTAGCGGTAGCCATGCCAGATGGAGATCGGCAGCGCCAAGAGCAGGATCAGAACTGTAATCCAGACGAGTCCACGTGTTGCCTTTTCCATTACAGGATGCTTCGGAGGGGCTCCCGCTGCATGGGGGGTATAGAGAATCCACGTCATGCCGCTCAGCTTGTCCCGATGGGTGACAATATTCGTATCATAGTTGCTGGGCGATTGCTGGATGGCCAGGATATCCAGCTGTCGATACGCCTTCTGCACGTATGCTCTATCGCCGATGCCTTGTACGATTTGGCTCTCGGGGTCGATCACCTGCAGATAGCTGCCGGTTTCGCGCAGCCGCCGGTCCAAGTGGGAAACCGCTTCGCTCCGCACGATTCCATGCTGCCCGTAGGCATCAAACCAGGCTACGAGCTGGTCAAGGTCAGGACTAGGATAGCCCAGCATATACAGAAGCGGGTCTTGGAAAGCAAAATTAAGCTGAGTGTGTACGGCATACGTTCCAAACGTCCGTGTCTCTTGGATATCGAGCAGTTGGGCGATGGAGTAGGAGGCCGGCAGCGTAGGATGGGGAGGTGTATTGACGGCGTAGATCACTTCGCCTTCGGCACTGACAACCTGCAGCCACATGCCTTTTTCCTCGATGAGCTTGTCCCATTCGGAGGTGATCTGAATCGTCCCGTCCTTGTAATGTGCTTCTTGAGCGATCTGTTGCAGGACGCCAACCGGAAAGTTCCGGCGTATCTCATTACTCGTCATGTTCTGGAAAAACAAGACGCAGGCAAGCAGAGTAATAGCCACCATAAGCAGGGCATAAAAAATCAATTGATACGTAAAGTGGAAGGCCATGCGCTGCTGGATCTTCATCGCTCCTGAGGCTCCTCCTTCACCAGCTTGTAGCCAAGCCCGCGTACGGTAAGCAGCAGCTTCGGATTGCCGGGATCGATCTCAATCCGCTCCCGTATGCGACGGATATGCACCATTACCGTCGAATCATCGCCCTGTCCGTTGATCCCCCAAACCTTGTCGTAGAGCTGTGTTTTGGAAAATACGATGCCGGGAAACTTACAGAAGTGCAGCAGCAGCTGGAACACCTGCGCGGGGCAAGGAACTGGCTGTCCCTCCACGATTAGTTCGCCCTCCGCCTCGTTGACGGTGAAGCGGCCAAACCGGTAAATCCCCGGATCGGTCCGTTTCGCCGGATTGGCCGTTGAGGCTTCTGGCTCCAGCCGGCGTATGCGTGCCTGAATTCTTGCGGCCACCTCCAGAGGATTGAAGGGCTTCGTGATATAATCGTCCCCGCCCATAGCGAAGCCTCGCAGGACATCGAGATCGGAAGCCTTGGCCGTCAGAAACAAAATATGCGGATTTCCGTATTTGCGGAGCTTGGAGCAGAGCTCCAGGCCGTTGCCGTCGGGGAGCATAATGTCGAGCAGGATGATATCGGGAGCTTCACGCTTCGCTAAATCGAGAGCTTCTGCACAGGTAGAAGCTGCGTGCAGCTGATGAAACCCTTCCCTGCGAAGCACCATTTGCAGCATCGTGACAATCGAAGGTTCGTCGTCGACGATTGCGATTTTAAAATCGGCTGGACTTGTCATTGTTTTCACCCATTTACCATAGTAGCATAATCACCTTAACGGAACCTAAACGGCGGGAGCGAAATTAAGCTGATGTTTGTCAATCCGTTTAGGTTCTGTTTCATTGGGGCTGGTAGGATAGGAGTGAGAAAACAATTCGAACATACAAAGGACTGGTTTATGAGAAGATCATCCCTAGTCACCGCCGTGGCTTCGTCGAACCAGCCAGCGGTCAATAGCAAGTCTACCGGGGTCAAGCTGCCTGTGGACAAACACGTTTCGGAGGTTATCGTTTTATTCTAATGGGGCGCTTTCCAGAATGTACGGGATGAACACTCCTGGACATGTTGAGCCGAGGTCATTGAGGATACCGGTAAGTGAATGCTGAACCAAGCTTGCAGCCTCCATTAGGAGCTCAGCCCCAAAAAGGCCGGTTGGGGCCTGAAGCGGAAAACAGCAACAAAAGTATTACCATATAGCCAGGCCAATTGAGGAGGATAATATATGATTATAACCACTACATCAACTATTGAAGGTTCCCCGATAAGGCAGTATCTGGGCATTGCCACCGGTGAAGTCATTATAGGAGCCAACGTATTCAGAGACTTTAAGGCTTCGATTACCGACCTCGTAGGGGGGCGCTCGGGCGCTTACGAAGGCAAGCTTCAGGAAGCGAGAGATACGGCATTTGCTGAGATGACTCAGAAAGCTTCTGGGATGGGAGCTAATACGATTGTCGGAGTCGACATTGATTATGAAGTCATTCGCGATGGCATGCTGATGGTCGCCGTAAGCGGGACGGCTGTGATCGTTTAACACCACGATGTTTGCCCAGTGTCTGGATGACACGTTGCTTGCCTTTGAGAACGTATGTTGAAGCGTTTGGTAATCGAGGATCATCGGCTCGTCTTTGAAGAGCAAGTGAGCGATTTTCTCGTTCATTAACCTTTTTTCAAAGTAGGAAAAGTTACTTCTGTGAAGGCTTGTTGCTTGACTTCATCCGCCGCAGCTAGCGTATAGGTGATACGATGGTCTGCTTCAGCGCATAACGATGCAAAGAGGTGTACACCCGTGAAAAATGTTAAAAAATTGTCTGAGACTGAAAAGGAACTCATGGAGGTAATTAGCCATTCCACCTCCACTATGCCCCAAGCCCGACCTGGCTGGCCAGAGATCGTAACTGCACTGGGTCTCTATCTGATCGGCATTGTTATGCTCGCTATTTGGATGACGCAAATCCCTGACGAGCAAGCCATCTTGCGAATTAACATCGGGGGTGTAGTCAATGGTCTCGTTGGCCTCGCCGCCTTGCTCGCAGCCTGTGCCCTGCGAGTTCGCAATCTGCGCGCTTTCGGTTTCCGGGCGACCGAACGGAAATGGCTGCTTGTGGGAGCCGCTCTCGGTGTTGTTGCGTTCGGCGGATGCTTCGTTATAGAGGGGGTGTATTTTCACTTCATCACCGAGCCGAACAACCAAGCGGACTTCCAGACGGCGGCGAGAGGTGGCGCGCTCTCACTCTTCGTTCTGATTATCACTGGCGCCATCCTCACGCCGCTCGGCGAGGAGTTTGTATTCCGTGGCGTTATTGCCAATGCGCTGAACCGTTACGGAGCATGGGTCGGCGTGGTCGGCAGCGCTGCGATCTTCGGCGTCGTTCATGGATTCAACGTCATCCTGTTCGACGCATTCATGGTCGGCATCCTGACGGGCATACTGTTCCGTAAGACGGATTCGATCTGGCCCGGGGTCGTGGTGCATATTGTGTATAACGGCCTTAATCTTCTCTACTATTCTACGCTATAGATCTAATTTCATGAGACATGGCGGCAGAGACAAAAAACTCGATCAGCTGTGCGCGACCGTGGCTGTCTATGATCGTAGCGTTATAGCGTTGATGTAGTGCTCATCGCCAAAATTTTAAGCACAGCGCATCCGAATTGGCAGCTTAAAGTGCTCCAAGATAATGGTTGCCGAAAGCCATTTTTCCTGTTGCAACCAGATGACGTTTGTTCAGGGTCAAATTTGTACACCAATCACTATTATCCTGACGGCCATGACGGGCCGAACGTGTTGAAACTCGAGATGAACCCAATATGTTATGCCATAAATAAAAAGGCGCTGCCGATTAGCTGGCAGCGCCATCGCCTTTGCGTGTATAGCTGCGCCTTGCGTTTTCATGCCCTAATTTATGAAATTTAATCATAGATGTGTCAGATGAGAGGATGCGGAGAATAGCAGTTTAGCTGGACTAAAAAAGCTCTCTATAAAACCAAATTGGTTGTTTATGATGTACTCATACTAAACTATACCTCGAATTGAACAGGAGTTGTACGTATATGGAATTGCATGTATCTAATGAGACTAATGATCCCGCCAAGTCATATATCCTTACCAAAATGATTGAATATAATTTTAGGCATTTCCCCGACGATTTGAAGGACAGGTTTCAAATCGTAAACCTGTATTTGAAAGATGCCAATGGGAATGTTTATGGTGGGCTAGTGGGTGAAATATGCTGGAATTGGTTAGAGGTACAGATTCTCTTTGTAGATGACGCCTATCGAAAGTTAGGATATGGGAAGAAACTTCTCTTGGAAGCGGAACAAATTGCAAAAGATAAAAAATGTGATTTTATAAAGCTAGATACTTTGAGCTTCCAAGCGGTGGATTTTTACAAGGAACAAGGCTATGAAATTTTTGGTACGATACAAAATGCTGGAAGTCACACTCATTATTATCTAAAAAAAGACATCCATGCATTACGATAACATTCCTGTAGAGCTTAAGAAATAAGTATTGTGAAAAAAAGGAGCGCCTCGTTATGGGGGCCACTGAAAAAGTCCATAAAATGAAAAGGCACAGACGCTTAATATTTTGAGGGCGCCGTGCCTTTTTCTTGTATACTTTAAGTAATACATCGGAAGCGTGAGACCCTGTTTCAGCCTCAACTCTCATTTGCACTTAGTCCATACACAGCGCTATACGACCTCATCGTGCCGAAAGATAATAGATTAATGAACTAGTCGACTTCTCCTTCGTCTACGACGAATTGAAAGTCAACTACTGTTTAGATAACGGCCGCAAAGCCATCGCCCCCTTGCGAATGTTTAAATATCTATTGCTGAAAGCGACCTTCGAGGTTTCGGACGTGGATCTGGTCGAGCGCTCCCGGTACGACATGTCTTTTAAATATTTCCTTCAAATGGGCCGGATGAAGCCGTTATCAACCCGAGTTCTTTGACGAAGTTCCGCAAGTTGCGGTTAAAAACCTGGACCTGCTGGATTTACTTATCGGCAAAACGGTTGAGCTAATTACTGCGCATGGCATTTTAAAGAGCAGCACGTCCATCATCGTGGACGTTACGCATACAAAAGCCCGTTATAACCAACAATCGCCAAGAGAGATTTTGCAGGATCGCTCCCGCAAATTGCGTAAAACTATCTACACCATAGACGGTTTGTGCGGAAAACCGCACAAAATGCCCCCGGCAGGCGGATGGAATATGGGTTTTGTGCGGAAAACCGCACAAAATGCCCCCGGCAGGCGGAGGGAATATGGGTTTTGTGCGGAAAACCGCACAAAATGCTACCGGGTGGAGGATGGAATATGGGTTTTGTGCGGAAAACCGCACAAAATGTTCCCACTGGCAGTCCAAATGAGGGAGTAGCGTGGGACAGCCATTGCAGGTCAGCGTTCATTGCGATCTTACCGCTGATTGACGGCATGCGCCAATGGAATGTGCATGTTGATGCGAACGCTCGGTGAATGGAAGGGCGGCTGGCTTGAAACCTTTTAAGATCATGTTACGTCTGCCTTATAGAGGAGTTGAGAAACATGAGCAAACAAAAAGGGTTGCTTATTTTCGTTTTGTTTTGCTTGGCGGCGTTAATGGTCTCTTGCAATCAAGGAAGCCGGCCCGGGGACAAGACGAAGGGTCAACCGTCCGAGCAGAAAACGACGGCAGTCAAGGCGATTGACAAGGGCTACGTCATCCAAAAGGAAGGAAACAGCTGGCTGGTCACAGCCTATATGGAGAAGGACGGCGGTCCCTTTATCGAAGCTATCTCGTTTACGGTAAACGAGCAGACGGTGCTGCAGGATGACAGCGGTGAGCCTGTAAAACCTGAGAACGTGCCGGCTGGTACACAAGTAGAAGCATGGCACACGGGGACAGTAGCGGAGTCCTATCCTGCACAGGCGGTTGCGGCGAAAATGATCCTGAAGGCTCCATCCGAGAAAGCGCCGGAGGGAATGATAAGCCAAGCGGACGCTCTGAAGATTGCCCTGCAATCGCGTTCCGGGCAGACAACCGGCGCTTTGGCCGTCAAAAGCGCCGCGCTTGATAAGGAGAAGGCATATTGGAGCGTTGTTCTTGTTTCGCACGAGGCCGTGGATCGGCCAGTCGATATCCGGATTGACGCCCGATCCGGTCAAGTCGTCCCGGCTCCTGTGGCGGAGAACGATGCTTTTCGTGTATTTTCCCCCGAACCCGGGACAGAAGCCGGCCCAGGGTTCAAGGTTGAAGGGGAGGCTCGCGTATTTGAAGCCGCTTTTAGCTGGACGCTGGAGGACGGACACCATATTTTGGCCGAAGGCCATGAGACGGCCAAGGAGGGCGCTCCCGGATGGGGCCGATTCAGCTTTGACGTCAGCTACGAAAAAGCTTCACAGCCCAACATGATGTTAATCCTGTTCGTTCACAGTGCCAAAGACGGAAGCGTTCAGAATCAGCTGATTATTCCGCTGAAAGCTCCGAAGGAGCGTATTCAGTACAAAAATTAATGGATCACGGCCTCGAAGTCCGGTGAACAAATGGCCAGAGAGCCGATGGGGGTTGAAACAGCGAGTGGAAACCCCGTTCGGCGCAGAGCCGATATGGAGTAGAAACTGCGAGTGGAAACCCCGTTCGGCCGCATGCCGCGTGTTGTTCACCGGTCTTTTTGGGCAGCATGCGAAGCCGGCCTTCCGGAGGCATGCGTATGCGGGGGTATGCCTGGGAAATTGGTGAAGGTGCAGGCAGGGAAATTTCGTTGGACAAAGAAATAAGAAGAGTCCATATGAAAAGGATGTGCGTGTCATAGGAGCAACAAGCTCACTGGAGGGAATGGAATGAGAAGAATCGCCATTATCGGCGCCGGAAGCATCGTGTTCTGCAAGACGCTTATACTCGACATGATGGCGACGGAGGCGCTGCAAGAGACGGAGTTTGTCCTGATGGCTCCTTCGACGGGGAGAACCTCGCAGGTCGAAGCTTATGCGAACGAGGTCATTCGCGCGAATGGCTTGAAATCGAGAGTCATCGTGACGACGGACCGCCGCGAAGCGCTGAAGGGAGCCTCCTACGTCATCTGCACGTTCCAGATCGGCGGCATGAGCGCCTTCGAGCTGGATTACAAAATTCCGCTGAGATACGGCGTTGATCAATGTATCGGCGATACCATCGGGCCGGGCGGCATTTTCCGCGCGCTGCGCAGCATTCCGGTGATGCTCGAGATCGCACGGGATATGGAAGAGCTGTGTCCGGACGCGACGCTGCTCAACTACGTCAACCCGATGGCGATGATCGGCTGGGCGCTGGGCGGGACCGGCATCAAGTTTGTCGGCCTATGTCACGGCGTGCAGACAACCCTGGACCTGATTGCCGGCTATGCGGGCGTGCCGAAGGCGGATATTGACTTTGTGTGCGCCGGCATCAACCATATGGGCTGGTTCACCAAGCTGGAGCATCAAGGCAGGGATCTGTATCCGATTCTGCGGGAACGGTTCGAGCAGCCGGAGTTTTACGTAAATGAGAAGGTCCGCGGGGAAGTGTTCCGTCATTACAATTATTTCATGACGGAGTCGACCGGCCATCTGTCCGAATACGTCCCTTGGTTCCGCAAGAACCGGGATGCGCTCAGCTTGTACTGCGACGAGCCTGCTTTCGGCGGGGAATCCGGGGCCGCTTACGAATGGGGCAAGTATGTGGCCGAGAAGTACAGGGAGAAAAACGTGCTGGAAGGCGAACCTACCGCCCTGCCGGCCCGCAGCGTAGAATATTGCGCTTATATTATAGAAGCTTTGGAGACGGGCAAGCCGTTCAAGTTCAACGGAAATGTCCGCAATGACGGCATGATCGCCAATCTGCCCGCAGACTGCTGCGCCGAAGGGCCGATCTATGCGGACCGAACGGGTCTGCATCGCGTGCTTGTCGGCGAGCTGCCGCCGCAATGCGCCGCCCTGAACATGACGAATATCAATGTTCAGCGACTGGCTGTGCTGGCCGCCCGGACAGGCGATCCCGACTTGCTCGTACAGGCTGTATCGCTCGACCCGTTAACATCCGCCGTGCTGACCTTGAGGGAGATTCGCGAGATGGTCAGCGAAATGCTGGAGGCCCAGCGCGAGTGGCTGCCGCAATTTGCCGGCCGTGCGGTCCGCCCCACTCCGACGGTGATCATCCCGCCCGATGTGGCGCGAGCGGATGTGCCGATCGATCCGGCCTTGGCCGTGTACAGCCGGTTCGGCGAGCTGGCCAAGTAGCAATAGGGAGCCGGGCTATTAGGGGATGAACAAGCAGCCTCTACAAGTCTTCAGTTTCCTGCGGCTGCGGAGAAATGGAAGCCGTCGTCGCGGCGCGCGCTTTGAACGGCCATAGCTGTGCGGCTAAAGGTTGATTAGGAGGGCCGAGCAGCAGCGCCATTAAACATCAAATAGACTGCCGAGCAGCCTCGGCAGTCTATTTTCCATCTATTGTCCGCAAGAACTACCCAAATTAAACGAACGTCGTTATAATCGAAGAACGGGATTTAAGCTTCGTTTCTGAATTTATATTTCCGGGGCGAGACGCCGACGAATTTTTTGAACTGGCGCATAAAATGAGTGTCGTTCTCATAGCCGCACAGCTTGGCAATTTCGGCTACAGCTAATCCGCTGTGGTCCAGCAAATATTTCGCGTAATCCAGTCTGGCGTTAATGATGTCCGACATCACTGAGCATCCGAACAAGTCTTTGTAAATATGCTGGAAATGCGACTTGCTCATATTGAAATGCGAGGCGAGCTCAGGTATGGAAACATAGGTATGAGGAGAGCTGTACAGCTCGTTGCGCAGCTCGGAGAACTGAACGTAATGCCGGTTCAGTTTCTCGGGATGAGCGGTACGTCCCTGCACATCGCTCAGCTTCATGAAGAAGGAACGCAAGTCGCAGTCGATAATCCGGTTGCGAAGCGGTCCGCCCGAACGGAAGGCGCTCTGCAGCTCCATGATGCATCTGGAGATAAGCTGCGGATCGGAAGCTTTAACAGGCTTGTCCATGGGGAAGTTCAAGGTCTGAAGCAATTCTTGCACATCGTCTCCCTCGCAATGAAACCAGTCATTGATAAACGGGGCTTCGACGTCCCTGTAGCCATGGGGAGTTTTCGGGCGAAACAGAATGAACGAATTTTTAGCGACGGGAACATCGCTGTCTTGCAGCCGCACCATGGCGTTGCTCTTAAAGAAAACAAAAGCGTAATCTCCCGAGCCGGCCGGCCGGTTAATCAGGAGTCCATCGGGATGAACGAAATGATATCCGCAAGAATGCAGCTCCAGCATAAGAACACTCCCCACAAGTCCGATAGGTTAATTTTTGACTATTATAGGGCATGGCATGCAAAGGATCAACCAAATGATAAGCGCCGGAGGGAATGAGACATATGACCGCAGACCGAAAGTATTGGGTCGATACGTTAGTTAGAATTGCGCAGCCTGTTCTGCAGGCGTTAGCGGAGAGGCGGCTTCGCGCTGCCATGCCTGTCGAGGCGAAGACGGATGACCGGTCCGACTGTACGCATCTGGAGGCTCTTGGGCGTACGCTGGCGGGCATGGCCCCGTGGCTGGAGAGCGGCCCGCGTAAAGGCCCGGAGGGGGAAATCCGCGCCCGGATGGCTGAGCTGGCAAGGCAGGCGATCGATGCGGCGACGGACCCGGCTTCGCCGGATTATATGAACTTCAGCAAGGGCAGCCAGCCGCTGGTAGACGCGGCTTTCCTCGCGAATGCCGTGCTCCGGGCTCCGAATGAGCTGTATGAGCGGCTCGAGCCGCGCGTTCAGGCGAATTTGGCTGACGCTTTGCTCGCCACTAGGGTCATCCGTCCCGGCTTCAGCAACTGGCTGCTGTTCAGCGCCATGATAGAGGCTTTGCTGTTCCGGATAGGCGGAGAGTGGGACCGCATGCGCGTCGATTACGCGCTCCGGCAGCATGAGCAGTGGTATGCGGGCGACGGAGCTTACGGCGACGGCCCGGCTTTTCATTGGGATTATTACAACAGCTTCGTCATCCAACCGATGCTGGTTGAAGTATTGGATGCGGTCGGCGATCAATTCGGCGAGTGGAGAGAGCTTCGGGGCAAAGTGCTGAAGCGGGCCGTCCGTCATGCGGCTGTTCAGGAGCGGATGATTTCGCCGGAAGGAACCTTTCCGCCGATCGGCCGGTCGCTGGCCTACCGTTTTGGCGCGTTCCAGCATTTGTCCTTGATGGCGTTAAGAGAGCAGCTCCCGGAGGAGGTCGAGCCGGCTCAAGTTCGCTGCGCGCTGACGGCGGTTATCAAGCGGCAGATCGAGATGCCGGGCACGTTCGACGACGAAGGCTGGCTGCGGATCGGCTTTGCCGGCAGCCAACCCGAGGTCGGCGAAACGTACATTTCGACGGGAAGCTTATACTTGTGCACGACGGTATTTCTGGCACTGGGGCTTTCCCCGGATGCCGCATTTTGGCAAGGAGAGGCCGAGTGGACTGCCCGTAAAGCATGGTCCGGCGGCTTCACGCCAGTCGATAAAGCGATATCGGGATGAAGAGGGAGATCCAACAACCCATGAAATCGGGGGAGTTTGCAGAGGAAACCTGGCCGGGGCGGTCAGGTTTTTTCTTGCTGCACAGGGCTTCTTGGCGGAGGGGACTAATTCGAAGCTGGTTTTTCGTACAAAACCCATGCGTATGATGTCCGGTCGGTTGAGTTTATGCGAATTTTCGTACAAAACGCCAGCGCTTGAGCGCCAGTTGGGCGCAAATGTGCGGAATTTCGTACAAAACCCCTGCGTATGATCGCCAGTCGGACACATGTGTACGACTTTTCGTACAAAAGTCCGACGCTTGTCCGTCAGCCGACGCATGTAGTCGATTTTCCCGTTGCTGCTTAGGTGAAGTGCGACCAAGGAATTGATGGATACAGCTGTCGAGTGGAAGACCGGATGGGAACTGGAGATATCGAAGAAAGGGAATGGATAAGGGGGGGATAAGCGAAGGCGGGCCCGCATGCCGGATCATTCCTGCAGTCTAATTATAAGCCAATTAGCCGAATGGCGTTAATTGCCCAAGCCTTCATCCCGAATGCGCGTATCTTCCGACAAAAAAGCACAATAGGTCAGTTTTTCCCTGCTATAGTTTATTGATAGCGCCGCAGCCTGAACGTATACTTTGGATGATGCGATTCCATTCAAAAGAAAAGGACGATGAACGATGAAAAGCAGCATTATCGTCAATACCGATATTCAGACGGGCGTGATCAACAAGCATATTTACGGGCATTTCGCCGAACATCTCGGGCGCTGCATCTACGAAGGCATCTGGGTAGGCGAGGATTCCCCGATCCCCCATACGAGGGGGGTGCGAAGCGATGTGCTGGAAGCGCTGAAAAAGCTGAATATCCCTAACCTGCGCTGGCCGGGAGGCTGCTTTGCCGATGAATACCATTGGAAGGACGGCATCGGTCCCCGTTCGGAGCGCAAGCGTATGGTCAATACGCACTGGGGCGGCGTTGTGGAGAACAACCACTTCGGCACCCATGAATTTCTGATGCTGTGCGAGATGCTGGGTGCAGAGCCTTACATCAATGGCAATGTCGGCAGCGGCACGGTGCAGGAGATGCAGGAATGGGTCGAATACATGACATTCGACGGGGAGTCTCCGATGGCCGATCTGCGCCGGGCGAACGGCAGAGAGCAGCCGTGGAAGGTCGCGTACTTCGGCGTCGGCAATGAGAACTGGGGCTGCGGCGGCAACATGCGTCCTGAATACTACGCAGATCTGTACCGCCGTTTCCAGACCTATGTGCGCAATTACGGGGACAATAAGCTGTACAAGATCGCCTGCGGCGCCAACTCCGCGGATTACAACTGGACGGAGGTGCTGATGGAGCGGGCGGCGAACCAGATGCACGGGCTGAGCCTGCATTACTATACGGTTCCGAAAACCTGGGCAGATAAAGGGGAAGCTGTCGGGTTCCCGGCGGACGAATGGTTCGTTACGCTGAAAAATGCGCTCTTCATGGACGAGCTGGTCGCCAGGCACTCCACGATCATGGATAAATATGACCCGGCCAAACGCGTCGGCCTGATCGTCGATGAGTGGGGCACCTGGTACAATGTGGAGCCGGGCACGAATCCGGGCTTCCTGTACCAGCAAAATACGATACGCGACGCGCTTGTGGCGGGGCTGACGCTGAACATCTTCCACAAGCATTGCGACAGGGTTCGGATGGCGAACATCGCACAAACGGTCAATGTGCTGCAGGCGATGATTTTAACCGAGGGCGAGAAGATGCTTCTGACGCCGACCTATCATGTGTTCGAAATGTTTAAGGTTCACCAGGACGCGGCAGCGCTGCAGATTCAGACCGAGTCGGCGCCATATGAGATGGACGGCCAGGTGATTCCGCAGGTGAGCGCATCCGCTTCGAAGTCTGCGGCTGGCACAATACACATCAGCTTGTGCAACTTGAGCCATGAAGCGGCAGCCGACGCAGCCGTTCAGCTTCGCGGGGCCGGGACGCTAGGTGGCCCGATTCGCGGCACTATCCTGACGGCCGGGCAAATTGACGGACATAACACGTTCGATCAGCCTGAGCGGATCAAGCCGGAAGCCTTCCAGCAGTTCACGGTGGAAGATGGCATGCTGAACGTTTCGCTGCCGCCGATGTCTGTCGTCGTGCTCGCTGTTGAAGGGTAAGGCAGGGGCCGTTTATGGTCGAACGGCTAGTAGACGACCCCGGCTCCTGCAAGGGTTGCAGCGCCGATGTGAACGTGTCCGAGAAGCAGATCCGGCGAATGCTGGAGGTGATGGCGATGAAGGAGTTTGCCTGCGTCAGCGAGGCTGTGTATCAAGACCGGCTGCAGCAGTGCGCCCATTGTCCGTCGCTCCAATACGGGACGACCTGCGCCCACTGCGGCTGCATCGTTCGGGTCAGGGCCAAGCTGGCCGAGAAGCATTGCCCGCTGCCGGGCAATAGGAAATGGTAATAGGCGTTCAGGTTGTCCCGAAGTTATAATGACGGAGGGACAGCCTTTTTGCTGTTGGGATAGCGGATGGCTTTATTTCGTCTTAAGGTTCTGATAATATGTCAGATTGGGACAGTGAACTGATATTACAGTAAACTAGGGCGACGCAAAGGGAGATGCATAAGTTATGCTTCTTATCAAGGTTCTCGTGCAGGGCTCCAACATCAAGCCTGAAGTTCTCAAGTTGAAAATTACCTAATGTTACAATATCAAAAGATTTCCTAAAACAGCTCTCTTCGCCGCCGATGCTAAAAGCACTGACAATTTCGTCTCCGGTTTCAAAATAAACGCCAATATCAGCCACAGTATCTGCCTGCTCCCCGGAACAGGTCTACTCGCCCCTCCTGAGACAATCTTCAGCTTCGTACGGCAAATGGATTTCCACAACAGTTCCCCGGCCGTCGGCGGCATTACTCCCGATGCTCATGGAGAACTGTCCCCTATAGGCAAGCGTAAAGCGGCGGTATACGTTCAGTATCCCCGTGTGACGGCCATTCATCGCTGTTCCTGTCAGGGAGGGACTATATTGACGAGCCGGGCGCAATTCCGGTACACTCACAATGCGCACCTCTTCGGTCAAGCGGATAGAGGACCATACTTCGGAGGTGACCCATTGTGCTTTCCTTGACTGCCCAAGTGCTGCAGCTTATCCGCCGAGCCGATGCTCCGCTATCCAAAGCGGACATTGCCGATCGGCTCGGCGTTTCTTTGTCCGCTGTGTCGGACCATGTTGAACGATTGATGCGGGAAGGGTTGATTGCCTTTTCCAGCATCGGATCGTCGAGCGGCGGAAGAAAGCCGAAGCAATATGCGCTGAACAGCGGCTACGGCTATATTATTTCGATCGTGCTGGGCACGACTTATGCCCAAGTGGCGCTGACCGATTTTAACTGCCGGATCGTCGAGTGGAGCTCGCAACCTGTAGACATCGGCTTGGGCCCGGACCGCGTTCTGACCTCTATATATGAGCAAATCCAAACGCTGCTGACGCAGCATGAGATAGAAGCCGATCAGATCAAAGGGATCGGACTTGGGGTTCCCGGCCCCGTCGAATTTCACTCCGGCCGGCCGATCTCTCCGCCGCTTATGCCGGGCTGGGACGGTTATCCGGTCAAGGAGTTTTGGGCCGGCCGGTTCGCTTGCCCTTGCTTCGTAGACAATGACGTCAATGTGATGGCGCTCGGCGAATATGCGAAGGGCTTGCATTTTGAGGTGGACAGCCTCATCTATATCAAGGTGGGAACCGGGATCGGCTCGGGGATCATCTATGACGGCAAGCTGTACCGGGGGGCAAATGGCGGAGCGGGCGATATCGGCCATTTCGATACCGGCAGCGATGTGTTGTGCTGGTGCGGCAACCGCGGTTGTCTGGAGGCTACGGCTGGCGGCAAGGCGATTATTGCCAAAGGCAGGGAACTGGCGCTCAGCAAAGGGACTGACGGCTTCCCGGGCAAGACGCCGGAGGAGGAAAGTTATACTTTCCGGCATATCGAAGCGGGGCTGCTGCGGCTTGATCCCGATTGTCTGGAGCTCGTCCGGGAAAGCGGAGCCGCTATCGGGCGCGTAGTCGCCTCGCTGGTCAACTTTTCCAATCCGTCCTTGATTGCGGTCGGAGGCCGAATCTCCGAGTTCGGAGATGTGTTCCTGGCTGCAATCAGACAAAGCGTATACCAGCGGTCGCTGCCCTTGGCAACCCGCAATTTGAAGATCAATCCGTCCGTGCTGGGCCGGGCAGCCGGTCTTGTCGGCGGCGCCTTTATGACGATCGATGAGATGATCAAGGAAGCGACCAATGATAGGATCGATTTGTTTTTTTAGAGTAATGGAGCGGAGTGGGGGATATCGTAATCGTGAGAAGTGAACAAGAAATGATGACTCTCCTGATGGATTTTGCTAAAAATGAAGATAGAATCCGCTTGGTGACATTGGAAGGATCACGAACAAATAAACATATTCCTCCTGATGCCTTCCAGGATTATGACATTTCATATTTTGTAACCGACCTCGATTCTTTCAAGGAAAATGATCGATGGCTTGATACGTTTGGAAAGCGTCTGATGATGCAAAAACCCGAGGATATGGAGCTTTTTCCGGCGGAGCTAGGGAGCTGGTTTTCCTATTTAATCCTGTTTGAAGATGGGAGTAAAGTGGATCTGACCCTTATTCCAATTGAGGAAACAGAAGATTATTTTACCAAAAGCGACGGTTTGGTTGAGGTGTTGCTCGATAAGGATGCTCGAATCAAACAGGAAGTGATCGCGGACGATCGTCAATATTGGGTGAAAAAGCCAACGGCCCGAGAATTTGATGATTGCTGCAATGAATTTTGGATGGTTTCTACCTATGTGGTAAAAGGTTTGGCGAGAAAAGAAATACTTTTTGCCATTGACCATTTAAACGAGAACGCAAGACCTAATTTGTTGCGAATGATGGCTTGGCACATTGGGTCAGAGCGGGGATACACCTTTAGTGTGGGGAAAAACTATAAATTTATAAATCACTACCTTCCGACGGAAGATTGGGAAACCTTACTGTCCACCTATTCTCAGAATGGATACCCGGAAATGTGGCAGTCTTTATTAGCTTGTTACGCGTTATTTAGAAAATACTCCAAGGCTGTAGCAGAAAGTCTCGCCTATCCGTATCCGGATTACGATGACGCTATCACCAAGTATACGGAAAACATCTATGCTTCGCTGATTTGAACTCATGCGGACGGAGCTTCTACATACTACACGGCACCCCAATCGTTGGACATTAGCCAACCTTGGAGGTGCTTTTTTCATTTTAATATAGATGATCACTCAGTTCTAAAATAACATCAAAAAATATACTTTTAACATTGAAAGTTAAAAGATAATCGATTATAGTTATTAGTATTCTAAGCATTGTGTGAATTTGGAAAAGGAGGTTCGACATGCGGCGTGTGAAAACGGCTGTGATCGGAGCGGGTTTTATCGGGAGGGCGCATATCGAAGCAGTGCGCAGACTCGGCTATGTGGATATTGTCGCGATCGGCCAAAGTGATCCCGACAAGGCTGCGAAGTTCGCGGGGGAGCTGAATATCCCCAAAGCATACGGCAATTATATGGAATTATTGCAGGACGAAGAGATCGAGGCTATTCATAATTGCACGCCTAATCACATACACTTCGAGATCAATAAACAGGCGCTGCTGCATGGCAAGCATATTTTGTCCGAGAAGCCGCTGACGCTGACCAGTCAGGAAGCCAAACAGCTGTATGAGCTGGCCGCCGGCAAACAGCTGGTAGCGGGCATTAATTTTAATTACCGGCAGTTCCCCATGGTCCAGCAGCTGAAGTGCATGATCCAGGACGGCGATCTGGGCAAGGTGCGGATTGTCCGGGGCAGTTATTTGCAGGACTGGCTGCTTTACGACACCGATTACAACTGGCGGATGGAGCCGGAATATGGGGGGACCACAAGAGCGATAAGCGATATCGGCTCGCATCTGTTCGATTTGCTTCAATATGTAACGGGACAGAAGATTGTGGAAGTGATGGCGGATGCTTCGATTGTCATTCCCCAGCGGTATAAGGACCACGGGAAAGCGGGGCAAGCCAAGCTGGTGGACGTACATACGGAGGATTACTGCTCAGTCCTGGTGAAATTCAGCGATGGAGCCCGCGGGGCGCTTACGGTCTCGCAGGTATCGGCCGGGAACAAGAACGCGCTGGAAATCTGCATCGACGGCTCCACAGCTTCCGGGACGTGGAAGCAGGAAGAGCCGTTTCTGCTCAACATAGGCCACAGGGACAAGCCGCGGGAGACGATATCCCGCGACCCCAGTCTGCTGAAGAAGGACGCGCTGCCGTTCCTGCATTATCCCGGCGGACATGAGGAAGGCTGGACGGACAGCCTGAAAAATATGATGGCTTATTTCTACGAGGCGGTCAGCGGAGGGAAGCCGTTATCCGGCTCCGTGGCCTCCTTCCAGGAAGGCTACCGGATTATGCTGATTATCGACGCCATTGTCAAAAGCGCGCAATCCGGCTGCTGGGAGAAAGTAGCCGAAGCGGAATAGTCCGGACCCGGAGGTTCGGCAATCGGATAAGCTTCAAGCCGTACAGCGGCAGTCTAAGCATTTTTATGTCTTAGGCTGCTGTTGTTTGTGTTATGATGGGTAAGACATTTTTATGATGCCGTATCCTTATTCCCGCAGCTGGGCAGCTTCGGACTATTCAGATGGGAAGTGACCTCTAGTGATACCGCTTCGGTACAAAGCTCGATGGCAGGCTTGGCTGGACAAATACTTTTCGGGGGAATCGATCGATTACCGGCAGGTGATCTCTCTGTTTCTCCCGATCCTTATCGACCAGGCCTTTCTTGTCGGGTTAAGCTTGGTGAACACCGCGATGATCAGTTCGTCGGGGGTGGCGGCGATCAGTGCGGTCAGCATGGTCGATTCGCTTAACATGTTCCTGGTTAACGTCTTCGTCGCTCTGGCGACCGGGGGCACCGTGGTGGTGGCCCAGTACAAGGGCAGCGGGAACGAGAAGATGGTATCCAGGGCGGCGGCTTCCTCGCTCAGCGCCGTCACGCTGGCTGCCTTGGCGATCAGTGTGTTCGTCCTGCTTTTTTATCATCCGATTCTGAAGCTTCTCTTCGGAACTGCCGAGCCGGAGGTATTCAATTATGCAGGCACATACCTCGTGGGCAGCGGCTTGTCCTATCTCGGAATTGCGATCAAGGAAGCGATCAGCGGAGCGCTCAGAGGGATCGGCCGCACCCGGGTAACCTTGGGCTTGTCCCTGATCATGAACCTTTCCTATGTGCTGCTGAACGTAGTTTTTGTTCATTTTATGGAAATGGGCGTGCTGGGGATGAGCGTGGCCGTCAATATTTCCCGGTACCTGGCGGCGGCTTGCGCCTTGTACTACCTGCTGCGCATGGATGCCAGTTTGCGCATTCAGCTTAAGGACGTATTGGCCTGGAACTTCTCGATGTTCAAGAAAATCATGTTCATCGGCCTGCCGTTTGCCGCCGAGCAGTTGTTCTTTAACGGAGGGAAAATCATCACGCAGATCTACATCGTCAGTCTGGGCACGTATGCAATTGCGACGAACGCTATCAGCTCCGTGCTTGCTATGCTGCTGCAAATCCCGGCCATGGCCTTGTCCACCGCACTGATAACGGTAGTCGGGCAATGCGTGGGGAGCCGCAATATTCAGGATGCCCGCAAGTTTACAAAATCGTTTCTGTGGTTGAACTCGGCTGCCCTTGGGTTGACGGCGCTGCTGCTGCTTCCGTTCTTCAAGCCTGTGGTCGGTTTATTCAACCCGCCGGCGGAAATTATGGACGATCTGTATCTTATAATGGTGATCAATATGGCGGCCCAAGTTGTGCTGTGGTCGATCAGCTTTCTGCTACCGGCTGCGCTGCGGGCGGCAGGGGATTCCCGTTTCACCTCCATCTCCTCGATGCTGACCATGTGGCTGGTCCGGGTTGTGCTTGGGTATGTATTCGGCATCACGTTAGGCTACGGCGTGCTCGGCGTCTGGGCCGCGATGCAGCTGGAATGGGGCGTCCGCGGCACGATCTTTCTGTGGCGGTACCGGGGCGATCGCTGGTACAAGCACAGGCTGGTAGAGCCGGCGAGCGGGAATAAAACGAGCAAGGCACTCTAGGAATTATTTCGGCAAGCTCTACGGCCCGGAGGAAGCCGTGGACTGTCCGATCCTATCCGTGCATGTTCCGAAGCTCCCCGCTACGGAAAGAATGCTGAATAGTTGTCTATAAAGGACCGCAAGTCTGTGCTGAACGGCAGCGCAGAGCTTCGCGGTCTTTTGTCATGCGTTTTACGTATTGAGCGCGCCAAGGACGGCTTGCACCGCTGCTGCGCAAATCCGGACGAAGCCGCTTCATGCCCGCCGAACAGGAAGCCGAATACAACCATCGGCGCAGGAGTGCATTTGATTTCAAGCGTTCGGAAGGGTATAAAGAGAATAACGGACAACAGGAAATTTCCGGCGGTTTCCAGCCGATCCTTCCTTAGAGAAAGGCTACAGTTGACATCCCATACAGAAGGAGGTGGACTCAGACTCCGAAGGGGGTTTGGGGGGACAATGAACACAACGGCAGGTATCGAAGCGATCAAGCTGACGAGAGGCTTTAATGGGAGCCAGGGCGTCATTTACCCGACGCTGATCTGGGATGAAGGCACGGCCATCCTCGTCGATACCGGGGAACCGATTCATCTGGAGGCGATTCGGGATGCGATGGAGCAGGTAGGCGTCCCGTTTGTGCGCATGAACCGGATTATTTTGACCCATCAGGATATCGACCATATCGGGGGGCTTCCGGGGCTGGTGCAAGCTTCCGCGCATCCTGTCGATGTTATGGCGCATGAGGAGGAAAAACCGTATATCGAAGGTCTTAAGCCTTTGATCAAGCTGAAAAAGGAACTGCTGCAGGAGAAGCTGAACTCCCTTCCCGAGGATCAGCAGGAGCTGCGCGGGCAGATTGATCTGCTGCTGAACCACACGCCGGGCGGCCGCGTGAGCACGGTATTGAAGGACCAGGATGTGCTTCCCTATGGCGGCGGCCTCACGGTCATTCATACGCCGGGCCATACCCCTGGCCATATCAGCCTGTATCTGGGCCAAAGCAAAACGCTGATCGCCGGCGACGCCATCATGTATAGCGAGGGCAAGCTGCGCAAGCCGCCCGAGCAGTTCACGCCCGACATGGAGCAGGCGATCCAATCCATCTTGAAGCTGGCGAAGTATGATGTGGAGACGCTGATCTGCTACCACGGCGGCGTGTATCCGGGGAATGCCAAGCAGGCGCTGGCTGAACTGGCGGCCGAATGCAGATAACCCTATAGCTATACGGGCGAAAGGCATCTTTAGGAGCGAAGCCACACCCTTGAGGAAGTGAATAATTGACGGAAGAAGCGGACTGCAAGCTCCGCTTCTTTTTTTTGTATTCTTCTAATCGATTTCTAATTTTCAGATGCGAGAATGGGTCCAGAGGAAGCGAGAAGAGGAAAGGAGGCAACCGGTTTGTGCGGATGCGAAGACGTTTGCGTTACAAGGAATGGCCGATCGCGCTGATGTTTCTGCTGCCGAGTGTGACGGGCTTTTCACTGTTTTTCCTGATTCCGTTTGGCATGGGTTTTTATTTCTCGCTGGTGGACAGCCCGGTCCAAGGCTCGTTTGCGGGACTTGATAACTATCGCGAGCTGCTGCGGAATCCCGTGTTTCTTCGGGCAGCCTCCAATACGTTCCTGTTCGTCGCGATCAGCGTTCCGCTCAATATGCTGCTGTCGCTCGGACTGGCCATGCTGTTGAACCGGAAGCTGCCGTTTCGCCAAGCGTTCCGGATTTCGTTCCTGTGTCCGCTGGTCGTGCCGGTGGCGTCCGTGGTGCTTGTGTGGAAATCCATGTTCGACCTGCACGGCGTGCTGAACGGATGGATGACGCAATGGGGGATCGGAGCGAAGGATTGGATGGAAAGCGGCGCTGCGCTGTATGTGGTCATCATCGTCTACTTATGGAAAAACATCGGCTACAACATGATCCTGTTTCTCGCCGGCCTTCAGAATATCCCGGCCGACTACTACGAGGCGGCGTCGATCGATGGCGCGGGCAAGTTCAAGCAATGGAGATCGATCACGCTCGTGTACCTGACCCCGACCGGGTTCTTCGTTCTCATCATGTCGATCATCAATTCGTTCAAGGTGTTTCGGGAGACGTACCTGATCGCCGGAGATTATCCGGATCCCAGCATCTATTTGCTTCAGCATTATATGAACAATATGTTCAAGTCGCTCGATTATCAGAAGCTGACGACGGCGGCCTTTCTGATGGCGCTGGTAATCGTGCTGCTGGTCTGGGTTCTTTTTCTAGTCGAGCGGCGCATCAGCAGAACGCTGGGATAAGGATATCATCGCACTTAAAAGGAGAATTTGGAATGGAAGCAAGCAAGCGTATCCCAAACGCCGGGCCCGCCATCCGGGCGAAGCCGCGGGCCGCACGCCTGGGGAGGAAGGCCGGACAAGTCCTAAAAGTTGCTGTACTGACGGCGTTGACGGTGATTTTTCTATGGCCCATGGCGGTGACCTTGACCAATGCGTTCATGTCGGAAGCTGAGATTACGCGGAACTATGCGGCAATTTCCGGCACTGACGCAACAAGCCAGGCCGAAGGGGCAGAGGAGCCCGACTATGTCAGCCTGCACTGGATTCCGGAGCGCGCGACCCTCTCGCAGCTGTACGCCGTGCTGATCGGAAGGCCGCAGTTTTTGTTCATGTTCTGGAATTCCTTAAAAATGACGGTGCCGATCATCGCCGGACAGATTGTCGTGGCCTCGCTCGCTGCGTATGCATTCGCCCATTTGCGTTTCCGCTTTCGCGAGCCGCTTTTTTTCGCCTACATCGTGACAATGCTGATGCCGTTTCAAGTGACGCTCGTGCCGAACTTTATTGTGGCGGATAAGCTGGGTCTGCTGGATACGTACGGGGCGATTATTTTTCCCGGCATATTCAGCGCATTCGGGGTGTTCCTGCTGCGGCAGTTCATGATGTTCGTGCCCGGCAGCTATATCGAAGCGGCTCGGGTGGACGGAGCGAGTCATCTGTATATTTTCGCAAAAATTATATGGCCGATGAGCGGCGCAGGGATCGCGGCGTTGGCGATTCTGGTGTTTATCGATAACTGGAATATGGTGGAGCAGCCGCTCATCTTCCTGAAGGATGCGGTCAAACAGCCGCTGTCCGTTTACTTGTCGGTCATCGGCGAAGAGGAACGCGGAATCGCCTTTGCCGCTTCCGCGATCTATATGCTGCCTCTTCTGTTGGTGGCGCTGTATGCGGAGAAGTATCTGGTCGAGGGCATTCAGCTGTCCGGACTTAAAGGGTAAGGGAGGAAAGCTTTATGGATGCAGCCATAGCTGCTGCAGAGAGGGAGCATGCCAGGAAGAAAGGAATCGGACGGGTTATTCTCGCATTCGTGCTGATGATGGTCGCTTTAACCTTTTTTTCAAATACACTGCTTACTCTTTCGCTCGCTCAAGTGGCCGTCGAGCAGCCGCGAGCCGGGACGTTGTCCCATGAGGTGACCGGAGCGGGAACGGTGGAGCCGGCGGAAACGGCCGACTTGTACGTCGAGACCAACTGGGCGGCTAGCGAGGTGAAGGTCAAAGCAGGCGACAAGGTCGAGGCGGGGCAGGAGCTGGTCGTCTTTAAAACGAGAGAGGCCGAGGATGCGGCGAAAGACAGTCAGGCCCGGCTTGCGCAGAAGCAGCTGAGTCTGCAGAAGCTGCAGGAAAGCTATGCGGATGCGGTCCGCAGCGGCGGCGACGAGAAGCAGCTGCGCAGCATCTCCCGCGATATCGAGAGCACGAAGCTGGATATGCAGATTTTGGAGCGGCAAATCGCCGCGATGCAGCGCCAGCTGAAGGAGTTTTCACGTCTGACCTCGCCGGTGTCCGGGGTAGTGACCGCGGTGAATGCGGTCAAGGGAGCGGCCGTTTCAAGCGGGAAAGCGGCGGTTACGATCGCCGACTGGTCCAAGGGACAGCTGCTCAAAGCGGTGATCGACGACGCCAAAGCTTCGTATGTGGCGGTAGGGGACGAAACGGAGCTGATTTTCGCTTCTTTGAACAACGCCCGGATCAAGGCGCAAATCTCCGATATCCGGGACGCACCGGCCTCCTCGGGCGGAACGGCCGCCCAGCCTGGGCAGGCCAGGAAGGAGATTTCGTTTACGCTGCGGGACGAACGGCTGACAGGGGGGGAAGCCGGAGAGTTTCTCATCACGAAGAAAACGGCGTCCTTCCGGTCGGTGCTGCCCAATGAGGCGATCCGGGAGGATGAGAAGGGGACGTTCGTCCTTGTTCTGAAGGAAAAGAAAGGACCGCTCGGCAGCGAATATGTGCTGCAGCGGGCGGCCGTTCAGACCGGCGACGCGGACGATCAGCAAACCTCGATAGAGAACGGCGTGTCGCCCCTCGACAAAGTCGTCGTCTCCAGCAGCAAGCCGGTATCGGACGGGGAGCGGGTGCTGGAGCGCAGCGGAGCATAGGCCCGCAATGAAGAAAGGAGGCATCATCATGCAGCGCTCCCGTCTGGCCTCATTGCTGGTGTTCGCAGGCGTCCTGCTGGTGCTGGCGAGCATGGGGCTGCTATCGTCCGTCCTAGACGACTGGGAGCAGGCGAACGGTTCGTTTCGATTAAACAAGCTTACCGTCAATATCGACCGGTCCGTGGCTTCGGCGGCTGACGCAGGGCTGAGTCTGCGGGACGCCGGCCAGCTGGTTAAAGCCTGGAGTCCGCTGCCGGTCGCTTATTCGGCTAAAGCCCAGACTAGGGCGGCTGCCGGGGCTGCTTCGGCCGTTGCCGACGTGTTTGGCGTGAACGGGCATTATCGCGACTTTGCCGAAGTCAGGCTGAAGGCAGGCACGTCGATCGCGCCTGCCTCCGTTGATGAACACAGCCGTGTAGCGGTGATCGGATCAAGGCTTGCCGATCGGCTGTTTCGTTCCGGCCAGGTCGTCGGCAAGCCGATCGAGCTGTTCGGCGCGGCCTTCACAATCATCGGCGTCTACGATAGCGAAGGCTCCCTGCTTCGTCAAATGACGGATGACGGCATTCCGGATGTGCTCATCCCGGTTACCGCCATGTTCGATGTCCACGCCTCGGCCCGCATCGACACGCTTCAGCTAGCGGCGAGGCCGGACGCTTCAGTTGATAGCGAGGGCGAGGCCGCGCAGAGAGTGCTGGAGGCGATCGGCCAGCCTCCGACGCAGTTCCGCGTCGCTAACGGTGTGCTTGCGTTTACCCGGATTGCGCAGCTCAGGGCGCTGCTGCTGTTCGGCTGCGGAGCCATCGCCATAGTTATGCTCGCACAGCTGACGTACCGGCTGCTGGGCCGGGCGTACGGTCTGCTGCGCGGCAGACTCTTGACCGACGATTGGTCCGATGCGCTCCTAAGCGAAAAGCGCCGGCTGCTGACAAGCGTGCTCGCGATGGCCGGCATGGCCGCATGCATAGCAGGCTTGTGGGAGCTGATCCGGTTCCGGCTGTATATTCCGCCGGAATGGGTGCCGGAGCAGGTCATTGATTTATCCTTTTACATGGATAAGCTGAGGAGCTTATGGCAGCAGCAGGCGGCGGACGGAGGTTATGTGCCTTCATCGCCCGAGCGGCTTGCCGACGCGGCCGGCCGGCTTGCGGGAAGACTGTTTGCCGCGGGCGCACTGCTTGGAGTGCCGGTGTTCCTGCTGGGCATCCGGTTGTGGGCGATGGTCCGCGTGCCGCTTTACCTGCAACTGCAGCAGCTGTTTTTCTGTATTCCGGCCGCCGCTCTCGCCGCCTTCGCCGCCGCTCGCTGGGCGGGGCTTTATTACCGGATCGAACCGCTTGAATATGCGGTAGCGGGCGCTTTGTTTACCGTGTCGATTTTCTATTTTACATCTACTAAAGGAGTGACGTTGTCCCATGAAAAAAACAGCTAAAACCTCGGCCATTGCCTGCGTATCGGCCGTTTCCCTGCTCGCCATGACGGCCTGCTCGGGGGCGGGGAAAGACCCTATGCCGACAACCGGCGGAATCGGCGGCATGACCCCGTCATCCGGACCGGCAACCGTCTCGCTTTCCGTGATGACCTCCGACCGCTTTCTGGAGCTTGCGAAGCAGCGGTTCGAGGAGACGCATCCGGACATCCGGATCGACATCAAGGAATATATGGCCGCGCCCTCTACGGGAGCGCAGCAGCCAGGCCAGAATATGATGGTGATGACCAGACCCGATCCGAAAAACATCGAAAAGTACGTCAGCACGGTGGGCGCGGAGCTGATGAGCGGCAAGGCGTCGGACATTATTGTGATGAACGATCTCCCTTATAAGAAATACGCCGACAAGAAGCTGCTGGAAAATATCGGCGACCTGATGAGCAAGGATGCGGCCTTCAAGCTGGATCAGTACTACACCGGCATATTTGACGCGATGAAATATGGCGGGGCCTTGTACACGGTACCTGTGAAAGTGGGCCTGAATATGTGGCTCGGCAACGAGGCCGTATTGAGCGGAGCCGGCATCGACGACAAGAAGTGGACATGGGAGGAATTCAAGCAGCTCGCGGGCAGCTGGGCAGCCGACAACAACAAGGACGGCAAGCCGGATACGTATCCGCTGGGGAAAATCGCTCCGGCTCAGCTGATCACGCTCATGCTGAACAGCAGTATCGCCAAATTCGCCGATATGGGCGGAAAGCAGGCGAAATTCGATTCGCCGGCATTCATTCAGCTGCTGAAGCTGGCCAAATCGATGTACGACGAGCAGTTCATTGTGCCGGATAACGGAGATGCGAACAATATCGTAATCCAGCCGCAAGCGAATATTATCAGCTTTATGGATATGTACAGTATGCCGAAATCGGTTTTCGACGGAAAAGGAGCGTATTACGATCTTCCATCCGAGAATGACGCGAGAGGAACGCTGTTTACAACGTCGATGCCGCTGGCCATTAACAGCAAATCGGCCAACAAGCAGGCGGCGTGGGAATTCGTAAAGTTCCTGCTGTCCGATGAGATGCAGTCGGCAAGAGAGCTGAACGGGTTCCCGGTCAATAAGAACGGCTCCAAGGCGCAAGGCGAGAGCTGGAAGAATATAGGGGGGGGCAATGGCAAGGGCGGCGGCGCCAAAATAAAAATGAAAATGAACGGCAAGGAGCTGAATGTGCAGCCGGCGACGGACGAGGATTTGGCTATGATCGAGAAGGCGCTGAGCAACGCCAAAGTATACGCCGAAAGCGACCCGAAGATCACGTCAATCGTCGTGGAGGAAAGCGCACCGTTCTTCCAGGGACAGAAGTCGGCGGAGGAAGCCGCCAAGGTGATTCAAAACAAAGTCAGCACTTACTTGCAGGAGTAGTTCGCTTCACGGGGCCGTCAAGCTTGCGGCAAGCGGAACGCGCTGCGGCGAAGCTTGACGCCCCGCCAGTTAACAAGGAGGAGGATCTATTCATCATGTACCTGCGTCAAGGCACTGTCATCTGCCTTATCGTGCTTCTGCTTCTCAGCCATGCGGTTTCCCCGGCTCCGGCCCGGGCCGACTCCGGCACGGACACCGGTGCCGGGGAAATCCGATCCCTGCCGGATGCCGCCGCCGAAGCACGGCTCCACAGCCCCGCAATCTGGGGCAAGGCAGCTATCGGGAACGAAAGCTATATGGAGCTGAAGGAGGTTATGCTGCTTCCCGGGGATCACACCGGCACGCTTGCCTTCACGCTGACCGTGTACAACGGGGGAGAGAACGACCTCGCATTTGACGATTACTGGGTGCGTCTGCAGACGGCGGCAGGCACCCCGATCAGCGTCACTTTGCTTCCCCGGGACAAGAATAAAAACCGGGTTGCGCCGGGCTCAAGCGAGAATTTCGGCTTTTATGCCAAAGTAGCCGCATCGCTCAAGCTGGAGGATCTCGTATTCAAGCTGATTCGGCTGGACTTTGCCGCCGCCGGGTTCGAGCAAGTCGTCGGCCGCATGACCGCGCCGGAGGACGATGAGGGGGTGACGCCTGCGGGAGAGAAGCGCAGTCTGAGCATCGGCGGGGTACCGTTTCACGGGATCATCACGCATGCAGCCATCAGCCAGAATGACGAGTTTTACTTGCCGGCGCTCGATCTGGAGCTGATGAATGCCGGCATAAATCCCCTCCATCTGCCGAATCTCAGCTTTTTTATCCGCACGCCCGGCGGACTTTATTACCCGCTGCAATCCGCCGATTTCATCCAGGACGCGGCTGTTCAGCCGATGGAGAAGAAGGCAGGCATGCTCACCGTCTCCATTCCGAAGGAAGCGGGAGCGGACGGCTGGCAGCTTGTGATCACGGAGCCTATAGCCGGCGGTGCTGCCGGGGAGCGCATTTCCTTGCCGGCTGCCTTCCTCGAAGTGCCGGAAGCGACGCTCAGGACGGTTTCCATCGGCAACGATTATGACTTTACGAACAAGCAAGGGACGTATACGGCCAGGCTGAACTCGCTGCAGCGTTTGCCGTGGGAGGATCAGGACATCTTGTCGGCCGGCATCACCTTGATAAATAACGGAACCCAGGCGCTGCCTGTCCCGGAGCTTCAAGGATATTTCAAGCTGGATGATGCCGTATCCGTCGAAGCGAGAGTCGTCCGTTCCGATCAGGTGATCAGTCTGCTGCCGGGGAAGGAAATGAACATTCAGCTGGCCGGCAAAATTCCTTTTACGAGTGAATTCCGCAGCCTGAATTTGTACTTGCAGGAGAAGGAGGCGGCTAACGCTAATAAAGCGAAGGATTTATTGGTCTTCCAGCATAACGAAGCGCTGATGGATATGGCGTTCATCCCGCCGACGGATACGAGAAGGCTGACGGATATCGGGCAAAGCGCCGCCTATCGCGTACATGCGGTGCATACCTTCGAGGGACAAGCGGCCGATCTGATCGCCGTACAGCTGGAGGTGGAAAACCTGGAGAAGCGGTTCGCCGGGCTGCGCAAGCAGGTCGCCCAATTCCAGTCGGCTGACGGCACGATCCTGCCCGCGACCGTTACAGCGGGCATGAATAAGGTGAATCCCGGAGGCAAAGCGCTGCAGACGATCTGGGCTATGGTGCCGAAGGGTTACAGGACAGAAGGCATGAGGCTGCTGCTTGGCGACGAGCTGTCCGTGCCTGCCGCCCGGCCGGAGGAGGGCGTTGTGCGGGATGGTTACATCAACGCAGCGGCATTCGGACTGCCGGCGGAGAAGAAGGAAGTTCAGGCCGGCTTCGCCGGGCTGGAGGTCTATCCGTATACGATTTCGTTAAGCCGCATCGGGACACAGGCGAACTTTGCCACCGGCACCGTGCTGCTTGACTTCGATTACGAGCTGAAGCGGAGCGCTTTGGTTGAAGCGGACATGAAGGAGCACAAGCTGATCGTCGAGCTGACGGACGAGCTTGTGGATAGCGGCAAGGAAATCGTCGTTAGCCAGACCTATGACCTGGCAGGGAAGGAGGCTTCCAAGTCGCTTCTGCTTGGCCGGCATGATGCCCGAATTTCGTATGCGGACAAAGACACTATTTACAAAATCAAGGACATGAAAACATACCGGCTGAACGTGTATCATCAGTTCCAGGACGGGCAAAAAAAATTGCTTGCCAGCAAGGAGCTGGACTGGTTTGCCTACTCGGACTAACCGCATCCCGCATGTATCGGGCGGTTGGGGAAGCAACGTTTTCTGTTTTAATCTGCTTTTCAGCTTTCTCCTCTATACTGGATCAACAAGCAGGACTGGATCAACAAGCAGGACTGGACCAACAAGCAGGCTGCACGTCAAACAGGAGGAAAGCCGATGAAAATACTCGTTGTCGAAGACGACATTCATTTGCTCAGAACCATTCAAACCTTGCTGGAGGAAGAAGGGTATCAGGTGGACCGGGCAACCTGCGGCGAAGAAGGCTGCTATTTGGCGGAGCAAGGCATCTATGATCTGCTGGTGCTCGATATGATGCTGCCCGGCATGGACGGACTCGAGATCGTACACCGCATCCGCGCCAAGCAGCTGCTCACTCCGGTCTTGTTTCTGACGGCCAGAGACAGCGTGGAGGATATGGTGAGAGGTCTTGATACCGGAGCGGACGATTATATGACGAAGCCGTTCGAGGTGCCGGCCCTGCTCGCCCGGCTGCGCGCTTTGCTGCGAAGACGGGGGCAGGGAGACAGCGAGGGAGGGCTGGCGTATCACCGGCTGTTCCTTCATATGAGAACGAAGGAAGCCTCCATCGGCGGATTGCCTGTGGACCTGACGCAAAAGGAATTCGAGCTGCTTGAATTTTTGCTGCGCAACCGGGAGCAGATCCTGACCCGGGAACAAATCTGCACGCGGGTATGGGGGCTTGAATCCGATGTCGGATCCAATGTAGTGGATGTATACGTCTACTATTTGCGCAGAAAATTAAAGGCGTTCGATTACGATCACATTATCCATACGATCCGGAACGTGGGCTATATGGTGAAGGAGAATACGCCATGTTTGGCAAAACCCGCATCCGATTGACCGTGCTGAATGCCGCCGTGTTTTTCGTTATCATCGCCTGCCTCGGCGCTTTCGTCTACACCCAGCTGAGCCGTCAGCTATATGCCAATGTGGATGAATCGCTGCGGCTGAGAATTTTGCAGGACACGAAGCTGAGTCAGGCCAAAAACCAATTTCTGATGAATGAAGGGCCGCAGCAGCATGCGGAAGGCAAGCTGCAGAAGACGCTGATTCAGGTTCAGGGCATCGACCCCAGGGTGTTCCTGGTGCTCTGGGACGAGAATGGAGATGCCTTTCACGTGCTTTCCGGGAACAAGAATAGAGAAGCGACCGAGATGTTCCGGCCGTACCGGTCGATTCGGACGCCGCAAACGGTCAAAATCGACGGACATGCGTATCGTCTCTACTCAATGGATTACACGCCGTCTGCCGAGACGAACGCTCAGAGCGGAATGGGAGATCAGATCCGGATCAATGGAACGAATCCGCTTGACCTGCCCCAGCCGCCGGACGGCAGGACGTCCTCCTCCGAGATCGTGTCGATTCAAGCGATCAGCATCATCGACTCCGAGCAAACGATGCTGAACAATCTGCTGAAGCTGATCCTGCTCGGCATCTTTGGGGGCGGAGCGGTGACCTTGCTGGCCGGCCTGTATTTAGCCAACAAGGCGCTGCTGCCGATCCGGCGCTCCTGGGAAAAGCAGCAGCAGTTCGTCGCCGACGCTTCGCATGAGGTGCGGATGCCGTTATCGATCATTCAGGCGAATGCCGAGCTTGTATTCCGCCATCCGGACCGGTCCGTCATGGAGATGAGCGAGCCGCTCTCCATGGTGCTTGCGGAAGCCAAGCGAATGGGCAGACTGACGGATCAGCTGCTGACGCTGGCGAGAGCCGATTCCGATCAGGAGGAGCTTCTTTTGAAGCCGTTACTGCTGGAAGAGGTGGTCCGCGAGGTGACGCAGAAGTTCGAGCCGATCGCCGAGCTGAAGCAGCAAAAGCTTGAGATACAGGCGGAAAACGGTCTTGAGCTGATTGGCGACCGCGAACGGCTTCATCAGCTGCTGGTGATCCTGCTCGACAACAGCATGAAGTTTACTTCCGGGAATGGAACGGTTCGGATTGCAGCCCGCCGGACCGGGCCCCATGCCGAGCTGGTCGTTCAAGATACGGGTGCGGGTATCGCCGCCGAGGATTTGCCGCATATTTTCGACCGGTTCTATCGCGCAGACAAGTCGCGGAGCCGCAGCAGCGGAGGAACCGGGCTGGGCCTGGCCATTGCCAGGTGGATCGTGACCAGGCACGGCGGGGATATCGGCGCAGCAAGCGTACTTGGGCAAGGAACGACGATGACGATTCGGCTGCCGGCGGGGATCGCATATCCATTTCTCCCGCGCACCAAAAGCAGGGACATGAAAGAATGCGGGAAAGTATTCAAGAATAATTGGCGGGCGAGACGCCGGTAATTTTTTTGAACGCCTTGTAGAAGTTGGAGTAATCCTCGAAGCCGGTCCTTCGGCAAACCTCCGACGGCGGGACGGAAAGCTTCAATAGCTCGGCGGCTTTGGCGATCCGCTTATGGATCATATACTGCTTGAAGCTGTACCCGGTGATGCGCTTGAACAGATGAGAGAAATGATACCTGCTTATAAAAAAGTTGCTCTCAATGTCCTGAAGGGTCAGCGGCCGATGCAGATTATCGTTCAGATAAGCGATGATCAGCTCGATCTTGGCATCGTAGTCGCCTTCAAAGGCAAAGGTATGGAGATGGGAGCCGATGATCCGGTTAAGCTGAATAAGCAGACGGATGAAGGTCAGTTCGATCTCGAGGCTGCTCATAGGCTGCCCGCTGCGGTGATGCTCCTCGATCTCGGTGAAATAGCGGGCCAGTTGCTCCTGCTCCACCAGCTTGCCGGGCAGCAGATTGAAGCTGCCCGGCTTTTTGCGTTCGAAATATTGCAGAATCGGGGAGCTGTCCCTGTTATAATGGCTGCAAAATTCGGGAGTGAAGAAAATAAGGATGCGCTCGTAGCTTGTATCGGAAGTAAAGTAGGGCCGATGGATTTCCTTGTTGTTGATGATCAGCAAATCGCCCGGACTGAGGGTATAGGTCTGATTTTCCACCTGATAGACAACACTGCCCGATATTAGATAATAAATCTCGTAGCAGCTCAGCAGATACATCTGGTGCTGGTTATCGTGAGGGCTGTGCGTGACGGCGTGGGAGTAGCTGAAGGCGCCGTTAGCCAATTCGATAGAAGCCAAGTTTACTCTCATGACGCACCTCCCGGCTCGAAAATGAATGCGTGACCAGTATAGCATATTTCGCCTGACCGGATAGCAAGATTTGCAAGGTAATCCGCAAGTTGCACGATATGGGCGCGCTTCCGATTTCTTTATAGTGGACATAGGCATAAACGCTTCGACTGTCAGCCAGTTCACTATACCTGTAGGAGGAATCAAGAAATGAAGGAAGCCTTGCACGCCCATCAGGAGTTTATTTTGCACACCTGGGACCGCATAGCGGCCAAATTATCCGTTACCTCGGACCGCATCCAGGACGGCATGCCGTACACGACGAAAAATGGGGTTTACGACGATTGCCAGGATGACGCCGGCTGGTGGACGAATACGTTCTGGACGGGCATATTGTGGCAGATGTACAGGGAAACCAAGGAAGAGAAGTACAAGGAATATGCCCGAAGCATCGAATTGAAAATGGACCAGGTGCTGTACGGCTACGATGAACTGCATCACGACGTCGGCTTCATGTGGCTGTTATCCAGCGTGATGAATTACGAGCTGACCGGGGACGACCAGGCCCGGCGCAGAGCGATGCTGGCTGCCAATGTGCTGTCCGCCCGGGGCAATCTGGCGGGAGGTTATATACGCGCTTGGAACGGAGATAATCCGGGCTGGGCCATCATCGACTGCATGATGAATATTCCGCTCCTGTTCTGGGCCTCCGAGCAGAGCCGCGATGCCCGCTTCAAGCATATCGGCGTTATGCATGCGGACAAGACGGCGGAGCACTTCGTTCGCGAAGACGGGTCAGTCCATCACATCGTCGTCTTCGACGAAGAAACTGGCGAAGTGGCGGAAATTCCACGGGGACAAGGGTACGAAAGCGGGTCCTCCTGGTCGAGAGGGCAAAGCTGGGCTGTCTACGGCTTCGCGCAGGCGTATCACTGGACGCAGAAGACCGAATATTTGCAGACGGCCAAGCGCATCGCTCACTACACGCTTTCCTGCCTGGCGCTCGGCGGGTATGTGCCGGCCTGCGACTACCGGCAGCCGGCTGACTCCGATCTGATCGACAGCAGCGCGGGAGCGATTACGGCCTGCGGCTTGATCGAGATCGCCAAGGCTGTGCCGGAGGCGGAGCGGGCGTTGTACCTGGAATCCGCGATCGCCATCCTGCGGGCGCTGTCCGAGCGCTGCGCGGTTTGGGACCAGTCGGACGAATGCCTGCTCACCGGCGGCACCTCGGCCTTCCATAGCGATCCCGCATCCAGATATACCGTGTTTAACGGCGCGCTGATCTATGGCGATTACTATTTCGTCGAAGCGGTCTGCAAGCTGAAAGCGCTGTTATAGAGAACCCGGCTGAAGCCCGCCGCCGTCGCGTTAGCGAACGGGGCGGGCTTTGTTCATGAATAAGAGTAGAAGTCCGTGGGCTCATTAGCATAATTTTCGAACACCACTGTTCTCTCCGTCAGGCACTCATCCTTTTACTTGCTTTTCAGCTAAATTGCCGAAATTGCAGACGAATTTTAGAAAATAATGATTCGCTACTGGCCCTTTTTAAGGGTTTGTTTGATTTTTGGAGATATTCAGCAGCCCAAGCCTTGCTATATAACTAAGGGGAGAGGCCGACTCTAAGAAAATTGAAAACGCTTCATAGGCAAGTAAAAGCAGGAATGAAGGGGAGAGGTGACGGGAAGTTGAAGCCAGGAAGAAGAAGGAAGTTCTTGTCCCAGGCAGCTCACGTCGGACTTGCGCTGACGCTTGCGCTGGGCGGAGTATCCGCAGTTCCTCCGGCCGCGAAAGCTGCCGAGGGAACGCCGGGAGGCGTGGGAGCGGACGGACTGAGGCTGTGGCTGAAGGCAGATCCGGCCAGCTTTACGCTGGAGGGCGGCAGCATCGCCGTGTGGAAGGACAGCAGTCCGAACGGCAACGACTTTAAAAACGACGGAACGGTCGGAACGGGCGCGCCCAGGCCTAAGCCTACATATGTGCCGGCCCACGCCGGTCTAAATGGACAGCCGGCTGTCAAATTTATCCGCAGCGGGGGAAGTCTGCTGCAGGATGCGGACGGTTTGTTTGCCGACAATGAAGATGTCAGCCATGCCAGCTTGTTCACAGCCGCAGGTGGAGCGAACCAGATGGCCAACTCCTCGGTGTTTAACCAGCCGCTGGTGTCAGGCAGTATGGGCGTGCATCTGCCGCATACGACAGGCGCTTCTGCAGGCAAGGGTAATGTGCTGTGGGACGTAGGCCCTACTTCAACGCGGCTGACTGCGGGAGACGCGATGGCGCCGAAGGAATACAACGTGTGGGGGCTTCATTTTGATGCTCCGCCGACGGTCGGCTCCATCGTCTATCAGTCGATCAGCGGAGACGGGAAGACGGCGGCACAGACGACTTCGACCCGCAGCCCGATGAAGGGCAAAGGAAATACGGCCGCTTCGCTCGGTTCGGCGGCAGGAGGAGGTTCGGGCTTCGACGGTTACATGGGCGAGCTGATCCTGTTCACGAATGCGCTTACAATAAGCGAGAAGCGACAAGTAGAAACGTATCTGGCTGTCAAATTCGGCACTACGCTGAAGGAAGGCGATTATTTGTCCGCCGGTCCTTCTCCGGAGGTTGTATGGAATGCCGCGGCCCATGCCGGTTACGGCAACCGAATTGCCGGAATTGCGCGGGATCAAGAGGGGGCGCTTAACGTCCAGCAAAGCCGGAGCAGCCAGGGCGCTGCCGCCGAACAGGTCCTGATTACAGCTGTCCAGCCTCTGGCGGATAAGCAGTATTTGCTCTGGGGCGATAACGGCAGCACGGAGCAGGCTATTCCTCACGGCAGCGAGTTCAAGCGGCTTGCCCGCACCTGGAAGGTGCAAAATACCGGCAATACGGGTACCGTGCAGGCGGCGATTCCGGCGAGCGTTATTCCGCTTGGCGGCGTTTTGCTGACGAGCGGGGACAGCAGCTTCAGCCAGGCAACATCTGTACCGCTGACGGAGACGACGATCGGCGGGGAAGCGTATTATGCGGCTAATGTAACCTTGCAGAATGGATCCTATTTTACCTTTGCCGAGAAACTCCCCGGCGTGCAGCTGACGACGCTTGAGATTTGGAACGGCGCTCAAAACGTGCTTCCCGGCTTCCTGCCGAGCGAGACAACCGGCTATAAAGCGTCAGTTCCTCACGAGGCTGACAAGGTCCGAGTCGTCGCACAAGCAAACGGAGGTACCACGGTCAATCTGACGCTGACCCATTACCTTCAAGCCAATGCGCCGATAGCGGACCCGACACAGGTGCCGCTCGTACCGGGCGTCAACAAGCTGAAGGCCGAGCTGTCGAACGGCAGCGCATCAAATATATATGAAGTCGAGATCATCCGCAGCCTGGATATCGCTTCGGACGGCAAGATCGGCTTGAACGCCGGCTCGGTGACGGCCAGCTCCTTCCAGCCGAATACGACCTATGTCCCGGCCAATGTGGTCGACGGCAACTGGGAAGATCCGGAGAGCCGCTGGTCGGCATCGGGGCAAGGACAGTGGCTGCAGTTCGATCTCGGCCAGCCGCTTGCCGCGACTTATGTGAAGATCGCGTTCCTGAACGCGAAGGAGCGGCTTTCGACCTTCGAAATTTTGGAGTCGGACGATCCGGCATTTGCGGCCAGCACCGTTCTCTTGGCCAAACGCAACAGCCGGACTTTGCTCTCTACCGACTCTGTTCTGCAGCCTTATGTGCTGGAGAAGCCGGCGTCCAAACGGTATGTGCGGATGGTCGGCTACGGCAACACAGCCTCCGGCAGCTCGGGCGGCTGGAACAGCCTGACGGAGCTCGCGCTGTATACCGGCACGCCGCCGGTGATCGTTGAGCCCGAAGAGCCGACCGGACCTCCCAAGGCGGGAGATGTGCCGGAAGGACCGGCTCCGGTAGCGGAGATCGTCCGCGTCTCTACGGCGGCCGGGCTGCAGGCGGCGCTGGATCGGGCGAAGCCAGGTCAGGATATCCGGCTGGCGAGCGGTACTTATGAGCAGAACGGACCGTTTGTGCTCAAGAACAAGCAGGGGACCGTGGCGCAGCCGATCCGCATTATGGCCGAAGAGCAAGGCCAAGCGGTCATCCAGGGCAACAGCTTCCTGCACATCGAAGGCGCGAAATATGTGGAAGTGTCCGGACTCGTTTTCAACAGCGGCATCGGAACCGTCGGCCTCGATTACAGAGGCATGGATGAGGCGATAGCGTCCATCCTGCGTGCGGACGATCCGGCATCCCTGACTGTGCCGAAGGCGCAGCTGCCGAATCAGCAGGTGCACCCGGGGCTTCAGCTGTACAATTCCAGCAATATTTCCGTGCTGAGAAACAAGTTTGCGCTTGACGAGACGGGCCAGCCTTACCGGTTCAACGCCCCTAACGGGGTCGGCCAGGTCTGGTGCCTGACCGGTGTGGAGGGCAGCTGCCGGATCGGCGGCGGAGACCGCTACAACCCGGAGCTTCCGGTATATACGGGAGATACTCCGCATACAAATCCGACGCTGGTGACGGACAACGGCACGCATCGTCATTTTCTCCGGGTCGAGGGAATCGGCAGCCATAACCGGATAGCTTACAATGACATCGGGCATAAGAAAGGCTTTGGGGCCACGGTCATCTATGACGGACAAAGCGGCCATAACGTCTCGGAATACGATGTGATCGAATACAACTATTTCCATGATATCGGACCGCGGGTTACAAACGGCCTGGAGGTTATTCGTCTCGGACTGTCGGGATTGTCGCTGGCTTCCGGTCATGTGACCATCCAGCACAATCTGTTCGAGGATCTGAATGCCGAAGACGAGATTATTTCGGTGAAAAGCAGCGATAACATTATCCGCTACAATACGATCCGCAATTCGTACGGCGGGATCGTCGCCCGTCACGGCCACCGCAACAGCTTCTATGGCAACTTCATATTTGGAGACGGGAAAACGGCGGGCTTCAGCGGCTTCCGCATCTACGGGAACGGGCATAAAATCTACAACAACTACATGGAAGGTTTGACGACGAATGTCATCCGGCTCGACGGCGGCACCCATGATGCCGGACCGGACGGAGGAACGAATCCGACGGTTCGCTGGATGGAAGGCGCTTCCGAGCAGACGGCGGTGCTGAATACGCTCCCGCCCGACAAGCAGACGGAGATTTTGCGCGGCCACTGGAGACAATATAACGTCGAGATTTTCAACAACACGATGGTCAATGTTGGCAATAACACCGCAGGCTTCAGCTTCGGCGGCAGAACGTATCAGCCCGTCGGGACGAAAATCTACAACAACGTCGTATTCAGCAACGCGGGTACGATATTCAATGAAACGTCGGCTGAGCAAAATGTACCGGCGAACGAGCGCCAGATCTACGTCGGCAACCTGGTGGACGGAATTGCGAATCCGACCAATATCAGCGATGCTTCCCGGGTTCCGGCTTCCGCCATCGCCAAACTGCCGCTGTTGTTCGTCCGCAGCGCCGACGGTCTTATCCGCTTATCCGCCGGAAGTCCGGCGATCGACGCCTCGAAGGCACCATTCCTGCCTCAAGAGGATATGGACGGCCAATACCGGTACGGCACGCCGGATGCGGGCGCCGATGAATACAACCGGCAGACGGCTCCTGTGAGAAAACCGCTGACGAGCACGGACGTAGGTCCAAATGCCGGCTCGCCGGCACAGGAGGAGACGCCCGGACTAAGCGCGCTGACGCTGCAGCCCGGCAGTCAGCTCGTTCCGGATTTCTTGCCCAACGCCACTTATTATCATGTGCTTGTCCCGTCCGGCGTAACGGATCTGCGCGTCGTGCCAACCGCTCTGAGCGGGTCTTCCCAGATCATGGTGAGCGTGGATGGCGCAGGCAGTCATCAGGTAGCAAGCGGCAAGCCGAGTCAAGTGCTGGCTATCGCGCCAGGAGGCAGCGTCATTCGGGTTGAAGTGACTGAGGCTTCGGGGAAAAGCAAGACATACACGATCTCCATAAAAAAGGAACAGGATTCCGGAAATCCATCGGAGCCTGGAATGCCGCTGGACCGGATCGAATTCGCCCCGTCCGCGTACAGCCTGAAAGTGAACGCAAAAGTCGGCGCCGTTGTGCAGGCCGTGTACCAGGGCAATCCCAAGCCGCTGACGGGCGCGACCTTCTTCACCGCCCAGCCGGAGATCGCGACGGTGAACGCTCAGGGCGTCCTGACAGGTGTGGCCAAGGGAACTACGGTCGTGGTCGCCACCTATAACAACTTCAGCGCGACGGCGAATGTGACCGTTACCGTAGATCCGCCGACAGTTCCGGACAACGGTTCTGGCGATGACGGGGGCTCCGGCGGCGGACCGCCAGCGCCTACTCCGGCGCCCGCACCGGTGCCTGCGCCCGTAACGCCAGCGCCAGCGCCGTCCAAGCCGGCCGAACCGGCTCCGAGCGTACCGGCCCCATCCGTGAAGCCGGTCCAGTTCGCCGATGCTGCCGGACACTGGGCGGGAGACATGATCGCCGAGGCCGCCAAGCTCGGGATAGTGCAAGGCTTCCCGGACGGCAGCTTCAAGCCGGAGGAGCCGATGACGCGGCTGCAGTTCGCCGCCATGCTCGTCCGTACGCTGAAGCTTGCGGCAGGCCAGCTCGAAACTGATTTTGCCGACCAGTCGGACATTCCGAGCTGGGCTGCGGCGGAGCTGGCAGCTGCGGTCAAGGCCGGTATTCTGCAAGGCTATGACGACAACACGCTGCGTCCGCACAGGGAGATCAACCGCGCGGAGATGGTCACGATGCTGCTGCGGGCGCTGAAGCTGGAAGCCGCGGCTTCCGCGGCGCCGCAGTCCTTCCGCGACGAAGCGGATATTCCGGGCTGGGCAAGCGCTTCCGTCGCCTATGCAGTAGAGCTCGGACTTGTCCAAGGCAAGGAGAATAACCGCTTCGCACCTCAGGATACGGCTACCCGCGCGGAAGCGGTAACCCTCATCATGCGGATGCTGAAGCTGGACCAGTCCGGTTAAACGATACAGGGATGGCTGTCCGTATGGACAGTCTTCCCTGTTATTGCGTAGAGAGACAACACTTGCCGATAAAGCCAAAGCGGGAAAATAATCTGTTCACCCACTTACATTTAGGTATAATAAAGGAGCAGTTTGAAAAATAGAGACACGGGGGTCGAGGCTATGGGTCTTGGGAAAATCCGCTTCAACAGACACAGCGTCATCGTCAACTGGCTCATCTCCTATATTTCCGTGCTGCTTGTCCCGATTATGATCAGTGGCGTTATATACACAGCCACCTGGCATGTGGTTGAGTCGGAAGTCAACCGGGCCAACGAATCGCTGCTCCAGCAGATGGAGCAGGCGATCGACAGCAATCTGGGAGGCATCGAGCGGCTGAGCGTCGAGATGGCGCTGAGCAAGCCGCTTGCCAGCTTTCTGACGGCGTCCAAGCCGTTCACCGATAATGATCATTATGAGATTATGGGGATTGCCAGTGATCTTCGTTTGTACAAGATGGCCAATGACTACATCGAGCAAATCTATGTATACTACAAAAACAGCGATACTGTCGTATCGACCCGGGATCATATCAACAGCCGTGCATTGTACGAGGCGGTCCGCGAGCGGGAAGATACGAGCTATGAGGAATGGAAAGCTTTTTTTGACCGAAGATATATACAGGAATATATGCCGGTGACGCTGCTGGAGAACGGACAGCCGCCTGTCAAGGCCGTGATGTATGCGAAGTCGATGATTCTTGCCAATCAGGATCAGCCTGGAGCCGTTATTCTCTTTATTATCAAGGATAAGAAGCTGCTGGAGAATATCAGCCCGGCTCATCAATCTTCCGTTGCCGTGCTGGACCGGCAGTATCGACTGGTTGCTTCCACCGCATTCGACCGTACGCCCGACATTCTTGTGGAGGACAAGCTGGCCGCCGAAAGCGGCGTATTCTACGGAGATATTGCGGGTGAAGAGATGGCCGTATCGTATACGACCTCCGCGAACACCGGCTGGAAATATATATTTACGATGCCCGCAGAGTTGTTCGGCGAGAAAATGAAGTATGTGAAGAAGCTGATTTTCATCAGTCTGGTGCTCAGTCTGCTCTTCGGAGGAGTTGTCACCTTCTTGTTTATGCGGCGCAATTATAATCCGATCAGCATGCTGATCCGCAGTTTGTCCACCCGTTCGGGCATGTCGTTCCCGGAAGGGTCTAATGAATACGGCTTCCTGGAAACCGCCCTGAACAATACGTTTGCCGAGAAGGAGAAGATCGGGCAGCGGCTGGAGCAGCACCGGGATGCAATCCGGTCGCATTTTCTGCAAGGATTGATCAAGGGAAGACTGGAGCATAATGTGCCGGTCCACGAATCGCTGGCGGCTCATAACATCCGGCTGGCGTCCAATCGATTTGCGGTGCTGCTCTTCAATGTCGAGCATTACGGCAAGTTCGAATCCTCTTCCTTGATGGACCCGCAGAAGGTGAAGCTTGTTCACTTCATCATCATGAATGTGGCGGAGGAAGTGGCGGGCGAGCGGCATCAGGGCTTCGCTACGGAGATGGACGATTTGCAGGTATGCATCGTCAACTTCAAGGAAGAACCGGAGCGGGGCGAGCTAAGCCGGATCGCAGGGCAGATTCAGTCGTTCGTGCTGGATCATTTCCACGTCCATCTGACCGTCGCGGTCAGCGGCATCCATGAGGAGCTGGAGGGAATTTCCCCGGCTTATCAGGAATCGCTTGCAGCTTTGGAATACCGGCTTGTCATGGGCAGCGGCGAAATTATCAGCTATGACGATTTGCCTCAGACCGGGGCAGGGACCGCTTCCGAATCGATCAGCTATTATTATCCGCTGCATGTGGAGCAGCAGCTGATCAATTTCGTCAAGACCGGGGATTACGAGAAGTCGAAGGCGATGGTCGACGAGATCGTGGAGATCAACGTGTCGGGCGCTTCCTTGTCCGTCCCGCTGGCCAAATGCCTGATGTTCGATCTGATCAGCACGATGCTCAAGACGATGGATGAGATAGGCACCGGCCACAAACGGGAGTGGATGGAGCGGGACAACCCCGTTGACCGGCTGACCGCCTGCGAGACGATCAAGGAGATGAGGGTCCAGATCGCCGAGGTGCTGCAGCAGGTATGCCAGTCCATCCAGGAGGACCGCAAGCAGGATCATAATCAGCTGAGCCAGCAGGTGATGGCTTATGTGAAGGAGCATTACAGCTCCGAGAGCTTGAATATCACGATGATCGGAGAGACGTTCAATCTGACTCCCTCCTACCTGTCCAAGCAGTTCAAAGCGCAGACCGGCGAGGCGCTGCTGGAATTCATCAACAAAACGCGTCTGGAGGAAGCCAAGCGGCTGCTGTCCGCGCAATCCTGCTCCATCTCGGAGATCGCGAGGCGCGTAGGTTATGCGGATATCAACACCTTCAACCGGATTTTCAAGAAGTATGAAGGAATTACGCCCGGCAAGTACAAGGGCATTCAATGAGACAGACCATCCATCCAAAGCCGCCCTGTGCGGCTTTTGCTGTTGAATAGCGCGCATATTTGCTTTTTACAGCCCCAATGCGGATTTTAGATAGGCGTATTTCCGATTTTACAGACGATTTTCGGTTTTTGATGATATTCAAAGCGCGTCATTCAGGTCCATAATAACGTCATGGTACACAGCAGCAGCGGTGTACGCACATCATCAAGCAGAGCATTCATATTTGAGGGGGATTGACATGAAGAAACAAATGAAGAAGAAGTCGGTCGGAGTTGCCGTTTCTATCGTACTGGCATCGACAAGCCTGCTGGCGGCTTGCTCAAGCACGAAGGAGGGAGGCGCGACAGCACCGGCGCCGACAACGCCTACCCCGGCGGCAGAAGCCGGCAAGTATCCGGTGAGCACCACGGAGACGATTACTTCCTGGGAGCAGATCAATTCTAACCTGACGACATTTGTGCCGAATCTGGCCGATTCGCCGTTCGGCAAGCAGCTGGAGAAAGATACCGGCATCAAGGTTAAATATTCGCATCCGGCGGACGGCCAGTCCAAGGAGCAGTTCAACCTGCTGATCGCTTCCAACAATCTGACCGATGTGATCGAATACGATTGGAACAATTCCTATCCGGGCGGGCCGGAGAAGGCGATGGCCGATAAAGTCCTGCTTCCGCTGAACGATCTGATCGACAAGCATGCTCCGAATCTGAAGAAAATGCTGCAGCAGGACAAAGAGCTGGACAAGATGCTGAAGACGGACAGCGGTAAATATTATGTATTCCCGATGATTCGTCCGGATAACGGACTTGTCTTCCGCGGTCCGATGATCCGCAAGGACTGGCTGGATGAGCTGGGCCTGCCGGTGCCGACGACGATCGACGAATGGTACACGGTATTGAAAGCGTTTAAGGAAAAGAAAGGCGCTACCGCTCCTCTTACGGCGCAGTATACGCCGAGCGAGCTCGATATTCGGGATGCGTTCATCGGAGCGTTCCGCACGGCCAACCGTTATTATATCGATGATCAGGGCAAGGTGAAGTACGGTCCGGTAGATCCGCAGTTCAAGGAAGCGCTCACTTTGCTTCGCCAGTGGTACGCGGAAGGTTTGCTCGACAAGGATTTTGCGCTCAATACGGATTCCAAGGCGCTGGACAATAAGATTCTGGGCAATGCTTCGGGCGCAACGGTCGGTCTGCTGAGCGGCGGGATGGGCCGCTGGACGGATTCGGGCAAAAAGCAGGATCCTAAGTTCCAACTGGTAGCCGCTCCATATCCGACGCTGAAGAAGGGCGAACGCGCCTTTATCGGCCAGCGGGACTTCAAGTTCAATCCGGCTGCCAGCAAAGGGGTAACGACGGCAGCCAAAAATCCGGAGCTGGCTGTAAAATGGCTGGACTACGCGTACAGCGAGAAAGGCAGCCTGCTGTTCAACTTCGGGATCGAAGGGGAAAGCTACACGATCAAGGACGGCAAGCCGACCTTCACGGATAAAATCACGAAGGACCCGAAATACAATCTGCAGCAAATGGTCACCCAGTATACAAAACCTAACGGTCCGTTCCCGGGCGATTCCCGCAAGAGCTTCAATACGTACAAGGAGCAGGACGAAGCGATCAAGATTTGGGAGCAAACGGATGCAGCCAAACATCTGCTTCCGCCGTTCATTACCCCGACCGTAGAGGAAAGCAAGGAAGTGGCCAAGATGAACACGGCCATCACCAGCTATAAAGAAGAAATGTTCGTGAAGTTTGTTATGGGCAAAGAGCCGCTCGACAAGTTCGACGAGTATGTGAAGCGCATCAAAGAAATGGGCAGCGACAAGGTAGCCCAAATTTATCAGAATGCTTACGACCGTTACAACAAGCGGTAAAACCCTATGAGACGGCTTCCTGCCGAGAACGTGTCTGCCCGGGCGGCCGGCGCGTTCTCCCGGGAGCCGGGAAGGATGGAGTGGAGAGAACATGACCGCAATCAATCAAGAAGCGACACCGGTGCTCATAGAGAAGAAGCGGACAAAGCTTGGGTTGCTGCTCGATATTCGGAAAAATAAGCTGCTGTATGTGATGCTGCTTCCCGTACTGCTGTATTATGTGGTTTTTCACTACGCTCCCATGTATGGGGCGATCATTGCCTTCAAGGATTTTTCGCCGCGGCTCGGCATTTTGGGCAGCGATTGGGTAGGCTTCGAGCATTTTAACACGTTTTTTACCGGTCCATATTTTTGGCGGACGATCAAAAACACGATACTCATCAGCTTCTACGAGCTGATCTTCGGGTTTCCGGCTCCGATTTTGCTCGCATTGCTGCTTAATGAGGTGAAGCACTCCATCTTTAAGCGCACGGTACAAACGGTTACGTATATGCCACACTTTATCTCGCTGGTCGTCATCTGCGGGATTATCAAGGACTTTACTTCCAGCGAAGGCGTGATCAACGACCTGCTCGTCTGGATGGGCTTCGAGCGATCCACCTTCCTGCTGGACCCTGAGCTGTTCCGTACGGTGTATGTATCGTCCGGCATCTGGCAGCATATCGGCTGGGGAACGATCATCTATCTGGCTGCATTGACCGGCATAGATCCGGAGCAATATGAAGCGGCCCGGATGGACGGGGCAGGACGCTGGAAGCAGATGCTGAATGTGACGATTCCCGGCATCATGCCGACGATCGTGATCCTGCTGATTCTTGAGATGGGAAGAATGATGAATGTTGGCTTCGAAAAAATCATCCTGCTGTACAATCCCGGCACGTACGAAACGGCAGACGTTGTGTCTTCCTACGTGTACAGGGTAGGGCTTCAGGATTTCAACTACAGCTTCAGCTCCGCAGTCGGATTATTCAACTCGGCCGTGAACTTCACGCTGCTCGTATTTTCCAACTGGCTGAGCCGCCGATTAAACGATACGAGTCTTTGGTAGGAAGGAGGAGCCATCATGAACCGACCGACATTTCTGGAGAGAACCTTTGATTGGACGAATGGACTTTTACTGACGCTTCTGATGATTGCGACGGTGTATCCGATCATTTATGTCATCTTTGCTTCGCTCAGCGAGGCGGATCAGCTTATGGCGTTCAACGGCATTTTGCTGAAGCCGCTGGGCTTCTCGCTGGACGCTTACACCAGCGTTTTCGCCAATCCGATGATACTGAAAGGCTACGGCAACACCTTTTTCGTCGTCATCGTGGGCCTGGCGCTCAATATTTTGCTGACCGCGCTTGGAGCGTACTCCTTGTCGCGCAAAAGCTTGAAGTACCGCAAGCCGATCATGCTTATGATCGTGTTCACGATGTTTTTCAGCGGCGGGCTGATTCCTTTTTACCTGACAGTCAAAGGAGTAGGACTCGCCAATACGCTGTGGGCGCTTATTATTCCGCAGGCGATTAATACGTTCAACCTGATTCTGATGAGGACGGCGTTCGAATCGATTCCCGATGCGCTCGAGGAGTCGGCCAAGATGGACGGGGCCAATGATTTCGTCATCCTTTTCCGGATTATCCTGCCGCTGTCGATGCCCGTCATCGCCGTCATGCTGCTGTATTATGGGGTGAGCCATTGGAATTCCTGGTTCCACGCACTGATCTTCCTGCAGGACCGCTCGATGTATCCGCTTCAGCTCATTTTGCGGGAGATTTTGCTGCAAGGCGAAGCCAGCACCATGGCTGTCGGGGCTTCGGACGGGGATGTCGCGATGCTGACGGTTACCTTAAAGTATGCGACGATCGTCGTGGCGACGGTGCCGATTTTGCTGGTGTACCCGTTCCTGCAGAAATATTTTGTGAAAGGCGCCCTGATCGGAGCCATCAAAGGATAAGGAGGAATGCGAAGCCATGGCAGGCACGAATGCCGGGGAAATCCGGCTGGAGCTGGACTGGGCGCAATTTTTGGCCCCGAACGATATGGAATGGGTCGTCAAGCCGGTCCATTGGGATGAAGGCGTCTTTCTCGGCAACGGCTCGATAGGCGCGATGATCTATGGGGAAGAGAATGCCAAGAAGCGGCATGTGCTGCGTTTCATCACGGGAAGAACCGATGTCACCGCAACCCGGACGGACCGTCCGGGCTTTCCGCCGCGTGTGCCGATCGGCGAGCTGGACTTGGAGCTCGAAGGGATGATTTATCATCCGACCCGGCTTCGGCTGGATTTATGGAACGCCGAGGTCAGAGGTTTGCTGACCACAACCCGCGGCGAGGTAAAGCTGCGGGCTTTTGTCCATAGTGAAGAAGAAGTGCTTGCGGTAGAAGTGGAATGCTCGGAGGGCGAGCGGGGCCGGAGGCTGACATGGTATGCCCGCAGCGAGACGGACCCGGTGCTGATCAATGCCGACGGCATTAATCTGAACCAGTTTATCCCCGAAGCGGAAGTTCTCAGGACGGCGGAGGGGGAGGTGACCGTTACCGTCCAGCGGTATCAGACGGACGAAGGCTGCGTCACCGCCAGCTGCGAAGTAAGGCTGTCCGACTCGCGCAGCGTCTGTTATTTGTCGGTAGCTCAAGGCTGTGGCGATGCCGCTCGGGAACAGGCCGTAAACGCCGTAAGCCAAGCGGCGGCCACGGGCTTTGGCGACTGGGTGGACGCTCACCGCGCCTGGTGGCACCGGTATTACCGGCAAAGCTTTATATCGATTCCCGACGGACAGCTGGAGAGCTTCTACTGGATTCAGATGTACAAGCTGGCTTCGGCTACCCGTCCGGGCAAGCCGCTGATCGATAATCAGGGACCGTGGCTGGCTCCTACGCCATGGGCCGGCGTTTGGTTCAATATGAACGTGCAGATGAGCTATTCGCCTGTCTACACCTCGAATCGGCTGGAGATGGGCGAATCGCTCGTCCAGGCGCTCGAAGCCGGCCAGCAGCAGCTTGTTTTGAATGTACGGGAACCGTACCGGCATGATTCGTCCGGTCTCGGCCGCAGCTGCAGCTTCGACCTGCATGCCGAAGTGGACGACGAGGTTGGCAACCTGGCCTGGGTGTGCCATAATCTGTGGCGCCAGTACCGCTATTCGATGGACGAAGAGCTGCTTCGCGGCTTGCTGTATCCGCTTTTGCGCCGGACTATCAACTACTATATCCATCTGCTGCAGGAGGGAGAGGACGGCCGGCTGCATCTGCCGCCTACCATCTCGCCGGAGTACGGCTCTTTCATGAAGACCAAAGTCAGTGATTGCCATTACGATCTGGCGCTGCTGCGCTGGGGCTGCGAAACGCTGCTGGCTTCCGCGGAGCGGCTTGGGGAGCAAGACCCGCTGGAGGCAAGCTGGCGGAACATTCTGGACCGCCTGGCTCCGCTGCCGGTGGACGAAACCGGCTTTATGATCGGGCACGATACTCCGCTGGCGTACGGACACCGGCATTTCAGCCATCTGCTCGCCGTGTTCCCGCTGCATCTGATCGGCTGCGACGACGAGCAAGACCGGGCTCTGATCGAAAAGTCGCTGGAGCACTGGATCTGCAAGGAAGGCGACCTGAGAGGCTTCAGTCTGACGGGGGCCGCGTCGATCGCCGCTACGCTCGGCCGTGGGGACGAGGCAGTGAGGTACTTGAAGGCGCTGATGCATATCGTCAAGCCGAACACGATGTACAAGGAAGCGGGGCCGGTCATCGAAACCCCGCTGGCCGCAGCGGAGTCGGTGAACGACATGCTGCTGCAGAGCTGGGGCGGTACGATCCGGGTGTTCCCGGCCATCCCGGAGAATTGGCGCGACGCGGCTTTCCACGACCTGCGAGCGGAAGGGGCGTTTCTGGTCAGCGCGGTGCGGCAGGATGGCGCTACCCGGTGGATTCGGGTGAGGAGCCTTGCCGGCGAGCCGTGTCTGGTGAGGACCGGCTGGAGCGGCACGGTCCGCTGGACCATCCCGGGCCGCGAGGGGGAAGCGTTCAGCGCCGAGCTGCGGACGAGCGGCGAGCCGGTGCGGCTGGAGCTGGACAAGGGCGAGGAAGCCGTCCTATTCCAGGGCGAGGCGCTGCCGGAGCTTCGCATGGCTCCGGTAGACGCGCCGGGCCGGCCTGTTCGGCCGTTCGGCGGTCTCAAGCCATGGCGGTTGTACGGGCTGCCCGGACAATTAGACAGGTAGGAGACTCGCGCGCGATAACCGAGCTGTTCGGGCCGGCGGTGCAGCTTGTGTGCTGGCGGCGCTGTGGACAGCCGGGTGGCGCGGAGGAGAGGGCTTTGGCCTGTTGGCCTGCCTGACCTGGCAAGAGCGCTTCGAAACAGATGCCGCTGCGACCGATCCCGGTTGCAGCGGTATTTTCAACATCTCAGGCAGCAGAGGTGATCTTGGTAAACGTACGGCTTCTAAAGACGCTTTTCAGAAAGGAGGGTGTGCGGGGGCGGAGTTGTCACGGCATTCAGCGACCCTAAGCGCATGAAATCAACCGAATTCCATTTGTAGCGGAACTGAGAATGTCTTACTGAGCCAGACAGTCCATTTTTCGCTCCTTTTGCCCGTCCAAGAGTCGCTGAGTTCCGTAAGAACAGCAAGGTCATGAGAGCAGCGGCTTCGAGGGCCAGCGAGAGTTACGGGATAGGATTGCCGTACGATTGCCGAATCGTGTACTGGATCAAAGACCGGATTGAGCTTGAAGAAGTCGAGGACAGCACGAAGTCGAAGAAAGAGAATGGATATGGGGTGGAAAGCGAAAGCGTCCGCCTTTGAAGTCGTGCCCTTACCTTTAAGAATAAATTCCAATTGGACACGACTTCAAGAGCGGTTGGAACCCCATATCCATTCCTCCCACGCACCGAAAGCAGGGAGACGTACGTAGAGATTTTTAATGACTTGGCCGACGGCCAGATTTTATAACGAGAGGATGATGATGATGCTCAAGATGAGCCTGGAAACAGAACAGCGGAAAAACTTGTTTGATGAGGAGAAGATCAGAGCGCAAGCCGAGCTGTCACTGACTGCTCCGACCGTTCACATCACCGATGACGCCGCCCCTTATAGCGTCGGCACGCGGCATGATTTTTACTCGAATGGCGATTATTGGTGGCCGAACCCGGATACGGCTGATGGACTGCCCTACGTCCGGCGGGACGGCGAGAGCAATCCCGGTAATTTCAACAGCCACCGCATGATATTGCGCCGGATGAGGACGCATGTCGCCCGGCTGGCGTCCGCCTATGTGTTGTCAGGCCAAGAGGAATATGCCGCCAAGGCGGTGTTGTTTTTGCAGGAGTTTTTTCTGGATGACGCGACGCGGATGAATCCTCATCTGCGGTATGCCCAAGCCATCCCCGGTGTAAGCGAAGGCAGGGGGATCGGAATTATCGACACGCTGCATCTGATCGATGTTCCGATGGCTGCCGTTGCTTTGCGCTCCTCCGCCGCTATGACGGATGAAATGATGGGCGGTCTGCGGCAATGGTTTGCCGAATACTTGCATTGGATGAGCACGCATCCGAACGGGCTTGAGGAAATGAATGAGGCGAATAATCACAGCGTCTGCTGGTTCGTTCAGGCGGCTGCTTTCGCTTATTTCACCGACAACGCAGAGATGCTGGACTTTTGCCGGCAGCAGTATAAGCATAGGCTGCTGCCCGGCCAGATGGACGCGGATGGAAGTTTTCCATTGGAGCTGAAGCGGACGAAGCCGTACGGGTACTCCTGCTTCATTCTGGACAATATGGTGACGCTCTGCAGCCTGCTGTCCACGCCCGAAGACAATCTGTGGACGTATGAGCTGCCGGACGGGAGAGGAATCCGGAAGGGGCTTCATTATTTGTATCCTTATCTGCTGGACAAGACCGCTTGGCCATACCCGCCCGATATCGAGCATGATGAGGCTTGGCCGGCGGGCATGTCCTTCCTGCTGTTCGCGGGTCTCGCACTTGAAAACAACGAGTACGTGAACCTGTGGCGAAGTCTGGAGCAAGACCCGGAGGACGTTGAGGTCAGACGTAATATGGCAATTCGGGAGCCGTTATTGTGGCTTCTTTAAGTTAAGTTGAGATTTTGATGACGTTTTTCTTGTTTTAATGATTTATCTTTGGAAGTTTTTAGGCTATAAGTGAGTTCAGAGTGCGCACTCTACCCTTTGAAAACGCTTTATTCTCGGTTGGGAAGAAAGGATCAAGGAAGGAATGATTGAGCTTTCAAGCAAGGCTTTTCATTATTCTGGGAAGGGTGTGTAACGATGAAATCATGGAAAACGGCTATGTCTCTTGTGCTTGGGGTAAGCTTGCTGCTGCCCGGACTGCCAGGGACTGCCGACGCAGCGGCGGTAAAATTGTCTGTGCCTCCGGGTTCCGTAACAGCCAGCGCGGATGACGGCAATGTGCCCGCCAATACGGTGGACGGGAATCTTTCTACCCGGTGGTCGGCCAGCGGGGACGGCCAATGGATCAAATTCGATCTCGGCTCGAACAAGTCGCTTGATTATATCAAGGTGGCCTTCCAGAGCGGAACGGCTCGAACGTTTACCTTTGATATTCAGACGTCGACGGATAATGTGAATTTTACAGCGGCGCAAAACGGCGTCACCAGCAGCTTGAACGATGCTCTGCAAACCTTCGACTTCCCGGATGTCAGTTCGGCCCGCTATGTCCGCCTCGTCGGCCACGGCAACTCCGTAAACGCGTGGAACAGCTACACCGAGGTGGAGATTTACGGGGAGGACGGAGGAGGCAGCGGCGGCACTACGGTATCTACCTCCGCGCAGCTGCAAGCAGCGCTGAACAGTGCAACGGCGGGCACGACGATCATTCTCGCGAACGGGACTTACACCAATTCGTCGGCATTTACGGTAACGAACAAAAACGGAACCTCCGGCAGCCCGATTACGATCAAGGCGGCCAATCCGGGCCAGGCGATCATATCCGGAGGAGCGGCGCTTCATATCTCGAACTCCTCTTACATCATCGTCGAAGGCTTGAAGTTTACGAACTCGGGCAAAACGGCGGTGCTGCTGAACGGCTCGAACAACGTGAGAATTACGCGCAACCGGTTCGCGCTGGCGGCGACCGGCGGCGATTTGATCTGGCTGCAGGTCAGCGGAACGAACAGCCATCATAACCGGATCGACCGCAACGACTTCGGAAATAAAACCGATACAGCCCCGCTGATCGCCTATGAAGGGGACGGCAACGGCAATATTTCGCAGTATGACACGATCGAATACAATTATTTTCACGATGTCGGTCCGTGGGTAACCAACGGCAAAGAGACGATCCGTCTGGGACTCTCCGGCCTCTCGCTTTCGAACGGCTATAACACGATTCAGTACAATTTGTTCGAGAACACGGACGGCGAGCCGGAGATCGTATCTGTGAAGAGCAGCAGCAACACGGTCAGATACAACACATTTAAAACCTCCAAGGGAGCTCTCACATCCAGACACGGTCACAGCAACAGCTTCTACGGCAACTTCTTCCTCGGCGACGGCGTCGAGTCAAAGCAGGACGGCATTCGGATCTATGGGAACGACCACAAAATCTACAACAACTACATGGAGAAGCTGACCGGCAAGGCGATTCTGGTCGACAGCGGGGATTATGACGGCGGCTCCAGCGGCTATCCGTCCAATCCGTCGGCTGACGATCTGAAGGCGCAATGGCGTGTGTACCGCGCTCATATCGTGAACAACACGATCCTCGACAGCTCGACAGGGATCATCGTCGGCTCGGGCAAAACGTATCATCCGAAGGACAGCCGGGTTGCCAACAACATCGTGCGCAACACGACCGACACGCTGTATGACGAGGCGGCGACCACAAATACGGTATTCGAGGGCAATATCGGATACGGCAGCACCGTGAACAACAAGTCGAGGACGACGGCGGAAATCTGGAATACGAACCCGCTGTTCACGACGGTTAGCGGCCTGCAGAAGCTGTCACCCTCAAGTCCCGCTATCAATTACGCGAAGGGATCTTATACTTATGTGACAACGGATATGGATGGGGAGACGCGTTCGACCAATGATACCGGAGCGGACGAAAGATCAAGCTCCACCAGCTTCGCCATTCGTCCGCTGGCAGCGGCGGATGTCGGTCCGAACGCTCCATAAGGCGAGAGCCGGCAGACAGAAGAAAGGGGCTGTCTTCAGAGCAGCCCTTCTCCTTTGGAGGATGTAGCCCCAACCCCGGGCAGTACGGAAAACCGTACAAACTGCTCCAACTTGCGGTAGAGAGGGCATACATGTGCGAAAAACCGTACAAAGTGCTCTCGACTTGCGGTCGAGAGGGCATACATGTGCGAAAAACCGTACAAAGTACTCCCGACTTGCGGTCGAGAGGGCATACATGTGCGAAAAACCGTACAACCCGCTCCCGACTTGCGATCGTAGCAGAGGATTTGTATGGAGCATCCGTCACGACTCAGGTCTACGAGCAAACGAGAAACCCGAATTATAACAAATACCCTGTCATTCGGGAAACGAGGCTACCTGCTAAAAGGGGACGCCTCGTTTTCCATGGCGGGCAGCTTGCCGTATCTCTGCTATTGACAGTCTGAACGTAAATAAACGCATTACAACGCTATCCTTTTCGAGGTATGATAAGCCTGTCAGATAGTATGACGCGAATCCTTCAAGAGAGGAAGACATTCGCGCAGAACGATCCAGGAGGTACAAACAGGCATGCATACTTTGTTTCAAACGGACAGTGAAATTCCGCAGTCCAAACGAATCGTCTTTCTGGGCGACAGCATTACGGACAATGGCCTGTATATCGCGCTGATGGAGGCCTATTTTCTGCATCACCTGCCGCAGCAGGGGCTGACGTTTATCAATCTCGGAGTGAGCAGCGAGACGGCATCCGGACTGAGCGAAGCGGCGCATCCGTGGCCTCGCCCCTGCGTGCATGACAGACTGGAGCGGGCTTTGCGGGAAAGCAGGCCGGACTGGCTCGTGCTTTGCTACGGGATGAACGACGGCATCTACCAGCCGTTCTCGGAGGAGCGGTTCCACGCTTACCGGGAGGGCATGCTCCGGGCGCTCCGGCTCGGCAAGCAGACGGCCGAGAAGGTGATCGTCCTCACCCCGCCGCCCTATGATCACCGCTCCAAGCAGCTGCATCCTGATTACGCCGGCGAAGCGGCAGCGGGAGCGGAAACGGACAAAGGCTTCAGCTGGAAATCGCCCGATCCCGGCTACAACGGGGTGCTGCGCCGGTACGCCAACTGGGTGCTGACGCTTGCGGACGGGCAGGAAGCCGATGCGGCCATCAATATACATGACCCGCTGGCCAAAGACCTTGAGGAGCTGCGAAATGACAACCCGGATTACATATACGGAGACGGCATTCACCCCAATGCCCGAGGGCATTGGATCATCGCGAAGACGCTGCTCAGCCGGCTGTTCCATGTGACGCTGGAGCGGATGCCGGATTACGCGGCCGACCCGGATGCCGCGTCGTGGTTCCCGGCCGTGCTGGAGCGTCATCGGCTGCTCGGCGCAGCCTGGAAGGAGCATGTGGGCCACACGAATCCGAACAAGGCTGAAGAAGCGCTGCCCCTCGCGGATGCGCTCGTGCGCGCGGACGCCCTCCGGGAGCGAATCTTGGGCGCAGCGGCCTTCGGATCAGACGCTGCCATTCCCGCGGATCTGAAAACCTCCGACTGGAACGGGTATAGGCGGTACGACTTTTATGTAGGCGGACGGGAAGCGATCGTCGTAGAGCCCAAGCGCCCTGCCTCCGGGAAGCCCTGGATATGGCGGGCGGAGTTTTTCGATGCGTTCGCCTACGCCGATCGTGCGCTGCTCGAACAAGGCTGGCACATCGCCTACTGCCGGCTCAGTCATATGTATGGCTGTCCTGCGGCGGTGCGCAGCATGGAGAGCTTCAGAAAGTGCGTGACGGGCGTCTTCGGTCTGGCCCCGCGCATGTCCTTATTCGGCTTCAGCCGGGGAGGCTTGTATGCGGTCAACTATGCGGCTGCCTATCCGCAGCATGTGTCCGCCTTGTATCTCGACGCGCCTGTACTGGATATTTGCAGCTGGCCGGGCGGCAAGGGAGCGGGCAGCGGCTCGCCCGCCCAGTGGGAGGAATGCCTTGCCGTGTATGGACTCACCGAAGAGAAGGCAGCAAAAGAACATGCCCTCAAGGCGCTGAGCCATGCGGGGAAGCTGGCGGCAGCGGATATTCCGGTGCTGCTGATCGCCGGAGACGCCGATACGGTTGTGCCGTACGACGAGAACGGCGAACGGTTCGAGCGATTATACCGGGAGGCGGAAGGCCGCATTCAAGTTATCGTGAAGCCGGGCATAGGCCATCATCCGCACAGTCTGGAGAATCCGGAGCCGATCGTGCAGTTTATCCGCAGTCACCCCTTCTAAACTTAAGCATGGACCGGGCATCGGTCCTTACCCGCTTGATGGGCTCGTCCCGGCAAGCGGGTAATTTTCATGCCTTCTTTCGATATTGAAGCTGCGTTTCACTTTTTGATGATTTACTTCCCCGGGATTCCGGAAAGATAATAGATCGAGCTGAATTGTGAAGGACATGTACGCCCGCCAGGGGCTTGTTACAACATAACCCGAATACAGGGGAATCTGCGTGAGGAGGCAGGAAGATGCCCAGCATTTATGTGCTTGATGACGAACCTATGATCGTGAAAGGTCTGAAGGTGCTGATCGACGAATATAACCGGTTCAGCGAGGTTGTCACCTTTACGGACAGTGCGGCGGCGTTCGCGCGTATCGAGGCGGAGCCGCCCGATATTGTGATCACCGACATTCGCATGCCGCGTATGGACGGTCTGGAGCTATGCCGGCTGATCCATGCGAAGAGGCTTCCCGTCAAGGTGATCGTGCTTTCGGGGTACGGAGATTTTTCATATGCGCAGAAATGCCTGTCTTACGGAGTTAAGGAGTATTTGCTGAAGCCCGTTACGGAGCTGGAGCTTTATCCCGTATTCGACAAGCTGCTCCGCGAGCAAGGGACGGCGACAATGTCCTTCGCCCGGTTCGAGCGATGGGTCGATGAGCTGGAGGAGGCGGTGTGGACGCTGAACCATGACCGGGCCGCCGAGCTGCTCATGCAGGGGAGAAGCGAGCTGGCATCCGATGAAACGGACACCCGGCAGCTTCGCCAAAGGGCGGCGGACGGGATCAATCTGCTAGCCAGAAAGCTTAGCGCCCGGGGCGTGCATCATTTTCAGCCGGCGCTTTCGCCAGAACCCGGAGATAACGCAACCATAGATTGGCTAACAATGGAAGCTTCCGTCGACGCATGGATGAAGAAGCTGTCCGAGCTTCGGGGGAGCGACCGGGTTCCTATTCTGGAAGCGGCTTTCGCTTATATCGATTCCCATCTGTTCGAGGAGGACGTTACGCTGGAAAAGGTTGCTGATCGGCTGGGCATCACGCCGACGTATTTCAGTCATTTTTTCAAGAAAAATACGAACGAAACTTTCGTGCAGTACCGGCTTCGCAAGCGTCTCGAGAAAGCAAAGCAGCTGCTGGCCATCCCTCATTATAAAATCATCGATATTATGGTGGAGGTCGGCTATGACAGCTATCCTCATTTTTCCCGGATTTTCAAGAAGTCGACCGGCCAGTCCCCGACGGAATACCGTTCCACATTGGGGATCAAGTGATGAGGAAAAGTCTGGGCAGGAAAGTATACCTGTACTTTGTCATCATCATAGCGCTTATTCTGTTGTCGGTCGGCGTGACCGGCTATTGGCGTTCGTCCATGGCGCTGGAGAGCCAATACGAAGGCTTGCTGGCTCAGATCGTCGACAATGTTTTGCATGAAACCGATCTGTATCTGAAAAATTATGAGCGGGCGACCGTATCCGCCTTGTCTTCTCCGCTGGTCAAGGAAGCGCTGGACTTGCCGGCCGGCTCGATAAGCGAATTTTATACCTCGGGGAATGTGATGAAGTCACAAGTATTTCAGCCGCTTCTGATCAATAATCCGGAGATATCGATGGTTTATATATACGGCGACAACGGATTCCAGGTGTCCGATTTTAACATTCATATCGTACCGTTTCATTACAAGGCATTCGAAGAATATATCGCCCAGCTGAGGGAAGAATCCGATATAACCGGCAAGCTGAGAATTCAGGACTCCGGTTTTCTGGACGGCCATCTCACACTGGTTCGCAAGCTCGGCGATCGGACCTCCTCCAGCGTGTTCAAAGGTCTGATGGGCTTCGAGCTGAGGATCGGCGAGCTGAATACGTTGTGGAAGGGAATCCGGCTTGGCGAATCCGGCTATTTTTTTATCGTTAACAGCCGGGGGAAAATATTGTATCATCCGGACTCCTCGCGCGTCGGCAAGCAGCTGGACGGCAGTCAGCTTCAGACCGCGGAGGCCGAGAGCGACCATCTATTCGAGATGCCGGGCGAGCCTGGGCGGGTCTTCTTTGCCAGAACCTCCAGCTATTCGGGCTGGATGCTGGTGGCCAGCATGTCGCGCAGCGAGCTGCGCATGCCGATCGCCCAGCTGCGGCAGACGACGATCACCGTCGGCATCGTCACGCTGCTGCTGGCTTCGCTGCTCGCTTACCGGTTCGGACAATCGATCATCCGCCCGGTGCGCCTGCTGGAGAGAGGGATGCGCCAGACAGAGCGGGGCCAATGGACCCAGGTGCCCCTGACGGGCAGCCGTGACGAGATGGACCGCTTAATATCGAGCTACAACACGATGGTCAGACGGCTGGAGGAGCTGGTCGAACGTGTGTACGAATCGGAGCTGCATAATCAGGAGCATCAGCTCAAGCGGCAGCTCGCTGAATTCCAGGCGCTGCAGCTGCAGATCAATCCGCATTTTCTGTACAATACGCTGGAAATTATTATCTGCTATGCGGTCATCCAGAAATCGAGCGAGATTAAGGATATCGTCCGCTCGTTATCGTACATGCTCCGCTACTCCATCCGGACCGATCTGGAGGAAATTACGCTGGCCAACGAGCTGAAGCATGTGCTTTATTTCATGACCATCATGAATTACCGCATTCAGCGCGATTTCGAGATTGACGTGCGGATTCCTCCCGAGCTGCTGCTGCATAACATGGTTCGGCTTACGCTGCAGCCGCTTGTGGAAAATGTATTCAAGCATGCGTTTCCCGGAGGGATTGAGGACGCTCATAAAATTACGATCGGGGCGCGGGTCGACAACGAAACGTTCCTGGTGACGGTCGAGGACAACGGCTGCGGGATGCAGCCTGAGGAGCTCCTGCTCTTGATGCGGCGCCTGATGCACAGCCGGGAGGAAAAGCCCGGCGGGCAGGCGGGAGCCGAAGGCAGCATAGGGCTGGCCAATGTCCATAACCGGATTCAGATGGTTTTTGGCGCCGAATACGGGTTATCCGTAACCAGCGAGTCTGGGAGGGGAACGATCGTGACGATCCGGATGCCGGCCCCGCAGCAAAAAACGTCATATCGAAGTAAATCAGGATAATGCCCCGATATCAGCCTTCTTGTATGCTAGTTCCAGGTAAAGGCCATATACCGGAACGAAGACATACAACGGCCAAGGAGGGATTTATGGAAGTATTAGCTGATAAGGCCCGTTCCGCATCTGCTGCCGCAGCCGGCAGACAGAGCTTCGCGTACAGGCTGAGAAAAAATGTCGCCAGCCGCTGGCAGCTCTACGTACTTATGCTGCTGCCTCTCTTATACTTGATCGTGTTCAAGTATGTGCCGATGTACGGAGCGATCATTGCGTTCAAAAATTATATTCCCACCAAGGGGATGCTGGGAAGCGAATGGGTCGGATTTAAGCATTTTATCCGTTTTTTTCATTCTTATGAATTCGCCCGGGTGATGAAAAATACACTGCTGCTCAGCTTCTACGGGCTGTTCGCCGGATTTCCGTTCCCGATCATTTTGGCGCTCAGTCTGAACTATGTCAATTCCCGCTTCTTCAAGAAGACGGTGCAGATGGTCACTTATGCGCCGCATTTTATCTCGGTTGTCGTAATGGTCGGCATTATTCTCCAGATGCTGGACCCGCGGGTTGGCCTCTCCAGCCTGATCATGAGATTTTTCGGGCTTGAGCCGATTAACTTCATGGGCGAAGCTTCCATGTTCAGTCATATTTACGTTTGGTCCGGAATTTGGCAAAATGTCGGATTTTCCTGCATCATCTATTTGGCCGCCCTTGCCGCCATCGATCCGGCTCTGCATGACGCAGCGGTGGTAGACGGGGCGAACAAGATTCAGCGCATGCGGCATATCGACCTTCCCGGCATTTTGCCGGTAGCCGTCATCCTGCTGATCATGAGCACAGGCGATATTCTGGACTTGGGCTTCGAGAAAATATTGCTGATGCAAAATCCGCTGAATATGAGTTCCTCCGAGGTGATAGATACATTTGTGTACAAGGTGGGACTGGCTTCAACGGGCATCAACTATTCGTATTCGTCGGCTATCGGCTTGTTCAAATCAGTCATCAACCTCATTCTTCTCGTTGTGGTCAACCGGATCGCGAGAAAAGTGGGAGATACCAGCCTATGGTAGGAAAGGAGGCTAACCTCTAATGAATGGACGCATGAAAGAAACGATGGATGACCGGGTATTTACGTATTTGAATTACTTTATACTTGGCATCTTTACCATCACGATATTGTACCCGCTGGTTTATATTGTTAGCGCTTCCTTCAGCTCTACGACGGCGGTTATCTCCGGCCGGGTGTGGCTGTACCCGATTGAGCCTACGCTGGCAGGCTACGAAGCGGTGTTCAAGCACCGGCTTATCACCTCCAGCTTCCTGAATTCGATCTTCTACACGGTGGCCGGCACCGCGATCAATGTCGTTTTTACCTTGATGGCGGCCTATCCGCTGGCCAGAAAAGACTTTATGCCCCGCAATGCGATCATGATGCTGTTCGTGTTCACGATGATGTTCTCGGGAGGACTTATCCCGTCGTACCTGCTCATCAAGGAGCTGGGGATGATCGACACCAGATGGTCGCTCATTATTCCGGGGGCGCTGGGCGTATGGAATGTGATCATTACCCGTACCTACTTCCAGACGACGATTCCCGACGAGCTGCTGGAGGCCGCCCAGATGGACGGCTGCAGCGACTTTACCTTTGTGCGCAAAATCGTTATTCCGTTATCCGGTCCGATTATCGCGGTCATCGTCCTGTTCTACGCCGTCGGCCACTGGAATCAGTATTTCAGCGCGCTGCTGTATTTGAAGCGACAGGAGCTGTATCCGCTGCAGCTGGTGCTGCGGGATATTCTGGTCCAGAACGAGGTCGACGCCTCGATGATTACCGATGTGGCCGATCAGGCGGCCAGAGAAGGGCTGCGCGAGCTGTTGAAGTTCTCGCTTATCGTGGTATCCACGCTGCCTGTACTAATCATTTATCCTTTTATCCAACGTCACTTTGTTAAGGGCATGATGATCGGTTCTTTGAAAGGCTAAATCTTAAGGGGGATATAGGCTATGAAAAAGAAGCTGATGGGACTCATTTCGTTGACGGCGGCAGCAGCCTTGCTTGTAAGCGCTTGCTCGGGGCAACAGCAGCCTGCGGCGAATCCTGGCGATGCGAAGCCGGGGACGGCCGAAAGCGATCAGGTGACGGAAGCGGGCGTTTTCCCGATTACGAAGGAGAAGACGACACTGAAGGTCATGGTCAGGGGCTCCAGTATCATCGAAAACTTTGCACCAATGAGTTCACGAAATGGCTGGAGGAGAAAACGAACATTCATATCGAATGGGAGATCGCTCCGGAGAAAACGTTTGCCGAGAAGCTGAATGTGACGCTGGCAAGCGGAGAATATCCCGATGTGCTGCTTGGTATGAACGTATCGCCGGTGCAACAGTCCATATACGGCAAGGACGGCGTATTCATCCCCCTAAACCCTTATATTGAGAAGTACGGCGTTGAGATGAAAAAGATGTTCGGGCAGGTCAGCTACGTGAAAGATTTCATCACCTTGCCGGACGGCAATATTTATTCGGTGCCCCAGGTCAACGATTGCTATCATTGCTCGATGGGACAGAAGATGTGGATCTACAAGCCGTGGCTGGACAAATTAGGCATGAAGATCCCGACGACAACCGATGAGTTTTATCAGGTGCTCAAGGCGTTCAAGGAGAAGGACCCGAACGGGAACGGCAAGGCGGATGAAATTCCGCTTGTAGGGGCAATCAACGGCCCGTCCTCCACGCTGGATCTGTTTCTCACCAGTGCATTCATCGAAAAGGATTTCAATCACTTCTATGTCACGAACGGCAAGCTGCAAGTGGCGTTCAATCAGCCTCAATGGAAGGAGGCGCTCAAGTACCTGAATAAGATGTTCGCCGAGGGGCTGATCGCGCCGCAAACCTTCACACAGGACCGGAACCAGCTGAAGCAGATGGGTCTGAACCCGGAGATCCCGATCGTCGGTGCCGTTGCTTCGCAAAATCAGACGGTGTTCGTGGATGTGGATAATCCGAGGTTCAAGGATTATGTGTCGGTGCCGCCGCTGAAGGGACCCGGGGGCGTTCGCTCGACCGCTTATAATCCGTACGCGGCTTCCAGCGGACAGTTTGTCATCACGAACAAGGCTAAAAATCCGGCTGCCGCCTATCGGCTGGCCGATTTCCTTCTCTCGGAGGAAGCGACGCTGCGCAGCACGATCGGCCGTCCCGATCAGGAGTGGGTCCGTCCGAAGCAGGGCCAGCTCGGTCTCAATGGCAAGCAGGCCACCTGGCAGCAGATCGCGACTTTCGGCAAGCTGCAAAATGTGCACTGGGCCCAGCTGGGACCTTCGCTGCGGACGAATGAATGGCGGCTGAGCGTCTACGCCGACGGCAATCCGCTGGAGACAACCTTATATAATGAAACGAAAAATAATTACGAGCCTTACATTATCGATGCCGCCAAAATCGTACCGCCTCTGTTTTTCACGACGGAGCAAGCGGAGGAGCTGGCAACACTGGATAAGTCGATCAAGGATTACCGAACGGAGTTTTTCGCCAAAGCCGTGACGGGCGCATTCGATGTTGAGAAGGAATGGAACAACTACCTCGGCACGCTGGACAAAATGAACATCAAGCGTTACCTGGAAATTTACCAGTCGGCTTACGACCAGTTCAAGGCCAAGTCCAAGAAATAGAGAAGCGAAGAAGCATCCGGCGAACAGATCGTCCAGATGCTTTTTTGTTTTAATTAAACTTCCCTTTATATAGTTAATTAATAAATAAAAGCTGTTCAACAGCCTGAAATGCTGTTAGGATAAGAAATATGTTTTTTAGAGAAAAAGACGGATAGGAGACTCAGGAGAGGATGAACAGTGAAACTTTAGTAAAGAGCGGATCCGCCGGCCGGAGCCGGGTCAGATTCGCTTTGCTGCTGGGAGCCTTCTCGGCTCTCGGACCTTTTACGATTGATATGTATTTGCCGTCCTTCCCGGAAATTGCCGCGGAGTTCGGCACGCAGGCATCCCTTGTGCAGCTCAGCCTGACGGCCTGTTTGCTCGGGCTGGCAGTCGGGCAGCTCGTCATGGGTACACTAAGCGATGTGATGGGCAGACGTAAGCCTTTGCTGCTGGCTATGATTCTGTATGCGGCCGCCTCGCTGATCTGCGCGATTGCGCCCAGCATAGGCTTCTTTATCGCGGTCCGCTTCATTCAAGGATTCGCGGCTGCCGCAGGCATCGTGATCTCGCGGGCGATCGTCCGCGATGTGTACAGCGGCCATGAGCTGACCAAGTTTTTCTCCCTGCTGATGCTGGTAGGCAATCTGGGGCCGCTGCTTGCTCCGGTCGCCGGCAGCGGGGTCATTGCGGTGACGGCATGGAACGGAGTGTTTTTGTTCCTCGGGCTGGCCGGTCTGCTGCTCGTGATGGCGACCGTGTGGAAGCTGGATGAAACGCTGCCCGAGGAGAAGCGCGTCTCCAGCAATCTCCTGGAGCTGATCGGCAACTTCAAGTCGCTGATGAAGGACCGGCAGTTTGCCGGCTATGCGCTGGCTCAAGGCATTATGATCGCAGGCGTGTTCGCCTACGTATCCGGCACTCCGTTTATTTATCAGAAGATTTACGGCGCGTCGCCGCAATTATTCGCCTTTCTGTTCGGCTCCAACGGAATCAGTCTGATCATCGGCTCGCAGGTCGTGGGGCGGCTTGCCCATCGGATCTCCGAACGGCGTTTTCTTGTCATCGGCCTGCTGCTGTCGGTCGCGGCGAGTTTCACGGTGCTGCTCGTGGTGCTGTTTCAAGGGCCGTTATTCGCATTGGTTATTCCGCTGTTTTTCTTCGTCGCTTCCATCGGGATGACGGCGACCGCTTCGTTTTCCCTCGCGATGGAGACTCAGAGCCGACTGGCGGGCAGCGCTGCGGCTCTGCTGGGGCTGATTCCATTTTTGCTCGGAGCGGTCACCTCGCCCTTAGTAGGGATCGCAGGTGAAGATACGGCCGTTCCTCTGGGGATCATCATCTTGGCGACAAGCGTGCTGGCTCTTTTGTCTTATCTCGGCTTGGCCAGAGGACCGGTTGGGAAAACGGGCCGCGCTTCTGCGGAGAGCCAGGGTTAGCCATCAACTTTAGCAATCGGGAAGAAATGCAGGCCACGGGCACATGTTAAAATAGGTAAGAAACATCATATCCATTGCAAGAGATATAGGAGAGGAGCAAGAAAGTGAGTACTGTACATGCAAAACCATCGCAGACAAGCGGAGGGACATTCGGGAGCAAGGGCAATTTCCTCGTCATCATGGTCATGATCCTCGGTGTGTTTGTCGCGATTCTGAATGAAACGCTCTTGAATGTGGCGTTGTCGAAAATTATGGCCGATATCGGGATAGAGCCAAGCAAAGCCCAATGGCTGAGCACGGGATATCTGCTTGTCATCGGGGTGCTGATTCCGGTCACCGCGTATCTTATCCAGCGTTTTACGACGAGGGGATTGTTCCTGACGGCCATGGGACTGTTTTTCGTGGGAACCTGCATCGCGGCCATAGCGCCGGGCTTCGGTATGCTGCTTGCCGGCCGGGTGCTGCAGGCTGCGGGAACGGGGCTGCTGTTTCCTCTGCTGACCAATGTGGTGTTCTCCGTCGTTCCGCTGGAGAAGCGGGGCTCCGCCATGGGGACGATCGGGATCGTGATCACGTTCGCTCCCGCCATCGGACCTACCTTGTCCGGCATTATCGTGGAGCATTTCAGCTGGCGGGTGCTGTTCTACGGGGTGCTGCCGATCGCGTTGTTCGTTATTATTTTTGCTTACGCGAAGCTTAAAAATGTCACGGAGACGACAAATCCGAAAATAGACGTGTTGTCCCTGCTGCTCTCGACGATCGGCTTCGGAGGGATTGTGTACGGCTTCAGCAGCGCGGGCGAAGGGCATGGGGGCTGGGCGAGTCCTCAAGTGCTGACGCCTGTTCTGATCGGTCTGGCCGCATTGACGCTGTTCACCTGGAGACAGCTTAAGCTGAAGCAGCCCTTGCTCGATCTGCGGACGTTCACCTACCGCATCTTCCGCGTGTCGACCGTCATCATGATGATCGTGATGATGGCGATGTTCTCCGCCATGATGCTGCTGCCGATTTTTCTGCAAAACGCGCTCGGCTACAGTCCGCTGGAGGCGGGGCTGGTCATGCTGCCGGGCGGCATCCTGATGGGCATCATGTCTCCGATCACAGGCCGGCTTTTCGATAAATTCGGCGCCAAGTGGCTGGCCATCGTCGGGCTGGCGCTGATCGGCAATACGCTGTGGCAGTTCGCTTCCATCACGCTGTCAACGTCCTACAGCACGATCATGATCATGAACACGCTGCTGATGCTGGGTATCTCCATGCTGATGATGCCGGTCATGACCAATGCGCTCAATGAGCTGCCGCCTGCGCTTTATGCGCACGGCACCGCCATTATCAGCACGCTCCAGCAGGTGTCGGGAGCGGTCGGCACCGCCTTGCTGGTGACGATCATGACGATCAGCTCCGCCGGCTACGCGGCAAACGCAGGGAATGTTCCTGCGGCCGAGCTGAAGGCATTGTCCTTGATCGCGGGGATGAGAAGCGCGTTCCTGCTGGCCTTCGCCCTGGTGGCGCTTGCCTGGCTCGCTTCATTCCTGCTGAAGCGCGCCGTTCCGCCGCAAGGCGACAATGAGCTGAATGGGCACCGGGCGCCTGCGCACTGATTGACGGGTGCGTGCTCAGTGAGCGAGCCGCCTGGCAGGGCGAGATATTTGGAAAAGAAAGACGCCAGGCATTTCTCGGAACGACGGGAAATGCCTGGCGTCTTTGCGCATCTGTCTCTTCCTGGACCTTATTCCGCGTCGTGAAAAACGAGGCCCAGACTGTACCTGGTCCCGGCAGTAACCGTGCTGACGCCGTGGCGCAGCGTCGTCCGATAAGTGCCGCGGGAGCCGCCAACGGGCCGGTACCTTGTCGGGAATATCAGCGCATCCCCCTGCTCCAGGGCGATGGCTTGACCGCGGCTCTGGGCCCGGGGCCGCTGCTCGACGAGCAGAAACTCGCCTCCCTCGTAATCTTCTCCCCGCTGGTTCAGCAGTACAACAACCTGGAAGGGAAAATACACCTTCCCGTATAAGTCCTGATGCAGACAGTTGTAGCCCCCGGCTTCGTACTTCAGGATCAGCGGCGTGGAGCGCGTTTGCCCCTCCCGGTGGCACAGGCCGAGAAATTCCTCCAGCTCCAAGGGGTAAGCGGTAGGCTCTCCCAAGCGCGTCATCCACCGGTTGGCGGTCTGCGCGAGACCGGGATACAGCCCTTCGCGGAGCTGGCGGAGCGGAGCAAGCAGCGGAGCCGCATAATATTTGTACTCCCCGACGCCGAACCGGTAGCGGCTCATATCGATGGTGCTGCGGAACAGCGCGTCCCTCCCGTACGTGCCGATCAGCTGTGTGCACTGCGCCGGCGCTAGCAGCGCAGGGAGCCTGGCGTATCCTTCCTCATCCAGCAGCTGTCCGATGCTGTCCCAGTCCAGAAGGTCAAGCTGCCGAGCAAGCTGGGCGGCTGAGCCGCCTGCAAGAAAGTCTGCAGGCACCTCAGCCGCATACTCCGCGGCGCGGCGCTCGGCCGGCTGGCCCGGCATGTCTGACTGTTCAACGGAGCGGTCAGACATGCCGGACGCCTCGCGCAGCGGCGGCCTGCTCCAGCTCCAGCAGCCTCGTCTTCATGTCCATGCCGCCGCGGTAGCCGGTGAGGGCGCCGCCCTTGCCGATGACGCGGTGGCAAGGCACCGGAATAAGAATGGGATTGGCGCCGATCGCGGCGCCAACGGCGCGGCTGGCCGCCGGGCGTCCGATGAGAGCGGCGATGTCGGAGTATGACTTCGTCTCACCGTAGGGGATGCCGGCGAGCGCTTGCCATACCGCCTGCTGGAAGGAGGTTCCCCGTTGATCGAAGGGCAGGGTGAAGGCTGTGCGCTCGCCGCGCAAATATTCAATGAGCTGGCTTGCATACGGCGCAAGCTTCGCATCGTCGCGTACGAGCTGCCAATCCGGCAGCCGGGCGTCCGCCCATTGCTTCAGCTCGTCCATAGTCCCCTGCTGGGCGCCTACAAAGCAAAGTCCGGACAAAGTGGCGGCAAGGTGAAGGGTCCAGTCCTCGTAGATGAGCAGCGACCAGTAAAGCTTTGAATCATTGTGAGTTTCCATGCTCGGCATCCTCCCCTGCTTTCTGATGGTGTTCGCGGAAGCCGGCCGGCGTCCGGCCTGTCTTCTTCTTGAACAGCGTAATGAAATATGGCGTATTGGGCATCCCTACGAGCTGGCCGATCGCCGAGACGGTTTTATCCGATCCGATCAAATATTGCTTCGCCCGCTCGACGCGTTTGCTCTGGATATAAGCGACGGGCGTGACGCCCAAAATCCGGCGGAACGTTCTGTGCAGATGATACGGACTTCCGTGAGCAATGTCGGCGAGTCCCTCCAAGGTCAGATGCTCCCCATAATGAGTATCGATATATGCGGTCAGCGCGCCGATCCACTCCTCATCGGGCAGACGTTGTCCGACCGGCTTGCAGCGTTTGCAGGGCCGGTACCCGCCGGACATGGCTTGCTCCGCCGTGCGGAACAAGCTGATATGATCGGGCCGCGGAGGCCGTGACTTGCAGGAGGGCCGGCAGAAGATGCCTGTCGTGCGGACGGCATAAAAAAACTGGCCGTCATAAGCGGCGTTATTCTCGAGTATGGCCCGCCATCTCTCCTCGGTTATGATCATCCTGGAACACCTCGCTTTCCCTACCAGTATAACCTATGAAAGCAAGATGTGAACGCCTCGCGCGATGGAACAGCAAGATAACGAAATAAGGCTGAACGTCTTACGGCGTCTGTGGAAGCCGCGCGTAACCCAAGAAAGCGAAGCTTGTACGCACGTTCGGAGATTTCAAGAAAAAGACCCCCGAATCGCGCAATGCTGCGCGAATCGGAAGTCTGTCTCATGCTTGGCTCAGCTAGGCAGAAGGGGAATTCTTCTGAATCTTCGCCGGGTTATTGATTTTGTAGGGAACCGGGTGCTTGGTCAGCTTCTTGGCGACCAGCTTGCCCTCGAACGTAAGCTGGTCGCCAACCTCCAGCTCCAGCTTCTTCAGTGTGGCGCTATGGCTCGACCAGGCTTCGCCCAGCTCCACGGCCGGCTCGGCGATCGCAACCTGCTCATAGACGACAACTTCATCATCCGTATCCGAGAAATGATTCGGTACGGTCACGAACGCTTTGACGGTGGCCGTCATGCGGACCTTTTCCTCGGGCAGCTGGAGCTTCGGAGCCTTCGCCTGCTTTGCCTTGCCCTTCGGCTTCTCCGCCGGGATCGCGGACGGCTCAGAAGCTTCGGATTCCGTCGCGGAGGCCATGACGGGTTCAGCTCCCCGGGCTGGCGCGGGTTCCGCTGCCGCTGCCGGGGCTGGGGAAGCGGCTGCGTTTTCGCTCTCCGCGGCTTCCGTCGGAACCGCCTGCTCCGCGGCCGCTTCGACAGGCTCCTGGGCTGCCGTTTCCGCCGGCCCTTCCGCGTCGGAGGAGAGCCGCTGCACGAAGCCGGACGCCTGCATTTCCTTCAAATAGGAGGGGTGGATGCAATGCCGCCGCTGATCGTCGAATTCAATGACCGCGGTGATCGGATCGACCATACCCACGATGCGGCAGTTATGGCTTGTCCCGTTTTTTTTGTACAAAAAAAGCTTCAATTTGGTAGATTTCTCGCTCAGCAGTCCCCAGCTTTTGCATTGCTCGATCAGGGAAGCCTCGTCTTCGAAGGGCTGATACTGGATAGGTTCGATAACGGACATAATGTGCCGCCTTTCCGCTATAAGTTTTCTACCGTCCATTGTACCATTTTTCGCTGTGCGCTTCGAGATGGGCGAAACAAAGTCAGAAAAGGTCAAAGTCAAAGAAAGTCAGTATTTATGCCAGCTGCTTCACGCAAACCGCCGATTTTACGCGTATACGCCTTATTTTGAACCGATATGGTTTTTGATGGATATCGGCCTTCGCGGGTATAATAAGGACATAGCAAGAAACAAACAACCTTATACGAGGAGGAGATTATGTATGTTCGATCTGGTTCCATTCCGCAGAAGAAATGAAGAATTGCTCGGCCAAATGCTGAGAACCTTCAACGATGCTTTCGACCAAGAGCTGCTGGCTCCGCTTCATAGCAACACGCGTTCATTCCGCACGGATATCCGCGAGACGGATACTGGCTATTTAATAGAAGCAGAGCTGCCGGGGTTTGCGAAGGAAGACATTGATATCGACGTAAACGATAAATATTTGACGATCCGGGCCAAGCGCAACCAGGTGGAGGAAGAGAAGGACGAGCAGGGCAAGATTATCCGCCGCGAGCGGCATTACGGCGAGTTCGCCCGTCAGTTCTATGTGGAAGGCATTGAGGAAGAAGGCATTAAGGCGAAGCTGCAGGACGGCGTGCTGAAGCTGGATATTCCGAAGAAAGCCAAGAAAGAGCCGGCAAACAGACGGATCGGGATCGAATAAACGTCCTGATAAAGGTACGATGGAAGGTATGCAGCCTTACTGTCGTACCTTTTTCTGCAGCAATCGGTTTGACCTTAGCTGATCAATGCATCCGTATCGGTAAGGAGGGGCGCAGATGAAAGCTGCGAAAGATTATTACGAAATACTCGGCGTTACGCGCGCCGCGGGGAAAGACGAGATCAAGAAGGCATACAAGAAGCTTGCCAAGCAGTATCACCCCGACGTGAACAAAACGCCGGAAGCCGAGCGGCGCTTCAAGGAAGTGCAGGAGGCGTATGAGACGCTTTCCGACGATGAGAACCGCAAGAGCTATGACCGGTACGGCGAGCGCTGGCGGGAGGCCGCGCAAGCCGGCGCACAAGGCAGCTGGGGGACGGCAGGCGCGCATGGCTCCGGCTTCGGACAGCGGGAAGGAAATCCGTTTGGAAGCAAGACGGGGTATGGCTATGGCGGAATGGGCGGCGCGGGGGAACCCGGCATCGATATCGAAGATTTGCTGGGCGGCTTCTTTGGCGGCGGTAGTTCGCGGGGAGCTGGAGGCTTCGGATTTTTCGCCGGGGGCGATCCGTGGAACGAGCCGCGGGGACATGCCGACGCGGAGGCGGAGCTGGCAGTGACGCTGGACGAAGCGGTGAGCGGCGGCAAGGTGCAGGTAACGGTGGACGGGAAAGAGCTGAGCGTGAAGCTGCCTGCCTCCATCAAGGACGGGCAGCGCATCCGGCTGAAGAGAATGGGACGCGCGAGGCGTGACGGCGAGCGGGGCGATCTGTACGTGACGCTTCGGCTGAAGCCGGACCCTGTGTTTGCTGCCGACGGCTACGAGCTGTCAGCCGAGCTGCGGATCGCTCCCTGGCAGGCTGCGCTTGGGACGGAAGCGCAGCTTCGGCTGCCCGGCGGCAGCTCGCTCAGGGTGAAGGTGCCTGCGGGCGTGGACAGCGGGCAGAAGCTGAGGCTTGCCGGCAAAGGCTTGCGCAAGCCGGACGGAACTTCCGGCGACCTGCTGGTCCGGCTGACCGTTACCGTGCCCGAGCCGCGCTCGGAACGCGTCAAGGAGCTGTATCGGCAGCTGGCCGAGGAGCAGCCTTTCGAACCGCGGTTTAACGGGTAACCCATACGTAGAAGCATATACATGAAGAACAGCTATAGATAGCATGCATGCAACGCTATGGAGAGCTTTGTTTCGAGAAATGGAGGAATGAAGATGGATTTCAACCGATTGACGCAAAAGGCTCAGGAGGCCATCGTGGCGGCCCAGCAGGCCGCGGTCTCCCGCAAGCATCAGGAGATTACGCTCCAGCATTTGCTGAAGGCGCTGCTGGAGCAGAAGGAGGGGCTTGCCCCGCGGCTGCTGCAGAAGCTGGGCGTGCAGCCGGAGGGCTTGCGGGCCCGGCTGGAGGAGCAGCTGGCCCGTAAGCCGCAGGTGAGCGGCTCCGGCGGGGAGCCGCCCCGCGCTTACTTGTCGCCGGCCTTCGACGGGCTGATCGCGGCAGCGGAGAAGGAGGCGGCCGCGTTGAAGGACGACTACCTGTCAGTCGAGCATCTGCTGCTCGCTCTGGCGGAGGATAAGCAGGAGACCGGCAGCCTGCTGCGGTCCTTCGGCTTGCAGCGCGGCAAGCTGCTCGAGGCGCTGGCCGAGGTGCGGGGACATCAGCGCGTCACGAACCGGGAGCCCGAGGCGACCTACGAGGCGCTGGAGAAATATGGGCGCGATCTCGTCGCCGAGGTGCGCGCCGGCAAGCTTGATCCGGTGATCGGGCGGGACGCCGAAATTCGCCGCACGATCCGCATCCTGTCCCGGAAGACGAAAAACAATCCCGTGCTGATCGGCGAGCCCGGCGTCGGCAAGACGGCCATTGTCGAAGGGCTCGCCCAGCGGATTGTGAAGCGAGACGTGCCGGACGGGCTCCTGGACAAGACGGTGTTTTCGCTGGATATGGGCGCACTGGTGGCTGGGGCCAAGTACCGGGGGGAATTCGAGGAGCGGCTGAAGGCGGTGCTGGAGGAGGTCAAGGCCAGCGAAGGCCGAATTCTGCTGTTCATCGACGAGCTGCATACGATCGTCGGAGCCGGGAAGACAGAGGGAGCGATGGATGCGGGCAATATGCTCAAGCCGATGCTGGCCCGCGGCGAGCTGCACTGTATCGGCGCGACGACGCTGGACGAATACCGCAAGTATATCGAGAAGGACCCTGCCCTGGAGCGGCGTTTCCAGCAGGTGCTGGTCAGCGAGCCGGATGTAGAGGATACGGTATCGATTCTGCGTGGGTTGAAGGAGCGCTTCGAGCTGCATCACGGTGTCAAAATTCACGACAGCGCGCTTGTCGCGGCCGGCGTGCTGTCGAACCGCTATATTGCCGACCGCTTTCTGCCGGATAAGGCGATCGATCTGATCGACGAAGCATGCGCGATGATCCGGACGGAGATCGACTCCATGCCGACCGAGCTCGACGAGGTTACGCGGCGGATGATGCAGCTGGAGATCGAGGAGGCTGCGCTGCGCAAGGAAACGGATGCGGCGAGCCAGGAGCGGCTGCGGCTGCTGCAGAAGGAGCTGGCCGACTTCAAGGAGCGCCATCATACGCTGAAGGCCAAGTGGGAGCAGGAAAAGGAAGCGATCCAGGGCATCCAGCAGCTGCGCAAGGAGCTGGAGCGCGCTCGGCAGGAACTGGCCGAGGCGGAGGACCGATACGATCTGGAGAAATCCGCCGAGCTGAGCTACGGCCGCATCCCGGAGCTCGAGAAGCGGCTGAAGCAGGCGGAGGAAAGCGCCAAGGCCGAGACGGACCACCGGCTGCTTCGGGAGGAAGTGACGGAAGAAGAGATCGCCGATATCGTGGCCAACTGGACGGGCATCCCGGTCAGCCGGCTTGTCGAAGGCGAGCGGGATAAGCTGCTTCGGTTGGAGGAGCTGCTGCATAAGCGGGTCGTCGGCCAGGAGGAGGCCGTTCGTCTGGTCGCCGACTCCGTGCTGCGGGCAAGAGCCGGGATCAAGGACCCGAACCGGCCGATCGGCTCCTTCCTGTTCCTCGGCCCGACTGGCGTCGGCAAGACGGAGCTGGCGAAGACGCTGGCCGAGGCGCTGTTCGACAGCGAGCATCAGCTGGTCCGGATCGATATGTCCGAATATATGGAGAAGCATGCGGTCTCGCGTCTGGTCGGCGCGCCTCCGGGCTACGTCGGTTATGAGGAAGGCGGGCAGCTGACCGAGGCGGTGCGCCGGCAGCCGTATTCCGTGCTGCTGTTCGACGAAGTCGAGAAGGCGCATCCCGATGTGTTCAACACGCTGCTGCAGCTGCTGGATGACGGACGTCTGACCGATGCGCAGGGACGGGTGGTCGATTTCAAAAATACGATCGTCATCATGACCTCGAATATCGGGTCGGCCTATCTGATCGATGGCGTGAGGGAGGACGGCCAGCTGTCCGAACAGGTGCAAGCCAACGTCATGCGCGAGCTGCGCGGGCACTTCCGGCCGGAATTCCTGAACCGGATCGACGATGTCGTGCTGTTCAAGCCGCTGTCCCTGCTGGAGGTGGAGCGGATCGTCGGCAAGCTTGTGCGCGGGCTGGAGCAGCGGCTGAGCGAGCGCAGAATTGCGCTGGAGCTGACGGATAGCGCGAAGCTGCATCTCGCACGGGAAGGTTATGATCCGGTATACGGAGCAAGGCCTCTGAAGCGCTACATCCAGCGCGCGCTGGAGACGAAGCTGGCCCGAGGCATTATCGCGGGCGAGATCGCAGACGGCAGCCGGGTGAGGATCGACGCAGAGGACGGCCAGCTGACGGTCCGTCCGGGCGGCGGACAAGGGCCGGACGGAGGGGCAAAAGCGGCTGATGCTGTGGAAGGTGCTGCGAAAGACGCTGGGAAAACCTCCGAAACTTCCGGATCCGACCGAGGAAGCGCCAGGGACGTCGAGCCTGCCGGCGGGCGTGCCTAATCCCGGGCTGTGCGGGCAGGAGGCAGACGATGTTTCGTTATATTGCTCTTTTATTCTCCGCTGCTTTCGCGGCGCTCTCGGGTAAGGTATAGTTATCCTCAAGACATTCAGACGCGGACAGACCGAGAGGAAGGGAGCCGAGGAAGTGGAGAATACGAGCACGGGTACAGGCGCGATCAGAGAGCAATTAAACGCATGGGCGGACCCGGCCTATCAGCAGTTTGCCTCCTCCCTGCTGCCTGGCGTCTCCGGCGTGCTGGGCGTCCGGCTGCCGGTCCTGCGCAAGCTGGCCAAGCAGCTGGCGAAGGGCGACTGGCGGGCTTATGCGGGGTCGGACGACAACGGCTGCTTCGAAGAGATCATGCTGCAGGGGATGGTGCTCGGCTATGCGAAGGCGGATATCGAGGAGCTGCTTGGCTATGTCGCGGCTTTCGTTCCCCGGATCGACAACTGGTCGGTCTGCGACAGCTTCTGCTCCGGCCTTGTTGTCGCCAGGCAGCATCAGGAACGGGTATGGGCATTTGTGCAGCCGTATTTATCTTCGGACCGTGAGTATGAGCTGCGCTTCGGCGTAGTCATGCTGCTTAACTACTACACGGACGAAACGTACATCGACCGGGTGCTGGCCTTGCTGGAGAAGGTCAGGCATGAAGGCTATTATGCGAAGATGGCGGTAGCGTGGGCGCTGTCCGTCTGCTTCGTGAAGCAGCCCGGTCGGGCTTCCGAATTGCTGCTCGATAATACGCTTGATGATTTTACGTTCCATAAAACGCTGCAGAAGATTACGGAATCGTTCCGCGTCGACGCTGAGACGAAGGCGTGGGTGCGCAGTTTGCGGCGAAAGCGGACAGCAGCAGAAGAGCGGTACGGGAAATAGGTCTTATTTGTGTTCGGCCGTGTTTCTGCAAGCAGGGCTGTATGCTGGGCGACTAGCGGACCCGCGCCCAGACGGTCATCTCGCCCAGTCCGCGATTGCCCCAGAGGAAGTAAGGAACGGCCCGGAACGTGGCGGGCCGGCTCTCCAGACGCAAGCGGCGGTACAGCTGCGTCTCCTGCCACGTAGCCTCATCATCTTTCCAGGCTTCTCCTTCGATTACATATACGCCGCCGAACAAATTCGGCTCGAATGCCTCCCGCAGTCCGGAGCCGGCGGAGAGGACGAGCGAGGCAAGAGGCGCGCCGTTATCGGCTTCCTCCAGACAGTATACCAGAGGACCGCGCTCAATAGCCGCTTGGCCGGCCAGAGCCCGGATGGAGGGGTGACCCTCCAGGAAGCGGGCTGACACGGGAATCGTCCACTCGATCAGGTCGTTGTCGGCCCACAGGCGGTCGATTTCCGTATAGCCGTTGACCACCTGGAGCAAAGAATCCGGGTATATCTCGCCATTGATCTTTAACGCGGCTTCTCCGCTGCACCAGGCAGGGACCCGCAGAGCAAGCGTCATGCGCTTGGGTTTCGCCAGCCGAAGCTGGAAGCTCACTTCTCCGGTCCAGGGAAGCGCCGATTGCTGCCGAATGCCTACGGTTTCCTGCTCGACTGTGAATTCAGCCTCGCAGCCGATATAGAGATGGGCAAACAGCTTGCTGCCATGGACCGAATAGATGTATTGGCCCAGGGAAGCCAGCAGTCTGGCCACATTGGGCGGGCAGCAGGAGCAGCCGAACCATTTCTGCCGTTCGGGCTTCACATGGTGCTTGCCCGGATCTTTCTTGCAGGCTTCCGGCCATACTTCGAGCGGGTTGACGTAGAAATAGCGAGTTCCGTCCAGCGACATGCTGCCGAGCACCAGATTGTACAGCGCCCGCTCCATCACATCCGCATAGTCGCTTTTTTGCTCCAGCTCCAGCATTCGCCTGGCGAAGAAAATAAGACCGATGGAAGCGCAGGTTTCCGCATACACCGTATCATTCGGCAGATCATAGTCGAAGGTGAACGCCTCGCCGTGGTGAGTGGAGCCGATGCCGCCGGTCACGTACATTTGTTTGCCCGTAAGGTTGGCCCACAGCCTCCGGCAAGCTTCGGCCAGACTCTCGTCCTGATTCAGCAGAGCCAGGTCCGCCATCGCGGCGTACATATAGACGGCCCTAACGGCGTGTCCGACCGCGACGTTTTGTTCACGGACCGGCAGATGGCTTTGCATGTACGCCGGATCGGGAGCGGAGGCGGCGCCTGGGCGCCAATAAGAGGTTTTACCTCTGCGCAGCCATTCTTCCATGAAATAATGGGGAGCCTGTCCCCGCTGATCGATAAAGTATTGGCTCAGCCGCCTGTACCGCTCCTCGCCGGTCGCCTTGTACAGCTTCACCAGCGCAAGCTCGATTTCCTGATGACCGTCATAGCCCTGCAGCTTGCCGGGCTCGTTGCCGAACACCGTGTCGATATAATCCGCGAAGCGGCACATTGCGTCCAGCAGCTTGCGCTTGCCGGTCGATTCGTAATAGGCGACGGCCGCCTCGATCATATGCCCGGCGCAATACAGCTCATGGCACTCATGCAGATTGGTCCAGCGGCCGTCCGGCACTGCGATGGTAAAGTAAGTATTCAGATAGCCGTCCGGCTGCTGGGCTTGAACGATCAGATCGATCAAGCCGTCGGCCAGCTGCTCCAGCCGCGGGTCGGGATGAGCGGCAAGCGAATAGGCGACGGCTTCCAGCCATTTGGCCGGATCGCTGTCCTGGAAAACCATGCCTCCGAATTCTCCCTCCTCCAGTCCGGCGGCAATGCGCAGGTTGCGGATCGCGTAGCTGGGGGCCGCATCCGGAATCTCGTCGTTCAAGGCTTTCCACTGATAAGGGATGACGGTATCGCTGATCAACGACAAGTAAGGCGTCCAGAAGTTATCGGTGATGCGTACGGCGGGGTTTTCCGTTTGAAACGGGGCGCTCATGTTTATTAACACTCCTCGCATGCTGAATTTACTCTTTCACATCCCCATTCTAGCTGATAAACTAAAGCGGAACTATGCGGAGCTTCAACCGCTTTTTTATAATATTTCACACAGGCAGGTGGGCATCCGATGTCCGAATCGAAAGTGATTTCATGGCAGACGCCCCCGCTCCCGTATTATCTGGAGTCGGGGAAATCGGTTTACGCACCCGGCTGGCAGCATCCGAACCGGGCGCAGCTGGGCATTTTCGACTTGCTGTTCGTCGTCAGCGGCGTCTTGCATATTGGAGAAGAGGAGGAGCAGTGGTCCTTGCAGCCGGGTCAGACGCTGCTGCTGCGGCCGGACGGGTATCATTATGCGGTCAGGCCATGCGAAGAAGAGACGGTGTTTTATTGGGTGCATTTCCAGGCGACGGGAAGCTGGGAGGAGCGGATCGAAGGAGTTCGGGCGGCCCGAAACGAATCGGAGCGGTTTGCGGAAGAGACTGCCGCATTTCCTTTTGTGAACCGTTCCTTGGTGCGGATTCCCAAATCATGCTTGCTGGAAGGTGCCGCGGAATGTTTCCGCGTCCTGGAGCGGCTGCTCGAGCTGTCGGTGGAAGCGCGTTCCGTCGCTTTCTGGCAGGAGCAGCAGCTGTTTTTGGAACTGCTGCAGCGTCTGGACCGGGGAGGAGCGGCGGAGGCGCAATCTCCAAGCTTCATGCTGGCCGGCAAAACGGAAGCTTATCTCAAGCAAAACTACCAAAAAGAGCTGACGAACGAGTCGCTGGCCGAAGCGATGCATTTTCATTACAACTACATCTCGCGGTGCATGAAGCGTCATTACGGCGTCACGCCGCTGGAATTTCTCTCCCGGTACCGGATCGAGCAGGCTAAGCTGCTGCTGTTGAAGACGGAGTGGCCCATATCCCAGATCGCCGAGCGCGTCGGCTTTCATAACGATCCCTACTTCACCAGCTGCTTCAAGAAGCGGGTAGGCGTGAGCCCTTTGCGGTTCCGGAAGCAGTTTTCGAGATGAAAGGACCGCTGACGCCAAAGAAGCATAATAACTCCGCGCGCAATACGCGCTCTGCGTCCCCGATGTATGGTATAGTTGGGGAATGTACTCTATTCTTCATACACCGAGGTGTTGGCTTTGGAAGCGAAATTTTGCATGTCCTGCGGACATGCGCTGGAGAACCGCGATGTGGACGGCACGATCCGGAAGGCTTGTCCCGTGTGCAGCTTTGTGCATTGGGGCAATTACAGCATAGGAGTCGGGGCGCTCGTCGTGCGCGATGGCAAAGTGCTGCTTGTGCGCAGAGCCCAGGAGCCCGGCAAGGGCTATTGGACGAATCCGGGAGGTTATATCGAACAACTGGAGCCGATCGAGGAGACCGTGCGCAGAGAGGTGCTGGAGGAGGCGGGCGTAGAAGCGGTCGTGACCAGCGTGGTGGCGCTGCGCGATCAGCCTCGCAATATCCACAACGTGTACATTGCCTTCGCGATGGACTACGTGTCGGGCGAGCCGGAGCCGGATGGCGTGGAGGTTGACGCGGCAGGCTTCTTCAGTCTCGAAGAGATGGAAGCGATGAATGTGGCGGGATTTACCCGCTGGCTGGTGGACATCGGGCTGCAGAGCTCCCCTGTAGGTCTGAACATCGACAAGGAGCCGGTGTGGGAGCAGATCAAGGGCTACGGCTTGTTCCGGGCGCTGCCGGCGGCTTCCGGCTAAGACAGCCGAACCGGAGCAGGACCGGTCCGGAGGAGGGCCGAACTGGAGCAGAACCGAACCGGAGGAGGGCGCAGAGAGGGCTGTCCTCTCTGCTGACGGTTCATGGACGGGGCGGCGTCTCATAGCCGCCCCGTACGAACCGCTCCGCCTTGGCCAGCTTGTCGGCCGTCCATGGTCCGGAGTTATTCAGATGAAGCAGCGCGGATGGAGGCAGCTCCCAGCGGACAGGCCGGGGGCGGAGCGACTGGCGGAAGCTGTCCCAATTCTCCAGCTTCCACACGTCCAGGATGGAGGCTCTTTGGCGTATGCGTTCCCGGTAGACCTCGTCGTCCTGCAAGTACACGCTGATTACCTTCAGCTCAACCTGAGAACCTGCGGCTCCGATGCGGGCCAGCTCCTGCTCCGGCCACTGCGGGTTTTCGGTTTCTTTGGTAAACGGACCTACGACGAGCGTGTCGATGCCAAGCTCCAGATTTTCCAGCGCGGCGTCCATCGTGATCCGGTAGCCAAGGTCGCGGCAGAATTGCTTGTAGACGGGGGAGTCCCGATCGTTCGGATCGCGTCCGGACAACGTCATGATCGTCTCCGCGGCGGGCCGGAGCAGCGTATCCATATCGAACAGCGGGATGCGCAGGCGGCGTGCCAGCTCTTTGGCCACGGTCGTTTTACCGGCGCCGGCGGGGCCGATGACGAATATAAGCTTTGGCAAGGTCATAGCAGCGGGATCACCTCAGTAATGGAATGCAATCATCTCATTGTTGCACGGCCGGGGGCTTGGCGTCTACAGGGGCTTAAGGGAATCGGCTAAAATATGCGAGTAATATTGTGAAAAAAATCACATGAATCCTTATCGGCTTCTGTTATGCTTAGCTCATAAGAAAGAAGGAGTGATTCCAGATGAAAGCCAACAAAGAAGCTTTAATAACAAGAAATTATATCCAGTTCTGCTACACTTGTCAGAAAGCTCACGAATGCACGACGGAAAAGCAGTGCATGGCATGCTGGGTGGAAAAGGGCATGATGCCCGCCGAATTTCTGGAAGCGGAAGAAACGAAGCGGCTGCTCCGCGAATATGCCCTGTAGCAGATTATGCCGGATGATTTCCCCCTTCTCAATCAATAGCCTAGGCAGATCTTTAACCCGAAACGATCGGGAGAGATACGCTTAGGCTATTTACGTGTTGGCGGTCCGCTCAGCCGCAGGGGAAACAACAGGTATGCGGCCTATTGATTTTCAAATTTTTCTGTGTTATATTTCTGTCTGTGGATTTAGTAAATTAGTAAATTAGTAAATTATTAAATGAAGAAATCGGCGGACAGATCAATCAGAGCGGGCGTACCGAAATGCTTTATAGCTCTAAGAGACTCTAGACTTGCCTCTTTCCGGCCGATTCGATGAAGAGAGGGAACCAGCATGATGAAAATACCAACTTCTTTAAAGCATAAGCCTGTTATCGTCTCGGAAAATTATGAGCGAATCGACGGACGGACGGCGCGCGAGACGGATGCGAAAGGACTTTCCCTCGGACTGGCCCAGTGGAATGAGCGGAACAAGGTCGATATCTTGGCCAAGGTATGGCGGTATACCGGGGGAGAGTGGTCGCTTCAATCCGAGGAGCTGCCTGTGCACCGGGTGCTGGATCTCGCCATTTTGATCTGCCGCACGAGCCTGCATTTCCAGGATGCATACCGGTATCCGCACTTGTATGATCCGCAGCAGCCGACCATCGACAGGATCGGGCTGCAGGGCGATGCGATGAATATCTCCGTCTGCACGGATAATCCGATGATTGACGAAGATATCAGGCTGTTCTCCCGGGCGCTGAATGAAAACGGAGAGATGCTCGGCGAGAGGCTGCGCGTATTGTCCCTTCTTTTGGAAGAAATGGGTTATTAGAATATGATGAAACAAGCAGGTGATGAGGATGAACAACGAAGAAAGCCATAATGAAAGCTACAAAGTATCGCCTGACCGGCAATGGACCGAAGCCGAAAGAAGGCTGATCTGGAAGAAGCCCGCTTCCCACAAGGTAAGCGAAGAGGAGCGGCGCATATCGCGCGAAATCAAACGCAACTGGAACCGCGGCGAGATGAAAATCGCCACGATCCTTTTGGAGGGGGATGCCGGCTCCGGCAAAACCCAGCTGGCCAAAGCATTGTCGGCCAATCTCGGGCTCCCTTATACGAAGGTGACCTGCTTCGCCGATATGGATAAATCCGATGTCATCGGCAGCATCTTGCCGGTCATTGCCCCCGAGGGGCTGGAGAAGCTTGGAGCGGTGGAGCAGATGGCGCTGAAAGCCTTGTACGAAAGCGACGGCTTTCGCAGCGCGACGGAAATTTTGACCGAGACGCTGGCCGTGACAAGGGAGGAAGCGGCATTGAGGATGAAGCAGCTGCTGAAGCTGGCTTCCGAACAGACCGAGACGGAAAAGGTGGAGTACCGCTTCTACCCTTCCGAGATCGTAAGAGCGTACCGGAACGGCTACCTGCTTGAGATTCAGGAGCCGACGGTCATTCGGGACGCCGCCGTGCTGATGGCGCTCAACTCCGCGCTGGAGCCGGACGGCAGCATCAATCTGCCGACGGAAATTGTCCACCGTCACCCGGATTTTGTAGCGGTCATTACTACGAACCGCAGCTATACCGGGACCCGGCCGCTCAATGAGGCGCTGCGCGACAGAGTGCAGCACTCGGAGAAGATGGATCTGCCGACAAGGGAGGTCATGATCGAGCGCGCGCTGGCCAAGACAGGCTATCAAGACCAAGCGGCGCTTGGGGTGCTGGCCGATGCGATCATCACGCTGGATGGAGCAGCCCGCGCTCACGGGATCAAGGGCGTGGCGGGGATGCGGTCCTACTTGTTCTGGGCGGATGCGGTGGCTGACGGCGCGTCCCCGCGGGAATCGCTTTATTATAAAGTCATCTACAAAATTACGACCGACTCCGAGGAAATCCGGCTGCTGGAGGAGGCCCTGCAGGCGTCCGGCTTGGCGGTGAATCTGGAGGAGCTCGAAGCGGAGGTAAAAAAAAACGAAACTTTGGCTCGTTTGAGATCAGGAGCTGGGGACAAGTAGACGTGGCAGAGGTCGAGGCGGACGACGGGAAGGATGAGGAAGGCATGGTAGTGACCAAGTCTCCCGACAGCGATCCCGGTTCCTACGGCAAGTCGGAGCAGGGCACCGATCAAGAGAGCCCGGACTCCGGCGAAGAAGGCAAACCTGTTTACCATCAGACAAATCCCGAAACCATGCCGGCGGATGACGCGCAGCGTGAGCGCGATTTCCGCAAAAAGCTGAATCAGGAGGCGAGGGAAGCCGTCACCGACTCCATACACAAGAAAGTCAGGCTGATCGTACACCGGCCCGGCTATAACGACGAGGATCAGCGGGAGTATACCCGCCTGAGCAGGGAACTGATGCCGGTTATCCGGGATATCGTCAGAAAAACGCTTCCGCTGCTGGAGCATGAGACGGCTTCCGAGTTCGCGCGGAATCATTATTTCGGCAGCAAATTTCAGGCGGACAGCCTGGCTTACCGGGATTTCAGATATTTCGCGCGGAAACGTCCTCCGACGGAAAACCCGTCGCTGGCCGTCGGTCTGCGGGTGGACGAATCGGCGTCCATGTCCGCGCACGGCAGGCTGGAAGCCGCCAAGCGGGCGGTCATTGCGGTTTATGAATTTTGCCGGATGTGCGATATTCCGGTTCTGATCTATGGCGATACGGCGGATGTTTCCCGGCTGGAGCAGATGTCGGTGTTCGCTTATGCCGACTATGACAAGCCTGATCCGGGCGACAAATACCGGCTTATGGGGATTCGAGCCCGAAGCAATAACCGCGATGGCATGGCGCTTCGCATCATGGCCGAACGTTTGGCAGCCTCCCCCCGGCAGACGAGGCTGCTGATCAGCATGAGCGACGGACAGCCCAAGGCGCTGGAGGACTACACGGGAAATCGCGCGGCCGAGGATATCCGGCAGACGATAGCCGAATTCGAACGGAAGGGCGTCTCGTTTATTGCCGCCGCGATCGGCCAGGACAAGGAAGTCATCCGCCATATCTATGGGCAGGAGCGCTGCCTGGACTTGACCCGGCTGAGCGGGCTGCCGGCCGAGCTTGTGCGGATGATCGCTCGGCATTTGTAGGCGTTAATGAGGTTTGTCCCATCCCCCGGGGCGTCCCATAAGTAGAGTCAGGCTCTTCCATACGTAGAAAACGCGCTTCATTGGTGGTCAAAGTACGGAGAGTGGATGGAAAACCGTATAAAACTCTTCTGACTGGCGGCCCATTGGGGGAGTTGTACGAAAAATCGTATACAACACCCCTAATTGGCGGCTCAAATGGGGGTATTGTACGAAAAATCGTATAAAACTCATCCGAATGGCGGCACATGTGGGGAGTTGTACGAAAAACCGTATAAAATTCATCCGACTGGCGGCCAAAATGGGGGAGTTGTACGAAAAACCGTATAAAACTCATCCGACTGGCGGCACATGGGGGGAGTTGTACGTAAAACCGTATAAAATTCATCCGACTGGCGACCCAAATGGGAGAGTTGTACGAAAAATCGTATAAAACTCATCCGACTGGCGGCCCAAATGGGGGAGTTGTACGAAAAATCGTATAAACTCTTCCGAACGCCGCCAACAATGTGAAACAGCAACCCGCATTCCGGTCCTAACGGTATCCGATTTCGCCTCCACTTCCGGTCTTCTCCGTGTGCACTCTTCGAAATATAAGGTATTTATGTATGATAATACCTATATTACGGATTCATCCTTAAACGTTCAATGATCAATTCTGCTGTCATCCTTTTGCCATGGATTGCTTTTCTTCCCATGGCTTTGGATGGCAGGTACTGCATTAGACGATCGCTTCCATCGTGTTTATTTTAAATAGTTTTTTATGTTCGTGAGCTGCCTATCCGATCTCAGCTCAGATCCAATTGCGCTGCCGGAATACCGAAGGGTTTATCCCGACCTTTTCGGTAAAGACCCGGCAGAAATAAGAGCCGTTCTCATACCCGCAGCGGGTGGCGACCGATTCGAGCGTGTCATTCGTTTCGATCAGCAGCCGCTTGGCTTCCTCAAGCCGCAGCTTCGTCATGTAGGCGGCAGGGGCCAAGCCATATGCGGCCCGGAAATGCCGGGTCAGCTGCGACGGATGCAGCCCTAGCTGCGCCGCCGTATCCCGCAGGCTGAACTCGGGATCGAATGCTTGCCTCTGGATGAGGAGCTGTGCCTCGTTCATCAGCGGATCTGGCTGCTGCCGGGCGGTGTCCGTCAGCAGGCGCTCCAGCTCGCAGAGCAGGAGCAGATCGGCGACAAGCTGGTTGCGTACATATTCGGGCTGTACCTGAAGCGAGCTTCTGCGGCTTTGCAGCTTGCGCAAATAATTGAAAGTGGACTTCAGCCGCTCCGTATCGCTGATCCGCAGCTTGCCCGCCGGAGGCTGGAAGACAGGCATCCCGTCCGCGGCCGGCAGCAGCTCGAATTGGATATGATGGAAGCTGATATCCGACAAAGCTCTACGCTTGAAATTAACCCCCGCCGGACAAAATACAAGGTCCCCGAAAAACGCCGTTCCCTGCTCGTCCCCGATCTCGAATTCGAAGCTGCCTGTTTCCATGGTCAACAGCGCATGATGCGCGCTTATTTGCTCGGCCATCATGAACCGGCTCTGAGGCCCTGCAAATATATGCTGATGCACCTTGATCTGATGACTGAGCATAGACTGGTTCACCGGATTTATCCCCCCTCGCCGAGCGGTTACGGTCAACGCAACGGCCTGCAACCGATTTCATCCGAAGCTGTATCTCTCTGTATGCTAAAGCCGCGCCGGCCGCATTGTCAATGGTCCGGAACTTGCCGGACCGCAATAAAGTGAAAATTGTTATCTAAAAAGTGTATTAACTCCCTCCGGCATGTGCGGTAAGATGAGGATAAATTCAGATCCTATCCCAAACCGAGCATTCTTAAGGAGGACAAAAAAATGGAAGATATTGCGGTAAAGCCGTTATCCGCCAGAAGTCCGAAAGCGAAGAAATCCATTATCGATTGCGACATTCATATTCCTTCCGTGCGGGAAGAAGTGATGGGCTACTTGTCCCGGCATTACCGGGAACAGATCGAAACGTTCGGGATGCGGCTCCCGAGTCAAGGGGCGATGTATTTGAATGGGGCGAAGGGAGGCGTTATGCAGGAGCAGAAATTTCCGCAGGACGGTAAAACCTCGAGTATACTGGCCTATTTTCAAGCCGAGCATCTGGATAAATACAAGGTGGAGCATGCGATTTTGACCGGAATCGGGGACTATGCCATCCAGACTACGCCGGACCCGGATTATGCGGCCGCGCTGTGTACCGCCTACAACAGCTATATGATCGATCATTACTTATCCCAGGACCGCCGGATTAAGGGCTCGGTAATGATTCCGAAGCAGGACCCGCTGCTCGCTGCCCGGGAGATCGACCGGATCGGAGACCATCCGAGTATCGTGCAGGTTATCGTCTCCAACGGGGCGGAGAAGCCTTATGGCAACCGTTTTTATTATCCGATCTACGAGGCATGCGTGCGGCATAACCTGCCCTTTGCCATTCATGTCAGCATGGAGGGCATCGGGATCAACCACCCGCCGACAGGCGCAGGGCATGTCAATCACTATATCGAATACCGGATGGCCCGCACGCAGATTATGATGGCGCATCTGGCCAGCATGATTTTCGAAGGGGTGTTCGACCGTTTTCCGACGCTGCAATTCGTTATCATCGAAGCGGGGATGCTGTGGCTCGCGCCGTATATTTGGCGGATGGATCAGGACTGGAAGGCGCTGCGCAGCCAGACGCCTTGGGTGAAGGAGCCGCCTAGCGAATATTTCCGCAAGCATGTGAAGTACTCGTCGCAGCCGATCGAGCTTCCGCCGGATGAATCGTTGTTCCTGCCGCTGATGAAAGCGATAAACGCCGAGCACAGTTTATTGTTTGCCAGCGACTATCCCCACTGGGACTTCGATTCGCCGACCAAAGCGTTTCCGAAGATGGACAGTGCCATGTGGGACCGGATTTTCTATCAGAATGCGGCTGAGCTGTACGGCTTGCCGCCCCGGAGCAGCGATACGGAAGGAGCGACGGCATGACCAAGCATCTGGTAGGCAAAGCAGACGACCTGCCGCCGGGCTCCAAGCATATTATCACCATCGGCGGACGCAGCATCGGGGTTTACAATATCCATGGCGCTTATTATGCGCTTCGCAACTTATGTCCCCATCAGGGGGCGGCGTTATGCTCGGGTCACACCACGGCATTCGTCACGTCATCGGGACCCGGCGATTTCTCGTATGAATGCGAAGGCGAAATCGTCCGATGTCCATGGCATCAGTGGGAGTTCGATATCAAGACGGGACAGATGGTGGTCGATCCCAAGATGCGTACGATGACCTACGACGTATCGGTCGAGAAATATGATGTATCGGTGGACGAGGAAGACCGGGTATTCGTGCATATATAAATAGTCAGCCCCTCAATACATGCTTTATAATTGAGGGGCAATTGCTATTATAGCAATGTTAGCGATCACGGATGAGTTAAGGGGGGCTATGACTTGGAGCAACAAGGGTATTACCGACGGCTGCTGGTTTCCTATTTGCCCATATTATTTTCTGTCTTTACTATTCTGGTGCTGCTGATCGTGATCGGCTCCACACACTTATCCAGAGAAACGGTGAAGAAGGAAAGCCTCGTCATGGCGAAATTCATCCAGTCGGCGATCGATCGTGAGCTGAAGGCGGTCGAGCAGGTGATGTATACCGAGCTGCTGGACAAAAACAGCTTTCGCCTGCTCACTCAGCTAAACCCGACGCATAACTCGTATTACACCACATATGAGCTGACCGTGATGCTGAGGGAGATTACTCACAATCATCCGATGATCGATTCGATCTATATTTACCGCTTCTCCGACCAATCCGTGCAGTCGATGAACGTTACGTCCACGCTGGAGCGGTTCGGTGACCGCGACTTCATCCGCCATGCCGTCTTGCCGGGACAAATCGATGCCACCGACTGGACCGGCGTCCGGGAATACCGGGAATTCGATGGACAGTCTCCTGACCAGGTAATATCGGTCATGCGGCCGATTCCGATCCTGAGGGAAGCGGGTGGACTGCTGGTCATAAATGTCAACGTGCGGGAGCTGACGCAGCTTATTCACCGCCTGTCCGATCCGGACAGCACCTATGTGACAGTTACCGACGGCGCGGGCGGACTGCTGCTCGAGTCGGGCCCCGGCAGCGTGCTGGCCGATGCTGTATATACCTCGGACTACACCGGCTACACGGTCCGTCTCGGCTATCGCGAGGGGATGCTGAACGGGATTCTTAATACGATGGTCCTTCTATATATTGTATGCGGTTCCATCGTGGTCGGCTTCGGTCTGATCTGGATGATCTATATTACCAGGCGCAATTACAAGCCGGTCCATGCTATTGTGTCCAAGCTGGATCATCTTGTCGCAGACTTCAAGCTGCCTTTCGAGAAGAACAAGGATGAGCTTGGCTTTGTCGGGCAGGTGATTGAAAAGATGATCGAACAATCCACAGAATTCGAGCAGCGGCACAAGGAAACGGCGGCTATCAAGCGGAGAATGCTGTTCGCCGAGCTGAGAGAAGGCGGGTTCGCTGGGACCGCGGAGGAAGCGCGTCAGCTGCTGTCCGCGCATTATGGCGATCAGCTGCCGGAAGGCTTCATGATGGCGGTGGTGGAAATGGACGGGTACGACGACTTCGCCGCCCAGTTTAGCGACGGCGATCAGGCGCTGCTGAAGTTTGCCATGTACAATGCGCTGATCGAGATGGCGCATGACGCTCATGGCATCAGTCCTTGGGCGGACTGGGTATCGGTCAACCAGATTGCGGTGCTGTATCCCGTCGGCAGGAGCGGCCCCGTTACCCAAGAGACGCTGACGGCAATCCTCGAACAGGGGGTCGCGTGGATCGACGGCAATCTGAAGATGACAGTCAGCATCGGCGTCGGCAGTCCGGTCTGGGAGCCCAAGCTTATCTGCGAGTCTTACGGGGAAGCTCAGCATATGCTCAAATACAAGTTTACGCTGGGCCTCAACCGGGTCATCGGCTACTGGGAGATCGACCGGATGGACCGTACCGGCCATCTGGGGATGATCGTCTCCACACGCGATCTTGCCGGACATTTCCGTTTGGCCGTGCCGGATTGGCAGAGCCGTCTGGAGGCGTGGTTTGACGATATCCGAACGCTGCTTGTCCCCAAGGAAGATATCGATATGCTGCTCCATTGTCTGATCTACCATATCCGAAAGGATATCGCCCAACTCGGCGAGGAATACGCAGAGGCTTGGAATGAGGAGTTCGATCCGGCTATCGAGCGCTGCATGCAGCAGAAGACGCTGGCCGTGGAGTTGGGGCAAGCGCTCTGTGAGATATTGAAGGCGGCGGGTGTCCGCTTGGCGGCGATTCGGGAGATGAACGGCCGCGCCGCGGTGCTGAATGAAGTGCGGGGTTACATCGACCTGCATTATGCCGATCCGAACTTGTCGCTCGCCCTGCTCAGCGAAACCTTCGATATTAACAGCAAAACCTTAAGCCGCTTGTTCAAGGAGCAGTTCGGAGAAAATTTCGTGGATTACGTGATGAAGAAGCGCATTTATCAGGCCAAGCTGCTGCTGCTGGAATCGGGAGCGTCCATCCAGCATATTTCCCGGGAAGTAGGATATGTGAACGCACTCTCGTTTACGCGGGCGTTCAAGAAGCTGGAGGGAGTGACCCCTCTTGAGCTTCGCAGAGCTTAAGCGGCAGACGGTCCGGATGCCGCGGGAATATGGCATGGACCGTGAGAATAATGCAGGGTAACCAGGTGCGATGCAAGCCCCAGGGACAGGCGGTGATGCCTTTAACGGCGTGACGGGCGCCGGTTCCGGGGCTTTTTTTAGCCGTGAGAATCATGTAGGGTGGGGGAATCATGGAGGTTGTTTCCCTGCGGGGGCAGCGGATATAGTAAAAGCCAGAAGCCGCCTGAAGCCAAGCGCCAGTCTATATGGGTTCGCCGGGATGAAAGCGGTTAAATAAACGATTTTTGACGGAACGAGGGGGAGTGTCGCCATTGCAAACAAGTCCGATGCGACGAACGGCCGAGCTGCTGCGGAAGGATAAGTGGCTATACCTGATGGCATTGCCGGGGTTATTGTTTTTCCTTGTCTTTCATTACGGGCCGATGTACGGGATTGTGATCGCGTTCAAGCACTACAATATTTATCAAGGCATCTTCGCCAGCGACTGGGTCGGCTTCGATAACTTCAGAACGCTGTTCGAGATGTCGGGCTTCCGGCGGGCGCTGCGCAATACGATCATCATCAACTGTTACCAGCTTCTGTTCGTGTTTCCCGCGCCGATCATTTTGGCGCTGATGATTAATGAGGTGCGGAGTATCCGGTTCAAGAAAATTGTGCAAACCAGCGTCTACCTGCCGCATTTCGTCTCCTGGATCGTCATTGGAGGTATTCTGTACGCGATTCTGTCGCCCTCCACAGGCGTTGTGAAGGAGCTGGCTGCGCTGTTCGGCTATGAGGGGCCGGTCGTCAACCTGATGGGCAGCCAGGAATATTTCCGCGGCTTGCTGATCGTATCGAGCGTCTGGAAGGAGACGGGCTTCGGCACCGTGCTCTACTTGGCGACCATCGTGACGATCGATCCTCATCTGTACGAGGCGGCGAAGGTCGACGGCGCGAGAAAATGGCGGCAGATCTGGCATATTACGCTTCCCGGGCTGCGAACGACGATCGTTATTCTGCTTATCTTCAATGTCGGCAGTTTTCTGAATGCAGGTCTGGAGCAGGTTTATGCGCTGTATAATCCCATCGTGTACGAGGTCAGCGAAATTCTTGATACGTATTTGTATAAGCTTGCGTTCGAAGAGGCCAAGTACGATCTGGCTACCGCCTCCGGCGTGTTCAAATCGACCGTCGGCCTGGTCCTTGTTCTGTTGACGAATTACTTGGCCAAAAAAATCGATAAAGACAGCGGCTTGATCTAGGAGGTGAAACAGATGTCTATAAGCAAGCGGCTTCATCCGGGTCAATGGGTGTTGAACGGGTTGCTGATTGCGGCAACCTTCGTAACGTTGTACCCGTTCTGGCATGTGCTGATGTATTCCCTCAGCGACCCGCAGCGGGCGATGGGAGGCGGATTGTTTCTGCTTCCCAAGGGGTTTGCGCTCGATTCCTACGCGATGATGTTTCAAAACTCGGGTATTTTCCAAGCCTACTCGAACTCGCTGTTCCGGCTGTTTGTCGGCACGTTCATCAATGTCATTCTGACGGCGATGCTGGCTTATCCGCTGTCCATCCGCCGCTTTCTGTGGCGAACGCCGCTAACGCTGATGATTTTCTTCACGATGCTGTTCAGCGGAGGGATGATTCCTACCTATCTGCTCGTGAACAGCCTGGGGCTTGTGGATTCCTTGTGGGCGCTGATCGTTCCTTCCGCCATTAGCGCATGGAATTTCTTCATCATGAAAAATTATTTTCAAACCCTGCCGCCGGAGCTGGAGGAATCGGCCAGCATGGACGGAGCCACGCCGGTACGCACGCTGTTTTTCATTATTTTGCCGGTGTCGCTGCCGGTGATTGCGGCCATCTCGTTATTTTACGGCGTGTTTCACTGGAATGCGTATTTCGACGCCGTTATTTATATTCATACGCAAAGCAAGGAGGTGCTGCCGGTATTCCTGCGCAGTATGCTGAACTTCAGCGCGATGGAATCGTCCAGGGGGTTTGAAGACAGCGCAACGATGGCAAACATCTCGGAGGAATCGGTGAAGATGGCCACCATCGTCGCTTCGATGCTGCCTATGCTGCTGATTTACCCGTTCCTGCAGAAGTATTATGTTAAGGGAGTTTTGATCGGATCGGTCAAGGGCTGATAAGCCGGCAAGCCGGAATTTAGGAATCGTATCATGCAGAAAAGGGCCAAATATGGGGAGGTTGCCTATGAACAAAAATAGGATGTATAAATGGAGTGCCGCAAGCTTATGCCTGCTTCTTGCCGGAGCATGCACCAGTACCGGTTCGGAGAGCGGGGGCGGGAGCGGGCAGGGCGATGCCGGAAGCGCGAAAGCCCAGAAGGTCACCATTTTGATGGACAGGGCGACCAATTTTCCCGATGACAACCCGGTTATCCAGGAGATCCGCAAGCGTTCGGGCGTCGATGTGCAGGTTGAATCCGTGGTGACGGCCGATTACGAAAATCGTCTGAACACGCTGATCGTCAGCCGCAAAGCGCCGGATATTTTCAAGGTGCCCAAGGCGAAGCTGAAGGAGCTGGTCGATAATAAAGTGATCATGCCGCTGGACGATCTGCTGAAATCCCATGGACAACATATGCTGGACAACAAAGGCAAGTTTCTGAAAGGGCCTGCCTATATAGACGGCAAGACGTACGGGCTGCCCGACGGCTGGTTCAGCGGCAACGCCCTGGCGATCCGCAAGGACTGGCTGGATAAGCTGGGGCTTCAGGTGCCGACGACGCTGGAGGAATATGAGAAGGTGCTGCGCGCCTTCGTCAATAACGATCCCGACGGCAACGGCCTGAAGGACACGATCGGTCTTGGCGTGGCGATCGAGGTGAGCCAGACCTGGGAGCATATTTTTGCCGCGTACGGCGTGCCTCTGAACCGGCAGGTGACGGTGGATGGCAAGGTTATCCCCTGGATGCTGGCGCCCGGCTACCTCGATGCGGTGAAGTTTTTGAACAGCCTGTATAAGCAGGGGCTGATCGATCCGGAGTTCGCCACCGTGCCGACGCTGCAATCGTTCGAGAAGCTGTGGAACGGCAAGGTCGGGGCATATAATTTCAACGCGGACGGGACGACGCAGAATTGGCTTAGCCGCTATGTGGAAAATCCGAAGCCGCAATTCGTCTACGCGGTGATCAAGGGACCGAACGGCGTTGGCGGTCACTTGAAGCCGGTGCTGGAGGACAGCAGCAGCTTCACGGTTATTTCGAGCTCCGCCCAAAATCCGGAGGCCGCGATGAAGGCGCTCGATTATTTGGTCAGCGAGGACGGCTCCAAGCTGACCTGGGCCGGACTTGAAGGCATGCATCACAAGTGGACCGCGGACAAAAAGTTTGAGTGGATTCCGCCGTATGACGATGCGGTGAAGCTGCGGGATGCGGGCGGGTATATGTATTCCGTCATCATGTACCGCATCGGCGGCCTCCGCGACCAGCTGTTTAACGACATTACGCGCAAGGCCCGGCAGATGGTCTTGGATCACGCGATCAAGGACACCTATATCTTCGACCTGCCGGCTATACAGAAGGAGCGCGGCACGATTTTGTCCGATATGGAGAAGGAATTCCGGACCCTCGCGATCACCTCGAACGGAAATATCGACGCCTTGTACAATGACTTCAAGACGAAGTATTTGGCCGAGGGCGGCAGCAAGTGGATCGAACAGGCGACAGCAATATACAAGGCGGAGCAAGAGGCGCTGCGCAAGTAATAGAAGTAATAGCGCATCGCTGCGCAGGTTAACTTGACCAACTTCAGTCTCTTTGCGGAGAGACTGAAGTTTTTTTATCTCAGAAGTGAGCGCTCCTTAGCAAGCTAACCGGTCCACTTTCTGCTGATTTTGCCCGTCAAGGAGTTGCCGAGTTCCGTAAGAATGGCAACGTCGCGCGAAAAGCGGCGTAAAAGTCGCTGAGTTTCGTAAAGGAACAGCGGGTTCCGCAAGAGCTCCGGGCCGCCATCCGCTTCTCGTCGTCTGTGCGTTAGGACAGCGTCAAGAAAGAGACGCGCCATGCGAAGCAAGGCCCCCGTTTTGCGGTCCGTTTAGCAGGGCAAGAACAAGCTGCCGAAGAAACGGTTGACGAACGGCCGCGGCAGGAGTAGAGTTTATATTTATTAAAAAACTTTTAATAATAGGTATTAAAAGTGGCGGGAGTGAACGCAATTTGACTCAGATGGCTAACAATTCCATTCGGGTAAAGCAGATTAATACAGAGCTGGTGAAAACTACGCTCAAGTCGCTGCCGGAAGGGGCGGGGACGATATCGGCGATCGCCAAGGTGACCGGGCTCAGTGTGGCGACCTGCGGCAACATTCTTAACGAGCTGGTTGCCACGGGTGAAGTGGAGGAGGCGGAGCCGGAGAAGCCGAACGGCGGCCGCCCGGCGAGGCGGTTCGTGTACAATACGAATTTTTCCTATATCGCCTGCTTGTATGTAAAGATGGAGGGAGGCCGCAACTGGTTGACTTACGCGGTAGCCGACAGTATGGGCGAGGTTGTGGAGGAGAGCACTGCCGAGCATGCATCGGTGACGTACGAGGTGATCGACGAAGCTGTCGCCGGGCTGATCGACCGCTATGCCCGGATTAAAGCCGTCGGTATCGGCATTCCCGGTGTCGTACGCCGGGGCGTCATCGGGGTGTGCGATTTCCGGGAGCTCGTTCATGTGCCGCTGGGTCCACGTCTCAGCGACAAATACGGACTCGAATTTGCCATAGAGAACGATATGAACGCGGCGGTATACGGCTTCTATCGGAACCAGCAGTATGAGGATCACAAAACTATAGCTTTCGTTACATGCCTAAAGGACAATTTGCCCGGCGCGGGCATCATGGTTGACGGGCATATCCTGAAAGGAAATACGAACTTCGCCGGAGAGGTTGCGTTTCTGCCGTATGATCTGCCCCAGGAAGAGCTGCTCGTTCAGCTTAACAGCAGCCGGCACTTCATGCCGCTCGCCGTCAAAATGCTGCGTTCCCTGATCGCTATCATTAACCCGGAGACGATTGCGTTGACAGGCGAGCTGTTCGGGCCGGAGCAGCTCGGCGCGCTGCACAGCGCCTGTCTGAAAGCGATCCCGGCGGAGCATATGCCGAAACTCGTATGGAGGGCGGATATGCACGAGGATTACAGGAACGGGCTGATTTCGATAACGCTCGAGAGGCTTTCTTACGGGTTGCAATTAATTGAGAAAAGGATGTAGTCTTGTGCTAAATACGGAGAAGACAAGACCGTTATCGGTCACGGCCTTATTGCTGACCTTTGTTTTTTTCGGGATTTCGGAAAATATCAAAGGCCCCGCTCTGCCTTATATTCAAGCGGATTATGGCATCAACGAGCTTCAGGTAGGTTATCTGCTCAGCATCAATGCGCTCGGCTTTCTGCTGGCCTGCATGTTAGCCAATTTGCTGATTCAAAAAATCGAAGTCAAGGCTGTCCTGCTTATAGCGCTGATCGTGATGACGTTAGCCGGTCTGCTCATATTCGGTTCAGCCCGGTACGGGCAATTTTCAGCCTCCTACTTTGTTATGTATTTCGGAAACGGTCTGCTCGAAATTGTGCTTTCCATTATAGCGGCGCGGATGTTTCAGCAAAATACCGTCTTCATGATGGGCTTGTGCCACTTCAGCTTTGGAATGGGCTCCACCCTGGGCCCTCTCGGTGCGGCGCAGCTTATCGGCTGGCCGGTTGGCGGCGAAGCGATGACCTGGCAGGGGATGTATGCGATTATGCTGGGTCTCGGCATTGTGCCCATATTATTGGTCGCAATATCGTCCTTCCCCAAGCAAATCAGACATGAAGCGGTGGCTCGGCTGTCGTTCAGGGAGCATCTGCGCGATCCGATTTTGTGGCTGCTGGCCGGCATCATCACATTTAGCGTAATCGTTGAACTGTCCATTGCCGGCTGGCTCGTCAATTTGATGGAGAAAGCCTATGGATGGTCCTCCGGCTCGGCGGCCGGCCTGCTCGCCGCGTTTTTCTTCGTGTTTATGATCAGCCGTCTGGCGCTGAGTCCGCTGATCGAAAGGATGGGATATGCGAAATCGATGATGCTGTTTTCGGCGTTGTGCGGCCTATGCTGTATCGCCGGGGCCGCTCTCGGCTCCTCTTTCTTTGTGCTGTTCGTTCTGGCCGGCCTGGGCGTTGCCCCGCTTTATCCGACCGTTATGGCCTGTGTGACCAAGCTTTATCCGGGCAATACGGACGGCGCCGTTAATTTTATTATTGTCGTCTGGGCGATCGGGAGCATGGGAGGCAATGTGGCCGTTGGCGGATTGACGACCGCATTCAAGGATTGGGCGTCCGCCTGGCTGGGCCAAGAGCGCGGGCAAGTGCTTGGTCTGGAGCTTGGCTTTATGTTTATAGGTTTACTCGCGCTGATCGGCGCGTATATGAGCTGGATGCTGCTCAGAAAGATGCGCTCCATGGAGACCGTTCGTTCTTATTAAGGGGCAAAGGCGTGTTCTGGACGACGGGGGACATGTTTGACAAGGCTTGCTCCCGGGCGAGCAGGCTGCGAATCCCGCCAAGGCCTGCTTGCCCAGACGAGCAGAGTAGGAGTCATGTCCGCCCGCCTCCTTTGCTCCATTGACAAAAAGAACGGGGCCGTGCTAGCTTAATAGCAATAACTTGCCTGTCACAAACAGAGGTCATTCGGCTCCTCGCACTGCTTGAGGAGTGCCGAAGCCTCTAAATAGTTGCAAATGCAAGCAATCAGGGGGCTGATTACGAACCATGACTGCCACAACAGCACCAATGGCTTCAAAGGGACGCTTCTGGCTGATCACGGCTATCGCGCTGGGCACGATGCTGAATCCGCTCAATACGTCTATGATCGCGGTCGCTTTCTCCAGACTGCAGGAGCAGTTCGCGGTCGATTACAGCGCGATCTCCTGGCTGATCGCGACCTACTATGTCGCCAGCGCCGTTGCCCAGCCCGTCATGGGCAAGCTGGGTGATTTGTTCGGCCGCAAGCGGCTTTTCCTGACGGGCTTGGCGCTTGTCACCGTATCCTCCATGCTGGCTCCGTTCTCGACAAGCGTCGGGTGGCTGATGGCGTTCCGCGTCATTCAGGCGATCGGCACATCTGCTTTATATCCGTCAGGCATGGGCATCATCCGCCAAGTCGTGACGACGAATCTGGCCCGAACGCTGGGCATCATGTCGATATTCGGCTCCACCTCGGCAGCCTTCGGGCCTTCCTTGGGCGGAATTTTGCTGCATTACAGCGACTGGCCTGCGTTGTTCCTGATCAATTTCCCAGTCATTCTGATTTCTTTCATGCTGGCCGTACGCGTGATGCCTAAGGATGGAGCTGCCCAAAAGCCAGCCCCCGGCGCGCTGGATGGCTGGGGTATCGTTTTTTTCGTCGTATTGATTGTCGTATGGCTGTTTTTCTTCCTTTCCATCCAAACAGGGGTCAACTTCTGGCTGCTGGGTGCAGGCTTGGCGCTTAGCGCAGGCTTTTATGCGTTCGAGGCCAGGCGGCGTTTTCCGTTTGTCGACGTGCGGTTTTTGGCGGGCAATCGTCAGGTGACCCGGGTCTACATTCAATTTATCCTTGTAAATATTGTGTTTTATTCCGTGATGTTCGGCATCCCGTCCTATCTGCAGCAGGTCAGGGAGTTCGATTCCCAGCATGTCGGGCTGCTGATGCTCGCCATATCCGGCTTCGGCGTGTTCGTGACGCCGCTGGTAGGCCGCTGGATCGACCGGGCCGGCTCGAAGATTCCGCTCATCATGGGCTCGCTCATCGTGCTGACGGGCACGCTGCTGCTGCTTACGCTGCAGGACGACAGTCCGTCCGCCTGGATATTCCTTGTGCTTGCCGTACTCGGCATCAGCTCAGGCTTCCATAATCTAGGTTTGCAGACGGCCTTGTTCGCTTCCGTTGCGAAGGCGGAGACCGGGATTGCCTCGGGCTTGTTTATGACAAGCCGTTTCATGGGGACGATTTTGTCCTCGAGTCTGCTCGGCGCCGTATTCGGTCATGGCATTACGACAGACAAGCTGCACGGATTGGCTGTCGCCTGCGCGGTTATCGGGGGGCTGATCCTATGGCTGTCGCTGCTGCTGCCCGCACGGGCCGGGACGGTTAAGCCTTGACGGCAGACCGGATCGATGCTAGAATTCATTTTATCCAAGTATTTTACTATGAATAGTTGTAGTATAGGTCGACCTTTTCAAAGGAGACTTCCATCTTTTGCGCGTGCGCAGGAGAGCGGAAGTCTTTTTGTTTTCAGCGGACATTCGGATATTAATGAAGGAGGCATAATGAGATGAGTCCAACCGACATACATTTACAGGCGGATGTGCTGATTATCGGCGGAGGTCCGGCGGGCGCTTGGGCGGCGCTGACGGCAGCCGGGCGGGGAGCCAAGGTTGTGCTGGTCGACAAAGGTTACTGCGGAACAAGCGGCGCGACGGCACCGTCGGGGACGGGCGTCTGGTATGTGAAGCCCGATGAGCAGGCCCGGGAGGAAGCGATGGCGAGCAGGGAAGGGCTCGGCGGGTATTTGGCCGACCGGGGCTGGATGAAGCGCGTGCTGGACCGGACGTATGCCAACATCAACAGCCTCGCTGCGTGGGGATATCCGTTCCCCGTAGACGAGACGGGACAGCCTCACCGCCGGAGCGTTCAGGGGCCCGAATATATGAAGCTGATGCGGAAAAAGGTGCAGAGGGCGGGCGTTCGCATCCTCGATCACAGTCCGGCGCTGGAGCTGCTGGCTGATCAGCATGGCGTAGCCGGAGCGGCTGGCGTCAACAGTCAAACAAAAGCGACGTGGAAGGTCGAGGCGGCGGCAGTTGTCATCGCAACCGGCGGCTGCGCCTTTCTGAGCAAGGCGCTCGGGACCAATGTGCTGACGGGGGACGGATATTTGCTCGCCGCGGAAGCGGGAGCGGATTTTTCGGGCATGGAATTTTCGACGGCCTATTCGCTGGCTCCTGCTTTCTCGCCCGTGACCAAGTCGGCGTTTTATGTGTGGGCGACCTTCTACTATGAGGACGGCCGGGTGATTGAGGGCGCGGGCTCCCAGCGTGGTCGTTCCGTTATTGCCCGCACGCTGCTGAAGGAGCCGGTCTACGCCCGCCTCGACAAGGCGGATGACGTCGTCAAGAAGGCGATGCGCCAGGCGCAGCCTAACTTCTTCTTGTCGTTTGATCGCCTCGGCATAGACCCGTTTACTCAGAAATTTCCCGTGACGCTGCGATACGAAGGTACGGTCCGCGGTACGGGCGGCATTCACATCGTCGATGAGAGCTGCGCTACGAAGGTGCCGGGTCTGTACGCGGCAGGCGATGCGGCAACAAGGGAGCTGATCTGCGGCGGCTTTACCGGCGGAGGCAGCCACAATGCGGCTTGGGCCATGTCTTCGGGCTATTGGGCCGGGGAAGGCGCTGCCGGCTATGCGCTCAAGCAAGGGGCGCAGGCGGCGGGGCGCGGGGCTAAGGGGCTGTCGGAAGCGAGCGGTGTGCCGACAGGGCCGTCTCCGGCAGCAGGCAAATCCGATGCCCATGAGATCGTCAAGGCCGTGCAGAACGAGGTGTTTCCTTACGACCGGAACTGGTTCCGCAGCGGCGCCGGGCTGCAGCAGGGGCTGAACCGGCTCGAACGGGTGTGGCGGGAGGTCAAGCAGGGGCTCGGCGCAAGCGACGGCAATGTCGTTCGCATCCGCGAGGCGGCGGCGATGACGGCGACCGCCAGGTGGATGTTCGCCAGCGGGCTGGAGCGCAGGGAAACGCGGGGCATGCACCGTCGGGAGGATTTCCCGGCGCAGGATGCCAGTCAGCATTACCGCATCGTGAGCGGGGGACTGGAGCAGCCTTGGGCGAAGCCTTTAGGGCAGCAGGGACAACCGGGACGGCAGGACGGCGCGGGCGGCATCCAAGAAGCGGAGGTGGTTAACCTATGATCGAGCTATTAAGCAAGGAACGCTGCATCAGCTGCAATCAATGCGTGTCGGTTTGCCCGACCAATGTATTCGAGCGCACCACAGACGGCATCCCGGTCATCGCGAGGCAATCCGACTGCCAGAGCTGCTTCATGTGCGAGCTGTATTGCCCCACCGATGCGCTGTATGTGGCTCCGCTGGCGGATGAACAAACCCGGGTCGATGAAAGCGAGCTGATCGATCGTGGTCTGCTCGGCAGCTACCGGGAAAATCTCGGCTGGGGCAAGGGGCGCAAGTCCACAGCCTCGGCAGACGGCTCTTATATCATCTTCCAGCGGATGAGAGCTTCCCACTAACACAGTCCGCGGAAAAAGACGGGGAGGATGGTTGATGCCTCCTCCCGCTCATAACAGGCTTTATGTTAGGCACGCCTTTCCTGATTTTTGGGGGAAGGCGTGTTTGCTGTGTAAAAAATGCGCAAATGGAGAACAATACCTTTGCAGGGAGTTCACTCAAGCTTTTGAGCGGCTCATGGGTCCTCTTGGGAGCGCCGTTGATCTTTCCTGAGTTTAACAACTGTGCTTCAAGGGGTAAGAAAAGAAGAGTGTGTGAAACAAAGGAACTAATTATTTACAAAATTTGCGGTTCCACTTATATTTAATTTAATGTAGCCGCTCCAATTGGCGGAGTGCCCTGCGGCTTTTGAACAATGTTCAAAATATCCGGTTGACAGGGGTTGTACAAGCTCACGGTTTTGGAGTAAATTTATAAAGGTGCACCAGGGCCAACAGCTGCAAGAGAGCAAAAGCTGCAAATATTATGAAGAAAAAAGGGGTAAGAGCGCATGAAAAAAGGAATAATCTCATTAGCCATCGTAAGTGCCATGATGTCGGCAGTTGTCGGATGCGGCAGCAATAACGCCGCCAAGGAGCCGGCGGCAGGCGGGTCGACCGCTCCGGCTGCGGGTGCGAAGTTTCAAGTGGGCATGGTGACCGACGCGGGTACAATCGACGACAAATCGTTTAACCAAGGCACTTGGGAAGGACTTCAGAAGGCCGGCAAGGAGTTCAGCCTGACGACCAAATATTTGAAGCCTGCAGGAACTACGGAAGCGGACTATCTGAAGGAAATCGGCAATCTGTACGATGCCGGATTCAAATTTATCGCAACGCCTGGCTTCAAGTTCGAAACGGCTGTGTTTAAAGCGCAAGACAAATACAAGGACGCGAAGTTCATCATTCTGGACGGCGCTCCGCATGCCGGCGACAACAAGCCGGTTGTTAAGGAAAATACGGTCGCGATTTTCTTCGCCGAGCATGAGTCTGGCTTCCTCGCGGGAGCGGCAACGGCTCTGCAGCTGAAGGAAGGCGAAGCGGGCTTCATCGGAGGGATGGAAATTCCTGCGGTTCAGAAGTTCAACTGGGGCTTCCAGCAAGGCGTCAAATATGCCAACGAGAAGCTGGGCACGAAGCTGACGATAAAGCCTGAGAACGTCATCTACCAAGGCAGCTTCGATAACGTGGCGGCCGGCTCGCAGCTGGCGGCACAAATGTTCGACAAAGGCGTCAAAGTCGTGTTCACGGCGGCCGGCGGCGTCGGCGTAGGAGCGATCAACGAAGCCAAAACGCGCGCGAATGCCGGGAAAACCGCATGGATTGTCGGCGTTGACGTCGATCAGTTCGCAGACGGCGTATACAAAGACGGCAAGTCGATCATCCTGACGTCCGCGATGAAGAAAATCGACCATGCGGCGTATGACATGGTCAAAGCAGAGAAGGACGGCCAGTTCCCTGGCGGCAAAACGCTTACCTTCGATGCGAAAAACGACGGCGTAGGCATTCCTGAGAAAAACCCGAACCTGAGCGACGATACGGTTGCCAAGGTGAAGGATCTTGCCGCCAAGCTGAAAAGCGGCGAAATCAAAGTTGCCGGCGAAAAAGGCGACTTGATCAAATAATCCGATAGCTGCGCAAAAGTCAGTGAATCAACCGAAGAGACGGGACAAACCGTCTCTTTTTTTCCTCGACCGGATCTGTCCGCGGGCAGGGAAAACATCGCCAGCCATGGATTCGGGGAGTTGAACTAGAGCCGGGAAGGAGTAGCAACGATGGAATATGTGGTCGAAATGCTCGGTATCCGCAAGGAATTTACGGGAATCGTAGCCAATGACGATATTACCCTTCAATTGAAAAAGGGCGAGATCCATGCCCTCCTCGGTGAGAACGGGGCGGGCAAATCGACCCTGATGAGCATCCTCTTCGGCATGTACCAGCCTGACCTCGGAGTGATCAAGGTTGGCGGGCAAGAAACGAAGATCGCCAATCCGAATGTAGCGGGCAAGCTGGGAATCGGGATGGTCCACCAGCATTTCAAGCTGGTCAGCAACTTTACGGTAACGGAGAATATTATACTTGGCAACGAGCTGCGCAGGGGGCTTGTGCTGGACTTGGCTTCCGCGGCGAAGCGCATCGAGGAGCTGTCCAAGCGTTACGGGCTTAATGTAGATCCCTATGCCAAGATTGAAGATATTTCGGTAGGGATGCAGCAGCGGGTGGAAATTCTGAAGATGCTGTACCGCGACGCCGAGGTGCTTATCCTGGACGAGCCTACGGCTGTCCTCACTCCCCAGGAGATTCAAGAGCTGGTCCACATCATGCGCAGCCTGATCGCCGAAGGCAAATCCATCATTATCATCACGCACAAGCTGAAGGAAATCAAGGCGGCCGCTCACCGCTGCACAGTCATCCGCCGGGGCAAGACGATCGGCACGGTCGATGTGGCGACGACGAGCGAGCAGACGATGGCGGAGATGATGGTCGGCCGGAAGGTGACCTTCAAGGTGGACAAGGCGCCGGCCAGGCCCGGAGAGGTCGTGTTGAAAGTCGATCGTCTGACCGTGAACAAGGCCAAAAACGTGCCGGGCCTCAAGTCCTTCTCGCTGGAGGTGCGGGCCGGCGAAATCGTCGGCATCGCCGGCGTGGACGGGAACGGACAGTCCGAACTGGTCGAAGCGATCACCGGGCTGCGCAGGATCGAGTCGGGCTTGATCGAATTCAAGGGTGCGAGCATAGCGGAGCTATCGATCCGAAAGCGCATTGAAAGCGGTATCGGACATATTCCCGAGGATCGGCAGAAGCGCGGTCTTGTGCTTGATTACACGCTGGAAGAAAATATGGTGCTGGAAATTTATAACCGGGAGCCGTTCTCGAAGAACGGCATCTTGAACAAATCGAAGATCCGGTCCTATACGGAGTCGATCCTGTCGGGCTACGATGTGCGCTCCGGTCAAGGAGCCGCCTCCGTCACCCGTTCGCTCTCCGGGGGGAACCAGCAGAAGGCGATCATCGGGCGGGAGATCGAGCTGAATCCTACGCTGCTGATTGCCGTTCAGCCGACCCGGGGACTCGATGTGGGCTCGATCGAGTACATTCACAAGCGGCTGATCGAGCATCGGGACAAAGGCAATGCCGTGCTGCTCATCTCCCTTGAGCTGGATGAAATTTTGAACGTTTCCGACCGGGTGGCGGTAGTGAACAACGGCGAGCTGGTGGACACCGTGCTTGCGGAGGAAACGAATGAAAATGAAATGGGCCTGATGATGGCTGGCGTTAAACGGGGGGAGACGGCATGAGAAATACCGCCATATCGCTGATGGCCGTTGTGTTCGGCTTGCTGGCCGGCGCCGTGCTGATGCTGGCGACGGGCCATAATCCGATGCTAGGCTATAAATTTCTGTTTGAAGGCGGCTTGAAAAATCTGGAGCGCTTCGGCAATACGCTGGCTACGGGGACGCCGCTGATCTTTACGGGGCTGTCGGTGGCGTTTGCGTTCCGGACGGGGCTGTTCAATATCGGAGCAGCCGGTCAAATGCTGTTCGGCGGCCTTTGCGCGACGGCTGTCGGTTTGAATCTCGACGTGGCCAGACCGCTGCTGCTACTGCTTATGGTGATCGCGGGCATGATCGGCGGGATGCTGTGGGCTTGGATTCCGGGGCTGCTGAAGGCCAAATATAACGTCCATGAGGTCGTATCCACAATCATGATGAACTGGATCGCTTATTGGACTGTGTATTATGCGGTTCCGGCCTACCTGAAGGCAGAATTTCTGGAAACGGAGTCGAAAACGCTGCCTGAGGCGGCCACGCTCCGCGTACCGGTGCTGTCGGAGATGTTCGGCGGCTCTTATGTGAATCTCGGCTTATTTCTGGCCGTAATCACCGTGATCGTCATTGCCTTCATTATCAATAAGACGACGCTGGGCTACGAATTGAAGGCGGTCGGCTTTAATAAACACGCAGCCGAATATGCCGGGATTGCGGTCAACCGCAGCGTCGTGCTGTCGATGGTTATCGCCGGCGGTTTGGCCGGTCTCGCAGGCGTGGCGCATTATGCGGGCAATGCTTCGAGCATCCAGATCGGGCAGCTGCCGTCGCAAGGCTACGACGGAATCGCCGTCGCTCTGCTGGGCGCGAACGCTCCGGTAGGCGTCATGCTGGCCGCGCTGTTCTTCGGACTGCTGTATTCGGGCCGCGGCTTTATGAACGCGATGACGGAGATTCCGCCGGAGATTGCGGATTCGATTATCGCGATTATTATTTACTTTGCGGCAACCAGCGTGCTGATGGACCGGCTGATCCGCTGGTTTATCGCCAGGGAGCGGAAGCCCGCCGCGGCGGCCGCAGCCAAAGGGAAGGGAGAGTAGCCGCATGTGGACAACGATTCAGCAAATTTTCCCCTATGCGATCATGTTTACAATTCCCCTCCTGATCACGGCGCTGGGCGGCCTGTTCAGCGAACGAAGCGGGATCGTCAATATCGGCCTTGAGGGCCTCATGGTCGTGGGATCCTTTGTCACTGCGTTCGTCATCGTCAAGCTTAACGAGGTCTACCCGCATAATCCGCATGTCGCCTGGTTCGGCTTGCTGGCGGCGGTGCTGGCCGGCATCTTGTTCTCGCTGCTTCATGCCTTCGCGAGCATCAATCTGAGCGCCAATCAGGTTATCAGCGGTACGGCCATCAACATGATCGCAGGCGCGCTCACCGTGTTCCTGGCCCGGAATATGACAGGCAGCGGCAACATTCGCATCCAGAACGGTCTGCCGCCGATCGATGTGCCTTGGCTGATGGATATACCAGTGCTCGGACCGCTGTTTTTTACGAAAACCTATCTGACCACCTGGATCATCCTGGCTGTCGTGCTATTAAGCGGGTTTGCGCTGAAAAAGACGGCGTTCGGGCTGCGGCTTCGCGCCTGCGGAGAATACCCGCAAGCGGCAGAGGCCGCCGGGGTGAACGTGCGCAAGATGCGGTATATCGGCGTCATGATCTCAGGGGCGTTCGCCGCGCTGGGCGGCGGCATCCTGATGGTAACCATCGCCGGCGAATTTACCGGCAATGTAGCCGGTCTCGGCTTCCTCGCGCTGGCCGCGCTGATCTTCGGCCAGTGGAGGCCGCTCGGCGTGCTCGCGGCGACGCTGTTTTTCGGCTTTGCCAGCACGCTGGCGAATGTATCCCAGGTGATTCCTTCGCTAGCGGTCATCCCGCCGTTTATTTTGAAGGTATTCCCTTATGCGGTGACCTTGATCGCGCTGATCGTCTTCTCGAAGTCGTCTCAGGCGCCTAAAGCTGCGGGGGAAGTGTTCGATTCGGGCAAGCGATAAGCGAGCTGAAGACTGAAAGAGCCGTCTGCGAGTTTGCAGGCGGCTTTTGGTCGTGGTACGCCCAGCATGGGCGTCATCTCTAGGGTGAAAGTCCCAAAAGGGGGCTGGCGAGCGCCTACCATAGCCAAGGGCAAGGGTGTCCACCGCGAGGTGGAATCCGAAGGAAGCCGGAGGCAAATGCACGGGCCAAGGTACACGAACCCAATTTGAGGCAGGATTAGCCGAATGAGTCACCCATACATGACGAAATCCAAAGCCGCCAAGGGCCAATTCTGTAGACTTGGGTGGTCGGGGGCAGAAAGATAACGTTCTTATCTGGGGAGGCTGTGGGACACACGAAATCATTTCGTAACCGCGGCAAAGAAGCCGCGCTGAACCTACAGGAGTCAGCAGAGGCCATAGTGCGGGAGTATGGGACGTCAGAAACCGGAAGGGCTGAACCGGAAAGAGAGAGGAAACCGATGCGTTCGCATGAAGAACAAAGACAGCAGAAAATCTCGCAAGAGAGCTCGCGGCAAAGAGAAGCGGTGAAGCCGTCAGGGTATGCCGGAACGCCGAGTTCTTCGTCGGCACAAGTCTCATCAAAGAGGGACTAGGCTGCGCGTATTCAGCAACTAGACGCGCTTATACGATTTTCCGTGTACATTTCACCCTTTTGACCGTCTGTAGAACGTATCTATACGATTTTTCGCACAAATTTCCTGTTTTTGGCCGTCAGCAGGGCCCAAGTGTACGTTTTTTCGTATAAATCCTTTATATTAATCGCCAATCTGGCGCATATTGTACGATTTTTCGGCTATTGCTTGAAGGGCCTCTTGTGAGGGAGACTCTGAGTTAAGCCTTAGCAGAGCAATATACTCCAGCTGCGCTCCCTAACAGGCAGGCGAGGGAATTTTAAAAAGAATTGAGTATTCCGGCAGGCTGTGGTATTTTGGATATGTAAACGTTATACTATTAGTTTTTATAGATTGAGGAGTACTTATGGGCTCGATAACGATCAAGGATGTGGCGGCCGCAGCGGGCGTATCTACGGCTACGGTCTCGCGCGTGATGAACCGCAACGGGTATGTCAGCGAAACGGTGCGGATGCAGGTGGAGCGGGTGATGGCCGAGCTTAACTATCAGCCGAATGCGCTGGCGCGCAGCTTGAAGCAGGAGCGGACGCGTACGGTCGGGATGATCTTGCCGGATATGACGAATCCCTACTTCATGTCGGTAAGCCGTCAAGCGCAGCAGCGGCTGCTGGAGCGCGGCTATCATCTGATTTACATGGATTCGGCGGAAGACTCGCAGAAGGAGCTGGAGGCGATCCGGCTGCTGCAAGGCATGAGAATCGAAGCCTTGATCCTGGCAGGAACCGGGCATAACGGAGAGCTGCTGCAGCTGCTTATGCAATCGGGGCTGACGGTAATTTTGCTGGACCGCATCATTCCCGGCGTGCATGCCGATCAGGTGGTCGAAGACAATGTGTCGGCCGCTGAGGAAGGGGCAGCTTATCTGCTCGGCAAATACGGCGAGCGGATCGGCATTATCGGCGGGCCTTCGACTATTAGCACGGCCGGCGAGCGGCTGCGGGGCGTGCGGAACGCCTATGAGCGGTCAGGAAGAAGCCTGGCTGAGGAATGGGTGTATACCGGCGATTATTCGCGGGCCTCGGGCATGCGGGCATGCGATTATTTCATGAGCATGCAGCAGCCGCCGGAGGCGATTTTCTCCGCGAACAACGAGATGACCTACGGCTTCTATTGCGGGCTGAGAGAAAGAGGGTTGCGACTCGACGCGCTTGAGGTCGTGTCGTTCGGACAGCTGGATGCGGCTGCTTTATTCGCCAACAAGCTGTCTGTCATCGTACAGCAGCCTGAGCAGATCGGCGAAGCTTTGACCGAGATTATATTCAAACGGCTGGAGCAGGATGCGACCGGCCGAGAGAAACGATTGTTTGTTCCGCGATTTGAGAAATTCTCATAGCGCGTTTTTTTATTCGATGTGTAAACGTTAACACAAACTGAACTATGTGTTAACGTTACCATAAAAACGAGCACTGATCTTATCATTTTAAGGAAGGAATGATTGGAATGGCACAAGGTATCAACCGGCTGGTCGGCGATATGCCGAAAATAGGCATACGCCCTGTTATCGACGGTCGCAGGGGAGGCATCCGCGAATCGCTGGAGGGCGTGACGATGCAGATGGCCCAGACCGTCTCGGAGCTGCTCAGCGCTGAATTGAAGCATGCCAACGGCCTGCCCGTGGAATGCGTTATCGCCGATACATGCATCGGAGGAACGGCGGAGGCCGCCCAGGCGGCAGCCAAGTTCGAGCGGGCGGGAGTAGGCGTGTCCATCACCGTCACGCCTTCGTGGTGTTATCCGCTGGAGACGATCGATACGACGCCTCATTGGCCCAAGGCGATCTGGGGGTTCAACGGCACGGAGCGTCCGGGAGCGGTTTATTTGGCCGCGGCCAATTCGGCCCATAATCAGAAGGGGCTGCCGGTATTCAGCATCTATGGCCGGGATGTCCAGGACATGGGCGATGCCGGCATACCGGAGGACGTCCGGACGAAGCTGCTGCAGTTCGCCAAGGCGGGGCTTGCGGTCGCGACGATTCGTGGAAAATCGTACTTGTCCATGGGTTCTGTGTCGATGGGAATCGCGGGCTGCATCGCGGACGAAGCTTTCTTCGGCGGCTATCTGGGCATGCGCAATGAATATGTCGATATGACTGAGTTCATCAGGCGGATGGAGCGCGGAATTTACGATCAGGACGAGTATGAGCGGGCGCTGGAATGGACCCGGGAGCATTGCAAGCTTGGCCAAGACGTGAATCCGGAAGCGCTGAAGCGGACGGACGAGGAGAAGGCCAAGGATTGGGAAACCGTCGTGAAAATGACGTTGATTGCGAAGGACTTGATGATCGGCAACCCCAAGCTGGCGGAAATGGGCTATGGCGAGGAAGCGCTGGGGCGCAATGCGATCGCGGCGGGCTTCCAGGGGCAGCGGATGTGGACGGATCATTTCCCGAACGGAGATTTCATGGAAGCGATACTAACCTCTTCGTTCGACTGGAACGGAATCCGCGAGCCGTTTATTCTCTCAACGGAGAACGACACGCTGAACGCCGCAACGATGCTGCTGGGCCATCTGCTGACTGATGCCGCTCAGTTATTCGCGGATGTGCGGACTTATTGGAGTCCGGAGGCGGTTAAGCGGGTGACGGGCCAAGAGCTGACGGGCAAGGCGCAGCATGGCGTCATCCATCTGACCAACTCCGGACCCGCCGCTCTGGACGGCACGGGTCGTCAGAAGCGCGAAGGCAAGCCGGCGATGAAGCCGTTCTGGGACATTACGGAGCAGGAAGTCAAGGAGTGCCTGGAAGCAACGGCCTGGTGCCCGGCGGTAGACTTCTTCCGCGGCGGCGGCTTTTCCACCGATTACCAGACGGCCGACGGGATGCCTGTTACGATGGCGCGCATCAATATTGTGCAGAGACTCGGTCCTGTCCTCCAACTGGCGGAAGGATATACGGTTGAGCTGCCCCAGGACATGCATGATATACTGGATCAAAGAACGAATCCGACCTGGCCGACGACCTGGTTCGTCCCTAACCTCACAGGCGGCGGCCCGTTCCGCGACGTATATTCGGTGATGAACGCCTGGGGCTCGAATCATTGCGCGCTCAGCTACGGACATATCGGCTCCAGCTTGATCACGCTTGCGTCCATGCTTCGCATCCCGGTCAGTATGCACAATGTGCCGGAGGAGCAAATTTTCCGGCCGAGCGCCTGGAGCCAATTCGGGACGGCTGATCCCGAAGGAGCGGACTACCGCGCCTGCGCGCAATTTGGGCCTTTGTACGGGTGATCGGAAGAGAGGGAGGAAATAATCGATGATTCAGCATCAACGCAACCGCTATGTGATCGGCGTAGATTACGGCACGGAGAGCGGCCGGGCGCTGCTGGTGAATGCTGCGGACGGCGAGGAGATCGCGGCGCATGTGACCCCTTATGCGCACGGCGTCATCTCGCGGAAGCTGCCCGGTACGGGCATAAGCCTGCCGGCCGATTGGGCGCTGCAGCATCCGGACGATTATTTGGAGGTGCTGCGCACCTCCATTCCGGCCGTTATGCGGAAGGCGGGCGTGAAGCCGGAAGAGGTGATCGGGCTCGGCGTAGATTTTACCGCCTGCACCATGCTGCCGGTAACGGCTGAAGGAGTGCCTCTCTGCAAGCTGGAGAAATTTCGCGATCAGCCCCACAGCTGGGTGAAGCTGTGGAAGCATCATGCGGCAGCGCCGCAGGCGGAGCGGGTGAATGCGGTGGCCCGCGAGCGAGGCGAGGTTTTCCTTGCCCGCTACGGCGGCACCATCTCCTCCGAGTGGCTGCTGCCCAAGGTGCTGGAGACGGCCGAAGAGGCGCCGGCCGTATTTGAGGAGGCCGCTTATTTCGTGGAAGCGGCGGACTGGATCGTCTGGCAGCTGTCCGGCGGGTTGTCCCGAAGCAGCTGCTGCGCCGGGTACAAGGGCATATGGCATAAGACGGAGGGCTATCCGCCGGACGAATTTCTGAAGCAGCTTGACCCGCGGCTGGAGGGGCTTTATTCCACCAAGCTGGCCGGCCGGGTAGACGCGGCCGGGCACCGGGCAGGCGGACTTACGCCGCAGCTGGCGGCGGATCTCGGGCTTGCGCCGGGGACGGCCGTCGCAACCGCGATTATCGACGCCCATGCGGCCGTGTTGGGCTGCGGAGTAACCAAGCCCGGCAGCATGGTCCTTGCGATGGGCACCTCGCTGTGCCATATGGCGCTGAGCGACCGGGAGGAGCTGATCCCGGGCGTAAATGGCGTTGTCGAGGACGGGATCATCCCCGGTCTGTTCGGGTACGAGGCCGGACAGCCTGCCGTCGGGGACATGTTCGCCTGGTTCGTGGAGCGGATCGCCGTCGGCGAAGCCGGCCGGCAAGCGGAGGCCGAGGGCATAAGCGTCCACGGCTGGCTGGAGCGCGAAGCGGCCAAGCTGCTGCCGGGCCAGTCCGGGCTGCTCGCGCTGGACTGGTGGAACGGGGGGCGGTCGCCGATTCTGGACGAACGGCTGTCGGGGCTGCTTGTAGGTCTGCGGCTGGATACGACTCAGGCGGAGATCTACCGGGCGTTGCTCGAAGCGGCGGCCTTCGGGACCAGGCGCATCATCGAATGCTTCGAGGAGGCCGGCATTGCGATCGATGCCTTGTATGCCTGCGGCGGTCTTCCGCCGAAAAACAAGCTGCTCATGCGCATCTTCTCCGATGTGACCGGCAAGCCGATCAAGCTGGCCGCTTCAAGCCAGCCGGTCGCTCTGGGCGCAGCCATCTGCGGCGCAGCTGCAGCCGGGGCCGAGGCCGGCGGCTATGACAGCCTGCCGGAGGCCGTCACAGCAATGGGACGGCTTCGGGAGGAGGAGCTTGTGCCGGAGGAGCGCAGCAGGCAAGCGTTCGACAGCCTGTATACGCAGTACCGGCTGCTCCACGAAGCATTTGGACTCGGCGGCGGCCCGCTTGGCGGCGTGATGCGCACGCTCAAGGCGCTAAGCCAGGCGGAAAGCGGGAGCCTGCCCTAAGGCTTGACCGCACGTGGGTTGACTCAGCGAGCGTACGGCATGATCTGCCTGTCGGCTTTCCCAGTCCGTATGCCGCCCGCTCCCTCAGATCGGCAGAACAAACCCCCGTTTGCCGAGGAGTAGGACACGGCGCGTTTAAACTTATCCGCTGTTGGGTAATCTCCAAAGATAAGCTTGCCGCAGGGCAAGCTCCAGGGAGGCGAAGCAAGATGATCAAGTCCTATCTATGGAAACCGGACAAAGAAAAACGGCTAAGCGACTACAGTCCAACCGATACTTGCCTGATCAAAAGCAAAGAGGATGTCCGTGAGCATACCTCCAAGCTGAAGGAGGAGCTGAGCGAGCTGCAAAGCCAGTTGTTCGCCCAGAAGCAGTATTCGCTGCTGATCATATTTCAAGGCATGGACTGCAGCGGGAAGGACGGGACGATCCGCAAGGTGCTGAGCGGAATCAACCCGCAAGGCTTCAGGGCTGTTTCGTTCAAGAAGCCGACAGAGGAAGAGGCCGCTCACGACTTTTTGTGGCGAACGCATAGCCAGACGCCGGCCCGCGGCTACATCACCGCTTTCAACCGTTCGTATTACGAGGAAGTGCTCATTACGCGGGTACACGGTCAGATCGATAAGAAGGAAGCGAAGCGGCGATTTGAATTGATCAGGCATTTCGAAGAGCTGTTGGCCGGACACGATACGGTAGTTCTAAAGCTGTTTCTGCATATTTCCAAGGGGTTCCAGATGCAGAAAATCCGCCAGCGGCTCGAAGATCCGGCCAAGGCCTGGAAGTTCGATCCGAATGATCTGGCTGAGCGGAAATATTGGGACGAGTACCAGCAGGCTTACGAGGATGTGTTCAACCACTGCTCTGACAAGCAGGCGCCTTGGTATATCGTGCCCTCGGACAACCGCTGGTTTCGCGACTATCTGGTCTTAAGCATCATCACGGACGCGCTGCGCAAGCTGCCTCTGGCTTACCCCAGGATGTCCGGGGCCGCGGCGGAAGCGGCGGCCGAGCTGGGCGTCAGCCTTAATCATTGAAGAAATAAACACTGCGATTGTGCGGCATCCTTTTCTCCAAGCAGGGAGGAGAAGGGGGGGCTCGTTGACGCAGTGTTTTTTTTGGAGAGTAAGGAAAATCCTATGTCCACATCAATGCCGCGGGGCGGCGCTAAAGGTGATGAAAATGGGACTAGTCTGAGCTTGGGCTATGTTCAGTACATGTCCGAATTTTCGGAGTAGACCGAAAGCATAAGGGGAATTTTTTTCGAAAACGTATAGCCGCATACCCCGTCAGAGGAGCGGGCATAGAAGCAAGGTGTCTGCAGCGGGGCGGAGTTTACCGGAACTCAGCAATCCTTAGTGCATGAAATCAACCGTTTGAATTTGCAACGGAATTCAGAGCCTCTTAGAGAGCTAATAGTCCATATTTCGCTCGTATTGCCCGTCAAAAAGTCGCTGAATTCCGGAAAAATGACAAGTTCATGAAAAAAGCGACTTTAAGGGACTGCGAGTTCCGTTAACGTTCCGCGCCACCGACCTCTTGTCTGTCTATACATCAGGACGTCGCCCCGGAACGGAACAAAGGCTCCGCTTTAGCAGGATAGCTCGCGTTTGCCTAGCCTCCCAGCCCATGGAGCAGCCAGGGAGCCGCGCACAGAATGACGAAAGCGGTCAAAATCATCGCGATGCTGGAAATCGCCCCGGCCGCTTCGCCGTATTCGAACGCCTTGGCGGTTCCGGCCGTATGCGCGCTTGTGCCCAGCATGACCCCCCGGGCGATATCGCCACGGATACGGAGCAGGCGGATCAGCAGCGGTCCAAGCACCATGCCCAGCAAGCCGGTCAGCAGGACAAGCAGAGCGGTGACGGCGGGAAGTCCTCCGTTCATCCCGGATACGGCGAGCGCGACCGGAGTAGTGGCCGACCGGGGAGCCAGGCTGTCAACCAGCTGCTCGCTTAGCTGCAGCGTTTGCGCCAGCCAAACGGAGGTGACCACGGAAAGAAGAGCCCCGGTCAGCACGCTGATCCCGATGACCCGGGCGTGCTTTTTCAGCACGTGCAGATGTTTGTACAGCGGTACGGCCAAAGCGACGGTGGCGGGTCCGATCATACCGCTGATCCAAGCGGTGCCGGTCTTATATGTGTCATAAGAAATCCCCGATCCGAGCAAGGCGGCTACGATAAGAATCGGAGCAAGCAGCAGAGGAGTCAAAAGCAGGCTTGGATAGATTCGGTACAGGCGTTTGACCGACCAATAGACGGCAACCGTTCCAAGCAGACATATAGCATAGAGCAGCATCAGGACGGCCTCCGTTCTTTGATCTTGGCGAAATGCTCCGAGAACAGGCCGGTGCAGCTCATCACAATGACGGTGCTGCAGACAACGACGAGCAGCATGCGCGGACCGTTCACCAACAGCAGCGATTTATATTCCAGCATCCCGGCGGCTGGAGGAATGAAAAACAGCAGCATCTCGGCCAGCAGCCATTTGGCCCCGAGATCGATCCACTCCAGCCGGATCAGCTTGAGCTGGAGCAGGAGAAACACCAGCAGCAGGCCTAGAATGCTGCCGGGCAAGGGGAGCCTCAGTAGGGCGGCCAGTCCGTTCATCAGGCTGGAGATCAGGACGAAAAACAACACCTGCGCCACGCCTTTGAGAAATGCGAGCATCACGATCCACTCCTTTTAACAGGAGTATACAACCGAATTTATCATTGGTAAAATGAATTTATCGCATGATTTTCATTCCATTTATCTATAGTTAGGAGGTGTAGCATGGAAGTCCGCGATCTGCAATATGTGATTGAGCTAGCTCGTTTGCGTAGTTTTACCAAGGCGGCCGAGGCGCTGCATATTACGCAGCCGACGCTCAGCAAGATGATCCGTAGCCTGGAGCAAGAGCTGGGCGTCGATCTGTTCGTACGCATCGGGAAGCGGGTGGAGGTGACGGATGCGGGAGCTTTGATCTGCGAGCAAGGGCGGAGCATCGTGCAAGCCTTCGATAACCTGGACCGGGCGCTGAAGGATTTGACGGGCCTCAGCAAAGGCTCGATCCGGATCGGTCTGCCGCCGATGGCCGGCTCCAGCTTCTTCGCCGGGGTCATGAGCCGGTTCCGGGACCGTTATCCGGGCCTGACCATACTGATGGTGGAGGACGGGGCGCGGAAGATCGAGAAGGAGGTCGCAGCCGGCTCGCTGGATATGGGCGTCATCGTGCTGCCGGCTAATGACGAGGAGTTCGAGGTTCACTCGATCATCCGGCGAAAGCTTAAGCTTATTGTACATCCGAAGCACAGGCTGGCGGGCCGGAAACAGGCGGCGCTGCGTGAGCTGGAGCACGAGGCGTTCATCTTGTTTAGAGAGGATTTCGCTTTGCATGATATTATTATCGGGGAATGCGAGCGGGCAGGATTTCGCCCCAATGTGATGTACGAAAGCTCCCAATGGGATTTTATCCGCGAGATGGTGGCGGCCGGACTTGGCGTCGCGCTGCTGCCCGAGACGATCTGCGACTCGCTGGACCCGGCTCACGTGACCCAGATTCCGCTGGCCGAGCCGGGAATCCCGTGGCATCTGGCGATGATCTGGCGTCGCGACAGCTATTTGTCCCATGCGGCGCGGGCATGGATACATTTTGTGCAAAGCTCTTTTGAGGAAATGGAGCTGGACGGGAGGTAGAGTGAGCGGATGGATGGGCGTGTGCGGGAAGGGGCTGAGTGAGGCATTGAGTAGGGGGAGGAAGTAAAGTAATGGAAAACCGTATAAACGAGCCCGACAGGCGGTCAGAAGCAGAGGAGTTGTGCGAAAAACCGTATAAACGAGCCCGACAGGCGGTCAGAAGCAGAGGAGTTGTGCGAAAAACCGTATAAACGAGCCCGACAGGCGGTCAAAAGCAGGCGAATTGTACGGAAAACCGTATAAACGCGCCCGATAGGCGGTCAGAAGCAGAGGAGTTGTGCGAAAAACCGTATAAATGCGCCCGACAGGGGGTAGAAGCAGAGGAGTTGTGCGAAAAACCGTATAAACGCGCCAGACAGGGGGTCAGAAGCAGAGGAGTTGTGCGAAAAACCGTATAAATGCGCCCGACTGGCGGTCAGAAGCAGAGGAGTTGTGCGAAAAACCGTATAAACGCACTCGACAGGCGGTCAAGCACGGGCGAATTGTACGCGGAACATCGGCAACTACCCGGGTCTCTCTCGAAAGAGAGACCTAAGCAGTTACCTTTTGCCAGAGCCCGAACGGCTCGCTCTGGGACTGAGAGGTTCAGGAAGTGGCGGCCTTGCGGGGTGGCAGGATCCGGTCGATAAACGGCGTTGTATCCAGCTCAGCAAGCCGCGTCCGGCCTTTGCCCCAGCCGATGGTGGCGCGCCAGCTGCCAAGCAAATTGGCTTCTGTGAGCTGCTTCTCGGTAGGCGGGACGTCGAGCGGATCGGCATAGGGCGCTACATACAGCGCGTCTACCGGGCAATAGGCTTCGCAGATGAAGCAGGTTTGGCAGTCTTCCTGCCTCGCGATAAGCGGGATGCCGCCCTCTCCTTGGTCAAATACGTTCGTCGGGCAAACGCGTACGCACATGCTGCAGGAGACGCAGCGCTCCGGGCTGACAAGCTCTATCATGGGGCAACGACCTCCCGACGTGCGAATTGGGTTTGTTCCGGCCGGATCGTGATTTCCTCGATGCCGGAGACGATGAGGCGATGCTGCTGCGCGGGATCCGCATCGGGATATTCCGTCAGCGCGTGCAGGCCGCGCGTTTCCCGGCGCCCCAGCGCAGCGGTGTACATCCAGCGCGCCGTGGCGGTCATCGCAGCGGCTTCGCGGGTTCGAACGCGGGCTTGCACGGTCTGGCGGACCGTCCCGCGGAAGCCGTCCGTCCAGACGCTGCGCAGCCGCTCGAGCGATCCCCGCAGCACCGGCTCGCTGCGGAAATAATTGATATCCAGCGGGAATACCTCCCGCTGGACAGCTTGCACGACGGCGGCGGCATCGATCTCCGCCGCCGCCGTCGTCGCACCGGAGCCTGCCTCCAGGCCGTACCGGCCGGCAGGCTGCAGGCTCCGGCTTGTCGCGCTGCGGCCTTGGGCCAGCGCGTGCCGGGCTGCTCCGGCTCCGGACCAGGTGCCGGAGCTGATCGCCCAGGAGGCGTTGAACGCGCCTCCGCCCGACTTGGCCCCCGTGACGCGCTCACGGGTGGCGGCATCGCCTGCGGCGTACAGCCCCGGCACGGTCGTTGTGCAGTCGTCACCCACGAGCCGGAGGCCGCCGGTGCCGCGGACCGTCCCTTCATAGCGCAGCGTCAGCGGGAAGCGCTCGGTGAACGGATCGATGCCGGCCCGGTCCAGGGGAAGGAAGAAAATCGCATGCGACTTGCGCAAGATTTGCCGCTTTTCCTCCGTATCCGCGTGATTCAGTACCGCATAGACGGGACCCTGGCTCAGCATACGCGGCAGGAAGTCGCCGGCGCGCGGACCTCCGGCCTGCAGCACCGTTCCGTCCTCGGCCGTGTAGGTCGCCCAATTCAGCAGCCGCCCGCGGGTGTTTGTGCCGAAGGCTGCGCTTGGCGCATATTGCCGGGTGAATTCCATCCCGGACAGCTCCGCGCCCAGCTCCGCCGCCATCAGCAGTCCGTCGCCGGTCAGCACGTTGCAGCCGAGCCCCTTGCTGAGGAAGGCGCAACCTCCGGTCGCAATGACAACGGCGTTGGCGCGCACCTCCCATTCACCCCCGTCCAGCCGGGAGATGCCGCGCGCGCCGCCGGCTCCGTTCTCGTCAACCAGCAGCTCGAGTGCCGGGGACTGGTCGAGGATACGTACCCCGGAGCGAGTCACCTGGCGGCGCATCAGCTTCATATATTCCGGTCCTTGTAAATGATCCCGGAGAGGAACGCCGTCCTCATCGCGCCGGAACGGATACCCCCAGCTTTCTACAAGCACAAGACTTTCATACACTTGATCCAGCACGCGGTGAATCCAGGCCGGCTCAGCCAAATAACCGCTCTCTCTGTATCGCTGCTGGACAGCCTGCTCCCGCAGCTCCGGATCGGGCGGCAGGTACAGCAGATTGGTTCCTCCCGGCGCGGTCGCTCCGCTGGAGCCGAGATAACCTTTGTCGACAAGGACGACTCTCGCGTTGTTCTTGGCTGCGCTCCAGGCGGCCCAGGCGCCGGCCGGCCCGCCGCCGATGACGAGCACATCCGCTTCCAGCTTAGTAATTCCGGTTGCCTGCATATAGGTCTACCCCCTGTAAATGGATTCCTGTACGTCAGTCCCGAGTATCCGGGCTATTTCAAAATCCACTGGTTGATATCGATATCCTTCTCAGCCAGCTTCTCCTCCACGAGGAATTTCTTGGTGCCTTCCAGCAGCTTGATGCCTTCGTCGGTGAACGGCACATCCTTGATGCCGCTGATCGGGCTGACCTTCTCCATCAGCTCGGGGGTGGAGTTATTCAACTCGGCGAGAAATTTATAATATTCGGCAGGCTTTGTTTTCAGATCGCTCAGCGCTTTCAAGCGCGCTTCATTCCAGATTTTCGGAAAGTCCGGATTTTTGGCCAAATATTCCTCGCTCACTACCGTTGCGCTCGTCCCGAGCAGATTCGGATGCTTCGTCGCGTCGTCGATCAGCGGATAACCTTGGTCAATTTGCTTCAAGGCAAATACGCCGGTATTGGTCATCGCATCGATCTCACCGCGCGCCAGAGCGGCTTCGGCATCGACCCGCAGCATATGGACGATTTTTACATCCGTAATATTGTTTTCCTTCAACAATCCGGCCAAATACCGGTGATGGAAGGAGCCCTTTTGGGTGGTTACCGTCTTGCCCTTCAGCTCGGCGAGCGTTGCGGGGCCATTTTTCCTGCCGATCAGATAACCGATGCTGTCCGTAGCTCCCTGGGTAATGAATCTCGTCTTCGCACCGGTCGACTTGGCCAGGATGGCGGGCGTATCGCCGAGGCTGCCGAAATCGAGGCGTCCGCTGATCAGCGACTCGCTGAGATCCGGCCCGTTCGGGAAAGCGGTCAGCTTGACCTCGGTGATGCCGTGCTTCTTCAGCTCTTCCTGAATGATGCCTTTATAGAACCCCCAGCCCTCAGCCCCTCCGGGAAAATTGAGCTTGCTCGTACCGATATACCCGTAGTTCAGCGCAGCCGGCACCGCAGCCTTGGTCGTTCCGGCCGGAGCAGCCCCTGTACCCGTGGAGGCGGTAGTGCCAGCGGACGTGCCGCATGCTTGGGTGAGCAGCATTGCAAACGCCAAGGCAAAAATACTGCCGAACAAGCGCCCTTTGCGTAACCGGTTTTGGACGATAGATGATGACATGGATGATTTCCCCTTTTCTCGAATCTTTGCAATGGAGTGATGGATATTAGCCTTGAAAACTGTCCCGCCAGCTCAGCAGCCTGCTCTCCAGCAGACGGACCAGCGAATCGACCAGCTTGCCGATGACGGCGAAGATGATGACTCCTACAAAAATAAGCTCGGTCGTCGACGTCTGCTTGCCGAAATTAATCAGAAAGCCGATCCCCGCTTGGGAACCGATCAGCTCCGCCACAACCAGTCCGAGCCATGAGATCGCCACGGACAATCGCAGTCCGAGCAAAATACCGGGCAGACTTGCCGGCAAAATCAGACGGAAAATTTGCTGCGCCCGGTTGAAATTCAATACTCTCGCCACGTCGAATAGCTTCTGATCCACGCTGCGGATGCCCAGGAACGTATTGATATACATCGGAAAAAAGGAACCGCTCGCGATCATGACAAGCTTGGACGTTTCGCCGAAGCCGAACCACAAAATAATAAGCGGTGCGATCGCCAGATGGGGAATGACGCGCAGCATCTGGAACGACGGATCAAGCATGAATTCGAGCTTCTGCACGAATCCGACGAGAAAGCCGAACAGCAGCCCCAGCGAACCTCCGATCAGAAACCCGACCGCCGCCCGCTGCAGGGAGATGGCCAGATGGTCGGTTAGCTCCCCCGAAACGATCAACGTCCGGAATTCCCCGGCGATATGCAGCGGAGTCGGCAGAAATTCTCTGGCGAACCATCCAAGATCTCCGGCTACCTGCCAGATCACCAGAACAAGCACGGGAATTAGCGAGCCGACGGCGAAGTCGCTCAGCTTTCCCTGAAGCAGCTTAGCGCGATGGGCGGCCAGCTCTGTGCTTGCTGTTCGTTCGAGGTGCGAAGCAGAGGGCTTCAGCACCTTGATCACATTACTCATTTCGTTAACCTCCTCCAAGTTTTCCGAAGGAAAACTGCGTCGTAAGCATAAGCTCCAAGTTTTCCGAAGGAAAACTGCATCGTAAGCATGAGCCCAAAGTTTTCCGAAGGAAAACAATTAGCGCCCTTGATAACTGTCCCGCCAGCTCAGCCATTTGCGCTCCAGCGCCCTGACCAGCAGGTCGGTCAGGATGCCGAACAAAGCAAAGATCAGTATGCCGACGAACACGATCGGCGTTTTGGAAAATTGCCGCGCATCCGACATCAGATAGCCGATGCCTGCCGTGGAGCCCATCAGCTCCGCCACGACAAGGCCAAGCCAGGACACGCCCAGCGAGATGCGGACGCCGAGCAGGATGTTCGGCAGCGCAGCCGGTATGACGAGCCGCACGATTTGCTTCCATCTGCTGAAGCCGAGCACCCGCGTCACATCGAACAGCTTATTGTCCACGCCTCGGATTCCCATAAAGGAATTGATATAAAGCGGGAAAAACGCGCCTTTGGCGATCAGCAAAATTTTAGACGTTTCACCGATCCCGAACCACAGGATGAACAATGGAGCGATGGCCAGGTGCGGCACCATGCGGATCATTTGGACAGTAGGGTCGAGCGCCCTCTCAGTCCGGCGGAACAAGCCGACCAGGATGCCGAAGGCGAGTCCGAGGCTTGCGCCAAGGGCAAATCCGGCCAAGGCCCGCAGCACACTGATCCGCAGATTGCCGGCCAGTTCTCCGGTCTGGGCCAGTCGGATGCCGGCCTGAACAATCCGCAGCGGCGTGGGGAAGAGCAGGGAGGAGATTACCCCCAGGTCACCAAGCACTTGCCAAGCGGCGATCAGCAGAATGGGCGGAAGCAAGCCGAGCAGAATGCGTACGGTTTGCTGCCTGATTCTGAGACGGCGTTCTGATGAAGGCGATTGTCGTTCATATTCCGGCGGTACGGATACGGCTGCGGATTTTGCTGCCGTTGCTCCTTGTAAACTCATGTCAATGCCTCCTTTGCAGCTTTGTTATAGAAGTCCGGTGAACAAAACGCGGCCTGAGACCAATCAGGGTTTCCGCTCGCTGGTTCCATTTGCTGTTCCACTCGCAGTTTCAACTCCCCATCGGTTCTCCGGCTTCCGATTCACCGGACTTCTAGATCCCGGAGCTGTCAATCAGCTCAAGCTCTTCAATTTTCTCAAACTCACCCAGTACCCTGAGGCGCAGCTCCTGAAAGGAGGTGGTCGTTTTCTTCCGCGGTATGGGCAGATCGATCGGCACGATATTGCGAATTGCGCCCGGCCTTGGCTTCAGGATAACGACGCGGTTGGCCAGGTAAATAGCTTCGTCGATATCGTGCGTCACAAAGATCATCGTCGTTTTATTTTTCTGCCAAATATCGATGAGCACTTCCTGCATATGCGTCCGGGTGAAGGCGTCCAGCGCGCCGAAAGGCTCGTCGAGCAGCAGCACCTTGGGATTGCGCAGCAGCGCCCTTGCGATAGCGACACGCTGGGCCATTCCTCCCGACAGCTCCCGGGGAAACGACTTCTCGAAGCCCTCCAGCCGCACGAGCGCGATCAGCTCATCGACCTTCCGGCGCACCTCGGGGTCGCGCAGCGACAGATCGGCCGCGATGTTTTTTTCTACGGTCAGCCAGGGGAAGAGCCGGGGCTCCTGAAAGATGAAGCCTTTGTCGATGCCCGGTCCCTGGATGGGCTGACCGCCGAGCAACACTTCGCCGGAGAATTGGGTATCGAGGCCGGCGATAATTTTGAGCAGCGTGCTTTTTCCGCAGCCGCTCGGCCCGATGACGGTCAGAAACTCTCCTTCCTTGACATGCAGGACGATGTCGTGCAGCGCTTGTACGGCCCCCTTGCTGGAATGAAACGTTTTGCCCACATGCTTAATGCTTAGCAACGGCTCAGACATGTTTTTCCTCTCCTTCGCACCCAACGCAAAACGGAGCTCATTCTAAATAGCAAACATTCAGAATGTCTCCGTTCGGTAAGGTAGACTAGTATGCAGTTTTAATTCATAGTTTTCGGGTGTGAATTAAATGTTTTGATTATCTTATCAACCTCCTCTGTTTCTGTCAATGAAAAAATGAAAAGGCGTCATTGGCCCGAGGCGGCCTTTTTGAAAGAACTTCTGCCTCTGGCAAGGAGCGGAGGGGGAATAGGGAAATGAGCCATACGAGCAGCCCGGGCAGCGAAATCGATCTCGGGCAAGGGAGCGTTGCAAAACGGTTCGGACGGTTTAATAAGCATAGAGAGATAGCCGCCCGCTAAAGAAGGGCAGGAGGAGGAGAGCGCAGATGAGCAGCAAGTTATGGCAGCCGGAAGTCATGGTGAATGCCAGCGCCGCCCTTGGCGAGGGCCCGTCTTGGGATGACCGCGCGCAAGTCTTGTATTGGGTCGATACGCTTGGCAAACGGATACATAGCTTTGACCCGGTCGGATGCCGGTCGGATGTCATCCAGCTGGACGAGTATGTCGGGGCTGTGGTTACGCGTGAAGAGGGCGGTATCTTATTCGCCGGACATCAGCGTATCGCGGCTTATGATCCTGCCACGGGAACGACGAGCACGATTGCCGAGCTGACGCCCGGCGACCCGGATCTGAGGTTCAACGACGGCAAATGCGATCCGGCAGGCCGGCTGTGGGTCGGTACCACGTCGCTGACAAACCGCGAGCGAGCAGCCGCCTTGTACATGCTGGACGGCGATGCGCTCCGCCCTGTGCAGGAGGGCGTGAGCGTATCCAATGGTCTCGGCTGGAGTCCGGACGGCGGAACGATGTACTATATCGACACTCCGACGCAGCAGGTGGCCGCCTACAACTATGATCCCGATACCGGCAGGCTGGCCGACAAGCGGATCGCAGTCGATTTCTCCCGCGAGGAGGGCTGGCCTGACGGCATGACGCTGGATGAGGAGGGCATGCTTTGGATCGCCCATTATGCCGGTTATCAGGTCAGCCGCTGGAATCCCGCTACAGGGGACAAGCTGTTTGCGGTCAGGCTTCCTGCTCCTAACGTGACTTCGTGCGTATTTGCCGGCAAGGACCGCAGCGAGCTGTACGTCACGACGGCGGCACAAGGAATGAGCGGTGAGGAACGCGGCCAATACCCGCAGGCAGGCTCGCTGTTCCGAATCTTGACGGACCTCAAGGGGGCAAAGACGCATCGCTGCCGGGTGTAGCGGCGACCAAACGAATACCGATCACGGAACGATGAGCCCGGGCGCAAACTGCGCGCCGGGTTCTTCCAGTTGACAAAACCGGTCTGCTCGGCTTAGATGATAATACAACCTGGACGCCGATGCGGCATACCGAACTCTATACGGACATGTTGTCCACCATGCGCACCTAAGGGGGAAGTCTCATGCTGTACTCGCTAAAAAGGCGTCTGATCGCGTTTTTCGTCGTCCTTCTGCTTGTCTCGTTCGGCACTATGGCGGTGCTCTTCTTCAACGAATCGCGTTCAATTATCGCCACATATATCGAATCATCCGCCTACGAGAAAATGGAGGAGTACGGCTCGTTCGTCAATATGGGACTCATGCAGATGTATGATTTATGCTCTGTCGTATTCAATAGCGATACGACCAAAGCATGGGATAATGCGTGGTCGGACCCCGGCTTGTCCGCCGGAGAGAAAACGCTTGCAAACATTCAGCTTAGCCAGTTTTTGACCCGGACTACAAACAGCTACTCCATCGTGTCGTCTGTCGCTATTTACCGCCAGGAAGGCTTGTGGATCGCAGCGGATAATCCCGGCATGCCGGACACCGCGTTCAAGCAGGCAGCCTGGTATAACAGCTTCTACCAGCAGGGCGAGCGATTCGTTCCCGCGCATCAGGACCCGGCCGAGGTGCGGCGCGCCAAGCCGTTCGATGTCGTCAGTCTGCTGCTGCCGATCGGCACGTTCGAGCCCTCGCAGGCGAAAAGCATGATGAAGGTCAATGTTCGCGCCGACTTCTTTCTGGAGCCGTTGAACCGGATTCATCTGGGGGAGACGGGGACGATTTTCCTGCTGGATCAGCAGGGCCGCTCTATTCTGAATCAGCATGAATACGCTTCCCATCCGGAAGCGGCGCAGCAGGTGGAGCAGATTCTGGCGCAGAGCGGGCAGCAGGGGGTCACGCATATCGGGAATGCGCAGGGCAGCAAGGACATCCTGGTTTATAAGAAGCTGAAGCAGAGCGGCTGGCTGCTCGTAGGTCTTGTTCCCGAGGCTGACCTGTACGGCAAGCTGTACAAGCTTCGCACGACGATGCTGGTGCTCGGCTCCCTGCTGCTTGTCGGAGCTATCGCGGCGGCCACCTGGCTGTCTTACGGGATATCCGGGCCGCTGTCCCGGCTCGCTTCAGCGATGCGTTATGTGCAGATGGGGGATTTTGACGGGGCGGAGAGCCGCATTCCTGCAGAAGGAAAAGTCCGCAACGAGGTCGGTTACGTGACGGCAACGTTCCGTAACATGGTGAGTAGGCTCAGGCAGCATATCCAGACGGAATTCGAGCTTAAGCTGCTGCGGCAGCAAGCGGAGTACAAGGCGCTGCTGATGCAGATCAACCCGCACTTTCTGTTCAATACGCTGGAGCTGCTCAGCTCTCTGGCGATGCAGCGGCGAACGCATGAGACAGTAAGCGTGATCGAATCGCTTGGCAAAATGATGCGGTTCTCCCTCCGGAGCAGCGACGATCTGATCCGGCTCGAGGAAGAACTGACATATGTGCGCCACTACGTTGCCATACTGCAGATCCGCTTTGGCGATAAGCTGTACATCCGTTTGGAGGAGGAAGAGAAGACAGGACGGTTATCCATTCCTAAGTTTATCCTGCAGCCGCTTATTGAGAATGCTGTCAAATACAGCTTCCGTCAGCAGGCGGAGGCCCGTATCGGCATCCGGGCATGGAGCTTGCCGGACGGCTTGCATCTCTCCGTATCCGACAATGGTCCGGGTATTGAGCCGGAGCTGGCGCAGAGGCTTCAGGCAGAGGCGCGCTCCTCGCAATTCCCACAGATTCTGGATAGTCGCTCCCAGCAGATCGGCTTGCGCAATGTGCTGGCCCGCTGCCAGCTGTATTACGGCGCTTTGTTTGCTTTTCATATTCAATCCGTCCCCGGACAGGGCACTTGTATTGAGCTTATATTGCCGGCCCAAGGAGGAGTAAACGATGTATAAGGTACTGATCGTCGACGATGAGCCGGAGATCCGGCAGGGATTGAAGCTCAAGGCGGATTGGGAGGCGCTTGGCCTGACGATCGCCGGAGAGGCGGACCATGGTCTTGAGGCGCTGGAGTGGCTGGCCAATCATCCGGTCGAGCTCGTGGTGACGGATATGAATATGCCCGTCATGGATGGGGTGACATTCCTGGAAGCTTGTCACGAGCATCATCCTTCCCTGCGCCTGCTGGTCATTACCGGGTATGAGGATTTCAGCTATGCGAAAGCGGCCATCCGTCATCAGGCCAGGGATTACCTGCTGAAGCCGGTTTCCCGGGACGAGCTTACGGAGGCGCTGGCGAAGGTTGTCCGCGAGCTGGATGAGGAGCGCCGGGAGGTGGATCAGCAAGCCGTGCTGCAATGGCGGCTTTCCGAATATTACAAGGAGATGAGGGAGCATTTTCTCATCCATCTGGTCAAGGAGAAGCCGGAGCGGGGGAGCATGGTATGGGATCGGGTCAGACAGTTTCAATTGGACGGCTGGGAGAAACTGCCGGTCCGCTTTCTCACGGCGGGCTTTGCCGAGCGTTCGGAAGCCTCCGGCGAGCAGGTACGAACGCCGGACAAGCTGCGGCTGCCGTTCGAGCTCGTTTGCCGGGAGGTGGCGGCAGGCTTTGCCGAGCGAGTGCAGGTATTCCGCGATGCCGGTTATCCGGGTCTCATGCAGTTTATCGTTCAGGGACCGGAAGCGGAGTCGGCGCGTTTGTCCGAATCGCTGATCGCTGCGGTGACCAAGCATCTGGGCTTCTGTCCGGTCGTCGGTACGGGACAGGAGGTGACCGGGCTGGAGCAGTGGAAGGACGGCTATCTGTCCGCGCTGCTGGACTGGAATCTGCGCAGCAACAAGGACCGCTATGCCGGCTCCGTCCAGTTCAGAAGCGAGGTTGCTCTAAGCGAGGATACTGTCCGGATGCTGCAGCGCTGCTTGTCCCGCGGTGAGCTGGAAACGTTCGAGCAGACGGTGAGCAAAGAGCTGTCCGCCGCATTCGCCGCGTCTCAAGCACGCTTCGTCAAGCTGATCTTCCAGCTGTATCTGCTGCTGGACGCGATGGCGTACACGGCAGGCGTAACGCTGGACAGCGGAGAACAGTTGTGGATTCGACCGGAGCAGGTGTGGGGCTTCGATACCGTGGACAAGGCCCGGCAGTTTCTGGTCAGGCTGGCCCGCAAGACAGTCCGCAGCACGGCGGACGAGATGGCCGATGCGGACTATTCCATGATTCAAGCCGCCATGCAGTTTATCCAGGACAATTATATGGCGGATATTAACTTGACGCTGCTGGCCGAACGGTTTAATTACAACTCCTCTTATTTCTCCGAAATGTTCAAGGCGAGGGCCGGCAAAACGTTTATTCAATATCTCACCGACGTCCGCATGGCCAAGGCCGTGCAGCTGCTGGAGGAAACGATGCTCGGCTTGTGGGATATCGCGGAGCTGACCGGCTTCTCCAACGCAAGTTACTTCAGCTCGAAGTTCAAAAAGGTGTACGGGATGACGCCGTCGGACTACCGGCAGCGGCGGTCACCTGAAAAAATGAATAGTGAACACCCGAAGAAATAGCATTCAAAGCAGCGCCCCAAATCGATATGATGATGTTACAGCTTAAGCGAGCAACATGTAACGGATCATGGAAGAGGAGGGGCGTTCGTCATGTCAACTCTGCGCAAACCCGCCCTTGGGCGGCAAAACCGCATCGCTTATTTATTTTTACTGCCATGGCTGATCGGTTTTTTTGGCCTCACGCTGGGCCCTATGCTGGGTTCGCTGTACTTGTCGATGACCAAGTTCAATCTGTTGAATCCGCCCCGCTGGCTCGGACTCGACAACTACCGGCAAATTTTTACGGAAGACGCGACATTCCTGCATTCCTTGGGACTGACCTTTCAGTTCGCGCTGGTGTCCGTGCCGCTTCGGCTGGCTTTCGCCCTGTTCATTGCGATGGCACTGAACAAGGGAATACGGGCGCTCGGGTTGTACCGGACGGTGTATTATATTCCGTCTCTGCTCGGCGGAAGTGTGGCGATCGCTATTGTGTGGAGGAAGATTTTCGACGGGGACGGGTTGTTTAATCAGTTACTCGGCATCTTCGGCCTAGAAGGCCCCGCCTGGATAGCGCATCCGGATTACATCTTGTCCACGATCATCACGCTGGCGGTGTGGCAGTTCGGCTCGGCGATGGTTATCTTCCTCGCCGGTTTGAAGCAGGTGCCAGCCGATCTGTACGAAGCCTCGCAGGTGGATGGAGCCGGCAAGGCAAGGCAGTTTTTCAGCATCACGCTCCCTCTGCTGTCGCCGGTTATCTTCTTCAATCTGATTATGAGCATTATCAATTCCTTTCAGGTCTTTACGCCAGGTTTCGTCATCGGGGACGGGCGGGGAGGACCGGTCGACTCGACGATGTTCTATACGCTGTATTTGTACCTGAAGGGCTTCTCGTTTTTCGATATGGGCTATGCGGCGGCCCTCGCCTGGATCATGCTTGCGGTGATCGGCGCAATGACCGCAGTCGTATTCCTGACCTCGAAGTATTGGGTATTTTATGGAGACGGAAAATCATGAAGGGGGCGATGACATGGCCGTTCATACAAGCTCAGCTGCGGTGACGTCGGTCCGTACGCGTTCTATGCGCCAGGCTTACGCGAACATACTCAAGCATCTGCTGATCGTCGCTTTCGGTTTGCTGATGCTGTACCCGGTGCTATGGCTGCTGAGCAGCTCCTTCAAGCCCAACCAGCTCATTTTCTCCGATACGAGTCTTTGGCCGAAGCGGGTGACGCTGGATAACTATATCAAGGGCTGGCAGGGACTTCAGGGGATATCGTTCGGGCGATTTTTTCTTAACTCGGCGCAGATCTCCATTATGTCGGTGCTGGGCAATATCATCACCTGCTCACTTGCCGCTTATGCATTTGCCCGGCTAGACTTTCGCTTTAAGAAGCTATGGTTCAGCCTCATGCTCGTTACCATTATGCTGCCCTACCATGTGACGCTCGTTCCGCAATATGTGATTTTCAACAAGTTCGAATGGATCAACACTTACCTGCCGTTGATTGTGCCGAAATGGCTGGCTCATGATTCCTTCTTTATTCTGCTGATGGTGCAATTCATTCGCGGCATACCGAAGGAGCTGGACGAAAGCGCGACCATCGACGGCTGCGGCCAAGGACAAATCTATTTCCGCATCATCCTGCCGCTGCTCGTTCCCGCGCTGATCACGACAGCCATCTTCACCTTTATCTGGACGTGGGATGACTTCTTCTCCCAGATGATTTACCTGAATAACATCAAGCTGTTCACCGTACAGCTCGGCATCCGCTCGCTGTTCGATCCGTCGGGCGAATCGGATTGGGGTGCGCTGCTGGCCATGTCCGTGCTGTCGCTTGTTCCGATCATGACCATCTTTCTGACGTTCCAAAAATATTTTCTGGATGGCATCGCCACGACAGGTCTTAAGTAAAGGGCTACTGACCAGGCTTCATCAATTTCATTTCAGGGAGAGATTGAGTATGAGACAATCACGTTCAGCGAAAAAAGGTATGGCAATTTCGGCTCTGGCGCTGCTGATGACATTTACGGCGGCTTGCGGAGGAGGAACCGGAACCGGCAGCGGCTCCGGGACACCGGCGGCGGGGGCGGACGCAGGAGCCAAGGACAGCGCTAAGGCAGAGCCGGTCGAGCTGAGAATTATGTGGTGGGGCGATCAGAAGCGCGCCGACCGCACGAATGAAGCGCTGCGCAAGTTTGAGGAGAAGCATCCGAACATCAAGGTCGTTGGAGAGTTCGCTCCCAGCACCGGCTACTTCGATAAGTTGAACACTCAGCTTGCTTCCGGCACGGCTCCCGATGTGTTTTTCCTCGGCGGCAACGTGGTCGACTATGCGAACAAAGGCGTGCTGTTGGAGCTTGACCCTTATGTGGGCAAGGAATTGAATCTGACGGATATGGACAAGTCGATGATTCAGTACGGGACGCTCAAGGGCAAGCTGCTGCATATATCGGCAGGAGCCAACGCACGGGGTATCGCCGTAAACACCGAGCTGTTCAAGAAAGCCGGTATGCCGCTTCCGCAGGATGGCTGGAACTGGGAAGATTACGCGCGCATCAGCAAGGAAATTTCCGAGAAGCTGGGCAAGGATGTGTTCGGCACATACAATTTCACGGTAGACGGCATGGATATTTATCTGAAGCAAAGAGGCAAGCAGCTTTACGATATGGATAACGCCAAGCTGGGCTTCGAGCAGAAGGATGCCGAGGAATGGTTCAGCCTGTGGGATAGCATGTCGAAGGCCGGCGGCGTCGTAACGCCGGCTCTGCAAGTATCCAATCCGCCTGCCGACACTAGCAAGTCACTGGTCGTGACAGGAAAGGTTGCCATGAGCCTGATGGCTTCCAACCAGCTTGGGGCCCATCAGAATCTGATTCCGGATAAGCTGGCGCTCGTCCAGGTGCCGCGCGGCCCAAAAGGCACCGGCGTCGTCTTCGAATCCAGCCAAGGTTTGTCAGGTTATAGTAAAACGAAGCATCCGAAAGAAGTCGCCATGCTGATGAGCTACTGGATCAACGATCCGGATGCGGCGAAAATTCTCGGCAACGACCGCGGCGTGCCGGTAACGTCCAAAATGCGCGACCTGTTGAAGCAGAATGCGGGTGAAGTCGAGAAGGTAATCTACGACTATACAAGCCGCGTCTCCGCCGCAGTCAACAAGGAGCCGTTCGCGATCAGCTACAACCCTCCCGGCTTTACGGAATACAACAAGCTGTTCGAAACGACGGTGCAGGAAATCGGTTTTGGCAAGAAAGATGTGAAGAAAGGCGTCGAGGATTTCTACAACGGTACGGTTAAAATATTCAACAACAACAAGTAGATGACGTGTTGGAAAGCGAAGCAGGCTGCAGGCGGCCTGTTTTCGCTTGACCGACCTGTACGAACGACAGACGGGAGAGTGGCGTTTTATGAGAGAAGCTTTGCTGCGCAAACTGCGCGAAGCGGACATAACGGTGAATGCAGGGGCGCTGAAGAAGCCATCCGATGGGCCGGTGCTGGGGCAGTGGCTGAACTCAGGCGTCAAGTTTGCCGCTTCCTCCGACAAGATCGGCAGCGTCTACGACTCGGCCCTTCGCAAGCTGCTTGATTGTATCGTCCCGATATGCGGTGAGAGGCCGGTGCTCCAGGAGGGCGGCATATATCTCGGCTGCTGGCTGGAAAGCACGGGGACGATCAATGCGGAGCTACTATCCCGCTTTATGCCGGAGGTGTCGCAATCGACCTACGAGCTGTTCGCCGACTATCAGCGGGAGGACGGACTGATGCCGTATAAGCTGACGGCTTCCGGACCGTCCTACCGGCAGATTCAGCTGGTTACCCCGCTGGCACGCAGTGTCTGGAATCATTATCTGCTTCACGGCAGGGACAAGGAGTTCCTGTCCAAGATGTTCGGGGCTATGCAGCGTTACGACAAGTGGCTGAGCACCTACCGTAATACGCGGGGGACGAACGGCGTGGAGGCGTTCTGTACCTTCGATACGGGGCATGACTTGTCGCCGCGGTTCTGGCATGTGCCGGATACGCCGCATAAGGGTGATCCGCGTGTCTGCTGCCCGGACTCGCCGATCCTGCCCTTCGTAGCTCCGGACTTGACCGCCAATGTCTATATTCAGCGGCTCTATCTTGCCCGGATGGCCGAGGAACTGGGGGAAAGCGGAGACCTTTGGCGCGGGAAAGCAGGAGAAAGCCTGGACAGCCTGCTGCGCTGCTGCTTCGACGAGGCGGATCATTTCTTCTATGATCTAGATAAAAACGATGAGCATGTGCGGGTGCAATCCGACGTTCTGCTTCGTGTGCTGGCCTGCGAGGTGGGCGACCGCGACTTTTTCGACGAAGCGCTGCGCCGGTATTTGCTGAACACAAGGAAGTTCTTCGCGAAATATCCGTTCACGTCTATTGCAATGGACGATCCGCGCTTCGACCCGTTCTCCAGCTACAACAGCTGGGCTGGCGCGACGAACTTTCTGAGCCTGATACGGGCGCCGCACGCCTTTGAACTTCACGGCCGGTATGTGGAGCTGACCTGGGTGCTGCAGCCGCTGATGGCTGCGTTCCACAAGATGACCCGGTTCGCCCAGTGTCTCAGTCCGTGGACGGGGGAAGAAGGCTTTACAGAAACGTATTCGCCCGCCATTCTGTGCGTGCTGGACTTTGTCGAGCGGTTGTGCGGGATTATGCCGCGGCCGGAGGGGGACCTGTGGTTCACCGGACTGCTGCCCTATCCGTTCGATCACGGGGAGACGATTGCCGACGGTACGGCGTACAGCCGGACGGTTGATGGAATCGTATACGAGCTGGTTAATACGGAGGAGGGGTCCGCCATTTATCGCGATGGGGGGCTGCATCTGGAATTTCCGCATGGATTGCGGGTGGTGACGGATCGCAGCGGAAGACTGAAGTCGCTGATCGGGATGAAGGCCGCTCCGGTGAAAGGGACCGTACGTTATGCGGGCCGGGAGCTGGCCGTCGAAGTTAACGGGAACGAGCGGGTCGACGTGCGTACGGATGCCCCGTATGGTGATCTTTCAGCTTATTCAGCGCTGCGGATCGGCGTGATTGCACCTGCCTACCGGTAGCCAAACTGTCAGACAAGGAGACTATGCGATGATACCCAACAGCGAGCTGCAAATTCGAGATCCGTTCGTATTGCCGATGCAGTCGGAGGGGAAGTACTATTTGTTTGGAAGCACGGACGCGAATATTTGGGGGAAGGGCACCGGGTTTGACATGTACGTTGGCGAGGATCTGGAGAATTGGGAAGGACCTTATCCTGTTTTCAGGCCGCGCGATGATTTTTATTCGGACACGAACTTCTGGGCGCCTGAAGTGTACGCTTATGACGGACGTTGGTACATGTTCGCGACATTCCGGCGCAAGGATAACGGCTTGCTCGGCACGGCGGTATTGGTGTCCGATTCGCTGAAGGGACCGTTCGAGCCGCACAGCTCCGGTCCGGTGACGCCGGCCGGTTGGAGCTCGCTTGACGGCACGCTGTTTGTCGACGAAGCGGGAGGTCCGTGGATGGTATTTTGCCACGAGTGGCAGCAGATCGGGGACGGACAAGTATGCGCGGTCAGGCTGTCTGCCGATTTGCGCGAGGCGGTTGGCGAGCCGGTCGTGCTGTTCAGCGCTTCCGAGGCGCCTTGGACCACTTCCTTCTATGCCGTTAAGTACCCGGATCAGGAGAACTATGTGACGGACGGCCCTTTTCTTATCCGAGGGGAGGACGGTTGTCTGCTGATGCTGTGGGCCAGCTTTATCGACAACCGTTATGCGCTAGGGGTTGCCAGGTCGGCCGGCGGGAGCGTGCTTGGCCCTTGGGTACACGAGCCTGCAGCCTTATATCGGAACGACGGCGGGCATGCGATGGTATTTCGGGCTTTCGACGGCCGTCTGATGCTGTCCATCCATACGCCGAATAAGACGCCGTACGAGCGTCCGTTGTTTCTGGAGCTGGAGCCGAATGGGGATAATTCCACGGCCTGGAGACTCGCAGGTAGCGCAGAAAATGCGGCGGGAGCGTCCCGAAGACGGCATTCCTTCTAAAGTAGACAACCTGTAAAGCTATAAGCCCGCCTTTTCCCTGCGCGCAGGAAGAAGGCGGGCTTATCTGTTGCCGGGATGAGCCGCGAGGGCTCCTTATATGTCGATGACAACCATCTGATGGCATTCCAGCCGAGGCACGGTATAGCGCACGGCGAAGCTGCCTGTGCCGGACTCTTCCTCCGCCTGGAAGCTGAGCGGCGTCAACTGCGGCGCCAGATAGACGCCGCGCGGCTTCGCACCGATGCGCGCGGTCACCTCGATATCGAACAGCGGCACGATATCTTCGATCACTTCAATATTTTGTCCGCGCTTCACGGGCACGGCGTACAGCAGATGATTGACGTACCGCCGCTCTTCCGGCTGTTCGGTTAACGTAACGATGCCCTGGGCCGGCAGCGTAGTCGTCAAGGCCGGGGCGGGCAGCAGCAGACTGAGCGCGTAGAGAACCGTTTCCTTGAGTGCCAGGCTCCCTTTTGTCGCATAATCGCTGAACACGTCCCAGGCGATATAGACGCTATGTCCGGTGGCGACCATGCCAGGTCCGTCATTGCGCAGCGCGCTGGGCGTATGCCGATGCGAGCAGAAGGTGAAGGCCTCCCGGTTAAAGTAAGGATTTTCCCGATGGCCCAGCACGCGGGCGCTGTCCGAAGCCTGCACGTTCTGTCCGGCTCCGTAGAAGACGAAGGCTGAGCCGCTCAGGCTCGGAAGCTCGAAATAGGGCCTGAAGTAGCTGGGGCTGAATGGAGAGTCCCCTTCCCGGGTGACGCCCAGATCGAGCGCAAAGCCGCTGCCGTCCGGACGAAGCCCGGAGCGGCCGGTTGCGAGCAGCTTGCCCCCTTGAGCGACATAGGCTTCGAGCCTTGCCGCCAATTCGGCGTCGACGGGAATTTCATCCGGCAGCACCAGCACTTTGTAAGGGCTGAAGTCGGTCTCCCGGTCTGCGACATCGAACAGAATATGTCCTTCGAGCAGCATGCGTACGGCTCCCGTATCGGCTGCTCCTGTCCGGTCCTCCGTGCGTTCGCTGCCCGCGGAGCGGAATGCTTCGGTTGACAGCAGCGCCACATCGGCGATTCCCCGCGCTTCCGCGCACCAGCCTTCCTTCTCCTCAACCTCGCGATACGCCGCTCCGATCAAGCTGTAGGTCGCCGGGTCCATAAACCCTTCGGGATGCAGCTGATCTCCGATTGAGCAGCGCGCTCCGTTCGCCAGACTGAGCGAAGTTTCATAGCGGAGCGCATTCGGATGCTTGAAGCCCCCGAACTCTCCCCAGCTCGTATGGAATTTGCCGGTCATGCCCAGAAACGGCATCCCGAGCCCCTGGGCGTAACGGGCCGAGAGCGGGAAGTGATCATACCCCCAGCCACCGGTCGGCAAAGATTCCAGCTCCAGATGCGAGTTCATGGCGGCGAGATCCCGGCGCCCCCGGCGGATATGGCCGCCATTGTGAAAGACCGGCAAGCCCGGCTTGATCGCGTCGATCGCTTCCCGCACGCGCCGGGCATAGTTCGCATAGGTTCGTTCTCCCAGGGCCAATACGGCATCCGCATCGCGGGGGTCCTCGCCGGCGCCGCGCAGCGTCTGGATGCACGTGTGGCACAGACAGCTGCGAACACCGACGATGTCCAGGAAGATGCCGTCGGCGTCATAATTACGAACCACTTCCTCGATCTGTGCGATCAGGATGTCCAGATAAGGCGAGTTCAGGCAAAATTGATGGTAGCCCGGCTCCAGGAAGCTTTTGACCCAATTGGTCAAGCCCTGAGCGTCGCGGATCAGCCATTCCGGGTGGCGGAGCGCGAGCTTCTCGTCAAGACCTGCGGACAAGTAGACGGGCGTTTTGACGCCGATCTCGTGTGCGGCCTCGATCTGAGCGCCCAGCAGATCGAAGCCAAGGCCCGGATGCATCTCATTGGCCGTGCTTGGATGATAAGCCCAGCCATGATGGCATTTGGAGAACACGGTGATCGAGTCGACATGCCCTAGCTGCAGCATCTCCTGGAACTGCTTTTTGTCGAATTGCTTGCCGATACCGTCGATGGCTTCGGACGTATGGAAGTCGAGATGAACCTGGCGAAACCGCATAGAGGAAAACACTCCTTGTAGTAGGATGGCCTATCCGGCGTAGAGAGCCGGCGTATAGCGGTCAACTCGGACCGAACAGGCGCTAGTCTCTTAACTATAGACCGGGAGAGCGGAGAAAAGGTAGAACCAGGAACGTGAAACTATAGCACAATTTCGACTAAAAGATAACGGTGCCGAGGGGGGCTTCCCGTATCGGCAGGATTTGTGCGGCCGCCCGAGAAACGGTATGATACAGAGGAAGAACGCTTGTGCAAGCAGCCGAACGGAGAGGGGGCAGACGCTATCGAGATTGTGGAGCTGAGCATCCCCCCGCTGCCGCAATTTCTTACGGCGGGGAGAGCTGTCTGGAAGCCGGGAATGCAGCATTTTTCCCGCTGTTTTGAGGTATACGATCTGCTGCTGGTGAGCAGCGGTACGATGTATATGACCGAAGAGAACCGGGCTTACGAGGTGAAGGCCGGAGAGTCGCTGCTGCTGGAGCCGGGGAAGCTGCACACGGGACATAAGCCGACGGAGGAGCCGACCGAAATTTATTGGGTCCACTTCAAGCATAACCGTCCGCTTCGGCGTCTGCCCGGCATCCAGAGCATCCCGTGGCATGATCTCGTGAATCGGGGCTCCGATCATGATCTGACGCCTCCGCGGCAGTCGTTGTTTCTGCCCAAATACGGCCCTGTCGCCATGCATGGTCTTATTCCGCTGCTGGAACAGATCCTGCAGCTGCGGGACAGCCTGACGATGGAGCATGCGATCCAGCTTCAGCTGGCGCTGAACGGCCTGCTGGCGAAGCTGCAGGACGGCTTGAAGGGGCGCAGGAGCGAGAGCCGCTCCTATCTGCTGTCCGAGCAGGTGAAAAGCTATTTGCGCGAGCGGCTGGACGCTCCATTTCGCGCGGCTCAGCTGAGCGAGCGGCTGCATTTTGACTTCGATTACCTGGCCCGCTGTCTGAAAAAGCATACCGGACTGAGTCCCATTCAGTATCAGCAGCTGCTGAGGGTGGAGGAGGCGAAGCGTCTGCTCGCGCACAGCGGCCTTACGGTAACCGAGATCGGCGCCGCAGTCGGCATCCCGGACTGCAATTACTTCGTCCGGTTGTTTCGCCGGACGGTCGGGATGGCGCCGGGAGCTTACCGCCGGGCGGCGCGCAGTCTGGGTGCGCCTGACGAAGCTCATGCGGAAGAGCTTCGCACGAAAAAGCTGTGACGAGGCAAGCGTGGAAGGGGAGAGGATATGTTTGTCAGACGAGAAAGTTTAAAGCAGTACATCAAGCTGTATCCCGTCAATGCCTCCTTGATCGCCATTCAGCTGCTCGTTTGGCTGGCGATGGAGTGGTACGGCTCTTCGCGGAATAATGCGACGCTGCTGGAATTTGGCGCTATGTACGGAGCGCCGGATTTGCAGCCGGAGCTATGGCGTTATGTGACCGCTATTTTTGTCCATATCGGCTTCGAGCATCTGCTGTTCAACAGCTTCGCCATGTATGTATTCGCTGCGCCGCTTGAGCGGCTGCTCGGATCGGGCAGGTATATCCTGCTTTATGTGGCAAGCGGGATAGCGGGCAATATCGTCAGCGCCTGGCTGCAGTCGGGGCCGTATATCGGAGCGGGAGCGTCGGGGGCCATCTATGGCGTATACGGGGCTTATCTGTTCCTGTCGGTGTTCCGTAAGGATCTGATCGATTACCAGACGAAGCAGACGGTACGGACGATTGTGATCGTCGGTCTCGTCTACTCGATCATCGTCCCGCGCGTCGATCTGTATGCGCATGCGGGGGGATTTGCCGGAGGCTTGCTGGCTTCCGCGCTGCTGGCCTGGACGGTTCGCCTGAGAAGGTGATTCCTCTTAAGCCTTACGGCAAAAGCTTCAGCGCATGTTTTCAGTAAAAAATGCCAGCCCCGCATCCTGCAAAATCAGCCAGACGCCTGCCGCGATCAGCAGCCAGCGGAACATGACTTCGCCGGTCGAGCCGGTGTCTACCGCCATGAAACGGGGAAGCAGGCGAATCTTGAGCTTCAGGGGCCACAGCAGCTGCACCCCCTGTTCGTTGAACAGGTCGATCAAAGGATGGGACGCGTACGCGGCCAGAAAAATCCAGTAATAGAGCGGTGGCATAGGAACGGCCAGCACGCCGAGCACCAGCAGAAAAGCCAGCGAATGCGTAAAAGTCCGGTGCTTGATTTTCAGCACGCGAAGCAGGGCGGATACGGGAAAAAAGATTTTGGCCATGATGGAGCCCTGCTTGTCAATATCCGCCAAAGGACCGGCAATGCACCCGATCAGAACGCCGGCTGCCGCTTCCCAGGACATCAGGGGAATATCGAATTGGAGAAGTACGAGTTCGGCTGCAAGCACTCCCGCAGCGCCATGTGTCGGTTGGAGCAAAGCTGTCGATACCTCCCTGAAATCAAACTGGAACATCAGTTCCCATAGTATCAGTTTTCATTTTAAGGGAATACCTCGAACTTTGCAATGTCGGACTCCATTTATAAATTGCGGCCTAACCATTTGGTAATGGCCGTTTTTTTCTGTTTAACTACGAACGCGGCGATGAGCAGTACGGCCAATCCTGCAACAGCCGCGGCGGAATACTGGGAAATCTGGTGCAGCAGCTCGCCGATCCGGTGGCCGAACAGCTTGCCGATCATCACGTAAAGGGTAACCCAGAGCGCTCCTCCCAAGCCGTTATAAATGAGCAACGTCGTAAAGCGCACTTTCAGCATGCCGGACACATAACCGGTAAAATGCCGCAGGCCCGGAACGAAATAGCTGATGAGAATGATTTTATCCCCGTATTTGGCAAACCAGCTTGAAACTTTTTCGATCCGCTTGGCGTTAAGCAGAAAAAACTTGCCGTATTTATCGAAGAACGGTGTGCCCAGCCGATAGCCCAGATAATAGGTAAGCATCGTTCCGGCAAGCGCTCCTCCATACGAATAAAGCATGACAACCGGCAGATGAAGGCTGCCGAGCGACGTCAGATGTCCGAATACGGCCATCGCGAGTTCCCCCGGAAAAGGCAGTGCAAGCGACTCGGCGAATAAGCCGAGCAACAAGACAATATATCCGTACTGCTCAGAAAGTGCGGTGATCCATTCCATATAAGCTGCTCTCCTTAAACCGTCTCGTTGTTTCAATTCTCCTTACATAGTGTAGCTAATATTAGGGAATACCATAACGGTCCATGGTTTAGTTGGCAGCTGGACTTTGGTCTTGGGAAGTTCTATGACGAGGGCATCGCGCTTGTCAGACGCATGACGCAATTAGTTAGTCATTGACTAAAAATGTTTCACTTTATTTTTTATAGCCGCTTGGTTATAATTCTTAATGGACTACCAATATCTGACTATATCGGAGGAATAAGAACATGGCTACAGATTTCTGGACAGCAATCAAAGGAAGACGCAGCATTTATACGCTTAGCAAGGAATCGACGATTTCGGATGAAAAAATTCAGGAGATTGTTGAAGAGGCCATCAAGCATACGCCTTCCGCCTTCAACTCGCAAAGCACCCGTCTGGTGCTGCTGCTGGGCGAACAGCATGACAAGCTGTGGGATATTACAACCGCCACGCTGAAAGCGATCGTACCTGCCGATCAGTTTGAATCGACCAAGCAAAGAATGGATGGCTTCCGCGGCGGCTACGGCACCGTGCTGTTTTTCGAGGATGAGTCGGTTATCCAAGGACTGCAGGCAGCTTTCGCAACTTATCAGGACCGTTTTCCGGTCTGGTCCCAGCACACCAGCGCTATGCACCAGTTTGTTATCTGGACGGCGCTTGAGGCCGAAGGTTTGGGCGCGAACCTGCAGCACTACAACCCGCTGATCGACGAGCAGGTCAAATCGGAGTGGAAGCTTCCCGAGAACTGGTCGCTCGTTGCTCAGCTCGTGTTCGGCAAGCCGACGGCTCCTGCTGGCGACAAGGAGTTCAAGCCGGTTGACGAGCGTTTGAAAGTGTTTAAGTAATAGGAATCCGCATCGCAGAACGAAGGAAGATGTTTATCGATCGGCAAGCTAGCGGTCCGTTGATTGGACGGACGCAGGCTTGCTGATTTTTTTTGCCGGAAACAAAAAAATACCAATAGAGGATAAAAATATCACAAGCGGACCAAAACGAAATGATATAAAATTCAATTTGTAAGCGCTATCAAAAAGTGAGGAGGTTGTTCAAGCAACGATTGTTTAGCAACGGATTGCCATTCATTTTGAGGAGGTATGATCATGAAAATTCACCCTTTGTTTCCCGTATCCGCCGCCCTGCTGCTGACCGTCTCGGGTCTGATGTCTGCCGCTTCACCGGCCGATGCGGCATCCGTCACCTGCAGCACCTCGTCGTGTCTGCAGACCGCGTTAGCCAATGCTGCGCCGGGTGACACGATCACGTTAGCTGCCGGCGCCCAGCTCAATGGAAATTTTGTAGCCGCTGCCAACGGGACTGCCGCCGCCCCCATCACCCTGCAAAGTGCAAGCGTCTCCAACAAAGCGACCCTTGACGGAGGAGGGACAGGCAGCGGTTATACGCTGCATGTGACCGGCGATCACTGGGTGATTAAAAATCTGAAAGTGAAAAATGCGAAAAAGGGCATCGTGCTGGATCATGCCAATTATACGCTGATCGATGGGGCGGAGGTGTTTCAGATCGGCGAGGAGGGGGTCCACTATCGGGATGGAAGCTCCAATAATACGATTCAAAACTCCTATATTCATGATGTGGGACTGGTGAATGCCGGGTTTGGGGAAGGCGTCTATGTCGGCTCGGATCAAGGCAAATGGTCCACCTTCAACAAGTCCACCAATGACAACCGGATTGTGGGCAATACGATCGGTCCCGGCGTAACGGCCGAGCATATCGATATCAAGGAAGGGTCGGAGCGGACGCTGGTTGAGAATAATATATTCAACGGTACCGGAATCAGCGGGGCGAACTATGCGGACAGTTTTATCGATGTGAAGGGAAATGGCGACGTGATTCGCGGAAATACGGGCTACCGCAATGGCAACAGCAAGATCGTCGATGCCTTTCAAGTACATGAACGCGTCACGGGATGGGGGAAGAACGCCAGCTTCGTCGATAACGTCCTGCATCTGGACAATTCGGCCGCCTATGTGGTGAATGCGGATGCCGGCGCCACCGCCACGGCCTCCGGCAATACGCGGACCCCTTCCGGCAACATGTACAAGGGGAACGTGACGGCAAGCGCCTCCGGAGCATCCAAGGCGGCATTGACGGCCTCCAGCGTGACGGCCAGCACGCATGATGGCAATGTACCGGGCAACACCATAGACGGTAGTCTCGCTACCCGCTGGTCGGCCCAAGGAGACGGGCAATGGATCGCCTATCAGCTGAGCGCAGCGCAGACGGTCGATTATGTGAAGCTGGCTTGGCATCAAGGAAGCTCCAGAACTTCTTCCTTCGATATTCAACTTTCAATGAACGGGTCGACATGGACGACTGTGTACAGCGGCACAAGCAGCGGAGGGACGACCGGCTTGGAAACGGTGGATTTCCCTGACGCCTTGGCGGGCCATATCCGAATCGTCGGGCACGGCAATAGCGTAAACACCTGGAACAGCATCACCGAGGCGGAAATTTGGGTGAAGTAAAGCCTTTGCCATGCTGATCTCCGGCTGGCTGCCAGTGCCCGGATTACAGGCGGGATGAGGAAATTTGCAGCTCTCAGGCGGCGATTTCCAGGACTGCTGAAGCGAGTTGTTTAAGTGCTTGGCAAAAAGTAGTTGCATTTTTTCCGCATAGGACCGATAATAGTCCTACTGAAACCGTTTGCAGCTTGTTTAGCCGGATGATCATGGGTGGAGACATGTGAGAAAGCCCAGGCGTCTATTCCTTGCCAGATAGCATGCGCGTTAATGCGCGTGCTTGTCGGGCCGGGGGAAGCCTGAGCTTTTTTTGCCATGTCTGCTTCCCGGACATCCGGCTTTTTGACGTCTTCTGACGGTTCAGCAGACAGAATTTCATAGGACCAAGGAGGAGACTTATGATACGCGGGTTTAAACAAGCGGCAGCGCGCACGACGGTGCTGTCGATGCTGGCCGCCTCGGCGGCGGCGGGGCTGCCCCCGGCCGGCGCTGAAGCGGTATCGCCTGCTCCGGCTGTGCTGATTACGGAGCTGGTGCCTGATTCGGAGAATATAGGTTCCCTGGACGGCTATGAGTATGTGGAGCTTTACAATGCCACCGACACGGCGCTGGACTTAACGGGCTACAAGCTGAGAGGGAATGTAAAGACGGGAAGCGGCACCTGGGAAGGCACATTGGGTCATGTCATCATCCCTCCCCGTGAAACCGTGCTGATCTGGACCCAAGCAAGCGGGATTTCATCGGACGCCGCCTTGAGTCGCGATCAATTCCGCATCAACTACAGCATTTCTGCAGCCGATTTGCCGGACGAGCGTATTCATATGCTGAAAAATGTTTCCGGCTTGTACAACGGAAGCGCAACCCAACAAGATATCGAAATCGCGCTGCTGGATCAGCAGGGCACGGAAATCGTAACCGCCACCTATTTCTTGAGCGGCGCGGATGATACATTCAAAAACCAAGGCATCTCGTTCAAGCAGCCTTCCGGCGGCCTCGCTATGCTGCACAACGGCGGCAACAAGACGGCAACCCCGGGACGCGTCGCTGCGGACGAAGTTTCGGGCGCTGCGCCAGGCCAGATCACGGCCGCAGGCGGCGAGCAAAGCCTGACGCTGTCATGGACGCCGGACAGCGATCCGGATATTGCGGGATACAAGATATATTCGCGAAACGGTCTCCCGGCAGCTACCGTAACAGGCGCCACGTATACGTACACAAACCTGAGCAACGGCAGCGAGTATGAATTTACCGTATCGTCGGTTTATCAGGACGGCCAGGTGTCTCCCGCCTCTGCTCCGGTGAAGGGGAGAGCGGGCATTCCGGTCATCCCGGCAACTCCGGCCGGCCTGCAGGCGCTTCCGCGCGACGGAGCGGTGCGACTGAGCTGGGATTCGTCGATCGATGCAGCCGGCTACCATATTTATCGGGACGGGGTACGGCTGCCAGGCACCATCACAGGAACGTCGTATAACGTCACGGGACTAACCAATGGCGAGCCGGTTACCTTTGCCGTGTACGGCGTAAGCTCGACGGGCCTTGTGTCCGTGCAGCCGGCCGTTGTTACGCAGAAGCCGCAGGCGGCTCCTTCATTCGTGTTGACGGAAATGGCGCCGAATACGAAAAACAGCGATTATAAAACGGGCGGAACCGACGCCTTCGAATTTATCGAGTTATACAATACGACCGGCACTCCGATCAACCTCAAGGGCTTCAAGCTGAAGTACAGCGCAGTAGCCAGTGAATATGTCATTTCGGAAGACAAAATTGTGCCGCCGCAGGGAACATTTATTATCTGGTTCAAAAATACGGGCGTTCAGCATGTCGGATTGACGGAATTCAACATCGCTTACGGCAGCTCGATTACGGAAGACCAGCTGTTCACCGTCATCAATGGAGGCATGTCGAACTCCGCTCCGCGCGGCGTGAAGTTTCTGGACCCCGACGGCATCGTGCTGAGCGACGTGGCCTATGAGGTCGCGGATATCGGCGAAAGCATCACGGCCAATTTTATTCCCGACCGTAATAACGGGGCGGTATCGGCGGAAAGATTCAGTGCCCAGGCGAATCCCGGGTACCTGTATCCGGTTCAGTATGTGGCCGACCCTGCCGACAAGCTGCCTCCCGCTGCGCCGGCGGGTGTGGAGATCACTCCCGGAGCGGGCGGCGTAAAGGCGGCATGGGACCCCGCTGCGCTTGAGCCGGACGTTGCCTACGTGAACGTGTATCTCGATGGCGTCGTTCAGAAAAAGCTGCTCATGCCGCAGCATGAAGCGGTGATCGACGGCCTGGACAACGGCGTTGCGGTATCCGTGCAGCTGAGCTCGGTCGATACGGCTGGAAGAGAATCGGCTCTCACGGCGCCGGCTGTCGTGACTCCTGTCGCCGATGCGGTGCCGGCTCTGCTCATTACCGAGGTGGTGCCGGATACATGGAACACGGAGCCGCTCGAAGCGCGCGATGTTTACGATGCTTACGAATACATCGAGCTGTACAACGCCGGTGCGCATGCGATTGATCTGAAAGGAAAAACAGTCCGCTTCACCCAGCCGAGCGATTCGACGAAAAACTGGTCGTGGACGATCGAAGAAACGACGATCCTTGAGCCCAAAGGGACCGTTCACGTATGGGTGCGTCCCGCAGGACTCCAATACTTGAAGAAGGATGGCTTCAACTTCTCGTATTACGGCTTCCAGGAGCAGAAATACGTCCCGGAATCCGCTATCCTGTTGGCTGACGGCGCAGGCGGACTGAATAACTCCGGCGGCCTGATCGAGATCGTAGAGCCTGGCGGCAGCGTGCTTATTGCGGCTGAATATACGGCAGGGCAATTTGGCGAGAAAAAAGGCATTACCTTCGCCTATCCGATGTTCGGGGGCCATATGATGCGCATGGCGGGCGTGCTGCAGCCGACGACTCCGGGCATGGCGGAGCCGGCGCAAGTCCCTCGCGACGCGGGCGAGGATCGGACGCCTCCGGCAGCTCCGTCCGGGTTTCAGGCAGCGCCCGGCGCTGGAGAGGCAACCGTCAGCTGGCAGTCCAATACCGATGCCGACCTGGCCGGGTACCGGCTGTACAAGGACGGCCAGCTGGAGCTGACCTTGCCTGCAAGCGAAACTTCCTTCACGGCGTTGTCATTGCCGGGGGAGGTTGCCGTAAAGTTCGCGCTTAGCGCAGTGGATGCGGCCGGCAATGAGTCGCCTCGCGTAACGGCGTCCGCTACGCCTGCCTACGCGGTCATGACGCAAACGGAACGGCCGTCAAGCCCGGCGAATGAGCTGACGCGGGAGAGATTCCGGATGGCTTGGGATATTCAGGAGCAGCCTGGCCCTGTCATCCCTGGGTTGGTGCAGGGCCATGTTCCCCAAGGGATGTCTTACTACGCGGATGACGAGCGTGAGTGGATTCTGATGGCGGCCTACCAGTACAACGGCGACCCGAGCACATTGGCTGTTGTGGATGCCCGGACAGGCGAGATGGTGAAATACGTCAATCTGAAAAATCCGGACGGCTCGGTCTACGTCGGTCATGCAGGGGGCGTTGCCGTAAGCCGGGAAAACATATGGCTGTCCTCCGGCAAGCGCATGTACCGGCTGCCGGTGCAAAAGCTCATCGATGCGGAAGACGGAGGCTTCGCCCAATTCGCCGATTCGTTCGGCGTCGTCACGAATTCCTCCTTTGCCGCTTACAGCGACGGCATTCTATGGGTCGGAGAGTACAGCAATCCGCCGTCGTATACGACGCCTGCATCGCATACGCTGCAGAACAGGAGCGGAGAAACGCATCTGTCCTGGATCGCCGGGTATCCGCTTGACGGAAACGATCTGCTTCCTGCAAACACGCCGAGCTTCTCGGAGGAGAGCATGGTGAAGTATGTGCCGGAGTACGTGCTGAGCATCGGCGATAAAATTCAAGGGGTTGAGTTCAACCAAGGAGAGGTGCTGCTGACCTACAACTACGGGCGGCCTTACAATTCCATCCTCCGCTTTGCGATGCCGGATATATCGGATCTGTCGACCAAGGATACGCAAGTGAACATCGGAGGCGCTGTGGTTCCTGTCTGGTTCCTGGACAGCCTGAACAGCACCGGCTCCATCATGGTTCCGACTTCTTCCGAGAACATGTTTATCCGCCGGGAGAACGGAGCGGATCATCTGTATGTCAATTTCGAATCGGGCGCCAACCATTTCCGCTACATGTCGTCGTATTCCATGGACCGGCTCATTAAGCTGAACCTTGATATGGCGCGGAGCTACGATACCCGAACTTTAACGGGCATCCCTCAGTCGCTGCATGCCGGGGGCGAAGCGCAGGCCAACGTGCAGGCAAGCCGGGGGTACAGCCCGCCGGAGCAGGTAACCGGCAGCTATACGTGGACCAGCAGCGATCCTGTCGTAGCCGAAGTCAGCGCGGGCGGACGCATCAAGGCTCGTAAGCCGGGCAGCGTCGTGATCACCGGCACATCGGAACACGGTCAAGCGTTGACTGCCTCTCTTCGCGTCACCGCGAGTGGCGATAACAATGGTGGCGGCAGCGATACAGGAAGTACGACTGTCGGCGGCGGCTTGGCTCCCGGACAACCGGAGGAGGACAAGCCGGACCGGCAAGTCATCGTGCCTGGCGACATCAAGACAGAAGGCGGAAATTCGCAGCTTGAGCTGGAAAACGGCAAATCCGAGCTTGCCATCGGCGCAGATGTGCTGACTTCTCTGAAAGAGAAGCCTCTTGAAGTCAAAAAAGACGGAGCGAGCTTGACCGTTCCGGCGGAGTGGCTGAAGGCTGCGTCGGCGGCGCTTGGTTCAGACGGCTCGCAATCTCAGCTTGTCGTCCAGGTCAAGCGGGCCGAAGCGCCGAAGAATGCGGGCGGATATAAGGCGGTCAGCGGGGCGTTTACCTTTGGCCTGTCGGCCGTCAAGGCAGGCGAAAGCGAAGCCGCGGTGAAGCTGCCGGAGCAGCCTGTCCAAATAGCTCTGCAGGTAGATGGCGGGGGCGATCCGCGTTTGCTCGGACTGTACGCCGTGAACAAAGACGGCTCGCTGGCGTATGTCGGCGGTACGGTGAAGGACCAGGTCCTGACCGCGGAATTGAACGAGCTCGGCACTTATGTGGTGCTGGAATATAAAAAGTCCTATACGGACGTTCCGGCAGGCCATTGGGCCGGCGAGGCGCTTCAAGTGCTTGCGGCGAAGCATGTGGCCGAAGGGGTAACGGAGCATACCTTCGCCCCTGAGGCGGTAGTGACAAGAGCGGAGTTGACGGCAATGCTCGTACGGGCTCTCGGTCTTTCGGCCTCAGGCGCCGCCGACTTCTCCGACGTGGAGGCCGGCGCCTGGTACAGTCAGGCTATCGGCGCCGCTGTCGAGCATGGGCTTGTGGAAGGCGTGGCGCAAGATCGGTTTGCTCCGAACGAACCGGTTACGCGCGAACAGATGGCCGTTCTCCTCGTACGGGCATGGGAACGAAAGTTTCATGTGATCGAGCGGGACGCAAACGCAGCATTTGCGGATTCGGCGGATATTGCCGGGTGGGCAGGCGAAGCGGCAGCCAAGGCGCTTAGCGCCGGATTGCTGAGCGGCAAAGGCGAGGGACGGTTTGACCCGCAATCGGAAGCGACGCGGGCCGAATGCGCGCAAGCCTTGTTCAATGCGCTGTTCAAATAACGGGGCAGCGGAACTTCCCGCAAGGATTGCATAAAAATAGCGGAACTCAGACAGGCATTGCTCCGGCTTCACCTTCTCCAAAGGTTGAAACCGGGTGGCAGCGACTTCTGGTTCCGCTTTTTTTATTATGCAGGCTTGCTTGTGAAGCTAGACCTGAACCATTAGCCGTGCAGCACGGCTTCGATGTCGGCCAGCTCCGCATCGGAAAACTCCAGGTTCGCGAGCGCGCCTACGGCGTCTTCGATCTGGCTCACCTTGCTGGCGCCGATCAGAGCGGACGTTACCCGTCCTCCGCGGAGAATCCAGGCGACGGCCATCTGCGACAGCTTCTGGCCGCGCCCGGCGGCGATGTCATTCAGCTTGGCGACCTTGGCCAGCAGCTCGTCCGTCAAGTCCTCCGGCCTCAGGAAAACGCTTTGTCCCGCAGCCCGGGAATCCTTCGGAATGCCGTTCAGGTAACGGTCGGTCAGAATGCCCTTCTGCAGCGGAGAGAACACGATGGAGCCAATGCCCTCCTCATCCAGCACATCCTGCAGACCGTCCTCGATCCAGCGGTTAAGCATCGAATAGCTCGGCTGATGGATCAGGCAAGGCGTGCCCAGACGTTTCAGAATGGCAGCGGCTTCGCGCGTTTCCTGCGGCTTGTAGTTGGATAGTCCGACGTACAGCGCCTTGCCTTGACGGACGATCAGGTCAAGCGCAGCCATCGTTTCTTCGAGCGGCGTGTTCGGATCTGGACGATGATGGTAGAAAATATCGACGTAATCCAATCCCATCCGCTTCAGGCTCTGATCGAGGCTGGAGACGAGATATTTCTTCGAGCCCCACTCGCCGTAAGGTCCCGGCCACATATAATATCCGGCCTTGGTGGAGATGATCAGCTCATCCCGGTAAGGACGCAGATCCTCGCGAAGCATACGGCCGAAATTCTCTTCGGCGCTGCCGGGAGGCGGCCCGTAGTTGTTGGCAAGATCCAGATGGGTAATGCCGAGATCGAAAGCGCGAAGCACAAGCTCGCGTCCCCGTTCATAAACATCAACCCCGCCAAAATTATGCCAGAGTCCGAGCGAGACCGCCGGCAGCTTCAAGCCGCTTTGTCCGGTGCGGCGGTATTGCATCGTATCGTATCGGTTAGGATTTGCCAGATAAGGCATTCGTTCATTCCCCTTTGCTCGTTGGTTTGTACCTGTAAGCCCCGGCTCCTTGGAGCGGGACCAGGTTGGCCAGGCACCTCTTCATATCCTATCGGTTTTTGGCCCTTTCGTCTAGTTGTCGCTGCGTTTCTTCTATCATTTTATCCATGCCGCTTCCTTCAGCGCTTCGAGGAAGAGGGGAAGCATGACACCGGGATCGCATTCTCCGGCGGCTGACATTTATTCTTTGGATGGTAAAAAAAGGGTTTATGGGGAGCGTGTCGAATACGTCGATTCAAATCGGGAAAACCGTACAACAAGGAAAGAAGGGAAGGGCATGAAAAGAGCGACCCTTCGCTCGAGACTGATCCTCGGCTTTGCTTACATTACCGTTCCGCTAGTACTGCTGCTGTTGTGGAACAACACCTATGCGATGGATGTGGTGCATTCGCAGGTATCCTTATCCAACAAAAACCTGACCCGCATGTATATGAGTCAAATCGATCAGGTGCTGGAAGACCTTGAAAACTATGTGTTTAAGACGGCCAGCCAGGATAATGAGCTGCTGTCGCTCAGCACGTACGACAAGGACAACCCGGATGCTTACCTGGCCAAGGTCCGGACATTGAATAACTTGTATATAAATACGAACTATTACCGGAACGTGGACGCTTTGTTCGCTTATAACGCCAAGCAGGGCGAGCTGCTGATGGCGACCCAGCAGGATGTCGCCCATGAACGCAAGCAGTCGATCAAGGCACGCCTGGACCAATTGATGGCTGAGGGCGAGCAGGGCGGCGAACAGCTTTTTCGCTCGTGGCTGCTTATTCAGCATGACGGCCAGTACTCGCTGGTCCGGGTTGTCGACACAGGCTACAAGTCGTATGTCGGCGCTTGGGTAGATATCGCGAGGCTCATGGTCCCGCTTAATTTGCTGCATCTGGGCACGGACGGTCAAGCTCTATTCCTGTCCAAGGAAGGAATTCCGCTGACCCATGCCGCAGATCCCCGCTTCAACGGAGACGCACCGCTAGCTGTCTGGAAGGAAAGCGGGAAGGAGACCGGGAAGGAGAGCGGCAAGCCGTACCAGATCGTTCAGCTGTGGGAAAAATTTCTGCTCGTCATCCAGCCTTCCGCTAAAGCCGATATTCAGCTTGTCGTGATGATTCCGGAGCATAACCTGCTGGAGGGGCTGGCCTGGTTCCAGCGGCTGACGTATTATGTGCCGCTGCTGGCCGTGCTGATCCTGGCGCTGTATCTGCTGTTTCTGCAGCGCTCCATTTACAAGCCGATTACCCAACTGATTACAGGGATGCGGCGCATCTACGCAGGTGACTTGTCGGTTAGGTTTACCAATAGCGGGCTGATGGAATTCCGGGTCATCGGCGAAACGTTCAATACGATGGTCAAGCAGATCGAGGTGCTGAAGATCGACGTCTACGAGGAGCAAATCCGTACGCAGCGGGCCGAGCTGCAGCATCTGCAGGCGCAGATTCATCCGCATTTTTTTATGAACTCGCTCAATATCGTCTACAATTTGGCGCAAACCCGTCAGTTCGATATTATCCAGCAGATGGCGATTCATCTGGTTAAATATTTCCGGTTCGCTATCCGCACGCATGCCGCATCCATGACGATGGAGGAAGAATTAACGCATATCGCCAGCTACCTGGGCATTCAGCAGGTCAGGTTTCCCGAAAAGCTTGATTACACCATCCGCCTGGACCAAGACGTCGCTTCCTGCCGGATTCCGCCCTCCACCATTCTTCCGCTCGTGGAGAACGCAATGGTCCACGGCTTTACGGTCAAGCCCGGCGAGCGGTTTACGATCGAGGTATGCGTCAAGCCTGACGAAACCCGAGACTCGGCGGTGCTGATCGAGGTGCGGGATAACGGCAGGGGCTTCGGGAGTGAGCCGCTGGGGCGGCTGCAGTCCTCGTCGTTCTTCGACTCGCAGCCGGATGAGCATATCGGGCTGTGGAATGTCGTTAGGCGGTGCAGGTTTTATTACAAATCCGGCGTGCGCGTGGCAATCGAGAACGGCGCCATCTCCGGTGCAGTCGTTACGCTGAGCGTGCCGCGCTTTGTAGAAGAAGAATAAGGGGGAGACATCGTGTACAGGGTATTGCTGGTCGACGACGAGTTATTTGCGGTGAAGGGAATGATGTCCGGCGTCAATTGGGAGCGGCTTGGCATCTCGGAGGTGATCGAGGCTTATCACGCCGAGGAAGCCAAGAAAAGCTTGCTGCAGCTGTCCATCGATCTGATGCTGTGCGATATCGAGATGCCGGAGGAGAACGGGCTGCAGCTGGTCGAGTGGGTGCGGGCTCATAAGCCGGAGGTCACGGTCATCTTCTTGACCTGCCATGCGGAATTTTCATTTGCCCAGAAGGCGGTCCAGCTCGGCAGCTACGATTATCTGCTGAAGCCGGTCATTTTCAGCGAGCTGGAGAACGTGGTGGCCAAGGCGCTGGAGGGCATCCGCGAGAAACGGGAGAGTATCGAATCCACGGAGCATCTGAAGAAATACCGCAGCCTCTGGGAGAACAAGAAGACGGCGCTGATCGAGCGGTTCTGGCAGGATATTTTGAGCCAACGGCTGCTGCCGAGCGAGAAGACCTTCGATAGCGCGATGACGGACTACCAGCTGCCTGTCGAGCTGGGCCGTCATATCCTGCTCGTGCTGGTCAGCGTCGAGCAGTGGTCGCAGCCGTTCAACGAGCGGGACGAGGAAATTATGACCTTTGCGCTGCGCAATGCGGCCGAGGAGATGATCGTAGGCAGCCGGGCGGGGCATGTCGTCGAGGATCACCGGGGGAACATGGTCATTTTCCTCTATGCGTCGGCCGATGAAGCTTCGCGCCTCGCAGATGAAACGGCGCTGGCGTGCGAAGCGTACATCGCTTCCTGCAGCCGGTATTTGTACGCGACGCTTTCTTGCTATATCGGTGAGGTTGTCCGGCTGCAGAACATGATGGAATCGTATCACAGCCTGCTGGATTGGGAGCATCGCAATGTGACGCGGCTCGGCAGCGTGCTGGTGTACGGAGGAAGCCGGGAAGGAACGGAGGGCGCTTCCCGTGCTCCGGTACAACTGCTGCACTGGGCCGACTGGTTCGAGAAGGGAGATTTGGCGACGCTAACCGGACTGATCGATGAGACGCTGCATGAGCTCGGACGCCGGCAGGTTTCAGTGGAAGCGCTGGAGGATCTGTACCACAGCTTCCTGCAGGTGGTGTACTATGTGCTGCACCGCAAAGGGATCGATGCGCAGCTGCTGCACCGGGAAGGGGCGCTGCCCGGAATCGCGCATGCCACCCGCTCGCTAGGCGAACTCGGACTATGGATGCGCAGCATGGTCGTGACTGTCGACGGACTGCTGTCCGCGAAGCGTCCGACCAACTCGATCGTGGACAAGATGAAGGCCTACATCTCGGAGAACCTGCATGTGGATTTCTCGCGGGAGGATCTGGCCGCGCATGTCTTCTTGAATCCGGCCTACATATCCCGGCTGTTCCGCAAGGAAACCGGGCATTCGCTCTCCGACTTCGTATTGCAGGAGCGGATGAAGCTGGCCGCTGACTGGCTGCTCGAAACGGATCAGCCGGTCAGCCAGATAGCCGTTCACCTCGGCTACGGCAACTTCTCGCATTTTGCCCGGATGTTCAAGCGGGTGTATGGCGTCACTCCCCAGGAATACCGCAAAAAATAACGTTAGACAGGAGCCGCATGGAGAAATTCGTGCGGCCTTGTGCTGTCCGGATGTTTGCCGGCTTCAGCTTCCCAGGCAGCGGCCGCGCAGTAGTCACAATCATGTCATTTCATGTCTCAATAGTGGTAGGTGGCTCAAACTGCCCCATCTATAATTAAAGAAGAGCAAGCGAAGAAAGAGTAACAATCAGAAAACGAATCGGAAAAGAAAGGAGCTGGAAAAGGCATGAATGCAACCAACACGGCGCGCCGTGGGCGAGGCTTCAAGCATATGCGCAGATTTTGGGCCCTGTGGGTCATGGTCCTGCCGGGTGCCGTGTATCTGCTGCTAAACAACTATGTGCCGATGCTGGGCACCTTGATTGCCTTCAAGGACATCAACTACGCCAAGGGAATCTGGAGAAGCGACTGGGTCGGCTTGAAAAACTTCGAGTATTTGTTCGGCACATCGGACGCGTTTGTCATCACGCGCAATACGATTTTGTACAACTTCGCCTTCATCGTCATTACCCTTGCCTGCTCCGTAGGGCTGGCTATTTTGCTGAATGAAGTGAAGCGCAGCCTGGCCAAAAAGTTTTATCAGAGCGCGCTGCTGCTGCCGTACTTCCTTTCCGCGGTTATCGTCGCCTATCTGACCTTCAGCATGCTGAGCGCCGAGTATGGCTTCATCAACAAGTACATCCTGGCCTGGTTCCATATCGATCCGATCCTCTGGTATCACGAACCGAAGTATTGGCCGTATATTCTGATCATCGTCAATACGTGGAAAAGCGTCGGTTACTTCTGCGTCGTCTACATCGCGGCGATCGTCGGCATCGATTATGAGTACTATGAAGCCGCCGTCATGGATGGAGCCGGCAAATGGCAGCAGATTATCCACATTACGCTGCCGCTTGTAACACCGGTCATCATCACGATGGTGCTGCTGCAGATCGGCCGCATCTTCTACTCGGACTTCGGGTTGTTTTACCAGGTGCCGCTCGATTCGGGAACGCTGCTTCCGGTAACGAACGTTATCGATACGTATGTATACCGAGGGTTATTGCAGCTCGGGGATCTGGGAATGTCCTCCGCCGCAGGTCTTTATCAGTCGATCGTAGGTTTTGTGCTGGTCATGTGCTCGAACTTGATTGTCCGCCGCGTGAACCGCGATCAAGCGCTATTTTAGAGAAAGGAGCTCAACATCATGGAGCATCAAGGCAAAACGCCGTGGTATCTGCATGTCCTGTTCTGGCTGATCGCCTGTTCGACGATTCTGCCGATTCTGCTCGTCTTTATGGTTTCGATTACGGACGAGACGACGATTGCCCGCAACGGTTATTCATTTATCCCCGAGAAGCTGAGCTTGGAGGCCTACAGTTATTTGTTTCTCGATTCGATGACGATTGTCCGGGCTTACGGCGTAACGATTTTCGTGACGATCGCAGGATCGGCGGCAGGGCTGCTGCTTTCGGCTCTTCTTGCTTATCCGCTGTCCCGGCGCGACTTCCCTTACCGGAACAAGCTGGCCTTCTTCGTCTTCTTCACGATGCTGTTCAACGGCGGCTTGGTGCCCTGGTACCTCGTCTTCACGCAGCTGATTAACTTGAAGGATACCGTATGGAGTCTCATTATCCCGGGGTTGCTGATCAATGGCTTCTATATCCTGATTATGCGCACCTTCTTCAGCACTTCGATTCCGCCGGCGCTTATCGAATCGGCCTACATGGACGGAGCGGGGGAATTCAGGATATTTTTCCAAATTGTCATAAGACTCTCGACGCCGGTGCTCGCCACGATCGGACTGTTCTATACGCTGTCTTACTGGAATGACTGGTTCAACTCTCTGGTCTTTCTGACCGATTCGAAGCTGTACAGCCTGCAGTACCTGCTGAACAAAATCCTTTTGAACATTCAATTTCTGGCCCAGAACACGCGCAACAATAACGCTTCGCAAATTATTGCCAGTCTCCCGACCGAAACGGTCCGTATGGCGATGGCGATTATCGGAATCGGTCCGATCGTGCTCGCTTACCCGTTCTTCCAGAAATATTTTGTCAAAGGCCTCACGGTAGGCGCTGTGAAAGGATAATGCCGGCTTAACCGGCCGGTTTATCATAGAAAAGGATCAGCCAATTTCAAGTTGACGGAGGGGTTATTCCATGTTACGTATCAAAAAAGGGACTCAGCTGGCTCTATCCACCATGCTGCTGTGGTCCACCATGCTGGCTGCTTGCAGCACGGCCAAACCTGCCGAGCAAGGCTCGGCTCCGGCCAAGGAAGAGCCGAAAACGACGGCGAATTCGGCGCAAACCGGAACCGGATCGGATCTTAAGCCTTACAAGCTGGTCATGATCTTCCCGTCAGGCGTCGTGCCTAAGGACCTGCCTCTGGTCCAGGACGAAATGAGCAAGTATTTGACCGAAAAAATCAATGCAACTATCGAAATCCGTCCGATCGACTGGGGCGCATGGCAAAATAAGACGAACCTGATGTTCGCTTCGCAAGAGCAGTTCGACCTGATGTTCACCGCATCCTGGTACGGTCTTGGCCAGCAGGCGGCCAAGGGCCAGATTATCCCGCTTGACGATCTGATTGCCAAGCACGGCCAAGGCATCAAGAGTGTGCTCGACCCGGCTTATGTCGAAGGCGGCAAGCTGAACGGCAAGTCTTACGGCGTAGTGGCGAATAAGGAGTTTGCGGCTACGAAGGGCGTCGTCATGCGGAAGGATTTGGTCGAGAAATATAGATTCGATCTGACGGCCGTGAAGGAGCTGAAGGATCTGGAGCCGATCTTCGCGAAGATCAAGGAATCCGAGCCCGGTATCACCCCGCTGCAGGTTAAAAGCGACCGCTCTCCGGCAAGCGCTATCCTTGGCTACGGCATGTTCGATATGCTTGGGGACGGTCCGGGCGTGCTCGACCGCAACAGCAAGGAACTGAAGGTTATCAATATGTTTGAAACTCCGCAGTTTCTGGAAGCGACGAAGCTGATGCACAAGTGGTATAAGCTCGGCTACATTAACAAAGACGGCTCTACGAATAAAGACAGCGAGTTCCTGGCGGTCAAGGCTGGCAAAGCATTCGCTTACGGGGAATCCATGAAGCCGGGCTTCGATATGCAGGAAACACGCAATACCGGCATGCCGATGACGACGGTCGAGCTGACTAAGCCATACACGACGACAGGCGATACGACTAGCGCGATGTTCGCCATTCCAAACACATCCAAGGATCCGGACAGAGCGATGATGTTCCTGAACCTGCTGTACACGGACAAATACCTGCTGAACCTGCTGGATTGGGGGATCGAAGGCAAGCATTATGCCAAGGCCGGCGATAACATAATAGATTATCCGCCGGGCGTGGATGCCGCCAGTGTCGGTTACAATCTGAATCTGCCGTGGATGTTCGGCAACCAGCTGAACTCTTACATCTGGAAGACAGAAGATCCGCAAATCTGGGATAAATACAAGAAGTTTAACGAAGGCGCGCAAAAATCCATCGCTCTCGGCTTCGTCTTCGATCCGGAGAAGGTCAAGAACGAGATTGCCGCCACCAATAACGTCGTTACTGAATTCACCGGCGGTCTGTACACAGGTACGCTCGATCCGGAGGTCTACATCCCGAAATTCGTGGAGAAGCTGAAAGCGGCCGGCCTGGACAAGATCATCGCCGAGAAGCAGAGGCAGTTGGACGAATGGGCCAAAACCCAGAAGAAATAAGCAGAGCACAGACAGGGCTGCGCGGTAATCGCGCAGCCCTGTTGCCCGTTGGCGCGGACGGATCACTGCGCCAGTCAGGACAATTTTTGTTTATTGATCAATGCCTGCATGCTTTTGTGCAGCGAGGTCATTTCCTTCTCGAGCTTCTCCATATCCTTGAACATCTTCTGCATGTCCTTGTCGTCGGCCAATACTTTCAATATATGCTCGAATTTGATCATGGCGGTTCACCTGCCTCCCGGAGCGGGCTGAGCGAATAGCCGGTGCTTGCTTCAGCTTATGCGCTCCGATGCTGAAGGGACCGGGCTCCTTCGGCGGTTGAGCGACCCAAGGTAAGCCCGCCGGCCCGCCATGACTATGGCCCGAATCACCGAGGTGCCGTCCGAAAGCAGCTTTGCGCGCCTACTTCCGCGGCTTCCCGGCACCGCGCCGGCGGCGCAGCAGCATATACAGAACAGCCAGCAGACCAAGGGCGATGAGGGCATAAGCGATATTGGCATACACATCCATCATATGTACGATTTGCTCCCAGGAATCGCCGACGGCGGCGCCTACGGAGACAAGCACGATGTTCCAGATAAACGTTCCGATCGTCGTGAACAGCAGGAACATCCAGAAGTTCATGCCGGACATACCGGCGGGAATGGAGATCAGACTGCGGATCAGCGGAATCATCCGGCAGAACAACACCGTCCAGTACCCATACTTGTCGAACCAGGCGTCCGCCTTGCGGATATCGTCCTTGGTGACGCGGAGCCAGCCGCCCCAGCGGTCAACGATGCTCTCCAATCGCTCCACATCGAGAATTCGTCCGATCGCGTACAGGATGACGGCGCCAAGCACGGAGCCGGCGGTCGCGGCTGCGACGACGCCGGCGACCGTCAGCTCGGATGTCGTCGTCATAAAGCCGCCGAACGTGAGCACGACTTCCGAAGGAATGGGCGGGAATACATTTTCCAGCGCAATCATGAACAGGATGCCGGCATAGCCGTACTGCTCCATGAAAGCTGTAATCCAGTTTTGCATGAAGACCTCCTTAAGCGGTATATAAAAGGTACTAGATAAAGATAGTACTACACAGATTGGCGATCCACATTCTACAATGGCTTCAAGCATGCACTGATGCGAGCAAGGGTTAAGGAGAAGAGGGAAGCCGGCATGAACAGGGATCACCGATTATCCATCTTGAGAGAGCATGAGAATGATTGCTACGCGATATGCCTGATGATTCTGCGCAGTGAGGACATGGCGGTCCGTGCGGCCAAAAACGCCTTGCTGCAGCTCTGGACGCATGACGACTTCCTGCGAATGGATGCGAATGAGCGTCCCGGTGTGCTGAGGCGTGTATGTATGCGCTCGGCGCTGCAGCTCAGGGCCGCCGCCGATCACGGCTGACGATATTACATACCTGGCCGACCGGGAGACCGGTACAGGCGCCACATAAGGGAATTCCGGGGCAGCGTCATCGGAATTCCCTTTTCGCTCTATTTGCCCGAGTAAGGTCGCTGAGTTCCGTAAGAATGACAAAGTCGCGGGAGGCTTTAAGAGTCAGTCAGTTCCGATACAGTTCCGCACCATCAGCCTCACGTTTTTCTTTGCGTCAGGCTTTCTTAAATTGACAGAAATAGACTTTAATGATTGTCCGATTTTTAGCAGACGCACGGCATCTATAAGACGCCGTAAGGCGTTTATCCCGCTGCGCCGGGGGCCGGGTACGGCCGCTCACCCGGCCGGCGCATCCCGTCTTGCGGCAGGCTTGCCGCCGGCCGGCGTGTCCAAAGCCGGGCTTCCCGGCTCGGCGGTTTCCCGAGGCGGCTTCTGCCGGTTGCCGCCGCCGGGCTCCGCCGGGCCGCCGGCCGGGGGCGAGCCGGGTGAAGGGTTCGCGGCAGAGTCGGAGGACGGACGGCCGCTGCGGTTGTCTTCCGGCTCGCGAGGCTCGGATTCGGTGCGGATGAGCCGGTACCGGTCATCCTCGAATCTGTAGTGCCCGCGATCCGGCTGGACGTTCCCGGAAGAATCCGGGGCGATCCAGGGACGCGTAGCGGTCAGCTCTCCCTTGCCGTTCGAGGACAAAGCGTCGGCTTCCACGTCCAGCACCCGGCGCAGCGAGCCGTTCTCCGCGACCAGCAGCAGCACATATCTGGCGCTGCGGCGAGCGGATGATCCTTCGAGCAGCAGCAGCTTGCTGCCGTCCGGACCGCTCAGCTCGGAATAACGGATAGTCACTTGGCGGACGGCGGTATCGAGGGCAGCCTCGTGCAGCGACAGGCCGCCGTCTGCTGCCAGCTGGGCGAGCAGCAGACGCGTCCCTGCGCCGTCCAGCGCAGCCGCCTGGACTTGACCTGCCGCGGCCTTCAGGGCAGTGACGGCGGTCAGCTTGCCGTCCGCGCCCGCCGCCGTCAGCAGCTTCGCCGGGTCGGCTGCGAGCTGCTGAAGCTCCGCCGCCCGCAGCTCTGCCGACGTGTCCCGGTAGCTGCCCAGCGTCTTGTACAGCGCGATGGCGTCCGCATGCTTGCCGCCGGCCGATAGGGAAGCCGCTTTTTTCATCCGGGCTTCGACGACCGACTGAACGTTCGCTTCGATCTTGCTGCCGGGTCCGGCCCAGACGGGGTAAGCTTTCAGCTGACGGGCAGCTTCGAGAAATTTTTCCAGATCCTGTTTCTCCAGAATGGAAAGCGTACCGAGGGCCAGCTTCTCCAGTTTCGGAGCCATCCACGCCGCTTCCCAGCCTTGGCGCTCGTAGAAGGTCCGAAGCTCCTCGCCCTGCTTCCATACCTCCACATACGGCTTCGTCCGGGCCAAGGTGTCCAGCCGGGCGATATCGCGCGGCTGCAGCAGCGCGTTGATTGCCTTCAGCTTCGCTGGATCGCCTCCATAGTACACGGCTGGAATGAGGATCAGCTCGGCTGCGGCCGTGCTGACATCGTCCGCGGCCTTGGCGCCGGCGATCCGCTTCTCCGCCGCCTTGCGGGCGTCGGCAAAGCCGGTGGCAAGCTGGGCTTCCAGCGAGGCTTCCTGCACAGCCTGGGCGAACCGCTCCGCGTGCGCGGCTCCCAGCGCGGCTATCTGCTGCCTCGCCGCTTGCCAATCGCTATGCGTTTTCGCCAGCGCGGAGACGTCTTTGGCGGCTGCTGCGGAGGCCGCGGCTTGCGACAGACTCTGTACCGTCCGCATCATATGGACGATGGGCTGCAGCTCGGCCAGCGCGGAGGCGATCTCGTCCCGGTGATAGTCGAAGCCCCGGATCGAACCGGCTTTCACATACAGCGCTTCGGCTTCCGGCAGCTGCCCGGCCATATGCAGCGACCGCGCCTGATCGAAGGCGCGCGCGGCTTGGGCCGCATCATAGGTTTTCCAGCCGGCGGCGGCAGCGGTGACGGCCAGCAGGACGGTCGCCGCCTTCCTGAAACGGTACGCACGTTGATACGTAAAACCACTCACAAACGTTCCCGCCTTTGATCATATTGGTGATGGCCGCCGGCTTCCGCGTCCGGGTCGGCGCTCGGAGAAGCGGCTGGACCGGCTTCACCGCCGGCGGGAATCGAGCCGCCGGAGCGTCGGCTGGCTGCCTGCTGCACGCGCTGGAGCAGCTCTGGATGGTCAGCCGCGAGCTCGGCCGCCAGCCGCTGAAGCCGCTGGAGCCGTTCATCCGGGAGCAGATCGATGTAGTCGAGCACAAGCCCGCGATACTGGAGCAGATGGCTCTTGATGCGCAGCGCGGCTCCCGCCGCCGCCGTCAGAATCTCCGCTCCGTACGGCAGCCGCTCGATCTCGCTGCGGTACTTGACGACGTAATCGATAGCCGGGCGCTCGATCAGCCGGGGCTTGATCCGTCCGACATCCAGCAAATAGGCGGTGAAGTCCGTGTCGAACCGGTTCGGGATGAGCGTGGTCAGCTCAAGCTCCATGTCGCTGCGCAAAATAAACCGGCCCAGGCACATCAGCTTAAGCAGCCGGATCGGGTTGTCCGGGATGAAATAGCCGATTTCGCGGAACTTCTCATACGCCGTCTTGAAGTCCTCGCCTTTCAGAGCGGTTTCCGCCTTGTCGATGTCCTGCAGCAGGCCGAGACGAATTTGTTCATGCTCTTGCAGGAGTAGGCGGGATAACGTACGTCTAAAGATATAGGGCTCGTACGCATGGCGAATTTTGGCGTATCCCGCGATCAGGATAAGTCCGCCGGCCAGAGCGGCCGCGATCTCCGTGAAGCTGCGGGCCACGATGACGCCGGCGGCGGCAAGGATGCCGATCACCAGCATATCCGTGTAGCCGCGCTGGCGGGCCGCTGCTTCGGCAGGCTTCGGCAGGGTCATCCAGGAGCTCCGGGAGCCGCACCCGGAGCAGTCCTCCTGCTCGAGGGAGGTATAGGAGCCGCAGCGCGAACATTGGCGCAAACGTTGAAACAAATAGTCCGTTCGCACCGTCTTACTAAAACGTACGGTTTTTTTCGAATTCATGGGTTCCCTCCGTCATGAGGTTCGGTTAGACTCAAGATATCCGGCCCGGATCGCCGCTTTCGGAACGATCGGCGCTATCGGGATGAGCGAAGCGTTCGGCCAGCTCGCTGTCGATGCGGGAAAGCGAAATATCGTGTTTTTTGTAGTAGACGAACGTCAGCAGCCGGAACCCTGCGAACAGGACGGCCGCCAGCAAAACGAGCAAAGTCAGCATGAGAACCTCCATTTCGGTCGAATATGGAAATATGCTCCTGAAAATCTTTAGCAAATTTTAAGGAATGTTTAAGTAGCGTTTTAATTTAGGACCAGATAATATATAAAGTTACAAACGGTAGTCCTACTCATTGTACAACCGTATTCGGCAAAATACTACAAGACCGGCGCTTGACATCAAGGGGCGCCAGCGATGGAGGAATGAACCGCTGTGAATATAAACCGCTTATGGCTTCGTGCCATGCTGCCGCTGCTGTTGGCCCTGCTCCCTCTGCAGGCTGTTGCGGCGACTGCCGCTTCTCCGGCCGGAGATGCGAGAATGGATGCCGTGCTGTCGGTCGACGTCAGCACATCCATGAATGAGAGCGATGTGAACAAGGTCAGCTTCGAAGCCGTGAAGCTGTTCGTCGATATGGCGTCGGTGCAGGGCGACAAGATCGGCGTCGTTGCATACACGGACCGCATTATGCGCGAGAAGGCGCTGCTGGAGATGAAGTCGGCGGCGGACAAGCAGAGCCTGAAGGGATTTATCGACCAGCTGGACCGCGGCCCCTACACCGATCTGGCCGTCGGCGTGAGCGAGGCGGTCAAGGTGCTGGAAAACGGCGCCGATCCGGCTCACACCCCGGTCGTTGTGCTCCTCACCGACGGCAACAACTCGCTGCCGGCAGGCCGGACGCAGGAGCAGTCGGATAAGGAGCTGGCGGCTGCGGTGGAGCGCGCCAAGGCAAAGGGCATCCCTGTTTACACGATCGGCCTGAACGCCGACGGGCAGCTGAATAAAGCCGTGCTGGACAAAATTGCCGCCGACACCGGAGCCAAGTCGTTCGTCACGAGCTCGGCCGACGATCTGCCGGGCATTCTCAGCGAAATTTATGCCCGCCATCTGAATCTGAAGGTGGTGCCGGTCCAGGATCTGACGGCTAACGGCGCTTATCAGGAGGTCACAATCGATATTCCGAATGCCAGCGTCAGGGAGGCTAACATCTCGCTCATATCCGGCTCTCCGGTCGAGGTGAAGCTGGCCGATCCTCAGGGCAAGGCGGTCGCGATTCCATCGGACAAGGTCGTCTATACCTCCTCGAAGGCTTACACGCTGCTCAAGATCGTGCAGCCGGCGCAAGGAACCTGGAAGCTGCAGGTCAAAGGCCTGCCCAAGGATAAAATCAAGATCAGCCTGGTCTATAACTACGATCTGAAGCTGCAAATGGAGCCTTTGCCCTCTAAGACGTGGAAACGGGGGGAAGATGTTGCAGTCAAGGCGTATCTGGAGTCCGGCGGGCAGAAGGCCGCAGATGCGGAGCTATACAAAAACCTGAAAGCAACGCTCGTGGTTAAGGATATCCAGAGCGGCAAGTCGGAGGAGATACCGCTGACAGCCGGCGCCCAAGGCATCTCGGGAAGCTACAAGCTCCCCGAGGCGCATGAGTATGAGCTCGTGGTGAAAGCGGAGGATGCGGGTTACGTCAGGGAGACTGAACCGGTCAAGCTGTCGGCGCTCTCCGGCGCACCGGCGCAGCCGACAAGCCCGGCCCCTGCGGAGGGCGGCGAAGCGGCGGAGAAGGGGCTTGGAGCCGGCCGATGGGCGGCCGTCGGAGCGGGCGTGCTGGTCCTGGCGGCAGCGGCGCTGTATGCGCTGAGCCAGTGGCGCAAAGCCAATAAGGGTTTCGTCGGACAAGTCGTTATCGAGGTGCGCGATGAGGATACGGGCGAGCGGACATCGCCGCAGTACCGCAAGCTGAATACGTTCAAGGGCAAGGTTACGCTGCATCAGCTGCTCCAGCTCGCGCCCGAATTCGCCGAAACGAAGGATATCGTCTTCCGCCCGGCGCCGGGGGACAATCTGCTGCTGCAGAACGGGACCGCCTGCGTCATCGAGAAGGGCGGGCGCGTGCTGGAGGCCGCGCAGGGCAAGGAGCTGCGGGCCGGCGATCGCATCCGCATCATGCTAGGAGGCGTTCACCGTTCGGTGACACTCGAATATATCAAGTGAATGTTCCCACAGGAGGGGTTGCGCGATGAAAGCAGTCGTAAGAGAACATATTCAACAGCTCGACGTTTCGCTGGGCGGAGGGATCGTCAGCGAGAAGATCCGGGTCGACACGATAGACAATCCGATGCTGGTCATCGGTCTTGGGGGTACGGGCATCGACGCGCTGCTGCGCCTGAAGTACCAGGTCAACCGGCGCTTCAAGCTTCCGGAGGACCCGCATACGAAGAAGAAACGCGAGAAGCCGGACAATATTGAGTTCCTCGCTTTCGAGACGAATGAGCATGACCGCGGCAAGCGCTACAAGGGAGTCGGGCTGGACCCGATGACCGAGTTCGTCCTGCTGGCGAACGCCGAGATCGGCAGCGTGCTGCAGAACCGCAGCATTTTGGAGCCGTACATCAAGGAATGGCTGTCGCCTGAGCTGACAATCACGGACGGGATCAACGGAGCCTCCGGCGTCCGTCAAGCCGGCCGCCTGCTGCTGTTTACCAAGATCGTGCAGGTTGTCCAGACGATCGAGCGCAAGATCAAGTCGCTGATGGTCGGCACGAACAAGAAGCTGATGGTGTTCGTCCTGACGGGCCTGTCGGGCGGCACGGGGAGCGGATGCTTCCTGGACATTTCGTATATCGTCCGGGGGATTCTGGAGCGCGACTACGGCTCGGCCGGCGTTGACAAGGTCGGCATTCTCGGCTATCTGTTCACGCCGGACGTCAATCTGGCCAACAAAAGCCTGACTGAGCATTCCCGCGAATATATCAAGAAAAACGGCTATGCGGCCCTCAAAGAGCTGGACTACTGGATGAACGTGGACGAGCGCGGAGAGCGGTTCCGCCAGCAGTACGCGAACATCCTGAACGTCCAATCGCCGATGCCGCCGTTCAATCTGGCCCATTTGATCTCGGCGACAAATCTGGAAGGCAAGCTGCTGGAGAACGCCTACGACTACTGCATGAATGTGACGGCGGAGAACATCACGAACTTCATGGCGAGCGAGCAGAAGGCGTCGGGCGAAGAATTTGCCATTCATGACTATATCAGCAACATCCGCACGAACATTAACCAGATGCCGAAGGCGTATGCGGCGAACTATCAGTACAATATATTGGGCGCTTCGTCCGCCGTTCTGCCGATTGAGGAGATGACGACGTTCCTCGCCTACAAGGTGTTTCAGCGGATGGATCAGATGTTCAAGGCCGGTCCTACGCAGGAGGATGTCGAGAAGCTGGCCCACAAGCTGGGCCTTGATCCGGATTCCATCCACCGCGAGTTCGACAAGCGGGTGCCGGAGCCGCTGCCGGGTCACAAGAACAGCGAACGCCTGAGCTATACGAATGTGGTGAAGCAGCAGGTTGTGAACGTCGACACCGAGCTGGAGCAGAGCTACCTGTCTCGGGCGCGCGAGGAGTATATCAAGTGCCGCAAGCAGCTGCCGGGCGAGATCAAGGAAAAGTTCACCGAGCAGATTACCCGCGTATTTCTCCATCCGGAGCAGGGGCCGTTTTATGCGTCGCGGATCATATTGCAGGACAAGGGCTTCTGCCTGCTGAAGCTGATCTCCTCGTACATCGAGGCGCTCAAGGAAAATCTGCTGCGTCTGCCGCAGGATCTGGAAGCCGCTCAGGAAAGCTCCCGGGACAAGCTGGGCGAAGCGAAAAGCGCGTTTATTTCCAGAGACCGCAAAAAGGATGCTTACATCGAAGCTAAAATTCAGGAATATATGATGCATGCCGACCGCGAGCGAATGGAGCAGATGATCGAATTTTACGAAGACCTGTATACGCTGATCAACAACGACAACAACCGGATCTACCAAGTGTTCACCGAGCTGCTGAACGAGCTGAACCGCATTTTCGAGAAGAACGGCCAGCTGCTGATGAACGGGGAAGAGCAGGTCGACCATAAAGGCAATAAAACGTATTATTGGAATGTAGTCAGCGTGCCTGATATGGCCAAGATGATCAGCCGGATGACGGAGGACCGCAATTCGCAGGAGCTGATCCGCGACTTTACGCAGGAGCTGCTCGCCAAGGCCAACCAGTGGGTAAAGGAGCAGGAGGTAGATATCGTCGGCTCGATCTCGGATTTCCTCACGGAGCAGTTCGGCGAGCTGATCACCAAGTCGATGGAGGAGTACCTCGTGATTCAATACGGCCATGAGGACTCGATCGAGAAGCTGGTGGAGCAGCGCATCGCCGGGCGGCTGTATGAGGAAGCGAAGCCGGTGTTCCATCTGTCGAACTCGTCCGGCCACTTCAACTTTCCTTCATGGGGCTTCGTGTCGGTTCCGGTGAAGGCGCCGAATATATTCAAGGGCATCCGGGCGTTCCAGGATAATGCGATCGCGAACTCGCGCTTTACGATCAAGGAAAGCGAAGTGAAGAACCGGATTTTCTGGCTGAACACGCAAAACGGCGTACCGCTGTTCCTTTATACGCCGCTTAAGGTATATGAGGAAAGCTACGAACGCTCGATTTTGGAGCCGGAGGGCATCGGACGCCATCTGGTGCAGACGGACCGGATCAACTGGACGTATCTGCCGTCGCCGATTCCCGAGCGGTCGTGGGGCGATACGTATGTGAACAATCGGGTGCGCAGCTACAACGCGGAGGTTCGGGGCGTATTCGACCGTGCGGTCAAGCAGGGGATTATCCGGGAGAAAACGGCCGATTCGGGCACGATTCACCGGTATGAATGCGCGGTGAGCGGACCGTTTGATCTGGACCGCAGGCTGGCCGGCTACGATATGCGGCTGCAGGACGCACGTCCGAATCTCGGCGAGATCAAGCGCTGCGTGTCGGAGCTGCGCGGTTTGCTGGAGCGCGGACTGGAAACGGAGAGCGTAAAGGATATTTTTGGCAGCGTGAGCGAGGAGATGGCGAAGGAGAATCTGATCCGCTCGCCGGAGCAGCTCCGCCAAGTGCGTGAGGAGCTGGCCAAGTATGAGCGAATCCGCGAACGGCTGGAGGCGCTGGAGCAGGTGCTGGCCGCCCATCAGGACGAGGAGCGTCTGCTGAAGCAGTATATCGAAGCGATCTACACCGGTACGATTACCCGCCGCGGCGCGCTGTATGTCTACGATCACAGCGCGGAGGAAGACGCGTGGGAGCCGCTGGCGAACGTTATGCAGGCAGGCCGCTTCGTGGACTATGAAATGTACGGCAAGCTACGGGCGCTTGAGCCCAAGCGGCTGGCGCAGCTGAAGCGCAAGGCGGACGACCGCATCCGGCAGCTGACGGCTTCGGACGACGTATCCGGTCTGGTCGCCAAGCTGCAGGATATGGCGGGCGTTTATCAGGATGCCAAGTCGGCGCTCGACTATGACCGCGGCGATTATGCGGACGGCGAAGAGATGTACCGCTTCTACAAGGAACTGGCCGTTAAGGTAAACGAGATGGTGAGGAGCCTTAAATAGGGGCGCGGAAACTTTATATAGTGGTAGGAGAGAGGACCGGATGAAGCAGGCAGTCCGGTCCAAGGGAGGTAGCGAGTATGAAGGAGCGTCTGACAGCCTTTGCAGATCGGTATGCGGGGCGGAGGGACGGCGCGTCCCCGGGGGAGGATGAGCGGAGGCATCTCCGTCATCCGCTGGTGTTTCTGGCTGTCGGCGACCGGTCGAAGACGGCATTGGAGCGCTTGTTCGAGATGAACCGGGCGCAGTGGACACATGCCGACGGGATCTTGTATATATACATTGGGACAGGAACGCCAGATGGTGTGCCCGGAAGCCAGCTGCTGTGCTGGCAGCCGCCGTCCGCAGACGCACAGGACAAGCGTACGTCCAGAAGCGAGCTGTCCCGCGCCATGATCGGCAGCGCGGAGAAGCTGCAGGAGCTGAATCTCGTTCTTCGGCAGCTCGTCGGGCGGATCGGTGAACGAGGCCGGCTGTACGGCTCGCTGATGCAGGTGCACGCCGCCGTGCTTACCAGAGCCGAGGACCCGGCGAATGCGCTGCTTCCCGAGGTGATGGTGCTGCTGCGCTCCGTGCTTGGGGAGAGCTTCCGGTCTGTGTCGGCCGATCTGTTCACGCTGCTGCGGGAGAAGCAATCCGAGAGCGGCTATGCGCTGGATGCGGCGCTTAGCGTCGCCTTCCTAGACGAGCTGGATCGCATGCAGCGACGGAGCTTCAGGTATGAAGCGGATTTGCAGGTGACAAGCGACGGTCTCAGGCTTCCATCCGCTTATGGGCCGGGCCCTCTGTTCGATACGGCCTATATGCTGGGCGACAAGGACGAACGGGGGCTGTTCGCCGAGGACGACACGCTCGCATGCGCGCGAATCATCTGCCGGCTGAGCTTCCTGCGCTGCCGGCAGACGGCAGACGGCGAGAATCGTCTTCATCCTTACAATCATCAATTGTTCCGCCAAAGCATGATGCCTCCCGGTGCGGCTGAGGCGTATTATGCCTCGGCGGGACTTGCGGAGGTCACGCGGCCGGACAGGGCGGTGGCCTTGACGGTTCTGCTGGCGCTGCATCGCAGACTGCTCGCACTGCTGCAGGAAAACGGCTCGGGCATGAGCGGCCGTGAGGTGCTCGAGACGCTTGGTCTGGAAGCGGGCCAGACGGATTCGCTGGCGCAAGCCGCGATGGACCGGCTGCCCGATCCGGTGGAGGAAATGCATGGCCTGCTGTATGAGCCGTTGTCTCCGGCGGCGCTGCGGGGCAAAACGCTTCGTCAGGCCGAGAACGCCTTGTTCGGGAGCAATGCCCGGGATTTTTTCGGCCGGCAGAGCCAGCGGCTGAAGGAGAGCCTGTCCGCGGGCGCGCCTGCGGACAGGCTGCGCCAGGCTATCTGGCAGCGGCTGGTCGAAGACTCGCGTTACGGCGTTTATGCCGTCTGCCGCTGGACGTCGCCGGATGAGCGTCATGGTCTGATCGGCGCGGTGCGCGAATGGCGGCTGGAGAACGACCGCCGTCTTGCCGCAGGGCGCGAGGAGCTCGAAGCGGTCTATGAAGAAAGCGCGGACGGGCTTCCCGGGAGCCGCGGCGGTCTGTTCGGGTTGTTCGGCGGAGCCAAGGCGGGACTGAAAACCACGGTCGGCGCGCTGCTGGACCGGGTGTACGGTTTGAAGCGCGAGCTGCTGTTTCTGGAGTTGAAGCGCGAGCTGCTGCTGCGCTACGAGCATATGCTGGAGGAGCTGCACGGGCTGCTTAAGCGGTATGTCGATCGATTGGAGCAGCTGACCGGCAGGCTAGCGGAGGCATGCCGGCTGAGCATAAGGGAAGCAAACGATGAGATGGGCCGCAACGTCGAGGAGTATTACAAGCAGGCGGTTGATAGAATCTCGGCCGAGCTGGAATCTCGATGGGGCGAGCGTTTTGAGTTTGACGAGCGGCGGATGGGCTCGCTTGCCGGCTTGCTGGAGCAGGGAGACGACGCCTATATCGCCCGTCTGATGCAGACGGCGCAGAATGACTGGTTTGCTCATCCCCTGTTCAGTCAGGCCTTCGAACAGGAGCTGCTGGAGCGTGCGAATGTGACGGTCAGCTATGACAACCGTCAGGTGCTCACCAAGGAGGAGCTGTACCGCGACTTGTGCCGCGCGCTGGACAAGGAATCGGCCGTACGGGCCGATGTATACCGGTTCACGCACCGCCATCGCCACGAGGAAAGCTATTTGTTCGGGGACCCGGACAGCGAGCTGATCCGGTACGCGATGGACGCGGGGGAGCTTGGGGAATCCAAGCTGGGCTGCGTTCATGTAAGCAAAGGCGGCGGCGTGGAGCTGCTCAGGCTTATGGGCGGCTTCCGGCGCGACGATCTGATGATTTACCGCAACGGCCGGCGTTTTTATGAGACGTATGCGGAGAGCGGCTACCGTTTTCATAAACCGGATTGGGAGCCGGCAGCACCGGAGGCTGCTGCAGCGGGACAGCCGGAGGGTGCCGCGGAGCACGAGCACGGAGAAAGAAGGGGTGACTGATGAAGCGTCGCAAATGGAACGGTCTGCTCGTCGCGTTAGGGTTGGCGGGCGGACTTGCAGGCTATGCTGCCGGCGAATGGATGCTGGACAGACTGACCGGGAGCGTTCATGAAACCGTTCTGATGGGACTGTACTTTGGCGTATTTGCGCTGTTCGTCGCGGCGGGTTGCCTGCTCGCCGAAACGCTGTCGCCGCGCCTGAACGGAGCGAACTGGAAGCTGCGCTATGCCGCCGACGGCTGGAAATGGCTGGTCCCGGCTTCGCTGCTGCTGCTGTTCGCGGGAGGCGCGCTGTTTCAATGGCTGTACGGACTGGAGCTCGGCAGGAAATCCGCTCCGCGGGATTATGTCCTGCTGCTCGACACATCGGAGAGCATGAAGCAGAACGATCCGGACAATCAGAGCAGGAAAGCGGCTGCGCTGCTTGTGACCGGCATGTCGGGCGACAAGAGAGCCGGTGTGGCTATCTTTAATGAAGATACGACCTGGCTGCAGCCGCTGACCAGTCTGCGGGATGCGGCCTCGCGTCAGCTTATCGCCGACAAGCTGACCGGCGCGCCCGAGCCTGTCGGCCAGACGGATATCGGCAAGGCGCTCGGTCAAGCGATGGAGCAGATGAAGTCCTCCGGCACGCAGGAGGGCCGCGGCGCCGTCATTCTGATCTCGGACGGGTACAGCGAGATGAATCTGGCTGAAGTAACGGCTCCATATGTGGCCCAGCGCTACGGGATATATACCGTCGGTCTCGATTCGGCGGGCAACGAGCAGGGCAACCGGCTGCTGCAGCAGCTTGCCGAGGCGACGGGAGGCACATACCGCAAGGTGCAGGATGCGGAAGGCATCTCGGAAGCGATCGGGACCATCTACGCGAACCAGCAGCATTGGCATTTGTTGGGCGAGCGGACGGGGGCCGCGGAGGACAGCATGTTCAGAGCGGCTCTGCGCGTAATGGCGCTGCTGCTGCTGGGCGGCCTGCTCGGGCTTGCGCTTGGCATTGTGTTCGACAACCGGTTTCTGGCCAAAAGCTTTTTGCTCGGCGGCTTGATTGCCGGGCTGCTCGCCGGATGGGCCTTGGAAAGCGGCTTGCCGTCCATGGAACCGGCATTCGTCCGGGCGATAGCCGATCTGGCGCTGGTGCTGCTGTTGACCCTGTCAACGGTGCTGTTTGCCGTAAAGGAAAACGGGGGCGGAGCAGGACTTTCGCCCTTCCGCAGGGGAGGCTACGGCCGTTTGCCGGAACGTACGGACGGAGCACCGGCCAGCCGGACAGGCAAGCGGTTCAGGTAAGGGGATTTAGGGAGCCTGTGCTGTACTGCGTCTGAAGTGATCTGTGAGAGATAGGCGGAAGCGGCGACAGGCGGCGACGATCATGCCGCCAGAGGCTGGAGGCGCATAGCGGCGGTAAGCCGGCGCGCCCCCGGCTGGAACTGGTAGGAAGGAGCACACAGATGTTGTGGACCACGCCGGATGACCGGCATCGCATCACGAAAGCCTCGTCACGGCTTGCGGAAGGAGAATGCCTGGTTACCTGGCATTGGCCTGCCGACATTCCGTATGTATATATTCACAGCTTCGGCCCGGGCGGGGAGGAAGCTGGCCGGGAGCCGGACGAAAAGGGCATGAAGCTGTACACCAGAGAAGAATACAAGGTCCGCGGCGGGTATCGGCTGCCGGCGGACTTTATCGGGTCCAGATTTTTCCGGATCTATGCGTGCAGGATGGAGCAGGGCGAGCTGCTGGCGTACCGGCAAAGCGATGCTGACAATCTCGCCCGGGTGAGCGGGGGACGCGCCAAAATCCGCTACAGCATCCAGTACGGATTGGGCTGGTTCGGCAAGCATAGATCTGTACATATTCGGCTGCATTGCGAGATTCCGGTGCCCAAGGAGGCGCTGTGCTACGTCAAAAAGCATGGCTCCGTGCCGCTGCATCCGGATGACGGCACCAGGTATCCGCTGCTAAGGGACCTGCCTGCCGGACGCAGCGAGATGCCGGAGATTCAAGTCGGGCGCTCCGAGCATGTTCGCGTCTTTCTGTCGGACGGCAGGAGCTACGGCGACCAGTTCGAGGTTGTGCCCGAATAAAAGGGGTAAGGAGGAAATATGCATGCTGGATTTTTTCAAAAATTTATTCGATAAGAAGCCTCCTGTCAAGGAAAGACCGCCGTTTTACAGCATCGTCTGTCCCTACTGCTTCGCCAAATGCGAGCCGGCCGATGTCGTGTTCCGCGCCGCCCATGTGAAGGAGAACGACGATGAATTCGCGCTGCAGGAGGACGAGCGGCTGAATGAATGGAGACGGAAGTTCCGCCTGGCGCTGCCTGATATGGAGGCGGTCATCGATCCTCAGACGATTCCGGAGGACAGCCGGATCTATGCCGGGCAAGTGCTGGTAGCGGTAACGGACCGGTATGGGGTGACAACGCGCCGCAGGCTGTGTCCGAGCTGCCATAATGAGCTTCCGATCACGGCCGGACAAGTGCCCAGCAATATTATTTCGATCGTCGGCGCCTCCCAAGTGGGCAAGTCGGTCTATATGACTTCGCTCATCCACACGCTGCAAACCGAGACCGCCGCTCACTTTCAGGCGGCCTGCATGCCTCTGAGCGCCGACATCTCCCGCAAGTTCCGCCATTATTATCACGAGCCGATCTTCGAACGAGGCAGCATGCTGCAGTCGACGAATCCGAATGAGCAGCAGGAGCCGTTCATTTTCCAATTCGTGTTCAAGGATGAGACGAAGCCGCCGCTGCTGCTCGTGTTTTTCGACGTGGCGGGCGAGGGAATGGTCGAACGGGCGTACTTGGACATCTATGCGTCTCATATTCAGAATTCCTCGGGCATTTTGTTCCTCGTCGATCCGCTCCAGGTTCGTACGATCCGCGATAAGATCCGGCTGAATCTGGGCGAGGACGAAGGCGAGTTTGCCAGCCGCTACGATGAGCCGAGGGAGGTCGTCATCTCCTTGTACGAGAACTTCATCTCTCATCAGCAGAGCGGCAAAACCGATATTCCGACCGCTATCGTGCTGACCAAAAGCGATATGCTGCAGCATCTCCAGGAAGAAGACAGCGACTATATCCAGCCTAACAGCAATGTGTTCCGCGATGTAAGGCACAGGGGATATCTGGATCGCACCGAGTTTGAAAATATTAACGGCGAAATTCGCCGCTTTATCGAGAAGGTAGACCGGCCGTTCAAGGATGCGGTTGATGTTTATTTCCGCAACACGGCGTACTTTGCCGTCTCAGCGCTGGGCACGAACCCGGTGAACCGGCAGGTGACGGGCGTAATCAGCCCCGTGCGGGTGGATGAGCCGTTCATCTGGCTGCTGAACCAGCTCGACTACATCGACAGGAGAGATGCCACGTGATCGCGAACGGACAGCGCAGCATTCAGCAGCATTATTTTACGCGTGCGCGCGAGGGCGTTTTCCGGACAAATGAAGGCTTCGATACGGTGGCGGCATCGCCCGGCCTGGATGCGCTGTTTATCAAGTCGGCGCTTCATCCGTATTGCTATTATAAAGGCCCGCGGGAGAAGCCGGACGGGGCGGAAGGGGCCGAGTATCCGGCTGCGCTCGCTGTGTACCATGCGGATAACGGGGATCTCGTGGTCGGACAGACCGTGTATGTGCCGGCTGATTTTACCGGACAGCGCAGCGCTTTCTTCACCCATCAGTATGTCGTCCCTGCGGCGCTCAAGGATGAGTGGGTGCGTTATCCGGAGCGGATATTCGCCACTGAGCAGTTTGCCGTGCATCATGATGCCCGGCTAGGGAAGGAACTGCCCGAGCTGCAAGAGCCGCCGACGCCTGGAGCGGCAGCTAGTCCGGAACCTGATCAGCTGCTGGCCGGACTCGGACTGACGCGCGATTCGTTCGAGCAGCTGCTCGTCTCGGTGATGGCTTCGGTGACCAATCGGCGCAAAGTATATATTGTGCTGGACGGAGAACCGGCCCAGGCGGAGAGAGACGCACGCCAGCTGATGCGGCTGCTCTGGAGCTGCATGCCTTATGCGTTCCGCAGGCGCCTTGGCGTCCTAACTTTTGCCGGGGAGGCCGAAGGCAAGCAGCATCTGCATGTGACCTTTCTCGAAAAGGGCGCCCTGCGGCAATCCGACCGGCAGCTTGAACGCGAGATGGTGTTCGATCTATCGGCAGGCAAGCTCGCCGGAGCGGAACCCGCAGCTGTGGCGGGCCGGTGGCTGGAGACGATCTGGACGCTGCGCGAGGAGCCGGAACGGCTTCAGGCATTATTCGATTTCTGCGAGCAGGCGCTTGCGGGACTGGAGCCCGGCTTGTCCTTATCCTTGTCCTCCTACGAGGAGCTGTGTACGCTGTTTACGATCGAGCAGGGCGGATCGGCTGGAGACGCGTTGTATGACGCCGATCGAGCCCGCGTTTGGCGGTCGCTAGGCACCTATCTGAAAGGGGAAACGCAGGAGACCGCTAAGACTCGGCTGCATGAGCTTGTTGTCCGGCTGCTCCGATTGGAGACCGGCGATGTGAAGAGAGCCGGCAGTCCGCAGGTGATCGACGCTATGCTTGGCTGCGAAGCTTATGCGGAGCGAGGGGAGCGGGCGCTGCTCTGCCGGACCGTCGCTCTCTTCGTGATGCGTGCGGCTTCGGCAGGGGATACGGCTGCGACCGCTCCGCTGCTGGAGCCGATCCAGCGGCAGCCGGAGCTGTTCCGCTCCGTTTTCCGGGAGCTGTCCGGGCTGTCTCCGAGAACCGCCGAAAGCTGCGCTTCATATGCGATCGGACGAGCGGACAACACGCGCGTCTTGCAGTCGGCCCTGGCCTTTTGGCTGACAAACGCGGATATGCTTTCGCTAAACTTCTTCGCGGGAGAGACGGTCGCGGCTGTTAAGCGCCTGCTCGCTAAGGAAGGGGCGGCTCGGAAGGTGGATACCGGCGCTGCGTTGTTCCGCTTCTTCGATGAACTGTCCGAGCAGCGGGGGTTGGAGCGTTACGCCGACTATTGCGAACTGCTCAAGCTGGAAATTCAGCTGATGCTGCTGGAAGAGGTGCCTTTGGCCGAGCTGGAGGCGGAGCATGTGTCGCGTCTAGGCTTTATGCTCGATCCGCCGGCGCCGGAGCTGCTGCCGCATCTGAGCAAGGGTCATCGGCTGACGCTGGAGCTGTGGGCGGCGGTATATCGGGTGCTTACGCTGGAGCGGGGCGGCGAAGCCAAAGCTTCGGCCGCGCTGGCCAAGCTCGGGCCGCTGGAGCTGGAGCGGGCGCAGGCCTTTCTGCGCGGAGTATGGCGAAACGGAATGCCGCGCACGGCTTTCTCCGGCGTGGCGTACAGCTTCTACCGGGGAGGGGCTGAGCACGGCGGCTGGGGCTCCTTCGATTTCGATCCGATGCTGGATTATGTGGCGGAGTCGGCGGATAGCAAGGAGACGGTATATGCATTTATCGAATGGAGTGCGTCGGATGAACGGTTTACAGGTCCGAGCGGCGGTATCGATCCGCATTACCGGGCCGCGCTTAACCGTTACTTCGACAGATATGACAGCGGCGCGCTGCGCCAGAAGCCGGTCAGGCAGCGCCTGATGGCTATAGGGAACCCGGCGTTCGTCGCCTTGTTCCGCGAGATCAATACCCGTCAAGCGCCGAGCTGGCAGCGTCTTCTGTGGAAGCGGCGCAAGCCGCTTATACTGGCGGCGCTGCTGGCAGCTGCGCTGTTGATCGTGCTCCCGCTGATCTGGACGCCGGTCGGGGCGTTCATCACGCGGCCTGTGCCGGAGCTGCAAGTAGCCGAGCTGCCCGAGAGGACGTCATCCGATACCATAACGGTGAAGGCGCAAGCCGCGGATAATTACGACCGGATGCCGAAAATTTATGTCAACGGCGTGCTCGCCGGCCAAGGCGAGGTAAGCCGCGAGGTTGTTCTTGCCGCGGGCATCAATACGATTACGGTCAAAGCGGAGAACAAATACGGACGCAGCCCCGAGACGGTGACCCGCACCGTTATTCTGGAGCCTGCGATCGGACCGAAGCTGCCGCCTCCGGCAGCCGCCGGGCCGACAAACGGCGCCGGCGGAGCGGCGGGTTCAGATACTGCCCGCACGGAGACGTCTAACGTGAAAGGGGAGTCGACGCCTCCGAAGGGGAGCCGATGACGCTGATACCCCTTGTAAACAGCCTTCCTGAATGGAGCGGAGGGCTGTTTTTTTTTGCCGGCATTGCAAGCCGTTCCGGCTCTCTGCCATTGTCCCGATGTATTGTATAATGGTAAACAAGCTGGACAGCAAAGAGTAGTGTGAGAAAGCCTAATCAATTTTATATAATTAATACAAAGATGTCTGGGGTAATTTCAATTATTTCAGGTAAGCGGCCTTTGTTCTGAATTTTATCGGACTGAGGCCGTTTAGTTTTGCTTGTAACCGTTCATATTTATAATTGTTCATATAACATAAATAAGTCCTTTGCACGTTTGCATATTTCAAGTCTAATCTCTAGGTTTGTAATCTATTAGGTCATTCTCTCCACAATGCGACTTCATTCGCGCATTGTGTTTTTTTGCATTCAACGAAATAAAACTATTGTAAACATCAATTAAGGCTGCTTGTTGCTGGAGTGATAAGTTTCGAGGAACTTTGCGATTTTGATAGGCGTGAAGTATTAAATTTTATTGATATTGCCGATTTAAACGACAAATTTCGATTATAATTTAAAAAAATCCGGTTAATTACAGTTGTTTTGACCTGGTTGTTTAGAAAATGTTTAGTGCCGATTGTTTATAATGCAAGAAAAGATTGGTTAGAATTCATCGAGGGCATGAGTAAAAAGGAGGCCAATTGTTATGTTAGGTATCGGTTAGTCTTTATGCCTACTAAATCCCGAATGATATATTGTGTCCTAAGAACTAGTTATTAAGACTTAAGAGGGGGATCTTGTTCGTGATTAAGAACAATTGGTTATTCAAATGGACATCCGTCTTTTTGATCATGTGCATGATGGTATCCATGCTATCGGCATGGATGCCGGTAACCGTCTATGGAGCGGAATCGGATAAAACGATTTTGATGGATGGTACGAAAATTGGCAATGCGACTGTAGAGGCCGACAATGCATTTCGGAATTTTAATGTCAGTGGCGGCGGGTTTGCCAGCTCTCCGGGCTTCAAGCAGACGGAGCAGGATAAAGATATCACGATTTATGCAGATGGGACGATGACTGCGGATGACGAAGCGTCCGTTACTTTTGAAGTCAAGGTTCTGGATAATCCCGTTCTTAAAGCGGTCGCTGCAGGCGGAGAGGCAGAAATCGTGGTGGGCTGGGATGAGCTTCAATTTGATGAAAGCTGCTTCCTTGTCTTCTGCTCCACTTCCGTTACAGAAGCTTACTTTTATGTAGATGGTGTTGAAGTGTTAAGGGGACATAGTGGTGATGATGATCGTACCATAGGTTATACGGAAACAACAGCAACAATTAAACCTAATTCTACAATTGTAATCAATGTAAAGATCGAAGACGAAGATGTTGCTGTCAAAGGAATCTTCATTAAATTCCAAGACAAAATACGCCCCGAGCTAAGCAGCTATACTTTCAATGGTACAGGGGTAGAGCGAGTCAATAAGAAACAAAAATATGAGCTTTATGCCAAAGCTGGAGAAGATATTTCCCTTACATATAACTTCAGCGAGCCGGTCAGGCCATCGGCATTGTCCTCCGGCTACCATGACCATTTCTTGCGTCACTCGCTGTTTACGACCCCTTCTGACGGACTTCCGACAGCCAATCTGGAACAGTTTATGACGAACAGAACGTATAAGGCCTCGGATTTCTCCGGTAATTTTCTTAATGTTCCGCTGAAACAAGAGATCAATTATACCTATACGGCCCAGAAATATCATCATAGCGACAACTTGCCGCTCGAGCCTCGTATGAAAGCATCGGATGGCTTACCCGGCATCAATCGCGGGCCTATCGATTATAGTATGGAAGAAAAGCTCAATGACGCCGTGTTTGTAGACGCGGCAGGCAATGTAGCCAAGCCGATTACGTTGCCCGTTAAGGCGAGCAATTCAAGCTTGACCAACCTGAAAGGTAATGTTGTAAATCCTTTCGACCATAAAGGTTCCGGTTACCGGGTTATCGTCGACGCAGTGGCTCCCAAGTATTCACGGGTCGGCAATGGCATTCAGCCGGAGGTTGTGACCGGTGCAACGGTCAACAACCATGATGTGATGGACTTCACGGTTCAATTCTCCGAAGAAGTCATCGCCAGACGGGAAGGCGTTTCTCCTGCTTATGCGGATGATAAAGTATACTTGTTATTCAACAATGGGATGCGAGCTTACTATTATGAGGGAGACAATGATGCGGCCAAGGAGAAGTTAGGCTACCAGACGCCAAACGTCAGATTCCGGATGGTGATTCCGGACGGCGTGCAGGTGGAGACCCCGCTGCTCAAGGTGTTGGCTCTGACTCATGATCGGAAGGATAACTATCCGGACACCGATTTCTTGGCAAAAGATAAAGAAGTGATCCAGGACTATGCCGGTAATTTGCTCATTCAGCCGGCTAATTACTTGGGTGTTCATGTAGACGGGGATACATCCAATGTCAATTCCTTGATCGACTGGGCCAAGTTCTCCGTGGATAATACGGACCCGATCATCGATTTCCACTATGAGAATGACGGCGCCACGGATACTTTATACAAAAAGCGCGGCAAGATTACGATCGACGTCAACGATCCTCCGGTTCCGATTCCGACGCTTGATCCGGATTATGAGCCAATTACCAATTTTGAAAGACCAAGCCGGGGGATTTACCGTCCTTCGAATATGTCGGGACCGGCCTCGCCGGCAGTCGGGCTGGTCTACTACATGTGGTCTCGGAGTGATACGGTTCCTGCCGATATCGCGAAGGAACACTATGCGGCTATCAAGCGCTTTTCCCTGACAGCCAAGCAGCCGAAGGAAGATTTGTATCCGAATGTGCCTGCTTTTGAAAACTTCAATCTAAGTGTAGTCAATAACAAGACCAATATGATCGCTCCTCCTGCAGAAGCGTTCACTGAAGCGGGCAGCGGAACCTGGTATTTGCATACCTGGACCTCGGATATGACCTGGGATACGGCCAGAGAAATTATGCAGTATGCGGCCATGAGAAGCTTTCCGACCAAATACCCGCAGCAGTATAAGGCTTGGATGGATGAATTCTCCGGCTCGGAAGCCGACAAGATTTTTTATGCCAATAACAAGGCTTTGATTGCGGCAGCACAATATGAAGATATGCAGCTGTGGCCATTGGAAAATTTCCGTCAGGACGACTCGAACTGGTCTTATAAATCAGCTCCGATCCTGATTGACAACAAAGGCCCTTCGATTCAGCTGTCAAACAAATTGAATGACGGCACCGCGAATGTGGAAGTCACAACCACCATAACCGACGAACATAGCGGCTTCAAAGAAGGCTACTACCAATGGGCGAAGGCTGGAAGCGAGCCGGAAGATATCAACTGGAAGCCGATTATGCTGAGCGGGGGACAGTTTACCGTAGGCACCAGAAATGAAGTGCCTGAGGACGGCGATTATATCCTTCATATTAAAGCGACCGATGTATTGGGCAATGAATCGACCAATGCCTTGAGCTCACCGGCCAAAGTAGATTCTACCGCCCAAGTGAAGGGCAGTTTCTCGAACAACTCGGGGACAGCGTTCGTTCAGAGTCATGATGTGACGTTTTACCTGAACCGTCCTGTTCCATTAACGGTAAGCTCGGTTACGTACTCGACCTATGCACCAACTGTAACTGGCTCGGCCTACGGGTTGGGGATCATGGCATTGACTGCGCTGCCTTACGAGGTAAAATATGCCTTCCATGATAGCTCTGCCAGACCTGGAGACGATAGCGCCTATACTTCTGTAGAAGGAAATGAAGGCAGTATCGGTGGATACGAATACCGAATTCCTGCGGACGCTTCGCTAAACGGCACGAAATACTTGCATATTACAGTGAAGGAAGCGGCAGCGGACCGGTATTATTACTTCTCTCAATCTTACAAATTTGATAACACGCCGCCGACTGTGGAATTCAGCTTGAACGAGGATTTATATCCAAGAGCCAAGCATGAGGTGAGCTTTCAAGCGAGCGACTCTTTAAATGACACAACCAGTCAATATCAATGGGTCAAAAAGGGAGAGGCTGCTCCCTTGGCCAGCTCCACAACTTGGAGAACGTTGGCTAAGGCCGGCGATTACGCCATTGTAGATTCAGCTCATTTGGCGCCGGGCGAATCGGAAGAATACAAGCTGTATGTATACGCTAAGGATGCGGCGGGCAACGAGGTTGTGACGTCCACCAGCGGTTACTTTAAAATTTCGAAGCCGGTCATTCAGCCTCCGGCCAATGCCAAATCGGACTTGCTTTATGTATCTGGCGATCAGGAGGAAGGATATACAGCTATTGTTCAATTGAGTCTGGATGTTCTGGACAAGTCGGGATATGAATATTCCGTTTCCCCGGATTATGGTCAGAGCTGGGTGAAATGGAAGCCGTATACGAACTTCGTGGCGGTAAAAGTTCCTTCCAGCAAGGTACAAAACGGACAAATTCAAGTGCGTTACAAAACGGGACCATTGGCTGACGGCAGCGAAGGAGTCATCGGTGAAGCCAAGCCGCTTAATATCGCTTCCGTCTCTGACGTAGAGCCTGTATACGCGCTGTCAACATTAAGCACCAATAGTCCTGTAAGTTCTTTAAGAGGAGTAGATATCGATATTACCGCTCCTCTGGGCATTAAAGTGGTACCGTCTGCAGTAAATCCGTCCGCTCCGGTTCGGAGCGGCAACCGATTCCATGTGGAGCAGAATGGCTACTACTCCTTCGATCTGACAGACACAAGCAATCCCGACCGGAAGGCAACTCTGTATGCGGTAGTCAGCAACATAGATACAACCCCGCCAACTGGCGTGGTTGAAAAGCTGATTGCCGGTCAAGAGGCGACTAACGGCAATGTAACGGTAAAGCTGAAGCCTTCCGAGCCTGTACACATTACTAATAATAATGGAAGCAACACGTATACGTTCAAGAATAACGGCAGCTTTACTTTCGAATTTGTGGATGAAGCGGGCAATAGCGGGACGGCATCGTATACGGTTAGCACGATTGACCGGGAAGGTCCGAAAGCCATCATCGTGCGTTCCTATACGAAAGCCGATGGCACAGAGTATCGGCAGCTGGATACAGATAACGGCAAGCTGATTGAAGGCGTGAAGCTAACCGTAGAGAAAGAAGAAGGCGGAAAAGAAATTATTATTCCTGCCGGCATGCCCGGTCACATCTATATGACCGAAAATGGCGTTGCCGAGTTTACGGTGTACGACAGATTGGGCAATATGACGATCGTTAGAGAAACGGTGACGAACATTGTCGGAGCGCCGCAGGCTGATTCGGTACAGTACACGCTTGTGGATGAAGCCGGCAACCCGCTGCCGGAAAGCAGTAAGGTGAAAATAGGCGATCAATTGTATGCCAAAGGAAAAATGCAGGTCACGATTAGCGGTAAAACCGCAGCTCCAAACCAAGTTTTCCTGGGAACGGGCTTTAACCTGGACCCGGTAACCAAAGAGCCGATAGACGCGATCAGCACAGCTGACGGCGCCTTTACAACAAGCAGGCTTTTCTCCGCAGACGGAGCGGCGGTCATTGCCATCTCTGACCGGCTGGGGAATATCAACAAGGTTCCGGTGACGGTCAAAGGTTTGGACAACAAAGCGCCGGAGTTGACCTTAAACGCAGCCACTGTGGGCATTGCGCTGAACAAGCCTGATTTCGACCTGAAAAAGGATTTGGGCGGATACACGGTTCGCGATAACGTATCTTCCACAGAGAATATCAATGTATCTATCAGCGGGCTTGATCTGACGAAAACGGGTAAGCAGCTGGTTACCTACACAGCCGAGGATCAGGTTGGAAACACCTCGACTGCGACGCAAGAGGTCGTCGTAGTTCCGGTGGACGGCATGCTCATCTTTGGCAATGATGTGCTGATCTCGGGTGCGAGCCCGGAAACGGCGATCTTCGAAAGCAATAAGGTGAAGTTTAAAATTACCGGCTTTAACCTCATGAAAGTAGGCGGACAAGAGTTAACGAACAATGCGGGAACTTACGACTTGTTCTACTACACAGGCTTGTTCCGTGAGGGGCAAATGAAGGCTATCGCTACAAAACTGACGTACCAAGATCTGATCAACGGCAATTTTGAAGTAACGTTCCCGAAAACCGGCTGGTATACCATCATTGTTCGGAATCAGGAACGGGATCGCGAATATGCATCCTTTTTTATCAGCAAGCTGAATTAAGCTCTCATATGGGAATGGAAGGGATACCGTATCCCTTCCCCCGTTCTTTATTTTCATCCATAGACAGGAGGCGCTCATGTGAAGCTGCTAAAAAGAACGCTTGTGTCGGTGCTGGCGCTGCTGCTGGCATTAGGCTCGCTGACTCAAGCGACGTCGGCTTTGGCTGCCGTGATCACCAATCCCAAAACGACAGTTTTGGAAAACAAATATATTAAAATTACGGTAGATAATGCTACAGGACGGTTTGGCATCCGTACGGCCGACGGTCAGCCGGTACGCAAAAAGGATGACAAGGTGAATCTGATGTTTCGTGGCGATGACCCCGATACATCATTTACGAGCTTCCGGATTGACGGAACGGATTACATATTCGGCAATCCTTATAAATTTGGAGCTGATTTCTTTTCTGAAATCACAACGCCTAAAATTGTAGAAAACAGCGATGGCACGAAGCAAATCGAAACCGTCTGGACGATCAAGGGAGTGGCTATCAAGCAAATCTTGATGCTGTACCCCGATCCTGACAACAAATTGAATGCTGGTAATGTCAATGTCCGTTATGAAGTGTTCAATAACAGCGGTGCCAAGGTCGAGCTTGGGACACGAATTTTGCTGGACACGCAGGTGGGCAGCAATGACGGTCCGGAATTTCAGATCGGCAATATTTATAGAACCCCTCTCATGGTAGAGCGCAAGCTGGTGCATGATCCCGAAAACGATCCGAGTATCGGTGAAGCGGACCGCAATTATTACAAGCTTCCTGCTTATTGGGTCATGCGGGACAAGTTCGATCTTGCCAATCCATTGAACACCAATGTTGTTGCTTACGGACTGAATAATTTTGCCGAAGCCAACATTAACCTGGTCGATGAAATGATCGTGGGACACTGGAACGGGCTTGCCAACACGAAGTGGGATTATACGCCGAACCCTAATCTGGACTTTACTCGTGACACGAATGATTATGGAACGGCGGACTCGGCCGTAGCTTTCTACTGGAAGCCTAAGGCTTTGGAAGACAAGAAGGGACAGTCTTTTGAGACTGTTTATGGCTTGGGAGAAATTATTGAGCCGGACAAGGTATTTTCGATTCGTTTCATCGATCCTCCTCAGCAGTTGGCCACAACGACGGATAACAATGCCTATGACAAAGAAGGCCTCTTCAATATTACGGTTGAGATCGAGAACCTGGCTATGTTCGATATGAAGCATTCGAATATGACAGCCACGATGGAACTGGAAAGCGGGCTAAGTTTTGTAAGACGAGATGAGAAGTCGGGCGACATTGTCAGAGATGCAATGGGTAATCCGGTGATAGAGACTTACCGCAGCAAAGAGATTGTACTTCGCAAACCCGGCAAGGCTGATGAAGAGCCGCCTCCATACGAACCGGGGGATACCGAGACATTTACGTATACAGTTCAAGCAAAGGGGAAGGCATGGCCCACGACCAGGCAGTACATGCTTACGGTTAGAAGTCCGGAAACGGTAGCCAAGCTGGAAGGGATAGAAGATGAAGGTCTGAAGGCTCAGTACCTTTCCGTTAAGCAGAACTTTATTCTTCTGCCGGCGGTTGGGCAGGCAACTCCGACTTATGTTTATGGGCTTGCGCCTAAAGAAACTTACAGCACCGACGTCAAGTATTTGACGGTGAACATCACGAATTTGGAAGCCTATAACACGGGGAATGCCCAGCTTGAGCCGAACTTTGACCTTTATCTGAAGCAAAAAGGCACGGATAAGCGGTATAAGGTGTCTGTCAAGGACTCGGTTGTTCTGCAGCCTTCGGATGACGGGTTCTCGGGTGATATGCGGATTTCCTACCGCGGCGGGGAGCTCGTAAATAGTAAAGGCCAAGTAATTCAATCCGGTCTGGGACCTGAGCTGCCGCTGGGCGAGTATCAGGTCGAGATTGATTTCAAAGGTGATACGGGCGGAGACGAAGAGATCGCTGCCATGTATGACATCACGACCAAGCAAACCTTTAAGGTTACGGATAACAACGCAGCGCGTGTCAGAGAAGCCGGCCTGCTCGCCGTGTATAAGCAGTATGTGGATTTGAGCAGTGTGACTTCTTCGGTTGACGGAAGATATCTTGCAGAGCTGAACGCCGCCTATCCGGGAGAGCCTTTCAAGACCGGCGCACTTCTCAAGGATGCGGTAGATGCCTATAAGAGAATTAAAGAAAAAGTAGCGATAGCGAGCAAAATGGCCGACTCCAAGTTCGATACGGTGCAATATTTGGAGCCGGAATCGCTGAAGAAGGTCGCGGCGTATAACTACAAGCTGTTTGATTCCGAAAAAGAAATGAATGAGTTTTTCGCCAAGAAGGATGCTAATGATAATTTTGTCCGCGAGAAGCTCGTTGATATTCGCGGGATGATTAAAGAGGTTGGCGAGGAGAACAAAAAGCAAGTTATAGTCGATACGAAAACCGAACCGGCGCTTATTAACGAGGCTGTAGCTTACCGGGGCAAGGATATGGTGTTTGTTCGCGGCAAGCTGGATATTTTCGGTATTTCGAAGTCAGAGTCTGGTTATGACACGCTGCCGTTTCTGGACTCGCTTTTTGTCAAGGGAGAAGGAAGCCTCAGTGTAGCGAACAGCGGTTTTGTCTTTTATGCTGGCGAATGGACGCTCGACTTCTTCAACGGATTTGATAAAAAGCTCGCTCCGAATCTGATTGTGAAGCCGGAGGATAATATTGAAGTATTCCCGGACAACCATGAAAACCCGGAGGACACGAGCTTGAACGGGACGCTTAGCTGGGCGACTGGCGCTCTGGGAGACCGTCTCAATCCGCTGCGCCAGCTTATGCTGACCCATGTATACTTCAACAAACACAGCTTGTTCGCTGCACCGGGCTTTATGGTCGGCGGGTTTGGCTTTACGTTCAACGATTATATTCTCCGTCCGGGCGGCATTTCGTTCGGCGGCAAAGTATCGATGAAGATTGTTGACGGCGAAATCCGCAATGTTGTGTTTAATGACAAGGGCTTTGTCGGCGTAGATGCGCGGCTGCGCTTCGATCTCGGCAAAGACCTGGGACTGTTCGAAGAGAAGAAGAAGGAGAAGAAAGAGGGCGAAAGCAGCGCCAGCGGTGCTATCACGGTAGTTCACTACGTGCAGCAGGTGGAGGATGTCTCCAATAAATACGGCATTCGCTTCAAAGCGGATGTGAAGGGCAAGTTCGAAGTACAAGCTGAGCTGGCCTTCAAGCAGGTGAAGGACGGCCGGGTGCTTCCGGATGTCGTAGCCTTCGGAACGACGCTTGGCGATCCGGGCATTCTGATTACAGGCGCGACCTATTTATCTGCGGTACGCGGCGCTGTTCGGGAATTGGCGGATACGATCGCGGGAGGAACGTCCAAAGACCCGTTCCCGCTCGTTATCCAAGCGGGCGTAGATATGCGATTTGGCGTTCCGCCGGTATATCTGTTCGGCAGCGTCGACATGACGGTTAAACGGACCGGCCTCGCGATTTTGGGCAAGCTGGACTTTTCGGCCGATCCGAAGGGCGCTAACAAAATCAATATGATCACGAAAGCCTTGCTGGAAGCTCAGTGGGTTACCCCGTGGTTTGTCCGGGTAGAGACGGAAGTCGATATCGGCGGATGGGGAGTCGTTGTCGGCAAAGCCGGCATATTTGTCGGGCAAAATCTGGAGAAGAAACGAATTGACTTCGAAGGATATATCGGAGCTCGGCTGCAAATACCGGAAAGCGTTCCGGTCGTAGGCGGAATGCCGCTCTCGAGTGTGTTCCTGGGCCTTAATAACGATAAAGTCTGGGGCAGCATAGGCATTCTGTTTATCTCCCTCGGGATTACGTATTACTGGGGCGGCGGAGTCGAATTCGGCACTTCCCAAGAGGATGTTCCGGAAGGTTTCGCTCATCTGTTAATCGAGGATCCGGAGAAGGGTCCGCAATTGCTTGTTATCGGAGCAGGCATGAGTACGGTTGCCACTTCATGGCTGGATGCCGAGAAAGGTTCCCATGAGATTGTATATCGCGACATTGCCGAGGGCATGAAGCTGATGGACAACAGCGCCATGGAAGCAGGCATCGGCGGTATTTATGTGAAGGATGCAGGCCGCATTCATGAAATTCCGATGGGCGCGGTGTCGGGTAACGGCATCATTGAAATGGAATATGAAGAAACGGAAGTGCCTTCCTTTACATTGAAGGATAAGAACGGCACTCTGTACCCGGTCGTGTTCGATAACACGAACACCAATCCGGCGGCAAATGCTTTCACGCAATATATTCCGGCGGCGCAGTCGGCTACGAAGGCCGATGTTCGCAAAGCTTTTATTATTCTACCGCAAGCGAAAGCGAAGGAAGGCGGCACATGGACACTGACCGCTATGAAGCCTGTCGCAACCCGATTGCTCAACGTTCCTGTTGTAGCGGACCTGAACAGCGTAGATGTTGTTAATCACGCTACAGATCCCAACCAATTCACAGCCACATGGCAGGTGGATAATGCCAAAGCCGGCGATACCGTAGATCTGTATTTGACCAAGGAACCGGTAACGAACGATAAAGCGACGGTCGACGGGAAAGAAGTGCTTGATCCGGGCGAACCGGGCGTATTGATCGCGAAGGATCTGGCGGTCGACCATGGCGGCTCGGTGAACGGCACGTTAACCACCGGCAAGCTGGACGTGGATGTGAGCCAGGTCGAGCTGATGGGCAATAAGGAAGACCTGCGCGGTTTGCTGCAGCAAGGCGATTATTACTTGCGCGCGGCGCTGAAATCTTCCGCTTCCTTCAAGACGAAGACTTCGGCAAACACGTTCCGCATCACGGACCCGCAGGCGCCGGGCGAAGTAACGGATGTGAAGATCGAACCGGCAGGCAACGGGTTCTTCCAAGTGTCCTTCAAACCTGCGGCCAAAAAAGCAGGTCAGGAGAGTGTAGAGCATAGCTATTCGATTTCTGCTCTCCAGCAGCAAAACGGCAAGCTTACGCCGTACACGAGCTTCCCGGAGCAGCTGTTTACCGAAGAAGAGCTTCAGCCTTATTGGAACGCTGAAAGCGGCAGGTATGAAGGGATTCTCGTCGGCGGCTGGACGGAGTTCTCCAATTCCGCCGAAGTTAATCAGGACGATCTGAGCGGGCCCAAAGCTAATCCGGACGAGAAGAAAACGTATCTCGGCCTGGAAGTGGGCCAGCATTATGTGCTTGGCGTCTCGGCGGCAACCAAGCCGAATAAAGACAATGACAATTACCGTTTCGCAGATCGTGTCGATAGCGGCAATACGCTGCTGCCGATACCGGTAGAGCCGAAGCTGGGCCTTACAGCCGGCAACTATCCGGATTACCTCGAGGTTCTGACTAACCAAACGAAGCAAACGATCCAGCTGTTCGCGGATCAGCCGGATATCGAGGTCGAAGCCATCTATAACGAACAATCGTTGGGTAAAGTGGAGCTTGCGAACAGCGGTTTGACGAGCGAAGGTGCGATAACCCTGGATAAGTTCGAAACGGATGGTACCTACGGAATCGAGCTGAGGGCGAAAAACAAACGGACGAAAGACCAGAAGGTCACGTTTATGTACCTGAATGTGGATACAAGCGCTCCAATCCTGTACTTGGATGAGCCTGTTACCGGTCAGCGTACGAAAAATGGCGCGATTGCCGTGTCCGGTACGACATCCAAGGATGCTCAGCTGACCGTGTATGTGGATCAGGTGGCAGAAGGTGCAGGCACACAGATCACGGTTCAGGAGAACGGAAAGTTTGCAGGTTCGGTGCCTGTCGCCGTGGACAGTCCGGAAGCCCAGCTGATCTTCGTCGCTCGCGACGGGGCCGGCAACGAGAATCAGGCGATTGTAGCCGTAACTCATGACGGCTTCAAGGTACCGGCAGCTATCGTGCTTCGAAAGATTGACACACTGAAGCCGGGCGAAATCGTAACCGTTGAGCCTTTCTTGCGCGTGCAGCAAGGCAAAAATGACAAGAAGAAAGCCATTTTTGGCGAAGTTCCTATGACGCCGGAGCAAACGCAGCGCGTGAGCTATGCCGTCACAAACGGAGAAGCTGTTGATATTCAAGAGATTCAGGTGAAGGATACGGCTACCGGCAAGGACAAGAAGGTTCTGCAAATTACGGCAGGACCGGATACCGGTGCAAGCCTGATTACGGCAACTTATGACATTGCCGCAAGCGGAGAGTCAGCTCCCGCAGATGATGCGGCAGATGCCTCGGTCAAGCTCGATACCATATTCGCCGCTTCGGTCAAGGTGCCGGCTCCGACTGTACTTGAGCGCTATACGGCTTCGACTGAAAAGTTGAATTCGATCGCCAATGTAACCAAGCTTAATATTGGAGATACCGGCGAGCAGCCAGGCTACCAGGTGGTATACAAGGTGTTTGCCGGAGGTGCGGGCGCGGCAGTCCCTGCGTTTAAAAGTGATTTGAGCGGCTGGAGCTTCGTGCCTCAAAACGGGATTGTTTCTGCCAAGGCCGGAGATTCGATTGTCGTTGCGAAGCGAACTTCTTCGAAAAAAGAAGCGGTCGGCTCATCCGACGTCATTGGCGCAAATGTATGGGTACCAACCGGTGGAGGAGGCGGCGGCGGCGGCCCGATGGGCCCGCCAGCCAAGGACTCTGTCACGGTTAATAACCAGACTGTTGCTGCCGAGCGTAAAAATGATACGCTTACCGTCAAAATCTCCGCTAAAGACGGCGCAGATGTAAACAAGGGAGATATTACCGTCAAATCGGAAGATCTGACGCTCAAGGAGTACACGTTCCGTTTCGACAAAGAAGTTACCCGCCAGGCGGCGGACAAGCGGCGGAACATTCAGCTTGAGCTACCTCAAGCTAAGCTGACAATTAAGCCTGACATGCTGAACGGCATGCAGCAGGATCTGGAGATCAAGGTTCGTCCGAATGGCGCTCCGGCCATTCGTGCGATGAACCAGTTGGCTGCCGATATGAAGGGGACGCTGCTCGCCGGCGGTCAAGGTATTGAGATTATAACGAATCTGCCGGAGGCCAGTCGCAATTCGTACCTGCAAGCCAAAGTACCGGTTCCGGCCTCCATTAAGGCTGAGGACATTAGCGCAGTAATCCTGCGCGGCGCAGACGGAGCATGGACGACAGTGCCATGGAAGTCCGCTGCGGAGAACGGTGAGGCCTTCGTCACCGTTCAATTGACGGGCGACGGAAGTCTGGTGTTCCTGCATACGGAGGCTAGTTTCTCGGATGTAGCGGATGATTTCTGGGGCAAGCCGGGTATTGAAGCGGCGGCAGCAAAGCTGTTCATGCAGGGCAAAGGCGATGAGCAATTCGATCCGGACAGCAAGATCACCCGGGCCGAATATCCGACCGTGCTGCTGCGTGTAGCAGGTCTGATGAACAAAACGGCCTCATCCGAATTTACGGATGTTGCGGGTGATGCCTGGTATAACCGCAGCGTCTCGATCGCAGCGACCTTGGGCATCGTGAACGGGCTTGAGGACGGCAGCTACGCGCCGCAAGCGACGTTGACCCGTGCGGAAGCGATGACGATGGTTGGACGCGTGATGGATGCGCTTGGATTGAACAGCCAGCTTTCGGATGAAGAGACCGAACAATTGCTCAGCGGCTTCGAGGACCGGCAGGACATTCCGGACTGGGCCCGCAAGCAGGCCGCGCTTAGCATCAAGTATGGCATTATTCAAGGCGAAGGCAGCCGTGTGAATCCTCTGGGCGCTTTGACCAGAGCGCAATCTGCAGCTATCGCTGTCCGTCTGGATGAATGGATTACAAGCAAATAGTGAAGCTGATAGGGAAGGAATTTGCCCGCACTGACCGAGCAGGTTGGTGTGGGTACATTCCTTCCAAGGCTTTGAACTTAAGAAGGCGGTGTGCAGATGGTAAGGAAGGGCAAGGCGATCTATGGGGTTGCATTTGCTGCAATATTGGTTGCTGCTATGGTGTGGGCGGGCGTCTTTATCGCGAACGCGGATACGGAAAAATGGACCGAGCATGCGGATACCAGCTGGTACAATGTAAACTATGTAACCTTCACTATCGACACGCCGGCAAAACTGGCCGGTGCTGCCAAGCTTGTTAATGAAGGAAGCGTGGACGGCTTACGAAATAAAATTCTCGAGGTCGATCAGCATCTCGATCTGTCCGCTTACGAGTGGGTGCCGATCGGAACAGACCAGCATCCATTTCGCGGAACGCTGATCGGCAAGCAAAATGCCGTGTTCGAGATTCGCGGCATGAAGCTCAGCGGTAACCTGACCTATGCGGGTCTGGTCGGTTACATGGACAACGGTACGGTAACCGGCTTCAAATTTACAAATACCGGTCAGATCGAAGTAGGCTCCTCGAATGTGACGGGCATTGTATATATCCAGCGGCCGGTCACTTCGCAAACCTATGGCACGGTCTGGGAATTCGTTCCCGTGCCGGATACGACAGTGGCTTATGTAGGCGCGGCCGTAGGCAAAATGGTTAACAACAGTATCGTCAATAATGTAACGAACCTGATTCCTATCCAATCAGACTTCGTCGTCAAGCATATTTACGCGGGCGGTATCGTCGGCGGAGGAGAAGGCAGCATCACGGGCTCCACCAACCTTGCGCCGATAACGGTCAAAGGTCCGGATATCGAAAGCGGAGGTATCGTCGGATATGGCGAGGGCGGCGGCCTGGTCATCAAGAAAGTAAGAAATGAAGCTGCCATCCAGGTAGACAGCACCGGAGCGGCGCATGCGGCAGGGATTGTCGGTCATGCCGCCGGCAATTTGAGCATGAAGGACGAGGACACGCCGATTGCCAACACGGCGCCGGTTCAAATTGCGGGCGGCAAGAAAGCTTACGCAGCCGGTATCGTCGGACGCGCCGGAGCGGCTGTCGAGTTCTCGGACAATACGTCCAACACGGGTGCGGTTACGATTCAATCTCCGACGGCTGAAGCCTCTTATGCGGCAGCTCTCATAGGTTCGATTGATACGGAGCAAGCGAACCCGCAATATGCGGTGGCTTTCTCCAATACAGCCCCTGTAACGAACCACGGCGGTTCGAATGTGCATACGGGTGTGTTGGCGGGTCATATCAACAGCACATTCACATGGAGCAAAGCTTATACGAATAATGTGCCTGTTACCGTCAGCGGGACAAACGGAGCCTTTACCGGAGGATTGATCGGTAAAGTGACGGGCGCTGTCACGTTCGCCGCAGCAGCGAAAAATACGGCGGCAATTACGGTAGGAGCCGGCTCGCAAAATCCGAGCGAAGCCTACACGGGCGGACTTGTCGGTTATGCCGGCAGTCGGTTGCTGCTGGATAATACGGCGAACCAGGCGTACGCCAACAGCGGAGAAATTTCAGTTAGCGGCGGTACTGGAATTTATACCGGCGGTATCGCAGGGAACAGGGCTTACGCCAGAACATCGGGCGTGGTCAGCAGCAATGTAGTCAACACTGCGAACATTCAGGTCAATGGCCAAAGCAAGATTTACACCGGCGGACTGATCGGGATCGTTCCGGAAGAGGGCGCGGACAAGACGATTTCCGGCGCTTCGTTCAATAAGAGCATTACCGTAACGGCGGCTTCATCCGAGCTTGGCAGCACGGTAAGCACCGGGGGAATCGTCGGATATTATGTGAATCATACGGATAATAACGCAGCGATCGATCTCGGCGTATTCCAGGGCAAAATTACTTCCACTGGCGGAGGAAACGAGTCGTATACCGGAGGAATCGCCGGCTATGTGGACGGCGGTGCGATCAAGCGCGCGAGCGTTGGCAATACGGCTGCCGATTTTGCCAAGCTGATCGCGGACGGCAATGCGGGCGGCGTGGCCGGTTATCTGAACGGCAGTCTGGATACGGCCGACGTCAAGCTGACGACTATCGTCCTGCAAACTTCGGGTGCTGTCGCTGGCGGCGTTGCCGGTAAGGCGCAAGGCTCTATCACGAAGGCGACTGTGGGCGATCCGGCGTTTGCGGCGGATTACAGCGTAAAGCTCGATTCGCTCACCGGTAAAAGCAATGTCACGATGGGCGGTATCGTGGGGGCCAACACAAACACGTTTTTGTTAACGGAAAGCCATGTCAAAAATATCGGCTTGATTACTTCGGCCACTCAAAGCGGTTATACGCTCGGCTCCATCGCCGGCTCGCTGACAGCGGCTGCACAAGTAGGGCAGCCTGCTCAACCGGCCGTGCCCGTCCAGCCGGCAACTTCGGTGACAGCCGAGCAAATGAAAATCGACCTGCTGGCTTCAAGCAGTCAGGTCGGGGGAGCTGTCGGTCATAACCGTTCTCCTAAGGTGTATGTAACTGTCAAGGAAACGAGTATGACCCTCCAGGGAGGACAAGCGAAGGCGGGAGGTGTCGCGGGTATCCAGGAGGTTGCCGCGGATACGATCTCGGCAGCGGATGGAGCCGGTGCGTCTGTATTCGCAATGACAGCTCAAAACCTGACCTTGACTGCGTCCGGCAATGGCGCAGCGGCAGGCGGTATTTTCGGTGAAAACCTGGGAGATACGCCGAGAGTTTCGGCTGAAGGCATTACGGTGACATCGAGCGGACCGGACAGCCGATTGGGCGGCGTCGCGGGCATTAACCGCGGAACGCTCATGGAAAGCTATGCGACTTTGATCGGCATTACGTCCAGCGGGGCAGGCTCAGAGGCAGGCGGTATCGCAGGCCGTTCGGATGTTGCTGACGGCGGACCGGCAGCTGCCAAGATCATTCGTCCTCATGTTCATGTGGAGGAGTCGGCTCTGGTCACTTCGACAGGAGCAAGCTCCTGGATCGGCGGTGTCGTCGGTTCGGCGAAGCTGACGGAGATTGTGAATCCGCGTGTGGAAGCCGTTATACCTAACTATGTGTCTCTGACGGCAAATGCCGCACAGAACGGAGTCGGCGGACTTGCCGGCCGCATGGTACAAGGCAAGCTGCTGGGAGATTCGACGCTGATCAACATCGAGAATTTGCTCATTACGACCAGCACGCAAACGACTTCCGCTTATGTGGGCGGACTAACAGCTTACCAGGATCAGACGGCCATGGATAAGGTAACGGGCAAAGCGGTCAATCTGGCCGTGAACGGTCCTCAATCCGTTATCGGCGGGATGGCGGGCTATAACCGGAGCTCGGCTTCCGCCGTCATCTCGAACAACTATGTGGACGGTTTGAATATCAAGGCTAATGCGACGGCCGCTCAAGCGACGGTCGGCGGATTTGTCGGCGTCAACGATAAGCAGGATACGGACCCGGCTGCACAGCCGGCAACCGGCGTCAGCTCCATTCAAAACAGCCGGTATGTGGGCTCAGTGCAGGTAACTTCCCCATCCTCCGTCACAGGGGGCATGGTCGGAGAAAACCGCAGCCTGATCGCGAACAACAGCATTTCGGATAAAATTCCGGTTTCCTCCAAAGGAAATAGCGGCGTCATCGGCGGTCTTGCCGGCGTGAATGCCGCAACGGGCACCTTGTATTATACGTATTCGAACTCCAATCTCACGATTGAGGGCGAAGGAACGCTGGCAGGCGGCTTTGTCGGAGATAACAAAGGCAAGGTCATTGCTTCTTATGTAGATATCGACGTAATCGGCAACGCGCATGGAACCTCGGGTTCTTCCGTGTTCCTGGGCGGTCTTGCGGGCCGCAATACAGGCGCGATCGATAGATCGCATTCGGTATCCAGGGTGACGGCGAATGGCGGTTACACCAATGTGGGCGGCCTTGTAGGCGACCACGCGAGCGGACAGATTACGAACTCTTACACGGGTAATGTGGTAACAGCCGCAGGCGCAAATTCATTCTCCGGCGGTTTCCTCGGAAGAATTACAAGCGGTCAAGTGTCCACCGTATATTCCGCCGCTCAAGTTCTCGCAGAAAATGGCGCTTATGCCGGAGGATTTGCCGGACGGTATGACAACGCAAGCAAGGAGCTGTTGTCCAAAGCCTTCTACGTGAAGGATGAGGCTCTTGGCATCAACAAAGATCTGCCGGATTTCGCCGAGGGTAATCACCGGTGGCTGCAGGTGCATGCACGCCTCAGCACGCTGCTGTCTGAGACGCTGATGGACCGGGCGATGTTCCCCGGATTGTCCGGCTGGGATTTCACGAATACTTGGAAGTACGGCTCCGTGAATGCGGAATATAAATATCCGGAGCTTCAACGCAGCGCCAATACCGGCGGTGACGGCGGAAGCGGCAATGAAGTCAACGCGAACATTGCCTGGTATATGCGCGACAAAGGCGCCTTCACTTACGATATCAAAACGGAAGCCGAGCTGGCCGGTCTGGCCGCACTGGTCAACGGTACGGTTCTTGGCGTAGACCGGTTTGATTTCGACGGGCGGACGATCCGCATCCTGAATCCGATCCATATTCAATCGAAGCAATGGGTGCCGATCGGGAAAAGCGAGGATACGCCGTTCCAGGGAACATTCGACGGCGGACATTATCTGATCGACGGCTTGATGATCCAAGCGGATCACAGCAATTCCGGACTGTTCGGCGTGATCGGCTCGAAGTCTAAAGTGAGCAATATGGTCATGGAGCCGCTCTCCATTGCCGGGATGGGACATACCGGCGTGCTGGCCGGCTATAACCAAGGCCAAGTTGCCAATGTGAAGATCAAGGTGCTCAAGGATCTTGCGATCAGCGGCGGTACGGCAGGCAGCTTGTTTGGCAAAAACACTGGAACGTTCACCAACGTGGATGTGACGCTGGAAGGCGGCAGCAAAATAGAAGCTGTCGGCGCTAATTCGATTGCGGGCGGTTTGATCGGCGACAACCTGGGGGCGCTTGTGCCAAGCGCGTTCAGCTTCCAATCGACCGGTGTGGTGCTGAGCAGCTCGGCTGAACATGCGACGCTGGGCGGCCTGATTGGCAAGCAGTCCGGCGCCGTTAGCGGAGTAAGCCGCAGCATGGATTACATTCTGGCAGCTTACGGTCCGAACAGCGTGGTGGGCGGCTTGTTCGGTCAGCAAGCGGCGGGCAAGACAGAAAACGTAATATTGACGTATACGACAGGCTCCATCCTTGCTCAAGGCGCGGGTTCCACGGTAGGCGGCTTGACGGGACAATCGGATAGCAGCAATACGCTGGCCCATGTGTCTGTGACGGCTTCCCAAACCGGACAGCACCTGACAGGCAGCGGTACGGTAGGCGGTCTGATCGGCAGCAAGACGGGGGCCGGAACAGCCACATTCGATCTGGAGCAGGTGAAGGTCGACAAGCTGCTGATCGTTTCGCCGGAGAGTAGTCCGGAGTCGGTAGTTGGCGGTATCGCGGGCAAGCTGTCCAGCACGGCTGTACGGGAAGCGGCCTTCGATGCCATGATTCAAGCGGCAGGCGGGCAGGTAACGGCCGGAGGTATCGTCGGCATCGGTCAAGATTCGATTCTGGACCAGGTGGATGCCGTATCCAATCTGACTTTTGCAGCCAAGTCCGGCGAAAGCTCGCTGGGCGGTATTGCCGGAGTGATGTCGGCGGCCGATATGAATCAAGCCTTTGATTTTGGCCGCAGAGCGCCTTTATACCCGGGCATCTATGAGGCCGTCGTTCATGGGAACCCGCTGATCGCTCAAGGCACGGATCAAGGAGCCGATCTGCAGCTTGGCGGTATTGTCGGTAAGTTGGACAAAGCATCTGTTTACCACTCCAAAACGACAATCAACCTGGAGCTGCATGGAGGAAAAGTGTCTGCTGCCGGCGGTATCGCCGGTGTAAGCAGCGGGATCATCGTCAGCTCGGAGCCGCTGCAAAGCATCATGGCGGATACAAGTGTCGTTTATGATGTCGGTGGAGTCGTTGGTCGTTCGACTGGCGGGGAAATTCACTACACCTCCGCAGCTTCGCCGAACGGGCAATCCATTGACGTGCGGCGCGCGGTAACGAAGCAGGGAACTGTGCCTGCCGTGCATGCGGGCGGTCTGATTGGCCGCGGCGACAACACGAAGGTAACGAATGCTTATGCAGCGATGCCTGTGAAGGTTACGGATGATAACCAGGACACAACGATTTATGCAGGCGGCTTCGCCGGACTTCTCGGTGATTCCGATATCGGCAGCAGTACGATGGAACGTGTATATGCGCTTGGTTCGGTAGAAGCGAAGGGGATTACCGGTTCGTATGCGGGCGGGTTTGCCGGCTCCATCGACCGTTACGCGATTACCGACGCTTATGCGGCCGGTCAAGTAGCGAATACTGGCTACGATACGGGCAGCGGCGGCTTCGCCGGAGCCGTGGAGCGGAATGCCGCGATCAAACATGCGTATGCAAGTCAGGACAGCTTGACCACGACTGGCGTGAATCGGCCGACGCGCTCCTACACTGGCGGCTTTGCCGGTTATAATGACGGCAAGCTGGAGGATGTATTTGTCAAAACGGCTGTACTGACGGTCAATGTGAGCGGGGCGAACATCTATAAAGGCGCATTGGTCGGCTACAATTTCCGCGACGGCAAGGTGCTTGCATCTTCCTACACGGCGGATATGAATCCGATCGGCTACAGTCTCGGCACTTCGACGGGCAATGCCAAAGGCGACGCTGCCGCTTCATATAGCGCATTCCTGAGCTGGAACTTCGATCTGGAGGCTCCGTTCCTGAACAGGACGGTTGCCCCGGACTGGATGATCATGAATCCGAAGCAGCTGCATGCGATCGTTCGCTTGCACAATCAGGCTACGGGACTTGACTATTACAAGCTGTTCCATCGGACGGCGACGGAGCGGCCGGCTATGGATGTCATCAAGCTTGGCGCCGATCTGGATGTGTCGGGCAAAGGCTGGACGCCATTCGACGATCTGCGCGGACAGTTTGACGGTCAAGGCTTTAGGCTTACAGGCTTCAAGCACGCAGCCGGCACAGCGGATGTACAAGGCTTTATTTCGGAAAATCATGGTAAGGTGTCGCGAGTGATATTCGAAGCCGCGCAAGTTTCTGCCGGCACACGGACCGGTATAATTGTCGGCCTTAACCACGCAGACGCTGAGATAGTTGATGTCACGATCAGCGGACAAGTTGAAGGAATCAACTATGTTGGCGGGGTAGCGGGAGAGAACAAAGGAACGATCAAGCAAGCGGTTGTGCGCGACCTCACCGTAACCGGTACGTCTTATGCCGGCGGTTTGGCCGGAGCGAACACGAACAGCGGCCTGCTCAGCGGTTCTTCTGTGAAAGCAGCGGTCTCCGCTACAGGCAGCTATGCAGGCGGAATTGCCGGCTCCAATGCAGGCGAGCTGAACCAGATCGACGTGCAAGGCAGTGTGAAGGGCCTTGATCATGTAGGCGGTACGGCAGGCGATAACAAAAACAAGCTGATCGCCATCTCGGTTCTGGATACAACGGTTGAAGGAACGACGGAGACCGGCGGCATCGCCGGAACAAACACCGGCTCCATTAGCGGCTCCACGGTGAAAGCCCAAGTGACGGCTGCGGGCAATTATGCAGGCGGCATCGCCGGCGTGAACGAAGGCGAAGTGAATCAGGTTGATGTGCAAGGCAGCGTGAAAGGCGCCGATTACGTGGGCGGCGCGGCAGGCGACAGCAAGGGCAAACTGACGAACATCTCTATCCTGGATGCGACCGTGGAAGGCGCCGCTTATGTGGGCGGGATTGCCGGAACAAGCAGCGGGACGATCAGCAATTCCAAGGTAAAAGCGGCCGTCACGGCTGCAGGCAGCTACGCTGGCGGAATCGCAGGCGTAAGCGAAGCCGAAGTGAACCAGGTTGACGTGCAGGGCAGCGTGAAAGGCGCCGATTACGTAGGCGGCGCGGCAGGCGACAACAAGGACAAGCTCATTGCGGCTGCGGCTAAGTCGCTGACGGTTGACGGCGGTTCATATGTGGGCGGTCTGACCGGCCGGAGCAGCGGTTCGATCGAAGCTTCTTCGGCCCAAGCGGTTGTTACTGCCACTGGCAGCTACGCAGGCGGCATCGCCGGCGTGAATGAAGGAAGCATCAAGCAGTCCTATGCTGCAGGTCGCGTTCAAGTCGATACGGCACAAGCTGCAGCAGCAGCAGGCGGTATCGCCGGGGACAACAAAGCGGCGGGCAGCATCGAGCAATCTTTCTCGTATGCCGATGTGCATGTGAAAGGCGAGCAGCCTTCGGCTGGCGGAATCGCGGGCATCAGCAGCGGCACGATCAGCAATGTGTATGCATCCGGCAAAGTAGATGCTGAAGGAAAGACGAAAGCTCAAGCGGGCGGCATCGCCGGTTATGCGGCTGGCGGTTCGATCAACAGCTCGCTGAGCTATGGGGAAGTCGCATCCGGCATCGACAATCTGATCCACCGCGGCAAAACGTTCTACGGCGGTATTGCGGGTCAGAAGGCGGACGGAGTAAGCATCGCAGGCAGCTACTACAACAAGCAAGCGTTGATGAACGATGCTGCTTACTACGATGCTGCAGGCAAACGGGTAAGCGGGGCAAACGCCGGCGCAACCGGACTGCTTGCCCGCGAGCTGACGCTTGCGGCCTTGCCTGCGGGATTGAGCAGCACGGTTTGGGAAGCGGCGGATGGCTTCTATCCGGGACTTCAAGCGTTTAGCGGATCTGTTGCCTCCAAGCTGAGCACAGCCGCCGTGACACCGGGCGACGGCGACTGGATGAGCGGGATCAGCAGCAGCTTCAAGCTGACATCCGCCGCGGCGCTGGATTGGAAAGCGGACGCCGCAGCCGAGCTTGCGAAGGATGGCGCAGGAGTGGTAACCGGTACGCTGAAAGAGAAAGACAAGGCTGTTAAGCTTACAGCCACCGTTGCAGGCGAGAGCAGAAGCATCGTGCTGGGCGGTTCAACGTTCAAGTATGCGGAGACCGTACCGGCACCTGTCGCTCAGCCTGCAGGTCAAACCTTCTCGACCAAGGTGGATGTGACCCTGACCACGAGCGAGCCGCTCGCCAGCATCTACTATACGCTGGATGGCAGTCAGCCAAGCGCCAAGTCTACGCTTTACACGGCGCCTATCTCGCTTACAGCAACAACGACGATCAGAGCAATCGCCATTGCCGAGGATCTGGCGGTCAGCCCGGTCATGAGCGGTGTCTGGACAAAGCAGACCTCCGGAGGGGGCTTTGGAAGCGGCGGACCCTTCATTTCACCTCCAGTGATTGAAGCGGCAGTAGGCGACGGCAAGACCGCTGTCGATGCGGCGGCTCCTGCCAAGGTGGCGAAGAACAGTATCTTGAAGCTGACGGCGCCTGGCGGTCAGATCATCTACTATACGACCGACGGCAGCACGCCGACCAAGAAAAGCAAGGTGTACAAAGAAGGCAGCATCGTGATTACCGGCAAAATGACGATTAAGGCGATTACCGACAAGGACGATCGCGTCATTACGATCAGCTATGAGGTTGAGCCTGCCAAGTATGAATGGAAGAAAAATGCCGCCGAGGTCAAGTATATAGCGGGCTATGACGATAAAGCGTTCAAGCCGGATGCGGCTATCACCCGCTATGAGCTGCTTGACGCGCTGGCTCCTCTGCTTGACAAGGAGAAGGTCAGCGTCACTCATCTGTTCCAGGATGTGACGGGTGCAGCCAAAGCGAATGTGGCGTTCTTTGCCTCCGCAGGCATTATCGACGGCTATGAGGATGGAACGTTCGGCGGCGAGCGGGGCCTGACCCGAGCGGAGTTCGTGGCGATGATGTCCCGTGTGCTGAAGCTGGATGTCCGTTCCCAAGGGGAAACGGTGCTGACAGACGTAGCCGGACACTGGTCGGAATGGTATGTCAATGCCTTTACGAAAGCCGGTTATGTAGACGGCTTCCCGGACGGCACGTTCCAGCCGGACAGCGAGATTTCCCGGGCTCAAGCCGTTGTGGTGATCAACCGGATTATCGGAGCCAAGAAGCAGCCGGATGCAGCTCCAGCGCGGTTCGACGATTTGACGCCGGATCACTGGGCATTTGAAGACATCATGTCGGCGGCCAAGTAAGCAGAAAAAACAAGATTACCGATCGGAGGGACGGCTGAACAATGTCCATGATAAGAAAACTCGCCATCGTAGGCTTCCTGATCTCTCTGTTGTCCGGAGCGGCAGTATGGATGCATGCGAAAGCAGATACGCCTGCCGTCTACAATGCCGAGGATACGTTCAGCCGAAGCGAAGACGCGTTGATGTACCTCCGCATTCTGCGGGAGGATGATTCGCTGAAGGCTACGGGCACAGGCGTGATCCTCTCCGCGGATGGCAGGGCCGCCACCGCCTATCATGTGGTGAAAGGAGCGGAGCGTATCGAGGGTACGCTTCGCGATGGCCGGGTAGTTAGCCCGATTCAGGTGATCGGCTACGATGAGCAGACGGATGCGGCGCTGCTTCAACTGCCCGATCCGAAGGACGGGAAGAAGAAGCTTTACGACTATCTACCGATCAGAGAGACTGCGGTCAATTACGGCGAGCAAGTATTTGCTCTCGGATATCCGATGGCCGATACGCCCATCATTACCGAAGGGATTGTGAACAATCCCAAGGCCGAAGTGAACGGCCGCAGCCGGATTCTGACATCCGCTCAGGTGGCCAGCGGCATGTCGGGAGGCCCGGTCATCGACCGGTTCGGACGGGTGACAGGCATTATATCCGGCTCGCTGCGCACGATGAACAATATTCACCTGGTCATTGATATGGAGGATATTCGCAGCTTGATGCTTGGCTCAAGTAAATAAAGCAGGAAGCCCGGCGCCTTAAGCCGAGCCGTTCAAAACGATCCCTTTAGCGTAAACTAGCGCTGAAGGGGTCGTTTTTTGGCTATTTTCAAAAACAAACACAACACGACTATAAAAAATGACATTCCTCGAAGACATGAACATGGTTACTATAAAGCTATAACCGGCGCAACTGCTTGGTTCATCTTAGGGAAAAAGAGGGGAAGCTATGAAGAAGGCTTTACATCTGACGCTGGCAGGTACACTAACGGTCAGCCTATTATCTGCCTGCGGCGATACCAATACGGGAGCTCCGGGCACGGCAGCAGAGAATAAACCCGCGGAGAAGCTGAAGTTCAGCATGTCCATGACAACCAGCGGCAACAAGCATGCGGAGAAATCGGCTGATGTCAACAATGAAAAATGGGTGAAAAAGCTGGAGGAGCTCACCAATACAGATATCGACTTCCGCATGATCGCCCTGAAAGAATTCGATCAGAAGATGTCTCTCATGTTCGCATCGAATGACATCCCGGATGTGGTGCAAAATGTTGGAGGCGCTACCACGAAAGGCATGTCCGGTTCGGTCGAAGCCGGCGTGTTCATGCCGCTGGACGATCTGCTGAAGCAATATGCTCCGACGATCATGAAGTCGGTGCCGAAGGAAGCCTGGCAGGAAACAAGCTTTGGCGGCAAAATTTACGGGATTCCCGCATGGTTGTCGAATCCATCGCGCCGCGCGACCTTTATCCGGGCCGATCTGCTGGCCAAGACGGGATTGCCTGCTCCCAAAACCGTGGACGAGTTTCTGGAGGTGATGAGAGCGTTCAAGAAGCTGGGCGTCGAGCATCCCTATCAGATGCGGGAAAACTTCAAATATGCGGATACGATACTTGGAGCCTTTGATGTGCTGCCTTCGCAATTCGAAATCCAGAACGACCAGGTTGTGCCGAAATTTTTTGATGTGGAAAATATGACGAAAGCGCTCCAAACGTTCAAGACGATGTTCGATGAAGGCTTGATTCCGAAGGACTTTGCAACAATCAGCTCGGGAGATTACGGCAAAAATATCGAGGGCGGCAAGGCGGCGATGTGGTCGGCCAACGCTCAGGGACTCAGCAACTTCCGCAATAAAATCGGGGCCAGCACGCCGGGCGCACAAGTCGAGATCATCCCGTCGCCGCGCGGTCCGGAGAACAGAGGCGGACATCTGCTTTATTCGAGCATCAATACGTCTTATTACATCAACAGCAAGGTGTCCAAGGAAAAAGCGATTGAAATTATCAAATTCTTCGAATGGATGACAACGCCCGAAGCAGAAATATATTTTTCCTTCGGCATCGAGGGGGACACCTATACGAAAGAAAACGGCGCGATCAAGTTCACGCCTCCGACCGCGACGGAAGCGCTCGACGAAGACGGTTTCCGCGGCATGTTCTGGTTCGTTCATGACACGGTCTACAACAAGGCCAAAGAAGAAATGACGCAAAACGGTCGCGATATGATCAAATATATGGACACGGTCATTTCGAAGGAAGGACTTGGTTCGGTACGGTTCGTGCCGACGCTGCAGGCTTACTCGAAATATCCGGATTTGACTCCGCTCGGGGACGATGTAGGGCCTAAGCTGATCATCGACCATATGACGAAAATGATCTACGGCAAAGAGCCGATCTCGGACTGGCCGAAGGTGATTGAAGAATATAAAAACAAAGGCGGCAATGAAATTCTGAAGGAAGCTACCGAGCGGTACAAAAAAGGCGACGGCGTCATCGTCTCGGAAAATCGCAGCTGATGAAGCATCGTATCATTATGAAGTATCCCGCCTCCTGGTGGCGTTCTTTATGGAGAGAGGCTCTCCCTTGCGGGAACGGCAAGATCGGCGCTGCGGTGTACGGGGGCATTCATGAAGAGAGAATTCTTTTGAATCACGAGGAGTTATGGCGGGGCGGACAATCGCCCGTCCTGCCGGATGTGAGCGACCGCGTGCCCGAGGCGCGCAGATTGCTGGAGGAAGGCGATGTTCTCCGTGCGGACCGCATTCTCTCCAATGCGCTGAAAGAAAGCGGATATAATCCAAAAATGGCTTCGCCGCTGCCGCTTGGCGATCTGATGGTGTATATGCCGCTGGAGCAGCCGTTCCGCAGCTACCGCCGTGAGCTGGATATGGGAACCGGCGAAGCGGCTGTCCGTTGGACGGACGGAGCGACCCGGTACGAACGCAAGCTGTTCGTCTCCCGAACCGACGACGCCGTTGTTATGGAGATCGGCAAGCAAGGACCCGCTTCCGTCGAAGCTCGTCTGCAGCTCCAGCTGCATGACAAAAGGGACTGCCGGCGTCCTGAGCAGGTCGTGTTTCCGAAACGCGATGAGACGAAATATGCGGACGGCTTCCTGTATTATGCGGCTGAGCATGAAGACGGCTCCGACTTTGGCGCTGTTGCCCGGATCGTCAGCAGGGGGGCGAATGCGTCTGCGGAGAAGACAGGCTTAGGAGAAAGCGACGGCGTGCAGATTGCGGGAGCGGAGTCCGTGCTAGTCCTGTTGAAGGTTTTTACGCGGGGGCAGCGTGTCACGGAATGGGAGAGGCTGCGCTCTGAGCTGTCCCTGCTCGCCACAGATTATGAGGCTCTGCTGAGGCCACATGCCGCCGAGCACGGTCGCCTGTTTCACGCGATGGATTTCGATCTGAGGGCGGAGGGACGGGAGCGCTCGAACGAGGAGCTTCTGCTGGAAGCTTACCAAGGGAGCGTGCCCGACGCTTTGATGGAACGGATGTGGGCGTATGGCCGTTATCTGCTGATCTCTAGCTCCAGACGGGACGGACAGCCGTGCCATCTGTACGGCTTGTGGTGCGGGGATTACGATGCGGTCTGGGCGTTTCATATGGTCAATGAAAACATGCAAATGATATACTGGCAGGCGCTGTCGGGCAATATGCCCGAGCTGCTGCCGGCTGTCTTCAATTATATGGACAGGCATATGGAGGATTTCCGGACCAATGCCAGGAAGCTATACGGCTGCCGGGGCATCTGGATACCGGCTCCTACCGCGCCGGATTCGGGTCTGCTCAAGCATCTCTCGCCCCATATCATCCATTGGACAGGCGGGGCCGGATGGATCGCCCAGCATTACTACGATTACTATCTGCATACGCAGGACCGGGAGTTTTTGCGGGAGCGGGCGCTGCCGTTTATGCGTGAAGCCGCCCTGTTCTATGAAGATTTCTTCGTGATAGGCGAGGATGGTCTGTACGTAAGCAGTCCTTCCAATTCACCGGAAAACACGCCGGGCAACTATTGGGGAGGACCGAAAACCTCGATGGGAACCGCGGTGAATGCGACCATGGATTTCGCAATTGCCAAGGAGCTGCTGACTCATCTGGTGGAAGGAGCGGAGAAAGCCGGCCGGTACTTGGAAGAGATTCCGAAGTGGAAAGAGATGCTGCGGCGGATTCCGGATTACCAGATCAACGATGACGGAGCCGTCAGGGAGTGGATGCATCCGCAATTTACGGACAATTACCGGCATCGGCATCAATCGCATGCTTATCCGATCTTTCCCGGTATCGAGGTGACCCGCGGCAGCGACCCTCAGCTTTTCCAGGCATTTGTCACGGCCATCGAGAAGCGGCTGATCATCGGCCTGAAGGAGCAGTCCGGCTGGTCGCTGGCTCATATGGCGGGCAACTATGCCCGGATGGGCCGAGGAGATGCGGCGCTTGAATGCTTGGAGATTTTGAGCAGATCGTGCGTAATGAACAATCTGATGACACTGCACAATGATTGGCGGGGGATGGGGATCGGCGTCGATATGGACTGGGCGCCGGTCCAGCTGGATGCGAATATGGGCTGGAGCGCGGCAGTCCAGGAGCTGCTGCTGTTCTCCGCGCCCGGCGAGCTGCATCTGCTGCCGGCGCTTCCTAACCGCTGGAGGACGGGGAAGGCGGGGCCTCTTCTGGCTAGGGGAGGCGTCCTCTGTACACTCGAATGGGATATCGGGACAGGCTCTCTGCTGGCGGCGCTTCGCTCTGTCTCGGGCGGACAGCGGGTCAAGGTTTACCTGCCCCCGGGGGCTTGCGAGGCGGAGGGTTTGAGCTTGGACGACATAGGGTTGACCGAAGAGCCATTAATCCTCAAGATCAGGCTGGGCGAGCCAGGATGAACGGGCTGCGGGACGTTGAGAGCCTGAGGCGCGTCCCTTCCGCCTCTCTGAATGTAACGGACGAGAGGGGTACAGGATCAACTCCGGATTGTATGGCACGGCATCTGCAACTTAGCGGTGAAGGAGCCGTGAAGCCCAGCGCCGATGATGCAGGGAGGCGCAGGAGGCTTCCCTCGCACTCTTCATATTTTGCATAAAGAAGAGCAGTCCAGTGGACCGGACTGCTCTTTTCTTGCTGGTATACTTTTATCGGCTGCGGACGGCGTCCTTCAGGCCTCTTACATAGCGAAGCACTTCGGGCAAGTCCTGCTCCTGCGTATCCTCCAAGGAGATATCGACGAATGGCTTGCGCGCGTGCAGCTTTGTGAAAAAGCGTTCGATGTCGAACTGCCCTTGTCCCATCTTCACGGATGTCGGCCGTCCGTCTGCACGGTAGACGACATCCTTCAAATGGGCAAGGATGACCCGGTCTCCGACCAGCTCGAACAGTTCGTCCACGATATCGTTGCGCCGCTCGAAATTATGCTGATCCATCAGATTGCATGGATCGAACACGACTCCCAGGTTGGACGAAGGGACCTCGTCCAATAGGCGCTTCATCTTGGCAGGCGAGGACAGCGTATGCACGCTTACAGGCTCGAGGCCGATATGTACGCCCCATCTCTCGGCTTCTTCGGCCAGTTCTTCGACGGTGCTTCTCAGCACATTCCAGCCGTATTCCTCATAATGCTCCGGCTCTAGCCCGGCGAACGTGTCCAGATTCCCGGTTTCCGTCGCCACGATGGAGGTTCCGAAGTCACGAGCGTAGCGAAGATGCTCCTTGAAGCGCTCGATCTCCATCCGGCGCTGCTCAGGGTCCGGGTGAATCGGGTTAATGTAGCAGCCCAACACGCCGATGCGAATGCCTGCTTGATCGAATTGCTCCGCCACATAGTTGGCAAGTCCCGGGCTGAGCTTGCCGGGGGTCAAGTCGATATCTCCTATGGCCTTCTGCAAAGCGAGCTGAACGAAATCAATATCATACGAAGCCAGCTGATTCACCAGCTCCTTAAGCGGCCGTTTGCCGACCGTATGCGCCAACGTTCCGAATCCCAATTCGATCTCTCCTTCACATGCATGTATTCGCGAGGATTGAAAAGCCCGGTATAACTATATCATGTATCCACATTTATGACGATGCAAAAAACAGTGTTTCTGCACAGGGTGGACCGGTTGCTTGTGTTAGCCGCTCTAACGGAGGCAGGGGGACGCAAACCAAAAAGCCATAATCTACTTCAAGCAGACTATGGCTTACGTTAGTTAGCGGTTAGTATTCAGTTGATTTATGTATCCGTACATGATATAATGGCGGATAGTGAAGGCAAAAAGGGTAAATACCGATGATATATATGTTCATCATAGCATATTCATAAGTATAAGTCAACGGGCTGACCAAGCCATTCTCTTGTAAACGGGGGCAGATCGATGGAGAACGAACAACAGACCAAACTGGAGACAGACATCACGCTGGAGCAGGCCAGAGAGCAGCTTATCGAGCAGGGAAAGAAGAACTCTTCCCTGACGTATAAAGAAATTATGGATAAGCTCTCGCCATACGATCAAGATCCCGATCAAATCAATGATTTTTTTGAGCATTTATCAGAGCTCGGCATCGATATTCATGACGAGTCGGACGAAGAATTTTCTTCGGCCCGCGGCGGGCAGCCGTCTGACGAGTTTCAAGTAGACGATGATCTTTCCTTGCCTCCGGGCTTGAAAACGAATGATCCGGTCCGGATGTACCTGAAGGAAATCGGAAGGGTGCAGCTGTTGTCCACCGAAGAGGAGATTGAGCTTGCCCAGCGGATCGAAGCCGGTGACGAAGCGGCCAAGCGCAGGCTGGCAGAGGCCAATCTGCGGCTCGTCGTCAGTATAGCGAGACGGTATGTGGGGCGCGGGATGCTTTTCCTGGATCTGATCCAGGAGGGCAACATGGGATTGATTAAGGCAGTCGAGAAATTCGATCATACCAAGGGCTTCAAGTTCAGTACCTATGCAACCTGGTGGATTCGCCAAGCGATTACGCGCGCTATCGCCGACCAGGCGAGAACGATCCGGATTCCGGTACATATGGTGGAAACGATCAACAAGCTGATCCGGGTCTCCAGGCAGCTGCTCCAGGAAATCGGCCGCGAGCCGACGCCGGAGGAAGTGGCCAAGGAGATGGAGCTGAGCGTCGAGAAGGTGCGCGAGATCATGAAGATCGCCCAGGAGCCTGTTTCGCTGGAGACGCCTATCGGCGAAGAAAACGACTCGAATCTCGGTGATTTTATCGAAGATTCCGACGCTCCGGCGCCCGCTGACGCCGCCGCTTTTGAACTGCTGAAGGAGCAGTTGGAGGATGTGCTGGATACGCTCACGGAGCGGGAGGAGAATGTTCTTCGCCTGCGCTTCGGACTGGATGACGGCCGAACTCGCACGCTGGAGGAAGTGGGCAAGGTATTCGGCGTGACGCGCGAGCGCATCAGGCAAATAGAAGCCAAGGCGCTTCGCAAGCTGCGCCATCCGAGCCGGAGCAAGCGGCTGAAAGATTTTCTCGATTAAGGCCGGGCAGTTCAGCAGAAGACTGCCAAGATTCATAAACATCCAAGAAGGTCGAAAGGATGAAAGCCAGATGCCAGCCGGATTTTTGATTACTTGCCTGCAATGCGGAGAACAATATCAAGTCGTTCCGGGCCGCCGCAGCTATCGCCGGGAGCAAATCGTCTTCGGGACGGATAATTACGGCGCCGACCAGATGTCATGCGAATGCGGGAATGCCATGGAGGAGCACAGCCACTTCGAAGGAGGAGCGGCTCCTCATGAGGGTGAGTTTGTCGTGCATTGGCGCAGCTTGGCCAAATAACGTCCAGCATCCTTATATATGAAATCCGCTCGCCCCTCCGCCTTTCAAGCGGCCGGACGGGTGCCGGAGATGAGAAATTGCAGTAAGAGGCGCTTCGGCGCCTCTTTTTTTGACATATAAGAATTTATAAGTTTTGGGGTGAGCGAAGCTTACCCCTTATTTAAATTTCTGTTAAGGTAAAGGTATGGACTCGAACATCTTAAAGCAAATATTTTTCGATGAGCATCGGCACTGGGATGCTTTTGTAGATAAACATAAAAAACATATTCGGCCTAATGTCATAAAAGAGGTACAAAAATTTCGCGGCTGTGGAGATCCTCGAAATGGATTTAAGCTTCTTGTA
>NZ_FMYY01000035.1 GCF_900101595.1 Paenibacillus sp. cl123
AACATGGACTCATTGAAATGGAGATCCCGGGCATTGTATTGCCTAAAAACAGAAAATCGCACACTCATCTGTTTAACGTATTTTCACAGAAAAAATCGTACAAATAGATGTAGCCGCATCGCTAATGGATCATGGTTGTACGAAAAAACTTACAAAGTTCGAAGTCGAACATAAGACGGAATCAAAGTCGGAGTGGCCGCTAGGTTAATGTTCGCTCCTTGTCCATCAAGCTATAGCGGCCTTTGGTTCGCGGACTTGCCTAACCAAACAAGCCGACCCGCCCCGGCGTCATACCAGGCGAGTCGGCTTGTTTGAACATTCGGTGGGCGGCAAGACTGCATCGCAGTCTAGAATTTGATGCCGAGCACATGATTGTATGGGATGAAGCCGATCGCGCGGCTGTCTTTGCTATGGTTGCGATTGTCGCCCATCACGAATACGTGATCCTCCGGAACGGTCCATGTCTGGGGGGCGGAAGTTTGCATTTGCTCGTTCAGATAAGGCTCGTCCAAAGGCTGCCCGTTGCGGTACATCTGCTGATTTTTCATCTCCAGCACATCGCCGGGCTTGCCGATCACCCGTTTCACATACATATTCGGGTCATCCACTCCGCTGATCAAGCGAAGCAGCGGGTGCTCGAGCAAATCGTCCTTCAGTGTCCGGGGGCGGTCCACCCGGCTGTCGATAATGACAATGTCTCCGTAGTCCGGCGCGTACCGGAAAGTGTGGGATAGCTTAGATACATAAATGCGCTGCTGGTCGTGAAGCGTCGGGTCCATGGAATGACCCAGCACCTTGGTCGGCTGGAAAATAAACATGCCGATTAGGATCGTTAAAATAAAGGCCGCGGCGATGGAACGGGTCCATGCCCATACTTCTTTTATAAGAGACTGCATCGGTTCGTCAACATCCTTCCCTGCTGCAATGAATCCATATGTCCAAGTATACACAGTTTCCGTATAAACGTCGACACCCATGGCAAAAATAGTAAAAACATTGGAGCAGATAAAGAGGGGATTGCTGATGAAGCTCTACAAATGGTGGAATCATCTGAGAAGACAATGGAAACGCAAGCTGCGTCTGAAGCGAAGGCTGCTGTACCTTGCGACGCTGGCGCTGCTGCTCGGCTCCCTTGCGGCATGGGCATGGGCGACCCGGACGCCGGGAACGACGGACGACACGCGAACATGGCTGCAGCAGCGAAGTCAAGCGGTATTCAGCCATACGCCAGCTGAAGCCAAGCAGCCGGAGGAGGAGGTGCGCAGCCTCATCCGGGGAATGGAAGGCGAGCGGGAGGCGTTCTCGCGCAAGACTTATGTCTGCGGCGAAGAGACTCTAAGAATCGGCATGCTGAGCGCCGAAGAAATTTTGGCTTATTACAAAGAGCATCCTTCTCTGGTCGTCAGCCTGAGCGAAGGAGGAACCGTCTTCTTCACGGAATCGATCGACGACCTGTCGCCGGATTGCAAGGAGCATGCCTATTTCGGTCTGGACGCAAAAGGCAATCTGTCGATGTTCGAGGGGATACCGGGCTCCGGTTCCGAAAATGTGCTGCGCACATTTTTTCAATTGAACATCGGACATTTGGAAAGCAGCCTGCCCAGAGAAACCGTGCGCCAGCTGTACCAGGGGATACGCATCCGCGATCTGGATGACTACAACAGCGTGCTCTCCACACTCAGCGATTTTGCAGTGGAGGAAACGGAGAAGACGATGGGGCAGACGAACCAGCCATAGAGACGGTCCGCACAGCCATCCGCAGATCAGCGGCGGCAGCAGCCCGCATTGGGATAACGAACTTAAGCGTTCGATCCCTATGCGGGCTGTTTGCCGTCCGCCGGCGTACTTTCGCGTGTTCATCGCCCGAGGTTTCTGCTATAATGACAAGTGAATACATATGTTCGCCTTCTGCCGCCGGCTGCGGCGCAAGGCTTGGGAACGTACGGGGGAGTTGCGGGGAATTGCGTATTTTAGGCATTGATCCGGGGATCGCGATTGTCGGTTTCGGATTTATCGATAAGCAGGGACATAAGCTGGTGCCGGTGCAGTACGGTTCTATCCAGACGGAAGCGCACACGGATGACGGGCTGAGGCTGAAGCAGGTATTCGATGCACTGGTGCAGCTTATTGACAAGTACAAGCCGGATGCGGTGGCCATCGAAAAGCTGTTTTTCAATCGCAATGTGACGACGGCGATGACCGTCAGTCAGGCGCGCGGCGTGCTGATGCTGGCCGCTGTGCAGAAGGGGCTGCCGATAGCGGAATACACGCCGCTGCAGGTTAAGCAGGCTATCGTCGGCTACGGCAAGGCGGAGAAGAAGCAGGTGCAGGAGATGGTCAAAATGTTCCTGCACCTGTCGGCCGTCCCGAAGCCGGACGATGTCGCCGATGCGCTGGCCGTGGCAATCTGCCATGCGCATTCGTCGGCGCTCCAATCCAAACTGAACGGAGTTACGAGAAGATGATCGATTTTTTGCGGGGAACGGTAGCTCATCGGGAGAGCGAATATGTTGTGCTGGACGTCCGGGGGGTCGGCTATCGCGTGTTTACGCCGAACCCTTATGCGGTGGGGGCCAAGGATGGGAAAGAAGCCGAGGTGACGATGTACATCCACTATCATGTGCGGGAGGATGCTCATCTGCTGTTCGGCTTCCGTACGAGAGAGGAGCAGTCGCTGTTCCGGCTGCTGCTGGATGTGAGCGGGATCGGCCCGAAGGTGGCTGTCGGCGTGATGGCGGGCGGTCGTCCGGAGACGATCGTATCGGCGATCCGGCAGGAGAATTTATCCTTCCTGACCAAGCTGCCCGGGATAGGTAAGAAGACGGCGCAGCGTATGGTGCTGGACTTGAAGGATAAGCTTGGAGCCTATGCAGCGGCGGTAGAAGGGGAGAACTTTATGGCGACGGGCATCCCGATCGACATGCCGTCCGACGATACGGCCTGGGCGGAGGCGAAGGCTGCGCTGCTGGCGCTCGGTTACACGGAAGCGGAGGCCGACCGGGCGGGCGCTGCTATTCAGCCGAAGCTGACGGGACTTCAGACGACCGACGTGGTGATGAAGCTTGCTTTGCAGGCTTTGTTCACCTTTAAAAATTAGAGGCAGAGAGCCACGCGAGCAGGGAGAGGCATAGAAGGCCGAGCTTCTCTATCACGCGGAGGAGGCTGCCGCAGCACGGGCAGCCGCGTCCCGTCCGCAGGCAAGGGGAAGCGTGCATGCCAGTATAAGGAAAGGAGAGATCCGCCCATGGAAGAACGAATTATTTCGGCCAATCTGATGATGGAAGACGAGATAGCGGAGTTCAGCTTGCGTCCGCGGTATTTGGCCGAATATATCGGGCAGGCTCAAGCTAAGGAAAATCTCAAGATTTATATAGAAGCGGCGAAGATGCGCAAGGAAGCGTTGGATCATGTCCTGCTCTACGGCCCTCCGGGGCTGGGCAAAACGACGCTGTCCAACATCATAGCCAATGAGCTTGGCGTCAACCTGCGGACAACAAGCGGTCCGGCGATCGAGCGGCCTGGTGATCTGGCTGCGATTCTGACGAACCTGCAGGAAGGCGATGTGTTGTTCATCGATGAGATTCATCGTCTCCACCGTACGGTGGAGGAGGTGCTGTATCCGGCGATGGAGGATTATGCGCTGGATATTATGATCGGCAAAGGGCCGAGCGCGCGCTCGGTGCGGCTCGATCTGCCGCCGTTCACGCTGGTCGGGGCGACGACAAGAGTCGGGCTGTTGTCAGCTCCGCTCCGCGACCGATTCGGCGTTGTGAGCCGGCTTGAGTACTATACGGTGGACGAGCTGTCCTATATCGTCAGCCGGACGGCCGATCTGCTGCAGGCGCAGATCATCGGAGACGCCGCTTACGAGATCGGCTTGCGGTCTCGCGGCACGCCGCGTATCGCCAACCGGCTGCTCAAGCGGGTGCGGGATTTCGCCCAGGTGAAGGGCGACGGGATTATTACCCGCGAGATTACGAACATGGCGCTGACCAGCCTGCAGGTCGATCCGATGGGTCTCGATGAGATTGACCACAAGATGCTGCGTGCGATCATCCTTAGCTTTCAGGGAGGGCCGGTCGGCCTGGATACGATCGCTGCCTCCATCGGGGAAGAGAGCCAGACTATCGAAGACGTATACGAGCCTTATTTGCTCCAGATCGGATTCCTGCAGCGGACGCCGCGGGGGCGGATGGTGACTGAGAACGCCTGCCGGCATCTGGGTCTGCCCATGCCCAAGCGTTCGTAGACGGCAGCAATCGGAACTAACTCAACCGGCTTGAAGTCAACCGGGAAGGAGAATACAAGTGAAGACATCAAGTTATAAATTCAGTCTGAATATGGCGGTTTGTACCGCCGTGCTGACGGCGCTTAGCGCGGGCGCATGGCCGGCAGGGACCGGATATGCGGCGGAGGCTGCCCCGAATCCGGGTGGCGGAGCGATCAAGGACGCTGCCGCTGTTACGGAAACCCGGCAGCCTGCAGATAACGTCCGGGTCGCATTATTTATCGAGACAGGACGTTACACGAGCCGCGCATCCGCCGTTACTTTATCGTCGGAGTCCGGGCTGACGGTAGCCCTGCGCGAGGCGTCCGGCCTGAAGCCCGTTCATGCCGCCCAGGGCAAGGAAGCCGTCCGGGCTTACCTGGACGGCTTCTATATACAAGCGCTCGTAACCCCGGATTCGGCTGCCGCATCCGCCAAGCTCCAGACGCTGAAAGCCGCGGGGACGCATGCAGGAATTATAGCGAGAGTCAAGCAGGGGAAACAGCAGTATACGGTTTATCAAGGCCCCTATGCCAACCAGGCGGCCGCCGATGCAGCGGCGAAGGGCGTCCAGGGAGGGGCGGTGCTTGGTCCCCGCCATCTGAATGCGGGTATGTTTGCTACAGAGGCCGAGGCTGCCGCTCAGACGGCGGCGCTCGTGCAGGCAGGCTTCGAGGCCGATGTGGCGGTGACGGCCGGCGGCTTTGCCGCATTCGTCGGCGCAGAAGCGGATGAAGCCGGACTGGCTTCGCTTCGCACGAAGATAGCTGCGGCTTTGCCGGCCGTACAGCTGTCAGACGTGGCTCCGGGTCAGGCCTATGTACTGAAAAGGTCGGAGCTTATCCCTGGCGAGCAGGGCTTGCAAGCCGCAGCCGCCTTGATCGCCGGAGGGGACGCCAAGCTGTGGAGCCTTCCGGCGAACGGAGCAGGCGGGGGCGTTAAGGTCGCGGAGCGGTCCGGCCGTTCCTACCGCGGCGGCATCGAGGTGTCGGCATTTGGCGGGAAGCTGGCTGTCATTAACGAAGTGCCGATGGATTCTTATTTGTATGCGGTGCTCGGGTCGGAGCTGAGCCCCTCGTGGCCAATCGAAGCCTTGAAGGCGCAGGCGGTCGCCGCCCGCACCTTTGTAGGCAAGCAGGGCAATAAATATGAGATCGCTCATGTAAGCGATACGACGCTGGATCAGTTCTATAAAGGCATCGAGGCTGAATTTCCCGCCGCTCAGCAGGCTGTGGACGCGACCAGGGGCGAGGTGCTGACCTATAAAGGAGCGCTGATCGATCCTTTGTTTTTCTCGAATGCAGGCGGACTGACGGCCGATTCCACGGAAGTATGGGGCAATCCCGTACCTTATCTGGTTAGCGTACCCTCTCCCGATGAGGGCGCGCAGAACGGCAAGAAGCTTTGGTACCGGATCGTGCTCCCGAGCGGCGCCATCGGTTATATTCATTCGGATTATGCCAAGGATACCGGACAGAAAAATGCGGCCGGATTCCCTATCTACGAAGCGAACGCGGCTGATGTCAACATCCGCTCGGCTCCCTACGTCGATAATACGGCCAACCCGGCGATAGCCAAGACCGAGGCCGGCAGCCGTTATGTCGTTATCGGCGAGACGATGGAGTCAAATGCATACTCCTGGATACGCGGACCTTATGACGCAGCCAAGCTGAAGGAGTTGCTCGGAGGCTCGCTCCCTGCAAGCGCAGCCGGCGGGGTACGCAGCCTGGAAGTCTCCAAGCGGGGACCGTCGGGAAGAGCGCTGGAGGTATCCGTCAACGGAGAAGCAGTCAAGTCGTCTTATCCGGATGCGCTGCGGTCTCTTCTTGGCGGATTGCCGAGCACCCGGTTTGAAATTGAGGAATGGGGACGCTATACTATACAAGGAGCCGGAGGAGCATCCCGCGACGGGAGCTCGGGCCAGCCTTTGTATGTCGCCGGCGGCTCGGGGGCCGTTCAGGCTTATAAGCCGGAGCAGTTTTTCGCCTTGAGCGGAGACGGAACGGTGAAAGCCGTATCGGTCAAGCCGCAGTTTGTGTTCACTGGCAGCGGATTCGGCCACGGGCTTGGCATGAGCCAGTGGGGCGCCAAAGGATTAGCCGAGCTCGGCCATGATTACACGTATATACTGAAAACCTATTACACGGGCGTTGCATTGACCAAGTCAGCGCCATGATCCGTCGCCATGTGACGCGCGGCGGGCTCTTCTGCGGGCCTGACGCGCGCTGAGGCGAACTATATAAACCAAGGGAATGAGAACAATCCATGCAAGTCGATTTGTTTGACTACGAGCTCCCTGAATCCTTGATCGCCCAGACGCCGCTGGCAAACCGCACAGCGTCCCGGCTGCTGACGCTGGATAAGCGCACCGGGGAGATCGGGCATCATGGGTTCGAGCAGCTGGAGCAATATTTGCAAGCCGGGGATGTGCTCGTGCTCAATGACACGAGGGTAATTCCAGCCCGGCTCTTTGGCGTGAAGCCGGATACGGGGGCAAAAGCCGAGGTGCTGCTGTTAAAGCAGCTGGAAGGCGATGCCTGGGAAGCGCTTGTTCGTCCGGGCAAGCGGCTGCGGGCCGGAGCCCGTATACAATTTGGCGGAAATTCCGATGACGGGCAGGACGGCGGGAAAGAACCGCTGCTGACGGCGACTGTGGAATCGGAAGGCGAGATGGGAACGCGCGTGCTCCGCTTCTCGTATGAAGGCATTTTCAATGAAATTTTGGACCGGCTGGGCCATATGCCGCTGCCTCCTTATATCAAGGAGCAGCTGCCGGAGAGAGAACGCTACCAGACCGTATACGCCAAGCATCAAGGCTCGGCGGCGGCCCCGACGGCAGGGCTTCATTTTACGGAGGAATACCTGCATAGGCTGGAACAAAAAGGTATACAATTAGCGTATGTTACGCTGCATGTGGGGCTTGGGACCTTTCGTCCCGTCGCCGCGGATACGATCGAAGAGCATGACATGCACGAGGAATATTATGAAGTAACCCCGGAGACGGCGCGGAAAATCAATGAGGCGAGAGCCAGGGGCGGCCGTGTGGTCGCGGTCGGAACGACAAGCGCGCGTACGCTGGAAACAGCGGCGCGGGAGGACGGCACACTGGAGGCGGGCAGCGGATGGACGGGCATTTTCATCTATCCCGGCTATCGGTACCGTATCGTGGATGCGCTGCTTACGAATTTTCATCTGCCCAAGTCCACGCTGATGATGCTTATCAGCGCGCTGGCTGGCCGCGAGCGGGTGCTGGCTGCCTATAAGGAAGCCGTCGAGCGGGAATACCGGTTTTTCAGCTTTGGCGACGCCATGTTTATCTATTAAAGGAAGTGACCCCGAATGGCTATTACTTACGAACCTATTAAAACCTGCAAGCAGTCCGGCGCAAGACTAGGGCTAGTGCATACGCCGCACGGCACGATAGAAACCCCTGCTTTCATGCCCGTAGGCACGCAGGCGACCGTGAAGACGATGAGTCCGGAAGAGCTCAAGCAGATGGACGCCCATATTATTTTGAGCAATACGTATCATCTGTTTCTCCGTCCGGGTCATGACATCGTCAAGCGCGCGGGCGGGCTGCATAAGTTCATGAATTGGGACAGGCCGATTTTGACGGACAGCGGCGGCTTCCAGGTGTTTTCGCTTAGCGAGATGAGGAAAATTACCGAGGAGGGCGTGCAGTTCCGCTCTCACTTGAACGGGGACAAGCTGTTTATTTCGCCCGAGAAGTCGATCGAAATACAAAATGCGCTTGGGTCCGATATTATTATGGCGTTCGACGAATGTCCTCCTTATCCGGCAGACCATGCCTACGCGAAGCAATCGCTGGAGAGAACGACGCGCTGGGCGGCACGCTGCCTCGAAGCTCATAGCCGCAAGCACGATCAGGGACTGTTCGCTATCGTCCAAGGAGGGATGTACGAGGATTTGCGCAAGCAGAGCGCGGCCGAGTTGACTTCCATGGATTTCCCGGGGTATGCTATTGGAGGATTGAGCGTCGGCGAGCCGAAGCCGCTGATGCTGGAAGTGCTGGACTACACCGTTCCGCTGCTTCCGGCGAACAAGCCGAGATACCTGATGGGCGTCGGATCGCCGGATGCGCTTGTCGAGGGATCGATCCGCGGGGTCGATATGTTCGACTGCGTGCTGCCGACCCGGATCGCGCGCAACGGCACCGTGATGACGAGCGAAGGACGACTGGTGGTGCGCAATGCCAAGTATGCGGAGGACTTCGGTCCGCTCGACCCGGCTTGCAGCTGCTATACATGCCGCAACTATTCGCGTGCGTATATCCGGCATCTGATCAAGGCGGATGAGACGTTCGGCATCCGGCTGACCACTTACCATAATTTGCACTTCCTGCTTGAGCTGATGCGCGGCGTGCGTCAAGCGATCCGCGAGGACAGGCTGCTTGATTTCCGGGATGAGTTTTTCGCCCGCTACGGGATTGACGAGCATAGCAAAGGGTTCTAATCAACCATTATATAGAGCTGTTATTCAAAAAGGGAGGAATCGTTTATGTTTTTGGCAACGGCAGAACAGGCTCCGGCCGGCATCGAAAGTTATTTGATGACCTACGGGCCGCTCGTTCTTATGTTCGTGGTTTTGTATTTCTTGTTGATCCGTCCGCAGCAGAAGCGTCAGAAGACGCGGAACATGATGCTGGGCAACCTGAAGAAGGGGGACAAGGTCACTACGATCGGCGGCCTTCACGGCACTATTCTCGAGTTGACGGACGATACGGTCATCCTGAGAGTCAACGACGTGACCAAGCTCACCTTCGAACGCTCCGCCATCAATGCGGTTCAATCCTCTTCAGAATAACTGCGCTGACCGGCGCTTCGGCCGGCTTGCCAAAGAGAAGACCTGTATCTGCGAATTTCCGCAGGTACAGGTCTTCTCTGCGTATAGGGCCGGATGCTCCGCCGCGTATCCGCTTCGGTATTTGAGCCGGCAGCTTATTCGATGTGGGCGGCGGGTTATTTCTTGACATTGACGCCTACCATCCCTCCGAATGCTCCGGCTGCAAGCGCAAGCCCGGCGATCATCATCAGCTCGCGGGTTATGCTGCTGTCATAGGCCAGGAAGCCGATCAGCCAGACGACAAAGGTATACATAATGCCAAGCAAGCCGCCGCGGTACCAGCCTTTGGATTCGCTGCGCTTGCCGGTTACGAATCCTCCCGCTGTCAAAGCAAGCCCGTGGATGATCAGGGTGACCGCAAGCCAGGAATTTTCAGACAAGCCGGTGCCGAGCATGAGAAGCGAAGCGAGCAGCGTACCGATAAGCGCGACGCCGGCGGAAAGCATCAAGCCGGATAAAAGCGGCGAACGACTCATAGGACCGGGAACCTCCTCCATATCATCATGTTTCATTGTATGGGCTTGCCTGCGGGAATAGTACAAGTCCGGTTACCAACATTTCACCCGAATGCCGAATCCCGGCCAAGGCCAGAATACGTGAATAAACCGACAGGCGGGAGGCATGTCTCATGGAGCTGTGGACTTTGTTCTTGCGAACGATCCTGGTTTATATCATCGTGTTTTTGACGATGCGCATCATGGGCAAGCGGGAAATCGGCAAGCTGTCGATATTCGATCTGGTCATCTCCATCATGATCGCGGAAATCGCCGTGTTCGTGCTTGAGGACGTCGGCAAGCCGATGATCGAGGGGCTTCTGCCGATGGTCACGCTGGTCGCCGTACAAATTCTGATCGCCTATGTCTCGCTGAAAAATGAAAAAATTCGCCGCTGGATCGAAGGCCGGGAGGCTCCGTTGATCGAAAACGGCAAGCTCAACCGCAAGGAGATGGCCCGGCAGCGGTACAACCTGGACGATCTGCTTCTTCAGCTGAGGGAAAATAAAGTCATGAATCCGGCCGATGTGGAGTTCGCTATCCTGGAAACGTCGGGCAAGCTGACGGTCAAGCCCAAAGAAACGCCTGCAGCCTCGAATGGAAGCGATTCGTCTGAGCCGAAGCGGGCCTTCCGGTACGAAGGGCTGCCGCTTCCGCTGATTATGGACGGCATAGTGCAGGAGGAGAGCTTGAGCAAGCTTGGCCAAACCCGGTTTTGGCTGAAAAAGGAGCTGCGGGCCAGAGGAATCAAGGACTTCAAGGATGTTTTTTTCTGTTCGGTCGATCATCGGGGCAAATGGTTTATCGATAAAAACCGGTAAGCGGCCGGCGGGCTACTTCACAAATTTTTTGCTCAGCCACAAAATCCGGAAGAAGTCTTGGCGGTCGATCAGCCGTGTCAGCAGGGCCAAAACCAAATAGAGCATAAAGCCGGCTGCGCACGCGGCCAGAAAACGGCTCAAGCCGTCTTCAATCCAGGGCGACTTCATAAGCAGCGCGCTGACGAGACCTGCGCCGGCCATACTGATACCGGCCTTTACGAAGTCAAGTCCCGACATCTTGAACTGCAGCAGTCTGGCTACGCTGTATCCATGCAGGATGGTGACAAGCATAATGTTGACCGTGATGGCGACGATAGCCCCCAAAATGCCGAATTCGGGACGGCTTGCCAGCCAATAGATCAAAGACAGCTTGACCGCAGAGCCGATAAGCGTGTTGATCAGCGCGGCCCCCGGCTTATCCAGCGCTTGAAGCGCCGCCTGAAGAGGAGCCTGCAGGTAAATAAACAAAGCTGCTGGAGCCATCAGACGCAGCATGGCGCCTACCTCTGGCTGGGCATACATATAAGTGCAGATCGGCTCGGCCAGCACATACATGAGGATGGAGAACGGGGCGCCGGTCACAAGCGCCAGCCGGAGCGACTGGTGGAGTCTCATATGGATGGTTTTCATATCTCCTTTGGCCGCGGCTTCGGAAAGCGAAGGGATCAAGGAGACGGCAAGCGAATAAGTGAGCGCGCTGGGCAGCATCAGAACGGGAATCACCATTCCTTGCAGCGCTCCGTACTGGGCGGTAGCCATGGCGGTTGCGACGCCGGCGGCGGCCAGACTTTGCACGATCAGGATCGATTCGAGAAAATAAGAGCCGGAGCCCACCAGCTTGCTGCCGGTCACGGGGAGAGCAAGCCGCAGCAGCTGCTTGAAGTTGGAGGGACCTCCGAAGGCGGGCTTTCGCTTGCTGCTTGTCTGCGCGGCCGATAAGGAAGCTGCAGGCTTTTGCTGCTTGAAGTCACGCTTGTACAACAGCAGCAGCACAAGCATCGCCGCGATCTCTCCGGCCAGCACGCCGACCATGGCTCCCGCCGCGGCATAAGAGATGCCGTAAGGAAGCATCATGTAAGCGAAAGCAAGCACCGTGACGATCCGTACAAGCGTCTCCGTGACTTGGGAGAGCGCTGTCGGGATCATGTTCTGCCTACCCTGGAAATAACCTCTGTACACCGAGGATACGGCCACCAAAGGAACGATGGGCGTCATGCATAAAAAGGTGTAATACACCCGAGGATCGGTGAACAGATGGTCGGTGATCCACCGCGCGCCGAACAGGATAATCCCGGTGAACGCAAGCCCCAGGGTGCCGGCGAGCGTAAGGGCGATGCGGAATATGCTCCGGACACGCGCTTCGTTGCCTTCCGCCTCGGCCGCCGCGACCAGCTTGGCCACCGCAACGGGAATGCCGCCCGTGACGACCGTTAGAATAACGACGAGAAACGGCCAGCCCATCTGATATAAGCCGATCCCTTCCGCTCCGATAACCCGGGGAAGGGCCATGCGCGGAATAAAGCCCAGGATGCGATTGATAATACCGGCGGCGAGAAGAATCATTGTTCCTTTGATGAAGGTTTGTTTGGTCAAGGGGATAACCTCTTTTCTCACGGCTGGAGTATAGTAATGGATATGCGGGACCAGTGGGACAGCATGCACACATTTTTATACAAGCCCTGCTTGGCCGCCAAGCAGGAGATTCGCGCTCAGCAGCGAATACATACAGCACAAGCACAGAACGGCTTCGCATCGGGAGGGATAACGCATGGGGGACGACGGCAAACAGATGGGGGCGCCGCGGCGGTCGGCAGATGAAGATCCGGGGCATGAAGCAGACCTTGGAGCGGCGGAAGCGGCAGCCGGGAAGCATGAGGACTGCGAGCTGCAGGAAACCGAAGAGCCGCATCAGGCAGAGGGATTGCATCAGACGAATGACCGCCACGAAGCGGGTGAGTTGTTTCAGACGGAGGCTTCGCATCGGACTGACGGATTGCATCAGACGGATGATCAGCACGACACGGACAGGTTGATTCAGACGGAAGATCGCGAGGAGGCTGTCTCGTTGACGGCAGCGGATGCAGATCAGATACGGGACCATGCTTTGCCGGATAAGCCGGCGGACTCGCAAGCCGAGATTCCTTATATGGAGCGTTTTTATGCGGCGGAGCCGGATGCGGGTTTCCCTGAATTCCCGGTTCAAGAGAGCGAGGCTGCGTCACAAGACGGTGAAGAGGATAGGGACGGAGCGGGCGGCGAAGGCGAGACGGACGATGGCGAGGACGGTTCGGAGGCCGGGACTGCAGGACATGCTGAGGCTGCCGCGGCCGCGGCAGCCGCCGTTTTCGTGCTGGAGGCCGGCTCAGGGCGGGAAGACGAGCAGCACGACGCAGAGGAAGAAGAGCCCGTGATGAGCGGCGAAGAGCTGAGCATGATGATTGAAGAGATTTGTACAAGCAAGGCTCAGGAATTCCACATGCTGGGCTACGAATATGTGACGGGCTCGGAAGTATGGGAGTGCGTCAGCGATAAATACCGCAAGCAAGGGCTTCCTGCGCTCCACCGGATCGTGAATGATATTTTGTCGCTTAAAGTAACTTCTTTTATGAACTGGGTGGCGATGAGCGCGTACAAGGACTCCGGCCTCAGGTAAGAAGCCGCTGAAACATTCCCCCTTTAGATAAAGGTACAGTCCTTCAAAAATGAGAAGGCGCTGTATCTTTTTTTGGCGTAGCCGGAATTTTTAACTTTCTACAGAACAGAACGGAACGAAGCATGCGGGAAATTTTCTCTAAATCGTATAGCATGCAATGGAGGGAATACAGAAAGGCATAATTTTGAGAAGCGGCAGGCGCGCATCCGCGGATAATCTGGTTTTCATGGGTCAAAAAGGCAAATTGACTCGATTTTCGCAGGTGGGTATAATAGGACTATTGAGTGTGGAAGGAGATCCTTATGGACATCAAACGCATCGTTGCTTTTCTAGCGATCATCCTGATCGTATTTACTTCGATCGGGCTGTCGAGCCCTGAGCTGGTCAAAAACGTCAAGCTGGGTCTCGACTTGAAAGGCGGTTTCGAAATTTTGTACGTGGCGGAGCCTATCGAAGCCGGCAAGACGGTGAACAAGGATTCGCTCACCCAGACGGCTATCAGTCTGGAGAAGCGTGCCAACTCGCTGGGGGTCACAGAACCGGAAGTCACGACAGAGGGAACGGATCGCATCCGTGTGAAATTCCCGGGGGTTAGCAATGAAGAGGAAGTTCGGAAGGTCATTAAAGAACCGGCGGAGCTCACATTCCGCGGGCCGGACGGGACCAAGGAAATGCTCGGCAGCGACTTCGTCGAAGGAGCGGCAACCGTACAGTTCGATCAGACGAATCGCGCGATGATCGCTATCGAAGTAAAGGATAAAGAGAAGTTCCGCAAGGTGACGGAAAAGCTGCTCGGACAACCTCTGGCCATCTATCTGGATGAGACCCTGCTGTCGGCGCCGAGGATTCAAGAGGTGCTGCCGGACGGCAAGGCGACGATAACGGGCAATTTCACGTACGATGAAGCGAAGAAGCTGGCCGATACGATCAATCTCGGAGCGCTGCCGCTCAAGCTGACGGAAAAATATACGCAGAGCGTGGGCGCTACGCTGGGCTTGTTATCGCTCCATCAGACGGTAAAGGCCGGGCTGATCGGCTCCGTCCTTATTTTGCTGTTTATGCTGTTCTTCTACCGGATTCCGGGACTGGTCGCAGCGATTTCCATCATCACGTATGCCTGGCTGCTGCTGCTCGTCTTCGAGCTGGTCAATGCCACGCTGACGCTGCCGGGTATTGCCGCCTTTATTCTCGGGGTCGGGATGGCGGTTGACGCCAACATTATTACAGCAGAACGCATCAAGGAGGAGATCCGCAGCGGCAAGAGCATTCTGTCGTCGCTCAAGGCGGGCTCCAAGCATTCGTTCCGTACGATTATGGATGCGAACATCACCAACATCATTTGCGGTGCGGTGCTCTTCTACATCGGGAACGGCGCGATCCGGGGCTTTGCGCTGACCAATATGCTAAGTATTGCGCTCAGTATCGTAACCAACATTTTCTTCGCGCGGCTATTGCTTATCCTGCTGATTCGCGCCAATGTATTCAAGAAGCCTTCTTACTTTGGCGTAAAGGAGTCGGAAATAAGTGCACTCTAAAACCAAACATGTAACCAATACCCATGATTACTTTAAAAACTATTTCGATTTCGTCAAGCACCGGAAATACTTTTATGCCGTATCTCTGATTATCTGCTTGCTCGGCATAATTATGCTGTCCTGGAAAGGTCTGAACTACGGGGTTGACTTCCGCGCAGGGACGTCGATGGACATCTCGGCATCACAGTCCTTCGACAAGGCCAAGGCCGAGGAGCTGCTGAAGGCAAGCGGCGCGGAGCCGGAGACGATTACGCTGGGCGGCGAAAATGGGACAAGACTGTCGGTTCGCTTCGGTGACATTCTGGACGATGCTACCGTCCTGAAGGTCAAGCAAGGCTTTATCGCAGCGTATGGCGACACTGTCTCCCAGGAAGTGAATACGGTGACCCCGGACATGGCGATCGAGCAGCAGAACAAGGCGCTGCTGGCTATCGGGGTGGCGAGCGTAGCGATAGCGCTTTATGTGACGATCCGTTTTGAGTGGCGCTTTGCGCTCGCTTCCATTATCGCGATCCTTCATGACGCCTTTGTCGTCATCAGCTTCTTCGCCATCTTCCGGATGGAGGTCAATCTTCCGTTTATGGCGGCGATTCTGACTACGATCGGGTATTCCATCAACGATAAGATCGTTATTTTCGACCGGGTCCGGGAAAATCTCCGTTTTGCCAGACTGAAAACGACGGAGGATTTGTCCAATATGCTGCATGACAGCATCTGGCAAACCATGAAACGGAATATCAATACAGTTATTACTGTTCTGATCGCAGCGGTGTGTCTGCTGATTTTCGGCAGCCCGGCTATCAAGCTGTTCGCGCTTGCGAAAATCATCGGTTTGACCAGCGGCGCTTATTCATCCATTTGTATTGCAGGTCCGCTCTGGTACGAATTGAAAAACAAAGCGCTGGGTTCGAAGAAAAAGGCCGCTGCGTAAGCAAACATACTCTTGCCGTCGCGTCAACCCATATGCGGCGGCTTCTCTCTTTTTCACCGCTGGGCGGATATCACTTTTCATAGAGGAGTGGCTCCATGACTGAGGATAGGTACAAGCAGGCGGCAGGCGCCTGGACGGGAATCGGGTTTCAACTGGCATTGGCGGTGGTGAAAGGAGTGTTCGGATTGGCGGCGCAAAGCAAGGCGCTGCTGGCCGACGCTCTATATACGGGGGCTCATGCCGTAGGCGCGATAGCCGCCATGAACGAAGGTCGAACCGCATCTTCCCGGGAGGCTTCCCCCATCTCGAAGTCCGGGTTGAGCCCGGTGGCGACGATTTTGCTGGCCGTACTGTTTATGGTGGGCAGCGTCGAAATCGCTGTCACAGCGGTCAAGTCGATCCTGCAGGGGGTCGAGCATCCCCCGAGAATGACCGCACTTATCATTATCGTAAGCTCCATCATCGTACAGGAATTATGGGCCCAGTATCAGCGGCGGGTCGCTTCCCAAACGGGCGGATCGCAGATTTCCCCGGCGACTCTTGGACGGCGAGGCGATTTGCTCGCATCGCTCGCAGCCTGTATCGGCATCTCGGGCTCGTGGGCTGCCAGCTACGCAGGTCTTCCCGCCTTGTACATGCTTGATCCGTTGGCGGGTATCATTATTGCGGCTTCCGTCATGGGGAGAAGCTACCGTCTTTTATTGAGCGGAGCGCAGCGCACTCAGCCGAGAACGCTGCATCAGGAGGATGCCCAGGATCTGCTGGAAACGGTCCAGCGCATTAAGGGGGTCATCTCGATCGACGATCTGCAGGCCAAGGAAGAAGGACATTATGTCCGGGTCGACGTGAAAATAAGCGTGAACCCGCGGATCACGATATATGAAGGACATGAGATTGCCAAGACGGTCAAGCAGGTTTTGATGAAGCGATTTATTCACGTGACCGATGTCATGGTGCAGGTGTTTCCCTATGATCCCGGCTATCCGTACAAGCATGGGAATGTGGAGCATGATGACATGCCTACGCTGCTTCATTGACAGAAGGGCAATTCATAAGGAGGCTTTACCGGATGCTGCAAGGAAAAGCAAGATGGACCGTCGGCCAAGCGGAAGAATGCGAGGCCCAGGCCCAGGTGCTTGAGAAGGAATTAAACGTCTCTCCGTTGCTGTCGCGCTTGCTCGCGGTTCGGGGATTTACGGATGTCGGGCTTGCGGCTGAATTTTTACACGGAGGAACGGATCAGGCACATGATCCGTTCCTTTTGGACGGCATGGAGCAGGCGGTGGCGCGCATCCGCCGGGCAATTGAAACTGACGAGAAAATCCGGATTTACGGCGATTATGATGCCGATGGCGTAAGCAGCACCTCGCTTATGGTCAGCTTGCTGGGTCAGCTTGGCTGCCGGTTCGACTATTATATTCCTCATCGTGTGCAGGAAGGCTATGGGCTGCATATCGGGGCCATCGACGCCGCCAAGGAACAAGGCGTAAGCCTGATCGTGACCGTCGACACAGGCATTAGCGCTGTGGAACAGATAGCTTACGCCTCTTCGCTGGGCATTGATGTCGTAGTGACGGATCATCACGAGCCGCCTGAACAGCTTCCCGAAGCCTGCGCGCTCGTTAATCCGAAGAAGCCGAACTGCCCGTATCCGTTCAAGCATTTGGCCGGCGTAGGGGTTGCCTTCAAGCTGGCGCACGCGCTGCTGGGCCGCTGGCCGGATGAGCTGCTGGAATATGTGGCGATCGGCACGATCGCCGACCTGATGCATTTGTCGGGCGAGAACCGGGTCATGGTCAAGCGGGGAATCGAGCGGATGCGCGGCACGACGAACGCGGGTATCCGCGCGCTGCTGGAGGTAGCCGGCGTTGCCGTGAAGGAAGTCAATTCGACGCATATCGGGTTTGCCCTGGCGCCGAGAATTAATGCGAGCGGCCGGCTGCTGAGCGCGGATGCGGCTGTCAAGCTGCTGACGACGGACAATGAGCAGGAAGCCAACCAGCTGGCGGACAGCCTGGACGCGCTGAACAAGGAGCGTCAGCGGATTGTCGACGATATGACCCGGGAAGCCGCAGGCATGGCCGAGCAGCTGAAAGACGACAAGGGCGACCCGCCCCACGTTCTTGTGCTTGCGCAGGAGGATTGGAATGTAGGCGTTATCGGAATCGTAGCTTCCAAGATGGTAGAGCGGTATTATCGCCCGACGATTGTGCTTGGCATCGACAAGGAGACGGGCATGGCCAAAGGCTCGGCACGGTCCATTCCGGGTTTTGACCTGTACCAGGCTTTGACGCATTGTCATGGGTTGCTCGATCATTTCGGCGGACATCAGATGGCTGCAGGGATGACGGTGGAGAGAGGCTCGCTGCCGGAGCTCGCGAAGCAGCTGAACGAGCTGGCCCGCCAGTGGCTCGGTCCCGAGGACTTGATCCCCAAGATTGAGGCCGATCTGATCTGTGCGGCGGAGGAGCTTACGCTCGAAAATATTCAACAGCTGGAACAGCTCGGGCCGTTCGGCATGGGCAATCCCGTCCCTCGTATCATGCTTACCGGCCTTAACCTCGGCGAGATGAGGACGATCGGCAAGGAGAGGAATCATCTGAAGCTGACGCTAACGGATCAAGGCGCGAGCATCGAGGCGATCGGCTTCGGCAAGGGGGCGCTCTCGGAGTGGATCTCTCCGTCGGCGAAAGTTGATGTGCTGGGCGAGTTGTCCGTCAACGAATGGAACGGAATCCGCCGGCCCCAGCTGTTGATCCAGGACCTGCGTATTGGCGAGGTCCAGCTGTTCGACTGGCGCGGAGCGACCAAGCCCGAGCGCAGGGTTGCCGAGCTGCTGGATAAATGCAAGCGCAAGCCTCCGGGCGAAGCGGGCAGCAAGACGCCTCCCGCCATTGTCGTCTTCGGCCGTATACCGCCCCCCGCGCTAAGGCCCTTCGCAGCGGAGACGGCGATCTGGACAATGGACATTCATCTGGACATTCACCCGCATACGGAACAAGCTCGCTCGTCGGCGCTGTCCGAAGCGGAGGATATTATCGTCTTCAACGTCCCGGACAAACTGGAGCAGATCGAGGCATTGTCCGAGCTGGCCCGCTCTGTAAGACGTTATTATGCCGTGTTTGGGGAAACGGAGAATGACCGCCAAGCCGGGATAATGCCGGGGCGGGATATGTTCAAGTCCGTCTACGGGGCCGTCGCCATGCTGGAGAAGACGGGCGAGGACGCTGCCGGCGCAGGCTTCTGTCAGACCGTAGCCAATCGCACCGGCTTATCGCCTTCCTTGGTCAGCTTTATGCTGGAGGTATTTGCCGAGCTGGGGATTGCCGCCAGGACGCCCGGAGGAGGCTACAAGCTCGTCCCGGCCGCCGCGAAGCGCGAGCTGTCGACGTCCTCGCTGTATCAAGCCAGAATGAGGCGGCCGGAAGTTGAACAAACTCTGCTGTACTCCTCGGCCAAGGAGCTATTGGAGCGATTCGCCTGAGTTTGGCAGGCAACAATGGAAGGCAACTTAATTTGGAGGAGATTACTTCATGGAGTACAAATCTTATATTCGGGAAATTGCCGATTTCCCTCAGCCCGGCATCAGCTTCAAAGATATTACCACCTTGTTGAAGGACGGCGAGGCGTACCGCGCGGTCATTGCCGATCTTGCGGAACGCTTGAAGGACAAGCATATCGATTGCATCGCCGGACCTGAAGCCCGCGGCTTTGTCATCGGGGCTCCACTGGCTGTGGCGCTTGGCGTGGGCTTTATTCCGATCCGGAAAAGCGGTAAGCTGCCTGGGGAAACCATCGAAGCTGACTACGCCCTGGAATACGGCAATGACAAGCTGGCCATGCACGCCGATGCGATCTCTCCGGGTCAGAAAGTGCTGATTGCCGACGATCTGCTCGCTACCGGAGGCACGATCGCCACTTCGATCAACCTGGTCAGGCAGCTCGGCGGCGAAGTCATTGGCGCAGCTTTTCTGATCGAGCTGGCGGAGTTAAACGGCCGGGATAAGCTGGACGGCGTCGAGGTGCTCTCTCTGGTGAAATATTAAGCCTTTTGCTGCAAGCCCATCAAGGTTTTCAACACAAAGAACCGTTCGGCGCTAGGAAGCCTGACGGTTCTTTGTGCATTTCGCCTATCCCGGGAACTTCTTATCTGGACTTGCTTCTGCGGCATCCGCAGCTGCGTCTGCCCAGCGGACTTAGACCTCGGAGAGGCGAGAAGCCGCATCTTTTACAGCCTGGGCGCAAGCCTATGCGTCTGGGCGCACAGCCGCAGCCTCGATGTGCGCCTGTCGCGCCACCCGTCCTCCTTCTTGCCGTTCCGCTGCCTGTACCTGTACCGGTTCGCCTCGTTGCCGCGCCGGTACGTCTCTTCGTCCGTGAGCCCGCTGGCTTCACGCAGCGGCAGATCCGCCTGCACCCTTTGGGATGACGGCGATGCCGCGGCTTCGAACCGCCGCCGCCTGTCCCGCCTCTATGGCCGGGCGGCTCCGGCGGACAATCCTCCTCCGGCTGAACGACTGCAGGGAGCGGCAAGGTTTCCGGCAAGCCTGGCTGCTGCATAGGCCATAGGCCTTGTTCCCCGAAGGAGAGCATCTGCTCCCCGCTGCCTGAACGGTGGGCAAGCTGGCCGTTGCGCTGCGCATGGCCTGGCGAACGATGGGCAAGCGAGGAGGAGCGATGTCCTGTCTGTCCGCTTTGATGAGAGGCATGCTCGGATTCTCCCGTCAGGCTTGCCACCCGCGGACGATTCACCTTAGTAAGCTTCTTGCTGCTAGCCATTGGATGTGCTCCTTTCCAGGGTCTGTGGCCAACTGCCTTCCGCGCCCTGAGGCTTCGTCAGCAAGCAGCGGCCTCCCCTGACTCCAAGCAGAAAGGTATCGGCTTCGCTCCAGGGGATCAACCCGTACTCTATGTATATGACCTCCTCGTCCCTGCGGTATGGTCAATCATCCAGCGGTGCGGCAACATCCGCGAACGACCAACTGCCCGCAGCGAGGCTGGGCAGCCTGGGGAGAAGCGGAGGGCTGCAGCCGTCGCCGATGGAGAATTCGCGCATAAGGTGGGAGTGGCGGAGATGGACCAAGCGCGGTGCTCGCCCGGAAGGCGGCCCTCATAGCACGATTGGCAGCCGTCATCCGATTGGCGGAGACCAAATCTTGCGAGAGGATGGAAGGGGCGGCGGGACATGGCACATATCCCGCAAAGACATATTGTGATCGTGGAAAGTCAGCTCAACCAGTTGAAGCAAAATCTCTGGAGCGACCGGTTTGTCGCAGCCGAAATGAATGAGGGCGCTAAGCGGATGCCTATCCGGCTCCGTTATCGCGGAGGACACACGCGCGCCTATCCCAAACGGTCTTTTGAAGTGCGGGCTGGAGCGCGAACCCGACATTTCAATGCGGAATACGAAGACCCGTCCTTGCTGCGGAACAGGCTCTCGCTCAGCTTCTTCGATCGCATCGGAGTGCCCAGCCCGAAAGCCCGGCATTGCCTGCTCGTGATGAACGGGGAGCCGCTGGGCGTTTATTTGGAGATCGAGGGGGTGAACCGGGCGTTTTTCCGCAGCAGAGGATTGAAGGCGAAGGCGCTGTTCTACGCGGTGGACGATCGCGCGAATTTCAGTTTGCGGACGGAGGCGGGCAGGCGGAAAACTTCTCTGCTGAGCGGGTACCAGCGCAAGCTTGGGACCGGAGCGGACAGCCGCAAGCTGGCCTTGTTTATCCGCCGCATCGGCGCCGCTCGCCCGGGGAAAGCCCGGAGCATCAGACAGCTGCTGGATACGGATAACTATATGCGCTGGCTGGCCGGAGCGGTGCTGACCGGCAATTACGACGGGTTCGTGCATAACTATGCGCTATACAGCGGCAGGACGAGGACAGGCGCCCGGGACAAGTACCGGATGATTCCGTGGGACTACGAAGGGAGCTGGGGGCGCAACTGCTACGGCAAGCTGTGCGGCAGCGACCTTGTCCGCCTCGAGGGCTACAATGAGCTGACGGGCAAGCTGCTCGGCGTGCCGGAGCTTCGTGCGGCTTACAAGCGCAGGCTTCGCAGCCTGCTGCGAACCGCCTTCACGACCGAACGGATCATGTCGGCGGCCCATGAGATGCACGACTCGATCCGGGAGCATGTCCGACGCGATGCGAAGCGGAAATGGACCTTTGCCGAATTCGAAGGCGAACGGGATGTCATCCGCCGGTATGTGGAGGAACGCAGACGAATCGTGAAGGCGGCGCTGGAGCTCTGGTAGCGGGCTAAAGCGGGGGAGGGCGTTTCGCAAACGGCTGAGCGGAATGTCATCTGCCGCATATTTGCCGCAATATGTCGGTTTGTCCCGCAAATTCTTGACGCAGGGCATAGTTCAAGGGCATAATGGATTAAAATCGTTATTAAGGGAATGGATAGACCCATGGGGATAGAGCAGCTTCTTGAGAAGGCATCCACATATATCAAAGAGCAGGATCTCGCGCGTATTCGGGAAGCCTATGAATTTGCCGATCAAGCCCATTATGGTCAGGTGCGCAAGTCTGGCGAACCGTATATTCTGCATCCGCTCGCCGTAGCGGAGATTCTGGTCAATATGCAGATGGATACCATCAGTATCATCGCTGCGCTTCTGCACGATGTCGTGGAAGATACGACGGTTTCGCTCGAGTCCGTACGGGACAAGTTCGGGGCGACCTGTGCGATGATTGTGGATGGCTTGACCAAGCTGGAGAAGATCAAATTCAAAAGCAAAGAAGAGCATCAGAACGAAAACTACCGCAAAATGTTCGTTGCTATGGCTCAAGATATACGCGTTATTTTGATCAAGCTCGCCGACCGGCTGCACAATATGCGCACGCTGAAGCATCAATCCGAGGAGGCTCAGCGCCGGATTGCGGACGAAACGCTGGAGATTTTCTGTCCGATCGCTCACCGTCTCGGGATTTCGGCGATCAAGTGGGAGATGGAGGATATCGCTCTGCGCTATCTGAACCCGCAGCAGTATTACCGGATCGTCAATCTGATGCAGAAGAAGCGCACCGAGCGGGAGCAGTACATCAACGATGTCATTCATAACGTCCGCGACAAGCTGAGCGAGATGGGCATCGAGGGCGATATTTCAGGCAGGCCGAAGCATATTTACAGCATATATAAGAAAATGACCGCGCGCAGCAAGCAGTTTAATGAAATCTACGATCTGCTGGCGCTGCGGATTATCGTGGACAATATCCGGGATTGCTATGCCACGCTGGGCATCATCCACACGTTGTGGAAGCCGATGCCGGGCCGGTTCAAAGATTATATAGCCATGCCGAAGCCGAATATGTACCAGTCGCTGCATACGACCGTGATCGGGCCGAAGGGCGAGCCGCTAGAGGTGCAGATCCGTACATTTGAGATGCATCGCACGTCGGAATACGGGGTTGCCGCGCATTGGGCTTATAAAGACGGCACGAATGTCCCGTCCGGCAGCTACGAGGACAAGATGCAGTTCATCCGGGAAATTCTCGAGCTGCAGAATGAAGCTGAGGATGCCTCCGAATTTGTCGAGTCGCTGAAGATGGACTTCTTCTCCGATCTTGTATTTGTGTTTACGCCCAAGGGCGAAGTGATCGAACTCCCGGCCGGGTCGGTGCCGCTTGATTTTGCATACCGTATCCATACGGAGGTCGGCAACCGGACGATCGGGGCGAAGATTAACGGACGTATCGTTCCGCTGGATTACAAGCTGAGCACCGGAGATATCGTCGAAATTTTGACGTCCAAGCATTCCTACGGCCCTAGCCAGGACTGGGTCAAGATTGCCCAGTCGTCGCACGCGCGGACGAAGATCAGGCAGTGGTTCAAGAAAGAACGCCGTGAAGAGAACGTCGTCAAGGGCCATGAAATGATCGAACGCGAGCTGAAGCGCCTCGGGTACGAGCCTTCCCAGATGATGAAGGACGACGAGATGATGGAGGTCGCCAAGAAGTTCAACTTCAATGAAGTGGAGGACATGCTGTCCGCCGTCGGCTTCTCGGGCATTACGGCTGCGCAGATCGTGACCAGACTTACGGAGAAGGTGCGGAAGGAAGCGGAGGAAGCACAGCAGCAGGCGATGCAGCTGACTTCCGAGGTGAAGGAGATGAAGGCTCCTTCGATCGACAAGGAACGCAAGGGACGGCCGACGAACGGCGTACGGGTCAAAGGAGTCGACAACCTGCTCGTCCGGTTCGCCCGCTGCTGCAACCCTGTGCCGGGCGACGCCATCATCGGCTATATAACCCGTGGACGCGGAGTTTCCGTGCACCGGGCCGATTGTACGAATATCCCTTCGCCGGAGTGCAGTGATGAAGGCAACCGCGTCATTGATGTGGAATGGGCTGAACAGGTCGAAGCCAACTACAATGTCGAGATTGAGATTACAGGCCATGACCGCAGGGGACTGTTGAATGAAGTGCTGCAGGCCGTTTCGGAAACGAAAACGGTGCTGTCGGCGGTATCCGGCCGCTCGGACAAGAACAAGATGGCGATGATTCATATGACGATTCTTATCCGCAATATCGATCATCTGCATGCCGTCGTGGAGAAGATCAAGCGGGTGAAGGACGTTTATTCCGTTCAGCGGATTATGCAGGCATAAAAGTCCGGCGAACGAGAGGCCGGAGAGCCGACGGAGAATGGCAGCAGCGAGTGAATCCCCCGATCCGACGCAGGCTGGGTGTTATTCGCCGGACTTTACGAACCGAGATTAAGTTGTGAGAAACGAGGAATGACATCCAGTGAAAGTCGTATTGCAGCGCAGCAAGGCAGCCAGTGTCAGCGTAAACGGCGATATCGTGGGCAGCATCCGCTCCGGACTTGTGCTGCTCGTAGGCGTGGCGGAGGGAGATGCGGAGCAGGATGCCCGCTACTTGGCGGAGAAAGTGGCCGGCTTGCGCATCTTCGAGGACGAAGGCGGGAAGATGAATCTGTCGGTGCTGGATACAGGCGGACAGATTTTATCCGTCTCCCAGTTCACCTTATATGGCGACTGCAGGAAGGGCAAGAGGCCGAACTTCATGGCCGCTGCCCGCCCCGAAACGGCGGAGCCTTTGTATGAACGGTTCAATGAGCTTCTGCGTGCGCAGGGTCTGCATGTGGAGACGGGCCGCTTCGGCGAAATGATGGATGTGGCGCTCGTGAACGACGGCCCCGTGACGCTGATCCTCGAGAGTCAGGGCCGTGGGTAACGCGACGCGGCGGATGCCTGACCGGGTGTAAATCGGGGCGCTTTGGGGAATCCTATCGGATGTAGGCATTCTTGGCCGAAATCTGACAGGCAAGGGAGAATCAAGCGATGTTCCGATCCCCCAAAGAGCAGATTGCGCTTATGCCGGAGCTGTACCTGGCTCTCGGACATGTAGAGGAGGCCGCGGCGCTGATCTCGGCAGAGAGAGGTGCCGGCTCGTGGAGCGCCGGGCATTCGTCCCCGCAGGAGCAGTTGAAGCGGACGCCGCGCAAATCATACCGCTAAGCGAAACGGACCGTTACTTGCCGCAGGAGCCGGCAGAAGTGACGGTCCGTTTCTCGGCTTAGGCAAAGCGAGAATAACCGCATTGGAGGCCGTCAAGGGAAGAAACGGAGGGATTAACGCCGGGGAATGGGCCCATTTGGCCTAATATTGTCGTATTTCCGCAAAATCTGCAACTTTGAGGGCTTTTGAATCGTATAAATAGGTTAGGAGTCCATGGGCGGCACAGTTTCAAGGAAATTGCCGCGGTGGATTCGTTGTACTTATTCCTGATACAAGAGGTGTGACATGGCAGGCAATTCAAGGTATGCTTCAGGCGGCAGCCTGAAGGGGTATATCGGCATTTTGGCAGCGCTTGTAGTGATTGCGGCTGCTGCCGGCGGCCTTTATGTGTGGAAGACCCAATCATTAAAGCACAAGGTAACGGCAAGCAAAGTGCAGACGCTGAAGGAAATCCAGACCGTTCAAACGCCTCAGGATCAATATGATGTGATCGTGGCCGGAACGGACCCCGAAGGCGTAGCCGCGGCTGTCTCGGCCGCGCGCAACGGACAGAAAACGCTGCTGGTTGACGGTCATGACCGCGCCATATTGGGCGGATTGATGACGCTTGGCTGGCTGAACAGTCTGGATATGAATTACGAGCCTGACAAGGGCGTGCTGCATAAGCGGGAAATTTTGAACAAAGGCATATTCAGCGCCTGGTACAGCAAGATTGAAGGCGATTCCTTCGATGTAGTGACGGCTGCCAACGCGTTCCACGAGCTCGTAGCCGCACAGCCAAACATTGATGTGCTGCTGAAGGTGAAGTCCATGGAGCCGTTGATGCAGGCGGCAGGAAGCGGACAAGCCGTCGCCGGACTGAAGCTGACGCTGGCCGACGGGTCGCAGAAAACCGTCAAGGCCGCCTCGGTGATCGATGCGACCCAGGACGCGGATATTGCGGCTGCGGCCGGCGTGCCGTATACGACTGGCCGTGAGGATTTGGGCGACAAGAAGGCGCGGATGGCGGTGACGCTTGTATTCCGGCTCAAGAATATTACGCCGGATGTGTGGAAGAAGGTGCAGGAGCGTCTGGAAGGCGACGGAGACGCAGGGACCGGCGCCAACGCGATGAGCGCCTGGGGATACAAGGATATGAAGGATTATCCGCCGGTCAACAAGGAACGCGTCGCGATGCGGGGCCTGAACATCGGCCGGCAGAACGACAATACGATGCTGATTAACGCGCTTCAAGTGTTCGGTATTGACGGCACCGATCCGAAATCGAAGGCGGAAGCCTTCGAGCTGGCGAAAAACGAGCTGCCGCATATCGTCGAATACATGAAGCAGAAATATCCGGAGTTTGCCGGCATCGAGCTTGACGCCACCGCGCTTGAGCTGTATGTGCGGGAGACCCGCCATATTCAGGGCGAATACCGTCTGAGCATTATCGATGTGCTGGAGAACCGGGATCAATGGGACCGCATCGGCTTTGGCGAATATCCGGTCGATATTCAGCGGATTTCGCCGGCCGATACCGGCGCGGTCGTCACCGATCCGAAGCAATATGCGGTGCCGTTCCGCAGCATCGTGCCGCTGAAGGTGGACGGATTGCTTGTCGTCGGACGGGCAGCCAGCTTTGATACGCTGCCGCATGGCTCCGCCCGCGTTATCCCTGTCGGCATGGCGGCGGCAGAGGCGGCGGGCGCGGCCGCGAAGATTGCGGCGGACAAGAAGCTTTCGTTCCGGCAGATGGCCGCTTCCAAGGAGGCGATCGCCGAGCTGCAGGCGGTATTGACAAAGCAGGGCATGGTTCTGAACGAATATACGCTGAAGCCGGAGCCTTTCATGGAGCATAAATCTTATGAAGGCCTGAAAGCAGCCGTGATGCTGGGGTTGACGACAGGCGGCTACGACAATAATTTCCGTCTGGATGAGAAGAGCAACCAGCAGCGCATGCTGAACATGCTCGAAGGTATGCGGAAGTTCAAGCCCGAGGCTTTGCCGGGAGCGCCGTCGTCGGCGATCGCCAAGGGGACCGATCCGAAGACGCTGCCGGTAACGCTGGACATCGCCGCTCATATGTTCGCGCTTCTGCTGAAGGTAGAGGCGACTCCGGAGACGGCTGTTGCAGCGCTGGAGAGCAAGGGCTGGTTTACCAAAGCTTCTGTCGATTCGATCGCCAATAAGCAGGAATTGACGAACGGCGATACGTATATGCTGATCAAAGACGTTTATCAAGTGTTGAGAAAGCAGCAATAGGAGCTTAAGCGAGCAAGCAAGCTAAGAGGCTATTTCCCTATGCTGAACTGAGCCTTGACATTGAAACAGCGACGGCCAAGGACGAGAATATAATGTCCCGGACTGTCGCTGTTTTTTTGAACTGATTTTGCGCTTCCGCATCCATGAGACCGATGAATTCCCGGATCGGCTGTCGTCTATATAAACGAAGGCATTCATAAACACAAACTAATTTGACAAAGAGGTGTTTTGAAAATGGCATTAACGTCCGCGTTCACGAGCTTCAACCTGCCTGTAAAAAACGTAGAACAATCGAAAGCGTTCTTCACCGGACTCGGATTCGAGCTCAACCCGCAATTCCCCGAGAACGAAAATTCGGTGGCTATTGTGATCGGCGACAACCTGCAGGTTATGCTGATCAATCAAGCATTTTTTAATACGCTCACGGAGAAGGAATCCGTCGATACGAGCAAGTATGCGCAGATGACGATCGCATTGGCTTTCGAGAGCCGGGAAAGGGTCGATGAAATCGTGAATACCGCGGTCTCCTTGGGCGGGAAATTGCACGCTGAACCTGAAGACTATGGGTCCATGTATCATTGGGGCTTCGTGGACTTGGACGGCCATCTGTGGGCCATTAACTGCATGAACATGGATGCGGCACAGGGCTAAGGCTAACGGTGAGCATCAACGTTGCTGCGGAAGCCGCTCGATGCAGACCAAGCCAAAGAGCGGGTCCTTAAGGACTCGCTCTTTGGCTTGGTTGGCTTATGTCCGGCGCAAAGGTCGGGGCCGTCAGCTGGCTGTAGCGGAAGCGTCGCCCGTTGCGATCGGATGACGGACGATTTTGACTTCGTAGAACGTAATTTTATTCGAGATAATATATTCGGGTGTACTCCGGTGGGCATGGGATTCGCGGAATGCTTCGCTTTTGGTCCAGGCCGCGAAGTCATCGCGCGAATTCCAGCGGGTAACGACGCTGACCTCGTCATACTCCTTCGTATTTTCAGTCAGGTGAACCTCCAGACCGAGAAAGCCGTCCATATACTCAACCTTGCCTACTTTATCGAAACGCTCGATCAGCTTGTGGGCTTCGCCTTTTGTAATTTGTGAAGTGTTGGTTACGATAATCATCGTAGTTTCCTCCTTGGATGGGGGGGCGGGTTTGACCGGGATAATGACCGGGTAGCCGTCCTCGAATTTGACTTTCGCGTGAATCTGGTAAATCTCGTACAAAAACCGGCTGGTCAGCATGCTCTGAGGTTCCCCTGTCTGAACCACCTTGCCCCGCTTCATCGCAATCATATGATGGCAGTACGCGGCGGCCTGCTGAAGGTCGTGCAGCACCATCACGATCGTCAGGCCGTAGTCGCGGTTGATCGATTGCAGCATCTCCATCACATCGAGCTGATGAGCCATGTCCAGGTAGGTCGTCGGTTCGTCCAGCAGAAGAATATTCGTCTGTTGCGCGAGTGCCATGGCAATCCGGGCCTTTTGCTGCTCACCTCCCGATAAAGTTTGAAACATCCGGTCCGCGTTGCGCGCGGTGCCGGTCACATTCAGAGCCCAATCCACGATCTCATGATCGGCGGCTCTCATCGGCTCGAACAGCCGTTTGTGGGGCGAACGCCCGTAGGCTACAAGTTCGCGCACAGTGAGCTCGGGCAGATGACCCTTCGATTGGGTCAGCATGGCGATCGTTTGCGCAAATTGCAGCGCAGGGTACGCTTGGACGGGACGTCCCTGCACAGAAACCTCGCCGCTGTCCGGCCGTTGAAGCCGGGTGATGAGCCTCAGCAGGGTGGACTTCCCGGAGCCGTTCGGCCCGACGATCGCTGTCATCTTCCCGCCTGGAATCTGCACGGACAGATCCTGCAGTCCGAAGGGACCGAGCTGAAGCTTCAGCCGTCTGGCTTCGATGGCAGGCTCATCTGCGGATTGGGTTTGGATATGCGTCCCTGCCGGCGCTGCAGTCTGTCTTAGTGCGTTCATCCCGACATCCCCCGTTTCTTCAGCAAATATAGAAAGAATGGCGCGCCAAGCACGGCCAGCAAAATGCCAACCGGCAGCTCAATCGGATCGAAAGCCGAACGGGCGGCCGTATCGGCGAGTACGACCAAGGCCGCTCCGCCCGCTATCGACAGGGGGAGCAGAAACCGGTAGTCGTCGCCGACGAGCAGTCTGACAGCATGAGGCACGACAAGTCCAACGAAGCCGACGAGACCGGCGACACTGACCGCGGCTCCCGCGAGCAGCGAAGAAAGTACGATGATAAGCAGCCGCTGCAGCTCAACCTTCTGCCCGAGCAGTCTGGACTCGTCGTCTCCGAGCAGCAGCAGGTTCGCCGGCTTGATAGCAAGCAGGGAGAGAGCAAGTCCGGCGATGGCATAAGGAGCCATGAACGACAGATGATGCCAGCTGCGGCCGCTCAGGCCGCCCGCGAGCCAGGGCAGCACTGCCTGAACTCGGTCGCTGTACACGACCATCAGCCCGTTGGTGACGGCGCCCAGCAGCGCATTGACGGCGACGCCGGCCAGCACGATCTTCAGCGGGGAAGAGCCCCGGTCCCATGCCAGCAAATAAATGCACAGCGAGGCGGCGAGCGCGCCGGCGAAGGCCAGCGCCGGCAGCAGGTAGCTGAACTGCGGGAAGACGATCATCGCCAAAATGGCAGCCAGCCCTCCGCCGGCGGACACTCCGACGATGCCCGGATCGGCCAGCGGGTTCTTCATGACGCCTTGCAGAAGGGCGCCGGAGGCAGCCAGACAGGCCCCGACGAGCAGGCCGATCAACACCCTGGGCATTCGGAGGTTCATAATGATCTTCTGATGCAGCGGATCGCCGCCTGCGCTCAGCGCTTCCCAGATATCGCGCAGCGAGATGGGCACAGAGCCGTAGGTCAAGCCGGAGCAGGCTGCGACAAACAAAAGCAGCGGGGCGATGATGAACGCCCATTTTCGGCGAAGTCTGCGTTGTTCGAGATTCATCGGTTTACTTCACCGTTTGCAGCAGCTTGCCGAGCAGCTCGAGCGCTTCGATTACCCGCGTCCCGGGGTTCGTACCGAACAGGTCGGCGGGCAGCACCTCAACCCGCTTGTTTTTCACCGCGTCCAGACTGCTCCAGGCTGCATTCTGCTCCATTTCTTTCATGAAGCCATCCTTCACCTGATCGGGATTCGCATGGCTCATCAATAGAACAAGCTGAGGGTTGGATTGCACAATTTTCTCCGTATTGAGCTGCGCATATTGGGGGTAGCTCTCCAGCTTCGGATAATCGGCCGCGATATTGTCTCCGCCGGCTTTCACGAGAAGGTCGCCGCTAAGCGAGTTGTTCAGCGCCGCCATATACGTGCCGGGAGCTCCGTAGACGAGCAGCACCCGGGGACGGGCGGCGCCATCCTTGGGGGCGAGGGCGAGAAGCTTGTCGTCCAGCCGCTTGATCAGCTCGGCGGCCTTTGCTTCCCGCTGCAGCAGCTGGCCGAGAAGCTGAATCTGCTTCTTGATATCGTCGATGGAATTAGCCGATGAGAGCACGACCTTGGAGCCAAGCGCCTCAAGCGACGGGATATCCTTGGCGTTCATCGGGTAATTGCCGAGCACGACATCGGGACTGAGCAAAGCGATTTTCTCCAGATCGATGCCGTGGGCCGTACCCACCTGCACAGCTTTCTCGGCATCTTTCACGGGTACGGGGGAAGCAGAGGTCGGTCTTCCGGTAACTTCTGCTCCAAGCGCATATACAATATCCAGCTCTCCGCTGCTCAGCGCAACGATGGAGCGGGGCGCCTGATTGAAGACGACGCTTCTTCCGGCGAAGTCCTGTACGGTGACAGCTTGAGCCCGGGCGGCCGCAGCGGGAGCTCCGTCGCCAGCGCCCGGGGACTGGCTGCAGCCCGCAACAAGCAAGAGGGCCAGAGCGGAGCTTAGCCATGCCGCTTTGTTCATCATGGGTCGAGAGTCCTCCTGACAATGGTTTTAACGATTGCGCAGGCATGGGCTGGGCAATCGAGGATGGTGAATGAATGGTGATGGGCAACTTGCACATTGAATAATAATTGAGAATGAATATCAATGTCAACAACAATTTTGGAATGATTACCCAGAATGGGAGAAGTAAACAATTTTTCTTGAAACGGTTGACATTTTCCAATGGCTTGAACTATCATGAACCCGATGCCGATGACCCGATGGTGAAGAACTCGATGTCAAAGAACCCGATGCTGAAAATGGAAGCCGGACGCAATCAGAAGCGTCTTTTTTAAGAGATTTAATTGAGAATGATAATCATTGTCTCGTTTCTCGCGAGTTGAAAAGCCGGAGCGACGGACACAGGAGGAGAAAGAGAATCATGCTGTTTTGGAAAAAGAAGCTGCGGGAATCCATGCTGGCCTTTTCCCTGCTGGTGGCTGTTCAGGCGCTGGAACTGTGGACCGTTCCTTCGGGGCAGGCTGCTTCCGCCTTGGCGGACGGGACGCATACGGTCAGCTATGTCATTACGAAGGCCGAAAATGACTCGGTATCCATGGCCAACGATTATTTTGAAAAGCCGGCTGCTTTGACGGTGAAAAACGGGGATATTACGGCCCGGATTCAGCTGAATCACAGCAAATGGATTACGGTGTTCAAGACCGCTGCGGGCGGGGAGTTTTCTGACGCCAAGGTTGTCGGCAGCGACAAGGACGAGGACACACGGATCGTGCAGTTCAAAATCGAGGATCTGAGCAAGCCGCTGCTTTCTAAAATTCACGTGACGGTGCCGGATATCGACTACGACCATGATTATACGATCCGGTTTGTATTCGACCAGAAAACGCTGAAAAGTACGGGGGCTGCGCTAGCGGAGAAACAGACGGGGGAGGGAGCGAAAAGCGGCTCGGGCGTTAATGCCGCCGCCCAGGGAACGAAGCCGGAAGGCGCGGCCGCTGCCGTCAAAAAACCTGCGGCAGCCGAAGCTTCAACGGTAGCCGGCTCAGGCTCCGAGAAGAGCCAAGCGGGCGCACAATCTTCCTCCGGCGGACCGCCTGCGGCTGCAGCTGCGCTGAATCCGGCGACCGGGGACGAGGCTCCGCTGGCGACGCTGTTTGGGCTGCTTTCGGCATCGGGTTTATATATCGCTTATCGACTGAGAAAGGGGCATTAGCATGACTCATCGTATGTTCAAGCATGCAGCCTTATCCGTGCTGGCGCTTGCGCTGCTGGCTGCGGCACCCGGAACTGGAGCATACGCGCTGGAGCCGGCTGGCGGCCATGCGGCCGTCCGGACGGCGGATGCAGCATCCTCCAATCCTCACGGCATCGCCGACGGCGTGTACAGCATGGCGTACACGTTCAAGAAGTTCAATACGGATCAAGCTTCCGTGATGCAGGAATATGTGGTGAACCCAGGCCGCCTGACGGTCAAGGACGGAAAGATGCTCGTGCAGATTACGCTTAAGCAGGGCAAGGAAATTACCGGATTCAAGCTGGAGCGGGGCGGAAGCCTCGTTGAACCGCAAGTCGTGGCGAGCGATGAGCAGAGCAATACGCGCACGGTGGAGTTTGCGGTTCAAGATTTGACTGCCACGATCAAGGGCTGGGTCAAAATTTATTGGCAGGTCACTCCGACGTTTCTGTACGATCACGAATACGACATCCATCTGACCTTCGATCCATCGTCGCTGAAGGAGCTGGCAGTACCGGCTTCGCCAAGTCCCGGCAAGGAAACGCAGCCTGAATCCGGGCAAACGAAGTCTTCGTCGGAAGTCAGCTTCAAGGATCTGGGCGGTCACTGGGCGAAGGAAGCGGTGGAGCGGGCTGTGAGCCTCGGCATTGCCGGCGGCTATGAAGACGGCACCTTCCGGCCGGACGGCGAGATTAACCGGGCGGAATTTGCCGCGCTGCTCAGCCGGGCGCTTGGGCTGGAGGCAGGCTCGCAGCAGTTGAGCTTCACCGATCTGGCCGACATCCCCGACTGGGTGAAGCCGCATCTGGCGCCCATTGCCGAGTCCGGGTTGATCGGCGGCTATGAGGACGGCTCCTTCCGTCCGGCACGCAAGATCAGCCGGGCGGAGCTGGCGGTGATCGGGGTACGGGCATCCAAGCTGACAGTGGAGCCCGGGAAGAAGCCGGCCTTCGCGGATGCGGCTGCCATCCCGTTATGGGCGCAGGCTGAAGCGGCTGCCGCCCATGAGGCGGGCTTGATCGGCGCGCGGGACAACAACCGGTTCGATCCGGAGGCAAGCGCGACACGAGCCGAGGCGGTCAGTCTGGTTATGGCGCTGCACCAGTTGTCGGGCAAGTAGAAGGGAGCGGTGCATGGCTTATGCGTTGGCAAAGTATGCAAATAGGATGGAGCGCATCGTTTCTGGCGCTGGCGCTGCTCTTGTCCGGCTGCTCCGGCGATTCGGCGACGGGCGCGCCTGCGGGCGGAGAGGCTCCTGCCGCAGCCGGAGCAGGCGGTAAGCCGGCAGAGGAGCAGCACCGCATCGTGTCTACGACGGTGGCTGCCACCCAATTTACCGATGCGCTGGAGCTGGCGCTTGTGGGCATTCCGACCAGCTCCAAGGAGCTGCCGAAGCGCTATGACGGCGTAACGAAGGTCGGCAATCCGATGACCCCGAACATGGAAATTGTGAAGTCGCTGGACCCGACCGAAGTGCTGTCGGTAACGACGCTGGAATATGATCTGGCCCCGGTATTCAAGAACGCGGGCATTCAGGGGAATTTTCTGGACTTTACGAGCCTGGAGAAGATGAATCAGGCGATCCTGGATATCGGGCGGCGGTACGGGCGCGAGAAGCAGGCTTCGGCTCTGGTCGACGGCTATAACGCCAAGGTCGAGCAGATTCGTAAGCAAACGGAAGGCAAGCCGCAGCCGACGGTGCTTATTCTGCTTGGCGTGCCGGGCAGTTATCTGGTCGCTACGGAACATTCGTACATCGGCGATCTGGTGCGGCTGGCAGGCGGCAAAAATATCGTGCAAGGCGAGAAGGTCGAGTATCTGGCTTCGAATACGGAATATTTGCAGCAGTCCAATCCGGATGTTATTTTGCGCGCAGCCCATGGCATGCCGGAGGAGGTTGTGAAGATGTTCGAGAAGGAGTTTAAGAAAAACGACATCTGGAAGCATTTCTCGGCCGTGCAGAACAACAGAGTGTATGACTTGCCGGAGGAGCTGTTCCCGACGACGGGCAATTTCGCGGTGGCGGAGGCGCTGGACGCTGCGGTGAAAATGCTGTATCCGTAGACAGTCTGCCTTTAAGGCGGGGCAGATTGCCATGAAACATTTTAACCGGATGAAGGAAGCTGGATATGACTAAAAAAGTTTGGAGCATATGGAGCGTGCTCGCACTGCTGCTCGGAGTAGCAATCTACTCGGCCTGCACAGGCAGCATCAAGGTCGGCGGACTTGAGCTGATCGAAGGGTTGTTTACCGGCACGAACAAGCAGGTGGAGGTTATCCGCGATCTGCGGCTGCCCCGGATTATCGTGTCGCTGCTCGTCGGGGCGGCGCTGGCTGTGTCCGGCGTTCTGCTGCAGGCGGTCATGCGCAGCTCGCTGGCGGATGCGGGCGTGATCGGCATTTCGTCCGGGGCGGGTTTTGTCTCGATTCTAACAATTTCGATCTTCCCCAATCTGTTCTTCTGGATGCCGTTGTTCGCGTGCCTGGGAGGAGCAGTGGCTTGCTTCCTCGTCTATTCGTTCGCGTGGAAGTCGGGACTAAGTCCGATTCGGATTATTCTCGTCGGCATCGCCGTCAACGCTACCTTCAGCGGGTTGGGGCAATCGTTCAATTACCGGGGCAGCTACGCGGTCACGAGTGTCAATCAAGCCGTAACGTCGATTTTGACGATGAAAAACTGGGGAGATGTGCGCATCATGCTGCTCTACGGCTTGATCGGGCTGGTGCTGGCGTGGATCGTGAGTCCCTGGTGCAATCTGCTCGCGCTGCAGGATAAGTCGGCCCGCAATGTCGGGCTGAATGTGTCGCGGGCCCGTCTGTGGATATCGGCTGTTGCAGTGCTGCTGGCGGCGGTAGCGACTGCGGTGGGCGGGCTGATCGCTTTCGTCGGGCTGCTCGTTCCTCATATCGCCCGTCTGCTCGTCGGCTCCGATCATAAGGTGCTGATTCCGTTCTCGGCGCTGGCGGGAGCATTGCTTATATTGACGGCGGACACGCTCGGAAGAACAGTGCTTGCCCCTGCGGAAATTCCCGCCTCGATTATTATGACCGTGATCGGCGGTCCGTTTCTAATCTTTTTGCTGAGAAAGAGTGATCGCGTCTATGGACATTAAGGAGCTGAGCTTCTCATACGAACCGAAGCGCGGACAGCTCCAGCTTCAGGAGATCAGCTGCAGCTTTCGGCACGGCAAAATTACGACCATCATCGGTCCCAACGGCTGCGGCAAATCGACGCTGCTCGGAGTCATGTCCCAAAACTATACGCCTCGCAGCGGAGAGGTTATTCTGGATGGCAAAGCGATTGCCGGCTACAAGCCGAAGGAGCTGGCGCAGAAGCTGGCGGTCGTTCATCAGCAGAACGAGGCTCCGCATGATCTGACCGTGGAGAAGCTGACGAGCTTCGGCCGCATGGCGTATAAGGGGCTGTTCTCTGCCCACGGGGAAGCCGATGACAAGGCTGTGGAATGGGCTTTGCGCTGCACGAATTTGCTGGAGAAGCGGGAAGCGACACTCGATCAGCTATCCGGAGGCGAGAGGCAGCGGGTATGGATTGCGGTGGCGCTCGCCCAGCAGACGAGGATTTTATTTCTCGACGAGCCGACGACGTTTCTTGATATGTATTACCAGCTGGAGGTGCTGGAGCTCATCAAAGCCTTGAATAGGTCGCATGGCCTGACGATTATCATGGTACTGCATGATATCAATCAAGCCATCCGATACAGCGACGATATCGTAGTGATGCAGAACGGCCGAGTCCGTCTGCAGGGCGCTCCCCGGGACGTGATCACGGAGGAGACGATTCAGGACGTTTACGGGGTGAGGTCCGTCATCCGCGAGGATGAGGAGGCCGGTCTGACCGTGCTGCCTGTGGGCATATAAATGAGGATGGGACGGGGGCAGGGGAGTGGGTGGCCGCAGGCATAGAGGAAATTCTCTATGTCTGCTAGCTGCTGCGCGAAAAACCGATAAAAAATTACACAAGGAAATTTATATAAAATATAGAAATAAAAGGTTGACAAATTTAAAAATGCACAGCTAATATAGGGATGTCGAGAGGTGGTGTACACATCCTCGATGCTTAGTACAGAGATGAGACGCTGATTATTGGCCGGATCAGATGCTCTCAGCCGTAGAAGCTTTTTTTTTGCAGCATGATTGATAATGATTATCATTATCTAAACATAACGACCTGTTTCTATGGCGCCGCTGTTATCAAACAGGGAAGGAGGCAGGGGAGAAACCGGAAATTGCATGGTGAGACAGTAGATCCATTGTATCGGCAGAGCTGATGGCAGTCCAAAACCAAAATCAAGGAGTGTGTCCAATAATGAAATTGTTCAAGAAGAAAACGATCGTTTCCATGCTGATGCTGTTCGTTCTTGCGCTGGCGATTGCTATCCCTGCTTCGGCAGCTGACCAAGACTATACGTTCTACAATCCGGCTACAAGCTCCACATCGCACGCCTCCTCTTCGATCGACGGTCCGGCCGTCGTTACGGAAGTATCGCCAGGGAACTACCAAGTTCAGATCACTTTGAAGAACCAAGGCACTTATATGGGCATTACGCTGCCTGCTTCCTACGCTTATCTGAATGCCGACGTCAACGGCGCGCCATCAGGCGACGGCGTCTACGAAGTGACGGCTACGCGCTCTGCAACAAGCACGCATACAACCTTCACTTTCAGCGGCCTGACGAACAGCACTTACAATGTGCCGATCCAGCTGCAAACAACGGTAGCCGGCTTCCACTCCTCGGTGCATACGCTGGTCATCGACTGGAACTAAGCCGCAGGCAAAATGATTCACAACGAAGGGCGCGCTGCTGCGCTCTTCGTTTCCTTGCAGGAGCGAGCGTAAACCTGGTCTATTATGATTCTAAGGAGTGCTAAACAACGTGATAATGCAATTGCAATCCCATACGCTTAAGAAGGCGGCCCTGCTTGGGCTTATCCTGATGCTGCTTCTGTCTTCGCTGCAGCTAGGCGTCGGTAAAGCGGCTGCGGCGGCTGTGCCGGATGGAACTTATCCTGTCGATTATTTTTATATGCATGCTGCTTCCAACACCGTTTCGGTTGCCAATGATTACTTGAAATCCGCGGGCCAGAAGGGCTCGCTCGTGGTCCAAAACGGCGAAGTGTTTTTTGAGCATGAAGTGAAGCCTGTCGAATACGGCTATTTTATGTACTTGGGGGCACGACTGGACGGCAAGCCCAAGGCGACCATTACGACGAATCCCGCTACACAGCGGGAAGAAGCTGCTGGACTTGAAAATTATCAAGCGGTTGCTGCCGCTCAGCCGGGCGGCGAGGGCTCCAACTATCTTGTTCGATACAAGCTGGCTGGCGTAGCCGAGCTGCACGATTTAATTATGCATATCAACATTCCGGTGCTTGGCTATATCCATTGGTATCATGTGCGTCTGAAGCTTGATCTCTCCAGTCTTCCCGGTCAGTCGGGCGGCGAAGAGGAACCGTCTCCGGGCGGAGGCACGGTGACCCAGGCGACCTATGAACAAGTGAAGACGCTGATCAGCGTATCCCGCTCGGTATACGAAGCGGCCCGGGAAGGGACGGAGTACGGGGATTATTCGCCCGGAAGCAAATCGATCATTTGGAGCGGCATTACCCAGGCCGAATACATGCTTTCGATGACCGAGGACGGCAATGAAACGGCATACGGGCAAATTTACAATGCGCTGAACGGCTCATTGGCTTTTTTCCAAACGGCGCAAAAGCTGGCCGACCGCACCTTGTTGATTTCGGGTGTGAACGCGGTCAAAAGCTTTCTGAAAACAGCCTCCAAGCAAGGGACGGCGGCAGGCTCTCCAGGCTCGGCGGTGGCGCCGATTCAGGAAGGCGAGTATGAGGGTACCCGCATCGACAGTCTGCAGTCGGAGCTGACGCGGGCTCAAGGCATACTGGATAAAGGCTCCAGCACGCCCGAGCAGATCAGCGGCGCCGTAACTACGCTCGAGAGCGCCTACCAAGCGGTGCTGCCGGGACAATTTGTGCAGGCAAGGCCGTTTAAGCTTTATGCGCTCGATACGCTGGAGCCAACCGACAAGCTGTCTCAATATGCAGACGAACTGGAAGCGACGGCAGCTACTTTGGCCAAAAAAAGCGATCTGACGGATATGATGGAATCCCGTTTTAATCTGACTTTGAACGTGACGCCAAGCGGTCCGATCGTTCAGGCTTATCCGGGCCTGGAGCCGATTTATCAGCTCACGCTGCCGGTAGGATTCGTCCCCGAGCAGTCCACGGATACGAAGAAAGTATATCAGATGATGCCTGTCAGCGTGGTCACTCCGGTCGACAGCACCTGGCTTGGCGTCAGCATGATCCGTTACAGCGTGGGGAACGTTACGAGGGATGTGTATTTGAGCTTCAATGCGGATATGCTCGAGGAGCTGAAGCTGACGGTTACCGGGGCCCAGCGGCTGCACAATACGGCGCTGGCCGGCAGCCTGGACGCTGCGGCCTATGCGAATGCAAAAGCGGCGCTGCAAACGGCTATCGATACGGCCCAGCCGGTAGCGGATAATTTGGCGGCCAGACGGCCGGCGATCCGGGCTGCCCAGGCTGCTTTGCAAACGGCGGTTGACACCTTCAAGGCGTCGGGCATTGTGGAAGGTCCGGCTGCAGGCGGCGAGCAGCTTCCTGACGGCGAGTATGCGATCCCTTTCAATATTTATAAAAAAGGAAGCAATGACGCGTCCGTCATGTACGACTATATCGTCAAGGACAGCGGCAAGCTGACGGTTCAGGGCGGGCAGAAGGTCGTTTCGTTTACGCTGAAGCAAAACGCGGAGATTTTGTCGTTCAAGACCGAACGCAGCGGCGCTCTGGTAGAGACGGACAAAGTCAGCGAGGATCTGGCGGCGAATACGCGGGTTGTCAGCTTCCCGGTCAGCGATCTGAAGGCGCGGTTGAACGGCTGGGTGAAAATTTACTGGCTGCTGCCTCCGCCAATCGGCTTGTATGATCATGAATATGAAGTGCAGCTTGGCTTCGGCGAGCCGGTTATTCCGAATCAGCCTGAGCAGCGTGAACTGAATTTCTCGGTGCTTCATGGCACGAAGGACCAGCTGTCCTCGATGAATAATTATTTCCTGAAGCCGGGTGTTTACAGCGATGTCAACGGGAAGAAGCGGATCACATTGACGCTGAAAGACAGCACGATAATTCCAAGCTTTAAGGTGGAGCAAAACGGCGTGCTGACGGAAACGACGGTCATCAGCACGGATACGGCCGCCAATACCCGGGTTGTGCAATTCGAGACGGCGGACTTGGCGACCTTGCTGAACGGTCAAGTGCATATCTCGACCGTCGCTAACGGGCAGCCGTATGAAATGGATCACGCGATCCGCTTGAAGCTGTATGAAGCGGATAAAGCAGTTCTTGCGGCGTTGATCGCATCGGCGCAAGGCAAGCATGACGCAGCAGTCGAAGGAACGGAGGTCGGCCAGTACCCAGCTGGGGCCAAGGCGGCGCTGCAGACGGCGATCGATGCGGCCAAGGCGGCGAATACGAGCGTGTCGGCTTCGCAGCAGACGGTAGACGCGGCTGTTGGGGCTTTGCAGCAGGCGGTAAGCCGGTTTGCCGCCTCTAGTAGGCTGGAAGAAGCCAGCTATAAAGTGGAGCTTCCGGACACGATCAAGTCCGCTGACGGAACGCCGATCAGCAGCTATGTATCCGGCGGAGCCAAGCTGGAAATTTCCGCAGGCAAGCAGGTCGCCAAGTTCGGGCTGGCCAGCGGAGTAACGCTGAAGAAGGTGGAGAAGCGCAAGGCAGACGGAACGCTGGAAGATGTCGCAATCCAGCCGCAGCTGGCTTTCAAACAAGCCGGACTCGTAACCATTTTGAGCACAGCAGGTACGACAATCAGCTTTGAAGTGGATCGGACGGCTGACTACGTGCTGACTTTGATTGGGGCTGACAGTCAGGAGAAGGCGTTCGAAATTCCATTTGCCCAGCTCACCGTTACTAAAGAAGGCGGCAATCCTGGCGGCAATCCGGGTCCTGGACCTGGAACAGGTAACCCGGGGCCGGTGAATATACATGGTATCTCGGATGGCACTTACAGCATTGCCTATAAGGTTGTGAAGTATGGAACCATCAACGACACTTCAGTGATGCAGGATTACGTTATTACGCCGGGTAAGCTTATCGTCGAAAACGGAACGATGCGTTTTCAAATGACCTTGAAGCAAAGCAAGGAAGTGACTGACTTCCAAATCGACAACGGCAGCGGGCTTTCCACGCCAACTACAGTAGAGGAAGACGAAAAGGCAAACACCCGGACGGTTCAATTCCAGATCGGCAACCTGGATACGAAGCTGAAGGGCTGGGTGAAAGTTTATTGGCAGGTTACCCCAGATTTCCTGTACGATCATCAATACGATATACATCTCACTTTGGACCGTTCGTCCCTCAAGCGGCTTGATCCCGGACAAAATCCGGGCGAAGTGGATGCGAAGCCATTCGTTCAAGCTTATACACCGGGCGATTACTCCTTGGACTTCGCGGTAAATCTGCGCGGAACCAGCCGGAAGTCGGTGACAAGCGATTATATCAAGCAGCCGGCCAAGCTGGTGGTGAAGGACGGCAAAAGCTATATGCAGGTCACGGTGTCGCATAAGGAAGTCACGGGGCTGAAGATTGAAACAGACGGCGTGCTGACCGATGCGGAAGTGATCTCGACGAATGAGGAGCGTAATGAAAGAACGGTACGATTTGAAGTCAAGGATACGAAATCCAAAGTATTTGCTCAACTGGTCATGGCTGTGCCCGGCAAGTATAACGGCGAATATGAGGTAGAATTTATTCTCGATGGAACAAGCATTAAACCTTACAAGGAGCAGGCTGACGGGCAGGGCCAAGCCGGCGTACAGCCGGGCAGCAAGCCTGGAATCGTTCTCGCGAGCAGCTTCGCCGATGTGGAAAATCACTGGGCGAAAGCGGTGGTCGAGCGTGCTGTCGGCCTTGGTCTGGCTAACGGCTACGAAGACGGAACGTTCCGTCCGGACGACGTCGTAACCCGGGCAGAGTTTGCAGCGCTGCTGAGCCGTACGCTGAAGCTGGAAGAAAGCGCGGAGGAGCTGAGCTTCGCCGATACAGCGGATATTCCGGATTGGGTAAAGCCGTATTTGAGCGCGGTCGCCAAGGCAGGATTGATCGGAGGGTATGAAGACGGCACGTTCCGCCCAGGACGAAGGATCAGCCGGGCCGAGCTGGGGGTTATCGTATCCCGGGCGCTGGAGCTGGAGCTCGACGCCATGGCAGGACCAAGCTTCGCGGATACGGACAGCATCCCGGCATGGGCGCTGAGGGAAGTTGCGGCAGCGCATGAGCGTGGAATCATTAATGGCAGAGACAACAATCTTTTTGCACCTAATGAAAGCGCAACGCGAGCGGAGGCCGTCACGTTAATGCTTGCTTTATTTAATGAAGTAAAATAACCGGCAGCTAGGAGGGCTGAATCGAGCGATGCGGGTTAAGCGGCTGTTGGGGCGCCATTGCTGGACGATGACGGCGATTGCGGTCTTTCTCTATGCGGCAATCCGGCTGGCGGCGATTGGCTGGGGATATTATGAGAACCGCGAAGCTCTGGGCGAAGCCAGGGATTTATGGATGGAGGCGCGACCGGATGCAGCATGGGGAGGAGAGTTTCCGGTTACAGTTGGCGTTTACGCTTATGGGGAAGACGGACACCCGGAGCGGCTGCCGCAGCCTCGCTCTATATTCCAGCCCTTGCTGAAGCTGAACCCGGATATCGCCGGCTGGATCAAGCTGAATGGCAGCCGGATCGATTATCCGGTCGTTCAGGGGCCCGATAACGAATGGTATTTGCATCGCAATTATAAAGGTGAAGAGTCGCGGGCAGGCAGCATTTTTATGGATTTCCGCAATCGGCCGGGGGCAGAGGAACGGCATACGATTTTGTACGGCCACCGGATGAAGGATGGCACGATGTTCGGCGATTTGAAGTATTATACGGAGCGGGAGTATTACGACGCGCATCGTGAATTTCGGCTGGATACGTTGTATGAATCCTATATCGCCGAAGTTTTTTCAGCCTATTACACGACGACGGAATTTAACTATATTGAAACGGAATTTGCCGACGACGCGGCCTTCGGCGCATTTCTGGAGCAAATCAAGCGGCGCTCGCTGTATAACGGCGACATGGGGATTTCCGTGCAGGACCGGATCGTGACGCTGTCGACCTGCGATTATTTGCTCGATCCGGTAAACGGACGATTTGTCGTGCATGCCCGGCTGAAGCGGGCGGAGTGACCGGACTTGATCCCGCCTGGATTTGCTTGACAGCACTCCGCTCACAGTCCGCGGTCCAAAGTACTTTCTTCTAAGTGAAGTGCACGGCTGTCAATCGTCTGAGAAAATGTCACCTTAACTTTTCCGAGAAAATGTCACTTTTAGAATAAATGGAAGCCGCCTACCAGGAGGCCTCCGAATAGCGGTTGTGCTGTGAATAGATGGCATCTTGGAATGAGCTCTTGGATGTGGTACGCTTGGATTGGTTTTGAGTCTCCGCGGTTCTCCACGGATGACTGCTGGCGGGTTTGCGTGGCTGCGCAGAGCCCGCTTTTTCTTTTGGCGCAGAAATCCGTTTCGGCCGTTCCGTTGGCTTAAGCGCAACTGCCTTGCCCTGAAACCACAAAATGACTTCTTCGTCTAGCGTCACACGGACTTCGACG
>NZ_FMYY01000039.1 GCF_900101595.1 Paenibacillus sp. cl123
TTAACCATTTTTCTGTTCGCAGTTCTCCAAACGGGCATTCGGAGCTAGCAAGGAGTTGTACACAGAGTTCGATCCTTACAGTTTTCGCACAGGGGTAAACCACCATTAACCGTAGCGTAGTGTTCACCATGGTATTAAAAGTATGGGATGGCATAACCTGCGATAAACGCACGCTGCTCATTTTCATGCTGGAGTTGTGCCTTGAAAGACATGTTTGTTTTCGTACAACTCCCTCACTTTGAACGCCTGTCGGACTGGGGTTATACGGTTTTTCGTACAACTCCCTCACTTTGGACGCCTGTCGGACTGGGGTTATACGGTTTTTCGTACAACTCCCTCACTTTGGACGCCTGTTGGACTGGGATTATACGGTTTTTCGTATAGCTCGTAAAGCCATATAACTCAGTACCTATAGACCCGTACTACATCTGCGTTCAAGTCAATTCTGGCTCTGCAAAAGTTGAGAATGTAATATAATTTTGACTACTAAAATGACATGGGCGTAGACTTGAAGTACAATATTTCCCAAATAATATATTACCAAATAATAAATAACTATATGCAGGCACCATTGTGGCCGGAAGTGTCGGGTGGGGATATGACTTGGTTGGCTTAGCAACATTTGTTGCTGGATATGGAACTGGACCAGCAGGATGGGTTACGATTGTGTTATAGTATGCTGGTGCTTTCACCACATTTGCGGAATTACTTCGCAGCTTATTCAACTAACTCAAGAATGCAACTTAGCAAGTCTGCAGCGCAGTACATGGAAAATGCAAGAAAAATGAATTTTTACGGTGGCGGAAGTTACTGGGGAAATCATACGGTATCCGAGGTATACATGGTTTTTAATTACATGGTATGGAGCTGGGGCGTCGGTCGGGAATGCCGGCGCTCTTTTATACTTCAGAAGAAGGGGGAATAACCGATGAAAAATGTAAAATTAAGAATGGCTTGGATTGTACCTCAAATATTCCTAGCGATAATGAACCTCTTTCTACTAGGATTTATTGTTATGAATTGGTCGTATCTTGGAAATACAAAGCCACTCTATATTACATTATGCTCCCTGCTTTACTTGGTTATTGTGTTAGGAGTTTATAAGATTATCGATTGGATTAAAAAAGGTAAGATATGAAATCACACTTCCCCCATAAATCCGGAAATCATTGCTATCTCCCGGAGCTCAACTTCTGAAGCACTGTACATACTGGCATCGCTTCTCGGTATTTTCACATCGCCTTCATCAGGATTACCACGAGCACTCGTTCTTGTTTGTCCGCATGGCAAAACCTATAATGTCGTTCGTTTTGGGAAGTATTAAACAGGAAGGAGATAAAGTATGTATGCACAAATATTTTTAGGTATTTGGGTACTTATCAATGCAGTCCTTCATCTTATGGGAAGTAAAGTTTTTCTTAGAAAGTCGGTAATATCCGCTTTGAACAAGGAGGAGTTAGCCTCATACCAAAGAGGATTTGTTTTACCCTATTTATTATTAGGCACCATACTTATCTCCATGGGGATAGTCGAAGAAAGAAAGCTGCTTTCGACTCCAGTATTCATTGGTGTGTATGTAATATTGGTTTCCATTCCATTTGCTTTGCTTTTTAGAAACAACAAAAAACACTCTGGCTATTATTTTTGGTAACCCTTCTTGAAACATTTCATTTTATCGGAAAACTCCAGTTGTACCATAAGTTAAATAACTCCATTAATTAAAAATGATGGGTCCAAAAACCGTTTTACCAAGGCGGTTTTCTTATGGTCGGATAAAAGTGCTTTTATATCTCAAAAAGCCGAATATACTCCTTCCTCTCAAAGGAGGAGATGAATCTGCGGTTTTGTGATTTTTGACGAACGTACAGCCACAATGAAATCCTATATCACAAACGAAAGGAGGTAGCGTGGCCTACAATTCCTTTCTTGGAAAATGGAACGATACACAAGCGGCAACGGGTAAATGGTTGTCTTACAACATCTGTGCCGCGCAGCTTCCTTCGCGCAAGGCCGAATCAGCGGGCTTGGCTCGAGCGAATTCGGATCTAAATTACGGAATCGCGCTACCGCTAAGACATGCAGAACAGCGGGGAAAAGCCGAAATAAAATTGATTAGCAGGCAGCTAGAGTCCACCACAATCGGGAACCCTTCCCTTTATGCGTGGCCTTGAGAGCCGACAATCATGCATTGAGCCTTTCTTGGACACTTCACAACTTTTCCGACAGTTCCCTCCGCTGCCCCCATTCGATTCAGCCCTACCCGCCCCGTGTAATAAAATCTTTATACGGCGCACGGTAACCTCCCCTCCGTATCACGCTATAAATCCCGTGTCCCGAGATACGACCTTAATTATGAATCGCGGCAATCATCAACACCATATACGTTTAGCAGCCTAAAACTCCCAAACTCACATCGGCCGCATAAATCGGCATCGTTTCTAGCGTCCCCGCAGCCAGAAGCATTCGCACCTACGCCACAGCTTCAGTCCAGACAGCGAACAGCACGCATGCTGCAACCTCCCACACTCATCGCCCGTCTAATTGAGCATAAAAACCAATCCCTGTCGTCCAAAGGAGGCAATCATCCTAATGAACAGCTATATCAGACGCATAGGCATCAAGCGCGCGTTAAGCGCCGTTCTCGCACTTCCGCTGCTGTGGAGCGCCGCTCCGCTGCCGCAGGCGGAGGCAAGCGCAGCGACGGCAACGGCCTCGATCCCGTCTTTCACCGTCAAGGTGAACGGCACCGTGATCGATAATGCGAAGCAGAGGTATCCTTTCCTTATCTATAAGGATATTACCTACTTCCCGCTGACCTGGGACAACACGCAAGCGCTCGGGCTCCAAACCAACTGGAGCGCAACGGACGGACTGGCGGTCTACCTCAAGCAGCAGGGCGGCGGCAGCGATTGGAAGCCCGTAGAGGTGAAGCAGGATTTGACCGGCTCCAATCCGGCTGGTCTCAAGGCCAGGGCCTCCGTCGCCGCGTATCCCATCTCATTGCCCGGCACTCAGCTGGACAATGCAAGCGAACCCTATCCGTTTCTGGAGTTCCGGGATGTTACGTACATGCCGCTGACGTGGAGGTTCACGAGAGAACTGCTGCAGCTTGGGATCGAATGGGATGAGAAGCAGGGGTTGTCGGTAACCGGAGGCCAGGAGCTGATCGGCTCTATCTTCTACGACGATGCCGATTACTTGTACGCCTACCCCCGCGTATTCCTGGACGCGACGCATCGCGCGCTGAAAATTCCGAAGTCGCTGCAAGGCCAGCCGGTTTGGTTGAGCAAGGCGGAGGTCCAGCCTCTGGAGGAGAAGATCTACACAGGCAGAAGAGATATAGGCTCGGAGCCGGTCAAGCTGGAGCAGAAGGGCACCGAGCTGTACATCGGAGATAGGCTGCTGCGCAAGCTGAAGGACGAAGAAACTCAAATACTGGGGGACACCAAGCCGCTTTACGAAGCTGTGCGCTTCCCGATCGACGAGAAGCGGTCGCTGATTTCCCTCCATATTTACTGGTCGATTCCCGTGATAGGCCCGCCTCCGGGCGGCTATCATCTGTACCTGGACGAGGGTGGACAATACAAGGGGCTGATGGACGGAAGCTGGGTCCATCCTGAGCGCGTGATCCCTAATCCCGACGGCACCGTCTGGATCGCCAAAAGCTATAATGCGCTGCGCTACGGTCCGGCTACGCTGTATTTGCTGGGTGCGGACAATACGCTGCACGATGTCAATGACAAGCTAAGCAGTCCTGATCTCGTGACGCTGGGTTCGCTGAGCCGCTCGCTGAAAAATCCGGCCTCATCCGACGGCAGCCTGATCGTTCAGATGTCGAACCCTTGGCATACTCCGGAACAACGCAAGCCTGAGGAGGGCTGGGGCATCTATCGCCTCGATACGAAGCTGCAGGCGACCAAGCTGAACTACCCGGAGGACGGTCAGCTGTACATGGGCACGGGCCATGAGCTGTACCTGCTGCGCCCGGGTACAAACACCATTATCGATCTTCCGCGGGGGCAGTCCCGCACTTGGCTGGATCGGGAGCTGCAATTGACGGGCTAAGCCAATAAGCCCGAGCAAGCTCCTGCCGCTTCTACACGTGAGGACGCCGCCAGCGAAAAAACAAAAAACGTCCAAAGAAGGATAAAACCTTCCCCGGACGTTTTTTGTTCATGCCCAAACTCCTGCAACGTTTTTGCTCATGCCCAAACCCTGCAACGTTTTTTACTCATGCCCAAGCTTCTGCGACGTTTTTTTACTCATGCCCAAACTCCTGGGACGCTTTTTTTGTTCATGCCGATGTTCCTGCAGCGTAGGCCCCCATACGCGAACCCCCGCCCCACAAACCTCAGCTCTCCTCCTGCCGGCTGCGGATCAGCTCCATCTTCAGCTCCCAAGCCTCCGTGCTGAGATCGACCGGATACACTTCCGGATGCAGCTTGCGCAAATATTCCGGCCAAAACAGGTCCAGCTGGCTTTGATGATAGCGGCGAATCTCCTCCAGCGCCGGCAGCTCGTAGACCAGCTCCCCCTGCTCGAACACCGGCTGCAGGAGCCGCACGGCCTCATAGTCGTCAATAAATTTGTGGATATACGGATGAATGGGATCGAACAGCTTGATCCGCTCGCCGCGGCGCACATCCTCTTCGTGCATCAGCGCCAAATAGTCCGCCTCCGCCTTGCCCGTCTGCCTGTTGACGATCCGGTAGGCTTCCTTCAAGCCCGGATTGGTCACCTTCTCCGGATTGGCCGAAATTTTGATCACCGGCACCATCTCGCCGTCGCGTTCGCAGGCGACCAGCTTGTATACCCCGCCAAGCGCGGGCTGATCGCCGCCTGTAATGAGCTGCGTGCCGACTCCCCAGCTGTCGATGCGGGCCCCTTGAGCCTTCAGGTTGAAAATGATGTTCTCGTCCAAGTCGTTCGAAGCGACGATTTTGACGTAGGACAGCCCGGCTTCATCCAGCATCTCGCGGGCTTTCTTGGATAAATACGCCATGTCGCCGCTGTCCAGCCGGATCGCCTGCATCCGTTTGCCCTGCGCCTCCAGCATCTTCGCCGTCTTGATCGCGTTCGGCACGCCGCTGCGCAGCGTATCGTAGGTATCGACCAGCAGCGTGACCTGATCCGGCAGCGCCTCGGCGAACAGCCGGAACGCCTCCTCCTCCGAGCGATGCCCTTGCACCCAGGCATGGGCGTGCGTGCCCTTGGCCGGGATGCCGAACAGCATGCCCGCCCGCATATTGCTCGTCGCATGGAACCCTGCGAGGTAGGCGGCGCGTGCGCCCCAGACAGCGGCATCCGCCTCCTGGGCCCGGCGCGTACCGAATTCGAGCAGCGTATCGTCGCCCGCTACCTGCTTGATGCGCGCCGCCTTGGTCGCGATCAGCGTCTGGAAGTTCAAGCAGTTGAGCAGCGCCGTCTCGATCAGCTGCGCCTCGAATACCCGGGCCTCCACCCTGACCAGCGGCACATTCGGGAAAACGAGCGTCCCTTCGGGGACCGCATACAGGCTGCCGGTGAAGCGGAACTCGCGAAGCGCCTCCAGGAAGCCCTCCTCGTATTGCTCCTCCTGCGTGCGGAGGTATGCGATCTCCGCTTCCTCAAAACGCAGCGAGCGGACATACCGCACAATTCGCTCCAGCCCCGCCGCTACGGCATAACCATTGCCGAACGGCAGCTTGCGGAAGTAAGCCTCGAATACGGCGCGCTCATTTTGCGACCCGTTTTTCCAATGGGCATACATCATATTGATCTGGTATTTATCCGTGTGCAGCGTCAGCTCTTGCTCTTGCATGCTCTTCGCCTCCTGATCTTGGCTGGATAAAGGGGTATGCCGGCTTTACTGCGCCGATTGCCCTCCGCGGACAACCGCCGCTCCCAGCGTATGCTTGAAATGTCCCAGCGCCCACTCATGCCCTGCGGGATTAAACGAAGCGACCGCATCCTCATGGACGGTGATGCCGAAGCCTTTGTTATAGGCATCGACGGCTGTATGAAGCACGCAGATGTCGGTGCATACGCCGATCAGATGCAGCTCCGTGATTCCCCTGCTGCGCAGCTGCAGCTCCAGATCCGTGCCGCAAAATGCGCTGTATCTCGTCTTATCCATCCAATATACGGCGTTCCGCAGCTCCTGATAGACGTCATCCAGCGCCCCGTATAACCGGCGTCCCTCTGTCCCCCGAATGTTGTGAGGCGGAAACAGCTTATGCTCCGGATGATAACGGTCGTCCTCGTCATGCAGATCGACTGCCATCACCACCAGATCGCCGGCTTCGGCGAATTCCCGGGTCAGCTCGGCGATTCTTCCTTCGATCTCGATGCCCGGCTGTCCGCAGGGCAGCTTTCCCACCACAAAATCCACCGTATAATCAATGACAATCAGCGCTCTCATCGCCCATTCCTCCTTCCAAGAATGCCTTGCCTCAGTCATGGCTCATATCAATATCAATAATGTCAAATTGATATTTTCATTATGACATTTAAAATGAATTTGTCAACCCTTTTATCGCCCAACTTTTTCAATTACAAATAAACAAGTGCTGTCCGGCAAAGGCACTTCATTTCCATCCGCATCCATAAACTCGATTTTATCCGATAAAGCCTCGGTGTAACCCTCCTGCAGAAAATGGCGGCTTTCCAGAAGCTTCGCCTCCCGCCCCAGCGTCTCCCGGATAAACGCCTCATATTCGCCGGGCGTGAAGTAGCCGAACTGCTCCTGCACCTCATGCACATACGACTCCGGTCCCCATGTATATGTGTACAGAAACTCCATCGCATCGTTGACCGGTATTTCTACCGTACGCGCCTCCTGATCCAGCACCGTGTACCGAATGGAGCGCCCCTGGAAATCACGGGCGTAACGCTCCAGCCAAAGCAGGCCGTCCTCGCGCAGCAGCCTGATCCGCCGCAGCTCCGTCACCGGCTCCGACATGATCCCGTCGCGGATAATGATCCGCCCTCCGGGCTTCAGCATGCCGAAGGCGCTTCGCAGCGCGGCTCCGATCGTAGCGCGATTGAACTTCTTTCCTTCGAAGGGGATGTAGGAGTACAGCTCGTGCAGGATCGAGGAGAAAATGACCGTATCGACGCTGCCGGGCTCCATATACGCCTCCAGCCGCAGCGCGTCGCCCTTGCGCACCTCCCAGGTCCGGCCTTCCAGCTGCTTTCTCCGTTCCAGCGCCTCGATCACGTTCGCCGATATATCGATGCCGACCGGCCGCTTGCCGGGCAGCCTCTCCTCGATCAGATCCAGCAGGACGCCGCCCCCGGGGCCGATGTCGAGCACCGTCTCTCCTACCACATAATTCAGGATCAGCTGCTTGTAATCCGCCGTGCTGTTCATCGCGCTCAAGTAATCTTCCTCGTTATGGAAACGGTCATACGCGTCGCGCCGCAGCTCGAACAGATCGAACAGCATCAGCACGGCTTTCTCATACAGCGCGGACTTCTCGGCCTCCACGCAAAATTCGATCAGCTTCTCCGCCGCCCGCGAAAATTCGAAGGTGAAGAACAAAGTATCCCCGAGCCCGGGCTTGCATTCCACCCGCTCCGTCAAGTGGGGATTAGGCCGGCTCCGGTCCTGCAAAATATGTTCGAACGACAGCTCCCGGACATATTTCTCTATGACCCGCTGCTTGTAGACGTTGATTTTCTTAAGCCCCTTATGATCGTAATACATCGACTGCATGAGCGGCTCAAAGCTGATATGCCGTACCTCGCAGTCTCCCCGGCTGCTCCGCAGCGCGAGCAGAAAGCATTTCACCATATCGTCGAGGGAAAAACCCCGGAACGCCGGCTCTACATACCAAAGCGTCTTGTCGGCAAGCGCATCAAGCGCCGCAAGCACCGTATCGTAAGCTTCGACCTTCGCCCAGGCAGCCTCGAAGTTTTCGCCCCGACCGGACGCTCCGCTTCTCAGCCGCCGCATCCGCTCCTTCAAACTCAGCTCCCCATCCTCCCGGTCCTGCGCGATTCTGTCCACGATCGCCTCAACCTCGCCGCGAGTCTGCTGCCACAGCTCGGGGGAAACGGCCGTCAGCACGCATTCGTTCAGCGGCAGCAGCAGGCTTCGCAGCTCGGAGGGCGACAGCCGGCCGCTGCGCACCAGCTCCGTCAGAGACGCTTGCGCGGAGAACGGCACCTCGCCGCGAATATACTGCCCGATCAGCCCATGAGTCGCGATCAGCGTCTCCACGACCTCGGTTCGCTCCGCCGGCTCGCCCGGGGAATTGTGGTTAAGCCTCCGTTGATGCTCCCGGTACAGCTGGGCGGAGCCTTCGTTATGCACGAACAGGTTTACCCCCGACTCCTGCCAGCGCAGCCGCTGACGAACCGTCCCTCCCTTCGCCGTCTCCGACCAGACCAGCACCTCCTCCAGCAGCTCGCGAACCCAGAAGGAAAGCCGCAGCCCTTCCAGCGTCCGCAAGCTCTTCTCGACATAATCCAGCACCGGGTTGGCGTCCGACAGTTCCCTAAGCGAACGCACACGCTCCAGATTGACCACTCTCTCCTCGGCCGAGGCCAAAATCTGCAGCCATTCGGGCCAAACAGCGGAGCGGCCCTCCTCCTTCCTGTACCGTTCGATCGCCTGTAGAGAGACCAGCATGCGCATCACCTTTTTCTTTCTGAAATAAACAGCTCTCCCCATTGTATCACTTCGCCCGCACGGTTCTGAAACATACAGCCCGGATTCGGTCTCCCAGCAGGCCGGGCAAGTCCCATCGACCGTTCTCATAGGCTATAAGCAAGCTCGTTTTCAGAGAAAATCAGGGACTTTCCCGCTCTCTCCTGCAAAAAACGACATAAAATGCGATCTCTATTATGAAAATTGGTCAAAATCGGTTATGCTAGTACTAATAGCAACGATCGTGCATGTCGAAGGAGGAGCTTGCTTGTTGAAGATCGGCAGAAATGAACTCTGTTACTGTGGAAGCGGCATTAAGTATAAGCGCTGCTGTTTGAATAAGGACCAGGAGGCGCCGGACGCCGCGCGTCGTCCCGAGCCGACGGTTGAGGCGGCCGGGCTGAGCCAGGAGAATGGCGCAACGCCCGCTTCGGTCTCCGCGCCTACGCTCGAGGAGATACGGCAAATCGCCGAAACCGGCATCCGCTGGGAGAGCGAGGCCTATGCCGTTCTGGCGAACCAGTTGATCGCCAATATGGAGGGAGCCTATGAACCGAGACATATCGTCGAGGCTCTCTCGATCTGGGATAACTTCTCACGGGAGAAGCGGCCTTCGTTCAAGAAGGAGGGGGCCTTCTGCGCCGCGCTTGAATACATGATCGTTCAGGCTTACGGACTGCCCGTCACCCAGAATGAGCTGGCGCTCAAATACGAGGTATCTTCCTCAACCCTCTCCAAGCGCTACCAGGAGCTGCTGCAGTTTGCGGATGAATATTTCGGCTCCGAGCCGGACGGCTCGTCCGCTCAGTCCGGCAGCAAGTCCCTGTCGCCCGAGCTGGAAGCCGAACGGACGCTTCGGCGCCAGCAGACTCAGAGGAGCGGAGCGACGCCCGCTCCGGAGATGAAAGCTGCTGCCCCAGCCAAGGCCGGCCGGAAGTCGGCCGCCGGCAGCGCAGCGGCAGCCAGCGCGGTAGCGGTCGCCCCCGGCGCCTCCTCCAGCGAGCAGCGCGAGATGGCTCAGGAGCTGCTGTATACGGCGATGGGCACCGCATCCGCGCAGGAAGCGGCCAAGCTGGCCCATGCCGCGCTGGAGCTGCATCCGCATAGCGCCGACGCCTACGTCGTGCTGGCCCGGCATACATCGGATGCCGGCGAGAAGAAGCGCCTGCTGGCCGAAGGAATCGCTGCAGGCGAGCAGGATTTGGCCGGAGGCGAGCTACTGGGCGGAGACTCCGCCCTGTGGAGCCGCGCCGAGGTTCGTCCCTATCTGCGCGCGAAGCTTGCTTACGCTGAAGCCTGTTGGGAGCTGAAGGAATCGGCGGAAGCCGCCGGTCAGCTCGAGGAGCTGCTTAAGCTGAACCCGACCGACGAGCAAGGGGCCCGTCATCTGCTGCTGGCCGCGTATCTGGAGCAGGACCGGCTGGATGAAGCCGAACAGCTGCTGGATACGTTCCGCGAAGACCAGTCAGTCGCCTTTGCTTACGACCGGCTTCTCTACGCTTATAAGAAGCTGGGCAGGGCGACCGCCGAGCTGAACGCCCCTTACCTTCAAGCGAAGCGGCATAATCCGCATGTGCTTGACTTTTTCTTCGGCGGCAAGCCGCTGCCGAAGCCAGGCTCCGGCACGACCAAGAGCGCAGCCGAGGAGGAGGCCGTCATCTATGTGACGACCCACATTCGGCTGTGGATCAAGCTGCCCGAGCTGCTGGTCTGGCTCTACAAGCAAGGCCGCTAGTCGGCCTGCGGGCTCCCGCACAGCGCTCGCTGCGCTGCGGCGCTCCGCTTGGGGAAAAGTTGGCGGAGCAGCGAGAAGATAGTGCCGGTTTGGCGGATTCGTCCATAGAAGTTTAGAAAAGCCCGGTCAGCCGGGCTTTTTTGGCGTATCAGCAGCTTTAGCTCCTTTGCGGAGCTAAAGCGAGCCGAAGGAGAGTTGCGAAAGCGGTCGCCTTTGTAGCCGGATTCCCCCGGGAAGGAGGCTTTTATAATCTGGCTGCAGCAGCGAGCGGAGACCCCGACCGGCCGCAATCCGCTGGCCGTGCGTTATTCACCGGACTTCTACATCCCGTTGTCTGCATCACCTTTTCCCCTCACATCGTTGTTGATTTTGTATTAAAGACAATTTAAAGCTCTATTTAAATGCCCAGAGGCGTCCTATCATAGAGTTAGCAAGTGTTGTAAAGATGTGGAAAACAAAACAGAGGAAGGAGGAACACACTCAACGAATTAAGCGGTTCCATACTTGGCCGGCCAGGGCAAGCTCAACTTACGTCCCGGGCGGGCCAATGTTCTGTCCCCAATAAGGCTCATATCGAGAGGAGAGAGGTTTATGAAGTTTCCCTTTTTCAGGAAAAAACATGCGTCTTTAGCCATGACTATCATGTTGGTTGCCGGTTCTATCTCAATCGCGTCATCGGGATTGGCGTCGGCTGCATCGAGCTACGATGCGGCGGTTCTTGCCGACCAGCCTGTAGGCTACTGGCCGCTGGCGCCTGGAGTGACGACGGATAGCTCGGGCAATGGCCTGAACGGCTCGTTCACAGGAAGCCCGACTACCGAAACGATGCCTAACGGAGACGCGGCGCCTGGCTTCAACGGAATCGATCAGTATTTCACCATTCCGGATCATGACTTGCTGGAAGTCACCAACACCGGGATATTGACGGTTGAAGCATGGATGAGGCCCGATGTGCTGGAGTTCCCGAAATCCGAAAGCAGCGGGTATGTACATTGGATGGGAAAGGGAGAGCCCGGTCAGCATTCTTGGGTGGCGAGAATGTACAGCTTCACCAATACGGAAAATCGGCCAAACCGGATTAGCGGCTACTCTTTTAATATGTCGGGCGGTTTGGGAGCGGGCTCGTATTTTCAGGATGCGGTCACTCCTGGCGAATGGATCCACTACACACTGACCATTAATACGGTCGATGTCAGTTCAAGCTATCCGACAGGTTATACGAAGATTTTCAAGAATGGAGTGCTGCGGGACCAAGACAGCCTTCTGGGTTATAACATTATTCCGGGCGATGGAACGGCTCCGATGAGAATCGGCACCCGTAATCTGGTCTCGTTCTTCCAAGGCGCGATCGGAAAAGTCGCAGTTTACGACTATGAATTGACTTCGGCCCAGCTTAATCAGCATGTGAACGAGATGCATACGGCCAATATTGAAAATACCCTGCAAAAAATACATGAAACAGCGGCAATTGAATCCGTTACTAATGACGAGCTGGATCGTACAGTGGACCTGTATAGGGACGCTGAGCAAAAGCTCGGCGCTTTGCCCGCATACCTTGACAAAGCTGCGCTGAAAGAACAGCTTGCCGCCGCGGAGGAAAGTCTGTTTAACGCAATAAAAGCTTACATGGCCTCTCCGCAGCCGGGTAATAAAGATCGTGCGAGTGAGCGGCTGCTGGATTTTGTGATTGCTCATGCGATTGCCGAGCTCGACGCTCAAAGCCCGGGTGATGCCGGCAGCGTACAAGGTTACGTGATGTCCATTGTTCGCAGCCATGCGACAGGCCAACATGTGAAACAGCTCATTGTTAAGCAATTGGCAAATTAGTTTATAGCACTCATTTATGTTAAAGCGTCCTCCTTCTAAGCCAGGGCGGCCTCCAAAAAAAAGAAAAAGTCCCGGTAAGTATTCCCGGGACTTTAAGTTTTCCTCGCATACTGTCTGATTGATCCGATTAAGGCTGAAAGACAACGAGCGTAGCCGAACGGGCCGGCAGCTCGAGCTTCAGGATGCCGTCCGCCTGTGCGGTCGCCTGGCCTGCCGCAGAGACAGGATGCTTGGCGTCGAAGCGGTAGAGCGAAGCCTGCTGTCCCGCCCCTTGCGTATCGACATTGGCCGAACGGACGACCGTGTCCTTGTTGAAGAGAAGGACAAACAGCTTGCCGTCGCTGCCCTCGATCGAGTACGCCCCGACCGCATCGCTATTAGAGCTGGTCGCGCTAACGCTTGTGCCCGCCACCTTCGAGCCTTGGCCGTCGTAGTTCAGATACAGACCGAAGGCATCCTCGATCTTGGTGCCTGCTTTCATAGCTCCGAAGCGGGTCGCAAGATCGACGCCCTCGCGGCCGAATATGGCCAGCGCCTCGGCTTGAGCCAGACCGGCGCTGATCCCGTTGCCATTGCCGAAGTTGTATTCGGTGATGGCGAGCTTCGTCCCCGGCAGCTTGCTGTTGATCATTTCTTTCATCCGCGGAATCAGCCGGATCGGCTCCTGAATCCAGGAATCGTCGGTGAAATTCGGATCGTACAGCGACTTGAGCGACTGATAACGGCGCTTGGCTGCATAAGGACCTTCGTCGCCGGAGGTCACGACATTCTCCTGCGGGTAGAAATGAATATCCAGGTAGTCGACCAGTTGAACGCCGGTCTCTTCCTTATAATCGGCAGCTTGATCCAAGTACCACTCCAGGAAAGGCTTGCCGTCATGAGCTTGACGGTCCGGGCCATCCGAGCAGTTGTCGGCGGACGAATAGAAGTATGCGCACCAGCCCCAGGATGTCGGTCCGAAGATTTGCGCATCGGGGTCCTTATCCTTGATTGCCTTGCCATAACGCTCGGTGAAGCCCCAGATCTCATCGTAGGTCGGCGCCTCAGGATGCACGTCGCGATGGGTCACATGCCAGATCTCCGGTTCGTTGTCGAGTGCATAGTAGTTCACTTTGTCGCCCGTGCGGCCTGCGATATGATCCATCCAGCGGGTGACGAAGTCGGGTCCGATCGGCTTGGATGTATCCAGCGGATCATTGCCGGTGATCAGGCTCTCGTCCTCGCGAACGCCGTTGCCTGCATCCGGCAGCTCCTCGGCTCCGCTTTGCTGCGGTCCGTATTTTTTCTGCGAGAAGCCGTAGGTGACGCTCCGGTCCTTCGGCGTCCAGCCGATCGTCGGTACGGTCAGCAGCACTTTGCCGTTCTTCGCATGGGTCTCATCGATGAACCGGTCGGAGGTCGAGCCATGCGGCAGCTGAGCCGGGTCATTGTCATACGGATAATTGATAAAATACCAGTCCGACGCACGGTTCGCTACGTCCAGCTCCCAGTTGTAGCGCGTCGTGTTGTTGCCGCCCCAGCGCTGTACCGGGAATTCCAGCTGCGAATCGTTGGCATGCATATCGTTGAAATTGATGCCGTAAATCTCCTGGTTGATCGGCTTACGGTTAGCGGACGTATCTACCTTCACGTTGACGGAAGGCAGGTTCGGCATCGGCAGCTTGCCCGGACTCAAATTGCGGAGCAGGCTGACATCGTCGATGTACATCGTCCCTTGATTGTTTTCGGCACCCGCCTGGAAGATCATGCCGTCGAATTCGCCGTCGATCAGACCGAGATCGGCGAAGTTTACGGTCACCTTTGTCCATTGTCCCGCTGGCAAGCCGCCTTCAGGCAAATAGCGGTCCAGCTCGACTGCAGCCAGCGAGGAGGTGTCGTCATAAGCATGGAACAACAGCTTCTGCCCGCCGGCTGTACCGCCGTGAACCCAGAACTCGAAGCCGTAATAGTCGGCTACTTGACGTTCGTTTCCAACGAGCCAAACGCCATCCCAACCGCTGACGTTGAACTTGATGGACTGCTGGCCGCCATGCGCCTGTTCGCGGTTAGCCAGATCCTTGTCATGCCAGCTTTGGTTGCGGAAGCCGTCAGCCAAACCTTCGGCATATACCGGCTCGGCGGCGACGGATGTGACCTGCACGTACGCCTCAGCCGTAAATCCGCCGGCAACGGCTGTAATTTTGGCGATGCCCGGGGCGACGGCCGTCAAGGCTCCTTGCTCCACACGGACGACATCCGGACGGTCCGAAGCCCAGATCGCGCTGTCCGTCACGATTCTCGTTTCGCCATTGTTGAAGAACGACTCTGCATCCAGCCGCTGACTCTCGCCCGGCAGAAGCACCATCTGATGCGTGTTCATCCGCACTTCGATCAGCTTCGGCGGCTCCACGTATTTGCGGACGAGCGCAATGTCGTCCACACGCACAGCTCCCTGCTCGCCGCCGCTCGCTCCTCCGATCAGGAGGCCGTCGAACAAGCCGCCCGGCAGTTCAAGATCGGCCAGCTGCAGCTCGACCTCGCTCCATACGCCCGCTTGCAGGCCGCCCGGCACGAGCTCGTCGAGACGCAGGTCCTTGACCGTCTGTCCGCCGGAGTTGAAGCCGAGGCGCAGCTTTTGGCCGCCGCTCTCTCCACCGTTCACCCATAGACGCAGCTTCTCATAATCCTTCGTTGTGATCCCTCGGTCGCTATACAGATACAGCGCAGCGTCACCGGAAGGCTGGAAGGAGATCGAAGACTCGCCTGTATGGGCCGAAGCACGGTCATCCATCGAGCGTGTCGCCCAGCTGTAATCGGTAAACTGCGGATTCAGCGAATCGCTGTACACGTAAATGCCGTCAACCGGCTCGATCGGCCGGCTCACCTCCGCCTCGAGCACCTGCACCGGAAGCACGGCTTCAAAGGAGCCGTACACAGCCCGGATGATCGTCGATCCCGGCTTGCCTCCCTGTACAAGCCCTTGAGAGACGGATGCAATGGCCGTGTCGTCGCTGCTCCAGATTACTCCCTGCTTCAGTTCCTTCCGGCTGCCGTCCGCATGCACCGATGACAGCTGCGCCGCGCGCAGTCCGCCCTCGCGAAGCATCAGCGGAGCTTGGTCGAAGGCAATGCCTGTCATCGGCTGCGCGGGCGGAGTTTCAGTTCCTCCGCTACCAGTCCCGGTACCTGTCCCACCGGTTCCAGTTCCGGTTCCGCCTCCCGTACCCGTGCCGCTTCCCGGCAGGAAGCTCATATCATCGATATACACCGACTCTTGATCGCCTTGGCCCCACAGCCAGATGCCATCAAGCAGTCCCGTCACGCCTACGTCCGACAGCTTGATCTTAACCTCAGCCCAGCTTCCCGCCGGAATGCCGCCGGGAAGCAGCTCGGCAACCTGCAGCTCGGCAAGCCCTTGCCCGCTAAGCGACAGCACGAGCTTCAGCTGCTGACCGCCGGTCTCGCCGCCATGTACCCAAAAGCGCAAATACTCATAGTCGCTCGCATCCATGATGCGGTCTTTGAAAAAATACAGCGCCCGATCCCCATCCGGATTCATCCGTATCGAACTCGCTCCGCTATGCACAATCCCCGACTCGGCCAAATCCATCTCCGCCCAGCCGTAATCCACAAATTCGGATGATAATGCGTCATCGTACACCGTCAAAGGCACATTCGCAGCCTTGACTGCCTGCGGGATCGCAACGTTTCCTCCAAAAGCAGAGGTTGTCAGCGCCAAGCCCAATACGGCCGACAGCATCCTGCTTCGCCGCGATCTATTTCTTGTTCCGCCTTTCCACTTCATCCAGCTTCTCCATCCTTTCGCCATGCGCTTCCTGCAGCCTCTCGCCGCCCGCGATTGCCCCCCGGGGAACAAACGCGCTTGCAGACGCCATATCTCCATCTTAAACAGCTCGTGGCGCATTCTGCCAGTGATCGGGCGTCACCGTTTTTGTCATCGGCTGCAGGCCCGCTGTCCCGATTGCGTCAGCCCAAGCCGATATCCCGGTTCCCCCCTGCTGATTATGTCGTCCGTTAGTCCGACCCTCAATAGTGACGGGCTGTCACCATTTTTGTCAGTGACCGTCATACCCCTAATCTCAAAGACGTCATTTTCCGTTATAATGAATGAAAGTACTTATTGCTGATAAAAAGGAGCTGTCCTTATGCCGCGTATCCTGATTGCTGACGACCAGCGCCTGCTCCGCGACGGCTTGGAGACGATTCTAAGTCTGGAGGAAGATTTTGAGGTTGTAGGCGTGGCCGAAAATGGACTTCAAGCGCTCGATATGATGGCCGAGCATCGCCCAGACATCGTCCTGATGGATATTAAAATGCCGGTGATGGACGGGATCGAGGCGATGAAGCGAATCAAGCGGGATTATCCGGATACGGTCGTCATCATGCTGACCACCTTCCCGGAAGATAAATATATTGTTGAAGCGATGTCAGGGGGAGCCGAAGGCTTTCTGCTCAAGGATATGCCCGCCGACCGGGTTATTCAGACCGTTCGCGACGCTGTCGTGGGACAGCTTATGATCCCGGCTTCCATAGCCTCCAAGCTGGCCTCCCAGCTTATGATATTGTCCAATGTGAGGGCCGATCCGTTCGACGAAAATCGGTTGAAGGATGAAGGGCTGATGTTCACCGAGCGCGAGAGGAAAATCATTCTGCTCATGATCGAAGGCTGCTCGAACAAGCAAATATCCTCCGCCTTGTACATGGGGGAGGGCACCGTTCGCAATTATATCAGCGTCATCTACAACAAAATCGGCACAAACGACCGTCAGAGCGCCATCGCCCGGCTCAAGGACATGCTGCTGAGTTAGCGAGCAGCGAGCGGGACCGCAAGGCGCAGCTTGGACGGGACGTCCGATTTCCTTGCGAGCCGCAAGCTTTAACCCGCTGGCCTGCCGGAAGCGGCAGGGTCTTGCTCCTTGCCTCAAGCTTCAGCCCGCACCCCTCCGGGGGCGGCGGGTTCTCTCTCAAGCCGCGGGCTTCACCGCCCTATGGAGTCCGGCGAGGCTGCATTTTCAACCTCCGCAGATAAACCGCGGGCTGCCGGCCGTCGTCCAATCGGCGGCATGCGCGCAAGAGCCGCTATAGGCAGCTTCAGGCATCCTTAAACTTCTCTAAGCTTCGTCATCCGCCCCCGCTCTCCGCTCAGCAATTGCTGCTTAAGCTCGAATGTATTTACCCCGTCCCTAATCTGCAGGGAGATATGCTTAAGCTTCTCTACGTCTTCAAATGAATATTTCCGATTGCCTCCCTTCGTACGTTCCGGAAAAACCAACTTCCGCTCCTCATAGTAACGGATTTGTCGTTCGGACAACCCTGTCAATTCACACACAGTACCGATGCTGATGACCTTTTTCTCCATCACAACCGCCTCCCACCATGTCGTGTTGATGTTAAACAATATAACGTAAATATGCAGTAACGAAAAAAAATATTGTTTCCCTTTTCTTACCTCTCCTTGATATTAACAATCACCTTCCATAATAAGCAAGACCTAATCTGAAATTAGGACTACGAAGAAAAAATATGTTAGATTTTATAACCAATTTATACCACGAAATTCAGGATTCTGCTATTCTGTGAGGGAGTCGTCATCCATTCACAAGGGAGTGTAGCCTATGGAAGCACAGGATTCACCCAAGGAAATTACGCGCAGACAGTTTCTGACCGCCGTCGGAAAGGCCGGAGGGGCCGCCGCCGTGTTCAGCTTGATGGGCACGCTTGGCCTCCTGTCGCCCGAGACGCTCCGAGCGGCCGACTACACGCCGCCTAATCAAGGCGATCTGACCTCGGCTCATCGCAATGGGAAGAAGATTCTGATATTGGGCGGGGGCATTGCCGGGATGACGGCTGCCTACGAGCTCGGTCAGGCAGGTTATGACTGTACAGTGCTGGAAGCCCGGGCAAGGCCCGGGGGCCGCATATGGTCCGTGCGCCGGGGCACCACAATCACCGAGCTTGGCGGCATAAAGCAGGTCGCGCGATTCGACGAGGCCGAGCATCTGTACCTGAACGCAGGCCCGATGAGAATTCCGCAGTTTCACGTCACAATGGACTATTGCCGCAAGTTCGGCGTGGAGCTGGAGCCGTTCAACAACGTGAACGAGAGCGGGTATTTCTATTATGAAAATGCCGGCGAGCTGTCCGGACGGAAAGTCCGCAAACGGGAAGCGAAAGCCGATATGAGAGGTTATGTAGCGGAGATGCTGGCCAAAGCGGTAAACGCCGGCTCCTTGGATCTTCCGCTTACCCCCGAGGAGAAGGGCATGCTGGTCGATTATTTGAAACGCGAAGGCGATCTGAACGCAGATCTGTTCTATAAAGGCTCCTCTCGGGGCGGCTATAAGGAAGAGCCGGGAGGCAAGCTCGATGCAGGCGTGATCCGCGACCCGTTCGATATGAAGGCGATCATCCGCTCCGGTTTCGGCAACAATTTCAGCGGCGAATACGGCTATGACCAGCAGATGATGATGTTTCATCCCGTAGGCGGGATGGACCGGATCGCGCGAGCTTTCGAGAAGCAGGTAGCCGGGAGTATGGTCTATCACGCCGAGATCAAGGAAATTCGCCAGGGATCGAACGCCGTCCGCGTCGTATACACCGATACGAATACGGGCGCCGTCAAGGAAATCAGCGGGGATTACTGTATTTGCACCATTCCGCTGCCCGTACTCAAGGATATCCCGGCCGACTTCTCCACCGAGATGAAACGGGCGATCGCTAGCATCAGTTATGCGTCTGCAGGCAAGATGGGTATGCAGTTCAAGCGCCGCTTCTGGGAGGAAGACGAGCAAATCTACGGCGGCAGTACGACGACCAATACCGATCTCGCATCCATGTACTATCCTCCGACCAAATACTTCGCCAAGAAAGGCATTCTGCTCGCCTACTACAACTTCGGAGCAGCCGCCGACAAGCTCGGCAAGATGACGCTCGCGGAGCGCGAACGCCATGCCTTGGCCCTGACTGCCAAGGTCCATCCTCAAGCGTACAAGGAATTCGAAACTGCCTTCTCCATCAATTGGAAGACGATCAAATACAATCTCGGCGGCTGGGCGTCCTACACGGCCGAGGACCGCAAGACGCATTATCAGATTCTATGTCAGCCGGACGGGCGCATTTATTTGGCCGGTGAGCATATGAGCTACATCACGGCATGGATGGCCGGAGGCATCGAGTCCGCACGCAAGGTCGTGACCGAGCTGCATGAACGAGTCATGAAGGAATAGCCGATCCCCAGAAGGAGTGACAATGCCATGTTCACGAGAAAATTAAAATTGTCCGTCGCCGCCGCCGTGCTGGTCAGCTCCATCGGAGCCTATGTCTACGCCGCAGACGAGGCCGCCGACATGCCCAGCAAATACCCGGCCGAGCCCGTTCACGAGGTCGAATTTTACGGAAGCCCCGGCTCGTCCATTTCGGGCGGCGTCTCTGTTCCGGCAGGCGCGTCATATTTGTTCACCAGCGGCACGGTACCGCCTCTTCTGAATAAGGAAGGCAAGACCGTCTATGAGCGATACGGAGATACGAAAACCCAGGCAACCGGCATTTTGACGAACATCGAGAAGCAGTTGGCCGACAAAGGCTTATCGCTCAAGGATGTCATCTATCTGCGCGTGTACGTAGCGCCGGATGCGGCCAAGGAGAATAAATTCGACTTTGCCGGCTGGAACGAGGCTTACGCCCTGTTCTTCAATAATGCCGATAATCCGGTCAAAACCGCCCGTTCCACCGTCGGCGTTCCCGCCTTGGTAAGTTCGGACTGGCTGATCGAGATCGAAGCCGTAGCCGTTTATCCAAAAGCGCATAACCAGAATTAGTCAGCCATTAGTCAGCCGTTACATGAAGAAGAGAGAAGGAGCTGATCCCGTATGCTGCAAAATATCGGCGTCTCCGGCATTCTGATGATCGCCCTGCTTGTCCTCATCCTGTTCGGCCCCTCCAAGCTGCCGGAGCTTGGCCGCGCGGTCGGACGAACGCTCCACGAATTCAAATCGTCCGCCCGCGATCTCGTTGGCGGCGAATCCAAGGACGAAGCCGAACCCCGGCAGGAGAAGCCGTAAAACGAACAAGCCGCGCCGCGCCCAGTCCTTCCCCAATTCCCTCCCCTTTTCCTCTCCTCCCCGCTGACGGACAGCATTCCTCCGGCTAGCTGTGCGCGCTGCCAAGCGCATAGCTGGCCTCCCCGGCCGCGCCAGAAGCTAGAAGATGCGCGTCCCTTATGCATCGGGCAAGCTACGTCTAATGAAAGACAGGGTATTCGTCTGCCAGTCAGACCTCCCGCTCTCGGGAGACCTGGCCTGGGTAGTCGCGCTGATGTTTCAAGTAAATCCGCCATTTTGGAGGCTTGATCGGGAGCGTTCGTACGGTTTTTCGCACAAGTCCCTTACTTTTAGCCGCCCGCCGGGAGCGTTTATACGGTTTTTCGCACAAGTACCCTACTTTTAGCCGCCAGTCGAGAGCGTTTATATGTTTTTTCGCACAAGTCCCTTACCTTTAGCCGCCGGCCGGGAGCGTTTGTACGGTTTTTCGCACAAGTCCCTTACCTTTAGCCGCCGGCCGGGAGCGTTTATACGGTTTTTCGTACAATTCCCCTACTTTAACCGCCAGCCGGGAGCAATTTATACGTTTTTCGTCTAAGTCCCCTACTTTCAACCGCAGCCGAGAGCGTCTATACGGTTTTTCGTACATGCTTAAATAGCCGGCAGCGGCAAAATGCCAAAATGGCGGAGCAAGGTGGATCTCCCTTGTTCCGCCATTACTTTGCTGAATTTTCATCCTGCGGATTGTCCTATTAAGCGGGAAAGACAGCCTCCAGGCCGTGCATGACCGATCTCCGCTCGGAGCCTTGGCCCCATCGGCTGGCAGGACACCGCCGCGAAGCTCGTCCGGCCGCCATCTCTGGAGGACGATGCTTCCCGCAGCCCCGTCCGGCAGAACCCCGGTGCAGCTGCAGCTGCACCGGTCGCTGGCTGCTCGCTACCGGGGGATAAGACCTCCCGCGATCCGTTCCCCGGAGTTGCCTGCGGGATCGGTTTTTCCGTCATCCGCCGCCGCATGAATAATAAGCGAGCGGCCGAGTATGGAATAATGGCCTCCATCCAGTGAAGCGCCTCGAATCACGTATTCCACCCGTCCCTTTCCGTCAGCGCCGACTTGCAGATTGGGCAGGTCTCCCAGATGGGCGCCTGCCGCATTGTCATGCCCATGCTGCTTGCCGTCCGGGTTGAAATGGCCTCCCGCCGTGGCCAGATCCATATTGGCGAACGGCTTCTCATGGATATGGAAGCCGTGAGTGCCGGGCGCCAGCCCCTCTACTTCCAGCGTCACCTTCACCCCGTCCTCCTGCGGGATCAGCTCGGCACGGCCGACAACTTCTCCCTTCGCGCTGTACATCACCACCGTCGGATGCCCGACGGACACGGACCGGCTCAGTCCGTCCCAATACAAAGACTGGCCGACCAGCTCGGAAGCCTGACGAAGCGTCACATACGTCGTTCCTTGATAAATGAAGGCCTCGGGCACAACCGTGCCGTTGTTCGAATACGCGCCGTCCGCGTTCTCTACATGCTTCCCCTTTACATAGAAGGACAGCTTTTCCAAACTCACTTCAATATGCGTGGATGCGGCATACCCGAGCCCCGAGAAAAATAGCGCGCCGCAAAGAAATGCCCCTGCAGCCGTAGAAACCGGCATCTTCTTCCTCGTCATCAAACGATTCCTCCCCGGATTAACATTGGTTACGCCCTCCATTACCCGGTGAGTGAAAAAGAGAAACTAGCCGTAACAGGCGGCTCCCTCCTCCCCTAACAACGGCATGACAACAGCTATGACAGCCTGTCACTTCCTGAGCCGGGAGGCTTCCATAAGGTCCCGCATGCTTTATAATTGTATGTATATATTCCGCTGCCGCCAAGATCCCCGCGCAGCCCTGGGTGCTGAAGCCATGGACCAGCCGCTGCCGGAGAGGAGAGCCCCTATGATCATACCCGCGCCGCAGCCCCAGCCGCTACGCGAACGATTGCCGTTCATTGTATTCGGGGCGCTCCCCGCCCTGCTGCTGCTGATCGGCTTTATCTATGCCGTTACTTATAATCATGTCAAGCATGGCGATTACAGGTTGACCGATCTGCGGACAACCGCAGATTGGAGCTTTCACCTGGGCGATCTCCCGTTGACGAACGGGAGCCCGGCGGCTCATAGTCTGGAGCTTACCGACACCGACTGGCTCCCGCTAGATATGAGCAAGGAGGCTGCAACGCTTATTCCGCCGCGCTATACCGGCTATTTCTGGATGCGCGTCACCCTTCCGGAGAAGCTTCGCGTGCCGGAGGCCAGTCTGTATGTGAACCGGCTGAAGCATGTGCAGATCTGGACGGATCAGCGCCTGATCTATAGCTTCAACATGGAGCCCCGCCAGCTTTTCGTGAACAAATATATTCACTGGGGGCTGGAGCCGCTCCAGCCGGAGGACTTCGGGCAAACGTTGTACATCCGGGCTTATCAATCCGATCCCGATCGGGTGAATGGCGTGTTCCTGATCGGCCGCGCATCGGACTTCATCCTGAATATGCTGAATCAGGATGTGCTCCGCTTCGTGCTGTCCGTCGTTTTTCTCGGAATGTCGATAAGCGCCTTTCTGATGTTTGCGCTGAATCGCAAGGAGCCGGTGTATGGTTATTTCGGGCTGCTGACCGCCTGCTCCGCTTACGCAAGCATCGTTCGCGCTTTATCCGTGCAGTGGTTTATGGATATTCCGCTATTCGCCTACATGCAGGACGTAGCGCTGCCGCTCGGCACAGGAGCGCTGCTCGCGTTCCTCAGCGAACTGTACCCGAGAGATTTGAAGCGGCAGCTGCTTTTATTCGCCCGACTCCTCTGGGGCTACGGGTGTCTGGTGATCGCGGGGGCCATGGTGAGCGAGAGCTGGTACGATCCGCTGATTGTCTACGGCTTTACGGGTATTGTCATCTTCGTTATGTCTGTCGTGATTACGCGGTTGGCCCGGTCGTATAGGACTAACAAGGACGGAGACACGTTATGGATTTTTGCCGGGCTTGTACTGCTCGTCCTGTTCGCTCTGCTGCATAATGTGCAGATGAATGTATTTGGCTATGCCGCCTGGCTGGAAGACTTCCTGCCCAAAACGACCGCTATCCTGAACGGCATGCAGATCAGCATCGGCATCTTCCTGTTCGTACTGTGTCTGGGTGCGGTGCTGCTGCGGCGTCTGACCCGGGCCCATCGTCAGGCGAGACAATACGCCGAGAAGCTCGGCCGGAAGAACGAGATGCTCCAGGATATGGATCGGCTGAAGGATAATTTTCTGGCCCGCACTTCCCATGAACTGCGAACCCCCTTGTATGGCATAGCCGGCATGGCCGAATCGCTGCTGGATAAAGATAGTTCGCCTCTCGCTCAAGAGGAGACACATCGGCGGATCGGGCTGATACTTGCAAGCTCAAGGCGGCTGACCCGGCTCGTGAACGATCTGCTGGATTTGTCCAGACTGACCTACCATGATTTGAAGCTCGTCAGACGTCCCGTCGACCTCCTACAAACCGCTCAGATCGTAACGGAGATGCTGCAAAGGCAAGCGGAGGAGAAGGGGCTGACTCTGGTATGCAGTCTGCCTGCCGATCTGCCCTATGTGTATGCGGACGAGGACCGGGTGGAGCAAATTCTGTTTAACCTGATCGGCAACGCGATCAAGTTCACCGAGCGGGGCGGCATAACGCTGTCCGCCTCGGTGTTTATGACCGGGACTTTACGCGAGGCTGGGGCTCGGCAGACGTCTGGAGTTCGGGCCGGCGTTACGGATGGATCTATGGAAAATGCTGTGAATGAGCCCACGGACCATGCTATGCCTAGAGCCACAGACAGTGCTGCGCATGAACCCACGGACCATGCTATGCCTAGAGCCACAGACAGTGCTGCGCATGAACCCACGGACCGAGCCGCACATGGGGCGATCGACCGAGTCACGCCACCAATTACTAACGGAGCTGCGACCGGAGTTAAGACCGCGGCCGCGGCCGCGCCCCTGCCCTGGACGGAAATCCCGCATACGGCAGCTGACGAAGAGGCGGGCGTGCATGTAGGAGCCCATCCTGGCGAATCGGCGGACCATCCCGCTCTGATCGTTCTCTCCGTGACGGACACCGGTGTCGGCATTCCCGAAAATGAGCTCCCCCTCGTGTTCGAACGTTTCAGCCAAGCTGAGCATACAAGCCGGATGAAGGCAGGCGGAGCGGGACTGGGGCTGACGATCAGCCGCCAGCTAGCCCGGCTGCACGGGGGCGAATTGTCCGTAGAATCCGTGGTTGGCCAAGGCAGCATATTCCGCCTTACGCTGCCCGTCTGCCCGGCTGAGCATCTGGGTGCCGGGATCTCTGACGATCAGCCCGGCGTATCTGAACCTCATCCCGCTGACACTGGCGGCTCGTCCGGCTCTTGGACACATGCAGCTGCGAGGACCAACGTATTTGCGGCAGAGCCGCTTGAATCCGGGTACGGCCTGGCTGCTGCCGGTAGCGATGAGGGAGACGGCAGCGACAGCGGAGCGGATTCAGGCAAGCTGATTCTCGTTGTAGACGATGAGCCGATCAATGTGGAGGTGATTGCAAGCCACCTCTCCTCCTTTTACCGGGTTGTCCGGTTCTTCCGCGCATCGGAGGCTTTGCAATGGCTGGCGGATGCGCGCATCAAGCCGGATCTGGTCATCGCCGATGTGATGATGCCCGGCATGAACGGCTTCGAGCTGGTCCGCCGCATCCGTGAATCTTACAGTGAAGCGGATGTTCCGATCCTTCTGCTGACGGCTAAGGGCCTGATTGAGGATCTGGAGGACGGCTTCGAGACCGGAGCCAACGATTATTTGATCAAGCCGGTGTCCAAACGGGAGCTGCTGGCTCGGGTCAGACTGCACCTGAAGGTCGCAGCCTTTACCCATACGCTTGAAGACGAGGTTCGTCAGCGCACCTCCGAGCTGGAGAACCGCAATCAGGAGCTGCGGCAATCCATGCATGAAACGATGAATGCACTCGAGGAGGTTGTGGCGCTCGAGGAACGCAACCGGATCGCGCACGAAATTCACGACATTGTCGGACACACGCTGACCGCTACGATCATGCAGATCGAAGCTACCAAACGTTTGCTGAACAAGGAAGACAAGGCGCTCGCGATGGAGAAGCTGTCCAGCGCACAAACCCTTGTCCGGGAGGGACTCCGGCAGATCCGGACGGTTGTTCTCATGCTTAAGGACGATGCAGTCAAGCCGCAGCTGAAGGACGCCCTGACGGAGCTTATCGAGCAGACATCCCGGCATGCCGAAGTGCAGATCGGCTACCGTATCCATCCGCTACCCGAGCTGCCCCCGCTCTGGAACAAAGTCATCTTCCATGCGCTGCAGGAAGGACTGACGAACGGCCTGCGTCACGGACATAGTACAGCCTTCGATTTCGAGCTGGCTCTGACGGACGGCATCGTGCATTTCTCGCTTCGCAACAATGGCCTCCCGCGGTTGGGCGTTCCGTTCGGCTTCGGGCTGTCGGCTATGAGCGAGCGGATCGCCCATTTAGGCGGAACGCTGGAGCTGCTAGACTGCCAGGGCAGTCAACAGTCGGGAGCAGCGCTGCCATGGAACTGCGAGCTGAGGCTGACTTTGCCATGGGAGCAGGACGACGCAGAGTGAGCGGCAATCCCAGGCCGGAGAACAGCGATCAATCCCCTCACGAGAGACAAGAGATGCTAAAACCTGTTTCTATAGGCCAAGCAAACAAATACTGTTGTCCGAACAGTCCGCGAATGGCCGGCTTTGCCGGCGGCTTCCGCATACTTTGGATTTGGTTGGAAACACTCCACCCGTACACTATCGAAATTAGGAATGGAGGAGGACGACCATGGCAGAGGTCCGCCGGGGCATGAGCCTGCTGCCCGAGCATATTAATGCGATTGTCCGTCATCTGCACGCTGCTGCGGCTCACTTCGGGCGGACGAATCCGATATGGCCCAGACCCTGGATAAAGTCGCGACTCTTAAAGATGATATCCGATATAAATAGCCAAAAGGCTCCCGACTCGGCTCGGGGCCTTTTGGCTGTTTCCTTTTCCTTTTCCTTTTCCTTTTCCTTTTCCTTCAACCAGGCTGCCGCTCACCTATCAACGCCTTCATCGCCTCCGCGCTGTCACGCGCCGCCCAGTATCGGAGAAACAACGCATAGTTGTTCCCATAGTTCGGATTGGAATGCGAGGAGGACGGGTGCCATAGATGGATCAGGATGTCGTCCAGCCGGACCCGCGGGCCGCTTAACGTATCCAGCGAGCAGGCGAAGGCATCGTCCTCGGCTCCCCAGCCTATGAATCTTTCATCCATTCCTTGGACGGCGTCGAAGGCGGCTCGGCTCAGAACTGTCAGTCCGCCTACGTACCGTCTGGCGTCCTCGATCGCCGAAGCCTGCTGAACAGGCGGCGGCCACTGGGGCTCTTGGCCGACCAGCAGCTCGGTTTCGGCCTGAGACAGCCGGAGAATCCGGTTGAACGGAATAACCCAGCCATACTTATCCGTCAGCGCTGCGGATTTCAACAAAAGCGCCGGCTCATAGATAAGATCGCTGTCGGCCAGAACAAGCAGATCTCTCGTCGCTTGACGTGCGGCTTTATTGATCGCTTGGGAGCGGCTGAAGGCCTCGCCCGCAAGCTCTCCGACGCAAAGCTCAATCCCCGGGAACAAAGCCTTGTAATACCGGCATACCCAATGAAAAGAAGCATCCCGCGGCCCGCCATGATCGGACATATAGGGAATTAACACGGAAATATCAGTAAACATCACTCATCCCCTTCTTCCATCGTCAGCCTCCATGCTTGCCTCTGAACAGATACGTGCTGAAATCCCGCTGAATATAATCCAGAAAATGCCGCTTCCCCACGACCGGTCAAGCTCCTCCTGCGTCCATACGCTGCGATGCGTTTCATATACATTGCCGTAGTCGCTGCCTTGGGGCCAGTTGGTCTTGATCGGATATTCAGCAGCACGTAAGCGGCTGCGCCCACGGCGTTATCCATCATGCGCATCGTTTTAGAGAGCTTAAACTTTCTAACCGGGTAAAGCAGGCGTTTCCCGCCTCGGTCCGATATCAAATAAAGTCTTGACCCAATCGTCCATCGTCAGGTCGGCAGACGCTTGGCTCACAATATGATTTCTGCACAAAGCTCCCAATTCGGCAAGCTGTCCGCGCCTCGATCTCCACGCCTCGATCTTCTGAATAAATGCTTCCGGATCATCGGTATCCAGCAGCAGCGAATGCCCGGCAGGGTGGGCGATTTCCTGCAAATAGCCCACATGCGTCCCGAGAACCGGAACACCGCATGAGTAAGCCTCCAAAGCCGGTGCGCAGCCGCCCTCATTGGCCGAGGTGACCAGCAGCAGATCCAGCCGATTGTAGAACTCCGGCATTTGCTCGTAGGATAGCTGTTTGGAAGCTTCCAGCCAGATGATTCCGGGCTCTTCCCGATAATGCTCTCGTATCGCCTGGTAGAGCGTGTAGTAGTTTTTCGAACGCTTGACTTTGTCTCCCGCCCATCCGATCGTAAGGGCGTCCTGCTGCTTGACGATATGCTCCAGCGGCTTGAACCGGTCAGGGTCGGCAAATTGACGGACATAACGGACCTCCGTACCCGGGACGATCTGCTGGAGAGTCTGCGTCAGACGGAGATTGGTTGCGGCGATGCGCCGCAGCGGACGTACAAAGGCATCCACAAACGCCTCATTCACCCGGATCGGATCTTGCCATTCGCGAAACGTCTCGAAGTCCGATAAGAAAAAATAATAGGAAACGGCAGCCGACGAATCTACACGAACCCCTCGGCTGATCAGATGCGAAGCGAGTCCTAGGCACATGGTCGAAATAACCTCGTATTTCGTATTCCAATGCTCGCTGCCGTGCAGGTTGATGCCTTGGAGCAATTCAGCCAAGGAGACAATGTCCAAGTCCTGATGAAACTGCTGGATGCTGCGAGCCTGCTTCCCCAATATCCACCAGTCCACATCGTACACTAGCAAATGCTTACCCACGGCTATTCCTCCTGCTCTCTATTCTTGTCGTTTATTCCGGCCTGGCAGGACCGGTTACCGGCCGGGGGAAATTAGAGAGATGCAGAGCTGCGCCCCCAGCTCTCAAGTCTATCCGATTGCGGCCGGGCATATGGTGTAACATGCGGCAATCCCCGTAATCTCGAGGAGATGGAGTGAGTAGAGATGGACTTCAACAAGTTATCCCGTTACTGCGAGCTGAAGGAGCAGCACAAGCGCCTGGAGGATGAGCTGGAGTCGATACGGAAGGACATCGTGTCCATGTACCCCGATTCGGCCGAAGTGAAGATTAACGACTACACGTTAAAGATCATTTATCAGGAGAAAAAGCAGTTTAACGATCATTTATTGTTCGAAGCGCTGCCCGACCCCGAGCTCTGGAAAAATGTATCCAAGGTCGACCCGGCCAAAATCTCGGCTCTGCTTAAAGCCGACATCATCTCAAGCGAAATGCTGGAGGGCACGTTTACTACGATCCGGACTCCTTATGTGTATGTGAACAAATAAACGAACGAGCCGCGGGCGGCTCTTTCACAGACAAGTTCCCTGACCGGACGGGCTGGGTGAAGCGGTCAAATGTTGTGACCGGGCCGCTCTGCCAGCTGCTGCTGATGCAGCTTTTCGAAGTAGCTTCTATTGTAAAGCACGCTCGGATGATCCGGCTTATAAGCCGCTGCCTTCTCATTATGCAGACTGGCCTGCTCATAATCGCCCAGCTTGTCAAAACACACGCAGAGCTGGAGATGGGGAAGCCACGTCCGGGAAGCCATGTCCACCATACCCCCTCCGTCCTGCTGATTGGCCGGTGCGAGCGCCTGTTCATACCAGTACTTGGCCTGCTCCCACTGACGCCGCTCCATGAAATAAGCCCCCAACTGACAGCTGACTTCCGGACGGGGGATCGAAAGCAGGAAGGATCGCAGCAGCGCTTGTACCCGTTTCTCCTGTTCTCCGATCTGGGCATAACAATGGGCCAGCTTCAGGCAGGACGCAATACGATCCTCCACCCATCCCTGGCCATCCGCCCAGAAGCGTTCATATTGCTCGATAGCCCGCTCATAGCGGCCGTGATCTCTTAATTCATTGGCGAAATAATACACATCCCTCGGAGTAAACGGCTCCCCGGCCTCGAACCGCTTCTGGTAGATGCGCAGATTGCGGTCGGTATAGGCCTTTTCTTTCCTGTGCCGAACGGCAATATCGGCATACAGATATGGCCCGTGCACATCCAAATATTCATGAACCGCTCCGATCCAGCGGAATTGACGCTCTCTGCGAACCAACCGATTGCGGCGCAGAGTGAATGCGGGCGTCCCAGCCTCGTCGTAAATCAAGTGATAGTTCATCGACACGCTGTTCACGGCCGGGTCCAGCGTCTCTTTTAGCTGCAAAAGCTTGCGTCTGTCAAGCTCGTCGATCACATCGTCGGCATCCAGCCACATGATGTACTCCTGAGTCGCCTGAGCGAACGAATAATTGCGGGCGGCGGCAAAGTCATCAATCCACGTGAACTCATACACCAAAGAAGTAAAGCCCGCAGCGATCTCCCTCGTACGGTCCGTAGAACCGGTATCGACGATGATGATCTCATCGGCAACCTCCCGAACGGATTCGAGACAGCGATGCAGCGTATGTTCCTCATTTCGGACAATCATACAGAGGCTGATCGTAATCATAACCGTCCTCCCACTATAAAGTAATGTTTTCTTCTGTTTTCTCACGTATTCTCAATATTTCAACTTTGACAGCTTGAGCGGTAATAGCGGAGAATGTAGCCTATGCAACTGACTGGAGTCAGAGCGTAGGCGGGAATAGAGCTTAGGATGTCAGATTCCAAAACTGTGGATGATTCGGTATGATCGCACAGTTGGATATCCACATTCACCCTCGGGGTTTACCCTCCCATGTCACGCTGGGTCTATGCCCTCACATTCCTTCGTTCTACCTCTCAAGGGGTGGATGCCGATTCTTGCTCCTTT
>NZ_FMYY01000040.1 GCF_900101595.1 Paenibacillus sp. cl123
GGAGCTTTATTCCGAGGAATCCACGGGCCAGTGGAAGGGCTACCTTGATCAGGATATTTCGGAAAATTTCCGAATCACCACTTATGATGCGGGGCGGTACCGGCTTGTCATACGGGCGAAGAATGCCTTGACCGGCGAGAACTACCAGACGGTGAAAATGATTGAAACGATTAGCGGCCAACTGCTTGATGCAGGTGATTTTCCGCTCGGTCAAGCGACGATCTTTCAGGGCCATGACGGGAACGATTTTCGGACGCTTAGCCATGAAATTCTACCCGGCGCAACCGTAACGATGCGGGGAGAATTCAATAATCGTACCTCTGACGACGTTAAGCTAGCTGCTTTGCAATTGCATGTGCCTGCCGGCATGGAGCTGCTTGAGCAGAGCGTTATGCTAAACGGGATCGCCGTCCATCCGATTAAGGCAGACGATGGACAGTATGAGCTTCCGCTCGGGACGATCCTCCAGGAAAGCGGTGGATCGGTCACGTACCGCCTTCGGGTTAACGAGCTGCAGCCTGACAAAACTGTTCGCGCCGTACTTCGTACCGTCGCGGCATCTCTCCAAACCGCAATCAAACTTGCGCCAAGAAAACTGGATACGAAACTTAGCATGCTGAATGCTTTTAGCTCTTTGGGGCCCCCGCAAAGTACCAGGAATACGCTTCGTCAGCCTACTCTTCACTTTGTGGGGGATTTTGGATAAGCCCTCGACCAGTAGCGCTGAAATCAGAAGAACTGACGTAAGTTGTTTGATATATTGCCAAACCAATACACACTCATCTCTTTCGATTAATTAACTCTCTTGCTACCTAATCAATTATAACGTCGTCCCTTTCCCGTGAAACGAGTATAATTTTCGGAAGTACTCGGGAAAAATTTCGGGAAATCGGGAAATAACAGGAGTTCATTGGGAACCCATCAACTATCGGTATGCCCTCGAATAGTCTTTTTTCATTCGTGCTTACATAACGTTAACTTAGAGGTCGGGGTCCTTCCTTTGACAGAAGACGAGAAATGGCGCCACAGGTGTTAGGTCTATGACGCCATTTTCCCCATTTTTGAGATCATACGGATGAACTATTGCGGACCGACTAATTTTCCATATAATTGCAATGATAAAGCGTAATGTCTGTCAATATAAAACTTCTTTACTCAAAATCATCTTACTTTTGCATAAGCGGTCTTACCAAGAGCAATAAAAGGGTTAAATCTCGTTATTATTATTATTTTTTCTTAACCTAGAACTCGGGCCGTTTGCTCGTGGTTAACACTGCCGTGCTTTGCGTTTTTCACCATACAAATGCCCATTCCAACATAAGCTGCACCCCAGAAGGAAGCGAAGTATGCTTCATACGGCAGCGCCATCGAAACCAGCATCAGGATATGCAGCAAGGCGCTCCAGCGTGGAAACACGTTCGACCGCCACATCAGGACAGACAACACAAGCGTTCCACCAAGCACGCCAACCGTCATGATTAGACCAACAATCGACTCGGCCAGCGTGTCATTACCGGGATACTCTCCATATGCTGCTCTTCCGTACAGCACACATAGAGTCATCATGTTCCCGATAATAATAGCGAGTACAGTCCATAAACTAACGCCGAACCTTGACGGCAAGGCTAGAAATACACCAAAGGTGCCTATCGCCATCAAGACACATGCAATCATCGCAAACATCAGTTCCATCGGACTATCTGTCCCCCATACTAAATTTGACGGCGTCATCCCAATTCTGGCTAATCCCGCGAGGATGCATACCGCTCCGAACCATTGGACAAACCTCTCTACTGTCATTTTGATCATTCCTCCACCTATTCAAATGACTGGCTTGATAACAACTATAACCCAGTGGTATTCCTATACAGTAGAGCATAACTTTCATGCCCGGCTAGGAAATAGGTATAGGAATTCAGAGCATTTACAGTGAGAAAGATGGCATCTATAATAATCGTTGGAGGTTAGTTTGAAAAAAAAGGATGGCTTACATGAGCGTTTCTCAGTCAGTATTTCGGAAATCAAATTTTCACTTGGTGAATATAAGCCGCACCCTGGTCATCCTCTTCAGCATAATCACGGCTTCCCTCTATTTCAGTCATATCGCTGACTACTATGAGGCGATCCGTTACAATTGCTTCATCCAGACATGCATGTATGCACCGCTTCCCGCCTTTGACGACCAGACCTGGGTACGAAGTGAATTAACGATGAACACTGCTGCATTGTTGATCGTTTTGAACGACCTCCTCTTTTCAATGTTATATCTGCTGTCTGCCTCCGTACTGCTCACTAAGGCGGGTCGCGAGCCGATGGGCGTCTTAGCTTCATTCATGCTGGTGTGCTTCGGAACAACCTTCCCGTCGTTCGTGAAAATCGCCTTTGCAGAAGACAACTGGATGAGTAATTGGTTTGAGTATGTAGGTGCTCTGGGCTGGGTTACATTCCTGGTTTTTTTCTTTTTGTTTCCGACCGGACGCTTCACGCCTCGCTGGTCTCTCTATCCCGCATTGATTTGGGCTTGCATTGAATTGTCGGATATCGTCTTCAGCGGCAGCTGGATCGACCGCGAAAACTGGCCTTATGCGCTGAATGCAGCAAGCTTTGTCCTCGAAATTGGCGCACTGAGCTATGCGATGCAATACCGCTACCGCGTAACCTCTACCACTACCGAACGGCTGCAAACCAAGTGGATCCTCTACGGCGTTACCGTCAGTGTCATTGCTTTTATTATCATCAGTGTGTTAATGGACCCCGTATTCATTGCTTCACCGCTTGCTTATATCATACTTAACATCCTGCTGCATTTGTTCCTGCTGCTTGTACCACTTTCGCTCGTGCTTGCCATAATGCGACGCCGCTTGTGGGATATCCAGCCGTTGGTGAAACGCACGTTTACGTATGCGATCTTGTCAGCAGTAATTATTGCTGGTTACGCTTTGATCGTGACCTATATAACCCAATTGTTTCAGACCCGTGTCAACTTTCCGATTTCACTTGCGTCAACCGCTTGCATTGTCTTAATCTTCTCCCCGGTGAAGGAACAGCTTCAGCGCTGGACGAACCGGATATTTAAAGGTAGACACGATGACCCATACGGCGTACTTAAGGAATTGCGTCAGCATTTAGTGCAGCCCATGAGTCCTGATGCTATGCTCTGTGAGGTCGCGCAGACCGTAATGTCAGCCCTTCAGCTTCCTTATGCGGCGATATCGATACAGGCCCAGCACCAGGAATCAGTTATCGCCTTTGCAGGCACACAGCAGCAGCACGTTGGACGGTTTCCGATCATCCATCAGGGCGAACAAATTGCCGTGTTTATCGCCGCATACCGCCCGCACGAGAACGATTTTTCCAGCGAGGACCTAGAGCTGCTCGATGTATTAATTGGCCATGCTGGGCCGATCGTCCGAATTGCTTCGATGTCTGTTGGGATGAAGCTGCTAATGGAAGAACTACAGCTATCACGACAGAAGCTTGTAATGGCACGAGAGGAGGAGCGCCTCCATATCCGGCGAAACCTTCACGATGATTTGGCTCCCCGCTTGGCCGCTCTAGCCTTGAATGCTGCCACCGCCGAAGGATTCGTCAAGCGAGATCCAGACCTTGCAACCGAAATGCTGACTGACCTTCGGAAGGTAATCCGAGAGACAGTTAGCGACATCCGTTCAATGGTCCATGACCTTCGTCCTTCCAGACTTGACGAACTTGGACTTATCGGAGCGTTGAACGAAAACATTAACGAGATGGTTAAGCCGATCCAGCAGAACGAGAAATTCCTCAGTATATCGCTCGATTCACCAAACACGTTGCCTCGACTGGCAGCGGCCGTTGAAGTCGCGGCTTACCGAATCGTGACAGAAGCCGTTGTAAACGTCATTCGGCATGCAGACGCGAACCATTGCCAAGTGCAGATAACCGTCGATGCCGGTATGCTTCAAATCGAGGTTATTGACGATGGGATTGGAATCGATAAAAACATGAAGATGAAAACGGCAGGCGTAGGAGGCATCGGTCTGCAGTCCATACGAGAACGCGCGATTGAACTTGGCGGAACATACAGTCTGGAAGCAATTTCTCCACACGGTACACGAATTTATGTAGTGATACCCATTAATGGATTAAAGGAGCCAAAATAAATGAAAGTACTAATCGCAGACGACCACCCGCTGTACAGAAGTGGTGTGAAAAATCTGTTCCGACTGAGTGATGACCTGTATCTAGCAGGTGAAGCTTCTAACGGAGAGGAAGCAGTGGAGCTGGCCAGGCAGCTAATGCCTGATCTCATCTTAATGGATATCCGTATGCCAGGATTCAACGGAATTGAAGCAACTCGAATCATTAAAAGCCGCTTCCCACAAATCCACATTTTGATGCTGTCCATGCACAAAGATGACCATTCTGTTTTTACGGCCATGAAGGCTGGCGCAAGTGGATACGTGTTAAAGGAGGCTAATGAACTGGATCTTCTGCAAGCGATTCGGATTGTAGGAGCAGGTGGGGCGGTGTTTAGTCCAGCAATAGCAGCGCGTATCATCAGCCATTTTTCTGGAGAAAGCAAAGGTGTTGACGATTCCTTTCTCTCAGAGCTTACTCCAAGGGAAAGAGAGATTTTGGACCTTCTTGCGCTTGGAGACACCAACGCTCAGATTGCCGCCCGGCTATCGCTTAGCACGAAGACTATAGCCAATTACGTGACAACAATCTTAAATAAACTGCAGGTAGCAGACCGCCACGAGGCAAGACGGCTCATTCAAGACAACTACGGGCATTTTCAGTTGGACGAAGACTAGCGGAGTGAGTGACAGTCTTTCGTAATTCGAGCATATGGTAACGATTCGCCCTCTGACCTAAATCAACTCCGCATTCGTCAACGGCGGCAAGCCGTTCAGAATGGGCGGAGCATAGACCGTCTCGAATCCCTTAGGTGTGTCTATCTCATTGCGAAGCCATTCTTGCTGTTCGTCCCCCTGGATTATATAATCCCACATAGACCTTATCGACGTAATTGTCCCGGATACCAGCATAAAACACTGGAATATTGATAGGTACGGAATGCATATAGATTAGTAGCGTAGTGAATTCGATAACCAAGTTGGTTAAAATAGAACGGGGCCGTCCCAACCGTCATCTGTGATGACTTATGGGTCAGCCCTGTTGATTTCTAAAACATGCGTTCGGTTTTCGGCACCTGTGAATAACTTCATCCAATACTCGGATTTCATAAATCACGGATAAATATAAGTCTGTATTTGTTTGGGAATATCCTCTATATTTTAATATGCCCGGCCGGGACACTATACCATTTATACTACCTCCGGATCTTGAATAAACCAATCCATACCAAAGCTGGCTTCATTCGGGCTGGCGAAGTAGCCTTCGATCGTTATCCGGTTCAACATTTTAATTTTCCTCATGCTTCATTACCCCTGGATAACTGGTTATTTCCAAACGGAATAACCTGATTATACCCGGAAGGGGTGAACATAAATTGGACGAAACCGTCATTTTCTACAAGTAACATTTATCGTCGGCATAATCTTACCTTTAATGTCTCAGACATAGCCGATTATAACTCCACCCAGAGCCCCCGCAATCACAACAACCCAAGGAGGCAGCTTCCAAAAAACAAGCATGACAAACAATATTAGCGCCAGCGCGAAATCCACCGGAGCCAAAATGGCCGTAGTCCACAACGGATCATATAAGGCAGCCAGCAGGATGCCCACGACCGCAGCATTAACGCCGACTAACGCTCCATGCACCTTCGGATGGCTCCGGAGTCCGTTCCAAAACGGAAGCGCCCCGACGACTAGTAGAAAAGCCGGTAAAAAGATCGCTATCGTTGCAATAACAGCCCCCGCTATACCGCCGGACATGGCGCCCAAATACCCCGCAAACGTCGATAATGGGCCGGGAACAGCTTGCGCGGCGCCGTATCCCGCCAAAAAATCCTCCTGACTCACCCAACCCGTCGGTACCACTTCGCGCTCGAGCAAGGGCAGCAAGACATGTCCACCGCCAAATACCAATGCCCCCGATCGGTAAAAGCTGTCAAACAAAGCGATCCATTGCAGATTCAGCGTCTGTCTCAAAATAGGCAGCGCAAGCAGCAGCGAAAAAAAGAAAACAAGACAACCTGCAGCAAAGGGTTTACCGACCGAAATTTGAATGCTGGAGCTGCCTTCACCGGGATTCTTTTTATAGAACCAGAGCCCGAGCAGACTGGCGGCCAAAATAATCCCCACTTGCGTAAAGGCCGACGGCCACAACAACGCGGCTGCCGTTGCCGCGACTGCAATCGTAACGCGATCCCTGTCAGGCGTAAGCTTTTGACCCATTCCCAATACGGCGTGAGCTACGATGGCTGCGGCAACAATTTTAAGACCATGAATCCATCCCGCATTCGCAATATCCGATCCTTGCAGCACGGCTGCAAACAGAATGAGAGCAATCGCGGAAGGCAGCGTAAAGCCTAACCAAGCCGCGAACCCGCCAAGCAGCCCGGCCCTTACGATACCGATCCCAATCCCGACCTGGCTGCTGGCAGGGCCGGGTAAAAACTGACACAAAGCAACAAGATCGGCATAGCTCTTTTCGTCCATCCATTTTCTGCGTCTTATGTATTCTTCGTGAAAGTAACCCAGGTGAGCGATCGGCCCTCCGAATGATGTCAAACCTAATTTTGTCGATACGCGCAGAATCTCCCAAACGGTTGAGGCTTTTCCTGACTTTTTCGTTGTTGGCGGTCCGGATTTCAAAATTATCGCTCCTTCATTTATCTTCCAGACAAGGTTATTTAACCGCCTGATAAACGAGACCTATGGCTCCGGAATCAAATGTCTTGTTTTCGATGAGCTTGAGATTGATCTTCTCCTTGAGACCTTGGAATAGCGGCAACCCGCTGCCGATCAGGACGGGAGATACCGTAATTTTATACTCATCTATTAAACCAAGCTGTATCAGGTAATGTGCGAACCTAGGGCTGCCGAGGATGACCATATCCTTGCCTGGCTGCTGTTTGAGGTTTCTGATCTCTTCCTCGACATCTTCTTTCACCAGTCTGGAATTGTTCCATTCGACTTTCTCCAGTGTCGTAGAAAACACGATTTTGGCTGTCTTCTCGATCCACTCGGCATGATTCCGTTCATGCTGCGAAGCTGATGGGTTTGAAGGCACAGATGGCCAGTAGCCGTGCATCATCTGATAAGTCTCGCGTCCCCAAATGACCGTGTCGGCGGTACTCAGAATTTCTTTCGCGTGCTTCTCCAAATCAGCATCGTAGGAAACCCAGCCAATGTCCATTTTACCGTTCGGCCCTTCTACAAAACCGTCAAGTGATGCGTGCAAAAATAAAACAAGTTTTCTCATTTTCAATTCTCCTTTGTTCAAGAGGGATCTCCTGCATTACCTACATTATAGAACATTTCAGTTCAAGTTGTTTCTTGTTGTTTGCTAATTTCGGATAAAACATTTCGCCTACTCGGAAAAACAGAAGTCCGAACCCGGCCTAATTGTCAATCAGTTTTGACAAGAACCTTATCCTATTAAACAAAAAAGCCGCGAAAATCGCGGCTTGAGTTTGAACGTTTTTTTGCTTTACTTTTCGATGGCTCCCATACTCGTCAGCACCCTCAGGAGCAGCGCTGCGGCCTGGGCCCGGCTCGCTTGGCCTTGAGGCATCAGCTCGGACTCCGTCATGCCCTGCATCCAGCCCTTCCGGATGGCCAGCGCCACGGCTTCCCGCGCCCATTCGGACACATTCCGCGCGTCGGCGAAACGATCCAATGATAATGCTTCCCCGTCAGACGGCGCCGATTCGAATCCCGGCATCTCCGCGAATCGCTGCAGTAGAACGGCGAGTTCCTCGCGGGACGCGGGATCGTTCGGCCGGAAGCGTCCATTATCCCCGTACACAAGGCCCATCTCGGCCGCCTTCCGTACGTAAGATGCATACCAGGCTCCGTTCGGCACGTCCGTGAATTCCGTTGACGGGACCGGGCGCTCGGTCTCATGCCCGGATAGCCCGTCTAGCGTCCCCTGTCCGGTTTTCGCAGCAGTTTCCCCAACAGCTTGAGCTTGATCCATCGCGCTTACCAACAGCTTCGTCAATTCCGCTCGCGTAATCGGACGATTCGGCTCAAAGCGGTCGGCGCTTACGCCATCTACAAGATGGCGGCTGACAAGTACGGCAACCTCGCCGCTGCTCCAGTGTGCGGCCAAATCGGCAAAGGAACGTTCATATAGCAGCACGGCATAGGTACCACCATAGGACGGAATGGCGGTTGCCAGGCGGAAGGCTTCCTTCTCGAGGACGCCGCCCACATAGGTCCAACCGGCTTGCGCAGCCGGATCTAACCGGTACAGGCCAAGCTTTCGCGCATCCGTCTTGCCGACTTTAGCCGGATCGAGCCGCAAGGTAAGCCGAAGCGGCTTGCCCGGGGCGGCCCCGTCCGCGCCGGCGATTTCCAATGTATCCGACATCAGGGTGTAGCCTGAAGCAAGCGGACGATCCGCCGGCACTCCCCGTTTGAGGACCAGGCTTGATGCGGCCCGATAGGCGCCCGGCTCCGCCGCCAACGTGACCCATCCGTCGAAGGCCGTGAAGCTGCCGCCTTTTCCATCGATCTGAATCTTGGTATCTCCGGCTGGACGATCATCGTGAATCGTTCCGCCGCCACCGCCGCCAGTTCCGCCACCGCTGGCGGTTTTCGTCCGAACCGTAACAGACACTCCGGTAGAGGTATTGCCGCTGTCATCCACGGCAACGATCGTCACCGTATACTCGGTTGCCGGAGCCAATCCCGATATCGCAAACGATTCGGCGCCCGGCAGGGCTACGCCTTCCTGCAGGGCATCGGGCTGATCCGACTTCGCCCACGACAGCCGCAGCTCCGCTAGGTCGGCGGATGCGGAAGTCGGGTCCTTCCAACCGAGCCCGATTTGACTATCCGATACGCTGACAGCCTTCAGATCCGTGACAGGCAGGGGCGCTTGCCAATCGGCTGCTGACGTCCAGCTGACCGTCACGCCGGACGATTCGTTGCCGGACTCGTCAACCGTCGAAATTTTGAATTCATAGCCGGAGGACGCGGGTAAGCCGGTCAATTGCGTCCATTCCGTGCCTCTGCCGACCTCGATCGGCGCTCCGTAAGCCTCATCGCCGGCCGGCTTCCAACGAATCCGCGTCTTGGCGTAATCGTCATCGGATGGATCGCTCCACAGGACGGCGGCTTTGTCGAACGTTACGCCAACCGCCACGTTCCCCGCTTCGGCAGGCGCCTCATGGTCTTCGCGGGAAACCTGGACTTGCAGCTCGGCGCCTGGAGCGACCGGTATACCTGCGTAACTGGCTAACGCCTCGGACATAACAACCCGATAGATCCCGTCGGCAAGCGCTTCGGTCGGCGTGAAGCGAATCACGCTCGACAGACGTTGGCCCTTCGCTTCAACCGGGTTCACGGCCCGGGTCATCCCCGCAATCGGCGTACCTGTCTCCGATTCAGATGCAACCGAGAGCGCATCCGGCTGGATCGATGCTTCGTCGATCGGCTTGCTGAAATAGACATCCACGTAAGCGCCCCCCGGAGCAGCCTTAGCCCGTTCCGCCAGCGGGGCGGTGTAGGAAACAAGCGGCACATTGACTTCAAGCTGCGGAGGAGGCACTTCCAGCTCATCGCTATATGCCGTTGCAAAGCCGTCCTTCTCATACTTGACCTTCCACTTGCCTTCCGGCACATCCCACCCGTACTGCCCGCGGGCGTCCGTCGTCAGCGGATTCGTCTGTCCGTACCATTCGGCGTCCCAGACCTTCCATTCGCCGGAAGCTCCGTCTTTCTCCAATACGGTGGCGGTTGCGCCTTCCACCCGATTGTCCGGCAGACCCTCGTACACATAGCCGCTCGGATCCCAAATGAATTTCGGCTCAGCGACCGGTTCTTTCTTCGGCTTTTTCTTGCACAATTCATCGTTGTAGTTGCGCAGATGATTCTCAAGCTCGGTCAGCTCATTATTGGCGACTTCATCGAGCTTAAGGCCGATGTAATAACTCTCCGCCCAGAACGCCAGGCCGAACACCCCGCCCGGAACGAACGTGATGGCAGCGATACCGATCCCCGTTTTGAGCATATTGTGCACGAAGATGTCCGCCTTGACCTCCCATGCGAAATTCGAATAGTACTCCTTGGCCGCCGGATCGCAGATTTGTTCGATGATCGCTATCGCCTCATTGATTCGCCGTTCGAAGCTGTCTGGATCGGCGACATCCATCGATCCCTGAATGAGGTCGCGCATGGTAAGCGCCAAATTCGTCTTATCCAGCGTGAAGGCGATCGTCTTCTTGATGAACTCTTCCTTGGCCCCGAGCGCCGCGACGCCTTTGCGTTTGCCAAAACCCGCCCCCGAACGGGTCGAATTATCAGGCACATAACCCGTCAGACGCAGGCTAATGCGTGAGTCCGTCATAGATCTGCTGATAGAAAACCCGTAGACAGGCACGCCCAGCGCTTCTGCCTGCTGCAGATCCTTGTCGCTCGGCGTATAGCTCACGGGACTGGTATCGATGCTGAGCGACGCGGCCATATTGCCGTTCAGCCGCACGCGCATCGATGCCGAACCTGCAGGCATGACGCTTCCGTCCGGCGTCTTCTCCCCGGGTCCGGCTTTCCAGTCCACGCCGTAGCCAGCCATCGCTGACGGCAGGCGGTCCCTGAAAGCCTCTTCCGTCGGCAATTCGGCGGGGGCCGCATCCGCAATCGGCTTCTTGCGGTAATCGACGCTTACCGGCCCGAGGTTCCAAGTGAACGGCAGCACCGCCTGATACTTGCCGTTAACTAGCTGTGCGCGGGCGGAACTGTCCCCCATCTGGACATACACATCCGAAATGCGCGACACATCCCGGAACTTCAACTTGAACACGAACGGCCTGCTTGGAACGACGACATAAGGAAATACGGCAACTCCGCTCGCCGGGTCGAAGGTGACCAGCCGACCCTGCTGCTGCTGCATGGACACCGTTTCGAGCCCGGGATCGTTCGGATCGTACAGAACGATAGCCCGCTCTCCCGGCGAACGAACGCCGTCGACCGTCGTCTCTGACGTAAGCTGATGTTTTCCGGCATCCGATCCGATTAACCTAATGGAGAGCGTCCACGTTCCAGCCGGGGACACAGCTGTCTGACCGACTGCAACGCCGTTATCATACACGGTAACTTCAGACCCGGCTGGCGCATAGCCGCCGACTTCGAACTGCGGATCCGCAACGATCTCAGGAGCACGCATCGTGACCGGCGTCACGTTCAGCACCGCAGTTCCGAAAATTTGCTCTTGCGCTTTCTGTTGCATATCTTTATATGTCATTTTCCCGACAATGGCGATTTGGGACGCATCCATACCGCCGGTCATTTTCAATTGCAGCTGCTGGCTGCCGCCGGTCAGACCGGCAATATCCCCGATCGGAATCTCTAGCGTTCTTCCGGACAAGATCGGCTCCACGGCTTTACCGTTCAGCACAAGAGTACCTGCGGCGAACTCGACTCCTTTCGGCAGATCAATCATCATGACAGCATCATGCGCCGTTGCCGTGACGGAGTTCTTGTATACGGCGCGAAGCGTGACGCGGCCGCCCGGCGTCGTCCAGTCGGCGCCGGCCTCAAGGCCATTGCCTGCACCGCCGAAATATCCCGCAGGCTGCAAATGAATATCCCCAAGCGGGACAATCCCGCCAGGTTGAGCGGTGAACTGAACCGAAGCCTCGGTATTGGTATAGGGCATTCTAATCACTATCCGCTTGCTTCCGCCACTTGCGAGAGGCGCGTAAAATTGCTGTCTCTCCGGGTCAAGCACCAATAACTCTTCTTTGATCGCATTATCGTTTAAATCATAGATCGTTGCAAGGATCGACTTTTGCAAGGTTCCATCCGGGGCGTAAGCCCGGAAGGAAGCCTGGCCGCCCGGATTCTCCAACCGGATCTCGATGTCCGCCTTGTTGTCCGCCCCGACGATCGACTCCCGGCATTGGCGGGGCAAGCCGGCTTCAACGCCGTCCGCGCATATGCTGACCGTATCGCCGGTCGTCGCCCAAGCCCGGTATACGCCCTCACGGAGCGTTGTATGGCTGAACTGGGGCGAGACGTACAGGTGATAATTCGTTGCAAAGTCAAGCTCGATCGGTCCATCCCAAGCCCCGCTTCCAAGCCGGGTAAATAAGCGTAGCGTGACGGTTGCAAGGTCCTGCAGCTGCAGATCGGCAGTTTGTTCGCCCGATATGTCGAGCGCGTAAGCCTTCGACAAACTGCCGGAACCGGCTGTGTTCATCGCTCGAAGCTGCACGGGCCCGACCGGAACCCGGACGTTGTACTCGCCGTTAGAATTCGCCTGCATGGTATAAGTTCTGGTGAAGCCCTCGCTGCCGCTGCCGATCAGCGCCGTGACCGTACTGCCCGCTGCCGGCTTCCCGTCCGTTCCTAGCACGCGGCCATGAATGAGAGCTTCCGGCTTCTTGATCAAGTTAATGTCCAGGCTCCGGGTCCTGACGTCGGCCGGAAAGATGATCGTCGCCTTCTCGTAAGCAGGATCCGCCGCCGCAGCCGTTAGTTCCAGCGAAGCCGCGTCTATCCTTCCGCGCGGAAGCGAGAATCTGATAACTGTCTCGTTGTAGAAATTGCCTGACCATAAGACTTCGCGGCTGACAGAATCACGAAGCGTCGCTTGCACGACGGCACGAGCCTCAGCAGACTGCTGCACCTTCAATCGGTATTCGAACTGGAATCGGGGAAGGATGACGGCATCTGCTTCCGCCGTTTGCCCGCTTCCCGGCGAAGTGAAGTAGACCAGGTCGCTATAGGTGCTTTTGGCGCTTAGATTGACTTGATACTGACTATTCGGGTAGGGGACATCGACCAATAGGCTTCTATCCTGTTCCCCGATCTTTAAGGAACCGGCATAATAAGGAACACCGACATGCAGGACGCTGATCGAGGCGTTCTCGAGCCACTGCTCGCTTTCCGAATTCGGCGGAGCGTCGATGGCGAGCCTCACTCGACCGGCAATGCTGCGTCCGATCGGATACGTCTGCGCTTGCAGCGCTCCATCGACCTCAAGCACGAATTCGTTCAGCGCGGCTGTGCCTTCCGCAATTCGATAGGTGGCTTGATAGTAACCGGACACCGGCCCCGATTCCGTCAAGGTCAGCCATTCCTGATCAGCGACCACGGTACCGTCAGCCTGTCTCACGTCCTTGCTTAGCCTGGCGCGCACCTCGCGTCCGGCAGCCTCCTTTACCGTCAAGATAACGTCGCTGTCGATGACCGGGACTTTATCGCTGCCATTGCCGACTTCTCTGGAATAGCTAAGCGAGTAGACATCTTGCAGCTTCACTAGCGGTATATTCAGCTCCGAACCGCCAATGGCAAGCATCACAGCCTGCTGCGGAGGTGCCTGATAGCCGGAAGGCGGCAGGACGGCCACCCGGATTCGCTCCCCCGCATGCCGATCTGCCAGCCGTGCAGTACCTTGCCCATCGGTCGGAATGCGCGCGATCTCCGTGCCGGCCTCGTCCGTGAACAGCACCTCCGCCGCAACCGGCTTTCCGCCATCGGATACCCGAACGGTCAACGACGATGCGATCTCCGCGGGAGACAGATTCACCGTCGTCACGACGCCCTTGTTAACGACGATGCCTTCCTGCCGGGCGAGTACCGTACCGCCGGCCGCCGTCAAGACCAACGCGGTATCGGCAGAAGCCGGCCACCAATATTCGTAGTGCGTAACACCGGCCGTGAGCGGTTTACGTGTCGAGCTGGCATTCGAGCTGCTCAGGTCGAACCAGGCAGAGCCCAAAATGCCGGGATACTCCGTGACGAGGTCAATCGACAGCTTGCCCGCAACACGAAGCGGTAGTCCCGCAGCGGATTTGCCGGTTGGCCTGTCGGTCAATCGAGCCGTGATCGCATCGATCTGAGTCATCCCGTCCGCAACCGTGAAGACGGCGCGATAGTTTCCGGATGCGGCCGGCGTTTCCGTCATGGCAATGGACTTCGTAACCGTCTTCGTCTGGGCAGGGTCGTTGGCCGTAATTTCCTGATAGGCGATGTCGGCGACAACCGTCTGTCCCGGACTCCCGGCTGCCGCAACCGTTACCGCGCCTCCGGGATTGACGCTGCTGAACGTAAGATCGCCGTCCTGCACCGACCATGACGCCGAATCGATCGCCGCGCCGGATTGTTGCTGTTGGCATTCCCCGTAACAGTAGGTGTACATCTCGCCTTCCCGAACGTATAAGACCCGATTGCCGGCCTCGTCGATCTGGGCGTTTGCCGCATTCATCGCCGGGTTCCCCACCCTGACCACTTCTCCGGTATCCCGATTGAACCTTTCTGCATAGTTCGTGACATAGATACTGCCGCTCGGGTTATTGTCACTGAGAGTCGCGATCACGTACTTTCCGTCACCGCTCATGGAGGCGTTAAGATAGCTTTTATCTTTCCGCTCACTTGCTTGGCGATTGTCGGGAAAGTAATCGTCGGTCCAATTATCCGGGTTGGCATCCCGGAGATCGATCGCCTGCAGCTTATTCCAACCGATGCCGAACCCCACGCTCATGGCCACGAACCGGCCGTCGTTGCTGATGGTCAGGTTTGATGCCCGCTTGACATATCCGCTTATCCAGATATGGGTGCCGGCAGCCATATCATAGACTGCAACGGCATTGGCTCCGTCAGGATCGGACGCATCCTGCAGATCCGTGGAGGTGGTCCAATACGCAACACGCGAGCCGTCGCCGCTGATCGCCGGACTCTGACTGAGGCCATTGCCCGGCGACTGATTTTCCGTATGGCTGATCAGTGATTTGGTATGGGCGATCAAGTCATACGCGTAGATCTGACCGCCTTCCACGAAGACGACCCGGTTGCCATTCGCGCTCAGAGAAGGTTGCCCCGATCGAAGCGCCGGATTCGAGATCAATGTTAATTCTCCTGAAGCGGCTTGATAGACGTATACGGCATATTGCGATCCATCCGGCGGCGCAGCGACGGCCAAATTGGTCGCGTTCGAAGCGAAGGCAATGATTTGCCCCGAACGGTCTGCCGCAAGGTCTTTTAAATCTCCGTTTAGCCCCTGTCCGTCAGATGTCAGATTCACGACCTCATCCACGCCGGTTTTCGTATCCATGTGATGCAGATACGATTGATCTTCCGCCTCCATATACGCCACGTACCACACGGCGCTGCCGTCACGAACAAGAAGCGGTGTTCCCGGGTAACCGGCACTGTTCAGTTTAACTTCGCCGGCCGGGGAGGTGCCTGCCATGATCTCTCTGTAGCCGGACTCGTTGCCCGCCGCATCGAGGGCTCGGATCCGAAAAGAGTGGGGGTTCCCCGGAGCAAGGTTCGCCATCACATATTCCGTGTTTGCCGTTTGCTGCAGCAATAGACCCGTCTTGTCATAGATCCGGTAACCCACGACCGAAGGATCGGCGATCATGCCTCCGCTGCCATTCGTCACCCGAGGCGCCGACCATTGCAGCAGCACGGCCGAATCGGGCGGATGGGCAAGCTGCCAGCTGCTGTCCTCTACTTCCCCAGGCGGCGTACGGTCCACTTCGAAGACGGCCGGAGCGGACGCATCGCTTCTCTCCCCGTTCAATTCCGCCGTTGCTGTAACCTGATAGATCCCATCATCGGAATCAAGCCACAGCAAGTAATTAAAGCGCCCCGATGCATCGGCTTCGGTCGTCGCTTCTTCGATAATGCTCCCGTTGTACACGCTATAAGTCACCGTAACCTCGGCACCGACTGCAGCGCTGCCGGCGACGACGATACTTTCCGCGTTCGTAAGGGCAGGCAGCGGATCGAGCTGCGGCATCTCCGGCTTGCCGGAAGCCTCCAAAAACGATTCGGGCGTTAGCTCGGCCAGCAAGCTTCGAAACATGCTTTCCGATTCCGCTTCCACTTCCATTTCCGTGTGTGCCGAAGCTGTCGCATGAGCTCCGAGCGTTTGCGGCATCAGTCCGCTGAGCGCTACGGAGATGGCGAGAAGCAGGCTCAGCATCTTCAACATCTTGTGTCTCATTTGGTTTCACCCCTTAAGTTTGCATCATTGCGATTGATCAGCGTACAGTTTTATCTAGCCGTTCAAACAGGCTTTCATCAGCTTCACCTTGACGTTCAACATTCGCACCATGCGAAATTCACTTTAACATCGGATCGCCCGGCCAGATATTATACGAAAGTATAGTTTTGAACTGCGCGAAGCACAGCCGGACACGCCGAAAAGCCCGCATCGCAATCGATGCGGACTTTATAGTCTCGGAGGCGGCCGGCAGGGTCTGACGAATCAGGAGCGGCTGCCGGGGTGGCAAACTGCTCCTGATTCGTCTTAATGAATGATCCCCATATCCAATGCTTTTTGGGAAGCTTCTTCCCTATTGTTCACACCTAGCTTGATATAGGCAGAGGAGGCGTAGTTTCTGACCGTACCGTCCGACAAATTCAGCTTGGATGCTATCGTCTTGTACCTCAGTCCTTTGGCAACTAGCTGCAATATTTCAACTTCCCTGACTGTCAGCTCATAATCAGCGGCAGCTTTCACTTGCGGAGATTTGCTGCTCCCATCGAATTTCTCGAATATTTTGTGGGACATCTCCTGATCGATCAACGTACCTCCTCGGTGTACAAGCCGAATCGTATCGGCCAGCTCAAGCGGTGCGGCCGATTTCAAGAGGAAACCGTCCGCACCGTTACGCAATAAGTCCAACGCTTGGTCCGTATCCTGAAACGTCGTTAAAATCAATACACGGATATGCGGCCATTGCCGCTTGATCAATTTGGTTGCCTGGATTCCGTCTATGCGCGGCATATCTAAATCCATAAGCACAACGTCTGGCTGAAGAGTTTTGCACAGGTCGGCGGCTTGCTCGCCGTCCTCAGCCAAACCGACTACGTTTAAATCTTGATAATTGTCAAACAAGGTCCGCAGACTTTCCCGAATAATCGGTTGATCGTCGGCAATCAGCAGACGTATCAGCTCGTCCGTCTTTTCCGCCGGTCTGGGCAAATTACAGACGACAAGCGTCCCATCTCCCGGCTTCGTATAGACGGACACTTGGCCTTGCAGATTCATCGCCCGCTCCTTCATCGCGTTCATGCCAAAGCCCTCCCGCCATTCTTCCATCCCTCTTCCGTTATCCCGCACCTCGAGCCTTGTATATTGCTGCGCGAATTGCAGCGTAACGGTAATTCCCGTTGCCTGGCCATGTCGGACCGCATTGGTCAGCGACTCCTGCAAACAACGAATGAATGTCATTTTCGCTTGCCGGGACAGCGGGTACTCCTCTCCGTACGCGAAAAAGTTCACACCCACTTGGGCATGCTCTTGAAATTCATCTCCAAGCTTTTGCAGCGAAAGGACCAAGGAGAGCGACTGTTGCCCAGACTCCATTTGATGCAAATAATTCCTCACTTCCCCGATGCTTTTGCGGCCCAGCTCCAACAAGGAATCCAGCCTCTGTGTACCGGTATCGGTAGCAAGCTCGGAGCGCAGAGCTTCCATTCCCATGATGATGGATGTATAAGCATAGCCGACGGTATCGTGAAGTTCCCTCGACAGCCTGTTTCGTTCTTCTGCCAGCGTAATGCGTTCGATTTGGGACATATACTGTTCAAGCACCTTATTTTGCTTGCGGATCGTTGTGTTCTGACGATGATTGACGATCAACAAATGAAAAGCGAAACCCATCACATAAGCAAGTCCGTAGTAGGTGACCATGATCCAATAGCCGTTGCTTGGCGCAACCACATGGAATAAGCCCGGCCATATAAAGACGGTTGCCGGAGCCGTCCAACGATAGGACTGATGAGCGCTGTTCGCCGCGGTAAGAAACGCGGATACCAGAAATGCAACATAGGCTTCCGGAAATAGCGAAGTTAAATAAACACATAATCCGCCAAATAACAGGATTTCCGTAATTAAATAATATTTATAATTCAGCTGCAAGCAAACCCATGGAATAGAGAAAGCGGCAATCTCTAGAAAAATAACGATCCACAGAGGCAGCGTCAGGCCTTCATGAAAACTTATCGTCGTGAGGATGAGTGAAAGGCTGGTAATAAGGCGAAGCCCCAGCATAATCCAATCATACCAAACCCATTGCTTCACCATATCCAGCAAGTCGTTCCACCCCTAAGCAGCTTCTGTTTTGTTTCCCATCCTATTATAGTCTATATCTTAATGCGGTTGCCCATTTTGTTAGTTAGGCTGAACGAAAAAGCCGCCGTCATCGCTCCTTTTCGTGTTCATCTTTCAATTGAGAGGGATTCACTTTCTGAATTTGAACCATGATATCAAACGTTTTACCTAATGATACATCAACAGTTGTTGGGATATCCGGCCCTATGGTAGTTATGCCAGCGAAAATGGGATGCTGCTTGTTTAGCCAAGCTTTTGTCACTCCGCTTGCCTTACGTAAATCCACAAAAAACTGGTCGTATTTGACTTGTCCAAACGTATAGTTGTAGCTATTCGGGTCATCTGATTTTATTGTTCCATGGGGCCCATATTCGTGGTTACTGTTATAAACATTGTAACGTCCCTCAAAGACAGATGTTCCAATGGACACATACCGTTTGCCATAATGTTCCGCTAAATGCTGCCCAGCCACTTTAGGATATACGAAAGGGATCATATTTGTTTTCGAAACATGTCCATTATGGCCCCAAACGATTGTTTTTCCTAAATGTTCTTCTGTCCATTTCGCATTTTCATACATGGCAATATCATGTTTTAAATAAAAGTCTCTCAGGTCATCCGGATAGGAAGCTGTCATTGTCGTAAATTGCTCGATAATACGAGCATTTTGTTGGATCCATGCGAACTCTCGGGATTCTCCATTCAGTTTGCTTTTATTTTGTTCCAATAAAGCGCTGATTTGTTTCGCATCGGAAACATATCGCTCTTTATTTTCTTTCTTAAGGCCGCCAAAGGTTTCTAAATCCGTGGAAACAGGAATAAGGCCTTCCATTATTTTTTCGAAACGAGCTGCAAGTTTTGCGTCATGTTTCTTTACATACTCTATGATATCGTTATACACATTCTTGTTTACTGTTTGTATATCCATCCCGATGATCCGTATTTTGCACGTATGCTTGGGATCAGCATTATATTGGCGTATCCACTAGATCTATGATTTCTTTTGTGTTAAATACAGGCGTTAGATATTGGCTTGGGTCTCCTTTACCCGTAAGAACAAAGCGATCGAGTCCCAATGCTCTGTCCCATCCCTCCTCTAGCACTAGGGCGTTAAAGCCCATTCCAAGCACCAAATACTTAACAATGCGATGTTTCATCGTAAAAACTTCATGAGCTCCATGCGTCGCTTCACCAATACCAACAATTGCAGCTGATCCTACCATATCCTTAAGCGGCTTTAAATCATGAAGAGATGCTGTTGGATCCGTTGACTTTAATGGCATTGCATGGTCTTCTAGCCACTTTATCTGTTCGGCTTGTTGATTTTTGTTGTAGGGAGCTCCTATAGAAGCTTCTGCTTTCAAAGCGGCCGTAGTATTTCCTGTAAAACTAGTCAGTGTGATCAACGAAGCAGCCATTGCGATAACCATTTTCTTTTTCATAATAATCCTCCCACTATAAAATAATGTTTTCTCCTGTTTTCTCACGTATTCTCAATATTTCAACTTTGACAGCTTGAGCGGTAATAGCGAAGAATGTAGCCTATGCAACGGACTGGAGTCAGAGCGTAGGCGGGAATAGAGCTTAGGATGTCAGATTCCAAAACTGTGGATGATTCGGTATGATCGCACAGTTGGATATCCACATTCACCCTCGGGGTTTACCCTCCCATGTCACGCTGGGTCTATGCCCTCACATTCCTTCGTTCTACCTCTCAAGGGGTGGATGCCGATTCTTGCTCCTTTACGGGGTCGTTGCCCTTATGGAATGTAGTCCTTCGGCTGCTCCAGTGCTTCCGTTGTCTAAGCTAAATGATCGAGTTTAACAAGAGTTAACAGGTCATGCTTTGATTAAGCTACCACTTGCATATGAGCCTGACGAACCGGCCCCATTACATCATTTGCATCGTATTCTTTCTGCTTGGTTCCCAGCGTAAAGAGAATACGGGCCAACCTTCCACATAACGCGATAATCGATTGTTTTTTCTTTAACGGGTTCTGGCTTCTCGTCGTATAGTAATGGTGCAGTGCCTTGAACGCAGGGTTCTTAGCAACCATCGGCATTACGGCCCGAAACAACAGGGCTCGGAGACGTGACCGCCCGCGCTTGCTTATTCCGGTCCTGCCCTTTCTCTTGCCAGAGCTATTCTCCTTCAAGTTCAGACCAGCCAAACGAATGATTTGCTGCCCATGGTCATAGTTGTGGATATCCCCAACTTCAGCCAGAAACCCTGCTACCGTCACCACTCCGACCCCTGGCACCGACAACATCTGTGCAGTGCCCGGAATACTTTCGAGGATCTCCAGCACCTTTGCCATGGTTGTCTCGAGCTGCTCGCTAAACAGGTCGTATTGCTGCAACAAGACGGCCAGGCTGCGGCCACGAGCTTTCTCCGCTCGCTTTATCCCTACTCTCCACGTTTCACTTCGGTCTTCAAACACTCCAGGACGCCTCTAGAGCCTTTTGCCACAATCTCAGCAGGCAGCGGAAACTCTCTGAGCGTCATAAGCGATGCCTTGCCTTCCCAGACTTTGAAGACGCTTGTGTACTCCGGGAAGAAGCGGTCGAACCAATTGACGATACGACCTTTAACTTGCGTTAAGCTTACCGACATCTTTTCTCGAAGATTCATGAGGATACGGAGATCCGCGTACTCTTTCGTCGGTAGATTCGGTTCAGAGTACTTGCCGTTTCGGATGAGATCCGCAATGACTTTCGCATCCTTGTAGTCGCTCTTCGTCTGTGAGTTGTCTTCTAGCTCTTTGCTTTTGTTGACGTGGTGCGGGTTAACGACAACAATTTTAATGCCTTGCTCCTTCAGAAACGCTGCTAACGGGAACCAGTAGTGTCCGGTGGGCTCAATTCCAAAAACGATATCCGTCTTCGCATGTCGCTGCCCGAGATCCTTCATCCACGTTGCTAGTTTCGTTAGCCCTTCTGCATCGTTGTGGAACGTGCAATCCTTCCCAAGCTCGATGCCGCGGAAATCTACTGCTCGAGCCACATGGACTTTCTTGGCGATGTCCGCTCCAACGACCAGTGTTGTTTCGGTAATTCGTGTAATTCGTTGATTCTGTTTCTGCTTAAGTTTATACTTCATGTTGAGTGCCTCTTTCGTATATGGGATTTGTTCTTTGGACGGAACGTTTCCCAGTATACAAGAGGTGCTTTTTTCGTTCAAAGCTCAAATTACTTCATTACAGGAATGGCTCCTTAAATTTTTAAAGACAGACAACAGAACAGCTACCGGTTTAGCTCCCTAATCATGCTGCGTGTATAACCTCCGATTTTTTTCGCCAAACCATCAGCCAGCTTGGAGCTTAATGCTGCAAGCACGACCCCCACAGCCATGATCAGAAGGGAATTCGCAAAAGTGTCGACCTCCATGAAAATGAAATTCATTTTGACGTGCCGATACAGCAGCGGTGCCAACAGACACGCAAGGGGGACTACATAGATTAAGGCTGCGCAAGCGAGACTAACGAGTCCAATCAAAAACTTACGCATTAACCAAAAGACAGCGCACCAGTTGTGGCGGTCCGTAAGTTCCAATTTGGATTGAGCCCAGGCCGATGCACCTGTTGTTACTTTGCTCTCATAAGGCTCTGTCGTTATATCGGTATACAATTTCGTCTGCGTCCGTTCGAATTGAATGAACGTTGTAGTCGTTCGCAAAACGCGTGTAGCCAGGGGAATGCCGATTACTGTAAATGCTAGACTTAAACTGAACGACAAAGCCACCATGTAAAAGCAGAAGTAAAAAAGTCCTGTAACGAAAGTGAACAATAAAAAATAGCCATTCCGGATGAAACCTGATTTCATGAGGTTCATCGCTCCTCTCCGAGTCATACCGGCATCCTACGACTTATTGCGTCAACTCTACCAGTACAATAATGTCATATGACATTTTCGGCTTGCGTTAAGGCAAATCCGCGACGGCCAATGGGATAAAATCAAGGACCTGCTGCCAGCCGGAAGAAACCCGCAAGGAGGGAGAGACCCGGCCCAAGACAAACGGCCGTCCATGGACGGCCGCCGCTGTGTAGCAATAACTGCATACTTCAAAACTTGAAGAAACTATTCATGGGATCTGTAGGACGTTCTGAAAGCCGAAGTCGCCATCCTGCCAACTTCCAATTGACCAAAATCAGGTATTGTGAAAAGATTGAACATGACTACGCCAATCTGGAGGTAAGACCCGCATGAAAAGGTTTCATTGGCTTTCTGTATTCCTAATATTTTTGATCTGCACCCTGCTTCCTTTTAGTCGCTTTGCCGGTGTTTTTTTGTCAATACGAGTAAATTTACTGACTTCTTCTTACGCGCTCAAGGGTTCAAACCATTTTTCTAGTGCCCCGTCTGAAATCGTAGTTGGTAAAACCGGGTAATTACCGGTAACGACTACTCTCTGGGGTGAGAACCATGACTATCTTTGTACGCGATTGAGCAATGAGGAAGGCAATCGCCTTCTGCGAATTGCACGGAAAGGTGCAAATTCGGTTGAAGTCCGCTGCGCTCTTCTCATTCTGGCGTCAGCCCAAAAGATGAAAGTGCCGGAGATCAGCCGGCTGTATCACATTTCGGGCGAACATATCCAAAAAACGATTCACCGGTTCAACTCGGAAGGGATGGCCTCGGTCAAACCGAATTATGGCGGCGGGCGGCCTCCGACCTTCACCGAAAAGCAGCGGGCCGACATCAGTGAGCTTGCTCAAATTCCACCTAAAGTGCTGGGGTACCCTTTTACGCATTGGTCGCTGGCCAAGCTGAAGGAAGCGGCAGAGAAGAAGAAAATCGTACCTTCGATCTCTATCGAAACCGTACGCGTCATTCTGGATGAAGCCAGGATCACCTACCAGAATACAAAGACCTGGAAAGAATCAACCGATCCGGAGTTCGAGAGTAAAAAAAACGAATCGAAGCCCTGTACGACTGCCCTCCGGCAGACGGGCGGGTAATCTGCGTCGACGAGTTCGGCCCGCTATCGCTGCAGCCTTACCGCGGCAAGGGCTGGTTTCAGCAGCGTCGGCCTAAACGGCTTCGTGCAACCTACACACGGCCGCACGGTGTGAAGCATCTGCTCACCGCGCTGGATATAAAGACGAATCAATTGTACGGTCATTCTGCAAAGAGCAAGAAGCATGCCGACATCCTGCGTTTCTTCAACGTGCTTCGCCGTCGGTATCATCGATCCGAACGGCTGTATATCATTCTGGACAA
>NZ_FMYY01000046.1 GCF_900101595.1 Paenibacillus sp. cl123
CGGCTCCATTCTTCCGTTTCCCCACAGGAGCATGTAGTGCAAAAGCGTCCTTTGCATCGGTAAGGCACTCTACGAATGTCGTGACAACCCTCACATACAAGAAGCTTAAATCCATTTCGAGGATCTCCACAGCCGCGAAATTTTTGTACCTCTTTTATGACATTAGGCCGAATATGTTTTTTATGTTTATCTACAAAAGCATCCCAGTGCCGATGCTCATCGAAAAATATTTACTTTAAGATATTCGAGTCCATAACTTTACCTTAACAGAAATTTAAATAAGGGGTAAGCTTCGCTCACCCCAAAACTTATAAATTCTTATATGTTCAAAAAACCTTAGCTATAACATAGCTAAGGCCCTTTGCTTCTTACTTTAATCTTCGATTGTGGACAAATCTCCTGTGGGCAGGTTTAGCTCCCAGGCTTTCAGCACACGGCGCATAATTTTACCGCTGCGCGTCTTCGGAAGTTTGTCTTTGAACTCGATCTCACGCGGAGCCGCATGAGCCGACAAGCCTTCTTTGACGAACTTGGAAATCTCCGCCTTCAGCTCATCCGAAGGGGAATATCCTTCGCGCAGCGCGATGAATGCTTTAATGATCTCTCCGCGCATCGCATCCGGTTTGCCGATAACGCCGGCTTCCGCAACTGCCGGGTGCTCGACAAGCTTGCTTTCCACCTCGAACGGACCTACGCGCTCGCCCGCCGTATTAATAACATCGTCGATGCGGCCCTGGAACCAGAAATAGCCGTCGGCGTCCATATAAGCCGAGTCTCCGGATATGTACCAGCCCGGGATACGGAAATATTCTTCGAACTTGGCCTGGTTTTTCCAAATCTTGCGCATCATCGAAGGCCAAGGCGTCTTAATCGCGAGATTGCCCATCCGCAGAGGCGGCAGGATGTTGCCGGCGTCATCGATGATAGCGGCTTCGACCCCTGGCAGCGGCTTGCCCATCGAACCTGGGCGGATCGCCATGCATGGATAGTTGCAGATCAACTGTCCGCCTGTTTCCGTCATCCACCACGTATCATGAATCCGTTGGTTGTACACTTTAAGCCCCCAGCGCACGACTTCCGGGTTAAGCGGCTCACCCACGCTGAGCACATGGCGAAGCGAAGACAGATCGAATTGCTTGACTGCGTCGTCCCCCGCTCCCATCAGCATCCGGAAGGCCGTTGGCGCGCTGTACCATACCGAAACCTTGTAGCGTTCAATCGTCTTGTACCAGTCCTGCGGGCTGAAGCGTCCGCCGCGAATGACATTGGTCGCACCATTGAGCCAAGGGGCGAAAATACCGTAGGAGGTTCCCGTTACCCAGCCCGGATCGGCCGTACACCAGTAGACGTCTTCTTCCTGCAGGTCAAGCACGACACGCCCCGTATAGTAGTGTTGAAGCATCGCATTATGTACATGTACGACGCCTTTGGGCTTGCCCGTCGAACCGGAGGTATAATGAATCAGCATGCCGTCTTCGCGGTCTACCCATTCAATTTCCAGGTCATCGGAAGCTTCGGCCATCTCCTTGTGGAAATCAACCTGGCCTTCCGTCAGCTCCAGGTCCTGCCCAACTAAAATGACATGCTTCAGATTCGGCAGCTGATCGACAGGAACACGCGATAATTGTGAAGGCGTAGTGATGATCGCTACCGCTTCACTGTCCTCCAGCCGGTCTCTGACCGCAGTCTCCATAAACGCTTCAAATAGCGGACCGACGATCGCTCCGACTTTTAATGAACCGAGAAGAGAAAAATAAAGTTCCGGCGTTCTTGGCATAAAAATGAAGATACGGTCGCCCTTATTTACTCCCAGTTTGCGCAAGACGTTGCCAAACCGGTTGGACTGCAGCTTCATATCGTGGTAAGTGTATTGTTCATCTCTGCGGTCGTCGCTATAGTACAACGCGACTTTATCTTTTCTGTCGGAATTTGCATGACGGTCAATCGCTTCATGAGCCATATTGACTTTGCCCGTTTGGGACCAGCTGAACGTGTTCTCAATTGCTTCCCAGCTAAAACCGGCACGTTCCTCTTCGTAGCTCTTCATGTTCGAAGTCGTTGATAAAGGTGCAATACTCTCTACACTTGCTTGATCCATGCCACTTACCTCCCGATTTTCCATCTAATTTACATCTATCTAAAACGCTTTCATGAGACACACATGTCATATTATAACACAACCCTTTCTATTCGACTATTTATTTGTTATGCTTGATTTGCGAAAGTGCAGGGAAAGGATGCTCTACTATGGAACATGTGAAACGATACCAGTCCTTTACGATCCCCTATCAGGACAGCGAGCTTGTTGTGGAAGGACCGGTTCCTCCGGACCGGTTGCGCACTTATGTCATGCATCCCGATCTCGATGCTTTCCGCCGACCCAAAGAGCAATTTGTGGCGCTCGTGGAAATATCCGAGCTTCCGGAAGGCCGCATTATTCTCGCTCGCCATGGCGACCAGATCGTCGGCTACGTCACCTTTCATTACCCCGATGAGCTGGAGAGATGGTCTGAAGCTCAGATGGAGGATTTGATCGAGCTGGGAGCGATCGAGGTCGCGGATGATTATCGCGGCTGCGGCCTTGGCAAGCACATGATTCGAACGGCTTTTTTGGAGGAACAGCTTGAGAATGTGATTACATTCACCACGGAGTACTACTGGCATTGGGATCTGGAGAAAAGCGGTCTGACAGTGTGGCAGTACAGGGATATGATGGAAAAGCTGATGAAATGCGTCGATATGGTCTGGTTCGCAACCGATGATCCGGAGATATGCTCCCATCCGGCCAACTGTCTGATGGTTCGGATCGGCAAAAACGTACCGCTGTCCTCCGTCGAGCAATTCGACCGTGTCCGATTCCGGCAGCGATTTATGTACTGATGGAGGCGCAAGAAATGAAAGCCAATGCCATTTTTATTTATGACGAGCGCGAAACCGCCTATCGCTTTAATGACAGTCATCCCTTCAATCAGGAGCGGGTTCGCGTTACGGTTGATTTGTTAAAAAAAGCGGGCGCTTTACCCGATTCCTGTATGCATTCGCCTCCGCCCGCCACCGAAGATGACCTGCTGCTCGTCCATACCCGGGAATATATTGACTGCGTGAAGGGCTTAAGCCCCGATTCGCCGGAGGATTGCTGGGTCGACAAGGCGGGCAGATACGGCCTGGATACGGAGGACACTCCCTACTTTCCCAATATGCATAAAGTTACCTTGGATCTTGTAGGCGGGTCCCTCTACGCCGTAGATGCCGTTATGCGCGGCGAAACGGTCCACGCCATGCATCTTGGCGGTGGCCTGCACCATGCTTTGCCCAGCAAAGGAGCTGGCTTCTGCGTCTATAATGACGCGGCTGTAGCTATCGCGCACGCCAAAGGAGTCTATGGCGCCAGAGTATTGTATATCGATACCGATGTACATCATGGCGATGGCGTGCAGTGGTGCTTCTACACGGATCCCGATGTATGCACCTTCTCGATCCATGAGACGGGCAAATATTTATTCCCCGGAACAGGGGCTGTGAACGAACGCGGAGACGGCCCAGGTTTCGGCACTAAGATCAACGTTCCGATGGAACCGTATACAGAGGATCAATCGTGGATCGAATGCTTCACCGAGGTATTAAGCCGGACGGTCGCGCAGTTTAAGCCGGACTTGATCGTCTCTCAGCATGGCTGTGACGCTCATGCCTTCGATCCATTGGCTCATATTCATTGCAGCATGGAGATTTACCGGGAAATGCCCAAAGTGATTCATAAGCTCGCCCATCAATACTGCGAAGGACGCTGGGTGGCTCTCGGGGGCGGAGGCTACGATATTTGGCGCGTTGTGCCTCGCGCATGGGGCTTAGCTTGGCTGGAAATGAGCGAGCATCCGTTGCTGGGCGGCCTGGGTTCCCCCTCTTTAAGCGCCCTGCCGCCAGATTGGCTGCAAAGCTGGCAGCCGCATAGCGCAGAGAAGCTGCCGGATACATGGCTGGATGAAGTTGAATCATGGGAAGCGATGCCGCGCCGCGCCGAGATTGAAGCCAAAAATCGCCAGACCAAGGAATTATCTATGCTTTATTTAGGCTAGCTCCTGTTCCCCCTAGGTTATACTCCTGTGGGCTCCGGATTCTTTATCTGCAAACCTGTCTCCCCTGAGGCAGGTTTTTTTATGCTTAGATATCAATTCCGAGGGATTTCAAGCGTGCACGCACTCCTCTGCCGTAGACCTGTTTGAAATACCTCCGGAACATATGCTCCATATATCCGATTTCAGTGGGCGTCAGCTTCATGATCGCTATATACTGCTGAGTCTGTTCGTCCTGAACAAACTGCTCCCAGGAAAGCACTTGATTCAGCTTTACGGCTTGATTCAAGTCCATGCTCATTTTTTTCTTAATGCCGCCGGTACTTATCTTGATAGGGTCCGCTTTGTAGGAGCTGCTTGAATGAATGATTTCCAGATGAAGCAGCAGCAAGCGGTGCGCATGCAAAGCGTCGTCGAGGGCCGAATGCTGTTTGCCGGTTAACTCGATGTGATGCTCTTCCAGCGCTTGCTGCAGACCGCCTGTATATGTGGTCGACATATCAATCATGCGGGTCAACCAATCAGTCGATATGCCATTCGTTTTACAATCCACTAGCAGATGGAAAAAATCCGTCTTTCCCCAAGCGATTAAGGTGCACGGATTGCCGCAAAAAACCTTAAACCGTCCGATCACTTCCGTAAACGGCTCACTAGCAGCCAAAGTCTCCCGCTCTATCCCGCAAAAATCCAGAGCAAAATCATGTATCGGGAAAAGCGGGCGAACATAGCTTTGAAAAGTATCGAGTATATCACCGTTTTCGTTGATTTTAACTGCGCCGATTTCAATTATTTCCATCGGATAAATATCATAATGTCTTCTTCCGTTAAACTCCAGATCGATCACCAGTATGTTCATCAGGCTTCCTCCTTGCTGCTTCCCTTCTAAGTATGCACAAAAAACTGCATTTAGCCAAGTTAGCGGCGATATTTCAAAGAAGGGCCTTCTTCTGGGCAACAGAAAAAGCGAACCCATGTCGGTCCGCTTTCATCTATAATTTATAAGTGTCTCAGCCTTCGCCTCAACAAGCATTCCAACAGGTAAGGTTTCTCTTTAAATAGCCTCACCGTTGGATTTACGGTATGAAGTGTTATTCCATCTGGGATGGATCACCGGTGTATGCTGGGAAGACGGCTTGCTGACCGGAGCTGCAGGAAGCTTCTTATTCAGCTCTGCGAACCACTGCTTATCATGAGTCATAAGAGCAAGATCAATGAGGCTGCGCAGTTCTTCGTGGCTGAATAACGAGCGATCGGGCAGCTTTTTCGTTCTAACGCGGCTGGCCTGCAGCAAGGTGTTAACGATAGGCTCGTGATCGCTTTGTGTCACCCATACGAGCAATTGTCCGCCTTCATCTATAGACTCTACGTAGCCGATAAATTTCTCATCGGAAGCCGAAGAGCCGCTGACCCAGTCGCTCTCCCGAATAACATCGAATGGATTGGCTTGCGTCATCATCTTTCACCTCGTTCTCATAGTGGTCAACCTTTTGATTCTATAAAGCTGAATGACCTTTACTGTTATTATAATAGTTACAGTAATAAAAATCAATTACTTTATAAAAATAAGTTAGTAACCATGCTCTTGACAAGCATTTTTGCATGATTGTCCACCCGTAACCTGAGAGCTTGGCGTGGACGTTTTAAGCTTGGTTTTTGCGGCTGATGTCTCGCCCATTTTGAATCCAAATTAGAGGAGGATGGGCTTCGAGCTATACTTTGTCGCTCAATCGACTGATCGCCGCTGTTTTAAAGCTCTCGGGTGGGCTTAGAAGGCCAGAATGCTGCCGTGTAACCTGCTCTAAGATCGCCGGCGGGTTTGGAGCTAAGTCCAGTTCACCTATTTTCGTCAGACTCGTGTAACAGAGGAGCGACTCCTGGATTTCTATGCGTCCCTCTTCATAGCCTGCCTATAGCGATAGCCTATTTGTTTAGCGTCTGCCCGAAGATACCGTAAGCCACAAGGTCTTAAACTGTTCTTCTCGCCAAACACAAAAAAACAAGCAGCGCGGAAGATTCCATGCTGCTTGCTCTTTGTGCTTGGCGACGTTCTACTCTCCCAGGACCCTGCGGTCCAAGTACCATCGACGCTGGAAGGCTTAACGGTCGTGTTCGGGATGGGTACGCGTGGTTCCCTTCCGCCATCATCACCAAACC
>NZ_FMYY01000044.1 GCF_900101595.1 Paenibacillus sp. cl123
CGGTCATCTGAGGCTGACTGACCGTCACGCGCACATTGGTAACTGGCTGATCGCCATTCTTGACAACGCCGTAAACGATACCAGTCGGCACCTTCGCTTCAATCACAGTTTCTGTCTGCCTGCTTAGCTTGAGCAGGTAAGGCTCGCTTGCCAGATAAGGGCGCCCCAACTTCGCCTCAACCCGAATGGTCTCCCCTTCATAGCCAGCTGGCAGTGTAAGGATTCCCGCTGCTGAAGTTCGGCCGTGGCTAACAAGTTCACCGGATTCGGGACGACTCAGCGTAACAGGTATGTCGCCAAGCGATTCCCCGTAAGCGTTGCGTACCGTAACGGTTACGGAAGCCGGTGCCTGTTCGTGAAGCGTAAGCTCGGTGTACGCACCGCTTCGAACGGCTGCATGATCCATAACAGCTAGAATGACCCCAGTAGAAGCTCGCCAAGAGAGGCGGAATGCTTCGCCTTCAGGTAGAGGCAGCATGACTGTATCTCCGTTAACAATAACTTGATTCACAAACTTGCCCTCTTTATTCCAGGCAAGAATCTTAGATTGTTGGTGGCCGTTTGGCTGCTCTGAATCGATCAGCAGCTTAAGCGCACCTGTCACTTGTAACGGGAGTAGCTCTGCTTCTGCTGTCTCTTTATTGCCTTTTGGATCTTCCGCGTAGATTTGTATCGCCCTAATCTCTCGAATCCCTTCCACAAGCGGAAAATTCGCCTTGAATGTGCCTGCTTCATGACGGTCTTCCTGCATGTCGATTTCGGCGTGCTTACTTAGAGGGGTCTCCTCTGCAGCCTCCACGTTCATGAGATATTCGATATCCGCTTTGACTGCGCTGCCGGGTTCACCCCTAACGGTTAGCGCTAAGTCACTGCCCAAGACCGCCTGGCCTCCGAGCAACTCCGATGCCTGCCAAGAAACGGAGTAAATCGGGTCGCCGCCAGGCATATTCACCTCGTCGCACGCTTGCATGCAAAATAAATAATTGCTCCTTACCAGCGGTAAGCCGCTTCGGTCAATACTGGAATAAATCACCTTTGAGCCATCCCCGCTCAGTGCGACTGCACTCCGATCAACGGCAGGATTGCCAATTTTCGTCTTCGCTCTGGTTGTTGGCTCATAGATAAACAGCCCTTCTTCGTCATGATCCTTGTTCTCATCCGATTCAATCAAAAACCGGTGGCCATCAGCACTGATTCGAATGCCATGGTACGTCTGAAGCTCCTGCTGGGCAAAAATAACGGTCTCCTCGAGCGAGCTTGTATCGACGGTGTAGACACTGCCCTCTTTCGTAAAGGACAGCCGCTTATTGTCGCGGCTGAAGCTTGTCGCAAACACATTCTCGCCAAGCAAACTCGCCTTGCTGTTCGTTCGATCATACAAATAAGCCGCCAAGCCGCCATTGTTCGCGTTCAATACACCGTAGACGAACATTCGGCCATCAGAGGATGGGAGCACATAGTCTACCGAAACCTCCTCGTTCTCCTCGCTGTATGGCAGTTGGAATGACGTCCTATGACCGGAAACGAGTTCATATTCGAAAATTGTGAACGATTCCTTCAAGGACGAAGCCTCATGCTTGCCAGCCTGGAACCACACTCGATGCCCATCACCGGAGATGAAAGCCAATGCGCTTAGCTGTTCCTCTGTTGTTATGCGCTGTTGATTCCCACTCCCCAGATCCACCACATAGACCTCGTTGTTCAGGTCATACACCGTGGAATTTACTAGCGAATACAACAGCTTAGCGCCGTCTCTGCTAAACTTCGGGTAGTCGATTCGCCCGACTCCTTCAGGCGGACTAAACGTCATCATCTCGCCAGAGACCAGATTCTCGACGAACAATTTCGAGCGGTAGCGCGGATTGCCCGTATCATCCTGTTCCATCTTCACCTGCACATACGCAATCCTGCTGCCGTCTTCACTGATCGCCGCGTCTCCTGCTTCGCCTGCTCCTGCTTGAAGCAGCTTTCTTTCGTTCTTGCCCGGCGTTCCCGTTACAATTGGGAATCCGCCTTCCGAGACGTTGCCTGCCTCATCTGCACTTAACACTTCGTAACGATAGGCCTTCTGTCTCGTGAGGCCTGATTCATCAAAGAACAGACCGCTCGTCTGACCTACCGTCTCACCATCGCGCAACACGACATAATGGGAAGGGCTCTCCCCGTTCCATGGTGCTACCCATTGCAGACGTATCGTATCAGGGCTTGGTGTCGTCCACTGCAGCTCAACAGGACGTTCCGGAGCAGTTCGGTCGACTCTAATCGTCACTGAAGCCGATGGAACGGTAACTTCTCCGCCAATCTCAGCCGTTGCTGTAACTGCGTAATTTCCCTCAGCTCCGAGTGGAATTTGGGCAGAGAAATGCCCTTCTTCGCCAGCTTGAGTATTCCCTGCTTTCAGCAGGGGACGCCCCTCGTAGGAGGTGTACACCGTAATAAGGGCATGTGCTGCCGACGTACCCTCCACCTGAATCGTTTCCTCATTTGTCAAGGGCGGCAAGCCGTTCAAAACAGGCGGAGCATAGACCGCCTCCATGACGTTTGGCCCTGGTACAACTCGGACTGTGCCTGTCTCGTTATTAGCTCCGGCTGCATAGACCGTGGATTGTAGAAGTAGCGCTGAAATCAGAAGAACTGACGTAAGTTGTTTGATACATTGCCAAACCAATACACACTCATCTCCTTTCCATTAATTAACTCTTGCTACTTAATCAATTATAACGTCGTCCCTTTCCCGTGAAATGAGTATAATCTTCGGAAGGAATCGGGAAAATTATTGGGATTTTCGGGAAATTATTAGGAACTCAAAGATTGAGATAGGGGGGCTTTCACTTTGACAGAAGACGAGAAATGGCGCCACAGATATGAGGTCTGTGACGCCATTTCTCCCATTTTTTAATGTCCAGAAAAGATAAAGTAGACTGGTAACACCCCGTTAAGCTAACGGGCAGGATAGTTCAACATTCGCCGAAATACCTTAAGCACGACGAATTTAAGAAGTTCGTGATCATCCTTGTCTTTCATGTGGCAGTCTAAGACTTTATTTATTCCCCTCCCAACCCAATTTCCCAGCCTTTGGGATGCTTTGACTCTTGGGTGCTGTTCAGTTCGGTTGGTATGATACAACTATCAAATCGAGCATGGAAGGTGGAACAGGTAATATGCAAATGACAACAAGCATTCGTATTTTGGCGGTCATCGCCATCCTAGGAGGGGTCGCTAGAGCGGCGATGACGCCGTTCTCGCTAACGCTTGGTGTAGACAGCGTTCCCGAGCTGTACTTTGGCATCGTGGGCAGCATCCTGCTGAGCATCGGAACGTTCGGCATATACTTCGCTCAAGCGAACGAGACGAAAAAACTAGGTCTCATTAGCTTTCTTATGTTAACGGTGAGCAATCTGTTCACGACACTTCTTGTCAGCTTGAACCTTTACTCGATCCAAATCGGCCGTGGTGACGAAATCCCCCCCGCTCCTTTCAGCGTCTTCATCATGATTAATATGACCTGCATGATTCTCGGGTTCATTCTATTCGGCATTGCTTCTTACCGAGGACGCGTGATTTCGAAGTGGTCCAGCGCCTGTCTCATCGCAACGCCATTCTTGCTGTTCGTTCCCGGGTTTAGCGACTTCTCGCCTGCGCTATGGGGTATCGCTTACGTCGGGTTCGGGATCAGCGTGCTGAACAAGGTCGGGAGCAACAAAGCCAGTGGATTACCTGCTATTTAGCGATCGTCTAACGCCTAGCCACTCAAAAACAAAAAGCGCGAAAAACACCGGTTGCAAATTAAAACCGGTGTTTCTTTTCGATGATCGATCGATAAACGGTCTTGCCTACTCCACCTGATTAAACCGTGATTCACGTGCCAGTCGCATGGCGTCTTTGCGCCTCTGCACCTGCAGTTTGTTCAAAATGTTCGTTACATAGTTCATGACCGTCTTGCTGCTAAGGCCAAGCTTAGTCGCAATGCTGACGTTCGATTCGCCGTCAGCCATTAAGTAGAGCACTTCCCGTTCGCGAACCGTCAGCTCGGGGAAGAGCTCTTCTCTTGCCGCCGGCCTAGTCGTCGCGAAGTAGTCGATCATCCGCGAAGCGATGCTCGGACTGAAAATTGCTTCGCCGCGGCTGACGGACCGGATCGCGCGGAGGAGATCTCCCTTTTCGGCATCCTTCAACACGTAACCTTTCGCTCCAGCGCGCATCGCGGTGAAGACCGAAGCATCATCTTGAAACATGGTGAAGATCAGGACACTCACATTCGGATCGGCGGACGTGATCGTACGAGTTGCTTCAATGCCGTTCAAGCCTGGCATCCGGATATCCATAAGGATGACGTCCGGTTTCAAGCTCGCGGCTAAACGGACCGCTTCCTCTCCGTTCATTGCTTCGCCGACGATTTCCAAATCGGGCACCGTGGAGAACAGTGTCGTAAGGCCATGCAGAAACAACGGATGGTCGTCCGCTATTATTATTTTAATGGTCTGAGTCATCATATTCCCTCATTCTTCGCGCTCGTTAGCGGCAAATACGCGTGTATAATCGTTCCTTGCGGTACCGCATTTTCAATCTGGAATACCCCGCCCAGTTCTTCCGCCCGTTCTCTCATCGACCCCAGCCCAATACCGCCTGTCTCTCGCTGTTGTTCCACGGAGCCAGGTTGTTCGGCTTTCGGCTCCTCCCGCCTTTTGCGGATCCCAGTGCCATTATCGCTTATTTCCACGTGCAGATGATTCATGCTATCCAGCTCGACGATGCCAAGACGTACGAAGCACTGCGTCGCCCCGGCATGACGGACGACATTCACAATCGCCTCCGTCGCGATTCGGTAAGCGGCCACCTCCGCGGCAGCCGGCATGTTCGGCAGCGAATCAATGACCTCCAATTCAATTTTTAACTGTTCGGGTTCCTCGATTGAGTTGATAGGGATCGTAACGTCGTTGATCCGCTCGCGGATCGCGCCTTCAAGTCCCAATTCGTCGAGCGCCGGAGGTCGAAGGTTGTGAACCATACCTCGAATTTCGGATATAGTCTGACGGATAACCGTGCCAAGCTCGCTCAATATCGATTTTGTCTTCGCCACATCGGATGTCACAAGCTCCTCGGCTGCGTAAGCGGTCAGCGCAAGTGCAGCCAGCCTCGGCGCAAGATCGTCGTGCAAATTGCGCCGCAGCCGCAGTCTTTCCTCTTCTCTGGCGTAGATGAGCTTCTCCTTTGAGGCGCGCAGATGATCGGCTAACTTACGCAGATCCGACGACGCCTTCGCGCCTTGCACGACCGCACCAGACTGATTTACGAGCAACGTCAAGAATCGGCGATCCGAAGCAGTGAACGTTTCTCCGGCAGCGCGAGGCGCGACTTGAAGCTCGCCGATCTCTTCGCCACGATGAATAAGCGGGAAAGGCACCGTTTCCAATTGACGTACGCCTGATTCCGCGGCCAGCATGCGAACACCAGCTCCGTTATCAAGTACGATCGCCGAATATGGCAATCGCAGCGATTCTCGGACCGTTCTCGCCACGAGCTCCAATGCCGCTTCTGGCTGCAGCGGGTCTTGTAGGCGGTCACCCAATCTGGACAGCACGGTATGCGGGCTGTCCTGTTCGCCATACATCATCTTGTTGACCAAGCGTTGCAGCCGTTCTTTCATCGGCGCGAATGCTACAGCCACGATGCTGGTTGCGAGCAAGGATACGAACCATTGCCCGTCGGTGCGAAGTAAAGCGCCAAGATACCAGACCGAGATCACATAAAGCAACACGACGCATAGCGATAAGATGCTATAGACGATCGTACGGTTCATAATCGGATCGATGTCCCACAGCCTGCGGCGCAGCACCGCCATTAGAATCGTAACCGGTATCGCCGCCATACTTGCATGGATGGCCACTTCGATCGCATACAACAAGACATAATTTGCTTCAATCTTCTCGCCCTGGAACAAAAAGAGGACGGTGAACAGAGCCAGTCCCCCGAGTGCTATCACTACACCATAAATGACCCACTTGGTCTGCTGCCGCTCCAACGGCTTCATGACTTTTCTGTATCGGAAGATCGTCACGCCGACGATGCTGACCATCCAAAATAAAGCGCTAATGAAATACAGCAGACTGGACCAATGGCCGATGTCGAGTACGGTCCCGGGGAAAAGATTTTTCGGTACCCATAGTGCCAATGCGATATAAAAAACTTTCATAGACCATCTCGGCATAAATCGACCATCCGGGAAGGTGAATAAGAAAAGCATAAATGAAGCAAAGCCGATTATTTCCGAGATACTCAAGAAAGGCTTCATTGTGCTCGAATAGTCAAGAAATCCTTTTGTAATCGGCGTGAACATGACCCCAAGCGCAATTAGCGTAAGCGAACCGATCTTCGCCATCGGCTCCGATCGATTCTTAAAATAGATAACAAGCCCAGCAATTATATGGAGCAATCCATAGACGACATAAATCGCGGTATATGCTCCAGCGTATTGCCCGGCGGTGAGTCCGTGGGACGCAAGCCATTCCGTCCCGGGAGGCGGATTATAGAATCCAACACATACGTTATCGACGCAATTGTCCCGGACATCAACATAGAACACCGGGATACTGATAAGATACAGAATGATGCAATACAGACCGAATAAAGGCACCAATGCCTTCAGGAGCATGACAGGAACCGGCGAGTTGCTACTCGCCGTCGACTTGACATCGAGCTGATGAATGGGGGTCGTCAATCGCGTGGTCACTTCCTTCAAAACGAGCTATTTTCCAAAACATCAGGATGATTTTAATTATATCAGCGCCTTTGATCAGCGGTCTACGCCTTGTTCAGATATCTCGGCGATCGTAGTTACTGACACGGTCTTGTTGAGAAATTGACCGTTACAATGACCATGAGAACGGCTGGGGGGAATAGAAAAAGACACCTCTTTTGGATGAGGTACTGCGGTAATAGTAGCCCAAGAGGCGCGCTATCATGGTTCATAGTATCAAAATACCTATTTCAAAGTTTCTTCCACGGTACCAACGTCTTCTGTCTCAGATGCGGTTTCCAACATCAATTTGCGAAGAAACAATAATTTTATCTGAATATGTTTGGGATAACGTTCGAATACTTGCGCTACCATAGAATTTTTAAACTCACTCACGCAATCACTCCTCGTCATAATGAGCCTCATGCGATTGAGGATTTATAAGGCTGCTTTCACCAGCTTCTTCGCCGCCTTTTGGACGGAACTTTTGGGGTGGGTTTCATAATGTATCCATACATTAAAACTTCGACTGCTAAGCTCGGGGAAACCTTAGCTATGGATTCCCTGCTTTAAGATCGGCAAGACCCTCATGGCCTCCGTTTCACAGCAGGAAGCTACATTCCCTAAGCAAAAAATCGAATAATCTCTTACATTTGTGCTTTGGTCCGAAAACATCCGTTGTTGGATTTCTTCAGGGTACTGCGATAATACGATTAGTGCAACCGCATGCATGGACTCCCATCGTACCCGTGTATTTTTGTGATGAATCAATGCCAGGAGCTGCTCGGCATTAGGCGCAAAAGGGTGGGGGTGGGTTTCAGCTGCCTTTGTAAAACTTCCGCGTAATCTCCTGCACGTTTCGCGTTCTTATGTAATAGGCCTTCTGCTATTTCTTTTAATAGAACCGGATTAACTTTGCACATTTGCGCTGCATGTTCGTTCGATTGCTGCGTCGAATCTCCATTCTGCGAGGATAGCATCGACACTACAGTTACGACCATCGTCAAGAATAAAACGGCGGTTCCTAGCTGGGGAGTTATACGCAATCGATTGTTTGCAAGCGATTACCAGTCGGTTCAACATGCCTGTATCAAGGCCGTCCACCGGGCCACAGCCCGTACTCCAATTGTTTGGAGGTTTAGCAGGTTATGCTGCTCGGTGGCGTTGTGCGACCTATCGCCAAATCGAAGCTTTGTGTTCAAAACCGTTCTGCCTTTCTGTCCGACCCTTTTCTGGATTACACACCCACAGCGGGTTGAAATCCGTTGCCAGCGGATGGCTTGACGCCATTTTCGGTCCTTTTTGAAATAAGCGTCTGAATTAGTGTGACTACAAAAATTTATCGACATCCCTTTGCTGCCATAAGTGCTAGCCGTAATAATAACGTTAGATCGTCCTGAAAAAGGCAAGATAGTGAATGAATCGATTCCGTTTTCAATCGTCAGGACGTAATCCGTGGCGCCTGGAGAAAAAAATGGACTCAACTCCCTGGATGAAAAAACAAGCGCGCTTATAATCTCCTTCGGTGCATTTAGATCGCGGGAAGTCGCAAACTTGACCGGAACCGGATAGATAGACAAAATAAACGTTTCGTCTCCCAGCTGACCGACCCATTATTGCCCATCGCCCAAACCGTGCCGTACACACGGATAAGCATGCCGAAGTTGTTGCCTCCCGACACAGCCACCGCACCGTCGAACGTTTGGCCGTTCTTCCATTTGACCACTTTTCAATAAACACTATACAGTAGACCTTTTCCTGCCGATAGAGACAGTAATTCCCGAAGCATGGGAAATTTATAGGAAATTTATAGGAAACTTAATTTAACCATTAACTTACTTTCAAGATATTCTCCACGAGCTTGAGGGAGCACGGTCTAAACTAGCAATTTGGTTGTGTAATAGAAAGTAGAAGGGAGTTAATATTGAATTAAATTAGGAATTTATTAGGCGAAGTGGGGAATCTCATCTACATCTTCATCCTTCATTGGTGGGGGAGGGGAGTGCCTGAGGTTTTTTGGAGGACTGTCCCATCCGCCGCGAGAATGTCGATTCTCTTTCGTTACCGTATAATCCTGGTAACTCCTTCGCTGCAGCCGCGCTTTTTCCGAGCAGATCATCGCGTTTATGCAGAGGCATTTTTCCCTGTCGTTGTCCTGTATGATAGGAGAACCTCAGCCAACGAATGAATTGCATCAATCGTTCAGCTCGGCCACATCGCTTGCGGAATATCGGATCTTTGCCGGCAAACAGTCCACTATCACCTCACCGGAATGGTCTCAGCAAAAAATGGAGCTCACGACGGTCGATGAGCGGCAAATTGCCGATTTGGCCGAAGCGCTCCATGCAGCGGCGCCGGCTTCCGTAACCGTTACGGTACGCAACGCTTACGGGGAATCGCTTGGCGACATACCTGTTACGCTGAGTCGTCCCGAATCCGGTGAACTTGTTAGCTACGGACGAACTTCAGCAGCGGGAATCCTTACACTGCCAGCTGGCTATGAAGGGGAGACCATTCGGGTTGAGGCGAAGTTGGGGCGCCCTTATCTGGCAAGCGAGCCTTACCTGCTCAAGCTAAGCAGGCAGACAGAAACTGTGATTGAAGCGAAGGTGCCGACTGGTATCGTTTACGGCGTTGTCAAGAATGGCGATCAGCCAGTTACCAATGTGCGCGTGACGGTCAGTCAGCCTCAGATGACCG
>NZ_FMYY01000045.1 GCF_900101595.1 Paenibacillus sp. cl123
CACAGCGTCTTCCCAGGCTCATACAGCTCCGCCAGCTTCCGCTGCTCTTCCTCCGTAACGCCCAGCTCCGCCAGCTGCTCCGCGCTGTCCGCCGCCCCGTCTCCGTCCGCATCGATCCCGGCCAGACCGTTCGTCTCCGAGACGATCCCGATTACCTTCCCGTTCGGCGACGCGATCCAGCGTCCCTTCTCCCGGTCGTAGTACGCATTCGGCACCGTTTCCCCGGCCGGGAAGCCGATGAAGTTATCCAGGTAATGGTACACCTCCCGGTCGAACGTCACCTCTGTCGCCCCCGCCTGCACCGCTTCGTCCGCCGACAGCTCCACCGCATACGTGTACGCCACATACGGCGGCAGCTCGCCCGGCATCGCCTTCGGTCCTTCCGGCCCTGCCGTATATTCCGTCGAGCGGAAGCTGATGCTCGGCAGCGGCTGCTCCGTCCCGTCCGGCAGCTTCATCGTCGCCGTCGTCCCTGCCGGGAACAGCACCGTCGACTGGCGGCTTCCGTCCTCGTCCGTCACCGGCGTTCCCTGCGCGACCTGGATCTCCGTGCTGTTCTCCAGCTGCACCTGCGTCACCTTGCTGTCGTACGCCGTCAGCACCACATCCTCCAGATGCTCGTAATCCCCCGGCGTCGCCTGCTTCTTCCGCTGCACGGTCATATAGCCGTCCTTCTCATACTGCAGCGTCCAGATCCCGTCTCCGTTGACCGCCAGGTCGAACATCCCGTCCGCCCGGCTCAGCGTCTGGCCCCACTCCGGATGATCCAGCACCGTGATGCGCACGCCGCCTACCGGCGCCTGGGCCGTGTCCAGCACGCGCCCTCTCAGCACGCCTGCGCGCTCCGCTTCGATCGCGCCCGGCTGCACGCCCGTCTGGATCGGGTTCGGCCCCGTGTACAGGAAGTCCGTCAGCTCCTGGAAGCTCGCTTGACCCGACGCCGGCACCTCCGTCGCTACGCTGCCCGGATCGGGCGGCAGGTTGCCTCCGCCGCCGATCGGCGTCGCCTGTACCGCTTCGGACTTCGCCGACTCGTTGCCGCTCTCGTCATAGGCGGCCACGGCCAGCTCATAGGCTAAGCCATTGGTCAAACCGGTCGCCGTGTAAGAGCTGGTTTTACCGGATTCCTGCGCCGCTCCCCAAGAGCTCCCCCCCGCTTCACGGACATACACGCGATAGCCGGCCAGATCGGCCTCGGCGTTCGCCGTCCAGTTTAGCGCGACCCGGCCGTCTCCCGCGACAGCCGACAGACCGGCGGGCACGGCAGGCGGCGTCGTGTCCGGCTGCTCTTCGCTCAGCGGCTTCGCGCTAACGACCGCCGACATCGCGGAGATGTTGCCGCTCGTGTCGTAAGCCGCAATGGCGAATTCATACGTCCGGTCATGCCAAACATTGAGCACGGTATGTGTCGTCACACGGCCAACGTCACCCACTCCGCTCCATGTGGTACTGCCGTCCACGCGGGTGTATATCCGGTAGCTGTCCAGATCCTCCTCGGTGTTCGGATTCCAGCTCAGCTGAATTTTCCGCACGCCCGGCTCCGCCTTCAGGCCGCTCGGCACGGCCGGGGGCTCCCGGTCAGGAGTCTCGCCGTTTCGCGGCGTCTCATACATCGTCTCGGATTTGGCCGACACGTTGCCGCTTCTATCGTAGGCGCTCACGGCAAATTCATACGTCGTTCCGTTCGTCAGCCCGTTAACCGTGTACCCGCTCTCGCGGCCAAGCTTGTCGGCTTCGTTCCAGGCCTCTGCTCCCGACACGCGCCAGTAGATCCTGTACCCGGCCTGATCGTCCTCCGTACTCGGATACCAGGTTAGGATTACTTTCCCGTCCCCGGAATCTGTTCGCAGTCCGCCAGGCGCAGCCGGCGGGATTACATCCGGCGGCGGACCGCCCGCCTTCGGCGTCGCCCGCACGATCTCCGACTTTGCGGACTCGTTGCCGCTTTTGTCGTAAGCCGCTACGGCAAGCTCATACGACTCGCCGTTCGTCAGCGCCATCAGCGTATGCGACGCGGACAGGCCCGCATCCGACCGGATGCTCCATGCCTCCGCTCCCGCCTTGCGCCCGTACACCCTGTAGCCCGCCAAGTCGCTCTCGGCGTTCGCCGTCCAGGCCAGCGCGATCAGCCCGTCCCCGGGCTCTGCCCGCAGTCCGCCCGGCACAGCCGGCGGCGTCCGGTCCGGCGTCTGCGAGCCGCCGCCCTCCGAGCCGCCGCCCGAGCCGCCTCCGCCGCCGGAGCTTGGCGCCCCTCCGTCCAGACGCAGCGCGCCCAGATCCAGCTTGGCTCCGGCCTTGGGAGCCGTGTAGGTCCCCGGCGCCTCCGTACGGACGCATGCGCAGCTCTCCGATTTCGCCGCGTCGCTGTCAAGCAAAGCCAGCGCCTTCTTCGCCTGCTCCGTCTGCAGCAGCTCCGGCTCGGCTTTCCCTGCCTTCGCAGCCGCCGCGCGGATGCTTTCATCCGCGATATAGGACAGCCGGTACGTACGCTCCGGCTCGACATGCGCGGTGAAGGAGCCGTCAGCCTCCGTTATCGCGTAATAGGTCGGATTCGTCGTAAACGCCAGTACGACACCGCCGGCGCCTTTGCCGTCGTCCCCCGTCAGCTTGCCCTCCAGCATGGCTGCCTTGCCGGCAATCATGTCGAAGGTCGCCGCACCGGGGGTCCAATCCACGCTGCGGAAGCCGGCGATGCCGGCGCCTGTTGCATAGATATCGTACGCCCCGCTTTTCCACTCTCCAGGCAACGTGTAATTGCCTCGAGCATCCGTACGCCCCGCGGCGAGCTGGGCTCGCTTGCCTTTCGCATGAACGCGGACCAGCGTATTCGCGAGCGGCTGCCCCTCCGCCGACTTGACGGCGACTAAGAGCGAAGCCGCCTTCTCCGGGCCTTTCAACAGCTTCCATGTGCGATGAAGCGCTACTGCCGCTTCCGCACGTGTCAGACTTTTCTCGCCCCGGAACGCTCCATCCTCATAGCCTTGAAGAATGCCCGTTTCATGCAGCGCCGAAATAGACGGAGCCGCCCAGGCCGGAATCCGGCCGCTGTCGGTAAACTTCGCCTCCCGGGCCGCCTCCCGTCCGGCCAACCGCCCCAGCATGACAGCCGTCTCCTGACGGTTCAAGAGCGCCTGCGGCCGGAATGCCCCTGCCGCGTCTCCCTCCACCAGTCCCAACTGAGCCGCCTTTTTCACTTCCTCCGCAAACCATTCATCCTTGACATCCGTGAAGACCGCGTCCCGCTTTTGACCGTCTCCGACCTGCGGCAGCTTGGCAGCCAGTCGGTTCAGCATCGCCGTGAACTCCGCCCTGGTTACGGCCCGGTCCGGCTGGAAGGTGCCATCCTCATAACCGCTTACGATGCCTTCTCCCGCCAGCTCCGTCACTTCACCCAAAGCCCAAGAGGGCAGTCTGTCGTTCCATCCCGCAGCTCTGCTGCCTTCGCTCTCCCTGTCCCCCGGCCAAGCCGCGGGGTCCGCAGCGCCCGCCGGAGCGAGCGGTTGCACGGTAAGCACCGCCGCCAGCAGTAGCGGCATATTCCGTTTGATCAGCTTTCTGTACATATGATGTGCCTCCTCATCCCAACTGCTTGCCATATTATAGCGGCAGACTCGACTGGCCGGTAAGCATCTATCCGCCTAGGCGCATCACTGAAAATGTCACCCCGTCTTGTCATGGAAAATGACAAGACGAGCCAAAATTTCTGAAAAAAACAAGCCGCCGCTCTCCCATCGTGGGAAAAGCGGCGGCTTGACGATCAGCTTAGGGCTGAACGAAAACTCTTACCACTTGTATGATTTGCAGCCCTTGACCTTCAAGGCCAGCTCGGCGGTGGCCTGCTTGAACAGCTTGGATACCGGGTCATTGAAGTTTTCGGGCTTTCCTTTCACTGACAATTTCTCGTAATCGATCAGATCGAGCTTGACCGGACCCGCCTCCAGCTTGGCGATGAGGCCGCCGTCCGGGCAGCCGCCCTCCCATCGGTCTTTCATCTTGGCGCCTATCGTCAAGGCGGCGGGTCCGAACCCGATTTTGGCCGTAGCCTCCATCGACAAACCGTCATCGGTCAATCCCTCAAACGGCGCAATATCGAGGCCGCCCCCTACGCCGAAGCCAAGCTCCAGGCAGGAGGAAAAGCCTTCTTTCGTAAGACAGACCCTTCCGCCTCCTCCTATGCCCGAGTAAGCGCTGGCCCCGATGCACATCGTTCCGCACGGGTCGCGGTACTGCACCGGGTTATTGTTGACGTAGGCGTACAGATTGGCCTGGCCGCTCTCGAACAGGATCGGATCGCGCGCCGTCCATCGGCCCGACAGCGTATCCAGATCCCGCGCGCCGAATCTTACGAGTCCCGCTCCCCGGTCCTCCAGTCCGCCCGCATACCCGATCGGCAGCGCGAAGCCCGGATTTGAATCCGACAGCACGCCTCCGTAGCTGTCATATTTCAGCCGCTTGATAACTTGCCCCTGACCGTTCAGCACCTGCTGCGGCGTCCCTATGCCGTCCGTGATCACATAATAACGGACGTTGTTGCGCTCCAGCCCGAGCAGCAAGCCGTCTTGGTCGTACAAATAATTCGTCAGCTCCCCGTTTTCGTTCACCGTGCTTGTCACCAGCTGCAGCGATGTCGGGTCACCATATAAATACTGGGTAAACTTACCGGCTCCGTCCTCCCGGTACGTTCGTCTTCCCAGCGCGTCGTATGCATACGTGTATGTCGCGCCGCTTACCGTCGCTGTCAGCAGCTCCCCGCGCGCCCCATACTGGAACGTATCCGCGCCGCGCTGGCGGAGATAACCGTCTTCATCGAAGCTGTAAGCCGTTTCGCCTACAGCCGCCAGCACATCATGCGGTCCGTAGCTGCTCGTCATCCGCTCCGAGCCTGTTACCTCCCTGGCGATCCGGTTTTTGTTCACATCGTATTCGTAGGCTTCAACTGTCACGCCTCCCGGACCCGTGCGCTGCACATTTGTCAGCTGCCCGTCAAGGTCGTACGTGAATACGGTCGTCTCCGCTCCTTCCGGCGTCGTTACCGTCAAGCTCGCGACATTGCCGCTGAGATCGTATACAGGCCGGGTGCGGTAAACTTCCCGCCCGCCCAGCGTGTAGACCCGCTCCTTCTGACGGCCCAGCTCGTCGTACGTCTGGGTAATCCGCATGCTGCTGTCCTGCATCCCGGCCACGCTGCCGTTCGGACCGCTGCGGTCGAACGTGAACGGTCCGTATCTGACAAGCTGACCGGCTTTGTTCCAGCCCAGCGACGTCGTGACATTCTGGGTACGCTGCACACCGTACACCATCCGTGTGACGGCGGCCCGGATATTCGTCAGATTGAATAAGGAGTCATACGTGTAGTCGTAGACAGCAGTGGCCTTGCCTTTGATCGTCTGCTGCTTCACCTCTTCGCCGACATACGTATATTCATTGGTTTGCGGCACCGATCCGGGAGCCGTCCCGACGCTTTCCAGCTTCTTCGCCCGGTCCGTCTCGTCCGCATATTCGAACGTGCGGCGGATATCCGCGTCGTTCATGCCGGTGATTCGCTTGCCGCCTGCCGCATCATACACATAATCGGTCTGGCGCCCGCTGCGCAGCGTCGACCGCTCCAATATGCCGCCGGCTCCATATTCCAGGCTGATCCAGTCCGGCGCTTGCGAAGTCGCAAAGCCAGCAAATTGGCCCAGCTCATTGTAGCTTTGCCGGTAGGCCGTGCCGTCCGGCATCGTCAGACCGGCCAGTTGCCCCAGTTCGTCATAGTCGCTGCCATATACCTTGCCGCCCGGCGTTGTAGAAGAGACCAGCCGGTCGGCATCGTCATAGCCGAACAACCTTGTCCGGCCGGCCGCATCCGTCAAAGCCGTAAGCCTGTGGCGCTCATCGTACGTATAGTCCGCCGTTTGCTCGCCGCGCGAGACGCGCGCCAGCAGGCCCTTGGCATCATACGTATACAGGATAGGCGCGAGCTCCTGCCCCGGCCATTCCATCCGCACCACCCGGCCGTCGGCGTCGTAGTAGGCCGCCGTGGCCGTTCCTTCAGGCGTCGTTTTAGTCAATCGGCGCGCTTCGGCTTCGTATTTCACTTCGGTGACCGACGAGCCCGTCTTGTATGTGTAGACCAGCGTTTTTAGGCTGCCGTCCTCATTTTCCTCGACCGTTCGCGTTTCGTTAAATGTCGTCTTGCGTCCGTCGGGGTTCGTAAACACCATTTCCTTGAGCACCGGCACATCCATATCCCAGCGCGGATCGCCTTCCAACGTTTTCGTGACGACGCTTCCGTCCGGAAGCTCGACCCGCTCGCTGCCCGGCCGCACCGTTGCCACCAGACGCGCTCCGTCCGGATCGGTCGTCGTCCGCTGTACCCCGCCCTCGATACTTTTCGTCTCGTAGACGGTGGAGCGGCCGTCCGCATCGGTGAAAGTGACCGTCGTCCCGTCGTCCGTATCCGTCCGGTTCAGCGTCTGCACGCCTCCGGCTCCATTCTCCGCCCGGATCAGCAATCCGGCCGCATCGTAGTCGTACCTGCTGATCTGATTCAGCGGATTGGCGAACGTTTGCAGCAGCCCTCCATCGTCATACGTCATCCGATATGCGGCTCCATCCGGACCGACGACTTCCGTAAGCCGTCCATGCTCATCTATCGTCAGCCGCGTCCGCTGGCCGCCGGCCCCGACAATCGCTGCCGGCTTGCCTGTGCCATCCCGTTCGATCTTCACTTCATGGCCGTTCCGGTCGGCGATCCGCGTCAGACGGCCTTGTTCATCGTAATCCAGCTTGGTCAGCATCGTTCCCGTCAGAACATCCGCCATGCCCTTGTAATGGAATTTATTATCAAAATGATAAGTAAACTGGCCGCTCTCGTCGGGCACAGACGAATACTCCTGATCCGGCCTGATACTGAAATGCTTGACCTCATAGTTCCAGTTGGTTGTGCTTTCGATGCGGCCGCCCCCGGCGAAGACCCCGATCAGGTCAAACTGGCGCACAGCCTCCCGCATGACCTGCACCGGGCTTTCCTGCTTCTCGAGGAGCCCATCCGGTCCGATGCGGTACACGTGACGATCCCCCGTCCTGAAGTAAATCCGGTTCTGTGCGTCCAGGAAAAATTTATTGATGGAGCCTCCCAGACCGTTATACGGAAAGTAGAACTGGGCTTCCGTCGCCTTGACGCCGTGGGCCGCAGCCCGGCTTCCCGCTTCGCCCATCAGCACGCCCGCCACGCGCTCCAGCGTCCCGTCGGGACTGAGCCTGCGTACGCGGGTATAGGATCGGACATCATTTGGCGAAGGATTGGCCGACGTATCGGATATATACAGGCTGCCGTCCGTGCCGAGCCGGATCAGCTCCACCTGGCCGATGCCCGTCTTGTCGCCCGGCCCGTCGTCTCTTCCTTTTGCCGCTACATCGCTGAGCGTTTGGAGAATGCCGTCCGGCCCGATTTTGTAAAGCGTCAATGAATGAGGGTTGGAGCTGCGCACACCCGGCCTGGTTGGATGAGAAGTAAAATATACGGAGCCGTCCGCGCCTGCCGCTATATTAAAGATCGAGGCGAAGGTCACTTCCTTGGCCGGCGCTCCGTCGGGCAGCGCCTCCATCCCTCCTATGCGGCCCGTACCTGCAACAACCTCCCACTCATCCTGTCCCTTTGCTTTACGAAGAATTTGGCTTTTGGTCGAACTAAAGAGATAAACCCTGCCCTGCGGGTCCACCGCCAGTCGGCTTGAGTTGGAGTAAACCGTGTCGGAAAATTTCGTCAACCTTCCCGAGGCGTCCATCCTCACCACAACCTGGTCGCGGGTCAAGCCGTTTTTGGCGACAAAATATACAGCTCCGTCCAGTCCGGTCGTCATCGTCTCCAGCTCGGCCGAATAACCGGCCAGCGAAAAGCCGGGACCGCTTCCTCGAAGGTTGATTTCTCCGAACGGCTTCTTCTGCTTCGTCTGTACAGTGCCGTCTCCGAGCTGCAGGCGGCCCATTTTCTCGTCGTATGCATGATGAGCATCCAGACTCCAGCCGGCGACGCCGGCTTCCGCATACGGATTGCGCGGACTTTCCAGCTCGCCATTCCAGCTGCGGGTTACATTAATAGCGGAGCTGCCACGAACTAAACTGAAAGCTACGGCCCCGGCCGCAGCCAGCCGGCCGAAGCTGTTCTGGAAATCAGCGAGCGCCGGGTAATACTGCGCCTGGTACGCGTAATCGATGCGAACCTTATACGGATGGGAGCCTGTCAGCTCGCGGCCGTAGGCATCCTTCCCGTCCCACTCGAACGTATACGTCTTGTTCGAAGCCGGGGCGAAGCTCGCCCGGTGCAGCCTGCCTCCGATCTGGATGCTCACGCTCATACTGAGCAGCGAATCCGGCAGCGGTCTGCCGTCGCTCACCGGAATTTCCAGCGTCGACTTCGCCTTGTAGCCTTCCTCCCGCTCGCTCATATAGTTCAGCATATACGGCGTTCCTGCGATCGGAATCTGCTGCCCCAGCGTCTGGTTCTGGCAGCCGATGATCGAGCCCTTCTTCTTGCACGGATCGTCTTCCTTCTTCCGCTTCTCCCTAGGCCCCCGGTCAGGCGGCGACTCGGAATCTCCCGGAGGACCGTACGGCCAGTTGTGATCATACGGCGTGAAGTGCGTGATCGGCACCCGCCACAGCGTCTTCCCAGGCTCATACAGCTCCGCCAGCTTCCGCTGCTCTTCCTCCGTAACGCCCAGCTCCGCCAGCTGCTCCGCGCTGTCCGCCGCCCCGTCTCCGTCCGCATCGATCCCGGCCAGACCGTTCGTCTCCGAGACGATCCCGATTACCTTCCCGTTCGGCGACGCGATCCAGCGTCCCTTCTCCCGGTCGTAGTACGCATTCGGCACCGTTTCCCCGGCCGGGAAGCCGATGAAGTTATCCAGGTAATGGTACACCTCCCGGTCGAACGTCACCTC